>NZ_JARESY010000002.1:0-3808221 GCF_046025895.1 Paraburkholderia sp. RL17-337-BIB-A | reverse complement strand
GCGTCTGGTCGAGGAGGGATTTGGCGAGAGCATACCGGCTGTGGTGATACGCGTCTATAGCGTGAGTCTCACCGTTCCCGGTGAAGTGAGTTTACGACGCGTGACTCACCTCGAGCCGCTCCCGAAAACCCTCACCTCAACAGTTTCGCGCCAGGTTCGGGGCATCCTTACAGGTCGCGGCCTCCCGAAATGCGGAACGTTTTCCGACTCGCAGTGAGCGCAAGCCAAGCGATCCCGAATCTTCTCACCTCAAAAAAATCTCGTTAATTTTGGCCGTGTGCATGTTGCAAGCCGGACGCACTCGCGCTACTCGGTGGGTGTGAACGCCGGTGATGTGAACGCGCCTTGGCCCATTCAGCGGATCGGGGAGGGGAGGAAAAGTGCGCACCCATCAATTGCGGCCGTACGGGCCTTCGCCACGCAGGGACGCACAGCAGCCGCTGCGCGGTTCCGTCTCAAGCAAAGGGGGCTAAACGCGGCAGACAGATTGCAGACCGACACCTCATTCGCGCGAGAGTGATCCGAACGCGCAACGTTCCCCCGAAAAAGCTCACCTTAACGCTAGCTGAGCGCTTGGAACGACGCGGCCTCCAGACCTGGAAGCCTGAAAAAGCACCGATAAATACTCCCGAAAAACCTCACCAATGAGCCCGGAAGCGGTTTGCGAGGGCCTCAAAACGGCCCCCCGAAAAACCTCACCTTTGCGCAGCGCACAAAAATAATTCAACAATTTCATTGGGTTACAGGACAGCCTCGAGCTACGCCGTGGGGAAGTCCTCCCGTATATCCTCACCTTCAACCGGTTTTCAACGAAATCCAGGCATTTTCGGGCGCAACTCGATTGGTCCCGAAAAACCTCACCTCAAGATTTCAGCAAGCCCAAAACGGGAATTGCTCTGACAGCGTCCGTAGGGCTTTTCCGGCCTATCGAAGCGATTCTGGTCCTGTATTTCCTCACCTTAGTGATCACAAGCGTCCCAAAAGACTCCCGAAAATCCTCACCTTTAGCCGAAAACAGGCAATTTGCAGAGCCGACGATCGCTCCACCCCAAGGTCTCCCGAATTTGCTCACCTTTCCTCCAAGGCGGCCCAGGAGCTCGGTAATGGGAAGAACGGAATGCCGGGCGAAATTCCACCTCAGCTCCCGCAAACCCTCACCTTAAGCGCCTGTTTGCCCAGAATTGAGGCAAAAATGACATCCAGTCCCCGAAAAGTCTCACCTTCGGTCCGCGTTTTCTCCTGTCTTGACTCACCAATGGGGTTTACGAGGCCCAAATAAGGCCAAAATTTGGGGTTCGCCTCGGTCCCGAAAGCACTCACCTTCCGGGCAGTCGTGCGTGGAACCGACTTTTGAGGGCTGCCGTGCGATCCCGGACGTTCAGGTCCCGCAAAATCTCACCTTTAGCCAAATCACACTTTTGGGGCGGCTCCTGAACCCGCTCACGTTCTGTCCCGGACCCACTCACCGAGGCCCCCGAACCTCATCACTCAACAGTCCCGCAAGATCTCACCACCTCTCCCGGAAAGCTTCACCTTACTGGGCTGAAACACCGGCCAGGCAAGGGTTTGCCGTGGCGTTAACGTTTTTAACATGGGTTCAAAGGTGTTTACTTTTATTACTCTCTAGCTTTACCCCGCGTGTCCTTCGGACAGCACCTTTCCACCCACTTCGCTCCCATGACACGTTCGTGAAACAGTGAGCGATCAGAACAAATCATTCGAAATCGCTTTATTTACAAAGGCTTATTGGCTAATCTTCGTTTTGTTTCACGGAAAAAATGCACAGGCTCGGATCCGAAGTCTTACTGGTGGCCCTAAAACAGCCCAACTAACCAAAGCGCACGTTCTCGACGCAAATATGTAGCGGACAATACGTAAATTGTTATGATTCATCCAATTCGAGCAACATCGAGGTTTACATGAATTTGGACCAGGAACGGCAAGCCATCCGCGACGAGCTTGAATCGTTGAGAGCCGGCGGAGCACGGCGGCAGGAATTGTCACTGCATGCCTGCAAGCGGCTTTTTTTTGATTTGGGCATCCGCCCGTCCATGGCGGCTGTTCGCGACCTGACCCAAACAGGCAGCGCGAGCGACATCCCGAAGGACATCGACCATTTCTGGGAACGCCTCAGAACTGTGTCGCGCGTCAAAGTCGGTGCCGGCGCTATACCCAAGGCACTCGAAGATCGCGCCGGAGAGTTGTTGAGCGCACTCTTTGAAGAAGCCATCGTGCATGCACGCTCGACTTTGGACGACGAACGCGAGGAAATTCGCGCTCAAGTCGCCGCCGCCGACCAGCGCGCGCGAGAAGCGGAAATTCGCAACAGCATGTCGGAAGAAGCGGTCAAGCGCAGCGAACTGAAAGCTGAAGCCGCGTGGGAGCGCATTCGCGCGCTCGAGATGGAGCTATCCAGCACCACCACACACGGGACCGCTCACCAGGAAAGCTTGCAGGCAACGGCCCGCCGACTCGACAGCGAAAACGAAACGCTGCGTCAACGTCTCGACACCGAACAGGCGACCAACGCAGCGCTTCGCGACCGAATCGATGCACTTCATGTTGAATTGCGCCAAAGCACCGAACACTATGCGCAGCAGATCAAGGACGCCGTGGCTGAAGCCGAGCGGCGTGTGAAGCCGATGCTGGTCGAACTCGATTCGTTGCGCAGCATGGCAGCCACCTATCAGTCGGGAGTGCGTGACGCAAGCCGCAAGGAATTCGAGTTTATTCAGCAGATCGCCGCAGCCAAGGCGCGCGGTGACCGGCTCGATGCGCAACTGCGCGAGCAATCGGACGAAGTGGATGTTTTGACGAAAGAAGTCGCCGCGCTGCGTGGCCAACAAGGCATCGACCCCGCGATTGCAAGCCTGCTGTGCTCGTTGGTCGAAGCGGGCAGGCTCACAACCGATGAGCTGACCGTGGTCGGCACCGCGGCGGATGGCCATGTCACGCTGCCGCTGCGTTGCCCAAAATGTGAGGAAGGTGAACCAGAGCTATCGCAAGTGGATCACCGCTTCGAACTGCAGTGTCCAGAATGCGATCACTCCTCAGGCCCCGGGGAATCAAGACTGGCGGCGGTTAGCCGGTTTTTATCAAGTGCTTCGATTGCTGCGTCGGCATGACCGTCGACGCAACGCAACCTTGGAGAAAACGACAAAGGTGAGGAAATTCGGGACCTCAAGGGTGAGGGTTTTCAGGGCTTGCCGGATCACCCTTTCCTCGTAAAACGCCCGTCCCGCCGGGGAGTGGGCAAGGGCGGGGCAGCTGGATCGGGTTCGTCGATAACCGGCGAATCCTGGTGGTCCATCCACTTCTGCCACGCCCGATACAAACGGTTGGCGGACACTGCCTGTACAAATCCCAGCCATTGCCCGACCAGCTCTGCCTCTACCCCGCTTTCGAATAGATCTGCTGCAAAGGTGTTGCGCAACGTCTGCGGACTGGCGCGCGAGGTACGCGAGGCGGCAATTCCCGCCGCGTCGATCAACGCGTCGACGGCGCGCAGCATGGTGGCCTTGTGCATGGGGCGCCCGGACGGCGAAGCGGGAAAGACCAGATTGCCGGCCAGTTCGGAAAGGCGCCGTTCGGCGAGCCAGGCGTCGAGAATGGCAGCCGCGAAGGGCGCGAGCCGGGTACGCCGCGTCAGCATGGGATTCGCGGACTCGATCGTGACCCACGGTGAGCCCGTATTCACGCAACTAACCGTAAGCGCCGCAGCTTCGCCCGTCTTGAGTCCACCGCCCAGAAACACAGCGATCAAAGCACGGTCGCGCCGCTCTCTCCAGCGTTGCGCCATGGACAAGGCCGGCAACGGAGAAAACAGTTGCGCAATGAGCGCGGCTCGTTCGGTATGGCTGAGAAAACCGGTCGGCTCGTTATCGCGTGCATTTCGCCACGCTGCTTCGCCATCCTGAGCAATGAAGCGGGCGGGATTGGTCGACGCCGATTCAATTTCGCGCACATGGTCCAGCACGCGTTCAATGAGCCGCAAATATCTGACGCGTTGCGGTTTTCGGATTGCAAGCCCACTCACGAATTCAGCGATGGTTTGCGTATCGACCGTGACCAGACTCTTTTGACGAACGGCAAGCCAGTCGAGGAAAAGCCCCCACTGCGCTTGATAGACTTCAGCGGACGAGCGCCTGAAGTGCTGCTTGGCAAGCCATGCGTCGAACGCGATTTGCGGATCGCGACGCCAGTCTTCGCGTTCCTGATCGAAGAGATCGGTTGATGGTGCGGGGCGCGGGACCGGGTCGGACAGATGAGGAGGTGACATACGCTATCCTTCCGTTAGTTGCGCATATTGTAGATGGCAACCGATGAAAGTACAGCGCCTAAGTTAGTCGCCCCACGCCCGCGCATGCTTTAGCGCAGCGCCTTTGGACGAAGGTTGTGCGGCGCGGCGTGCTGCCTCTTCATAGGCCGAGACGGCAAACGCGAACACCGCCGGCAACGCGGTGGAGGTGCCGAAGTCCACCGCCTCGTCCGTTTCCGGATACGGCAGGTCGGACGGCCGCTGGAACAGCCCGAGCATGATCGCGTCGTGCCGACTGGCAAATCCGAGATCCGCCAATGCTTCGGCCTCGATGGCATGCAGCAGGCGCCACGAAAGCGGCACCTGCTGGACGATGTAGCGCGCGGCGATATTGCGCACGATGTGTTCAAGATCGCGCGCCGCGGTTTGATAGCGCAGCGCGGCCAGAGCATGCTCGGCTTGTTCGGTCGTCAGGTCGTTCATCATCGGCTCCAGTCGATACCCTGTACTGTACAAATATACAGTGTTTCGTGCAACCTCGGCCGAACGGTCAATTCAGCACGATTCCGCCAACCATCAGTAACGGTGCGCCTGCCGCTCAGCCGTGAATCACCACCAGCAGCGCTTTCGCTTCGCCCTTGCCGGCGTTGCGGATTGCGTGCGGCTCGTCGGCGACGTAGCGTGCGGTGTCCGCGGCCTTGAGCCGCCTGGTTGCGCCCGCCGCCTCGATCTCGATCGATCCCTGCAACACGGTCAGATGCTCCCGCGTGCCGGGTTCATGGGCGTTCGACACCAGTGCCCCGCCCGCCTGCAGCGTCAGCTCATACCACTCGAATTTGCCGGCCAGTTCGATCGGCCCCCACACGCGCAACTGATACTTCGCCTCGTGCCCGCTCAACGTCGGAATATCGTGCGGACCGGCGACGGCAATCGCCTCCGGCGCCTTTTGCGGCGCGAACAGCGAATCGAGACTGACGCCGAGCGCGTTCGTCAAACGCCAGGCGACCGCGATCGTCGGATTGGCCTTGTCGCGTTCGATCTCCGAGAGCATGGATTTCGACACACCCGCCGCGCGCGACAGGTCGTCGAGCGTCATGCGCCGTTCGGCGCGCAGACGCTGAATCTGCTCGCCGACACGAGGCGGCGCAGCGGTTGCAGGGACCGCGCCCGTACCTGAAGTGGGTGCCGCATTGACTGCTGCGCGACGAATTCCCGAACTTGCCATTTACTGACCTATCGTTTAGAGTTGTTCGACATACCGGATTTTAGTTCGGAAAAACGAAAATATCCGATAAAACTGACAGTCGACTATAACAGGCCGTCTCGAGGTCGAACATGCCGCAAGTGGCGGGCATGTCGTCCGTGGGCGCACCACCCTTTCAGGAGTCTGGTTCATGCGTGACCTTTACCTCGCCCATCTGCGCGGCACTCTCGAGCAGATCCGCGCCGACGGTTTCTACAAGAACGAGCGCGTGATTGCCAGCCCGCAGTCCGCTGACGTGCGTCTCGCGAACGGCACGGAAGTGCTAAATTTCTGTGCGAACAACTATCTCGGTCTCGCTAACGACGAACGGCTGATCGAGGCCGCGAAGCAAGGCCTGGATCACGATGGTTTCGGCATGGCATCGGTGCGCTTCATCTGCGGCACGCAAACCGTGCACAAAGACCTCGAAAAAGCGCTCGCCGCATTCCTGCAAACGGACGACTGCATCCTTTACTCCAGCTGTTTCGATGCGAACGGCGGTCTGTTCGAAACTTTGCTCGACGAAAACGACGCCATCATCAGCGACGAACTGAACCACGCGAGCATCATCGACGGGGTGCGGCTTTCGAAGGCGAAGCGCTTTCGCTACAAGAACAACGACCTCGCCGATCTGGAAGCGAAACTGAAAGAAGCCGACGCCGCAGGCGCGCGGTTCAAGTTGATCGCAACCGACGGCGTGTTTTCGATGGACGGCATCATTGCCAACCTCGCAGGCATTTGCGATCTTGCCGACCGCTACGGCGCACTCGTGATGGTCGACGATTCGCACGCGGTCGGCTTTGTCGGTGAACACGGACGCGGCACGCCGGAACATTGCGGTGTGCTGTCGCGCGTCGACATCATTACAGGCACGCTTGGCAAAGCGCTCGGCGGCGCATCGGGCGGCTACGTCGCCGCGCGCCAGGAAGTGGTCGATTTGCTGCGCCAGCGCTCGCGTCCTTATCTGTTCTCGAACACGCTAACGCCGAGCATCGCTGCCGCCTCGCTGAAAGTACTCGACCTGCTCGCTAGCGACGAAGGCGCGCAACTGCGCGCGCGCGTGCGTGAAAACGGCGCGCATTTCCGTAGCGCGATGAGCGCGCTCGGCTTCACGCTCGTGCCTGGCGAACACCCGATTATTCCGGTCATGCTCGGCGACGCGCAACTCGCATCGAACATGGCCGACGCGTTGCTGAAGGAAGGCGTGTACGTAATCGGCTTCTCGTTCCCGGTGGTGCCCAAAGGCCGCGCGCGAATCCGCACGCAAATGAGCGCCGCGCACACGCCGGAACAAATCGACCGAGCCGTCGATGCATTCGCGCGAGTCGGCCGTCAACTCGGTGTGATCTAGAACGGAGGCGCACATGAAAGCATTGGCAAAACTCGAACGCGCACCCGGCCTCACGCTGACGGATGTGAAGAAGCCTGAAGTCGGGCACAACGACGTGATGATCCGCATTACGCGCACGGCGATTTGTGGTACCGATATCCACATCTGGAAATGGGACGACTGGGCCCAAAAAACGATCCCGGTGCCGATGCACGTCGGCCACGAATACGTGGGCGAAATTGTCGAAATGGGCCAGGAGGTGCGCGGCTTTGCGATCGGCGATCGCGTGTCGGGCGAAGGGCACATTACCTGCGGCTTCTGTCGCAACTGTCGTGCGGGACGCCGGCATCTGTGCCGCAATACAGTGGGCGTTGGCGTGAATCGTGAAGGCGCGTTCGCTGAATATCTCGTGATTCCCGCGTTCAACGCGTTCAAGATTCCGCCTGAAATCTCCGACGATCTCGCCGCGATCTTCGATCCGTTCGGCAACGCCACGCATACCGCACTGTCATTCAACCTGGTCGGCGAAGATGTGCTGATCACGGGCGCCGGCCCGATCGGCATCATGGCGGTGGCGATTGCGAAACACGTCGGCGCACGCAATGTGGTGATTACCGACGTCAATGATTATCGCCTCGAACTCGCGCGCAAGATGGGCGCCACGCGTGCCGTGAACGTCTCGCGCGAATCATTGCGCGACGTGATGTCCGATTTGCATATGGCCGAAGGCTTCGATGTCGGACTGGAAATGTCCGGTGTGCCAAGCGCCTTCACCAGCATGCTGGAAGCGATGAACCACGGGGGCAAGATTGCGCTGCTCGGCATTCCGCCCGCGCAGACCGCGATCGACTGGACCCAGGTCATCTTTAAAGGTCTTGAAATCAAGGGCATTTACGGCCGCGAGATGTTCGAGACCTGGTACAAGATGGTCGCGATGCTGCAGAGCGGTTTGGATTTGTCACCGATCCTCACGCATCATTTCAAGGTCGACGATTATCAGGAAGCGTTTGCCACGATGCTCTCCGGCGAGAGCGGCAAGGTGATTCTCGACTGGACTGCTGCTTGAGTTGAATGAGTGAAAAAGCGGCGCACTCAAGTGAAGCCGCTGAAAACAAAACGCCTCAAGCAAAGCGCCTCAAGCAAAGCGCCCGCATCGTGCTCACGCGCCTGCGGGCGTTTTAACGAACTCGGCTTGAATGCGCACATGAATATCGTCGCCGACAGCCGGGTACCACGTCGCCAAACCGAACTTCGCGCGGCTGAAATGACCGTCCGCGGAAAAGCCGAGCGTGTCTTTTTTCGTGAGCGGATCGGGTGCGAAACCGTTGAAAGTCACGTCGAGCGTGACAGGTTGCGTGACGCCGTGAATCGTCAGGTCGCCCGTCAACGTGCCACGCGACTCGCCGGTGCGCTCAAAGCGCGTGCTGGTGAAGCGCACCTCCGGATAGCGCGACACGTCCAGCATGCTCGCGCTTTTCACCATCTTGTCGAGTAGCGCCACATTCGTGTCGATGCTTGCGGCGTCGATCGTGATCGTCGCGCTGCTCTTGTCCAGACCGCCTTCGTTCCAGTCGAGTTGCCCGTGCTTGCGGTCGAAGCGCATGGTAAAGCGCGAATACTTGAAGTGATCGATGTCGAAGGTGATGCTGCAATGGTCCGGATCGAGGTCGTAGCGCCCAACTGGCACGCGCGCTTCGTTCTGGCTGACTGTGTGTGTGACTACTTGCAGAGGCGTACAGGCCATTGCCGTCAACAGCGTTGCGCTGAGCAGTGCACGTACCAGCGTTGCACGGAAAGTAGAGCGACTCATGAGATTCGTTCCAGTTGATGAATCTTCACCACGATAGCAGTAAGCGTACCAATCCGCCGAAGCGCACAAAGACTTGACGAAGGAGAATGATCGTTCTACCCTTCGCACATGGCTACTCGAAACCCACCTGAATTGGCTGCGTCAGGCAGCGCGCGTGAAAGGCTGCTCGATGCCGCGGAAGCGTTGATCTACGCCGGCGGCATCCATGCAACCGGTGTCGACGCAATCGTCAAGCAATCCGGTACCGCGCGTAAAAGTTTCTACACGCATTTCGAATCGAAAGACGCGCTGGTCGCCGCCGCGCTGGAGCGGCGCGACGAACGGTGGATGAACTGGTTTATCGCGGGCACGCTGCAGCATGGCAAGACTGCGCGCAGCCACCTGCTCGGCATGTTCAACGTGCTGCGCGAATGGTTTGCGTCGGAGGATTTTCATGGTTGCGCGTTTCTGAACGCGGCGGGTGAAATCGCCTCCGCGGAGGATCCGATCCGGATCGTCGCGCGTGAACACAAGGAACGCCTGCTTGCGTTCGTGCGAACCCGGTGCGATGAATATGCGGCCGAATCGAGCACGAACGCCCGCTGCGCCGCGCGCTTATCGCGCCAATGGCTAATTCTGCTCGATGGCGCCATCGCCGTGGCGTTGGTGAGCGGCGAGGCCGACGCCGCGCTCGACGCGCAGGCCGCCGCCGAAGCCTTGCTCGACACCGAATCCGCAAGCAAATCAAATAAGCTCGCATCCAAACCCGCACCCAGATCCGCCCACCAACTCGCCCGCAAAACCGCAAGCACATCCCCGAGCAAACGACCGCCATCCCGGCGCACCACCACCTGACTGAGGAACCACCATGGCTGACCCGATCGAAACCCGCCCGCCGCTGCCCCCGTTCACACGCGAAACCGCGATCCAGAAAGTGCGCGCCGCGGAAGACGGCTGGAACACCCGTGACCCGGAGCGCGTGTCGCTCGCCTATACGCCGGATAGTGTGTGGCGCAACCGTGCCGAATTCACGCATGGACGCGCCGAGATCGTCGGACTGCTGCGCCGCAAATGGGCCAGGGAGCTCGACTATCGCCTCATCAAGGAACTCTGGGCATTCACGGATAACCGCATCGCCGTGCGCTTTGCTTACGAATGGCACGACGACTCGAACAACTGGTTCCGTTCATATGGCAACGAAAATTGGGAGTTCGACGAGCATGGACTGATGGCGCGCCGTCATGCCAGCATCAACGATCTGCCGATCCGCGAGGCTGACCGTCTTTATCATTGGCCGCTCGGCCGCCGTCCCGACGATCATCCGGGTCTGTCCGACCTCGGTCTCTAAACTTTTCACGGACATTAAAGAAGGTGGACGCCTGCCGCGTGTTCACCGTTTCGCCATCGGTTCTCCGTTATTGTTCCGTTTTCCAGCACGCAGGACACGTCCTGTGCCCGCGTGCCCGAGCGTGTCTTCAACATTGCCTGTACGGGTTGAGGTACAGTGCGCGACGGACGGCAAGCAGGAATACCCAGAACGTGGATGACACCGGCGTTCGACCGGTGACGGAGAACACATGCATTTTCGGCAGATAAAGAAGCAGATTCGACACACAGTCGTCGCGCTTGTCGCGAGCCTGGCTGCGGCCTCCGCGGCGCACGCCGGCGACTGGTGCGAGGGCGGCGTATGGGTCGACGCCATGCTCGGCTCGTATCACATCAACCCCGACCCAAATACCCATTTCGAGCAGTTCAATCCTGGCCTTGGCGTCGAATGCTGGCTCAACAATCAATGGGCGGTGACTGCCGGCGGCTTTCGCAACTCACTGCGACGGCCCTCGTACTATGGCGGCGGCGTCTGGGCGCCTGAGTTCGCGCATTGGGGCATCGTCCGGATCGCGGCGATCGGCGGGATCATCTCGGGGTATAACTACGGCAACTGGGGTCTGGGTCGCAACCACACGATCGGACCGGTCGTCGCGCCGATCGTCATGGTCGAATACAAGCGCGTAGGGGCTAATTTCATTGTGATTCCGCCGATCCCCTCGGACGATCTTCCATTCACGATCGGCTTTCAGTTGAAGGTGAAGTTCTGATCCGGCTCTCGGTTATCAAAAAAGTCGCGACCTACGAAAAGCCATGTATTTTTGGCAATGAAGTTGCGACTTGCCTTGCTGCCTGGCCATGTGACTCAAAAAATAGCCAATTTCGCCCATCCGTTTACCTGGTTTACCGAACGACAGTTGCGACTTTCATTTTCCGGCGGGACGTCCCGCCATTCGCTTGAGTCGGAGCACTCAACTCGAATATATCTAACGTTGGCCATGACAGCCCGTCACACGTTTCACAATTTGCCTAGCTGCAGTACAGAACATTGAGATTGAGCATTGGTACTCAGGCGAGAGGTAAATCGGTGCGCTGGCCGGCCGCAACTGTCGAGGGCTATGTTCTATGACAGTGACGCCGAATTCACTCACCAAAAGCATCCGGAATTCGGTCAGAGCAAGCCGAGAGGTCCGAACATCCGCCAGGTTTGCCGTTCGCAATCTCTCGGGCGTGTGGGGACGCCGGCTAATCGCAGAAGCGGTGTTTGCATCCGATACGTATCTCCTGAATTTGCTCACCGTAAGCATGAGTGAACGCTATGGTCCATCGCATCGCACGGTCCGAGTGAAAGACGGCCCCTTGGAACGGCTTACCATCCGCATGGGAAGACTTTGGGCGAATGCTCGTCACCGTCGCATCGATCGAGGTTTCCTGCAACCGATAATCGCATGCATGAGTGAGCGTTGTGAGCGGTTGCCGCTCACCGTCACATTAGATGAAGATCTCCTGGAACTGCTCACCGTCCGCATGGGTGAACGCTGGCATTGGACCCGTTCACCGCTGGATCCGATGGGGACCTCCTGGAATAGCTCACCGATCGTTTGAGCGAAGGCCAGATTTTGAGGCGTTCAGCGTTTGTATCCGCAGTGATCTCCTGGAACTGCTCACCGTCCGCATGCGTGAACGCTGACATCGGACCCGTTCACCGCTGGATCCGATGGGGACCTCCTGGAATAGCTCACCGATCGCTTGAGCGAAGGCCAGATTTTGAGGTGGTTCAGCGTTTGTATCCGCCGTGAACTCCTGGAACTGCTCACCGTACGCTTGGATGAACACTGACATCGGACGCCGTTCACCGCTGGATCCGATGTGGACCTCCTGGAATAGCTCACCGATCGTTTGAGCGAAGGCCAGATTTTAAGGCGTTCAGCGTTTGTATCCGTAGTGATCTCCTGGAACTGCTCACCGTCCGCATGGGTGAACGCTGACATCGGACGCCGTTCACCGCTGGATCCGATGAGGACCTCCTGGAATAGCTCACCGATCGTTTGAGCGAAGGCCAGATTTTGAGCTGTTCAGCGTTTGTATCCGCAGTGGTCTCCTGGAACTGCTCACCGTCCGCATGGATGAACGCTGGCATCGGATGCGGTTCACCGCTATATATGATGAGGACCTCCTGGAATAGCTCACCGATCGTTTGAGCGAAGGCCAGATTTTGAGGTGGTTCAGCGTTTGTATCCGCAGTGATCTCCTGGAACTGCTCACCGTCCGCATGGGTGCCATCATTGTGGCGCGACAACTTGAATATTGGGTGCTGGGCTATGTCCAGTTGCGTAACGCATCAGCTAGAACAGTGAAAGCGGGAGTGGGCTGACGACGGCTTGGGTAGTACAGATGAAATCCTGGGAACGACGGACACCACTCCGGCAACACTCGCGTCAACGTCCCTTTTTCGATATGCGATAGGACTCGTTCTTCCGGAACAAACGCGAGACCTACGCCGGCGAGCGCTGCCTTAACCGCCATCGTTGCCGTGTTGAAAACGAGTTGTCCTTCAACGCGAACTTTGAGAGCACGCCCAGCCTTTTCAAATTCCCACGCATAGAGGCCTCCGGCCGTCGGCAACCGGATGTTGACGCAGTTGTGCGTCGTCAGGTCTTGCGGCGTCTTTGGTTTGCTATGCTTTTTGAAGTACGCGGGCGTCCCGACGACCGCCATCCGCATGTCAGGGCCGATGCGAACAGCTACCATATCTTTTGCGACCTGCTCGCCAAGACGCACGCCAGCATCGAGGCGTTGCGCGACGATGTCTGTTAGACCATTGTCGACGACGATTTCTATGACGATGTCGGGGTAGTCAGGCAGAAGACGTTCAATGGCCGGCCAAAGCACTACTTCAGCGGCGTGCTCCCCAGCCGCGATGCGCACCGTGCCCGCTGGCTTATCTCGCAGTGCGGTGAGAGCGGCCAGTTCCGCCTCAACCTCTTCAAGTCTTGGCCCTACCGCTTGAATCAGGCGCTCGCCCGCCTCCGTCGGTGAGACACGGCGCGTCGTCCGAGTGAGGAGACGAAGTCCGAGCCTCGCTTCCAGATTCCGGACAGTCTGGCTCAACGCGGATTGAGAGACACCAAGTTTCGCCGCAGCTTTGGTAAAGCTACCCTCGCGAGCGATTGTGAGGAAAGCGGTGATGTCTGATAGGTCCGAGCGAGCCATTCATTAGCCTGTCTTATAACTTCATCCCGATTTTAGCTCTTAATTACATGCCGGAGCGCTGTTAGATTGCGGAATGGTCAATTAATGCAAGGGCGCTCATGGACATCAAGAAATGCGGCTCACAGCCTTCTCAACGGGGGCCTGATGGCTACTTCACTGGAACGGTACGAATCGACGCGCCGTTCGCCGGGACACCGCCTTCGCGCGTGGGAGGCGCGACCGTTACCTTCGAACCTGGCGCCCGCACGGCCTGGCATACCCACCCCCTCGGACAGACTCTGCTTGTGACATCCGGCATCGGCTGGGTCCAACGTGAAGGCGGCGAAACCGAGGAAATCCGGCCGGGGGACATAGTATGGATAGCTCCCGGGGAAAGGCACTGGCATGGCGCAACCCCCACCACCGCAATGACTCATATCGCTATCGCCGAATCGCTGGATGGCAGTCCGGTGGAATGGATGGAGAAGGTTACGGATGCGCAATACGACGACGAGTCCTTCGCAAAAACACGAGGTTCATTGCAATGAAAAAACGCATTCTCGGAAAGAGTGGGCTGGAAGTGTCGGCCCTTGGTCTCGGGTGCATGGGCTTGAGCTACGGCTACGGTCCTGCCACCGAAAAGCAGGCCGCCATTAAGCTGATTCGCAGTGCATTCGAGCGCGGCGTCACCTTCTTCGATACCGCCGAGGCTTACGCGCATGGAGTGAACGAAGAGCTGTTGGGAGAAGCGCTCGAGCCGTTCCGTGACCAGGTTGTCGTTGCGACCAAGTTCGGGTTTGAAGGCGGTGACGTTCAAAAAGGGGTCAACAGCAAGCCGGACAATATTCGTGCGGTTGCAGATGCCGCGCTTAAGCGGCTTCGCACGGATCGTATCGACCTCCTGTATCAGCATCGCGTCGACCCTGACGTGCCTGTCGAGGATGTCGCCGGCACGGTTAAAGAACTGATTGGGCAAGGCAAGGTACGGCACTTCGGGATGTCGGAGGCAGGAGTGCAGTCGATTCGCCGCGCGCATGCGGTGCAACCAGTGGCGGCGCTCCAAAGCGAGTATTCGCTGTGGTGGCTAGAACCCGAGAAGGAAATCCTGCCGCTCCTTGAAGAGCTTGGCATTGGCTTTGTTCCGTTTAGCCCGCTTGGCAAGGGCTTTCTGACTGGCGCAATCAGTGAGTCGACGAGCTTTGACAAGACGGATTTTCGAAACATCGTGCCTCGTTTCTCAGAGGATAACCGGAAGGCCAACCAGGCATTGGTAGATGTGCTCGGACAACTCGCCTCCGGAAAAAGCGCGACGCCAGCGCAGATTGCTCTTGCCTGGCTTCTCGCACAGAAGCCATGGATTGTGCCGATACCCGGGACGACCAAGCTGCAAAGGCTCGAAGAAAACATCGGTGCAGCTTCCATCGAGCTGAGCCCAGACGATGTGCGCAAAATCAACGAAGCCGTCGCAAATGTAACAGTCCAAGGGGACCGTTATCCCGCTCATTTGCAAGCCCGTGTTGACCGCTGATATTCAAGGAACGCAATTGTGCGTTTAGGTCGGGTCGATTTGCTGCATGTGCATTTCGGCCATCCGTTCCCCGTGGACGGTCAGTCGGGAGAATTCATCATTCATCGCCACCAGCTCATATGGCAGTATTAGATTGACGCTAGCGGCGGCGCGCTAGCCCGTTGGGAAAATTTTTCTTTGGAGGGTGAACAAGGATGTGCCAGTCACCGAGGAGCAGATTCGAACGTTCGCTTTTTATCTTTGGGAAAGGACGGAAGTCCCGACGGACGTTCCGAAGAATACTCGGAGAAGGGACGGCAGCAGCTCGGTGTTGGCAGGCCACCGGCAGAGTCTGAAACAGAGGACCCCGCACCATGAGTACATGAGTTCCCCGTCAAAGGTTTGGCACAGGTGCCCAGCGGACTGTATGCCGCTGGATACTGTCTTTTTTAACGTAAAACTTCTCAGCCGTTATGACGTAGACCGGCGGCTGAGATGCGGCAGACCACATCTCAGCCTTTAGCCGCTTCGGCATTCGCTATCAATTGCCGATTGGCCTTCAGCCAACGCTGACGTCAATGCGGCGCGGCTTTGCCTCTTCCCGACGTGGGATAGTCAACTTCAGTACGCCATCCTTCAGGTTAGCCTCAATTCGCGAAGTGTCGAAGTCGTCGCTGACGGCAAACTGCCTCGAAAAATATGGCGCGCGTATCTCCGCGTGCGAAAGGTGCAGATTCGCAGGAGTTGGTACCGCCGACTCCGCTTCGATAGTGAGGCTCCCGTCATGCACGCTCACCTCTAAACGCTCCCTCGTCACGCCGGGCAGGTCTGCCAACAGCGTCGCTCCCTGACTGTCCTCGAAGATGTCTACCGCTGGATTCAGCTTTAGCCGACGCGTCTTTTCCTCGGCAGCATTGCGGCTTACAGCGCCAGTCTCGCGCTGGGCGATTTGGGTTGTGTCGCTCATGATGTCACCTCTCACTCAATCGTAATGGCACGGGGTTTCGAAGCCTCGCGCTTACCAATCGAAATCAACAGGCATCCGTCTACGTAGCGCGCCTGCACCTTGTCGGGGTCCGCATGCTGTGGCAATTCGATAGCTCGCCGGAAAGAGCCGACGAAGCGCTCCTGCGCGTAGGCACGTCGGCTCCCGGTGGAATCCGGCGGCTCAGTGGTCCGCTCGCCGGCTATTGTGAGCAGCCCCTTGTCGATGGAGATGTCCAGCTTTGATGCGTCGATACCGGGCGCAAACGCGACGATTTCAATCGTGTCGTCGGTCGTGCCGATGTTGATGGGTGGAAAGGTCCCGAGCCGGCTTGAGCGAAGGCTGGAGGGGAATCCGCCGAACAGGGTGGACATCTGCCGTTGCAGGCGGTCCACTTCGCTGAAGAGGTCGGTGCCAAAGTAAAGGTCACTCATGGTCGCTTTCTCCTCTGGCGGCGGGGAGACGAACCGGCGTACGCGCTCCAGTCCGTTTGCCCCGGCCGCAGACAAACAAGGTTGAAACACGCAGCGCCCGCGACAACCCGCGAGCAACTGCCTGAGCGCTTTGAAAATAGGATAAGAAAAACGATTTTCAAGCCCCCAGTTGAAGAATTTTTCGCACTTGAAAAACCGGCGATCGTCCCTACCATCCACGCCAGTATTACCCAGGAGAACGCCATGGAATTCGAAACAGAGTGGATAACTCTCGGTAAGCATCGGTTAAGGTTGCGCTCGACGAAGGGCTTTCCGACTGAACTGATGAATCAGCTCGCCGAGGTTGTGAGGCTGGCGGTTGACAACAACATGAGCGCGCGAGCCCGCATCGTCGAAATCATTCTCCGCAAGGAGCAAAGTTATGACATTTCGATAGGAACGACGCTGGCCGAAGACCGGATTTGTGCACCGCAACTTGAGAGCGCAATCTCAACGGTAATGGGCTTGCTTCCGGACCAGGTCAACATTTTGGTCCAGACGGTCACGCAGGAAGAGGTGGACCTTCATTTCGGCGTGTATGAACGGATGCTGGCCGAGAAACTCGGCGTTGTGCCGCCAATCCAGTGATGGCGCTTCGCGGTCCGTTGCAGTCGCGTCCAGCCTCCTTTCGTTGAGACTGCACGATATTCAATGTCGTAGCCGATGCAGCTGAATATCGCCGCATCTACAACCGCAGGTGTTCGCTCCCAGTCGTCAGAATGTCGCCGGGAATAGAAAGGTCAAAATCGAAATTTTGTATCGGGATTTACTCAGAGACGCTCGGAACACTTTGCGTCCCAGTGAGTTTGTTTTCGCCGGAACGGGGTACCTTGTCATCGCTTCTAGCCCCGGCAACATACTTTATCTGAAGACGCAGCTGCGACAGATAACCGTGCCAGGCAAAGACCGCGAGTCGCGCTCCGCTTTCAACGGTCTTTGGGAAGTTAGCGGAGCGACGGGTAAATTTACCGGGCTGCAGGGTGCCGGCACCCTGCAGATTAACCGGCTATCGGAGAGCGAGCGCCAATGGATTCTGGAAGGTGAGCTGAGCAAATCGTAGCGGCTGCCGCCGTTCGTTGGCGTAACGACCGCCGAAGGTTCGATGTTCCACTGTGTCCACGAACTTTTGACAGACGGCATCCTGAAGAATTTGCGGGCGCCCATACTTGATATTTACGTCCAGTTTGCCGGCGTTGAACGTTCCGACAAACATAACCTTCTTCGCCGCGTGCGAGATGAGGACCGTGACTGCGGTCCTATCAGAAAATGTGAGGATTGCATGGCGATTTTAAGCCGGCTTTTCGTAAGCCTCAAAACCAGCATTAAGAAATCCGTAAAGGGCCTCAACGCCGACCGTCTGTGCAGCAGCTATCTGTTCGGGAACTTGCGTGTTCATCGGTTTAAACTCCTGTGTAAATAGCGGCGCTTTGACTGATTCGGCCGTTGCTGAGCCGCGTCTCGCCCAGCTGAAACATGTGGGCCTGGATGCGAGAAGACAATCTTGTTATAGAGCGTGGGTTTTCATGCCGCGCAATGCGTGCGCGGCATGAATCGGGCATGTTCCTAGAGCGGCTGGATATTTGCGGCCTGCTTGCCCTTTGGTCCCAGCTTGACCTCGAAGCTGACTTTTTGCCCGTCACTAAGAGACTTGAAGCCGTCCGACTTGACTTCGGAAAAATGGGCAAACAGGTCTTCGCCACCCTCGTCCGGCGCGATGAAACCGAAGCCCTTTGCATCGTTGAACCACTTCACTGTGCCCGTCTGCATCATCTGATTCCAAGGAAGTTAAAAAGAGTCATTGACTCGCCGTAAAAACTCTAAAAGTTTGCGCTGAAGGCGCTGGTGCAGGCGTGCTGACTCCCGCAGAAAAGGGTGTTATCGGTTCCGGTAAGAACAATGTCCGGGCTTGCGAATGGTTATTCGGTTGCAAGCCTGCGGCGATGGAACTCGAAGGGCAGGCAGCGGCGCCATTTGCTTGTGCGACGCAAGTCAGCTGTTCCAAGCCTGCACCCGTCAGATGCCCGCCAGGTGGAAGGAGCAGTCTCAGGCGGTCTGCATCCGACGCCTCGAATCTGCGGGAGCGCTGGCGAGACGGTCGAGCAACCGCTGTAGCCGTTCCCGTTGTCTTTGCAAGAGTCCGGGCGTCGCATACGCCTGAAGAACCCGAGCGCGCCAGTAGGTCTGGGCGAACAATGAATCTGCACCTTCTGTGCATAGGACCCGCTCAAGATGCGTAACTGCAGGGTCAAGGTTTTGAGGCGTGTAAGGGCTCACCCAGGCGCCTGCTTTGGTGGCAACGTTCATTGTGTGCTCTCTCAGTCATATAGAATTTTCTGAAAAACGGCACGTTACATCAGGTGCGTCCGGCTCTCAGACACCATACTATTATTCAGATGTTTAGTACGGTTTGCTAAACGTAATGAACAAGATACAGGAAACATGGTGCCTCCTAAACCGGGTTTACCCCGCCAATGCGTAATCTCATACCGCTCAAAATATGTGCCACATTTATATGATGTATCGAGGCTCTACTGTCGCTGGAAAGCAGTTCCAGCGAGTTCCCATTTTTAATGATGATAGTTATTTGTAGTACTGATGGAGCGTGGCGCCCCGTAGCGCGTCCGCTGTAGTCCGAGTTCAAATTCACGCACCCAGAGCGCATGGTTGACCCGTCTAGCGGCGTTACCAAACTCGACCTGGTCCGATACTACGAAAGCGTTGTCGAGTGGATGCTGCCTCACCTGAAGGACCACCCACTAGCGAGGGTCCGTGCGCCAACTGGTATCGCCGGTGAGTTGTTTTACCGGATGCACGCCGAAAAGACGGGCATGCCCTGGCTTAAAGCGCACGACCGCAGTCTGTGGCTGAATCACCCACCGCTGGTGACCGTCGATACTGTGGACGCGCTGATGTCGGCGGCCCAGATGAACGTCGTAGGGTTTTGATTGCGTTGCTCGCTGTGGCAGCGAGCCTGGGTGGTTGCGCCGTCGCACCGGGATATGGGGAAGCGCAGCCATACGATTCGATCTCCGGCTATCCGTTTTACGGACCGGGGTACGGGACTTGCAGTAACTGGGGCGACTGGTACGGCAATTACTGGCACGGCGACCGTTGGCACGGCGGCTGGCACGGCGGACGCGGAGGCTGGGGTGGACATGGAGGCCGGGGTGGACACGGCGGCGGAGGCGGACATGGCGGCGGCCGCTGACACCTTTCCCTAGTCGGACTCTATACGGTCGCTCACATTTCGATTTGAATCTAACCAAGGCGAATTAACGGGCGCGAGTCCCTGTTTGAGGAAATGGCCCGGCGGAGGTAAAACCCGTCATATGCGCCTAAGGGAGCGCACACGGAAGGAATGGAACTATCGTGAGTAGACCTGTTATGACCGCGACTGCCATGCGCACTGGTTCGCTGACCAGAAGAAGACTGGGCCTACGCGGCTTGCGCAGACCGGCGACGTCGCAGCAAACCACAAGCCTATTTACTTGGATTTCGTTGGGATGACTGTGCATCAGGCGGGCCAACTGACTGACGGTGAGCTGCCTAAGCCTCGCGCCGTTTCGCCTGCTCACGAATTGCAGCTATGAATCTGTCTGCGCTCCACAGTTCTGTCAGCGCCCGGCGGAAAAGTCCCTGCTGACTCTCGGGTGCGAGGCCGCCACGCGGCGGGTCCCTGTCCAGGTTCGTTGGAAACGGATAGCCTTCGGCACACGAAGCAATCACCGCGTCGGCCTCTTCCCGTGTGATGCTCGCCGTCCGCATTCGGTCCAGCAAGACCAGATATAGCACCTCGCACATCTTTGCGCGATTCAGCGATTCCATCGAACGACCGTAGGCCGAGGAAATCTGCAGGAGGTTAGCCATGCGGTGAACAGAGGTCGTGCGGTTCGAACCGGCCGCATGGAAGAGCGCGGGATTGAAGAACAGCGCATCGCCCTTTTCGAGCGGTAGCTGGACGTAGTGAGTTTCAAAATAGTCGCGGAAGTCCTGACGACGCCATGCGAGGTACCCCTCGGCATAGCGCTGCGAGAAAGGCAGCAGCTCGGTTGGTCCGCTTTCGACGGGCATGTCGCTGTGAGCAATCGCCCCTTGCAGCGTGAGAAAGGGGGACATTGCATGAACGTGTGCCGGATAACGCTCGGCCTCAGCTACGGTTTGAAAACCAAGGTGGTAGTCCCGGTGCGCCTGTTGCGCCTGTCCGCCGGGACGTATGACGTTGACCTGCGACGTCACCTGAAAATGAGGCCCCAGCCACGCCTCAGCTATCGCGCAAAGTGCTGAGCTCGCGAAGTAGCGGGCGAATACTGAAGGAGCACGCAGGCAAAGCTTTTCCTGCGCATTCCAAATCCGGTCATTCGCACCTGGCTTGGCGAAGTGGTCTGCCGCGGCGCCGCCAGCTTCCCGCTCCTCGCGGATGACTGACTCGAAGACCTTCGTCGCTTCATCAACTGGAGCTGTGTCGGCGTAAACCTGCTTCAGCACGAGCACACCCGCTCCCACGTTCAACACGTTCGCCCATTCGGCGTGCAGGTCCGCGCGCCGCGACGCATCTTCAAGCGCGCTGCCAAGCACACGGCAGTGGTACACCGGAACGTGGTCGACTGCTTCAGTGGCGAACCTCAGACTGCCACCATCTGAACGGGGCTGAAGTGCAGCGACAAAGTCCTGGAGGGAACAGTCCTGCTCCCGGTACCAATGGCGTACCCGGGCGTCGCGACGCGATTCAGTAGCGTTCATGGTGTCTCCTTCTGTCGTTGCTACAACAATAGTCCTCCAGCGGGAGCTTGCGTTACCATAAACACCTCAAAAACACCTTAACCACTGCGATGCAAATACATTTTGACGTATGACCGATTTCGCATCGGCGAACCGCTATGTAGCGTGCGCGGCGCAAATTCTCGCGCGCACTAATACGCGCGCGACGGCAAGCAGCCTTGCAATGGGCCTGCGTCCCCATCGTCAAACCATTTTTCCGCAGCTAATGCCTAACGCTGACTGACTCTATTTCTTTATTGCATCGACCGTGCAACTCACAAACAACGCGAGAGCCGGCCCCATGTTCGCGAGGGACACCGAGGCGGTCTCTGCTGTTGCCTGAGTCATGAATGGCCGATTGCGCGCGCTGTCATTCCGCGCGTACGTATGGAACATTGTGGTTGTTTGTTCCACTGCGAGCAGTGCGAAGGTGGCGCTTTTCGCCCGATGAGTTTCCAGGCTTTCTCCTGGAGGGACCACGTCAATCGCTTTTAACGACTGCACCAGGGAGTTGAGTGAGGTATGGAGCTGCCACGCGCTGAAAGCTGGCAGTGAAGCGAGTAGCGAAAAGCGACCCGGCTTCGGAGACAGTCTAAATGCTGAATTTTCTGCAGTCAGATAGACCTGTTCTGCCGCAGAAACGGGCTCGATATGGGCGTCTATGAATTGTGCTGTATTGATGCTCTGCGGGACGGCATCGCGCCGGAACGCAGCACACGTCTTTTCGTCCACGGCATCAAATTCTGATGTCGCCGCTATTGAAGACGTCGCACCGGCGCTGCGGGACAGAAGTATCAACAGGGCCGCGGCCGTCGCAAGTTGTCGCATGTCGCTCCTCATCGCTCGCAGTAATTTTCAATCGCGCATCAGAGGCCCGGGATTTTTTGGCCGCCTGCCCTCAAAATATCAGCTTGTCCCGCAACTGCACGCTTCCGTTCCTTGGCTGACTCTCCACGGAGGTCCCACATCACGATGTGCTCAGTCATCTGCTTCTTCTCGGTTCGCTGCACAGAGGAACAGTCCGGGCGAGCGTAATTGTCGACCGCAAACACGGAAGGTAGCTAAGCGGCAAACTGATGTGGAATACCTGGGGCCGCGGGTCGGTTCAAAGCTAGTGCGTCACTGCGGCTCAAGGGCGTCGAGTCGCGCTTGTGCAATCTCGCGTGGGTGTTGACAGTGGTATGCATCGAACAGCTGTGAGCATAGCTGGGCAAGCGACTCAAGCCCTACTGCCTGGTCTGCGTGCTCGACCTCGCCTGCACTAAGCATGTCATCGAGAACCGGGGCGAGACGACGTAGACGCATAAACGTGGCGGTTTCCAGTTTCATGCTGAACCTCCTATGGCCAGATGGCGGAGCGCACCCTGAAGCAGTCAGCACCCGATGGCTTTCGATTGCCGGCGTATCGAAGTGACTGGTCATGGCGATTGGACCCTACCGTGAACTGTGCAGTTGAAGCAGTTCCAGCAGGCGCGAGGCCGCGACTGGCTTTCTGAGAAATGCCGACACCCGAAGGTGTGGCGGCGGTGTCGCCACCGCTGAGTTCAGAACAACCGGAATAGTTGCGAACTCAGGCTCGGCTGCGAGCGCGCCGATAAGGGCGGGACCGTCCATGACCGGCATCATGAAATCTGAAACAACGATGTCCGGGCGCCTTCGGCGCGCCGCGCGCAGTGCCTCATCCCCGTTCGACGCAGTCATAACCTCGTAACCCTCTCCGCAAACCAACGTCTTAAGCGCTTGAAGCAGGTTTATGTCGTCGTCGACCAGTAACACCATCACCATGACCCGTACCCGAAGCGGTGGCTGTTCATTTCGGCTGTTTGCCGGCAACAGCTACTCCGCTGCTCGCCCGCGGTAAAAGCAGTCCGCTGGACGGGGCGTCCTCGCGGTAGCTGACACTGCCGACAGCACAATCTGTGCTTCCGTTTTCACTGGTTACGCGTGTTTGCCTGTGGGTCGCGCGCAATGCCGCGACAAACGATGCCCGACATTTCGACGCTGACTTTCCGCTTGCGAGCAATTCCTGTTCGAACGCTCGCTGCAGAAACTCGGGGACCGCGTCGCTTAGCGCCTGTGACAGACGGTCGAACGTCTCTTTCCTCCCGTCGTCGAGAACGGTTGCCAACAGTGCCGCAAGTTCTTCCGTTAGTGCGGTCGAAATGGACGCGAGCTGTGTTTTGAGGTCGTCGAGCGGAGTCGGTATTCCAGATGGACCGATGCTCCTCAATGCAGACTTGCGCTTTGCGGCCATTGTGGGCTCCCAAAAGTCTTTCGGTAGCGTGCTCCCGCGCAATGAGTCCGTGCCAGGAGCCGTTTAAACGCCAACAACCTGCACAACAGGGATTCACAGTACGCGACTAGAGGTCGGATAATCCCTGACCTGCGGCTACTGGATGCATATTGCGGAGAGGTCGACGGTACGGCGATAGATGTTCCTGCCAAGCCACGGCACGAACGTGTACTCCGCATAGGCGTTGCTGCCGATATATATCCAGTTATGCAGAACAACTGACACGATGATTCCTTGAAGACGTTAAGAAAGCGAACGGGTCGGACGGGTATCGCGGAAGGCGATGGTGCGTCGGGCCGCACAGCGAGCTTTGCGCTGTCATAACGGCGAGCGCTGCCTCGATGAGAGAAGAGTAGGTTTTGCCGAAGGGCAAATCTACTCTACGGCGGGATATGCAGATGCCGCGTTGGCGTTAACTGGTTATACGTGCGTATAACTGCGGTCGTGAGATTAGCGAGCTGTGTCGAACAGCGCATAGGTCCAGTCCCGCCTTGACCCTCAGGCATGTCTGCGTCGCGGTTGAGGACTTCCGCGACTCTTTAACCGTTCTTTACGACATGCGATTCAACATGGGAATGGGGCCTGCTGTTTCCAGTTCTATTGTTGAAGCCCACCGTGGGCAATTTCGGGCCTCCAATACCCTGAAGGTGGTACGACGTTCTCGTTCAGCCTGCCGCCAGCCATGAAAGAGGAGGTGCGAAAGTGATGCACGGCGACCGGCGAGCACAGGGTTGGGTTCACATATACATTCGTACGATGTCACTAAACGCCGTTGTGAAGTAATCTGCTAATCAAGAAAGGCGGGCGGCATCGACCACACGTCATCCTGAGAGTGAATTCGAGAGCCCCATTTTAGAAATTATGCCAGTCGTTTCGATTGTCGACGATGATTCAGCGGTCCGTGTTGCGTTAAGCAGCCTCATCCGGTCGCTTGGCTGGCACGCGCACATGTATGAGTCGGCAGAAGAATTTCTTGCATCCGGGCAGGCCGCCCATACCTCGTGCCTGATTTCCGACATCCGCATGCCCGGGATGTCGGGTATCGAGATGCATGAGCGCCTTCGCGCCCAGGGACATGCCCCGGCCACCATCCTAACCAGTGCATATCCGACGCCGGCATTGCAGGCAAAAGCGGCGAGTAACGGCGCACTTGTGCTGCTGCAGAAGCCCTACCAGGCCACTGCGATAACTCACTGGCTCTCGGTCGCTCTTGGAAATCCCTAGCGAATCATCGACGCTGCGCAGAAGTGTTAACGCACGACGGCGCTCAAAGATGATGTCCGAAATCTTGCCGACGTGCTCGCCGTCCGAGGACGTCACCTTGGTCCCATCCAGCGTCGCAGCAGCCATGACGTCCGGCCACGGTGCTTCGCCGATACCGCCGCCGACGATGTTAGCTCCGCCTTGAGTACCGCGTTGCGGGTTAATTGAGCCCATAATTCACCTCCATAACAAAACAGTGCCCTTACGACGGGCAAGCCGTATGCACGCCAGGTTGACTTGAATATGCGTTCGGCAACCCGAGCGACCGGTCATCGACGTTGGGACGAATGGCGTGAAACAAGGTGTAAATTTAGGGAGTAGCACCAGAGTCAATTCCACGAGGCGGATACACCCATGGGACCTCACGATAGAGACGAGCCTTTCGAGACCCGAGTGGTTCAGGTCCGTGGCCAGGTGCAGGGCGTGGGTTATCGGGAAGCCTGTGTACGCCGCTCGAGACAACTGGGCGTCACCGACTGGGTCCGCAACCGCATGGACGGCTCGGTCGAGGTCATGCTGCTGGGTTCGCCGGAACAGTTGGCGGCCATGTGCGCCTGGCTCAGTGAGGGGCATGTCCGCGGCGCTCGTCGACGAGGTTGAGGTATCCGAGGTTCCGCCACCGTTCGCCCGCTTCGACAACTTCGATCGTTTGCCCGCTC
Organism: Paraburkholderia sp. RL17-337-BIB-A; assembly: GCF_046025895.1. Classification (NCBI taxonomy): domain Bacteria; kingdom Pseudomonadati; phylum Pseudomonadota; class Betaproteobacteria; order Burkholderiales; family Burkholderiaceae; genus Paraburkholderia; species Paraburkholderia sp. RL17-337-BIB-A. Next base: position 3,783,145 of record NZ_JARESY010000002.1, on the reverse strand, counting down.
TATAAGGGCAAGCAAATCGCTCCGATGAAAGAAGGCGTCTTTCCGCATTCACGCGGTGCCGTCTTCGCAGCGGAAAGCGGCTGAGTCAGTCACGACAACGACCGTTGATACCAGTTACGGGACGAGTTAACGACCTTGACTACGACCAGCATGACCGGCACTTCGATGAGCACGCCGACCACAGTTGCCAGTGCCGCACCGGACTTCAGACCGAACAGGCTGATGGCCGTCGCAACAGCAAGTTCAAAGAAGTTGGACGCGCCAATCAGGCAGGACGGTGCAGCAATGTCGTGCGATACGCCCAGTTGCCGGTTCGCCAGGTAGGCGAGCGACGAGTTGATAATCACCTGAATCAGGATAGGCACCGCGAGCAGCAGGATAACGAGTGGCTGAGCAATGATTTGCTCACCCTGGAACGCGAAGAGCAGCACAAGTGTTAGCAGCAGCGCAGCGATGGAGAACGGCCCAATCTTCGAGAGCGCCTTCTGGAAGGCCTGCTCGCCCTGACGTAGGAGAGTCTTGCGAATAACCTGCGCAATGATGACGGGGATGACGATGTAGAGCACCACCGAGGTCAGCAATGTATCCCAAGGCACCGCAATGTTCGAGATGCCGAGCAGCAGACCCACGACCGGGGCAAACGCGAACACCATAATCAGGTCGTTCAACGCGACCTGGGACAACGTGAAGTACGGGTCACCTTTCGTCAGCTGACTCCAGACGAAGACCATCGCTGTGCAAGGCGCTGCAGCCAGAAGAATCAGGCCGGCCACGTAGCTGTCGAGCTGGTCAGCGGGCAGCAGCGACGCGAATACGTGCCGCACGAAGACCCATGCCAGAAATGCCATCGTGAACGGCTTGACCGCCCAGTTGATGACCAGCGTCACGCCAATGCCTTTCAGCTGGGTGCGAACCTTGCCGAGCGATGCGAAGTCAATGCGCAACAACATCGGAATAATCATGACCCAAATCAGAATCCCGACGGGGATGTTGACGTGGGCGAACTCCAGCGTGGATACAGTGTGGACAGCGCTGGGCAACAGCTTGCCGAGAACGATGCCGACCACAATGCATAGCGCGACCCACACGGACAGAAAGCGCTCGAAAAAACCGATGCCGCTCGGCGCCCGCCGAGCGGTCTTCGCGACTGTTTGACTGCCAGCCATCGTTACTCTCCCTTCTCACGCAGCGACGTGCCGATGTTCTGCATTTCCTGCTGGACCGCAACGCGGTCGAGCTTTTCGAGCGGCAGATTCGCGAAGAGCTCGATGCGCTTCTTCATCTGCACGTAGGCCTGCAGAAATGCCTTGCGCCTGGCGTCGTCAGAGCCCTCGGCCGTTGAGGGGTCAGGTACGCCCCAGTGTGCTTTCGCAGGGTGACCGGGCCAAATCGGGCATACCTCGCCGGCTGCGTTGTCGCAGACAGTAAAAATGAAATCGATTTGCGGTGCGCCGTCTTCAGCGAATTCGTCCCAGCTCTTGCTGCGCAGCCCTTCGGTCGAAATCCCCTGTGAACGCAACAGGTCAAGCGCAAAAGGGTTCGGAGCCGTCCCGGGGTGACTGCCGGCGCTGTACCCCACGAAGCGGTCGCTCGCGAGTTCATTCAATGCCGCTTCCGCCAGAATGGAGCGTGCGGAGTTGTGGGTACAGAGGAATAAGACATTGTATTTTCGGTGTTCGGTCACAGACTTCTCCTGGCGACGTTTGGTCTAGGCGGTTTCGAATTACTCCACATCTCCAATATAATGGAAACGTTGTGACGCAGCAAGCGGGGGCGCGCTCTGTCGTTCGTCGCTGGCAGCGGTGAAGTCTGGGGTCGACTGTTCCACCCCGCGCCGGCGGCGTCGCGTTAGAATCGGCACATAACCTTGAAGACAGAGCCTTATGAAGGAAAAAGACGCCATCAAAGCTTTGGCCGCGCTCGCACAGCCGACGCGCCTGGCTATTTTTCGCCTGCTCGTCACAGCCGGGCCGGAAGGTCTCAACGTCGGAGTCATCCAGGAGCATCTTGACCTGGCCAGCGCGACGCTATCCTTCCATCTCAAGGAGCTGACGCATGCTGGCCTGGTAACGTCTCGCCAGGAAGGGCGTTTCGTATACTACGGGCCCGAAATCGAGCACATGAACGACCTGGTTGGCTTTCTGACCGAGAACTGCTGCCAGGGAGTGGACTCGGCTGCATGCAAGCCCGCCAGGAAAGTGAAGTGCAAGCCCGTGACCGCATGAACAGGCGCTTAGTGCGGTAAGTCACGCAGAACACACTTGCATCATCCGCATCAGTATCCAACTACAAGGGCCGCCTCGTGACATTGGGCGGCCGTTTTCTTTTGTCGCCGCGAATCAGCAGCAGCCGACATTTTTCTCAATCACAGCTGGAATCGAGGTAACCGGGGCACAGCAGGCCCCGCCCGCTCCAGGAGCGGCCGGCTCCCGGCTGTCCGCTCCGAACATCGCGATGCCGCCGAGCGTGTGATACGTCTCCCACGGGACGCCGGCCGGGTCCTGCGTCCAGTACTTGTTCGAACTTGCGTAGCAGCACTGCGCGCCAGATTGGTCCTGTACCGCGACGCTGCCGGCAACGACCTGCTCGCGAAGAGCAGCCAGCTCTTCGTCACTGTCGACCTGAAAGCCGAGGTGATTGACGCCAGTTTCACCACCCCGCGCTGAGATGGCGAAGTTCATGCGCGGGTCCTCGAGCATCCACTTCGCGTAATCGTCCTTGAGCACTGACGGTTCCGCGCCGAACATGCTGCTATAGAAACGCACGCTTTCGTCAAGCTTCGGGACAACAACGTGCACGTGAAATCGCTTCATTTACGCCTCCGTTTCGTCGGTCGCGCAGCCGCATTGCTGTGCTTGCTCCGCCGCGCAGCAGTTTTCCATCAGGAAATCCATGAGCGTCTGCATGTGGTCATAGCTGGCGCAGTAGATGATGAACCGGCCCTGACTCTTGCCTTCAATGAGCTCCGCGTGGGCGAGCTCCTTCAGGTGAAATGACAGCGTGGGCGCCGGAAGCCCTAGCTTTTCGGCAATTGCTCCTGGACTCATACCCGAGCGTCCAGCTGTCACCAGAAGACGGAAGACTGCGAGACGGGTTTCATGTGCGAGCGCTGCAAGCGCCTTGACTGCCAGCTTCGAATCCAAGGTTGCCATGACGTGCCTCTTATTGTTTGCTCGCCTGCGCTTCTTTGCGGGAATGGCTTGCAATTGCCTGGGAGGCCAGGTCGGTTGCCGGGTCGAGAGGACGGTCTTCCTTCACACGTTCGCTGTACCGGTCGACAAGATAGTCGGCACGCCCGCGAAGTAGCAGCGTGAATTTGACGAGCTCCTCCATGACGTCGACCAGGCGGTCGTAGTACGAGGACGGCTTCATTCGGCCATCCTCTTCGAACTCCTCGAACGCCTTTGCGACAGAACTCTGGTTGGGGATGGTGAACATCCGCATCCACCTGCCGAGCTGACGCAGTTGATTAACCGAGTTGAACGACTGGGAGCCACCACTGACTTGCATGACGGCAAGCGTGCGCCCCTGTGTCGGACGGATACCGCCGCTCACTAGCGGCAGATGGTCAATCTGCGTCTTTATCAGACCGGTGATGGTGCCATGGCGCTCCGGGCTGCACCACACGTGACCCTCTGACCACAGGGACAGTTCGAGCAGCTCCTTCACCTTGGGATGGTTCTTCACGTCGATGTCGTCCGCGTGCGGCAGACCGCGCGGGTCGAAAATCCGGGTTTCCGCGCCGAACGTCTGCAACAGGCGAGCGGCTTCCTCGACGAGCAACCGCGAGTACGAGCGCTCACGCAGCGACCCGTAGAGCAGCAGGATCCTTACCGGCGGCTGCCCCTCCATTCCAAGGCGTGCTGCGATATCCGTGTCGAAAAAATCTGTCCTGGCCGCCGGAAAGCTCTGGTCGCCATTGCTTGCGTGAACTGTCATCTCGTTACCATGCTATTTGACATTTCCAATTATATGGAGGTGTTTCGTCGATTCAAGGCGCTTTGCAGCACCTGCGGAACACGACCGTCATCACTTCGTCACTTGCATCCTACAACATTTCCGGTATTCTGGAAATATGGAATCTTTGGAGGCTGCCATGGACTGCGAAAATCGGGTATCGACTGGAGCGCTCTTGCCCGTGTCGGGAGGGTGGCATTGCCGCTCGATGCGGGGATTCATCATGCTGAAGGCAGACCGGCGAACCGCCAACGCGACGATACATCCTGCCGGCGGTCGCCCTACGACGGGGTCATGGTGCGGGTCGCTTCCCACGGACGTAGCGAGGGCATTTGAGTTGCAGACCGGATATGCGACCTCAGCGATTGCGCTGACAGCGGCGGCTGACGAGAAACTCGAGCTTGCGCGATTCCTGGCTGCGGACGGCTCGTCGGCCGCTGTCCTTGTCGCGGATGCGGAAATCCTGAGCCGTGTCTGGCCGCTGTGTGACTGGAAGACCCCATTACTGCGGGTCCGCAATCGCCTCGCCGACGAAGGCTCTAAGTTTTTTGTCGCCTTGACCACGAATCGTGAGAAAGGCGGCGTCATTGGGGCGTCGGCACGCCTGAGAGAGCGGCTCGTCGCGCTACGCGTTCAGCGGTATTGCGAAATGGAAGGAATCGGCTTTCTCGGCGCCGTGCAGATAACCCTGCCGATGGTTGCCGCGCGCCGCATCGACCCAGTTCATGAGCGAGTCGCCGTTGTCATCGCGCACAGACTTGCTTCAGCAACATTCTTTTGCTGCGACGCCTTTCGTACTGGCAGCGGCACCGTCCACAAACTGAGCCAGATGAGGGGCTGAAAAAATTGAGCACAATGTCGAGCCGAAGTGAGAGCGCCAGCGGAGACACCGCACCGGCAGATAGCAAAGACAGTCTGGTTACATGGGCGTTGGCGCTAGCGCAGCTAGTCTCCTGGGGCTCCGTCTACTATTCATTTTCCCTGCTGGTCGTGCCCATGGAGCAGTCTATGGGCTGGAGCAGAACGGCGACAAATGCCGCCCTTTCGGTCGGGTTGCTGGTTTCCGGATTCGCCGCATATCCCATTGGTCGCTGGATTGACCACGGACTCGGGCGACGCGTGATGGCCGTCGGTTCAGTCATCGCAGCGGCCATGCTATTGCTGTGGGCCGACGCACAGTCGTTGACCCTTGTCTTCGTTGCCTGGATTGGCCTTGGGATTGCCATGGCCTCTACGCTTTATGACCCCGTCTTCGCCGTCGTAACGCACCGATATCCGCAAAGTTTCAGGACCAAAATCACCCTTATTACGCTGGTGGGCGGGTTCGCCAGCACGGTCTTCATTCCGCTCACCCAGTTGCTGGTTGGCTCGGTCGGATGGCGCGCATCGCTCGTCGTTCTTGCTGCCGCGAACCTGGCAATCGCCCTGCCAATTCACGTCCTCGCCGTCCGTTCGTCGCGTACGCACGACGATTCGCGGCAGAATCACGGTGAGGTCAAGGCGGCGAATGACGAAGCCACACGCCGCGCGCTCCGCACGCCCACCTTCTGGGCGCTCGCCGTCTGCTTCACTGCGTATTACGCGACGTTCGCGGCGCTCACATTTCATCTGGTGCCACTCATGGTCGAGCGCGGCGTGTCGAACGCCGTGCTGGTAACGACCATGGCGCTCATCGGTCCGGCTCAGGTAGCTGCACGGGCTATTTGGTTCACCTTCGGCCGAACGGTGCATGTTAGTACTGTCGGCATAATCATCGTGACGCTATTCCCGCTCTCGACCGTTATCCTCATAAGTGCTGGTCACTCGGCTGCGTTGCTATGGCTATTCGCACTTTGCTACGGCGCCGCGAATGGCATGATGACCATCCTACGCGGCACCATCGTCCAGGACCTGATGTGGACCGAAGGCTACGGTGCAGTCAGCGGCATGCTTTCGTTCCCGTCGAATGTCGCCAAGGGAATAGCACCGATTGCCGCGGCCAGCATCTGGAGCTTTACCCACGGTTATCGAGCTGTTGAGTGGACCGTGTTCCTTGTTTCGATACTGTCAGCAATCGCATTCTTCGTGGCAGTTCGGGTCAGCCGTCACACGACAACTAGAGCCGCCTGATGTCGCTTCCAAATCGTAAAAGACAACACCAACTATGAAAATACGTGCCGCGCGAACCGAAGACCTCGATGCCATTGCGGCATTGCTCGTAGAGAACGCGCTGCCGGTTTCCGATGTAACGCCCGACCTCTTGTGCGATTTTGCCGTCGCAGAAGACGCCCACGAGTCAGTAGTTGGCAGCGTTGGCCTAGAGCGGTTTGGAGCTGAGGCGCTGCTGCGGTCACTGGCGGTTGCAAAGCCTGAACGCAGCGCTGGTTCGGGAGGCAAGCTGCTCGCACATGCGGAATACATGGCGCTCACCTCGGGTGTATCGGAGTTATGGCTGCTCACGACGACGGCCGCAGACTTTTTTCGACGGGCTGGCTATTTACCCGTCGCTCGCCAGAGCGCGCCGACCGGACTCCAGGCCAGCACGCAGTTCGCGCAGCTTTGTCCAAGTACTGCGGTCTGCATGAGAAAGAGGCTGTAATCCAATAGCGCGTGATACCCCCCGTCGACAAGACGGTGAAGCACTAGCCGTGGATCTGTCGCAGTAACGCGTCGGGTATATGTGTCGTGACAATGCGAACGATCGGGCACTTGATGAAGACTCTGAATCCAGCCGTGGCACGGGTGCTCAAGCGTTTGCACTATCCGCTCGATGTCATCCTTACGTGCGTGCGCTGGTATGTGGCATACCCGCTGAGTCTTCGACACCTGGAAGAGATGATGGCGGAGCGCGGAATTTCGGTCGGCCATTCGACCGTGCACCGCTGGGCTATCAAGGTGTTGCCGGTTCTGGAGAGGGCCTTTCGCCGCCCCAAGAAAACGGCCGGACGGAGCTGGCGAATGGATGAAACGTATATCAAGGTCCGAGGCCAGTGGAAGTATTTGTATCGCAGTCGACAAGGACGGCAACACGGTCGAATTTCTGCTGCGTGCCCATCGTGACAAGGCTGCGGCGCGGCGCTACTCCGAAAAGTCGATTGAACAAAACGGCGAACCCCAGACGGGACAATCGATAAAAGCGGTGCGAACCTGGCCGCGCTGGATGGTCTTAACGCGGAGCGGGAAATACCGATCAAGATCCGCCAAAACAAGTATCTGAACAACGTTATAGAGGTGCGACACGAGGTCGCTTACAGAAGTTGTTCTCCCTTCTCGCCGTATCGAAGGAGAGAACCACCGGTGTCACCCGGTGAATCCAGGGGCCTGAATCAAGAGCGGCTCTGACAACGTAACGAAGCGCCGCAAGGCGCGGGGTATCAATCGCGAGAGGCGTACCCTTCTGGCAGCCATACGCCGGATGAGTGCCAGATAGTCGGTATGGTGAAAACATTTGAATCTGCAGTAGGGTCGTTACGTTGAACGAGCGGAAATGGCTATTGCGCTCGAACCAAAACGGTACTGGAGGTGGGAACAGCGTCTTTCGATTACGCGTTCGTGACCCGCATACCTCCCGGCCCAGAGCAGGCACCTAACCCGACGTACTTCCATAAGCGGAACGTGGAAACCCCGTATCGCTCCCTTCGGGACAGCAGGCTGCGAGGTCTGCCCATGGCGGTGCGGGCACAGGATCGGGGAAAAAAGCGAATGCCCGGCTGTAATGGACGGGATACGGGTTGCAACATCACCCGACGCGAAAGCGGGCAGACTTCCTCGTGGTCTCTCCTCACCAGAGAGTTTGCAGAACCATCTAAACGGAAGGAAAGCAAATGAGCGCAGCAACACGGGCGCGTGCACCTTCGGGCGTGGCGTGGAACGGCATCAATTGGGCCGATGTTCAACGTCAGGTAAGGAGGCTGCAATCGCGTATGGTGAAGGCGGTACAGGCCGGCCGCCATAACAGGGTGAAAGCACTGCAATGGCTGCTGACCCATTCGTTCAGCGGCCGTGCATTAGCCGTGAAGCGGGTGACTGAAAACAAAGGCAGGAACACCCCCGGTGTGGACAAGGTAACGTGGAAAACACCGGTGGCAAAGGCCAACGCGATTGCGTCGTTGAAGAGGCGGGATTATTCGCCCCTTCCGCTTCGGAGAGTTTTTATTCTGAAGAAAAACGGTAAGACGAGGCCGCTCGGCATACCCGTGATGAAATGCCGCGCCATGCAGGCGTTACATCTGCTGGCGTTGGAACCCGTTTCGGAAACCACCGCCGATCTGAATTCTTATGGGTTCAGACCGGAACGCTCTACTGCTGACGCTGGGGGACAATGCTTCATTTCTCTGGCAAAAAAGGCGAGTGCGGAATGGGTGCTGGAGGCCGACATCCAAGGCTGTTTCGACAAAATTTCCCACGACTGGATGATCGCCAATATCCCCACGGACAAGGTGATTCTAAAGAAGTGGCTCAAAGCGGGATACGTGTATCAAAACGAACTCTTCCCCACTGACGCCGGCACCCCGCAAGGGGGAATTATAGCTCCGCCAACAACATAGCAAACTCGCGGGTAAAATGGGGCCTGCGCATTTCAAGGGAGTGTCTGGCGCCGTGGTCCAGAGGATGTCCTGACGTCGATGCGGTTCTCGTCCTTGAGACCCTCGCTCCCGCCGACAGGGAGGCGCGACAATGACCCGAGGACGACGTAAGAACTGGCGTGTCCGTCTTGCCTTTGAACCGAACCGGTATGCCGGCGAACAGCTGCAGAAGGCGTACGAGCAGCTCAGTCCGATAGATTCACGCGCTACGGCACAGCCATCCGCTGTTCGGCCCGTGGCGACACGGCGAGCGGCTATCAAGCGAGGTAAGCGATGAGCAACGCTGCAATGGTCGCGCTCTACGCGCGGGTATCCTCCGAACAACAGACCAAACGCGGCACCATTGAAAGCCAGATTGCCGCGCTGAGGGAGCGCATTACCGCTGACGATGCGCATCTTGTCGACGACATGTGCTTCATAGACGCCGGGATAAGCGGTGCGACGCTGATCAGACCGCAGCTAGAGCGACTCAGGGACCGTGCCGCACTCGGGCTGGTTGATCGGCTGTACATCCTGTCTCCCGACCGGCTGGCGCGAAAGTATGCACACCAGGCATTGCTGATGGAGGAGTTCTCTGCGTGTGGCGTGCAGGTGGTGTTTCTCAATCATGAGATTGGCGCGACACCGGAAGAGTCGCTGCTGTTGCAGATGCAGGGCATGATTTCGGAGTACGAACGGGCAAAGATCACCGAGCGTAATCGACGCGGTAAGCTTCATAGCGCAAAGCGCGGAAGCGTGAATGTGCTATCGACGGCTCCCTATGGTTACCGTTATATCCGCAAGCAGCTCGATGGGACACCGGCCCAGTACGTGATTGAACTACCGCAAGCGGCGACGGTAAAGACTATCTTCCAGTGGATCGGGATGGACCGGCTGAGCATAGGCGAAGTGGTTCGTCGTCTTGCCGAGGCGGGCACGGTGACGGCATCCGGCAAGCTGTACTGGGACCGTAGTGTGGTATGGGGAATATTGCGTAATCCCGCTTACATGGGGCGGGCCGCGTTCGGTAAAACCCAGTCTCGTGATCGCCTGCCGCATGTCCGCGTGCGCACCCAACGCCACAGCGCCGATGTGCCAAGGAGGGCATACTCGACAACATCCACGGACCCGCAGCAGTGGATCGAAATCCCGGTGCCGGCGATTGTTAGCGAAGCGATGTTCCATTCAGTCCAGGAGCAGCTTGCCGAGAATCGCAAGCTGGCGCGCCAACGCCGCCAGAACGCGCCGATCTACCTGCTTCAGGGGCTGACTGTTTGTGGGCAATGCCGTTACGCGTACTACGGCAAGAAAGTCAGCAAGGCGGCGGCCAAGGGGCATCAGCGAGATTATGCTTATTACCGCTGTGTCGGAACCGATGCCTATCGCTTCGGTGGTCAACGCATCTGCGACAACCTGCAAGTGCGAACGGATCGTCTCGATGACCTCGTATGGCAGCAGGTCGCGGATCTGTTGAGGCATCCGAGTCGACTGAAGAAGGAATATGAACGACGACTGGATGCGATGGAGCGCAATGAGAATAGTGGCTTCGATACGGCCAGCCTGGAAAGGCAAAGGCTTCAGTTGGAGAAAGGCAAGTCCCGGCTCATCGACAGCTATGCCGACGGTATCATCGACAGGACGGACTTCGAGCCGAAGATACAGCAGTTGAAGAACCGGCTAGAGCAGGTCGATCAGCAGATCCAGGAATCCCGGCAGCACGGGGTGGCTCAAAGTGAACTGTTTCTGGTCATCAACCGGCTGGAGGAATTTGCAAGTGCCGTTACGGACAAACTCGCTACGATCGATCTCGCAACGAAGCGCAAGATCGTACTGGCTCTGGTCAAGCGTGTCGAAATCCACAAAGATGAAATCCTCGTCGTATTCCGGATCGATCCGCAGCCCGGAGGTCTCCTCGCAGGCGAGAATTCGAATGATTCAGACGATGGAGTGAAAAGTATGCAACATTGTAGGCGGCGTAATTTCCCCGGTGGCAGCCAACATGACGCTCGATGGCCTCGAAGCTATGCTCGCGGAAAAATTCCCGCGAGCGAAGCAGAGAGGACTGAAAATGAACATGGTGCGTTACGCGGACGACTTCATTATTACCGGCCACTCGAAGGAGTGGCTGGAACATGAAGTCAGGCCGGCAGTAGCTGAATTCCTGGCGGAACGCGGGCTGGTCCTATCACCAGAAAAGACCAGGATAACGCACATCAAGGATGGGTTTGATTTCCTCGGATGGAACATTCGCAAGTACAACGGCAAGCTACTGATGAAGCCGTCGAAAGCGAACGTCAAGGCACATCTTGACAAAATTCGTGAAATCATCAAGGCCAACAAGACGGCTAAACAGGCGAACCTGGTAAAGCTGCTCAATCCTGTTTTACGAGGATGGGCGAATTACCATAGCCATGTCGTCGCCAAGAAAGCCTTCGATCGGGTTGATCACGAGGTCTGGTCAATGCTATGGCGATGGGCGGCCAGAAGGCACCCTAAAAAAGGCGCCCGATGGATAAAAAGCAAATACTTCAGGGCCAAAGGTCTGCGGGATTGGGTATTTGCCGCCACAGAAAAAAAAGAGGATGGCACGACAAGAGAGGTCACCTTGCTGAAGGAATCGGCCACGCCAATAAAACGGCACATCAAGATCCGAGCGGGCGCAAATCCGCACGATCCGCAATGGGCACCATACTTCGAATCCCGATGGGGCCAGAAGATGCTGAACTCGACGCGCGGTCGCCGTAAGCTGTACCGTGTCTGGGTAAGGCAAGATGGCATGTGTTCCAACTGTCAGCAGCCCATCACAATGAACACCCGCTGGGATGTTACGCATATTGTGAAGCAAACTGACGGCGGCACGGATGCAGCAAGCAACCTCCAGGTTAACCATCTCAATTGCCGTAGAAATCCGCAGTACGCCGGAAAATGAAGTTGTACTACCGGGTGTCGACAGATGCCTTTGCAGAGGCTTGAGCCGTATGCTCCTAAAGGCGCACGTACGGTTCTTAGGGGGCAGCAGCGCAGCAATGCGCTGCTGCTACCCGACCAAGATCACCGGGCGATAAAGCGGCGCACACGGTCCATGCTGGGCTTCAAGAATTTTCGTTGTGCCCGCGTGCTGCTGAGCGGCATCGAACTCAATGCACATGATCGCCAAGGGTCAAATGGAGGAGCGTGGAATTGGATGCCCTCGTGCCGAGCAGTTCCACGTCCTAGCTGAATCTATCTCTCATCCGGAGAGGAGCATCGTGAGCCTCGACACCCTGGAAACGCTGATGGCCGCTTCGCTCGTGCTTCTGCTCGGGCGGCTGATCCTTTCCCGCACGCGCATATTGCGAACTTACAGTATCCCCGAACCGGTTGTCGGCGGACTACTTGTAGCGCTACCGGTGTTTGCGCTGCGCAGCACCTTAAAGATCGACGTGCGGTTCGATACGGCGCTTCAAGTGCCACTGATGCTCACTTTCTTTGCCACCATCGGTCTCAATGCAGACCTTGCCGGGCTGGAAGCCGGTGGGCGTTCGCTGATTGTCTTTCTCGGTGCAGTGATCGGGCCTGCTCGTGATGCAGAATGTGCTGGGCATCGGCATCGGCATCGGCATCGGCATCGGCATCGGCATCGGCCGGCCTCGCCTGGGCGCTGGGGCAAGAGCGCATTCTCGGCCTGCTCGGAGCGTCGGTCACCCTGTCAGGCGGCCACGGCACCGGTGCCGCGTGGGCCAAGGTGTTCGCAGAGCGTCATGGGCTCCAGGCGGCGACGGAGATCGCGATTGCATGTGCCACGTTTGGCTTGATACTCGGAGGATTGATCGGCGGCCCGGTCGCGCGTTTCCTCATCACGCACTATGGCCTTGTCCCCAACCCCCAAGCAGATTCCGCGGGCACGACCGGCTTCGAGCGGCCCAAAGCTGTTCGCCCGATCACCGCGGACGCAGTCATCGAGACAGTGGCGCTAATTGCCGTTTGCCTCGCTGCCGGTTCGGCGCCCGCGTCCTGGTTGAAGGGCACGGCGTTCGAACTGCCCGCCTTCGTGTGTGTATTGTTCGTTGGCGTCGTTCTACGCAACGGGCTCGCGGTGCGCGGTTTGTATCAAGTCTTCGAGAACGCAGCAGCGTTGCTCGGGAATGTCAGCCTCGGGCTCTTTCTGGCGATCGCGCTGATGAGCTTGCGCCTGGGGGACTTGGCCTCGCTTGCTCTACCGCTTCTCGCAATCCTCGTAGTGCAGGCAGTGGCGATGGCCGGCTATGCCATTTTCGTGACCTATCGGGTCATGGGCCGAAACTATGATGCCGCAGTGCTGGCAGCGGGGCACTGTGGCTTTGGCCTCGGGGCCACATCTACTGCGATCGCCAACATGCAAGCCATCACGGCGCGGTTCGGGCCGTCCCATCTCGCTTTTCTGATAGTACCGATGGTGGGCGCCTTCTTTATCGATATCGCTAATGCGATCGTGATCAAATTATTCCTGCTGCTGCCGATTTACGGATAGGCCCGGCCTGGTTGGCGGCTCCGCGAATCAGCCAGATGCGCCGTTCAGCGCACACATGACACGTAGCCGACACGCGAATCGTGGTAAATGCCTACCCAGCCATCGCTCAAGTTGACGGCCTTGTGGAAGCCTTTGCCGGCGAACGTATGTGACCAGTATTCGCTTGCGCCTCCCCAGCCATAACGGCCGCCTGGATAATGTGAATCGTCCTTTGGTGCGACGATCGCGTATCTGCTGCCCGTCACAGCCGCGTCAGCAGTATTCGCGTACGCGAACAGCGCTTTCAGTTCATCCACTGTCGGTAGTCGCATACCGCGTTTCGTGCACTGGTACAGCGCATCGTGATAGTCGTACCGCGCTACCCGGGCCCCACTGAAAGTGTCTGGGGCGCTCCTCTTCGCGCGCGGAATTTTCTTTTCTGACGAATAGCTGTTAGTTACAGGGCGGCTAAAGCAGGTCTTGTTATGAGAGAAGACGGTCGCGCCACCGCCGATCATTGGATACGTCCCTGCAGGCATGCAGATTTCTTCAGTGTCTCCGATCGCGTCCGACGTCGCTGCCGCATCGGAAGGACTTGGATTCAGAACTGATACAGCAGTCAACAACACGCGAAGCAGCATGAATCCTCGAATCCACTTTCGGTTGATAGAAGTGAGGGCAGCTCGATAATTGCGTCGGTACCCGATTACGGGCACACGATCCCCGAGGGTAGCCGCGTTGCTCACTGTGCCGTTTAAGCTTGCCTTGGATGAGGGTAAGTCCGTCTGCAGCGATCCGCCGCGACGCGTGCGGAAGTTCAGGCCAACGGCACCGATCGGAGTGGTACGCAAAAATGTGGCGCTGATAAGCACCGAGCGCACGACAGCCTTGCAGGACATGACCGCCAGGCCGGATTGCCCCCAGCTCGGCTTAGGGTTTTCCGCTTCGCATGCCTTGACCATGTGCGCCCCGCAGTCATACAACGATTGAGCCGGCAACCGCATTGGAACGTCCAGCATCGGGCTTTCCGAAGCGGTTGTCTGCGTCTGAAGTCAGGTTCCCTGAAACGCCAATTATCAGGTTATCCAAATTATCGGCAACGCAGCAGGTCAGCAATAGGACTTTGGTCTCATTCAACAAATGGCAAGCAATATCTGGCCGAACAAATTCCTCGGTTCCCGTTTACATCGTCCGCAGGTAGACGCTGCCCCGCACAGCCGCTTGGACGGCTTCACGCCTCCACACACGTCGGTAAGAGCGGGATGTCTCATTTTGAAACAGGCCCGGCGGATTGCGTTTAACTGTTTGTCCGATTTTGCGACAGCACGGGCCGTTCACGACCGGCGTTACGTTCTGTGCATATCAGTCACTCCTTGTCCATCAAGTAGACCGCGCCCACGCCCGGCGATTTCAGGATCATTGGCACAGAGCTTGCCTAGAAAACCATAGAAAAAAGCCGCAAGCGTGCCAGGCGTGTCGTGCAGTGGCCGACGATACGCTCAAACTCGAAACGCAACATGATTGATGGAGACGAAACGTGAAAGCTGCAGTGCTGCACCAGTACGACGAATCATTGACCCGCGACGAGTTCGTGCGCTACGAGGAGATCGCGGATCCGAAAATCGAACGCCCCACCGACGTGATCGTCCGTATCGGAGGCGCCGGTGTCTGTCGCACCGATCTTCACGTTGTTGAAGGCATATGGCGCAGCAAGGTCGACGTGGCTTTGCCCTACATCATGGGCCACGAGAATGCCGGCTGGGTCGAGGCGGTCGGCCGCGGCGTCGAAAGCGTGAAGGTGGGTGATCCGGTGATCTGCCATCCGCTGGTGACGAGCGGCCATTGTCTTGCATGCCGTCGTGGCGACGATATGCATGCGACCGACAGCCGGTTTCCCGGCATCAACGCGAATGGCGGCTATGCAGAGTACCTGCTAACCGGCGAACGCTCGCTGATTCAGCTACCGAAGTCGCTCGCGCCCAAGGACGTCGCACCTTATACCGATGCCGGACTCACGGCTTATCGCGCTGCAAAAAAGGCGTCGCGCCACCTGCTTCCCGGGCAGTTTGCGGTCGTGATCGGCGCTGGCGGCCTGGGTCACATCGGCATCCAGGTATTGAACGCGCTGTGCGCGGCGGAAATTATCGTGGTCGATCGGTCCGAGACCGCGCTGCAGCTTGCGAAGGAATGCGGCGCACACCATACCGTCAAGGGCGATGGAAACGAAGTCGAGAGCGTGCTTGAGTTGACTGGCGGCAACGGCGCGGAAGCGGTCATCGATTTTGTCGGCGAAGGCGACGCGATCGCCAAGGGACTCGCGATGACGCGCAACGCCGGGTTCTATTACATCGTCGGCTATGGCGGGAAGATCGAGTTGCCGACCATCGACATGATTACCAGCGAGAAAACGATTGTCGGTAATCTGGTTGGCACCTATCCCGAGCTGGTCGAATTGATGGCACTGGCCGACCGTGGACTGGTTCATCTGGCGACCCGCGAATACCGCTTGAGCGAGGCGAACCAGGCGCTCAAGGACCTGCACCACGGCAAGATCAAGGGCCGTGCGGTGCTGATTCCGTAGCGGAAACGGCCTGGAGGGAGAACACCGTGGCACAGCAAGACGTCATGCCGCTCTTTGAGCGCATGCGACTGGTCATCGCACTGACTGAGGTCAACTCCCACCACTTGCGCGGCGAGAGCCGGCGCGCGGGCGCGGAGATCGAGTTGGCGTGCGCGCTGGCAAGTGAGCAGCGCGACGGCGTCTCGCCTGATGGGACGCGGAACATCGCACAATTGCGCGAACGGCTGAGCGACGCCGAGCGCGCGTTGCAGGCGATCGAATCCGAGCGCGCCAGGCTCGAAGAAGAGTTGGTCAATCTCGACGCGATGCTTCCGGACGCGAAACAAGGGGGCTGGCAATGAATCGAATCCCGGTCACTGTTCTCACCGGTTTTCTCGGCGCGGGCAAGACCACGCTGCTCAATCGCATTCTGCGTGAGCAGCATGGCCGGCGCTATGCGGTGATCGTCAATGAATTCGGCGCGATCGGTATTGACGGCGATCTTGTCGTGGGCGCTGAAGACGAAGTCGTCGAACTGAATAACGGCTGTATCTGCTGCAAGGTGCGGGGCGACCTGATTCGCGTGGTGTCTGGGCTCGTCAGACGCAAGGGCGGTTTCGACGGGATCCTGATCGAAACATCCGGCTTGGCGGACCCCGCGCCCGTGGTGCAGACTTTCTTTATCGACGATCTCATCCGGCAGCACACGCGCCTCGACAGCGTGATCTGCGTCGCTGACGCCTGCCACCTGCAAGCGCGCCTCTCCGACAGCCGCGAGGCTGCGGAGCAACTCGCGCAAGCTGACATCGTGCTGCTCAACAAGACCGACCTGGTCGACATGAGTGGGCTCGCGGCGGTACAAGAGGAAATCCGGCGCATCAACCCGACCGCCGAACTGCTGCCCAGTGTCAAATGTGCGGTGCCACTTGTTACGCTGCTCGATCGTGGTGCGTTCGATCTCAAGCGTATGCATCTCGGCGCGTCGCAAGGCGAAAGTAGCGCGTTGCCGCGTGGCGAGCGCAGCTATCGCTATGTTCCCGTCGATTCTCGCGCTTCCGTCAATCGCGGACGGCACAGTCACGACATAGACAGCGTGTCGCTGCGCGTCGACACACCTCTTGAGCGCACCCGGTTCCTCTCGTGGCTGCAGCAACTGGTGGTGGAGCAAGGCCAGGATCTGCTGCGGGCGAAAGGCATCGTCGACCTGGCCGGATCGGAGCGCCGCTTCGTATTCCAGGGCGTGCACATGACAATGGACACCGACTTCGACCGCCCCTGGCGAGTGGACGAACATCGCGATAGTCGGCTGGTGTTCATTGGGCGAAATCTCGATCGGCGTGGGTTGCGCGAAAGCATCAGATACTGTGAGATCGACTCATGAATGCGCCCCCGCCCCTGATCGAATTGCTCGGCGCGCGTTGGGTGGCCGAGGCGCCCGTCGTCGCGGCCGTCTGGGACGCCACCGGGCTATACGCGGGCTTCGCGCTGGGTGACGGCACGTTGGCGCTCGCGACCGGCACGTGGGAAGGCGGGCCACGGCTCACGCCGCGCGAGAGCGGCGGCGTCGAGTTTGTGCAGGCGCAAACGCCGCCCACGCCACTGGCGCGCTATAGCGTCCACGAGAACACCTGCCTTGGGCTTGCCGCCGACCCTGCAGGAGGATTTCTCAGTGGCGGAGACGACGGTCGCCTTGTCCACCTGAACCTCGATGGCGCCAGCGAAGTCCTGGCGGACCTGGCCGGGGAGTGGATCGACCTGGTAGCCGCGAGTCCTGCGGGCGGTCCCGCCTACGCAACCGGCCGCCGGGTCCACTTGCTGGGGGCGAAGGCCGGCAGTCTGACGTTACCCGGTTCGGCGACTGCCCTCGCTTTCGACCCTACCGGCACACAGTTGGCGATCTCGCATCAGGGCGGCGTCACGCTATGGTCCGCCGACACCCATGAACAACGCCATCTGGCGTGGCGCGGTTATCACCGAACCGTCGAGTGGAGCCCTGACGGCCGCTATCTCGTGAGTGGTATGGAAGAGAACGCGCTGCACGGCTGGCGGCTCTCCGACGGCGGCGACATCGAAATGGGGGGGTACCCCGGCCAACCTCGATCGCTATCCTTTTCCGCGGACGGCCGGTTTCTTGCAACGAGCGGTGGTCTGCGCCCCGTCTGCTGGCGGTTCGATCCGCCGGGCGGCGATGACCAGCCGCACGAATGCGGCGTGGCCAGCAAGACACCGGTCAGCCAGGTGGCCTGCCATCCCACTCATCCGCTGATTGCGGTGGGTTACCACAGCGGCGCGGTGTTGCTGTGCCAGCCGGGCAGCGGCGATGTCCTGGTCATCAAACATTCCGGGAGCAGTCCGGTCAGCACCATGGCATGGTCTCCTGATGGCGCCCGACTAGCGTTGGGCACAGAGGCTGGTGAGCTTGCGCTGGTGTTCTTGCCGGACCTGCTGTTCCGCTTCAGAAGTCCGGGATGAGCGTGTAACGAGATTCATCACATACGAGGAAGGAGACAACGATGAACGACCAATACCCGTCCAAGGACCAGTTCTTCGAGCGGTTGGGCTCGCTCGCAGACGCGATGATCGCGGCTTATGGCAAAGATTTCGCCATGGGCGCCATGATCCTCGCCGCGCGCTTTGTCGCCGAGGGCAAGCCGCCTGCCGACAACTTTCCTGGCGTGATTCATAAGGAAGAGCGTCGCGGAGGCCTCGGCCTGTAGTAGAGGTTTGCGTCTGAAGTTTTCGTGGGTCCCCCGGCCGTCATTCATGAGGGCCGCCTTCGCATCCCGCAAGAGGATGTGCTCGTGTGCGAGTGGTTATCGCCGAATGCGTGGCTGGCTATTGCGTCGGCCTCCGGCACTCGCACATGGGCACCCGCCCCAAGTCTCCATCTCCTGCCGAAATAAATAATCTGGTGTGCTGAGCGGTTGCCGAGCTCCACATCGGATTCGGCATGCGTGACGATTGAATCTTGCTTGACCGACCCGGCAGATCGGAGCGTCCCAATATCGGACAGGTCCATCGAACACGAATGTCGCATAACAAAACAGAACACTCGCGCCGATGGTTTCACAAAGACCTGTTTGCACGGCTGAGCCTCGTCAATTGTGAATCAACGTAGCCTGGCACGCTTGTCGCTCTATTAGGGCAAGTCACAAGGAAAGCGTTGCAGTCCCGAAGCGCAAAACAGAAATGGTAGGAGACACGCTCATGAAGAGCGAATCTGGACAGACGTCCTTCAGCATTGCTCCCGCCACTTTCCGCAGCGATCGACTACACCCGCGTTGTTGACTCTGGCTGCTGCACTAGCCAGCCCTGCCCCGAAGCGTAGCCGTACGACGGTTATCGTGAAATGGAATTAGGAGAGCCCAATGTCTGATGGATTAACGCTAAACAAGATCACCTCCCAG
The DNA here is from genome assembly GCF_046025895.1 of Paraburkholderia sp. RL17-337-BIB-A. NCBI lineage: Bacteria > Pseudomonadati > Pseudomonadota > Betaproteobacteria > Burkholderiales > Burkholderiaceae > Paraburkholderia > Paraburkholderia sp. RL17-337-BIB-A. Next base: position 3,764,209 of record NZ_JARESY010000002.1, on the reverse strand, counting down.
CGAGGCATCAGTATCGGTGAAGCGGCCCGCCGCGTCGCCGATCTCGGCTGGACACCCAGTTACGTCCAGGAGGCCATGACCTTCCCGACCGACTACAAGATCAGCAAGGCGCCGCGCGACCCGATGAAGCAGGTGCTGCGCTCGTATTTTCCGATGCAGGAGGAAAAGGATAACCGCGTCTATGGTGCGCTCGATGCGGCGTTGCGCGGCGACATGTTCCGAAATGTCCAACCGCGTTGGGTCGAGTGGATGAAGTTATTCCTCGCGATTATCCCGTTCCCCGAAATCTCGGCGGCGCGTTCGATGGCGATGCTCGGCCGGCTCGCGCCCGGCGAAGAGTTGCGAACCGGCTTCACGATGCAGATGGTCGATGAGTTTCGGCATTCGACGATCCAGATGAATCTGAAGAAGTGGTACATGGAGAATTATATCGACCCAGCCGGATTCGATATTACTGAGGCAGCATTTGGTAAATGCTACGCAACGACGATCGGCCGCCAGTTCGCCGAGGGCTTCCTTACCGGCGATGCGGTTACCGCGGCCAACGTGTTTCTGCAGGTGGTCGCCGAAACGGCATTCACCAATACGCTGTTTGTCGCCATGCCGTCGGAAGCTGCCCGCAACGGCGACTATGCGTTGCCGACGGTGTTTCTATCGGTGCAGTCAGACGAAAGCCGCCACATCGGCAATGGCCATTCGCTGGTGATGTCGATCATCAACGACCCGGACAACCATCTGCTGCTCGAGCGCGACCTGCGCTACGCCTTCTGGCAAAACCACGCGATCGTCGATGCGGCGATCGGCACCTTCATCGAATACGGCACCGCGGATCGTGACAAGAACAAGGAATCGTATGCCGAGTTGTGGCACCGGTGGATCTATGAGGATTACTACCGTACCTACATGCTTCCGCTGGAAAAGTACGGCATCAAGATCCATCACGACGATGTCGCGGCCGCCTGGGATCGTATCGTCAAACAGAACTATGTCCATAAGGTCGCGCAGTTCTTTGCGGTGGGCTGGCCGGTCAACTTCTGGCGCATCGAAGCACAGACCGAAAAGGACTTCGAGTGGTTCGAGCACAAGTACCCAGGCTGGTACGCCGAATTCGGCGACTTCTGGAAGTGGTATGCGAAGAAGAGCGTGCCTGGCGAGACCAACATGCTGTTCGACCAGGAAAGCGGTTATGTGTATCCGCACCGTTGCTGGAGCTGTCTGGTGCCGTGCCTGATCCGTGAAGATTTCGTGGTCGACGAGGTCGACGGTCAGCTCTACACCTACTGCTCGGAATTGTGCCGCTGGACTCACAAGGTGGCGTTCGCCCCGGAATACGAGGGGCGGCCAACGCCGGCAATGGGACGCTTCAGCGGACGCCGCGAATGGGAGGAGTGCTACCACGGCTGGGATCTGGCCGATTGCATCAAGGATCTCGGTTTCGTGCGTAGCGACGGCAAGACGCTGGTGCCGCAGCCGCATCTGCGATTCGACGACAGGAACATGTGGACGCTCGATCATGTTCGCGGGCATACGATCCAGAGCCCCATCGTTCTGCTGCGCAACATGACACCGGAACAGCGCGAGAAGCATATCGCCGAGTATCGAGCCGGTTTCAAGATCAATCCGGTGAACTGACGAGGCAATGTCGTCCGGAGGCAGCGGTGCGGCTGCCCCGGACGAACGAGGAGCGCGAGATGAGCTACATGAGTGACACGCAAGAGAAGAGGGCCGACATGCCGGATGCAGAAGAGGACAAGGTACTTCATACCGTGCGATTCGAACCGGTCGGCGTGGAGATGACGGTTGAGGAAGGCGAGACCGTTCTCGATGCCGCTTTTCGCCAGGGTATCTCGGTGATGCACGGTTGCAAGGAGGGACAGTGCAGCAGTTGCAAGTCCTTGCTGATCGAAGGCGATGTCGAAATGCAGAAGTACTCGACCTTCGCGTTGCCTGACTACGAGCGGGAAACCAATCACATCCTGTTGTGCCGGACGCTCGCCTTCAGCGATCTGACGGTCGAACTGCTGAACTACGACGAAGACCTCATGCGCCGCTCGATAGCGGTTAGTGAATACGACGCAACGCTGACGAAGATCACCGAACTGACGCATGACATCAGGCTGCTGGAAGTGGAGTTGTCACGGCCGCTGCGTTTCTGGGCAGGTCAGTATGTGGACCTGACGATTCCGGGCCTCGGCATTACGCGATCGTTCTCGATGGCGAGCACGCCAGATGGTCAGAGGAAGCTCGAATTCATCATCAAGAAGTATCCCAACGGCGCATTCTCGTCGCAACTGGATGGCGGTCTAAAGCCTGGTGACAGGCTGGTGGCGAAGGGGCCGTACGGCACGTGTTTCCGGCGCGAAGACCAGCCGGGGCCGCTGGTGCTGGTGGGTGGCGGTTCGGGGATGTCTCCGCTGTGGTCGATCCTCAACGATCACGTGCAAAGCGGCGAACAACGGCCCATCCGCTTCTTCTACGGTGCTCGCAGCCGTCGCGATCTGTTCTATCTCGACGAGTTCGCGGAAATGGCGGACAGGCTGCCTGATTTCCGCTTCATCCCGGCGCTTTCGAACGCCGAACCGGGTGACGACTGGACCGGCGAGACCGGCTTCATTCACGAAGTGCTTGGCCGCACATTGCGTGAGGAATCGCTGGACGGTGAGATCGATGCGTACACATGCGGTCCGACGCCGATGATCGATGCGGTGATGCCGGTCCTGCAGATGGCGGGCGTTGCGCCCGAGCGGCTCTATTTCGACAAATTTACCCAGGCGATTCGCTGACGGAAGCCACGGCATCGCGCCAGATCGAAAGTCCGATAACCGAAACAGGAAGGAGGAGCAACATGAGCACGTCGCTACAGGAAGTAGCACCGCTGAAGTCAGGTGCGGCCGGCGCGGCCCAGTTTGCGGGCTCGGAGAGCCGCAAGTACAACTACTTCGAGCCCAAGGGACGCAAGGCGACCCACTACGAGGACATGACCGTCGATGTCCAGCCGGACCCGAAGCGTTATCTGCTTCAGGACTGGATCCTCGCGTTCGCAGACGGTACGCCGACCTACTCGGAAACGTGGACGGCAGCCAAAAGCACCGACTGGCATAAATTCCGTGCAGTCGATGAGGAGTGGGAGCGCACGCACTACCAGCGTCAGTCGACGATCGTCGGCATGATCACCGGCGCCGTCAACAACGCGCGGCGCTCAGGCGCGGTGAAGCGTTTCGACAAGACCTGGGTCAAGGTGCTGGAGCAGCATCTTGGCGCGTACAAGCATGCGGAGTTCGGTCTCGGCACCGCCACCATGCACGCGCAGCGCTATGGCTACACGCAGATGATCAATAGCGCGATCCTCACCAATGCCTCCTACAAACTGCGCTTCGCTCAGGACTTGACGCTCTATCTGGGTGAGGTCGCACTAGACCTGCCGAATATGGATCTTGACGCCGGCAAGGAGCATTGGCTGAACGATCCTATCTGGCAGGAAACACGCCGGGCGGTCGAAGCGATCGGCGGCGCAACCGACTTCCTGGAAAAATACTTCGCGGTGAATGTCGTGTTTGAGCCGATGGTTGCGGATCTGTTCCGCAGCGGTTTCGTTATGCAGGTCGCCGCTTCGCAGAACGACTTCCTGACGCCCACAGTCGTATCCGCCGCGGAGGGGGACTACGAGCGCAATCTGGCCAATGCGGTTGAACTGTTTCATATGCTGGCCAACGATCCCAAGCATGGCGAGGCCAATCGGAAACTGTTCGGTGAGTGGCTCGAGAAGCATGGTGCACTTGCCGCTTCCGCGGCGAAGCATCTGCAGCCGATCTGGTCGATTCCGCATGTCAAGACGGCGCAGTTCAATGATTGCCTGAACAGTTCGATAGAGCGGGCGGAGATGATTGCCAGAGAGATTGGCGTCCACTTTCCGTTGGCACTTCAGGCCTGACGGTTTCCTTACCCAGTTGATCCAACCGCGCGACCTAACCGCGAAGAGGAGTACGCAATGTCATTGCATAACGACAATATCTTCAAGTCGATGAAAGATGTTCGCTTCGAGCAGACCATTTCCCACCAGTGCGGCGTCACGATGAACGACAGCGTCGAGGCCCGCGCGATCGCCGAATTGATGGCCCACAAGCCCGGCATTACGGTGACCTATCTGCCCGCCATGATCCGGATCGATGGGCAGGGCAAGATCGAATTCAAAATGGGCGAGATCAGCGAAGCGCTGGGCCGGGAGATGACCCCGCATCTGTTTGAGATATCCACCTCGACTCACTATGGGCGGATGGTGATGGTCGATGACGAGACCGTCGTGCTGTTCGGCAACATGGACGACGCGATGGCCTACGAGTAAGCGTGCAGCCCGTTATCTGATCCGGCCGACCGGTCGCCCTGAGGGGGGCCGGCCGCTCGCAACAACCACGGAGACACAAGCCATGTATCGAACCACGGACGGTGAAGACATCTTCATCATCGACGGACACGTCCATCTATGGGACGGCAGCAAGGCCAACTTGAAGAACGTGCACGGCCAGCAGTTCATCGATTGCTTTTACGCGTATCACTCGAATCTGAGTCCCAAAGAGTATTTGTGGCCCAAGGAGAAGTTCGATAAGTATGGCGAGGAGACCATGTACAACGACCTGTTCGTGACGGGTTACGATGACATGGCGATCTGTCAACCGACCTATCTGACGGACTTCTACAAGAATGGCTTTAACACGACTGAGAGTAACTATGTATTGAAGAAGAAGTACCCGCACCGTTTCATCGTCAATGGCGCGTTCGATCCGCGCGACGGTGAGGCTGGACTCGACTACCTGGATGAGCTGTCCGAGACGTATGGGATCAAGGGCGTCAAGCTCTACACGGCGGAGTGGCGCGGTGACAGCAAGGGTTACAAGCTGTCGGACCCGAGCGTGCAGAAGTACCTCGAACGCTGCGAGAAGCTGGGTATCAAGAACATCCACGTCCACAAGGGCCCGACGATCCTGCCGCTGAATCGGGACGCTTTTGACGTTGCCGATGTCGACGACGTAGCGACCAGCTTCCAGAACCTGAACTTCATCGTCGAGCATTGCGGCCTGCCGCGTCTGGACGATTTCTGCTGGATCGCAACCCAGGAGACTAACGTCTACGGCGGTCTTGCGGTGGTGTTGCCGTTCATTCACACGCGTCCGGAGTACTTCGCGCATGTGATATCGGAACTGCTGTTCTGGATCGGCGAAGACAAGATTCTCTACGGCAGCGACTACGGCATCTGGTCGCCCAAGTGGCTGATCGAGAAGTTCATGGCCTTCGAATTGCCGGAGTCAGTCAGCAAGGAAACCGGCGTGCAATTGTCGCTGACGGCGAAGAAGAAAATTCTCGGTCTCAACGCGGCGCGGTTGTACGGCATCGACATCGAGGCGCAGAAGAAGTTGCTGGCAGACGTCCGGCAGCCTGCTGCGGTCGGGGCATGAATACCATGGCCGCCATGGACGCGAGAGCCACTGTCGATCGGGCGGCGGAGGTGTGGGCACAACTCGGATCGGTAGTCGACCCCGAGCTCGACGAATCGGTGACCGAGCTGGGTTTTGTCACCAACGTGGAGGTGGACGCAGGCGGCGGCGTGCAGATTGGCTTCCGGTTGCCGACTTACTGGTGTGCCGCCAACTTCGCCTTCCTGATGGCCGATGACATGCGCGTTGCTGTCGCACGCTTACCGTGGGTGACGAAGGTGACGATCGGACTCGGCGAACATATGTATGCCGACGAGATCAACCGCGGCGTGGCGGCCGGACGGTCATTCCAGGACACCTTTGGCGCCGAGGCCAGCGGCGAACTCGGGGACATTCGCCGGACCTTCATGGTCAAGGCTTTTCAGCGGCGACAGGAAGCGCTCCTGACGTGTCTGCTTGAGCATGGCCTTGAACCCGCGCTGCTGGTGCGTATGAGCGTGGCGGAACTCGCTGGCTTACCGGGCGATTCCGCAAGCCGGCGGTTCGTGGAACGCTACCTGGAGCGGCGCTTTGTCGTCGGAGGCTGTGCCAATGGTGCGGCGCAGGCCAACGAAGCGGCCTTCGTCGACAGTAAAGACGCGTTGCTCGATGCGGACGGGCTTGGCGCCTACCTGCGTGCCTTGCGGCGGGTCGGCGTCAATGCGGAATTCAACGGTGCGTTGTGCCGCGGCTTGCTTGCGGCGCGGTATGGCGGCGCGGACGCGGACGCAGCCGTGCCGCAAGTCGAGATCAAGCCCGTGCACTTCGTGCCGGCTAGCGACTGGAAGAGGGCCGTCAGGCTTGCGTAATCCGGCAATGTGGCGGAATCAGTTTTAAATGTAGTAATCCAGAATATTCGATCAGGAGGAGATGAATCATGCCGAATATCATGCTGCATGACGACGAGGCCCGTATGGCGCTCGGTCGCGGTGTCGCCAAACTGGCCAAAGCGGTACGAGGCTCGCTCGGCCCTCGCGGGATGAATGCGATCATCGACCGGCCGATCGGCACGCCGATTATCTCGCGCGATGGTGTGAGCATCGCCAACGAGATCGAACTGGAAGATCCGTTCGAAAACATCGGTGCGCAAGTGGTGCGCGAAGTCTCGAAGCAAACCAATGAAGTCGCCGGCGACGGCACCACCACGGCCACCGTGCTGGCCGATGCATTGGTGCAGGACGGCCTCGCCAGTCTCGCGGACGGCGCCAACCCCGTTGAGCTGGTTCAGGGGCTGGAGATCGCGGTAGACGAGGTGATCGCGGCGCTCAGGCGCGCAGCGACACCGCTGCGCGGGAGTGAAGAGGTGCGCGCCGTTGCCGTGGTCGCCGCCAATGACGAGGTCACCGGCGCGATGGTGGCTGAAGCGCTCGAACGAGTGGGTCCCGATGGCATCGTCGACGTCGAATACGGCACGACGGTCGAAACCCGTCTCGAAGTGGTCGATGGGATGGCGTTCGATCGCGGCTACCTCTCTCACCATATGGTCACGGACATCGAGAGAATGCAGGTGGTGCTCGACAACCCGCTCATTCTGATGACCGATCAGCGGCTGCAGTCGCCGGAAGAGGTAGCGGCGCTTCAGGCGCTCGCGGCTCACAGCAAACGCCCGCTGCTGATCATTGCTGAGGAGGTTGCCCCCGCCTGTGTCATGACCCTGCTTGCTTGGCGGGACAACGGCGGCGTTCCGGTGGCGGCGATTCATCCACCGGAGTACGGGCATTGGCGCAAGGCTATGCTCGAGGATATCGCCATCGTCACAGGCGGCCGGGTGATCGCCCGCGATCTGGGCGGCAAACTCGAGGCCACGGAACTGCGCGATCTTGGCAGCGCACGGCAGGTGCGCATCTCGTCGAACCAGACCATCATTACCGCTGGCGGCGGCGATCCCGCTGCGGTTGCCGCGCGCCGTCAGCAGGTCGCTCGTCAGTATGAGATGGCGCCGGAGAATGTCGAGCGGGACAAATTTCAGGTGCGTCTCGCCAAGCTATCCGGCGGCACCGCGATGATCCTCGCCGGCGGCGCCACGCCGGTCGAACAGAAGCGCCGGCTTCACCTGATCGAGGATGCAATCAATGCGGCGCGCGCGGCGATTGCCGAGGGCGTCGTGCCAGGCGGCGGAATGGCGCTCCTGCGCGTGTCTACTGAGCTTGAAGGCGTGATTGCACGGACACACGGCAGTGTGCAGCAGGGGGCGAGATTGCTGCAGCGCGTGCTGGCTAAACCGCTCTATCACATCGCCGCCAACTGCGGCCTTGACGGCGCTGCGATCGTGTCCGAGGCGGTGCGTGCGGCCCCGGGCGTGGGTCTCGACGCGCGCACGGGCAAGTTCGTCAACCTGATGGCCGCGGGCATCATCGATCCGGTGAAGGTCAGTTATAGCGCGGTGCGCAATGCTGCCTCGGTGGCTGGCTTGATCCTGACCACCCAGACGCTGATCGCCAGGAAGCCGGATATGATCGATCCGACCGCTGGCCCGGCGCTTGGCGCCGGCGCCGAATTGCTCGGCCGAAAATAGTGACGCCACGACCGGTCTTCGGGTCGAGGACCGGCTAAAGAACAGTCGCTGCCGGCCTCGTTCGGGCGGCAATCAATAGACGGAGACAACGATGAGTATTGTGGAGCGACTCTCCGATTCAATGCCGCCGCCGTGACGGCTCGGCACCTCAGTGCAATGCCCCCGGCTCGCCTGCTCAAGTTCACATCGGGATGGACGATCACACTCTGCGGGACGTTTATTATCGTGTCCGATGTGGGCGCGGCGAGCGCTCCGCTGTTGCGAGCCGTCTTCGGCGCAATCCGAAGTGCGATGCCGTAAATGTCACGCCTGCCTGATCAATCGGGCACTCCTGTCATCTTCATGAGCAAGGAGCGAAAGCTTGGACGATCGCGTTCGTACAGCAGTCAGGCCGGCAACGAGAACCGAGCGCACAACGCTTGCGGTAAGAGAGGTATTGGAAGGGCGCCGCCGCGGCGCGCTGATGCTTCTGCCCTTTGCGGGACCGGCAGTGGTGGTCTCTGTTGCCTATATGGATCCGGGCAACTTCGCGACGAATATTCAGGCGGGCGCCAGATACGGTTACGCGTTGCTCTGGGTGGTGCTGTTGGCAAACCTTGTGGCGATGCTGTTTCAGGCGCTCTCTGCGAAACTCGGTATCGTCACCGGGCGAAACCTCGCGGAGCTGTGTCGCGAACAGTTTCCGAAACCTGTCTTGCTGATCATGTGGGGTGTAAGCGAAATCGCCGCAATGGCGACCGATCTGGCCGAATTTCTTGGCGGCGCAATCGGACTGTCGTTACTGTTTCACATGCCATTGGCTGGCGGCATGCTGGTCACGGGGGGGGTGACGTACGGCCTGCTGTTGTTTGAGAGCGTCGGTTTTCGTCCCCTTGAACTGGCGATCGGGGCACTCGTAGGCATCATTGGTTTGGCATACCTTGCCGAGCTGTTCATTGCGCCGATTGCGTGGCCGAGTGTCTTCGTTCACACGTTTTCCGCCCAATTGCCTGACGCGAATGCGCTCACGATTGCCGTCGGTATCGTGGGTGCGACGGTGATGCCGCACGCGCTCTTCCTGCACTCGGGGCTAACGCAACGGCGAGCACCCGCGAGAACGGAGCGCGAGCGGGCAAAGTTGCTGAAATTCTCGAACATCGAGGTGGTCATCGCGCTGACCATCGCCGGCCTCATCAATATGGCGATGGTTATCATGGCCGCCGGCGCATTCCACCACGGGTACCCAGATGTCGCCGAGATCGAAACGGCCTATCACACGCTGGCGCCGCTCCTGGGCATTGGGGCGGCAGGCATTTTTCTATTGTCGCTGATCGCTTCGGGTGTATCGAGTTCCGTGGTCGGCACAATGGCGGGTCAGATGATCATGCAAGGGTTCGTGGGCTTTCGCATTCCGCTGTGGCTGCGTCGCGCCGTCACGATGGTGCCGAGTTTCGTCGTGGTTGCGCTCGGGGTCAATGCGACCCATGCGCTCGTCATCAGTCAGGTTATATTGAGCCTCGCGTTGCCGCTGCCGATGGCAGCGTTGCTATGGTTCACTTGCGACAAAGACGTCATGGGAGTGTACAAAAATCGCGCATCTGTCGCGGTGATCGCGACGCTGGCCGCACTCGTTGTTCTATCGTTTAACGTCGTGCTCGTGCTGCAAACCTTCGGCGTCGACATTCCCGGCTTGCCGCGCTGAAACAGGCCTTGCATCGCAACTTCTGCAATAAGGTTGTTATGTTTCGGTAGGCGAGCAGTCAGTAAGGCCAATCTGACGGTGCTGCGCGGCGGGTTTTCGCGCACAGACTGGATGGAGATGTAGGCATATACTAATCAACGATCGCGCTATTCGGTTTTGCTTGTAGAGCAGGCAAAAAGCCGAGGCCGCGACACATTTGCGAGTCACGCGGAAGCCGGCCTTACAGCCGGTTTCGAGTTGACCGATCGCATAGGAGGAGCGTTGTGGCGAGACAACTTGGCAGCTTGTCGGGTCTTGGCAATTACGCCGTTATGCGCAGCATAGCGGCTAACGCGCAGCGTGCGAACGGCCGTCACTCCGACAGGGTCACGATGCTCGCATGGGAACGTTTTTTGGCGGGCGAGCCGTCGACGTCCGCTCCTTCGGCTCTGATCGCCTCCTGGCAACGAAGTCTGCAATCCGGGGTCAGTCCTACTGCGGGATCGGCACCGGTCGCGGTCCATGGCGACGCAGTCGCGACGCTGTGCTGGCGGCACCGGGAGTTACTGGCGGCGTCTGATCGCCTTTTCACCGTAACCGCGGATCTCTTCGCGGATTCGCATTCGATCCTGCTGCTGACCAACCAGAACGGTGTGATTCTCAAGGCCGCAGGGGACTTGCGTACTTTGGCGGCAGGAGAAAAAATCCATTTGACGATGGGCGGCGACTGGCGTGAAGGCCAGGTCGGCACCAACGGCATCGGCACCACGCTTGCCACCGGTCAGCCCACTTATATCCACGGTTCCGAGCACTTCTGCGAAGGAATCAAGTCGTGGAGTTGTGCAGCGGCGCCGATTTGCGAACCCGGCACCGGCAAGATTCTCGGCGTGCTCGACATTTCCGGTCCGCCTTCCACTTATCAGATCAATAACCTTACGTTAGCGGTAACGGCCGCGCGTCAGATTGAAATGGTGCTGGCCGAGCAGGCTGCTCGCGAGCATATGCGCCTCCTGGCCTTCTGCTTGCAGCGCCTGTCGTCATCCGACGCAACCGGGATGATCGCGATTGATCGGGCCGGGCGACTTGTGCATACCACCGGCAGGGTGCCATTGCCGGTCAGCATCGGAGAACGCTTCCCCGGTATGGATGAGAGTTCCGCTGTCGAGGACTGGGCGCAGCATCTACCTAAAGGCTTGCATGCCGACTGGTTCAACCCGGTTGTGGTCGATGGCAGCACGATTGGTGCCATGCTCGTTGTTCCCGTGCGATCGCGACCCACCAACGCCCGGATCGCCGAGCGCAGCGGCGAGGACGATCCGCAGCGCAACTGCTTCGCGCAGATCCAGGGGCAAAGCGCTGCAATGCTGGCTGCCCTCAACCGGGGGCGTCAGCTTGCCCGCAGGCGCGTGCCGGTTCTGATCGAGGGTGAAACCGGGGTCGGCAAAGAACTGTTTGCGCGCGCCATTCATGGCGAAGAAGGGGGAGGTGGGCCTTTCGTCGCGTACAACTGCGGGGCCGCGTCAAAAGAACTGATCGCCAGCGAGTTGTTTGGCCACGTGCGTGGTGCCTTTACGGGCGCGACTGCCGAGGGGCGGCCTGGCCGGTTCGAACTGGCTCACGGAGGCACGCTATGTCTCGACGAAATCGGTGAGATGCCGCTTGAACTTCAACCGGTCTTGCTGCGCGCACTCGAGGAGGGCGTCATTTACCGCCTTGGAGACACTCAGCCGCGACGCGTCGACGTGCGCCTGCTGGCGATGACCAATCGTAATCTGCGCGAAGAGGTCAACGCGGGCCACTTCCGCCGCGATCTTTATTACCGCATCAGCGTTACGCGAATACGCATTCCGCCGCTGCGCGAACGGGACATCGACGTCGATCTCCTTGTCGCGCACTTCAACCGGCGGCTCGCCCAACGCCACGCGGTTCCCGAGCGACGACTCAGCGCCGACATCATGGCGGTGCTACGCGCTTATTCATGGCCCGGCAATGTCAGGGAAATGCGCAACGTCATCGAAAATCTGCTCCTGACGTCCAGCGAAGCGGCGGTGACGCTTGACGAGCTGCCTGCTGAGTTGCTCGACGAAACCGGCACTGTCGGCGTTGTCCCGCCGGAGCACAAACCATCGGGCAGTCTGGAGGAAACGGAGCGATTGGCCATCGCCCGGGCAGTCCAGGATGCTCACGGCAATCTCGCCCAGGCGGCCCGCTCATTGGGTGTCTCTCGGAGCACGCTATATCGCAAGCTAGAACTCTATCAACTGGATACTATCGCCAAAACGACGGGCGAATAAGGGGTGCAGCAAACCTGCTGCCACCTTCACAGGGGGTCAGCTCTTACTATTCGCTCATCCGGTCTACGACATTTTGAAGCGGCTGACCGTGGCGGAAGCTGGCGATGATGCTGTGAACCCGGCACCGCTGTCGTTCGAATCGTGCGCCTTTTACTGGTTCAGCGTCGTCACCGCGGTCTCGACCGTGCTGGCACTGGGCACTGGTCGTGACGGGTTTCGTCGCTGGTAGGCTGGCGGGCAGGCGTGGTTCAGTTGGGGGTTACACTCACGGCGCCGGATGAAGCCGCGATGGCCGATAATGGCAGCCCGCTTTTTTTCAGTCGTGGTGAGTGCATGAGTCGATCCGCTGGGGCGGCAGCGAAGCTGCCCGAGAGTGAGCGCAAGAAATTGGCCTCTCGGTTTTAGGTCGCATTTTAGGGGCAATGTGATTAAGGGCTGCTGAATCAACTACGCTACGTGCTGGGAAAATAGGCATGTACGTCACTATGGCATCGATACAAGAAATAAAGCGGTTCAGGGAAAACATCTCTGATGAACTTCTTAGTGCTGCGTTATACGAAACGCTCGCGAAGGTCGAGAAGGACGACACCCGCAAGCAGGTGTATAGCGACCTGGCACAATCGGAGGTTTTGTCGCGATAAGGGCGAGATGACGAAACATGAGTCGTTATGGTAAGGATTACTTATGCAGCAAGGACGTGGAACTGCTCGGCACGAGGGCATCCAATTCCACGCTCCTCCATTTGACCCTTGGCTATCATGTGCATGAGTTCGACGCGTTACTGCGACAGATCCAGACAGATAACAGTCCACGATTTCGGCGATCGCCGTGAAAATATAGAGAAGCAGCGTTTTCATCGGATGGCAGTGTCGGGTAAAGGGCCACGATGATAAACCAGCCGTAGACGCGCAGGAGCCAGGCCCGTGGGTCGTCTCAGACACACGAGCATTGAGCGGGCGAGTGACTCGTTTGTCGATTTCTTCCGATCGCCATTTACAGAATTTTTGCAAGAAAGAGTCAATTCTTTCGGTGAACCGCAATGACAATCCCCATAGAATCGTCAATTTTGGGTGCGCGGGCGCAAAGGCAGTGGACCACATTCGAGAGACAGCCTACCAATCCGGTACTGGAGAGTCTTTCGTGAAACCCTTGCTGAGTGAACGGTGCATTATCCGTTATTGATTGAGCAGAGATCATGCGCACATCATGATTTATTCTTGGGGCATTATCTGGAGCGTGAAGCAAGTGAAGCAAGTGAAGCAAGTGAAGCAAGTGAAGCAAGTGAAGCAAGTGAAGCAAGTGAAGCAAGTGAAGCAAGTGAAGCAAGTGAAGCAAGTGAAGAAAAAGATTATCGGCGCAGCAGCTTTGTCCGTTTTTGCGGCGGCGGCTCACGCGCAAAGCAGCGTCACCCTTTATGGATTGATTGACACAGGTATCGTCTATACGAATAACCAGGGTGGCAGCAGCGCGTGGCAGGAACAAAGCAGCATGCTGTCTAACGAAGTATGGGGTCTGCGGGGCAGTGAAGATCTCGGTGGCGGTCTGCATGCGATCTTCCGTCTTGAGAACGGGTTCAATATCCAAAATGGCAAGACCACCTACTCGGGCACAATGTTCGGCCGTCAGGCTTACGTCGGTCTGCAGAGCGACAACTATGGAACGCTGACGCTCGGCCGGCAGTACGATGCCGTGGTCGATGATCTGGGACCGATCGCATTGGCGAACAACGGTGACGGAAACAACCTGGCCGCACATCCGTTCGACAACGACAACGTAGACGACTCGTTCTATATCAACAACTCCGTCAAGTACGCGAGTCCGACGTATCGAGGGCTGCAGGCCGAGGCGCTGTATGGCTTCAGTAATGCGGCCGGTGGCTTTTCAAACAACCGGGCCTACAGCTTCGGTCTGACATACAGTAATGGTCCGATCAATCTGGCGGCGGCTTACCTTCAACTCAATAACGGTTCGCTTTCGGGTACCGGCGCGGTGTCGAGCAACGACTTCGTCAATTTCCCCGCCGCGCGCCAGCGCGTGATGGGGGTTGGCGGCAACTACACGTTCGGGCCGGCGACTGTTGGCTTGCTGTGGACGCATACCCTGTTCGACAATACGCAGCCGGGTGCGAACTCTGTGATCAGGCAGCCGTTTGACAGCCTGCATTTCGATAACTACGAAGTCAATGTGCACTATACGGTGACGCCTGCGATTTCGCTCGCAGGTGCCTATACGTTCACTCAAGGCGCCTTTGCCGGAACCACCGGCACGGCGGACCCGAAGTGGCATCAAGTGACGCTGATGGCAGACTACTCGTTCAGCAAACGCACTGATGTCTATGTCGAGGGTGTCTACCAACATGCGTACGGTGCGGCCGGCTCTGCGTTCGAGGGTGCGTTTATCAATGGCTTGGCACAGGCTTCAACAGGCAATCAGGTGGCGGCGACTGTAGGCTTGCGTACGCGTTTCTAACAGACGGGGCGTTTGTTCAGCTTGGACACGCGCCAGAAGGTCGGCACATCGCCCGGGCGCCGGGATCGATGTGCCGACGTATCGATCTAGCGTTTCGGCCATCTGGGTGCGGAGTCCGCAATCCAGGTGCTGCCGCTCCAGGCACGCACCGTTCGATCGCGTGGCGATCGGCAAGGTCCGGCCATAACAGCCGTTCACATGCGTCGTCGTTGGGACGTTCAGGTGTCGGCTCCATTCAGGAAGCGGCCAATCAGATATGCGTGGCAGCAGCGATGCTGGAGCCGAATCGATCTTTGAAGCTGACCTTCTACGCGACCAATACGCTTACGCCCGGGCTGCGATGCGCAGCAAGCGGTGATCGAGGTGGAGGAGCGGCTGGATCAAGGGCAAACGGATAGTTGCTGACGCCGACCTTGCAGACTACTTCGGAAGCGTTCGGACGCTCGACAACTGACCCGGTACGCGGTTACGCCGGTCAATGCCCAACAAGAACATAGTCCTTACTGCCCGGCCACGAACGGTCATGCGGCCAGCCAACTCCAATTTTGAGATCAGCCTATAAGGTCGATAAAAACTATTATCGTGCACTGTACAATAGTGCGGGTTTATACTTAACCCCAGTGTCGTCGCAGTTTATTGTCCGGCATTCAACAATCGCCCTTCGCGGCCAACAACTGGAAGTTTCACGGTGCTCAGATCCCTCATTCCCGCCGTCGTGCTCGCTTCGGCCCTAGCCGTGCCGGCCGTATCGTTCGCTCAACAATCGAACGGGCCGGTGACGCGCGCGCAAGTGCGCGCCGAGCTCGTCCAACTCGAAAAGGCTGGCTGGCGCCCCGCCATGGGTATGGGCAACAGCCCGGATTACCCGGCTGGCATTCAGGCTGCCGAAGCCAAGGTGGCTGCGCAAAATGAAGTGACTGCTAGCTATGGGGGCGCAGCCGGTGGTATGTCGGCATCCGGCGCCCCCACAGCGGCCCGGTCTGAGGCCACTGGCAACACCGAGTCGATTTACTTCGGTCATTAAACCGTCAGGTTGGCGGGTGCGAGTCGCCCCGGCACTACAAGGTTTGGCGGGCATCTGAATGGCCGCACGACCAGGCGTCAAAGCAAGTGACAGATTATGAAAGTTCGTAATGCGAGCGGCTGGGCGCCCCGGGGCCTTCGCGGCTGGTATTTCGCAGCGCTCGCGCTCATCGTCGCAAGCGGGGGGCGGCTGCTGCTGGATCCGCTGCTCGGACCCATCATGCCCGGAACGGCCTACTTCATCGCTGCAGCGCTGATCGGATATTTTTTTGGAATGGCGCCGGCGCTCGCCGTCATGGGGTTTGGCCTCGTAATAGCCGACTACCTGTTCGTACCGCCTTATCAGCAAATTAGCGTTCTCGACCAGTCCGACGTCTGCTTGATCGTCTCGCTTCCGCTCGTCAGCATTCTAGTCATCTGCCTGATCGAGAGGTTGCGTCGCGCGCAGTTCCGGAGCGAACTCATCGGCCTCGTAGCGCAATCCCGCTATGAAATGCTTTTGCGTGCTGATAACGAGAGGCTGCTGGCCGGTCGTGCGGTCGATGAGACGCATCGGCTGCTGCGGCATCTTCCTCATTACCACGACGACATTATCCTGATTCAGGCACTTGATCACCGGGCGGCGCTCGACGACCGCGGCGGCACCGGTGTTGCCATGTCGGAGAGGATTGCAGCGGCCACCGCGCCGGGGCTGCGCTACGAGCATGTTCATTCCGAAGACATCAGGCTCCTGTTGCCGACGCTCACGCCCGGCAACCATCGCGCGCGCGTGGACATGGGCGCCGGACAGTTCCAGCCAATGAACTGCGTCTGCGAACGTTTCAGGACGCACGCAGGTGACTTTCTGGTCTTACGGCTTGGGGGCTGAATATGTCAGATACAAAGTCGTTGTTCAACGAAGGCGGAGATCACGCGGTCCTCCTGATCCATGGCCTCTCCAGTACGCCGCTCGAGATGCGGTTCCTTGCCCGAGCTCTTGAGCGCAATGGCTTCGTGATCTGCACGCCCACGTTTGACGGCTATAGCGCGGGGTCCCCCGAACGCAAAATGGAAGCATGGCTCACGGCAGTGATTCGAAAATTCGACGAGCTGTCGGGCCGCTATGCACGTGTTTCCGTTTGCGGTCTTTCGATCGGGGCGACATTGGCGCTGGCGCTTGTCAGGCATCGCCCGGCGGCTCAAGCCGTTGTTCTCCTGTCTGTCACGCTCGCCTACGACGGGTGGGCGATACCGTGGTATCGATTCCTGCTGGGGGCGGCATATTACACGCCCATGCGCGGAAGCTGGCGATATCGCGAAGGGGCGCCATTCGGACTCAGGAACGAGGCGCTGCGAGCAAAAATTGCACGGGCAATGCAGAAGGATGGGTTCAGCGAGGTTGGCCCTTCCACCATTTCCCTGCCGGCGCTCCACGAAGCGTCGCGGCTCGCCAGGAGGGTGCGCGGCTTTGTCCGCGATATAAAGAACGACTGCCTGATCATCCACGCCATCGACGATGAAACCGCGAATCCCAACAACGCGAAATTTGTCAGCTCGCACATTGGTTCCGCGTTTCTGCGTTCGATTTATCTAGACGATTCGTACCACATGATTACGTCCGACAACGAACGCGAAATCGTCGCGCGGGAAGTAGGCGTGTTTCTGCGGGAAAGTGAAGTGGCCAGCAGCGGTGGAGGCGGAGAAGCCGCTCCGGTAGTCTCCAGGGCACTCGCGAGGCATTTGCGGCACCTCGCAAAAGCGGGGGTGCAAACTGGTGCTTGATTCGAGGCGTGAGACTTTGCATGCGGGCGCGGCCGGCACGGCTCTCGCAACAGCGGGAAGGGCGCAGTGAAGGTAAGCCATGCGCTGCAATGCTTGCCGATTGCGTTCGGGTGCCTTTGGTTCACGCACGCGTTCGCCGACGACCAGGACGCGAGCGTGAGTCCTGCTGCGGGCGATGAATGGAAGGTATCGGTGGGTCTGGGCCTGATGCTTTCTCCCCGATATCCGGGCGCGCGGCAGCTGCGACTCCTGCCGATTCCATCGCTCGATATCTCCTACGATGACCGGATTTTCTCGCAGGGTCTCGATCTGATCGGGATCAATGTGCTTAAAGGCAAAGACGACGCCTACCACGTGGGCGCTGCGCTCAGCCTGGATTTTCAATCGCGCAGCGAGTCCGACGATCCGCATTTGCATGGGTTAGGCAACGTGGACGAGGGTCCGAAACTCAAACTTTTTGCCGACTATTCGGTGTCGTTCCTGATGGGTTCAGTCGCGGCCTACCAGGACATTGCGGGAACGGGCCAGGGACTTCTGGTCAGTGCTGATCTGCTGGCTAATCTGCCGCTGACCTCAAGGTTCCTGGTGTCATTCGGGCCGGGCACGACATGGGCAAATGCAGAATATACGCGGTCGTTATTCGGCGTGAGCGCCACACAGAGCGCTGCGTCGGGTCTGCCAACCTTCAACACGAGTGCGGGACTACGTGACATTCACCTGAACGCTTACGCGAGCTATGACATAACGAAGAAATGGGTCGGCTCGTTGGCTGTAACCCTCGGCCGGCTGCAGCACGACGCGGCACACAGTCCCATCACGGAGCGCCGGGATGAACTGAACGTTGTGGCCGCAATCAACTACCGCTTCAGATAGTTGGTGCTGTCCGCGCAAGGCGGCCTATCGACATCAATAGGCAGCAAGCAAGCGAGTCAATCAGCATGGCGGGAACGCTTGCGTTCGCTGCTGCATATAGTCGCCACAGCCTCGGGAATGTCTGGAGCGAGACATAAAGCGGACGGATTCGGCTAACTTTACCGGTCGGCCGTTCCGGGGCTTCAGGACTTTAGGACAAACTCGTTGCGAGATGTCCACACTGCATCCTTAATGCGACAAAACCCAGGCGCGCTGTGACGGGCTGATAGCGGAAGCGTCTCAGCGCGACCCCGGAACTACCCTTCGACATAAGCGTGCGAACGTCCGATTTTTAACCCCTTTTTGACGGATGGGGCAGACATGTCAAAGATGTCATCTCGACGACCGGATCATCTCATGTTGGTGAAGGCACACTGATCAAGTACGGTGCAGCAGCAGGATTCAAAACAGAAACGGGATGCTCATGATTCCCGGGTCCACTTGGGACCTCTGTCCTTTGCCCGAAATGGTCGTCTGACGCGACACACAGCAGCTTTACCGAATCCGGATCGTACAGGCCATGCAGGTGACGGATCGTATACTCGCCAAATCCAGAAAGAATAGTTCGATGCATGCAAATGAAGTCGCTGAGGGGTACTTGCCGCGGCGATCGAGGTTGTCGCAAATGACCGAAACCATTGGCGTCCTGAGCGTGAACATTGCGGAGAGTGTGCACCTGTCTGAAATCTTCGGTGATGAAGCAGCCCGCCAGGCAATGGCCGATTTTGGCGAAGCAGCAGATGGCTTGCTCACGCGTTTGCTGGCTCAACATGCGGTGATTGACCGATATGGTTGTGCTGCCGATGGAAGGTGGGCGGCATGCTTTCGTGTCCTTTCGGACGGCCTGCCGCGCGATGCCAGGGAAGTGGCGGAGGCCATAGAGCACGCAGGGCGCAACCTGACCCGGGAGTCACTGCTGGCTGTTTTCGGGGGCGCGACGGGCGCTCGCATAACCGCCGACTTGTCCGTATTCCTCATGCCCCCCGAAACAGGCGAGCGGGATGCAAAGGCATGCTGGACTCAATGGACCGAGGACCAGTTGAGGTCTGAACCCCAACGTCAGGTTGTGGAGCAGCCAGGATCTTCTACCGACGTGACAGCGATTCTGGCGCACCGCTCCATACAGACATTTCTGCAGCCGATCGTGCGCGTCAGCGATTGCGCGGTGGTTGGCTTCGAAGCCCTTTCCCGAGGTCCGCAGGGGTCACCTCTTGAACGCCCGGATAAGTTGTTTGATGCGGCCTACGCCGCCGGGCGCACCGTGGATGCGGAATTGTTGTGTGCCGAATTGGCTCTCGAGCGCACTAAAGACAAATTACCACCTGGCGCCTTCCTGACCATCAACTTGGGCCCTGATGCCTTGGCCCTTGCGGCGGACAAGCTGGCGTTAGCCGGTAGACCGGAAGTGATGATCGAACTCACTGAGCACCTGCCGCTCAACGAAGCAGAGGGTTTGGTGGAAGTGGTCGATCGTTTGCGCACCCTGGGGATTCGGTTGGCTCTCGATGACACAGGATGCGGGTTCGCCGACTTCGACACCGGTCGCCTGTTGCGCCCGGACATCGTCAAACTTTGCATCACGGTGATACGCAACGCCGACAAGGGCTCGCACTTTATGGCCGCGATTCGTGAGTCAGCAGAGCGGTTCTGCAAGCTGGGTTGCCTGGTGCTCGCCGAAGGCGTGGAAAGAGAACATCAGCATGCCGCATTGCGGGGTTGCGGTATCGAACTCGCCCAAGGCTGGCTTTATGGCAAGCCGGAGGCCATCGAGTCTGTCCTACGCTGAAGGTCTGATTGCGTGGCACCGCAAGACAATCTGGAACGAGCGCGAGAATCGAGGGCCTTCCGGACGCCAGTACGAACGATTCGACGAAGATCCCAGAAATCCTGTCCGAGTGACAACGCAAGGGCAGGCAACCTGCATTACAGTTGCGGAATCGAATAGACAAAGTAAATTTGCGCGCATATTGCGGTACAAGCAGATTGAAGACTCTGAATCCAGCCGTGGCACGGGTGCTCAAGCGTTTGCACTATCCGCTCGATGTCATCTTACGTGCGTGCGCTGGTATGTGGCCTATCCGCTGAGTCTTCGACACCTGGAAGAGATGATGGCGGAGCGCGGAATTTCGGTCGAGCATTCGACCGTGCACCGCTGGGCTATCAAGGTGTTGCCGGTTCTGGAGAGGGCCTTTCGCCGCCCCAAGAAAACGGCCGGACGGAGCTGGCGAATGGATGAAACGTATATCAAGGTCCGAGGCCAGTGGAAGTATTTGTATCGCCGTCGACAAGGACGGCAACACGGTCGACTTTCTGCTGCGTGCCCATCGTGACAAGGCTGCGGCGCGGCGCTACTTCGAAAAGTCGATTGAACAAAACGGCGAACCCCAGACGGTGACAATCGATAAAAGCGATGCGAACCTGGCCGCGCTAAATGCTCTTAACGCGGAGCGGGAAATACCGATCAAGATCCGCCAAAAGAAGTATCTGAGGGATGCAATCGAAGCGCATGATGAAAACCAAGGCTGCGGCGTGCATGCTGAAGCACCTGAAGCATATCGAAGCGACGCCGAACTTCGACGAGGTAAAAGACGCGCCGCCAGATATTGAAGCAATCTTTTCCTGAGCAAGTCCGACTTCACTTAGAACCGGGATCATGTCGAGGCGACCAAACAGCGCCGCAAACGACAGCGCGGTTTCGCCGGCGTTGTTGGTCTGATCGACATTGCATCGCGTATCCAGCAACATTGGCCGCTGCGCTACGAAGCCTGCGGCACACGGCAGAAAAGCATTGCATGTGTGCTCCATCGGAAGTCGTGCTTCACGCAAGGATGAGCCTGCTTGCGCAGGCTCATCGCTACGGCTTAGTTTTCGCTCAGGTGCGCAGCCATGCTCTGCACCCTGGACACGTCCGCGTGCGTCGCCTGCGCAAGGCGGGTTCCGTAGCCGGAATCGGCTTTGTAGAAGTACGACAGCATCGCGTACTTGTTCGCATCGTTCGTGACGTGTGACAGGTCTGCCGAGAGGGCAGTCACCAGGTCCGTCTTGTCCTGCTCGGACAGGGTCCGGTAATACTCACCGGCCTGACGGAAGTCTAGGGTCTTGTGGATTGCCTGCTGCTGGGTCGTCCCCGACAGAGGTGTCCGCACGGCCTTGTACGTCGGCTGCTCGGCGAGTTCGTTGATACCGGAGGGCTCGTAGTTGACTTCACCCTTGCGGTCGCCGGCATTCATGAAGCCGTCCTGGTTGTTGTTGGTCACAGGCACAACAGGACGGTTGATCGGCAGATCCATGTAGTTCGGTCCGAGACGATACATCTGCGTATCGGCGTAGGCGAACAGGCGACCTTGCAACATCCGGTCTTCGGACGGCTCGATGCCCGGCACGAGACGCGACGGCGCAAACGCGGACTCTTCCGTCGACTGGAAGTAGTTATCCGGAATGCGGTTGAGCGTCATGGTGCCGACCTTTTGCTCAGGAATCGACGTCGGCCATACCTTCGTGTCGTCCAGCGGATCGAAGTCGTACTTGGCCAGATCCTTCGGCGACATCACCTGGATATACAGGTCCCACTGCGGATAGGAACGTGCCTTGACCGCGTTGTACAGGTCGTCGGTCATCATGTTCCAGTCCGCGCCGATCGAATGCGGAATGTCCTGCGGGCGGATGCCCTGGACGCCCTGGCGGCTCTTCCAGTGGAACTTCACGTAGTGAACTTCGCCCTGGGCATTGACGAACTTGAACGCGTGCACGCCAAAGCCATCCATGTGACGGTACGAGTCAGGCATGCCCTCGTCCGTGTACAGGTGCGTGAGCATGTTCGTCGCTTCGGGCGAGTGAGCGAAGAAGTCAAAGGCCAGGTTCGGATCCTGCACGCCCGTCATCGCGGACGGCTTGTTCGCGTGCACGAAGTCCGGGAATTTGATGGCATCGCGAATAAAGAAGACTGGCCAGTTGATGCCGACCATGTCCCAGTTGCCCTGCTGCGTGTAGAACTTGATCGCGAAACCGCGCGGGTCGCGAGCCTGCTCCGGCGATCCGCGGTAGCCCATAACGGTCGAAAAGCGCACGAAGACCGGGGTCTTCGTGCCCGGCGTGAACACCTTCGCCGTGGTCAGCGAACTGATGTCGGCACTCGGCACGAACTCGCCGAAGAGGCCGGTGCCACGCGCGTGGACGACGCGCTCAGGAATGCGCTCGCGGTCGAAGCGTTGCAGTTTCTCGATGAGATTCGAGTCCTGCAGCACAACCGGACCTTCAGGGCCGGCGGTCTCGGAGTTCTGGTTGTCGGCGACAGGTGCGCCAGTGTCACGGGTCAGCGTGCCGTCGGCATATGCGGCTTGACCGATCGCGATCGCCGAGATCATCGAAAGGATGCTTACTGAGAGTTGAGCCTTAGATCTTTTCACAGTTAATTCCTTATATAAGCAGGGCCATGCGGACGTGTTAGATCGCGAAATCGCCATCATCGATTTCAAACCAAACGCTGCTAGTTCAAGCTCGACATCATCCTCTGGCACATCCGCCGTCGAATGTTAGGGCGGCAAACCTGTCATCCCGGGGGCAGGGAAGTGACAAATTTGTCATGCCTCGCGCTATTGGGTTTATCAACAACATCCATTGATAACGGGGATGTCAAAAGTGATGAAAAGGCAATACGTTATTGAGGAGCGAATTGAATGAGACGATGCGACGTGCATTGGGAACGCGCGCAACTTGCACGGCATAAGGAAGACTTGATCCGCGTCGACTTTCGAACCACGCGTTAAGCGAGGTGCGTACTGGACTTGCCTCTGCATGGCGGGACTCGGTCACGCTTAGTCTGGTGAACTTGCGCTGGCGAGATTCAAATGGCGAATGGTACTTCAGCGCGCTATGAGGATGGCGCTCGTCGCAATGCGCAAACACGACCGCGAGGTTGTAAGCCGCAGTCGCTGCGACTGCCTCCACACTTCGAACTGACTCGGGTTCGGAAAGCCAGTCGAGAGTAGTTTGTTGTAGTCACGCCATAGGAGAACCTTACGATAACAAACTCATATCACCCCCCCCCCGATTGACAGAGGTGGCCTCGTGGTTTTATCGCGATAAGGGCGAGATGACGAAACATGCGTCGTTATGGTAAGGATTACTTATGAAGCCAGGACGTGGAACTGCTCGGCACGAGTGCATCCAATTCTGCGCTCCTCCATTTGACCCTTGGCGATCATGTGCATTGAGTTCGATGCCGCTCAGCAGTACGCGGGCACAACGAAAATTCTTGAAGCCCAGCATGGGCCGTGTGCGCCGCTTTATCGCCCGGTGATCATGGAAAAAGGCGGGAGGATTATCAATATCGGCAGCATCAGCAGCGACTACATGCCGATTGCGGGCGTGTCCGTCTACGCCGCGACGAAAGGTGCGGTAACCAGCATGACGCGGGCACTGGCAAGGGATCTTGGCAGCCGGGAAATTACGATCAATAACGTCCAGCCCGGACGGATCGATACGGTGATGAACCCGGCCAACGGTCCGATGGCCGACCAGATCAGGGGCTCAATTGCACTGGGCCGGTACGGATCAGGCGACGATATTGGGGGACTTGTCGCCTGGCTGGCAAGCCCTGAAGCGGCCTTCATAACGGGCACCAGCCTGAAGGTCGATGGGGGCACAAGTGCTTGACTGATGGCAGCGGGTCCCGGACGGCACTCCGTATCGTGAACGAATCACGCAGAGGTGAGCGACCGGGATGGACTGTTCTGAACTATGAAAAGTATATGGACAATCGCAGATCCGGGCGTGCCAAACTCTATCTTGAAGACCGCTTGCCGCCTGGATTGGGTCCTGTCGCGCAAAATACTATCTCTTGGAATAGGATTGACGGCATAAGAAACCGACGGTATTTTTTGAGGGGGCGTCACGCCCCGCCGCCTCACACTCATTTTGATTCCGTGCCTGCTGTGGAGTTTCGTCGGCACGCAAACTCGGACCGAAGCCATGCGTATCTACTTCCAGAACGCGTCTATCCCGACGCGGGCCGCCAACCGGCTCAAATACCGCCTTTCGCTTAAGGAATCCCACGCGCGACAGGTGACCTCCGAGGTCTTCGGCTATAGAGATTGGACCGACCTTCACAGCGAGCTGGGCAGCAAAGTAGCTTCCGCACTCGACGAAGCGTGTGACAGTGCGACTCTGACCGCGAGACGCGTATATCAGGCTTCGCAATTGGCTGCATCGTCAATTGATCTTCACGGTGAATCCGCGGACGACTTTGTTCGATGGTGGCAACCATCGGCCGCGTACGCGCGAGACGAGGGCGAGCACCCGACAGAAATGCCGTTTGCCGGCTCAAAGGAAGATCTGAGTTTTCAAGAGGCGCTAAACACGTTGGCTCACGCCGTGCACCATCCCGTTGGCCACTTCGAACAAGCGCTCATGACTGGCATACATAGAACGGAAAACGAAAGCTCGCTGAGGTCTGTAGAATCGATTGCTGATGAGTTGCTAAGCGGCAACCGAAACCGGGAACCCGAAGTGGCTCGTCACCTCCTTGAGGCTTTGGCCTCGCGAGGGCTGCCTCGGTCGATACTTAACCTGGCGACGAGCTTGACGCTCGGCGATGGTGGGCCAAAAGACGAAAAGAGAGCCACGGACTTGCTTGAGCAGTTGTCTGAATCCGCTTCAACTCCCGATGATCTGAAGCGGATTGCCGAATCACGGCTGGGCGCCGCCTAAGCACCTGGCATCGCGCAGGCGACATTCCCCGCTGCATTCAACGCCGGACTGTATCGCGAACACGCCGCGGAAAAGAGGGATCAACCGGCGAATCCGGCGAAAGCTGCTCATTTCTATTGGCTCGCGGCGGCCAAAGGCACGTACCCGTGTCGACGAATCCCGGATCCCTCCTGCTGTGCCAACTAGAGCTGACTGTCGCTCTCGATGGAGGTCAGGCTTTCCTGAAGTTCTCTTACGACCATGGTGACGCGAAAGCTTACGACGCCATTAAGTTCCTGGAACGCTGGCTCGACCAAGTTATCAGCGACTCGGACAACAGCCGCATTCCTGACGAGCAAATCCTTTAGGTCCAGAAGACGATGCGTGCGATCACGGGTGGTGCAAAGCGGGCCGCAGATTCGCATGAAGTCACGGTAAACCCTCACTCGCGACTGTTTTCGATGCAGATTTGTAACGGCGTTGTCGGCAAATCGAGCGCTCGGCTCGAAGGACCGCTATTGGCCGGTCGTGGCGTGTCCGATGACGAGCGGCGCAGGTCGACCCGCACGGGACGAGGCAGGATTTGAACACCGGGCATTCAAACCGATTACCACTCGCGGGTTAGGATGCTTGCGTAAGCGGGGACGCCATTTCCATGGTCACGCAATAGGGTTGAAAACCAACGGTTTGCCAGAACGCCTGGCCGTCTCGATTTCCCACGAGCACGTCAACGCGCAGGCGCGCAGCATTTTGGTCCAAGCGTTTGCCCAAAGCCACACCAAAGTTCGGGTTTGACGACGAGTTGCCGAAGATAGATATGGTCATCATTGCGGCGAAACAACACCGTAACCCGTCGGCATATCCGCCTCTTCGAAAATTACAGCTTCCTATTCGTCGCGTGCAAGCCAATTTTCCATTCGTTATTCCAACTGTTCGACGGTCATCGAATTGCGATGCCCCTCATCGCGGGCGAGTTGTGCGTTTAGCGGAGCAAGGCGTTTCGCATCCTCAGCGACGGCGAACCTGAATTCCATAATGGTCAGCCCGCGCATTAGTGGTCAGGGTTACCGGCCAGGCGATTGTTGACGATTCAAAACGCAATGTCGAAAGGCCGCTTCTGGCCCGACTCCCGCCCGATGCGGTCGGCTCAACCCGACCCTATCCGGTCATTAAGTTCGGCACTTTTTCACTGGCAACCGGCCATTGAAAAAAGGCGGACGTCGCTAATACGAGCCCCGCTCGCGCAAAGCGCGAGGTGGCTGCGGCAAAAGGCCTTTTCGGCAAAGCCATCAAGCATCAGGGCCAAGCGCCGGAGACGACCACGCTCGATGGCTATGCTGCCTCGCATCGCGCGGTGCGCGAGATGAAGGCCGACGGCTTGCTGTTGGAGGACACAAAGGTCCGATCCTCGAAGTACCTGAACAACCCGATTGAACAGGACCATCGCAACATCAAGTCCAGAACCAACGTCATGCTCGGCTTCAAACGGTTCAGGAGTGCCGCGGTCACGATTTCAGGCATCGAGTTGATTCATCGCATTCGCAAAGGTCAGTTCAATCTCGCAAAGCTCGGCCTCAGGGATACCACTGCGGCTTCAGTCTGGAATGCCGTCCTTTCTACTCGATGAGGTATCCTACCTATTGAAGACCTCTCGACCAGATTGCCTATTTGCATCAGAGCCCGACTGCCTACCTTGGCCGATGCGTTTGCGGTTGACTGTGACTGCATCAGAAGCGTTCGTTCTACGCTGATCTCGGCCTAGCTGACGCGGCCGAGATGCACGGAAGGCGTCCGAGTCATTGAGCACGCGAGCGCGTCGAATGTCGTATTCAGCCTACGCCACATGCTGGCCAAGCCACGCAAGTAATGCGTCAGTGACGAAGGATTGATTTTCAAGGTTTGAAATGTGGCCCGCGTCGGGTATTAGCATTTGCCGGCAGCCAATCACCGCAGCCATCCGTGCCATTTCGGTTGGCGGCCGCGGAATGTCGAGTTCGCCGCACATGATCAGCGTACTGGCGGCATCAAGACCGGCAAGACTGGCAAGCGCGTCGGACCGCTCGAAAATTAATCGGCCCAGCGGTACAACCGACTGTCGCAGCTGGTCCGCAGAGAACCCCGCCAGCGCTTTTCGAAACCTTGCGTGCACTTCACCGTCCAGCGTTGCGCCCCGGCGGAAAAACAAAGGCACGATGACGTCGATCATCGGAGCGGGAATGATGCCAAGCGATTCGATCGCGTTGAACATCTGGGAATATTGCTTGAGCGTCGCATCAGGTTCGGCGCTCCTGTCGGTATCCATCAGGACGAGGCACTTGACACGGCCCGGTTCGCGCAACGCGAGTTCGGACCCCCACATCCCGCCGACCGACAAGCCGACTATCGCGCATTGTCCGATACCCAGGGCATCCAGCAGGCGGCCCGCGTGTGTGGCCAAATCGCCGAGCGTATGTGTATTCTCCGGGAGCCGCCCGGATTGCCCGTGGCCCCAAAGGTCCGGAACGATTACCTGATAGTGGCGAGACAACGCGTCGAATTGCGGCGCCCACATTGACGAATCCCACAAATAGCTGTGCCCCAGCAGTACCGGGAATCCCGTGCCGCGAGTCTGATAGTGCAGCGGCTTTCCTTCAATTTCGATGAACGGCATGTTTGATCAGGTAGAGGTATCGAGTTCCGTGCGGCAGGCTCGCTGCGTCGCAACGAGTACTGCGTAACAACGCTTGAACCGATCAAGGCATTCCATCGGTTCGTCATGTTCCTGGGGCGCAACATTGCTGTGGCACAGTCGTGCTGGACCGCGGGCACGGGAGGAAAGTTCCGCGTATAGGCCCCGCCGCAAGTCGGCCCGAAGTCATTAGTCAAGCACTTGTGCCCCATCGACTTCAGACTGGTGCCCGTTATGAACGCCGCATCGGGGCTTGCCAGCCAGGCGACAAGTCCCCCAATATCGTCGCCTTATCCGTAGCGGCCCAGTGCAATTGAGCCCCGGATCTGGTCGGCCATCGGACCGTTGGCCGGGTTCATCACCGTATCGATCCGTCCGGGCTGGACGTTATTGATCGTAATTTCCCGACTGCCAAGATCCCTTGCCAGCGCCCGCGTCATGCTGGTTACCGCACCTTTCGTCGCGGCGTGGACGGACACGCCCGGAATCGGCATGTAGTTCACCCGACAAAGGTGCTGGAAATACGACTGGCTGGTGGAGTTTGATATCAAGGCGGCCTTCGATCAAATTGATCATGGCCTCTTGCTAAAAGCGGTACCCAAGCACATCAAGGAGGACTGGATCCTGATGTACATTGAGCGGTGGCTGACTGGACCATTCGAAACTGCACAGGGGACACGCTTGCTTCGGGATCTGCCTTCCGCGTCGATTTGCCGTCGCGAGATGGCAAAAGGATGGCTGGGACGAGCCGTGTAAATCGAGAGGTTTACGCACGGTTCTGCGAGAGACTCCGGGTGAAATTCCCTGGGTCTACTCACCCGTACATTCGCGTCAAGGGCGAATGGCGGTATCTTTACCGGGCCGTCGACAAGGACGGCAACACGGTCGACTTTCTGCTGCGTGTCCATCGTGACAAGGCTGCGGCGCGGCGCTACTCCGAAAAGTCGATTGAACAAAACGGCGAACCCCAGACGGGACAATCGATAAAAGCGGTGCGAACCTGGCCGCGCTGGATGGTCTTAACGCGGAGCGGGAAATACCGATCAAGATCCGCCAAAACAAGTATCTGAACAACGTTATAGAGGTGCGACACGAGGTCGCTTACAGAAGTTGTTCTCCCTTCTCGCCGTATCGAAGGAGAGAACCACCGGTGTCACCCGGTGAATCCAGGGGCCTGAATCAAGAGCGGCTCTGACAACGTAACGAAGCGCCGCAAGGCGCGGGGTATCAATCGCGAGAGGCGTACCCTTCTGGCAGCCATACGCCGGATGAGTGCCAGATAGTCGGTATGGTGAAAACATTTGAATCTGCAGTAGGGTCGTTACGTTGAACGAGCGGAAATGGCTATTGCGCTCGAACCAAAACGGTACTGGAGGTGGGAACAGCGTCTTTCGATTACGCGTTCGTGACCCGCATACCTCCCGGCCCAGAGCAGGCACCTAACCCGACGTACTTCCATAAGCGGAACGTGGAAACCCCGTATCGCTCCCTTCGGGACAGCAGGCTGCGAGGTCTGCCCATGGCGGTGCGGGCACAGGATCGGGGAAAAAGCGAATGCCCGGCTGTAATGGACGGGATACGGGTTGCAACATCACCCGACGCGAAAGCGGGCAGACTTCCTCGTGGTCTCTCCTCACCAGAGAGTTTGCAGAACCATCTAAACGGAAGGAAAGCAAATGAGCGCAGCAACACGGGCGCGTGCACCTTCGGGCGTGGCGTGGAACGGCATCAATTGGGCCGATGTTCAACGTCAGGTAAGGAGGCTGCAATCGCGTATGGTGAAGGCGGTACAGGCCGGCCGCCATAACAGGGTGAAAGCACTGCAATGGCTGCTGACCCATTCGTTCAGCGGCCGTGCATTAGCCGTGAAGCGGGTGACTGAAAACAAAGGCAGGAACACCCCCGGTGTGGACAAGGTAACGTGGAAAACACCGGCGGCAAAGGCCAACGCGATTGCGTCGTTGAAGAGGCGGGATTATTCGCCCCTTCCACTTCGGAGAGTTTTTATTCTGAAGAAAAACGGCAAGACGAGGCCGCTCGGCATACCCGTGATGAAATGCCGCGCCATGCAGGCGTTACATCTGCTGGCGTTGGAACCCGTTGCGGAAACCACCGCCGATCTGAATTCTTATGGGTTCAGACCGGAACGCTCTACTGCTGACGCTGGAGGACAATGCTTCATTTCTCTGGCAAAAAAGGCGAGTGCGGAATGGGTGCTGGAGGCCGACATCCAAGGCTGTTTCGACAAAATTTCCCACGACTGGATGATCGCCAATATCCCCACGGACAAGGTGATTCTAAAGAAGTGGCTCAAAGCGGGATACGTGTATCAAAACGAACTCTTCCCCACTGACGCCGGCACCCCGCAAGGGGGAATTATTTCCCCGGTGGCAGCCAACATGACGCTCGATGGCCTCGAAGCTATGCTCGCGGAAAAATTCCCGCGAGCGAAGCAGAGAGGACTGAAAATGAACATGGTGCGTTACGCGGACGACTTCATTATTACCGGCCACTCGAAGGAGTGGCTGGAACATGAAGTCAGGCCGGCAGTAGCTGAATTCCTGGCGGAACGCGGGCTGGTCCTATCACCAGAAAAGACCAGGATAACGCACATCAAGGATGGGTTTGATTTCCTCGGATGGAACATTCGCAAGTACAACGGCAAGCTACTGATGAAGCCGTCGAAAGCGAACGTCAAGGCACATCTTGACAAAATTCGTGAAATCATCAAGGCCAACAAGACGGCTAAACAGGCGAACCTGGTAAAGCTGCTCAATCCTGTTTTACGAGGATGGGCGAATTACCATAGCCATGTCGTCGCCAAGAAAGCCTTCGATCGGGTTGATCACGAGGTCTGGTCAATGCTATGGCGATGGGCGGCCAGAAGGCACCCTAAAAAAGGCGCCCGATGGATAAAAAGCAAATACTTCAGGGCCAAAGGTCTGCGGGATTGGGTATTTGCCGCCACAGAAAAAAAAGAGGATGGCACGACAAGAGAGGTCACCTTGCTGAAGGAATCGGCCACGCCAATAAAACGGCACATCAAGATCCGAGCGGGCGCAAATCCGCACGATCCGCAATGGGCACCATACTTCGAATCCCGATGGGGCCAGAAGATGCTGAACTCGACGCGCGGTCGCCGTAAGCTGTACCGTGTCTGGGTAAGGCAAGATGGCATGTGTTCCAACTGTCAGCAGCCCATCACAATGAACACCCGCTGGGATGTTACGCATATTGTGAAGCAAACTGACGGCGGCACGGATGCAGCAAGCAACCTCCAGGTTAACCATCTCAATTGCCGTAGAAATCCGCAGTACGCCGGAAAATGAAGTTGTACTACCGGGTGTCGACAGATGCCTTTGCAGAGGCTTGAGCCGTATGCTCCTAAAGGCGCACGTACGGTTCTTAGGGGGCAGCAGCGCAGCAATGCGCTGCTGCTACCCGACCAAGATCACCGGGCGATAAAGCGGCGTACACGGTCCATGCTGGGCTTCAAGAATTTTCGTTGTGCCCGCGTGCTGCTGGGCGGCATCGAACTCATGCACATGATCCGCAAGGGGCAGATGAACGACGACGTCGACTAAACGGTTGCCGCGCAGCTCTATTCGCTTGCTACGTAAGCTGTCCTGATAATATTGGGACTTGCTCGTCCTGCCGCCTTATCGAGACACAACCTCGTAGACCATCGTTTCGAAATCGAGATATCCGCCGATGGCGGCCGCGTCGACAAAGGGAAAGATCTGGGTCGCCCAGAAGCCGCCGACCTGCGTCGTGTGGTCGATCCAGAAATAGCAATTGGCGAGCCCCGCCCATGCGAGTGTGCCCGCAGGGCGCCCGGTCGGCGCGGGCTCGTCGTTGAGCATGAAGCTGAGAGCCCAGGATTTTGACATGCCGGGAAAGAATTCAGCGTTGTTGGAAAGCGACGGGATCACACCGGGCAAGGCTTTAATCTTCTTATCGCCGAGACCGTTCTGCACGGCCATGGCGACGGTTTCCGGCTTCAGCACGCGGCCGTGATCGCCCATCCCGTGATTCAACCACATGCGGATGAACCTGATGTAGTCTTCGACGGTCCCGTAGAGCCCGGAGCCGCCCATATCCACCTCGGGGTTCGCCGTAGGCCCGAAATTCATCAGCGGCTCCAGAGATGCGTCGGCGCCGCGCTGGTGCACACGCGCCAGCCGCTCGCGCATTGATGGCGTGAGAGTAAATGCCGTACTCGTCATGCCGAGCGGCGCGAAGATCCGCTCCTGCATCACCTCGCCGAGACGCTTTCCGGCAATCGCCTCGACGACCTGCCCCGCCCAGTCGACCCCACTGCCGTATTCCCAGCGCTCGCCGGGATCGAAGAGGAGCGGCATCATCAGGGACGCCTTCCTGGCCGTGCCCGTTGACGGCAGGCCGAGGCTCTGTCGCAACCGCAGATAGGTCTCGTTGAAAACGTCGTTGGCAAACCCGGCGGTGTGAAGAAGGAGCATGCGGGTTGTGATGTCTCGCTTCGGCGCGCGCAGAACTGGCTTGCCGTCGGCGTCAAACCCCTCGAGCACCTCAAGCTGGCCGAGCTCCGGCACGTAGGCTTTCGCCGGTGCGTCGAGATCGAGCCGGCCCGCCTCCGCGAGCTGAAGCACTGCGGTGGCGGCGATCGCCTTGGTGGCCGAATACATCGCGAAGACCGTGTCGGTCGTCATCGGCACGCCGCTGCCGAGGATCCGCTCTCCAGCGGCACCGGCATACAGCGTGCCGGCGCGATCAGTCACCATTGCCACCACGCCGGGCAGACGCGGTTGGCCCGTAACGACGCGGGACAGTGCGGCGTCGCAGGCTTGTTTGAGGCTCTCAGTCACTAATGCATCTCCAATTCACACATTGTCGCGGCACTTCAGCCGCTTATTCAAAGGCTTGATGCAGCCGGCGATAACCCCGCCGAGCTTGCACCGGAACGCACGCTGCGCCGAGGTATGCTGCCATGAACGAGGCCATTGCCGGCCTCCGTTGGGCTTGCCAGCGCCGTGGCGACGGCGCGGCTCTCGAGAACCTCTAGGCGGAAGAGCGCTACTTTCAGACGCGCCCGCCGGCGCGGATCGCCGCGACTTCTTCATCGTTCAACGGTGGGCCAATGATATCCATCCCAGCCTCGGATGCGACCTTGATGAGCTCAGCCTGATCCGCGAGAGTAAGGTTCCGCTCAACGATGTGTTCGAAGAACGGCTCGAACTCTCCGGGCGTCACGATCACCTGGAACCGGACCCGCTCGTCGCCGTATGAGCGCCAGGCGTGCGGCACGCCCTTGGGCAGCATGACCACATCGCCTGGCCCGGCTGTGCGGCATTCGCGCGGCGTCCACACCGCGATAGTGCCTCGCTCCATCAGGAGGATCTCATCGTCCTCACGATGCAGATGGCGCACTGGTCCGAAGCCTGCGGGACATTCATAAACGAGCATCGATAAGCGCCCATCGGTCTGGGCGCCGCGGAGGCGCACGCGTGCGTGCTCGCCCCACGAAGTGGTGGCGAAACCGGAGACAGTGGGCGAGTCGACGAGAAGTGGAGCGAAATCCGAGAACTCATTCATAAGAATTGGCATCCGAGAAGAGGGAAGTGGAAATATTCAGTGAGGGAGAGATGCCCGGTCAGCGAGGAGCAAAGATCCTCATCACGGAAGATGACACGATCGGGAAAGGCCGATGCAATGGCCGTCGTACCGTCGTAGGGCGCTCAGCAGACTTCAATATTCGTCTCCATGCTAATAGATTTTCGTCGAGTATTCGGCGCGAGAATATGTGGCCGGCAACTCCGGGCTAAGGACGTTGCAGACGGTCCATTTATTCGCTACGTGCATTTTTATGCGCTAGTCGAAATTTATAGACAGCCCCTAACGGGGTCAATCAGTATTTCCCCTGGCGCATATTTTTTCGCCTAACGAAATAATCGGGCGCTGCCGGCGCGGAATCCACAGACCGGCGTCTCGTATCCAGCGCCGCACGGTTCCCTTCGACAGCGTTAGCCCGTGGCATTCGCGCAGCTTCTCGCACGCCGGCGTTGTCTGGTTGTTGGGCCGTTCTCGTAAGATGGTGTGGTGAAGAAAGCAAAATCGCTTTACCTCGGTCATCGGCTCCCGGCGGCGGTTATCGGCCAAGCAGTTCGCTGGTATTTCCGCTTTCAGTTGAGTTTGCGCGACATTGAGGAGCTGCTCTTCGAGCGCGGTGTGACCGTCACGTATGAGACGATCCGATGCTGGTGCGCCAAGTTTGGTGAAGGCTTTGCTCACCGGGTAAAAGCGGCACGACGCAAGGCGGGTAGCACGTGGCACCTTGATGAGATGTTCGTCACGCTGCGTGGCGAACCGTACTTGCTGTGGCGTGCGGTCGACGAGCATGGCGCCGAACTCGACATCCTGCTACAAAAGCGGCGCGACAAAGCCACGGTCAGACGCGTCTTCAAGCGTGTGATGCGTTCATGCCCGACGCCTCGCAAGATCGTCATCGATCAGCTGCGCAGCTATTCAGCGGCAAAGGCGGAAATTCCGGAACTTGCGAGCGTGAAGCATGTGTTCGTCAAAGCGGCAGCCCGGGTGAACAACCGGGCTGAGAACAGCCACAACCAACGCGTGAACGTGAGCGTCGCATGCGTGGTTTTCGAGACCCAAAACGTACGCAGGAATTTCCTTCGTGCTTCGGGCCGATCCGGCAACATTTCGCGCTCAAGCGGCATCTGCTGCACGCTTCACTGTATCGCAAACTGCTCGCAGCAAGGTTCGCTGACTGGCGCGAATTCACTCAACTCGCCCAAAATCCGTCGACTGGTTTCTAAACGATCACCACACCTGCCGCCTTTCCGTCTCATGCTCGGCAAGCCACAGGCGAAGCTCACGCTTCGCGAACCGGTAATCCAGGAAGAGGGAGTTGCCGCATCAGCGCCAGCTGAGCTGACTAGCCTAACGTCCTGGTTGGCAATGGAACTACGTCGCGCGCCAGGATGAGCGGATCGAATGGACAAGAGCAGGCGCCCTGCGAAGCGCCCATTCGATATGGGCCCGCGCCTCCCTCAAGGCCGGCAGGCGCGTGGCCTTCAAATCCTCGATCGCGGTGCGGTCTGTCTCGGAGGAGCAGTTGATCGCAGCGATCACGTTACCTTGGGGATCGCAGACCGGCAACGCGATCGACACCACGCCCATTTCGATCTCATCTTGCTGGGTGGCGAAACCGTCGGTCAGGGCCTTTGCGAATTCCCGGGCGAGGTCGTCACGCTGGACCACGGTTTTAGCCGTATATTGCGGAAAAGGCGCGCGCGCCAGGAGACGCTGCTGTTCTTCGATTGACTGGTTGGCCAGCAGGATCCGCCCGAGCGACGTGCAGAAGGCCGGCAGCCGATATCCCACGGACGCCCGTCGCGTGATGCTGCGCTTGCTGGGTACATGGGCGAGATAGACGACGTCGTCGCCATCGAGGACCGCGAAGGACACGGAATCACGATATTCATCCGCGACTTCCTGCAGGTAGGGATTGACCAGGTCCTTAAAATTCATCGAGCGCAGATATGCCACCCCGAGCGACAACACTTTTGGCAGCAACAGAAAACGCTTGCCCTGCATACCGACGTAGCCGAGCGAGTGCAGAGTGAGCAGCGCACGCCGGGCAGTGGCAACGTTCATCTGCGCTGTCTGGGCGACCTCGCTCAACGTCATTTCCGGCTGATTTTCGCTAAAGGCCTGGATAACCGAGAGGCCGCGCGCAAGCGCGGCCACGAAGTCCCGATGAGTCTCATCAATACGGTCAGAAGGCGTTTGAGTCATGTAAGAAGGTAGAGGGGCATCAATAGGGCTAACTACTCTAATTTTCGCAGGACGAAAAACATTTCGCAAGAAAACCTTGGCAGAGATGCGTCAGAACCGATGCCGGATGCCCAGGCTGACGATGGTCTGGTTGGCGCCGCTCGAAGGCGTTGCGGTGAACAGCGTGGCTCTGACGTTCTCGCCATGCACATGCTCGTAGTTAAGCAAGGCATAGAGGTCGGTTCGCTTCGAGAGGAAATAGTTGGCGGAGAGCATGTATTGACCCCAGCGGTCTTCATTCAGCTTCGAGTACGCGTAGCCGCCCAGCACCGATACCGCGGGCGTCAGCCAATAGGTTACACCGCCCTCCCACGTACTTAGCACGGCGGTCGAACCGCCGCTCTTCATGTCGGTGAGCGAATACACGCCATGCAGCAACGCGGGCCCGAACCGATAGCTGCCTCCCGCCGCGACGGTCGACATCCGGTCGAGGGCAATCGTCCCGCTTTGCGGCGTGCCGAACAGGTCGGGTACGCCGATCGTCGTAGCCGGGGTGATGGTCGTATTGTTCACGCTGGTGTACGCGGCGGCGAGATTCAGGTTGCCGCGGCTGTATGAGACGCCATAACTCTGCGCACTGCCGGCTGCCAGATGGCCGGGCTGGCCGCCCGGCGCGTACAGCGCGCCGAACTTCAGGCCACCGAACGTGGGACTCTGGTATGCAATGACATTATTGAGCCGCTCGCCGCCGAGGCGGTCGTAATCCCCGAGATGGAAACCGTACGTACCGGCGCTGTACAGGTTGGTCATCGAATACAGATAGATCAGGAAGTCGTATTGTCGACCCAACGTGATCGTGCCAGCGGGCGTCGTAAGTCCGACAAACGCCTGACGTCCGAACTCGAGGCCGCCCTGACCGAGTGCCCCGTTGTTCAGCGCGAAGCCATTTTCCAACGTGAAGATGGCCTGGTATCCACTGCCGAGGTCTTCGGTGCCCTTGATGCCCCAGCGGCTGCCCTGCACGTTGCCGGAGGTTTGCGTGAAAGCGCTGTGGCCGCCTTCGTTGCTGACGTAGTTGAGGCTTTCGTCGATCAATCCATACAGCGTCACGTTGCTTTGCGCATATGCGATCCCCATGCCACACAGCGAACATGCGAGGGTAGTCGACGACAGCACCGCCGTCTTGATGGCACTCTTCATTATCTGTCTCCTGGAACTTGTTCTTTTAAGGGAAAATATGGAATATTGAAAGGATTGCTAAATAACTGACCATGGTTTCCGGTTCCCTTTCGCGCTGCCCAGCGGGGTGCCGGAAACCTCGCTCAATCCGGTCGCGTGGTGGACACCATTGCGCGAGGAATCGAAAGAATCAGACAGCAGCAGACCAGCAGGCAACCACCCAGCACGTAGGTACCGCTGTTGACGTCACCGGTCACGTTCTTCGCGACATTGGTGATCATCGCGCCGGTGATGCCGGACAAGCTGCCAACGGAGTTGATCATCGCGAGTCCGGCCGCTGCCGCGGCGCCGGAAAGCAGGCGGCCGGCGAAGGTCCAGAAGATCGGCATGATGCCTATGATTCCGGAGGCGGCAATCGAGATGAGCAGGATCGACACCGAAAGCTCGTGCGTAAACGTCGCGCTGAGAAGCAACGCAATGCCGGCCAGCAGCGCCGGAATAGCGGCATGCAGACGCCGTTCGCCAGTGCGGTGCGAATGCACGGCGTTCGCAATCATCACGACGCTGGCGGCCACATACGGCACTGCGGCCAGCAAGCCAATATGGAAAGCATCCTTGATCCCCGCGGCGCTGATGATGGACGGCAACCAGAACGACAGGCCATAGAAACCGGTGTTCATGGTGAGCAGGATTCCGCACAGGATCCATACGCCCCGGCTCTTCAACGCGGCGCCAAAGTCGTGAGTCTTCGTCACGTTCTCTGACGAGAGATTGCGCTTCAATAGCGACTTTTCTTCAGGCGTGAGCCAGCGGGCGTCGTCGATGGTTTCCGTCAGCGTGAGCAGTACCATCACCCCGAGAATGATGGCGGGCACACCTTCCACAATCAGCATCCACTGCCAGCCGCGATAGCCGAACGTCTCGTGCATGTTCTGCAGCACCCAGCCCGAGACCGGTCCGCCGATGCAAAGGCTTAGCGGCAGCGCCACCATGAAGCCGGCCATGACGCGGTTCTGCTTGTGGGACGGGAACCAACTGTTCAGATAGAGAACCACACCGGGAAAAAAGCCCGCCTCGCACACGCCTAGCAGAAAACGCAGCACATAGAACATGGTCGCCGAGCCGGTATGGAAGAACTTTCCGAGCGGCTCGATGTACATCAACAGAATGGAGACCAGCCCCCACGTCACCATGATTCGGGCAATCCACCGGCGCGCGCCCACGCGATGCAGCGCGATGTTGCTCGGCATCTCGAACAGGACGTAGCCCCAGAACAGCATGCTCGCGCCCAGCGCGTAGACGTTGTCGCTGAGATGCAGGTCGCCCAGCATCTGCAGCTTCGCGAAACCGATATTGACCCGATCGAGGTACGACACCATGTAGCAAAGGAAGAACAGCGGCACACAGCGCCAGAACACCTTGTCGTAAGTTACTTTCTCCAGGTTCTCCGAAACCTCGCTCATGCCTACCTTTTCCATGCTCAACGCCATGCCAGTCTCCTGATTGTTTTCTTTGCCGCGCGCCGCCCGGTGAGGCGTTCTTTGCCTCATCTCAGGGGAGCGCGCTGCTGTCTCACGCGCGCAGAGGCCCGAGGATTTCTTCGTTGTGTTCGCCGAGCACCGGCGGGGGAACAATCGCAAGCGAGCGTTCGCCGTTGTAGCTCACCGGACTGCGCACGGTTTTGTATTCGCCCATCGTGGCGTGGCGCGCGGACACCAGCAGTTCCAGATGCTTCGCCTGCGGGTCTTCCAGTGCTTCGCTGGCGTCGTACATTGGTGCATGCGGAACGTCCTGCGCGAGCAGCATGCGACACCATTCGTCGCGATCGCGTTCGACGAACACCTTGCTCAGGACTTCGATCATCGCGTCCTGGTTGTCGATGCGACCTTCTCGCGTCGAGAAGCGCGGGTTGTCGAGCAGGCCGGGCCTGCCGATCACCGTGGCGAGTCCCTGCCAGAATTTTTCCGGTGACGACATATGCAGCGCGAGCCACTTGCCGTCCCGGCATTTCATGACGTACGACTGCGAGACCATCGGCCGGCTGTAGGGTCCCATCAGCTCGTTGGCCGAATAGTAGTGCGTGAACGCGTCCATGTTGAAATGGGTCATGGCCTCAAGCATCGACACTTCCACGCTCAGGCCCGTTCCGGTGCGTGCGCGCTCCTGCAACGCCCCGAGAATGCCGTAGGCGGCGTAGAAACCCGTGATCGAATCGGCGATCGCCGGTCCAACCACACGCGGGTTCTCCGGATTGACCAGCAATCCGAGGAATCCACTGGCAGCCTGCGCGACCGTATCGTACGCCGGGCGACCCATGGAAGGGCCCGACTGGCCGAAGCCGCTGATCGAACAGTAGATCAGGCGAGGATTGATCGCACGAAGGCGCGCTTCGTCCACATTCAGGCGCGCCGCCGCGCCAGGCCGAAAGTTCTGGATGTATACATCCGCCGTACGGATGAGCTCATCGAAAGCGGCGAGATCGCCGGCATCTTTCGTGTTGAGTGTGACGCTGCGCTTGTTGCGGTTGTACGTCTGGAAGTGCGGGCTGTACAGGCCGCCGCGAAAAGCCCGGAAGGGGTCGCCCGCGCCGGGCTGTTCGACCTTGATGACGTCGGCGCCGAGGTCGCCGAGCAGCATTCCCGTGGCCGGTCCGGTAATGAAGGTGCCCTGCTCAATAACGCGAATGTTCTGCAATACCTTGATCACTTCGATTGCTCCATATGCGGCAGTGCCGCGTTGTGTTCCGGGAATGCCTGTTCACGCGACGTACTTGATCGCGCTTTCACCGGCATGGGCCAGTGCGAAGCCAATCGGCTCCATGCTCTCTTCCAGCAGATGGGCGACGAGGCTCACGCTGCGCGCGACGAGCGGCACGCCTTTCAAGGCCTTGAGAGGAAAGCCGGCGTCCAGCAGCACAGCGGGAATCGCGCCGGACACGTTGATCGGCAATGCCCGGCCATAAATCTTCGGCACCGCGGCAGCGATGGCGCGCAGTACCCGCACGTTGTCTCCTGCCGTGCCGTGTTCGTCGGCCAAGGCCAGCAAGCGCGTGGCACGCGGATCTTCCTGCTGATGTAGCGGGTGCCCGAAGCCGGGCAGCGGCGCGCGCTGCGCCCGCAGCGCCGAGATTTCGCGCTCGACCACCTGTTCGAGCGTGCCTTCCTGCGGCGTTTTCGCGAGCAACGCGGCAAAGAGCTTGCCCGCCTCTTCGGAACTACCGAGGACGACCGACCCGCATCCCAGCAGGCCGGCGGCAACCGCGCCCTGCAAGGCCTCGGGTGCTGCGGCGTATGTCATGCGGGCGGCTTGTATGGAGGGGACCAGCCCGTGTTCCGAGATCGACACGAGCGATGCGTCGAGGAGCAGGCGCTGGGTGTCCGTGGGCGGCTGGCCGGTCAGGAGCAGACAAAAGAAGTCGGTCAGGCTCACGTGGCCTATCAGCTCCTTGCAGAGATCCCGGTTGCGGACGGTGATGCTGTCAGGCGTTGCGGTCGAAATCGACGTGCGTAGCTGACTGGGTTTTCCAATTTGCATGGCGACCTTTGAAGATGCGATGGATAGCGATGTTTCAAGCCGAACAATATTCGCTCAACGCCGTTTATTGCGTTAGGCGAAACTGTAGCAGTGGTGCAAGTCGGTCGCCTATAGGTGATTTCACCTGGCGCATATATTTTCGCGTAGCGAAAATAACTGTGACCACGCACAGTCCATACCTCCAGTGGCACTCGGCGGACAGGGGTACCCAAACCGATCGTATCGGTTGAGTAGCGCCGAACGGATCAGACTCACGAGCGCGGCCGCCCATTGACCGGCCACGCAGCAAACCTGCGAACAGCCAGTTCAAGCGTCCGTCGTGTTTGTAGGATGCCTGTCCTCGACCGTGCGCATGGGCGCGCGCCACAGAAGCAGGCGGGCAGGCGTCGTACAGACCCCGATTTAGGAACCCGCGGAGTTTTCCGGTGCGGCCGTAACCTTTAAGCTATGGGGTGAAGTTGGAAGTCTCTGAGCCAAGGGGGACGGTTTGCTGCACCGGGCGGTTTGGCCAGGGGCGCATATCGGCATAGGCCACGCACTCCGCTTCGCTGTCGAACCGCAGATGCACCTCAAAGGCGCTGTCGTCGGATGGCGGGCTGTTGAGCCGCTTACCCGGTGTGACATTGAATCGGACCATCGCGCGCAGCATGCCCATCGTTTCGATTTTTGCGTCTGCGTGCCGGCCGATGGTCGTTAAGTCGCCGACAAGCTCCCCTCTATCTATCCTCATCCGTGAATGCCGGAGGTGCCCAGCAAAGCGAAGCGGGAGCCCATATAATCGTCGGCCTCACTCACGCAAAGGTCGCCTCATGATCAAGTTTTACTACTGTCCGGCCCCGAACCCGGCCAAGGTCGCTTTGTTTCTCGAAGAGACCAAATTGCCCTATGAACTCGTGCCTATCGATACCCGCAAGGGTGAGCAGCACGCCCCGGCTTTCACTGCGATTAACCCGAATGCAAAGGCGCCGGCACTTGTCGACGGCGATGCGACGATCTTCGATAGCAACGCCATCCTGCTGTATTTAGCGGAAAAAACGGGGCGGTTTATGCCGACAACGCCGGCGGAGCGCGCGCAGATGTACTCGTGGTTGATGTTCGTGGCCACGGGCATTGGACCGTTCTCGGGCCAGGCCGTGCATTTCAAGCACTTCGCGCCGGAGCCCAAGGAGTACGCCGTCAACCGCTACGAGTTCGAAGCGTGGCGCCACTGGAGCATCATCGACGCGCAGTTGGCCCGACACAGGTATATGCTCGGCGACGAATACACCCTGGTGGACATGGCGGTATGGGGATGGGCGCGCGCAGTGCCTTTCATCCTGGGTGCCGAAGCATGGGAAAAGCTGCCGAACGTCAAGCGTCTTTTCGACGAGATCAATGCCCGACCGGCAGCGCAGA
The DNA here is from genome assembly GCF_046025895.1 of Paraburkholderia sp. RL17-337-BIB-A. Lineage (NCBI taxonomy): Bacteria > Pseudomonadati > Pseudomonadota > Betaproteobacteria > Burkholderiales > Burkholderiaceae > Paraburkholderia > Paraburkholderia sp. RL17-337-BIB-A. Next base: position 3,722,874 of record NZ_JARESY010000002.1, on the reverse strand, counting down.
GCGCCGAAGCGCTCGCAACGCGCCACGCGTTCAAGTCCGAGATGGACGACGATGCACGCAAGGCGCTGTTTCCGCAGAACGCTCGCCTCGGCATCTGAGCATCATTGCGCCGACGGCGCGGCCAGTCCTTCCTCTGCGCGGACGCAGCCATTCCCGGTTGTGCCCGCGCGTGGGGCGACCTGCTCGACTGCCAGCTCAGCTTGGAGTGGACTACTGTAATTCTGGCGCGGAGTGATGGAGCGCCGGCTCGGAATTATTCCGCTGATCGTGCAGCGTCATGGATATGGGATTGTAGAAGCGCATCGTGATGCGCCGCGAAACTTCAACGGCGCGGTTGATGCGTTATGGACCCGCTCGGATTTTATCCGGGAACTTCTCAGGGCAATCCACCTATACCACCGTACACCTATTTCAGGCGACATTTATACACCGGTGGAGATGGTAACGAGCGGTACGCCTAACACGCCGCTGGACCGCTGGAATTGGGGGGTTAATCATTCGCTCGCGATGCTTCAGCCCTGCGCCGTAGTTGAGATCAGACATGCCGTACTCCCTGATACGGACGCAACGATTACGTGGAGTGAAGGTCAAGCTCCGACGGAACTTACCGGTTGAGGCAAATAACGACCTCCTGGATTCGCTCACCGCACGTGCGAGTGAAGACCAAGTTAAGGTACGACTCACCGGCTGAGGCAGATAACGACCTCCTGGATTTGCTCACCGCACGTGAGTGTGAAGACCAAGTTAAGGTACGACTCACCGGCTGAGGTTGATAACGACCTCCTGGATTTGCTCACCGCACGTGAGTGTGAAGGTCAAGTTAAGATGCAACTCACTGGTTGTGGTCGCTGAGGACCTCCTGGATTTGCTCACCGCACCTGAGCGCGAAGGCCGAGTGCAGGTGCGACTCACCGGTTGAGGCGATAACACCTCCTGGATTTGCTCACCGCACGCGATCGCTGTGCGTTACGGCGAAACTCATGACCAACCATTCCTCCGGCTCTGCATCTGGGTCACTCGACCGTGTCTCTGCATGGAGTCTGATCAGACCGTACTGGGTCTCGGAGGAACGCGGGACCGCGTGGGGGCTGCTGATCGCGATCATCGCAATGGACCTGCTTCTGGTAGGCATCAACGCCCGGCTGAACACATGGAACCGCGATTTCTACGACGCGCTGGAAAGCAGGAATGTGCGCGATTTCCCGCAACTGATGCTGATGTTTGCCGGGCTTGCATTTGCGTCCATCACGATCTCTGTCTACAACCGTTATCTGCGGCAGATGCTGGGCTTCCGATGGCGCCAGTGGCTGACCACGCGTTACCTGAAGGAATGGTTGGGCGATGGCACCTTTTACCGCATCGAGCGCGACCGCCTCGTCGATAACCCTGATCAGCGCATTGCTGTCGACCTCGATTTGCTCGCCACCACCACGCTGTCCCTCACGCTCGACCTGCTCTCGACGATTGAGACGCTCGTCTGGTTCTCCATCGTCCTGTGGAGCACGGCGGGCGCGCTGGTCATCATGATGGGAGGCACGCCCGTCCAGATTCAGGGCTACATGTTCTGGGCGGCCGTTGCCTATGCGATCGTCGGCTCGCTCCTCACCAATAAGGTCGGTCACCCGCTTGTGTCGATCAACTATCAGTTGCAACGTGTCGAGGCGGATTTCCGCTTCGGCCTGATCCGTCTGCGCGAAAACGCGGAGCAGATTGCGCTTTATGACGGCATGCGGACCGAGGCATCGAACGCCGAAAATCTGTTCGGCCGGATTCGTGAAAACTGGTGGCGCGTCATGAAGTATACGAAGCGCTACAGTTTCGTGGTCAACTTCTACGGTCAGATCGCCGAGATCTTTCCGATCGTCGTTGCATCGCCCCGCTATTTTGCAGGCGCGTTGAGTTTCGGCACGCTGATGCAGATCGCCGACGCATTCGGTTCGGTTAGCGAATCGCTTTCGTGGTTCATCAACAATTACGACACGCTCGTCGAATGGCGTGCGACGGTTAACCGTCTGCGCGAGTTCAAGCGTGTTGTGCGGCAACCTCATCTGAAGGAGTCTGTGTCGCCTGCCACCGAGCATGGCGGCATCAAACTGCACTACGTCGACGAGAACCAGCTCTGTACGCACGACCTCATGCTTGCACTGCCTAACGGCGAAACGCTCGCGAGCGTGCCCGACATCGTCGTAAAACCCGGTTCGCGGTGGCTTGTGCGCGGACCGTCCGGCTCGGGCAAGAGCACGCTATTGCGAGCGCTGGCTGGTCTCTGGCCGTTCGGCGACGGCTCGATCGATGCACCCGTGGACGCGCGCATGATGTTCATCCCGCAGCAGAGCTATCTGCCAGTGGGCACATTGAAAGCTGCGCTGGCGTACCCCGCGTCGGCTGAATCCTTCAGCGACGACGACTGCCGCGAAGCACTACGTGAGTGCCGGCTGGAAGACTATGTTGCCCGCTTGCAGGAGTCCGACCACTGGTGGCGCATTCTTTCCCCGGGCGAGCAGCAGAGGCTAGCAGTCGCGCGCGTGTTGCTGCACAAGCCCGACTACGTGTTCCTCGACGAAGCAACGAGCGCGCTTGACACCGAAAACGAAGCGCATCTTTACCGCCTCCTCACCGAACGACTACCTAAGGCGGCGATGGTTAGCGTCGCGCAGCACGAGTCGCTTGTGCAATTTGGCCAGGAGACGCTCGATATCAGGCGTCCGTGAAAAAAGAGGGGCCGTGATACATCTGCGACCAATGGCATCGCGTGAGCCGGAAGCGGATAGCGCAAAGCGTAGTAGGACGAATGGGACCAAGGTCCAATATCGCCCGCTGCGTATCGTGAATATCGTTGCTGAGAACGTGCGTTTGAATCTTTCCCGGTTCGCGCGGATTGAAATGTTCACGTCCCACGTGCAAGCGCTGCTTCTACCCGATCCCGATGGCGACAGTGGCACGGTTTTCCATCGGGTTTTTCTCGCGCTGACCCCTTGAACTAGCGGAGCATCCGAATGCGTCTCCTATCCAGCCGCCTTTCTTCGGCAAGTGTGTTCTTCATGGCCATTCTGGCCACGACGTCCCTCCCGCGTCCCGTATTCGCCCAGAGCGCGACGGAGATAGCCGCCGCTGGGCCGCACACGGCAGGCGCAGCTGCCGAGATCCAGACCAGCGCGACGGTTATCGGCATTGACGTGACATCGCGCACTGCGACGCTGCGGGGCGTCGGCGGACGAATCTTCGACGTGACGGTAGGCCCGGAAGTTGGTGACATAAGCAAATTGAAGATCGGCGACACTGTCCAGATTGCTTATCAGGAGTCTGTGCTGATTCACGCAAATAGAGTGAAATCGAACGGTATCCGCGAGCGGATTGACTCCACCGCAGTCCTTCCCGCCTCCGACGGATTTGCCGCATCGGCGCATAGAGTACATGTACTGGGAACCATCCAGAAAGTGAACGCAAAGACGCGCATGGTCACGCTTCGAGGACCGCTCAGAACCGTTACGGTCAAGGCGGGTCCTGACATATCGATAGCGGATCTGAAGGTAGGCGACAGTATCAGCGCTGAATTCGTCACAGCAACCGCTGTGAAAGTCACTCGCGCAAAAGAGCCTTTGAACTAGCGTGAAAGCGATGTGCGCGAGCGCGTCGCGGAGTGAGTGAAGACGGGCGATCAAATCCAATCTCGAGCTATCGCATCCACCCAGACCTCGGCATATGAAAACTCTATTCCTGGTCCTCGTGTGCTCAACGCTGCTCACACGCGGCGCCGTGGCGGACGCGCAGGTTAACCAATCGAATCCGCAGGCGTTGATCGAGACAGCAACGCAGGAGGTGCTTGATGAGGTGCGCGTTCGCGCGATCGAGCCTGGCGATATCGCTCGCATCAAGGACATCGTCAATAGATACATCCTGCCATACGCCGATCTTCATCGCACGACACAACTCGCGATGGGCCGACATTGGAAGACGGCGACCTCGGCGCAGCAGGAACAGGTGGCCGAGCAGTTCAAGATGCTACTGATTCACACGTATTCTGGCGCTATCGCGCTACTGCGCCCGGATCAGCGGATTGAGTACCCTCCGTCGCGTATCTTGCCGACCGACACGGATGCCGTAGTGCGCACAATTGCGATGAGCAACGGCCAGCCGGTGGAGATCGACTACCGGCTGTACAGAACGCCAGACGGTTGGCGCCTGTATGACCTGAACGTGCTCGGTGCCTGGCTAATCCAGACATACCGGCAACAGTTCAATGAAAAGATCCAGCAGGTCGGCGTGGAAGGACTGATCCAGTCCCTCACTGCTCGCAACCAGCAGCTTACGTCAGCGGAGCAGCAACGGGTGTCCCCATGACAGGCGTCGCCGAATGGCCGTTGCGAGAAAACACACCAACTGCTGTAGCGTCGTAAAGTCAGCTTGCGTCACAGCTGCGCTGTCACACAGTTTCAAGGCGCGGGCACGACGCGGTAGTAGACGCCGTTGGCGCCGTACGCGGGTTGGAACCACGTATTGCCGCACAGATAGTAGGTCGCGCCGTGAACGTTCGGCGTTATGCAGCCCGCGGGCAGAACCGCGTAGATCGCGCCCATCGCGAAACCCGCGTTGCCGGCAGCGCCCGCAGCCACGCCGGCGTTGTATGCGGTCGAAGTCGCCGCCGCGGTGTTGGCGGAGGCGATCGCAGCGCCGGCCACGACGCCGACCGCCGCGCCCGCTGCCGCCGCGCCCGCTGTGGACCAGCCTCCGCAGTTGTAGCATCCTGAACCGTAGTTGTTTACGGTGACCGGTGGATGGTAGGCGGGGTAATGCGCACCATAGTAGGCGCTGTGGTAGGCCGTTGCCCCCGAGGCGCTGGTGTACGTCGTGTATCCGGATCCAGTGGCATGGTATGCGCTCCCGCCATAGGCATTACTTGCAGACGTGCCCTGGCCGTATGTGTGAGTCGCACTCCCGCCGTATGGATTGGTCATGGTCGTCTGGCCCGAGCCTGCCTGATGGGTGGCCGTATCGCCATAGCGACCCGTCGCGGTCGTTCCCTGCCCATAGGTGTGGGTTTCGCTGCCGCCGGCAAAGTCGGTGCGTGTGGTCGACCCCGAGCCGGGAGCGTGATACGTGCCGCCCCCGTAGGCGTTCGCATGCGACCACGCGCCGACATGCGCCGGCACGAGCGCTGGAATGAGCAGAGCCACCAGACGGATAGCAACCTGGTTCATGTGCGTTTCCTCACTGGTTTTTTTGATGCATGACCTTCGGCGGCGGCTTCATGCCCGGTGCATCCGTGGCGTCCGGACGCGCAAAAGCGATGTGCGCCGCGCCGCTGGCGTCCGCTGCGACGAAAGTGTCGGCCGGAACAGCGATATCCAACTGCCAGTCCGACAATTCGAGCACGTGGCGCAACCGCGCGCGATCGTTGAGATAGATGGCGTAAATGCGCCGCGGCAGCTTGTCCTGCGCGCCGATCCAGATCTGTATGAACACGTCTCCGGTGACGTACGCCACCATGTCCGTGGTCGTACCGCCCACCACATTGGATTGACCGATATAGAAAGCGGTCGTCATACCGTCGGCGATGTCCTTGTACGGATCCGCGACGATCACATCGGTGAACGGAAAATAGATCGCACCGGAATCGAACGCGGCCTGGAGCGCGGCCTCGATGGTGGGCGGGGCATCGGCGACGGCAACGAGTTTCTCCGCAGGCGCGAAGGCCGTCATGGTCTTGCCGTCGTAATAGAAATCGGAAGGCGGCCCGTCGCCGAGCGTGACGACCTTGAGCTTGTCGGGCCGCTGCATCGTGACCTCCGATCGCGTGGAGTAGACGAGCGGAGGACCGAGACGGCTGGGGCTTTCATACGAGACAACGGCGGTGAAAGACATCGAGCGGGCGGCAGCGAGACGGGCACACGCCTGCTTGAGAATATCGACGGCGTGTGGCTCGAGGCCAAGCTTGAATGCGGGCGCAACATTCCTCGCGACCGGCTTCGCTGCTGCTTTCGATGTGTGGTGCGTCTGTTGGGCATAGCCGCCCGCAGTCAGCGACAGGCCGAGTGCGATGACCGTAAGGCGTGTGAGCAGTTTCGCGTGGGTCATCGGTGCCTCGTCGAGTCAGACGATTGACGGAATGCGGCCAGCGGCAATCACGGAATCATGCCGCATTCGAACAGCTTGTTGGCGATCGGCGCGGCGACTTTATCGATGAACGCGGCACGCATCTGTGGATCGTCATGCAGTAACTGCAAGGCTTGCTGTTCCCGCTCGGACTTGGGCTGGCTATTTTTATGCGCGCGTTCCTGCCATAACTGCTCACAACTCGATCCCTGGTATTTCTGAACGACTTTTCCTGCAACCATGTCGAGAACCGGGTATTGAGCAATAGCCACGGTACCGAACAAAGCCACCGGAACAATCGCCAGCCATTTGGGAAGCTTTGCCATGGTTATGCCCTCGGCTTCGTTGCATTGACGTTGCGGCCTTCAAAGCGGACCGCGATGCGAAAGAAACGGGGCTCTCTGTGCAGCGTTCAACTTGTGCGCAAGCGCCCCATGTCGGGTTACGGGTTGTATTTGGAGATCTTTTGGCCTTGCACGCCGAGACCTGCCATTAGGCCCTGTTGTCCAAAGATGAACGCGTAGACGTCGGACTTCATGGTGGTGGTGGTCATCGATTTACCCATTCCCGCGTCCACGACGACGACACTCGGGCCCATGCCAACCGACCACCCGTCGCTCGAGTTGAGGTAGCTGACGGCAGAATCGCTCATGAAGAACATTGCTTCCGAAAACGTTTGTCCGCCCGCTTGCAACCCATAGGAAACCGCTCGTGCAGTGTAGTAGCCGAGCACCTTTCCATCGGGGCCGAACATTACGCCCTTGCCACCTTGCGCACCGGCAATGAATCCCACTTTCAGAATATCCGGGAACACCAGAACGGCCTTTGCCATCTGCTGAAGCTGTTGCGTTCTGGGTGCGCTATCGCTCAGTTGTTGCAGCGCCGCGCGTGCCTTCGCTTCGAGTTCCGGATCGGTTCCTGGCGCGGACGCTGTCTGTTGAGTCGAACAGGACACCGCGATCAGCAGGAGTGGCACGGCGAGGATAAGCCGAAGGTACTTGAACATGTTCGTGCTCCATTCAGGGAAATGACGTCACGGTGAACGCTGTTTGCGCATCGGATTGCTCGCAGCATGAAAGGACTGTGATGGTGCGGCTCATGCCGGTTGCAGCACGCTTCGATTGGAATAAATAGTGGTGTTGCGGGTACGTAAAGACAATTGGACCTTGGTCCAATATCGTTTCATGGCGATCCCGTATGTCACGGCGAAGACTTACGACGATTAGGTTCCGGAGTCGTCGGAGTCGTCGGAGGCGACGTGCAGCGACACCAGGCGCGCGAGCACGATGGCTGGATAAAGCTGTCCGATCAGCGCTTCGAGAATCGCCAGCGATCTTGCGAAGTGAGCGACCGGTGTGATGTCGCCATAGCCCACCGTCGTGAGTGTCACAAAGCTGAAATAGAGCCAGGTCGCACGATCGGATTGGGCGCTCCCGTGCGCAATACCTGCATAAGCCGCGGGTATGTGGCTGTTGATGAGTTGGTCGGCCTCCGCCCACACGACACCGATCAGTATGTAAAGTGCGACCGCGCCGAGGATCCGGTCGAATGTCGCCAGGCCGGTCCGGAACACCTTGATGCCGACAACCGCGCCGAGAATGCCGAGCGACAGAAGTCCCGTGACGTCGAGCAGGCCGGATATCGTATCCAGCGGGAAAAGCCACGATGTGCAGCGAATCAGAATGGCTACACCGGCGGCCAGCGCGACGACCATGTATTGCCTGCGATGGTCCGATACCGCCGCGATCCCGCTTAGCAGGATCAGCGATAGCAATACGTCTCGCGCGATCCGCACGGAGAGGCTGTCAGGCGCCAGGGCGAACGGCACGACGAACACGTCGAGCACGAGCAGGCAAAGGAGCAACGCCATGCTGCCGATGCGCAAACGTCCGGTGCGATCATGCCGCCGCCCCAAATTCATCGCTGCTCCTGGTTGGCCCGCCGGTCATGCGCGCTTGAGGCGGCCTTGCAGAGGGCGCCGTCGTCGCTAGCGGCGGAAACCTCCGCCTGCACCCCCACCTCCACCGCCGACCCGCGCGCCCGTGCCGTTGCCCGCCACGCGACCGGCGCCCTCGGTGCGAGCGTAGCGTTGGCTCTGTGCGGCGCCTCTCTGCCGGTTCTGCATCTGCTGATTCAGATCGGCGGAGTAGGGCTGCGCGCTGGTCCGGTCGATTCCGCCAGCGGGGCGTTGGGGTTGGGCGCCCGGCGTCGCCTGAGGGCGCGGTTGCTGGTAGGCCTGGGTAGTCTGCTGCGGCGCGCGTGCGTTATTGGGCTGGGTCGTAGAAGGGCGCGGCTGCCGAGAACTCTGGGTATTATTCGGCGCGGCTGGCGCGTTAGTTGACTGAGTGCTGGTGGCGCGTTTTGCCTGGGTGTTCTGAGCGTTCTGTTGAGCTGCACCCGCGTTCGCCGTGCCGGTCGTTTGCTGCGGCTGAGTGGCGGGTGTTCTTTGCGCAGCCGACTGCGAAACGGATTGAGACGTCGGCTTGTTCACTGTGGACCAGGAACCATTGTCGTATTTCTGCCAACTGCCGCCGGTGTTCTTGTAGACATTCCCGTCGCGCCCTGCGTACAGATCGCCATTGGCGGTCTTGCCTGCTATCGCACGGCCATTGGCCGTGCTGCCGGCCACGGCCTGGCCGCCCGCGGAATTCTGATAACGCCCAACCGAGCCATTTGCTGTGGTGGTGTGTTGCGTCGCGGCCCACTGATTGCCCTTCGTCACGACCGAACTGCCCCATTGACCGTAGGCGTTCGATCCTTGACGGGTTGCCGCATATGCGCCGGTGTACGGGTTGTAGGCCTGAGCGACGCTCGCGCTGCCGTACCGTCCCGAGGCCGTCGCGCCGCGCGCATAGGTGCCTGTATTCGGGTTGTACGACGCGCCCCATTGTGCGCTGCCAGCCGGGCCATAGACGCCGCCGCGGACACCGCTCGCACCCGTGTAGGGGTTATAAACCGGATAACCATAGGGCGCGGGACGCGGATAGTAAACCGGATACGGCCCGTAGCCGACGCGTACATACGGCGGATAGTAGTAGCCATTGCCTTGCGCAACGATAGCGCCGATTGCGGCACCCGCGATGAACATGCCGAGATATCCCGCGGTATAGCTGGCCTGAACAGTCCCGCCCGGTACCACCTGCTGCGTCACGTAAGTGACGTTATAAACGGGCGAGGCCGGCGGGATCGTATAAATCACCGGTGGCACAGATGTGCTGGTCGTCCACGGTCCGCTGGGCGACGGTGAGTCGAACCATACGCCGCGTGAGCAGAGGTAATAGTGATTCTGGACCTTGATGATCTTGTCCGGCGTGTTGGTCGCATAGGCGAGCGGCGTGCCTTCGATCGGTGCGAACTGCGGTTCGCCGGTGTATGCCACCTTGATTTCTGCCGCCGCTGCGGCCGGGTTTACCTCGACGGTCGTCGGAATTTGCGCGAGTAGCACGGCGTCGTTTGCCTCGGGCGTGCCCGGTACCGAAGCGAGTACACGCGAGGCTGGGCTATCGCGGGGAATGCTGGCGAAATCGGCCGGCAGATGGTCGGTCGCATAAGTCCATGGACCGCTGGGAGCAGGTGACGAAAACCAGCGGCCCGCTGTCAGATAGTAATAAGTTTTGGTCGGTGTATAGACGAATACATCGCTATCGGTATTCTTCGCGAATACCAGACCGGTGCCGGGGATCGGGCTGTAGACCGGTTGGCCGTCGAAGCTGATCAGCTCGGCGGGCGTACTGCTATAGAACACGGCGGGAGCCTTGCCGACGCGTTTTGCCGGCGCCGGGATAAAAGGTTTGAGGTCCGACCACGTTGGATCGGCGGACACCTTTGTCATCTTTGCGGGGAGCGTTTTTATTTCTGCCCAGCCCGTTTTCATATCCGTCGACGTCATCCACGAACTGCCGGTGAACAGATAGTACTGGTGGGTGGCGTTATCGACGAATAGCGGCCAGCTCGCGTTGACGACAAAGGTGAGGTCCGAGTTCCTGATTGGCGCCAGCACGGGCTCGCCGTCGACAAACAGCAGCAGTGCCGGGCCAAAACTGACAAAGATGGTGGGCGGATCGCTCTTGATCGCGACCGCCGGCGCGGCCTGCTTTTTATCGATGCTGGCCACCAGCCGATCCATCGACAAGGTCAGCGATGCCTGAGGATTGAGAAACGTTCGCACCACCTGATCGAGTTTCTGCGCCGTAGCCTGGTCCGCACCGGGAAACGACGTGCCCGTGATTTGCGGATTGCTCAGCCGTGCGTTGCGGCTGTCAATATCCACATCGGTGTGCGCCTGCAGTGTCACCACGCCCACTTGTGGCTTGCCGCCGCGCAGCGTCACGCTCACCGCCATGCGACCGGTCAATTCCTTGAAATCCTTCCAGTCGTCGATCTGTGGCTGGTAGTAGGTAAGCGTTGCATCGTCGCGGACGAGTTCACGCGGCCAGCCGGGGTCGAGTGCGGCGGCATGGTTTGTTTGCACCGCCGCCAACGTGAGCACCAGCGCCAGCGTCCGCAGGCGCGGTCTGAAGGTCGACATGTTTTGCTCCTCGCCGGACAAAGGCGCTTGCGCGGTGCGACCGCAGCCAGGGACGGAGAACGAGATCGCAGACACGGACCCGGCTTCTGGCGGCTAGCTCGCCTCGCCCTCTGCAGGAAGCTAAAACCATAAGTGCAGAGCGACACGCGTGCAATTGGACCTTGGTCCAATTGCACGCTGCAGTGCGGCGAGCAAGATGGCGAGGCACTATGTGCGTTACCAGAGACGGAGGTCTGCAGGGTGAATCACATCGTCGACGCGGCAATCGTATTCGCGTGCGTCTTCGGCAGCGCGCTGCTCGGTTCGTATCTGCGCCGTGTGCTGCCGCAGCATCACCTCAGCGATGAATCCACCAGTGTCGTCAAACTGGCGACCGGTCTCGTCGCAACCATGGCCGCATTGGTGCTGGGCCTGCTGATTTCGTCGGCGAAGGGCTCTTTCGACACCATGAACACGGAGCTTGTTCATAGCGCTGCCGCTATCGTTCGCCTCGATCGCGCGCTGGCCCAGTATGGTCCGGAGACACAAGAAATCCGTGGCGCGCTTAAACGTACTACCGCGGCGTCGGTCGCGGCAATGTCTTCCGGCGATCCTGTCCAAATCGCCAAACTGAGCAGCCCCGAGGTGGTTACCCGCGGAGAAGAGTTGCAGCGTCAAGTGGAGGAACTCTCGCCGCGCACCGACATGCAGCGACAATTGCAGGCGCGGGCGCTGCAAATCGTCGATGATGTATTGGCTACGCGGTGGCTAGCGCTTCTTCAGCAAACCGGGTCGATTCCGGTACCTCTGCTCGTAGTGCTGGTGTCGTGGCTGGCCATTCTCTTCGCCACGTTCGGCCTGTTCGCGCCTCGCAACGGCACGACCATGACGGCGCTCGTGATGTGTGCGCTATCGACTTCCGGTGCGATCTTCCTGATCATGGAAATGAATACGCCGCTTGGCGGAATAGTCGAAATATCCTTCGCACCCATGCGTGCGGCGCTCGGCATTCTCGGGCACTAGCCGGCGGCGCTGTGCCTGGCGTGAATGCACTAGCCAGGCTGCATTGCCCGACAGGATTCAACGATTAAACCAACGGTATTGAAGTGCGATCGAGATGGTCTGGAAATTGCCACCCACACGCGTCACCAATCCACGTGACCACGCGAGCTTCCCGGACCATTTCGCGGCCAGCGGAACCGACAACGTGACACCGTATCGCGCACTGAGCTGAAAGTCCTGATCCTCGACACCGTTGACGCTGGTGCGTCCACCCGTAAAGTACGTCACGTCCGCGGCGAGCCATAGTCCGGGGCGCCATGTGTAGCCGCCGTGCCATTGGAAGGTCGGCATCGGGTCCTGGCTGCGCCGATGGCCGCCGAAAAAATCGTCGTTGTCGGTGAAGACCCACACGCCTGCCGCCGCGTCCATGAACCAGTTGCCGAATGGTTGGGAGAGCCCGACCTCGGGTTTGAACGACCAGCGGTTGGCCCCGATATTGATGAGACGGGTAGGCGTGTACTGCCCCGTCGGCGCCACCACACTGAGGCTGATGCCCAGGATCGTGCTGGGTGTGCGTCGCACGAATTCTTCAGGAGAGAGCGCCGGGTCGCCGAGCAGGTTCGCCTCGATCCTGAAGTGCAGATCGCCGAGACCCGAGCGGTACTGCTGCTGATAGATACCCTTTACATCGCCACTCACATTCGCATTCGCATAGGGAGCCGATACCGCGACACTCACGGTATGTCCCGCGACCCCGAAACTATGCGAATAGCCAAGCGAAAAGATGTTGATATGCGCCTGCACGTTGGTGATCGGCAGCGACGGATCGAATGAGACGTTACCGCTCGAGCGCGCATAGTCGAACACCACAAAGTTGGTGCCCACCGGCACAGCCGAATAGGCACGCGGCTCCATCTCCTGAGCGTGAACCACGGGCGCCGACATCGAATAAAGCAGCGTGGCGACGAACCACACCAGCCGAAAGTGCCGTGACTGCGGGACTGAGCGGTTCGAATGAATCGAGGTATGCGGCATTGCGGGTAGGTCCACTTCACTGAGTTGCCGGACGAGATGCCGGACGCCCGGCGCGCACGCGTTGAGCCAGCGCTGCGGCTGCAATTCCCGCTCCATGAGGCGGCTGGAATGCCGCTGCTTGCAATAGGACTAAGGTCCAATGTGCTTGCGAGCGGAGGGGGTTAATCTGGAAGATGCGGCCCGCACAGCCGTGCCTGTGCCTGCTGCCTCAGGAGACGATCATGAAAGTTTTGCTTGTGTTGATAGGTATCGCGCTGTCTTCCAGCGCGTTCGCGGAATGTGTAACGAACGCCCGGGGTATGACCGAATGCAATAACGGAGAGGCGGCCGGCGGCTATAACCCGCACACCGGCAACGCATGGAAGGCGCAAAAGAATCAGAACGGTGTCACGACGACCACGACGAGCAAGGGCGGGGAAGCCAAGACCAAAAACGGTAAGGGCGTATATAAGAGCCCGAGCGGACAGACCTGTTATCGGACGGCCAACGGTCAAGGTTGCAATTGAAGGGGCCCGTGGCGCGACTTTGAGACCGTGTCCGTCACGCAGGTTGCCGAATCGCGAACATCAGGTAAGCAGATTTATCGCCAATGAAGTGGGCAGACAATTGGACTTTGGTCTTGTTTGCGAGTTGCTCGCAATACCTGCCTGACAAATGCCTCAATTTACGTTTACATGTTCATGTCTGCGTACTAGGATTCCTTTTACCGGTTGGAAGCGCTTCCCCAAATGTAATTCCTACCGGTACGCTCGTACCGCCTGCCGTCCATATTCAGAGCGTGTCTTTGTTAAATCGTTAACTGTCTAATGGGACGATGAGCCTGCTGTTCAAGGGCATAGTCTCGCGCCGATGTTCAGTACAACTTTTGGCAGCCAATTTTGCGGTGCCGAATCTTGAGAGGCCGTTCGGTCATGAGCGTCGTCATACCTGCGATCGTCGTTTTACAGGCAGCAATCATTTTAGGGTTGCTGGCGCTCGAATTGCGCCGCCGCGTATTAGTACCGTTCAGCAGTCTTAATCCGCCAATTAGCGAAACGAACTATCGCGAATGCGCGACGCCTGGCGCATGTGCGGCGCATGCGGCCCTTCCGGAACTGGCGGAGAAAGCGGATCGGATCCAATCCTTAAATCAAACTCATCAATCGGAGATTCTACGGCGCGAAAATCGCGACAACGCAGCCACGGGTCCCGGTGGGGCGGATAGCGGTCTATCGACGTCGCGCGCGAGAAGACGTTTTACGGAGCGGCTACGTACGTTTGCATCCGCGAGAACTGCACGTAGGAAAACTTATGATGGCGGCGCGCGAGACGCGTTCGAGCACGATTCAGGTGCTGCTGCTGACGAACAGGTGAGCGGCGAACGTTATTTTCGTGAAGCGCTGGCGTTATTGCCGGTGGCGACCCTGATGCTCGATGCGCGCGGCCTGATGGCAATGGTCAATCCGCAAGCGGACCGGTTATTCGGTTACGAGTGCGGTGAGTTGGTCGGCAGGCCGGTTGAACTGCTGGTTCACGCTCTGCGCTTCGACAGCGACGCGCCGCATTGGGCCGACCCGTCAGGTATACGACGATCGCATGGGCTTCTGCCATTGGATGACGTGTGCGCACGTCGCAAGGACGGCACGGAGTTGAGTGTCGAAATCGACTTGAGCGCATTTCGCTTCGGCGATGAGAACGTCACGCTCGTATTTGTCATCGACAAAAGTGACCGGTACGAGTTACGCCGTCAGCGCCAGGATCTGGCGCATCTGACGCGCGTGTCGACGATGGGGCAGTTGGCTTCCTCGCTGGCGCATGAGTTGAATCAGCCGCTTACCGCGATTCTCAGCAACGTGCAGGCCGCGCAGCGCTTCATGACAGCCGATCCGATCGATCTGGCCGAGTTGCGTGAAATTCTGAACGATATCGTGCAGGACGATTACCGGGCCAGCGAGGTGATCCGACGCATTCGGGCAGTCGTCAAGAAGGGCGATCTCGAGGTGATTCCTCTCGACCTCACCGGCGTGATGCGCGACGTGGTTTCGCTGGTACACAGCGATGCGATTGTGCGCGGCATCCGGGTGACGCTCGATATCGACGCAACAATGCCGCTCGTACGCGGCGACCGGGTTCAATTGCAGCAGGTAATGCTGAATCTGTTGCTGAATGCGTTCGACGCGATGAACGAGGTCCCTCCCGTTGACCGCGTGGTGTGCGTCACGCTCAAATCGGCTGACAACGGCATGGTGTTGATCGCCGTTCGCGATCGCGGCCATGGCTTGACCGCGGATAAGCTGGACAAGATATTTAAGCCGTTTTTTACATCAAAACCCCAAGGGCTCGGTTTGGGATTGTCGATCAGCCGTTCAATTATCGACATGCATCGCGGGCGACTATGGGCCGAAAACAACAACGATCGAGGCGCGACATTTTACGTGGCATTGCCGGCGGGCGATGCGACGGAAGAGGATAAGTCGCGATAAAAAGCCATGACTGAATCCGATTCGCTTGTATTCGTTGTCGACGACGATGACTCCGTGCGTCGTGCGTTGGCACGCCTGATCCAATCGGCGGGTTACCGTGTGGAAGCATTCGGCAATGCCCACGCATTCGTCGAACGGCTGCGCGAGGTTGCGTGCCCTGCCTGTCTGGTGCTCGACGTGCAGTTGCCGGATCTGGACGGTCTGGCATTGCAGCGCGAACTCAACGCGGTCCTGCCGATCATCTTCATCACCGGGCACGGCGATATCGCGATGACGGTGGGTGCGATGAAAGCGGGCGCCACCGATTTTCTGGCGAAACCTGTGAACGACACGGATCTGCTCCGTGCGATCGAGGCGGCTTTCGAACGCGTTGCGCAGACCCGCGCGGTACGCTGCGAGCTGGACGCGATCCGCGGCCGTCTGGACAGGCTCACGCCACGCGAGCGGGAAGTCATGGCGCTCGTGGTCACGGGCCGCCTGAACAAGCAGGTGGCCGGCGAGCTCGGCACGGTCGAAAAGACCATCAAAGCTCATCGCGCGCGCGTGATGGCGAAGATGGAAGTCACTTCGCTGGCCCAGCTGGTGCGCGTCGCGGACAAGGTCGGTCTCGGCGAGCACGCGTAAACACACGCTTCGCGCTGATGCCATCGCAGCCGGTCAGTAGTAGCGTTGCCCGGCTCGCGGGGCTGTCCCGGCGTGCCCGTCTCCGGAAGGTGCCGCAGGTCTGCCGCACTCGCTCCACACGAGACCAAGGTCCAATATCCGCGAATCTTTCTGCCTCGTAGGCTTTCGTTTGGGGGAGTGCGCTTACTCGCGCATTCCCGGACAGCGGACTACTCTCCATGGGAAAACTCAAACCATTCGTTGTCGTCGTCGATGACGATGAATCGGTGAGCCGGGCGATCAAACGATTGCTGCGCTCCATCGGGATCGCCGCCGAAACGTTCGCGAGCGGCGACGCGTTTCTCGACGTCCTCGCATCGATGCCGTCGTATCAGCCCGACTGCGTCATCCTCGACGTGCAGATGCCGGGGCTCAATGGACTCGAAGTCCAGCGGCGCCTGTCCGGCAAAGGCATGCCCGTGATTTTCATTACCGCACACGATGAGATCGGCGTACGCGAGCACGCGCTCGCGGGCGGTGCGGTTGCCTGGCTGCGCAAGCCCTTCAACGACGAACTGTTCGTCAAGACGGTGCGCGCCGCACTCGGCGGTGTACCGCCTGTCTGAGGCAATCGCGCAGGTCCGCGCATCGAATTTGCGCGTTATGGGACCAAAGGCCAATTGCCATCGAACGACGCGAAATCCAATAATTGACTCGACTGATCAAGGTCGAAGATGGTGCCTGGTTCGGAAACAGGCGCACGCATAGGCGCACGCCAACGGCTCGCCTTGTGGGAAATCGAACGGAATCTGACCATGCTACCGATCGTGCGAGGGCTGACGGGTGTGCTTGTGCTGACGCTGGCGTGTGCAGCGGCGGCGCAGCAGCCCATCATTTATCCGGCAAAGGGCCAAAGCGCCAGCCGGCAGCAGACCGATACTGCGGAGTGCCAACTATGGGCCAAGCAGTCGACCGGTGTCGATCCGGTCGTGCTCGCCCAGCAAGGCGCGACGCAATCCGGGGCAGCGCAGCCGCAGGGGCAGCGCCTGAGAGGCGCCGCCGGTGGCGCGGCACTCGGTGCCGCAGTGGGCGCGGTGGCGGGCGACGCCGGCAAGGGCGCGGCGATCGGCGCGATCACGGGTACGGCTGCCGGCGGTATGCGGGCGCGACGCGCGCAAGAGAATGCGGCCGCGCAATCGCAGGCTAATCAGCAGCAAGTCTCGCAAGCGTTGAACACCTACAACCGCGCGGTGGCTGCATGCATGACAGGCCGAGGTTACACGGTCCAGTAGGACTCACGCGCAGCAGAAGAGAGGCATCCATGAACAGGAAATGCATACGTGCCGCGCTTGGGGCTCTGGCGCTGACGAGCGGGGTCTTTTCGGTTGCCATATCGGAAACGGCATCGGCGGCACAGTTCGACGGTAGCGCGCCGCTGATATGCGCGACCATCGACGCCCACGACTGCGATCCCGGCGAACTCTGTTTGCGCGGCCTGCCGTCCGAGCTGGGTGCGCCGCAATTTCTGCGTATCGATTTCGCGAAGAAAGTCGTCATTGGACCGCAACGCACCACCGCCATCCGCTTCATGGACACAGGCCCAGACCAGATTCTGATGCAAGGCACGGAACTGGGTTACGCGTGGACGATCGCGCTCGACAAAACGGTGGGCTCGATGACCGTGACGCTCGTCAACCATCAAGACACGCTGGTGCTGTTCGGTGCCTGCACTCTCACGTAGCCGCAACGGGTGAACCGATGAAACCTGTAAGCCATGCGATGTCCACACAAGGGTCTGCGCCGGGACATGGTGACGCAACGGTAGTCGCGCGAAGGTTTCTCATGCTTGTCATGCTGACGTTGTGTCTGGCTGCCTGTCATAAGCCGGCGACACTACCCGCAGCCGGCGAGACCGAAGTCACCGTGATGCAGGTCAAGCCGGCCGACACGCCTGTCGATTTCGAATTCACCGCGCAAACGCAGAGTTCACGCGAAGTCGAAATCCGCGCGCGTGTAGACGGCTTTCTGGACAAGCGGCTCTATACCGAAGGGCAAATGGTTCACACCGGACAGACGCTTTTCCAGATGGATGCGAAACCCTTCCAGGCGGCATTGCAAACGGCCAAAGGCCAGCTTGCACAGCAGCAGGCGCGCCTGACGGTGACGAAGGCGAATCTCGCACGCGTGATTCCGCTAGCCGCGCAGAATGCGTTGAGCCAGAAGGATCTCGACGACGCGACCGGCAATGAAAAGCAGGCGGTAGCCGCGGTGATCGCTGCCCAGGGTCAGGTGCAGACGGCGGAACTGAACCTGAGCTATACCACGATCAAGTCTCCGCTGAACGGCTTGTCCAGCTTCGCGAGGCAACAGGACGGCAGCTATGTGACGGCCTCCGCGACGGGGCTGCTGACCTATATCTATCAACTCGATCCAATGTGGGTCAACTTCAGTATTTCGGAAAACGAATTGTTGAGATACCGCGAGGAGGTCGGCAACGGGCGTCTGAAATTTCCGCCCAATGACGACTTCGAAGTGACGGTGATCCTGGCGGACGGCACCGAATTTCCGAACCACGGCCATATCAGCTTCAGGAACCCGGCTTTCAGCACGGAGACCGGTACGTTCCTCGTGCGGGCGTCCTTCGCCAATGCAGATGGCTCCTTGCGCCCCGGTCAGTTCGTGAAGGCGCGCGTGTCCGGCGCGACCCGCCCGAATGCGATTCTCGTGCCGCAGCGCGCGGTCCTGCAGGGCGCGAAGAGCCACTTCGTGTGGGTCGTCGACAACGACTCGAAGGCGCATCAACGCGTCGTGGAAGTGGGTGAATGGCATGGCGACAACTGGTTCATCACCGATGGATTGAAACCGGGCGAGCGGGTGGTGGTCGACGGCGCGATCCGCGTGGTCGCCGATACGCCGCTGAAAATCGTCGCGGCGCCGGCTGCGCCCGCTGCGCCCGCTGCGCTCAACGCGCCGGCCGGCGGTGAAAGCAGTTCGAAGGAGTCCCCGCCCGCCGCGACTGCCACCACTGCCGCGCAGTAAACGGACCGCGAGATGAACCTCTCCCACTACTGCATCGACCGCCCGATCTTCGCGTCGGTGCTTTCGATTGTCATCACGCTCGGCGGCGCGGTGGCCATGCTGAATTTGCCGATCGCGCAGTATCCGGACGTCACGCCGCCGCAGATCACGATCTCCGCCACCTACCCCGGCGCCAGTGCCGACGTGGTGGCCAACAACGTGGCCGCACCGATCGAGCAGCAGGTGAACGGCGCCGACAACATGATCTACATGAACTCGTCGAGTTCATCGACCGGCAATCTGACGATCAACGCGTTCTTCCAGATCGGCACCAATCCGGAACTCGCGCAGGTGGATGTGCAGAACCGCGTGAATCTCGCGCTGCCGCAATTGCCGAGTTCGGTACAGTCGCAAGGCATTCAGGTGCAGAAGAAGTCGTCGGCGTTCATGATGGTGATCTCGATCTATTCGCCGAGCGATCGCTACGACGCGACCTACATCGCCAACTACGCGAACATCTACGTGCTCGATGCGCTCAAGCGCATACCCGGCGCGAATCAGTCGGCTATCTTCGGCACGCCGGACTACGCGATGCGGATCTGGTTGAAGCCCGACCGCATGGCGCAGCTCGGCATCACGGCGGGCGACGTACAGAGGGCGGTCGCCAACCAGAACCAGCAGTTCGCCGTGGGCCGTCTCGGGCAGTCGCCGACCGGTTCGCCGGTCGAGCAGTCGTTCGCTGTCACCACGACTGGCCGCTTAAACGAACCCGCAGACTTCGACAACATCATCATCCGGGCGGCGAGCGGCGACGCCGCCATCGTGCGGCTCAAGGACATCGGCCGCGCCGCGCTGGGTCAGAAAGACTACTCGATTCGCAGCCGCTACCAGGGCAAGCCGGCCACCGTTATCGCGGTGTACCAGCAGCCGGGCGCCAATGCGCTCGACGTGTCGAAGCAGGTGCGCGCGACGCTTGCGGAAATGCAGAAGAGCTTTCCGGAAGGCCTCGAATACAGCATCGCGATGGACACGACGGAGTTTACGCGGGCGTCCATTTCGGACGTCGTGCACACGTTTTTCGAAGCCCTCGTCCTCGTCGTGATCGTGGTGTTCGTGTTCCTGCAAAGCCTGCGTGCGACGCTGATTCCGGTGATCGCGGTGCCGGTGTCGATCATGGGCACCTTTGCGGGGATGCTCGCGCTCGGCTTCTCGATCAATATGCTGACGCTGTTCGGCATGGTGCTCGCAATCGGCATCGTGGTGGACGACGCGATCGTCGTGATCGAGAACGTCGAGCGGAACATGACCGTGCACAAGCTCAGTCCGAAGGAGGCCGCCAAGCGCGCCATGGACGAAGTGGCGGGCCCAGTGGTGGCGATCGTGCTGGTGCTGTGCGCGGTGTTCGTGCCGGTGGCGTTCCTCGCCGGCATCACGGGGCAGTTGTACAAGCAGTTCGCGATCACCATTGCGATCTCGGTGGTGCTCTCGGGGCTGGTTGCATTGACGTTGTCGCCGGCGCTGGCGGCGCTGCTGCTCAAGCCGGGCCACCATGAAAAGAAAGGCTTCTTCAAGTGGTTCGACAGAAACTTCGCGAAGATGACGGATCACTACACCTCCGTCGTCAAGCTGGTGATCAAGCGCTTCGCGATCGCGCTATTCCTGTTCGTCGGCATGATCGCGCTGGCGGTGGTGATGATGCGCTCGATTCCGACCTCATTCCTGCCGCCTGAGGACCAGGGCTATCTGCTCGGCGCGATCATCATGCCGGACGCGGCGAGTCTCGATCGCACCGGTGACGTGTCGCGACACGTTACCGATTACTTCATGAAGCAGCCGGCGGTGAGCAGCGTGACGATCGTCGACGGCTATAGCCTGCTCGACAGCCAGAACAAGAACAACGCCAGCACCTTTTTCATCGGCTTCAAGGGTTTCGACGAGCGCTACAAGTTCGCCAACATCAAGACCCAGAATGCCCGTGCCGTGTTGATCGACGCTTACGAGAATCTCTCGAAGATCAAGGAGGGGATCATCCTGCCGGTCAATCCACCGTCGATTCCGGGGCTTGGCACGACGGGCGGCACCGAGATGTGGATTCAGAGCAAGGGCGACGCGACCACCTCGCAGCTGGCCGGCGTAGTGGACGATTTCGTCGCGAAGGCCAAGAAGCGGCCGGAGCTGTCGCGTGTCACGTCAACCTTCAACGCGTCTTCACAGCAGCTGCTGGCCGACGTGGACCGCGATAAATCCGAAACGCTCGGCGTGCCGATCGAAGAGGTCTATAGCGCGATGCAGACGATGTTCGGCTCGCTCTATGTCTCGCAATTCAACCGTTCGAGTCGGCTGTGGCAGGTCATCTTGCAGGCCGAACCTGCATACCGTTTGACGCCGATGGATCTGAGCCAGTTGTACGTGCGCAGCAAGACGAACAGCATGGTGCCGCTCAAGTCGGTGATCACGACGAAGTATGTCACCGGGCCGGATCTGGTCACGCGCTTCAACAACTTCCCCGCCGTGAAGATCACAGCTAACGCCGCGCCTGGCTACAGCTCGGGGCAAGTCATCAGCACACTCGAGGAAGTGGCCGAACAGGTGATGCCGTCGGGCTATGGCGTTGGCTGGAGCGGTGAGGCTTACGAGGCGCGGCAAGCGGGTAGCACCTCGGGCCTGGTGTTCGCGTTCGGCCTGGTGATGGTGTTCCTGATTCTCGCCGCGCAATACGAGAAGTGGAGTCTGCCGTTCGGCGTGCTGATGGCGGTGCCGTTCGCGTTGTTCGGCGCGTTGCTCGCGATTCTGTTGCGCGGCCTTGAAAACGACGTGTATTTCCAGATCGGTTTGACGATGCTGGTCGCGCTCGCCGCCAAGAACGCGATCCTGATCTTCGAGTTCGCGGTACTCAATCGCGAATCGGGCGAATCGGTGTACGACTCGGCGGTCACGGCCGCCACGGAGCGGCTGCGCCCGATCGTGATGACCTCGCTTGCGTTCATCCTGGGTTGCGTGCCACTGGCCGTCGCGCTCGGCGCATCGGCCAACAGCCGGCACTCGATCGGCACCGGCGTGATCGGCGGCATGCTCGGCGCGACGGCGATCGCCGTGTTCTTCATCCCGATGTTCTTCTACGTGCTCGAAACCATGTCGGAAAAGAGCGGCAAGAAGAAAACGCCGGGCGAGAGCGGTGGCCCGAGCGCGCCGGGCGGTACGGGGCCTGTTACGCCGCCGGCGGGTTCCGGCGGCGGTCCCGCGACCACGCCGTCCGCGCAACGTGAGGGCGACTGACATGCGAGGCCTTGCGTTACCGCTGCGTGTGGTCTGCGCCTCGATGCTTGCGATGGGACTAAGCGGCTGCCTGCTCGGTCCTGACTACGTACGCCCGACCGTGGAGACGCCCGCGAACTATCGTTTCGAAGCCGGTGAAACCGCCGAGGTCGCCAACGCGCCCTGGTGGGAGCAGTTTCAGGACCCAGTCCTGAACGATCTGATCCTTGCCGCACTCGCGGACAACAAGGACGTGAAGATCGCGGCCGCCCGTGTCGACCAGTTTCTCGGCCAGTTCGTGACGACGCGTTCGGCACTGTTTCCGCAGATCAGCGCGGGCTTCGACGCCTCGCGTCAGCGTGCTCCCCTGGGGGGGCTGAATACGCTACCCGCTGGCGTCAGTCCGGTCTTCAACCAGTTTCAGGCGCCCTTGATGGCGGCTTGGGAAATCGATCTGTTCGGGCGCGTGCGACGCGAGACCGAATCGGCGCGCGCGAGCCTGCTGGCGAGCGAGGAGGGCCGCCGCGCGACGATTCTTTCGCTGGTCGCTTCGGTGGCCACCGCTTACATCAATCTGCGCGATCTGGATCAGCAACTGGACATTGCCAAGGCGACGACCGAGAGCCGCGCGGGATCCGTCAAGGTATTCCAGGCGCGTTTTTCAGGCGGCGACGTCTC
Organism: Paraburkholderia sp. RL17-337-BIB-A; assembly: GCF_046025895.1. NCBI lineage: Bacteria > Pseudomonadati > Pseudomonadota > Betaproteobacteria > Burkholderiales > Burkholderiaceae > Paraburkholderia > Paraburkholderia sp. RL17-337-BIB-A. The sequence continues at coordinate 3,700,221 of NZ_JARESY010000002.1, read as the reverse complement.
GCAGATGGAACTCGCGCAGAGCCAGTCCGAGTATGAAGCGTCGCTCGCCACGATTCCGCAGCTCGAGACGCAGATCGCTCAGCAGGAAGACGCCTTGTCGGTCCTGCTCGGGCGCAATCCAGGTCCGATTCTGCGTGGCCGTGACCTGACGGACCTCTCACTGCCGGCGGTGCCGGCGGGCTTGCCGTCCGATCTGCTCGAACGTCGGCCTGATCTGCTGCAGGCCGAGCAGAATCTGGTCGCCGCCAATGCCCTGATCGGCGCGGCACGTGCGCTGTATTTTCCGCAAATCTCGCTGACCGGCCTGTTCGGCACCGCCAGCGGGCAATTTTCAAAGCTGTTCACCGGACCTGCGCGCATCTGGTCGTACGCGGGCTCGCTGACGGTGCCGATCTTTACCGCGGGCAGCATCAGCGGCCAGGTGAGCCAGGCGGAAGCGCAGCAGCAACAGGCGTTGTTCCAGTATCAGCAGGCCATTCAGACCGCGTTCCAGGAAGTCGACGACGCGCTCATCGCACTGCAGAAGTCGCGCGAGCAACTGGTCGTGCAGGCTCGCCAGGTGGACGCGTTGCGCACTTACGCACGGCTCGCGCGGCTGCGCTTCGAAGGTGGCTATACGAGCTATATCGAGGTGCTCGACGCCGAGCGCAGTCTGTTCAACGCCCAGCTCAGCTACACGCAGACCAACGGTCTCGTGTTCAACTCGCTGATCAGTCTTTATAAGGCGATGGGCGGCGGCTGGGTCGTGCAGGCCGAAGCGATGACCGGACGGGTGATGGGGCAGAAGGCGGTGGCGCAGGTGGCCAGGCAATCCGGCGATCAATCGGGGACTCAGTCGGGGACGCAGTCAGGGACTCAGTCAGCGAATCCGTCGGCGAACCCATCAGCGAGTCCATCACCTGCTTCGCCCGGCGCGGAGCAGCCAAAATGACCGCCACCACGACAAACGAGGCAAACGGGGCAAACGGGGCAAACGAGGCCGGCGAGATTGTTCTCGTGGCCTGCCACGAATGCGATCTGCTGCAGCGCGAATCCGCCGTGCCGGGCAACGGCACGCTGCGCTGCTGCCGCTGCCACGCCGAACTCTACCGGGCGCATCCGGACAGCACTGACCGGGCGCTGGCGTTTACGCTCACCTGCGTGGTGCTGTTCGTCATCAGCAACCTGTATCCGATTGTCGGCCTCGTGGTGAACGGCGACCTCGTCGAGACAACGCTGCTCGGCTCGGTTCGCGTGCTCTACAAGGACGGCATGTGGCCGATTGCGGGCCTCGTGTTCGCCACCACGTTCCTGATGCCGCTGTTGCAGATGACGGCCATGGCGTATCTGCTGGTGCCGTTGTGGCTGGGCCGCCGCCCGTATCACGCCGACCTCGTGTTTCGCCTGATGCATCTCGCGCAGCCGTGGGGCATGACTGAGGTCCTGATTCTCGGCATGCTGGTGGCGCTGGTCAAACTGGCGCATATCGCGAGCGTCGTGCCGGGTGTGGCGTTGTGGTCGTTCGGCGCGCTCATGCTGCTGATGGCGGCCGCCGCGACCGCGTTCGATCCACGCGCGCTGTGGCGGCGCATGGGCAGCTTCGACGACGTCGCCTCGGCGACTGAGGCATCTGCCGCCGCGACCGGGCATACCGCGCTGCGTTGCGGCCTGCTGACCTGCCATAGCTGCGGCCTGCTGGTGAAATCGACGGCTCATGCGCATGGCGCGGCATGTCCGCGTTGCGGCGCCCATTTGCATGCGCGCAAACCCGAAAGCATCACGCGCACCTGGGCGTTCCTGATCGCCGCCATTGTGCTGTACATCCCGGCGAATGCGCTGCCTGTGATGAATACCAGTTCGCTGTTCGGCTCGGAGAAGGACACCATTCTGAGCGGCGTGGTTTATCTCTGGACCTCGGGCTCATGGCCGCTTGCCGTGGTGGTGTTCATTGCCAGTATTGCGGTGCCGATGCTGAAGATCCTGGCGCTGATGTATCTCGTGATTTCCACGCAACGGCGCTCGGTCACGCTCGTGCAGCAACGCACCCGCATCTATCGGCTGGTGGAGCTGGTGGGGCGCTGGTCGATGCTCGATATCTACGTCATCACCATTCTTGTCGCGCTCGTGCAGTTCAACGCGCTTGCCACGATCCAGGCAGGACCGGCTGCTGTCGCGTTCGGCTCGGTGGTCGTGCTGACGATGTTCGCCGCCATGTCGTTCGATCCGCGCCTGATCTGGGACGCCACGGAGCCTCACCATGTCTAGACCGCCCGGACCACCCGAGCTTCCCGAAGCAGTGGCGACGCCGCGTTCGCGCTGGCGCATGCAGGTGGTGTGGCTGGTGCCGCTGATCGCCGTGCTGATCGGCTGCTGGCTCGCGGTCAAGGCGGTCCTCGACAAGGGGCCGACCGTCACCATCAGCTTTCAGACCGGCGAAGGGCTCGAAGCGGGCAAGACCAAACTCAAGTTCAAGAACGTGGATATCGGCGAGGTCAAAAGCGTGACGTTGTCGAGCGATCACCGCAGTGTGATCGCCACGGCCGAGCTCTCAAAAGACGCCACAAGTCTGCTGGTGGACGACACGCGCTTCTGGGTGGTGCGCCCGCGCATTTCCGGCGGCACAGTGTCGGGCATTGGCACCTTGCTATCCGGGTCGTTCATCGGCATGGACGTGGGTACCTCCACCAAATCACGGCGCGACTACGTCGGGCTCGAGTCGCCGCCAGTGTTCGCGAGCGGCGTGCCGGGGCGCGAATTCATTCTGAAGGGCGCCGACATGGGCTCGCTCGATATCGGCTCGCCGATCTATTTCAGGCGCTTGCAGGTCGGGCAGATCACGTCGTACAAGCTCGATGACAACGGCAAAGGCGTCACGATGCATGTGTTCGTCAACGCGCCTTATGACAAGTACGTGCAGAACGATACGCGCTTCTGGCAGGCGAGCGGGATCGACGTTTCGCTGGATGCGACCGGTGTGAAGGTGAATACGGAATCGCTGGTGGCCATTCTGATCGGCGGTCTTGCTTTCCAGTCGCCCGACGACACGGCCGATCAACCGGAGGCGGATGCAAGCACTGAGTTCTCGCTGTTCTCCGACAAGACCGAGGCGATGAAACGGCATGACCGCATCGTGGATCACTACGTGCTCAATTTCAAGGAATCGGTACGCGGCCTGATAGTTGGCGCGCCGGTCGATTTTCTCGGCATCGTGGTGGGCGAGGTGGAGGCGATTCACACGCGGTTTGATCCAGTCACCAAGCAGTTCAGCATTCCGGTCGACATCAAACTGTTTCCGGAGCGCTTCACGTCGCGCTTCGCGTCGGGAACTGTTGGCGGCAGGCTGGCCACCGATGCCGATCGGCAACAACTTGCGCAAGCACTCGTGGATCATGGCCTGCGGGCCCAGTTGCGCACCGGCAATCTGCTGACCGGCCAACTCTACGTCGCGCTCGATTTCTTCCCGAACGCACCCAAAGCGAAAGTGGACTGGAGCTCGAGCCCGCCAGCTATGCCGACCGTGGCCGGCGGACTGCAATCGTTGCAGGATTCGGTGACCACGCTCATCGCCAAGCTGAACAAGATTCCTTTCGAAGCGATCGGCAACGACGCGCATAAGACATTGCGCGACGCGGATGCATTGCTCAAGCGGCTCGACACTGAAGTTGCGCCGCAAGCCATCCAGACGCTGGCCGCGGCGAAGTCCGCGCTCGACTCTGCGAATAACGCGCTGCAGCCCGATTCTGCGCTGTCACAGAACACCGGCGATGCGATGAAGGAACTGGCGCGCACGGCGGCGGCTTTCCGCACGCTGGCGGACTATCTCGAACGCCATCCAGAGGCGCTGATCCGGGGCAAGCTGGAGGATAAAAAATGACGCGCCTGTCCTTATCGATCGCCATGGCGTTCGCGCTCGCCGCGCTGAGCGGTTGCGCCGGATCGCCAAAGTCGGACTTCTACACGTTGAGTGCACAGGTGCCGCAGGCGAGCAACGTTCCGGCGAACAATGTTCAGGCGGCGCCGATGACGGTGGTGATCGGCGTGGTGACCATACCCGATCTCGTCGACCGGCCGCAGATCGTGGTTCGCACCGGCGACAACAAGGTCGATATCGACGAATTTGCCCGCTGGGCCGATCCTTTGAAGAGCCAGATTCCGCGTGTGATACGCGCCGATCTCGCGCAAATACTCAATAGCCCGCTCGTGTCCACCTATCCGATGGGTGGCGATCCGGCGTCGGCCTACCGGGTCCAGCTCGATGTCCAGCGTTTTGAGGCAGCGCTCGGCGATGCCGCCACGGTCGACGTATTGTGGTCGGTCTTCCCGCCCGGGAAGAAGCCGCTGCTAAGCGGCCGAAGCACGGTCCGCGAGCCTTGCACCGGCAGCGGCTTCGATGCGGTGGTGGCGGCATATAGCACGGCGCTCGGAACGGTGAGTCGCGATATCGCCGCGGCGATCCGCCCGGTTGGTTCGCCTTGATTTGCGCGTGGGCGTGATGCCGAATGTTCAGGCAGTTCTCTAACGGACTCGATCACCCGGCAAAGGATGGCATTCCATGGTTGGTTCAGGGCGGCGTGTGTCCGTCGTGACAGGTGCGACCGGCGGGATTGGACGCTGGATCGCGCTCGGGCTCGCGCAGGCCGATCACCACGTGGTGCTGGTCTGCAGGGATGCGGTGAAAGGGCGCGCGCTCGCCGACTGGATCAGCCAGCACGCGCCTGCTGCGAGCACGGAACTGAGACTCGCCGATCTGAGCTCGCTTTGCGCGGCACAACGTCTCGGTCAGGAGATCGCCGCTGTCCATCCACGGTTATCCGTTCTCGTCAATAACGCGGGCATGTTCACCGCGCGCCGGTCGACGACGGCGGAAGGCCACGACATCGTGCTGGTGCTCAACCATCTCGCGCCGCTGGTGCTGACTGACGCGCTTGAGCAGGCGCTTCGGGCTGGAAGTCCAGCGCGGATCGTGAACGTGGGTTCGTCGACCTCGGAGCGCGCGCGAATCGATCCGGACGACCTCGAACTCGATCGGCACTGGGGCATGGTGCGAGCCTACGGACGTTCGAAACTGGCGATGATGATGTCGACGTTCGCGCGGGCGCAACGTCTGCGCGGCAGCGGCGTGGTGGCGAACGTCGTGCATCCCGGGACCGTAGCGACTGGTCTGGTTCGCGAAGGCGGCGTAATCGGCGCCGCGTGGCGGCTCATGGGACCGTTCCTGCGCAACGGGCAGCAGGGCGCGGACACACCGCTCCATGTCGCCCTGGCGCCGGCCTGGGCGGCAGCCACTGGCTTGTATGTCAAAGACCGCGCTGCAGTCCGTCCGAACCGGCGAGCGCTGGACGCGGCCCTCGTGGAAAAGGTCGAAGCCGCTTCGAGGGAGTTGGCGGCACGCAGCACGGTCGTGGATATACCGCTCTAGGCGCTCGCGCGAACCATGGCCCGCACCGCTCAATCCAGAGCATGCTCCTGAACTGTCGTTTCATCCGCCGGGCGGCCAGGCGAAGCCTGCCTTCCGGCCTGCGGTTCCCAGCGGGCATGCTGCCGCAGCCGCGCGAGCACACTCAGGATACGGATGTGCACGCTGCCCGAACGCGCCTGAGCGTCGAACGCGCCCCGCACGGGTGAGGGGCGATCGGAAGCGTCGAACAAGGTGGGCGCGTGCCGCTCCTTCAGCGCGGCCTCATCCGTCAGCTGACCGCCGTAGCCGAGTTTGCGTATGGCCGCGGCGACAAGTCCCGGCACAAGTCGAACGCCGAGCGAGAACAGAATCGCCGTTGAGGTCACCGGCATCTCCGCGCGTCCGCTGATTAGCGCGAGGCGGATAGCCTCGGCGACGACCTCCGGCTGGTAGACCGGCGACATCGGCCGCCCGAGTTGACCCATGTGTGATATCGCGTGGTCGAAGAACGGTGTGTTCACCGCGGGCGGGAACACGCTTGTCAGGCGCACGTGGCTGCCGTCCTGGGACAGCTCCGCGCGAATCGACTGGCCGAAGCCGCGCACCGCGTGCTTTGCGCCGCTGTAGGCGGACAGCAGCGGCATGCCATGAAACGCGACCGCCGAACAGACGTTGACGATTGAGCCGCGATCGCGCGGTATGAACCGCCGCAATGCGACTCGGGTGCCGTTGACCGTGCCCATGTAGGTGACGTCGGTAACGCGCCGGAACTGTTCGGCGGGGGTATCCAGAAAGCGACCATACGTGCCGTTGCCCGCGCAGTTGATCCATGCATCGATAGGGCCGAGTACTGCTTCGATGCGGGCGGCCGCTGCTTCCAATGCATCAAGATCGGCCACGTCAGCCTGTTCCATCGCGGCCATGGCGCCGTGGCGATGCACATCGTCGAAGACTGCCTCCAAACCTGCCCGCCCGCGGGCAATGAGGCCGACCCGCCAGCCATATCGGGCGAAGACGTTGGCCGTGCCGCGCCCAATGCCCGAGGAGGCGCCGGTGATCACTATCACGAGCGTCTCCGTTCGTCGGTTCGGACTTGCGTGGTGGCTGGATTGCATCAGGAAGTCGGGGTCGCTCGGCATTCAGATATCCCTGTCGGTCTGCGTGCTGTCAATGCTCGCTACTCGTCCTTTAGCCTTGAGAAAGTTGCAGCGTCATGCGGCAGTGATGTGCGGCCTCGCGCCCGTGATGCCGGGGCTCTATGGCTCTAACGGTGAGCAGAAATCTCCGGCCAGAGTATTTCAAGCCGGTGGTTCTCGATATTAGACCTTGGGCCAATGGAGCGTTGTTTTGCGGGGCGTTTTTAAAGAAGCATCTGTTCGAACCCCTGCAGCGGAAACTGCGTTCCGCCGTCTTCGGCCGCTCAGGCGACTTCATCGGCTTCCCGTTTAGTACGATTGGCGTAATTAGCCTTGGTCCTGGCGGAAAAAGCCGCTTGCGAGTTCGCGATGGATTCCGCTGAAAATATTCGCTACCGCTTCGGCATCCAGCGCGCTATAACACGTATTTGCAGGGCGATTATTACGTGTCGAAGGGTCCACAAAATCCGTTGGCACTGCCAGTTCGCACGCCATCTTGCGCCCCGGGACCTCGGCTCGGCGCACTGCTCTCCGCATGTTCATCACGACCTAAAACTTTGGCCTCGGGCGATTCTGCCGTGGACCCGAAGCGCGTCTTCGCGCGTCCGAAAATCTCCTATCCGGGTTGATTTCCGGGCATGCGGCTAACTATTCGCACGAGTGAAAACTGCACCCTGAATCAAGGAGCTAAACATGAAAACACGACTAGTGGTGGCTTCTGCCGCCGGATTGCTTGTCATGGCCGGCTTCGCGCATTCGCAAAACATGCCGGAGCCTCAGCAACCCACTTCACAGGAAAACGCAGCGACTCAGCCTGCCGCCTCGCCGTCCGACACCGGGACGCAGGCATACGGCGGCACGCCGGACACGAAAATGCAGAGCGGTTGGAAACATATGAAGCCCTGCAGTACCGATCCGCAATGCAATATCTTCTTCGGTGGGAGTTAAAAACAAACTGATGTCGCGCCGGACAATAACGGCAAACAAAACGGGCGCGGGTCGGAAGGCGTGACAAACGTCAGCAGCCATGCGCGACCATCCAGTCAAGGTAGGTAATTTCCAGAATGGTGAGTGATTCCAGGAGACGGCGCTATCTCACTCAACGGTGAGGAATTCCAGGAGATGGCGCCACCTCACTCAACGGTGAGGAATTCCAGGAGATGGCGCCACCGCTCAACGGTGAGGAATTCCAGGAGATGGCGCCACCTCGCTCAACGGTGAGGAATTCCAGGAGATGACGCCATCTCGCTCAACGGTGAGGAATTCCAGGAGATGACATCACCACGGCCAAAGGTGAGCGATTCCAGGAGATGCCGTTAAATCAATTAAAGGTACGCTGCGCCAATGGCAGCGCATCGCCCTGCCAGAAGGTGAGTTATCCCAGCCGCCGAGCAGCACCGTGGAAGCACGCTAAGACATCCAAGGTGAGGCGTTCCAGGAGATCGCTCGCAAAAGGTGAGTGATTCCAGGAGGGGAATAATTGCCGTGTTGAACCCGCACCTGAAAACCGTGAAATACGGTGAGGATTTCCAGGAAATCTTCCTCATGACAGCCGACTGCGAAGCACCCTTCAGACAGCCTTCAAAGAAGCACGCAAAGCCCATAGGTGAGAACATTCAGGAGCGGGCGAGGTGAAAATAACGCTACCTGTCTGCGCACTTTGAACTCTAAGGTGAGGAAATTCGGGAGCGTGTCGCCGGGGCCGGCTGGGACGTGCTCTCGCAAGTCGATGCAGCCGCGCACGCGGCCTCGCGCTCGAACGGATTCGGCCTGCCGCACCTGCGGGAATTGAAGCCGGCGTTTCTATCGTCGTATTCGGTCACGCTGAACGGCTCTGTGCAGCTCGCCGCGACCGTTGGCGTCTGTGCACATGCGCCGATCGACTTCGCGGCGGACACGAGTGCCGTTGAAGAAACCAGCGGTGAGCTCGAGTTGTTTTGATCATCGAGTTGATATCCGCAATGAGCGGGGACGAATCTGATCTCGGGTTCGTTCAAGAACCGCTATGTCGGCGATGCGGATGCATGGCTGCGCAGCCAGGTGCAAGTACCGCTGCTGGTGAATCACAGGCATAAGTGCATCTCGTTCGGCAGCGGCAATCCACAACTGTGTTTCATGTACTCGCTGACGGGCTCGCACTCGAGGCGCTCGGTCAAGCTGTATCAACGTTTTGTGTTCAGCCTGAACTGGTCGCCGGAGGACATCAAGGAAGTCACGGACGATGTCGGCGCAATGGTCGAAGCGGGTGAACTAAGCTGGCGAGCTAAACGCGGCAAGCGTGGCGGCCGCGCGCAAAGGTGAGGTTTTTCGGGAGCCCATACGCGGGGGCATGTGCGGGTGATTTGCAAAGCATGATTCGCTATAACGGCGGCGGTGGAAACACGCTAGTCTGCGAACATGTGCCAATTGCTCGCCCTCAGCTGCGCCGAACCCACCGACGTCAGTTTCTCGCTGACGGGTTTTGCCGCACGCGGCGGGCTCACCGATCATCATGTGGACGGCTGGGGCGTGGCGTTCTACGAAGACCGCGCGTGCCGCGTGTTCGTCGATGACAAGCCCGCGTATCAGTCGCCGGTGGCGGAGTTTCTGAAGAGCTATCCGATCAAGTCGCGCAATGTTGTCGCGCATATCCGCAAAGCGACGCAAGGCGGCGCGCGCGTGGAGAACTGCCACCCCTTCATGCGCGAACTGCGCGGCCAGCAATGGGTGTTCGCGCATAACGGCGACCTGCAACCGCTCGGCGAAACGGAGCAAGGTCCGTTTGCACCGGTCGGCGCGACCGATAGCGAAGCGGCGTTCTGCTTCATCATGAATCGCCTCTACGCGCGTTTCGCCACTCAAGCGGACGTGGACGACATCGACGCCGCATTCGACGTGATCGAACAGGCAACGCGCACGCTGAACCCGTATGGCATTTTCAACTTCGTGCTCTCGAACGGCAAAGCGCAATTCGCGTATTGCTCGACGCGTCTTTCATACGTGATACGTCACTGGCCGTTTTCGAGCGCGCGTCTCGTCGACGGCGATCTGACGGTGGATTTCGCGGAGCGTGGCACGCCGGCCGATCGCACGGCGGTGATCGCCACCACACCGCTCACCGATGAAGTCTGGACCGCCTGCGAGCCGGGCGATCTGCTGATGTTCCGCAGCGGCGCGCTAGTGCGGCGCGCGCACGTTCCCGTTCCCGCCGAAGTCCTCGCGACCTCGAAATACGCGCCCTCCGAATTGTCCGCCGTTCCGGCGTGACATCGCTTCAACCTGCGTAAGCGTGTCGTCTTAGAAGCCATCGCGCGATTGTCGCTTTCATATTCATCGAAGAATTAGTTGGTTTGCCGACGCAAAGCCGTCTCGTATCGTTTCGCCAGTTTTAAACAAATAAAACATTGATACGGGAATTTGAAAATGAAACGACTTTCTCTCCTTGCGTTGCACGCGGGCCTTCTGCTCGCTGCCGGCGCTCAGGCGCAAAGCAGCGTCACGCTGTACGGCATCGTCGACGCCGGTATTGCTTATGTGCACAACGCACAAGGCGCGAATGGCCAGAATCAATCGACGCTCGTGAAGTTCAGTAGCGGCAATATGTCCGGCAGCCGCTGGGGTCTTAAAGGCACCGAAGACCTGGGCGGCGGACTTGCCGCGGTGTTCCAGCTCGAGAACGGCTTTAACGTCGGCACGGGTGCGCTGGGTCAAGGCAGTCGCGAGTTCGGGCGCAAGGCGGTGGTCGGCCTCTCGAGCGGTACGTGGGGCGCGGTTACGCTGGGACGTCAATACGACCCGATCGTCGATCTGGTTCAAGGCCTGACTGAAGACAACTACTTCGGCGGCGTGTTCGCCTCGCCCGGCGACCTCGACAACTACGACAACAGTCTGCGTGTGAGCAACTCGGTCAAGTATGTGAGCCCGCTGTTTGCCGGCTTCCAGGTCGAAGCACTGTACGGCGTGGGCGGCGTGGCCGGTGCAACCGGCAGCGGTCAGACATACAGCTTCGGCGCGGCCTATGCGAATGGGCCGCTGTCGCTCGGCGCAGGCTATTTCTACGCGAACGGCGGCAACACCACCACGGCGAATGTGCGCACGTGGACCAGCAGTTCCGATTCGCTGTTCAACACGGTGATCAACTCGGGTTTTGCGAGCGCGAAGTCGATTCAGATCGTGCGTGTCGGCGGACAATACGTGATCGGCGCGGCCACCATCGGTGCAGCTTACTCGAACACGCAGTACGCAAACGACGCGTTCTCCGCGTTCCACGACACGGCCAAGTTCAACAACGGTTCGGTGTTCTTCAACTATCAGATCACCCCGGCCTTGCGCACCGGTGTGGGCTACAACTACACGTCGCTCACCGGTCCGAGCTCGGCGCACTACAACCAGGTCAACCTCGGTGCGGATTACGCGCTGTCGAAGCGCACCGAACTGTACGCGCTGGCGGGCTACCAGAAGGCGAGCGGCAACACGTTGAACGCGAGCGGCAAGGTGGTGAGCGCGCAAGCCTCGATCGGCAGTTACGGCGTGAATTCAGGCACCAACAGCCAGGAATTGGCGGTGGTGGGCATCCGTCACAAGTTCTGATTGCCTGTATGAACGAGCCGGTTGCCTTGCTGGCAACCGGCCTTCCGAAGGCTTTCCAAATGCCTTCAAAAAACGCAAAGGTGAGAACATTCGGGAGGCGGCGCACAATCGCGATACGTGAGCCGCGCCCCATCACTCCGCCTCACCCTCCAGCAATTCCGACGACGACTCCCGCAAGCATTCGCTGAACAGATCCGCCGCCGGCGCAGCGGTATCCGCGCGCCACACCAGCACGACTTCGCCCAGCGGTTCGAGCGGCGCGAGCGGCAATACGCGCATGCGTCCACGGCTCACATGATGCCGCGCGACCGAGAGCGGCAGAATCGACGCAAAGTCGCCACCGATCAGCAGCGACAGATTCAACGTCAACGAACTCGATTCGACCGCGCCGCGATCGAGCGGAATGCCGTGCTCCGCTAACGCCTCCGCCAGCGTCGCGAAAGCGGGTGAACCGCGCAGCGGCGTAATCCAGCGCGCCGAGCGCAGATCGTTCCAGCTCACCGGCATATCCACCTTGCCGAGCGGATGTCTCGCACCCACGACGAACACGAACGGCTCGCGAAGCAAGGTCTGCTGGCTCAACACACCAGCGTTGCCGGTGATCCGGTTACGGCCGAGCGCGAGATCGAGCTCGCCTTCATCGAGCATCTTGATTAGCTTGTCGAGCGTTGCTTCCGTGAACGACAGCGTCGCCCAAGGCGCGCGCCGCATGAACAGTTCGACCGCATGCGCGATCAGCGGCTGCGGAATCGTGGCGACCGCGCCGAGGCGCACGTGCCCGGCCGTGCCGGTGGTCAGCGCACTGACGTCGCGGCGCGCGAGTTCAATGTGCCGCAGGATTTCGCGGCCACGCAGGGCCATCACTTTACCGATGCTGGTCAACTCGACCGCATTGCCGACCCGTCGCGCGACCGGCACGCCAAGCGCCTCCTCGATTTCGCCGATCTGTTTCGAAATGGCCGGCTGTGTCACGTGGAAGGCGGCCGCGACCCGCGTCACCTGTCCAAGCTCCGCAAGGCTCACCAGGATGCGCAGATGCGGCAGCTTCAGGCCGCTGCGAAAGAAGCGGTCGATTGCGTCGTTTTCGGTGGTTGTCATCAGTGTTGATTCGATGCGCATAACTGAACGGTAATGACCTGCGTCGAAACGGTGATTTGCCGTACGGCGCTTAATCCGGCTAATCTTCAATATCGGCAGGACGGTAGAGCGTGAAGCGGGTGGCTCGAGGATAGCAGGTACGCTTCGATCACATGACTCAGGGTATAACCGGAGCCGCTCCATGCGCCGCATCGCCGCGACCACAGCGCGTATTCAAGCGCGCGGAAGGAGACATGCATGAGCACCCCTCTATACGGCGGCGCCGAGCGGCCCGCTGTGCCTGATGAACCGTCGGAACCGGTGGAATCCGCTGAACGCGCGGCGCTGTATCGCAAGCTCGCCTGGCGCATCGTGCCGTTTCTGTTTCTCGCCTTCATCGTCGCGTATATCGATCGCGTGAATGTGAGTTTCGCCAAGTTGCAGATGCTCACCGATCTCTCGTTGAGCGAGACCGTGTACGGCGCGGGCGCCGGCATCTTCTTTCTCGGCTATTTCATTTTCGAGGTGCCGAGCAACCTCATCTTGCATCGCGTTGGCGCACGCATCTGGATCGCGCGGATCATGGTCACGTGGTCGATCGTCTCGTGTCTGACGATGTTCGCGAGCGGCGCGACCTCGTTCTACGTGCTGCGCTTTCTGCTCGGCGTAGCCGAAGCGGGCTTCTTTCCAGGCATCGTGCTGTATCTGTCGACGTGGTTTCCGTCGAACCGGCGCTCGCAGATCATTGCGCTGTTCATGGCGGCGATTCCGGTGTCCGGCGCGATCGGCGGTCCGGTGTCGGGTTGGATCATGCAGCAACTGGCAGGCGTGCATGGCCTCGCCGGCTGGAAGTGGCTGTTCCTGATCGAGGGGATCGCTTCATTGGTGGTGGGCATTGCGGCGTTCTTTGTCTTGCACGATCGCATCGAGTCGGTGAGCTGGCTGAACCGAGAGGAAAAAGCGCTGCTCGCACATGACCTCGAAGCCGATGCGCAGACTCGCGCGCATCAAACGGTACGCGGCGCGTTCACCAATCCGAAGGTGTGGCTGCTCGGCCTGCTGTATTTCTGCATCGCGATGGGCAACTACGGACTCGTCTTCTGGCTGCCGACCATGATCCGCGCAAGCGGTGTGGTGAGCGTGGCGAATATCGGTCTGTTGTCGGCGGTGCCGTCGCTGATCAGTGCAATCGCGATGATCCTGATCGCACGTCACGCCGACAAGCACGACGAACGGCGCAAGCACGTGGCCGTGTGCGCCGTGCTGGGGGCCGCCGGCATGCTGGCCTCGGTGCTGCTCGGTCAACACGTATGGCTTTCCATGGCGGCGCTGGTGGTCGCGGCGATCGGCATCAATTCGATTGCGCCGGTGTTCTGGGGCATTCCGACCGCGCTGATGGGCGGCGTGGGCGCGGCGGCGGCCATCGCGGTGATCAACTGCACCGGCAATCTGGCGGGCTTCGTGAGTCCGTACGTGATCGGCTTCCTGAAAGACACGACCGGCACGTTGCTGCCCGGCATGATCGTGCTCGCCTGCGCGTTGGTGCTGGCCGCGGTGATTGTCATGGCAATGCCGGCTACGCGCAAAACAGCATGAGGAGAGCAGGATGACGCAGCAGGTTTGTATGGTCACCGGGGCGGCCACGGGTATCGGCGCGGCCACCGCGTTGCGCTTTGCGAGCGCCGGCTGGGCGGTGGCGATCGGCAACTTCGACGACAGCACGCGTGAAGCGGCGCTGGCTGTCGAAGCGCAATGCCGGCAACTCGGCGCTGAGACGCTGGTGTTCGATGCCGATGTCGGTTCCGACGCCGCGTGTGTAAAAGCGGTCGATGCGGTGGCCTCGAAGTGGCAGCGCATCGACGCGCTCGTCAACTGCGCCGGCACGACGCGGTTCATTCCGCACGGCGACCTGGCCGCCATCGACGATCTGGAATTCGAGCGCGTGTATCGCGTGAACCTGATCGGCATGTTTCAGATGACGCGCGCCGCGGTGCCTGTGCTGCGCGATTCGTCGACCGCTTCGCACAGCGCGGCGGTGATCAATATTTCGTCGCTGGCTTCGCTGAACGGCACGGGTTCTTCCATTGCTTACGCGGCTTCGAAGGGCGCGGTCAATACGCTAACGCTCTCGCTTGCGCGCAATCTCGCCCCGCACATTCGCGTGAATGCGCTCGCGCCCGGCATGGTGGACGATGGCTTGCCGCGCCGCGTGCTCGGCGACGAAGCGTACGCGAAGATCGTCGACAGCATGACGAAGGTCGCACCGCTCAAGCGTGTATCGCAGCCCGCTGAGATCGCCGACCTTGCGTGGTTCATCGTTGCGCATGCGCCTTCGATGACCGGTCAAGTGATCGCCGCCGAGAACGGCATGCTGCTGAACGGCTGAACGGCTGAACGGCTGAACGCATAGCAGACGCACACGTACAGGAAAAACCATGAGCAATCTCCACAAGCACCGTTCGCGTACCGTCACCGAAGGCATCACGCGCACGCCGCATCGCGCGTTCCTGCGGGCGACCGGCATGGACGACGCCGCGATCGAAAAACCCTTCGTCGCGATTGTCGATACGTTCGGCGAAAACACGCCGTGTTCGATGTCGCTCGCAGCCGTTTCCGACAACGTGCGCCTCGGCGTCGCGGCGGGCGGCGGTGTGCCGATTCGCGGCTCGGCGATCTCGGTCTCGGACGGCACCTCGATGAATCATTCGGGCATGCGCTTTAGCCTCGTGTCGCGCGAGATCATCGCGGACAGCGTCGAGGTGTTCGTACGCGCGCATTGCTACGACGCGTTCGTCGGCGTGGCGGGTTGCGACAAGACGTTGCCCGGCATTCTGATGGGCATGGTGCGGGTGAACGTGCCGGGCGTGTTTCTGTTCGGTGGTGCGATGCTGCCGGGCATCGCACCGGACGGCACACAGGCGACGATCCTGACCGCGATCGAGGCCGTCGGCGCGGCGCAACGCGGCGACATGTCGCTCGAAACCCTGCGCGGCATCGAGAAGCGCTGCACGCCAGGCGCGGGGTCCTGTCCCGGGCAATTCACCGCGAACACGATGGCGATGGTCGCCGAAACGCTCGGTCTCGCACCGCTCGGCTCGGCGATGGTGCCCGCCGTATACAGCGAGCGTATTGCGATTGCCCGGCGTGCCGGCGAAACGGTGATGAACACGCTGAAAAACGGCGGTCCGCTGCCACGCGATCTGGTCACGCGCAAGAGCCTGGAGAATGCGTGCGCCGCGGTGGCCGCGACTGGCGGCTCGACCAATGCCGCACTGCACATTCCGGCGATCGCGCATGAAGCGGGCATCCGCTTTACGTTGGACGATGTGTCCGAGGTGCTCGCCCGCACGCCGTTGATTGGCGATTTGCAGCCGGGCGGCAAGTATCTCGCGCTGGATCTGTATCACGTTGGCGGCGTGCCCGCGGTGCTGAACGCGCTGCTCGCGGGCGGGTTTCTGCATGGCGATACGCTGACGCAAACCGGCGAAACGCTCGAAACCGCCTTGAAGGCGTTTGCGGGTCCTGATGGACGTGTCGTTCGTCCGCATAACGAGCCGCTCAGCGAGAACGCCGGGCTGGTGGTGTTGCGCGGCAATCTCGCGCCGGACGGTGCGTGCCTGAAGACGGCGGGATTGAAGTCACTGGTCTTCAGCGGCCGCGCGCGCGTGTTCGAAACCGAAGAGGCGTGCATGTCGGTCGTATCGAAGCGCACCTATGAGGAAGGCGACGTCCTTGTGATCCGCAACGAAGGGCCGAAGGGCGGCCCTGGTATGCGCGAGATGCTCAGCGTGACGGCGGCGATCTACGGTCAGGGAATGGGCGAGAAAGTCGCGTTGCTGACCGATGGCCGTTTCTCGGGCGCGACGCGCGGCATGTGTATCGGCTACGTAGGACCGGAAGCGGCGGCCGGCGGCCCGATTCGTTTGCTAAGAGATGGCGACCGGATTCATATCGACGCGCACAAAGGCACGCTCGACGTCGAATTGAGCGATGAGGAACTCGCGCGGCGCAGCAAGGAGACGGTGCCGTTCACGCGTGGCCGCCTGGGCGGCGTGCTGGAGAAGTACGAAGCGCTGGTGCGGCCGGCGAATCTCGGCGCGGTGACGCACTCGGGCGCGGTGGAATGGCCGTATGAGGCGTCGATCGGTGAGGAGGAGGCGTGAGCGGTAAGCGCAAGCGCCGCTCGCACCGCCCGGCCCGCACCAGCTCTTACCTGGGTATGCAGATTACTCAGACCCATCCAAAGGTGAGGGTTTGCGGGAGTGGCCTGTTCTGAACCTTCGGCGCCACGCCCAGCATGCCTTTGCGGCCTGCCCCCAAACTCGAAAGGTGAGCGTTTTCGGGAGCTACCCGATGTGCGCTTCGCGCCTGGCCCCGACCGCTCCGCGCTAAAGGTGAGACTTTTCGGGACCAGACGCTCGCCTCGTACAGCGACTTTGCGCGCCGTCCAGTACTACGTTCCGTACTGAAGGAGTCGGGAAGAAATTGCCAACTCAGGGGGCCACTCCGCCTTTGAAAACACTTGCATACCGGGAAGATGGCGATGCGGACGACAAGCGGTCAGCGGATTTGTTATCCCCGCAAGCCACAAGGACGCAGCCTCGATGTTTCGATCTGGCGTCTACGCCGTCTGATCGAAATCGATTCTTCGGAGCCGCGTTATGTCCAAACGGTGTGGCAGCGCGGCTATGTGTTCGTGCCGCACGGCGAGATTGGGACGGCCGAGCGCGACGCGATGACTGTTGCGCCCGGCGTGCGATTATCGGCGTGTCAGCCGAAAGGTGAGGTTTTACGGGAGCGTACAGCTTGCCGCGTCAGCCTTGCTTCGCGACCTCGCGAATATCGGCCACGGGCGTTTGCCCGAATGCATCGCTGAAGGCGTAGTCGAGCAGTTGGGTCGCGCATTGTTCGGGCGTCGCCAACTGGCCGTTGCGCTTGAGGTCTTCGAATTTTTCGCGCAGCGGAAACTGCTCGGCGCCGCTGCCGCGAATTTCCGCCTGCATGTTCGTATCGATCACGCCCGGCGCGAGGCTGCAAATACGCAGCGCACGATTCGCGTCGAGTGCCACGGCGCGTGCGTGATGATCGAGCGCGGCTTTGGTCGCGCAGTAGATGCTCCAGCCGGGATAGACATTGCGCCCCGCGCCGCTGGAAATATGCACGATGCGCCGGTCGGTTGCGTCGACGCTGGCTGTGGTGACGGCGGCCGCCAGCATCAGCGGCGTGGCCACGTTCAGGCTCACGGCGGTTGCAATGTCCGTGGCATTCTGGCCGTCCATCGGACCGATCGGCTGCACCGTGCCCGCGTTGTTGATCAACAGTACGCTCTGCGCGCCGCTGACGAAGCCGCGCAGTGCATCGGTTGCGACCCACTGCGCGACGCGCGCAGGGTCGGCAAGTTCGAGTTCGATTTCTTCGAGCAGGGCGGGGAAACGGTCTTTCAGCGTAGCGTGACGCGAGCGGGACAAACCCAGCACCGCGACGCCGCGCGCCAGCAGTTGTTCAGCAAGGGATGCACCGAGGCCGCGAGTATGGCCGGTGACGATCGCGCGGATCGGAGAAGAAGAGGTCATGTTGTTTACTTGGGGTCGTTGGCTTGACGGGGCCGCTATTTTCTCACGCCATATTTACGGCTTGCAGCGAGGCGGTTTTTCGAGCCGCATTCCGGCTGCCCATCAGCAACCCGCGAGCCGCGTTCATGCGGTCCTGATCCCTTCAAGTCCTCTCCACGCCGCATTCAATTAGAGCGGAAGCGCTCGCGATACTGCATCGGCGTCACGCCAATCCGTCTCGAGAAGACAATGCGCATCCGGTCCGCGGTGCCGAAGCCGCAGTCGTAAGCAATCGCCTTGAGCGCCGCGCCACTGCTTTCGAGCAACTTACGAGCCGCATCCACGCGAGCGCGCTCGACGAATTCGTGCGGCGTCACGTTTGTCTCCTGCACGAACACGCGCGCGAAATTCCGTGCGCTCATTCCCGCGACATCGGCGAGTTGCTTCACCGTAAAGCTCTCGCGAATCCGCTCCATTACGTGGGCCTGAACTTTGGCGACCGGCGAGGTTTCGTCGGCCGGTGCCGTGAGATAGGGGCTGAACTGCGACTGGCCGCCTTGTCGCTGGGCGAACACGACGAGGCGCTTGGCGACGGCCAGCGCCGTGTGGGGTCCGTGATCTTCCGCTACGAGCGCAAGCGACAGATCGATGCCCGCCGTGACGCCCGCTGAAGTCACGAGCTTGCCGTCGCGCAGATAGATGCGGTCGAAATCGACGCGCGCTTGCGGAAATTGCGCGGCGAGTTGTGCCGCGTGTTGCCAGTGCGTCGTCACATTGCGCGCGTCGAGTAGTCCGGCGTGGCCGAGCGCAAAAGCGCCGGTACAGATCGAGCCGTAGCGCTCGCATTGGGTGGCAGCGTCTGTTAGCCAATCCAGTAACCGTGGATCAGACGCCTCGCCGTCGGGCAGCGCAGGTCCGCCCGCCACCAACGCCAGGTTGAAAGGGCGGCGCATCTGCTCAAAGGTGGCGTCGGCGATGAGCGCCATGCCGTTGGACGCGCGTAGCGGACCGGGCTCCGCGCTGACCAGCGCGACCTCATAGCGCTCTTGCGGCGCGACGAATCGATTGGCTTCGGAGAATACATCGACGGGACCGGCGACATCGAGCGCCTGTACGCCGGGAAAGATCGCGATCGCGACGGTAGGCATCGAATGATTTCCTTTGACAATGGACGGAATCCGCAGGCCGCGGCAGTCGTCCTGGAAGGAATGGGGTTAGGCCGGGGCCCGCACCTATTTTCGCACCAGGCGTCAAAATAGGCGCATTGCACAACCACGCGGCGCCCCGCTATGGTAATCAAAAACCTTCTACGAAGGCTGGACCTCACCACGCTCCAACTCTTCCTCGCCGTCTACGAAGAAGGCACGCTCACGCGTGCCGCGGAGCGCGAGGCCATTGCCGTATCCGCCGCGAGCAAACGCCTGCTCGAACTCGAACAGGCAGTCGGCGCCACGCTTTTCCAGCGCAACGCGCGCGGCATGACGCTGACACCCGCCGGCGAAACGCTGCTGCATCACGCGCGCCGAGTGATGCGCGACATCGAAAACATCGGTATCGAACTGGCCGGCCATGCGAGCGGCGTGCGCGGCTACGTGCGGATGATGGCCAACCTCTCGGCGATTGTCGAGTTTCTGCCGGAGGATTTGCGCGCCTTCCAGTTGCAGCACGAACGCGTCAAGCTCGATCTCGAAGAGCGGCCGAGCGGCGGCGTGGTGGAAGCCGTCGACGACAGCCTCGCCGACCTCGGCATCTGTTCCGGCGACGCCGACACGCGCGATCTGCACGTTGCGCACTATCGGCACGATTCGCTGGTACTGGTGATGCGCGACGACCATCCGCTGGCCGCGCGCGCCAGCATCGCCTTCGCCGAAACCCTGGACGGCGATCACGTCGGCCTGCACGCGGCCAGTTCGATCAACGCCCGCACCCACATGGCCGCGCGCCAGGCCGGCAAGCCGTTGCGCTTGCGCATCCACGTGCCGGGTTTCGACGCGGTCTGCCGGATGGTGCAGGCCGGCATGGGCGTCGGCGTCTTGCCGCTGAAGGTGTATCAGCTCATGGGCCGCTCGCTTGGCCTCGTCGGCGTGCCGCTGGAAGACGAATGGTCCGAACGCAGCCTGGTGCTGGTGGTGCGCGACGTCGAGGCACTGTCGCCAGTGAGCCGCCTGTTGTTCGACCACTTGCGTTCGATCGAGGCGTCCGAAGCCCCGCTGGCCGCCGCCGGGACCTGAGCGTTCGCCGTTCGCGAACGGTCGTTGGCGAATTGCGGTTGGACGCCATTGGAGTGCTGCTCCTAAGCTGTCTCTCAACACGAAACCAGCATGGGAGACAGCATTATGGGTGGACCCCTCCAGGGTATCCGCGTCATCGAGATCGGAACCCTCATCGCCGCGCCGTTTGCCGCGCGCCTCATGGCCGAGTTCGGCGCCGAAGTCATCAAGATCGAAGCCCCCGGCACCGGCGACCCCCTTCGCAAATGGCGCAAGCTGCACGAGGGCACCTCGCTGTGGTGGTATCTGCAGTCGCGTAACAAGAAATCGATCTGCGTGAACCTGAAGTCGGCGGACGGTATCGACATCGTCAAGCGGCTCGCCGCCGATGCCGACGTCGTGATCGAAAATCTGCGCCCCGGCGCGCTCGAAAAGCTCGGCCTCGGCTGGGACGTGCTGCACGCGATCAATCCCAAGCTGACGATGGTTCGCATCTCCGGCTACGGCCAGTCCGGCCCGTATCGCGACCGGCCAGGCTTCGGCGCGATCGGTGAAGCGATGGGCGGCATCCGCTATACGACAGGCGAAGTGGATGGCGCACCGGCGCGCGTCGGTGTCAGCCTTGGCGATTCACTTGCTTCGCTGCATGGCGTGATCGGTGCGCTGATGTCGCTGTTGCGCGTGAAGACGGGACAAGGCGAAGGTCAGGTGGTGGACGTCTCGCTGGTCGAAAGCGTATTCAATCTGATGGAAAGCCTCGTGCCCGAATACGACCTGCTCGGTCACGTGCGTGAGCGCAGCGGCGGCGCGTTGCCCGGCATCGCGCCGTCGAACACCTATCCGACCGAAGACGACGGCTATGTCGTGATCGCCGGCAACAGCGATCCCATCTTCAAGCGCCTGATGCAGGTAATCGGCCGCGCCGATCTCGCCGACGATCCTGCGTTGGCCCACAACGACGGCCGCGCGAAGCAATGCGCGCTGCTCGATCAGGCGATTGCCGCATGGACGTCACACCATTCCACCGACGATGTACTCGCCGCGCTCGAACGCGCTGAAGTGCCGGCGGGACGCATCTATTCCGTGGCCGACATCGTCGCCGATCCGCACTACCAGGCGCGCGACATGTTGTTGCAAACGCAACTGCCCGGCGGCGCCTCGGTGAAGATGCCGGGCATCGTGCCGAAGCTGTCGGACACGCCGGGCGAAGTGCACTGGCAAGGTCCCACACTGGGCGAGCACACCGGCAGCGTGCTGAGCGCACTCGGATTCGCCAACGAAGATATCGAGCGGCTGCGCCGCGAGGGAGCCGTGCAATGAAAGCGAGCGACACGAATCTCGACAAGCTGATCGTGCAGGAAGTCGCGCCGCGCGACGGCTTGCAGATCGAACCCACATGGGTCGAAACCGTCGACAAGATCGCGCTGATCAACGCGCTTTCCACTGCGGGCTTCACGCGCATCGAGGCGGGCTCGTTCGTCTCGCCGAAAGCGATTCCGGCCTTGCGCGACGGCGAAGCCGTGTTCCAGCAGATCGAGCGTCATCCGGGCGTGATCTACGTTGCGCTGATTCCGAATCTGAAGGGCGCCGAACGCGCGCTGACCTCGCGTGCCGATGAACTGAATCTGGTGATGTCGGCGAGCCAGACGCACAACCGCGCCAATATGCGGATGAGTTGCGAGGCGTCGCTGGCGGCGTTCGGCGATATCGTGCACCACGTCAAGGCTTCGGGCGTGTTGCTGAATGCCTCGGTGGCGACCGCGTTCGGTTGTCCGTTCGAAGGCAAGATCGATGAAGACCGCGTGATCGGCATTGTCGATACGTATCGCGAGATGGGCATACAGGGCATCACGTTAGCCGATACGACCGGCATGGCGAATCCGCGCCAGGTTTCGCGGCTAGTCACGCGCGTGCTTGAGCGACTGCCGGCTTCCGCGCTCACGCTGCACTTCCACAACACGCGCGGTCTGGGTCTTGCCAACGTGCTGGCCGCCTACGAAGCCGGCGCGCGCCGCTTCGACGCAGCGTTGGGTGGCCTCGGCGGCTGCCCGTTCGCACCGGGTGCCTCCGGCAACATCTGCACCGAAGACCTCGTGAATATGTGTGACGAAATCGGCATCCCGACTGCGATCGACCTGGAAAAGTTGCTCGCGTTGTCGCGCGGATTGCCTGCGCTGCTCGGCCATGACGTGCCCGGACAACTCGCGAAGGCCGGCCGTAACCGCGACCTGCACCCCGTGCCCGAATACGTTCTACAGATCTGACACTTCCCTAACTGATTACACGACCGGACGGCATCGCCGAAGCCGGCATTGGAGACAAGCATGAGTGACCTTGGCGCAGTCGCAAGCGGCGGCCGTGAGTACAGCGCGGACGACGCAGTGGCAATCATCCGCAAAGTAGCGTGGCGGCTCATGCCGCTGATCATGGTCTGCTACCTGTTCGCGTTTTTCGACCGCATCAATATCAGCTTCGCGAAGTTCCAGTTGCAAAGCGACCTCGGACTCTCCGATACCGCGTATGGTCTCGGCGCGAGTCTCTTCGTGATCGGCTATGTGTTGTTCGAGGTACCGAGCAATCTGTTTCTGTACAAGGTTGGCGCGCGTCGCTGGATTGCGCGGATCATGATTTCATGGGGCCTCGCGACGGCGGCGATGGTGTTCGTCAACAACGAATGGCAGTTCTATGGACTGCGCTTTGTGATCGGGGCAATGGAAGCGGGCTTTGCGCCGGGCGTGCTGTATTACCTCACACTGTGGTTTCCGCCGAGCTACCGCGGACGCATTACGTCGATGCTGTTTCTGGCGTCCGCGTTCTCCGGTTTGGTCGGCGCACCGCTCGCGGGGCTGGTGATCGGCCATATGAACGGCGTGCTTGGCATGCCGGGCTGGCACTGGTTGTTCCTGCTTGGCGGGCTGCCGTGCGTTTTACTCGGCTATCTCGTGTTGAAGCTGCTGAAGGATC
The DNA here is from genome assembly GCF_046025895.1 of Paraburkholderia sp. RL17-337-BIB-A. NCBI lineage: Bacteria > Pseudomonadati > Pseudomonadota > Betaproteobacteria > Burkholderiales > Burkholderiaceae > Paraburkholderia > Paraburkholderia sp. RL17-337-BIB-A. Next base: position 3,677,336 of record NZ_JARESY010000002.1, on the reverse strand, counting down.
GGATCGAGGATGCGGGGTGGTTGTCGTCGACGGAGAAGTCCTTCCTGACGGCGCAGATTGCGCAGCAAAGCCGGCATCCTGGCACAGGGCATTCGTTGCTCGGCGCAATCAGGACGCCAGGATTCTTGACCTTGGGCCTGGTGTACTTCCTGATTCAGGTGGCATCGTACGGCTTGAATTTCTGGGCTCCGCATTTGATTCGCGTCGCGGGCACGAACAATCCGACGGTAATTGGTTTGCTGACGGCAGTGCCTTATGTGTGCGGTGCGATCTGCATGGTCGTGGTGGGGCGGCTGTCTGACGCGAGCGGCGAGCGGCGTAAGTTTGTTTTCGGATTGCTGGTGATGGCGGCGGTTGGATTCTTTGCCGCCGGGTTCTTCGACAAGCAGACTACGTTGCTGGTTGTCGCATTGGCGGTGATGGGCGCTGGGGTGGTTGCTTCGATTCCGGCGTTCTGGGCACTGCCGCCGAAGTTGGTCACGGGCGCGGGCGCAGCCGGCGGGATTGCGTTGATCAACACGCTCGGCCAGCTTGGCGGGATTGTCAGCCCTGTGATGGTCGGCCGGGTGAAGGATCTGACCGGTAGTACGACGCCCGCGTTGTACGTGATCGGCGCGATGAGCCTGGTTTGCGCGTTGATTGTGTTGTACGGGTTGCCTGATTCGCTACGGCAAAAGGATGCAGCACTTTGACGGCGGCAGTTGCATGGACGAAAGCGCCGCCGCCGCGCGACATGACCGTCAGCCTCTGCCATGCAGCGCTGCGATCTCCTGCAAATCCAGATCGTGTTCGAGGATGGTCAGCAGTTCATCATGAATCAGACCCGTTCGATGCATCTTGAGCAGTTCGGTGCGTCCTGCGGAGATGGCGGCCAGAATCACGTCGTAATGCTCCGCGCGAGCGTCCCAAGGAAAGGCGGCCTCGTCTTGATGGGTCTCGGTAATGCGCGCGCGATAGCTGTATTGCTCCAGCAATCGCGGATGAATTACTTCATCATCCGGTCCATGCACCAGCGGTTGAATCGCGGCGAATTGCGCTGCCTCCAGTCGTGCCCACGCCTGCGGTTCGGTCAGATGCTCTGCGTTTCGTTCGGAGGAGTGGTCCGGATTGACCCACTTGATCAGCGGTCCGATCGTCGTGCCCTGACCCAGCACTGTCACCAGAATGACCGCGAACGAGGCGACCAGAATCAGATCGCGGCCGGGCATCGTTTCAGGCAAGGATAGCGCGATGGCAAGCGTGACCACGCCGCGCATACCCGCCCAACTCGTGACGGTGGCCGAGCGCCAGTCCGGCGGCGCATCTTTGCGCCGCATCAGTTTGCACAGCAGCCCTTTCGAAGATTCGACGGCGAACACCCACACGAAGCGCGACAGCACGACCGCTGCGATCACCGCGCCGACGGCGGGTGCAAATGCGGTCAACGCATCGCCGACGCCGCCCAGCCGCACGATCACGCCGCGCAACGACAGCCCGATCAGAATGAACACCAAGGCTTCCATCAGGAAGATCAGAACCTGCCAGAAGGCTGTGCCGCGCATACGCACCGAGGCCGAGAAAACTTCGTGCTGATGCCAGCCGAGCACCATGCCGCAACTGACCGTAGCGATGACACCCGACACGCCCAGCATGTCGCCTGCGATATAGCTAATCCACGCGGAGAGTACGGATGCGGTGATGATCAGGTACGCGTCGTCGAGATAGCGCAGCAACCGGACGACCAGAAAGCCGACTGCGATGCCCACCGCGACGCCGCCCAGCCCGAGCACTGCAAACCGTCCGATGGCATGTTGTGCGCTGAACGTGCCGGTCAGTGCGGCCGCGACGGCGAAGCGGAACAGGACGATGCCGGCGGCGTCGTTGAGCAGGCTCTCGCCTTCGAGTAGCACCATTAAACGACGCGGTAGTGCGACGCGCTCCAGCACGGCCTTGGCGGCGACCGCGTCAGGTGGCGAGACGATCGCGCCGAGTGCGAAGCATGCGCCCCATGGTAGCGTCGGCACGACCCAATGCACGACCAGGCCGACCGCGAGGGTTGTGAAGGCGACGGCGCCGATGGCGAGCAGCAGGATGCCGCCGAGGTTGTGTTTGAACTCTTCCCATACGGAGAAGTACGCGCCGTCCATGAGGAGTGGCGGCAGGAACACGATCAGGACTAGTTCGGGATCGAGATTGACGGGGGGGAGCCCGGGGACGAAGGCCATTGCCGCCCCGCCGATTAGAAGTGCCGCTGCGGGTGGGAGTTGCAGCCGCTTGGCGAGTAGCTGGAGGCCGATCATCGCGGCGAGCGACAGGAGGACGAGGTTGAAGGCCATGACGGAGGACATGAGGGGGCCTCGGTGAGTGGCAAGACTTTGGGGTTTCTTTTTATCACATGGTGGGGTTTGGGCCTGCGCGGCGCTTGTTGTCTGTTTGTCTTGTGGCGTTGGGCCTTCCTTGAATTGCTGGCCTGCTCGGCGATTGTTATCTGTATGTCTGCGGCGTTGGTCTTTTCTTGATCTGACTCTTTGGCCTTTCCTTGAATTGGTATTGGTCTATTAGCGTTGCCCCTGTGCGGGGCGGCACTTACTTTCTTTGCCGCCGCAAAGAAAGATAAGCAAAGAAAGCGGCTCACACCGCCAGCGCATAAGCGGGGCTCCCGCACAGTCGCGGTAGTGGTGCATCTGGAATCCGTGCCATCGCACATTCGGCGTTAGTGACCAGGCCGTCATCAGCTCCCACTCCGCACTGCGTGCGTCGCGGATGGGTATGCATGGGAAATCAGGGGCTTCGTTCACGCGCCGTGGGAGCCATCGGCTTCGCCTCGGCGATGCGCCTCCGCACTCATCAGCAAACCCCCGCTTCGAATCAATGTCGAGGTGCCGCACCCGCACCCGCACCCGCACCCGCACCCGCACCCGCACCCGCACCCGCACCCGCACCCACACTCGTACCCAACGCCAACGCCAACGCCAACGCCAAAGCCAAAGCCAAAGCCAAAGCCAAAGCCAAAGCCAAAGCCAAAGCCAAAGCCAAAGCCAAAGCCAAAGCTGAAGCCGAAGCCGAAGCCGAAGCCGAAGTCGAAGTCGAAGTCGAAGTCGAAGTCGAAGTCGAAGTCGAAGTCGAAGTCGAAGTCGAAGTCGAAGTCGAAGTCGAAGTCGAAGTCGAAGTCGAAGTCGAAGTCGAAGTCTCAGCTAGAGCTAGGCTAGAGCGGCAATGGCAATGGCAATGGCAATGGCAATGGCAATCCAATGGCAATGCAATAACGCGCGAGGATACTAGGCGGAACGCGAGGGGCAAGACGTAGCGGGTGGTTTTATGAAGTGGTCTTCGGCGCGCGGAGCGTCGCCGGAAGTATGACTGCTGTGTCACTGACGCGGAGTGTGCGAGAACACCGATTCCAGATGCACCACTACCGTAGCTGTGCGGGGGACCCGCTTATGAGCTGGCGGGGTGAGCCGCTTTCTTTGCTTATCTTTCTTTGCGGCGGCAAAGAAAGTAAGTGCCGCCCCGCACAGGGGCAACGCTAATAGACCGATATCAACTCAAGGAAAGGCCAACACCGTAGGCAAACAGATAGCGAGCGCCGAGCGGGCCAGCAATTCAAGGAAAGGCCAACACCGTAGGCAAACAGATAGCGAGCGCCGAGCGGGCCAGCAATTCAAGGAAAGGCCAACACCGTAGGCAAACAGATAGCGAGCGCCGAGCGGGCCAGCAATTCAAGGAAAAGCCAACGCCGTAGGCAAACAGATAGCAAGCGCCGAGCGGGCCAGCAATCCAAGGAAAGGCCAACGCCGCAGGCATATAGATAACAAGCCCCGCGCAGGCAAAAAAAACCCTTTAAGCCTTCAGCGGCGAAGCCGCCACCTCCTCCCTCGACTGCACCTGCAAAACCGCATCCCGTTTATCCAGCAAATGCTGCCGCAAAATAGCACTCAACTTCTTCCCATCCCGCGCCTCGAGCGCCTTCAACATCTCATCATGATCATGAATCGCACTATCCCACTTAGGGACCTGAAAATTCGACCGAAACCGTAACGCCTGCAGGCGTCGATTAACCGCCACATAAGTCTGCCGCAGTGCCGAATTCCTCGCTGCTTCATTGATCTTGTCGTGAATCGCCTGGTTACGGCTGTAATACCCCGCCAGATCGTTCTGCGTCCGGCAAGCCAGCATCGCGTAATGCAATGCCTTGATCTCGGCAAGCTCGGCGGCCGTCATCCGCTCCGCCGCCAATTCGCCGGAAAAAGCTTCAAGACCACTCATCAATTCGAAGGTCTCGCGCAACTCCGCTTCCGACATCTTCGACACCGACGCGCCCCGATTCGGCGAAATCTCGATCAGCCCTTCCGCAGCCAGCACCTTCAACGCCTCCCGCAACGGCGTGCGCGAAATCCCGAGCGTCTCGCATAACTCGCGCTCGTTCAGCTTCTTGCCCGGCTCGAGCACCCCCTCGACGATAAAGCGGCGAATGTGCTCCACCACCGTGTCGTGCAAGCGCTGACGCTCAACCTTCGGCATCAGAGGGGAAGCGGTGACACCCGCGGCGAAATCCGAATTTTGCATACAAAAGCCCTCAACCCATGTAAGCGGGATTTTATCGGAACCATACAGATTAGTTAACAGCAGGGGTAAACACCGGTGCCAGCAGGCAATTTTGACCTTTGGATTATCGCATATCCTCTGATATAGTTTTTTGCATGCAAAATTCAATCGGAGAAACTCAATGCTCAAGTTAGACTTTCACCCCGCTGGCCGTCACTTCCTGCAGATTCCGGGTCCGAGCCCGGTGCCCGATCGCATTCTCCGTGCGATGAGCTACCCGACCATCGATCACCGCGGCCCCGAATTCGGCGAACTCGGTCTGAAGGTGCTCGAAGGCATCAAGAAAATCTTCAAGACGCAGCAGCCGGTGGTGATCTATCCGGCCTCCGGCACCGGCGCTTGGGAAGCGGCGCTGTCGAACACGCTGAGCCCCGGCGACAACGTGCTGATGTTCGAAACCGGGCACTTCGCAACGCTGTGGAAAAAGATGGCGGAAAGCCTGGGGCTGAAGCCGGAGTTCCTCGGCCTGCCGGGCATCGAAGGCTGGCGGCGTGGGGTTCAGCCGCAAATGATCGAGGAACGTCTGCGCGCCGACACGCAGCACGCGATCAAGGCAGTGTGCGTCGTCCATAACGAAACCTCGACGGGTGTCACGTCGGATATTGCCGCCGTGCGCCGCGCGATCGACGCCGCGGGTCATCCGGCGCTGCTGCTGGTCGACACGATCTCGGGCCTCGCCTGCGCCGATTATCGCCACGACGAATGGGGCGTGGACGTCACCGTGTCGGGCTCGCAAAAAGGTTTGATGCTGCCGCCGGGCATCAGCTTCAACGCCATTTCGCCGAAGGCGTTCGCCGCCAGCAAAGCGGCCAAACTGCCGCGCAGTTTCTGGGACTGGACCGACATCGTCGAAATGAACAAGACCGGCTACTGGCCGTACACGCCGAACACGAACCTGCTGTACGGGCTCAACGAGGCGCTGGAGATGATTCTCGGCGAAGGGCTCGACAACGTGTTCGCCCGCCACGCACGTCTCGCCGAAGCCACCCGCCGTGCGGTGCGTGCCTGGGGCCTGGAGATCCAGTGCGCGGATCCGGCTGTGTATAGCCCGGTGCTGACCGGCGTGATGATGCCCGAGGGCATCGACGCCGACGCGGTGCGCAAGGTCATCTACGAACGCTTCGACATGTCGCTCGGCACAGGCCTCGGCAAGATGAAAGGACGCATGTTCCGCATCGGCCACCTCGGCGATTGTAACGACCTGATGCTGCTGGCGACACTCGCCGGCTGCGAGATGGGTCTGCGGATCGCGGGTGTGCCGCTCAAGGCAAGCGGCTTGCCTGCCGCTATGGAGTGGCTGAGTCAGCCGACGCAAGCCTCGGGGCTGAAAGCCGCGGCTTAAGCACTTGGACGCGTGGTGCGTCAACGCAACTGCAACCGCCGGCGCTATGGCGCACTTCGATGCAGTCGCGGAACGGCGCCACGCGCATCGGTGCGTCAGCGCGTCCACACAACCAGCAGCAGCAACAGGCAACAGTAGCAACAGGTAGCAGTAGCAACAGGCAACAGGCAACAGGCAACAGCTCATCTCGCAGCCAAGGAAGGCGGGGGGTAATTCCCTCACGAAGCCGCGCATAGAACGCGGCCCACGAACACCATGCAAGGGTCCCGCAGCGTACGTCGCTGACGGGCGACGACGCAGCACGCCATTTCAGGCGTGCCGTCGATAGACTGCAACGGAGAGAGACGATGAAGCGGTTTCGTGTAAGCAGTGCGACTAGTATCGTTATTGTGATGCTAAGCATCATGTACTTCATCACCTACCTGGACCGCGTCAACGTCAGTACCGCGGCCGCCGGGTTCGGCAAGGAGTTTGGGCTCTCGCATACGGAAGTGGGGCTGGTGTTTTCGGCCTTCGCGTATCCGTATCTGATTTTTCAGATCATCGGGGGCTGGGTCAGCGATCGTTTCGGTGCGAAACGCACGCTGATTTTCTGTGGCGCCATCTGGGGCGTCGCGACATTGCTGACCGGTCTTGCAGGCGGCCTGGCGTCGTTGCTGGCCGCGCGCGTGCTGCTTGGTTTCGGCGAAGGCGCCACGTTTCCCGCGGCCACTTCCGCCATGGCGCGCTGGGTCGCGAAAGAAAAACGCGGCTTTGCGCAGGGCATCACGCATGCAGCATCGCGTATCGGCAATGCGGTGGCACCGGCTTTGATCGTGCTGGTGATGGCGACATGGGGCTGGCGCGAATCGTTCTATATCTGCGGCGTGTTCAGCCTGCTGTGGGTGGCGGTGTGGTCGTTCACGTTCACCGAGCATCCGAAAGATCATCCGCGTATCACGAGCGAAGAACTCGAATTTCTGCCCGCACCGAAGCCGAAAGTGGCCGCCGTGCCGTGGGGCAAATTGTTTCGCCGCATGTGGCCGGTCACGATCGTGTACTTCTGCTACGGCTGGACTTTGTGGCTGTTTCTCAGCTGGATTCCGCAGTACTTCCTGCATAGCTATCACCTGCAACTGCAAAAATCGGCGATCTTCGCGTCGGTCGTGTTCTTTGCCGGTGTACTTGGCGACACGCTCGGCGGCATCATGACCGATTGGATCTTCACGCGCACCCGCAGCCTGAAACGTGCTCGTAGCTGGATGGTGTCGGTGTGCATGCTGTTCTGTCTGCTCTCGCTCATTCCGCTGATGTTCACGCACAGCCTGTATCTGTCGATGGCGTGTCTCGCGTCGGGTTTCTTCTTCGCCGAAATGACGATCGGCCCGATGTGGGCGATCCCGATGGACATCGCGCCGGAATACTCGGGCACCGCGAGCGGCATGATGAACACCGGCTCGGCATTGGCCGCGATCATCTCGCCGGTAGCCGGCGGATTTCTGATCGACTACTTCGGCAGCTGGGAGTTGCCGTTCGCCGGCAGCATGCTGTTGATGGCGATCGGCGTGGTGCTCGCGCTTCGCATGCAGCCGGAAAGCAAATTCGAGTTTAATGCGGCCGACAAAGCACACGTTACGACGGGTGCGGGCGCATAAACGCAATGCGTTATCCCCTCACTACGCTTTTAAAGAAATGACGACACTATTGAGTCAACGTCTCGCCGATGCACGCCGCCAGCACCTGACGCTCGCTGCGTTGCCGCCCGAGCAAACGCCCGCTGATGGCGCCGCCGCCTACGCGATCCAGCACGAAGTCCTGCGCATACTTGACGCGCCGATCGGCGGCTGGAAGATCGGCGCGAAGTCGGATAGCGGGCCGATCCAGGGCGCGCCGTTGCCCGCGCGTGATTTACATGCGGACGGCGCACGGCTGCCGCGCGAAGCCTTTACGCCGGTGGGGCTCGAACTGGAGATCGCATTCCGCTTTGGCCGCCGCTTCGAACCCTCCACAACACCTTATAGCGAAGCCGAAGTGCGCGCGGGCATTGGCTCGTTCGGCGCGACCATCGAGATCGTGGCGAGCCGTTACGCCGGCTGGCCCAACGTCGACAAGTTTGCCCAACTCGCGGATTTGCAGAATCACGGCGCGCTGATCGTTGGCGAATTTACGCCGTATCGCGAGGACTTTCCTTGTGCTGCTCCGCAACTGCGTTTCTGCTTCGAGGGAGACGACGTGGTCAAGGAGACGCCCGCCAACCCGGCCGGCGATCCGCGACGCCTGCTGACATGGCTCGTCAATCACGCCACCTCGCGCGGTATCGCGGTCACGCCGGAGATGGTCGTCACCACCGGTTCGTACACCGGGATCTTTTTTCCGCAGGGCGCGGGCACGGCGAGAGGGCACATTGAAGGGCTCCCGCCGCTCAGCCTGACGCTGTACTAGCCCGCATTTCTATAGGCCGACGATATGACGAACCCCACTTCCGCTTTACTCGTCAAGCCGATCCATCTGGTGCCGTCGGCCGCACGACTGATGACGCCGCTGGCGCAGCATCTGCGCAAATCGTTGCGTGGCGACGTGTTGTTCGATGCCGCGAGCCGCGGCCGTTACGCGACCGATGCGTCGATCTATCAGATCACGCCGATCGGCGTGGTGGTACCGCGCGATCAGGACGATCTGCGCATTGCACTGGAAATTGCGCGCAGCGAGAAAGTACCGTTGCTCGCACGCGGCGCGGGCACGAGCCAATGCGGCCAGACGGTCGGTGAAGCGCTGGTGCTCGACACCAGCAAATGGCTGAACAACATCGTCGCATTCGATGCCGAAGCGCGCACGGTGACGGTCGAACCGGGCGTCGTGCTGGACCATCTGAACGCATGGTTGAAGCCTCACGGTTTGTGGTTTCCGGTCGATGTGTCGACGGCAGCGCAATGCACGATAGGCGGCATGGCCGGCAACAACTCGTGCGGCTCGCGCTCGATCGAATACGGCAACATGGTGCACAACGTCGAAGCTATCGACGCGATTCTCGCCGACGGCAGCGAAGCACGTTTCGCCTCATTGCGCGAGGCGCCGCAAGGCGCGCGCTTGCAGCAAATATTCGAAGGCGTGAAGCGGATTGCGGAGCGGGAGCACGATGAAATCGTCGAGCGCATACCGAAGGTGCTGCGCCGTGTAGCGGGCTACAACATCGATGTGTTCGATTGTCAGAACCCGCGCGCCTATACCGACGACGGCGTCGCGAACCTCGCGCATCTGCTGGTCGGTTCGGAAGGCACGCTTGCGTTTAGCCGGCAACTGACGCTGAAGCTCGCGCCGCTGCCCGCGTATAAGACGCTGGGCGTGGTGAATTTCCCGACCTTCTGGCAGTCGATGGATCTCGCGCAGCACATCGTCAAGCTGAAACCGGTGGCCGTTGAACTGGTCGATCGCACGATGATCGATCTGGCGATGAGCAATCCTGCCTTCCGGCCGGTGATCGAAAAGGCGCTGGTCGGCGAGCCGCAAGCGATCCTGCTGGTGGAATTCGCGGGCGAGAACCGCGACGAGCAACTTGCGTCGCTCAAGCAACTCACCGAACTGATGGCGGATTTGGGCTTGCCCGATTCGGTCGTCGAAATGCCTGCCGCGAATGAGCAGAAAGCGTTGTGGGAAGTCCGCAAGGCCGGCTTGAACATCATGATGAGCATGAAGGGCGACGGCAAGCCGGTCTCCTTCATCGAAGACTGCGCGGTGCCGCTCGAGCATCTGGCGGAATACACGAGCCGTTTGACCGAAGTCTTCCACCGCAACGGCACCGAAGGCACCTGGTATGCGCATGCAAGCGTCGGCACACTGCATGTGCGGCCGATTCTCGATATGCGGCGCGACGGCGCGGTGAAGATGCGCGCGATCGCCGAGGAAGCCGCTGCATTGGTCCGCGAATACAAGGGCGCCTATTCGGGCGAACACGGCGACGGTTTGTGTCGCGGCGAATGGGTCGCATGGCAATACGGGCCGCGTCTGAACCAGGCGTTCAGCGAGATCAAGGCGCTGTTCGATCCCGATAATCGCTTCAACCCCGACAAGATCGTGCGTCCGCCGAAGATGGACGATGCGCGCAATTTCCGTTTTGCGCCGGGCTACGAAGTGCATCGGATCGAGACCGCGCTCGACTGGTCCGCATGGAACGTCGAACGCGATCCGTTGACGGGACAGGAGACGCAGCCGGGCAGCGGCAACGATCTGGCAGGCGGTCTAGCGAAGGCCGTCGAGATGTGCAACAACAACGGCCATTGCCGCAAGTTCGACGCGGGCACCATGTGCCCGAGTTATCGCGTAACCAAGGACGAACAACATGTGACGCGGGGACGCGCGAACACGTTGCGTCTGGCGATTTCCGGCCAGGTCGGCGAAGCAGGACTCGCCAGCGACGAGGTCAAGGACACGCTCGACCTGTGCGTCTCATGCAAGGGCTGCAAGCGCGATTGCCCGACGGGCGTCGACATGGCGAAGTTCAAGATCGAGGCGCGGGCGGCGCGCGTCAAAAGCCACGGCCTGCGTCTACGCGACAAGCTGGTGGCGTTCATGCCGCGCTATGCGGCGACGGCGAGTCGCATGCCGGGCCTGATGGCGCTGGCCGACAACGTGCCGGTGTTGTCGGCGTGGTTCAAGCGTTCGATTGGTTTCGCGCCTGAACGCACGCTGCCGCGTTTCAGGAAGTCGTTTTTGGCGGATGCGTCGGCGGCTAGACCCGCTCAAGGTGGCGCGCTGAAAGAAGTGCTGTTGTTCGTCGACACATTCAACAACAACATGGAGCCGGAAAACGCACGCGCCGCGCAGCAGGTGTTGGAAGCCGCCGGTTACACGGTGCATTTCAATACGCGCCAAGGCGAACGCCCAGTGTGCTGCGGCCGTACCTTCCTCGCGGCCGGTTTGGTCGATGAAGCGAAGCAGGAAGCGCGGCGCATGCTCGATCTGTTCAAACCGTTCGTGGAGCGTGGTGTACCGATCGTCGGGTTGGAGCCGTCGTGCTTGCTGTCGTTGCGCGATGAGTTTCTGCACTACGGCTTCGGTGAAGAAGCGCAGCGTCTGTCGAAACAGGCGTTTCTATTTGAAGAGTTTCTGGTGCGCGAGGAGAAGGCCGGACGTTTGCAGCTTGCGTTGAAACCGTTGGCCATGCGGCAGGCGCTGGTACACGGCCACTGCCATCAAAAGGCCTTCGACGCCTTCACGCCCGTGCAAACCGTGCTGAACTGGATTCCTGACCTCAAGGTGTCGACGGTGGAATCGTCATGCTGTGGGATGGCGGGCAGCTTCGGCTATGAAGCGGAGCATTACGCCACATCGCAGGCGATGGCGGAACTCTCACTGCTGCCCGCGGTGCGCAAGATCGACGGCAACACGCTGATGGTCGCGGACGGCACGAGTTGCCGGCATCAGATTCATGATGGCGCGGGCGTCGACGCGATCCATGTGGCGCGCGTGCTGGCGATGGCTTTGCAGTGAGGGTGCCAGCCGCTATTACGCGCTGACCACCTGCCGATACGCCGTCGGCGCCACGCCGACGCTGTCACGAAAGCGATGGCTGAAATGGCTGGCGTTCGCATAGCCGCATTGTTCGGCGACTTGCGCGAGCGGCAGTCGCGTGGTGCGCAGCAGCGTGCGGGCGCGTTCGAGCCGCTGCTGTGCGATCCACGCCGCGGGCGGCAGTCCGAACGACGCGCGGAACATGCGCGCCAGATGAAATTCGGACAGTGCCGCTACACCGGCAAGCTCGCCAAGTGTGAGCGTTTGCGCGAGATGATTCTCGATGTAGTCGCGCAAGCGCCGCCGGGTCGCGACCGATAAACCGCCCTTGAGCGACGCATCCGTGCGACGCACGCCTTGTGCGCGCAGCAGCAGACTCAACACCTGATGCGCGGTTTCATTGGTTCGCAACCGTCCGTCCGGGTCCTGCCAGTCTTCATTGGCGAGCGACTGACACAGGCTCGCGATGTGAGCGTCTTCGAAATAGGTGCGATCGGCAAGGGTCAGTTCGCGCGGCTCGCGATCGAGTTCCTGCACGGCGCGCTGCGTGAAGTGTTCCGGCAGGAAGTAAAGGTGCATGAAATGCATGTGGCCGCGCACCCACCAGCGCGATTCATGCTCGCCCGGCAACGCGCAAAGCCGCGACGGCGCGCCATAACGTCCGGGCATTTTCTGACGCTCGGTGCGATAGCCGCCATCCAGATAGCACGACAGTGTGTGATGACCGGGCCGGTCGTAGACGGTTTCGGCTTCTTCGGTGTCGCGGGTCCAGACGGCGATGGCGAGCCGGTCGCCGAGCCACGCGAAGCGTTCCAGATTCGCGTTGGCGCTGCGCAGCGTGTGACAGACCGACTGAAGGCCGAACGGCGTTTCGGTGGATTCGATCACGGTGGCGGGCGGTCTGGCGTTCACGAAAACGAGGGGCGTGTATTCGATGACAGGGTAAGCGCCAGTATACGGCGGGCGATCACCGGCGGCGCGTCCCTCCGAAAAAGTGCGCAATCCTGGACAAGTGCGGCCGCCGGCGCTGCAGCATAGTAGGACTCCACCCTTTTGCTGCTGCAGGCTTTGTCATGAATCTCTCGCTCTATGCCGTCACCGTTCTGATCTGGGGCACCACGTGGATCGCGATCAAATGGCAACTGGGGGCGGTGCCGCCGCCGGTGTCGATTGCATGGCGTTTCTGGATCGCCGCGCTGCTGCTGTTCGCGCTGCTGCGCATCATGCGCCGGCCAATCTGGCCGCCGCGCGCCGCATGGCGCTTCCTCGCCGCGCAAGGGTTGGCGCTCTTCTGTCTGAACTTTCTGTGCTTCTACTACGCCGAGCAGGTGGTGCCGAGTGGCCTCGTCGCGGTGGTGTTTTCCACCGCGCCGCTGTTGAATTCGATCAACGGCAGACTATTCATGGGCCGTCCTTTGCAACCGTCGGCGATTGCCGGCGCGGCGTTGGGGCTCGTCGGGATTGTGTGCCTGTTCGTCCAGCAGATGGCCGGACACCTGGGCGACCACGCGGTGTGGTTGGGGCTCGCTATCGCGTTCCTGGGTACCTTGTGCTTTTCGGCCGGCAATCTGCTGTCGAGCCGGATGCAATCGATGGGCTTGCACCCGTTCGCCACCAATAGCTGGGCGATGCTGATCGGTGCCAGCATCCTGACGGTGGGCAGCGCGCTGGCCGGCTTTTCCTTCGCTATCGAGCCTGACGCGCGTTATCTCGGCGCACTCGCTTATCTAGCCGTGTTCGGCTCGGTGATCGGCTTTACCGCGTACCTGATGCTGGTCGGGCGCATCGGACCGGAGCGGGCCGCCTATTCCACTGTGCTATTTCCGATCGTGGCGCTGGCGGCGTCGACGGTATTTGAAGGTTATCAATGGTCCGCGTTGTCGGTGGTCGGGCTTGTGCTGGTGGTGGCGGGGAATCTGGTTGCGTTCGATCTCACGCGGCGCATTTTTGCGCGGCGGGTGCGGGCATCCTGAGAGCGCGGTGCCTTGAGTCCAACTGCGCCGGCTCTAACGCCGCGCGAATGACGGCGCTTTGGGGGACGGCGCCTTAATGCGCCGGGGTCCACTCCGGGCGCTTTTCAAGGCTGTCGAACGGTTCGAGGATTGTTGCCCTGACCCTCTGCACGGCGCACCGTATCGTCAAACGTGAGTTTTTGCGGCAGCAGAGAGTCGGCCCGAAGACATCACCGGCGAGCTTTTCCGGGAGCAAAAAAAAAACGTAAAGCGCGACACGGAAAGCGCTTCGCTGCTCACCCGCACGCGATAAAGAAATGCCCGGCTGATTTTATGAAGAGCCCTTCGGCGCGCGCAGCGCCGCCGGAAGAATGACTGCTGTGTCACTCACGCGGAGTGTGCGAGAACACAGATTCCAGATGCGCCACTACCGCGACTGTGCGGGGGACCCGCTTATGAGTTGGCGGTGTGAGCCGCTTTCTTTGCTTATCTTTCTTTGCGGCTGCAAAGAAAGTAAGTGCCGCCCCGCACAGGGGCGACGCTAATAGACCAATATCAATTCAAGGAAAGGCCAAAGACCCAGATCAAGGAAATCCCAAAGACCCGAAAGCGCCGCGGCGAAGTAATCCACGCAGTCGCGTTGAGGCATGCTAACTAGCTAGCGCACATCAACGCTCGTCGGCACGCAACTGTGCTGCAATGGCTAAGCAATGGAACGCATATCTCCATGCCCATGATCAACGCGCCGCAATGCGACGCCGCATCAACCCCATGCAACCGTTGCGGATCCAGCACCGGCCATGCTGGCGGATCGGTCAGCAGCGGCGCCACCCGGACCATTCCCGACGCTTTGTCGAACACCTTGGCGAGCCAGTCGACAAAGGCGCGCACGCTGAATCTCGAGCGCTCAGCGGCGCGCGTGAAGCTTAAAGGCCAATAGCGGCGTAGTGCCGCGCATGTTTATGCGCTCGATGCGTTCGACGCACGCCGAAAGCCAGATGATTCGATGCACGCCTTTAAAGTAAATCGCGTTGAGTCCGCTCACGAATGGACGCCAGCGCACGATCGGTATATAACAACATGAAAGGATGGCTTTGTTCACCGATGAATGGGAGAGACGCTTCATCATGACGCAAGACGTAACCCCTAAACCGCCCGCCGGCGACCGCCCCGAACTGGAACACCTCGATGCAGCGCTCAGTCACGTGGATCAGCAGGTATCGTCCGGCAGCATTGCGTCGGGTGCCGCAAAGGGCATTCTGTATAGCCTGATCGAAACGCTCGGCGCGTTCGTTGGCGATCCCGATCTGCCGGAACACGCGCGCTCGGGTTATGAGGGGCTGCTGGAAGCCGCTCGCGAATTGCGCGCGAAGCTCGAGCACTAGGCAGCTACGCGCCGCCTCCGGGCAGCGTGGTTCACAACGCAGTCGCCGTCGCATTTCGGCAGTGCGGCTCTCTGTGATAAAAAGGCGCATTGTTTCCAACCTTGCGCCTTTTTATGCTCTCCACGTCCGCTATCGCGTTACTGGCTGTCGGCATCATCGTCGTGCTGATTACGCCGGGCCCCACCAATACGCTGCTGGCGGCGGCTGGTTTGCGTCAGGGCGTGCGGCGTTCCTCGCCGCTGATCGCCGCCGAACTGGCCGGCTATCTCGTGTCGATTTCAGTGTGGGGACATTTTCTTGTGCAAGCCGCGCGCGCGTTGCCCTGGTTGCCGTCGCTGCTGCGCGTGGCGGCCGGTGTGTACATCGCGTATCTCGCCGTCGATATGTGGCGCGCGGCGGTGGCCTTGCCCGATTCGACGCAGCGCTCCATCGGTATGCGTACGTTATTCGTGGCGACGCTGGTCAACCCGAAAGGCTTGTTGTTCGCCGGTACGATCTTTCCCGCTATCGCGTTCGCGCAGGTGCCCGCATATGCCACCGCAATGCTGATGTTCGCCTGCCTGCTGGTACCGATCGCGCTGGCGTGGATCGCATTCGGCGCGGCGCTCGGCAGCGGCAAACTCGGCTGGCTGAATCCGGTGAAGATACAGCGCGGTGCGTCGATCATGCTGGGCGTGTTTTCCCTGTCGCTCGCATGGGCGGCGTTGCACTGAGGACGTAGCTATCGCAGGCCTCGGCGACGATATTGGCCGCTTGCCTCCGCTTGCCTCCGCTTGCCTCCGCTTGCCTCCGCTTGCCTCCGCTTGCCTCCGCTTGCCTCCGCTCGCCCGCGTAGGGCGCTCACGCTTGCGCGGTGTTGTCCGCCGTCAACGCATCGAGCCACTCGCGCGGCCCCGAGGTGATCTCCAGTTGCGGCGTGCCGTGCCAATCCGCACAGCGTTGCAATGCGCGGCGCAGATCGCCCGCCAGCCTCGCACTGAGCCGCACATCGGGTTCGATATGCAACGATTTCAGTTCGAATACGCCGTGGGTCCGATGCGCTTTCGCATCCACGCGGCCGACGAAACGCCCCCGGCTCAACAGCGGCAACACGAAGTAGCCGTATTTGCGCTTTGCCGCAGGCGTATAGCATTCGATCGCGTAGTCGAAGTCGAATAGCGCGGCGGCGCGCTTGCGGTCCCATACCACTGGATCGAACGGCGACAGCACCGTGGTAACGGTCGAAGCAAGCTTGCCGCTCGCCGCGTCGTCGATCAGCGGCGCGAATTCATGATGGACGAAGGTGTCCTGCTTCCAGCCTTCCACTTGCACCGGAATCAGTTCACCCTGATCGGCGAGCGCATGCAGTTCGTCGCGATAGGGACGGCGCGGCAGCCGGTAGTAATCGGCGACCCAATCGGCGCGCACGACGCCAAGCGCGCGGCAGGTACGGCGTAACGCTTCCTCGACGACGGTCTCCCGCGGCGGCAGATCGCGCGCGTCGTCCCAGTCCGGCAACACGCGTTCGGTCAGATCGTAGACGCGATGAAAATTGCGCCGCTCGGCCACCATCAATTGTCCGATTGCGAACAGCACTTCCAGATGGCGCTTCTCGGGCTTCCAGTCCCACCAGCCGTTGCCTGTGCCCGCCTCGCGGGAGAAATCCGCTGAACGCACGGGGCCCGTTGCACGGATATGCGCGAGCAGTTTATCGATCTCCTTGCGATGCGTCGTGTGCCACTCGGCCGCGTATTTCCAGCCCATGCCGCTCGGGTCGAGCATGCGGTGGCGCAGCAGACCGTAATCTTCGGTCGGGACGAAACAGGCTTCGTGCGACCAGTATTCGAACAGCTTGCCTTCGGCGAGATGCTCGTCGAGCCATTGCTGCGGGTACGCGCCGAGGCGGCTGAAAAGCACGAGATACGGACTGCGCGCAACGACGTGGATCGTGTCGATCTGCAACTGCGCCATACCGCGGATCGCGTCGAGCACGTCAGTTTTGACGGCTTTGCGGCGCGGCGGTGTCAGCAAACCTTGCGCGGCCAGATGCAGGGTGCGGGCGGCGGATAGCGGAAGCGTCTTCACGCGGGCGTCGGTCACGGGCGTTGGCTAATGAGTGACTGCGATGGGAGCGGACGCGAGGTCCGGCCTGAATCAGCAGCCGCTACTGTTGCGTGAATACGGCGGACGAATCGGCGTGCGGGACGTGCCACCGACGTTATCTGCCGTGGCCATGATGGCGATCCAGGCCACGGCGGCGCCCATGGTCATGGTGCCCGCGATAGCCCCGGGCGTGTCCGAACGCGGCCGCTCAGGCGCCCAAAGCGACCGCTTCGCCCGCCGAGACAGCCAGCAGCTGATGGATCTGCGCGACCACCGCCGCGCCTTCTCCGACCGCCGCCGCGACCCGTTTCGTCGAGCCGGCGCGCGCGTCGCCGATCGCATACACGCCTTCGACCGTCGTCGCGAGATCGCAGACGGAGATTCCGTCCGCGCTGGTGCCGGTCAGCACGAAGCCCTTATCGTCCAGTTCTACCCCACAGGTGCGCAGCCAGTCGGTATTCGGATCCGCGCCGGTGAAAAGGAACAGATGCCGCGTGTCGATGCTCGTGGTGCCGCCCGGCAGTGGCTTCTTCAACGAGACCGACGCCAGCCCGATTTCGTCCGCCTCCAGCTGGCCCACTTCCGAATGCGGATGCACGAATACATTCGGCAGCGAGCGGATGCGGTCGATCAGATAGCGCGACATGGTGGCTTCAAAGCCGCTTCGGCGGATCAGCACGTGGACCTTGGCCGCGTGCGTCGCCAGATAGACGATCGCCTGGCCCGCCGAATTGCCGCCGCCCACGATCACGATCTCCTGGCGTTTGCACAGCTTGGCCTCGACCGGCGACGCCCAGTAATAGACGCCGCGCCCATCGAAACGGTCGAGCCCTTTGAGGGCCGGGCGCCGATACACCGCGCCGCTTGCGATCACGATGGTGCGGGCGGTGATATGCCCGGCGCACTTGAGTTCCAGCCGGTACGGCGACTCCGCGCAATGCAGCGCCTTGACGTGGACCGGAATCGCCACGTGCGCGCCGAATTTTTGCGCCTGCACGAACGCGCGGCCCGCCAGGGCCTGACCGGATATCCCCGTCGGAAAGCCGAGATAGTTCTCGATCCGCGAACTGGCGCCCGCCTGCCCGCCCGGCGCGCGACTGTCGAGCACGATGACCGAGAGGCCTTCGGACGCCGCGTATACCGCTGTGGCGAGGCCGGCCGGTCCCGCGCCGACGATCGCGACGTCGTACACATGCGAATCGTCGAGATCGGGCAGCAAGCCGAGGCAGGTGGCGAGTTCCGGCATGCTCGGATGACGCAGCACCGAACCGTCGGGGCAGATCACCAGCGGCATGTCTTCTCTCTGCGCGGCGAATTGCTCGATCAGACGCAGCGCGTCCTCGTCGCGTTCGTCGATGACTGAATGAGGATGGCCGTTGCGCGACAGGAAGCCTTGCAACATGACGAGCCGCGCGTCGCTGCTATTACCGATCAGGATCGGGCCGCCCGCGCCCTTTTCGATCAGCGACACGCGCCGCAAAATCAGCGCGCGCATGATGCGCTCGCCCAGTTCGGCCTCGGCGACGATCAGCGCGCGCAGCTTGGCCGGCGGAATCAGCAACGCGTCGACCGCGCCGACGGCCATGCCGTTGACCAACGCGGGCCGTCCGGACAACTGACCGACTTCGGCGAGAAAATGCCTGGCGCCATGTTCCGCGATCAGAACTTCGCGCCCGATGCCATCGCGCTGATAAACCTTCACGCGCCCATTCAATAGCACGAACATGCCCGGTCCGGTGTGGCCGGTTTCGAACAGCAGCTCACCGGCTTCCCAGTGGCTCACTTCGCCGAACCGGCGCAGACGATCGATTTCCGCGCACGTGAGTTCGGGGAACATCTGGTGCATGCGCGTCGCGAGCGACGAAAACGGCGCGTCGGCGACGACGGCTTGTTGCCCTTCTGTTTCTTGAGTCGACAGCATTGAACCGCTCCTTCTGTGTTTATCCTGATCGATCGACACGGGTAGCGAAGCGGCGCGGGCGCGCGAGGGCGCCAATAGGGTTGCGCTGCTGCGCTACACGGCCTTCGGCGCGATATCGTCGACCGCCACGTGGGGCGGCGGCATATGGGGCAACGCGTCCACCGTCTTGCCCGAGTCGCGCCAGGCTTCCATGCCGCCGCGTAACGGCAGCACGTCGGCGAAGCCGGCTTCGCTCATCTGTTTGGCCATCCATGCCGCGGATATTTCGTTCGGGCATGAACAGTAAATCACTACCTTCTGATCGTGTGGGTACGTCGCGACGATCTCGTCGAGTTGCCGCTCGTCCGCGAATTGCGAGCCCGGAATCACGAACGGATCGAGCACGCGCTTCTCGTGGGAGCGGATATCGAACAGTACCGGCGTTTTGCCGGCCGCGACCAGTGCCGCCAGTTCATCGACTTCGATCCGCTGGGTCGCGAGCTTCGAAATCAGCTGGCGCCGGCGAATCCAGCGATAGGCCGCATACACCAGCAGCAACGCGACGGCCACCAGCGCAGCCGTGCGCCCGAGGCGTCCGGCCATGGCGAACAGCATGTCGATCTGGCGGGCGAACAGCGCACCGATGATCAAACCGGTACCCGACCACAAGGCGGCGCCGATGCTGTCGTAAGTGAGAAATGTGCGGTAGCGCGTACCCATTGCGCCGGCCATTGGGATCGACACGATCGACAGGCCCGGCACGAACTTCGCCACGGCCAGCACGCGCACGCCCCAGCGGCCGAAAAAGCGTTCGGTCTTTTTTACACAGGTGTCGCGCGACAACGAAAGACGGCAGATCGTTTTCAGCGTATTGCCGCCATACATGCGGCCGGCGAGATACCAGGCGCTGTCGCCGATCAGCGTGGCGAATATCGACAGGATCAGAACCGGCAACAATTGCGTGCCCACCGAGCCGGGATGCATGGCCGCCATCGCGCCAAACAACACGAGCGACGGCATCGCGGGCACCGGCAGCCCGAGCGAGGCGGCCAGCACGTTCACGAAGACGAGCGCCGGCCCATATTGCTCGACAAGGTCATGTAGCATCGGCTTACTTCCGTCGCCCTTTCGGGAACGGCGCGGGTAGGGAAAAGCAAAGGAGAATGCAAGGATTATGGACGCATTTTCAAGACGTGCAAACGCCCGGAAAACGGGTCCGCAATCGGGAGGTTAAACGGGCACCTCTGGCGTACTTGGGGATGAGAAGCGCGGATTAAAAGCGAGAATGAAACAAAGCGAAATGGAGCGAAGCGCGCGCGGCAAACGGGTGGGTTTTACGCCTTACGGACACCCGTAAGACGTCCTGCATGACGGTGCAGAGCCTGCCCGGCATTCGCGCGTGAGCGCAATGCCGGGCGTGGCAGTTTTACTGACGATAATTGTGCTGTTCGCCCGGCAACTCCGCGCCATGCGCGCGAATCGCCGCAATCAGTTCGGCAGGCGTGATTTCGTAGCGCACTTCGCGGTGAATCCCTGGCTTGCGCTCATCGACCTCGATCAGAAGAATGCCTTTGCCGTCTTCTGTCGATTCGAGGCGCAGCGAGCGGAGTTCGCGCGCCGTTGCGTCGTCGTATTCGGTGAGCAGGGCCATTGACCCGGAGGACCCGGTAGTGCGCATCGAAGTTGTCCTTCTTCCGTTGTTGATCGAACCATTGTACGGGCAGGTTGACCGCCGCGTGTCGCGCCGCGCTCACACTTCGTTGTCTGCCCGTTCACCTGTCTGTTTGCCGCGGTGCCGCTGCGCTGTGTTGGCCAATCGCTGGCGCGTCACGCCGGTCAATGCGGGCCGTGACGCCCGACTGTGACAATCAGTTTAACGCGACTCCCGCCACCATCGGATGCATTTTTCGTGCCCCGTGACGGTGCAACCCCTGTCTCCCCGCCTGTCACGGTGCTGACGCGTTCTTGGGTTAGGGCCGAGCGCGATGCGAGAAATTCTCGGCAAAAAAAATAGCCCGTCCTTGAATAGGACGGGCCGCTAAACGCCGTTGTTACTCGGGTCAGCCTGCCCTTGCAACTTATTGGGCGCTGACGTGTGCATCGTGATGCGTCAATTCCGGGCTGTCGAGGTGGGAGTAACGCCGATCTATCAGACCAATGTCAAATCTTCCGGCTCGACCTCGTGCGCGTTTCCATGTGCAGCATCGCGCGTGAATCCAGCGGCCGGCTTGTGCGCGGGATGCGGCGTCAGGTCGCGCGTGGGGGCCTGCCGCAGCGGCTGCGCAGCTCGCCGCGCGGGTGTTGCATCGGCGACGGTGAAAAGGCGCACCGCTTCGTCGAGCACGTCAGCGTGTTCCGCGAGACGTTGTGCCGTGGCCGCCGCCTGCTCGACCAGCGCGGCGTTCTGCTGCGTGGCGCCGTCGAGATGCGAGACCGCCTGATTGACCTGGCGAATCCCTTCAGCCTGCTCGCTGCTCGCATTCGCCACTTCGACGATGATCGACGACACGCGGCTCACCGCTTCGTCGATCACGCGCATCTGCGAGGTGGTGCGAGCCACCAGTTCGGTGCGGCGCGCGAGATCGATGCAGGGAATAACGGCATTAACCCCGCACGCTTGTGGGTTTTCCCAGTAAACCACTCAGGTTTATCCGGTGCAGAGCCGTTAATACAGGGTTGTTTCATGCGTGCCGAATGGGCGCGGAAAACGGTGCCGGATGGCGTGCCGCCCTGCCTTCAAACGCGTTACACTGCGCCGGACACGGCCTGCAGACGCATTTCGTCACCCCGACATCCGCAGCGGTCTGCCTGCGCGAATCCGCTACTCAAGCGAGACGATGCAGAAGATCCTCGACCGTACTCAGGAGTCACTGGCCCACGCGTTCGCTTCGCTCGCGCAAAGCGCGAAGCGTCAGCAACGCTTGTATCTCGCGACGATTGGCTCGCTGATGCTGATCGTGGTGATATTCACGCTGCTTCTCGCGGTTCTCGCCGCGACCAAACAACTGGACTACCGGCGCGCCTTAGCCACGCAGAATGCCGCCGATATCAGAGCGCTGCTGCATCGCGAACAGGCGTTTTTGGCGCGTGCCGAGCTGACACTCGCTTACTACAACGCTTTCGAAGGTCAGTTGCCGCTGCCCGAGGGCATGGCGGAATCGGTCCAGAAAACGGGCGCGGCACGCAGTCTTGTGGAGGCGGCCGGCGCGCATATCGATCTGCTGATTGGCGACGCGACTCGGGCGGCGTGGGGGCCGCAGATGAACAGCAGACTCTGGCGTCTGTACCAGACCGGGGTCTCGACGCTGGCGACCGAGCAGGCCTTCGCGCTGCGCCAGCGCGCCATGCTGGTCGGACTGAACGAAGACTACGCGGTCATGCTCCCGGCCGCCGACGCGCCGGGCGCCGCATCGGCCTCCGACGCGCTGCTGCTGCAACCGGCAACGATCGGCACGCTGCGCGACACGATCGAGCGTCAGTTGCAGGCTCAGACCGGCAAGCGCGTGCCAGGTAAAGGCGAGCGGATATGGCTCGGTCCCTATCGCGACCCGCTGCAAGGCGTACCGGTGATCACCGCCGTGAGCGCCTACTATTCGGGCGACACGCCGGTCACGCTCATCACGACCAGCATCCCGGTCAGCACGCTGCCCGACTATTTCACCCGGCCGGCAGCCGAGGGGGCGCTGCTGATCACGACGCCAGACCGTCGCGTGATCGTGTCGTCGCCGCCGATCGACGCGGGCACGTCGCACATGCTGCGCAACCTCGTCGCCAATGTTCCCGCCGACGGGTATCGCTACACCCGCGGCGGCGCGGTGCTGGTCGAGCCGCTCGCACCGGACTTCGGCTCGCTGGTGGGTTATCTGCCGTGGCGGGCGTTAGTCGGGGCACTACGCTGGCAACTGGCGACCCTCGCCGGCCTTGCCCTGCTCGTACTGGGATCCATCGCGCTCGCCGCTCGTCTATGGGGGCTGCGTCTGTTACAGAAGACGTTCGCCGAAACGACGCGCGCGCTGGAAAGCGAAACCATCAATCACATTCTCGTCAGTGCAACGCCGATCGGTTTATGCATTGTTCGGCAAAGCGACTTTTCGATCCTCACCGCCAACGCGCTGGCTGACGAGTTGTTGCATATCGAAGCGGGCAGCAACCGCCTGCCGCCACACATCGTCGGCGAGTTCTCGGCGCAGGCGCCGGACAAGCCTTCGCTGACCGCGTTTGCGAAGGTCGCCGCTTTTGTCGCACCTGCACGACCGTTGCCGTCGCAGTCGCATTTATTGCAACCGGTCACGCAAGCTGCAACCCAGCCGGCCACGCAACCGCAGCCAGACCAAGACGAAGCGGCGCCGGCGCAGTTCCTGCAATTCACCTACGCCGCCGCGCGTTATGCCGACGAGGACGTGTTGTTCTGCGCAATTCTCGACGTGACTGCGCAGCATGCACTCGAACAGCAACTGCGGTTCGCGCAGCAGACTTCCGAAAGCATGATGCGGGCGCGTTCGAATTTCTTCGCGTCGATGAGCCACGAAATCCGCACGCCGTTGAACGCGCTGCTCGGCAATCTCGAACTGTTCGCGCGGACCCCAGGCCTCGAAGCGCACACGCAACGGCTTGCCACGCTGGAGGTGGCGGCTGGTGCGCTGCGCCGCATCGTCAACGACATTCTCGACTTTTCGAAGATCGACGCCGGCGAGATGAGGCTCATGACCGAATCGTTCCGGCCGATCGACGACTTCGAAAATATCGCGCTTTCCTACGCGCCGATGACGGCGGATCGCGCGATCCGCTTCTATTCGCACCTCTCGCCGACGCTCGACCAGACCTTGCGCGGCGATCGCACGCGCATCGCGCAGATCGTCAACAACCTGTTGAGCAACGCGTTCAAGTTCACGTCGTGCGGCAAGATCACCTTGAGTGCCGAAGTGAAGGACGATCTGCAAGGCCGCCCGATTTTGACCTGCCGGGTCTGCGATTCGGGCATCGGCATGGATCAGGCGCTGGTGGCGCGCATTTTCAATCCGTTCGAGCAGGGCGAGGCCAGCACCTCGAGCCGCTACGGCGGCACCGGTTTGGGTCTGTCGATCTGCGCGCGGCTGTGCGAATTGATGGGGGGGCATATTGCCGTCGAGAGCGTGCTCGGGGTGGGCAGTGCGTTCAGCGCTTCGATCCCGCTTGCGTTGCCGCCCGATGAATTGCGTGTGCCGGCCGTCGAGCCGACGCGCCGTGGCAGCGTGCTGGTGTTATGCCAGGAGCGTGAATCAGGACAACTGCTCGACGGCTGGTTGCAACGCGCGGGCTGGTCGGCACACACGGTGACGTCGACGCGTAGCGCGCTGGCCTGGTTACGCGTGAACCGCCCGCAGGCGATGCTGATCACCGGTGAGTACAGTCTCGACGCTATTGCCGGGTTGCGCGCGGTCCAGCCGATCGGCGCCGCATGGATTACGCGAACCGGGCCGCATCGTCCCGCGGCGCGTGGCGAGGGTGTGCTCGAAGCCACGGAATTCAGCCGCACGGCGATCTTGTCCGCAATCGAACTTGCGGCCGCGGGCGGGGCGGCTGCCGATAGCGCCGAGGCGCTCGCCAGCGAGATTGCCGAGGCACTGCCGCCGGCTGCGAATCCGGCGCTGCACGGCCTGACGGTTCTCGTCGCCGAAGACAACCCGCTGATCCAGACCTTGATCGTCGAGCAACTTGATGCGCTCGGCTGCCTGCCGACGATCGCCGGCGACGGGCGGCAAGCGCTGGCGGCGTTCGAGCTGGGACACTTCGAGGTCGTGCTGACCGATATCCACATGCCGGTCCTGGACGGTTACGGATTGCTCGCGGCGCTGCGCAAGGCGCATGCGGACTTGCCCGTGCTGGCCTTTAGCGCGGTTACAGACAATCAGCAGCAGGAAGGCTGGCGCGAGCGCGGCTTTACCGGTTATGTCGCCAAGCCGGCGTCGTTGGGCGAGTTGGAGACGGCGTTGCTCGCGGTGGCGTCGGCGGGGTTGCGGACTGGTACGTCAGCGTCAAAAGTGACGGCTGCAATAGCGCCGGTAGCGCCGGCTGGGACGTCAGCGTCAATAGCAGCGGCTGCCACAGCGCCGGTGGCGCCGACAACCTTGGCTGCGGCCGGTGCAAGCGCCGATCCGGCCAACATGCTTGGCGCGGACGACAAGACGCGTTACACGGCCATGCTGAAACAGCACTTGCAAAATGATTTGCCGAGGCTCATGGCGATCGTCGAGCAGGAGGACCGCAAGGCATTGGGCGGCTGGGCGCACAGCGCCGGCGGCGCGTTCCTCGTGGTGCAGGAGCGGCAGTTCGCGCAGCAATGCCGTGAGCTTCAGCGGCTATGTGAGGACAGCGCAAGCTGGACAACCGAAATGGACGAACGCGCGATCTCGTTGCACGAGGCGATCTGCGATCAATTCGGGTTGGATGAAGCGTCGATGCATTGATGCACCGCGTTGCGGTGCATCAGTCAGGCCGTTTCGCGATGAAGTCGATCTCGACCAACGCATCGCGCGCCAGCGCCGTGGTCAGCACAGTCCTCTCTCAGAGCCGCAAAGTTAAACCAGCCCCGTCATGTAATACACCGCGATCACGAAGAAAACCGCCAGCGTTTTGATGACCGTCACCGCGAAAATATCGCGGTACGACTGACGGTGCGTCAAACCCGTCACCGCCAGCAACGTGATCACCGCGCCGTTATGCGGCAACGTGTCCATGCCGCCGCTCGCCATGGCGACGACCCGGTGCAGCACTTCCATCGGAATGTGCGCGGCTTCCGCGCCCTTGATGAACGTGTCGGACATGGCCGCGAGCGCGATGCTCATGCCACCCGATGCCGAACCCGTAATGCCCGCTAGCGAACTCACCGACACGGCCGCGTTGACGAGCGGATTCGGAATACTCTTCAGCGCATCGCTGACCACCAGGAAGCCCGGCAAAGCCGCAATTACGCCGCCGAAGCCATATTCCGACGCCGTATTCAACGAAGCCAGCAACGCGCCGGCCACCGCAGCCTTGGTGCCGACCGCGAAGCGTTCGCGCACGCGGCCGAACGCGGTCACCACGACCATCACGATACCGAGCAGCAGTGCGCCTTCAACGGCCCAGATCGCGACGACGCTTTTGATCGTCGTCGTGACCGGTGCATGGATGCCCGGCAGGATGTCCGGTGCGATGGTGTACGACGCGCCGTACCAGTCCGGAATCCAGCGGGTCAGCAGGAAGTTCGCCACGCCGACCAGCACCAGCGGCGCGACCGCGAGCAGCGGATGCGGCAGTTGCTTCGATTCGACGCGTTCCGGTTCGTTGACGAGATCCGTGCCGTAGCCTTCGCCGGTCGCCATCGCCGCGCGGCGGCGCCATTCCAGGTAGGTGAGGCCAACCACGATGATGAACAGCGAGCCGATCACGCCGAGCGTGGGCGCGGCCCAGGAGGTCGTCTTGAAGAAGGTGGTCGGGATGATGTTCTGGATCTGCGGCGTGCCCGGCAGCGAATCCATCGTGAACGAGAACGCGCCGAGCGCGATCGCACCCGGCATCAGGCGTTTCGGAATATTGCTCTGGCGGTACAGCTCCGCGGCGAACGGATACACCGCGAACACCACCACGAACAAGGACACGCCGCCATAGGTGAGCAGCGCGCACACCGCGACGATCACCGCATTCGCACGTGAGCGGCCGATATAGCGGATGGCTGCGGCGACGATCGACTCCGAGAAGCCGGACAGTTCGATGACCTTGCCGAACACCGCGCCCAGCAGAAACACGGGGAAATACAGTTTGACGAAGCCGACCATCTTGTCCATGAAGATGCCGGAGAACACCGGTGCGACGGCGCCCGGATCAGTGAGCAGAACCGCGCCGAGGGCGGCGATCGGTGCGAACAGAATGACGCTGTAGCCGCGATATGCGGCAAACATCAGAAACGCCAGGGCGGCGAGGACGATGACAAAGGACATTGAGTCTCCAAAGCTTGATAGTTCTACGTGTACGCCGTTCCGATGGTGCGACGGCCCGGCGCCCGCAAATGCAGATTCCGTGCCACGCGCGCCGCAGCGGCCTGCCCGTTGATTTCACAGGCCAAAGTTCGAAACGTGATGCGGCCGATTGTACCCAAACGTCTCTAAAACGGGACGCAAATCAGCTGAACATAGGGCGAACCGAGGTTAAACCCTTATTCTGTGTGCTTGCGGTCGATCTCGTCGCTGAGATAAGCTTGTCTACGAAATGAGACATGCATAAATAAAACGATAGCCGGAGACAGCGACACCATGATGAACGACTGGGCGGGTCTTCCTGCCACTTACGGCGATGTGCTGCGCCGTGCGATGGATTCGCTCTTCCGTACGTTCGAAAATTCCAGCGAAGGCACCTTCATCGTCGACGCCGAGGCGCGCGTCGTCTGGATCAACAAGCGCTACGCGGCGCGCTTCGGTTTTTCGGACCCGGAGCAGGCGATCGGCCGGGATTGCGAGGAGGTGATTCCCAACAGCCTAATGCGCGAGGTTGTGAACACCGGCAAGCCGATTCTGCTCGACATCCTCGAAACGGACCGCGAGCCGCTTGTCGTGACGCGGCTGCCGCTGAAAGACGATGCGGGCGAAACGGTCGGCGCGGTGGGCTTCGCGTTGTTCGACGAGTTGAAGGCGCTGACGCCGCTTTTTTCCCATTACTCGCGCGTGCAGCAAGAGTTGATCGCGACGCGTCAGTCGCTCGCGCAAGCACGACGGGCGAAGTACACGTTCAGCAGTTTCGTCGGCACGAGCGCGGCCAGTCTCGAAGTGAAGCGCCAGGCGCGCCGCGCCGCGCAACTCGAGTCGCCGGTGCTGTTGCTCGGCGAAACCGGCACGGGCAAGGAACTGCTGGCGCATGCGATTCACGGCGGGTCGGCGCGAGCCAATCAGCCGCTCGTGACCGTCAACGTCGCGGCGATTCCGGACACTTTGCTGGAAGTTGAATTCTTCGGCGCCGCGCCCGGCGCCTATACGGGCGCCGACCGGAAAGGACGCGTCGGCAAGTTCGAGCTCGCGAACGGCGGCACGCTGTTTCTCGACGAAATCGGCGACATGCCGTTGCCGTTGCAAGGCAAGCTGCTGCGCGTGCTGCAGGACAAGGAATTCGAGCCGCTTGGCTCGAATCGGATCGTGCGCGCGGATGTGCGGATCATCGCGGCCACTTCGGCCGATTTGCCGGCGCTGGTCGCGGCGGGGCGTTTTCGCGCAGACCTGTTCTATCGGCTGAACGTATTGACGATCCTGGCGCCGGCGCTTCGCGAGCGTTTGTCCGATATTGAAGCGCTGGCCTACGCCATGCTCGAGGACCTGTCGACGCAAGCGCGCGGCGCCAGTCACTTCGAATTGCAGGACGATGCCTTACGGCTGCTGTGTTCCTACGGATGGCCCGGCAATGTGCGCGAACTGCGCAATACGCTGGAGCGGGCGGTGATGCTCTCGGACAGCGAGCGAATCGACGCACGTGCGTTGGCGCCGTTCATTGGTCCGGCACCGGGTGGTGGCCGTCGTCCGCACGTGTCGAGCACGCTTTCCGGGGCGCACGCTTCGGATATGGCGGCTGCGGGGGCGCCCCAGGCGGCGTCGTGGAGCGACGCCATGGCGGCGTTCGAAAAACGCTTCCTGAGCGACGCCTTGCGCGCCAACGGCGGACGCGTGATCGAGACGGCCACGCAGATCGGCATGGGCCGCGCGACGCTCTACAAGAAGATCGCGGCCTACGGCATCGAGATGTGACAACGTCCGGCGACATCAAGTGACGCAGCGCAATTGCCGCGTGGCACAATCGCGTGATCGAAAAACAAGACGTGATCGGGGTTTCAAATGAAACGCAGTCTCTCCTCTTGCGCGCGCCGGGCCTGTGCCGCGCTGGCGCTTCCCGCAATCGCCATGCTGGGCGGTTGCAGCAGCAGTTCACCGCTGTTTCTGCCGGACGGCCGGCCGACTACGCTGGTTCAATGTCCGGCCGGCTCCGACTCCTGCTCGCAGCAGGCAAGCGCGGCGTGCGGCGGCGCTTTCGACGTGGTGCGCCAGTCCAGCGAGAACGGCACGCTCAGCCTGATTTACGCCTGTCGGGCGAAATGAGGTGGCGCCAGCCAACGGCTGGCGTCGCAGGCTTGTCACTCCTTTCCTAACCCGCCGCCCGGTTGAGACGGCGGGCGTCTCCCTCTCAGCGCAGATCTCATTTGATCGTGACAAACCGGATATCAGGCGAGCGGCTGTCACACACGCTGTCACACAATAAGCACATGGCCGTCATAACTATCTACCTCTAATGTGCATTTACTGAAACGCTATGATGCGCATTGGATATTTGCCGAACTGCTTTGAGATTATTATTCACTGTTTGAGCCGATAACAAATCGCCGCGATCTCGCCGTTAGACCGACTCCGTGCGCCACCTAACGGAACGCGAAGATTCTTCGCAGTATCGTCATCTGGCCGGCTCGAAATTAAACCTATACGCAAAATTTGCCGGCTAGCGGCGGGGCGGATTGCCGCTAAAAAGAAAGATTTTCCGTTTGAGAGACTGAATGGCGTAATTGCGGCGCGTTTCATGCTGTTTGAACGAGTTCAATGAGTAATTCCGGGGTAAACAATGAATCACCGCCAACTCGAAAAAGATATCGAGCATCTTGAACATGTCATTTCACATATCTCCGCTGAAGACCGTATTCCGCTGTCATATTGGCGCAACCGCATTGCCTTGGTGTCCGGGGCGGTACTGATGCCCGCGCAAGCCAGTCGCATCAAACGGCTCAATGCAGCACTTTCGGCCCTGGAGGCGCGGCAGAAGGCCTGACCGTCCCACGGAAGGAATATGACGTGTACCTTCTGATCGGGTAACGTTCTTTGCAAAAAATAAGGGAACGTAACGCCTACGGCTCAGGAGGAACATGCAACCAGCAGGACTTTCAGCGATGCGGCTCACAGCGCTCACGAACGCCATGCAGGGCTATGTGGAGCGCGACGAAGTGGCAGGCGTCGTTTCGCTGGTCTGGCGGCGCGGCGAAATCGGCTATTTCGAGCCGCTCGGCTTGCGCGACGAAGCCGCGCAATTGCCGATGGAACGCGACACGCTGTTTCGCATCGCGTCGATGACCAAACCGGTGACGAGTGCGGCGATCCTGATGCTGATCGAAGAGGATCGGCTCGCACTCGACACGCCGATCTCCTTGTGGCTGCCGGAACTGGCTGCGCCATCCGTGCTGCGCGATCCCACCGGCCCGCTCGACGAAACCGACCCGCTCAGAGCGCCGCTTACCGTGCTCGATCTGCTTACGCATCGCGCCGGCTACGCCTATCACTTCACGGCCACCGGTCCGCTGGCCGAGGCTTACGCGGCCGCTTTCAACGGTATTGAAGCGCATGGGGACGCCAGCGCGTGGCTGGCGCGTATAGCGGGTTTGCCATTGATGTTTCAGCCCGGCTCGCGCTGGCACTACGGCATCGCGACCGATATCCTCGGCGTGCTGATCGAGCGCGTGACAGGCATGCGGCTCGGCGAGTTCTTCCGCACGCGGATCTTCGAACCGCTCGGCATGCGCGACACGGCGTTCTGGGTGCCCGGCGCGCAGCTGACGCGTTTGGCCACGGCTTATGGCGTCGAGCCGGGCACTCGCCGGCGTGTGGTCGAAGATCACCCGTCGGCGAGCCGCTGGGCGAATCCCGAGCGATTCCAGGGCGGCGGTGGCGGTCTTGTCTCGACTGCGCAGGACTATCTGCAGTTCGCGCAACTGTTGCTCGGGCGTGGACGCGTTGGTTCGACACGTTTGCTGTCGCATCGCTCGGTCGATTTGATGCGCTCCAATTTTCTGACCCGCGACCAGCGTCGCGTGCCGGCGTTCGGTCATGTGCTGTGGGCGGGGCAGGGTTTTGGCCTTGGCTTGTCCATCGTCGACGATCCGGCGCAGCAGTTGCCGCTCGGCTATCGTTCGATGGGTTCGTTCGGCTGGCCGGGTGCGTACGGCACAAGCTGGTTCGCCGATCCGGTGGAAGACCTGATCGGTCTCATGCTGATTCAGCGGCGTGCTGTCGAACCCTTTCCGATGTCTGTCGATTTCGAACGCCGCGTGTACGATGCAATTGACGATTGAGTGCGTTTGCTACGGTCGTTGAGTGGGAAGCCTTGAACGGCGGTTAGTCGTGGGCTGCCCTGGGCGGTCACCTTCCGCCTTGCATAGCCCTCTTGGGCGGACCAACTTCCGCGGCCGGTCCCCGGCGGACCGGCCTGCGCGACGCGCCCCGCCCCGCGCGTGCGGCTCTATCCGGCACTTTATTCGTCTGATAGTGTGCGCCCAAGGAGACTTCCTCCGGAGCGTCCGCATTGCAGTTCGTCAAAATCGATCGGAGTACCTGCCATGGCCTCATACAAACAGTTGACCGCCCAGCTCGAAAAGCTCCACAAGGAAGTCGCGGCGGCGCGTGAAAAGGAGATCGCTCAGGCGATCGCCGAGATCAAGCAGAAGATCGCCGAATATGACTTGACGGCGGAAGAGCTCGGTTTCGCGAGCAAGCGTGCGGCGGGACGCAAACCGGCAGCGGTCGCCAAGTACCGCAACCCGAAGACCGGTGAAACATGGAGCGGCCGTGGCCGCTCGCCTGGCTGGCTTGCGGGCAAGAATCGCGAGCGCTTCCTGATCGAAGGTTGACGCCGCTTTGTGCACGGCGTCTGTGCTCGTGACGCGTCGGTCCTTTCTGAAGTGAAGTTGCGTCGGGTTTTTCTCGCACCGCTGAGAGGGTCCCGAAAACGCTCACCTTTCGCGTGAGCTTGCAACGCGCGCCATGGATTTCTCCTCGCCCCTCCAGCCAGGATTCGTTGTTTCGGTGAGCCTGGTTTTGTCGAATGACGCACCTTGAGGTGTGATCATCTCTGCTGTACTTCGGGCAGCACCCACTTTCCTCCAAACCCGCGCCAGCCTTTGCTGGCGGGCGTTCCCAGGCTATGCGAAACACCGTGTGGCGCGTCATCCGGTTCTCACGCGGCCGTTTCCACGAACTTTGTCTTGCTGCTGAACTTCGCGCTGCTGGTGCGTGAGCGGCCATCTGCGTGATCACCTTTCATGGCGATTCGAGCTTAGCAATCGCGAGTCCCGAAAACGCTCACCTTTGGGCTCGTGCGTGGGCGCGACGTGGTGCGCCATGAAATGCGTCACCTCGCGCGTAGCCAAATGCGCTGCTTCATACGCCACCTGAGGCACTACCTCATGCGCCGCCTCACACGCCACCCAAGACGCGACCTCATGCGCCCACCACACGCGCTTGCGGGCAAACCCGGAGATGAGTTCGCCTCATACCCTGCATCAAAACTCATCGATACATGATCGCGAAGTCCGGACGCCACAATCGGTCATCCAATTACCCCGACGGAAAGACCATGAGCGTATCGACGGACAAACAACTCTTTATCGGCGAAGGATTCGAAGGCCCCGGCGTCAACCTCGCACATATCAACGTACTGGTCGGCCCGCGTAACGGTCCGGCAGGGCAGGCCTTTGCCACTGCATTGGCGACGCCTTCGGCAGGACACGCGCCGTTCGTCGTGATCGCGCGTCCGGGCGTGCCGACCAAACCGTTGACGCTGTACGTGAACAAGGCGCAGATCGGCAGCGACTTTCACGGCAACGCAACGTGGGGCGCTTCGCAAGCCGGTATTGCCAAGGCGGTCGCCGAGGCGCTTGAAAACGGCACGCTGCCGCCGGAAGCGGAAAACGATTGGGTGGTGGTGTCGGCGAACTGGGTCAACCCGGGCACCGACGATCTCGACGCCGTCTTCGAGAACAACTACCGCGCCTGCAAGAACGCGATCCTCGCGGCAATGAAGGGGCTGCCGCATCGCGATGAAGTGTTCGCCGCCGCGCGCGATGTGTCGAATCCGTTCTATACCCCCAAACAACGTTAATCACGCGCAACGCGGTTCGCGCGCCGTGAGCGGCGCGCGGCTGCGTGCGCTACCGAATGCGATCAGGAAGCAAGGAGACAAGCGCTATGGAATACATTCGCCTCGGCCACTCGGGCCTGAAGGTATCGCGTCTGTGCCTCGGCACGATGAACATGGGCACGCCGCAATGGAAGCCGTGGATTTTCGACGAAGCGCATAGCGAGCCGATCGTGCGTCATGCGCTGGAAGCCGGCGTTAATTTCATCGATCTCGCTGATTTCTATTCGACGGGTGTAGGTGAAGAAGTGGTGGGCCGCATTTTGAAGCGCATCGCGCGCCGCGAGGAAATCGTCGTGACGACCAAGGTCGGCTATGACATGGGCGCGTATCAGAACGCCGGAGGCCATTCGCGCAAGCACATCATGGACGGCATCGATGGCTCGTTGAAACGCCTCGGCATGGACTACGTCGATATCTACATGCTGCATTTCTTCGACGTGAATACACCGGTTGAAGAAACCATGGGCGCGCTCAATGACATTGTGTGCGCCGGCAAAGCTCGCTATATCGGCGTATCGACGATGTACACGTGGCAGTTCGCCAAGATCATGCAGGTGTGCGAGCGCAACGGCTGGCACAAGCCGATCAACATGCAGCTGCAACTCAACTTGGCCTATCGCGAGGAGGAACGCGAAATGATTCCGTACTGCCAGGATCAGGGCGTTGGCGTATCCGTGTTCAGTCCGCTGGCGCGCGGACTGCTGACCTGCGATCTGAGTTCGACGCGCAATCAGACTGATTTCTTCACCGCACAGATGTACGGCGATGTGGCGTCGCGCGAGATTGCTGCTTCGGTGGCGCGGGTGGCGGCGCGGCGGGGTGTGTCGGCTGCGCAGATTGCGCAGGCGTGGGTGCTGAATCATGGCGGTGTCGCCAGCATGCTGGTTGGCGCGGACACGCCCGCGCAATTCGATAGCGCCCTGGCTGCGCTCGCCACGAAGCTCGCGGAGGACGAACTGTTCGAACTCGAACGCAATTACACCCCGTGCGATCTGATCAACGACTACACCGCGGGTAAACGCATCGCCCGCGAAGCGCGGCTCGCGCAAGGCACGTTTGTCGAGAACCTGGAGAAAGCGGCATGAACGAATTTCTCCGCACAGGTCATTACATTGCCGGCGAATGGTACGAAAGCGCGACTACGTATGCCGTGCTGAATCCGGCAACGGGCGAGGTCATCGCTCAGGTTGCAAGAGGCGGCGCCGCGGAAACGACACAAGCCATTGCCGCCGCCCAACGCGCGTTACCGGCATGGCGCGCGATGACAGCAAAGGAACGCAGCGCACGCGTTAAGCGCTGGGGCGAGTTGATGCTTGAGAATCGCGACGCGCTCGCCGAACTACTGACACGTGAGCAAGGCAAACCGCTCGCTGAGGCGCGCGGCGAAGTGGGCTATGCGGCGAGTTTCTTCGAATGGTTCGCCGAGGAGGCCAAACGCAGCTACGGTGACGTGATCCCAAGTCCGAATCCGAACGCGAAGATCATCGTCACACGCGAGCCGGTCGGCGTGGTCGCGGCCATCACGCCTTGGAATTTCCCGCTCGCGATGATCACGCGAAAGGCTGGCCCAGCGCTTGCGGCGGGCTGCACGATGGTGCTCAAGCCGTCGGAAGAGACGCCATTGTCGGCTTTCGCTCTAGCCGTGTTGGCGGAGAAGGCGGGCATTCCAGCGGGCGTCTTCAACATCGTCTCCGGCGATGCCGTCGCGATCGGTGGCGCGCTGACCGAATCGGATGTGGTGCGCAAGCTGTCGTTCACCGGTTCGACGCGCGTCGGCAAGCTGCTCGCGAAACAGTCAGCGGATACGCTGAAGAAGCTCTCGCTGGAACTCGGCGGCAATGCGCCGTTCATCGTGTTCGACGACGCGGATATCGACGCCGCCGTGCAAGGCGCGATGACTTCGAAATTCCGCAACACCGGGCAGACCTGTGTGTGCGTTAACCGCTTCTACGTGCAGGACGGTGTCTACGATGCGTTCACGCTGGCGTTGACACAAGCCGTGCGAAAGATGCGTGTCGGTAACGGGCTGCAAGGCGAGGTCGAGCAAGGTCCACTGATTAATCAGGCCGCGTTGAAGAAGGTCGAGGCGCATGTCGCCGATGCGCTGCAAAAGGGCGCAAAGATCTTGACCGGCGGAAAACCGCACGCGCTCGGCGGCACGTTCTATGAACCGACAGTGTTGGTCGACGCTTCCAGGTCGATGCTAATCGCAGAGGAAGAAACCTTCGGCCCGGTCGCAGCGTGTTTCCGCTTCAAGACGGAAGCCGAAGCCGTTGCCGCCGCCAACGACACGCCATTCGGTCTCTCCGCGTATTTCTACACACGCGACCTCGCTCGCGCATGGCGTGTTGCCGACGCGCTGGAGAGCGGCATGGTCGGCATTAACGAAGGCATCTTGTCGACCGAAGTCGCGCCGTTCGGTGGCGTCAAACAATCGGGCCTCGGCCGCGAAGGCTCTAAGTACGGCCTCGAGGAATACACCGAACTGAAGTACATGATGATGGGCGGACTCGGACGCTAGCGTCGTGTATTGAACTTCAAGTCTGTGCCTCGTGTTGCTTCTGCCAAGCAGCCAAGCAGCCAAGCAGCCAAGCAGCCAAGCAGCGAAGCAGCAAAGCAGCAAAGCGAGGCGCACGAAGCAGCGTTGCGTGTTTGAAGCCGGTCGCACGCCGGCTGCGCAAGCGCTGCCCACACAACGAAGGAGACAGCGTGAGTAATCAGGATATCCAGACGGCGACGCTAGGCCTCGCCCCCACTTCGCCGTCCGCCGCGGCTGCGGCTGTACGCGGCCCCGTTCCTCTCGACGACGTGCCGCTGAACACGTTCCACGTCAAGATCGCCGGACTCACGTTCGGCGCGCACTTTACCGAAGGTTATGCGCTCGGCACGATCGGCTATGCGCTCGCGTCGCTGAATCGCCAGATGCCGCTCGAC
This sequence comes from Paraburkholderia sp. RL17-337-BIB-A, assembly GCF_046025895.1. NCBI lineage: Bacteria > Pseudomonadati > Pseudomonadota > Betaproteobacteria > Burkholderiales > Burkholderiaceae > Paraburkholderia > Paraburkholderia sp. RL17-337-BIB-A. The sequence goes on along the minus strand of NZ_JARESY010000002.1, from coordinate 3,641,720 downwards.
GCTTTCTGGATGGGCATGATCGGCAGTTCCGCGCTAATGGGCATCTTTGTCGGCAGCCTTGTGTTCGGCTGGTTGTCGGATCGCCTGGGACGGCAGAAGATCTTCCTGCTGAGCTTTTTGATCATCACCGCCGCGGCGTTCGCGCAGTTCTACGTGAGTTCGCCGTTTGAGCTGTGTTTGCTGCGGGTATTGATCGGCTTCGGTATGGGCGGTGATTTTGCGGTCGGGCACGCGATACTCGCCGAATTTTCGCCGCGCAAGCATCGTGGCACCTTGCTCGGTTCGTTCAGCGTGGTGTGGACGGTCGGCTATGTGGTGGCGAACGTGCTCGGTATGCATTACGCGGACGCTTCGCCGGATGCATGGCGTTGGCTGCTTGCATCTGCGGGCGTTCCAGCGTTGATCGTGCTGATCTTGCGCATGGGCACACCGGAATCGCCACGCTGGCTGCACGGCAAGGGGCGTGTCTCCGAAGCCAAGGCGATCGTGCTCAAACACTTTGGTCCCAATGTAACGCTCGACAGCGGCGACGACGAGCACGCTCAAACGCGGGGTGGTTTCATGCGCCTGTTCAAGAAGGATCTGATTCGCAGAACGATCTTCAATTGCGCGTTTTTTGTGTGTCTCGTGATTCCGTACTTCGCGATCTACACGTTCCTGCCGACCATTCTTAAGGCAATCCATCTGAACGATGGTTCGGGCGCGGATTTCCTGCTGAACGGGTTCCTGGTGCTTGGTGCGTTGATCGGCATCTGGCTGACGATCAAATTGTCGCGCCGCCTGTTTCTGATTGGCTCGTTCGCGGTGACGTGCGTGTCATTGATTGCGTTGAGCCTGCTGCCGGAATCCGCCACGCTCGGCATGATCGTCGCGTTCGCGATCTTCACACTGACGATGTCTGCGTTTTCGAACCTAGTCGGCGTATTTCCGCCGGAGTGCTTTCCGACCGAGGTACGGGCGTGCGGTGTGGGGCTGGCCATTGCGTGCAGCCGCCTCGGCTCGGCGGTCGGCACCTTCCTGTTGCCGCTCGGCATCGTCCATCTGGGCTTCCACGCGACGATGATGGTGCTCGCCGTGGTCTTGCTGATCGGCATGGTGGTATCGATCGCCTGGGCGCCTGAGACAAAGCATCTGACATTGAACGAAGCAAGCGGCGCGTAGCCCGCTCACGCGCTGTAAGAAAAACCCGCCGCATCGGCAACGATGCGGCGGGTTTTTTATTTGGTGCGCTGGATCTGAATGGACCTTCCCTCTTCGGATTTTAGGAAAAGTCTTAGTCGCCTGCGCGCGCCGAAGCACAACCGTCAGAAACATCCATGTTTCATGTAGGGAAAGTCTTATCCAAATAAGAATCGTCCTAGGTACATAGGAATCTCGAAACCCTAACATTGGTTTGTGCCTGAACGAGAGGCCAATAGTTCGAAGCAGATATCGAGAACATTGGAGCGCCCAGGACCAAATGGCGGGTCTCAACCAATATCGATCCGCCAAGGATTCACAAATTTCTTAACTCACTGGAGCAGCAAACATGAAAGCAATTTTCCCCGCACTCGCAATCGCCACCACCGGTCTGTTGGGTCTCGCATCGTTCGGCGCCCACGCCGCGGACGGCACGATCACCATCACCGGCACGGTGTCGGATACCACGTGCTCGATTAACGGCACTCAAACCGGCGCCTCCGCTGACAAGTCGATCACGCTGCCGGAAGTGACCGCAGGCACGCTGTCGGCGACCGGCAAGACGGCAGGTACGTCGAACCCGACCGATCTGGCGTTGACCCTGAGCGGCTGCTCGGGTGCGGCAACCAAGGCGATCGCGCACTTCGAAAACGGTTCGACGGTAGACCAGAACAGCGGCAACCTGCTCAACGCCGGTACGGCGACAAACGTGCAAGTCCAATTGCTGAACTCGAAGATGCAGCCGATCAACGTCACGACCAACTCGAACAACCAGTTGGCAACGGACGGCGTGACGATCACCGGTGGTGCCGCAAGCCCGAAGTACTTCGCACAGTACTACGCGACGGGTAAGGCAACGGCCGGTACGGTCAGCTCGCAAGTGCAATACACGATGCAGTATCAGTAAGCGCGGACCGAGGCGTTCGCGAAGGCGAACGCCTTTTTAACGGCCTTTTTTCAAGATTGCGTTTAGAGGTGATGTGATGAAGTTGCTCGGAAAAATGACGATGGGAATCGGTTTTGCTTGTGCGCTGCTTGCAGGCAGCGCACAAGCAAGCGTAACGATCGGCGGTACGCGAGTGGTGTATCCGCTCGAGCAGCGCGAGGTCACCGTCAAGCTGGATAACGACAGCCGTAACCCGTCGCTCGTACAAGTGTGGATGGATGACGGTAACGCAGACGCGAAACCCGGCGAGATCAAGGTGCCGTTCGTCATTACGCCGCCGATCTTCCGCATGGACCCGAAGAAGGCGCAAACACTGCGCGTGATGTATAGCGGCGAAGCGTTACCGCAGGACCGTGAGTCCGTGTATTGGCTCAACGTGCTCGATATTCCGCCGAAGGCAAGCGGTGCAACGGATGCCAACGTGCTGCAGTTGGCCTATCGCACGCGCATCAAGGTATTTGTGCGCCCGGCAAAGCTGCCGGGCAAGCCGGAAGACGCGCCTGCCCAATTGAGCTGGAAGGTGACGGCGGCGCCGGGCGGCAAGGGCCAGGCCGTTAGCGTATCGAATCCTACGCCGTACTACGTGTCGTTTAGCGAAGTCGATGTGGAAAGCAGTGGACACACCTACAAGAACGAAGAAGGCGGCATGGTTGCCCCTCATGCGACGACGGTGTTGCCGATAGCAAAGATGGACGCCGTTACGGCCGGCGCGAAGGTTCACTACATGGCGATCAGCGACTACGGTGGCGCCCTCAACGGCGACGCGACACTCGGCCAATAGACCGCAGCAGTTTGCCGGTCGGGCGGCAGCCACCCGCCCTTAGCTAAACCCATTTTTGAGCACGGCGTGCGTTGCACAGGCAACGCACAAGGACGACGCACGCCTGTTTCAAACATTAGAAGTTACTCAGATCATGAAACTTTCACCTCGTCATCAATCGCATGCTCGTGTCAGCGAATTTTCTGGCGCGTTCGGCCTGAGCCCTGTCGCCGCAGTGGTCATGTCGGCGTTCGCGGTGCTGGGCGGCGTCCAGTCGGCGAGCGTGAATGCAGCGGAAACCAGTGACGCGGGCGCGTCGGTCCAGTTCGATACGACGTTTCTGCGTACCGACCCGAGCCAAACCGTGGACGTCTCGCGTTTCACGAGCGGCAACCTGGTACAGCCGGGCGTGTATTCCGTCGACCTTTTTGTCAACGACGTTCGCGTTGCACGCCAGGATGTGCGCTTTGTGGCGACTCGCGATGGAAAGAGCGCGCGTGCTTGCTTCAGCCGCGAGTTGCTGGAAAAACTCGGTGTCGACTTCGCCAAGGTTGGCGCCGATACTGGCGCAAAGTTACCGGGGCACACATCTACCGAAGCGGCCGGCGCCAAGGACACGCATTCCGCGACAGATGCAAGCGCCTATGCTGAGGAATGCATGGACCTGGGCGCGACGGTACCCGAGGCGACCGTCGACTTCGACTTCTCTGAACAGAAGCTTACGCTGAGCGTGCCGCAGAAATACATGCGCAACGCCGCACGCGGCTATGTGCCTCCGGACATGTGGCAAAACGGCGTGAACGCGGGTTTCGTCAGCTACAACGCGAATACCTATCACACCGCCGGCTCGGGCACGCAGTCGACACAAAGCTATTTGGGCCTGAATGCCGGCGTGAACATCGGCGCGTGGCACTTCCGTCACCAATCGTCGTTGTCGCAGGGGACGGGCCAAGGCACGCATTTCGACAACATCGCGACCTATGTGCAGCACGACGTTGCCGCGCTGAAATCGCAAGTGACGGTGGGCGACGGATCCACGACGGGCGACGTGTTCGACAGCGTGCAGTTCCGTGGCGCGCAGATTGCCACCGATGACCGCATGTTGCCGGAATCGCTGCGTGGCTATGCGCCGGTGGTGCGTGGCACGGCGGAGTCGAATGCGCGTGTGACGGTCCGTCAGAATGGCCAGGTGATCTATGAAACCAGCGTGTCGCCGGGGCCGTTCGAAATCAACGACCTGTATGCGACTGGCTACGGCGGAAATCTCGACGTGACGGTGACGGAAGCGGACGGCCGCACGAAGACTTTTACTGTGCCGTTCGCTTCGGTTGCGCAGTCGTTGCGGCCGGGCACCACGCGGTTCTCGGTGACCGCCGGACAATTGCGCAACAGCACGCTTGAGTCGCAGCCGAATTTTGCACAGTTCACGTTGCAGCGTGGCCTCACCAATCTGGTGACAGCATACGGCGGCGCCGTTGCGGCAAACGGCTATGTCGCGGCTGACCTCGGCGCCGCGCTGAACACGAAGTTCGGAGCTTTCTCCGCCGATGTCACTGGCGCACAAACTCAGGTGCCGAACCAGAGCACGATGCGTGGTACCAGCTTGCGCATTGGCTACAGCAAATTCATCGATCCGACGAACACGAACATTGCCGTGGCTGCGTACCGTTATTCGACCGCGGGCTTCCTGAATCTGTCGGACGCGTCATCGGTGCGTGATCTGGCCATGCGCGGCGGCGACACGAATTCGGTCTATCGCCAACGCAATCGTTTCCAGCTTACGGTCAACCAGAATATCAAGGATCACGGGTCGGTGTTCCTGAGTGCGTCGTCGCAGCAGTACTGGAATCACGCCGGCAGCGATACGTTTTATCAGGCCGGCTATACGAACAGCTTCAAGTACGGCACCTACAGCGTTACCGCGGGACGGACCCGCAACGCAGACGGGTCGATGTCCAACCAGTACATGGTCAGCACGACGCTGCCGCTTGGCCACAGCCAGCATACGCCGTTGTTGTCGACGAACGTGTCGAGCTCGGGCGGTAACACCAATCTGCAAGCCAACGTGAGCGGCTCGCTTGGCGACGCCAACCAGTATTCGTACAACGCGTACGGGACATATGGCAACGGCAGTGGCAGCAATACCGGCAACGCTGGCGTGAGTGGTGCATGGCGCGCGCCGTATGCGCAGATGACGGCATCGGCAAGCGCGGGCTCGGGTTCGAGGCAGGCATCGGCCGGTATCAGCGGGTCGGTTGTCGCGCATCCGGGCGGCGTGACGTTTTCGCAGACGGTTGGCGATACGTTCGGCATCGTCGAGGCGCCGGGTGCAGCGGGCGCAAGCGTGACCAGCGCGCCGGGCGTCAAGCTCAATGGCCGTGGCTACGCAGTGGTGCCTTATCTGACGCCTTACGGCATGAACGTGGTTGATATTGATCCGAAGGGCACGTCGACCGACGTCGAATTCGAATCGACTTCGGAGCAGGCCGTTCCGCGCCTCGGGTCGGTGGTGATGATCAAGTACAAGACGGTGAGCGGACGTGCGGCGCTGATTCGTGCGCCGCAACTCGGCGACAAGGCGCTGCCGTTTGGTGCGGATGTGGTTGATGGCAATGGTCGCAACGTGGGCGTCGTGGCGCAGGACAGCCGGATTTTTGCTCGTGGGCTGGAAGACAAGGGCTCGTTGTTTGTGAAGTGGGGTTCGGCCGCTTCGGAAGAATGCCGGATTGATTATGTGTTGCCGAAATCGACGGGTAAGGCGGGAGCTGCTTATTTGTCGGTGGAAGGGCATTGCGTGGGTGGCGATGGATTGAACCTTGCCGACCATGGTTCGGTGCCGAGGGCGCCGATGGAGCTATCGAAATGAATGAGATCCTGGATCGCAGTATTGAACGAACCAAAGCTGAATGTTTAAGCATGGCGAGCAACTTTTCTGGCGCATCAGCGACACGATCGAGACACAAAATCATGTGGAAAATCCTTGGCATATTCTTATTTGCGCTTGCCCAGTTGACTTTGGGCGTACCCAAAGCTCACGCGGCGACCGTAAGTTGCTCCTTGCAGTCCGGCCTCAATTTTGCGCCAGTACTCGACACGTCGGGTTTCGGGCGAGATTCGACCGTCGGTAGCACCACGCCAAATTATTCGACACCGGTGAACTTCACTTGCACTGGCGATCCAGGTGCTGACCGCGACATCTTCTTGGACTTTCAAGTGTCGGCAGCAACGCTTGTATCAGGCTATACAGATCTGTTCAAAACAAACGTTGATAGTGTCGGGGTGCGATATACGATTTCCAACGGTGCGGGTACCACTTGCAATAGCCTTCCCGTGACCGTTTCCACCGGTCTGAAAACGGTAACCTGCCATCAGCTTCACCAGGCTGCATCGCCAGGACAAACCTATTCGGTGGTCGTCTCGGCCCAATTCGTGAAACTTGCAAATGGCGCTGTTGGTCCGCTTACGACCATCCCTGCTTTGTCGGTCGCGAACCGCATCAACAACCAAAGCGGAACTACAGCATGGGGAAACGTATTTACAGGTTCTGCGAGCGGCAACTTTTCCAGTCTGACTTGCTCGGTCACTACGCCGTCAGTCGCCGTCTCGATGTCCCAGGCGAACACGAACCGGCTGCCTGCCGTCGGATCGACGGACGCGACGATCCCGTTCAATATCGGCTTGAACTGTGATCCGGGCGTTAAGACCTTTATGACGCTTACTGATGCCACTACGCCGTCCAACACCAGCAACACGTTGTCGCTAGGAACCGACTCCACCGCGGCGGGCATTGGCTATCAGGTTCTGTACAACAGTAACCCGATATCGTTCGGACCTGATTCAGCTGCAGCGGGCAACGTCAATCAGTTTTCGGCTATGTCCAGTCCGGCTGCGGGCGGTCCCGTGAATATTCCGTTGACTGCCCGCTTTATCCGAACCGGTGACATGACACCCGGCACGGCAACCGCGAAAACGACGTTTACGATGTCATATCAGTAGTCTGGGGGAAGGCGGCAAGAAGCCGCTTTCCTCCACGCGGCGGCCCCATCGCGGGCGGCCGCATATGCCCCCACAAAGCCCATTTCCCTACGCACGTCCCCATGACGTGTATCATTCGTTCCCTGCGCTGTTCTGCGCTGGCGATTCCCGTATTGTCGAACGCTCGTTCGTGACCTGGTTCCGACGCGGCGGGTTGCCATTGTGACGCGGGTTACAGACCCAACTCCCGCAGCTCGACGCCGCCGCGCCAGACGTGGCAGCCCAGAGGCCACAAGCCGCTGAAGTCCGCCCGAACCCCTATCCGTGACCGCCAGACCCGATGTCAGTCTCCGAACTCAAACGCCGCCGCACGTTCGCGGTCATTTCCCACCCGGATGCGGGCAAGACCACGCTCACTGAAAAGCTGCTGCTGTTCTCGGGCGCGATCCAGATCGCCGGCACCGTGAAGGGCCGCAAGAGCAATCGCTACGCGACGTCCGACTGGATGGAGATCGAAAAGCAGCGCGGCATTTCCGTCGCCAGCTCGGTCATGCAGTTCGAGTACGGCGACGCCGTCATCAACCTGCTCGACACCCCGGGCCACGAAGACTTCTCCGAAGATACCTACCGTGTGCTGACCGCGGTCGATGCCGCCGTGATGGTGATCGACGGCGCGAACGGCGTAGAAGCACAGACGCTGAAATTGCTCGAAGTCTGCCGAAGCCGCAAGACGCCGATCGTCACCTTCATCAACAAGCTCGACCGCGAAGTGCGTGAGCCGCTCGAACTGCTCGACGAGATCGAACAACACCTTGGCGTGGCCGCCGTGCCGTTCACGTGGCCTATCGGTATGGGCAAGGACTTTCAGGGCGTCTACGACATCCAGCGCGACCAGGTTCGCCTGTTCCGCGCCGGGCAGGATAAGGCGGGTGGCGAGGTCGAAACGCTGCAAGCGCTCGGCGACGAAGAAGGCGAACGCCGCTTCGGCCATGCGTGGGTCAAGGCGAAAGAAGAGATCGATCTGATCACCGGCGCGTCGCCTGATTTTGATCGCGAGCAGTTCCTCGCCGGTCAGCAGTCGCCGGTGCTGTTCGGCTCGGCGATCAACAATTTCGGGGTGAAGGAAATTCTCGATGCGCTGGTCGATCTGGCGCCGCCGCCGTCCATGCGCATGACCGTCCAGCGTCCCGTGCTGCCGGACGAGCCGAAGTTCACCGGCGTCGTCTTCAAGGTGCAGGCGAACATGGATTTGGCGCACCGCGACCGCGTGGCATTCATTCGCGTGTGCTCCGGGCATTTCGAACGCGGCATGGCCGTGAAGGTGACGCGCACGAACAAGACGTTCCGCGCGAATAACGTGGTGACGTTCCTGTCGCAGCGTCGCGAGACGGTGAGCGAGGCGTATCCGGGCGACATCATCGGTATCCCGAATCACGGCACGTTGAGTCTCGGCGATACGCTGACCGAAGGCGAACAGTTGCAGTTCGTCGGTTTGCCGTTCTTCGCGCCGGAAATTTTCCAGACGGTGGAAGTGGTCGATCCGATGCGCGCTAAGCAACTCGGCGAAGCGCTGAAGCAACTCGGCGAGGAAGGCGCGATTCAGGTGTTCCGTCCGGAAGTCGGCGGCTTGATGATTTTGGGCGCGGTCGGCCAACTGCAGTTTGAAGTCGTGTCGCATCGCTTGTCGACGGAATACAAGGTCGACGTGCGGATGGCGCCGGCGCGTTATCGGATGTCGCGCTGGGTGACCTGCGACGATGCCGCCGAGTTGCGCCGCTTCACCGATTCGTATGCGGCGCGGATTGCGCTCGATGCGTCCGATGCGCCGACGTATCTGGCGTCGCACGTGGGGGAAATCGAAGTCGCGCAGAAGGCGTGGCCGAAGATCGTCTTTAACGAATTGCGCGAGCATTCGGGCGCGCCGTTCAAGAAGGCGATGTAAGCGTATGTATGTCGCGCGGACACGGGCGACCCGGTCCGTGCGACTACTTTCGCCGCAGCAATCTTTCACTTTTAGCTAACGAGTCATGCGGTGAGAGTGTGTTGTACGAAACTCAGGCCCTGAAGCTGTACGCCAAGTGGAGAATCGTAACGAACGAATGCGTGCGCCAGAGGCGTCGGCGCACGTGGCACAGCTATATTCAGGGGATGTATTTCACGGCAACAGCTTGCGCAATTCCGGTGTCGAGATGTCATCGATGTGGCGAAACGCTGGTGCGGCTTTATCCATCTCCACCGCATCGACACCGAACTCCTCGAAGTAGACCCGCCACTCGCGCACCACGCGCCAGATGTCTGCAATCAACTGGCTGGCTGTGCGCCGGGATAGCGTGAACTTGTCGTGCCAACTCAGGGCGTTGTCCAGAGTAGCCAGCCTTCCGTCCTTGCCTATGCTCAGGTGAAGATAGCGCTCGGTGGCATTGCTGGCGCGAGGCAGAACATCGTAAAGCGGGCTCAATCGCCATCCGGGCAACGCGGCATCCCAGATGAAGCCGTGGTTGCGCAGGTGGTCATCGTCGTTGCTCACGAAGATGTTATAGACCATGCGCTTGAAGAGCTCCGCGTTGTCGTCGCGAATTACGCTCGGGTGGCAATATTTCCGAATGGAGTCGGCCAGGTCTGCATACGACTTGTCGCGCGACTCAGCCTCATCGCACGCCACAAGCGTGAGGCCGCTGACAAACCCCGAGCGGTGTTCAACTCGCCCATCGCCAGACCCGAGCTTCAGGAGATCGGCGTATTGCGCCGGCGCGCCGCCCGGCATCATCCAGTAGCGGTCGAATCGACGGATAAGCATGATGCGGCGGTCGCCAAGCAATAGCGTTTTCACTGGTGGCACTGTCAGCCCTGCTTTCTCTGCCATTCTGAGCGCGGCGTACTCGATGCCTGGAATATCAAACCGGTCATGGCGGCTTGCGAACTTGGCGAGCCACAGCACCTCTTGGTCATCGCGAACGGAGGCCTTTGGGCGCGCGCCACCCAGAGCGGTACCCTCCACGAAAATGGCTTCCAGGTGGGCCGGAACGGGTAGGCCGTCCTCGATGCGTTCCGCAGCCTCCATCAGGTGGTTCAGGGTGTGCCAGTTGCTCACGCCCGCCGTTGGCAAATCCGTCCGGCTGGAGCGGATGTCGAGCGCTCCCACGCGTTCACTTCCCGCGTGCAGGAGATACTCCGATTCAGCGAGGCTGTTCGGCGGCGCCCTGAGCTTGGCCTCGATAACGCGCCGCCCCCATGAGTCAGGCGCTGCATCGCGGATGCCACCAAAGAAATGAAGGGCATTGACCGGCAGCAGGTATTTGCCTGAGATGGACGTTCGGTCCGCAATGCTCAGACTGACCGGGTCCACCTCCAGTGCGTCGTCGCGCTTGAGGTAGTTCAGACCATAGGCGAAGCTCGATGCGACAAGGTTCGAGCCCTCCTCAGTCAGGACGAGTTGTCCGCATGGCGCCCATTGCGCGCCCATGTTGGCGAAAGCTATCAGTCTTGATTCGCGCGTCGCCATTGAGATCCTTTTTTAGCTGTGTAGGGTAAAGCGGACAGTTAGAAATTCAGTTCGTCACGCTCGGCTGCGCTCATCTCGCGAACCCGGGACCTACGCTCGCGCACCGCCAACGCCGCCAACGCCGGGTCTTTTTCCGAATACAGGATTTCAAGCGATGTGCCGGGTGCGATGGCATCCAGATACCGCAGAACCTGTCCGATGGCGAGGCCTGGGTCGCCGTGTTCGAGGCGGTACACGGTGTTGCGCGACAGACCGGCGCGCAGCGCCGCGTCTGTCTGCTTGACGCCGCGCGCAATGCGCAGCCGTGCCAGCAGTTCTCCGAGGCGTCTGCTTTGCTCGAGGAGAGACGGCGCGAGGGCGGAAGCTTGGGTCACCTTCATGTTCGTTAAAACACTCATTATGAGCTTAATGCTCGATATATCGAGCATATTAGATCATTGATCGCCGGACGTCAAAGTGTCATCGAGAAAGACATGTGCCTTAAATCGAGCATAAAATCGATAATGCTCGATTTTACGATCATTCTAGATCGAGGATCTTTTGCTTTGCGGTTTTATTTGGGGCGTTCGGCTAGTTGGGCAAAAGGCGGCACGATGGAAGGAGCCACCCTTACATCGTGCCGCCCTTGTCATACCCGATTGGCTTGCAAAGCCTATTGATACGACATCGTGAAGGTGGCCAATCCTTTCGCTGTGCCGGCGTTCAACGCGCCTGTTGTTCGCACGTACTGCGCGGTGAGTGGAATGCTCATCGGTCCGCCCACGGAGGGTACCCGCCGACCATTGATTGAGATTGTCAGCCGCCGGAGAATCGGCGCCATAGGAGATCGGCGTTGATCCCTTCAGGATCTGCAGACCGACCCCCGTCGCGGTCGAGTCGGGTGACAGGTTTAGCGTCGTCGAGGTGTTGGACGGATTCGTTGCGTCGGTAAGCGTCACGCCGACTTTCAGACCTGCTGTGCAGTTCAGGTCCAAGCTAATCCGCTCAATCATGTGAAAAGGCCCCGCCGACGAGTGACGGGGCCTGTTTTTCGCGTGGAGGTTTGGGGCGGTTGGCGCTGTCCTATCCTATCTGCTCGAATCGAGGTTTATGCAGAACGGCGACGGCCTTTGATGAATCAGTGTCGCACCGGCACTGTTTGCTGCGCGTCTTCACCTGCATCTGCATCTACGTCTCTCGTGCTTCCAGCGGAAGCCTGTTTGCGCTCTTCAGTCTTTGCCGTAGGTGAAGCTTGCCCAGCGATGTTTGATGCTTCCGCAAGAAGGCGTGCGGCACGGTTCGCGGTGATGCGGCTTTGCGGGATGCCCTTCGCATCGAGTGCGATCACCTGGTACAGCTCACGGTCACATTCGAGCTCCTGCTGATATTGCTCTGCCGTGTCGACAAGTAATTCAAGCATGGTCTGTTGACGTCGCCTTTCGTCGCTCATGACGGCAGGATTCCTACACATTGAGGACGCAAGTGTGATCACCGTGTTCAGTTGGCTCAACTGCCGGTCGCAAAGGTGGAAGGCGGACAACGCCAGCTTTTCGTACTGGAGTGCGTCGACTGGCGGACGTGAATCGGGTTGAGATTGTTTTGTGGATTTGCTCATGGTGCGACCTCCCTGATACTTCATGGATCGCCCGACACTCGCTTGCAAATTGGGTGAGCGGGCACGAAGCGGGATTGGAAGACCGGCGCTAAACCAAACCGGCGAGCCTTGCGACTCCCCCACAACGGCCCGCCCATTGAAGACCAACAGACGTGCAGATGTAGACGCACCACCCGCCGGAGCGGGTGTGCGGGTTTAGCTAGCAGGCTTCCAAACCTGACCGCCGGGTGTTTCCCGACAGTTTGATGATTATAAATCAGGGCAGCGTGGCGTCGGTCGTTTGTCCAGGCCAATAGTCGATTTTGGCCGTTTGGATAAGGCGCTGAGGCGACTCGGCGACTAGGCGAGGAGGGCGCAATTCAGGTGTTCCGCCCGGTAGTCGGCGGCTTCATCTAATTGATCAAGTAAAAGGCTGAGTCGGAAACGTGGCCCTTTGCACTAAGGCTGACGCGGTTCTCCGACGTGACGGCCGAGTGGATGCGGATTCGTGGCGGACATCTGGTCGTATTCGGAAGTATGACGAACATTGCGCCTTCTCGGCGGCGCCAGCTTCAGCCTCGTTGACGAAGCCTTCAGGCGCGAAACAGACCAGCCCTGGAACATCTTGTCGAAAGTCGTCCGAATGCGTAAGCGGTCATTCAACTGGGCCGTTTGCGCGACTTCTATTACTGGTAGCTCATCGTGAATATGGCGGAGGCGTTGACCCGGCCGGCCGTCACGTCAACTGCACTTAGCCGGTAGTACTGCGCGTAAAACTGGAATGACATGTTGCCCGTGGTGCCGGAGGTTAGCTGAAGGGCTTTATCCAGAGTTATCGGTTTGTGTGACGTATCGAGCAGTTGTACGCCGACGCCAGTCGCCGTGTCGTTCGATGCGACTACTGTAGGCACCCCCGACGCGCCCGACACGGAAGAGAATGTCACAGCGACTTTGACGCCCGATTCGCAACTAAGGCCGATTGAGAACGGAGTTTTGGCGGCGGTTGAGCCGGCACTGGCGAACATTGAAGGGCTTACCGTTGCAAGCGGGATCGTCTGATTCGCGGTATCGGCTGTGACCGAGCAACTGACTGGGCGAACCGGAGTGCCACTTGCTACGGACATCAAATTTTTTCCATTATTTAGGGCTGCCCTTGAGTTCAAAATGCGGGTTGCATACTTGGCGGCCGAAATCGTACCGCTTTGAATGGGTCCGGTCTTAACGAGTTCGAACGTACCCGAGACGTTAAAACGTCCATTGGCAGCGGTCTTGCCGAGCGACGAAGTGGTAGAGCAGGCACCCGTGCCCACCATCGGTTTTCCGTTGCTGTCACGCATTCGCATACCAACGCCAGCCAGGTTGGTTGGGTAGACGCCGGTCATGTTCGCTACGGCGGTCCCGCCGCCCGGGCAGGCAACGACATCTTTGTTAGCGAGAGAAACGGAACACTTACCGTTAAGGGTGAATGGCTTGAGTGTGCCGGGGATCGTCTGACCGACAGGAAGTGAGTTCGACGTGGCTATCGCGCCATAGGTAAACGTCGTCGGCAGACCCGTTGTCCGGCAATCTGCATGCGCGCTAGCGGTCCAGCCAAGCGCAATCATTAAGGAATCGAAAGCGTGCGAAATTGCGCATCTGGCGGATTTGAACTTGAACATTCTGGTTACCAGTTGAACTCAGCGAGTTTGTAAGATGGCTTCCCGCTAGGACTCACGTAAATGCCCCTGTCCTCTGACACATCGTCCGGACGTTGCTGCGGACGGGCAGATCGACTTGTAAGCAGAAAGGGTTGCGATTAGTCAAATCTTCGCCCAGCACCATCCCAATAAAAAATCGGATTATTCTTAATTAAATGGGAATATGCCTAGCTACATTGCGGAAAAATCTGACGTTGCAACGAAGGGGTGGTCTGGATTGGACGCTTAGGAACGGTGGGCAGTGTGATTGGCGCGGGTGCGCAAGCGATTGCCCGCGCATGTAACGGAGACTTGGCACGATTCGGCGTGCCGGAGCCCGCCTGTATTTGTCACTGCATCTTCAAAACCTCTTCTCGCATCCACCGGGCAAACGCCTGCACATGCTCAAGCGCCGCGTGGCGTTGCGCCACGTCGAGCCAGTAACCGAAGGGCCCCGTCACTTCAACATCGGAAAACTGCGCCAGACTCCCGTCCGCCAGTTCCTCGGCGATCATGTTCCGATCCACCACCGCTAGCCCCGCCCCCTTGCGTGCCGCGCGGATTGCCTGCTCCAGTGTCGAGAACTCGATGCCGTTTTCCGCGTAGCGCGCGGGCAGACGCGCCGTCGCCAACCAGTTAGGCCACAAGTCGAGCCGGGCGTTGTTATGCAGCACATGCAGCGCGGGCATGTGCTCGAGCAGCATATCGAGCGATTCGCCGAGCAGACGCGGTGCGCCGACGAGTACATGGCGCTCCATCATCAGCAATTCGGAATGCGCACCCGCCAGCGCGTCGCGACCGAAGCGGATCGTGCAGTGACAGTCCTCAGTAGGCGAAGTGCGGACAGAAAGCTCGACATCGGGCAATTGGTCCGCCAGCGAACCGAGCCGCGGCGAGAACCATTGCGTCGCGAAAGTGGGCGGCACGGCGAGCACGAGGCGGCGCCGGCCTTTGACTGTGGTGATTTGCCGGAAGCCGCGTTCGATCGTGTCAAACGCATCAGAGAGGCAAGGCAGGAATTGCTGGCCCGCCTGCGTCAAACGGATACCCCTGTGATCACGCTCGAATAGCTTCGCGCCGAGCGAATCCTCAAGCAGCTTGATTTGCCGGCTCACCGCGCCCTGCGTCACGCATAGCGCAGTAGCTGCACGATTGAAGCTCATATGACGGGCGGTCTCTTCGAAGAAACGCAACGCGATCAACGATGGCAAGCGCCGCATAAATCACCTTCTGTCTCTTTGTTCATCCCGAGCGGCGTGGCTCTTGTTGCGCACTCGCTTGCGGAATCGGTGTTCGTGTCGCGAGTTGTCTCCGACGCGCTGTGCCGACCTTCAACCGGCTACGCGTTTCAAGGTAAACAGGCTGTTCGGTATCCATAGGATTGTCGCATCCTGGCGCTATATTTTGCCTAAACGAGCTAAAAAATTTTAGGGCACGTTGGCGCGAATCAGGTGGAATTTCGCGCAGCTTCGGGCCGCGAACTCAGAAGCGCCGCGCAAGCTCCCGACTTCGCCTATCCTGACGAACACGCGCGCTCATTGCTGGCGCGCACTTTCCGCGGAGCGCCCCGTGACCGTTCGCAATCTCGACGCCTTGTTCCGACCCAAATCCGTCGCCGTGATCGGCGCTTCCGAGCGGCCGGGCAGCACGGGAGCGATGGTGTGGGCGCGCGTGCTGGAGGGTGGTTTCGAAGGCCCTGTGTGGCCGGTCAATCCGAAATACAGCACGCTCGGCGGCCATGCAGTGATCGGCGATGCCGGTGACCTGCCGGAAGCGCCTACCGTCGCGCTGATCTGCACACCGCCCGATACCTGGCCCGGCATCATTCATAAGCTCGGCGGTAGGGGTACGCGCGCGGCGATCATCGTCGGCGAAGTGCGGTGCGATGAGGATCGCCTGGCACTGCGGCACGCGCTGTCGGCGGCACGGCCGCATCTGCTGCGCATCGTCGGGCCGGGCAGTCTCGGCGTGGTGACGCCGGCGCTGCACGCGCATTTCGGCGCGCCGTCGTGCACGGTGAAGGCGGGGGGCGTCGCGTGGGTCTCGCAGTCGAATGCGCTGACCAATGCCGTGCTCGGCTGGGCGCATGCGCGTGGGCTCGGGTTTTCGCATGCGGTGGCGCTGGGCGGCGAGGCGGATGTCGATGCCGGCGATGTACTCGACTATCTGGCGAGCGATCCCGGCACGCGCGCGATCCTGCTCGAACTGGATACGGTGCGCGCCGCGCGCAAGTTCATGTCGGCGGCGCGTGCGGCGGCGCGCAACAAGCCGGTGCTGGCGCTGCGCTCGGGCCGCGCCGATCCCGCTGATGGGCTCTATACCGCCGCGTTCCGTCGCGCGGGCATGGTGCGTGTCGATGCGCTCGACGATCTGCTCGACGAAATCGAAACGCTCGGCGTGGGCCGAGTGGCGGCGGGCGCGACGGCGACGCTGATCACCAGCGACAGCGGCCTTGCCACGCTCGCCTGCGACGCCTTCGCCGCTGCCGGCGACACGCTCGCGCCATGGCCCGCCGAGGCGGACGCGGCGCTAACCGAAGCGTTGCCGCACGCGGTGGCCGGCAACCCGCTAAGACTCGGCGACGATGCCCGTCCCGAGCATTTCGGCACGGCACTTGAGCTGCTCGCCGAGCATCGCAGCACGGGTACGGCGTTTGTGGTTCACGCGTCGACGCATGGTGCGCCGGTCGGCGAGGTCGCGCAGGCGTTGATCGCGAATCAGCGCTTCGCCTATCGCGGGCTGCTCGCGTGCTTTTTCGGCGGCGTGGATGCGGCGACGCGCGACGCACTCCATGCGCAAGGCATTCCGGTTCATCCGACGCCACAGCGGCTCGCGCGCGCCTTCGCGCGTCTGGTCGACTATCGGCTGGGGCGCGAGCTGCTGATGCAAACGCCGGAGGGCTTGCCGGCGCAGATTCCGCAAGCGATCGATGCCGCCCAGGCGCAAGCGCGTGCGGCCATTGCCGCGGGTGAGCACCAACTAACTGGCGAAGCGGCGGCACAGTTTCTAGAGCGATTTGGACTGCATGTTGAAACGCGAGGGGGCGATCGACTGAAGGGATCATCGGCCCAAGGCGTTGTGGAAGGGTCAGCGCAGGGAACGGTGGAAGGTTTAACGTCGGGGCCGACGCAAGCGGCAACGCGAGAGCCGGCACAGGCGGCAACGCGAGAGCCGACACAGGCAGCAACGCCAGAGCCGGCACAGGCAGCAACGCCGGAGCCGGCACAGGCGGCAACGCGAGAGCCGGCACAAGCAGCAACGCCAAAGCTGGCGCAAGCAGCAACGTCTGAGCCCGCACAAGCAACATCATCGGGGCCGACACAAGCTTCAACCCAACAACCCGTGCAACAAGCAGCAGCGCGCGCAGCGCCGCCGCCAGACGACTGCGCGGAACTGGCCGCCGAGCAATCCAGCAAATCCATCCTCGACATCGTCGTCGAACTCCACGACGACGACAACTTCGGCCCCGTCTTCCGCTTCACTGCGCCGTCCGTGGATGCCGTCTCCGAGCCGCTGCGCGTCTACGGCCTGCCGCCGCTCAATCCAATGCTGGCACGCGACCTCGTCATGCGTTCACGCTACGCGCGGCTGATCGAGCCGGAGCCAGCGTTGGCCGCGTTGACGGCATTGTCCCAGGCAGTTTGCGACGTCAAGGAAATCGTCGGCCTCACGCTGATGCTGCGGGTCTTCCGCGACCATGTCGTGGTGGTCGCCCCGACGCTGCACATCGCATCGACGCGCAGTCGGCTCGCGATCGTGCCCTATCCGCGTCGCTTCGAAGAGACGCTCGATTGGCAAGGGATACGCGTAACCGTGCGGCCAATCCGCCCGGAAGACGAAGCCGCGCATCACGATTTCGTCGAAGCGATGACGCCCGAAGATTTACGCCTGCGTTTTTTCGGCGCGGTCGGCAGCTTCGATCATTCGCAACTCGCGCGCATGACGCAGATCGACTACGACCGCGAAATGGCGCTGATCGCAACCGTAACGAGCGACGAAGGTTTTACGCGCACGCTCGGTGTGGTGCGCGCAGTGGCTGATCCGGATAACGAAACAGCGGAATTTGCAGTCGCGATCCGCTCGGACCAGAAAGGCCGGCATCTCGGACAATTGCTGATGGACCGGATCATCAAGTACGCGCGAGCACGCGGCATCCATTGGCTGGTCGGCGAGGCATTGCGCGAAAACGCGCCGATGATCGGGCTAGCGAAATCGTGCGGCTTCACCATCACGCGGACGGAGGATCCGGGCGTAGTCGGCTTCCGAATGGCGCTGGATGAACCGTAAGCTTAAGCCGGCAGCTTCGCCGCGGCTTCATCCACCTGCGTGCGGGTCACCGACAACTCTTCCAGCAACGCCTCAGCGTAGACAGCGCCCGTCTCCCGTTCCAGACGCGCAATAGTCGCCGCGCAACGGTTCGCATCCTTCAGCGTCGCGATGAACGACTTCACCGATTCACCCGCCTTGAAGGCGTCGAACAACGGCACGCGGATGTCGTCCGGCAGCGGGCGCGCCGTCCATTGATACGGTTTGCCGTTGAACGTGAACTGCGGCGGCAGCACGCGCTCTTTCTTCGCCGCCGGAATCAGGCCGAAGGTGCGCGCGGCGTCGCCGATCTGCTCGGCCGAAAACAGCTCGTCCGGGCTGATATCGAATTGCTGAATGAAGGTCTCGATGCTTTGCATTGCCGCCGCGCGGTCGTCGCGGCGCTTTTGCGCATGAGCGACGATGTCGCGCAGTTCGTCGGCTTCTTCAGGCGTGATCGTGAAGCTCGACTGCTTCTGCTGGAGTTCGGAAAAACGCTGGAATTCGGAATCGGTCAGAAGTTTCGCCATTGCTTGATCGTTGAGCGCGCATGAGGGGACCCATGCGGCGTGATTTTTGAGAGGGTCGCCATTCTAAACCATGTGCGCTAGGCCGCCTCTTCCCGAAACATCGACAACGCCTGCACCGTCTCGCGCAGCAGCGCAGTCGCCGCCTCCAGAGTCGGCGCGACATATTCGTCGATGCGCCGCAAGTACGGGCAGGTGAGCACCGCAATCGCCTGACCGGCCGGCCCCTGAATCGGAAACGTAACGTCGGTCACGCCGAAAGTCTGCTGACTGTCTTTTTGCGAAAAACCCGCCGCGCGAATCCGCGCGCATGCCTGTTCCAAGGCATCGCGATCGATCGTGACTTCGCCCTTCACCTTGGTGTGTTCGGCCAGCATCTGTTCGCGCTGCTCGACGCTTTGAAACGCGAGCATCACGCGCCCCGAGCCGGTATCGATCAGGCCGACCCGCGAACCGAGCCGTACCGACATCCCCCACGTGCCCGGTCCGTCCACCTGCGCGATCACCAGCAGATTGCCGCGGTCGTATACCACGAGGTGACACGATTGCTCGGCCGCATCGGCAAAGCGCTGCATCAGCGGCAGCGCTTCGGAGATCAGCCGGTTCATCGGCGGATGGCGATGCGCGAGCGCATACAGCTTCAGACTCAACGAATACCGGTCACCCGCCGCCGAGCGCACCACGTATTGTCGCGCGACCAGTCGCTCCAGCATCCGGTACATCTCGCTCGCATTGCGTCCCAGCAGCTTGGTGATTTCGGCGCGCGTCAGTCCTTCTTTCTGCTCGGCGAGCAGTTCGAGAATGTCGAGACCCTTGTCTAGCGCGGGCGCGCGGTAGCGGTCGGCGTCGTCTTTATCTTCTGCGTCCATGGCGAGCAAGGCTCCGTGTGCTTTTCTCATTATCTGGCGCGTGAGTGTAAGTGCGGGGTGATTCTCATGCGAAGTGTCGCGAGTCCAGGGGAAACACCGACGCATGGTGCAGTGCACGTTCCTTGACTTCGAAAAGTCCGTATATGAATAATACGTTCATTGGTGAATCAACGGACGCCAATACTTCATAAGAAAGCGCAGGACGAAGTGCTCGCCATCACACGGCGGGTTCACGTAGTTCCCTCGACGCACTACCGTGCATGGGTCCGGAGTAAGCGCTAAAGCGCTGACGCCGGACCGACATGCTGTGCATGGGGCTGGAGTAAGCGCTAAAGCGCTAACTCCAGCCGACACAGGAGACAAACCATGTCGTTCGCGAAAGGGCCGCACGCGGCTCGCCGTATGTTCCGCAGTTCTCTGTTTGCCGTCGCGGCGGCAGCTTGCGTCTCCGGCCTCGCCGCTAGTGGCGCGGCACGAGCCGCCGACGCCGGCAAGATCGGTCTCGATCTGCCGTTGCTCACGTCGCCGTTCTGGCAGTCGTACAACAACTATCTGCCCAAGTACGCGAAGGACATGGGCATGGATATCCTCGCACCGGTCAATTCGAACGGCGATCCCGTCCAGCAGATTACCGACATGAACAACCTGCTGAATCTCGGCTCGAAGGGCATCGTGGTCGGGCCGTTGGATTCAGCGGCGATCAGCCGCGCGCTCGACGCCGCAGCGGCGAAGAACGTGCCGGTGGTCGCGGTCGACGTCGCGCCGACGCAAGGCAAGGTGGCGATGGTGGTACGCGCCGACAATCGCGCCTACGGCGAGAAAGCGTGCAAGTACATTGGCGAGCATGTGAAGTCGGGCAAGGTTGTGCAGATCATGGGGGATCTGGCGTCGGTGAATGGGCGCGACCGGTCCGAAGCGTTCCGCTCGTGTTTGAAGGGCTATCCGGGTTTGTCGCTGCTGGAGATTCCGGCAAGCTGGAAAGGCGATGTTGCCGCCACCGCGCTCGACAGTCTGCTCACCGCGAATCCTGACGTGAAGGCGATCTACATGCAGGCGGGCGGCGTCTATCTGTCGCCGACGCTGCAAACCCTGCGCCGCAAGCAGATGCTGTTTCCCGCCGGCGATGCGAAGCATGTCGTGATCGTCAGTAACGACGGCATTCCTCAGGAGTTCGAGGCAATCCGTCGCGGTGACATCGACGCCACCGTGTCGCAGCCCGCCGATTCGTATGCGAAATACGGCCTCTTCTACATCAAGGCCGCGTTGGCCGGGCAAACCTTCAAGCCGGGCCCGACCGATCACGGCAGCAACATCGTCCAGTTGTCGCCGGGCGTACTCGAAGATCAATTGCCCGCACCGCTCGTGACGAAGTCGAATGTCGACGACAAATCGTTGTGGGGCAATACCGTTAAATGAGCGAGCCGACGCCCTCCGTTCCGGTGGTCCCATCCCCCGAGGGAGTTTCCTTCGGGGCGTCCCCCACGGGGGCTGCCTTCGGTGCGCAGGGACTTCCCGCGGTGGTCGAAGCGTTTGAAGTCACCAAACGCTTCGGCTCCACGCCTGCGCTGAAAGACGTGAGCATCCGCGTGATGCCTGGCGAGTCGCATGCGCTCGTCGGGCGCAACGGTGCGGGCAAATCGACGCTGGTGTCGATCCTGACCGGCCTGCGCAAGCCCGATACCGGTGAAGTGCGTTTCGGCGGCGTGGCTGCACCCTCGATCGCGGACCGCGACGCATGGCGTGAACGCGTTGCCTGCGTTTATCAGCATTCGACGATCATCCGCGATCTCTCAGTTGCAGAGAATCTGTTCATCAACCGCCAGCCGTCGCGCGGCGGTGTGATCGATTGGCGCGCGATGCGCCGCGACGCGCGTAAGTTGCTCGACCACTGGAAGATCGACGTACGTGAAGACGCACGCGCCGGCGATCTGAGCGTGGAAGCGCGCCAACTGGTGGAGATTGCGCGGGCGTTGTCGTATGGCGCGCGCTTCATCATTCTCGACGAACCCACCGCGCAGCTCGACGGCGACGAGATCAAGCGCCTGTTCCGCCGCATCAGCGAGTTGCAGCGCGAAGGCGTGACGTTCCTGTTTATCTCGCATCATCTGCAAGAGGTCTATGAAATCTGCCAGGCCGTGACGGTGCTGCGCGACGCGCGGCATATCGTCAGCGCGCCGGTTTGCGCGTTGCCGCGTGAGCAGTTGATCGAAGCGATGACCGGCGAACGTGGCGGCCTCGCCGTCGCCGATGCGGCGGCGCGCGACGCGTTGCCTGAGGACACAGCCATCGCGCTGGATGTCAAAGACCTGGCCGGTCCCGATTACGAAGGCGTGTCGTTCACGGTGAAGCGTGGCGAAGTGGTCGGTCTGACCGGCGCAACGAGCAGCGGGCGCACGAGCGTGGCCGAAGCGATTGCCGGTTTGCGCGCGCCGAAGAGCGGCGCGATCAGCGTGGATGGCATGAGGCTGCCGCCCGGTGACGTCCCCGCAGCATTGGCGCACGGCATCGGCTGCGTGCCGAAGGATCGTCATCATGAAGGCCTGGTGCTGACGCAATCGGTTGCCGAAAATGCCTCGATGACGATCGCGCGTTTGCTCGGCAAATTCGGCATCGCGCCACCGGCGAAGAAGAATGCCTTCGGTCAGAAGATGATCGACGCGCTCGGCATCGTTGCGCAAGGCCCAGAACATATCGTGTCGGGCCTATCGGGCGGCAATCAGCAGAAGGTCGTGATGGCGCGCGCGCTCGCCACCGATCCCAACGTACTCGTGCTGATCGACCCGACAGCAGGCGTCGACGTGAAATCCAAAGAAGCGTTGCTGTCAGTCGTGGATCGCGTGCGCGAAGACGGTAAAGCCGTGCTGGTCGTGTCAGGCGAACTCGACGATCTGCGCACCTGTGACCGCGTGCTGGTCATGTTCCGTGGCCGTGTCGCGGCCGAATTTCCCGCGGGTTGGCAGGACCACGACCTGATCGCATCCGTTGAAGGAGTCAGTCTTCATGAAGAATAGCGTGCCCAGCCCTGCATTCGGCACGGCGCAAGGTCAGCCTGCCCAGCCGCAGACCGCTGCACAGACGACGCGCGGCAAACGTGCTCGCAATGAGTTCGCGCGGCTGCGTGAACTGGCTCTGCTGCCCGCGCTCGCGTTGCTGATCGTGATCGGCGCGTTTGTCAGCCCAAGCTTTCTGACGAAGGCGAATCTGATCAGCGTGCTGGGTGCGTCCGCGGCCCTGGCGTTGGTCGTGCTCGCCGAATCGCTGATCGTGTTGACCGGCAAGTTCGATTTGTCGCTCGAATCGACGGTGGGCATTGCGCCCGCCGTCGGCGCGATGCTGGTGATGCCGGCGGCGTCCGCGGGCTTCGGGATGCAATGGCCGGCGGCGGCAGGTTTGCTGGCGATCATTGTGGTTGGCGCGGTGATCGGCTTCGTCAACGGTTTCCTGGTGGTGCGTTTGCGACTGAACGCGTTCATCGTCACGCTGGCCATGCTGATCGTGTTGCGCGGCATGCTGGTCGGCGCGACCAAAGGCGGCACGCTGTTCGATATGCCGCCGTCGTTCTTCGCGCTCGCGACCACCATCGTGCTCGGCTTGCCGTTGTCCGTGTGGCTCGCAGCGGCCGCGTTCGCGATCGCTGCATTCGTGCTGCGCTATCACCGCCTGGGCCGTGCGTTATATGCGATCGGCGGCAATCCGGAAGCGGCGCGCGCGGCGGGGATTCGCGTTGAGCGCATCACGTGGGGTGTGTTCGTGCTCGGCAGCATCCTGGCCTCGGTGGGCGGTCTGATCGTGACCGGCTATGTCGGCGCGATCAACGCGAACCAGGGCAACGGCATGATTTTCACGGTGTTCGCGGCGGCGGTGATCGGCGGCATTTCACTCGATGGCGGCAAGGGCACGATGCTCGGCGCGCTCTCCGGCGTGCTGTTGCTCGGCGTCGTGCAGAACCTGCTGACGCTTGCCCAGGTGCCGTCGTTCTGGATTCAGGCGATCTATGGCGCGATCATCCTCGGCTCGCTGATGGTGGCGCGGCTCGCCAGTGGCGAAGGTCAAAACTAATGCGCACGCATCACGGAGAACTCACTTGACCAGCCGTCCATTGCAAACGCCCCAAACATCGCCAACCGACTCACGCCTGATTTTGCTCAGTCCCACGGATAACTGTCTGATCGCGGCGGCGCGTCTCGATGCGGGCACGCAAGTCGAGATCGAAGGCGAACGCGTGACGCTTACCAGAACCATCGATCTCGGCCACAAGGTGGCGCGCCATGAGCTCGCGAGAGACGACAAGGTGCTGCGCTACGGCGCGGTGATCGGTCACGTGACCGAGGCGGTGGCGCGCGGGGCGCATCTGCATACGCACAACCTCGAAAGCGATTACCTGCCCACCTATACGCACGACGCGGGCCACGAGTTCGTCCATCACTGATGTGAGCACAATGACGTGGCCTCGCGCCGCGCTGGAATGACCATGACTGACACTTACATAGCATCCGCCGACGCGCGGCCGCCCATGCTGCAAGGCTATCTGCGCAGCGATGGCCGCAAAGGCATCCGCAACGTGGTTGCGGTGGCGTATCTGGTCGAGTGCGCGCATCACGTCGCACGCGAGATCGTCACGCAGTTTCGCGAACCGCTCGATGCGTTCGACGATCCTTCAGCCGAGCGCGAGCCGCCGGTGCATCTGATCGGCTTTCCCGGTTGCTATCCGAATGGGTACGCCGAGAAGATGCTCGAGCGCCTTACGACACATCCAAACGTGGGCGCGGTGCTGTTCGTGTCGCTCGGTTGCGAGAGCATGAACAAGCACTACCTCGTGGACGTCGTACGCGCGAGTGGCCGTCCCGTTGAAGTCCTGACGATTCAGGAAAAAGGCGGCACACGCAGCACGATTCAATACGGCGTCGACTGGGTTCGTGATGCACGCAGGCAACTCGCCGGGCAACAAAAGGTGCCGATGGCGCTAAGCGAACTGGTGATCGGCACGATTTGCGGCGGCTCGGACGGCACCAGCGGCATTACCGCGAACCCGGCCGTGGGCCGCGCGTTCGATCATCTGATCGACGCAGGCGCGACCTGCATCTTCGAAGAAACCGGCGAGCTGGTGGGCTGCGAGTTCCATATGAAAACGCGCGCCGCGAGGCCGGAACTCGGCGATGAAATCATTGCGTGTGTAGCGAAGGCGGCGCGCTACTACTCGATCCTTGGGCATGGCAGTTTTGCCGTCGGCAATGCGGACGGCGGCCTGACCACGCAGGAAGAGAAATCGTTAGGTGCGTATGCGAAAAGCGGTGCGTCGCCGATTGTCGGCATCATCAAACCCGGTGATGTTCCACCGACCGGCGGCCTCTATCTTCTCGACGTCGTGCCGGACGGCGAGCCGCGCTTCGGCTTTCCGAACATCAGCGACAACGCGGAAATCGGCGAACTGATCGCCTGTGGCGCGCATGTGATTCTGTTCACGACCGGACGCGGGTCGGTGGTGGGCTCGGCGATTTCGCCGGTCATCAAGGTGTGCGCGAATCCCGCGACGTACCGCAATCTCGTCGGCGATATGGACGTCGACGCAGGCCGTATTCTCGAAGGCCGCGGCACGCTCGACGAAGTCGGCCACGAAGTATTCGAGCAAACGGTGGCGGTGTCGCGAGGCGCGGCGTCGAAGTCGGAAACGCTCGGACATCAAGAATTTATTCTGACGTACAAGAGTTTTGAACCGGTCGGCCCCGCATGTTTGCCGTCGAACGCTGCGCCGCTGCATCGGGTTGTGGCGATCGAGCCGCATTGAGCGTTTCATGCGCGATCCTGTTGGCGGACAAACCGTTAGCGCGGCGGGCAAATCTGGGCGCTGCGTGGTAAAAACGCGAATGGGATTGGAGTAAGTGCTGGGGGTTTGAGTAGGCGCTGAAGCGCTAACTCTGGTCGACCGCTTTGCATGGGATCGGATTAAGCGCTGAAGCGCCAACTCCGATCGACCGCTTTGCATGGGACCAGAGTAAGCGCTGAAGCGCCAACTCCGATCGACCGCTTTGCATGGGATCGGATTAAGCGCTAAAGCGCCAACTCCGATCGACCGCTTTGCATGGGACCAGAGTAAGCGCTAAAGCGCTAACTCTGGTCGACCGCTTTGCATGGGACCAGAGTAAGCGCTAAAGCGCTAACTCTGGTCGACACAGGAGACGTGGTCAATGACGACAACAGGCGGTTCGAAAATCGAACAGCGGCGCGGCATCGGCCGCCGTACATTACAAGTCACCGGATTGGGCCTCGGTACGGCGCCCTTGGGCGGCCTCTACCGCGATCTGTCCGATGAAGAAGCTCACGCGACCATTGCCGCCGCGTGGGACACAGGCGTGCGCTACTTCGATACCGCGCCGCATTACGGTCACACGAAAGCCGAGCATCGTCTGGGCGATGCGTTGCGCGGCTATCCGCGCAGTGAATACGTGCTGTCCACCAAAGTCGGGCGCCGTTTCGTACCGCGCACCACGCCCTACGATGGCAGCGAAGGCTGGCAAGACCCGTTGCCGTTCCAGGCGATCTACGACTACACACACGACGGTATTCTGCGTTCGTTCGAAGACAGCCAGCAGCGCCTCGGCATCGTCGATATCGACATTCTGCTGGTGCACGATATTGGCGTTGTCACGCATGGCGACAAGAACCCCTACTACTGGAAACAACTCACCGAAGGCGGCGGCTTTCGTGCGCTCGATGATCTGCGGTCCTCGGGCGCGATCAAAGCAGTCGGGCTCGGCGTCAATGAAGGCGCGGTCATACTCGAAGCGATGGCTGAATACGATATCGATTGCGCGTTGCTCGCGGGCCGTTATACGCTCCTCGAACAGACCACACTCGACGATCTGCTCCCAGCATGTGAAGAACGTGGCGTCAGCATCCTGTTAGGTGGCGCGTTCAATTCAGGCATTCTGGCGCGCGGCGTCGAAGGCGATCTGAAGTTCAACTACGGCGACGCGCCGCAAGAAGTGATCGAGCGCGTCGCGCGGCTGGAAGCGGTGTGCCGTGTGCATGGCGTACCGCTTCCAGCCGCGGCCTTGCAGTTTCCGTATGCGCATCCGGCGGTTGCCACCGTGTTGACCGGCGCGCGCAGCGCCGACGAATTGCGCGAGAACGCCGCGTCGTTCGAGCAGCCGATCCCCGCGGACCTGTGGTCCGCGTTGCGCGACAAAGGCTTGCTCGACAGCCGCGCGCCCGCACCAGAGGATTGATTTGACGATGCATATCGACGCCCACCAGCACTATTGGGACCCCGCTCGCGGCGACTACGAGTGGCTCACGCCGGAACTGAAAATCCTCTATCGGCCGTTCGGTCCCGCCGATCTGAAGCCGTTGCGCGAAAAAGCGGGCATCGAGCGGACGGTGGTGGTACAGGCGGCGCCGACGATCGACGAAACGCGTTACTTGCTGGACATCGCGCGCAACGAACTCTCGATTGCGGGCGTGGTGGGCTGGGTGCCGTTGCTGTTGCCGAACGCGCCGGCTGTGATCGAAGCGCTGGCGCATGAGCCGAAGTTCAAAGGCGTGCGGCCGATGCTGCAGGATTTGCCCGACGATACATGGATTGCGAACCCCGATCTCGCGCCCGCGATCGAAGCGCTGATCGCGCACGACCTGGCGTTCGACGCATTGATTTATGCACGGCACGTCGAGCCTTTCGAAACGTTCGCGGCGCGTTTTCCCACGCTGCGCGTGGTTGTCGATCACGGCGCGAAGCCGCCGATTCGCTACGGTCGCGCGGGTTGGCAAACGTGGGCCGATGCGATCACGCGGCTCGCCCGGCTGCCGCAAGTGCACTGCAAGCTGTCGGGACTCGTCACGGAAGCCTCGCCTGGCTGGACCGAGGAAACGCTGCAACCGTATGTCGACCATCTGCTGGCGTCATTCGGTCCTGCGCGTTTGATGTGGGGCAGCGACTGGCCGGTACTCGATCTGAACGGCGACTATCTGCTGTGGCATTCGGTGGCGAACAGCTTGCTCGCGTCGTTGAGAGACGACGAGCGCGAAGCGGTTTTTGGCGGCAACGCCGCCGCGTTTTATCGGCTTTGATGTGACGAAGACGCGTTACGAAGACGCGTTACAAAGACAAGTTACGAAGACGAGAGAAACAAAAGAAGCCCATCCAACTGGAGTCGTAAATGACACAAAGACTGGCCGGCAAGACGGCCCTGATCACCGCGGCAGGACAAGGCATTGGTCTCGCCACCGCGGAACTGTTCGCGCGGGAAGGCGCGCGCGTGATCGCCACCGATATCCGCATCGACGGACTGGCCGGCAAGCCGGTCGAGGCGCGCAAGCTCGACGTGCGCGACGACGCGGCGATCAAGGTACTGGCGGCCGAACTCGGCGCGGTCGACGTGCTGTTCAACTGCGCGGGCTTCGTGCACGCCGGTTCGATTCTCGAATGCACCGACGAGGATTGGGACTTCGCCTTCGATTTGAACGCGAAAGCGATGTATCGTATGATCCGCGCGTTTTTGCCGGCCATGCTGGAGAACGGCGGCGGGTCGATCATCAATATGTCGTCGGCGGCCTCGAGCGTGAAGGGCGTGCTGAACCGCTTTGCGTACAGCGCGTCGAAAGCCGCGGTGATCGGGTTGACCAAGTCCGTTGCTGCGGACTTCATCACGCGTGGTGTACGCTGTAACGCGATCTGCCCCGGCACGGTGGCTTCGCCGTCGCTCGAACAGCGGATCGTCGAGCAGGCCAAGGCGCAGGGCGCGACGCTGGAAGCCGTGCAGGCGGCCTTTGTCGCGCGTCAGCCAATGGGCCGCATCGGCAAGCCGGAAGAGATCGCCGCGCTGGCACTGTATCTCGCGTCCGACGAATCGTCGTTTACCACGGGGCATGCTCATGTGATCGACGGCGGCTGGTCGAACTGAGTTGGGCCGCAAGACAGCGCAAGACATTGCCAAACACTGACACACGAACTGAATATCACTGAACGCAAAAGGGAAGTGCAACGATGAAACTGCTTCGTTATGGGCCGAAGGGCCAGGAAAAGCCGGGCCTGCTTGATGCGCAGGGCAAGATCCGCGATCTGTCGAAAGTGGTGCCCGATATCGACGGCGCCGCGCTGAGCGACGAAAGCCTCGCCAAGCTGCGCGCGCTCGATCCGGCCTCGCTGCCGGTCGTGGAAGGCAACCCGCGTATCGGACCGTGCGTCGGCAAGATCGGCAAGTTCATCTGTATCGGGCTGAACTACGCGGACCACGCGGCCGAATCGAATCTGCCGGTGCCCACGGAGCCGGTCATTTTCAACAAGTGGACGAGCGCGATCAACGGCCCGAACGACGACGTCGAAATCCCGCGCGGCTCGAAGAAGACCGATTGGGAAGTCGAACTCGGCGTGGTGATCGGCAAGCCCGCGAAATATATCGACGAAGCCAACGCACTCGATTACGTCGCCGGCTACTGCGTGATCAACGACGTGTCGGAACGCGAATGGCAGGCCGAACGCGGCGGCACGTGGGACAAGGGCAAGGGTTTCGATACGTTTGGCCCGATCGGCCCGTGGGTCGTGACGCGCGACGAAGTCGCCGATCCGCAGAATCTGAGCCTGTGGCTCGAAGTGGACGGCCACCGCTATCAGAACGGCAGCACGAAGACGATGGTGTTCGGCGTCGCCAAGCTGGTGTCGTATGTGTCGCAGTGCATGAGCTTGCAACCGGGCGACGTGATTTCGACCGGCACGCCGCCGGGCGTCGGTATGGGTGTGAAACCGAATCCGGTGTATCTGAAGCCGGGCCAGACGATCCGTCTGGGTGTCGAAGGTCTCGGCGAGCAGACGCAGAAGACTTACGCGGCGGAGTGAGTTGATCGTTTAGGCGATATGTAGTGTTGATGTGAGCCGTTAGACGTGAAGAGGCCGTTCCCGCGCAATGCAGGAACGGCCTTTTTTTATCGGACCCTCAGTCGGCGCCCGGATGCCTCAATTCGCGACCGTTTGCCTGAAGACCGACCGCATGATCAGCGCGCGACCTTGGGAGACGTGCCTGGCTTCCGTACACCATGACCATGCGCTGACACGAAACGCTTTCACCCGTTCAACCCGCCGGTTCGTGCTCGCCCATATCGCCGATCCGATTGATCGTGCCTTGGGCAACTGCGACGAGCTTCTCACGACCGTCGTCCATCACAAACACGTTGCACTGGCAGGTTGCCTGGGACCGGCCCGCGTAGACGACCCTCGCACGCGCGATCAGCGTGCCGTTCACCACCGGCCGCAGATAGTTGATCTTGTACTCGCTGGTGACGACTTTCGGACCCAGCGACAGCGCGCCGGCGAAAGTCAGCGCATTGTCGGCGAGATAACTGATGACGCCGCCATGCACGAAGCCATGCTGTTGCCGCAGTTCGTCGCGGATCGGCAGACAGAGCGTCAATTCGTCGGTGCCCGTGTGCATCAGCTCGGCGCCTAACAGCATGCTGAACGGCTGGGCATGCAGTGCGCCGCGCGCCCGGTCGAGGAGGTCGGTCATTGTGGTTCCTTCGGGCGGTGGCCCGTGGCGATATCTGCACTGGCGTGCGTTGTGCAGTCCCTACCCACTCTAGGAAGCGCTGGCGCACCGCGTCAAGGTCAATCGGAAATATGCTGGGGGCATTGTTGCGCCAAATGATTGGAATTGTGGAGTTGGCCAATGAAACAGGGTGGTAAGGCGATCTTTAGCGAAATTAGCCCTCAAGGAGCGGGCGTCGATGCCGTTAACCCTGACATGGCTCCCGTCATTCTTTGCAGCCTAGCAGCGCGCAGTCGGCGAAGGAGATCAAGACGCTGATCAGCGAATCGGTGGCCGAGATTCAAGGCGGTTCGGTGCTGGTCGAGCATGCAGCGGCATGCCTCACGGCATCAACAGACGCAGCAACTGAAAGAGGCCGTTTCCGTGATCGAAATTTCGGAAACTGTGTTGCGAACGCAACAAATGGACGACACGCGAGGGCAAGCGGCGGCGTTCGCGCTGTCGGGGATGCGGGCAATCTGAACCGCACAGGCGCCTGGAAAAAGGGCATCTGCCAAAGAAAATGGCCCGCGAAAGCGGGCCATTTTGCATTAGACGCAAGCGCCTAAGGGTGCCTCAAAGTACCTGAAGGTACTTAGGCCGGCTGGATGTTTGCAGCCTGCTTGCCCTTCGGGCCTTGCTTGACTTCGAACGTCACTTTCTGGTTTTCCTGCAGGGACTTGAAGCCGCTGCCTTGAACTTCCGAAAAGTGAGCAAACAGGTCTTCGCCGCCGTCGTCCGGGGTGATGAAGCCAAAGCCCTTTGCATCGTTAAACCACTTCACAGTACCTGTTGCCATTTTTAATCCAGTAAATGTTGTGTGTTGCATTCGCGACCGCTATTTCTCAACACGAGATCGAGCGCGAAGTACGAGTTGTATCACGTCTTTATGATGGACGCCAATCAACAAGTATTCGGGTATTCCCCTGATTGGGCCGTTTTGGGACCCTTTTCGGACCCAGAAAGCATTTTGCGGGGTGTTCCAGCCGGTAGGGTAAACTGCTTGTATTACTCTTCCAGGAAAAACATTGACACATTATTTGCAAGAAGAACTCACCTCGTTCTGGAGTCGTTTGACCCCCTATCTCGCGATATTGGAGTCGAAATCACCTCAAGAAGGCGCCCCGGACCCGGTCGGCCGTATCACGGTCGATAGCGACGATCACCAGGCCTTCGCCCTCCACACTACCGATAAAAAGCCGCACGGCGACACATCGGAAACCCCTACCGGACAAAGCGCGACCTACACGCGATTTAAAACTGCCGACGCCGACTGGGGACCTTGGCAACGCGAAGAATATTGATTGACCGGCCAGTCGGCTTTTAACGCCGATGTCCGCGAGATGGCTGCCGGTGCTTAGCCGGGCAACGCCTCGTAGGCGGTGGCGAGGTGATAGGGCGTGGTCGACGGCATGTCGGCACGCGCCACGTCACCAGCCGCCGTTTTGCATTCGAACCAGCCTTGCGGACGCAGAAAGCGTTGCCGGAAAAGCTCGATTTGCCGCGGCAGCGCGGCGAGCTCAGCAGGGTCGTGGTGGCTTGCCAATGCGCGCAGATATTCTGTCTGAGCCCAGATCCGCTGGGTGGCGTCCTTGATCCGTCCCGTTTCGTCGAGCGAGGCACATACCCCGCCTGTTTGCGGGTCCACGCCATATTGCTGCGCGAAGCTGAACGCGCGCGTCAACGACTCGTCGAGACCCGAGGCCTCGAACAAGGTGCCCGCCTGCTTGACCAGCCAGAACCATTCGAACTGGTGACCGGGTTCCAGACGGTTGTCGTCCGCGCCAATCGGCAATTCGGCGATGCAACCGCTCGGCGCATGCACAAAGTGACGCGCGACGGCGCCGGCGAGGCGGCGCAACGCCGTGTCGAAGGCGTTGTCTTGCATGGCGTCGCGGGCGGCCAGCCAGGCTTCGGTGAGGTGCATCAGGGGATTCTGGATCGGCGTGCCGGTCACGCTGGCAAAGTCGGCGGTGAGCGCGGCGTTGAACAGGTCACCTTCGGCCGCGAACTGCGACTGAATCAATGCCGACGTGCGATGCACGACTTCCAGCGCGTCGCGGTTGCCGGAACGGCCGCCGTATTCCGCACACGCGAACACCACGAATGCATGCGTGTACAGGTCTTTGGTAGTGTCGAGCGGGGCGCCCTGTGCATCCACGCTATAGAACCATCCGCCGTGGCGCGTGTCCTGAAAGGTGTGCATCAATGAATCGAACAGCACCTGGGCGTGGGCCGCATCGCCTGCTTGCGAGAACACGAACAATTGTCGCGCGCACGCCATCGCCCGGTAGCGTTGTGCGGGCAACGGCTCCGAACCCTCGGCGCTGACCGCTTCGTAGGGTAGTTTCAGCGCGGGGTTAAAACCGGGCCCGCGCCACAGCGGCAGCACCACACGAGTGAAGTGATCACGCAATGCGGTGGCGAGTGTGCTCGTCGAAGCGGTGGAAGGGGTCATGCTCTGCATTAGTTCGGTTGGTCAAACGCGTCATTCGAAACGCCTGCGGACTTTGGCTCGCGCCGTGGCGCAGCCGCCGGCGATCGTGCTGAGTCGGCGATGATGGATGCCGATCGGCCTGCAACAGGAAGGCTCGCAAGCAGCATGTCGATCGATCGTCCTGGCCACTCGCGCGGCGGCGTGCGGCCAAGCATAAAGCAAACGGCTGCCGCTGGCACTGCGCCACAGGTGCGCAATACGCTTCAAATAATTTGAGATAAGGAGGAAAAACAATGCTGGGGAACCTCGAACTCATTTCCCGTCTGATGCTGGCGGCTGCGCTCGGCAGCGTGATTGGCTTCGAGCGCGAACGGCTTTCGTGGGCGGCGGGGTTGCGCACGCACATGCTGGTTTGCGTGGGTTCGACGCTCATCATGATCGTGTCGGCCTATGGTTTTGCCGAAGTGCTGTCCGGTGATCACGTCGTGCTCGATCCGTCGCGGATGGCCGCTCAGGTGGTCTCCGGTATCGGTTTTCTCGGCGCGGGCTCGATTCTGCTGCGCGGCGAGATCGTGCGCGGGCTGACGACGGCGGCAAGCCTCTGGTCGGTCGCGGCGATCGGGCTGGCGGTCGGCGGCGGGTTATATACGGCGTCGATCGCCGCGACCATCATCATTCTGATCATCCTCGCCGGGATCAAGCCGCTCGAGCGCCGCTTCATCACGGTGAAGCAACGGCGCCAGCTGACGATGATCGTCGAGCGCGGCACCATGACATTCCATTCGATACACGACGAACTCGGCGCCGCGAGCCCGCGCGTCAAGCAGTTCGTGATGCAGCAAAGCGACGACGCGCCGGAGTGCGATGAAGTCGTGATCACGCTGCATCGGGTGTCGAATACCGAATACGAGGCGATCTGCGCGCGCTTGCGTCAGTTGCCTGGCGTCAAGCAGTTCCGGCAGGACGGGGCGGCGTCTTAAAAAGCGGAAAATCGTCGGCGAATGGTTTCGGCAGGGGCGGGCGGCCATGCGACAATGCGGTCTCGAAAAATTCCAATGGCATTGACGAGCGGTGCCCGGCGCCCGCTTTCCGGCGACGACCGCTTTTTTCTCTATGGCAGATTCCGTAGCATCCACGCAGTCCCGGCCTCAGCGTGCCGCTTCGAAGAAGCGGCGTCAGGCCACCGTCTCGACCGAAACTGAAAACAAGCTGGCGCGCGCCGTGCGCTCGGCACAACGTCTCGCGCAACTGAGCGATGCCTCACGCGACGACAGCACACTCGACCTGTTCCCCGACGATCCCACCCGCGCCACGCTGGAAGCGATGAATATCGACGTCCGGCAAGGCACGCTGCATGGCTTTGAATTACCCGATGTCGTGTTGGCGGCGGTCGGCGCGATCGATGCCGATGGTGCGTCGTTTGAGGTACGGTCGGCGCGTCGCGCGCCTCGCGCTGCGAAATCCGATGAACCGACGCCGGTGAATGCGCAATTGAGCGGGTTGGAGACCGAGGCCGCGGGAGCGACGGTATCGCCTGCTGGCGAACTGGCTTTCGGGGATGAGACGGCGACAGCAGCGGCGTTGGTGGAAGAGAAGCCGGCGGCGTCGGCATCTGACGCAGTCGCGCCGCTCACGCCGGCAATGGCGGCGGCCACGGTGGCGCGCAGCGTGACCGCGCTGCGCCAGGCGGCCGAGCCGGGGGCTACGACGACAGAGTCAGCGGCTGCATCGACCTTGGGCGGTGCCAAGCCTTCTACGCCGCCGCAGCGCTTTGCGGCGACCTTTGCCAAGGCGACGACGGCTTCGCGAGAAGCAGTTGGCGCTGAAGCCGCGAATGCGGGAGAGGAGCGTGCTTCGTCTTCGTCCGCGGCTGGGGCTGATACCGGTGAGATGGCTGCTGAGCCGGAGCCGGCCGCCAAGGTGATAGGTGACGCGTCTGCGGTCGCACCCGCAGCAGGATCCGCAGTAGCACCGGCACCAGCATCCACATCAGAACCAGGATCTGCACCGGCACCGGCACCGGCACCGGCACCGGCACCGGCACCGGCACCGGCACCAGCACCAGCACCAGCACCAGCACCAGCACCAGCACCGGCGTCCGCGCATCCACATCCACACCCAAACGCCGCTTTCGCTGCGCCGTCCTTTCGCGAAGCTCAACGCGCCGAAGCAGCCGCGGCTGCGCTGCGTTTCGCGCCTGAGCTCGACCGTGCGCGTGCGACGGCCTTCGCCGATACCGTCGACGCCCTCTATGGCGTGATCGCCGACCAACGCCTCGCTGCGACCGACCATTCGCGCCGCATGAAATGGATGCTGTCGATCGTGGTGGGCGCATTGCTGATGACGGTCGCGATCGGCATCACGCAGACAGTGCTCCTGATGCACCTGACGCGAGAAACCACCGCCCAGCAGCACCGCATTGAACAGATGATGCAGAACCAGCAGGCTGCCATGGCGAGTTTGCTCGACACCCACCTGGCGATGGCCAATGCCGCGGCGGCGGACGCGGCTTCCGACGCAGCCGCGTCCGCAGCACCTCCGCCAGCCGCGGCGACGCCGGCTCATGGCACACACAGCGCGCGAGCCCAGCACGCGCACAAGCCGAAAGTAGCGAATTCGCGCTGATCGTCAGTGACCGCCTCGCCAGCGTTATCTGGCGGCGGCTTCACCGAGAAGGGAAGTCTTTTGACCCTGAAATATGAAAAAAGGGACGTTGTCATGATGCGACGCACCATGGACGAAAACGCTGTGGCAACACACCACGCCCAGGAAATTGCTGCATCGCACTAGCTTTTGACTAGGGAAAACCCTATAATTCTTCTTAAGGGAAAACCCCTATCAAATGCAGTAACCAACCGGGAGTCGCCATGAGCTTCATTTTTGCATTGTTCCAAAAGGTCAGCGACCTCTTTGCGTCGCCCCATCTGCCGCTGGATTCGGACTACTCGTATAAAGCCCGTAGCCGTGAAGCAGACCGCATGCGCAAAGCGCAAGCTACGTTGTTCGGCATCAAGCTGAGCGACTAAAAAGCCAAGTAGTAAAGCCTGAGCGCGGACCGCCGCGTATGGGCGCGCACGTGGAGTGCGCATCGCCTCATTGAAGCCACTGCCCGCGAATGCGTGCCGTGGCTTTTGTTTTGGTGCCGTCGTGCGCTGTCACTGTCTCTGTGCGCCTTTCGGAATATTTCCTGGCCGAAATGAATGTAACAGGGCCTGACGAAACGGCGCCGCGCGATCCGCCTGATCCCCCGCGCATGCGCTGTGACGGGCGGCAGACACCACAAAAGCGGGTGCTCATCCGTCTCTTTCTGCGAAATGTGTGCTTACAAGTGCTCACGTCTTCATGCGATTTGGCCCGCTAAAGTTGGTCTCAAGCGTACGGCGTCTGGTCCGAACCCAAAATTGCGGTTCAATGTGGGACCGAACACGGGCGCTGGCTTGACACAAAACTTTGATGGGAGGTCACTATGAAAACCTTTAACAAGACATCGCGTTCGATTATTGCAACCTTGCTGGCCGGCGGCGCATTGCTTGCGGCAGGCAGCGCCTTCGCCCAGGAACGGGTGGTCATCGAGAATGGTCCGGGACCGGCGGTGTACGGTCAGCCGCACATGATGCCGGTGGGCGTCTCGATCAACATCGGCTGGCATGGCGATCGTTATTACGACGGCCATCGCTACTGGGCTCATGACGACTGGATGCGTCATCACCCGCACGGCTACGATCCGCATCACCGCGACGACCATCGTCCGCAGCAGCATTATTAATGCGCCCATGACGGCGCCGCATGACGCGGCGTGAAGTCCACAAAGCCGGTCCTTCCTCACGGAAGACCGGCTTTGTCACGTTCGGTCTTTGAAAATTAACGCGCTGCGCCATGCTTGAACGCTTTCATCGATGGCAGCTGGAGACCGGCGTGCGCAAGGCAGTGACAGGTGTAGTAGGCACGGGATTGATGGGCGTCGGCATCGCGACGCAAAGCGCGTTGCACGGGCATCGGACAATCGTCCACGACGTCGACCCGGCACGCCTCGCGAGCGTTACGCCAAAGGCGGAGGCGGTGCTCGATGAACTGATCGACGCCGGACGTATCGACCACGCTGCCAAACAGGCAGCGCTTTCGCTCTGTGCCTTATTTCGCGGACCTTGGTGCGCTCGAGATAGAGTATAGGAATCGTGCTAGACGATTAGGGTTCCTACACGGAGAATTTGTCAATCGGAGCGTAGTTAGCCACGCTTTTCGGGCTTACTTTGGCGAGCATCTTTTGCCGCGCCTCGGTTTGTTGGGTTCGCGCGGCGGCGAGTGGTACTCTCACGCGATCGCGGGAAGCCCCAGCGTTCTGTCATTCCGCCATGCCCTTTTGATCGACTTTCTGTACCAGTCCGTAGATGGGCTCGTCGCATCATATAGTCGAAGCGATCGAACTCTTTCAAAACCTGGCAAATTCAGCCGGGATGAAACGGAGCATCCATCCAGTCAAGTCCACCAAACTTCAAGAGCTTAAAGCTCACGTCTCGGTGTCTTGCGATGGCGAAACGGGCCTGGCCTCTCCGGATATCGCTGATTTCTTCGGTGGACCGAGTTTGGGGAACGAACGCATCGCTCACGGCGTAGTCTCACCTGTCAACGGTAAACTGTTCCGCCTCAACCAATCTGAATCAGGCCCCGATGCGCTCGACTCTCACTAAATGGCTGTTCATCGTCTATCTCCTCGGTAGCGGGACGCTGTATTCAATGGCGATACTGCTCCTGTTTCCTTTCGTCGGTAGGGCTGGACGATACTGGTTGGCAAAACAATGGTGTCGGGCACTGGTAGTTGTGATGCGCTGGCTGCCGGGAGTCTCATGTTCGATAGAAGGGCTTGAACATATTCCCGAAGGGCCAGCGATACTGCTGTGCCGTCACGAATCGACCTGGGAGACACTCGCGTTTCTTGCACTTTTTCCACGGCGCATCAGTTTTGTTTTCAAGGAAGAGCTTCTTCGCATTCCCTTTTTTGGATGGGTGTTGCGTGGCCTCGATATGGTTAGTCTGAACCGCGGCTCCGCTCGGCAGGCTCATCAGGCTGTCACGCAGGAAAGCGCTGAGAGGCTGGCGAAGGGGGACGTTGTCGTCATCTTCCCAGAGGGGACCCGGGTGCCACACGACGCCCCGTTGAGGATGACATCGGGAGGCGTTCGATTGGCTTGCGCAGCTGGCGTGCCTGCTGTTCCTGTGGTCCTCGACGCGGGCAAAGTCTGGCCGGCGAAAGGCTGGCCCAGCGGCCCTGGGAAAATTCGTGTGGTTGTCGGCCCGGCATTCTCCCCTCGGGACCTGTCACAGCAGGAACTGAGTCGAGCCGTCCACGAGTGGATGAAAGATGAACTGCTGCGGCTTTGAAACGCATAAAGCGGGACGAATCCCGCGCAATGGCTTGCGTAACGGTACGGATAGCTAACCGTCACATAGCTTCTGTGCTGCCCTAGCTCTTGTCTGCCTTGCGCGCCTGCTCGTTGAGCTCGCGCAAATGGTCAAGCTTGTCGCCAATCCTGGTTTCGAGACCGCGCGGCACTGGCTGATACCACCGCTGCTCAGGGATATCTTCCGGGAAGTAGTTCTCTCCCGCCGCGTACGCGTCCGGTTCGTCATGCGCGTAGCGGTAGTCCTTCTTGTAGCCGAGCTTCTTCATGAGCTGCGTTGGTGCATTGCGCAGGTGCAGCGGTACCGGGCGTGTGCGGTCGCTGCGCACGAATGACAACGCCTGATGCCACGCCATGCTGACGGCGTTCGACTTGGGCGCGACCGCGACGTACACAAGGGCTTGCGCCAGTGCAAGTTCGCCTTCGGGTGAGCCAAGCCGCTCATAGGCCTCAGCCGCGTTCACCGCAACCTGCAACGCTCTTGGGTCCGCGTTACCTACCTCCTCGCTTGCCAGTACGATGATGCGGCGCGCGAGATAACGAACGTCGACGCCGCCGTCAATCATCCGGGCCATCCAGTACAGGGCCGCATCCGGGTCGGAGCCGCGGGCAGATTTGATAAGCGCCGAAATCTGGTCGTAGAATTCCTCGCCGCCTTTGTCGAAACGCCGGGTGGTCGCGGCAGACGCGGTGCTGACGAAGCTACTGTCAATGCGCGTTACTCCAGCCGCCACGGCAGCATTGGTGAGCTGCTCAAGGAGGTTCAGGAACTTTCGACCGTCGCCATCCGCAAACCCGATGACAGCTTCGAGCGCGGGTTCCTCAAACGCCAGCTCTCCCAGCAGACGGCGGGCTCGCGCAAACAGCTGCCGCAGCTCCCCGTCGGACAGCGGCTTTAACACGTACACCTGCGCACGAGACAGCAGGGCGCTGTTGACCTCAAAACTGGGGTTTTCCGTGGTAGCACCGATGAGGGTCAACCGGCCGACCTCCACGTGTGGCAGCAACGCGTCCTGCTGGCTCTTGTTGAGACGATGAATCTCGTCGAGGAACAGGACGGTCGAGCGGCCATGTTGGTCTAACACCTGCTGGGCACGCGTGGCGGCCTCCCTTAGTTCCTTGACACCGGCGGCGACGGCGGACTCAGCGATGAACTCGTAGTCGAACGCTTTCGCGGCAAGCCGCGCAATCGTCGTCTTACCGACGCCGGGCGGTCCCCATAGGATGAAAGAGTGCAGCCTTTTGGAGTCGAGCGCGAGCCGAAGGGGCTTGCCCGGGCCGAGCAGATGAGACTGCCCCACGACATCGCTGAGCGATTCGGGTCGGAGCTGCTCGGCGAGCGGCGCGCGAGGTTTGGTAGTAAAGAGGTCGGTCATGTCGCATATAGCGTGCGGCGTTTGTGCCGGAGGCATTGAGCTGGTCAGCCGGATTTCGGCATGCGGGGTCAAGCTGGCATCGGCGCCATGCCAACCTGGCTATTTCCTTTGACTGCTTACCGCATCCTTGAACGCCTGGCGTGACGAGAGGTTCCGGTGCCATTCGATGACGGACGGTAGCAGGGGTGCCGGTTCCAACACTTGACCGAAGTTGTCCGAAAGCGAAAACCAGCGGTGGGCGGAAAGGCAGATTACGATATCCGCCACCGTGAACTCCGCGCCTGCAATGTACGCACGAGCACTCAAGGCCTTATCGACGATTGCCAGCATACGCCCGGCGTCCGCGTGCGCTTTCCTTATCACGTCGTAGTTGCGCTGGGGCTCCGGGGTCCGCGTGAGACCCAGGAAAGCAACGCGGAGCGTCGCCCACAGGGTTGCAAGCTGCCAGTCCATCCAGCGCTCGACGCCTGCACGCGCTTTAAGCTCGACCGGAAGCAGCGCTTCGTTGCCGGCTGCGCCGGCGAGGTATCGGACGATGGCATTTGACTCCCACAGCACAAAGTCGCCGTCGACCAAAGTTGGCACCAGTCCATTCGGATTGAGCGCAAGGTACTCGGCGCTATTGACAACCCCGAAGTCGAGACCCGCATCAATACGTTCGTAGTCGCGTCCCTCAACAGCGCCCAGTTCGCCAAGACACCACAAAACCTTCTGTACGTTTATAGAAGTACGTCTGCCGTAAAGCTTCATCGATGTTCCTAATATTGGCCCTGAGGCGTGACATTCCGAAGTTGTCACCGGCATGCCGCGGTCCGCCGCGGAGGCGGCCCGAGCCAGCGGTGACCTTGTACTACTGACCCGTTCGCAACCGCGCGCGCCATATGAGCAGCAGCGCCGAGCTAATTCGCGGGGTCGGTCAATGCTCGCAGGTGTGTTTCGTCGAAGCGGCCGCGAATCTGTGCATTTTCGTTCACGGCATCATACAGCGTACGGCCCATTTTCGATGGCGGGGCGGCACGCATCATAGGCCATGTTCAGCGCCAGGTAGCGGAACGCCTCACTTGCGCTAGACTGGCTTGAGCAACCGGAAGGAGACTTGGATGATACGCAAGACACTCAATGCCTCGCAGCTTCAGCAAGAGGTCAACCGGCGAATTCATCGACTGCAGGAAATCGTCGAGGACGGCGTGAAGATTCGCGTGCCGCGGCCGCAGTTGCAAGAGGCTGACAAGACAGGCTGCAACTGGAACATGACCCACTTCGGCAACGCGGTCGGCTTCGAGCGCGACATCGAGGGCGTGCTCAAGGCCGTGCGTGCGGAATACAACCTCAATACCGAAGTGAAAGACACCGGTAACCCGTTTGGGGACTAACCGCGAAAGACATCGATTCGTTGTTCGCTTTTTGATGGCGTGGACACTAGTGGTGCGCTGACCTATACGGCAAGCCGGCCACTGAGCCTCCGCACCAGGATCTCACGCTTAAGGGTGTGGGCGCAGTCAAAGGCGAGCGACGAGAAGAGCATTCCGCATGCGTCCGTTGCCGCGCTGCTGGCTAACATCATCAGTAACGTCCAGACTCGATGCATGTCTGGGCTGGGTCATCCGATCGACATGGAGCGTGGCCATGATTTGCCGCAAGCTGAGGGTTCACGCACTCGTATTCTGCGTCGCGGCCGCATGGTTGAGCAGCGTCGCGGCATCGGCAGATGAAGTTAAGGTGATGATTTCGGGCGGGTTTGCGTCAGCCTATCGCGCACTGGGTCCACAATTCGAGGAGGCGGCTGGCGATACGCTGATCACCGTATGGGGGCCCGCAGTGGGCACGGCCGCGAATGCCATCCCTGTGCGACTTGTGCGCGGCGAGTGGGCCGACGTGCTGATCGTGGTCGGGTATGCGCTCGACGATCAGATCAACGCTGGCAAGGTCGTGTCTGGGAGCAAGGTGGATTTCGCACGCTCGGCAATCGGCATCGCGGCTCGCGAGGGGGCGCCGAAGCCGGATATCGGCTCGATCGACGCATTGCGGCGCACCCTGCTCGCCGCGAAGTCGATCGTCTATCCGGACGACGCGAATGGAGTCTATATCGGCAGCGAGCTATTCCGGCGTCTCGGTATCGAGGGGCGGGTGGAGAGCAAGAGCCGCATGATTCCGTCCGAGCGGGTCGCCAGTGTCATCGCGAACGGTGAAGCGGAGCTCGGATTTCAGCAGATCGTCGAACTGTTGCCGGTGGACGGGGTGACGGTGGTCGGCAGTTTGCCCGCGGAGGTACAAAGGTACACGGTGTTTTCCGGGGGCATCGCCACCAATGCCAGAAATCCAGCGGGCGCGGCGGCCCTGATCCATTTTCTGTCATCGCCGGACGCGGCCCCCGCGATTGAGGGGACCGGGCTCGAACCGCTAACGCCGAAGACTGCGAACTGAGCGAAGCTGTGAGCCCGGCGCGCCGCCGAGCCAGGTGACGGCCGGAGCTTCCGGGAACGGTCGACGGCGGCCCTCATTCGGGCGCGTTTTACCTCGCCGATCAGCCCTGGAGCCCAGACGAGCGCGCAGCACGGGGGCTGCCTACCATCGGCGATCAGACGAGCTCGATGATCAGTGCTTCGCCGGCGGCGAGACGATTTGCGCCTTCCGTGATCGACTCGCCGCCGCGGCCGGGTAAAGTCGATAACAGCACCGTGCCTGATGGCAAAGGGGCGGCGGCATCGGCGGCGCCCATGTTTAGCGCCATGAAAAATCGTTGATCGCCAGAACGCCGCTCGTAAGTCAGCACGTCGCCGTGCGCGGTGAGGTTTTCAATCGCCCCTTCCAGGAGCGCCGCGTTGCTCCGCCGAATCGACAACAGCCAGCGATACAGCGACAACATGCTCGATGCCTCGCCGTCCTGGCCGCTAACGCTGGTTGCCGTGCTTACCGGCAACCACGGCCGGCCGCTTGTAAAACCGGCATGGGGCAGCGATGAGTCCCATTGCATCGGCGTGCGTTCAGGATCGCGGCCCTGACCGATACCCGGCTGCCGAAGCTCGGCCGGGTCCTGAACCTGGTCGGGCGGAATCTCGCCGTCGATCATGCCAATCTCATCGCCGTAATAGAGCGTGGGTGTCCCGCGCAGTGTCAACAGCAGCACGGCGGCCACGCGCGCTTGCGCTGCCCCGAGGCGCGACGCCACGCGCGGGTTGTCGTGATTGCATAGCACCCAGTTTGGCCAGGCGTGCTTCGGCAATGCGCGATAGTAATCCGACACCATCCTTCCAATATCGGCCGCATTCCACGCTGCGTTCAGGAGCTGGAAATTGAAAGGCATGTTAATACCATCGCCGTTCGTGCCGTAGTACGTCATCAGTTGCGGCACGGGCAGATAGATTTCACCGATCAACACGCGCTCGCCGTATTCATCCAGCGTGGCACGCATCGACCGCACGATCTCATGCACCTCCGGCTGATCCTCGGTGTAAGTCTGCAATAGTCGATGATGATCCGGCTCGCCCGGCCGGAACGCGGGGTTGGGCGGGTTATCGCGGAACTGGGCGTCCTTGATCAGCAGCCACAGCACGTCCACGCGGAATCCGTCCACGCCGCGATCCAGCCAGAAGCGCAGGACATCGTCCATCGCGCGGCGCACCTCGGGATTGCGCCAGTTCAAGTCGGGCTGTTCGCGCAAGAACGCGTGATAGTAATACTGGCCGGTGTGCGCATCCCATTGCCACGCGGACCCTCCCATCCGGCTCAGCCAGTTGTTCGGCGGTCCGCCACCGGGCGCGGGATCGCGCCACAGATACCAGTCGCGCTTCGGGTTGTCGCGCGAGGACCGGCTTTCTTCGAACCACGCATGCCGGTCCGACGAATGATTCGGCACGAAGTCGAGCAGCACTTTCAACCCGAGTGCGTGGGCGCGGTCCACAAGTTGCTTGAAGTCGTCGAGCGTGCCGAACATCGGGTCGATATTGCAGTAGTCGGCGACGTCGTAACCAAAGTCCGCCATGGGTGACGGGTAGACTGGGGAGATCCAGACTGCGTCGATGCCAAGCGCCGTGAGATATTCCAGACGCGCGCTAATGCCCGCCAGGTCGCCGATGCCGTCGCCATTGGTGTCCTGAAACGAGCGCGGATAGACCTGATAGATCACGCCGCATTGCCACCACACCAGTTCAGACATCGCAGTTCCTCTCACTGATCGATTGTTTTGGAGCCGCGCGCGGACCGTATGCTAAATGACCTCTGGTACAAGAATGCAATCGTCTATTGCCTCTCCGTCGGCACCTTCATGGACGCGAATGGCGATGGCGTCGGCGATTTCCAGGGCCTGATCCGCCGGCTCGACTACCTTCAGGGGCTCGGCGTCACGACCATCTGGTTGATGCCTTTCCAGCCGTCGCCTGGCCGCGACAACGGCTACGACATCTCGGATTACTACAACGTCGACCCGAAATATGGCACCCTGGGGGACTTCGCCGAGTTCTCGCATGCGTGCCGCGAGCGCGG
Source organism: Paraburkholderia sp. RL17-337-BIB-A (assembly GCF_046025895.1). Classification (NCBI taxonomy): domain Bacteria; kingdom Pseudomonadati; phylum Pseudomonadota; class Betaproteobacteria; order Burkholderiales; family Burkholderiaceae; genus Paraburkholderia; species Paraburkholderia sp. RL17-337-BIB-A. The sequence goes on along the minus strand of NZ_JARESY010000002.1, from coordinate 3,598,200 downwards.
CTTGCGCGTGATGATCGACCTCGTGATCAATCACACGTCCGATCAGCACGCGTGGTTCAAGGAAGCACGCAGCGATCCTGACTCGAAGTATCGCGACTGGTATGTCTGGGCCGACAAGCAACCGCCGAACGCTCGAGACGGGGTCGTATTTCCCGGCGTTCAGAAATCGACCTGGACCTACGATAAGCAGGCCAAACGCTGGTTTTTCCATCGCTTCTATGACTTCCAGCCGGACCTGAACACGGCGAACCCACATGTGCAGGCCGAATTGCTCAAGGTGATGGGCTTCTGGATCCAGCTCGGCGTGTCAGGATTCCGGATGGACGCCGTGCCGTTCGTGATTGCCACGAAGGGCCCGAAAGTACGCAAGCCAGTCGAGCAATACGATATGTTGCGGACCTTCCGCGAGTTTCTGCAATGGCGCAAGGGCGACGCGATCATCCTCGCCGAAGCGAATGTGTTGCCCGATACCGACCTCGATTATTTCGGCGACGACGGCGAGCGCCTGCAGATGATGTTCAATTTCCAGGTCAACCAGAACACGTTTTACACCCTCGCGACCGGCGATACGGGTCCTTTGAAGAAAGCGCTGACAGCGACGAAACCACGTCCCGCGACCGCTCAATGGGGTGTATTCCTGCGCAATCATGACGAATTGGATCTGGGCCGTCTGACACCCGACCAGCGCGCCGCTGTGTTCGCCACGTTCGGCCCGGACCCCGACATGCAGCTATACGAGCGCGGCATTCGCCGCAGGCTTGCGCCGATGCTCTCTGGCGACAGGCGCCGCCTCGAGCTCGCTTACAGCCTGATGCTGACCTCGCCAGGTACGCCGGTATTTCGCTACGGCGATGAAATCGGCATGGGCGACGACCTGCGCCTGGCGGAGCGCGAATGTACGCGCACCGCCATGCAATGGTCGACCGAACCCCACGGCGGCTTCACGAAGCACTCGAAGCCATCGTGCCGGGTCATCTCGGGCGGCGCTTACGGTTTCGAGCGAGTGAACGTCGCCAGCCAGCGGCGGGACCCGAATTCGTTCCTGAACTGGACGGAGCGCATGATCCGCATGCGCCGGGAAGTGCCGGAAATAAGCTGGGGCGATTTCTCGGTCCTGCGTACATCGCGCAACGAGGTCCTCGCGCTGCGCTACGACTGGCGCAACAACTCGGTGATCTGCGTGCATAACTTCGGACCCGAGGCCTGCACAGTGAAGTTCCGCTCGGGCTGCAGCGGGCAGGGCGAAAACCGCCTCATCAACCTTCTCTCCGACGACCACAGTGTGGAAGCCGATGACGGGCGGCATACCGTAGTGCTCGAGCCGTACGGGTATCGATGGTATCGGGTGGGCGGCCTCGATTACCTGCTGAAGCGAAGCGAGGTTTAGGCGTGTGACAGCCCGGCAGTCGCGCAGGCGGTTTTGTCCGACCGGGCGACCGTTTGATTGCGGGATTGCACCAAGCGGGTAATTCCTCATATTACTAAAACATTACGCTTTCTATACTGGCTCACCGATTAACGGTCAGGCCCCCTAAGAACGGTTAAGTCGGCGCGCACTCGAGCCACGACGTGGCTCTCGTGCATAAAAGAGACATGCTACGGAGACAGTCATGGGAATTCGCTTGAAGAGCGTAGTGAGTGCGCTCGCGCTTTGTGCCCTCGCCAATGTCGGCTACGCGGCCGACCCGATCAAGATCGGTGTCGACGGACCTTTCACCGGCGGGTCGTCTTCAATGGGTGTCAGCATGCGCGACGGCGTGCGCCTCGCCACCGCTGAAATCAACAAGGCAGGCGGCGTGCTCGGGCGCCAGATCGTGCTGGTGGAACGCGACGACGAAGCGAAGAACGAACGCGGCGTGCAGATCGCGCAAGAACTGATCAACAAGGAAAAAGTTGTCGCGGTGGTGGGCTACATCAACACCGGCGTCGCGCTCGCCTCGCAGCGCTTCTTCCAGGAAGCCAAAATCCCCGTTTTCAATAACGTCGCGACCGGCAGTATCGTGACAAAGCAGTTCACCGATCAGCCCGATAACTACGTCTTCCGCAACGCCGCCGCCGACCGCATCCAGGCGCCCATGATCGTCGAGGAAGCCGTCACCAAACGCGGCTTCAAGAAGGTCGCGATTCTCGCCGACTCGACCAATTACGGCCAGCTCGGCCGCGAAGACCTCGAAAAAGCGCTCTCCGCCAAAGGCGTGAAGCCGGTCGCCGTCGAAAAATTCAATATCAAGGACGTGGACATGACCGCGCAGTTGCTCAAGGCCAAAGAGGCAGGCGCGGAAGCGGTGCTGACCTACGGCATTGGGCCTGAACTCGCGCAGATCGCCAACGGCATGGCCAAGCTCGGCTGGAAAGTGCCGCTGATCGGCAGCTGGACACTCTCGATGGCCAACTACATCGACAATGCCAGCACCAACGGCGAAGGCGCGCGCATGCCGCAGACCTTCATTCAGGAAGCGAACACGCCGAAGCGCAAGGCGTTCATCGATGCCTACCTGAAAGAGTTCAAGCCGAAGAATAACCGCATCGATTCGCCGGTGTCCGCCGCTCAAGGCTACGACTCGATCTACCTGCTGGCTGCCGCGATCACCCAGGCCGGCTCGACGGACGGTCCGAAAGTGCGCGCCGCGCTCGAAAACCTCAACAGCAAGGTGGAAGGCGTCGTGATGGTTTATGACAAGCCGTTCACGCACGACGACCACGAAGCGATCAGCCCGAACGTGCCGGTGGTCGGTGAGGTCAAGGGCGGTCGCGTGGTCTACGCGTACGACGCCGACAAGAAAGGCGGCAGCCAGTTGCGCACGAAGCAGGCGACGAACTGAGCGCGGCGGCAAGCACAATACAAGTGCAAAACCCGCGCAGTGCAAGCGTAGCGTGATGTCCGCGAGCCGCGCCCGCCTAACGGCGGGGGGCGGCTTTGCCTTATATGCGGTGAATCCTCGGGCGATCGACCATGGCCATTCTTCTGCAGCTCATCTATAGCGGCATTGCGCTCGGCATGATCTACGCCGTGATCGCATTCGGCTATCAACTCACGTTCGCCACATCCGGCACGCTTAACTTCGGCCAAGGCGACGCGCTGATGCTCGGCGCGCTGGTCGGCCTCACGCTCGTCACGCTCGGCGTCAATTACTGGCTGATGATTCCGATCGTTTGCGTGTTCGGCCTCGTGCAGGGCGCATTCGTCGAACGGATCGGGGTACGGCCTGCGATCAGGATCAAATCCGAATTCGGCTGGATCATGTCGACGATCGCGCTCGGCATCATCTTCAAGAACGTCGCGGAAAACGTCTGGGGCCGCGACGATCTGCGCTTTCCTTCGCCGCTGCCGGAAGCGCCGATCAAGGTGTTCGGCGCCAATGTGCTGCCGATGGAATTGCTGGTGGTGGGTGGTGCCCTCGTGATGATGCTGGCCGTCGAGTTTTTCAACCGCAAGACGATCTTCGGTAAAGCGGTGGTCGCCACCGCGAACGACCGCGACGCCGCCGCGCTGATGGGCATCAACACCGGCCTCGTGATCACCTTTTCGTATGCGCTCTCTTCACTGACCGCCGCCTTTGCCGGCGTGCTGATCGCGCCGCTCACGCTGACCGGCGCGACGATGGGCGCCGTGCTCGGGCTGAAGGCGTTCGCGGTGGCGATCATCGGCGGCTTGTCGAGCGGGTTGGGGATCGTGGTCGGCGGCGTCATCCTCGGCATTGCGGAAACCACGACCGGCTTCTACATTTCGACCGGCTATAAAGACGTGCCGGGGCTCGTGCTCCTGCTGATCGTGCTTGCGTTGAAACCTGCCGGGCTGTTCGGCAAGACCTCGATCAAGAAAGTATGAGGGCCGCGCCGTGAATCTGAAAAAGCTCATTGCGGCGGGACTCGCGCTGGTCGTGCTGGCGGTGTTTCCGGTGTTGTCGGGAAACCCGTATTACATCCATCTGTTCGAGACCATCATGATCTACGCGATCCTGCTGTTCGGTCTCGACATCGTCGTCGGCTATACGGGCCAGGTGTCGCTCGGACATGCCGGATTGTTCGGCGTGGGCGCTTATACGGCGGGGGTGCTGTTTTTCAAGCTCGGCATGCCGTTCTTCGTCACCGCGCCGCTCGCGATCCTCGTGACGGCCGGCTTCGGCGCGATTCTCGCGTTGCCGGCATTGCGCGTGTCCGGCCCCTATCTCGCGATGGTGACGCTCGCGTTCGGCACGATCCTGCAGATCCTCATCAACGAGATGGATTTTCTGACCAACGGGCCGATGGGCGTGAAGATTCCGAAGCCGTCGATCGGCGGGCGGCCGATGAACGAGGTCGAATATTACTGGCTCGTCGCGGCGCTGCTGGTGGTGTCGCTGATCGTCGTGCATCGTGTGCTCAAGTCGCATCTGGGCCGCGCGTTCGAGGCACTGCGCGACAGTCCGATCGCGTCGGACTGCATGGGCGTTTCCGTGTACCGCTACAAGGTGTACGCGTTTGTGATCAGCGCGGGCTTCGCGGGGCTCGCCGGTTGTCTGTACTCGTATTCGGAGCAGTACATTTCGCCGAACACGTATAACTTCGAACTGACCATCCTGTTCCTGCTCGCGATCATCATGGGCGGGCGCAAGACGCGCACCGGCGCGTTGCTCGGCTCGGCGATCATCGTGCTGCTGCCGAAACTGCTCGACGATATCGACATGTTCCGCATCGTCGCCTCGGTGCTGGCGGCGGTCGTCGTGATCGGCGCGGGTGTGGCGCTGGCGCGCAAGGTGTCGGCGCCGCGCAAGGTCGCGATTCCGGTACTCGGCACGGTGGGACTTGCTGCCTTCTCATATCGGATCGATACGCTCGCCGACTGGCGGCTGACGATCTTCGGGCTGATGATTCTGCTGGTGGTGTATTACCTGCAGGACGGCGTGGTCGGCTTCGTGCGCAAGATCGTGACGCACGGCCGGGTTCGCACGGTGACCGTCGATACGACGAAACCGGCGGCGATCGGCGGCGACGCAATTCAGGCGGTGCATGCGGGGGGCGCGACCGGGAACATCCTTGAACTGCGCGGCATTCTGATGCAATTCAGCGGACTGAAGGCACTCAACAACGTCGACCTGATTGTGCAGCGTGGGACGATTCACGGCTTGATCGGACCGAACGGCTCCGGCAAGAGCACGATGATGAACGTGCTCACCGGCATCTACGTGCCGACCGCCGGCACGCTCGAGTATCGCGGCCAGTCGCTCGCGGGGAAGACGTCGTCGCAGATCGCGTTGTCGGGTATCGCGCGCACGTTCCAGAACGTCCAGCTGTTCGGCGAAATGACCGCGCTCGAGAACGTGCTGGTCGGTCTGCATCACACGTTCAAGACGAACCTCGCCGATGTGGGATTGATGTCGGCGCGCTACAAGCGCGAAGAGCACGCCGCCCGTGAGCGTGCGTTCGGCATGCTGCGTTTCGTGGGGCTGGAAAACGTCGCCGGGGAAGAAGCGCGCAACCTGCCGTACGGCAAGCAACGGCTGCTCGAAATTGCGCGTGCGCTCGCGCTCGACCCGCAACTGCTGCTGCTCGACGAACCCGCCGCGGGGCTCACCGCGCCGGATATCAAGGAGCTCGTCGCGATCATCCGCAAGGTGCGCGATCACGGCATTACCGTTGTGCTGATCGAGCATCACATGGACGTGGTGATGAGCGTGTGCGACCGCGTCTCCGTGCTGGACTTCGGGCAGAAGATCGCCGAAGGCAGGCCCGCCGACATCCAGTCGAACGAGAAAGTTATCGAAGCTTATCTCGGCGGCCAGGCTGCCGGGCAAGCTGCGTGAAGACGCTCACGTCTCCCACAGGAACAGACATGCTATCGATCAGAAATCTGCATGCGGGTTACGGCAAGGTCAAAGTGCTGCATGGCATTTCGATCGACGTGCCGAAGGCGTCGGTCGTCACGTTGATTGGCTCGAACGGCGCGGGCAAGACCACGACGATGCGCGCGATCTCCGGCATGATCCGCCCCACTGCCGGCGAGATCACGATGGGCGTGGGCATCGACGCGAAGCGCATCGACGCGCTGGATTCGCACCGCATCGCGCGGCTCGGGCTCGCGCATTCGCCGGAAGGCCGGCGCGTGTTCGCGACGATGAGCGTCACCGACAATCTGCTTCTCGGCGCTTTCCCGCGTCTCACGTGGGCGAGGCCGCGCGGCGATGTGAATGCGGATCTGGAGCGGGCGATCGAACTATTTCCGCGGCTGAAGGAGCGCCGGCATCAACTGGCCGGCACGCTCTCCGGCGGCGAGCAGCAGATGCTGGCGATGGCGCGCGCGGTGATGCTGAATCCGGATATCGTGCTGCTCGACGAACCGTCGATGGGGCTCGCACCGATTCTCGTCGAGGAAGTGTTTCGGATTATCGGCAATCTGAAGAGCGAAGGTGTGACGATGCTGCTGGTTGAGCAGTTTGCGGCGGCAGCGCTTAATGTGGCCGATTATGGGTACGTGCTGGAGAATGGCAGGATCGCGGCGCATGGTCCTGCGGCGGCGTTGCGTAATGATCCTTCGGTTAAGGCGGCTTATCTAGGGGCTAGTCATTGATGGGGGGCGGGATTGATGACCCGCTATAGACGACGTTTTTCAGCTTTTGCGGCCGACCTCACGCGACCAGCAGATAGCCGAGCACGACGTCTGTAATGTGTTGCTGCCGTTCCATATAGGCGCGCCGCGTATTCAGGTCGCGCCCAAACGACATGGAAAGGGTGTAGTTGTTCGAAAGGTAGAAGTATCCCAAGCCGGCAATCGATATATAGAGTTGCAGCGGGTCCACGCCGCCGCGGAAAATGTTGCTGCGTTGCCCCCGCGCCAATACTTCGCGCAACGTCTCCACGAGCGGCGAACGCATGCGGCTGATCGTGGGCGAAGACTGCAGATGTTCGGCACGGTAATGATTTTCCGCCGTGAGCAACTGAAGAAACTCCGGATGTTCCACGTAGTAATTCCATGTGAACAAAATCAGTGCCCGGATCGCTTCGACCGGTTGGAGGTCGAGTAGCGCCAACTTATCTTCGGCATCGCGCAAGGACTGATAGGTTTCTTCCATTACGGCAACGAACAGGGCCTCCTTGTTGTTGAAGTAGTAATAGATCATCCGTTTGTTCGTGCTCGCTCGCTGTGCGATGTTTTCGATGCGCGCGCCGCCATAACCCTGCTGGGCGAATTCGTCGCGCGCAGCGGCCAGTAGTTGTGCACGGGTGCGGTCGCGATTGCGCGTGGCCTTTTCTATTTCGGTCATCTTTGTTCATGTGAAAAAGCGATTGGTGAACGATCGCCGGTTCGATTGAATGTTCGCCGAGCTCAGAAGAACGCCCCCGAAGTCGACTTGGCGAGAATAACTAACCGAGGTATTATTAACTACATCGGGAATTAAATCTCTATGCGATGAGGTCATCACGCGACCGGCTCGCACTACCAAGGAAGAACTTCCATGCCGTTGGACTCCGAACTCCGAGAATACTACAACCGTTTGCGCGTGCACCTCGCGCCCATGGACTCAACAGGCGTGCAAGCACGCCGGGATCGTCTGCGGGCCACCGGGGCGCTACTAGACGAGACTCGCCCGGTGGCTCTCGATGTAACGGATTTTTCCATGGAACTGGAAGGGCGCACGTTGGCGGCGCGCCTCTACCGTCCGCACGGCGTCGTCACGCCGGCCCTGGCGATGTTCTTTCATGGCGGCGGCTGGGTGGTCGGCGACCTCGACACGCACGACCTGGTAGCCGCGCGCCTGGCCGACGCCCTGCGCTGCGCCGTCGTCAGCGTCGATTATCGGCGCGCGCCCGAAGCGTCTTTTCCAGCCCCTTGTGACGACGCCGCAGACGCCGTCATGTGGCTTGCGGAACACCGCAAGCGGCTTGGGCTTGCGACAGGTACGCTGGCCGTGATCGGCGATAGTGCCGGCGCTCACCTCGCGGCAGGCGCGGCGCTCGCCGTCAACGAGCGGGTCCCTGGACTCGTGTCGGCCCAACTGCTGCTGTACCCGATGGTGGACACGGACTTCACCCGGCCAAGCTACGCCGCCAGTGCAGGCGTTCCGGGGATCACGCTGGCCGATATCGAGTTTTACTGGGCATCTTTTCTTCCGTCTTCCGCCCCGCAAGATGATGGGCGAGCGTTACTGCTCGCGCATGCGCCGCTCTCGGCTGCTCCAGCCACGGTACTCGCAGTGGCTGAACTCGATCCGCTGAGCGACGAAGGCCGCGAGTATGCGGCCCATCTCGAGCGTCATGGTGCGCAGGTGGAATTGATCGAGGCCGAAGGAATGACGCATGGATTCATGCGTGTGCAGGGCGCGTCGAAGGCGGCAGGCGAATGGGCCGCGCGAATCATCCAGCGATTCGACGCGCTGTGGGCGCGTGGCTGATCCGCTGGGATACGGCGGCGAATGCCGCCGATATCTAAAGCGTCAAGCCGTCAGCCGCCGCAGCTTCATGACCGCGCTGCCGGGACTCGTCAAGACCGGCTGCGTACTGCGCGCCGCAACTGCCGCGGCCGCTCTAGCCGTCGAGAAATGCGCGAGCAGGATGGTCGAGCAATGGGCGAGGCGCGGTGCGGCTTCGGCAAGCAGACGATCATGAGTCGCGGCATCGCCCGATTTCAGCGCATCTAGCGCGCCCGGAACATACACGGTATCGAGTTGCGCCGAGACCTCGCGGCGTCTCGCCTCATCGTCGAACTCTCGCGTCATTGACGCGATACTCGGCTCGAAAGTGGCCAGCATGCCGACCACGCCACCCGCATCCAGCGACGCTTCGAACATCGCTTCGTTGGGTTTCAGAACGGGAATCGGGAGGCGCTTTGCAGCCTCGTCGATCGCCGGGCCGAACGCCGAGCACGTAAACAGCACGCCTTGTGCGCCGCTATTTGCCGCATAGTCGGCGAGCGCGGCAATACGCCCGGTTATCGCGGGCGTCAGCGTGCCGGCCGCTTCGAGATCGCGGGGCAGCGCGTCGTCGAGCAGGTTGCCGCATTGCGCGGCAGGCCAGAACTCGCGCATTGCTGCTTCCACCGGCCGCATGGCCACCTCGACGGCGTGTATCAGAACGATTCGTGTCACGATGAGCTTCCTGTCTGGTCGCTGTGCAAGTCATGCCGGAACGGGCGTGAGCAGAGCTTCGTCGCGGAAATGTCCGCACAGGTTCGCGAGCGCTTTCTTGAGCATCGCGTCACGCGCCTCGGGAGAGCGTCCGGCAATATGGGGAGTGAAGACCGTATTGGGAAGTTCGAGCAAGGCCTGCGGCGGATGGGGCTGTCCTTCGACTACATCTAGCGCTGCGCCTGCAATGCGCTTGTTCCGCAATGCATCGATAAGCGCCGGCGTATCGACGACCGTGCCTCGGGCTATGTTCACCAGGTATCCTTTCGGACCCAGCGCCTCCAGGACTCGGGCGTCGACGATATGAAAGGTCGACGGTCCGCCGGGGCAAGCGACCACGAGATAGTCCGACCACTCCGCCAGTTCGAGCACCGATGCCGCGTAAGTATAGGGGGAGTTTTCGCGAGGCGAACGCGTGTGATACGACACAGGCATGTCGAATCCGCGGCTGCCGCGTTGCGCCAGTTGCAGGCCGATGTTGCCCAGGCCCAGGATGCCGAGCCGCTTTCCCGCAATCGAGGGGAAGTCGAAGCGCGGCCATTCGCCCTGTCGAATCTGGCTGTCGCACCGTGCGATGCCTCGCACCAGCGCGAATAGCAGCGCAAACGCGTGGTCGGCTACGTTCGAGTCGTTGGTGTTCGGTCCGTAGCTCAGCTTGACGTTGCGGGCGCGAGCCGCCTTGATGTCGACGGCCTCGAAGCCCGCGCCCAACGCATGGATCAGTTCGACGCGCGGCAGCGCTTCGAGTTGCGAGCTGTTGAGCCCGGTGATGCCATTGGTCAGCACGGCGCGCACGCTAGCGCCAAGTTTCCCGATTTGATGTTCGAGTTGCTGGGGGTTTGGAACGTAATGGACGGTGAAATGCTGGCGTAGCTCTGCAACGTGCGCTTCGGGAAGATCGACGATGACAAGAAGTTCTGGATTCACGATGTTCTCACTATAGAAAGTCTGGATGCCGCTCGAAGGGGCACGGCGAGATCAGGCAATGCGTAGCTTGAGTTCACCAACGCGCTCGATGCCACCGCTCAGGATGTCGCCGCGTTCTACTGCGCTCACGCCTTTGGGCGTGCCCGTATAAATCAGGTCGCCCGGCCTGAGCTCGAAGGAGCGCGACAGTTGGGCGATGATCTTCGGCACTGACCAGACCATGAGCGACAGGTCGGAGTCCTGGCGCCGCTCGCCGTTCAGATCGAGCCACATATGGCCTCGTTCGAGGATGCCGACCTCGCGCACGGGCGTGATGGCGCCAATGGGCGCCGCGCCGGCGAAGCCCTTCGACACATCCCACGGCTTGCCACCCTTCATCATCTCGCGGTGCACGTCACGGCGCGTCATGTCGAGGCCAGCCGCATATCCGAAGATGAGCTCGCTTGCGGCCGCTTCATCGACCTCCGAGCCGCCACGGCCGAGGGCGACAACGAGTTCGAGTTCGTAGTCGACGAGGCCGGTGCGCGGCGGGTAGTGGAACACGCCGACCGTGCCCGGCGCGACAGCCAGAAGCGATGCGGCGGGTTTGCAGAAGATGAGCGGCGGCTCCGCCAGCAGGTCGTGGCCGACCTCCAGGGCGTGATCCGCGTAGTTGCGCCCGACGCAGTAGATCCGGTGCACGGGAAATAGGGAGTCGCTGCCGGTCAGCGGAACGGTCACCGGCGCGACGGGATCGAATGCATAGCTCATGGCTCTCTCGCTGTTTGTCTTTTGAACGCTTCGGACTACAGCGTGGAAACGAAGCCGCCGCCGTCCATGAGCAGGTTCTGCCCTACGATGAATTCGGCATGAACGCTGCACAGGTAAGCACATGCACGACCGAATTCCTCCGCCGTGCCGAAGCGCCCCACCGGGACCTGCGCGTGCTGCGACTTGAGGTAATCGTCCACGGGTATCTTCATCTCGGTCGCCTTGCTGCGGACCTGTCCCATCTGCCGGTCCGTCGCAAACGGTCCGGGCAGCAGATTGTTCACAATCACGTTATGGGGCGCGACCTGGCGCGAAAGGCCACCAATGAAGCCGGTCAGTCCCGCGCGAGCGGCGTTGGACAGCGGCAGGTGCAGCAGCGGCGTCTTGACCGACCGCGAAGTGATATTGACGATGCGTCCGAAACGCCGTTCCGTCATGCCGTCGATCACTTCCTTGATGAGCAGCACTGGCGCCACCAGATTCGGGATCAGTCCTTCAAGCCACTCTTTCTCCCCTAGCTTGCGAAAATCGAGCGCGGGCGGTCCGCCCGCATTGGTCACGAGTATGTCGGGTTGCGGGCATGCGTCGAGCAGCCTCGCGCGGCCTTCGGCCGTGGTCACGTCGGCGACGACCTCCGTGACCTGGACTTTCGTCTGCGCCCTGAGCGCATTGGCGGTGGCTTCTACTTCTTCGCGATGACGGCCGTTGATAACAACGTTGACCCCTTCCTGCGCGAGCGCAAACGCGCAACCCCGTCCCAGGCCCTTGCTCGATGCACAGACAATTGCGTTTTTTCCTGCGATGCCGAGTTCCATATCAATCTCCAATGTCTCATCTACTTTCATGTAGCCGCGTTCAGACCGGCACCCACATCAACGAGCGTGTTTCCCCGAGCCGGCGAGGGATCTGCGACCAACTGTCACCGCCGTCCGCGGAGCGAAATACTTGCCCGAGAGCCGAGGCAACGAAGATCAACTTAGGGTCCGCTGGATGCGTGGCGACCGAATAGACCGTGCTCGCCACCTCGCCCGGCAAGCGGGCGTCCTGCCATGTCTTGCCGAAGTCGACGCTGCGCAGCAGGCGCCCCCACGAACCGGGAGGCCCGTCGCCGTTGGTGAGGAACAGCACGCCGCTGTCGTCCGCGCGGGCGAACAGCTTGCGGGTGTATTGCGAGGGCGAATCGATCTCGACGAAACGCCAGGAATGTCCCAGATCGTGACTGACGTGCAGGCCCAGATCCGTCGTGGCAAACACGGTTTCCACGCCATCGCGCACAACCGAGGTGACATCGTGAATATCGTCCGAGCGGATGCCCTCGGACGAGCGCTGCCAGTTTTCTCCGCCGTCGCGGCTGACCCATACCCCTGCGATCTCGACACCCGCCCATACGAGGCCCGGCACGGTCGCCGAAAACTGAAGCTTGGTGATGCGCGGCCGCAATACGAACTTGCAGGATTCGGGGAAACCGGCGTTCATCTTTTGCCACGTCGCGCCGCTATCGGTCGAGCGAAATACCGTCGCTGGACGAGTGCCGACGAGGATCGTATCGGCGTCGTCCGGCGCCTGCGCGATCGACCAGATCGCCATGTTGTCCATGGGCGAGGGCAGGTGTACGAACTTGCCTTCCCGAAGGTCGAGCCGGTAGATTCCGGAATCGGTGCCGGCGAGCATGTGGTTTGGCCGCTCCGGATGCGTCGAGAGCGCCCATATTCTCGATTCGCTATACATGCCGGTGTCGGACAGCAAACGCTTGAGCGTGTCGCCGCGATCGTCGCTGTACCAGACCGACAGGCCGCCCGTGCCGATATAAAGTCGTGGGTTCATGCTATGCCTCCGTGCAAAGTGCGAAAAAATTAAAACTTGGTCAGCATTCCAACGACTGCTGAAGTGACGCTATGGCCAGGTGTCGTGGGCAGGCCGGCTCCTTGGGCGCCACTCATGCTGAACGACGCCGCGCTGCCGTTGCGCACATGGCCGATACCGGCGTAGAGCCCCGTGCGTGCCGACAGCGGATAGTCGTAGCGCAGCGCGTAAGAGGTGGCGTCCCCCTTGCTGAAACCAATCTGGCGGTACTGGCCAAAGTCGAGAAGCAGTGTTCCCGTGCCTAACGAACGTATCAGTACGGATAACTCATAAAAATCGTTGTCGGGATTCTGAAACGTCGTGCTGTTCGCGACGCTCCCCGAGCCGTTGCGATGCATCTGCCCAAGCGCCGCCGGCTTGATCCAGCCGAAGTCGTAAGACGCTCCCGCTAGCCAGTAATTGCCGGTCTTCGTGGAGGTTCCGGAGTTGACCGGTGTGCTTTGCGCCGCGGCCTGCTGCAGGTAGTCGATATCGATGGACAGGCGCGCAATCTTGTAGACGAGGCCAACGGACGCGGTGTCGCCAAGCGTGGTCGGTTCGCCCGCCGTGCCATTGGCGCCCCGCGCATACGACGCCCGCAACTGAAGACCCGCCAACGAGGGCGACACATAGCGGATAGAGTTACTCGTGCGCGCCGACGGCAGGTAGAAGAAATTGTTCGCCGCGTTGCCCCAACCGAGTGTCCATAACTGCCCTTGTGAATAAGTCACCAGCGTGGTGAATATCGGCGTGTAGTTGACGCCCGCCTGTGCTTGCCCGAATGGGCCCGCCACGCCGACCCACGCCTCGCGCCCGAACAGCGCGCCGCTGCCCGCGATCGAACCTGTGGTGGGACTGAACCCGTCCTCGAGTTTGAACACTGCCCGATAACCTCCGCCGAGGTCCTCGCTGCCGGTGAGGCCCCAGACCGAAGGCGTCACATTGCTGCTGTCAAGGCGGGTGATCGAATTACCGCCAGCGTTGCCGAACTGTACCGAGGTGTCGATGCGGCCATACAGTTCGATGCCTGACGGCGACGGACTGCTTCCGGAGGGCGGAAGATAGACGATGCTTTGCGCGGCGGCGAGCGACGTCATGCCCGCGCAGACCGCAGCGGTTCCCGCCATCACCCAGTGTTTGAAGCGTGGTGTCATGGGTTATTCCTGTGCTTGTTCTTGTTCGAAGCGCGCATGCGTCCGGCTCGTTCGCCTGCTTTGCAGGCGGTCTGTACTGCGAGGTGGATCAGGGCGCGATCTCCTCCAGTTGGCGCTCGCTGGTCTCGATCATTTGCCATGCCGCGAACGCGCCGATGATGCCGATCACCGCAAACAGCAGGAACATGCCGTCGATCCCGTTTGCGTCGACAATCAGCCCGACCACGGCTGGGGCGACAGCCGACGCCGCGCGCAGCCAGGAGGTGGCGATCGCCGTTGCGATGGCGCGCATGCGCGTGGGATAGATCTCGGTCGTGTAGAGAAACAGCAGTGTGTTGGTGGAGCCGATGATTCCGTACCCGAGCGATCCGAAGAGAATCACAGACAACGCTTCGTGCGCCCCGAGGATCCAGACCCCGGCGAGCGCTGCGGCCGTCAATATGAACGCCCCCAGGTTCCAGTAGCGCCTGCCAACCTTGTCGATCAGCAATGCGCAGACAACCGTGATCACCACCTGCAAAACGTTAGTCAGGGATGCGAAGTGAAGTGCACTTTGCAAGTCCATGTGATAGACAGTTTTGTAGAGCGACGGCAGCCAGTTATTGAGCCCGTTCGCAATAAAGTAGGACGTGATCCACATGGTCCACACGACCACTGTGCGGCGGCGGTACACCGTCGAAAAAAGCTCCGACCAGACACGCCGTTTCCCGCTCGAGTGGTTGACGAAGCAGGTCTTGCAGTTCGCCGCAGTCACAGGGGCACGCGGCGGCGCAGTCGGCACGCGCTTTTCCGGCGGCAGCCGTGCCGCACTTGCTTCAGCCCGCTCGATCACACGTTGCGCCTCGTCCAGCCGGCCGTGAAAGATCAGCCAGCGCGGCGACTCCGGCAGCAGGGCGACGAACACTGCCGAGACCAGCGTGGGAATAGCGCCGAACAGGAACATGGCGCGCCAGCCGAGGAACGGAACGAGCCACGCGCCGATCAAGCCGGTGATCATCAGGCCAATGGGGAAAATCAACTGCCCCAGCAAGAAAAACCTCCCGCGTCCGCGCGCCTGAGACAGCTCGTTCAGGTAAGTCGCGGCCACCGGCACTTCGCCTCCCACGCCAATACCCTGGATGAACCGACAGACGAGCAGCGCGGTGAAACTGTTCGCGAAGATGCAGGCAATGCCCATCACCGACATCACGCTGATCGCGGCGGTTGCGCTGCGAATCCGACCGAAGCGTTCCGCCAGCGCGCCGAACAGGATGGCCCCCAGCAATTGCCCGACGTAGCCGATGGCGATGAGGCCGCCGATCTGCGCGCCCCGCAGGTGCCACAAGCCAATCAGGACTGGCAGGGCATAGGCGAGCGAGAGGGCGGCGTAGGCGTCGAAGAAGGTTGCGCTACCCATCACGATCCGGGCGCGGGCGTGCCATCTGGAGAATGGCACCGACTCCATGCGTTCGATCAGCATCGTCGCCCGGACATCCTGGTCGCTGGCTTCGAATACGCTTTCCGCCGATGTGAGGGGGACGGGTGCCTCCCCAGGCACAGCGGCGATCGCTGCGTGAGTCCTGAACATAAGGTGTGTCTCCACCATGTTGATAAGTCGAGCCAGTGCTGTACGCCGCGACTTGTTGCTGTGCACAAGCCCCGAGGTCAGCGGTTGTTTTCAATACTTGCTCCGTTAGTCAAACATTGCGCTTGACGGGGATTAATTCCCATTGTGGTTAACACCAAGGCACGGGGATTCTGGGTCGCCGGTGTCGAAAGGAGCGTCTTGATTAATGATGGGAGATACGGCTGTCGCTTGCGGAAAGCCGTCATACCGCATACAGATAGGCGCTTTGGACGTTTACAGGGACGCAGATGGAAGGGCGCCCATATGTCGCCGTTGTCTTCCATGACCCAAGCTTTTCTGTACCAATCCCGAGTTATATGTACCTAATCGTTAATTAAGGTCGGGATGCGTTCAACCTTTCTGTGCCGCAAGAGCCCCAATGAATCCGTCTACTTGCCCCGACCTGCCAACGACCTTGGCCGGTTGCAGCGCCGACGATTTCACCGGCGCCACTGATGTGGCGAACATGCTGGTTCGAGGCGGCATGCGTACGTTCTGACGATCGGAACGCCTCGCGAGCCGACTCAGGTTGACGCAGACGCGAAGGCCGAGCCAGTTCTGATCTTTGCGTGCTCAACGCCCGATGACGCGAGTTCGGCGTCGCGCAGGCGGGGACAGTCATGGAGGCGGCGCTGTTCACCATCGCTCGTGATCTGCGAGATGCTGACTTCAGGAAGTTCGTGGTTGCGGGCGGGGGGGGGGCTCAGGTGCCGTCGTGCAGGCGCTTGAGGTCAATGCGTGGTATCAGGCGGGGCCTGGTTCAAGTCGGGCAGCGGCGAAGCCCATTTGGCGCAAGTCAAGGAAGGCCGCAAGCGGGTGATTAGTCGCGGTTAATGGCGTCGGGCGGGGGGGGCACGTTCCCCTGCTACGCAGCCGACGATCGACTCGGCGCCGCCGCTAGCTTATTTCGCTGCCTCCCGACTCCACTCAGAATCGATTCCGCCAGTCCTTTCGGAAATCCTGACGGCACGAGACCGCTCACCTCGTTGATCACGTGATCGGTCGAGTCGACTACTTCGGCGATGATGTCCTGCGCCGTCTCGCTTCCCAGCTCAACTTGTCGAGCCTGTTCGATCCAGTGCCGGCGTTGAATCTTGTCGATCAGATAGTGATTCGTACTGCCGCGGACGGCCATCGCCATCTTCGCCTTCTGGCGCGCAATCTGATTTCGCCCCGGGCCGATGATCGGATGGGCGGAAAGCACGTCATAAAGGGGCGTCGAGCGGTATAAGCCGTTGGGTAAATGAAAAATGCTGAAGTTCTTCGCGTGCCCATCCGTTGCCGCCAGTAGCCAGAACACGAGTTGAGTTTTGAAGAACTGCCGCCGATCCTGATCCGCGTTTTCCGAGCCGAGCAACACGTCCATGATCTCGGCGATGCCTGGCCCACCGTCAGCCTGGTACTTCAGGTGCGAGGGCCTTCCGGTGGCCTGGCACATGTCTTCCTGAGGAAGGCGCACGATCCAGCTCGCGTCACTGGACAGCCTACGGTCGAAGCGCTCAACCACGAGCGCTTTCTGATCCTCGAACGTTGCAATCTCGCAATCCGCCGCGGGCAGTCCATACGCCGCTACGATTTTCGAGCACAGCCATTCGTTTTCGATCGACGTCCGCATATCCGCCTGCATGTTCCCAACGAGGCCGAGCGGGAGCTTGAAGATATGCGTGGTTGGCGTGCTGCCGGTCGGGTAGATCCACTGCTTATCATGGCGCAGCAGCGCCGTTTTCTCTTGCGCACCAGCAATCGATAACCTCAGATCCGCACCGCTGTCGTATTGGCCGAGCGGCGCTGCTGAGGTGGTATTGCGCAGCAACTGCGCGACCTGCTGATCGGATAGCGGTGTTCCAGAGATGTCGTAAAGATCGGTGGGTTGCTCATCAGGCGCAAGGAGCTGGATCGCGCCGACGCAGTCACGGCCGAGTGCCACTAGCAGATCAAAAGCATTCGTGCTGCCCGTGCGATGCCGTTGAGCCAATCGCCGACGGATCGCATCGCTATCGGGAAGCAGATTGTCGAAGAATGCGCTGACTACGTCCCCACGGTACGGTTGATTTCCGGGCGTGAATGGCATCGACAGAGAAAGGGGGCGCCCCTGTTCATCCTCGATCCACTCGTCGAGATAACTCAGGCGGTCACCTTCCCGGTTTTTTTCCCAGTAGCCGACGGGCAGGCCGTTCATCCAGATGTCGAGTCGCTGCGTCTGAGGGCGGCGCGCCATGATTACCAGTTTTCCCTTTTCTTTTTGGCCGTGATTGCCCCGAGAGGCTGTTTCGAAGTCGGCGCCTTCTGAGTTCGCGCGGAGCGGTTAGTGGCCGCCGGGGGCTTCGCTTTCTTGACAGTGGGGGCGGATTGTTGACGCTTTGGCGTGCGGGCCTGCGCGGGTTGACTGCCTGGTGCAGACGACGCCTGGCTCATGCGCAGTTCCACGTTCAGCAAACGCATGACCCTAAAAAGCCGTTCGACACTCGCCGATGCCGGATTGGCTTCCAGTTGCGCGTAGCTTTGCTGGGTGATGCCTAGCAGCTCGGCCACCGCAGCCTGTGTGAGCCCTGCGGATTTGCGGAAGCCCAACAGAATCGGGCGAAGCTGACTTAGTGTCTTGATAGCGTAATCCATCGGATTTTCTTCAGACTCGTACAGTCTCTGAACTGTATCACAAAAATACAGTTCAGAGACTGTAAAGTAGATATACAGGTTTTAGACTGTATTTGTAATTTACAGTCCCAGGCCTGTCGAGCGGGAACACGAAGCCAATCGATCAACCTGAATCTGGAAGGGCCAATAACAGGAGCACCTTTCAATCCTGTCCCAGCAGCGCCAGCGAGTCTGCGGTATAAATACCTCCCGCCTCATCCGCCAACCCCAACGTAAAACCATGTCCCACTATTTCTACGATCCCGCTGCCGGTCATGGCCTGCCGCACGACCCGTTCAAGGCCATCGTCGCCCCGCGTCTGATCGGCTGGATTTCCTCACGCGACACCAACGGCACGCTGAACCTCGCGCCTTACAGCTTTTTCGGCGCGTTCGCCAGCTTCCCGCCGATCATCGGATTCTGCAGCGAAGGCCGTAAAGACAGCGTCGCCAATATCGAAGCGACGGGCGAATTCGTCTGGAATCTCGCCACCAAGCCGCTCGCCGAGCAAATGAACCGCTCGTCCGCGCCGGTCCCGCCGCACGTCGACGAATTCGAACTCGCCGGCCTCACGCCTGCGCCAGGTCGCAATGTCAATGTGCCGCACGTCGCCGAATCGCCGGCCGCGCTCGAATGCAAGCTGCTGCAAATCGTGCGGTTGCATACGCTCGACGGCAAGCCAATGGACAACTATCTGTCCCTCGGACAAGTGGTCGGCGTTCACATCAACGAGGCCTACTTGAAAGACGGCCTGTTCGACACGCATGCCGCGCAGCCGATCATGCGCGCCGGCTACCGCGCGGATTACGCGGAAATCGGCGAGATGTTCCAGATGTTTCGCCCGAGCGCATAACAGTCCGTAAAAGCAGAAGCGTTTGAAGTTGGACGCGCCGCGTAGTGCGTGCGCGGCCTTAGCCTTTGGTGACGTGACGTGACGTGACGTGACGTGACGTCGCCGCACACCCCCCATCGCCTCCGAGTAGCGCAAAGCCAAAGCCACCCCTCGCAAACTGGCGCGCTTGATGCTTGCAACCGACGCTCCAACGCGTCGTTTTCACCTGCCGGCTCACTCAAGAGGAGCGCGATCATGTCCACCGAATTCGCCACGCAGTTCAGCCATGTCCGTCCGCAAGACACGCCCTACGTGGACCAGGGCCTACGCGACTTTTTTCTATACCGCGATTTAGGCATCGCGCAAGCAACCGGCGGCAAGGTACTCGCGCAACTCGTCAAGGCGAATCACGCACCAGAGCAAGGCACGGGTTGGCACCGCCATGAGGCCGATTTCCACATTGTGATCATGCTGAAGGGCTGGGCGCGCTTCATGTACGGCGACAAGGAGACGCTCGTCGCCGCCGGCGATTGCGTGCATCAGGCGCCGGGCATTGTCCACTATCTGTTCGATTATTCGGAAGATATGGAGTACATCGAAATTGTTTCGCCCGCCGATTTCAAGTCGATCGAAGTCGAAGGTCCGTGCGAAGTGCCGGCGGTGCAGCCGTGGAAGAGCGTCGCGGCTTGATCGCCGCTGTGTAGACCCGCGGCGCCTCGCACGACGCGGCCGTCCAACCGAACAGCTCATTGCGCCGCCGGCGGCCGTCGGCGTGCCGATCGGGACGCTTGCTGTGGCTTGGCGACGTCGCTGGGCGTGGCGCCGTTCGGCGTGGCAGTCGTCACGTTGGTATCCATCTCGACATCGCCCACCGCCGCCGCAGCCGGCGCTGCCGCCATCAGCTCAGAAGCGACGGCCACCGACACCGGCTGGATCGTGCGCGCCCGCGAACTCACCAGCACCGCGCGCGGCTCGTTGTCGTAAATCACGGCCCGTACGCGTGGATAGATCTGCCGCTCCCACCGATGCCCATTGAACACGCCATAGTGCCCCACACCGGTTTGCACGTGATGCGTCTTCAGATACGGCCGCAACTTGTCGCACATGTCCTGCGCGGCGAGCGTCTGGCCGACCGCGCAGATATCGTCCTTTTCTCCTTCGACAGTGAGCAACGCGGTGCGACGAATCTTTGAAGGCTCCACAAGACGCCCTTCTACTTCGAGCTCATGCAGCGGCAGCGCATGCCGCTGAAAAACCGTATCAACCGTCTCCAGATAGAAGTCGGCCGTCAGGTCCATCGTCGCGAAGTACTCTTCATAGAAAGTGTGGATCGCGTCGGCCTTGACCGGATCGCCTTTGGCTCGCTCGTAATACAAGGTCTCAAAAGAGTCGAGATGCCGGCTGAGGTTCATCGACATAAAAGCGGGCAACTGCACGAAGCCGGGGTACACGCGACGATGCGCGCCCGCAAAACCGAACGGCACAGCGCTAATCAGGTTCTGCTCGAACCACTCGATCGGCCTGCTCTTCGCGAGCTCGTTGACGCGCGTCGGGTTGATGCGCGTGTCGAGCGGGCCCGCCATCAGCGTCATGCTCGCGGGCTGCGCGGGATTGTCATCGGCGGCCATTAGCGCGACCGCAGCCAAAGCGGCGACTGTCGGCTGACACACCGCCAGTAGATGCGCGCCGGGTCCAATGGTCTCGGTGAAGTCGATCACGTGCCGCACGAATTCGTTGAAGCCAAAACGGCCCTGGCTTAACGGCACATCACGCGGGTTGTGCCAATCGGTGATGTAGACGTCGTGCTCGGCCAGCATCGTGCGCACGGTGCCGCGCAACAGCGTGGCGAAGTGGCCGGACATGGGCGCGATCACCAGCACGCGCGGCTGCGGATGCGAAAGCGTGGCGTCCTTACGAAAATGCAACAGCGAACAGAACGGTGTGCGCGCGGCCACTTCCTCGACGATCTTCGCCGGTTTGCCTTCCGTCACTATGCTATCGATGTCGAACGGCGGCCTGACAGGCGTGCGTCCCGCGAGCGTCAACAATTCGCAGGCCGCGCGTATCGAACGTCCATGCGACGTATCGCCGAATGCGGGCCACGCCTCGAGCGAATGATTCACCAGCGCCGCGCCGTGCCGCATCGGCAGCATCATGTCGGCGAAAGCCTGGTATGTGGGATATGCGAACAGGTTCATAACCTTCGCACGAATGCAGAAAAGGAAGGAGCCCGAATAGAGGCAAGTCATGTGCCAATCACGCAGTTGCACTGGCGCGGCTGTCCCTGCACGTTGGCATAGCATTTGCGCGGGTTAGGCCAGCGGGCCGAAATTGCCGCGCTTTGGTGCGCCCGCGCACGGCAGCGTGCATGCGCATCGTCGGGCGTCGGCGCAACGCCTCATCTGGGGGAGAAACGTATGGCAAATACCACGCTCACCATCAGCAGCAAGAATTATTCGTCGTGGTCGCTGCGCGGCTGGCTGCTGACCAAATTCAGCGGCTTGCCTTTCGAAGAGATCGAGATGCCGATCGACGACCCTGCGGCGCGCGCCGAATTGCTGCTGCTTTCGCCGTCGATTCTGGTGCCGTGTCTCTGTCACGACGGCATCAAGATCTGGGACACGCTGGCGATTGCCGAATATCTCAACGAGTTGAAACCGGGAGCGGCGCTATTGCCCAAGGACATCCGTGCGCGAGCACATTGCCGCTCGATTTGCGGTGAGATGCATTCGGGTTTCGGTTCGCTGCGTTCGGCGTTGCCGATGAATCTCAAAGCGCACTTCCCGGGCTTCAAGGTATGGGCGCGCGCGCAGTCCGATATCGACCGCATTGTGACGATCTGGAGCGAGTGCCTGAAGCAGTACGGCGGGCCGTTTTTGTTCGGTGAACGCAGCGCGGCGGATGCAATGTACGCGCCGGTGGTGACGCGTTTCGTCACCTACGACGTCAAGCTGGATCCGGAGATTGTCGACTATGGGCAGCGCATCATGGCGCTGCCTGAAATGCAGCAGTGGATCGCGGATGCGCAGCAGGAAGTGGAGGAGATCGATGAACTGGATGTGGAGTTCTGAACGCCTTAATCGCGCCCCGCTTCCAGCTTGAACACACTCACTACCTGCGCAAGCCGCGCAGCCTGATCGCGCAGTTCAGCCGCCGCGCGTTCCGCCTCGCCGACGATCGTCGCGTTCTGCTGGGTTGCCTCGCCAATCTGCGTGACAGCAAGTCAGCGGATCAACGCATCTACGCGCCAACGCGCACCTACGCGCCAACGCATCAACGCATCAACGCGCCGCGCCAGCTACGCAGCAGAAGCGCATTGGTGACGACGCTTGCGCTCGAAAACGCCATCGCCGCGCCGGCCAGCATCGGGTTCAGCAAGCCGAAGGCGGCAAGCGGGATGCCGATCAGGTTGTAGACGAACGCCCAGAACAGGTTCTGCTGGATCTTGCGCCAGGTCCTGCGCGAAATGTCGATGGCGTCCGCCACCAGCGCGGGGTCGCCGCGCATCAGCGTGATGCCGGCCGCCTGCATCGCGACGTCGGTGCCGGTCGCCATCGCGATGCCGATGTCGGCGGCAGCGAGCGCGGGGGCGTCGTTGATGCCGTCGCCCACCATCGCGACGATGCCGGCGCTGCGAATTTTCAGGTCGCGGATCACGCGGGCCTTGTCGTCAGGCAGAATTTCGGCGTGAAATTCGGCGATGCCGAGCGCCTTGGCGACGCTCGCCGCGCTCCCGTGGTTGTCGCCGGTGACGAGCACGCTTTTGATGCCCATTTGGGCGAGCCGTTCGACGGCCGCGCGAGCGTTCGGTTTGACGGTGTCGCCGAAAGCGATCAGTGCGAGCGCGACGGGGGCAAGCGGCGCGCGCTGCATCAGCCAGGAGACGGTGTTGCCGGCAGCTTCGAGCTGTTTTGCGCGCTCGGCGAGTTGCGGTGCCAACGGGATACCGAGCTCGTTGAGCCAGCGTGTGCTGCCGAGCGCGAGGGTGCGGCCATCGATGTCGGCTTCGACGCCGCGCCCGGGCACCGCGCGCGCGGCACTTGCTGCGAGTGCTGTAATCGGCGACCCTGTCGCGAGCTTCGCTTCTTCATACGCCTTCAACACGGCCCGCGCCAACGGGTGATCGCTATGCCGCTGCACGGCCGCGGCGAGCGCCATCGCCTCATCGCGTCCAATACCGCCGATCGCCTCGAACGCCGTCACCGACGGTTGCCCGACCGTCAGCGTGCCGGTCTTGTCGAACGCGACAATATTCACCCGATGCGCGGTTTCCAGCGCCTCGGCGTCCTTGATCAGCACACCGTGCCGCGCGGCGACGCCGGTGCCGGCCATGATGGCCGCGGGCGTTGCGAGTCCGAGCGCGCACGGGCAGGCGATCACCAGCACGGCGACCGCATTCAGAATCGCCGTTTCACCGCCTGCACCGGCAATCAGCCAACCCACCAGCGTCAGCGCCGCAATCGCCAGGATCGCCGGCACGAAGATCTCGCTGACCCGATCGACCAAACGCTGGATCGGCGCCTTCTCAGCCTGCGCGCTTTCCACGAGACGGATGATTCGCGCGAGCGTGGTTTCCGCGCCGATCGCGGTGGTCGTCACCGCAATCGCGCCTTCGCCGTTGATCGAACCGGCGGTAACCGGATCAGCTGCCTGCTTCGGCACCGGCAGGCTTTCGCCGGTGATCAGCGATTCGTCGATATGGGTACGGCCTTCGAGTACCGCGCCGTCGACCGGCACGCGCTCGCCCGGACGCACGATCACCACGGTGCCGACCCGCACTTGCGCGAGCGGCACTTCGCGTTCCTCCGCGCCGACGCGGATTCGCGCGCGATCGGGGCGCAGTGCGTTGAGCGCGCGGATCGCATCCGTGGTCTGGCGCTTGGCGCGCGCCTCGAGCCATTTGCCGAAACGCACCAGCGTAATTACCACCGCCGACGCTTCGAAATACAGATGCGTCATGTCGCCCGGATGGGTTGCCAGTTCGTAGACGCTGATCCCATAAGCCGCCGATGTGCCGAGCGCCACCAGCAAGTCCATATTCCCGGCGCCGGCCCGCACCGCACGGTAGGCCGCGCGATAGAAACGCGCGCCGAACACGAACTGCACGATGGAGGCGAGGGCGAATTGCAGCCACGGCGAAAGCATCGCGTGCAGGCCGAACCATTCGCCGGCCATCGGCAGGACGAGCGGCAGCGTCAGCACGGCGGAGCCAAGCACGGTTGCCAGTTCGCGGCGGGTTTGAGTGTGTTTGCTGTCGGCGGCGTTGGCAGCGGTGACATTGTCGGCCGACGCCGCCCCGTCCGGCGGCAAAATCAACGTTGCCTCGTAGCCGGCCTTCTTGACCGCTGCGATCAGCGCGTCGGCGTCGGCATCGGCATTTGCGTCCGAGGCCGGCTCGCTGAGATTGACGGTTGCCGTTTCGGTCGCCAGATTCACCGACACGCCGACGACGCCCGGCACCTTCGCGAGCGCCTTTTCGACGCGCATCGCGCATGACGCGCAAGTCATTCCGCCAATCGCCAGGTCCTTGACCTGCGGCGCTTGCACTGGTGCGACGTCTGGAAGCGCGGCCGGCGTCGCCTCGTAGCCCGCTTTGCGTACGGCGCTGGCGAGCGTTTCGGGGTCGACGGCAGCGTCGCTGTCGATGCTGGCTTTTTCCGTGGCGAGATTCACCGACGCGCGCCTGACCCCCGGCACTTTGGCCAACGCCTTCTCCACGCGCATCGCGCACGAGGCGCAGGTCATACCGCCGACGTCGAGTTCGGTGGTTCTGGAGGGCGGGGCGTCCGCGGGACGCAGTGGCGAGGCAAGTTCGGTCATGGTAAGCAGGGCTCATGGCGGCATCGGGCCGCATCATGACTCGAGTATTGACCTTCCCATGATGGGAAGGTCAAGGATGTTTTTGTGGCGAGCCGGCTGCGTCGCGCTACGCCGGTCGAATCCAGGCTCAGAACGCGGGCGGCGCGTCCAGCATGGCCTGACCAACCGCCTTCTGTTCGTCGCTGGCGCGCGCCAGCAGCGTTTCGGCCGCACCGCGCCGGTCGGCGGCTTCCTTGTTCTGGCCGAGTTTCCACTTGCCGACCAGTCGCGTGATCTCGATCTCGAGACCGACGATCGCTCCAAGCATCTGGGCGATATAGTCGGCCGGTGCGTCGCCCATTTTCCATGGCACCGGTTCGCCCGCTTCCATTTTGCGGGTGAGCCGCGCGACGAGGCCGCGCAAGAACGCCTCGTCGTCGCGCACGACGATCCGGCCATGCGCGTGCACGACCATATAGTTGTAAGTCGGTACCTGGCGATGTGTCTCGTGCTTGCTCGGATACCAGGTCGGCGAGATATAGGCGGCCGGCCCCTGGAAAATGACGAGGGTTTCCGGGTTAGCGGCGACTTCCTGCCAAACCGGGTTGGCGCGGGCGACGTGGGCGCGGAGGACGCCGTGGGAATGCGCGGGCGCGTCGTTTCCTGCCGAGGCGAGCGTCGGGTCGCCGCCGCCGGAGACGCGCTGCGCGTCATCCCTTCCGGGGACTGGTTTCGCTTCGCCCGTTCCAGGGACCCGCTTCGCGTCGAACTCAAACGGCAAATGATTGGCATCGAGCCCATTCGGCCCGTGGGTAATCAGCGCGCCGAACGGCTGCTCGGCGATCAGGCGGTGGAGAACCTCTGGACGGTTCTCTTCAAAATGGGCGGGCATATACATAAAGCACTCCGGATACAAAAAATCGGCGAGTGGTCGGGAAGGGCGGCCAGCAAGGCAAGAACCGGCGCGGAAGTGACAAATATCGTCAACCTTTTTGTCAATGGTGTCCGCGCGCGCATTACAACGCGCTATTGCCTTTGCGCTTGCCTGGTGAGCAAGGATACGATACAACCCGATGTTGTCGGCATCGCAAGCCGCGGACTGGCTGCGTTCGGCTCAGGGAGGCCACGCAAACAGGTTTCGCTGCGCACCGACGTCTCCCTTAGGACCGCACGTTCCGCCACCTGAACGAATGATAAAAAATCGCCAAGAACTGTTTTCGCTTCACTGGACCTGCGCATCGCTCGCAGGCCTCGCATTTCTGGCTGGCTGCGCGTCGACTCCATCCACGACGCAGAAAACCACTGGCTGGATCAAGGACGAAGTCGCCGATTCGTATGTGTTCGGCTATCCACTGGTGCTAATGGGCGTCGCGCGCGACGCGGCGGTTGGCACCGATCCGGGCCAGGCGCCGGTCAACACGCTGCGCCACGCGCAGGCCTTGCCGCCAATCGGCGCAGCCAATCCGCTGCGGCCAAGTCTCGACACGCTCGACTCGACCGGCTGGCTGGACCTCGGCAGCGAGCCGGTGATCGTGTCGTTGCCCGATTCGCGTGGCCGCTACGTGGACGCCCGCGTACTCGACATGTGGACCAACGTGGTGTGGTCGACCAGCTCGCAGTTTGCCAGCCGCGCAGCGGGTATCAAGGCGCAAACGATTGCCTTCGTCGGCCCGGGCTGGCAGGGCGATCTGCCCAAGGGCGCCAAACGCGTCGACGTGCCGACCCGTAACGCCTGGGTGAGTGTGCGTATCCAGTCGAACGGTACCCGCGACCTGACGGCGGTGCGCAAGCTGCAAAGCGCCATCCGCGTCGCGCCGTTGAGCGTCTATACCGGCGACACGCGCGCGGCGTCGATTGCGCCGCCGCGCAGCAATGCCGCCGATGCCGCCGCCGCGACCGCTTCCGGCACGCCGGCCGCGCAAGTCGCCGCGCTCGACGCGAACGGCTTCTTCAGCAAACTGGCGCAGGCCTTGCCTGACAATCCGCCGACGCCGGCTGATCCGCATGCGCTGAAAATCCTCTCGGACCTGGGCGTGACGCCTGGCGATCCGGTGAAACTGCCGAGGGCACCCGAGGCGATCGCCGCGGGCCTGACTGACGGCCACGAGCGCATCGT
This sequence comes from Paraburkholderia sp. RL17-337-BIB-A, assembly GCF_046025895.1. NCBI lineage: Bacteria > Pseudomonadati > Pseudomonadota > Betaproteobacteria > Burkholderiales > Burkholderiaceae > Paraburkholderia > Paraburkholderia sp. RL17-337-BIB-A. The sequence goes on along the minus strand of NZ_JARESY010000002.1, from coordinate 3,571,439 downwards.
CACGCCGCCGTCCAATCTGCTGAGCGGCAACGGCTGGAGCTGGTTCGGCGACGGTGTGGGCAACTACGGCCCGGACTACGCAATGCGGGCTTACGCCGCCGCGACCCAGCCGGGCATCGGCACGAAGGAAGATGAAGTGCGCGTGGTTGTCACCCAGGACAGCGACGGGCATGCGCTCAATGGCGCGAACCGCTACGTGATCCACTTCGCGCCGAACCAGTTGCCGCCGGTGCGCGGTTTCTGGTCGATCACCGCCTACACGAAGGACGGCGCGTTAGGGGAAAGCACGCCGGCGCGTCTGGCGGTCGGCGATCGCAACGGTGCGCGCCGCAATCGCGACGGGTCGCTCGACGTCACGGTGTCGTCGGCGCGCGGCAAGAGTGGCAACTGGTTGCCGGCGCCGCGCGCCGATCTGCAACTGGTGTTGCGTTTGTACGCGCCGAAGCCGCAAGCTACCGACGGCAGTTGGCAACCGCCGGCGGTCGTTCGGCAATGAAGGGCGTGAGTAAATTGCGCCAATGAAGTTCGTCAACGAAGTTCGCCAACGCAACGCGGCGGCGAATGCGACAGTGAAGCGCATCAGCATCAGTGATATGCGTCACTGCTGTGACAGCAATGCATGAGTAACGCATAACTCAGCTCCGTGTCCGCCGCTTCGTGCCGGCGGACATGCGGCGCTGTAACGCGCAACAATGTGTAAGCCCCAGCTTACATTTGTACGCCGCGTAAGATTCACCACTTATACTGCCGCTTGCGGGATTTTCGTTTCGCGGCGGGCTTGCCGCCGCATTACCCAAGACCGAGCATGGCAAGCCTCAATAAAGCATCATTCGCCTCTTCCATGCAGACCGTGCGCGACGTCGCGCAGTCACGCCTTACCCGGCGTGTCATCACCGGTCTGCTGATCTTTCTCGTATTGTTCGGTCTGCTGGGCTTTTTTGCGGCGCCGCCGTTGATTCGCCACATCGCCGAGCAGCAACTCAGCAAGCAACTCGAGCGGCCCGCCACGATAGGGCGCATTGCGCTGAATCCGTACACACTTAGATTCGAAGCCGATCGCGTGCATATCGGCGAGCGCGGCGGCGCGGGCGATTTCGTCGATATTTCGCGGCTCATCGTGAAACCGTCGTGGAGTTCGCTGTTTCGCGCCGCGCCGATCATCGACGAAGTGCAACTCGATTCGCCGCGTTTTCATATCGTGCGCTATGACGCGCAGCGCTTCAATTTCACCGATCTGATCGAGAAGTTTTCGAAGCAGCCGGCCAAGCCCGATAGCAAGCCGACGCTCTTTTCGGTGTCGAACATTCGCCTTGAAAATGGCCAGATCACGTTCGACGACAAGCTGCTCGGCGCGACCCATGTGATCGATCAATGGAAGCTCGGTGTTCCATTCATCGCCACGCTGCCTTCGAAAACCGACATCTTCGTCGAGCCGCTTTTGCGTGCGCGCATTGACGGTAGTCCGCTCGCTATCGACGGCAAGACCAAACCGTTTGCAGCGTCGCGCGAGTCGGAAGTGTCGCTGCGTTTCGACGGGCTCGACGTGCCGCGTCTGATGTCCTATGTGCCGACCAAGCTGCCTGTGATCGTGCAGAGCGGCAAACTGTCCACCGATCTCAAGCTCAACTTCGTGGTCTCCAATGACGCACCTTCGTTGCGCGTGGCGGGCACGGTCGATTTGAACGATGTGGACGTGCGCGACCAAGGCAAGGCGCCGTTCTTCGCGGCGCGCGCGGTGCATGTGGCGGCCGCGACGCTCGAGCCGTTGAAGAGCCTGTATCACTTCGACGATATTCGCATCGACGCGCCAAGCGCCAATCTTGCGCGTGATAAAGAGGGCGTGTTGAGTGTCGAGAAGATGTTCGCGCCTGCGCCTGCTGCGGGGGCTTCCACGTCAGCATCGGCGTCTGCTTCCGCTCCGGCATCCGCGGCGGCCGCTTCTGCGGCCACGACGGCTAAGAACGCCGCCAGCAACGCCGCCAGCGCACCAGTCGTGGCATCCGGTGCAGCCGCCACGGATAAGACCGCACAGCCTCTGGATCTGTCGATCAAGCGTTTCGCGCTCAACGACGGCACCGTGAACGTTCACGATGAAGCCGCCTCGCGGCCGGTCGACCTTGGCCTGCAAAAACTGGCCGTCACGCTGACCGATTTCTCGACGCTCGCCACTACGCCTGCGCACTACACGCTGAACACAGACTTCAAGGATGCGGGCGGTTCGCTCGGCGCGGCGGGTGCGTTCGGCCTCGTCGCGAAGACGGCCAGTGCGAAGCTCGATCTGAAGTCATTGAAGTTGCCGCTGCTGCAACCGTATCTCGACACGGCAACTGCCGCGCAGGTGGTGGACGGCGCGTTGTCCGCCAACGCGAACGTTGGCGCGAACTGGTCGAAGTCCCCAGCCGCTGTGATGGTCACCGACACGCAACTCGATCTACAGTCGCTCAAACTCGCGGCACGCGGCAGCAGGGAGCCAGTCGTCTCGCTCGCGCAAGGCACGGTGACAGTCAAGCAGGTGGACGTAGCAGGACGCACGGCCGATATCACCGGCGTCGACACGACCGGGTTCGTGGTTAACGCGCAGCGTCTGAAAGACGGCAGTATCGACCTCGCCGCGCTCGCTGGTCCGCATCAGGCCGAGCAGCAGCGCACGGCGATCCATGCGGTGAAGAAGGCGCAAGCCGAAGGGCCCGCGTGGCACTACAAGATCGGCGAACTCAACCTGAAAGACGCGAGTGCCAACTTCACCGACAACACCACGCCGCGGCCGGTGAAGCTGAGCGTGACGCCGCTGCAACTGAAAGTGCAGCAGATCAGCGACGATCTCAGTAAGCCGCTGCCGATCGATCTGCAAGCAACGCTCAACCAGAAAGGCACGCTCGGCGTAAAAGGCGATGTCACGGCGACGCCGCTCAAGGTGGCCGTCAAGGTGAACGCGAACCGTCTGGATGCGGCGGCCTTCGAACCGTACTTCGGCGGCAAGCTGAATGCACTGATCGCGAGCGCATTGCTCAATGCGAACGGCGATCTTGCGCTGAGTCAGGCGAAAGCACTCAAGGCGACGTACCGCGGCGACGTGGCACTCGTCGACGTACGGATGCTCGACAAGGCGACGTCTGATCCATTCGCGGGTTGGGGTTCGCTCGCGCTGACCAACCTGAAGGCCGACTACGACGAACACGGCACGACGGTCGACGCGGGCCGCGTTACGTTCACCAGGTTCTATGGACGTGTGCTGCTCGACGCGCAAGGCAAGCTGAATCTGAAGGACGTGGTCGCGCATGAAAGCGGCGCCGCGCAATCGCTGACACGCGACAAGAGCGGCCACGATCCGGTACCGTTGACGCCAGAGGCTGCTTCTGCGCCCGTGGTGGCGTCCGCGCCGGTTCCTGCGTCCTCTGCGACGCCGGCCACGGTGACCGCCGCTACGCCGCCGCAAAGCCCCGTCAAACTGCACTTCGGCCAACTGGTGCTGCAACAGGGCCGCGTGACCTACACCGACAACTTCATCAGGCCGAACTTCACGGCGAACCTGGTCGGCATTCAAGGCACAGTCGGGGCGTTCGGCACGCAATCGACCACGTCCGCGCCTGTCGACATCGCTGCGAAGCTGGCCGCCAATGGTCCGCTGTCGATTCGCGGTACGGTCAATCCGCTGATCGCGAAACCGGCGCTCGATTTGACTGCCAGCGCGCATGATATCGAGCTCACCAATCTCACGCCGTATTCGGCGAAATACGCCGGGTATCCGATTACCAAGGGCAAGCTGAATGTCGATCTGCACTACCAGCTCGATAACGATCAGTTGAACGCGAACAATCATATTTTCATCGACCAGCTCACGTTCGGCGATCACGTCGAGAACGACACGGCGACCAAGCTGCCGGTGCGGCTCGCGATCTCGCTCCTGAAAAATTCGCGCGGCGAGATCGACGTGAATCTGCCGGTGTCGGGATCGTTGTCGAATCCGGAGTTCAGCATTGGCGGCTTGATCTGGCATGCCGTGCTCAATCTGCTGCAGAAGGCCGTGACCGCGCCGTTCTCGCTGATCGCCAATGCATTCGGCGGCAATGGCGAGGAATTGGGTTACGTCGAGTTCGAGCCGGGTTCAGCGACACTCTCGGATGCCGCCGACAAGAAGCTCGACACCATCGTGAAGGCGCTGGCTGACAAAGCGTCGATCCGTATCGACCTGATCGGCCGTGTCGATCCGGCTGTCGACGAACCCGGTTTACGAACGCAGTACGTTGAACGCCAGGTCAAGCAGCAGAAGATCAAAGACGTGGTGGGCAACGGCGAGAGTGTCGATCTGTCGACGGTGACGGTTGATCCGAAGGAATACGACAAGTACCTGACCAAGGCCTACAAGGCGGCTGACTTCAAGAAGCCGCACAATTTTGTCGGCTTGACCAAGAGCCTGCCGGACGACGAGATGAAGAGCGCGCTCGCCGCCAATGCACCGATCGACGACGCCAGCTTGCGTAAGCTCGCGCAGCAACGGGCGCAGGCGGTGCAGCAGTATTTTGACGGCAAGATCGACAGCAGCCGCGTGTTTATCGTCGCGCCGAAGCTGAATGCGGATGGAATCAAAGACAAGGGCGCGACGTCGCGGGTGGACTTCGGCTTGAAGTGAGGCGTTGTGCGCTCAGGCGGCACGCGTAGGCTTTTTCTTCAACGCCGTCTGCTCGATCACCCGCGCGAGCGTGTCGAACGCCGGACCGATCTTCTCGTTCGCCACGCAGGCGTATCCCAGCAATAGGCCGCGCCGCGCGGGCGTCTCGCTGCTGTAGTAGGCGGCGAGCGGCCGCACGATCACTCCAGCGTCGTAAGCCGCAGCGGTTACCGCGCGATCATTCGCATGGTCCGGCAGGCCGAGCACCAGATGCAGGCCGGCTTCGTCGCCCATCACCGGGAGTTCGTTGCCGAAACGCGCGGTGATCGCGTCGATCAGAATCTGTCTGCGTTCACCATATAGCGCGCGCATACGGCGAACGTGCGACGTGAGATGGCCGTCCATGATGAAGTCGGTCATCACCGCCTGCTGCATCAATTGTCCCTCGCGATACAGCTCGGCCACGCCCGTGCGGAATGTATCCACCAGATGCGCCGGCGCGATCATGTAGCCGATCCGCAAGCCAGGAAACAGCATCTTCCCCAAGCTGCCAACATAGATCACCTGACCGGCATCATCGAGTCCTTGCAACGATGCCAGCGGACGGCTGCCGTAGCGGAACTCGCTGTCGTAGTCGTCCTCGATGATCCAGACGTTGTGCTGGCGCGCGTACTCGAGCAGCGTGCGGCGGCGCGCGAGACTCATCACCATGCCGAGCGGATATTGATGCGAGGGCGTGACGAGCGCTAATCGCGGTGGCTGCTGCAGATCCTGTTCGCGCGGGTTGAGGCCCTCGTCGTCCACAGGCACGGGCACCAACGTGATCCCCGACGATTGCAGCACGCTGCGCGCACCCCAATAGCACGGCTCTTCCACCCATGCGCGATCGCCGACGTCGGTCAATAAACGCACCGCCAGATCGATCGACTGATGAATGCCCGTCGTGATGATGATCTGATCGGGCGTGCAATTCACCGAGCGCGCGACGCGCAGATAATCGGACAATGCGCGCCGCAGTGGGCGATAGCCGCCGCCAGGCGCATAAGTCAGCAGATCGGGATTGGCTTCCTTCCACAACCTTGCCTGCAAGCGGCTCCATGTGCGCGCCGGAAACTCGGCGACGTCGGGCACGCCCGGCATGAACGCCCCCCACTGTTTGGCGGAGACGCCAGCCTGATCGATCAGCCTTCGTCCGCGCGTGGAGAGGTCGCCGAGATCGCGTTTGGGCGGCTTCTGCGCCGCTTCCTCGCGCTCGTCCACGCTCACCACCGCCGGCTTCTTGCGCGCATTCACCGCCGCCGTGTCCGGCCGCGTGTCGGCGACATAGGTGCCGCTGCCGGTGGTTGAGATCACATAGCCTTCGGCGGTCAACTGATCGTAGACGTGCAGCACCGTGTTGCGCGCGATGCCGAGGTCTTCGGCGAGCGTGCGCGAACTCGGCAGCTTGGTGCCGGGCGGCAACTGGCCGGTCAGGATGGCCTGTTGCATCAGCCTTAGGGTCTGTCTGTAGACCGGTTCGGCGGCCGTGCGGTCAAGCCGCGCGGCGAGCCAATCCGACAAAATCACGGTGTCCAAGTGGTTCTATCCGGAATAATGAAATGGTTCCATAGTGTAGAACCGTAAGGGACTATAGTGAGCCACGCAATTGACGCTATCCCTCTGTTTTGCAGGGGGAGCAGCCGAACCGCAGAGGAGACGAAGGCATGAAAACCGATGACGTGATCGTCAGCTTTCGAGGTGTGCGCAAGACATACGACGGCGAAACGCTGGTCGTCAAACAACTCGATCTGGATATCTATCAGGGCGAATTCCTGACGCTGCTCGGACCTTCGGGATCAGGGAAAACCACATGTCTGATGATGCTGGCGGGCTTTGAATTTCCCACCGGCGGCGAGATCTGGCTGGACGGCACGCTGCTCAACACCGTGCCGCCGCATAAGCGCAACATCGGCATGGTGTTTCAGAACTACGCTTTGTTTCCGCATTTGACGGTCGAGCAGAACGTCGCGTATCCCCTCACGGTGCGCAAACTTTCCGCGAATGAGCGCGCCCATCGCACGAATAACGCGCTGAAGATGGTGCGTATGGAGAGCTTCGCGAAACGCTATCCGGCGCAGCTTTCCGGCGGTCAGCAGCAACGTATTGCGCTGGCGCGGGCGCTCGTGTTCGAACCGAAGCTCGTCCTGATGGACGAGCCGCTCGGCGCACTCGACAAGCAGTTGCGCGAGCATATGCAGTACGAACTTAAATCATTACACGAGAAGCTCGGCGTGACGTTCGTCTATGTGACGCACGATCAGGGCGAGGCGCTGACCATGTCGGACCGCGTCGCCGTGTTCGATAAAGGCATCGTGCAGCAGCTCGATACCGTCGACCGTCTGTACGAATCGCCGTGCAACGAGTTCGTCGCGAACTTCATCGGCGACAGCAACAAGCTGCGCGGCACGATTGCGAACGTCGATGGCGAGTACTGCGAGTTTCATCTGATTGACGGCACCCGCCTCACGGGACGCAATATCGGTGGCGCGCGGGCGGGCACGCCGGCGGTTGCTTGCATCCGGCCTGAGCGCATGAAGCTCGCTAGCCTGGGGAACGGTGCGTCACGACCGGGCGCCAACGCCCTAAGCGGCGAAGCGCGCGGGCTGATCTATTTTGGCGACCACGTGCGTATGCGCTGTGGCCTGCCGGAACAGGACGAGTGCTTCGTCAAGGTGCCGCTCGGCACCGATGCACTCGAAACCTTCGCGCCTGGTGCGCCGGTTGCACTGGAGTTCGCACCCGAGCATCTGCGGGTTTTTGCAGGCGCGTGAAGGCGTTTGGCGCGAAGCGATCGACGGAGTTCGTTCGATGCAGATCGTTCGGCGCAGTGGCTCCAACGTAGTTGGTCAAATTCAGGCGGGTCGAGTCAGCAGCACATAACAAGCCGTACCGTAGTTCGCTGAGGTTGAAAGCACACCACCAAAAAGGAGAGCAACACACCATGAGCAAGATCGGGAAATCGCGCTGCGCCATCGCTGTCGGTGCTGTGGCGCTCGCGCTGGGCGCCGCGCAGGTCAATGCAGCCGAACTGACGGTCGTCAACTTCGGCGGCGCGAACGGCGACGCGCAAAAGGTCGCATTCAACCAGCCATTCGAAGCGCAAACCAGCAACAAGGTGACCGCCGTCGAATATAACGGCGAGCAGGCCAAAGTGAAGGCGATGGTCGAAGCGAAGCATGTGAACTGGGACGTGGTGGAAGTCGAATCGGGCGACATCGGCCGAGGTTGTGATGAAGGGTTGTACGAGAAGCTGGACTGGTCGAAGATCGCCAAGAAGTCGGATCTGATTCCGGAAGCGCCGCAAGCTTGCGGCGTAGGTTTCTTCGTGTGGTCGACGGCACTTGCGTATAACGCCGACAAGCTGAAAACCGCCCCGACGGGCTGGGCCGACTTCTGGGACGTAAAGAAATTCCCCGGCAAGCGTGCGATGCGCAAGGGCGCGCGGTATAACCTGGAATTCGCGCTGATGGCCGACGGCGTGCCGCCGAAGGACGTCTACAAGGTGCTCGCCACCAAGGAAGGCCAGGACCGGGCGTTCAAGAAGCTCGACGAACTGAAGCCGAATATTCAATGGTGGGAAGCGGGCGCACAGCCGCCGCAATTTCTCGTCGCGGGTGATGTGGTGATGTCGACCGCGTACAACGGCCGTATCGACGCCGCGCAGAAGGAGGGTAAGAACCTCAAGGTGGTGTGGAACGGCAGCATCTACGACCTTGACTATTGGGCGATTCCGAAGGGCTCGCCGAACAAGGCGCTGGCTGAGAAGTACATCGCGTATTCGCTTTCGTCGAAGCCGCAACAGGACTACGCGCATAACATCGCGTACGGTCCGGTGAATGTGGCGGCGATCAAGGCGCTCGATCCGAAGACGCTTGCGAATCTGCCGAACTCGCCGGCTAATGGCAAGAATGCTGTGTTGCAGAATCTCGCGTTCTGGACCGACCATGGCGATGAGTTGGAGCAACGGTTTTCGTCGTGGGCTTCGAAGTAAGCAGGCTTGGGTGAGGCGGCGCGGTTTCTTGTTAGTGAAGTCGTGTCGTATCGATGCAAGACGACGCGCGCCTATCTGAACGATGTGCGCGCGGCTGGATGCATGGGATTGACAGTTGGTGCGTGGGACGGGGGTGAGTGCTAAAGCGCTAACTCCTGTCGACTCGCGAGTGCGTGGGACCAGAGTAAGCGCTAAAGCGCTAACTCTGGTCGACTCGCTAGTGCGTGGGACAGGAGTAAGCGCTAAAGCGCTAACTCCTGTCGACAATGGAGACGGGTGTGACTACGATGACGATCGCCGCTGATTCGACGCCCGAGTCGAGTGTTCGGCTCAAGCGAGAACTGAAGGCCGCGGAAGCGAAAAAACGCGCGATGGCGCTCCTACTGATCGCACCGCTCGCCATTTTTCTGCTACTGATTTTCGTCGTGCCAATCGGTGCGTTGTTGACGCGCGCTGCGCAGAATCCGGAAGTTGTTAATGCCTTGCCGCATACGCTGCATGCACTACGCGATTGGGATCGCAAGACGCTGCCTCCTGACGCGGCGTATGCCGCATTGGCGGTGGACCTCGCCGCAGTCGCGGATAGTGATGGCATGGGTGCGCTGGCACGCCGCTTGAACGTCGAAATTCCCGGCTACCGTTCTCTGGTCGCGAAGTCGGCTCGCGCGATGCCGTTCGTCGACGACAACAGCAAGCCATTGGATCTCGCGCCCGCCGAGGTTCACGCGAAGTTCGTCGAACTCGACGAGCGCTGGAACAACATCACCTACTGGCAGGCGATTGCCAAGAATTCAGGTGTGTATTCACCGTTCTATCTGCTGGCTTCGTTGGACCACAAACAGGACGCGTTCGGCCACATCATTCCGACCGATCCAGACCAACAGATCTATCTCGCCGTGTTTAGCCGCACGTTTGTAATCGGCGCGGTCGTGACGTTTTTCACGCTGCTGCTCGGTTATCCGCTCGCGTACTGGATCTCGACGCTGTCCGATCGTCGCGCGAATCTGGTGATGATTCTCGTGCTGATTCCGTTCTGGACGTCGATCCTCGTGCGCGTCGCCGCGTGGATTGTGATTCTGCAAAGCGAGGGGCTGGTGAACAAGGCGTTGATTGCGAGCGGGCTGTTGCATGACCCGCTGTCGCTGCTGTTCAACCGCACCGGTGTCTACATCTCGATGACGCACATTCTGTTGCCGTTCATGATCCTGCCGCTGTATAGCGTGATGAAGTCGATCCCGCCGACCTATCAGCGCGCCGCGATTTCGCTGGGCAGCCATCCGTTCGCGGCGTTCTGGCGCGTGTATGTGCCGCAGACTTATCCGGGGATCGGCGCAGGGGCACTGCTCGTGTTCATTCTGGCGATCGGCTACTACATCACGCCGGCATTGCTCGGTGGCCCAGGCGACCAGATGGTTAGCTACTACGTCGCGTACTTCACCAACGTGACGATCAACTGGGGCATGGCGTGCGCGCTCGGCGGCTTACTGCTTGCCGCGACGCTCGTGCTGTACGTCATCTACGGGCGTTTTACGCGTTCGTCCTTGAGCCTCGGCTGATTGGCTGAACGGAGCCTACTCGCGATGAAACTTGCCAAGCCCTTGTTCGCACCGCATACGTCGTTGGTTGAACGCGTGTGGTACTTCGCACTGCGCGCGCTTGCCGTGCTGACGCTGCTATATCTGATCTTGCCGGTGCTGGCGATTGTGCCGCTGTCGTTTTCGTCGAGCACGTTTCTGGTGTATCCGATTCCGGGCTGGTCGCTGCGCTGGTATCAGAATCTGATCGCGTCTGATGAGTGGCGCATGGCGGCGAAGAACAGCTTTATCGTGGCGCCGTCGGCGACGGTGGTCGCAACTGTTCTCGGCACGCTTGCTGCAATCGGACTGACCAAAGCGAACTTCCGCGGCAAGGCGCTGCTGATGGCGATCCTGATTTCTCCGATGATCGTGCCCGTGGTGGTGGTCGGCGTTGGCATGTATCTGTTCTTTGCGCCGCTGGGGCTGGCGAATACTTATATCGGGTTGATTCTGGCGCATGCGTCGCTTGGTGTGCCGTTTGTCGTGACGACCGTGGCCGCGACGTTGCAAGGCTTCAATTACAACCTGGTGCGTGCCAGCTTGTCGCTCGGCGCAAATCCGGTGAAGACGTTTTTCCGCATCACGTTGCCGGTGATTGCGCCGGGGGTCATCTCGGGGGCATTGTTCGCGTTCGCGACATCGTTCGATGAGGTCGTGGTGACGCTGTTTCTCGCAGGCGCGGATCAGACGACGCTGCCGCGGCAAATGTTCACTGGCATTCGCGAGAACATCAGCCCGACGATTGCGGCGCTGGCGACAATTTTGATTGTGTTTTCGACTTGCCTGCTGCTGGCACTGGAGTGGCTGCGGGGAAGGAACGCGGCGCGGGCGGTGAAGGTGTAAGTGGCAGACCGTATCAACGACAGCCGTTATGTAGCAAGAGAGTGCGAGGCTGACTGGATTATCCGTCGCGCACGTAATGCCTATGCGCGCGACAGGTGCAGCACAGCACTGATCTTTGGCGCGGGACCTTGCGTTGCGGAGACATCGCGGGCTTACGCAAACGTCCCGACCTTCTCCGATACGGGCCGTTTCCTGCGTTTGACGTGATCTTCCCCAAAGTCTCAGCTTTCTGACGTCATTCTAAGAATCTTCCCATTCCCCCTGCATCCGCGTCTCTTCATACTCAGAACCATCTTAAAGAAGATGCGTTCGACGCAGAAATCCAATGAAACTCCAGTTAACGATCCTCGCGTGTGCGCTGGCCTTGTCAGGTTGCGCGGACCATGCCGCGCGTGAGCGGCTCGGCATCGAAGATGCCACCGTGCTGAAAACCGGCGTCGGCGCCGCGCAGGACGAGGCCGCAGGGGCGGCCAACGGGCAATGGATCGACACCTACGCGCCGATCGTCAGCAGCCGCACCGCGCTGACATCGTTGCAACAACGTCTCGATCAAGTCCCGGGCGATAAAAACAGCTATTTCCACGCGAAGGCGCAATGCTGGTTAGACGCTGGCCAACAGGCGTCGCAGGCCAGCGATCACTGGGGCTTCGTCGAGGAAGCAATTGGCCAAGCCGCGATGATTACGATGAGCCTTGAAAATGGCTCGCCGTTATCCGCAGCTAACCCCGCCTTGCGCACCGTGTCGACTGTGCGCCCTGATCTATGGAAGATCGTCAACACTATCAAGTCCGATCCTGCCCTCGCCCAATGCCCTGAAGCGCAACGGCCTCTTGCGTGTGCCGAAGTCGAACTGACGCAAGCTGGACATGACGCATGGACGCGGAGTTTCTCCAGAGCTGAAAAGCGCTTACCGGAAGTTCAGGACAACCTGCGGAAATCAGCGGAAACGGCGCTGCAATGTTCGCAAGCGAAGCACGCGGTGGCACCGACACCTGCGGCTCAGGAGCCGCGAAAGATAACGCTGCGAGCCGACTCGCTGTTCCGTTTCAACGGCGGCGACGAAGCGGCGATTCTGCCGGCTGGCAAGCAACATCTCGACGCCGTGGTGATGGGTCTTAAGAAGGTTCCCGCGATACGTGAGTTGAAGGTCACCGGCTACGCCGATCGCCTTGGCAGCGATACTTACAATAAGAGTCTTTCGTTGCAGCGTGCACAGACGGTCCGGCAGTATCTGAGCAATCACGGTGTGACCTTGCCGGTAACCGCACAGGGCCAGGGCAGTGCCAATCAACTGGTGACTTGTCAACAAACGAAACGCGACGAACTGGTGCGATGTCTTGCGCCAAATCGCCGCGTCGAGATCGAATTCGTGCTCGGGGCTTCCTAGTTTGCCGGCGTATCAAGAATGACGGTCGGCGCGAACGAATGCCGACTTCGTGCGGCCGGTCGATATTTCGGCTAGCCCGCGTTGTATCACGGCTTTGCTACGAGATCCTAATCCCTAATCCCTAATCCCTTGCAGTCTTGCGCCGAGAGGCGGGGACGTTGCACGCATTCTTCTCGTTAGATGCGGCTTTTATGGCTTACCGATGGTGAGCGTGAGCGTGGCAAGGGTCGATTTCATGAGGAATACTATAAATGTCTACCATTCTGGTTATCGACGATCATCCCGCATTTCGGCTGGTCATCAAGATGCAGCTCATACAACTACTTGGCGTTGAAGAAGTAATCGAGGCCGACAACGGACAAACCGCTGTCGAAATGGCCCGGCAACACACACCCAAACTTGCGATCCTCGATCTCGACATTCCGCGCATCAGCGGGCTTGATGTCATTCCGCGTCTCAAGCTCGCCCACCCGTCGATGCGCGTGCTGGTGCTGTCGGGGCAAGATCCGGCTACCTTCGCGCAGCGGGCGATGCGCTCTGGTGTGCACGGTTTTGTCGCCAAGTCGCAGGAGATGAAAGAGATCATGCGCGGTGTCGAGGCTGTATTGGCCGGCTATACAGTGTTTCCCGTGACAGCCAGCGGAGCCGGCATCGCGCCGTCCGCCGACGGGGCAAATGAAGAAGACAGGCTCACGCTGTTGTCCGATAAGGAACTTGTGATTTTGCAGATGCTCACGAAAGGCATGTCGAACAAGGCGATTGGCGACGCGCTGTTCATGAGCGACAAGACAGTGAGCACATACAAGAGCCGCATCCAGGAAAAGCTTGGGCTGTCGTCATTGGCAGCACTGATTGAGTTTGCTACGCTGCACAGGCTGATCGACTGAAATGCTGCGGGCTACGAACAAAATGAGCCTGCTTGGTTCTTCAGCGGGCGCGCGTCGTCGTGCGCCGCGCTCCTCTTACAATTTTTCTCACAGTCTCTCTCACAACGCCGGGCTGACTTCGATCCGTTTTGCGACGGTATTGGGCTGCTTCTTTGCGTTTGCATTGCTGTGCCTGCTCTCGATACGCGCCAACGCGGCGCCGTTAGTCGACAGTACACCGCACGCATTGCGCGTTGACGATTCACGTCCGGCCGCAGTGCTCGCCGCGCGCGACGCAGTGGGACAACTCCGGCAGTCGGCCAGCGATCTTCATTCGCGCGAGGAGACCGCTGCTAGCGCGTCTCTTGCGCTTGCTTCCGGCGATAACCGCAACGCGTTCGGCCAACCGGCGACAGGCGCACGTGATGCCGCCATCGAGCGGCAAACGTGGCTGTTGGCGCTCGCGGCGCCGGCGGTCGTTGCGTTGGCCGGGGCATGCCTGTCTCGCGCCGCGCTGAGACGCGTTGCTGAAAAACTGCACCACGCTGAGAATGAATGGACGCGCCGCTGCGCTGCAGCCGAAGCGCGCGAGCAGGCCGTACGCGTCGCAGCATCCGCTGAGGCGAGCGCCGCCGCGAAGCAGGAACGGCTTTGGTTGCTCGGTGCGATGCGTGTCTATGCGGAAGCACCATTGATCGCCGTGACGGGTCTGCTTGAATCGCTCGAAACGGCGGCCACACCGTCGGCTCAACGCGCGCAGATGCCGGTGATCCGATCCGCGGTGCACACATGGGGTCAAACACTTCACGACTTGCTGGATGGTTCGCCACTAGAATCGCGTGACTTCGTTCTCGACGAAAGCGCGACGAATCTGCGCGAACTCGTCGACGGCGTCATTGCACTGTTGACTCCGTATGCGGCTCAGCGAGGCTTGCGCCTGAGTTCGAGCATCGATCAAACGGTCGCTGAGCGGATTCTCGCCGACAGTGCCCGGCTCGGGCAGATCTTCTTCCATCTGCTAAACCGCACGATCCAGGCTAGCTCGCGTGGAGAGATTGCGCTCGTCGTGCGGGCGGAACCGTCGAATTCCGGCTCACAGCGGATTGTTATCAGCGTGACGGATGCCGGTGAAAAAGCCGCGCATGCCGCACAACTGCAACTTTTCGGGCTGAGCGCTGATGAAGCGTCCGCGGGGGAACGACTTGGCGACGCTGATGCTTGCTTGCCGCTCTGCCAGATTCTCGTCCAGCGTATGCAAGGCGAGCTTTTCATCGCAAGCAGTTCAGATTCCGGCACTCGCGCGAGCTTCAGTGCGCCGTTCACCGTTGATCAATGGGGGCCGTCCACAGAACCGGCTCGTCACGCGCAGGCGCCCTTGTTCGCCCTTGCCGCGCAGTTGCAGGATGCAGCCACGAGTGCCCCATCTGAACCCTTCGAGCGCCGCTATCTCGACGCGCTGTCTGAAGAGGGCATCGATCTCCGCACATTTTTGGGCGGCTGGCGCCATTCGATGGACGACGATCTCAAGCGCCTGAGCGGCTTGAGCCACGAGCGCGACAGCGAAGGGTTGAGTAGCGTGCTGCACAGATTGAGCGGCGCCGTAGGTCTGGTCGGTGCGCGTAGTCTGATGGAAGCGTTGCGGCGCGCCAGCACGACCCCGCTGGAACACGAGGCGAGTGCAATTGGCGCGCTCATGGAGCGCGCCAAGACCTTGGTCGCGCAACTCGACACAGCGGTCGAGTCCCACCGGAGCACCATACGATGAACCGACCGCTGGCCTTGATCGAAGGCGATCTGGCGTTCCCGAAGCCGCGGCCATTTGATGGCTTGCCGCCGCCTTTCGGCTCGCGACGACGTGCGCCGCGGGCCGCAGCACAAAATGCGGCGCAACGCGAACCCCAACCCGCGGCACAAACTGAAGCGCAACAGGCGATCCACGATGCGGTGCAACGCAAGGAACGGCCGGCGCGCCAAAGCCCGTTTCCTCCGGGCGTGAAGCACATTCTGTTCTACAAGGCGCCCCCAC
Source organism: Paraburkholderia sp. RL17-337-BIB-A (assembly GCF_046025895.1). Classification (NCBI taxonomy): domain Bacteria; kingdom Pseudomonadati; phylum Pseudomonadota; class Betaproteobacteria; order Burkholderiales; family Burkholderiaceae; genus Paraburkholderia; species Paraburkholderia sp. RL17-337-BIB-A. Next base: position 3,556,101 of record NZ_JARESY010000002.1, on the reverse strand, counting down.
AACGCTCGGATACCCATCGTTTCGATGCGGAGATGGCTGAAGCGAAGCGCTACCTTGAGATGGGCAAGATCCGTCCGCGTTCGTCGCGCTCGGATTACATAATCGGGGCGACGATCTTCCTGGGTTGCAGCATTGCGCTGGCCTGGTTGCTGGCAACGTGCACGACGCGAGACGCGGAGAAACCGACAACGCTGGCTGTGACGCAGCCGGTTGTGCCGACGGTGACAGCTGCAGCCATCGATAATTCGCAAGAGCCTGGCAAGCTGGCGCAGTTGGCGGTTGAGGACGCGCAGACGGTCGTGCAGGGTGTGCCTTCGGTCGCGAGCGCGGCCGCATCCGCACCGAGCTCTGTCGCGGCAGTGACGGCGCCTGCAAGTCATGCGACGAGTTACGCAGCGGCAGAGGTCGCGCCTGCGCGTTCGGCGGCAAGCCATACGGCAGCAGTTGTCGCGCCGTCGCCATCCGAGCCAGGCTATGCAGTGCCCACAGTGGCGTCGGTGAGCCAGGCGAAGAATGTCAACACGACTCTCAAGGCCGCCCCTGGAAACCCGCGCACGCAGCTATCGCAGCACGCCGCGCCACAACTGGCCACGCAAGCGTCTACCCGCGAAGCCATGATGAGCCGTCCGGCGAAGGCAGACCGGAAACTCGCAGTCGCACGCATGACCGAGGCGCAAGTCGACGAGCGGCTCGCGGCGAGCCGCACCGTTCGTCCAGCCACGAGGCCTTCCGTGTCGAAGCAACCCGAATGGACCGCACATCCGTCGGCTGAAACCGACGCGATCGACCAGGTTGCGTTACTCAACTGGGCCGCCCAGCAGCGCGCGCACGTCACGACGCGTGCAACGGTGTCGGCACCAGGAGACACCGACTGGAACGCCCGCATGACCCAACGCCGGATCACCGACAACCCGGACGCCTTCCAGGCAGGCCGCGGTCAGAAGTAAAAAGCCAGAAAAAAAGCCCGGCCAAAAGCCGGGCTTCCAAAATCGGCTGCGTCCTCCACAGGACGCAGCCCCTGCAAAACAGCTCGCAGTTACTACATGCCTAAGCGAATACCTTAAGCAGCCAGCAGCGAACGCAGCACGAACGGCAGAATCCCGCCGTGCTTGTAGTAGTCGACTTCGATCGGCGTATCGATACGCAGCAGAACCTGCACGCGTTTCTCCTTACCGTCCTTACCGCGAATCACCAGCGTCACTTCCTGTTGCGGCTTGAAGTCGTTGCCCAGGCCTTCGATGTCGTACGTCTCTTCGCCGGTAATACCGAGCGATTGCACGCTGTCCGAGCCCTTGAACTGCAGCGGCAGCACGCCCATGCCGACCAGGTTCGAACGGTGAATCCGCTCGAAGCTACGCGCGACCACAGCCTTCACGCCCAGCAGTTGCGTACCCTTCGCAGCCCAGTCACGCGACGAGCCCGTGCCGTACTCTTCACCGGCAAACACGACAGTCGGCGTACCCGCGTCGATGTACTTCATCGCTGCGTCATAGATCGACTCCTGCTCGCCGCTCGGCTGATGAATCGTCAGGCCGCCTTCAACGCGCGTGCCGTCTGCCTTCGCCGGGATCATCAGGTTCTTGATCCGGACGTTGGCGAACGTGCCGCGCATCATCACGTCGTGGTTGCCGCGGCGCGAGCCGTAGCTGTTGAAGTCGGCCTTCTGCACGCCGTTTGCCTTCAGCCACTTGCCTGCCGGCGAATCTTCCTTGATCGAGCCAGCCGGGCTGATGTGGTCGGTCGTGACCGAGTCACCGAAGATGCCCAGTGCGCGCGCATTCTTGACGGCCGGGATGCTGTCCGCCGGCGTCATCGAGAAGTCCTTGCCGAAGAACGGCGGCTCGGCGATGTAGGTCGATTTCGGCCAGTCGTAGACTTGACCTTCTTCGCCTTCGATCTTGCTCCACAGGTCGCCCTTCTTGGTCAGCGCTGAGTAGTTCTTGCGGAACGCGTCTGCATCCAGCGCGAACTTGAGCAGTTCGTTGACTTCTTCGCTGGTCGGCCAAATGTCGCCCAGGTAGATGTCCTTGCCGCCCTTGCCCTTGCCGACCGGTTCGGTCATCAGGTCGCGCGTGATGTTGCCGGCGATCGCGTAAGCGACGACCAGCGGCGGCGAGGCCAGGAAGTTCGCGCGGATGTTCGGGTGAATACGCGCTTCGAAGTTACGGTTGCCCGACAAAACAGCCGCCGCGACGATATCGTTCTTCGTGATCGCTTCGTTCAGTTCCGGCGTCAGGTCGCCCGCGTTACCAATACAGGTCGTGCAACCGTAAGCGGCCAGCGTGAAACCGAGCTTGTCGAGGTACTTCATCAAGTCGGTCTTCGTCAGGTATTCCGTGACGATGCGCGATCCCGGCGCCAGCGAGGTCTTGATGTGCGGAGCAACCGTCAGACCGGCTTCGACCGCCTTCTTCGCTAGCAGACCAGCCGCCAGCAGCACGCTCGGGTTCGACGTATTCGTGCACGACGTGATCGCGGCGATCAGGATGTCGCCGTTCTTCACGTCGACGCCGTTGCTCGTCGTGTATTGCGCTTCGAGATCTTCGGCCTTCTTTGCAAAGCCGTTTTCTGCGACCGGCTTCGAGAACAGATCGCTGAAGGTCGACTTCACGTGACCGATTTCGATACGGTCTTGCGGGCGCTTCGGACCTGCCAGCGACGGCGTCACCGTGCCCAGATCCAGCGTGACGACCTTGGTGTAGTCGATCTGGCCAGCCTTCGGAATACCGAACAGGCCTTGCGCCTTGAAGTAGCTTTCGAAGGCGGAGATTTCCGCGTCGGTGCGGCCCGTGCCCTTGAAGTAGTCGATGGTTTTTTCGTCGACCGGGAAGAAGCCCATGGTGGCGCCGTATTCCGGCGCCATGTTGCCGATCGTTGCGCGGTCCGGCAGCGACAGCGACTTCGTGCCTTCGCCGAAGAACTCGACGAACTTGCCGACAACCTTTTCCTTGCGCAGCAGTTCGGTCACGGTCAGGACCAGGTCGGTCGCCGTCAGGCCTTCGCGCAGCTTGCCCTTCAGTTCAACGCCAACCACGTCCGGCGTCAGGAAGTACACCGGCTGGCCGAGCATGCCGGCTTCAGCTTCGATGCCGCCCACGCCCCAGCCCACCACGCCGATGCCGTTGATCATCGTGGTGTGGCTGTCGGTGCCGACCAGCGAATCCGGGTAGTACACGGTGTCCGCGCCTTCGGCCTTCTTGTGCACGCCGCGTGCGAGGTATTCCAGGTTCACCTGGTGAACGATACCGACGCCCGGCGGCACGACCTTGAACGTGTCGAATGCCTGCATGCCCCACTTCATGAACTGGTAGCGCTCGTTGTTGCGCTGGAATTCCAGTTTCATGTTCAGGTCGAGCGCGTTCTTTTCGCGGAAGTGATCGATCTGCACCGAGTGATCGACCACCAGATCAACCGGGACCAGCGGTTCGATCGACTTCGGGTTCTTGCCGACGCGTTGCGCGACACCGCGCATCGCAGCGATATCGGCGAGCAGCGGCACGCCGGTAAAGTCTTGCAGAACGACGCGCGACACCACGAACGGGATTTCGTCGACGCGTGCTGCAGTCGGCTTCCAGTTCGCGAGTTGCGTGATGTGTTCTTCGGCGATTTTCTTGCCGTCGTAGTTACGCAGCACCGATTCCAGCACGATACGGATCGAAACCGGCAGGCGGTCGATCTTGATGTTCAGTGCCTTGCCGAGTTGCGGCAGGGAGTAGAACTTGCCTTTGCCGGAACCGCTGTCGAATTCCTTGAGCGTTTTGTGGAGGTTGTGGGCCATGGTGTTTTCCTTGGTTTGATCGCGGAACTACTGTACTTAACTAGATGACGTACAAATCGACGTATTCATTGACCGGCATGGCTTCGAGCCTTGCCTGATCCAGCGACACGTCGAGAATCGCCAGTTGTTGCTTGACCGGAAAGCGGCGCGCGAGGTTGGTCTTGAACTTCTCGACCAACAACGGAATTCCGTCTTCGCGACGACGCTTATGACCGATCGGGTATTCGACTACGACTTCGTCGAATGTCGATCCGTCGTTGAATTCGATCGTCAGTGCATTGGCGATCGAACGCTTCTCCGGATCGTGGTAATCCTTCGTGAACTGCGTGTCTTCGACACATTCCATCTTGGCGCGCAGCACATCGAGTCGCGCATCCTGCGCGATCGAATCTTCATAATCCGCGGCCGTCAGGCGGCCGTGGATCAGCGGCACGGCGATCATGTACTGGATGCAGTGATCGCGGTCGGCCGGATTGTTCAGGGGGCCTTTCTTGTCGATGATGCGGATCGCGGCTTCGTGCGTGCGGATCGTGATCTTTTTGATGTCTTCCACGCGCTTGCCGTTAGCGGCGAGCTGCGCGTGTAAAGTCATCGCCGCTTCCACCGCCGTTTGGGCGTGAAATTCAGCCGGAAACGAGATCTTGAACAGCACGTTTTCCATCACATACGAGCCGTACGGACGCTGGAACTTGAACTCGTTGCCCTTGAACGCGACGTCGTAAAAGCCCCACGTCCTGGCCGTCAGCACCGACGGATAGCCCATCTCGCCGGTCTTCGCGATCAACGCGAGACGTACGGCGCGCGAGGTCGCGTCGCCTGCGGCCCATGATTTGCGCGAGCCGGTATTCGGCGCGTGACGATAGGTACGCAGCGCATGTCCATCGACAAACGCCTGCGATACCGCGTTGATCAATTCATCGCGCGTCAAACCGATCATCTGGCCGACCACCGCGGTGGAAGCCAGCTTGACCAGCAACACATGATCGAGCCCGACCTTGTTGAACGAGTTCTCGAGCGCAATACAGCCTTGAATTTCGTGCGCCTTGATCATGCCGATCAACACGTCTTTCATCGTCAGCGGCTTTTTGCCCGCTGCGATGGCACTGCGCGAGAGCCAGTCGGCCGTCGCCAGAATCCCGCCGAGGTTATCCGACGGATGGCCCCACTCAGCGGCAAGCCAGGTGTCGTTGAAGTCCAGCCAGCGGATCATGGCGCCGATGTTGAAGGCGGCCTGAACCGGGTCAAGCTGGAACGACGTGCCGGGCACCTTTGCACCGTTGGGGACGACCGTGCCCGGCACGATCGGTCCCATCAGCTTGGTGCAGGCTGGGTAGGTGAGCGCCTCGAGTCCGCAGCCGAGCGTATCGATCAGGCAGTTACGCGCCGTATCCAGCGCGAGCGTGCTGTCGATCGGGAAATCCAGCACGTAATCGACGATATCGACCAGGACTTTATCCGGGTCGGGTCGCACGTTGGAAATCGGAGCGGACATCGGGGAGTTTTCCTGATGTAACGTATTAGTTGCTCTTGTTGATTGCGTTCGATTGCGTCGGAGCCGGTGCGCCTTGCTCCATCGCTGCCGTCTTGCACTCGTCAGCCAGACGCGAGCTGTCCTTATCCGAGAACAACATCGCCTTCGTCGGAATCACGACCAGGTCCATACCCGATGCGGCGTCGTGGAAGCGGTCTGCGCCCGTGGTGGTCGCTTCGCGCGGCAGATTGTAGTTTTTGTTTGCCCAGTGAACCGTGACGATCTGGTCACGCTTCATGTCGCCCTTCAGGTCGAATGCCAGACCTTCGTTGCACGACCACTTGACCGAGCCGTCCGGTACCGGATCGACCTTCGCTTCCTTGGCCGGATTGGCTTTGCGCTTGATCAGGCGTTTCGGCTGCGGGCGCTTCGCCACAGCCTTGGCAGCCGGCTTCGTGGCGGTGGTGGTCGCCGGTTGTGCGGCGGCGTCAGTCACGACGGTCAGCATCGTCGTGGACAGGGCGCCAATCACGGCGGCGATCATCAGCTTTTTCATGGAGAAAACCTTTCTATCTAGTTTCAGTTGAACAGTGCGCGGCTGGCCGGTCCGGACGGCCGCGAGGTTGAACTGCACGCGCCTCGAAAGCGCACAGCGACCGCTATTTTCTCCTATTTAGCGGCACGTACTTCAAATTCTCAGGTCCGGTGTAATTCGCGCTCGGACGAATGATCTTGTTGTCGATGCGTTGCTCGATGATGTGCGCGCTCCAGCCTGCCGTGCGGGCGATCACAAAGAGCGGCGTGAACATCGCCGTCGGCACGCCCATCATGTGATACGACACCGCGCTGAACCAGTCGAGATTGGGAAACATTTTTTTCACATCTGCCATCACTGTTTCAAGTCGCTCGGCGATGTTGAACAGCTTCAGGTTGCCCGCTTCCTTCGAGAGCTTCTTCGCAACTTCCTTGATGACCTTGTTGCGCGGATCGGAGATCGTATAGACCGGGTGACCGAAACCGATCACCACTTCCTTGTTTTCGACGCGCTTGCGGATATCGGCTTCGGCCTCATCCGGCGTCTGATAGCGCGACTGGATTTCGAACGCGACTTCGTTCGCGCCGCCGTGTTTCGGGCCTCGCAGTGCGCCGATTGCGCCGGTAATCGCTGAATAGATATCCGAACCCGTGCCCGCGATCACGCGGCCGGCGAACGTCGACGCGTTGAATTCATGCTCGGCGTACAGGTTCAGCGACACATGCATCGCGTCGACCCACGACTTCGACGGCTCCACGCCATGCAGCAGATGCAGGAAGTGGCCGCCGATCGAATCGTCGTCGGTTTCGACCTCGATGCGCTTGCCGTTGTGCGAGTAGTGGTACCAGTACAGCAGCATCGAACCGAGTGAAGCCATCAGCTTGTCGGCGATGTCGCGTGCGCCGGGCAGGTTGTGGTCGTCTTTCTCCGGCAACACGGTGCCCAGTACGGATACGCCGGTGCGCATCACATCCATCGGATGCGCGGCAGCAGGAATCCATTCCAGCGCGGCTTTCACATTCGCGGGCAGGCCACGCAGCGCTTTAAGCCTGGTCTTGTAGGCGGTCAGTTCGGCCTGCGTCGGCAGCTTTTCGTGGACCAGCAGATACGCGATTTCCTCGAATTCGCATGAGGTCGCGATATCGAGAATGTCGTAGCCACGGTAATGCAGATCGTTGCCGGTCTTGCCGACTGTGCATAAAGCGGTGTTGCCAGCCGTCACGCCGGACAGCGCCACGGATTTCTTCGGCTTGAAGCCGCTTTGGGGTTCGTTCTCGCCTTGTGCGCCGGCGGTTTGCGTAGTCTCGCTCATCTCCCGCAATCTCCTCTGTGCCTGCTCGTTGCTTCTGGTTGAGCCGCGTGTTCGACGCCTGTTTTCCACAAAGCCAGACGATGCCGTGATTCACTTGCATGGCGGCGCGCGTGGGCGCTGTTCAGCGCTGCCGCGCCGGCTGTAGCGTTGGCCGTCATGGTCATGATGCGGTTTGCCCGTTAGCGCCCACTTTCGTGAAGAGTGGCGCGGCGTCTTGCGGGACGGTGCGGCCAGTGGATTGCGCGCGACGCAGTACGGACCAGTAGTAGCGATAGCTCGCCCGGTCGTGCAGCGTGTCGTGATAGCGCGTCGGTCCCCATTGCGCGGCCTGGGCAGCCAGCAGAATTTCGGTAGCGGTGACGATTTCCTCGTCACGCGGGACAAACGCGGCGACGATCGCCTCGATTTGCGCCGGATGGATGCTCCACATGCGCGTGTAGCCGAACTCGTTGCGGGCGCGAGTAGCGTCGTTCGCGACTACGCTCATGTCCCGTACTTCCGTGCTGACGTTATGCGACGGCACTTTGCCGTGTGCATGGCAGGCTGCCGAGATCTCGAGCTTGGCACGCCGAACCAGCGGATGATCGAACTGGCCGGGCGAGCGCATCGCGGTATCGGGAATCGCGCCGTCGTGCGCGGAGACGAAGTCCATCAGCCCGAAGCTCAGCGCTTCGACGCCCGGCAGCGCGGCCAGATCGAACACACGCGTCAACGCGCCATGGGTTTCGACGAGCAATTGCACCGGCACCGGCTGCGCAATGCCGAGTTCGCTCCGCGTCGCTTCAATGAACGCGACCATTTCGGCGGCGTCGGGCACGTTGCGGATCTTCGGCAGGGTGATGTAAGCGGGCGCTCGTTTTGCGGCACGCAGAATGAGGCGGACGTCGTCGCGCCAGTGCGGATGATCGAAGTCGTGGATCCGCACGCCGACGCGGCCGAAATGGTCATGCTCGCTGCCCAGCAGCGACGCGACCAGTTCCGCGTGTTCGGCTTCCCGGCCGACCTGCGCACCGTCTTCACAATCGAGCGTGATGTCGAACACCGGGCCGAGTTGCTGCTGCAATGCCAACGATTTCAGCATCAGCTTCTCGCTGCCGGCGTAGTGATCGCAGGCAGGCAGCACAGCGGGCGGCACTTCGCCGTCAAACAGCACTTCGGCGGGTGTGAGGGCGCGCATCTTCGGCGTCAGGAGCGTGGGTTGTGTTTAGAGAAAATCTGATGCGGATGCGCTCTGTATGGCCACTGTTAGGCAGCTGCACAAAACGCGTTCGAATCAGATGCGAATACTGGCACGGTGGTCTGCGAAACCAGCCGCAGATTGCAGCGCCGTACCTGCATTCGCACGTAAAAAACCGGAACCCGCCGCGATAAAGTCGGGGGATTGCCCCCCGGACCTGTCGCTTCGCGCCAGGCCCCCCCGAGGGGGTGAGAAAACTTGGGGCGGCCCGGCGTTTTCTCACGAGTTCCGGTTCGTCTGCATCAGGCGCTTAGCCGAGCAGATGTTGAACGCCTTCGCGCTCTTCCAGCAGCTCGTTCAGCGTGCCGTCCATCTTTTCGCGCGAGAACGCGTCGATTTCCAGACCTTCAACGCGCTTGTACTCGCCGTTTTCGCATGTAACCGGCACACCGTAGATGATGTCTTCCGGAATGCCATACGAACCGTCCGACGGGATACCCATGGTGACCCACTTGCCGTTCGTGCCGAGCACCCAGTCGCGCACGTGGTCGATTGCAGCGTTTGCAGCCGACGCCGCCGACGACAGGCCGCGCGCTTCGATGATCGCGGCGCCACGCTTGCCGACGGTCGGGATGAACGTGTTGCGGTTCCATTCTTCGTCGTTGATCAGCTTGGTCAGGTCTTGACCTTCAGCCGTTGCAACGCGGAAATCCGGGTACATGGTCGGCGAGTGGTTGCCCCACACAGCCAGCTTTTCGATCGAAGCGACCGGCTTGCCCGATTTGGCCGCCAGTTGCGACAGCGCGCGGTTGTGGTCCAGGCGCAGCATGGCGGTGAAGTTCTTCTTCGGCAGATCCGGCGCCGACTTCATCGCGATGTAAGCATTCGTGTTGGCCGGGTTGCCGACCACCAGCACCTTCACGTCGCGGCTGGCGACTTCGTTCAGCGCCTTGCCCTGAACCGTGAAGATTTCGGCGTTTGCCGACAGCAGGTCCTTACGCTCCATGCCTTTCGAACGCGGACGTGCGCCGACCAGCAGGGCAACGTCTGCATCTTTGAATGCAACCTTCGGGTCGTCAGTGATCACGACACCCGACAGCAGCGGGAATGCGCAATCATCCAGTTCCATCACGACGCCTTTGACGGCGCCTTGCGCTTGCGGCAGGTCGAGCAGTTGCAGGACAACCGGCTGATCCTTACCCAGCAGATCGCCATTGGCGATGCGGAACAGTAGGGAGTAAGCGATTTGACCTGCGGCGCCGGTGACGGCAACGCGCTTTGCGGGCTTAGCCATTGAGAAATCTCCAGGACGATGCGTTAGACGCTAGGGAAAACGCCATTCTATATGCGCGTTCAGCGAAGCGTTGTGAAACACGGCGGAATTCACTGTTCGCGTACGGCCCCGGAATGTGCCGAGGCTGTGCGGCGCGCTGCGGCAAGACCGCCATGCCGGAAACCTGTACTGCTGAGCGGAGGCGGGGCATGTTGCGCCGGGTAGCCGCTGCACAGTGCGGGCTCCTGCAACAGCGCGTTTCGGCAAGCGTCTGACCAACGAAGGCGGCGGATCGAAACCTGGACTGCGTGGGAACAGCATGGTGCAGAGTAGCTGCCGGTGCATTGCGGCGCTGTATTGCATCGTACAAAACAGCCGCCGAAAAACCCGCAAACCCTTGCTCGACAAGGAGTGTAGGAGTCGTCAGACACAAAGTCAACATTATCTTATGTCTTATATAAGACACATCTATTGCGGGGAAAACCCTAGACGCGGCACGGCCCTTTATGATGAAATGCGCGGATGAGTTCGAACCAGGCAAACCCCGCGAATCCGAACGGCCATGGGGCCGCGGGCGAGGGTGTATCCGCTGCCACGCCCACTACGTCGCCCACTTTCAGCCCCTTGTATCAGCAGATCAAGGGCTTGATTACGCAGAGCCTCGAAAGCGGAGAATGGAAACCTGGCGAGATCATTCCTAGTGAAGTCGAATTGGCGGCCAGATACAAGGTCAGTCAGGGAACCGTGCGCAAAGCGATCGACGAGCTAGCCGCCGACAACCTGCTGGTGCGCCGCCAGGGCAAGGGCACTTTCGTTGCAACGCACAATGAAGACCGCGCCCAGTTTCGCTTCCTCAGATTATTGGCCGATGACGGCGCGGAACACCCGCACGTCAGCCGCCTGCTTGAATGCCGGCGCTTGCGTGCGTCGGCGGACATTGCCCGGCAACTCGATCTCAAGGCCGCCGATCCGGTGGTGCTGATCAAGCGCTTGCTGCAGTTCGACGGCGAAGTCACCGTACTCGATGAAATCTGGTTGCCCGGCGCCGTGTTTCGCGGGCTCACGCTCGAGCGGCTGTCGGAGTATAAAGGTCCCCTCTATGCAATGTTCGAGACTGAATTCGGCACGCGCATGATTCGCGCGACGGAGAAGATCCGCGCGGTCGCGGCCGAGCCTTCAGTGGCGGACCTGTTGCATGTGCCGGCGGGTTTTCCGCTGCTTTCGGTCGAGCGCGTGTCCTATACATATGGCGACCGGCCGGTTGAGGTGCGCCGTGGTTGGTATGTCACAACCGGGTATTACTATCAGAACGATCTGAGCTGAATCGGGATGAAAAAAGGCGCCGCGTCCCACACGCGCGCCTGTTTGAAGGCGCCTTTATCGCGCACGCTGTAACGGACCTGTCGTGGTTTTCGCTGCAGCGCGATATGAAAAGGCGCTAAAATTGCGGATTAGTGTGACTACATAGTAGGGGTCTAGCATGGCTGAAGCCGTAAAAAAACCGAGGCCGGAATTCCGGAACATCGGTATCGGGCAGATTTTGACGGCATATCGTCTCCCTCTAGCGGGGCGTGTGTCGATCTTGCATCGCTTAAGCGGTGGGCTGCTTTTTGTTTTTCTTCCGTTCCTGCTGTACCTCTTCGATCAGAGCCTGACTTCCGAACTTAGTTTCGAAGTCTTCAAAGGTTTCCTCTCCAACATCATCGTCAAGCTCATCACGCTCGTTCTCGCGTGGGCCTTCCTGTTCCACTTCTGCGCAGGTGTGCGTCACCTGTTCATGGACACAAGCCACGGCCTCACGACCAAAGAGAAGGGCAAGCAAACCTCCATCGTGGTGCTGGTCGTTTCGTCGCTTCTGACGATTGCATTTGCGCTCAAACTCTTCGGAGCATTCTAAAAAAATGGCAGCTAATAACCGAATCGGTCCGAAGCGTCTCGTCGTTGGCGCGCATTACGGTCTGCGCGACTGGCTCGCGCAGCGCATCACCGCCTGCATCATGGCCGTCTACACGGTGATCCTGCTCGCGTGGTTCTTCGGCGCGCGCGATTTCTCGTATGACGGCTGGGCGTCGATCTTCGCCACGCAATGGATGAAGCTCGCCACGTTCGTCACGTTGCTCTCGCTGTTCTATCACGCGTGGGTTGGTATCCGCGACATCTGGATGGACTATGTGAAGCCCGTTGGCACGCGCCTGTTTCTTCAGGCGCTGACGATCGTCTGGCTGCTCGCATGTGCGGGCTACGCTGCGCAGATTCTCTGGAGAGTGTAAAAGAATGGCTGCAATCAAGAATTCTCTGCCGCGTCGCAAGTTTGACGTGGTTATCGTCGGCGCAGGCGGCTCGGGGATGCGCGCTTCGCTGCAACTCGCGCGCGCCGGTCTGTCGGTTTGCGTGCTGTCCAAGGTGTTCCCGACGCGTTCGCACACGGTGGCTGCTCAAGGCGGCATCGGCGCTTCGCTTGGCAACATGAGCGAAGACAATTGGCACTATCACTTCTACGACACGATCAAGGGTTCCGACTGGCTCGGCGACCAGGACGCGATCGAGTTCATGTGCCGTGAAGCACCGAACGCTGTCTACGAACTGGAACACATGGGTATGCCGTTCGACCGCAATGCGGACGGCACGATTTACCAGCGCCCGTTCGGCGGCCACACCGCCAACTATGGCGAGAAGCCGGTGCAACGCGCTTGCGCGGCGGCTGACCGTACCGGTCACGCGCTGCTGCACACGCTGTACCAGCAAAACGTTGCGGCCAAGACGCAATTCTTCGTCGAATGGATGGCGCTGGATCTGATCCGCGACGCCGACGGCGACGTGCTCGGCGTGACCGCGCTGGAAATGGAAACCGGCGACGTTTATATCCTCGAAGGCAAGACCACGCTATTCGCTACGGGCGGCGCGGGCCGGATCTTCGCCGCGTCCACGAATGCGTTCATCAACACCGGTGACGGCCTGGGCATGGCTGCGCGTTCGAACATCGCGCTGCAAGACATGGAATTCTGGCAATTCCACCCCACCGGCGTGGCCGGCGCGGGCGTGCTGATTACCGAAGGCGTGCGCGGCGAAGGCGGCATTCTGCGCAACTCGAATGGCGAGCGTTTCATGGAACGCTACGCGCCTACGTTGAAGGATCTGGCGCCGCGCGACTTCGTTTCGCGTTCGATGGACCAGGAAATCAAGGAAGGCCGCGGCGTGGGTCCGAACAAGGATCACGTGCTGCTCGATTTGTCGCACATCGGCGCCGAGACGATCATGAAACGTCTGCCGTCGATCCGCGAAATCGCCATGAAGTTCGCGAACGTCGACTGCATCAAGGAGCCGATCCCGGTTGTGCCGACCATCCACTATCAGATGGGTGGTATTCCGACGAACATCAACGGCCAGGTCGTGGGTACGTCGAAGGGTCACGAGGAAGTCGTCAACGGTTTCTACGCTGTGGGCGAATGCTCGTGCGTGTCGGTGCACGGCGCAAACCGTCTCGGCACGAACTCGCTGCTCGACCTGGTGGTGTTCGGCCGCGCGGCCGGCAACCACATCGTCAAGCATGTGAAGGAAATCAAGGATCACAAGCCGTTGCCGGCTGACGCCGCTGATTTCTCGCTGGCGCGTCTGGCCAAGCTGGAGAAGTCCTCGTCGGGCGAATATTCGCAAGACGTCGCGGCTGAGATCCGTTCCACGATGCAGGCACACGCCGGCGTGTTCCGCACGTCGAAGCTGCTGGCCGAAGGCGTCGAACGAATTCGCGAAGTGGCTGAACGTGTCAACAACATCTACCTGAAAGACAAGTCGAAGGTGTTCAACACGGCACGCGTCGAAGCACTGGAAGTGGAAAACCTGATCGAAGTGGCACGCGCCACGATGGTTTCCGCCGAAGCGCGTAAGGAAAGCCGCGGCGCGCACGCGCAGGACGACTTCGAACATCGCGATGACGAAAACTGGCTGCGCCATACGCTGTGGTTCAGCGAAGGCGATCGCCTCGACTACAAGCCGGTTCACATGCAACCGCTGACCGTCGAATCGGTGCCGCCGAAAGCGCGTACCTTCTAAGGCACAAGTCAAAGGAATTCAGAAATGGCAAAGCGTACATTTGAAATTTACCGCTACGACCCGGATAAGGACGCGGCGCCGCGCATGCAAACGTACGAGATCGAGATCGACTCGCACGAACGCATGCTGCTCGACGCGCTCGTCAAGCTGAAGGCAGTGGACGAAACGCTGTCGTTCCGCCGTTCGTGCCGTGAAGGCGTGTGCGGTTCGGACGCAATGAACATCAACGGTAAGAACGGCCTCGCGTGTTTGACGAACCTGAACGATCTGCCGCAAAAGATCGTGCTGCGTCCGCTGCCGGGTCTGCCGGTCGTGCGCGATCTGATCTGCGACTTCACGCAGTTCTTCAACCAGTACCACTCGATCAAGCCGTACCTGATCAACGATACGCCGCCGCCGGAAAAGGAACGTCTGCAGTCGCCGGAAGAACGCGACGAACTCGACGGTCTGTACGAATGTATTCTGTGTGCCAGCTGCTCGACGTCGTGCCCGAGCTTCTGGTGGAATCCGGACAAGTTCGTCGGGCCGGCCGGCCTGCTGCAAGCCTATCGTTTCATCGCAGATAGCCGCGACGAAGCGACCGGTGAACGTCTCGACAACCTGGAAGATCCGTACCGTCTGTTCCGTTGCCACACCATCATGAATTGCGTCGACGTCTGCCCGAAGGGCCTGAACCCGACCAAGGCGATTGGCAAGATCAAGGAATTGATGGTTCGCCGCGCTGTCTGAGATGCAAGAGTCTTCGCATCAGTCCGACCCTCTTCGCCGCGCGCGCCTTCGCTGGCGCGCACGGCGCGGCTTGCTGGAAAACGATCTGATCTTTGAACGTTTTTTCAGCCGATATGAGCATGACCTCAGCGATGCGGATGTAGGCGCTCTCACGCGTCTGCTCGAGCTGAGCGATAACGACCTGATGGACTTGCTGCTGGTCCGCAAGGAACCGGAAGGCGACCTTGCCGACCCGGATGTGATCCGGGTCCTGGAGTTGCTGCGCAACGCCTGAGCGCCGTTAATGTTTTGAGCGCCGCTTGTCCGTTGTTCCCAGGCGTGCAAATTATCGAAACCCTGTTTACATACTTCGATTGAGGATGTGCTATGACCCCGTCAGATGTTAAAGCCACGCTATCGTTCAGCGACAATTCGCCGAGCGTTGAAATGCCGATTTACAAGGGCACTCTCGGCCCGGACGTGATCGACATCCGCAAACTGTACGGCCAGACCGGCAAGTTCACGTACGACCCGGGCTTTATGTCGACGGCGGCTTGCAATTCGGCGATCACGTACATCGACGGCGACAAGGGCGAGCTGCTGTACCGCGGCTACCCGATTGACAACCTCGCGGAAAACGCCGACTTCCTCGAAACCTGCTATCTGCTGCTGAAGGGCGAACTGCCGAACGTGCAGCAACAAGAAGAGTTCGTGAAGACCGTCACGAATCACACGATGGTGCACGAGCAGATGCACTTCTTCTTCCGCGGTTTCCGTCGCGACGCCCACCCCATGGCGATTCTGGTCGCTGCAGTCGGCGCGCTGTCGGCGTTCTATCACGACTCGCTCGACATCAACAATCCGCGTCACCGTGAAGTGTCGGCGATTCGCATGATCGCGAAGCTGCCTACGCTCGTCGCGATGGCGTACAAGTACAGCATCGGCCAGCCGTTTGCGTACCCGAAGAACGACCTGTCGTACAGCGCGAACTTCATGCATATGATGTTCTCGAACCCGTGCGAAGAGTACAAGGTCAACGACGTGCTGGTGCGCGCGCTCGACCGTATCCTGATCCTGCACGCGGACCACGAACAGAACGCGTCGACGTCGACGGTTCGTCTGGCTGGCTCGTCGGGCGCGAATCCGTTTGCGTGTATCGCAGCCGGTATCGCTTGCTTGTGGGGCCCGGCGCACGGTGGTGCGAACGAAGCCGCACTGAACATGCTGGAAGAAATCGGCTCGGTCGACAACATTCCTGAGTTCATCAAGCAGGTGAAGGACAAGAACTCGGGCGTGAAGCTGATGGGCTTCGGTCACCGCGTCTACAAGAACTACGATCCGCGTGCGAAGCTGATGCGCGAAACCTGCCACGAAGTGCTGGAGGAACTGGGCCTGCACGACGACCCGCTGTTCAAGCTGGCCATGGCGCTGGAAAAGATCGCACTGGAAGACGAATACTTCGTGTCGCGCAAGCTGTACCCGAACGTCGATTTCTACTCGGGCATCGTGCAACGCGCGCTGGGCATTCCGACGTCAATGTTCACGTGTATCTTCGCGATGGCACGTACGGTCGGCTGGATTGCGCAGTGGAACGAAATGATTGCCGATCCGGAACAGAAGATTGGCCGTCCGCGTCAGCTGTTCATCGGCGATACGGAACGTGAAGCGAAGCCGATTGCGCAACGTTGATCGATTGTGGTCTAGCAGGATCGAGAAAGCCCCGGCAGTTGCCGGGGTTTTTTTTAGAAGCATCCCTGTCCTCATTAAACGCGCGGCGCTTCACGCGTCATGGGCGCTGTAACCCACCCCTTCATATCTGGGTCGATCCGTCACGCCAATTCCGACGCCCTAGGGCGCACAATAAGTCCACAAACTCGTAGATCGCTTCCCCACCGCTGAATTGCCACCGTACGCCTACTTTGCTTGTAGCTAAAAAGCAGTTGTCGCGGTGGAGATCCCTTGCGCCACTTAAACGACGATTTAGGTTGTTGGCGCAGGTTTTTATTGAAAAGCGAGGTGTGAAAATGAAGTCGAATCTGAGGGGCGTGGCAGCGAAGGGACTATGTTCTTTCTTCTTTATTTCACTTACTGGCATGCTCGATGCCAACGCGACAGGACCGTCACTGTCGGCAGATGTCGATACTACGGAAATGTTGTCGCAGCGATATAACGTTAGATACTACACTGGAACCAGTTGGGCTCCTTTGCCGGCACGAGGTGGCAATGTAGTATTGAGCCCGAGGTTTTCAGCGGAAGGATCTGGCTCTATCCCCTGGAGTTTTTATAAATACGGTATCAAATTAAAAGATAAAAACAATCCAGATTCCAGTTTTTACGTTTTTCTGTCGACAGATAAAGAACCTTGCATGGTTCATCAAACGTTGTACTCGGATTCTTTCTCGAACGAGACCTTAGGGTACGTTTACAGCATAACCACTCAATACGTAAACCTTGCGACCTCGAATGTTCAGAATGCAAACGTGTCCGTGGCTTATCGGGTATGCAGCAAGCCAAATGTGATATCCGTAAGATTTTTCGATCCGATAACGAGCGGAATTCCGATAGGCATTGGTGCCCATGTCGATAATGAGACTATAAGAATTTCGGAGGCTTATATTGTTTTGAACACAGAGGGAATCTTGTATCCACAGTAATCAGATGAACATCTGAATGGAGTGCGGCTATGAGATTTATCTCGACTTTTGTGATTGTTTTTGTGGCATTTTTTGGGGCTATCAGAAATACTCCCGCCCAACCGGCGCAAATTCCAGAGTTTGTCTACCGGGCTGACACGCGTGCTCCCAATGAGGTGAGGCGTGCCGGGGGATTTATTGCGAGAGGCGTTGATGCGTCGCGACCGGGAACGATTGCCGATCTCAGTCTCTACAATCATGCGATCGGACATGCGGGGCCCCAGAACGACTATTCAGGCTACGTTTCGACAACGACCGATTTTATGCGGGGATACCGCTGGTTGTGGGATCAGGGACGCGGGTTCCGTAGCGGCTATGTCTACACGATTCGTCAAACCGCAAACTTCGTCGATGTCAACGCCAGCTTAGGCCGATTCCTGGAGCCGATCATCCGGCAGGAAAATGAATGGGCTGCAATGGGGCGGATACATTGGTATCAAGTTGTCGGATGGCGCTCTGTAGCCGAGCCGCCGACCACACCCATGACGCCTAACCCCGAATACAATCCGAACGATATCGCGTTCACGCTGCCACCCGTTGCAGCTCAGCCGGAGCTCGCGCATTTTCCTCTCGGGCATGCGGCATGGAATGAAATGCCGTGGGTCGAATTTACGAATTGTGGACGACCGCCAACGGGTAATAGACAACAACGCGCGCAATCTACGAGTGAGCAGTGCATCCCATTCGATAATGGAAACATGGACTACGCATACTACACGGGATATTTGTCGGCGCTCAGTTCGACATTGTGCGGTGGATCGTGTCTCGAGGGAGATCGAAGTTTTAATCAGTATGAGGATTTCGATGCCGCGATGAGCTTCCTGTACGATCACGGTACTCAGAACGAGTGCGATTACGGGAGGGAGGAGATCCCGGAGAGTATCGCGGAAATATATAATAAGAGTTTATGTAGCCGTATGCAGATTGACGATAAGCTTCGCGTTAGAGAAGGGTATCTTCTGAAAAGTGCGGATTCGACCTGTAAGGTAATAGCGACCTCGGACACGCAGTATACAACGGGGGAAATATGTCAGCCGTCGGCCGGAAAGGTATTTGAAACGGATAATCCAGTACCGGGGTGTCCGTCGGGTTATAAATTAGCGACGGCGGAGGATGTTGAAGTAAATTCGAGTATTTGCTTCGCGCAATTGGATATATATAGCGTTGCGAGACTGGATGGCAAAAATATTGTGTCCGGTAGCGAACGTCTTCCATGCGTAATATCGAAAAATACAAACCAAACTCACAGCTCTTTATGCAAAAAGATCTCGTACACGACACCCGAAGTCGTTGTTTCATCTCAATCTCCCGAAGGCGCAGTGTGCTGGGATCGTTACGCGCCCGTAAACGTTCAGCAGGCGATGGCGAATAAAACAGCTTTGTGTAATTTGGTCATTCACTCGCCGAGCGGTTCAAATGTCATCGGTTTGGCTGACGGCTGGTTCAATGCGGAGACTTGCAACATCTGGGCGGAGGCGCCTCCGCGAAAACCCCGTTATACCTTCTGTAACAACGGAGTCGCCGAAGGGAACCGTTTTCTTTCGACCATGGTTCTGGCACGCGCCGGAGAAACATGTCCATCCGGCTTTCAGCTGGCGTCGGAATCTGAGTTGCGCGCTGATCCAAGTATTTGCTACGGGACATTGCCGGCGGGATCGACGGCGCGTCTGGCGAACTCGGCCTCGGTCACGATGTCGCTTAGCGCAAGCCCGACCACGCCTCTATGCACCACAAAGTCATCGGATCCAACGGCTTTGACGATGGCCGTTTGCAGAGCGGTGCTGCCTGTTCACTAGGCCGGGCTAGCGCGCTCGGCCAGCCCGCTCCGGTCAGTTGCCGCGTCGCAGAGCCGACGCGCTACCGCCTGGCGCGACCGCGGGCACGATGCCGGCCTCGCACTCCCTTGCCGGGTAACGCCCATACAGGTATCGCCACTACCACCCAACTCTCTGTTTTTTATCGGTTTTCTCCGTGATCGAGGGGCCCAAAGCAGGGTTCTGCGTGGCATAATTGATCGACACAGTCAGCCCGCAGTCATTACTACCCCGCATACCATGGCACAGACTCTCTACGACAAATTGTGGAACACACACGTGATCCACACGGAAGAAGACGGTACGACGATTCTCTATATCGACCGTCACCTGCTGCACGAAGTCACCAGCCCTCAGGCGTTCGAAGGCCTGAAACTGGCTGAGCGTCCGGTGTGGCGTATCAGCGCGAATCTGGCGGTGTCGGACCACAACGTCCCCACCACGGATCGCAGGCACGGCATTGCCGATCCGGTCTCCAAGCTGCAAGTCGATACGCTCGACACGAATTGCGACGCCTACGGCATCACGCAGTTCAAGATGAACGACCTGCGTCAAGGCATCGTGCACATCATCGGGCCGGAACAGGGCGCTACGCTGCCGGGCATGACCATAGTCTGCGGCGACTCGCACACATCCACGCACGGCGCGTTCGGCGCGCTGGCGCATGGCATCGGCACGTCGGAAGTCGAGCACGTGCTGGCCACGCAAACGCTCTTGCAGAAAAAGAGCAAGAACATGCTGGTGAAGGTCGAAGGCCCGTTGCCGCGCGGCTGCACTGCGAAAGACATCGTGCTGGCGATCATCGGCAAGATCGGCACGGCAGGCGGCACCGGCTATGCCATCGAGTTCGGCGGTTCGACAATCCGCGCGTTGTCCATGGAAGGCCGCATGACGGTCTGCAACATGGCGATCGAGGGAGGCGCACGCGCCGGCATGGTCGCCGTGGACGACACCACCATCGATTACCTGAAAGGCCGTCCGTTCTCGCCGGAAGGCGTCGAATGGAATCACGCGGTCGAGTACTGGAAGCAGTTCAAATCGGACGAAGGCGCGCAATTCGATCGCGTGGTCGAACTGAACGCCGCTGAAATCGTGCCGCAAGTCACGTGGGGCACGTCGCCGGAAATGGTCGCCGCCGTGGACGGCCGCGTGCCGGATCCGGAACGCGAAAAAGACCCGGGCAAGCGTGACGCAATGGAACGCGCGCTGAAGTACATGGCGCTCGAACCGAACGCACCGATCGAATCCATCAAGCCGGATAAAATCTTCATCGGGTCGTGCACCAACGCGCGCATTGAAGACATTCGCGCCGCAGCATACGTCGTCAAGAAGCTCGGCCGCCGCGTCGCACCGAACATCCGTCTGGCCATGGTCGTGCCGGGTTCGGGTCTGGTGAAGGCGCAAGCGGAACGTGAAGGCCTCGACAAGGTCTTTACCGATGCCGGTTTCGAATGGCGTGAGCCCGGTTGCTCGATGTGTCTCGCAATGAACGCCGACCGGTTGGACCCGGGCGAGCGTTGCGCATCCACGTCGAATCGTAATTTCGAAGGTCGTCAGGGCGCCGGTGGCCGTACCCACCTGGTGAGCCCCGCGATGGCTGCCGCTGCGGCTATCGAAGGGCATTTCGTCGATATTCGCAAGCTTGGATAAATCGCATGATGAAGAGCATGAATCGCACCACTCTATTGCGCCGCTTCGCACTCGGTACGCTAGCCGGGCTATTGCTCGGTCTGGCCGGCTGCAACACGGTGCACGGATTCGGCGAGGACATGTCGCACCTCGGCAATTCGATCAGCAATCACGCTGACAAATAAGCGGTTTTTGATTTTTGCCGGCGGTGCGGGTGGTGGCTTTCAGGCCGTCACGCGCATCGTCCGGTCTTGAAACAGGCGCAAGCGTCATGGATAAATTCATCGTACACACCGGCGTCGTGGCGCCGCTCGATCGCGAGAACGTCGACACGGACGCGATCATTCCGAAGCAATTCCTGAAGTCGATCAAGCGCACGGGTTTCGGTCCGAACGCGTTCGACGAATGGCGTTATCTCGACCACGGCGAGCCGGGTCAGGACAACTCGAAGCGTCCGCTGAACCCGGATTTCGTGCTGAACCAGCCGCGCTATCAGGGCGCATCGGTGCTGTTGGCGCGCAAGAACTTCGGTTGCGGCAGCTCGCGCGAGCATGCGCCGTGGGCACTGCAGCAATATGGCTTTCGCGCGATCATTGCGCCGAGCTTCGCCGATATTTTCTACAACAACTGCTTCAAGAACGGCCTGCTGCCGATCGTGCTGACCGAACAGCAAGTCGATCACCTGTTCAACGAAACCTACGCGTTCAACGGCTTCAAGCTGACCGTCGACCTGGAAGCGCAAGTCGTGCGCACGTCGGACGGCGGCACCGAGTATCCGTTCGAAGTGGCTGCGTTCCGCAAGTACTGCCTGCTGAATGGCTTCGACGATATCGGTTTGACGCTGCGTCACGCGGACAAGATTCGCCAGTTCGAAGCCGAGCGGATCACGAAGCAGCCTTGGCTGGCTCACCGCATCGTCGGATAAACGAAAAAATCATCAAGGAAATTCGCATGAAGATCGCAGTCTTGCCGGGCGACGGCATCGGTCCCGAAATCGTCAAGGAGGCCGTCAAGGTCCTGAACGTGCTCGGCGAAAAGTTCGAACTCGAAGAAGCGCCGGTTGGCGGTGCGGGCTACGAAGCGAAGGGCCATCCGCTGCCCGATTCGACGCTCGCGTTGGCGAAGGAAGCCGATGCGATCCTGTTCGGCGCCGTCGGCGACTGGAAGTACGACTCGCTCGAACGCGCGCTGCGCCCGGAGCAGGCCATTCTCGGTTTGCGCAAGCACCTGCAACTGTTCGCGAATTTCCGTCCGGCAATCTGCTATCCGCAACTGACGGGCGCTTCGTCGCTGAAGGAAGAAATCGTTTCGGGTCTGGACATCCTGATCGTGCGCGAACTGAACGGCGACATCTACTTTGGCTCGCCGCGCGGCGTGCGTGAAGCGCCGGACGGTCTGTTCGCCGGCTCGAAAGAAGGCTTCGACACGATGCGTTATTCGGAACCCGAAGTGCGCCGCATTGCGCACGTGGCGTTTCAGGCGGCGCAAAAGCGCAGCAAGAAGCTGACCTCGGTCGATAAGGCGAACGTGCTCGAAACGTCGCAGCTCTGGAAGGACGTGATGATCGACGTGTCGAAGGAATACGCGGACGTCGAGTTGTCGCACATGTATGTCGACAACGCGGCCATGCAACTGGTTAAGGCGCCCAAGTCATTCGACGTGATCGTCACCGGCAACCTGTTCGGCGACATTCTCTCCGATGAAGCCGCCATGCTGACGGGTTCGATCGGCATGTTGCCGTCGGCCTCGCTCGACAAGAACAACAAGGGCTTGTACGAGCCGTCGCACGGTTCCGCGCCGGATATCGCCGGCAAGGGCGTGGCGAATCCGTTGGCCACGATCCTGTCGGCCGCCATGATGCTGCGCTATTCGCTGAACAAGGCGGAACAGGCGGATCGCATCGAAAACGCAGTAAAGAAGGTGCTGGAGCAGGGTTATCGCACGGGCGACATTCTGACGCCGGGTTGCAAGCAGGTCGGCACCGTGGCGATGGGCGACGCGGTAGTCGCTGCCCTGTAAGGCGCTTCGACGCGGACGTAGCACAGAGGGTAGTTGGGTCGCCGCGCAGTCTTTAAAGCGGCCTTTAAAACGCGAATTGGCCTTGGAACAGGCCAATTCGTGCGTAATACGGACGATAACGGCGGACGATCACGTCGCCAGATTCCGGTTTTCGTGTATATTGTAGCGATGGCGCAGATCTCCCAAATCTCCTCGATTTCCAAACTGCACGGCAAAACGGCCCGTGTGGTTGAGTTCGCCATTACCATCAAATCGCTCGTCAAAACGATTACCCCGAAAACGATCACGAAACGCTGATCGTCCGTCGTGCCCGCTCATCTTCCCCGCGCGGTCACTGCGGGCAAAGATGCGGGGAAGTCTCCATTCGAAGGGTATGAAGTCATGAACGTAGGTCTCGTAGGTTGGCGCGGTATGGTCGGCAGCGTCCTGATGCAACGTATGCAGCAGGAAGGCGATTTCGACTTGATCGAACCGGTGTTTTTCAGCACCAGCAACGCGGGCGGCAACGCGCCGTCGTTCGCCAAAAACGAGACCAAGCTCAAAGATGCAACAAGCATCGAAGACCTGAAGAAGTGCGAAGCGATCATCTCCTGCCAAGGCGGCGATTACACCAATGAAGTGTTCCCGAAGCTGCGCGCAGCGGGCTGGAACGGCTACTGGATCGACGCGGCTTCGTCGCTGCGCATGAAGGATGACGCGGTCATCATTCTCGATCCGGTCAACCTTGACGTGATCAAGAACGCGCTGGTCAAGGGCCAGAAGAATTTCATCGGCGGCAACTGCACGGTCAGCCTGATGCTGATGGCGCTGGGCGGTCTGTTCCGCGAAAACCTCGTCGACTGGATGACGGCCATGACGTATCAGGCCGCTTCGGGCGCGGGCGCGCAAAACATGCGCGAACTGCTGCAACAAATGGGCACGCTGTACGGCGCGGCCAAGGAAGACCTGGCGGATCCGTCGTCGGCGATTCTCGACATCGACCGGCGCGTGCTCTCCGCAATGAACAGCGACCGTATGCCGACCGACAATTTCGGCGTGCCGCTCGCCGGCTCGCTGATTCCGTGGATCGACAAGGATCTCGGCAACGGCATGTCGAAGGAAGAGTGGAAGGGCGGCGCGGAAACCAACAAGATTCTCGGCAAGCCGGCTATGGGCACGCCGGGTTCGATTCCGGTAGATGGGCTGTGCGTGCGGATCGGCGCAATGCGTTGTCACTCGCAGGCGCTGACCATCAAGCTGAACAAGGACGTGCCGCTGGACGAAGTGAACAGCATCCTCGCGTCGGGCAACGACTGGGTCAAGGTCGTGCCGAACGAACGTGAAGCGTCGATGCGCGATCTGTCCCCCGCCGTGGTGACGGGCACGCTGACTGTGCCGGTCGGCCGCGTGCGCAAACTGGCGATGGGCGGCGAATATCTGTCCGCCTTCACGGTGGGCGATCAGCTGCTGTGGGGCGCGGCTGAACCGCTGCGTCGCATGCTTCGCATTGTGCTCGACAAGTAAAGTAAACTACGCGCTCACGACGCGTAGAAAACTCAAGAAGCGTCGCGCTTGCGCGGCGCTTTTTTCATTGTGTGCTCCGATTATCTTGTCTCTTCTCAACCGCAAAAAAGGGCTGCGCGCTGACGCGCCAGGAGTCCCGATGAACCTTCGACTCTCTTCCCTTCGGGCTATGTTCATGTATCAAGGTACGGGCCACTTGACGGTCGCGGCCGCTCTGGCTTTGGCGCTGGCTGGCGTCAGTGTCGGCGCAGGCAACGCAGTGGCAGCGCCGGGCGACGCCACAAGCGCGCCGGCGGGCGCCTCCGTTTCTTATGCCGCCGGCAGTCAATATACGGTGAAGCCTGGTCAGTCGTTGAACGACGTGGCGATCGCCGTCACGCAGTCGCGCGATCGGGCGACGCTCGTACGCGCTTCGCGCGCGCTGTTCGATGCGAATCCGAGCGGCTTCATGAATCATGACCCGAGCCGGTTGCGCGTAGGCGCCGTGTTGACGATTCCGGCACTGGATGCGTCCGGGGCTCTGGTGGCTTCCGCGCCGGTTGCTGGGTCCGCGTCTACTGCGCCATCGACCGCCACGGCTGCGGCTGCTTCTGCATCGAACACGGCGAACGCGCCGAGCGCGCCGAATGCGCCGAATGCACCGAATGCACCGAATGCACCGAATGCGGCGACGGCCGGTGTGACGGTCGGCGTTGCGAGCGGCGTGGCGCAAGTCAATGCCGCCGCAGCAAGCGCAGCAAGTGCTGCGGCGCGCGCTGCAGCACCGTCCGCGCCTGCGGTTTCAGGGACGGCCAGTTCGGCGGCTGAAGCAAGCCCGGCGACGCCGGGTAGCTCGACGGCGGCCGGTGCGGTAGCGGGGGCACCCGTAGCAGGTTCACAGGCCGCAGGCGGGGCGCCGGCCAGCGGCGCGGATGTCTGGTCGGGAGCGGTCCAGCCCTCGCCCAGCGAGGCCGCCGAAGCTGCGTCAGCCGCTGCCGCAGCAGCTGCGCAAGCGGCGGCCACCGCCACCGCAGCCGCACAGCCGGCATCGCAAGCGCGTGCTCAGGTGTCCAGCTTGCAGCAATTGCTTGCGCTGAAAAACCGCGTGCTGATGGAACTGCAGAAACACGGCATCGGCGGCTCATCTGCCGTGACGGGCACGCGCACGCCCACGCCGTCGACGAACGGTGCGCAGCCCGCCGCTGGCGCTTCGTCTGCTGCGGCCGTTTCGGGTCATGGTGGCGCAGCGATTTCCGCGTCGAACGACATCGGCATCTCGCAGACGAATTTGAGCGTGGCAGCGGCGATCGGCGCGGCGTTGGTGGTGCTGCTGGCGGCATTGGGTCTGCGGCGGCGTAAGCGCGCCCGTGTTGCCGTGGCTGAAGGCTCGCTGGCGCAGGACGCCGCGGCGGCTTCCGCGCGAACGGCCGCGCCGGAAGATGGCGTTTCGACGCGCGAACAGATTCCTGTGCGGGAAGCGTCGGACGCGAGCGACGAAGCGGCAGCGTATGGAGTAGCACTGTCTGCGGCTGGCCGTGAGGGCGCGGCGCGAGAAGCAGCGGCGCGAGAAGCAGCAGAGCGAGAAGCAGCGGCGCGAGAAGCAGCGGCGCGAGAAGCAGCAGAGCGAGAAGCAGCGGCGCGAGAAGTAGCGGAACGCGTGGCCGCGGAGCGCGAAGCGGAAATCCGCGCGGCGGCTGCGCGGGAAGCAGCGCAGCGTGAAGCTGCAGCGGGAGAAGCTGCAAAGCGCGTAGCGGCAGAACATACAGCAACCGAGCACACGGCGGGAGAAAGTACAGCAGCGCAACAAGCTGCTGCGGAGCGTGCCGAAGCTGAGCGAGTCATAGCGGACCAAGCGGCGCAAGAGCGCGCGCCAGCAAGAGAGCGCGCGGCAGCAGGCGAGCAAGCCGCAGCAAAAGAGCAAGCCGCCGATGAGCACGAAGCCTCGACCGGCGAATCGCACACAGCCTTCCCCACGCAAGACCCCAATGCATCCCCGCCCGCGTGGCCGGAAAGCCACGCGGCACCCGCGCCGTTTGAACCTGCGCAACCGCGCGCAGACATCGAACCGGCTGCCCAAAGCGGCTCCACGTCCGAACCGCTTCCCTCAGTTCATCACGAAAACCTCGACGGAGCGGCCACGGCTGCGAGTCTTGCAGCCGCCGCGGAACTGGGTGCTGAAGCCTTGCCGCTGACGTCGCTTGAACCGGTCAGCGAGACTTTCCAGCAAGAGGCGCCTCCACACCGTCTGCAATGGGACGATGAACCCGCATCGAGCGCGCCGGCCGCGCCGCTGGCAGAGTCGGCGAATGAGCCGCAGAACCATTTCAACACTCCCGAACCGGTCATCGACTTCACGCCGCATGAGGCCGAGCCGCGCACGACGTCGCCGCTCGATCAGCCGTCCATCGACACGTTGGCGCATCCGGCGCCCGACACGTATGTGCCGGCAGTGCCCACGGTCCAACAGGACCCGGCCCACCTCGACCCAGCCTATCAGCCGTCCCATGAGCCGCAACCACAATTGCAACCGCAACAGCAGTCACATCAGCAAGCCGAAACCACAACACCCGATGGCGCACCGACTCTCGAACCGGCCCCCGTCGCGCAAACTCAACCCGCGCGATCCATTCCGGCCGAGTTCCCGCGCGACGCCGTCGATGCCTTCAGCAGTCTGAACATGCCATTGCCGCCGCGCGTCGAATCGACCGACGCAGCGGTGAGCGCACCTGAATCGCTTTCGACGCAGCCGGTAGCCTCCCCGAAAACCACCGCACAGCAAGCCGTGGCGCCTCACGATCCGGACGACACCCCGCACGTGTCCGACGAAATCTCCGCCGGCACCGCAGGCCACGCAGCCGTGGCGGGCCTTGGCGCGGCCGGCTTCGGCGCGTTGAAGCTCGATTTCGACCTCGAGTTGCCGCCGAGTCCGGCCCAGCCGTTGCCCGCATTTACGCGAGCCGATCTCAGCCGCATCGCCCGCAACAAGCTCGATCTGGCCGCGGAATATATCGACCTCGGCGATCTGTCCGGCGCGCGCCTGCTCATCAACGAAGTGATCGAAGCGAACGATCCGGCCACGCGCACCGAGGCCCGCGCGCTGCTCTCGACGCTCGCACCGTTGTCGTGAAGCGTATTGCGCTAGGCGTTCAGTACGACGGCTCGGCATTCTGCGGCTGGCAGTCGCAGCCGCATGGCAAGACCGTGCAGGACGAGCTCGAACGGGCGTTGCGCGAGTTCGCGCAAGTGCCTGTGCAGACGGTGGTGGCTGGCCGCACGGATACCGGCGTGCACGGTCTCGGCCAGGTCGTGCACTTCGACACCGAACTCGATCGCACGGATTTTTCGTGGGTTCGCGGCACCAACGCCTTTCTGCCGAAGACGATTGCCGTGCAGTGGGCCAAACCGATGCCCGACGCGTTCCACGCGCGTTTTTCGGCGTTCGAGCGGACTTATTACTATGTCCTGTACGTCCATCCGTTCCGCTCGCCCATGCAGGCCACGCGGGCCGGCTGGGTGCACACGCCGCTCGACGTCGACGCCATGCGGGCCGCCGCCGCCCACCTGATCGGCGAGCATGATTTTTCGGCGTTCCGTTCGTCGCAATGCCAGGCGAAAACACCGGTCAAGCATCTGTATCAGATCGACATGCGGCAACAGGGCGACTTCGTTCACTTCCGCTTTCGGGCGAACGCGTTCCTGCACCATATGGTGCGCAACCTGATTGGCTGTCTCGTCGACATCGGCCGGGGACGCCATCCGGCTGAATGGATGGCCGAGGTGCTCGCCAGCCGCGATCGCGACTGTGCCGCGCCGACCTTCATGCCCGACGGCCTGTACCTGGCGCAGGTGGGCTATCCTAAGCAATTCGCCGTGCCCGCGCCGCAGACAGGCAGCGTGCCGTGGAATACCGTATGGACCGAGCAAGCGTAAATATGAAATCAACCGAAAATCGGGCGGCCGAAACTAACGCCGGCATGCCGCAACAAGCCGCACCGCATCGGACACGTATCAAGTTGTGCGGCCTCTCGAAGCCGGAAGACGTCACCCAGGCAATCGACCTCGGCGCCGACGCGATCGGCCTTGTGTTCTATCCGCCGAGCCCGCGTTCGGTCAGCGTCGCGCAGGCGGTCGAGTTGGTGCATGACGTGCCGCCGTTCGTGTCGATAGTCGGCCTGTTCGTGAACGCAACGCACGACTGGATTCGCGAAGTCGTCAGGAATGTCGGGCTCAACTTGCTGCAGTTCCACGGCGACGAAACCGCCGCGCAGTGCGAAGCCCTCGCCGGGGTTGCGGGTTTGCCTTGGTTGCGCGCGTTGCGAGTCGCGGCGGATACTCAACCGGCTGATTTGGTAAAATCAGCACTTAACTATTCAGCAGCCAGCGGCCTTCTGTTCGACACCCATGTCGAAGGCTATGGCGGCGGCGGGAAGGTTTTCGATTGGTCACTTATTCCAGCAGAGCTCGCGCGTCGGGCCGTTTTGAGTGGTGGGTTGAACGCGCAAAACGTCAGTGACGCGATCCATCGCGTGCGCCCGTACGCGGTCGATGTCTCGAGCGGCATCGAAGTGCCGGGCGCCAGGGGCGTGAAAGATCACGCCCGGATGGCGGCGTTCGTGCGCGCAGTGCGCGCGGCAGACGCCGAATGATTCAGGCGGCGCGGTTTTCTCACACGAAAGCCGTGCGCCACACTGAGAAGAGTGATCACCATGTATAACTTGCCTGACGAAAGAGGCCATTTCGGCCAATATGGCGGCGTGTTCGTCGCTGAAACGCTGGTTCATGCGCTCGACGAGTTGCGTGTCGCGTACGAGAAATATCAGAAAGACACGGAATTCGTCGCCGAATACGAGCGCGAACTGAAGTATTTCGTGGGTCGTCCTTCCCCGATTTATCATGCACAGCGCTGGAGCGAGATGCTCGGCGGCGCGCAGGTTTTCTTCAAGCGTGAAGATCTGAATCACACCGGCGCCCACAAGATCAATAACGTGATCGGCCAGGCGCTGCTCGCCAAGCGCATGGGTAAGCCGCGCGTGATCGCGGAAACCGGCGCGGGCCAGCACGGCGTGGCGACCGCAACCATTGCGGCGCGCTTCGGCATGGAATGCGTTGTCTACATGGGCGAGGAAGATGTGCGCCGCCAAGCTGCCAACGTGTACCGGATGAAGCTGCTCGGCGCGACCGTCGTGCCGGTGTCGTCCGGCTCGCGCACGCTGAAAGACGCACTCAATGAAGCGATGCGCGATTGGGTGACCAACGTCGAAAACACCTTCTACATCATCGGCACTGTCGCGGGACCGCATCCGTATCCGATGATGGTGCGCGACTTCCAACGCGTGATCGGTGACGAGTGCAAGGTGCAGATGCCCGAACTCGTCGGTCGTCAGCCGGATGCCGTGATTGCGTGCGTTGGCGGTGGTTCGAATGCAATGGGCATCTTTTACCCGTACATTGACGATACTTCGGTGCAATTGATCGGTGTCGAAGCAGCGGGCGACGGCATCGAATCCGGTCGTCACGCGGCCTCGCTGATCGGCGGCAGTCCGGGCGTGCTGCACGGCAATCGTACCTATCTCTTGCAGGACGACAACGGTCAGATCATCGAGACGCATTCGGTCTCGGCAGGGCTGGACTACCCGGGCGTGGGTCCTGAACATGCGTGGCTAAAAGACAGCAATCGCGCCCAATATGTCGGCATTACCGACGAAGAGGCGCTCAAGGCGTTCCACGATTGCTGTCGCATCGAAGGCATCATTCCGGCGCTCGAGTCCAGCCACGCGCTGGCCTATGCCGCGAAGCTCGCGCCGACGTTGCCCAAAGACAAGGTCCTTCTGGTCAATCTGTCGGGCCGGGGCGACAAGGACATGCACACGGTCGCTGAGCGATCGGGCATTCAGTTCTGAGCGCCGCGACGATGCGCGACGAGTTCGACGAGCCGCAACCGGCGCTTGAAACCCCCCCGGTCGCCGAAGTAGCGGCGACCGAGGCGCCTGCGCCTTTGTTAGCACAGGTGCCCGCCGGCATCCGGCTGTTGAACCGCGATTTTCTGACCGATGTGGCGAACATCCCCGACGGGTCGATCGACCTGATCCTTTGCGATCCGCCTTATGGGCTCGGCAAGGATTATGGCAACGACTCCGACATGCGCTCCGGCGAGGACTTCCTCGCCTGGACGCGTGGCTGGCTCGAACTGGCTATTCCGAAGCTCAAGCCGTCGGGTTCGCTGTATATCTTCTGCACGTGGCAATACGCGCCGGAAATCTTCAGCTTCCTGAAGACAAAACTCACGATGATCAACGAAATCATCTGGGACCGGCGCGTGCCGAGCATGGGCGGAACGGTGCGCCGTTTCACCTCGGTGCACGACAACATCGGCTTTTTCGCGGTGTCGAAAGATTATTACTTCGATCTCGATCCCGTCCGCATCCCGTACGATGCCATCACGAAGAAGGCGCGTTCGCGTAAATTGTTCGAAGGCAGTAAGTGGCTGGAGCTTGGCTATAATCCAAAGGATGTCTGGTCGGTATCTCGGCTGCATCGGCAGCACGCCGAACGCGTCGATCATCCCACCCAGAAGCCTCTGGAAATTGTCGAGCGGATGGTGTTGGCAAGTTGTCCGAAGGGCGGGCGCGTGCTCGACCCGTTCATGGGCAGTGGCACCACCGCAGTCGCTTGCGCTCGGCAGCAGCGCGAATTCGTCGGCTATGAGATCAATGAAAGTTACTGCGCGATAGCGCGCGAACGCGTTAGCGCGGCCGCCTCGGCGCCCACTGTGGCTCGCAAAACCCGCAAGTTGGCGGCCAAAGCCGAGCGGCAAACCGAGGCGCAATAAGCGCGCAGTAACTAAAAAATCCGAGAATATTCCATGTCCCGTATCAAGAACACGTTTGCCGCGTTGTCCGCCCAGGGTAAGAAAGGCCTGATTCCGTTCATGACGGCCGGCGACCCGGATCCGGCGCGCACGGTCGAATTCATGCACGCGCTCGCCGCCGGCGGCGCCGATGTGATCGAACTCGGCGTGCCGTTTTCCGACCCGATGGCCGACGGCCCGGTCATCCAGCAGTCGTCCGAACGCGCGTTGGCGCAGGGCGTGTCGCTGCGACACGTGCTGGCCGACGTGAAGCGCTTCCGCGAAACCGACGACAAGACACCAGTGGTGCTGATGGGCTATGCCAATCCGATCGAGCGCATGGGCACCGAAGCGTTCGCCAAGGCTGCGAAGGAAGCCGGGGTAGACGGTGTGCTGGTTGTCGACTACCCGCCCGAAGAGTGCGTTAACTTCGCTGAACAGATGCGATCTGCCGGCATTGATCCGATCTTTTTGCTCGCGCCCACTTCCACGGACGAGCGCATTGCGGAGGTCGGCAAAATCGCCAGTGGCTACGTCTATTATGTGTCGCTGAAAGGTGTGACCGGCGCGGCAAATCTGGACGTTTCCAGCATCGCGAGTAAAATCCCGGCCATCAAGTCGCGCGTACCCCTGCCGGTCGGCGTCGGTTTCGGCATCCGTGACGCGCAAACGGCGCGTTCGGTGGCCGAAGTTTCCGATGCCGTCGTGATCGGCAGCCGTATCGTGCAATTGCTCGAACAAGCGGCCCCCGAAACCGCCGCCGAGACGCTTACGCGCTTCATCGCCGAAGTGCGCGAGGCGCTCGATAGCGTCGCGACTGCCCGATAACAGTTATTTTTTGTCTCCTGTAACGTGAGCGGCGGGTTTGTCCCGCCGTTCGCGCAACCGGCTGACCCAGAAGGATTCAATATGAGCTGGCTCGATAAGCTGCTGCCGCCGAAAATCAAACAAACCGATCCGAAGAACCGCAAGGGGATTCCGGAAGGTCTGTGGATCAAGTGCCCGTCCTGCGAAGCCGTGCTGTACCGCAATGACGTCGAGGCCAATCTGCATGTTTGCCCGAAGTGCGACCATCACATGCGCATCGGCGCGCGTGAGCGGCTCGACGGCCTGCTCGATCCGGAAGGCCGCTACGAAATCGGCCAGGAAATCGTGCCGGTGGACGCGCTCAAGTTCAAAGACAGCCGCAAGTACCCGGATCGCCTGAAAGAGGCGATGGACGACACCGACGAAACCGACGCAATGGTCGTAATGGGCGGTGCCATCCACACGCTGCCGGTGGTGGTCGCGTGCTTCGAGTTCTCGTTCATGGGCGGCTCGATGGGGTCTGTGGTCGGCGAACGTTTCGTGCGCGGCGCACAGAACGCGCTCGAACAGAAAGTACCGTTTATCTGCTTCACTGCTTCGGGCGGCGCACGGATGCAGGAAAGCCTGCTCTCGCTGATGCAAATGGCGAAGACCACGGCCATGCTGACCAAGCTCGCCGAAGCCAAGCTGCCGTTCATTTCCGTGCTGACCGATCCGACCATGGGCGGCGTGTCGGCGAGTTTCGCGTTCCTGGGCGACGTGGTGATCGCGGAACCGAAGGCGCTGATCGGCTTCGCCGGCCCGCGCGTGATCGAACAAACCGTGCGTGAAAAGCTGCCGGAAGGCTTCCAGCGCGCCGAGTTCCTGCTGACGAAGGGGGCGGTCGACATGATCGTCGACCGTCGTAAGCTGCGCGAAGAGATCGCGCAATTGATGGCGCTGTTGAGCCATCAACCGGCGGACGCAGTCGCTTAAAAGTTTGAAGTAATCTGGCCGCGCCTTTTCGCGTGGCCGCCGTCGGCAAAGCAGCCGTTCAGCACGGCGGCAATCATCGAAGCAGCCTTCAAAAAACAGCGCGCCGCGAGAGTCATCAAGCGGCGCGCTGTCATTTCCGGGATAATCACGATCTCGCAACGCAGCACAGATTCACTCGATGACCACATTCCCCACCCTCGACGCGTGGCTCACGCACCTTGAATCCGCGCATCCGGTCGGCATCGACATGGGTTTGGGCCGTATCACGCAGGTACGTGACGCGATGCAGTTGTCGTTCGCGTGCCCGGTCATCACGGTCGGCGGTACGAACGGCAAGGGTTCGACCTGTGCGATCCTCGAATCGATTTTGCTGCGCGCGGGCTTCACGGTCGGCTGCCATACGTCCCCGCATCTGCTGTCGTTCAACGAACGGGCGCGCGTAAACGGTGAAATGGCGAGCGATGCAGACCTGCTGCCGCATTTCGAAGCCGTCGAAGCCGCCCGCCTGAGCCTCGTCGAACCGGTCACGCTGACCTACTTCGAATTCACGACGCTGGCGATCATGAGCTTGTTCGCCTCGCGCGGACTGGACGCGGTGATCTTCGAAGTCGGCCTGGGAGGCCGCCTCGACGCGGTCAATATCCTCGATACGGACTGCGCGATCATCACCAGCATCGATATCGATCACACCGAATATCTCGGCGACACACGCGAGAAAATCGCCTTTGAAAAAGCCGGCATTTTCCGCCCGGGTAAGCCGGCGATCTGCGCCGATCCGGTGCCGCCGCAGACGCTGATCGACTACGCTGAGAAGATCGGCGCCGAACTATGGCTATTCGGCCGCGATTTCCGCTACGAAGGACAGGCAGGCAGCGAGCGCCAGCAATGGAGCTACGTGGGCCCGACGATGCGCCGTTCCTCGCTCGCCTATCCGGCCTTGCGCGGCGCGAATCAGTTGATCAACACATCCGCGGCGCTGGCCGGTCTTGAAGCGCTGCGCGACCGTTTGCCGGTGTCGGCGCAGGACATCCGGCTCGGCCTCGCCAACGTCGAACTGCCGGGGCGCTTTCAGGTGCTGCCCGGCAAACCGTCGATCGTGCTCGACGTCGGCCACAATCCGCACGCGGCGGCGGTGTTGGCGCAAAACCTTGGCAATATGGGCTTTTTCCCGTACACCTACGCCGTATTCGGCGCGATGCGCGATAAGGACATTGCCGGCGTACTGTCGCACCTGAAGGGTGAAATCGACCACTGGTGCGTAACCGGTCTGCCGACTCCGCGTGCGGCTTCGGCGGAAGAACTCGAAGCGGCTTTGCGCGAGCAAGGCGTGAGTGAGGGCAGCGACAGCAGCGTGACGCGCTACGCGACGCCGGCCGCCGCTTTCCAAGACGCGCTAAAACGAGCGTCAGAGAATGATAGAATCGTGGTTTTCGGCAGTTTCTATACGGTAGCAGGCGTGATGGCCTACCGTAAATCGCAGCAACACTGAACGGGCGCCAGGCTCGAACCAAGCGATTCATGGGAATTTTCTCGTTCGGCAAGAAAGACGACGCGCCCAGCCGGCGCGGCGCAAACACCAGTTCCACCCGGGCCGCCCGTGGCGAGCGCGTGGAGCGGCGAACCCGCCGCACGGAGCGCACCGTAGATGCCGATGCGATGCTGCTCGACCCTACGCTGCCGGAAAAGCAGCGTGCGCGGCGCAGACTTGTCGGCGCGATCGCGCTGGTCGTCGCAGCGGTGGTGATCCTGCCCATGGTGCTGGATTCCCATCCCAAGCCCGTTACTGACGACATCTCCATCGAAATTCCAAGCCGTCCCGCGCCGAAGGTCGCCAAGACCGACGAAGACACGCAGGCCGGTGTAGCACCGGATAACCCAGTGCCTGACGCGGCAGTTGCCGCTTCCGGCCTTGCGCCGACAACGGCAGCCACGCAAGGCCAGTCCGGCGCCGGTAAACAGCAGAGCGCGGCTACGAGCCCAGCGACCGCAGCCAAACCGGCCGTGAAACCGCAAGTGCCCGCCGCCGTCGCCGCCAATACGGCACCCGCAGCGCCCATCGCGCAAGCGCCCGCCAAACCGGCCAAACCGACCAACGCGCCCGCCACGCAAAGCGCCGCGAACGTTTCAGCTCAAAACGAAGACAGCGCGAATACTGCCGCCGCCAGCGCGGATGCGAATTCCGGCACGCCGGCGTCGCCCCCGGGCAGCCGTTTCGCCGTCCAGCTCGGCGCATTTGCGAACGACGCCAACGCGCGCAATTGGGCCGCCAAGTTGAAAGCGGCCGGTGTGCCCGCATATACCGAACATCGGAAGCAGGCCGACGGCTCGACGCTCACGCTATTGCGCGCCGGTCCGTTCGCCGACCGTGCAGCGGCGAGCGCCGCGATTGCGAAGGTTCGCGAGGCCGGCTTGACGTCGGGCGCGAACAGCGGCGCGGCACAGTAAGCGAGCGATGTTCACGGCCTTCGACTACGCTGTAATGGCGGTGATCGGTTTGTCGGCCTTGCGCGGCACATGGCGCGGCTTTTTGTCTGAGATATTCGGGCTGATCGGCTGGATTGCGGCGTTTTTCATTGCTTGCCGCTTCGTTGGTTATGTCGTGCCATTTATCCCTGCCACGTGGCCGGGCGGCGCACTGACCCAGTGGCTCCTGGCGTTCGCGCTGGTGGTGGTCGGCGTGGTGCTGGTGGCAAGCGTGCTGAACGCGTTGCTGAGTCGCCTTGTGCAGGCAACCGGCTTGAGCGGCGTGGACCGCTCGCTCGGTTTGATGTTTGGCCTCGTGCGCGGGGTCGTTCTGGTGCTGGTTCTGGTCGCCCTTGCAGGCTTGACCGAACTGCCCCAACAGGAATTCTGGCGCAACGCCTTGCTTCGACCTTATGCGGTCGAGGGCGTGCACGTAATGAAACCGCTGCTTCCCGAGACGCTCGCTGCCTACGTCCGCGTGTGACGATCAAGCGAACGGATAGTGGAACGCAGCAGGACTCTGGCGCAATCCGGTGCCTCTATACCCTCGTGCAGCATCGCAGGCACCGGCCGCCGTTACGAATTTCGTACCTTTGAAGGACATGCCATGTGCGGCATCGTAGGCGTAGTTTCCCACTCTCCGGTCAATCAGCTGATCTATGACAGCCTGCTGCTTCTGCAGCATCGCGGTCAGGACGCCGCCGGCATCGCGACAGCGAACGGCAGCAATTTTCACATGCATAAGGCCAACGGCATGGTGCGCGACGTGTTCCGCACGCGCAACATGCGTAGCCTGCCCGGCACCACCGGTATCGGCCAGGTCCGTTACCCGACCGCCGGTTCCGCATCAAGCGAAGAAGAAGCCCAGCCGTTCTACGTGAACGCACCGTTCGGCATCATCCTCGCGCACAACGGCAATCTGACCAACTGGCAGCAGCTGAAAGATGAGATGTTCCGCATCGATCGCCGCCACATCAATACCAATTCCGACACCGAAGTGATGCTCAACGTGCTCGCGCACGAGTTGCAGCTGTCCAGTTCGGGTCTGCAACTGGATCCGGCCGCGCTGTTCAACGCGGTGTCGGGCGTGCATCGCCGGGTGCGGGGGTCGTACGCGATCGTCTCGCTGATTGCCGGCTACGGCTTGCTCGGTTTCCGCGACCCGTTCGGCATTCGCCCGTTGTGCCTCGGCAAGCAGGAAACGGCCGAGGGCGTCGAGTGGATTCTGGCGTCGGAATCAGTCGCGATTGAAGGTATCGGTTTCGAATTCGTGCGCGATGTTGCGCCGGGCGAGGCGATTTTCATCGACATCGAAGGCAATCTGCATTCGCAGCAATGCGCGACGAACCCGAGCCTGAATCCCTGCATTTTCGAACTCGTGTATCTCGCGCGTCCGGATTCGGTGCTCGACGGCGTGCCGGTCTACAACGTGCGTTTGCGCATGGGCGATTACCTCGCCGAGAAGATCAAGCGTGAATTGCCCGACGTCGCGATCGACGTCGTGATGCCGATTCCCGATTCGTCCCGTCCGGCCGCGATGCAGGTCGCGAAGAAACTGGGCGTGGAGTACCGCGAAGGCTTCTTCAAGAACCGTTACGTGGGCCGCACCTTCATCATGCCGGGCCAGGCCGTGCGCAAGAAGTCGGTGCGCCAGAAGCTGAACGCCATGGGCATCGAGTTCAAGGGCAAGAATGTGCTGATCGTCGACGATTCGATCGTGCGCGGCACGACCTCGCACGAAATCGTGCAGATGGCACGCGATGCCGGCGCGAACAAGGTGATCTTCGCTTCGGCGGCGCCGCCGGTGAAGTACCCGAACGTCTACGGTATCGACATGCCCACGCGCGGTGAACTCGTTGCACATGGCCGCACGGACGACGAAGTCGCACGCATGATCGGCGCGGACTATCTCGTTTATCAGGACGTCGACGCGCTGAAGCAGGCGGTGCGCGATATCAACCCGGCGCTGAAGGAATTCGAAGCCTCGTGTTTCGACGGCAACTACGTCACGGGTGATGTCACGACCGAATACCTCGATCGCATCGAAACCGCGCGTCTCGCACCGTCCTCGCAATCGGATCGCGACGCCGCGAGCGAAGCGATCGACGGCGGCGGTCCGGCGCGTTCGCAGCTGCATCTGCAGTTGTCGGTTGGTTAAGACGCGATATCGCTCGCGGCGTGGCCTGCTGCACGCCACGCCGCGAGCGTGTTAGCATGACGGCTTGCGTCGATTTGATCTCAGCTTGCGGACGCGGGGCAACCCAAAACAGCTAAAGCGAAGGGTGGAAAAGCCGCAGTCATCCGCCTCCGCTCCAGCTTTCCCCCGCACATGAAGCCCGCTTATGCCGACGCAAAAGCGGGCTTTTTTGTTGCTGCCGTTTGGCGTCACGGGCTCCTTTCACGTGCGTCGTAGACACCGAACCCAGCCATGGAACATTGGAAACCAGAACCAACATGGACGACTCCCTGAACTTCGATACGCTGGCAGTCCGCTCGGGCACAGTGCGCAGCGACTTCAACGAACACTCGGAAGCGATTTTCCTGACCTCGAGCTTCGTCTTCGCGAGTGCCGCGGACGCCGCCGAAAAATTCAAGAATTCCGAGGACAATTACACTTACTCGCGCTTCACGAACCCGACCGTCTCGATGTTCCAGGACCGTCTGGCCGCGCTCGAAGGCGGCGAAGCGTGCATGGCCACGGCTTCGGGGATGGCCGCGATCATGTCGGTGGTGATGTCCTCGTTGCAGGCCGGCGACCATCTGGTCAGCTCCCAAGCGCTGTTCGGTTCGACGCTCGGCATGTTCTCGCAAATCTTCAGCAAGTTCGGCATCACGACAACCTTCGTCGATCCGACCGATCTGGACGCGTGGAAAAACGCCGTGCGCCCGGAGACGAAGATGTTCTTCCTCGAAACGCCGTCGAACCCGCTGACCGAAGTCGCCGATATCGAAGCGATCAGTAAGATCGCGAAGGCAGCGAATGCGATCTTCGTGGTCGATAATTGCTTCTGTAGCCCGGCGTTGCAACAGCCGCTGAAGTTCGGCGCGGACGTTGTGATGCACTCGGCCACCAAGTTCCTCGATGGGCAGGGCCGTGTGCTCGGCGGCGCGCTGGTCGGCTCGAAGAAATTCATCATGGAAAAGGTGTTCCCGTTCGTGCGCAGCGCTGGGCCGACCTTGTCCGCGTTCAATGCATGGGTGTTGTTGAAGGGCATGGAAACGCTGTCGCTGCGCGTCGAAAAACAGTCGGCGAATGCGCTGGAAATCGCGCGCTGGCTTGAAACGCATCCGGCTGTGAACCGCGTGTTTTATCCGGGGCTCGAATCGCATCCGCAGCATGCGCTGGCCATGCGTCAGCAGAAGGCGGGCGGCGCCATCCTGTCGTTCGAACTGAAGGGCGATACGCCTGAGCAGATGCGCGCGAATGCGTGGCGCGTGATCGACAGCACGAAGATCTGCTCGATCACCGGCAACCTCGGCGATACGCGCACCACCATCACGCACCCGGCAACGACCACGCACGGTCGCGTGACGCCCGAGGCGCGCGCAGCGGCGGGTATCAGCGAAGGCTTGATCCGTCTTGCAGTGGGTCTGGAAAACGCCGGCGATATCCGCGGCGATCTGGAGCGCGGTCTGGCGGGTTAAACTGTAGAGAGGCGGCGGCCCGGTCCGGGGACCGATCCGCCGCCTATGGCTTATGCCGCTGGCAGCGAGCGTGGGCGGCGCATCGTGACGAGCGCGATGAGCAGCGCTAATGCGAAGAACGTCGCAGACGTGGCGGCCGAAACCGACAGAGCATGAGTGAGTTCGGCTTTGGCCTTCAGTTCCAAAGACGAACCGGTGAGCGCATGCGCTAAAGCGGCATGGCTAAGTGTCAGATCGACAACGAAGACGACAAGCGCCGTGCCCATCGCGCCACCGATATAGTGCGTCGCGTTGATCAGACCGGACGCCGCGCCGGCATCACGCGGCGCCACGCCGTCAGTGCCGGCTGTCGTAAGCGGCACCAGTGCGGCACCGGAGCCGATTCCCAACATCATGATGGGCAACGCCAGATCGGCGAAAAACTCGGTGCCTTCATCCACCCGGCTCAGGCACATCATGCCGACCGCGGCGATCAAGAGTCCTCCTGTCAACACGCCTTTGCCACCCAGCCGTGGCATCAAACGCGGCACCCCGACTATCACCATCAGAAACTGCGTGACCGACAGGGGCAGGAAGGCGAGCCCTGCGCGGAACGCGCTGAATTCCAGGACTTCCTGCACGTATTGGGTCAGGAAAAAGAAGGTCCCCAGCATTCCACCTATCAACAGCATCCTGCCGACGTAAGCGCCTGAACGTTGCGCGTTGGCGAAGAGCGCGAGCGGAGTGATCGGTTGCCGCGCCCGCTTCTCGATGAGAATGAAGGCCGTGAGCAATAACCCGGCTGCGCTCAGCGCTGCCACGGTGGTGGGGTCTTCCGCCCCGGCCGGCACGCCGCGCACGAGCCCATACACCAGAAGACTGGTGCCGAGGGTGACAGTCAATGCGCCCATGCAGTCGAAATGCCCGCGGTTGCGCGGCGCTTCGGGCAGACATCTCAGTCCGGCCAGTAGCAAAAGTGCGCCGACGGGCACATTGATGAACAATACCCAGCGCCAGGAGGCAAAATCCGTCAGGACGCCGCCGAGCACCAACCCCGCTGCGCTGCCGCCGCCAGATACCGCTGTGTAGAGTCTGATAGCACGCGCGCGCGATGCGCCTTCAGGGAAACCAAGCATCAGCAGCGCGAGCGCGGAAGGCGCGGCAAAGGCGCCAGCGATGCCTTGCACGCCGCGCGCGATGAGTAGCTGAGGCAGGGACAGCGCGAGCCCAGCGGCACACGACGCCAAGACAAACGCCGCGCTGGCCGCGAGGAAGATGCGGCGGTGTCCGAGGATATCGCCGGTGCGGGCGCCCAGCAGCATGAACCCGCCGAAAGTCAGCATATAGGCGTTCTGCACCCAGGACAGATCCGGGCGCGCAAGCCCGAGGTCTGCCCGAAGATGCGGCAGTGCCGCGTAGATCACGGTTCCGTCGAGCACAATCATCAACTGGCAGGCCAGGATGACCGCAAGGGCAAGCGCGTTTGCTCTCTCGCTTCCCCGATGCTGGGCGTTCTCGTAGCCTGACATGGCGTCTGCCTTCACGCTGTCTTGCAGGCTTCGAGCTGCGCGATTTCCGACAAAGAGAGGCCCATTTCGTCGCGAAGAAAACGTGGCATGGTCCAATGCGGCAGCGCGGCTTCGTCGAAAGGACCAAAGGATTCCCGGTACAACGGTAGCCAGCGAAGCGACTGCTCGATCAGTTGCTCACGGCTCGGCTCCTGTTGATAGGTCGCGTAAGGGCAACTGCGGTGTTCGATAAAGAAGCCGCCGGGCAAGCGTTCTTCACAAAGTGTCCGGTATTCGCGTGTCTGGAGAATGAGGTAATGCCAGATTTCGTCGATCTGCTGCTCGACCGGCAAGAAAAGACCGCTCAGTTGCTCCCGATGCTTCGACACCAGATAAAGATAGCGCAGGCATTCCGTGAGTTGCCGCTCCACGTAGTCCGAAGACGAGCCGGTGCGCTTGATGAAATAGAGGATTACTTCCGAATAGAGATCGTGACCGAGCAATGTCTTTGCGTCGATGGCCGAAGCAGAAAGGGTGGAATGCATGCGTTGTCCTCGTTGCAGGGAAGCGATTGGAACGTGTTGAGCGGCCTTTATTTTTTCGCGAGCCAGGCATATTTGCCCGACTTGCCGATGTCGATATGCGTGCGATGCAAGGGAACGCATTCCATCCCCGTCGCTTCCTGAATACGCCTTTGCAGATCAGCGGCTTCCTGCGGCAGGAGCGGGGCGCCATTGAACGTCGTGTAATGCAGGCAGGCTTGCCACTTCTCCTCCGGATGCAGTTGGTAAACGAAGATATTCGGCGAAGCAGCGCAGATCAGATCGTCAAAATCCGCTTGCGACACAATGCCGTGCGAAGTCCGTAGCATTTCCTTTTCGCGGCCGCAAAACCGGACAATCTTTTCGGGGTCCGCCGAGCCGTCGCCGGTCTGAACGCAATCGCCGGAGCGGTAGCGGATCAGCGGCATATAGGGATTACGCACGCTCGACACAATCAGGCTGAAGATTGTGTCGCTCGTCGCAAACGGCACGAGTTCCAGGTGCATTTTGTCCAGGTACGGCGAGTAGTTTCCGTGCCGATCGCTGTAGTAGAGATAGCCGAGTTCGGTGCTGCCGAAGAGATCGATGAGCGGGCAACTGAAATTTTCCATCAGGAACCACCGGACGTTTGCCGGGGTGTACTCGTAAGCGTGGACGATGCTGGCAGGTTGGGTAAAGCGTGCTTCAAGTCCGTATTGCGCGACCTTCAATACGAAATACGCCAGATGGTAGCTGGAGCAATCCAGATGGTAAAACCCATGCGGATGGCAATGCTGGGCCGCCTCGATATCGTCAAGCATGCGCTCGATATCGGCGCGTTCCCACTGTGCTGGATCGAGCTTCTGATTCAGATATGAGGTACGCGCATCGAGCCGCCGCATGGCGGATGAGGCCATTTCAACGATATGCTTGCCGTATTTTCGAGCGTTCACTCGCGCCACATGTTCGGTCGCCAGCACCGTAGTGAGCGATACGCGTTGGCACTGTTGCTGCCATGTGAACTGAATATCGGGATGTTTGCTCCACAGCTGATAGTACGAGTTCAGTAGAAAATAAGGAGGACGGATGATATGCATCCTCGCGTGATGGGTGCCGGTCGAGAGAACGAACTCGGCTTCACCTGTCTCGAGCGCTGCGGCGAGTCGCGGCGTCATCCAGTTGTCGGGGAAGTCCAGTGCGATTGCCGGTTTTTCCAGAATGGGGAAAAATCTCTCCGCGATCGACTGTTGATAGATGGGGATGTCTTTGACCTGCTCGATTACATCGACTGTTGGCTGGTTTTCCATATGCGCTCCGTAGCCTGGTTGCGATGTCGAGGGAAGCTGGTCCTTGTGGTGTGCAAGGACCAGCCTGATGAGCTGGCCAGGTGGGCGTGTTTTGCCTGATCTGTCAGCTCATGTTCGACGTAGGGCGATTAGCTGATACAACCGGTTTTCGGCAGCGGCTTCGCCATGGCGATCGAGATGCAGCCTGCCTTTGCAACGGAGATGCAACCTTCCTTGGTGCCGGAGATACAGCCGTCTGTCTGAGTGGAGTTGGCTGCAACCCACTTATTCCATACGGAGTTCTGAGCAATTTGAAGAGCCAGCTTTTCCATCGTATACCTCCAAAGATGAAACACATTGAGGATTGGGGTGCGTCAATAGATCAGAAAAAAATAGTACGCACCCCGTATCTCTGTCTTTC
The DNA here is from genome assembly GCF_046025895.1 of Paraburkholderia sp. RL17-337-BIB-A. Taxonomy (NCBI): domain Bacteria; kingdom Pseudomonadati; phylum Pseudomonadota; class Betaproteobacteria; order Burkholderiales; family Burkholderiaceae; genus Paraburkholderia; species Paraburkholderia sp. RL17-337-BIB-A. Next base: position 3,513,708 of record NZ_JARESY010000002.1, on the reverse strand, counting down.
GCTTCTGAGATGGGTTCAATTTTATTTGCGCGTTTCGACGATGCGATCGAGCAGTCGCACGTCCGTGCACGGGCTCGACATCTACGGTGAGATTGAGATGTCGTTTGCCAAAGGCCTTGATGCAGAGGGCTGTCAGGGGAAGCGGAGGGGATGAAGTGATGGCCGACAGTTGCGAAGACACGTCGCGCTTTTGCTTCACGCGTGTGACGCAATGACACATCTGATCTGTACTGCTTTGTTTGCCAGATTTAACTGTTGGTAACAGTACGGGGACCGCGGTTCAAGCGTGACTTCGATGCTGTGTCGCACGCCACTGTCCAGGCGCCAGCCCGAAACGCCGCGTGAACGCATGCGTGTAGGCGCTCTGATCGCCGAAGCCGATTTCCAGCGCGATATCGCTGAGCGATAAGCGTGGATCGGACAGCAAGCCAAGAGACGTATCGAGCCGCAGACGCTGTAAATAGCGATGCGGTGTTTCACCGAAGGCTTCGATAAAAAGCTGATGAAAGCGCCGCATGCCGAAGCCGCAATGGGCGGCGAGGTCGGCGATACGCAGCGGTTCCGACAGATGCACGCGCAGCCAACGGTCGATGCGCGCGAAATCCAGACCAGCGCCAGGCGCTTGTGTGCCTGCCACCGTCGTGCCGGGGTCCGCCACTAACGCAGCGCTCAGGCGTGCCGCCGCATTCCAATGAAAACGCCGCGTATCCAGAGCGTCGCCTGGCGCACCGCCCGCGGCGTGCGCCGCAATCCGATGCACGAGTTGCGTGAGCGAGGCATCCACCGCCACCGCACGCGCGTGGTTGAACAGACGTTCCGGCACGGCCAGCGAGGCGGCCGGCAGATCCAGCACCAACTGCCGGTTCTCTCCGATACCCGCATAGTCGTGCCGTGCACCTGCCGGGATCAGCCAGGCGGAACCGGCGTCGATCTGTTGCGCGACGCCGTCCACCGCCATCACCATCGCGCCGTCGAGTCCGAGCACGACCTGATGAAAGTCGTGCACGTCCGACGCTTCGATCGCGCCGTAGCGGCGCAACGAAACGCAAGGAGCGGCAACGGCGGCGTGATTCATCGGCAATGCACCCGATTACAAAACAGGGGAAAGCTTAGACGTCGAGCAGTTCGACTTCAAACACGAGCGTTGCATTCGGCGGAATCACGCCGCCTGCGCCACGCACGCCGTAGCCGAGTTGCGGCGGAATCGTCAGCTTGCGCGTGCCGCCCACCTTCATGCCTTGCACGCCTTCGTCCCAGCCCTTGATGACCATGCCGCCGCCCAGCACGAACGCGAACGGGTCGTTGCGGTCCTTGCTCGAGTCGAACTTCTGGCCGTCGGTCAGCCAGCCCGTGTAGTGCACGCTGACGGTCTTGCCGGCAACGGCTTCGGCGCCGCTGCCTTCGACGATGTCTTCGTATTTCAGGCCGGATTCGGTAGTCACAGTCGACATGTGTTGCTCCTTGGTTCAAAAACGTAAAAACCGACATTGTAGGCGTGTTGGCGTCGCATCGCCGAGGATTGCCGCGTGGCATGTCGTTTGCGTCACTGTTAGCCGTCTGGCCGGGCTGGTGGCGCCGGACAGCATGCCTATAATGGGGCTTCTTCGATATTTTATGCACTGCCTGAGAGGGCTCGATCGTGACCACGTCTTCCACCGGAACCACCGGCGCACAGCCGGGTGTTTCCGGCTTCGCCGTATCCGAACGCACCGCACATCTGCGCGCGGAGGCTGCGCTGTTCATGCGCGACCACGTGCTGTCGCTGGTGTCGCACGACCTGCGGGGTCCGCTGAACGCCATCCATAGCTGGGCGTATGTGCTCGAGCGCAAGCTCGATGCGAACGACCCCAACTCGCAGCGCGCCGTCACCGGCATTCGCAACGGCGTGGACCAGCAGGTGAAGTTGCTGGAGACGATCGTCGACGCCACGCGGGCCGAGACCAAGTCGCTGGCGCTCGCGTATGCGCGGTTTCCGCTGCATCCGCTACTCGACGAGACAGCGGATGAAGTGCGCTCCGGCTTGGCTCGCGCGCGTGGCGTCGAGGTCACGGTGGAGTCGCAACTCGCTACCGAGCAGCTCAACGGCGACCGTGAACGCCTGGCCGCCGCGTTGTGGGTGATGCTCACGTTTGCCGTCGAAGCGAGCGCGGCGGGCGCCGCGGTTGCGCTGGCTGCGCGCGCGGACGCCTCCAGGTGGTACGCCAGCGTCACCTTCAAGCAGGGCGCTGCTGCCTTGAACGATCCTTCGGTGCCTCATTTGCTGGAGGCTTTTGCCCGCCAACAGGCGCGTGAACCGCGCGAAGCCAAACGGATCGCGTGGGTGTTCGCGCTGTGCAAGCGCGTTGCGGAAGCGCACGGCGGCATTTTCGAGCAAAGCGATGCGCCTGACGGCGAAACGGCTACGCTCGCGCTGCATGTGCCGTTGAGTGCAACAGCAGCAACGTGAGCGGCCATTGTCGGCGCGCGTTGCTGTACGCGATTAACTTTCACTGAGCTTTCACCCTCTATACTGACAACTTTTGTTGCCGGAGCCCCTCGCTTTGATCCAGGTTGTCGCCCTTATCGGTGCGTTGTTTCTCGTTGCCCTCAACGGTTTTTTCGTCGCCGCCGAATTCGGTCTGGTGAAGCTGCGCCAGACGCGCGTGCAGAGCCTCGCGACCGAACACGGCATGCGCGGACGTTTGCTGGCGAAAGTGCACGGCCGGCTCGACGCGTATCTGTCCGCCTGTCAGCTCGGTATTACGCTGGCGTCGCTCGGGCTCGGCTGGATCGGTGAGCCGGCGTTCGCGGAACTGCTCACGCCCATCTTCAGCCTGCTTGGCGTGGAATCGGAGAAGCTGATTCACGGCATCTCGCTGTTCTTCGCGTTCTCGTGCATTTCGTTCCTGCACATCGTGGTGGGCGAACTGGCGCCGAAGTCGCTGGCGATCCGCGAGGCGGAGAAGGTCTCCCTGTGGGCCGCCACGCCGCTGTACGGTTTCTATTGGGCGATGTATCCGGCAATCTGGGTGCTCAATACAAGTGCCAACGCGGTGTTGAAGCTCGCAGGCCTCGACGCGGACCACAGCCACGATTCGCATTACTCGACCGACGAACTCAAGCTGATCTTGCGCGGCCGCCGCGCCAATGTCGCGACTGAGCTCGGTGCGCCGGAAGGCGCATACAGCCAGGACGAATGGAACACGATTGCGCATTCGCTGGATTTTTCGCGCATGACCGTCTCGGATCTGATGCGCCCGTCGCACGAAATGATCGCCATGCGGCGCGATTTGCCGTTGCGCGAAAACATGCAGGTGGTGGCGCGGCACCGCTTCAGCCGCTATCCGCTGTTTGAAGACGCCGCCGGCGAGCGCGTGGCCGGCATGATCCATTTGAAGGATTTGCTGCTGGCACGGCACGCGGGCAGTACGCTCGACGACCTCTCCAAATATGCGCGGCCTGTGCAGTATGTGAAGCCGGACATGCCTGCGCTCGAACTGTTTCGCCGCTTTCGCAAGGGCGCACCGCACTTCGCGCTGGTTGGGCACAAGAATTCGAAGCCGATCGGCTTTCTGACGCTGGACAATCTGCTTGGCGCACTGGTTGGGCAGATTCACGACGAATTCCGCCAGGGCGACGCCGACTGGACGCGCATGGACGACGGCACGCTGATGGGCAAGGGCAGCCTGCCGGTGGTGTCGTTGGAACGCGCGCTCGGGATCGACATCGACGAAGGCCAGGCCGAATCGGTCGGCGGCCTCGTGATTCAGGCGCTCAATGACCTGCCTGCGGAAGGGCAGCGCGTCGAGTTCGATCGCTTCGACGTGGTGGTCAAAAAGATGAAGGGCCCGCGAATCGTGCTGGTGCGCGTTTATCCGAGGACCTTCGACGATGAAGGCGGTTGAGCGGCTTCTAATGCCGGGCCCGTCCCAGGTCCACTGAACCGTTGCTCGAGTAAAATCGTCGTCCATACCACGGCGGGGCGACATGGGATATCTGCTGGTGTTGTGCGTTGGTTTGCTGGCCGGCACGTTGAGCGGCGTGATCGGCACGGGCTCGTCCATGATGCTGATGCCCGTTCTCGTCATGCTGTTCGGTCCGCAGCAAGCGGTGCCGATCATGGCGATCGCCGCGATCATGGGCAACTTCGGAAAGATTCTTGCGTGGTGGCGCGAGATCGACTGGCGGGCTTGCGGCGCTTATTGCGTGACTGCGGTGCCGGGCGCGGCGCTGGGTGTGCGAACGCTGCTTGCGTTGCCGCCCCGCGCGGTCGAACTCGCGTTGGGGCTGTTTTTCGTCGCGATGGTGCCTACGCGGCGCTGGCTGGCGCGGCGGGCGATCAAGTTTTCTTTGTGGCAGCTTTCGCTGATCGGCGGTGTGGTCGGTTTTCTCACCGGCATCGTCGTTTCCACCGGGCCAATCACGGTGCCCGTGTTCATGTCGTACGGGCTTGTGAAAGGCGCTTTTCTAGCGACGGAAGCGGCTGGATCACTGGCTGTTTACGGCGCCAAAGTCGCGGTTTTCAATCATTTCGGCGCGCTGCCGTTGCACGTGGTGATCGATGGTTTGATCACCGGCTCGGCACTCATGATCGGGTCCTTTTCCGCGCAGCTGATCGTGGTCCGGATGAGCCCCACGGCTTTCAAACTTGTGGTTGACGGGTTGATGTTGTCTTCGGGGCTTTCATTGCTGTGGGCGGCAGGGCAGTAGGGTCGCTTTGCAAACAGGCATGCAACGTCACGCCACCGACGCCTCGAACACCCGCCGGTAATTGCCCTCCAGAACCGCTGCCACTTCCGCTTGGGAAAATCCGGCCAGCACCAGTGCGCTGGCCAGATCGGGCAGCTGCCTGTAGCTCCTGAACACCGGCGGCGAAATAAACCCGAGCATATCGGTCCCCAACCCGACGTGTTCCACCCCCACGACATCCGCCATGCGCTTGACGCCCTCGGCCATCGCATGCAAATCATGAAATGTCCCTGAGCTCGGCCACACGCCAATCACGCCGCCCGTGCCGGCGATGACCCGCGCATGGTCCGGCGTGATCAGCCGGCTTCGCGCACCCGGATGCGTGGCCAAAGCCGAATGCGACAGCACCAGCGGTTTGGTCGTCGTATCCGCCGCGCGCTTCACCAGATCGTAGGTGCCATGCGCTACATCCACGACGATTCCCAATGCATTGCAGCGCTGCACCACTTGCACGCCGACGTCCGTGAGGCCGCCATGCACCGGTGGCTCAGTCTGGATATCGCCAAGTTCGTTCACGCGGTAGTGCGTCAGTTGCAGATGCCGCAATTGATGCTGCGTGTACGCCTCGTCGACACGATCCACCTGGCCTTCGAGAAAATCCGCGCCCTCGGCGGAGATGATCGCGCACGGCCCGAGCGGACCCAAGGTCGACAACGAGGCTGTGTTCGTCACCACCCGCAACTGCTCACGTTCGATCAACTGATGCGCGCGTACGAACTCGGTTTGGCCGAGCGCATACAGTTCGCCTGGCTGCGGTTCTCGCCACGCTTCGAAACGCTTGCGGTTGTCCGCCACACGCGTGACGGTTGTATCAGTCACGATCGCAAGACAGATGACGTTCATGCCGCCGGCGCGCATCGGCGCGGCCAGCGGGATAAACGGGCGGTTTGCGCCGATCGCTGGATTACGCGACACGATCACGCGGCCGCCGTGACTGTGCATGTCGATGGTGAGCGTGCCGGCGGGCGCTTGCCATTTGGGCGCGCTATCGGATTGCGCGGATTGAGCGGAATGTGCCGTTTGTGCCGTTGGTGCCGTTTCGTCGTGCGCCTCGGTATAACCGGCAAAATGCCCGGGCGCACAAGCTGTCAACCCCAACGCCGCGCCTGAGGCGAGAAACGCGCGCCGGCTAAACCGACGCGGTGGCGTTTGCGGACGATCGAGCGGTACCGCATCGACCAGGCGATACCGCCAGCCCGCGGGATCGTCCAGCAGACGAACCAGCCGGCCGCGCAAAGCCAGCGGCTCAGCCTGCGGCACGAGTGGCGCGGCCATATAGACCTCGATCGACGTCAGCGGATTGCGCGGCACGCAGCCCCCGCAGCAGGGCTCGTCGGCGCTCAGCAAAAAGTAATCGACCGTGTGGGCTTGCGGGTCCAGCGGAATCATCCAGCCGGATATGTCGGCAGTCGCGCCGTGCGATGTGTCGGCACGACCGGTTTGGATAGTTGGCCAGTCGATCTGCATCGGCGCTCTTCTCGGGTGCGTTTATTGGCGAGCCGATATTACCCGACTTTTATCCGATGTCAGTACGCCGACCATGCGCTCAGAAGGCGTGAGAAGGAGAGGAGAGAGGAGCCGGAGCAGAAGGAGAGTGAAGCCAGTTCCAAGGCTTCGGTCTTCGGCGCCATGAACAATTGCGTCGCTCCGCCCACCCGGCACGCCGATCATCTACGCGGAAAAGTAGCGGAGCAGTCAGCCAGATCAACTGCGTGGCACGCCGTCCTCCACCAGCACCGCGATAGGCATCGCGCCTAACGCATCGCGCAGATACAGCAAGCCGTCTTCATCGACCTTAGGCGCCGCCGGACTCAACCAGTCGAACAGCGCCCGCGCAGTGAGGTCCGCAGGCATTTCGATCGCCGTATCGCCCCATTTAGCCGGGTCGACCATCGGCAAATCGCCGTCCTCGCCGAGCAACCCGGCGGCAAGCCGGCTCGCCACCACGACAGCCCACGCGTTCCCATGCCGCCGTGCAAACGCGATCACATTCGACGCCTGCGCACCGCGCACCTGAAGCGGCAGGTACGCCCCCTGACTGAGCAACTCCGGTAAATGCGCGCGCAACGCCAGCACACGCTGCACCACCGCAAGCTTCACCCGACCGTCGTGCCAGTTCGCCAGAAACTCCGAAGGCGGCGTCGGCGCGAGCCACGCCTCGCGCCTGGCAAAATCAACCGGCCGGCGATTGTCTGGATCGACCAGACTGAAGTCCCACAATTCAGTGCCTTGATAAAGATCGGGAATCCCAGGCGATGCCAGCCGCAATACCGTCTGCTGCAAACTGTTGAGCGCGCCCGCGCGGCCAATCCGCGTTACGAACGCGGACAACTCGCGCAGGAACCCGTCGCGCCGCTGCGGCGCCAGGATATCGAACAGGAAATCGCGGCAGCCGGCCTCATACGCTTCATCCGGGGCGAGCCAGTTGGTTTGCAGCTTTGCTTCCCGCAGCGCCTTCAACTGCCATTGCGCGACGCGCTCGGCCAGTTCCTTGACGCCCGCTTCATCGTCCGGCTTTAAATCCGGCGGCCAGCAGCCCACCAGGGTCTGATACAGCATCGCCTCGGCGGCGGGGCCCGGCGCCCAATCGTAGCTCGTGTCGTGGCCGACGCTGCTGACCGGCTTGCCGTCGAGCGCACGCCGATGCGGCGCGTTCAAGGTCGACCACGCACGCAACGTCGTGCTCCAGTCGTGAGCAATCTCGCTCAATACCGCCAGCCGCGCGCGCACGTCTTCACCGCGCTTGTGATCGTGTGTGGCCGTGGCGAGCATCGCGTGAGGAAAGCGTTGCGAGCGCTCGAGATTGGCCGCATGAAATTGCTCGACCGACAAAGCAAATTCGCCCGGGTCCGAGCCGACTTCATTGCGCGACAGCAAACGTCCATAGCGATAACACGCCGTATCTTCAACGGCCTTGGCGGCGACCGGCGCGGTCAATTGCGAAAACAGCGTCTGCGCGGTGCGCCGCGCCGAACCCGCATGACTGGGCGGCGCGCCATTCGGGCCCTGCTGTTGCGATGGACTGACCCGCGCATTCGGCACTTCTTCGGCGCTGCCGCCGAGCCAGGCGTTCACACGGTCGAGCACCACGTGGTCCGCGCGCGAAAGCATTTGCCGCGCGCCGGCCAGCGCCTGCTCGAAATACACATTGTCGGCGGCGCTGCGCAGCCCGTTCTGCGGATAGATCCGATACACCGGAAAATGCGCGACCAGTTCGGTCAGCACGCGCCGCAGCGCGGTGAACGTGAAATCGCGCGTGGTCAATGAATCGCGGGCAATGCGGTGCAATGCGCGCGCCGCGCGGTCCAGTTCCGCCGAGAGGTTCTCCGCGAGGATCTTGCGTCGCGCGACCAGGGCTTCGTCGGCGAAGCGCGGGCTGCGGCCGGTGAGTTCGGCCCACGTCCGCGCGAGCGGTTCGGCGCCGGCCGGATCGTGCAGCAGCGCGCCCACGTCGCTCATGAAATCGTAGCCGGTGGTGCCGTCCACGGGCCAGTCGTCGCGCAGCAGCTCGCCGCGGCCGAGAATCTTTTCGACGACCACATACGGCGCGGTGTCGCGCAGTTCGGTCAGGCGCTGGCGCAGACGCTGACAGTACTCGCGCGGTTCAGCGAGCCCGTCGACGTGGTCGATCCGCAAACCATCCACCACGCCTTCCTGATACAAACGGAAAATCAGCGCGTGGACCGCCTCGAATACTTCCGGCCGCTCCACCCGCACACCGGCCAGCGTCGAGATGTCGAAGAAACGCCGCCAGTTCACTTCGTCCGAAGCGGTGCGCCACCACGCGAGACGGAAGTGCTGCCGTTCGATCAGCCGATGCAAACGGTCACGCGTGACGGGATCTTCGGGCGCATACGCTTGCAGCACGAGCTCGATCGATGAGGCGCCGCTTTGCGCGACGAACTCACGCAGCATGTCGCGCCCTTCGGCGGCGCGCGGCTGATCGGCCGGCTGCGTCGTCAGGCCCTGGAAACGTTCAGCCAGTGCGTTGAGATCGGGGCGGTCGGCGCTTTGCAAAATCGACGCGTAATCAGTCGGACACACTGGAAACACATGCGGCCCATAGCCGATGTAAAAGCGCCCACTGTCCGCCGCAAAATGCAGCGCAATCCTGCCCGCCGCAAGTTCCTCGCCGTACGGCGCACCGAGCGTCGGCACCAGCACCTTGCCGCGCAAGGCCGGATCGGGCGAATGCCAGTCGACATCGAAATGGCGCGCGTACGTGCTATGCCGGCCCCATTCGAGGATATCGAGCCACCACGCGTTGCTTGAGCCGCCGACACCCATATGGTTCGGCACCATGTCGACGATCAGCCCCATGTTGTGCGCACGCAGTTTTTCGACGAGGCGTTTCAGGCCCGCCTCGCCGCCGCATTCGGCATTGACCTGGGTATAGTCGACGGTATCGTAGCCGTGCATCGAGCCCGGCTCGGCCGTGGTGATCGGCGACGCGTATACGTGGCTGATGCCGAGCGTGGCGAAGTAGTCGACATGCTTCGCGGCATCGTCGAAGGTAAAGCCTCGATGAAACTGGAGGCGAAGCGTGGAGCGCGGGACGGTCATGGCGTATCAGGCTCCGAAGAAGCGTTGGAAGAAGAATCGGGAACGGTAGCGCTGCGGCGCGCGCGGTCGATGGCCAGCAGGCGGTCGCTGAAGGTGTCGTCCTCGAACAGTTCGTCGATGGGCACACTTACGCGGCGGCGCCAGTTCGGATGCTCGTCGATCGAGCCGGGCAGATTCGGCTGCTCGACCAGCGCGAGCAAATCTTCGAGCGGGAACGTGACGAGCGGCCCGGGCGTGGCGGCGACGAAGGCGAGCGCTTCATCCACGGGCGCCTGGTCGGGCGGCGGCGCTGCCACGTCGGGCGCGGCGACGCCGGCTTGCTGGAACGCATGCCACAGCAGCGCACGGTCCTCGGCGCGCTGCTCCTGCGCGGCTTCCTCAGGATCGCGGCCATCGGCGCGCGCCATCGTCTGGCCAATTCTGTTGCGCCACGTGATATCGCTGCCGCGCCACCAGCCCGCCACGGTCGGCAAATCGTGCGTGGTGGTGGTGCCGACCGCGTTGCGGTCCCATGCCTGCGGCGGCTTGAAGCCCTTGCCGCCTTCCGCGCCTTCAAACCACAACACACGAATGCCGGAGATGCCGTGCTCGTCGAGCCGCTCGCGAAAACCCGGCGGCACGGTGCCGAGGTCTTCGCCGATCACGATCGCGCGATGCCGCCACGATTCGAGCGCGATCAGCCGCAGCAAATCTTCGAGCGGATAGCGCAGATAGGCGCCGTTACGCGCGCTCTCGCCCTCGGGCACGAGCCACAGGCGCCGCAAACCGAGAATGTGGTCGATGCGGATGCCGCCGGCATGCGCGAAGGCCGCGCGCAGCATGTCGATGAAGGCGGAGAAGCCCTGCGTGCGCATCGCCCGCGGCGAAAAGGTGGTCAGTCCCCACGTCTGGCCGGCCTGGTTGAACAGATCGGGCGGCGCGCCCACGGACACGCCTTGCAGCATGTCGTCGCGATACGACCATGCATGGCTGCCGGCACTATCGCAACCAACGGCCAGGTCGGCGATCAGGCCGACGGCCATCCCGGCGTCGGCCGCTGCATGCTGCGCGTGCGACAGACCCTTGGCGGCGAGCCATTGCAGAAACAGATGAAAATCGACTTCATGCCGATGAGCCTCAGCGAAGGCTTCAACTTCCGGGCTGCGCGGATCGCGCAACGCCTCAGGCCAATTACGCCAATGACCGTCCCCGCCTTCTTGCGAGAGTTGCACCGCCTGCAACGCTTCGAAACGCGCGTGATCTTCGAGCGCACGGCCGGCACGCTCGCAGAAGCCGTGGAATTCGAGCGCGCGCGGTGTGTCGTGCGCGCGTTCCTGGGTGCAGAAATTTTCGTACAGCGCGCGCAAAACCTTGAGTTTGAGCACGACTGCATTCGGCCAATCGATCAGCGGCAAGTCTTCGAGTGCCGACCATGGGTCGGCGGCCTGCGCGCTTTCGAGCGCGGCGCGCGCGGCATCGGCACCGAACACCGCGGCGGGATCGATATGCGTGACGTTCAACCACAAGCGTGATGACGGCGAATACGGACTGAAGCGATTCGGCTCGGCGCTGAACATCGCATGCGTCGGACTGACGGCGAGCACGTGCGCTCCACGCTTCGCGCTTTCGATCGCCATTTTCGCGAGCGCCGAATAATCGCCGATGCCGCCGTCGCCCGTGCGGCGCAAGCCGTACAGCTGCGCGGCAATCCCCCACAGCGGCGGGGTTTGTGTTGTGGCACCGTCGTGCAGCGTGTGCCATGCATCCGCGACGGTATAGCAGCGTGACGGCGCAACGGCCAGCGTCACGCGTTGATCGTTGATCACCAGCGTGTGATAGCCGGGCTCGTCGATCGGCGCGAGCAATGCTTCCTCGCCTTTAGGCGCCGTGAAGCGGCCGTCGATGATCGAACCGCTTTCAAGTTCGATTCGATAGTGGCTGCCGGATTTGATCGCCGCGACAGGCAACGCGATGCCGCGCTCGACCTCCGCGGTCATCAGCGGCGGCAGTTTCTTGCCGGACAGTTCCGCTTCGAGCGCGGCCGCGCTTTGCCGGATTTGTGTGGCGTTACCGCACGGCAAGCCCATCCGTTCCAGCAGCACGGCGAGCGTGCTCTCCGGCACAAGCTGGGTGTTACGGTGCGCATCGCGCCACTCCACCTCGAAACCGGCGCGCGTGGCAAGGGTCACGATCGTATCGTGTGAACGTCGGGTAGCACTCACGCGTGGCGCTCCTGTTGGCCCGCGATGCGAGCATCGTGGCCGATGGCATAGTCGCTGACGTCGCCGGTCACCCACGCGACGAACGCGTGCGGTGGCAACACTTTGGCGTCGATCTGCTCGCGCACGCGCGGCGGCGTTTCGAAAATCACTTTGCCGGCAGGCAGCTCGGGGAACGCTACGTTCTCCTTCGAGAGATTCAACGCGACCGACAAAGTCTCGCCGTCGCAAAGTTTCCAGCGGGCGATCAGCGCGTTGGCATCGCCACCGTTTGCAGCGGTCAGCACGGTCGAGCCGAGCGCCTTCGAATGTTTCAGGCGCGGCGTGATCAGCTTCGCCCGCACGGCGAGCGCGGATTTGTAGAAGTGCATCCAGTTGAGGCGGTCTTTCGCTTCGTCGTCCGTGGCTGAGCCGTGAACAGGCTCAGGCGGTGACGAGGCCGCAAACGTCTTCACATCGTTCGGATCGGGAATCTGCGCGCGCCGCTTTTCGTCGCTGAACGACGAAAAGCGGGCGAATTCGCGGCGCCGTCCTTCGCGTACGGCATCGGCGAGATCGCCGGTGTAGTCGGTGAAGAACAGGAACGGCTGGGTCGAGCCGTATTCCTCGTCCATGAACAGCAGCGGAATTTGCGGCGACAGCAGCAGCAAACCGGTGGCGGCGCGCAAGGCATCGTCGGAGGTCAGCTTGCGCAGACGCTCGCCGAATGCGCGATTGCCGACCTGATCGTGATTCTGCAAGAACATCACGAACGAAGTGGGCGGCAGATGCCCGCTCGATTCGCCACGTGGTGCGCCGTCGTGAATCGGCGACGGGTCGCCCTGATACGCGAAGCCTTCCGACAGCACGCGCGCGAGGCGCCGGATCGGCTGGTCTTCATACGCGTGGTAATAGCCTTCCGTTTCGCCCGTCAGCAGAACGTGCAGCGTGTTGTGCGCGTCGTCGTTCCATTGCGCGTCGAAATGCGTTTCCAGCAGGCTCGCGCTGTTGTGCTCGTTTTCCAGCACCAGATGTACATGCCGGCCGTGTTGCACTTTCGCGCGGATATGGTCGGACAATTCGCGCAGCCACGCATGATTGTCGATGGCATGCACCGCGTCGAAACGCAGGCCGTCGATACGATATTCATTGATCCAGTACACGGCGTTGTCGGTGAAGAAGTCGCTCACTTCGCTGCGATCGAAATCGATCGCGGGACCCCACGGCGTATGCGTGCCCTCGCGGAAAAACGAGCGGGCGTATTCGTGCAGATAGTTGCCGTCCGGGCCGAAGTGGTTGTAGACCACGTCGAGAAACACCATCAGGCCGAGACCGTGCGCGGTGTCGATCAGCGCTTTCAGTTCCTCGGGGCGGCCGTACGCGGAATCGGGCGCATACGGCAGCACGCCGTCGTAGCCCCAATTGTGCTGGCCGGGAAAGTCGTTCAGCGGCATTAATTCGATGGCGGTGACGCCGAGCGCCGCAAGCGCGGGCAAACGTTTCTGCACACCCACATAGCCGCCCATCGCGCCGACGTGCAACTCGTACAACACGGTTTCTTCCCACGGGCGGCCATGCCAGTTCGTATGTTCCCAGCGATACGCACGCGGGTCGATCACTTCGCTCGGGCCGTGCACGTCTTGCGGCTGGAAACGCGACGCGGGATCGGGCACCGCATGTTCGCCATCGAGCCGGAAGCGATACAGCGTACCCGCGCCGCTGTCGACGGTCGTTTCGAACCAGCCGTTGCCGGCGGGCGTCATGTCATGCAAGCCTTGCGCCGGTCCGTTTTCGACTTCCACGTGGACTGTCTTGCACGAAGGCGCCCAGAAGCGGAACCGGATACGCGGCTTCGCGCCTGTAGCGCCTAGCAACTGCGCGCTGAACGGCAGGCAATGCGCGTGATGATGCGCGTGCGGGTCAATCGGACTTTCGGACATGATTCTTCACCATTCGATTTTGCTGTCACGCCGCGTCTCACGTGTCGTTTGCCTCTGGCGGCCTGACGCGTCGTGATGCAGCTGCCTTACCATGCTGTACGTGTCGTGCTTTCATGCGCAGCCTACGTGGTCGGCGACGTGTCGCTGATCGGCGGATGCGCACCAGGATCGGGCGGCAGCGCGGTCAACAGCCGTGGCCCATGCTGTGGGCCGGCTTTCCAGCCCGCCTGCCAATCCGCTTCGCCGATGGGTTGCGCCGCCAGCATCACGAGGCTATGCGCGGCCACTTCCACCTCTGCCACCGCCAACCGGTGCGGTGCGCTTTCCGGCTCAGCAGTATCTAGCAGCACATGCCATTCCAGGTGCGGCGCGGGTGGCGTAAAGCGCAGCGTTTTTTCCGCTGCGTTGAGCATCATCAACAATACTTCTGTTTCGCCATTCAAGCCTGGACCGGCGCGCCGCAGCGTGAACGCGCGGCCTTCGGGGTCCTGCCAGGCTTCGATGGTGAGCGGATCGCCGTGCGCATCGAACCAGCCGACATCGAACAGGCCCGGCAACACTTCGCGGTCGCCGAACAGAAAGCGCGTTTCGCGCAGCAGCGGATGCTGTTTGCGCAGCGCGATCACGCGCGCGACGAACGCGGTCATCTGACGTCCATCGGGCGACTCCGCGCGCTCCCAGTCGAGCCATGATAGTTCGTTATCCTGGCAGTACGCGTTGTTGTTGCCGTTTTGCGTGCGCAGGGATTCGTCGCCTGCCAGCACCATGGGCGTGCCAAGCGCCATCAGCAGGGTGGCGATCAGCGAGCGGGCCACCCGTTTACGGGTTTCGTGGATCACGGGAGCGTCGGCCGGACCCTCTACGCCCCAATTGCGGCTGCAATTTTCATTGTGGCCGTCGTTGTTGTCTTCGCGATTCGCTTCGTTGTGCTTGTGCTCGTACGCGGTGACGTCGGCGAGCGTAAAGCCGTCATGCGACGTGACAAAGTTGACCGATGCCCACGGTTTCCTGAAACGCCGGTTGAAGAGATCGGCCGAACCCGTTAGACGCGCGGCCAGATCGGGGCGCAGGCCCGCGTCGCCGCGCCAGAAGCGGCGCACGGTATCGCGAAAGCGGTCGTTCCATTCGCCGAAACCCGGCGGATGATTGCCGAGTTGATAACCGCCTGGGCCAATGTCCCATGGTTCGGAAATCAGCTTGCGCTGCGACAGGATCGGGTCCTGGCGCAATGCGTCGAAGAAACCGGAGCCCGGATCGAAACCGTGCTGCTCGCGGCCGAGCGTCACGCCGAGATCGAAACGGAAGCCGTCGATATTGAATTTCGTCGACCAGTAACGCAGCGAATCCATCACCATCTGCAGCACGCGCGGATGCGGCAGGTTCACGGTGTTGCCGCAGCCGGTGTCGTTGATATGGTGGCGTTCGTCGCCGGGAATCAGGCGGTAGTAGCTCGCGTTGTCGAGGCCGCGCCACGAGACGGTCGGTCCCATCTCGTTGCCTTCGCAGGTGTGGTTGTAGACCACGTCGAGAATCACTTCGATGCCGGCTGCGTGCAACTGGCGCACGGCAATGCGCATTTCATCGAGCCGGTGCGTGCTCAGATACGACGGCTCCGGTGCAAAAAATGCCGCGGTGTTGTAACCCCAGTAGTTGCGCAGGCCGCGCTCCACCAGAAAGCGGTCGTTCAGAAACGCATGCACGGGCAGCAATTCGACGGCGGTCACGCCGAGCTTCAGCAAATGTTCGATGAATTCCGGCGACGCCAGCGCGGCGAACGTGCCGCGTTCGTGCTGCCGCAAATCGGGGCGCAACATCGACACACCGCGCACATGCGCCTCGTAGACGATGGTTTCGCCCCACGGCACATTCGGGCGTTTGTCGTGCGACCAGTCGAAGGCTTCGTCGATCACGACACATTTCGGCATGGCCGGCGCCGAATCGCGCCGGTCGATGGAAAGGTCGGCACGATTCGAATGCACGCGGTAACCGAACAGCGCGTCGGACCAGCGAAACTGCCCGACCAGTTTGCGCGCATACGGATCGAGCAACAGCTTGTGCGGATTGAAGCGGTGCCCATGCTGCGGCTGATACGGCCCATGTGCGCGAAAGCCGTAAGCCGTGCCGGGGTGCGCGTTGGGCAGGTAGCCGTGCCAGACTTCGTCGGTGCATTCGGGCAGCGTGAAGCGCCGGATTTCCTTGCGACCCGTGGGATCGAACAGGCAAAGCTCGATTTTCTGCGCATTCGCCGAGAACACCGCAAAGTTGACGCCAAGGCCATCCCAACTGGCGCCAAGCGGATAGGGCGAGCCGGGCAGAAGCCGGTCGGGCATTGCATGCGACATGATTCCCCTTCCTTGTTCTGTTTTATCAACGCTATCGTGGGTCTTCATGCAACGGGCGCGCGGCCGCGAGGCTGCGCGCCCGTCTTACATCACCTCCGTCAATCCGCGCGCAGGATGATCGTCGCCAACGGCGGCAGCGTCAGCGCCGCGGAATGCGGCCTGCCGTGGCTCGAGATTTCTTCAGTGTGAATCATGCCGCTGTTGCCCATGTTCGAGCCGCCGTATACGCCGGCATCCGTATTCAGCACTTCGACCCAGCGGCCGCCGCGCGGCATGCCGATCCGGTAGCCGACTCGCGGCACCGGCGTCATATTGCACGCGACCACGACTTCGTTGCCTTCGCCATCGGTGCGGCGGTAGGCGTACACGCTATTGCCGCTGTCGTCGCCGACCAGCCATTCGAAGCCGCCAGGCTCGCTGTCGAGCCGGTGCAGCGCAGGCTCCGCGCTGTATAGATGGTTCAGGTCGCGCACCAGCTTTTGCACGCCGTGATGGCTCGCATCGTCGAGCAGATGCCAGTGCGGCGAAGTGTCGTGATTGAATTCCGCCATCTGACCGAATTCACCGCCCATGAACAGCAGCTTCTTGCCCGGATGGGTCCACATGAAGCCGAAGTACGCGCGCAGGTTGGCGAACTTCTGCCATCTGTCGCCCGGCATCTTGCCGAGCAGCGAGCCTTTGCCGTGCACGACCTCGTCATGAGAGAGCGGCAGCACGAAGCGCTCGGAATACGCATACACCATCCCGAACGTCATCATGTGATGATGGTATTGGCGATAGACCGGATCCTCTTCCATGTAGTGCAGCGTGTCGTGCATCCAGCCCATGTTCCACTTGAACTGGAAGCCGAGGCCGCCGTCTTCGACGCGCGCCGTCACGCCCGGCCACGCGGTCGATTCCTCGGCGATCGTGATCGCGCCAGGCACACCCGGCACATAGCCGACTTCGTGATTCAGCCGCTTCAGAAACGCGATCGATTCGAGATTTTCGCGGCCGCCGTAGATGTTCGGCACCCACTCGTCGGCGGCGCGCGAATAGTCGCGATACAGCATCGAGGCGACTGCATCCACGCGCAGGCCGTCGACGTGATAGCGCTTCAACCACGCAAGGCCCGATGCCACCAGGAACGCACTCACCTCGTTGCGGCCGAGGTTGTAGATCATCGTGTTCCAGTCCTGGTGATAGCCTTCGCGCGGATCGGCGTGCTCGTAGAGCGGCGTGCCGTCGAAGTCGATCAGACCATGCGCGTCGTTCGGAAAGTGCGCCGGCACCCAGTCGAGAATCACGCCGACACCGGCCTCGTGCGCCTTGTCGACGAACGTGGCGAACTGCTCGGGCTTGCCGAAGCGCGCCGAGGGCGCGAATTGACCTAACGGCTGATAGCCCCACGAGCCGCCGAACGGGTGCTCGGCAATCGGCATGAACTCCACATGCGTGAAGCCCATGCTTTTGACGTAAGGAATCAGGCGTTCGGCGAGTTCTTCCCACGTGAGGCCGCGCTGACCTTCTTCGGCGACGCGCAGCCACGATTCGGCGTGCACTTCATAGATCGAGATCGGCGCGCGCGGTGTTTGTCTGGCGGCGCGCCCTTGAATCCATTCGTGATCGGTCCATTGAAACTGCTCGATCTCGTCGACATGCGCGACCACCGATGCGGTGCCCGGCGGTTTTTCCGTTTGCATGGCGCACGGATCGGCCTTGAGTGGCAACGGATGACCGTCGCGGGCGAGCAATTCGTATTTGTAGCGCGTGCCGGGTCCCACGCGTGGGACGAACAATTCCCACACCCCCGCCTGATGACGCAAGCGCATCGGATGGCGGCGGCCATCCCACGCGTTGAAATCGCCGACCACCGAAACGCGCCGCGCATTCGGCGCCCATACGGCGAAGCGTACGCCGGGCACGCCGTCCACTTCCATCGGCCGCGAGCCGAGGCATTCGAGCACCGCGTACGGGTCGCCGCCGGCGAGACGCCCGAGCGGTTCGTCGCCGAGCACGGGGCCGAACGAATACGTGTCCTCGATTTCCTGCACGGTGCCGTGCCAGTCGATACGCAAGCGGTACGGCGCCGCGGCAGTGATGCGGCCGGCAAACAGCCCCGGCCTGAGTTGCTCGAGCTCGCCGAGCGTCGAACCGTCGGCACGCGCAATCACGCTGACGTGCGAGGCATTCGGCAACTGCGCGCGCACGACTGGCCCCGCGTCCGTCTGATGCATGCCGAGCTGCGAGAATGGATCGGGGTGGCGCGCTTCGACGAGCGCGTCGATATCGAGCGGTTGGAGGCCTGCGGCCGGATCATGCTCACTCATAGTCGCCCTCGGCCGGATTAGGCGGTGTGGCGGCGCTTGGCGCCTGGGTTGATGGATCGTGCTGCGAGCTGCCGGTGTCGCCGAGCAACCGGCTGGTGAGCGCGGCGAGGCCGCGTACCGGCAAACTGAGCCACGTCGGCCGGTTGGCCGCTTCATAACGGATTTCGTACGCGGCTTTCTCGATCAGGAAGAGATCGAGCAACGCCTGTTCCGCCTCGGGCGACACTAGCGGCGTCGGTGCGTCAGCAATCGCGGCGCGGTACTGGGTCAGGAACGTCTGAGTGGCATGCGCGCGGAAACGGTCGAACAGCGCGCGCTTGCGATCGGCGGTTTGCTGCGGCGCGCTTTCGGTGGTGGACTGCGCCGCCGCGCTTGCGTAGGACAGCGAGCGCATCAAGCCAGCCACATCGCGCAACGGACTCGACTTCTGACGACGCTCCTTAAGCGTGCGCGCGGGCTCGCCTTCGAAGTCGATCAGGTACGCATCGCCCTGCGCGACCAGCACCTGACCCAGATGGAAGTCGCCGTGAATGCGCGTACGCAATGCGCCCGCATCGCTCGACACCAGTTTGCCGACCACCTCGACGAGTGCCGCGCGACGGTCGATCAGGCTTTGCGCCAGCGCCTTGGTTTCCGGATCGCTCATCTGCTCGATGCGCGGTGCGAGCAGATCGAGCGCGCTAGCCAGCATGGACTGCGTGCCGTCGACCCATGCCTTCACCTGTTCGGCGCCGGCGGGTTCCGGCGCGAATGCCGGGTCGTCCGTCGGCGAGGCCAGCGCGACATGCAGTTCACCGAGCCGCCGGCCGATGATGCCGGCCAGCGCGCTGTAGCCTTCCACCAGAATCGCTTCGTTGTCCCGATCCGGCGCGGATTGCGCTTCCGTGTCGACAGCGATCGCGAGTTCGTCCACCGAGCGGCGCAGATAGTCGAGCGACCAGTTCCAGGCGTCGCCCTGATTGTCGATAAAGCCTTGCAAGATACAGAGTGTGTGCGGCACGCCTTCGGGATCGACGCGGACCACCTCACCATACAGCGGTGCGGTGTTCGCGTAGCCGAGCTGGGTCAAATAGCGGCTGATTTCCGCTTCCGGATGAATGCCGCTGACCAGACGGCGCACCAGCTTCAGCACGGCGGCGTCGGCAATGATCAGCGAGCTGTTGCTTTGCTCGGCCGCCAGCCAGCGAATCTCAGGCCGTTCACCGAGATCCTTGAGTTCGTCGAAGCGGTCGGTCGGGATGAACTTGATTTCGCTCTTCTGCACGGTCGGCACCACGGCGCGTTCGCGCAGCTTGCGCATCACGCCATGGGCGAAGATCGGCAGCGCGAACGCGTCCGTCAGATGACCGACGTTGCGGCCGCGGCGCACGCGTGCCAGCGCCAGCTGCATGAAGAGCGGGAAGGTGGTTTCGCCGCCCCACGTGATCGCGATCGGCACAACGTAGCGTTCGGTGTGATCGCCCACGTCCGCTTCGATTTCAGTGAACGCGAAGCCGCCATTCGGAATCGTGGTGAGCGCGGCGAGACGCACCGCATGCATCTTCTGATCCTTCGAGGCAAACCAGCGGCGCCGGCTCAACCACGACGGCAGCACTTCGGATTCGAGCAGGCGCACATTCTCCGGCGTCGGGCCGACCTGGCCCTCGCGAATCACGATGGTGACGAATTCCGGCAGCGGTTCCGAATGCGCCTGCGCCCATGTCGGACGCTGGCCGCCCGGGCACAGCATGAACCAGAGGAAGCCGTAGGGCGGGAAGGTCAGCAGGTACGTGAGCTGGCCGATGGCCGGAAACACGGAATCGGCGGTCATTTCGATTGGCACCGCGCCGTTGAATTCGGACAGATCGAGTTCGACCGCTTGCGGCGCGCGCGACAGATTCGCCACGCACAGGATCGGCGGCTCGCCCGGCATCTCGCGCAGGTACGCGAGAATCTTGCGGTTTTCCGGCTTCAGGAAGCGGATCGTGCCGCGTCCGAACGTTTGCTTCGCGCGGCGCGTGGCGAGCATGCGCCGGGTCCAGTTCAGCAGCGAATGCGGGTCGCGGCTTTGCGCTTCGACATTGACCGCATCGAAGCCGTACAACGCCCCCATCACCGGCGGCAGCACCAATTGCTCAGGATCGGCACGCGAGAATCCGCCGTTGCGATCCGACGACCATTGCATCGGCGTACGCACGCCGTCGCGATCGCCCAGGTGGATGTTGTCGCCCATGCCGAGTTCGTCGCCGTAATAGATCACCGGCGTGCCGGGCATCGATAGCAGCAGCGAATTGATCAGCTCGATGCGGCGGCGGTCGCGTTCCATCAGCGGCGCGAGGCGGCGGCGAATGCCGAGATTCAGACGCGCGCGGCGATCGCTCGCGTACGTGTTCCACAGGTAATCGCGCTCGGAATCCGTGACCATTTCGAGCGTCAGTTCATCGTGATTGCGCAGGAAAATCGCCCACTGGTTGGTTTCCGCGAGGTCCGGTGTCTGGCGCATGATGTCCGTGATCGGGAAGCGATCCTCGCTCGCGATCGACATGTAGATGCGCGGCATCAGCGGGAAGTGGAACGCCATGTGGCATTCGTCCTCGTCGCCGAAATATTCCTTCACGTCTTCCGGCCACTGGTTCGCTTCGGCAAGCAGCATCCGGTTCGGATACTCGGCGTCGATGGTGGCGCGGATCTTCTTCAGCACCGCGTGCGTTTCCGGCAGATTTTCGTTGTTGGTGCCTTCGCGTTCGACCAGATACGGCACCGCGTCGAGCCGCAGCCCGTCGATACCCATGTCGAGCCAGAAGCGCATCACCTGCAGCACTTCCCTCAGCACGGCCGGATTGTCGAAGTTCAAATCGGGTTGGTGCGAGTAGAAGCGGTGCCAGTAGTACGCGGCCGCCATGGGATCATGCGTCCAGTTCGACGGCTCCGAATCGATAAAAATGATCCGCGTTTCCGTGTACTTCTGATCCGTATCCGACCACACGTAGTAGTTGCGATGATTGGACCCGGGTTTCGCGCGACGGGCACGCTGAAACCACGGGTGCTGATCCGACGTGTGATTGATGACCAGTTCGGTAATCACGCGAATGCCGCGCGCGTGGGCTTCCTGAATGAAGCGCCTTACGTCGGCGAGCTGGCCGTAGTCCGGATGCACGTTGCGATAGTCGGCGATGTCGTAGCCGTCATCGCGACGCGGCGACGGATAGAACGGCAGCAGCCAGATCGCGTTCACACCGAGTTCGGCAATGTAGTCGAGCTTCGCGATCAAGCCGGGAAAATCGCCCACGCCGTCGTTGTTCGCGTCGAAGAACGACTTGATGTGCACCTGATAAATGATCGCGTCTTTGTACCAGAGCGGATCGTCGCTCAAGGTCGCGGGCTTGGCGCGCCGCTGCGAACGCGCCTTGGCGGCGCTGCCGGTGGCTGCGCTCGTATGAGCCTGCGACGTGGGTTGGGCTGGATCGTCACGCTTCATGTCGCACCTTCCGTAGGGGTTGGGTTGCCAGCGTCTGCGTGATAGTCGCTGTCGGCATCATCCGGGCGTTCGGCGGGCAGGCCGCCAAGCGGCGCGATGCGCCAGATCGAAAACGGCTGGCCCGAACCGAGCCGGATATGCTGCCAACGGCCGTGCCATTCGAAACGCGCACCGGTCATCTGATCGGTCACTTCCAGCGCGCCATGGTCGTGCAGATTCCAGTGCTGGAAAGTGTCCCACGAGAGTTCGATGTCCGCGCCCTGTTCGTTGAACGGGTCGAGATTGATTGCCACCAGGATGACGTTGTCGCGTGCTTCAGTCGCTTTTTCGAAGAACAGAATGTTGTCGTTGTGCGCGGACAGGAACGTGAGGCCGAGATGCGTTTGCAGCGCCGGGTTCGCGCGGCGAATCCGGTTCAACGCAGTGATCTCGCCGACGATGTTGCCGGGCCGGTTCCAGTCCCACGCGCGCAGTTGGTACTTCTCGGAGTTGAGATATTCCTCGCTGTTCGGCAGCGCGGCGGCCTCGCACAATTCGAATCCGCTATACACGCCCCACAAGCCGGCGAGCGTGGAAGCGAGGGCTGCCCGAATCAGAAATCCCGAACGCCCGGACGACTGCAAATGCCGAGGATTGATGTCCGGCGTATTGACGAAGAAGTTCGGCCGGTAGAAATCGCGCTCGCTGGTTTGCGTGAGCTCGGTCATGTACTCGATGAAGTCGCGCTTCGACTCGCGCCACGTGAAATACGTGTACGACTGCGAGAAGCCGATCTTGCCGAGCCGGTTCATCATGCGCGGCCGGGTGAAGGCTTCGGCGAGGAAGATCGTGTCGGGATAGCGCGATCGCACGTCGCCAATCACCCATTCCCAGAACGGCAGCGGCTTGGTGTGCGGATTGTCCACCCGGAAAATATGCACGCCCGCTTCGATCCAGAACAGGAATACGTCACGCAAGGCGAGCCACAAATCGGGTTTGGCATCGTGCGCATAGAAGTCGGGATTGACGATGTCCTGGTACTTTTTCGGCGGATTCTCCGCGTAACGCAGCGTGCCGTCGGGGCGCCAGGCGAACCACGTCGGATGCGCCTTTAGCCACGGATGATCCGGCGCGCACTGAATCGCGAAGTCAAGCGCGATTTCGAGGCCGTGCGCGTGCGCGGCGGCGAGCATCTGCTTGAAGTCGTCGAGCGTGCCCAGCTCGGGATGCACGGCGGTGTGACCGCCTTCGGCTGCGCCGATCGCGTACGGGCTGCCTACATCCCCCGGTTGCGCGTTCAGCGTGTTGTTGCGGCCTTTGCGGTTCGCCAGACCGATCGGGTGGATCGGCGGGAAGTACAGCACGTCGAATCCCATGTCGCGAATGCGCGGCAGTTTCCTGATGACGTCAGCGAAAGTGCCGTGGCGCGATTCGTCGTCGCTCATCGAACGCGGGAAGATCTCATACCAGCTTGCGAAACCCGCGGCGGTCCGGTCGGCGTCGATCTTGTAGACGATCGGATCGCGGCTCAGGAACGGCCGGTGGCGCGCGGCGATCATCGCCTTCGCCGTGGTCGGCGCGAGGATCAATGCGAGCTTCGTTTCGGCGTCGGCTTTGGTGAACACCTTGACGATGTGTTCGAGCGGCTCGGTCAACGCGCCTTCCGCCGTTTCCACTTCGGCGAGCACCAGGGCGAACAGATGCGCGGCTTCGTCGAGTTCGAGTTCGACGGTTTGGCCCGCCTTCAGCTTCTTCTGGATATGCTCGACCAGCGACGCAAAGTCGTCGCGCCATGCAATCACCGTGAATTCGTGACGGCCGAGGCGCTCCAGCGGAATGCGCGCCTTCCAGATGTCGAGGCCGGCCGGTTGTGCCGGGCTCATCAGGACTTCGTGCCAGGCGGTTTCGTCGGCGGCGCGCCAGACCACGGCGGCGGCGATCTTGTCGTGACCTTCGGCGAAGATCGCGGCGGTGATTTCAGCTCGCTCGCCCACCGTGCGCTTGGCTGGGAAGCGTCCGTTATCGACCGAGGGTGCCACGCTCTCGATCGCCACGCGCGGCGCGTTGATCGCTTCGAGCACGGTCTTGCGGCCGCTGCGCTTGCTGTTCGCCTTGTCGATCGGCGGCGCGAGACGGATCGGCTTGTCGGCTGCGGCGCGGAACAGGCGCGCGGCGCCAGGCGCGAGCGTGAACGGCGTCAAGGTAGCGGGCGTGGCATGCCCGGGTGAGTCGAGCGGGACGAAACGCGTGAAATTGCCCGGCACGCCCGCGAGGAAGCGCGCCGGATCGACGCGCACGGGTGCCCCGAGTTCGGGATTGATGGCGATCAGGACAGCTTCGCCGGCGTTGCGCAGGTCGGGCGTGTCGGCGCGCAGCAAAACGGCGGCAGGCGCACCGGGGCCGCTTAGCGGGCGCAATTCGCCATTGGCGTGCAGCGTCTTCGTATTGCGCACCACCTCGTTGACATGGCCGATCCGCTCCGAGAGGTCGAATTGCTTCGACTGGCAGGCGATGGCGAACTGCGCAGCATCGCCGCGTGTTTGCGACATCGGCTCGGTGATGCCGTATTCGAAGCCCATCGGCATCATCCAGCCGGTGCCGGTCGAGGCCGACGCGAACAGCGCGCGCCGGTAGGCCCGCTCGACAATGGTTGCGTCGTGCGCATCGCTCAGATCGGCGGCGAGGCGCGTGCCGTAAGGCGCTTCGGGAAAGGCGATGGGGGCGGCGATGCGGGCGAGTGCGGCATGCTCCTCCACCATCCAGCTGGCGCGGAAGTCCCACCAGCGCACCGACGAGAACACGCTGTCGAAGCCCGCGCCCTGAAGGCTGAGCAGGTCGCCACGGGCGAGTCCGGGCGTCGCGGCGAGGAAACGCAGCTCGGGATGCCTGGCGCGAACCGCGTCGCCGAGCTGCCGCCAAACGGCGGCCGGTACGCGATGCGGCGAATCGAAGCGGAAGCCGCCCACGCCGGCGTCGGCCAGCGCCAGCAGTTGCTGCGTCCACCAGTCGACCAGTGCGGCGCTGCTGCCGGCCTCGTTGAAGTTGGCATACGCGACATTGTCCTCGCGATGCACATGGCGCGGATCGAGCCGCGCCTCTTCAGACTCGAATGGATGGAACCAGCCGGCATGTTCCGCGTACAGCGCGCCATCGGCGGCCATCCGGTCGATCACCAGATCGACCAGCAAGCTTAGGCCATGCTGGCGGGCGGCCTGCGCGAGCATACGGATTGCCTCCGTGGCCGGTTGCTGAGTTTCGAACACCGGATGCAGCCGGCCGTGGTTGCCGACTACCTGTCCGTGACCCGCCTGGCCCGGCTCAAAGACGCCGCCGATCAGCGCGTGATCGAAGCCCAGTCCGGCTGCGTGAGCGAACTGCGCAGGCCATGCATCGAGCGGCCCAACGAGAAGTGAATGAAAAAAGTAGATCCGCGGCGCGTACCCGTTTGGGGATTCCATCGGTCGTTTCCAGATTCGTCCTGCTGCGGTGTGGATGCAAGTGACATGCGATCACAGCGCTCATTGGGCTTCCAGAGCCGGATACCGCGCGATGCGTGAAGCGAGGGCGCGTACTGGTCAATGTAGTGCAAAGATCGTCACGCCGCTGGCCAGTAGCAGGTGCTTTGACGCCAGGCGTCGACGGCACGGGGCTGGCCAGAACTATTGGCAGAACGCAGCAAACGGTGTGCCAGGGGTTTTGGGGCGATGGGAAGGGGTGGGAAGCGCACCCGGCAGGATGAGAGGAAGGCGGCCTGAGGCCAGCTCACGCGGCCGCCGCGGACGGCCCGCGTGTAAAACGGGTGGATGTCGTCCGGGTTTTACACGGCTAGGAGCCGAGCAAGCCCGCCGCGATGTTCACGCACAGGCCGAGCACGGCGACGTTGAAGTAGAACGACAGGATCGACTGCGCGAGCGCTCCGCGGCGAATCGTGCGGGAGCGCAGCACCACGTCCGACGTTTGCGAGGCCACCGCGATGGTGAAGGAAAAGTACAGGAAGTCCCAGTAGTTCGGCTCGAGCTTGTCGTCGGGAAACAGCAGCGCCGTCTCCGGTGCATCCGGGTCGTAGTACAGCCGCGCGTAATGCATGGTGAAAATGGTCGGGATCAGGAACCACGCGCCGATCATCGTGAAGCCGGTCAACAGGGAGTGCCATACCGTCGAGGCGCCGGCCGTCCCCTTCGCCGAGGCGAGTTCGAGCACGATCGCGGCAATACTGGCGACCGTCGCGACGCAGATCACAGCCAGCACCACACCCGCGTTTTCATCGTCGCGCCGCGCGAATTCGCGCACGCCACGTTCGTCGGCAAGCGCCATGTGCACCCAGATCAGCACGAGATAGCTCCATACCGCGGCGTCCCAGCCGACCAGAACGCGCACCATGACGCGTGTGTGCTCAGGCACGACCAGCGCGGCCACGAGACCGACGGCAAGGCCGATCAGCATGCGCGGCCGATTGCGAAACACCTGCGGATAATATTTTGTGAACATGAGATCCAGTGTGGAGGGCCGTCTGTGCCGCGGATTCTACTCGCGCTTCAGGCACCATTTGTCGAATGGGTGAGTCACAGGCTATAGTCTTTCGCAACGGCCTTGCGCGTCGCTTTCAGTTGAAAGGCGATTGGCAGGCGGCAGGTTTTTCGCCGTGCGCAGCGCGCGGTGGCGCTCGCAGTGAAGCTATTTCACACGGCTGTCATCAGCACAACGTAATGCGGCGGAACGTAACGCTGCACCACGTACTGCGGCACCGGCATCATGCACTCACACAAGACCGCTTAAGCGGCGCTAGACCAGGTTTGGGGTAGAGAAATCGACGCAACGCGCAAGCGGCATCACGCCATGGCCGCGTTGCCCGTTGAGAATGACTCACGATCCACTCACCATCTGGAGCCTCCATGACAGATGTTCCTGAGAATAAAGATGCGCACCACGAAGTGACGCATTCGATCAGGTTTTCGTCTTCGCAGCCTTCTCCGCGGCCTTCCTCGCCGAACTCTTCACTGCGGTCTTCGCAAGCGCCTTCGCTTCAGGCATCGCGTTCGTTTTCATTCTCGGCATCACGCAGGGCATGGATGCTGCGCGCATGCGCCACCGCCGCCGCGCTTGCGTTTGCCGGCGCGGGCCGCTCGCTCTCATGGATCGCCCCTGCCTTCGCCGATGCGCCCGCCGGCGGTGGACTCGATGCCTTCCTTGCGCTCTCGCAGCGTCTCACCGGCCGCACGGGCTTCGACGCCGTGCTCGGCAAACGTGTCTACGACGCCCTCGCCAAATCCGACAGCCAGTTCCCGCAAAACATCGCCGCGCTCAACACGTGGCTGCAAGGCCATGGCGGCGTACCGTCCGATACCGTCACGCAGGCATTGCAGGCCGATCAGCCGGCGCTCGCGAAATCCGTGAGCGCGATCATGCGTGCGTGGTATCTCGGTCTCGTGGGGGACATGCCGCATGTGGAGGTGGTCGCTTATGAAAAAGCACTGATGTTCGAGCCGGTCAAGGACGTGCTGACCATTCCGTCCTATTGCCGCGACGTGCCGTTCTACTGGACACAGAAGCCGGTGCACGCCTGAAGGACGTTCCTCTCGCGCGTGCCGTATCGCTGATTGAGTTTGATCAGGATGAATCGCCGGCATGTGAAACCCAGCAAGCAACGATAAGGCAGCACAACTGTCGTGCATGGGACGGGGTAAGTGCTGTGCATGGGACCGGAGTAAGCGCTAAAGCGCCAACTCCGGTCGACCGCTGTGCATGGGACCGGAGTAAG
This sequence comes from Paraburkholderia sp. RL17-337-BIB-A, assembly GCF_046025895.1. Lineage (NCBI taxonomy): Bacteria > Pseudomonadati > Pseudomonadota > Betaproteobacteria > Burkholderiales > Burkholderiaceae > Paraburkholderia > Paraburkholderia sp. RL17-337-BIB-A. Next base: position 3,486,455 of record NZ_JARESY010000002.1, on the reverse strand, counting down.
CGCTAAAGCGCCAACTCCGGTCGACACAAGAGGGCAGCAATGGCAAATTCGAATTCCGCCGATATCGTCGTGGTCGGGTCGGGCGTGGCAGGCGGGCTGGTCGCGCATCAGATGGCGCTGGCCGGCGCCTCGGTGATTCTGCTCGAAGCGGGACCGCGCATTCCGCGCTGGCAGATCGTCGAGAATTTCCGCAACTCACCGGCCAAGTCCGACTTCGCAACACCCTATCCGTCGACACCGTACGCGCCGCATCCCGAGTACGCGCCCGCCAACAATTATCTGATCCAGAAAGGCGACTATCCGTACAACTCACAATACGTGCGGCTGGTCGGCGGCACGACGTGGCACTGGGCGGCCGCTGCGTGGCGGCTGTTGCCGTCGGACTTCCAGTTGCACAAGCTGTATGGCGTGGGACGTGACTGGCCTTATCCGTATGAAACGCTGGAGCCCTGGTATTCGGCGGCTGAAATGCAACTCGGCGTGTCGGGCCCGGACAATTCGGTCGATCTCGGTTCGCCGCGCTCGAAGCCCTATCCGATGAGCCAGCTTCCGCTTTCGTACATGGATCAGCGCTTTAGCAACGTGCTCAACGCCCAGGGTTTCAAGGTGGTGCCCGAGCCGGTCGCGCGTAACAGCCGTCCGTACGATGCGCGGCCTACCTGCTGCGGCAATAACAACTGCATGCCGATCTGCCCGATTGCCGCGATGTACAACGGCGTGGTGCATGCGGAAAAGGCCGAGCAGGCCGGCGCGAAGCTGATCGCCGAAGCAGTGGTCTACCGCGTCGAAGCGGATAACAAAGGGCTCATCACGGCCGTCCACTACAAGGACCCGAACGGCAACAGCACACGCGTGACCGGCAAACTGTTCGTGCTCGCGGCGAACGGCATCGAAACGCCGAAGCTGATGCTGATGTCGACCGCAGACAAATTCCCGCACGGCATCGGCAACAGCTCGGACCAGGTGGGCCGCAACCTGATGGACCATCCCGGCACGGGCGTGACCTTCCTCGCCAACGAACCGCTGTGGCCCGGACGCGGGCCGATGGAGATGACCTCGATCGTCAACTTCCGCGACGGCGCATTCCGCTCCGATTACGCGGCGAAAAAACTGCATCTGTCGAACGGCGTGCCGACCATGAGCGTGACCGCCGATCTGCTGAAAAAAGGCCTCACCGGCGCCGAGCTCGACCGCCAGATCCGCGACCGCGCGGCCCGCACGTTGAGCATCAACAGCTTTCACGAGCATCTCGCGGAGCCGCAGAACCGCGTGGTGCCCTCGGCCGATCACAAGGATGCGCTTGGCATTCCACAGCCCGAGATCTATTACTCGATCAACGACTACGTGAAGAAGAGCGCGGCGAACACGCATGAGCTGTATGCGCAGATCGCGTCGCTGTTCGGCGGCGCCGAGGTCTCGTTCGACGATACGTTCGCGCCGAACAATCACATCATGGGTACCACCATCATGGGCAGCGATCCTGGGGATTCGGTCGTCGACGCTGACTGCCGCACGCACGATCATTCGAATCTGTTCATTGCCAGCAGCGGGGTGATGCCGACTGCTGCCTCCGTGAATTGCACGCTGACGATCGCGGCGTTGTCGCTGAAACTGGCCGACAAGCTCAAGCGTGAAATCTGAGCCCTGAACGGAGAGCCACAATGACGAAGAACACCTCTCGCGTGCAGCCGGCCGATGCGCTTGTCCACAGCACGCGGCATCGCCGCTTCCGGGTGGCGACCCTGGCGGCGGTCTTTTCGCTGTTTGCGCTATATGTCGCCTGGCACGAAGCGCATGGGCCTGGCGCGCGCCGCAACGACGAGTTGACGATCACGCAGGCCCATGCGGACGACGCTTCGCATCCGGCCGATGCAATGGTCACACCCGCGGCCACACCGACGGCGGCCAGCAGCGATCTCGTGAAACGCGGTGAATATCTCGCACGGGCCGGCGATTGCGTCGCCTGCCACACAGCTGACAAAGCACGCCCATTCGCCGGCGGCCTGGCGATCAGCACGCCGTTCGGCACGATCGTGACGCCGAACATCACGCCCGACCCGGATACGGGCATCGGCCAATGGAGCGACGCCGATTTTATGCGCGCCATGCATGAAGGCGTCGGCAAGAGCGGCGAGCGGCTTTATCCGGCCTTCCCATATGCGGAGTACACCAAGGTCACCGATCAGGACGTGCTGGCGATTCGCGCGTATCTGAACACGCTCGCGCCGATCCACTATGCGCCGCCGGGCAATAGCCTGACATTTCCGTTCAATCAGCGCTGGCTGATGGTGTTCTGGAACCTGTTCAATTTCGACGAAGGCCGTTTCGTTCCCGATCCGAAACAAAGCGCCGGCTGGAATCGCGGCGCGTATCTGGTCCAGGGTCTCGCGCATTGCGAGGAGTGCCATACACCACGCAATTTCACGCAGGGTTTGAAAACGAGCTCGCGTTTTTCCGGAGCGGTGCAGGCCGGCTGGCATGCGTACAACATCACGTCGGACAAGAACAGCGGCGTGGGTAACTGGAGCGACGATGAACTGGTGGCGTATCTGTCGACCGGTTCGGCGCCGGGCCGCGCCAATGCAGCGGGCCCCATGGCTGACGTGGTCAACGACAGCACGCAGTATCTGACGCACGAGGACGTCGGCTCGATCGTCACGTATCTGCGCTCGGTGCCGCCGATCAGCGGTGGTGAATCGCGTCCGCGCGACCAGTGGGGCAATCCCGCCGTCGACGACGTGACCGCGCTGCGCGGCACCAGGGTCAACGCGGTGAACGGCGCGCAACTGTTTATCGCCAATTGCGCGACGTGCCATAACTGGACCGGACAGGGCGTGGGTGCGAGCGCGCCGGGCGCGTATCCGTCGCTAATTCACAACTCGGCGGTCGGCGCGAGCGACGCCAATAATCTGGCGATGGTGATCCTGCACGGTGTCAGTCGTACGACGAAACAGGCTGACGTGCTGATGCCCGCGTTCGGCACCCAGCTCACCGACGATCAGGTGGCCGCGATCACAAATTATGTGACCAGACAGTTCGGCAATCCGCAGTCCGCTGTGACGGTGGATCAGGTCGCCAAGCTGCGCACACAGCAATAACGGCTTTGCTAATCACGCGTTTTTCGGTAAGTCCTGCCGGAGACGCGCGTTTCTCGCGTCGTTTCTACGTCTTTCCCATGCTGCGGGACACCAGGAAAAGATAGGCAGCGCGCAGACGCAATGACGGATGCCGCACTATCATGAGCGAATGGCTTCCGTACTCATCAATCCCGTTCAGCATCATCCGGCCAATCGGAGCGGTCGCGACTTTGTCGTCGGCGACTTGCATGGCTGTGTCGATGCATTGCGCTACCTGCTGCGCGACATCGCGTTCGATCCGGCACGCGACCGGCTTTTTTCGGTCGGCGACCTGGTGGACCGCGGCCAACAGTCGGAGCAGGCATTGGCCCTGCTCGACAAGCCGTGGTTTCATGCCGTGCTCGGCAATCACGAAGACACCTTATGCGCCGTCGCCGACGGACGCTTGCGGCGCCAGTGGTGGTATGGCATCGGCGGAATATGGGCGGCGAATTTGTCGGACGAACGCTTGCAGCACTACGCCGAACAGCTGCGGACGCTGCCGCTCGTGCGCGTGGTCGGCAGCGGCAAGGAGCGCTTCAATGTTCTGCATGCCGAATTTTTCGGCACGGACGCCGAATTGGACGCCGGCAATTTCTCTGCTGAAACGCGCCAGCAGTTGCTATGGGGGCGCGATCTGGCCTTGGGCAATGGCGATCCGGTGCGTCAGCATGGCCTTTCGCTGACTTACTGCGGCCATACGCCGATGCGCGACATCCAGCAGTTCGGTTCCCAGGTTTATATCGACACCGGCGCATTTGGGCCCGGCGGCAGGCTGACGATCGTGGAGCCGCAGGCGCTGCGGCGTTGGTCGATCTCGGTCGAGGCGGCGCGGGAAGCCGGCGCGGCGGCGATGGCACTGCCTTGACCTCCTAGCCCACCTGATTGAGCTCGAACACCATATCGATGCTCGTGCCGTTCCAGTTGTATTCCAGATACGCCGCGTGATGGCAGTCGCGCAGCAGCGTGGTTCTGAACGCGGCGAGGCACTCGCCTTCGACATCCCGCACCGACGGATACACGACGCCCGGCGCACCGCCCTCGCGCACGGCACGGCCGAGCGCCTGGCCCGCGACGTAGTCGTCGGGCGACAGCACCGCGAGATCGAGCGATACGTCGCCGCGGATATCGACTACGTTGCCTTGCGCCACGACGGTGTACAGCCGCATTTGCTCCCGCATGGGCGGCTCGGCGGTCGCTTCGAGAAATTTCCCCGTGTGATAGCGCGTCTCGGCGATCGCCGTGGCACGCGAACGGGCGCAATAGAACACGCCATACGTGCCGTCCGAGAAGCGGCTGCCGAGCGGATTCAGGTGCGTCAACGCGGCCATGATCGGTCCGTATCCCGGGCCGAAACGGCGCTCTTCGCGTGGCACCAGATCGAGTTCGCCGACTTCGGTGCGCAAGCGGTCGTTAGTCATTGCTTCGAGCGCGTAGAGGGCGTCGAAATCTTCCGGCGATGCGACCCGGTCGAACAGATTGACGGCCGGAAAGCGCGTCGGAATCACGCGATACGCGGGCGACCAGTCGAGCGGCGCGCTGCGCCAGCGGTGCTGCCAATGCGGTTCTGTCACGCCCAGCCGCCTCGCATTGCGTCGAGATACTGGCGCACGGCCACGAGATCGCTGATGTTGCCGGCCAGCATGCGGTCTAGCGCGCGGCGGCCGCCGAACGGCGGCGCGCTGTTGGGGCGCTTGATCCAGGTGTCGGCGGCGTTGGGCTGCGGCAGCAGGATTTGCAGCGCCTTATAAATGCCGAGCAGCAGCGACAGGCGTTCCAGCGTGTCGCGCCCAAGGCGGGCTGTTTCCGGCGCCTGCTTCCATTTGAAGTAAGTGGAGCGGCCCGGCGAGCCGAGCAACACGATCTGCTCTTCGGCGCCCAAGTCCCAGTCTCGTGCGATGTTGAAGAACGCGCGCAGGCCTGCCGCCGACATTTCCGTAAGCGTTGGTTCCGAAATTGGCCGGCGAATGGGTGGTTCGGGCTGGGTGAGACGGGCAGCGTGAGCCATGAGTGGGTGAGTCCTTATCTGTACTTTAACTTGATATTAGTCTAAAAGTGGATTTTTGCAAGAGAATATAATCTCGGCTCGTTATGAAGTCGAAGATCAGGAGAAGCAGGAGATGTGGGTTCGAGTAGTAGCAATGGCAGTTGCAGTGTGGTGTGTGTCCGGTGCGGCAATGGCCGCTGGTTATTCGGAAGTGTGGAATCCGCCCGAGTCGACCGGGCATATGGCGAAGCACGCAAAGAAAACGACGGGTGCCGCCAGGATCAAGTCTAGCGCCAGCGCGAAGGCCGGTTCGAAGCACGCGGCGAGCGGTCAACATGGCGCGCAGCGGCTTGCGTTGACGTCGAAGAGCGGCGCCAGGCCGGCAGCGCACGGCAGCGTGAAGAAGGTCGAGGCCAAGAACACTGGCCACGGTGGCGTGAAGAAAGTCGCGGCTAAGAACGCTGACCACGCTGGCGTGGCGAAGAGCGCGGGCAAGCCTAAGTCGAAGTTGAAGGCAACTGTAGTCGCGCAGGGTAAAAAGCCGCACGCACCGCTCGCGCAGGCGAAACCGGGTCGAGGCAGGGTCATGCACGCCAACCTGGTTCAAGGCCACACAGCGCATGCGCAGGTGGTCAAGGTGGCGGAAAAAACCGGCGTGGCCAAACCGGCGGCAGTCCGTACGAACGCGCCTGCTAACGCCGCGAACGTGACGGCGAGTCCCGCTGACGCCACCGCCAATCCCGCCACGGCCAATCCTGCTACCGCCAGCAGCGGCTCGTTGCCGCCGATCCTCCACTAAGCTCCGGCTCAGGCGGCGCGTTTGCGTTTGACCTTGGCCCCCGGCGGACCCAGGGCAGTGCGGCCGAGTTCGACGATGCGCGCCGAGAGCTTTTCGAGCCGTGGCGACTGGACCTTCCAGGCGTGCCAGTACAGCTCGACGTCGGTGGGCTGCTTCGGCGCAAGGTCGACCAGTTCGCCGCGCTCGACGGCATCGCCGAATTCCAGTTCGGGCACCATGCCATAAGCCAGGCCACGCTGGATCGCCATATAACGCGGCACCGGCGCGGGCACGTAGTGGCACGGATAAGCTTCCGGCGGCAGGCCGAAGCGCGTCTCGAGAAAGCGCGCCTGCAACGCGTCCTTGCGTGAGGAGAGAATCACCGGCGCGCGCCGCGCGCTTTCACGCGTCAATCCATTCGGAAACCATCGCTCGACGAACGCTGCCGACGCCACCAGCCGGTAGCGCATCGCGCCGAGCCGTTCCGCGAAACAGCCACGCATCGGCGCCGGTTCGGTGGTGATGCAGCCGATCGCGAGTCCCGAAGCGAGCAGGGCGTGAGTGTGATCCTGATCGTCGACGGTCAGATCGAGCAGCACGTTCTCCTGCAACAGGATTTCGGAGAGCGCGGGAAAAAACCACGTGGACAAGGTATCCGCGTTCACGGCGGCGGCGACGTTCAGCAAGGCTTCGTTGGCGCCCGCGAGATCGCTGGCGAAGTCGTCTTCGAGCAGGGCCGTGCGCCGTAGATACTGCAACAGACGCTGGCCCGTCTGCGTCGCGCGACACGGGCGCGTGCGGACTATCAGCGGATTGCCCAGGCGCGTTTCGAGTGCCCGCACACGCTGCGATACCGCCGACGACGTGAGGTTCAGGCGCACGGCGGCCTGCTCGAAGCTGCCGGTTTCGATCACCGCGCGCACGGCGGCGGTTTGTCGGGGGTCGAGGTCCACTGAGTGCCTATATGAGAAATGACGCCACGCGGCGTTCCGGCTGACGCCGAGCGTGCGGCGCTTCGCGTTCGCGCGGCTTTATCCTGCTTCGCGCCGCCTCATGCCGCTTTACGCGGACGGCCGCCTTTCTTGCCGTTCTCGCGGGCAGCCGCCGATTTCGCCTCGGATTTCACGCTGCCGCCGCTGCGGCCGATATCGCGCATCCATGCTTTGGAGCCGAATACACCGTCGATAAGGCCGTGCACCGACACCACAACGTCGAGGGCCGGAAAAACCAGCGCCGAACCGAGGCCGAAAATCTCAATCGAGCGCAAATCCGCTGCCGACGCTGTGTGCAAACCCTCGATATAGGCGACCGGCACCAACAGTGAAACGTCATTGGTCAGCGTGATTTCGAGCCGTTTCGTGCGCGGTTTATAGCACGCGCTGCGTGCGGCGGGACGCCTGGCGGTTTCGGCGCCGCGTTGCCGCGCAAGCCGCCATTCTTCGCTGCTGTTCATGAGTGGATTCCTTTCCAGGCGGAGCATAGGAACGGCACCATTTCGTTAATGCGTTTTGCCAGCCGACGCGCTTCGCGTTCTGAATACCCTCGAGCCATCGCGGATGGATACCGGGCCGTCGGGACAATTCAAGATAAAAATAATTTCACCATCAGGACCGAGAACATGAACATGTGGCGGAGCGTGATCGTGAGGGTAGATGACCACGATCAGCCCGTCGATCCGGGCAATGATGGGCATGGCGACCATTATATACCCGAGCCGCTTGGGTTTTTATAGTGTTGAAGCGTCCAGATGTCTCAGGCGCTTGCCAACCCATTCGTCACCAACCGCAACGTTTCCATTGAGCGCTTATCTCTCACCCGCGAATGCACGCTCACGCGTGATTCGGGAAGCTGAGGCAAACCGAGCCGGGCGCCGACATCCACCAGGCCGCGCGGCGCCACTCGGCGCGCCAGCGGCGACACGGCCAGGCCGGCCGCAACCGCGGCGCCGACCGCCGCCACACCACCGCCGACGAACACCTCCTGCCACGCAACTCCCGCCTTATTCAGCGTTTGCAGCGCGACGTCGCGCACATTGCAGGGCGGACTCAACAGCGCGAGCGCCAACGGCTCGCCGACGCGCGGCAGCCATTCCGGTGTGGCGAGCCAGCCGAGCGGCTCGCTGAACAGCACCTGCGCGTCGTCACGCGGCGGCTCGTCGGGACCATGGCGGACGATCACCGCGTCGAGGCGCCGTTCGTCGAATTGCGCGAGCAGCGCTGCCGACATGCCCAGATGCAATTCGACCACGAGACCCGGATCGTGCGCGTTGATCCGTGCGAGCAACGCCGGCAAGTCTGTTCCCGCGACATGCTCGCTCAGCCCCAGCGCGAGCCTCCGGCGCTCCACCGACAGCGAACCCAGCGCCCGCTCGTGCGCGCTCAGCAGATCGCGCGCCGCGCCCAGGAAAGCGCTGCCGTCCGCGGAAAGACGTACGACGCGTGGCGTGCGTTCCACCAACTGCTTGCCGAGATGCGCCTCTAGCCGCTTTAGCTTGAGGCTGACGGCGGATTGCGTGGTGTCGAGCGCGTCGGCAGCGCGCGTGAAGCTGCGCAGATCGGCGACCAGCACGAAGGCGCGCACGGCATCGAGATCGAGGACTTTCATTTCCGTTAAATATAGATGAAATAGTCAAAGATGGCTGTTCATTATGACTGAGCGCGCCTAAGCTGTGTTTACCCACTCACAGCAACCAAGGAGTTTTCACCATGCCGCTCACACGAATCGCATTGCGCGCCGGCAAGCCGGCGGAATATCGGAAGGCGCTGACGGACAGCATCCAGCGCTCGCTGGTGGACACGTTCAACGTGCCGAAAGACGACATCTTCATGCTCATCACCGAGCATGAGGCCGGCAATTTTGTGTACGACAGGCAGTACCTGAACATCGAACGAAGTGACGATCTCGTGGTGATTCAGATCACGCTGAACAACACGCGCACGCTCGACCAAAAGAAGGCGCTGTACAAACGGATGGCGGATGAACTGGCGGAGTCGCCGGGGCTGCGACGAGAGGATGTGTTCATCAATCTCGTCGAGGTGCTGAAGGAGAATTGGTCGTTCGGGAACGGGATCGCGCAGTACGCGGTTTGAAGGTCCGGTGGGGCTCGATGGCCTGCGCGGATTTTGAGGCGAGCGGGAGTGAATGTGCAAGGCAGTCAGACAGGCGGCCATGCGCGCACGCCACGCAAAAACGGGAGCCAAGGCCAGCATGGCTTGTGCCCATCCGCCGGGAGAGGCGTGCATCGATATAATGGTTCGCTGTCCTTTCCTGCCTACCGACCCGCCGCCATGACATCCGACCGTCTCGATCCATCTCACGAAGCCCTTGAACTTGGCGGCTCCGTCTGGTTTCGGGCCGGTGCGCAAACGCTCGGCGGCGCGGCGCGGATCGCCCTCCTCGCGGCGATCGGCGAGACCGGTTCGATCACCAGCGCGGCGAAAGCCGTCGGCATGAGCTACAAAGGCGCGTGGGACGCCGTCGACACCATGAACAATCTCGCCGGCGAGCCGCTCGTCGTGCGCTTGACCGGCGGCAAAGGCGGAGGCGGCACGAAGCTCACGCCGCGCGCCGTGAAGCTGATCGATACGTTTTGGGCGGTTGAACGCGAGCATCGGCGCTTTCTCGAACGCGCGGGCGCCGCAATCGAAGGCTTTGCGACGGATTGGGATCTGATCGGCCGCATCGGCGTGAAAACGAGCGCGCGCAATCAGCTTTATGGAACGGTGTCGGCGATCACGCGCGGCACGGTCAACGACGAAGTGTCGCTGGCGCTGACGGGCGGCCACACGATTGTCGCGATAGTCACGCATGAAAGCACCGAGACGTTGGGGCTTGCGGTGGGCGCGGCGGCGTTCGCGTTGATCAAGGCGTCGTGGGTGGTGCTGCTCGTCGAGGCTGAAAGCGGCGCGCCGCTAAAACTGTCCGCGCGCAATCAGTTGCGCGGCACGATAGAGAGCGTGAAGCGCGGGGCGGTCAACGCGGAAGTGTCGTTGGTGCTGGAAGGCGGCGCGGTGATTACCGCGGTCGTCACGAATGAAAGCGTCGACAGGCTCGGGCTCGCGGAAGGTGGGACTGCGGTTGCGGCGTTCAAGGCGTCGAGCGTGATCCTTGGCGTGAAGGATTGAGTGAGCCAAGGGTGCTGGAGAGGCGCAGGCTCTGACGTTCCTAGCGCTCTGAGGTGCCACAGGTTCTGAGGGACGCTCAGGTTGTCAGGCGATGAGACCCGTGAGGGCACTGGCGGTTCTGATGATTGTGGGGGCCCGGATGGCTCCGAACCGTCCAACGGCGCGCGCTTATGTCACGGCACGCTGCGCTCGTACCCAGCAAACGGATGATTCTCGCGCACGCAACCATCGCTGACCTGCACGACCTGATCGCCGAACGCGGCAACATCGTCGGGATCGTGCGTGATCAACACCATCGGAATATCGAGGCGTGTTTGCAGGTCCGATAACTCGAGCCGCATACGCTCACGCAGCGCGCTATCGAGCGCGGAAAATGGCTCGTCCAGCAGCAGCAACTGGGGTTGCGCGACCAGCGCCCGCGCCAGTGCCACGCGCTGCTTCTGTCCGCCCGAGAGCTGCGCCGGATGATTCCCCGCCACGCTTTTCAACTCGAGTGCATCGAGCCAGTAGTCGACTTGCGGGTGCGCGATTTTCGCCCGCGGATTGAGCCAACCCCGCTGCAACCCGAAGCCGATGTTTTGCCGCACGTTCAGATGCGGAAACAGCGCGTAGTCCTGAAACAGATACGCCATCTTGCGTGCCTGCGGTTTCAGATCGACGCCGCGCGCGCTGTCGAATAAAGCGTTGCCATGCAGCGCGATCGTGCCTTCGTCGGGGCGCAGCAAGCCGGCAATGGCCTGCAACGTCAAACTCTTTCCCGCACCCGACGGCCCGAACAGCACCACGCGCTGCGTGATCGCCTTGAACGAAACGTCGAGCGTGAATCGTCGCTCGGCGCTCTCGAAGGTCTTGCGGATGTCGACGGCGAGCGGCATATCAGCGGGACTGCAACAACGTGTGCTGTGGCACCAGACGGCCCGCCAGCAACAGGATCACGACACACGTCACCGAAGTCACGAGCACGAGGAAATTGGCGGTGCTGTCGTCGCCGGCTTGCACGGCTGAATAGACTGCAACCGAGAGTGTCTGCGTGCGTCCCGGCAAATTGCCCGCGATCATCAGCGTCGCGCCAAATTCGCCTAGCGCCCGCGCAAACGCCAACAATCCGCCGGCGAGAATGCCGCGTGCCGCGAGCGGCAGCGTCACGCGAAAGAAGATTGCCGTCTCGCTGACGCCGAGCGTGCGTGCGGCCCGCTCGAGTTGCGGATCGACCGCTTCGAAGGCGGCGCGCGCCGATTTCAGCACGAGCGGGAACGCGACGACCGTCGACGCGATCACCGCGCCCTGCCAGGTGAACACCAACTGGATATCAAGGCGATCGAGCCAGCCGCCGATCACGCCACGCCGGCCCAACACGACGAGCAGGTAGTAGCCGAGCACGGTGGGCGGCAGCACGAGTGGCAACATGAGCAGCGAATCGATCACATCGCGCGCGCCCGAGCGCCAGCGCGACAGACCAAAGCCTGCCGCGACGCCGAAAACCAGATTGAGCGCGGTGGCCCAGCCCGCCACTTTCAGCGATAGCAAGAGCGGAATCCAGGCCTGTTGCATGGGCGTGCGATACCTGCTTGAAAAGTTAATGCGCGGGCTTGAATCCGTACTTCGCGAGCACGGCCTGGCCGGCCGGCGACAGCACGAAATTCATGAAGGCCTGGGCGTCGGCCGCGTGACGGCTGCCTTCGACTTGCGCGATCGGATAGGTAATCGGCGTTTGTGTCGGCACGTTCATCGCGACCTTGACCTTGTCCGGCATGACCGCGGCGTCAGTGCTGAACACGAAGCCAGCGTCGACTTCGCCACGCGACACGTAGTCCAGGCTCTGGCGAACGTTCGATGCCAGTACGGCCTTCGCACTCACAGCGTCCCATACGCCCGCGGCTTGCAAGGCGCCTTGCGTATAACGGCCAACCGGCACGGAGGCCGGATCGCCATAAGCAACACGCTTCACATTCGCCGATGCCAGGTCGTTCAGCGAGGCCGGCGCGAAGTGGCTGTCGGCCGGCACGATCAGCACCAGCGAATTCGCGGCGAAGTCCTTGCGCGTAGCCGGCACGATCACCTTTTCCGCGGCGGCCTTATCCATCGCTTTCTGGTCCGCGGAGGCGAACACGTCGGCGGGTGCGCCTTTGACGATTTGCTGCATCAACACGTCGGACGCGCCGAAGTTCAGCAACACCTTGGTGCCGGAATGCTGCTGTTCGAAGACCTCGCTCACTGCCTTGAAGGCGTTGGTCAGACTGGCGGCGGCGGAAACCACCAGTTCGTCGGCGCGCGCGTTGGCGCTGACGGCAACGGAGATGGCGCTGGCGATGAACAGCGCATGTTTCACAAGGCGGCGGGACAGTGTCATGGCGGCTGGATGTCCGGCGTGGGCCGGAACGGCGGGTCAAAACGCTATCGTAATATATGAAAGGTTATAACGATACCCATGACGATTATTCAGTCGTGCGCATGGAGCGGCGCGCGGATCGCTAGAGGTAGGGTTCAGTCGGCCGGGGAATCGGCTGAACGTGCTTCAGATATCCGACGAGTGTGGCGGCGCAAGCGTGTTGAGCGTCTGCGACAGCGGCGCTGTGGCGGGACGTACGTCACGTACGGCTTTCCACTTGGCGCGAATGAACGGCTTGTCGTGGCCGGAGACCTTCAACGCGATATGCGTGACCCAACGTTGCGTCGGCACGTGCACGCCGTGCATCAGCACCGCGAGGATCATCAGACTCGCAGTGACGGGCAACGCCGACAACCGTCCCGGTTCGGCATTCCAGGCCATGCGCACGAACACCAGCGCTGCCAGCGCACCGACCAGGCAGCCGGTGACGGCTTCAGACGGCGAGTGAGCGCTCAGCACGACGCGCGACAAGCCAACCGCGATGCCTGCGGCCAGACCCAGTAAGACGCCAAGCAGACGAATCGCCGGACGCGCCGGCAGCAACATCAGGAACAGCGCGACCGGATAGACGGCCGTAGACAGCATGGCGTGACCGCTGACGCCGGTGAAATCCAGCTCGCGCACGCCCACGCCCCAACCGAGGAAGGCCAGCTTGGTCACGGTCACAACGCCGATGGCCGCGCCAAGCAGCAGCAGCCAGCCGGCAGCCATGCGCCACGTGTAGCCGACCGCCAGCCAAAGTGCGATGGCGAACGCGAGCGGCAGCGTCATACCGGCACCGCCGAGGCTGGTGATCGAGTACCACAGATGGGCAGGCAAATCGGGCATGGCAAAAGCGCGACCAAGGCCGCGTAGAATCGGGTTGGTAATGGTTTAACGGGTCTAACGCGGGTTTGACCTGCAAGCGGCATGAATCGCCGACGCAGCAAAGAGGCGTGTACCGAAATGATTTACCCCGCCAGTATAGACGGGTGCCAGGGGCCGGAGTCGCCACGCACGAGGCTTTTTGTGACCGGACGTGGGCTGGCGAACAAGCTTTGCAGAGGTTTGACGTTGATGTTACTGCAAGGTTCGCCGGCGGAAAATTCGGTGCTCGGTAGCGGCTTTGGCCCTCAGCATCGCATGAGGATTGGTGTTATTGTGCATTGCACAACAAAGCGTCGTTCGATCGAACGACACCTGTCCCTTTTTGCGAGGTTCCCCGCCGATGGCAAAAAGTCTATCGAAAATCTGGCTGCGCGGTCTCAAGCGGCTGCTCGCGATTCAAACCGAGCACACTCACGCAACGACCAAGCGCGCCTCCAAACGGCCGGTCCGCGCTGCCACTAGCAAGCCGTCGGCTAAGGCCCGTCCCGTCAAGCCGGCGGCAGCGTTGCGCGCATCCGCGAAACGCGAGGCGCCGCGCACTGCCCCCCGGGAATCGCGAGTTCGACCACGTGCCTCGGCATGGGCGAGCGGGTCGTGGACGCGCTCGTTCCATTCGGCGCCGGCCGCCCCAGGGCGGCTCGTCAATCATCTGCAATACGGTTTGTACATTCCGTCCGGTCATGCGCTCGAGGCGATGCCGCTGGTGGTGATGCTGCACGGCTGCACCCAGTCGATCGACGAATTCGCGGAAGGCACCCGGATGAACGTCCTCGCCGACCGGTTCGGCTTTGCCGTGGTCTATCCGGAGCAGTCGAAGCACGTGCATTCGCATCGCTGCTGGCATTGGTACGACGCCAGTGACAGCGCCGGCGGCGCCGAGGCGCGTGCGGTCGTCTCACTGGTGGATTCGCTGGTTGCTCAGCACGGCTTCGACAGCGAGCGGGTGTATGTCGCAGGCATCTCGGCGGGCGCCGGCCTGACGGCGCTTCTGGCCGTCAACTATCCAGAGCATTTCGCGGGGGTCGCGCTGCATTCCGGCCCCGCTTTTGGCGAGGCTCGCTCCGGCATTGCGGCGATGGATGTGATGCGGCGCGGCGCGCGCCGCGAACCGGCCGAGCTGGTCGACGAACTCGTCAATGTGGCTGAATACCCAGGCATGCCCGCCATCATCCTTCACGGCGACGCCGACCATGTGGTCGCGCCGGTCAATGCGGACCAGTTGGCGGTGGAATTTCTCCGGCTGAACCGCATCGTCGACGAGAAAGGCGCGCGCAAATCCGGCGAAGTTCGAGAAGAGCGTAAGAGCGGCGTGATGACGCGCGACTACATTCGCGGCGGCCGGCGCGTGGTGCGGCTGTGCCGTGTGCAAGGGCTTGCCCACGCCTGGAGTGGTGGCGACGATGCCGTGCCGTTTCATTCCGCCAAAGGTCCGGACGCAAGCGCCCTGGTGTGGGAATTCTTAAGGCATCAACGCCGTACCGGTGCGGGCCGTATCGCTGAAAGCGCCGTCACGGAAGCCTCGGCGGGCGCTCGGTGACGGTGGAACAACATTTCGAAATGAACAGTGGCGCGATCTGAGGGTTTTCCCTATAATACGGGTTATCCCTTAGACGTTAACGCCTAAATTCATTGTCGAGGTTGACCATGTATCTGCTTAGCCGCCTGTTCCTCTTCCTGACCAAATCGCCCGATCAACTCGCGAAAGAACGCGCTGACGCTTTCCTCGCAGAGGCAACCGATCTGTACGACCTGGAATTCCGTATGCGCAAGCTTGACCGTGAAGCGAGCACCCGCAAGCCGTCCTGGATGAGCCAGCACTGAGCTGCGCAAGTTGAAGCATCGGCGCGTATTTGAAGAGCGTGGGTGTGTGGGCGAGTTGCCCGAGTTGTTATAAATTGCCTGAAGCGCTTAGGCGCGCTCAGACAGGCTTAAACAGCGGAATTCAATCGCCACAGCGCGCGATTCAACGCCGCGGCGAACGCCATCAAAGCCATATGGGGCGAAGTAGTCCGCCCGCGCAAGGGTCCCGTCGACCAGAATGCAAACGTCAGCGCGACGAAGCAACGACGCCGCCCGACGCATTTTCTAGTCTCCTTAAGACGTTCTCGATCCAATCTGCGTGAGCAGGCGCTCACTTGCCGAAACGGGCAAGCGTACGCTGCCGGGCTTCGGCATGGTCGACGATCGGTGCAGGATAATCCTTACCCAATATCACGCCGAATTCCGCGAGCCGCTCCGTGCCCGCCAGCCATGGCGCGTGGATCCATTTGGGCGGCAGCTTCGCAAGCTGGGGCAGATAGCGCTTGATAAAGCGCCCTTCAGCGTCGAATTTTTCTGATTGCGTGATCGGGTTGAAAATCCGGAAATAGGGTTGCGCATCGCATCCCGTCGACGCCGCCCATTGCCAGCCGCCGTTATTCGCCGAGAAATCGAAGTCGTTCAGTAATTCGGCGAAGTAACGCTCGCCGAGCCGCCAGTCCACGCCCAGATCCTTCACCAGAAAGCTCGCCGTCACCATTCGCAGCCGGTTGTGCATGTAGCCGGTGCGGTTCAGTTGCAGCATCGCGGCATCGACCAGCGGATAGCCGGTGCGGCCGTCGCACCATGCGGCGAACGCTTCGCCGGCTTCCGGGCCTTGCGCCCAACGCAGCTGGTCGTACTCTTCCTTGAACGACGCGCCGCTCGCCAGCCTCGGATGATGCGCGAGGATCATGAAGTAGAAATCCCGCCAGACCAGCTCCGAAAGCCATGTGGCCGCGCCTTCCCCGCCGGGCTGCAGCGACATCTCATGCGCGAGCCGCGCGAGTGTGCGGATCGAAACGGTGCCGAAGCGCAAATGCACAGACAGATAGCTCGGACCTTTGGCGGCGGGGAAGTCGCGCCGGTCCTTATAGCTGTCGATGCGAGTCAGGAAGTCGTCGAGCAGACGCTGCGCGCCGCTCATGCCAGTGGGCAGATTGAGCTCCGCAAGATTGCTCGGTGCGAAACCGAGTTGAGTGAGCGTTGGTGACGGGTGGTCCAGGCTGGACGGCAAGGTGGCCAGATGTTTCGCGTAGGTTTCGACGGGATACGGCTTCAGATCGAAGGCCGTCAGCTGCTTGAGCCATGCGTTCTTGTAGGGCGTGAACACCGTGAACGGTTTGTTCTGACCCGTCAGTACCTCATCGCGCTCGAAAATGACCTGATCTTTGAACGTCAGCAACTGGCGCCCGGCAACGGCCAGCCGCTCCCGAACCGTCTCGTCACGCTCGATCGCGACCGGTTCGTAATCGTGATTCGCGAATACCGCGTCCACGCCGAGTTCGCTGGCAAGCCTCGGCACGAGATCAGCCGGATCGCCGTACAGCACGAGGAGACCGCCGCCTTTGGCGCGCAAAGCCGCGTCCAACTCGCTCAACGCAGCAAGAATGAACTCGATGCGGCGGTCCTGCGGTTGCGTATCGGGATGGCGTGCTTGCCAGGCGCCGACCAACGGTTCCAGGATCGTCGTGTCGAATACGAAGAGGCACCAGACGCGTTCGCAATGTTTGAGCGCGTAGTAAAGCGCGGCGTTGTCCGTGTTACGCAGGTCGCGGCGGAACCAGACCAGACCGGTATCGAAGGTGTCGTTCAGGCGTCGGGCGCGTGTCATTGGAATCGTCGGTCGGGTGAATGGTGGTGTGGCCGGGCATCGAGCGGCAGATTGGGTTCTGTCACGCGAAAGGTATTGCTGCGCTGCACGGCCGTTCACCGGGTTAGCGATGGTAAGTGATCGCACCGTCCGGTATTGCACATTGCATGCCGCGTTCGCCAAACGGCACGGCGCCCGTACCTGTTTGCGGAGTACGGGCGCGGTTCATGGTGACGCGGTTTTGCCGCGCCGCGCCGGTTCAACTGTTCTCACCAGCGATTCAACACCGACTCATCAAAGCCGCGACTTACGCGACTTGCAAACGCACCGCGACGTTGTTGCGCGTGGCGTTCGAGTACGGACAGACCTGGTGCGCGGCGTCGACCAGTTCTTTCGCTGCGCCAGCGGCGAGGCCCGGCAACGAGATGCGCAGATCGATGTCGAGCGCGAAGCCGCCGTTGTCGTTCGGGCCGATACCCACTTCCGCCGTGACTTGCGTGTCAGCCGGCAAAGTCTGCTTGCGCTGGCCGGCGACGAACTTCACCGCGCTCAGGAAGCAGGCCGAGTAGCCGGCTGCAAAGAGTTGCTCCGGGTTGGTGCCCGCTGCGCCGGTGCCGCCCAGTTCACGGGGTGCTGCCAGTTTCACGTCCAACGCACTGTCCGACGACACTGCACGGCCGTCACGGCCACCGGTGCTGGTTGCGCTTGCTTTGTAGAGAATGTTCATGGTGCTGCTCCTTTGTCTGGGTTGTGAGGATCTGCATGCCTGCCGCTGTTTGCTCGGCCACCGTTCCGGCGGCGCCCTATCGAAGCGGCATGTGATAAAGGTAGTACACAAATCATTTGTGTGCAAATCAATTTTTGCATCATACCGATAGCGTGCTTTTTGAAGCAGGCTGGCTAGTGGTCCATGTAATCGTTGAGGGTGGCGCGCAGGCGCGTCAGATCGTCGCGCAGACGGAGCAGGAATTCGGGTGTCTGCTGGGTTGCGCAGAAGATTTCCGCCGGCACTTCGCGTGCCTGGCGCTTCAGTGCGGTGCCGGCTTTCGTGAGGCGGATATAGACGAGCCGCTCATCTTCAACGCCGCGCACCCGTTCCAGATAGCCTTGCGCCTCGAGGCGCTTGAGTAGCGGCGTGACCGTTGCCGAGTCGAGATTCAGACGTGCGGCAAGGTCTTTGACCGTGACGTCGTCGGCTTCCCAAAGCACCAGCATTGCAAGATATTGCGGATAGGTGAGGCCGAGCTTGTCGAGCAACGGCTTGTACGCTTTCGTCATTGCAAGCGAGGTCGAATAGAGCGCGAAGCAGAGTTGTTCGTCGAGCGTGAAGGGCAAAGCGGGGCGCTGGGTCATGTTGCATCTCGTATAAAAAGAGCGTGCAAATCGATTGCGCGCAAACCATTGTGCCGCAATTCGAGGCAGGTTGACGAGTGCGGCAGGGATTCGACTCAGCGGCGGGGGCGCATGGCGTGCCCTGAAGCGCAAGCGCTGAGGGCACCGGGACGAGAGTACAGGGCCGCCAAGGCTGGCATGCGGACCGTCAGGCGGGACTTGCGAAGGACACCAAGACGGAAGCGGGCAGCGTTCCGAATCGACACCGCGCGGGCGCCAAAAGAACGCCCGCGCCTGAATAGCCTGGCCGCGGTTCAAGCTGCCGGCGTGGTCGGCAGGTCCGGCGCTTCAGGCGTTTGCACGCCGAAGCAGCCGCGATAAGTCGCGTAGAACGAGCAGTACAGCATGGTCGTCACGATCATCGTGGCGGGCATCAGAATCGCGAACGCGAAGTCGCCCGCGCCCAGCGCCTGCATCAACGCGGACAAGCCGAACGAGACGGTCGTCGCCACCGCGAACCACAATGCGCCGAACACGATGAACGCGCCGCGATTGCGCCAGCAACTGACGAGGCTGAAGAACATCGCCTTGATAGGCGGCACGTCGTGCCACGCGGCAAGAATGGGCGAGAACCAGAAAATCATCGCGACCGGAATGTAGAACGCGAACGCGGTGATCACCGCCAGCGGAATATTGCTGTTGGCAATCGCGTCCTGATCCATCGTGGCCGCGCCGAGCATGACCTTCAGCAGCATGCCGCCGTCAGCGAGTGCCGAGCCGGCCAGCACCAGCGCCATCGCGATGACATACAGCACGCCGAGCACGAACAGACGTTTGGTGACCACGGGGCCGTACGAATGAAAGCCGTCCACCAGAATGGTCGGGAACACCGGCTTGCCCGCGATGGTGTTGCGGCACGCCGCCATGAAGCCGACCGCGACACCCGGAATGAAAACGAGCGGCAGCACGCCGCCGATGACTGGAATCTGCGCCGCCAGCGTCATGACCAGCAAATAGGTGAAGAACAGCGTCAGAAACGCGAGCGGGTTCTTGCGGAACAGCCAGATACCTTGCCGGAACCAGACATAGCCGGTTTTCGCGGGGACTTCGATCAGTTGCATGAGGTATGAATGCCTGGAAGTGCAACGCCGGACAGGCGTTCGCGCAGAATGCGCTCGAAATGGCCGGGATCGTGCGGTTTGAGCAGCTCGGCCGCGCGCGGCAAATGAAAATCATACAGGCGCGAGACCCAGAAGCGGTAAGCGCCCGCACGCAGCATGTCGCCCCAATGGCGGTTTTCTTCGACGGAGAACGGGCGCACGGTCTGGTAGGCACGCAGCATGGCTTCGGTGCGCGCTTCGTCCAGCTTGCCGGTGGCGAGGTCGACGCACCAGTCGTTGACCGTGACCGCGACGTCGAACAGCCACTTGTCGCAGCCGGCGAAATAGAAGTCGAAGAAGCCGCCCAGCCGCACCTCATGGCCGGTTTCCGGCGCGGCATGCGCGAACAGCGCGTTGTCGCGGAACAGGTCGCCGTGACAGGGGCCTTCGGGCAACGCGGCGTAATCCGCCGATGCGAAGAAAGCCTCCTGATGCGCCAGTTCGGACGACAGCAAGTCGCGCTGTGCGCCTTTCAGAAACGGCAGGATGGTCGGCACGGTTTCCTTCCACCACGGCAGGCTGCGCAGATTCGGCTGATAGCGCGCGTAATCGCGCCCCGCCAGATGCATGCGCGCGAGCATTTGCCCGACCTCGACGCAGTGCTCGACTTGCGGCGCCAACTCCGGCGCGCCTTCGAGCTTGGTTACGATGGCGGCGGGCTTGCCGCGCAGCGTGCCGAACAGCGCGCCGTCTTCGCGCGGCATGGGATCCGGCACCGGCACGCGGTGCGCGGCCAGATGCTGCATCAGGTCGAGATAGAACGGCAGTTGCTCGGCCGTCAGCTTTTCGAAAATCGTGAGGACGTATTCGCCGCGCGTCGTCGTCAGAAAGAAGTTGCTGTTCTCAATACCGGACGGGATGCCGCGAAACTCGACGACGTCGCCGAGATCGTAATGACGCATCCATTCTGCTAGTTGGGGTTCGGTGACAGCGGTGAAGACAGCCATGCGGGAAACGTCGGATCAGAGGTTAGTCGGGCTGGCGCGATGCGGCCAGTGCGAGGTGTAGCAAATGCGCTGCAGACAGCGCGATCAAGCTCAATCGGGCTGCGAGTTGTGGCCGTGCAACTGGCCGTGAACCTGGTTACGATGCTGGCCGCGATCCTCGCCACTCGCCAAAGCCTTAAAGCGCTGCGGCCATTGAGCGCGGCATCGCGGTGTTTCAGACCATGCTGCAGGTGGGGCTAAAAATGGCCAGGCAAGCTGAAATCCCGAGGCGACGCCCTCGGGCCGCGCAGGTTCCGGGGGAGCGGTTCATGTCGCGCCGCCGCCCCGGCATGCATCAATAAGTCAGATTCACCGACGGCAACCGCGTGCTCGGGCGGCCGTTGTCGCGCACGCTGGGCGACGTGTCGAGCGGCGCGCTCATCTGATAGCGCGTGCCGAGATTCGAACGCACGTTGATTTCAACGGGCTTGCCTTTGTCGCGATATTCGGTGATTTCGGTGCCGTTAGCGCTGCGTTCGTGGAAGCTTGGGGTGCGCGGGACGTTGATTTCGACCTTCGAACTGACCTCCGCGCCCGGACGATTGATCTTCTCCAGGTCAGGCAGACCGGCCCGTTCATTGGCGGACTGGGGCGCACCGGGGGCCGGCGTGTCGTCGACAGGCTGGGCAGCCATCGCGGCGTTGCCAAAGGCGAGGGCCAGTGCAACGGCGACGAGAAGGAGCGGCTTCATGGTGATTCTCCAATATGGTGCCCCGATTCTAGCAAATCCAGCCTTGCCCACGGGCGCGATCGCCTTATTTTGCGCCGCTTTCGCGCGCCACGCGCGCAATCCACGCGCGCAATCTTGCGACCGCTGTGGCGGCAGTTGTGGTAGGCGCCGCGGGGTCATTTGGCGATCACGGGTTCCGTGGTAATGTCGTCTCATCAATAGGGGCGAATGAAGATGAACAACGATACCAATCAACGCGCGGTGCAGACTCCCGCCAACAGCTTCCCGACCGAATCCTTTGACGACGCCACCGAGGCCGTCACGCGTCTGTCGGCGATCTACGAAGCGAACACTTCGTTTCTGCGCGACGCCTTCGCGCGCTATCGCCGCAACGAACTGTTCGAACGCCGGGTGCGCGCCTGCTACCCGTTCGTCCGGGTGTGCACCGAAGTCAACACGCATATCGACTCGCGCCGCTCGTACGGTTTCGTCGCGGGCCCGGGCGTGTTCGAGACCACGGTCACGCGGCCGGATCTGTTCGGCAACTACTATCGCGAGCAATTGCGTTTGCTGGCCAAGAACCATCACGTGAAGATCGAAGTCGGTGTGTCCGATCAGCCGATTCCGATTCACTTCGCGTTCGCTGAAGGCATCCACCTCGAGGGCGACCTGGATCGCGAGCGCCTGTTCCTGATGCGCGACGTGTTCGATACGCCGGACCTCGCGCTGCTCGACGACCGCATCGTCAACGGCACGTATGAGCCGCTGCCGGGCGAGCCGCATCCGCTGGCGCTGTTCACGGCGGCGCGGGTGGATTTCTCGCTACATCGGCTGAAGCACTACACGGCGACTTCGCCCACGCATTGCCAGAATTACGTGCTGTACACGAACTATCAGTTCTATATCGACGAGTTCGTCAAACTGGGCCGCACGATGATGGCCCATACCGACGACGAAGAATTGCGCGCGTACCGCAGCGAATACACGTCGTTCGTCGAACCGGGCGACGTGATCACGTACAACGAGAATCTCGGCGAACAGGCGCAGGAAGGCACGGCGCCGCCGCGTTTGCCGCAGATGCCCGCGTATCACCTCAAGCGCGCCGACGGCAGCGGCATCACGATGGTCAACATCGGTGTCGGGCCGTCGAACGCGAAGACCATCACGGATCACATTGCCGTGCTGCGTCCGCATGCGTGGATCATGCTCGGGCACTGCGCGGGGCTGCGTAACACGCAGCGCCTGGGTGACTACGTGCTGGCGCACGGCTATGTGCGCGAAGATCACGTGCTCGACGACGATTTGCCGCTGTGGGTGCCGATTCCGGCGCTCGCCGAAGTGCAGGTGGCGCTTGAGCGCGCGGTCGCGCAGATCACGCAACTGGATGGTGTCGAACTGAAGCGTGTGATGCGCACGGGAACGGTGGCGAGCGTCGATAACCGCAACTGGGAGTTGCGCGATCATCGCGAGCCGGTGCAGCGGTTGTCGCAAAGCCGCGCGGTTGCGCTCGACATGGAAAGCGCGACGATTGCAGCTAATGGGTTTCGTTTCCGGGTGCCGTACGGCACCTTGCTATGCGTGTCGGACAAGCCCTTGCATGGCGAATTGAAACTGCCCGGCATGGCGGATCAGTTCTATCGCGCGCAGGTCGATCAGCATTTGCAGATCGGCGTGAAGGCGATGGAGTTGTTGCGGATGAATGGGCTGCATCGGTTGCATAGCCGGAAGTTGCGGAGTTTTGCGGAAGTGGCGTTTCAGTGAGGGGGATGCGAGGGTATTCGCGGAATACGGTTGTGAAAAGAGCGGCTGCGTAGAGAATTGCCCACGGGTGCCGCATGAAGTTCACACGCCGATCAGGGCTTAGCAGGCTGCGGAAATACCCGAAGCAATCACGAGCGGCTTTCCTCCCGAAGGGGAAGCCGGAGTCGTTTTTTCCACCATCCGGGAATTGATTGGCCGATCCCGTCTCTGGTGGCTAGTCGGTGCCGTTTTTAGCCCCGATTTAGCTTATTGCGCCTCCTGCGCACGGATTTGTCCCAAGGTGCGCATACGAACCAGGTTGTACGCCGCCATCGTCAGCACAAACATCTGATCCACTTTCTTCAGGCCGCGCACCATCACCTGACGCATGCCCCCAACGGTCTTGGCCCAGCCGAATCCCTGCTCGATCAGTTTGCGCTTTTGCTGCGAGATGGCGTAGCCCACACTTTGCGCAATCGCCTCCGGCACCGCCGAATGGCGTCCCGACTTGTTCTGCGCCACATGCGGCGTGACCTTCATGTCCACACAGGCTTGCACGAAGTCCTGGGCATCGTAACCCTTGTCAGCTCCGAGCGTGATCTCACGCGCCGGGTCATCGAGCGCCTGTCTGGCATCGTTAATCATGACCCGCGCAGCTTCGCGCTCGGCATAACCATCAGCGATCGTCACCACGGCGTTGGCCACCAGACCGTGGCGGTTGTCGCTCAAGGTATGGCCCATGTAGCGCAATTCACTGGCCGTGCCGCCTTTACGATAGAGTCGCGCATCAACATCGGTCTTCGACTCATGGGTGTCGTTGCTGCGCTTCTCGCCTTTGAAGTTGCCCCCATCGCCATTGGCTTGGTCGTCATCGTCACGGCGCACAAAGCTCTTATGGCCGGCCCAGGCCTGGATCAGCGTACCGTCAACGCTGAAGTGTTCGCCTGATAGCCAGGCCTTCTGCTGTGCAATGGCCAGCACCTCATTGAAGAACTCGATGACCGCGTCATGTTTAATCAGTCGTTCCCGGTTCTTGGTGAACACGGTCGGCACCCATACGCTATCGTCCATCGACAGCCCAATGAACCAGCGAAACAGCAGGTTATATTGGACCTGCTCCATCAACTGTCGCTCGGAGCGCACGCTGTAGAGCACTTGCAACAGCATCGCCCGCAGCAGTTTCTCCGGCGCAATGCTGGGCCGCCCGCCCTTGATGTCGGCCTCATACATGCGGGCAAACAACGGCTCCATCTTCGCCAGCGCAGCATTGGCCATCTTGCGAATCGCGCGCAGCGGGTGACTCGCGGGAACAAAGTCTTCCAGCTTGTGCATCGTGAACAGGCTCTCGGTGAAGGTATCGGCGCCGCGCATCATCTCTCAGGGTTAGGGCTTCATCACAATAACGTTTCAGTCGTCTCATCCGCTGACTCATCGGCGTCGGTATTTCCGCAGCCGGCTAGGGCATTGAGCTTCATGCAATCGCCCTGTGGGTGCGACTGCTTGTGTAGAAAAATCGGACTTCTCTTATAGGCACAGGCTGAGGCAATAGGTAGCGTCCAAGGTCACATTAAAAGAGTCGGATCGGATGACATCGAGTAAATCGACATTATCCAATCGACTACAAGAGACCGGAGATGCTCCATGCAGACCAAGATTAGGACAATTGCAGATCCGAAGTACTACCCGCGGGAATACGCTCGCGTCCCCGTCGCTGAGGTCGGCTTCAGTTCCACCGCAGCGAGCCGTAAGTTGTCCCAATGGATCGGCGAGGGTGTTCGAGCCAGCTTTGCTACCTGTTCTGCAAACTTTTCCGCTACCAGCTGCGGATAAGGGCGGTTGCGGTCTTGAGGTTAGCTCAGGCGTCCCGTTGATAGCCCATCTGGCCAGCCGTTTGTGGGCTTCCGAATCGAGTCGTCTGGAGCGTTGAGACGATGATAATCAGCCCTCCCTTCTTGCCCGAGACGAACGATACCAATTCAACAGACTCGGTGATGGATGCGATTGATCGTTATGAAGTGGCGCACGGTATCTATCCGATTGCGTTCGATCGCCGCTGGCATCCCGGCATGCATTTGGCACCAAGAATGCAGAACGAGAAAATCCGCGCGATCGCTGACGGTGAAGTGGTGGCTTACCGAGTGTGCCAGCACGCCTTCAATGGCGGCGGCGGAGTGCCAGACAGCAATGCCGGCTTTGTGCTGCTCAAACACACGACCGATACAGGCGAAGGACGCAAGCTGACGTTCTATTCGCTCTACATGCATCTGCTGGAACTCGATGGTTATAACGACCACGGCTTTCATCCGGACGTGGTGCCGTCGTTCCTGCGAACAGCGTCACCTGGACCCGATATGTTGCCTCCGGTTGTCGCTCCGGCTCAGGCTGGCGGCGGCCGTAAGGTCTATCGGAAAGACGTCCTCGGACTGGCCGGGCGATGCCACGGCCAGTTGCACCTGCACTTCGAAATCTTCATGACGAAGCCGGATTTCGATGCGTATTTCGGTGCTACCCAGCTGGGCCACGAGCAGGTCGTCACACCTGCCACAACCGACTACTGGGGCAGCAGTTACTACATCATTCCGCCGCATCAGCAGTTTCTGGCGCTGCCGGTGGGCACGGACGCAAACCACAAGCTCAACGGTATCCGATTCGACGAATTGCGCGCTGGGCGGAATCCCGACACGCTGTACGTTGAGGCGTGGTTTCACAAAGGTTCGAAATTCACAAATGTGTGGCGCGACGCGGGAGCGGGGCACTTCGAACTGCTGACCACAGAACCGATTCGTGAGGCTGACTACGAATATAACCTCTACAACCGAGCGAGTGCCCTATATCCAGGCTGCCCGAGCGACGGCTACGAGATGCTGCGCTTCGGCCGCGTGCTTACTACACACGCAACGTTGCCGGAAGCTGGCGTACCACCTGGATGCGAGTCGCCTTTGCGTCAGGTCAGGAAGGCTATATCGACATCAACATCCGAGGTGTATTGAAGCTGTCCGACGCTGATTTCCCATTCTTCAAAGGTTGGAAAAAGATCAGTGAGGGTAACGGACCATTCAATGCGGACGGCCTGTGCGATATCAATGCGTTGAAGAAAATCCTGAAGGACGCGAAGGATCACGAGACACCGGAGGAAGCAGCGGAGACCGAGGAATACCAGAAGGAAGATGTGTTCGTTCGCTATGTGAAGACGACCGATGGTGTGCGTAAGCAGTTGCGTGGGTTCGTATGTGAAGCGCCGAGCGAATGGGACAGCACGCACAACGAAGATCGTTACCGGAAATTGAAAGACTCGGGCGAGTTCTACGATGGCAACGAAGCGGGTTACATGAAATTCCTCAACCTGTTGAAGTCCTTTCAATTCTGGGATCACACAGGGTTACCTACTGGCGGGAAGCTTTGGTTTTTTCATCCCACAGCGTTTATTCGGCATTTCAGGACGTGTGGATGGATGAGCCTAGACGAGCTTGCCGCTACGTTTCCTCGACATACGTTTTACGGTCAAACAGGAAACCCGCGGACAGCAATTACCACTAGCGGGTCGACGTACACCCTGACAAAAACGGAAGCATGTAATCGAATTCGGGGGCACTCGGTCGCATTGAACGAATGTATTCGAAAATATATAGGATACGATAAACAGCGCATATCCATTTTTTTGGCTCAGGTGCTTCTTGAAACGGCGCAGTGGAGAAATTTGAGCGGCGCAAGGAGACTCATGCACGAATGGGGTTTTGGGCAGTATTCAAGTAACAATCCGGCGACGGAATACTACGGCGCATTCTACGGGCGGGGAATAATGCAGCTTACGTGGGCCGGGAACTACATACAGTATGGCAAGTTTAGATCTTTTCCGAACAATGTCGGCGGATATGCAGAGCGCTTGCCCTCGACGGCTCCGCGAATTTCATCCACGTCTCGTCATTACACAGGAAATCCGAATGATGGCGGTCAGTTGATCGTCTGGTTCCCTCGGTTTGATCCCGACTTTATAGCCGAAGATATTTACTCCTCCTGTGACTCAGGTGGTTTTTATTGGGTGTCAAAATCGTTTTCGGAGGGATTCAATATAAACAGAGTCGCCGATCGCCGCTATTCTGCAGTGAATATTGGCCTTGTGAACCGCTTGGTGAATGGAGGCGGGAATGGTTACTATGAAAGACAGGCATACTCCGCATTCATGCTTCGCAAACTGACATATAGAATCGGAAATAGCTCAACAGAACTGATCGTTGCGCCGCCACCAAAGAGCGGCGTGCGTGCCGATATGGAGTGGTCGGAGTAGAGCTATGGGGAAAAATAAGTTTTTTATTCAGATCCTTTTGTTGTTTTTTTGTTGCCAGACTTGGGCGTCGAACGGATGGATAGAGTTTTCGCCTGATGGTCGAGTAAATGTGGCGTTAAAAGCAGAGGGAAAATTGATTTTTTATAAAATTTATGGGCCGAATTTTAGACGTAGCAGAGAAGTAGTCGTCGATTCGGAGAAGAAAATAAATATAAATATCGATGATTTTAATTTTGATGGGGAAAAGGACTTTTCGATATGGTATGTCGATGATGGCATGGGGGGTCTACACAATTCACAGAATTTTTATGTTTTCAAAAAAACGACAGGCGTTCGTGGAGTATTTCCCAAGCTGCGGCGATGAGTTTATTGAATTAAAGGTGGATAGAAAAAGGAGGCAATTGACTAGCACATACTTCGAGGACAATGTACCGAAGACTTGCATAACTCGCTTGCCGAAGAATGTGCAATGACTTGCGCACAACCTGCCCGTCTATCGGCGTCGGGCAGCAGCAGCTTTCGGGCCAATGATGTATATCATGTAGGTTTCATTGGAGTGCAGAGTCCATGAGATTTTTTCTATTAATTTTGGCATGGACTATCTGTCTACCTGCTCAGGCCTGCGGAGCATTTTCTCTTAAACACCGTCTCGCCTCCGAGTTGTTTTCCGACACGGATATGCGACTTTTTGTTTGTGGAAGTGATAAATACTCGATCGACAGATTTTATCGCGGTCTGAAATTCCGTGCGTATTCTGAACCTTTTCGCGACGGCACTCTAAACATTTGCCTCGTTGATCCGATAAAGACCGCGCGAAACTCTTACACGGGTGTCTTTGCTGGCCTGCGAAAAAGCATTCGATTCCAATTAATTTCCTTCGGCACGGGAGTAGGGATTGGTCATGACGGAGGCGGCGTACCGGTTCTGATCGAGCACGATGCATATGATCCGTCGATAGGGCGTCGATCTGGTGCGCTCTATGTCTGGGATGGAACAGATTTCGTTTTTGAACGGGAGTTCGATGCCGATCAATAAGAAATAAGGGCGGAAGACTCAGACAGGGGGCCTTCTCACCAAAATAATCACGCCCATGTCCCCCCAAAGAATTTCAAAACTGCCCAAACCCCGTCAACCCGATCAAACTCCCAGCCGCCAGCAGCCACAACGGATGAATGCGTGTCTTCAACGCCATAACCGCCGTGAACGCGGCGATCGCCCATGCAATCGCCGTCGGATTCGATGTCTCGGCGATCAACGCCGCGCTCGCCGCAACGATCCCGGCCGTCACCGGCACCAACCCCATTTGCGCATAACGCCGCCACGGACGGTCCTTGAACCGATCCCACGCATGCAGCGCGAGTATTGTCACGAGCGACGACGGCCCGAACTTGGCCACTGAAGTCACCAGCATCCCCGCCCAACCCGCCACGTGCCAACCGACCAGTGTCACGATCATCAGATTCGGCCCCGGCGCCGCTTGTGCCAGAGCGAACAGCGCGCTGAATTCGCTAGCCGGCATCCAGTGATGCACATCCACCACCTGACGCTGCATTTCCGGAAGAATCGTGTTGCCGCCGCCGAACGCGAGCAGCGAAAGCTGACTGAAAATGATGGCAAGAGAAATGAGCGTGTCGTTCATCGTGCGGCCCTCGACGCGATGTAGATGCTGAGCGGGGTGAGCACCAGCATCGTAGGCAGAAGCGGCAGGCGCATGATGGCGATCGCGATGAAGCCGATCGTCGCGATGAGCGCGGCCATTGGTTTATTCCGCAACGGCAGCAGGATTTTCACCGCCATCGAAATTAGCAGGCCGGACGCAGCGGCCGCGAGACCAGCAAACAGATGGCGAACGTGCGGGTCGTTTTGCGTGTGTTCGTAAAGCACGCCAAGGCCGATCACGACCAGCGAAGGCCCCGCAATGAACCCGAGCAAACCCGCCAGCGCACCCGGCACGCCGCGAAAGCGCATCCCGATCGCCACTGAAAGATTGATCACATTGCCACCCGGCAAGAATTGGCAAAGGCCGAGCAGGTCGGTAAATTCAGCGCCGGTCAGCCAACGCCGTTGCTCGACCAGGGCGCGCCGCGCTAGCGGCAGCGCGCCGCCGAACGAGATCAGCCCGAGGCCAAGAAAGCCGCCAAAAATTTCCCGCAAGGTGGGCGCGGGCGCGAGCGCTGCCTCGGTTGAAGTGAGATCGTGATCCATATCGTTAAGCTTCCGGTTCAAGCTCAGGAGGGTAGCGCCTAACCGGCGGCGAGCAAAACGATTTTTCGGCGCGCCTTTGTGATCTAGAATCACAAGCATGTCTCGCAATCTTCCTCCATTTCCGGCGCTGCGCGCCTTTGAAGTTGCCGCGCGGCATGAGAGCTTCACCGCGGCGGCGAACGAGTTGCATGTGACGCACGGTGCAATCAGCCGCCAAGTTGCGGCTTTTGAAATGTGGCTCGGTGTGCAGGTATTCCATCGCCGCGGCAAGCGCGTGCGTCTGACCGACGACGGCCGCCGCTATCTGGCCACCGTGCAGGCCGCGTTCGACAGCATCGCGCTTGCCACCGATCAGCTGCGCGATACGGGCGTCGTCCACGTTTTAAGAGTGAATGCCCTGCCGACCTTCGCAATGAAGTGGCTCCTGCCGCGGTTGCACCAGTTCCAGCGCAAGGTGCCGAACGTGGAACTGCGGCTGTCGACTTCAAACGCGCCCGTCGAAACCCTGGACAGCTTTGACGTCGCCGTCCGGCGCGGGCCGGCGCATTGGCCGAACTGCGTGAGCGGCCATTTTCTTGGTGAGAGCGAGCTTCCGGTGTGCAGTCCTGCGCTTCTGCAACGCTCGCCGATCAGCACAGCCGACGATCTCGCGAAGCACGTACTGCTGCATTCGGACACAAGGCCCGATGCGTGGGGCAACTGGTTATCGGCAGCGGGGGTGACGGCGAGATGCCGGAAGAAGCAATCGTTCGATCACTTCTATCTGGCCTTGCAGGCTGCAGTGGATGGGCTCGGCGGGGCGCTCGGTCCGTTGCCTTTGCTCGCGGACGAGCTGACATCGGGGCGGCTCATCATGCCTTTGGCCGGCCCACGTATCGATGCACGCGGCTATTGGTGGGTGGCGAGGCGAGAGATCGCGCAGGCGCCACTCGTGGCGCAGTTCTGCGAATGGCTGCAAGCGCAGGGTGATCAGACGGGTGGAGTGGAAGCGAGCGGCCTGGAGGCGGCCCGCTAGCAGCGCTTGCGGGCGTTGCTCGATGTGTATCGAACACCGCACGTTCGCTGCGCTTCGCGCACTGGGCGCGAAGCGCCAGGATCACAGATAGAACATCCGGTCTTCATCCGACTTGGCCGGATGCGGTTCGGTTTCTTCGCGGTCTTCGTAGAACTTCAGCACCGCTTCGAGCACTTGATCCGGGTCGTCGATCACCTGCATCAAGTCCATATCCGCCGGATTGATCAGGCCCATCGGCGTGAGCGAGTTCTTGAACCACGCAAGCAGACCTTCCCAAAACTCGCCGCCCACCAGAATGATCGGCACGTGGCGCGACTTCTTGGTTTGAATCAGCGTGAGGACTTCGGCGAGTTCATCCAGCGTGCCGAAGCCGCCCGGCATCACGATCACCGCATCCGAGTTCTTCACGAACGTGACCTTGCGCGTGAAGAAATGGCGGAAGCGCAGCGAAATGTCCTGCCACTGATTGCCCGATTGCTCGTGCGGCAGCTCGATATTCAGGCCGACCGAAGGGGCTTTGCCCGCATGGGCACCCTTGTTGGCCGCCTCCATGATGCCGGGGCCGCCGCCCGAGATCACCGCGAAGCCTGCGTCCGACAGCTTGCGCGCGATTTGCGTGGCGAGTTTGTAGTAAGGCGAGTTCGGTTTCAGGCGCGCTGAACCATAGATGCTGACAGCCGGACGAATCTCCGAGAGGTACTCGGTCGCCTCGATAAACTCTGCCATAATCGTGAACATCTGCCACGATGCGCGGGCCTTCTTAGCCGTTGCGCGCTCTTGATCTGCGAGTGATCGCAGACTCGGAATCACTTTTCTCTTAGTCATAATGCCTGAAGAACGAAGCCTTGAAGGTAAGACCCTGCTATTGGTCGACGGTTCGAGTTACCTGTACCGGGCCTACCATGCGATGCCCGATTTGCGCGGGCCCGAAGGTGGCCCAACGGGTGCGCTCTACGGGATGATCAACATGCTGCGGCGCATGCGCAAGGAAGTCACTGCAGAGTATAGCGCGTGCGTGTTCGACGCCAAGGGCAAAACGTTTCGCGACGACTGGTATGCCGACTATAAGGCGAATCGTCCGTCGATGCCGGACGATCTCTCGCGCCAGATCGAGCCGATTCACGTCGCCGTGCGCGCGCTCGGTTGGCCGCTGTTGATGATCGAAGGCGTCGAAGCCGACGACGTGATCGGCACGCTCAGTACCGAAGCCGAAAAACGCGGCATGAATGTGATCGTGTCGACTGGGGACAAGGATCTGGCGCAGCTTGTGTCGGATCATGTCACCCTCATCAATACGATGACGAACGAGAAGCTCGACCGCGAGGGCGTGATCGCCAAATTCGGCGTGCCGCCGGAGCGCATCATCGACTACCTGTCATTGATCGGCGATACCGTCGACAACGTGCCTGGCGTCGAGAAATGCGGGCCGAAAACGGCGATCAAGTGGCTCACGCAGTACGAAACACTCGATGGCATCGTCGCACATGCGGACGAGATCAAAGGTGCGGTAGGAGACAATCTGCGACGTGCGCTCGATTTTCTGCCAATGGCGAAGAAACTCGTCACCGTCGAGCGCGCTTGCGATCTGACCGGCCATATCGTGTCGATCGAAGAAAGCCTGGAGAGCCGGCCGGAATCGCGTGAAGAACTGCGCGAGGTGTTCACGCGCAACGGTTTCAAGACCTGGCTGCGCGAAGTGGAGATCGCGGATGCGGTGGAAGGGCCCGAGACCGATGTGCCGCCGGCGCTCAGCGTGGACCACGAACGTCACTACGACACCGTGCAGACGTGGGAGCAGTTCGATGCATGGCTCGAGAAGATCAACGCGGCCGAGTTGACTGCGTTCGATTCGGAAACCACCTCGCTCGATCCGATGACCGCGCAAATCGTCGGGTTGTCGTTCTCGGTCGAGCCGGGCCATGCCGCTTATGTGCCGCTCGCGCATCGCGGCCCGGACGTGCCGGTGCAACTGCCGCGCGACGAAGTGCTCGCGAAGCTCAAGCCGTGGCTGGAAAGCGCCGAGCACAAGAAAGTCGGCCAGCATATGAAGTACGACGAACAGGTGTTGGCGAACTACGGCATCGAAATGCGCGGCGTCGAGCACGACACACTGCTGGAATCGTACGTGGTCGAATCGCATCGCACGCACGATATGGACAGCCTCGCGCTGCGCCATCTCGGCATCAAGACGATCAAGTACGAAGAGGTGGCGGGCAAAGGCGCGTCGCAGATCGGTTTCGATGAAGTCGCGCTGGACAAGGCCGCCGAATACGCAGCGGAAGACGCCGACATCACCTTGCGTCTGCATCAGGCCTTGTATCCGCAAGTGGCCGCGGAGAAGACGCTCGACTACGTGTATCGCGGCATTGAAGTGCCCACGTCGCGCGTATTGCGCAAGATGGAGCGCACGGGCGTGCTGATCGACGCCGACAAGCTGCGCGCGCAAAGCAGCGAAATTGGCACGCGTCTGATCCAGCTGGAAAGCGAAGCATACGTGCTGGCCGGCGGCGAATTCAATCTCGGTTCGCCGAAGCAGATCGGTCAGATCTTCTTTGAGAAGCTCGAATTGCCGGTGGTCAAGAAGACCCCGAGCGGCGCGCCGTCCACTGACGAAGAAGTGCTGCAAAAGCTCGCCGAAGACTATCCGTTGCCGAAGATCCTGCTCGAACACCGCGGTTTGTCGAAGCTGAAATCGACCTACACCGACAAGCTGCCGCGCATGGTCAACGCTCAAACGGGCCGCGTGCATACGAACTACGCACAGGCGGTGGCGGTGACAGGCCGGCTGGCGTCGAACGATCCGAACTTGCAGAACATTCCCGTGCGTACCGGCGAAGGCCGCCGGATTCGCGAGGCGTTCATCGCCCCGCCGGGACACAAGCTCGTCTCCGCCGACTACTCGCAGATCGAGTTGCGCATCATGGCGCACATCTCCGGCGATGCATCGTTGCTGCGTGCGTTCTCGCAAGGCGAAGACATTCACCGCGCCACCGCGGCGGAAATTTTCAGCGTGACGCCGCTCGAAGTGTCGAACGATCAGCGGCGCGTGGCGAAGGTCATCAACTTCGGCCTGATCTACGGCATGAGCGCGTTTGGTCTCGCCGCGAACCTCGGCATTACGCGCGATGCGGCCAAGCTGTATATCGACCGCTACTTCGCGCGCTATCCGGGCGTCGCGCGTTATATGGACGAAACGCGTCTGAGCGCGAAGGCCAAGGGCTACGTGGAAACGGCGTTCGGCCGCCGCCTGTGGCTGCCGGAGATCAACGGCGGCAACGGTCCGCGCCGTCAGGCAGCGGAGCGCGCGGCAATTAACGCGCCGATGCAGGGCACGGCCGCCGACCTGATCAAGCTGTCGATGATCGCGGTGCAGAAGTGGATCGAGGAGTCGAAGGTCGGCACGCGCATGATCATGCAGGTGCACGATGAACTGATTCTCGAAGTGCCGGACGCGGAATTGTCCGACGTACGCAAGCGCCTGCCGGAACTGATGTGCGGTGTGGCCGCGCTGAAAGTGCCGCTGGTCGCTGAAGTGGGCGCCGGCCTGAACTGGGAAGAAGCGCATTGACTGGCATGTGACGGGGCGTGTGATAGGCGATAACGTCGCACGCAGGTCACATATGCGTATTGATGGCTTGTGACAACCCGTGCCGCTCGCGGACAATCGATAGGACAGACGGCGCGCGCTTCATGTTTGATGCGCGCTATCACGACGCATAACCCATCGGCAAATACGGAGAGTTCCATGCATCGTTTTATCGTCGTTGGCGGGGGCGCGGGGGGACTGGAACTGGCGACGCGCTTAGGCGACCGCTATGCACCCCACAAGAACAAAGGCGGTGTGCGCGCGCAAGTCACGCTCGTCGACCGTAATCCAACCCATATCTGGAAGCCGCTGCTGCATGAAGTGGCAGCCGGCAGCATGGACCCGTTCACCCAGGAACTCGAATATGCGGCGCAAGCCCGCTGGCATGGCTTTGAGTTTCAGCAGGGCGAGCTGACCGGTCTCGATCGCGCGAACAAACGTCTCACGCTCGGCACCGTGCTCGACGACGATGGGGCTGAACTGCTGCCCGCGCGCGAACTCGAATACGACACGCTGATCATCGCGATCGGCAGCACCACGGCGTTCTTTGGCGTGAAGGGCGCGCCGGAGTTCTCCCTGGCGCTCGATACGGTCAGCCAGGCGGAGCGCTTCCGCAAGCGCTTGATTGCGGCCTGTATGCGCGCGGAGCATCAGGTGCATGAACCGGTCGAATCGGGGCCGGGTACGTCGTCGACCTCTACTGAGCCGCGCATCCAGGTGGCGATCGTCGGTGGCGGTGCGACCGGCGTCGAGCTCTCGGCGGAGTTGCGCAATACGGCGCAGGTGCTGTCCGCGTACGGCTTGCATAAGCTCGATCCGCGGCATGACGTCGGCATCGTGCTGATCGAGGCGGGGCCGCGCATTTTGCCGGCCTTGCAGGAGCGTGTGTCGACGGCCACCGCCGAACTGCTCACCAAGCTCGGCGTGAAGCTGATGACCGGCGAGACCGTGGCCGAGGTCGCGCCCGGCATGATTCGCACGGCCAGCGGTAAAACCGTGCGCGCCGATCTGACGGTGTGGGCGGCGGGCATCAAGGCGCCCGCGGTTCTGAGTGAGCTCGACGGCCTGCCGGTCAATCGTCTGGGGCAGCTCATCGTGCGCCGCACGCTGCAAACCGAAATCGACGATAACGTCTTCGCGCTCGGTGATTGCGCGGCGTGCCCGTGGCCGGGCAACGAGCGCAATGTACCGCCGCGTGCGCAAGCGGCTCACCAGCAGGCGAGCTTTCTGATGAAGGCGCTTGCCGCGAGGCTCGACAACAAACCGCTGCCGGAATTTACCTATCGCGACTTCGGATCGCTGGTGTCGCTCGGGCATTTCAGCGCGGTCGGCAACCTGATGGGCGGCGTGATCGGCGGCAATATGCTGATCGAAGGGCTGTTTGCGCGCTTCATGTACATGTCGCTGTACCGGCTGCATATCGCCGCGCTGCACGGTTACGCGCGGATGGTGCTCGACACCTTCGCGCACTGGTTGCGGCGCACCACGCTGCCGCGCGTCAAGCTGCACTGACGCTCAACTGCTCGAGAAGGTTGCATGTGCAACAGGATGCGGGTGAAGCGTATCCTGTTGCCTCCAACCTACATTCGAGGAGCGCCGCATGCTGAAACCTGACATCGACAGCCTGGTCCCGCACGTTCCATTCAATCGACGTACTTTCATCAAAGCCGTGCTCGGCACCGGTTTCGCCGCGGCCGTGCTACCGGTGTCGGCGCAAACCATCCATACCGATAGCGACGGTCTTGAAGCCGGTGAGGTCGCCGTGCGTTCGGGCGACACGCTCGTGCCGGCGTATCGCGCGCAGCCCAAGGGTAAGACGCATCTGCCGGTGATCATCGTGATCCATGAGGCATTCGGCGTGCATGAGCATATCGCCGACGTGTGCCGGCGCTTTGCCAAGCTCGGTTATCTGGCGATCGCGCCGGATCTGTTCGTCCGCGAGGGCGATCCCATGGTGCTGCCGACCGTCCAGCAGATCAGCGCCCAGATTCTCGATAAGGTGCCGGACAAGCAGGCGTTGGGCGATCTCGACGCCACCGTCGCGTGGGCGGGCGAGCACGGCGGCGATCTCGACCGGCTGGGCGTGAATGGCTTCTGCTGGGGAGGACGCATCGCGTTGCTGTATGCCGAGCACAATCCCCGGCTGAAGGCGGCGGCGGCATGGTATGGCCGAGTCGGCGGCGATCACAGTGCGACGACGCCGGCGAACCCGCTCGATCGCGTGGCTGATCTGCATGCGCCGGTGCTAGGGCTGTATGGCTTGCAGGATCAGAGCATTCCCCAAGCCTCGCTCGAGCAGATGAAGCAGGCCATCGCGCAGGGTCCGCAGGCAGGGCGCAGTTCGCAATTCGTCGTATATGACGACGCGGGCCATGCGTTTTTCGCGGACTATCGTCCGAGTTATAAAAAGGCCGATGCCGAAGACGGCTGGCGCCGTGTGCTGGTGTGGTTCAAGCAGCATGGGGTGGCTTGAGTCACTCCTGTGCCTGGCCGGGCGTGTTCGACCGTCGTTGACGAACCATAAGGGTGTGCCGACGCGCTCGGTCGGATGAATGGAGAAAGGCCGTGGCTGCTTTTTGAGCGGCCACGGCCTTTTTCGCTAATCGTACCGCTCCACGTATCGGCTTAAGGATTCGGTCCCGTCGCAATCGGCCGCTTCGGATCAGAACTCCATTCACTCCACG
The DNA here is from genome assembly GCF_046025895.1 of Paraburkholderia sp. RL17-337-BIB-A. Taxonomy (NCBI): domain Bacteria; kingdom Pseudomonadati; phylum Pseudomonadota; class Betaproteobacteria; order Burkholderiales; family Burkholderiaceae; genus Paraburkholderia; species Paraburkholderia sp. RL17-337-BIB-A. The sequence goes on along the minus strand of NZ_JARESY010000002.1, from coordinate 3,449,921 downwards.
ATCCCGCATATAGCGCCGCGCCATGCATGCCGGCGATCTCCATCGCGAGCGCGTTTACGCATGCCGTCACGCCCGAGCCGCATTGCAGCACGACGTGTTCCGGCGGCGTGTCGCCCAGCAACGCATGGAATTCCTCGCGCAGCGTGTGAGCGGGTTTGTAGCGGCCGTCGGCGGTGAGGTTGTCCTTGAAGAATCGATTGAGCGCGCCAGGAATATGGCCGCCGACGCGATCCAACGTTTCGTTCTCGCCGCGATAGCGATCGTTCGCGCGCGCGTCCACCACGACGTGCTCTTTGGTGCCGAGATTGCGTTCGACCGTCTGCGCGTCGACCGTGACGGACAGCGGCGCGCCTGCTTTGAAGTCGCCGGTGTTCTGCGCCGGGACGTCTTGCGTCAGTGGGTAACCGGCGGCCTGCCAGGCTTGCAAGCCACCGTCGAGTAGCGCGACCGCTTCATGGCCGAGCCAGCGCAGCAACCACCATGCGCGCGCGGCGTACATGCCGCCCTGCGCGTCATAAGCGACCACCTGTTGACCCTGCTTGAGCCCCCGCGACTCCAGCGTCTCCACCAGCCGCGCACGGTCCGGCAGCGGATGGCGGCCATTGTGGCCGGTCTTCGGTCCTGACAGGTCGCGATCGAGGTTCAGATAATGTGCGCCCGGCAGATGCCCGGCCAGATAGGCTTTCTCGCCCGCCTCGGTGTCGGCCAGATCGAAACGGCAATCGATGACGAACACGCTGCCCGGCGCGGCGGCCAGCCGCTCCGCGAGGTTTGTCGCGGAGATGAGTGTGGTGTAGTGAGTGTGCGGCATGACGTCTCCTCGATGCGGGCGATTGCGGCTCCGGTCCGGCGGCTTGGCGCGGCGGGCGGATGACCGGGCGATGTTGTTAGTCTAAACAAAAAAGACGGGCCGAAGCCCGTCTTTCCACGCTTTGCTGCGGCTCGTGCACAACTCACGCAGGGATCTGCTCAAACGCCGATGGATGCGGAGCATGAAGGGAGCACGCGCGGACCGCGCGGATCAGATCGCGCCGAGTTCGCGCCGCAAGAACTCGTGGAAATGCTGCATGCCGTCTTCCATCGGGCTCTGATACGGGCCGACCTGAGATTCGCCGCGTTCCATCAGCGCGCGACGCCCTGCGTCCATGCGCTCGGCGATCTCGTCGTCTTCGCGGGCCGTTTCCATATAGGCGGCGCGTTCTGCTTCAACGAACTCGCGTTCGAACAGCGCAATTTCCTCAGGGTAATAGAACTCCACCACATTGGTGGTTTTCTGCGGGCCACGCGGAATCAGCCACGACACCACCAGCACGTGTGGATACCACTCGATCATGATGCCGGGGTAGTACACCATCCAGATCGCGCCGAAATCGGGCGGATTGCCGCCGCGGAAGCGCAGCACTTCGTCGTGCCATTTGCGGTAGGTTGGACTGCCCGGCTGCTCCAGATCCTTGTGAACGCCGACCGTCTGCACGCTGTACCACTCGCCGAATTCCCACGTCAGATCATCGCAATTGACGAAGCTGCCGAGGCCCGGATGGAATGGCGCGACGTGGTAGTCCTCCAGATAGACCTCGATAAAGGTCTTCCAGTTGTAGTTGCACTCGTGCACCTCGACGTGATCGAACATAAAGCCCGAGAAATCAAAGTGTTGTTTGGTGCCCAGCCTTGCCAGATCGCGCGCGACGTCGCGCCCCTGCGCTTCGAACAGCAGACCTTGCCAGTTCTGCAGCGACGTGGCGCCGAGATTCAGGCAGGGGTTATCCGCAAAATGAGGTGCACCGAGGAGCTGGCCGTTCAGGTCGTACGTCCAGCGATGCAGGGGGCAGACGATGTTCTCCGTCTGGCCGCGGCCGTTGAGCATGATGGCTTGCCGGTGGCGGCACACGTTCGACAGCAGTTCGACTTGCGACTGCGGGTTACGGACGAGCACGCGCCCTTCGCTCTCGCTCGGCAAAGCAAAATAATTTCCCGCTTCGGGCACCATGAGATCGTGGCCGATGTAGCGAGGACCTTTCTTGAAAAGGGTGTCGATTTCGCGCGTTAGGAGCGCTTCGTCAAAGTAAGCCGTGACTGGCAGCTGGCTGTGAACAGACCGCAACTGCAATGCATTGCTCAGATTGGACATTCCCACTCCCGATGAAGACGTGAAAGCAGTGAACAACCCAACCATCGAAGATTCGATTTAGGGAGCCCGCGATTATACCCGTTTCCCCTTCCTTGGGGCGCTTAAGTGCCTGATTTGGGTCAAAAATGTCAAGGAAGTTCACGTTTTTCGCCGCAGACCGATCGATTTTTTTCTGCGAGACTGCTAGTGCGGCGCACAGGGCAAAGGCGGGGTATAGGTTGGTGGGCGGATCGGAAATGTCTCTTTTGCCGTAGAATGTTCGACTTGTTTTAATTTTGCGACTATTCATGGCGAAGACCGCGTCGAAAGATACTGCTGCTGCGCCTGCTGAAGGCGTCGATACCACGCCGTTGCCCGAGAACTACGAGGCCGCCCAGGCGGAGCTGGAAGGGCTGGTCGCGCGCATGGAAAGCGGCAATCTCAGCCTCGAGGAGTCACTAGGCGCCTACCGGCGCGGTGCGGCGCTCGTGGCGTTTTGCCAGCAGCAGCTCGAAAAGGTCGAGCAGCAGGTGCGCGTGCTCGACGGCGAGACGCTCAAGCCGCTGCCTATGAATAGCGCAGGCACAGCCGCTACTGAAAGCGGGGACGACCTATGACATTCGAACAATGGACACGCTCGGTGCTCGAGCGCGTCGAAGCGGCACTGGAACACTACCTGCCCACGGAAGCGACCGAGCCGGCCAAACTGCATGAGGCCATGCGTTACGCGGTGCTGGGCGGCGGCAAGCGGGTGCGCCCGTTGCTGTGCCACGCGGCCGGCGAGCTGACCGGCGCGCGCGCCGAGTGCCTGGATGCGGCAGCGGCGGCGCTGGAAATGATCCACGTGTATTCGCTCGTGCACGACGACATGCCCTGCATGGACGACGACGCGTTGCGTCGCGGCAAGCCCACGGTACACGTCAAATATGACGAAGCTACGGCATTGCTGGTGGGCGACGCGCTGCAATCGCAGGCGTTCGTCGCGCTGACGTCGGACGTGCTGGCGCCGGCGCAACAGGCGTCGCTCGTACGCGAACTGGCCTTGGCGAGCGGCTCGATCGGCATGTGCGGCGGTCAGGCGATCGACCTGGCGAGCGTCGGCCATACGCTGACGCGCGCACAACTGGAAACCATGCACCGGATGAAAACCGGCGCCTTGCTGCGTGCCGCGGTGCGCATGGGCGCGCTGGCGGGCGAAACGCCGGGTGCGGACGCCATGCGTTCGCTCGACGTGTATTCGGCCGCTGTCGGTCTCGCGTTTCAGGTCGTCGACGATATTCTCGATGTCACGACCGATTCCGCGACGCTCGGCAAGACGGCAGGTAAAGACGCGAAGGACGGCAAGCCGACCTACGTGTCGATTATTGGGCTAGATGCGTCGCGGGCGCTCGCAGCGCAACTGCGCAGCGACGCCCACGCTGCGATTGCGCCGTTCGGCGCGCGCGCGCAGCGTCTTGCCGAACTGGCTGACCTGGTGGTGAACCGGGTTAGCTAAACGCGAAAGCCCGCCGCCTTGCATCGCTGATTCGAGGTGCATGTATGAAGTGCGGGCGCGTAAGTTTTCCTACAATGGAACGACGATGTACGACTTGCTGAAAACCATCGACGACCCGGCAGCCTTGCGCCGCCTCGATCGCCGCCAATTGCAACCGCTTGCCGACGAGTTGCGTGCCTTTGTGCTCGACAGCGTATCGCAGACGGGCGGCCATCTTTCGTCCAACCTCGGCACGGTCGAGTTGACCATTGCTTTGCACTATGTGTTTGACACGCCACGTGACCGGATCGTGTGGGACGTCGGCCATCAAACCTATCCGCACAAGATCCTGACGGGCCGCCGCGACCAGATGCACACGCTGCGTCAGCTCGGCGGCATCTCGGGCTTTCCGAAGCGCGACGAGTCGGAATACGACACCTTCGGCACCGCGCACTCCAGCACCTCGATCTCGGCCGCGCTAGGCATGGCGGTCGCCAGCAAGCTGCAGGGCGAGAACCGCATGGGCATCGCGGTGATCGGCGACGGCGCGATGACGGCCGGCATGGCCTTCGAGGCGATGAACAACGCCGGCGTCGAAGACGACGTGCCGCTGCTGGTCATCCTGAACGATAACGACATGTCGATTTCGCCGCCGGTTGGCGCGCTGAATCGTCACCTGGCGCGCCTGATGTCGGGCCGCTTCTACGCTGCCGCGCGTGCGGGCGTCGAGCGCGTGTTGCGCGTTGCACCGCCTATGCTCGATCTGGCGCGCAAGCTCGAGGAACACGCCAAGGGCATGATCGTGCCGGCCACGCTGTTCGAAGAGTTCGGTTTCAACTACATCGGCCCGATCGACGGTCACGACCTGGATTCGCTGATCCCGACACTGCAGAACATCAAGGAACTGCGTGGTCCGCAATTCCTGCACGTCGTGACGAAGAAGGGCCAGGGCTACAAGCTGGCCGAAGCCGACCCGGTGCTGTACCACGGCCCGGGCAAGTTCAACCCGGCTGAAGGCATCAAGCCGGCCACCACGCCGTCGAAGAAAACCTACACGCAAGTGTTCGGCGAATGGTTGTGCGACGCGGCCGAACTGGACGCGCGCGTGGTCGGTATCACGCCGGCTATGCGTGAAGGCTCGGGCATGGTCGAGTTCGAGAAGCGCTACCCGGATCGCTACTTCGACGTCGGCATTGCCGAGCAGCACGCGGTGACGTTTGCCGGCGGTCTGGCTGCGGACGGCATGAAGCCGGTGGTCGCGATCTATTCGACCTTCCTGCAACGCGCTTATGACCAACTGATCCACGATGTCGCGCTGCAAAACCTGCCGGTGGTGTTCGCAATCGACCGCGCGGGTCTGGTCGGCGCGGACGGCGCCACGCACGCGGGCGCATATGATCTGGCGTTCCTGCGCTGCATCCCGAACATGACGGTGATGGCGGCATCGGACGAAAACGAATGCCGTCAGATGCTGTACACCGCATTGCAGCAGCCGAACCCGACGGCGGTGCGCTATCCGCGCGGCGCCGGCACGGGTGTCGCAACTGTCAAGCAGATGACGGCGCTGCCGCTCGGCAAGGGCGAGATCCGTCGCGAGACGTCGCAACCGGTCGGCAGGCGGATTGCGATCCTGGCGTTCGGCACGATGGTCGCACCGTCGCTGGCGGCTGCTGAGCAACTGGACGCCACGGTGGCGAACATGCGCTTCGTGAAGCCGTTGGACGCCGAACTGGTCCGCCAACTGGCCGAAACGCACGACGCCATCGTCACAGTCGAAGAAGGTTGCGTGATGGGCGGTGCGGGTTCTGCTTGCGTCGAAGCCCTGCTTGAGAGTGGGGTTATGCGACCCGTACTACAATTGGGCCTTCCGGATCGCTTCATCGATCATGGGGATCCGGCCAAGCTGCTCGCCGCCTGCGGTCTGGACGCAGCGGGCATCGCCAAGTCGATTCGTGAGCGCTTTCTTTCCGGCGGCACGGTCGCTGGTCATTCCTCGGTGAAGCGCGTCGCGTAGTTGAGTCGCTTGTTTGTGGCGCTTGATAGCTTCGCTTACTTGCGTCACTTGACTCTGCGCCGATTGCTGAGTCGTCCAGCTGCTCTGCCGTGCGCTTCGCCACGGTGATAGCGGCCATAGCAATCTCTAACTTGAATCGATGGACCTTCGGGTCCATCATCCAGCGCCGGCAGGGGCCGGCGTTTGCCGTTGCGCAGCCTGATCCGCGCGGTCGCTGAGAACCCCTAAACCTGCTGCTTCGCGACGGCCCCTGACGGGGCAATCCCCCAGGGGATTTCCTGCGGGGCGCGAGATTTCCTTCGGGGGGACTTCCCGCGGAGCGAAAAACCTGGGGCCGCCCGGCGGTTTCTTGAAAGGACAAGAATATGAACCAGATGAATCCCGCCTTTGTGATGCCCGACGTGCAGAGCACGCTCGATACGCGTCAGATTCCGATTCAACGCGTCGGCGTCAAGGCCGTGCGCCATCCATTGACAGTGCGCACGCAAGGCGGCGAAGTGCAGCCCACGGTCGGCACATGGAATCTCGATGTGCATCTGCCCGCCGATCAGAAGGGCACGCATATGTCGCGCTTCGTCGCGTTGCTTGAAGAGAACAAGGCGCCGCTCGAGGCGGCCACGTTCCGCACCATGCTCGCCGCGATGCTCGAAAAGCTCGAGGCTCAGGCGGGTCGCATCGAGGTATCGTTCCCGTACTTCGTGAACAAGACCGCGCCAGTGTCGGGCGTGCAAAGTCTGCTCGACTATGAAGTGACGTTGACGGGCGAGACTCGCCATGGCGCGACGCGTCTGTTTCTGAAGGTACTGGTGCCGGTCACGAGCCTGTGCCCGTGCTCGAAGAAGATTTCGCAGTACGGCGCGCACAACCAGCGTTCGCACGTCACGATCAACGCCGAACTGGCGAGCGACGTGGCAGTGGAAGAACTGGTTCGTATCGCTGAAGAAGAAGCCTCGTGCGAACTCTGGGGCTTGCTCAAGCGTCCGGACGAGAAGTTCGTCACCGAACGTGCTTACGAGAATCCAAAGTTCGTCGAAGATCTGGTGCGCGATGTCGCACAGCGTCTGAACGAGGACGAGCGCATCGTCGCTTATGTGCTCGAAGCTGAGAACTTCGAATCGATTCACAATCACAGCGCGTACGCAGTGATCGAGCGGGATAAGCGGGCGGCCTGAGTCGCGCGTTTCGTTGCTTGAATGAGAAAGCCGCTCTTCCGGGCGGCTTTTTTACGCCCTCACGTCGCTGAAGTTCAGCGTGCCAGGGAAGTCAGATCCCAGCGCGGCTTCACCGTGAAGGCGTAATCTTTGGCCGATTGATCGGGCCAGCGTTGCAGCCGCAATGCGCCGGCCAACGCAATCATCGCGCCGTTGTCCGTACACAGCGACAAGTCCGGGTAGTGCACGAAGAAATTGCGTTTCTTCGCTGCAGCTGAAAGCGCCTCGCGCAGTTGCCGGTTCGCGCCGACACCGCCCGCGACGACCAGCCGGTTGAGCTTGGTCCGTTTGAGCGCGGCCAGCGATTTTGCCGCCAGCACTTCCACGGCCGCATCCACGAACCCGCGTGCCAGATCGGCTTTCGCCTGCTCGCAGATATTCGCGCCGCCGAGCTTCCTGGCATGCGTGAGGACCGCGGTCTTCAGGCCGCTGAAGCTGAAATCGAGGTCGCCGGAATGCAACATCGGACGCGGCAGAACCACTGCGCCGGGCGTGCCGAATTCGGCCATCCGCGATACTTCCGGGCCGCCGGGATAGCCGAGGCCGAGCAGCTTGGCGGTTTTGTCGAAGGCTTCGCCGGCGGCGTCGTCCAGCGTTTCGCCGAGCGTCTCGTAGACGCCCACGTCCGTCACGCGCATCAACTGCGTATGGCCGCCCGACACCAGCAGCGCCACGAACGGAAACGGCGGCGGCTCGTCCACCAGTAGCGGCGACAGCAAGTGCCCTTCGAGATGGTGAATGCCGATGGTTGGCTTGTCCCACGCCATGGCCAGCGAATTGGCGACGCTCGCGCCGACCAGCAGCGCGCCCGCGAGGCCAGGGCCTTGCGTATAGGCGATTGCGTCGATATCGCCGCGCACCGTGCCGGCGCGCTCCATCACCTCTTCGAGCAGCGGCAGCGCCCGGCGGATGTGATCGCGCGACGCCAGTTCCGGCACCACGCCGCCATACTCCCGATGCATCGCAATTTGCGAATGCAGCGCGTGCGCGAGCAGGCCGCGCTCTGTGTCGTAGAGCGCGAGACCGGTTTCGTCGCAGGAGCTTTCGATGCCGAGAACGAGCATGATGGGTCGCTTGAGCAGGCGCGCGAGTGAAGACACCGAGGCGCCCAAAAGTGAAGAGGCAAGCCTGAAAGTATAGCAGCGCGGGCGGGGGGCCGCGGGCGCACGGGTACAATGCGGCCCCATGGAATCCTTCGATATCGCAGTGATTGGCGCAGGCGCAGCCGGTATGATGTGCGCGGCCGTGGCCGGGCAACTCGGCCGTCGCGTGGTGCTGATCGACCACTCGCAGCGCCTCGCGGAGAAAATCCGCATTTCCGGCGGCGGCCGCTGCAACTTCACGAATCTGTATGCCGGGCCGGCCAACTATCTGTCGGCCAATCCCCACTTTTGCCGCTCGGCGCTGGCACGCTATACGCCGCGTGACTTCATGGCGCTGCTCAAGCGCCATCACGTGACGTGGCACGAGAAGCACAAGGGGCAGCTGTTTTGCGACCAATCGAGCGACGCGGTCATCAATGTACTGAAGAGAGAGTGTGACGTGGGCCGCATTGCGTGGCGCACGCCGCTTGCGGTTGAGCAGGTGCGGCATGACGTCGAAGGACGATTTACGCTGGACACCCACTCGGGCCCGATCACGGCCCGCGCGCTCGTGGTGGCGACCGGCGGCCTGTCGATTCCCAAGATTGGCGCTACCGATTTTGCCTACCGCCTCGCCAAGCAATTCGGCCACAAGCTGATCGACACGCGCCCCGCGCTCGTTCCGCTGACCTTCGCTCCGGCTGACTGGGAGCCGTTCTCGGCGCTCTCCGGCGTGTCGCTCGAAGTGCAACTGACGACCGGCAATAAAAAGACCAGCGCCGAATTCAACGAAGACCTGCTGCTCACGCATCGCGGCCTGTCGGGCCCCGGCGTGCTACAGATTTCGAGCTACTGGCATCCGGGCGAGCCGATTCACATCAATCTGCTGCCCGAGCAGGACGCCACGACGGCCTTGCTGGAGGCCAAAACCGGCACCAGGCGCCAGATCGCCAATCTGCTTTCGGAATGGGTGCCGCAACGGCTCGCTCATGTCTGGCTGGAAACCCACCAGATTCCCGCCGAAGCACGCGTCGCCGATCTGCCCGACAAAACGCTGCGCCGCGTCGGAGAGGCTTTGTCGCGCTGGACGCTCACCCCGAGCGGTACCGAAGGCTATCGCAAGGCCGAAGTCACGCGCGGTGGTATCGACACGCGCGACCTCTCGTCGGCGACGATGATGAGCGCCCGCACGCCGGGCTTGTACTTCATCGGCGAAGCGGTCGACGTGACCGGCTGGCTCGGCGGCTACAATTTTCAATGGGCGTGGGCTTCCGGCGTGGCGGCTGGCCAGGCGGCCGCGGATTACGTTTTGGGGGCTTGACGGCGCGTTAGCTTTGTGAGAAAGCTCTGCTATACTCCTGAACCTTTACAAAGTTCCGTTATTGAAAAATGACGATCATCCGCGTAAAAGACAACGAGCCGTTTGAAGTCGCCATGCGCCCCTTCAAGCGCACGATGGAGAAAAACGGGTTGCTGACGGAACTTCGCGCTCGAGAGTTTTACGAAAAGCCTACGGCCGAGCGCAAGCGCAAGAAGGCGGCTGCGGTGAAGCGTCATTTCAAGCGTCTGCGTAGCCAGATGCTGCCAAGGAAGTTCTACTGATTCTGGCGTTGCCGCGGTTTCCGTCGAAGGGAGCGGCGACATCCAACCGGTGAAGGCACAGCAGGTGCCGTCACGGAAAATACGGCCCTTCGGGCCAGCCGGCAGGGTCGCATCCACAACGCAAAATTGCGCCAACCCGCTTGAGGAAGCAGTCCCAAGCGGGCGTTTGTGTTGGATGCCGCGTGCGAACCTGGCGGATTGGTTTGGCGTGTTGCTTCATTAGCGGCCGGTTTTTAAATTTCAACGTATTCAGGTGAGTGATGAGTCTCAAGGACCAGATCAACGACGATATGAAAGCAGCCATGCGCGCGCGTGAGACCGAGCGTCTCGGCACGATCCGCTTGCTGCTTGCCGCGGTCAAGCAACGCGAAGTCGACGAACGCGTCACCCTTGACGACACGGCGATCACCGCCGTCATCGACAAGATGATCAAGCAGCGCAAAGACTCGATCAGCCAGTTCGAAGGCGCTGGCCGCACGGATCTCGCCGACAAGGAAAAGGCCGAACTGGCCATCCTGTCCGCCTATATGCCGGCGCAGATGTCCGAAGCCGAGATCGTTGCCGAAGTTCAGGCCGCGGTCGCGCAAACCGGCGCTGCCGGCCCGCAGGACATGGGCAAGGTGATGGGCGTGCTCAAGCCGAAGCTGGCCGGCCGTGCCGACATGACCGCTGTTTCGGCGCAAGTCAAAGCCGCGCTCGCGAAGTAATTCCTGTATTTCCGGTCTGCGCCCGCTGTTGTCCAGCAGCGAGCGCAGTCTTGAGCTTTTTAGGTAGCGTCATTCACTGTGATTCCACCGTCATTCCTGCAGGACCTGCTCAACCGCGTCGATATCGTCGACGTGGTCGGCCGGTTTGTGCAGTTGAAAAAGGGCGGCGCGAACTTCATGGGGCTGTGCCCGTTTCACAACGAGAAAAGCCCTTCGTTTACGGTTAGTCCGACTAAGCAGTTCTATCACTGCTTCGGCTGCGGCGCGCATGGTACGGCTATTGGCTTCTTGATGGAGCATGTCGGTTCCACGTTCCCGGAGGCGGTCAACGAACTCGCGCAATCGGTCGGATTAACCGTGCCGAACGAGCCTTCGCCGGGATATGGCGGCGGTTCTGGCGGGTATTCGCCGGCGGCGTCCAAGGCGGTCACCACGGCGCTATCCGATGTCATGCAGACCGCGTGCGATTTCTACCGCAAGCAGCTGCGCGGCGCGCCGGTGGCGATCCAGTATCTGAAGAAGCGCGGCCTGACTGGCGAGATCGCCGCCCGCTTCGGCCTCGGCTACGCACCGGACGGCTGGCAGAACCTCGAGCCCGCGTTCCCCAACTATCGGGACGACGCGCTGGTCGAATCGGGTCTCGTGATCGTTAGCGAAAAGTCGGATGCGCAGGGTCAGAACCGCCGCTACGACCGCTTTCGCGAGCGGATCATGTTCCCGATCCGCAATGTCAAAGGGCAGGTGATCGGTTTCGGCGGCCGCGTGCTGGACGGCGGCGAGCCGAAATATTTGAATTCACCCGAAACGCCGCTATTTAACAAAGGCAGCGAGCTGTACGGGCTGTTCGAGGCGCGTCTGGCGATTCGCGAACAGCATTACGTGCTGGTGGTGGAAGGGTATATGGACGTGGTCGCGCTGGCCCAATTGGGGTTCCAGAACGCGGTGGCCACGCTCGGCACGGCCTGCACGCCGATTCATGTGCAGAAACTGATGCGGCAGACCGATACGGTCATCTTCAGTTTCGACGGCGATTCGGCCGGGCGCCGCGCCGCTCGCCGTGCATTGGATGCCTGTTTGCCGCATGCGGCGGATAACCGGACCATTCGCTTCCTGTTTTTGCCGTCCGAGCACGATCCGGACAGCTATGTGCGCGAATTCGGCACGGAGGCGTTCGCCGATCAGGTCGAGCGTGCCATGCCGCTGTCGCAGTTCATGCTGAACGAGGTGCTGACCGGCAAGGAGCTGGACCAGCCGGAAGGCCGGGCCCGCGCGCTGTTCGACGCGAAGCCCCTGCTGCAGCAACTGCCGGCGAATGCGTTGCGCGCGCAGATCATGCATATGTTCGCCGACCGGCTCGACGTGCCGTTCGACGAAGTCGCCGCGTTATGCGAAGTCGACGCCCGGATCGCAGCGGCTGCCCGTTCCGCGCCCGCCCGCAAAGACCGGCGTAGCGTGACCGGGATCGAAGAGAAGACGCTGCGCAATCTGGTGATGTATCCGCGCACGGTGGCGGTCCTCGACGAGGAAGCCGAACAGGCGCTTCTGAGTGTGACGCGGCACGGCGAGCTGTTCGAGGAAGTGACGACGCATGCACGCGCACTGGGCGATTCGGCGGAGTTTCAGTTGCTGTCCGACCTATTGAGAAACGGCGCGAATGCCCCAACTTTCGAGGAAATCTTTCGCAAAATTCTAGACTATGATGAAAACGTCCGGGATTTACTCCTGAAGGACCCGGAGGACGCGACCGTCATCGAGGAGCGGCGCGAGCAGGAACGGATCGTCGGAGAGGAGCTGAAAGCGGCGATTCTGAAGATGCGGTACGACGCTTACTGCGATCGTCTCGAGCAGCTTTCGCGGCAATCCCGGCACACGCCGGAGGAGTTCGCGGAGTTGACGAGCCTGAATCAGAAGCGGGCTGAGATGAAGCGCCAGCTCGGGCTGTAAGCAAGGTGGCGAAAGCCGGAGTGCTATAATAAAAGGTTTCTAGCGGTTTGTTTTTTCAATGGTTTTCCTAGCAAAGGCGAAAAGGCGATTGCGATGGCAAAGACACCAGGCGGAAAAAAAGCACCAGGCACAGGTTCGAACGAACCGACCAGAAAGGTCACCGAGGCCAAATTAGCTTCTTCCTCCAGAAAAACGTCTGCCACGAGCGTCACACCTGCTGCCGGGAAGAAACCCTCGACCACTTCCGCTGCGCGAGCGGAGCCGGTCAGGGCGGCGAAAGCTGTACCACCGCCGGCCACAAAAGGGCCGGGTGTCAGAAGCGCAAGGGAAGCGCCTGCCGCGCAGGACGATGCGGTAGAGCGTGAGACTCCAGTATCCACGGTTCAACCGGCTGTTGTCCAACAGCCGCGAGTCGAGACTACAGCCGGTACGACGAACTCCATGACGAAAAAGCTGAACGAAACACCCGTCGATGACGACGCAACCCAAAGCGAAGAAACCCCTGCTGCCGTTCCGGGCAAGGTGGAAAAGGTCAAGGCTCGCGATCGTCGTGCTAAGGAAAAAGCGCTGTTGAAAGACGCGTTCGCGTCGTCGCAGCCGGGCACGGTCGAGGAACTCGAAGAGCGCCGCTCCAAACTGCGCGCGCTGATCAAGCTCGGCAAGGAGCGCGGCTTCCTCACGTACGCGGAAATCAACGACCACCTCCCGGACAACTTCACCGAGACCGAGGCGATTGAAGGCATTATCAGCACGTTCAATGACATGGGCGTGGCTGTGTACGAGCAGGCGCCGGACGCTGAAACGCTGCTGTTGAACGACAACGCGCCCGCTGCTTCATCAGACGACGAAGTGGAAGAGGAAGCGGAAGTCGCGCTTTCCACCGTCGACTCCGAATTCGGCCGCACCACCGACCCGGTCCGCATGTACATGCGCGAAATGGGTACGGTCGAGCTGCTCACGCGCGAAGGCGAAATCGAAATCGCCAAGCGGATCGAAGACGGCCTCAAGCACATGGTGATGGCGATCTCCGCGTGCCCGACCACGATCGCCGACATTCTGGCCATGGCTGAGCGTGTCGCGAACGAGGAAATCCGTATCGACGAACTGGTCGACGGCCTGATCGACGCCAACGCGGAAGATGCGGACGGCTTCTCGGCGCAGGAAGCGGAAGCGATCGAAAGCGAAGACGAGGAAGTCGAGGAAGAGGACGCGGACGACGAGGAAGAAGACGACGGCACGGCGCAAGCCACGGCCAACGCAGCGCAGATGGAAGCGTTGAAGCGTGCGTCGCTCGAGAAGTTCGCCATGATCAGCGAATGGTTCGACAAGATGCGTCGCGCGTTCGAAAAGGAAGGCTACAAGTCCAAGTCGTATCTGAAGGCGCAGGAAACGATCCAGAACGAACTGATGACGATCCGCTTTACCGCGCGTACCGTCGAGCGTCTGTGTGACACGTTGCGTGCACAAGTGGACGAAGTGCGTCAGGTCGAGCGTCAGATTCTGCATACGGTGGTCGACAAGTGCGGTATGCCGCGCGCGGAATTCATCGCGCGTTTCCCGGGCAGCGAAACGGACCTCGAGTGGGCCGACAAGATCGTCGGTGAGGGGCACGCGTATAGCGGGATTCTCACGCGTAACATTCCGGCCATTCGCGAACAGCAGCAACGTCTGTTGGATCTGCAGGCGCGCGTCGTACTGCCGCTGAAGGACCTGAAGGAAACCAACCGTCAGATGGCGGCCGGCGAACTGAAGGCGCGTCAGGCCAAACGCGAAATGACTGAGGCAAACTTGCGTCTCGTGATCTCGATCGCGAAGAAGTATACGAACCGTGGTCTGCAGTTCCTCGACCTGATTCAGGAAGGCAATATCGGCCTGATGAAGGCGGTGGACAAGTTCGAATACCGTCGCGGCTACAAGTTCTCCACGTATGCCACGTGGTGGATTCGTCAGGCCATCACGCGTTCGATTGCTGACCAGGCGCGTACGATCCGGATTCCGGTTCATATGATCGAAACGATCAACAAGATGAACCGCATCTCGCGTCAGATCTTGCAGGAAACCGGTCTCGAGCCGGATCCGGCAACGCTGGCCGAGAAGATGGAAATGCCGGAAGACAAGATCCGCAAGATCATGAAGATCGCGAAGGAGCCGATCTCGATGGAAACGCCGATCGGTGACGACGACGATTCGCATCTGGGCGACTTCATCGAAGATACCAACACGGTGGCGCCGGCTGATGCAGCCTTGCACGCCAGCATGCGCGATGTCGTGAAAGACGTGCTCGACTCGCTGACACCGCGCGAAGCGAAGGTGCTGCGTATGCGTTTCGGTATCGAGATGAGCACCGATCACACGCTCGAAGAAGTCGGTAAGCAGTTCGATGTGACGCGTGAACGGATCCGTCAGATCGAGGCAAAGGCGCTGCGCAAGCTGCGTCACCCGAGTCGCTCGGACAAGCTGAAGTCGTTCCTCGAAGGGAATTGATCCAGGCTGGCGGGTCGTGGGAAATGATGTAGCGGTTTGAAGGGGGCCTCCCGGTTGTTTCGTTTTAAGCGAAGCGGTTGCGGGGGCTCTTTTTTCGTGTAGTATGTCGGCCAATCAACGAATTGGCCCGGCCTTCATGACCGGGTCTTTTTCTTGGGCCGGACGCCGTGCTGGTTGCAGGCAGCGGACTCATAATCCGCCTCCGAAAGGACACCGTCGGTTCGAATCCGACCCGGCCCACCATAGTTGTAAAGAAGGGTTCCGAGTTTTCGGAACCCTTTTTGTTTGGTGGTGAGAAACCTTTATGATGCGGCAATATGTCACTTCCGCTGTGTTATTAATCCGGCTTTGCCGTTTCCGGCTCGGCTTGTTAGAAACACTTTTGTCGCAGCCTTAAGCGGCTTAAACGACATTCCGCATTCATCCTCTCTCGTTCAAACACACGTATTAGGCGTCGCGTTATCCGTCGGCGATATCGCGGTTCGCTTTATCCGTCACTGCGGCAAAATCTCCGCGGTCTAATCGCCTTCTTCCTGCTATTTACAATATCCGGATCGTGGGCCAGTACAGCATGTTCTTCGAGGTAAGGCGCACAGACTCGCCTGCGGCATGTCGCTAATCTCGGCAACTGACACTTAGAAGTCCGCTCCGCGTGCGTGGCACGTCGTTTGCGTAGGCTCGGCTTCCAAGCCACATCAATAATGAGAACCACTATGCGACCCGACCACACCGCTCATGATTTCGCCCAGCCGCAACCGGTGCTTGCCG
Source organism: Paraburkholderia sp. RL17-337-BIB-A (assembly GCF_046025895.1). Classification (NCBI taxonomy): domain Bacteria; kingdom Pseudomonadati; phylum Pseudomonadota; class Betaproteobacteria; order Burkholderiales; family Burkholderiaceae; genus Paraburkholderia; species Paraburkholderia sp. RL17-337-BIB-A. Next base: position 3,434,528 of record NZ_JARESY010000002.1, on the reverse strand, counting down.
CGCCGATAGAAGACGCTGAGGGGAGCCCGCCGCAGAGGCCGGTCAATGCATTCGCGCGCGTCACCTTCTGTTTTGCATGGCTATTCGGCCTGGAGCCGTTTCTGACGGGGGCCGTCGACGAAGTGCTGCGCTCCAGGGGCGATCGCCGTTGATCGCGGGTCATCCAGGGCATAGGCGACGCCGCATCGACGGACATTGAAAGTTTCGCGGCGCAAGAGGGCAATTCCTACAGCCTGGGGGAGGCGGGCCACAACCGCGCGAGCCCAGGCGCTCTCATGCGGCGAACGGACTCGTCGCGCGCGACGCGCGTCCTCGGGAATAGGCGTTGCGCCTCGGCAAGGTGGGACATCTTCCCATCTACAGGACGCCTATCATGCAAACCGATCCCACCATCGATCCCGTGGCGGATCCTGCCAACCAACCGCTCGACGAACCCGGAGAGCAGCGGCGCCCGTTGCCTGGCACCCCGCCGGAAACCGATCCGCTGGCGCCAGGGGCTGCTCCTGAGGACGAGGCGTTCCGCCCGCCGCAGACCGCTTCACAGCGGCCAACGAACGGGAAGTAGGGGAAACTCCGTGTGAAAAAACGCACGCCTGTGCCGTTAAATGATTACGGAAGGCTGTTCGATGGATGCCGTCCGCTTTCAGCGCGGGTTTTTGTCACGCGGCGGTCGGCGCCGCAACTTACCTCCGGGCAGCGCCCGTGTTGAAGGCATCCTCTTCCCCGCGGGATTGCCTTTGCGAAACGAGCGCTCTGTTGGCAAAAGCTACAACTGGACTCCATAAAACCGCCGGACGGCGGTTTTTTGTTGGGGCCGCCGTTCACATGGAGCCCGGGCTCGGCTCGCCGATCGGCTGCCCTAGGCGGTCGAGGAGGGCGATGAGGGCGGCATCGGATGAATCGTTGTATCCGGGCGCCGTAACTTGAAATAAAGCATGCAGCCATTCGTCCTCGTCTTTAACCACGGCTAATGCAAAGATTCTATTGCGCGGCGATCGAATGATTAAATCCGACGACTGCGTTAACTCAATTAAGTTCCCACTTTTCTGAAACAAATCTAGTCCGCGTCGAAATGGCGCATTGCAATCGCCTGATTTTCGAGCAATCAGACGTTTCTCAGTTTTCAAACGTTCCGACCCGATTACGACGCATATATTAAACGCTGTTGCATACGCACAACTTTGATATTGATATGTTGCAAATAAATTTTGTCGAGAGCTGACGTGCCATCGCGCTGATTTTGCGATAAATGCCTAAAAAACAAAGACTTAATGTCTTTGAGGATTGGATTGTTGCGAATTATGAAAAATCCTGTTGCGTAAATCACCGGCGTCCCTACCAGGGTGTCCCCCTACACTCACGCTTCGTTCTAGGGTGCCCGGCCGATCCGAAACGATTCGGCCAACAGGGCGGCAGCGAGTGAAGCATGCGCTGCCGAGGCAGGTCCCGCTCCCCGCGTAAATTTATCGAACTGGAGTCCCAGCATGAAAAAGAGTCTCATCGTCGTCGCGGTTGCCGCATCGTTCGCTTCCGTCGCTCACGCACAAAGCAGCGTGACCCTGTATGGTCTGCTGGACGCAGGCCTGACGTACACCAGCAACGTTGCCCCTGCCAACGGCGTCGGTCACGGCAACGCAAAGTGGGCAGCGGGTAGCGGTGGCATCAACCAAAGCATGTTCGGTCTGCGTGGTTCGGAAGATCTGGGCGGCGGTCTGAAGGCAATCTTCACGTTGGAAAGCGGCTTCAACATCAACAACGGCAAGTTCGCTAACAACAACGGCATGTTCAACCGTCAAGCGTTCGTCGGTCTGTCGAGCGCACAATTCGGTACGGTCACGCTGGGTCGTCAATACGATGCGGCACAAGACTACCTGGCACCGCTGACCGCAACGGGCAGCTGGGGCGGTACGTACTTCGCTCACCCGTTCAACAACGACAACCTGAACACGAACGGCGGCTACGCAGTCAACAACTCGATCAAGTACTCGAGCGCTAACTACGCTGGCTTCACGTTCGGCGGCACGTACGGCTTCTCGAACCAGGCTGGCGCATTCGCAAACAACCGCGAATACAGCGTTGGTGCTGCATACCAGTGGCAAGGCCTGCACCTCGGCGCTGCTTACGCACAGCAGAACAACCCGGGTGCAACGAACGCAGCAGGCACGGCAAGCAACGGCGGTGCTTCGGACGGCTCGATCCTGGGCTTGGCCGGCAACTTCCGTCAGCGGGAATTCGGTGCAGCTGCTTCGTACTCGTTCGGCCCGGCAACCGTCGGTGCTGCATGGACGCAGTCGCGTATCGACAACGTCGTTGGCACGCAACAATCGCTGCGCGCTAACAACTACGAAGTCAACGGCAAGTACAACCTGACCCCGGCTCTGGGCCTGGGCGTTGCTTACACGTTCACGGATGGCAAGGGCTACGGCGTTGCTGCAGACGGCGGTTCGGCGTCGGTGCGCTACCACCAGATCGGCCTGCAAGCTGACTACTCGCTGTCGCGTCGTACGGACGTCTACGCTCAAGCCGTGTACCAGCACGCAATGGGCGACGGCGGTGTCGCTTCGATCTACAGCGGCGACAACACGCAATTGCCGTCGTCGTCGAAGAACCAGACGGCTGCTACGGTCGGTCTGCGTCACCGCTTCTAAGCTTCAGCAGAAGCTGGTTGTTGCAGAAAAGGTGCCGTTCGCGGCACCTTTTTTTTATGGGCGCGCCACATTGGTGGACGACATTCGGCGTGAATGCCAGATGTCGCGCGCTTTGATGAATCTATGGGACGTACGTGGCTTAGAAAATCGTACGCAGACCGAGTGCAACGCCGGTCTGGTTGCTCTTGCCCGGCAATTCGACCGAGGCAGCACCCGATACCTTGTCGAAATCGCCCGTACCGTAGACCTCGGTACGTTTTCGACAACGCATACACAGCCAGCGCCACGAACGTATAGCGATTGCCGCTGCCCTCGGCAGTACGTTGAACTTGGACTAGGAAGGAGCTGCAATCTGCGTTGCATAGTCGGCATAACGGCCTTTGCGCCGGATTCTCTATTCCGGCATCCGAAATTCCTTCCAGGAGTGCGAATCCGGTATGAGGCGGTCGCTGAAAACGGGAAACGGCGGGGAAAATTGAGGAAAAGTGGAACCAAATCTGGAGAAGATCGTGGGGAACCACGGCGAGCTGATGGTTAGCCTGCAGCCAGCCCACAGCCCACAGCCCACAGCCCACAGCCCACAGCCCACAGCCCACAGCCCACAGCCCACAGCCCACAGCCCACAGCCCGGAGCCCCCTGCGGTTGAGGAGAGCCAGGGCGCGCCACTCTGTCATTTGAATGAGAGACAGTTCACCATGACAATTGCTAGGCTAGATGCATCAATCAGAAAAAGCGACGGCGCGGCCAGCGCCTCAGGAGACAACGATGAAGCACATGTTCGAAGAAGGCCTTGAGCGGCGCGAGGCCAATTATGTCCCGCTGACGCCCATCGATTTCATCGCACGCGCGGCGGAAGTCTACGGTGAGCGGCTGGCGGTCGTCCATGGGGAGATTCGCCGTAACTGGCGCGAAACCTATGAGCGCGCGCGACGTTTGGCCAGCGCGTTGCAGCGTGCCGGCATCGAACGCGGCGACACGGTGGCTGCCTTGCTGCCGAATATTCCTCCGATGATAGAAGCACACTTCGGCGTGCCGATGGCCGGCGCAGTGCTCAATACGCTGAACACGCGCCTTGACGTCTCGTCGCTGCTGTTCATGCTGCGCCATGGCGAGGCGAAGGCGTTGATCGTGGATACGGAGTACAGCGAATTGGCGCACCGCGCGGCGCTGGAATTCCCCGAGTTACGCGTGATCAGCGTGGCGGACGCAATGCCCGCCGACGCCGGCAAGTTCATCCGCGCGACCGACTACGAAGCGTTCCTGCAATCCGGCGACCCTGAATTCGCGTGGACCCTGCCAGCCGACGAGTGGGACGCCATCGCGCTGAACTACACCTCGGGCACGACGGGCGATCCGAAGGGCGTGGTCTACCACCATCGCGGCGCCTATCTGAATGCGCTGAGCAATATCCTCGAATGGGATATGCCCAGGCATGCGGTCTACCTGTGGACCTTGCCGCTCTTTCATTGCAACGGCTGGTGTTTCCCATGGACCGTCGCCGCGCGTGCCGGCGTCAACGTCTGTCTGCGTAAATTCGACGCGAAGACGGTGTTCGATCTGATTCGCCGCGAAGGCATCACGCACTATTGCGGCGCGCCGATCGTGCAAAGCGCGCTCGCCAATGCGCCGGCCGAGTGGCGTGAGGGCATCACGCATCGGGTGTCGACGATGGTGGCAGGCGCCGCGCCCGCGCCGGCAGTGATCGCCAAGATGAAGGAGATCGGCTTCGATCTGACGCATGTGTACGGACTCACCGAGACCTACGGCCCGGCCGCGGTCTGCGCGAAACAGGAGGTATGGGAAACGCTCGACGACAGCGCTCGCGCTGAAATGAACGCGCGGCAAGGCGTGCGCTATCACCTGCAGGCAGCCGTAACGGTGCTCGACCCGGACACGCTCGCGCCCGTGCCTGACGACGGCGAGACGCTCGGCGAGATCATGTTCCGCGGCAACATCTGCATGAAAGGCTATCTGAAGAACGAGCGCGCCACGGAAACAGCCTTCCGCGGCGGCTGGTTCCACACCGGTGATTTGGGCGTGCGGATGCCTGACGGCTATATTCGCATTCGCGATCGCAGCAAGGACATCATCATTTCGGGTGGCGAAAACATCTCGAGCATCGAGGTCGAAGACACGTTGTACCGTCATCCTGCGGTGTCGGTTGCCGCCGTGGTGGCGATGGCCGATCCGAAATGGGGCGAAGTACCGTGCGCCTTCATCGAGCTCAAGGAGGGCGCTCAGGTGAGCGCAGAAGAGATCATCGCGCACTGCCGGCTGTTCCTTGCGGGATACAAGTTGCCCAAGGCAGTGCGTTTCGGCGAATTGCCGAAGACGTCGACGGGAAAAATTCAGAAGTTCGAATTGCGCGCGCGGATCAAGGCGGAAGGAACCAAATAGATCGCGCGCAATTGTATAGCGCACCCAATGGCGCGCTATATGGTGCTGAATGATGCAAGCGCCGGTATCCCGACGCGCATCAGATTCGACTCGCGCTTAACCGCGCGTGTCGACCCAGTGGCGTGCCCAGCGTGCCGAGTGCTGCAGTGCCTGTTCTTCGTTCGTGAAGTAGTCGAGCGAATAGAACTGGTAGCGCCCTTCGGCACGCGCGCTGTCAGCGCGTTCGAGCAACAGGTTGGATGAAAAGCTACCGTCGGGCAAACGATGCGCCGAGGGTTTGACGGCATAGCCGTTGTAATGATGAATATGTTTGTTTTGCATTTTGTATTTTAATAATATTCGAGTGCGCGCCTGCCGTGCGAACCGTTGTACGGGTTACGCGGACGAGCCGATTCAAGCCATTGCGAGCCGAATCCAAACGCAGTCGGAAAGCTAAAAAGGGCGTTGAAGCCAGAGGGGAGAATGAGGTGCAACGAGGCGTCTGGCGCTTGAGCTAGCTGCTTTTGAAATACATGCAACTAAAAAGCGATCGCGCCAACTGTGGGAGACAAAGCTCCGCGAGGATGTCGCTGCAGCCCGATGTCCGTTGCCGGACACCGAGCCTTTCAAACTTACATCGGCTTGATGTTAGCCGCTTGCAGACCCTTCGGGCCTTGCTTCGTTTCGAAGCTCACCTTCTGATTTTCAGCGAGCGTCTTGAAGCCGTCGCCGCTGATTTCGGAGAAGTGCGCGAACAGGTCGTCGCCGCCCTTGTCCGGGGTGATGAAGCCAAAGCCTTTGCTGTCGTTGAACCACTTAACGGTACCGGTATCCATGAAGAATCCTTGAGGTAAAAATAGAAATATTTGCTCTGTTGAGGAGCGCGTGAAGCGTCAAGGAGGGAGAGGACAACGAATACCGCTGAGGAGCGAGACATTGATGAACAGCAATCGAACTTCTTGAACTTCGGGTGCCACAGTAACCGCCGGGGCCTATCAGCGTCAACACTTATCTTGTAACTGTTTTGTTGCGGGCTTTATGTTGCTCGGGCCGAGTGCATGGCGATACGACCCTCGTCACCGGCATGTCGTGTCTCGTGGCACGACACGATATGCCGCGCAAGCGGGTTGCTGTTTCAGATGCCCACTTTATGTGCCGTCAGGATCAGGCGCAATCCAAGCGCGGTCACTGCGCTTGCGGCGACGCGATCGATCCAGACCTTCCACCGCAGATAAATTTCACGCGGCCGTTTGCTCGAAAAGCACAAGGCGACCACGGTGTACCAGCCGGCTTCGATGGCGAAGATCGCGGGGGGCAATGCAAAGTAACACCACAGCGGCGGATGTTGCGGGAGCAGGGCGGCGAAGATACTGCCGTAGTAGACCGCTGTTTTCGGATTGCTGAGTTGCGTGCTCAAACCAATCCAGAAGGATTTGCGCACATTGGTGGCGGCCGCTTGCGTGGCATCGAACGCGAGTGGTTTGGCCGCACCGCGCCAGATCTTCGACGCAAGGTAGATCAGATAAAGTCCACCGGCCACTTTCAAACCGACATACAGCCACTCCACAGTCGCTAGCAAGGTGTACAGACCGAGCAAGGCGATCCCGCTGAAGAACACGCCGCCAATGCCCATGCCGACCGCCGTTGCGAGGCCGTCGCCGCGCGAGAGTCCGATTGAATTGCGGGCAACGATGACGAAGCTGGGTCCAGGGCTCATGGCACCGAGCAGTAGTGCGGCCAGAATTGTGATGATGGCTGTCGACGCGGGCATTCTTGAGTCTCCTGCGGGCGGTGATGCGGGTCGGTTAAACATGGCATGAGAGGGCGCGGGTTTGTTCTTTTTGCCTTCCTGGCGCTGCCTGCTGTCATTCTACAGCGCTTCCATTCCCCTGCTTTGCTATTGGGTTATTAGCATTGCCTCACACCAGCTCAGCGCTAATAGAACCTTTAAGAATTGAATAGACCCTGCCGAACGCAAACAGAACAACCAGGAAAGCCCCTCATGGCGGGCAAACAATCAGTTGCTGCAAGCAGCGGAAATTGGATGCTAGAATCGCTTTCCATACGCTGAAGCAGCCTTGCAGCACCGAGGCCGATCACGAGCGCGACCGAATTGTTTGCCGTCGAATTCCCCTGAAATCCCGGATTTACCGGGCATGATCTCCAGATGCAAGTTGTCCCGCATCGGGAGAGGCATCGTGAGTTCGATTTGCACTCAACCCATCTGATTCAGGCATAGGCTTCGCGTTGTTTAGCGAAGCCTTTGTTTTGCCAACGCGAGCACAATCAGCCGCGAAACCGGTACGTTATGAAAGAGCGAGAAGAACAACGGCTGTTCGACCTCGACGGGAATGCGCGTGAGCGCCTGATCGTGTGGATCCGCCGACGCATGGACGAATACGGCATTACGATGGAAGCGCTAGCCGATTCAATCGAAGCCGACAAAGCCGCGATCCCGGTCGTGATGTATCGCGATGCCTTCGGTAATACGTGGGACGGTCATGGCGATAAGCCGGATTGGCTCGCGCGCGCCATCTACGCCGGACAGAACATCGACCATTTCCGTTGCTGAGCGCGGCTTGGTACCTCGCTGGATGAAGGACAGGCTGACCGGGTCATGCCGATTGCTTCGATATCCAAACTGACCACCGCCGACATGACGAGATTCCGCAGCCGTCTGCGGTGTTCATTGAAATGAACGATTTTGACGCGCAGACGCGAAAACCAAAAAAAAGCCCGCGCGGGGCGGGCTTAACCTACTCGGAGTTTCGCGATCCAGTCGCTAGACGGATCATCTCCAGTGTATGTGAAAGCTATATGAAAGTATAGAAAATCCGCGTCAAAGGTCGAAAAAGACGGTTTCCTTGTCGCCCTGCATGTAGATATCGAACCGGTACACATTGGCCGTATCCGGTTCGCGGCGCGCGATCAGCGTGCCGCGCCGGTCCGCCGGAACCGCTGCCAGCACGGCATCCCGTTCGTTAGCCGCGGCTTCGTCCTCGAAATAGACGCGCGTGAAGGTGTGCAGCAGCATGCCGCGCATCGTCACGATGACATTCAAGTGCGGCGCTTCGTCCGGGCTGGCGCGGCCGGGTTTCACTGTTTCGACTACAAAGCGCTTTTGCGGGTCCGTCCCCGTGCCGACGCGGGCGAAGCCGCGGAAACCTGTCTTCAGGATTTCCTCGCGCGATTCCGGGTAGTGGCCTTGCGCGTCCACTTGCGACACTTCCAGCATGGCATCGCCGATCACCTTGCCGTCGCCGTCGAATACCTGGCCGACAATCGTGATGTGCTCGCCAGCCGCTTCACGGTCGGCCAGAACCGGCGTGAACAGGCTCTTGAAGTCGAAGTCGTATTGCTGCGGACACAGACCGTAGGCGAAATACGGTCCAACCGTTTGCGAAGGCGTTTGCTTGAGGGTCGTCATGGCTTAGCGCTCCATCGGGGTTTCGTTGCGGCCGCGCAGCACGATGTCGAAGTCGTAGCCGAGCGCATAGGCCTCTTGCGTCGTATCGAGCGAGAAGTTTGCAATCAGGCGGTCGCGTGCGCGCTCCGGCGTGCCTTGGAAAATCGGGTCGAAGGCCAGTAGCGGATCACCCGGGAAGTACATCTGCGTGACGAGGCGCGAGCCGAAATGGTCGCCGAACAGCGAGAAATGAATGTGATTCGGACGCCATGCGTTCGGGTGATTGCCCCAAGGATAGGCCCCCGGTTTGATCGTCAGAAAGCGGTAACGGCCTTCGTTGTCGGTAATGCAGCGGCCGGCGCCGAGGAAGTTCGGGTCGAGCGGGGCGTCGTGCTGATCGGCCTTGTGCACGTAGCGGCCGGCAGCATTGGCTTGCCAGATCTCGACTAACGTATTGCGCACCGGACGGCCGCCTTCGTCGAGCACGCGGCCGGTCACGATGATGCGTTCGCCAAGCGGCTCGCCATTGCGCACCGCATTGCGCGTCAGATCGTGATCGAGCGCGCCGAGGTCTTCCGTGCCATAGACCGGCACGCGCTGGTCGCGCAGTTTCTCCTTCAACGGAATCAACGGGCGCGTTGGGCCGCGTTTGACCGAAGAACCGTAGCCGGGATAGACGTAAGCGGGGTGGGACGCGAAATCGCGTGCGGAGAGAAAGGACTCGTCCATCAGTGTCTCCTTCGAGGAATTGTGAGATACAGCCTATGGAGCGACTTTATCTAAACTGGCCGGTTATGCAAAATGACGTTTTCGCCCTTTTCGTATAACCTGCCGTTATGCAACGCAGCCTCGCGGACAGCCGCGTCAAATTCCGTCATCTCCAGTGCTTTCTGGCCGTCGCCCAGTTCGGCGGTGTGCAGCGGGCGGCAGAAAGCCTGTCCATCACGCAGCCCGCGGTCTCCAAGACGGTTGCTGAACTGGAAACAATTCTCGGTGTGAAGCTGTTCGAGCGCGGCCGTCACGGTGCAGTGCCGACCCGCGAGGGGCAGCTCTTCATGCCGCACGCGAGCGCCTGTGTCAGCGCGTTGCGGCAGGGCGTCGACCTGTTGGCGCGCGCGGAAGGCGCAGCCGCCGCCACGCTTGAGATCGGCATACTGCCGACCGTCGCGGCGGCCTTGGTGCCGCCAGTGTTGAAGCGGTTTGCCGCGCTTTGGCCGCGCGTGATCGTGCGCCTTGCCACTGGCGCCAACCCCGAATTGCTCGAACGCCTGAAGGCCGGCACGATCGAATTCGCGATCGGGCGTCTGGCGGACCCGGAAAGGATGGTCGGGCTGAGTTTCGAACAGCTCTTCAGCGAGCCGTTGATTGCCGTGGTCCGCGCCGGGCATCCGTTGGCGTTGGGGGCGGGCTTGCCGGCCACGTCGCTGGATGATTTTCCGGTGGTTCTGCCGCCGTTCGGCACGCTGATCCGGCAATCGGCTGAGAGCCTGTTGAGCGCGTGGGGCGTGCCCCCGTTGTCCGGGTTTATCGAGGTGCTGTCGGTGTCGACGGGGCGCGCGTTGACGCTCGAGAATGACGCGGTGTGGTTCGTGCCGCTGAGCGCAGTCGAATATGAGCTGGCGCACGGAATGCTGGTGCGTTTGCCGTTGCCGTTCGCTGGGACGGGCGAGCCTGTGGGACTGATCCGGCGCTCGGACACGCAGCCGTCGGCGGTGGGCCGGGCGTTCATTGATGCCGTGCGCGAGGTTGCGCGGCAGCGCATGGCGGCGGCTGCCGGCAAGCCTGTGGCCAAAGGTGCATCGAAACGTGGCCGCGGCAGCACGCCGAAGGTCTGACGCTTGCCGCGCAGCGCAGTAGCGGTGTCGTAGCCGACATAGCGGCAGAAGGCAGAAACTCTAAAGACCCACGCTGCAACATCACATACCGCGCGTGAACCATCCGGTACAAAATGAAGGTTGCGAACGCCCTGCTACCCGGTGTACAAACACGGTGCGAAAGCCGTCGCGCGCCACGTTGCTGCGGCACACCACGCAAGCGGTGTCACACTACGAGTGATTGACGGCACGCACCGAGCAGCAGAAACATCACGAACACGCGCAACAGCGTACGAAAGACTGTACAAGGAGATTGCCATGCCCAGCGACTTGCCCGCTCCAGACGCCGCGTTGCGCGCCGTGTCGGCGCCTGAGCACAATCCGCTCGGCACCGCCGGCCTCGAATTCGTGGAGTTCGCCTCGCGCGAGCCGAAGGCGCTCGGCGAGACCTTTACGAAACTCGGGTTCAAGGCGATTGCGCGCCATATCAGCAAGGACGTCACGCTGTATCGCCAGGGTGAGATGCACTTCCTGATCAACGCGGAGCCGGATTCGTTCGCCGAGCGCTACGCGGAGGAATACGGCGCCGGCATCTGCGCGATCGGGATTCGCGTGGCCAACGCGCAGCGCGCCTTCGACCGCGCGATCGAACTCGGCGCGTGGGCGTTCGAAGGCGAACGCCTCGGTGCCGGCGAACTGCTGATTCCAGCGATTCAGGGCATTGGCGATTCGCACATCTATTTCGTCGACCGTTGGCGCGGCCGCGGTGGCCAGCGCGGCGGTCTCGGCGACATCTCGATCTTCGACATCGACTTCCGTCCGATCGAGATCGACACCGCGCAGGCCGATCTGAATCACGCGGGCACTGGTCTGATCGCGGTCGATCATCTGACACAAACGGTCGGCGAGGGCCGCATGCAGGAGTGGCTCGACTTCTATCGCGACCTGCTCAACTTCCGCGAGATTCACGAACTGCACGCGAACTGGCATGTGTCGGCGGAATCGCGCGTGATGGTGTCGCCGTGCGGCGCGATCCGCGTGCCTTTGTATGAAGAGGGCACGCGCCGCACGAATCTGATGCACGAGTATCTGCCGGATCATCCGGGCGAAGGCGTGCAGCACATTGCGCTTGCCACGGACGACATCTTTGCATGCGTCGAGCAGCTGCTGGCGAATGGCGTCGAATTTGTCGAGCCGCCGCCGCGCTATTACGAGCAACTCGGTGCGCGCCTGCCGGGTCATGGGCTCGATGTCGAGCGGCTCAAGCGCACGCATGTTCTGGTGGATGGCGAGATCGCCGCCAATGGCGTGCCGATGCTGTTCTTTCAGACCTTCGTGCGACGCGGCGCCGGCGAGATATTCTTCGAGATCGTGCAGCGGCAAGGGCATCATGGCTTTGGCGAAGGCAATTTGAGCGCGTTGGCGCAGGCACGCGAGCAAGCCGGCGCTTAGCATTTGCCGCTGACGGCTGACGGCTGACGGCTGACGGCTGACGGCTGACGGCTGACGGCTTACTGCGGCACACGCGTTGCTGCCGGTGATTGTCGGCGCGTTTGCGCGTCAGCACGAGACGCCACGCGAAACCGATTACGAAGTGTTGTTGAAGGAGTCGGCGGAAATGGCGCGGATCGCGCCCGAGGGCAACGCCTCCGATCGCGTCGCGGACATGTTCGCACTCTCCGGCGACGAAAAGGCGAAGGGTCGTCCGATGAAGCCGGAAGTCGAGCGTTCGCGTTCGGGCCGCGCGGGCGTTGGACACGAGACATGAGGAATGCAGTGGGAACGTCATTAGAGGAAGAACAAGGCGCGGGTGTGAATGCTCTGTTGAGCGACGCGGCTGATAGCACGTCAAGAAAGCCGCGCATCGCCGCGCCCTTTTCGAGTACCGCTGCCGTCATGCAGACGCTCGAAGCCGACCTGCGCCGCAATGTGCGCGGCGAAGTGCGTTTCGATCAGGGCTCGAAGGCGCTGTATGCCGCGGATGCGTCGAACTACCGGCAAGTCCCGCTCGCCGTGGTGGTGCCGTCGGACGTCGACGATCTGTTGGAAACGCTCGCTGCCTGCCGTCGCAATGACGTGCCCTTTCTCCCGCGCGGCGGCGGCACCTCGCAGAACGGCCAATGCGTGAATGTCGCGGTGGTGGCCGACGCAAGCAAGTATGTGAACCGCGTCGTCTCGGTCGATCCTGTAGCGCGTGTGGCGATCGTCGAACCGGGCGTGGTGTGCGACACCTTGCGCGACGCCGCCGAGGCGCACGGCCTCACCTTCGCACCCGATCCCGCGACGCACAGCCGCTGCACGCTCGGCGGCATGATCGGCAACAACTCGTGCGGCGCGCATTCGGTGATGGCCGGCAAGACGGTCGAAAACGTCGAAGCGCTGGAAATCGCGACCTTCGACGGCGCGCGTTTCTGGGTCGGCCCTACTTCGGACGACGAACTCGAACGCATCATCACAGCAGGCGGCCGTCAGGGCGAAATCTACGCAGCGCTCAAGCAACTGCGCGACACCTACGCCGATCAGATCCGCGCGAAATTCCCGCGGATCAAGCGGCGCGTGTCGGGCTTCAACCTCGATCAACTGCTGCCGGAAAACGGCTTTAACGTCGCGCGTGCGCTGGTCGGCACCGAGGGCACGTGCGCCGTGACCTTGCAGGCGAAAGTGCGGCTCGTGAAGAGTCCGGCCAAACGCGTGATCGTCGTGGTCGGCTTCACCGATATCTACACCGCGGCGGACGCCGTGCCGCATTTCATGCGCTGTGCTCCGATCGCGATCGAGGGACTCGACCGCGCGATCATCCGCGGCTTGCAGGCGCGCGGTTTGAAGAAGGACGAGATCGCGCTGCTGCCGGAAGGCGATGCATGGGTCGTGCTCGAGTTCGGCGCGGACACGCACGAGGATGCGGTACGTCAGGCGGAAACTGCTGCGGCGTATTTCCTGTCGGGTGAAGCGGGGCCGAATGTCTCGGCGATACTCGTCGAAGATCGCGCGTTGCAGGCGAAGGTGTGGTCGATCCGCGAAACGGGAGCGTCGGCGGTGGCGTTGTCAGTGGATTCGGACATGCCCGATCCGGTGGTCGGCTGGGAAGATGCGGCGGTCGATCCCATGCGCCTTGGCGATTATCTGCGCGCGTTTCAGGCTTTGGTGGATCGTTACGGCTACGAGACGAGCCTGTACGGCCATTTCGGCGATGGCTGCGTGCACGCGCGCATTACCTTCGATCTGCGCAGCGTTGCAGGCGTCGCGACGTGGCGCAAGTTTCTGCGCGAGGCAGCGGAACTGGTGGTCGAATTCGGTGGCTCGCTCTCGGGCGAACATGGCGACGGCCAGGCTAAAGCCGAGTTCCTGCCGATCATGTACGGCGCTGAACTGATGCACGCGATGGAGCAGTTCAAGGCGATCTGGGACCCGGCCAATCGACTGAATCCCGGCAAGGTCGTGCACGCCTATCGCGCCGATGAAAACCTGCGCATGGGTCCGGAGTACAAGCCGGTGACCCTGCAAACCAGGCTCACGTTTGCCAGCCAGGAAGGCGACGGCTTTCAGCGCGAAATGGAACGATGCATCGGCATGGGCAAATGCCGCTCGCTCGAAGGCGGCACGATGTGCCCGAGCTATCGCGCGACGCGTGAAGAGAAGTATTCGACGCGTGGCCGCGCGCATCTGTTCTGGGAAATGCTGCAAGGCGACGTGATTGCCGATGGCTGGCAAAGCCGCGAAGTGAAAGAAGCGCTCGATACGTGCCTGGCATGTAAGGGCTGCAAATCCGATTGCCCGACGCATACGGATATGGCTTCATACAAGGCGGAATTTCTTGCGCATTACTACGAGACGAATCGCCGGCCACGTCAGGCGCTGTTCATGGGGCGGATTGGTGAGTGGGCGCCGTGGGCGGCGAGGTTTCCGCGGCTGACGAATTTTATGACGTCGGCGCCGGGGTTGGCCGCGGTTGGCAAGTGGCTTGCCGGGGTGGCGCAAGCGCGTGAATTGCCGAAGTTTGCTGGACAGACGTACCGGCAGATCGCGCGGCGCGCGCCTCAGGCTGCGCGTGCTGCTCACTCTGGCGATGAGGTCAGGAAAGTCATCCTGTGGGTCGATACGTTCAACGACCACTTCACGCCTGAGATCGCGCAGGCCGCAGCCGATGTGCTGACGCAAATGGGTTGGCATGTCGTGCTGCCGAAGAATCGTTTGTGCTGTGGTCGTCCGCTGTATGACTTCGGTTTGCTGGAGCGTGCGCGCGAATTGCTGACCACGATTCTCGATGACCTCGGGGACGATATTGCCGCCGGTGTGCCACTGGTCGGGCTCGAGCCGGGTTGCTTATCGGTATTCAAGGATGAGTTGTTGAAACAATTCCCCGGTCATGTTTTGGCGAAGCAGTTGTCGGCGCAGACTTTTCTGTTTTCCGATTTCGTCGCACGTCAGCCGTTCGAGTGGCCGACCCTTGCAGCCGACGTGGTCGTGCATGGGCATTGTCATCAGAAGGCACTGTTCGGCATGCAGGGCGATACCGCGCTGCTGAAGAAGCTCGGGGTGAAGTGGACGTTGCTCGATACGGGATGCTGCGGGATGGCGGGATCGTTCGGCTTTAACGACGAGCATCACGCGCTTTCGGAGAAGATCGGCGAAGACAGGCTGTTTCCAGCTGTGCGCGCTGCTGCCGCGGCGAATGCGGAAACGATCGTGCTGACGAATGGTTTCAGTTGTCGTGAGCAGATCCAACAGGGAACCGGGCAACACGCGATGCATATCGCGCAACTGGCGCAAAGGGCGTTGGCGGCGCGTCGTTAACGGGCTGGGGAGATGACGTCGCCATTGGCGTTGACTGTGCCGCGACCATTGGCGTTGACTTCCGCTTTTTTTGCGTTGAGTTGAGTTGCGGCGCCGCGCAGACGCCTCCGCTATTTCTTCGCCGATTCAACGGTGGCCAGTGTCTGCGGAATATCAGCGCTGGTCGCCATCCACAACACTTCGGCGTCTTCGTCGCTGGTGGATACCGCGGCATGGCCGGTGCGGCTGTCGAAGTACAAGCTGTCGCCGGCGTTCAGATGCGTCGGTGCGTACAACTCGGAATAGAGGCACACGCTGCCGCTGATCACGTACAAAAATTCTTCGCCTTCGTGACGGCCCCAATCGTCGAACGCGTCGAGCGTGTGCGCCGAGATGCGGATGCGGAACGGCAACATCGCTTTGTGCGCGAGGTCGGTGGCGAGCAACTCCATCTGATAGCCGCGATAGGCGTGGCGTTGGCCCTCGTTTTTACGCGTCAACGCGCGGCGGCCGCTCGCGCTGACTTTGGGCGTCGAACCGAATAGCTCACCGATTTCGATCTTCAAGCCGAGGACGATTTTCTGCAGGACGTCGAAAGTGGGCGACATCAGGCCGTTTTCGACTTTGGAGAGGGTGGAACGCGAGACGCCACAGAGGCGGCTCGCGGTTTCCAGCGTCAAGTCCTGCGCCTGGCGGGCAGCGCGCACGCGCCGGCCGAGGTCGGTTATCGATTGATCGGCGGATTTGGTGAGGTGGGTGTCCATGGGGCTTGCTGCTTCAAATGCACGCTGTTAGGGGCGATCGATGTTTCCGATAATAACATTTGGCTGGTGCCGCCCTGGTTGGCGAGCGTTTCGTCCGACCATCGAGCAACTTTTCTCATCGGAAACGTGACGCGTCGAGATTGATATGCGGTCAGTGCCCGCGCTATGCCGAAATCGTCATCGAAACCGGGGCGATAGCGCAAGACAGCACGGAGCGCCAAGGCCTACGATGGCTGCCATGAAAACACTGACCGCAATCGACTCCCACACCGGCGGTGAACCCACCCGCCTGGTGATTTCCGGCGGCCCCGAACTGGGTCATGGACCGTTGCAGGAACGCCTTGCCGTGTTCCAGCGTGATTTCGACCGCGTCCGCGCGGGCGTCGTCAACGAGCCGCGCGGCTCCGACGTCATGGTCGGCGCGCTGCTGTGCGAGCCGCATGATCCGGCTTGTTCGGCGGGCGTCATCTTCTTCAACAACGTCGGCTTTCTTGGCATGTGCGGGCACGGCACGATCGGCCTCGTGGTCTCGCTGGCCCATTTGGGCCGGATCGAGCCGGGTGTGCACCGGATCGAGACGCCAGTGGGTGTCGTCGAAGCTGAACTGCATGCCGATCGCAGCGTCACTGTGCGCAACGTGCCGGCGTATCGCTATCGTCATGCGGTGCCGCTCGATGTGCCCGGCCTTGGTCGCGTGCACGGTGATATCGCGTGGGGCGGGAACTGGTTTTTCCTCGTGTCCGATCATGGGCAGATGCTGGATCACAGCCGCATCGACGCATTGACGGACGCCACCTGGGCAATCAGAGGCGCGCTGGAAGCCAACGGTATCACCGGCGAAGGCGGTGCGCTGATCGATCACATCGAACTGTTCGCCGATTCAGATCGGCCCCGCATCGATAGCCGCAATTTCGTACTGTGTCCGGGCAAGGCCTATGACCGCTCGCCGTGCGGCACCGGCACGAGCGCCAAGCTCGCCTGTCTCGCGGCGGACGGCGTGCTGGCGCCGGGCGCGCTGTGGCGCCAGGAGAGCATTATCGGCAGCGTGTTCGAGGCGCACTACGACGCGGATCCGGCCCTGCCCGCAGGGCAGATCCGGCCGCGCATCCGGGGCACCGCGCATGTCAATGCGGAATCCAGGCTGGTCTTTTCCGACGACGATCCTTTCGCCTGGGGCATCCGCGCGTCATGAAGCGGTCGAACGGTCAGCCGGACGTCGTGGTGATTGGGGCGGGTATCGTCGGTGCGGCTTGTGCCTACGAGCTGGCATTGCAGGGCCTCGACGTGCTGGTGGTCGATCGTGCGGGCGTTGGCGGTGGCGCGACGGCGGCCGGCATGGGCCACCTCGTGGTGATGGACGATTCGCCTGCCGAGTTCGTGCTCAGCGCCTATTCGCGCGCGCTGTGGCTCGCGCTGGCGCCGCGCCTCGATGTGCGCCATGCGTTTGTGCGCAGCGGCACGCTATGGGTTGCCGCCGACGACGAGGAGTTCGCGCTGGCGCAAAGCCGCCAACGCGCGCTGCGGCAGCAGGGCATTGATTGCGCGACACTCGACGCGCAGCAAGTGCGCGAGGCCGAGCCCGCGTTGCGGCACGACCTGCGCGGCGGCATGATCGTGCCTGACGACGCGGTGGTCTACGCGCCGGCCGTTGCGGCCTGGTTGCTCGCGCAACCTGTTGCCGGACGGATCGTGAAACGTCTGGATACCGAAGTAATTGGCGTCGAACGTGAAGGCGTGCGTCTCGCGGACGGTGGGCTCATCGCCGCCGGCGCCGTGCTGCTGGCCAACGGCTTGCAGGCGGCGACACTGTTGCCGAGCTTGCCGTTGCAGGCAAAGAAAGGCCATCTGCTGATTACCGATCGCTACCCCGGCACGATCCGGCATCAAATCCTCGAATTGGGTTACATGAAGAGCGCGCACAACCAGAGCGGCACATCGGTCGCTTTCAACGTGCAGCCGCGTCCAACTGGCCAGTTGCTGATCGGCTCGTCGCGTCAGTTCGACAGCGTCGATCCGAAGGTCGAACCGGCGATTCTCACGCGCATGCTACAGCGTGCAGTCGACTACTTGCCGGAACTGGCCGGCCTGAATGCCATTCGTGCGTGGACCGGTTTTCGTCCGGCATCCAGCGACGGTTTGCCGTTGATCGGCCCGGCCGGATTCTTTGCAGACGACGTAATGCATCCAGCGACGTGGCTTGCGGTTGGACATGAGGGATTAGGCGTGACCACCGCGCTCGGTACGGCGAAGCTGATCGCGTCGCAGATGCTGGGCCAACCGGCGCCGTTCGACGCAAACCCTTATCTGCCCGCACGGTTTACCCACTCGGGGAGCGTCTATGCATGAGCCGATCACACTCGACATCGACGGACAGCACGTCAGGGTGACAAACGGCTGCACGGTGGCCGCCGCTATCGCCATCGCTCATAGGGACACGATGGCAGTGACACGCCGCTCGGTTAGCGGCGAGTTGCGCGGGCCACTCTGCGGGATGGGTATTTGCCAGGAGTGCCGGGTCACGATCGACGGCGTACGTCATCGGCTCGCCTGCCAGACGATCTGTGCAGCAGGTATGTCGGTAATAACCGCAGGAGCGGCATGATGAACGTCGACGTGCTCGTGATTGGCGCCGGCCCCGCCGGACTCAGCGCCGCGCAGACCGCGTCGATGCATGATGCAACGGTAGGCGTCGTCGACGATAACGCGTTGCCAGGCGGACAGATCTGGCGACAAGGGCCGCAGTATCCGGCGAGCGGAACGGCGCGTGCCTTGCTCGAAGACCTGGGCGCGCGTCAGAACGTAGCGTTGTTGAGCGGCGCGCGCATCGTGCAGGCGCTATCGGCACACACCCTGCTCGCCGAGCGCGATGGACGCGCGTTGACGATCGGTTATCGCAAACTGATCGTCGCGACCGGTGCACGTGAACGCTTTCTGCCGTTTCCTGGTTGGACCTTGCCAGGCGTCACGGGTGCGGGAGGGTTGCAGGCGCTGATCAAGGGCGGCACACCAGTGAGAGGCGAGCGCATTGTGATCGCCGGCAGCGGTCCGCTGCTGTGGGCCGCCGCCACGACGGCACGTGTGCAGGGCGCGCACGTCGTCGCGCTGGTCGAGCAGGCCTCCTCGGCGTCGGTGGGGCGCTTTGCCCGCTCGCTGGTCCGAACGCCGGCCAAATTGTTGCAGGCGGCGCGTATGCGTGCCGGCCTCTGGAGGACGCCATATCTGCTCGACGCGTATGTCAGCGAAGCGACCGGCGACGCAGGTGTGCGTGAGGTGCGCGTCGCCCAAGCGGGCAGCGACCGGTTGATTGCCTGCGATCGCCTCGCCTGTGCGTATGGCCTACTGCCGAATACCGCAATCGCGGCCGCGCTAGGATGCCGCGTCGACACGCAAGGGCAGGTGGACGCGATTGCGGTGGATGAATGGCAGGCCACCTCGGTGCCGGCCGTGTTCGCCGCGGGCGAATGCACGGGTGTGGGGGGCATGGAGTTGTCGGCGGTGGAGGGCAAGATTGCCGCGCTGGCGGCCGTCGGCGAGTCTGAGCGCGCTCGGCCGTTTTTTGCCGAACGGGCGCGCTATCGGCGCTTTGCCGAGCACATGCACGAGGCATTCGAATTGAACCCGCGCCTGCGCACGCTCCCGACACCGGACACGCTGTTTTGCCGCTGCGAGGACGTGCCCTATCGGGAGATGGCGCAGCACACTTCATGGCGCGACGCGAAACTGCACACGCGTTGCGGCATGGGTCCATGCCAGGGAAAAGTATGCGGTGCCGCAGCCGCGTTCTGTTTTGGCTGGCAGCACAGCGGTGAGGAGATGTCGCGTCCGCCGTTCTCGCCGGTGCGCATTGAAACGCTGCTGCAAGTCGGGTCCGACGTGTAATTTTTCCTCCAATCGACCTTCTGACATGCGTGCCCGACCTGGTGCTTCCCGATCCGAGCTGAGTTTCGACTGTGCAGATTTCATCTCTTTCGCGCGCGAAAAACCCCAAGCCCCGACCCGGATAAAACCCGATACTCATTCACATATTCAACATGTGTCGGCATGACCGACCTTTACGAAGGAGATTTGTACCGTGAGCCGCAACGCTATCCAATGGAGCGGGGTGTTTCCCGCCGTCAGCACCCAGTTCAAGCCGGATTTTTCGCTCGATGTCGATGCGACGCATCGTGTGGTCAGCAACCTGGTCAAGGACGGCGTGTCGGGCCTCGTGGTCTGCGGCACGGTCGGTGAGAATACGTCGCTCAGCACCGCTGAGAAGATGGCGGTGATCGAAGCCGCTCGCGACGCGGCCGGCGGCAAGGTACCGGTGATTGCCGGCGTCGCCGAGTTCACCACTGACTTCGCGCGCCAGACGGTGCGCGAAGCCGCACGCGTCGGTGTCGACGGCGTGATGGTCATGCCGGCTCTCGTCTATTCAGCCACGCCGCACGAGACCGCCGCCCATTTCCGCGCGGTCGCCACCGGCACCGATCTGCCGGTGATGATTTACAACAACCCGCCGATCTACAAGAACGACGTCACGCCGGACGTGCTGGTCGCTTTGCAGGACTGCGAGAACATCGTGTGCTTCAAGGACTCGTCGGGCGATACGCGGCGTTTTATCGATCTGCGCAATGCGGTCGGCGACCGCTTCGTGCTGTTCGCGGGACTCGACGACGTGGTCGTGGAAAGTATCGCGGTGGGTGCCCAGGGTTGGGTGTCGGGTATGTCCAATGCCTTCCCGAAGGAAGGGGAAACATTGTTCCGCCTCGCGAAGCA
Organism: Paraburkholderia sp. RL17-337-BIB-A; assembly: GCF_046025895.1. Taxonomy (NCBI): domain Bacteria; kingdom Pseudomonadati; phylum Pseudomonadota; class Betaproteobacteria; order Burkholderiales; family Burkholderiaceae; genus Paraburkholderia; species Paraburkholderia sp. RL17-337-BIB-A. Next base: position 3,413,988 of record NZ_JARESY010000002.1, on the reverse strand, counting down.
GAAGCGCTTTGATGAAGCGCTGGCGCTGTATCGCTGGTTCATGCCGCTGTTGCATCTCGATGCGCGTCCCGACCTCGTGCAGTGCATCAAGCTCTGCGAGGCGCTGCTCGGTCGCGGTAGCGCGGTCACCCGGCCGCCGCGCCTCGCGCTGCAAGGCGAGACGCTGGACGAGGTCAAGCGCATCGTAGAAAAGGCGCTCGCAACGCGGCCGGCGCTGCCGGACGTCGGCCTTTAAGCACAATGCCAGAGCGTTTGCCTCGCGTGATGGGTAGCGAGGCAAACCCGGATTGCTCGCTAGATCACTGCGTTGCGCAGGTGAAACTCGACGCAACGTTCATATCGCCGGAACCGTTATACCGCGGGAAGCTCGGAAATTCGCAAAGCGGCCGGGTACGTCCCGGCACACCCGCCGTATCCGCGACGGTCTGCGCAGGCGGTGTCACGCCTTTTTCGACCCAGTTTTCCAAGGTCGTGAGCGAGTCCCATGCTGCGTTGTACACCGTGCTGACCGCATGCCCATAGCCGGGAATCTCGTAGAAGCGCACGAAGTTGGCCACCGCTGACGCGCCCATGGTCGCTTGCAAACGCTGATAGTACTGTTCACTGGAGCGCGTGCTAACGAGCGCGTCGGCCATGCCGTGCGCCATCAGGATCTTGCCGCCTTTCGCGTTGAACGCCGACAGATCGGTCTTGTTGACGTCCTGCAACCCCGTCAATTGACTGATACGCGCTTGCAGACTGCCCGGATTCTGCGGGTCGACGCTCAGCGAGTTGGCGTTGGGGTTACGCGTCACAAAGTAGCGGATCCATTGATCCCAGAACACGCTGAGATAAGGGGCGGTCGTGGGCATCGGCGAGGCCGGTTGCGACGTGCCCAGCGCGAGCGTCGTGACCGTGGGTTGCAAGGCTGATGCATTCGCGACGCCAAGGTCCGCGCCGTAAACGTTGAAGCCGGGATACTGCGTTTCGCCACTGGCCAGCGAGTAACCGAAGGTGATCGGCGTGTTGTACACGTTGAGCGCGGCGATCTGCGCGTCCGATAGACAGGTGTCGCCCGTGTCCGTGCCGCCGGCGCAACGTAACGCGGTGCCGTTGACCGTCGCCGTAGAGGGATTGAACGTGACGTTGCAGGCTGCAACGTTGCTGATCAGGCCGTCGGCGACACCATCGAGCGTGTCGCAGGTAGCTAGCACCGCGTTGAGCAGGACTTTGCGCTTGGCCTGATCCAGATAGGCGCCGGGTGCCGCGAGCGCGCGTGTGATGCGGCCGAACTGAAGGTCGAGACTGGCGGCGGCCCATGCCGGATAGAGGACGATCGAGCCGTCCCAGTCTTGTGGCCAGCGTTGCACCACAGCAAGCGCTTCGCGGCCGCCGGACGATCCGCCCGCGAAGTAGGCGCGCTTCGGCGCCTTGACCCCATAGCGGGCGTCGATCAGATAGACGGCGGCGTCGCGGGTCTTTTTCAGCGCGTCGCCGGAGAAGTTCTGCACGGCTTCGTCGTTGACGCCGAACGAACCGTCTTCGCTGCCCAGCGCGTTGGCCTGATGCCCCGAATCGCTCGCGAAGGTCGCGTAACCGCGCCCGAGCGGGGTGAGTTGCGTCGTAGGGCCGGCCGGCACGTTTCCGGTCGGCGCAGGAATCGTACCGTCATAGCCGCCGCCACCGAACATCATGATTTTGTTGTTCCAGACGGTGGGCATGGCAATCTGGAATTTGATTTGGGGCGCCGCCGGATTCACAGGATTGATCGCGCCGCTCACCAGGCAATATTCTCCCGTCGCCTGCGCGCCGCTGCCCGCAGCGGGCATGGTGGTTGCTGCGGTCACGGTCGCGCCGGTAGTGGGCAAGCCGATGGAAGACGCCGGCACGGTCTTGCCTGCAAGCTGGGCGCAACTGAGGGGCGTCGCCGTGGGTGAGTTGACATTGTTGTCGCCGCAACCACTTAGCGACAGCATGATAAGTACTGGTGCAACGACCAACGAGAAACCGATGCCGCCGAGTTTTCGGGCGGTGTGCTTCGTTTGCATGGCCTGTCTCCGTTATGGGTGGGCGCCCGTCTATGGTTCGTCTGCTTCGCGGATGCAAATACGCAGATGAGGACGCCTTGCAAAGTTGGCGCGGCGCGGCCTTTCTGTCAATCGTCTTGTCACTCGACGAGTTTTATTTCCCACGAGAGGCATGCGTGGGGCAAGCCGGTTCTGACCAAAAGCGGCTGACCCAAAGTATGGCGGTCCTCCCGGATCAGCCAGGTTTGTCGGCAACCGAAATCAGGGCTAGCGCCGCCGGCACGAGCGCTTGCGCCGTCTCCCTGGCAAGCTGTCCGCAAACGTAGGCGCCGTCAATAAGAAGTGCGATCTGATTGGCCAGGCTATCCGGCCTGGCAACGCCGATTTGCTTCGCGAGCGCACCGAGACGGCGGCGCAACTCGGCCTTATGCCTGAGGGCCACCGCCCGCGCCGGATGATCCGGCGCCGGAAACTCGGTTGCCACGTTGATAAATGGGCAGCCGCGGTATTTCGGTGCAGCGATGTCACGAGCGATCCACTGCAGGTGAGCCCTGAGTTCATCTCTGGGCGCGGCCCGGTGGCGCGTCGCGGTCTTGTCCCAGGCGATCCAATAGTCCGCGTCATCCCGCTCAAGCACCGCGGCAACGAGCTCGTCCTTCGTCGTGAAGTGCCGATAGAGACTGGTCTTCGCAACCCCTGACCGTTCGACGACGAGATCGACGCCGACGGCTCTGACGCCTTCCTGGTAGAACAGATCAGCAGCGGTGTCGAGTATGCGGTCCCGAACGCTGGCGGAACTGGCGGTTCCGGCTTCTTTTGCTGTGGTGGGTGTGCCTCTGCTCATGGCGAGTCCTCTTGAGAGACGGAAACTTTTGCGTCCTGATTACTTTACCAGGTTATCTCTTGACACGCTACAGATCTGTATCTTATTCTTCGAAAAACATACAGGTCTGTAGCGTTGTTGCTTCACGAGAACTGCTATCCCGCCGTTCGAAGAAACACCCTGACAAACCAACTGGAGGTCTGCAATGACGTCAAATCAAACCGTGGCCGTGTTCGGCGCCTATGGCCATACCGGCCGCTTCGTGGTGTCGGAACTGGTCAGGCGCGGCTGGAGGCCGATCCTTTCCGGGCGCGATGCCAGCAAGCTGAACGCCCTCGGGGCCGCTTATCCTGGGCTGGACATTCGACCTGCGTCGATAGATGACCCGGATTCGCTCGACCGGGCGCTTGCGGGTGCGGCTGCTGTCATCAATTGCGCCGGCCCCTTCGCCAGTACGTCTGCGCCCGTGATCGAAGCTGCGTTGCGAGCGCGGCTTCCGTATCTGGATGTCGCCGCCGAGATAGAGGCCAATCTGGATACGTTCGGGCATTACGCTGAACGAGCGCGGGACGCGGGCATCGTGATCGTGCCGGCCATGGCATTCTTCGGCGGCTTGGGCGATCTTCTTGCCACGGCGGCAATGGGCGATTGGGCGTCCGCGGACGAAATCTCCATCGCTTATGGGCTCAGCAACTGGAAGCCGACGCCCGGCACGCGGGCCGCGGGTCAGGTTTCGAGGCAGCGTAGAGATGGGCGGCGAATTGTCTTCACGAATGGGCACATGGCGTTCCGCACGGACACAGCGCCGATTACCGAATGGACGTTCCGTGCCCCGCTCGGAACGCAACCGGTCGTCGGGGAATTCACGATGGCGGATACGGTGACGATTACGCACCATCTGAAGACACCCGAGATACGCTCGTACATGACGGTCGCGGCAGTTAAAGGTCTCTCGGACCCGGACCTGTCGTCGCCGGTCGCGGTCGACGAGACTGGACGCTCCTCGCAAACCTTTCTGGTCGAGGTGGTCGCGCGCTCGGGAGGCATCGAACGTCGTTCGTCGGCAAGCGGTCAGGATATCTATGCGATTAGTGCGCCGCTGGTGGTTGAAGCGGCACGGCGAGTCATCGGCGGGTTAGTCAACGGGACGGGTGTGCTTACCGCCGGCGAAGCCTTTGACGCGCGTGACTTTCTGGAATCGCTCGCTGGGGAGCATCTGTCATTGGCGATGCAATGAGGTGCGACGATGACGTCGACGAATTGATTAAGCGCCGCAACCGGTGGGCAAACGCGAGCAGGCCGCCCGCAAGCAAGCGCCGCCCAGGCTGAAACGCCCGTAGTACGGGCCTGAGCGGCGATCGGCGCGAGCGCGGCGATGCGAGTATTGAATGCGAGCTTTTACTCATAATATTCTCCGTACGGAACGCAACAAGCGGTCCGCATTAACGGAGATCGACATGACCACCGACATCACCACCACCATGAAGCTCAATCACATGAGCTTCCCCTCGTCCGATGTGGGCGCCACGGCGACCTTCTTCGAGGAACATTTAGGCTGCACCATCGCCGCGCGTGGCGCGAGCTGGCTTCTGAAACGACCCGGGTTCGACATCGTGATCGATGACGCCGCCGACCATCCGGTCGAGTGGCCCAACAACTTTCACATCGGCTTCGAACTGGCGACCCTCGATGCGGTTCGCGCGCTTTACGAACGGATGATTGCAGCGGATGTCGTGATGAAAACCGGCGTGTTCAAGCATGAACGGGGCTCGCGATTCTTCTGTGAAGTACCGGGTGGCGTACTCGTCGAAATCAACACCCGTTCGGATGCCGACGAGAAGTATCGTGGCACCTTCGATCGGTGACGCGCGCTGGATGCACGAACACACCGACTCTCCCTGGTATCCCCATACGATTCGCCTGTCTCGCCAACTTCTGGGCGGGAAAATGGCCTACGGTTATTGAACGGGTCCGTCATGCGTGCGCCGAGGTATTCGCAACGTAAAGGGCGATGCGACGACGACTTCGCTTTAAGCGACGGACCATCCGAAAACGATTTCAATTCTCATTCGTAGTGTCCACTGAGGTATGCACTATGCTGCGCTAACGTATCTAGCACATGCGCGGCGTGCTGCTGCGCACCAAAAAACAGGACCACACGTGGGGATGTTTGAGCGCCGCCTGCACCGCATTCGAGGCGTGGCGTAGCTAATTTGGGAGGCTATATGCAAGGAGATGCCAAGGTTCTCGAATACTTGAACGCGCAACTGAAGAATGAGCTGACCGCGATCAATCAGTACTTTCTACACGCGAGAATGTATGGCCACTGGGGCCTGAAAAGTCTCGCCAAACATGAGTACGATGAGTCGATCGGCGAAATGAAGCATGCCGATCTGCTGATCGAGCGCATTTTCATGCTGGATGGCCTACCTAATTTGCAAGATCTGCACAAGCTGCTGATCGGCGAGGAAACGACAGAAATCCTTGAGTGCGATCTCAAGCTGGAAAAGATGTCGCAGAGCACCTGCAAGGAAGCCATCGCGTACTGCGAGACGGTGCGCGACTTCGTCTCACGCGAGATTCTTGTTCATATCCTCGACGATACCGAGGAGCATATCGACTGGCTTGAGACCAATCTGGCGCTGATCGACAAGGTGGGCATTCAGAACTACCAGCAATCGGGAATGGATTCGGTGGAATGAGTTCGGCACGAGCCCGGGAAGAAAGCCTTCCCGAACCAGGCCGTTTCTCACTATCGGGCAGTACGTTTTCGATTGGTGTCCGAAGTAGCCGTTGCTGGCGGACCGCAACTTGCGCGCGGTTCAAACCAGGTTGGAAGACAGACAGGCTCGTTCGCGCCCGGCGTTTCTGGTTGCGCGAGCAACAATTCCGCCGCCCGCTTGCCCAGCAGCGCCGAGTCACGCATGACCGTTGCGATAGGAGGCTGATGGAAACGGCCAAGCGGAACGTCGTCACAGCACACAAGGGACAGGTCCTTCCCAAGCTGCAAACCGCGACGGTGCACCACGCGCAGCGCACCCTCGAGCAATTGATTGCCCCCAAGAATGACTGCGCCAGGAGGAACGGCGTCAGAAAGCATTTCCTCCAACGCCTCTTCCCCATGCTCCGGCGACAGTGTTCCGCGGTGCACCAGCAGGTCACGCGCGATACCCGACGCATCATATGCGTCTTCTACCGCGCGGACTCGTTCCCTTGTTGGCCGCACGTCCCGGCCCACAACAAGTCCTATACGCCGATGTCCCGCTGCCAATAGATATCGGCCGGCATCACCGACGCCACGGTAATGGTCCGACAGCACGTAATGCGCGGGAATGTCCGCGGGTAAGGTTCGATCGATCAGCACTATCGGCGTCTGCGTATTGCGCAGCGCGGCGAGTGTACCGGGATCATCTTCGAGAGCAGGCAGGACGATCAGTCCATCGACTTGACGCTGCAACAGCACTTCGATGCGCTCCGCGTCCACGCTCGGAATGCCGCCTGAATTGGTCAAAAGAACTGAAAAACCCGCCAGACTCAGCACACTTTCCGCACCGCTCACGATTGAGGCAATCAGTGGATTGGTAATGTCCGATCCGACGAAGCCGATTGAGCGTGTAGTACGGCGGCGTAGGCCTTGCGCGAGCGCATTGGGTGCATAACCGAGCTGCCGGGCAGCATCGAGCACCCGCTTCGTCAATTGCGGGCTCGATCCGGGCTGTCCGGATAGCACGCGTGAAACCGACGCGATGCCGACGCCGGCAAGCTCGGCCACCGCCTTGATGCCAGATCGTCCGCGCGTAGTGCCCGACGTGTTCTTACTCATTGTTTCCTCTTGATCTTGACATCTTAGTTTACATCACCTATCTTTGGGAAACGTTTCCGGAAACGTTTCCCAAAGATGTGATGCTTGGAAAGTCCAATCCCGCGAGGGGCCAGAGGGTGATGGCTGCGAGAGAAGACCAGTTGCGGTCCTTGTCAAAGGGATGATCGTCGATGCGCAGGCGCGCGTGGCTCATCCAATAAATAGAACAGAGGTGACCTTTGCAGAGTGCAGTCCATCAAACATCCGAAGTCAGGCGCGCCATCCGAAACGCAATATTGAGCGCAATAGTCGGTACCGCCATGGAGTGGTACGACTATTACCTCTACGCGACCGCCGCGGCGACGCTGTTCAACAAACTTTTCTTTCCCTCCTACGATCACCTCACAGGCACGTTGCTGGCCTATGCGAGCTTTGCGATCGGCTTTTTCGTCCGGCCCGCGGGCAGCTTGCTTTTCGGGCGGATGGGGGATCGCCTTGGACGCAAAAAGGTGCTGATAATCACGCTGGTGCTCATGGGCGGCTCGACCACGCTAATGGGATTGTTGCCCACCTACGCCATGATCGGCGCGTGGGCGCCGCTGTTGCTGTGCGTGCTGCGGGCGCTGCAGGGGCTGGGCTCTGGTGCCGAATATGCGGGCGCCGTGCTCATGGTGATAGAAAATGCGCCGCCCAAACGCCGCGGGCTGTATGGCTCGATGCCGTATATCGGCGTTGCGCTCGGGCTGCTCATGTCGCTTGCGACGTTTCACCTTTCCTCGAGTCTTTCCAAGGGCGCATTCGAAGAGTGGGGCTGGCGTATTCCATTCCTGTTGAGCGCCGTGGTGGTGGCCTTAGGTCTCGTACTGCGCAGCTCGCTCAAAGAGACGCCGGTGTTCCTGCAGATGCAGAAGAAGAACGCGACCGTCAAAGCGCCCGTCAAGGAAGTCTTCAGAACGTCGATGAGGCCCATGCTGTGCGCCTGGGGCGCGCGTCTGGGCGACAACTCGCTCGCCTACATTTACGAGTCGTTCGTGATTGTCTACTTCACGCAGCAACTGCACATGGCGCGCGACGTGATCGTGACAGCGCTCATGGTCAGTACGGCGCTGCAGTTCGTTACCGTACCGTTGTTTGGCTGGGTGTCGGACAAGGTCGGCCGCAAAGCTGTTTACATGGGCGGCGCACTGATCTCGGGCCTATCCATTTTCCCGTTCTTCAGCATGCTCCAAACCGGCGAACTGGTCTGGATCTACGCGGGATTGTTCCTCGTCTCGTCCATCGCGAAGACAATGATGACCTCGGCTCAAAGTCCGTGGCTCGCCGAAATGTTCCCGTCGCGAGTGCGTTACACCGGCTTTTCGCTCGCACGCGAAGTGACCTCGCCAATCTCGGGCGGCATCGCGCCGATGATCGCAGTCGCACTCCTCGCGGCCGGGCATGGGTCGCCCCGGTACGTAGCCTGGTATGTAGTCGCCTCGGCGTGATCACTGCGTTCTCGGTCTTCATGGGACCCGAGACGCGCGGCCGGTCTCTCGATGACGATCCTGCCAGCGCTGAAACTGTATTGCCTCACGCAGAAAGCATTCAGGCCTCGCATTAGAACCATTTGTTTTATCAGTCAGGAGTATCAATGAAAATCACCAAGGTGGAACCGCTGCACGTCGGTCAGTTCATGTTCGTCCGTGTGGACACAGATGAAGGCATCACAGGATATGGCGAGGCCGGCGCTTGGGGACATATTGAAGCATCCGGTGCGGCAATCCGGCGTTTCGGCGAATACCTTGTCGGTAAAAACGCGTTTGAGATCGAGCATCACTGGAACGTGATGCATCGCTTCAGCTACTTCCAGGGGCTTGCAATCAACGCGGCCATTTCGGCCATCGACATCGCCTTATGGGACATCAAGGGCCGCGCGCTGAACGCGCCGATCTACGAGTTGCTGGGTGGACCGGTCCGTACAAAAGCGCGTATCTACGGGCATATCTACGAGAGCAACATCGAAAAGATGCTCGTGGAGTGCAAGGCGAAAATGGAAGCGGGCTTCACTGCATTCGGTCACCTGAACCCGTTCCTCGACGAAGGCAACGATCACGTCTATTTCAAGACGCATATCAAGAAGATGCGCGACGCCATCGATAACGTGCACCGCATGCGCGAAGTGGTAGGCGATCGTGTGGATCTTCTGATCGAGTTGCATCGGCGCTTGACGCCGGCCGAGGCGATCGTGTTTGCACGCGGTATTGAAGACACGCATCCGATGTTCATCGAAGATCCCATTCGCCCCGAAGGCCCGGACGCAATGGCGCGCGTGGCTGAGAAGATCCACATTCCAATCGCAACGGGCGAGCGCTTCTCGACTATTTACGAATTTCAGGCATTGATGGCTCGCGGTGGCATGGAATACGCGCGCGTGGACCTGTGTCTGTGCGGCGGCATTACCGGCGCACGCAAGGTGGCCGCGATGGCTGAGGCGCATCATGTCCAGGTGGTGCCGCATAATCCGTTGTCGCCAATTGGCCTTGCCGCCTGCCTGCAACTGGATGCAGCCATTCCGAACTTTGCAATACAGGAATACGCGACCGGGTTCGAAGCGGGCATCTTCGAATCGCGTCCAGAGCATTTGGGAACGAACATTGTCGACAAGGTGCCGTTGCCCAAGGATGGTTTCGTCGATATTCCGACGGGACCGGGTCTCGGCATGGCGCTGTTGCCCGACGCTCAGCGCATCCGGCCGCCGTTGTCCAAGCCTATCTCCATGCGGCCGCATTTCGACGGGTTCGTTGTCGATCAATAAGGAGTGGTCCATTCGCGGCGGGGCGTGTTTATTGACGAACAACGCCCCGCCGCGAGATCCAGGCACGCAGCCAATGCAACAACAAGAATGCGACACGTTCGATGTCGCTGCAGGCGTTTGTCCGTTAGATTCACATGCCGATGCAGCACCCCAATTCTTTTGAATCAAGGCAGTGACGAGCAAGAATAGTTATTAAGTTTTCCCATAAGACGGCCGTTAATACACGAACGGGAAAACTCACTGGGGGAAAAGAAGATGGGGCGGCTGGGAGTAGCTGGAAAACTATGGACCGCATTAATTATCATGTGGGTCGGGCTGTTCGTGCTGGGGGGTTGGGCAGCGCTGCAAAGCCGGCGGTCGATGCTGGAAGAGCGACAGGTCGGTGTAAGAAACGTCGTTCAAAGCGCACTCAGTGTTGTGCAGACTTACGGAGCGAAAGTCACCGATCACTCCATGTCACTTGAACAGGCGCAAAGCGCAGCACTGGCGGAACTAGCATCGATCAGATATGGAAAGGACGGCTATCTGTTCGTGTTTGATTCCCGCCCGGTCGTTCTGGCAATTGGTAATGCATCGGTCAAGTCGCTCATTGGCCAGAACGTTGGCGAGCGCGCTGATCCTACCGGCAAGAAGTATTACCTCGAGTTAGCCAAAGTCGCGGCCGATGGCGGCGGTTACGTGGACTATTTCGGCGTGGCGCCCGATACGGGCGCGCGGGTTCCAAAAGTAAGCTATGCAGGTGTTTATCAGCCGTGGGGCTGGTACGTTGGATCAGGGGTGTTTTTATCGGATATCGACGCTGCGTTCAGGGCAGATCTGATCGGTTATCTGGTGCTACTCGCGTGTATTGGCGGGGTTGTTTCCACGGTGATGCTCGTGATCATTCGCAACATCAAGCGTAGTCTTGGCGGCGAACCGGCTTATGCAGCAGGAATTGTCGAGCAAATCGCCGCGGGCGACTTGTCGGTTCACGTGGACGGTTCGCTTATTCACGACGGTAGTCTGCTGGCGGGTATGAATCGAATGCAGCGGAGCCTCGCAACGGCAGTGGGATTGGTGCGGCAGAGCGCGAACGCAATCGATGTCGCTTCGCGTGAGCTGGCAACCGGCAATAACAATCTGTCGGCGCGTACCGAGGAACAAGCCGCCTCGCTGGAGCAAACCGCGTCCAGCATGGAACAACTGACTGCCACGGTGAAACAGAATGCGGAGCACGCGCATGAGGCGAGCTTGCTGGCACAGAATGCCTCCGAACTCACGGATCGCAGTAGCGCCTTTGTGGCTGACCTTGTCGCGAGCATGCATACAATCGGCGAGCAATCGAAACATGTCGGCGACATTGTCGGCACAATCGAAAGCATCGCGTTCCAGACCAACATTCTGGCGTTGAATGCAGCGGTGGAGGCGGCCCGCGCGGGTGAGCAAGGGCGCGGTTTCGCGGTTGTGGCAAGTGAAGTACGTATGCTCGCGCAGCGTTGCGCCGCCGCTGCCAAAGAGACGCGCGCAATCATCGACGCGTCCGCGGGCACGGCTTTGAGCGGCTCGAGCACGGCAGACCGTGCGGGACAGTCCATGGCTGAAGTCGTTAGCGCAATCCGGCGTGTGACAGCGGTGATCACCGAAATATCGGCCGCATCGAGCGAACAGAGCGCGGGCATTGAACAGGTGCGCCGGGCGATCGATCAGATGGACGAGGTCACGCAGCAAAACGCAGCACTGGTGGAGCAGGCGACCGCAGCGACCAATTCATTGGCGGATCAGACGGGACAGCTGCAGACCGCGGTATCGGTGTTCAAGGTCGTCAACGCCTGACGCGAGTCCCGATCGGGGTTCGACTAAACAGCGGCGGTGTTGCGGCGGCACTGAGCCGTCATGGTCATGCACAGTGGAATACGTTCATGCGAGCGCGTGCCTGAACCAGCACGGTTCGCATCGAACGACGCCACGATAGGCAACAGCAGATAGCGGTTGCGTGTTACTGACTGTCCATTGACATGGGCCGAACCGGAGTGCCGGTTTGCGACGACCCGTTTGCCGGGGAACCGTAGCCGGTAGTGTCATGCTCAGCGGCTACACGTGCTTCAGCGGCCTGAATGTCCGCGGGGTAGGTCGCATCAGTTGCAATTGCGGGGTTGTAGCCGGCCTGCTCAATCTGAACCAGCTGCGCCTTGACCTCCGCGCGGGTCAACGGTTGCTCGGACTGTGCGAACGCAGCCACCGGGGCTGCGAGAACAACAACTAGCGCGACTGCTTTGATCAGCGATTTCATGATGCTTTCCTTCGAGAATTGTTTTGTTCGGCGCCGCGACATGTGCTCGGTGCCGGTACCGCAATTCTAGGAAGCGGGGGATCCAGGGCAAACCCCTAAACCCGTAATTCAGTCTTGCGACAAATGATAAGTCGGCGTTATGTAATGCCATCCGTAAGATATGAAGAATTACTTCAGACTCCAGAACGTATCCCAACCCGATACGCCGTTCGCTGCTGGTATGCGTTGCCGGGCCGCACGATGACCTGTTCCTGCTCAGCCATATTGACTTGATTTGGAAAGCCACCCGCTTCGAGGCAGAGTCCGGCGTGCTGCTGGTATGCAATGCCGCCGCGTCCCGTATCGCCATTCAGGAAATTGCCGGTATAGAACTGTAAGCCGGGCTGATCGGTCGAGACGGTCAATTCACGCCCGCTGCCGGGGTCGTACGCACATGCCACCTGGCGCATCTGCGTGGCGCCACCGGTCATCGCGGCATCAGGCACGTCACGCAGCATATAGCAGTGATCGAAGCCGCCGGCCCTCGCAAGCTGCGCGTGCGGCCAATCGAGCCGCGCGCCGATCGGTGCGCTTTGCCGGAAGTCGAACGCGTTGCCCGCCACTTCGGCAAGCTCGCAAGGAATCATCGACGCATCCACTTCGAAGAACCGGTCGGCGTCGATCGACAACACGTGTCCGCGGATATCCGCGCCGCGGCGCCCCGTGAGGTTGAAGTACGGATGACTCGTCAAATTGAGCGGTGTCGCTGCGTCCGTGATGGCTTCATAGGCGATCGTCAAGGTACCGTCGTCGTCGAGCGTATAGCGTACTTGCACCGTGACGTTGCCCGGAAACCCGGCGTCACCTTCGGGCGATTCCAGACGCATGACTAGCGCGCCATTGTCTTCGCTGGCGTCCCACATTGTGCGATTAAAACCCTGCGTGCCGCCATGCAGCAGATTCGTGCCTTCGTTGCGATCGAGTGTGTACTCGATGCCGTCGAGGGTGAAGCGCGCATCGGCAATGCGGTTCGCCCACCGGCCGATCAGTCCGCCCATGTAGGTTGTGGCCGCAACATATTCGGCGGCCGTGTCGTGGCCGAGCAGAATGTCGCCGAGACGTCCCGCGCGGTCCGGCGCATGCCAGGAGACCAGCGTCGCGCCCAGGTCGCTAACGGCGACTTTCATGCCGTGCGCATTGCGCAGCGTGAAGAGCCGCACAGGATCGCCGCCGGGCAGTGTGCCCCAGGGCTCAGAAGAAAGCGGTGCAATGCTGATCATGTCGTCGGTCGATAAAATAGATGAAAGGCATGCTCAGCCGGGCGTTGCCGTGGAATTCGCGCGTTCCTGGTACTCGCGCGGCGTACAACCGAGTTCGCGGCGAAATACCGCGTACATGTATTGCAGCGACGTGAAGCCACAACGGATCGCCACCTCGGCGCTCGACGCATCGCGTTTCGCAAGCAGCGCCTTCGCGACGTCGAGTTTGTGTCGCAGGATTTCCTGATGCACGGTGCACTGCCGTTCGCGCCGGAAATACTCTTCGAGCGACGAACGCGACACACCCACGTAATCGGCAACCTGTTCGGTGCGAATACCCTGGCAAGCGTACTGGCGGATGAAGTGCCGCGCGCGCATCACATACGGACTCGCTAGCGGCTGGTGTCGGGTCGATTCGAGCACGTTGATGCCAACCGGCGGCACGAGAATGCGCCGCCCCGGAAAACGCGCGCCATGCAGCATTTGATGCAGCAAGTGAGCGGCGGTGCGGCCCATTTCTTCGGTGCCTTGAATCACGGAGGAAAGCGGAATGCGGGTGAGCGTGCGCGTGAGCGGATCGTTGTCGATGCCGATGATTGCTACTTCCTCGGGTACAGGAATACCCGCGATCAGACAGGCCTGCAGTAGATGCCGCGCGCGGGCGTCGGTAACGGCGATGATGCCGACCGGCTTGGGCAATTGGCTCAACCACGCGGTGAGCTGCTCGGTTGCCTGATTCCACGACGGCGCGCTGGTCGACAGTCCGCGATAGATCTCGGTGCCGATCTGCTCGGCGCTGTGGCCGTCCGCGCTACGCAGATGAGCGAATGCCAACTCACGTTGCTGCGCCCAGCGATTTTCCTGCGCTTGCGGCAGGCTATACAACGCGAAGTGCTCGAGCCCCGCGCCGATCAGATGGGTGTAGGCAAGCGAAACGAGCTTGCTGTTATCGGTCGCGATATAGGGCAAGTCCGGAGGATAGTGCGCCGGATCTTCAAACGACGAACCGACCGCCACCACCGGCAGCGCGCAATCACGCAGCGCTTCGCCCACAGCGGGATCGTCGAAATCCGCAATGATGCCGTCGCCGTCGAAACGCTCGATACCCATCAACCGGCAGCGGAAATCTTCTTCGAGGAAGAGATCCCACGCCACGCGCGTCGACAGCAGGTAATTGCCGATGCCGGTGATGATCTCGCGGTCATACACCTTGTTCGCGTTGAACAGCAGCGCGATCCGATGGGTCGTCTGTGGTGTTTGCGGACGGGTCATGGCAGTGGGCGGCGTGCGGATCGTCAGGACTCGCGGCGCCTTCGTCTCCTGTAGGGTGCGCGCGGAAGGCGGCACCGTTTTTTAAGCGTCTGGTTATTCTAGGCCCCGAAGTTCGCGCCGGTGTGAAACAAACGCATGGGCAGTAAGAAACGTTAAGCACGCTGCGCAATTTCGCAATTGCCGATGCCTCCAGCAAGCGGCAGCATGGCGTCACCTTGTCGACGGCCCGGCGATGTCGCACGGGTTGCAGTGCAGCATAGGACCTGGGTAAGCACTAAAGCGCTAACTCAGGTCGACACACAGGAGACGCTGATGTCCTACTTCGAACACATTCCAGAGATCCGCTATGAAGGCCCGCAATCGGATAACCCGCTTGCGTATCGCCATTACGACAAGAGCAAACGCGTGCTCGGCAAGACACTCGAAGAACACCTGCGTATCGCCGTGTGCTACTGGCATACGTTCGTCTGGCCGGGCGTGGATATCTTCGGGCAAGGGACGTTTCGGCGTCCGTGGCAACAAGCCGGCGGCGCCATGGAGCGGGCGCAACAAAAGGCCGACTCGGCATTCGAGTTCTTCTCGAAGCTTGGTACCCCGTACTACACGTTTCACGATACCGATGTCGCACCGGAAGGCAGTAGCCTGAAGGACTATAGCGAGAACTTCACGCGTATCGCCGACTATCTGGCGCGCAAGCAGCAGGATACCGGCATCAAACTATTGTGGGGCACGGCCAATCTGTTCTCGCATCCGCGTTACGCCGCGGGCGCGGCGACCAGTCCCGATCCGGAAATTTTCGCGTTTGCCGCCACGCAGGTTCGTCACGCGCTCGACGCAACACAACGGCTCGGCGGCGAAAACTATGTGTTGTGGGGCGGCCGGGAAGGCTACGACACGCTGCTCAATACCGACCTCGTGCGCGAACGGGATCAGCTTGCCCGGTTCCTGCACATGGTAGTCGAGCACAAGCACAAGATCGGTTTCAACGGCGCCTTGCTGATCGAACCGAAGCCGCAGGAGCCGACCAAGCATCAATACGACTACGACGTGGCGACCGTACACGGTTTCCTGTTGCAATACGGGCTGGAGAAAGAGATTCGCGTGAACATCGAGGCCAATCACGCGACCCTTGCCGGCCACTCGTTTCATCACGAGATCGCGACCGCCTACGCGCTGGGCATTTTCGGCAGCGTCGACGCGAATCGTGGCGATCAGCAAAACGGCTGGGATACGGACCAGTTTCCAAACAGCGTCGAAGAATTGACGCTGGCCTTCTACGAAATTCTCAAACACGGCGGCTTCACGACCGGCGGGATGAATTTCGACGCCAAGGTGCGGCGGCAGAGCGTCGATGCGGAAGATCTGTTTTTCGGCCACATCGGGGCAATCGATAATCTGGCACTCGCCGTCGAGCGCGCCGCGACGCTGATCGAAAACGACAGGCTCGAGCAGTTCAAACGTCAGCGTTACGCGGGCTGGGAGTCGGAATTCGGCCGCAAGATCCTGGCGGGCGACTATTCGCTCTCCACGCTGGCCACGGATGCATTGACCCGTGGTTTGAATCCGCAGCATGCGAGCGGGCGGCAGGAGCAGTTGGAAAACGTTGTGAATCAGGCGATTTACAGCAAGCGCTAAAAGGCCGTGACGAAGTAACCCCCAAACAGGGCACGCAGTAAAACATAAAAATCGCGCGGCCACGTCGACCGCGCGAAACAAGAAGCGTTGGGTTGTCGCTTGTCCGGTTCTGTGGCTCGCAGCACAGACCGTCCAATCCGGTATTCCGGCTATCAGAACGAGGAGTGAGACATGAAATTCGCAACGCGTCGTACTGTACTGAGTTCGCTCGTGTGTGGAGCGATGCTCGCCAGCCTGTCGCTTGTCGCGCCGCTGGCGCATGCGAGCAAGGACCACCCCGAAATTGGTTTCTGTATCGACGATCTGCGTGTCGAGCGCTGGTCGCGCGATCGTGACTATTTCGTTGCCGCAGCAGAAAAGCTTGGAGCCAAAGTATCGGTTCAATCCGCCGATGCGAGCGAAGAGCGACAGATTTCGCAAATCGAAAACCTGATCTCGCGCGGCGTGGACGTGATCGTGATCGTGCCGTTCAATTCGAAGACGCTCGGCAATGTGGTCGCCGAAGCCAAAAAAGCGGGCATCAAGGTCGTTTCGTATGACCGCCTGATTCTCGATGCCGATGTAGACGCCTACATCTCGTTCGACAACGAGAAGGTCGGCGAACTGCAGGCCCAAGGCGTCTACAACGCGCAACCGAAGGGCAATTACTTCCTGCTCGGCGGCGCACCGACCGACAACAACGCGAAGATGCTGCGCGAAGGTCAGCTCAAAGTGTTGAAGCCCGCAATGGATAAGGGCGACATCAAGGTGGTCGGTCAGCAATGGGTGCCGGAGTGGAGCGCGTCGACGGCGCTGCGCATCACTGAAGACGCGCTCACGGCGAACAACAACAAGATCGATGCAATCGTTGCCTCGAACGACGGCACCGCGGGCGGTGCGATCCAGGCGCTCGCTGCGCAACACATGGCGGGCAAGGTGCCGGTGTCGGGCCAGGACGCGGATCTGGCCGCAGTGAAACGTGTGATCGCCGGCACGCAGACGATGACCGTGTACAAGCCGCTGAAACTGATCGCCGGCGAAGCGGCAAAGCTCTCCGTCGCACTTGCGAAGGGCGAGAAGCCGGCCTTTAATGCCCAGTACGACAACGGCAAGAAAAAGGTCGACACAGTGCTACTGCAACCTACATTACTTACTAAGAGCAATGTCGACGTGGTCGTCCAGGACGGCTTCTACACCCAGGCCCAGCTCGCGAGCCAATGAGCGTAACGTGTGTGCGGTAAAAGCTGGTGTGCCTGATACGCGTCAGGCACACCGGCGTCACCGCGCGCCTTGCAGCGAGGCATAGCGAATGACCCAACCATTACTGACGATGCGCGGCATCGTCAAGACGTTTTCCGGCGTGAAGGCGCTGGACGGCATCGACCTGACGGTGGCCCCAGGCGAGTGCGTGGGCTTGTGCGGAGAAAACGGCGCAGGCAAATCGACGCTGATGAAAGTGCTGTCCGGCGTCTATCCCCACGGTACCTGGGATGGCGAAATCATCTGGGAAGGTGAACCGCTGAAGGCCGCGAGCATCAGGGACACGGAACGCGCGGGCATCATCATCATCCACCAGGAGTTGATGCTGGTGCCCGAGCTCTCGGTTGCGGAGAATATCTTTCTCGGCAATGAAATCACGCTGCCCGGCGGCAGAATGAATTACGCCGCGATGTATCAGCGCGCCGATGAACTGCTGCGCGAACTCGGCATAAGCGGCATCAACTCCGCGCAGCCGGTGATGAATTACGGCGGCGGTCACCAGCAATTGATCGAGATCGCGAAGGCGCTGAACAAGCGCGCGAAACTGTTGATCCTCGATGAACCGTCGTCGTCGTTGACCGCTATGGAGATCCATATTCTGCTGGATATCGTGCGCGATCTGAAGCGACGCGGTGTCGCCTGCGTGTATATCTCGCACAAGCTCGACGAAGTAGCGGCCGTGTGCGACACGATCAGCGTGATTCGCGACGGCCGCCATGTCGCAACCGAGCCGATGCGTGCCCTGACCACGGACCGCATCATTTCCTTGATGGTGGGCCGCGAGATCAAGAACCTGTTTCCGCGCGAACCTCATCCCATCGGCGACGTGATCTTCGAAGCGCGCCACGTGACCTGTTTCGATTTCAACAATTCACGCCGCAAGCGGGTGAACGACGTGTCGTTTGCGCTGCGGCGCGGCGAGATTCTCGGCGTTGCGGGTTTGGTGGGCGCAGGACGCACGGAGCTGATGCAGGCGATCTTCGGCGCGTATCCCGGTGTGAGCGAAGCGGCGGTGGTGATGGAAGGCAAGCCATTGAAGATCCGCGCGCCCGTGGATGCGATTCGCGCCGGTATCGGTATGGTGCCGGAAGATCGCAAGCGCCATGGCATCGTGCCGGGTCTGAGCGTCGGTCACAACATCACGCTTGCTGTGTTGCAACGCTTCGCGAAGGGTGGCCGGATCGATTCGGCCGCCGAACTCGACACGATTCACACGGAGATGAAGCGGCTTTCAGTGCGCGCGGCGCATCCAATGTTGTCGATCGCGAGCTTGTCGGGCGGCAATCAGCAGAAGGCTGTGCTCACGCGCATGCTGTTGACCGACCCAAAAGTGCTGATCCTCGACGAACCGACTCGCGGTGTCGACGTCGGTGCGAAATACGAAATCTACAAACTGATTTTTCAACTGGCCCAGCGCGGTATGTCGATCGTGATGGTGTCGTCCGAATTGCCCGAAGTACTCGGCATTAGCGATCGCGTGCTGGTGATCGGCGAAGGCGAATTGCGTGGCGATTTCGTCAACGACGGTCTCACGCAAGAGGACATTCTCAGCGCCGCGATCCGTCCTGTGCAGCGATCCCTGAACCCGAGCGCACCAACCGAAGCGAGTGCCGCATGACTCCCGACGTCACTTCCCAATCCGCAGAAGGCGCCGCGCCGCGAGGCGCATTCGGTGGCACGCAGCGCATTCAGCAACTGTTCGCGCGCTACAAGATTCTCGCGTTGCTGATCGCCGTGGCCGCGATCTGGATTTTCTTTTCTTTTCTGACGCACGGTGCGTTTGTCACGCCGCGCAATCTGTCGAATCTGCTGCGGCAGATGTCGATTACCGGCATGCTCGCGTGCGGCATGGTGTTCGTGATCATCGCAGGCGAGATCGATCTGTCGGTCGGATCGTTGCTTGGTTTGCTCGGCGGCGTGGCGGCGATTCTCGATGTGAACCGGCATTGGCCGATCGGCGTCACCGTGCCGGTGGTGATGCTGCTCGGCGTACTTGTCGGCATGTTCAACGGATGGTGGTCGACGTATCGGCGAGTACCTTCGTTCATTGTCGGCCTGGGCGGCATGCTCGCGTATCGCGGCATTCTGCTCGGCGTCACGGGCGGTTCGACGATTGCGCCGGTTTCCGACGGCTTTGTGTTCGTCGGCCAAGGGTATTTGCCGCGCCTCGCGGGCGACTCGCTCGCTGTCGTGCTATTTGTGGTGCTGGCGTTTCTGACGCTGCGCCAACGGCGCAACCGCGAGCGTTATAAGTTGCGCGTGGTGCCGGTATGGCAGGACGTCATGAAGGTTATCGGTGCCGGCGTGATTCTGGCCGCGTTTGTCGCCACGCTCGATCGTTATGGCGGGATTCCCGTACCGGTTCTGCTGCTGCTCGCGCTGCTGGGTATTTTCACGTGGATCGCCACACAGACCGTTTTCGGGCGGCGCATCTATGCGGTAGGTTCCAATCTGGAAGCAACGCGGCTCTCCGGCGTGAATACCAATCGCGTGAAGCTCGCCATCTTCGCATTGATGGGACTGATGTGCGCGTTCGCCGGGATCGTCAATACGGCGCGGCTCGCGGCCGGTTCGCCGTCGGCGGGATCGATGGGCGAACTCGATGCGATCGCTGCGTGCTTTATCGGCGGGACCTCGATGCGTGGCGGTTCCGGAACGGTCTACGGTGCGTTGATCGGCGCACTGGTGATGGCGAGCCTGGACAACGGCATGTCGATGCTCGACGTCGACGCTTACTGGCAGATGATCGTGAAGGGCAGCATTCTGGTGCTGGCTGTGTGGATCGATGTCGTGTCGGGGTCGAACCGGCGGTGAGATATCTGGCGATGCGTCGTGCAAATGCCGACGCACCGCCTGCGGAGCAACCCAGCGCTTTCAAAGACCCGTTGTCAGTTCACACCGAGAAGCGACTTCGGCTCCATGAAGGCCTCCAGCCCGAACGTACCGTATTCCCTGCCGATGCCCGATTGCTTGAAGCCGCCGAACGGTGCAGCCGGTTCGTGTGCCAACGTATTGACCAGCACGCGCCCCGCGTCGATGCGAGTGGCCACTGCGCGAGCTCGCGCCGCATCGGCTGAGAGTACGTAAGCTTGCAGCCCGTAGCTTGTGTCATTGGCGATCGCGATCGCCTCCTCGGTATCGCGATACGCAATGATCGACAGCACCGGCCCAAAAATCTCCTCGCGGGCAATCGTCATGTCGTTGTTGACGCCACTAAACACGGTGGGCCGCACGAACCAGCCGCGCTCCAGTCCTTCGGGACGGCCTTCGCCACCGGCAATCAGGCGCGCACCTTCGTCGATGCCAGTGCGGATATAGCGCTGCACGCGTTCCCACTGTTTGCGGCTGACCATCGGGCCGATCTGCGTAACTGGATCGCGCGGATCACCGGCTTGCGTGCGAGCGACTTCGCCCCGCACCCGCTCTTCAAATTCCGCGAGGCGGCTTTGCGGGACCAGAATGCGCGTGCCGGCAATACATGCCTGGCCGCTGTTCATAAAACCGGCCTGGAGCGCCAGGGGCACCGCTTCAGCGAAATCGGCGTCGTCGAGGATAAGCACCGGCGATTTGCCGCCCAACTCCAACGTGACACGCTTCAATGTCTCGGCGCCGGTGCGCAGAATCGTCTTGCCGACAGCCGTCGATCCGGTGAAGGAAATCTTCGCCACATCGGGATGCGCGCTGATTTCCGCGCCGACGGTTTCGCCGCGGCCCGTGACAATGTTGAATGCGCCAGCCGGCAAACCGGCTTCGTGCAATGCCTCGGTAACGATCCGCGTCTGGATCGCGCTCATCTCGCTCGGTTTGATCACGGCCGTGCAGCCGGCCGCCACGGCCGCCGCCAGTTTTCCGCAAATGAAGCCGCCATTGCTATTCCACGGCGTGATCAGTCCGGCGACGCCAAGCGGTTGCATGACGACGTCGGCCGTGCCGGCGCGCCGCGTGAAATCGTAGGTTCGCAGCACCGTGACGACGTTCGCAATCACGTCGGCCGGATACTTCGCCATCCAGCGCGCACGTGAAACCGGTGCGCCATATTCGTCGACGATCGCTTCGAAGAGCTCGTCCTCTCTTGCGTGAACCGCGTCGTGCATGCGTTCGAGCAGCGTGATGCGCTCCTCTTTGCTCGTGCGCGAAAACTGCGGGAAGGCGCGTTTGGCGGCGGCAATGGCGCGGCGCGCGTCTTCTGCGTCGGCGAGACGCACCTTGCCGATGACCGTCTCCTTAGCCGGATTGAACAGCTCGAACCACTCCTCGCCGTGCGGCGTGACGAACCCGCCGTCGATATACACCTTGTCGATTTGCTGCATGAAAGCTCCTGGCCAGAAAGTCGTGTTGCATCAAAGATAGGCTCAAGGGATTAGGTTGACTAGCCATATAATCAAGGATGATTCATTGAACAGGATGGGATAATGAAAACGCCCGGTTTGAGCGAACTGGAAGGCGTGCTGGCGGTGGCGCGCCATCGCAGCTTTCGCGCGGCGGCGACGGAACTGGGCGTGTCGACGTCGGCGCTCAGCCATGCGGTCGCGGCCTTGGAGGCGCGCATCGGGGTGCGGCTGTTCAATCGCACGACGCGCAGCGTGTCGTTATCCGAAGCGGGCGCGCAATTCGTCGACAGCGTGGCGCCCGCGCTATCGACGATACGCGTGGCCATCGAGCAGGCCGGCAGCTATCGCGACACACCTGCGGGTACGCTGCGCATCAACACCTCGACAGGCGCGGCGCGGCAGGTCATGCCCTTATTGCTGGACTACCTGCGCCGCTATCCGGAGATGAAGCTTGATCTCGTCACGGAGGGGCGCATGATCGACATCGTGGTGGAAGGCTTTGACGCCGGCATTCGTCTCGCTGAGTCCGTGCCGCAGGACATGATCGCGGTCCCGTTCAACGAACCGCAGCGCTTTGCAGTAGTTGGGAGTCCAGCTTATTTCGCCGATCATCCCAAGCCGCGCACGCCCGACGATCTGCGCGCGCACCGTTGTATCCGGCTGCGCATGCCGAGCGGGCGCATTTATCACTGGGAATTCGAGCGGCGTGGCGAGGCGAGCAGCGTGGATGTGCAGGGCACGCTGACGCTCGATGAACCTTTGCTGGTGATGCAGGCGGCCCGCGAGGGCTTCGGGTTGGCGTATATGACCGAATGGAACGTGGCTGCGGACCTGAAGGCGGGTACGCTGCAGCGCGTGCTGGAAGACTGGACGCCGCCGTTCGACGGGCTGTGTCTCTACTATCCGGGGCGGCGCCATGTGCCGGCGGGACTGCGGGCGTTGATTGAGATGATTCGGGAGAACGGATGATTTCAGGGTGCGTTTAGCACCGGAGTATGTCGTGACAGTGATGCGGCCTCGACGGACAAGGCCGCATTACAGCTTTATAGCTCGCTCCGATTGAGTCGCCGGTCAACGGAGGTGCGCGATAGCTGCTGCGTCACTCTTACTGCGTCGCGCTGGTGCTTTAGCCGCGGGCTTCTTTGGCGCTACCGGTTTTTTGACTGGTGTTGCAGGCTTTTTGCGCGCTACGGTCTTCACGCTCGCGGTGCCGGCACTGCGCTTCGCAGGGGTGTCCGACACGCGCATCTCGATACGCATGTTTGCCGCTGCCGCCATATTGACCAATGCATCGAGCGCGAACAGATTGATCTTGCCGCGCATGAGATCGGACACACGTGGCTGGGTGACGCAGAAGTGCCTGGCGGCCTCTGCCTGGCTCATTCCGGCACGGGTGATATGGTCCTTGAGTGCCATCATCAGCACCGAACGAAGCTTCATGTTTTGCGCCTGTTCGGGCGTGTCTTCGATGGCGTCCCAGACGCTCGAATATGTTTGATTGCTCATGGCTTAATGCCTTTCAAGTCGCGATAGCGCTGGGTGGCTAGATCCAGATCTGCTTTGCTGGTTTTCTGAGTCTTTTTCTGAAAACAATGAAGCACGTAAACCGCCTCGGCGAACTTGGCCACGTAAATGATACGGAATGCGCCGTTCGCGTCTCGAATTCGGATTTCCCGCACCCCTTGGCCTATCGTGTTCACTGGTTTCCAGTCGTCGGGATCCCGACCGCGCTGGACTTGATCGAGTTGGTGGCCCGCGTCACGTCGAGCCGAGAGCGAGAATTCGCGCAAGTCGTCCAGTGCGCTGCCGCAGAACCTCAATGGTTTCGCATCGATCATGAGATTATACAAAAATTTGTATGAATGGGGAAATCGGACACTCCGGGAAGCCGTTGTTTATATCCCGACCGCGTGGACCGTGAGGGTTGTATAGCGGCTCCATTTGCGATCGATCAACAATGGCACCCTCAGGGGAATACGTCGCATCTTGTCCAACCGTGGATTGGCGAGGTTGCATTGCAGCGTGTCGCTGCTCGTCGGATGGCATTTAATGGAACATCACACGGCATGCGCGGGCGCTTCCACCTTCTTCAGCGCTCATCTGCCCCTATGGCACTGAATGACTTAAACATCCGAATTTCAGTTGCACCCCCGCTCGCCCGTCTTATTAGTGTTCTGAAGTACTAATCCCGAGCGTGCGCCGCGCTTCCACAGCTTCCCCGCCATCGTGCAAGCTGATCGAGTCATACGATGTTAAAGCGCAGAACCTTCCTGCTAGGCGGCGCCGGCGCGCTCGGCGCGTTGCTGGTCGGCTGGTCGGTGTTGCCGCCGGGCCAGCGCCTGACCACCGCCACGCCGCTGCCGGCCGAAGGCAGCCAGCTCGCGCTCAACGGCTGGGTCAAAATCGCCGCCGACAACAGCGTCACGATCATGATGTGCAAAGCGGAAATGGGCCAGGGTATCCACACCGGCCTCGCGATGCTGCTGGCCGAGGAACTGGATGCCGACTGGTCGCACGTTCGAGTGGAAAACTCGCCGATCGACAAGATCTACAACAGCGTGCAGAACATCATCGACGATCTGCCGTTTCGTCCGGACGACGACAGCACGGTCAAGCGCGCCACGGTCTGGCTGACCCGCAAGCTAGTGCGCGACGCCGGCACGATGATGACGGGCGGTTCATCGAGCATGAACGATCTATGGACGCCGATGCGCGAAGCCGGTGCCTCGGCGCGCGCGATGCTGGTCGGCGCGGCGGCCGGTCAATGGAAGGTGCCGCCCGGCGAATGCCGAACGGAAGGCGGCTACGTACTGCACACATCAGGCCACAGGGTGAGCTTCGGCGAACTCTCCACGTTGGCCGCGCAACAACCACTGCCGCGCAAGGTCGCGCTGAAAGATCCTGCGGACTTCAAACTGATCGGCAAGCCGATGCGACGCATCGAAGCCGCGTCGAAAATCAACGGGACTGCCCGGTTTGGCATCGACGCGCTGCCCGACCGTCTCATCTATGCGAGCGTGGTGATGTGTCCGACACTGGGCGGCACGGTGGCGCATTTCGACGCCACGCCCGCCACCAGAATGCCGGGTTTTATCAAGGCGTTCGCGTTACCGCCCTACGCCGGCGGCAGCGGCGCCGTCGCGGTTATCGCGGACAACCCGTTCCGCGCGATGAACGCGGTCAGCGCCGTCAACGTAGTGTGGAACAACGGTCCCGCGGCCACGCTATCGAGCGCGGATGTCGACGCCCACCTCGCGCAAATGCTGGACAGCAGCGACGGCCACGCCTACTACCATCGCGGTGACGCCGACGCCGCATTGAGCGGCGCGGCGCGAACCCTCACCGCCGAGTATCACGCACCGTATCTCGCGCACGGCGCGGTCGAACCGGTGAATTGCACGGTCCAGGTGGCGGACGGCGCGGCCACCGTCTGGGTCTCGACGCAAATGCCGGCCCTCGCGCGGCTGCACGTGGCGAAGGTGCTGGACATCGACACCGACAAGGTCGACGTGCAAACGCAACTGCTCGGCGGTGCTTTCGGGCGCCGTCTCGAACTCGATTTCATCGCGCAAGCCGCGGCGATTGCGCGCGAGGGCGGTGGTCGCCCGGTGCAAACAATCTGGTCGCGTGCGGAGGACTTCACTCATGATTTTTATCGTCCGGCGTGCGTATCGCGATTGAAGGCCGGTTTCGACAAGGACGGCAAGCTGGTCGCGTGGCATGCCACGTCCGCGAGTCAGGCGATCGTGCCGGACGCGCTCGCGCGTTACTACGGCGCGCCCCGTATTCCGATCGACAAGACTACCTGCGAAGGCGCGTTCGATCAGCCCTACGAATGGCCCACCGCGCGCGTGGCACACAAGATCGTCGAATTGCCGGTGCCGATTGGATTCTGGCGATCGGTCGGCCATTCGCATCAGGCGTTTTTCACCGAGGGTTTTACCGACGAACTCGCCGTAGCCACCGGTCAGGACCCGATTGCGTTTCGCGCGTCGCTGCTCGCGCAGCATCCGCGTCACCTGGCCGTGTTAAGGCGCGTTGCCGCGCTATCGGATTGGGGCCGTCCAATGGCTCACCGCGCCGACGGCAGCAAGCAGGCGCGTGGCGTTGCGCTGCACGAAGCGTTCGGCAGTGTCGTCGCGCAAGTGGCGGAGGTATCGGTCGGTCCGAATAAACAGATTCGCGTGCATCGGGTGGTCTGCGTGATCGACTGCGGACTGCCGGTGAATCCGAACCTGATTCGTCAGCAGATGGAGAGCGGCATCGTGTTTGGCCTCTCGACAGCGTTGCAGGACAAAATCACCATCAACGCCGGACAGGTGACGCAGCAGAACTTCGTCGACTTCCCCGTCGTGCGGATGAACGATTGCCCGGTGATCGAAACCGACATCATGCCGAGCCAGATGCACCCGCAAGGCGTCGGCGAACTGGGCGTGCCGCCGGTCGCGCCGGCGGTGGCCAACGCGATATTCGCGCTGACCGGTCAGCGCTTGCGCGCATTGCCGTTGAGGCTTGCATGAAACGCATCGGATTGACGGAGACAAGCATGGGATCGCTGAACATCAACGGCCGGGCGGTGGCCGTGCAAGCCGAACCGGACATGCCGCTTCTGTGGGTGCTGCGCTGCGACCTCGGCATGACCGGCACCAAGTTCGGCTGCGGCGTGGGCATTTGCGGCGCATGCACGATCCATCTGGACGGCAAGGCGGGTCTTGCCTGCCAGACGCCCATGTCGAGCTTGCACTCGCAGAAGATCACGACCATCGAAGGCGTGCAGGGCGCCGAAGCGCAGGCGCTAAAAGCGGCGTGGATCGATCTCGACGTGGTGCAGTGCGGTTATTGCCAGAGCGCGCAGTTGATGGCCGCCTGCGCGCTGCTCAAGCAGAAGCCTGATCCCACCGATGCGGACATCGACGCGGCGATGTCCAACATCGTGTGCCGTTGCGGCACGTATCCGAGGGTGCGGGCGGCGATTCACCAGGCGGCTGCGAAGCGGCGGCCTGTTTAGGGGCTGAAAAACGCTGCGGCGGGCACAGGCGCCCGCGTAAGCCGGTCACTCGCCAATCACGCGGCAATCACGTCAATCACGAGCCAATCAGGCACCAGGCGAACTCAATTCGCCAGCATCTCCACGACCGCGACGACTACCGTGAAAACGCCGATACATCCACCCAGTGTGGCTGCGCCTTGCAGAAAATGCGACATACGTGACCCCATAACGTGGTGTTGAGGCTCGTATTTAACCTGAGTTGAAAGGTAAAAGAAAGCTTTCCGGTGATAGTGATTTACCCGGATGAGGCGAGGCGGAAGGGTTCAGGCCATCGCCGGTTTGCCGCCCACCTGCCCGAAAACGGCGCCTTCCAAAGCAGCGATATCCCCGAGCACTGGATTGGCATTGCAGCGGCCATCCAAGACCCCACCCGAGTCGATGAAACCCTGTCAGGGCGCTTTAGTGGCCGCCGATGGCACGACCTTAGCCGCCGCGGCAGCAGTGGGGGTCGCAGCTCCAGGCCCCGCAGCCCCCGGCGCCGTCTGCGCATCGATCTCCCACCCACCGCCAAGCGCGAGGAACAGATTGACCTGATCGATCGCCACCTGACCTTCCGCGGCCGCGACCTGCGACTTCGTCGAAGTCAGCGTGCGCGTCGCGTCGAGATCCGAAATGAACGACTCGCGTCCCGCTTGATACAGCCGATGCGTTTCATCCGCCGACTCCGTGGCCGATTTCAACGCGGCACGCAGAGCATCGGCGCGGGCTGAATCCGACGCATAGGTCGCGAGGTTGGTCTCGGTTTCGCGCAGCGCGGTCAGCACCACGCCGTCGAACTTCGCCAGCGCCACGTTGCTCGACGCCGCCGCTTCGCGGACCCGGCCACGCGCGCCATTGCTCGGAAAGGTCCAACTGATTAATGGACCGAAGGCCCAACGGGCCGTCGGTGACGTGCCGAGGTCCTCGAGAATCCCGGTCAAACCCGCCGATGCCCCGATGCTCACCGTCGGATATAGCGCGCCGGTTGCAACGCCGATGCGCGCCGTCGACGCCGCCAGTTGGCGTTCGGCCTCGCGCACGTCCGGGCGGCGCTTGAGCAGCGCGGCGCCGTCACCGACCGGGATCGGCTGACGGACTTGCGGCAGCGTGTTGCAGGCCAGCACGGCCGGTGGCAAATCGGACGGTGCGCGCGCCAGCAGTGCCGCGAGCCGGTATTGCGCGATCTGGCGGCGCGCCGTATAGCGTGGGATATCCGCCGACAAGGTATCGACTTGAGTCTGCCCGCGTGTCACGTCAGGCTGATTGCCGCGGCCCGCGTCGCGCAATCGGCGCGACACGTCCACGCGTTGCTTTTGCAACGCCAGCGACTGTTGCGCGATTCGGAGTTCCTCGGCGGCTGAGCATTGTTCGACGTAAGAGCGCACCACGTCGGCCACTACCGTGATCCGCGCGAGATCGCCGGCCGCCTGCACGGATTCCGTATCGGCCGCCGCTGCTTCGACACCCCGCCGCAGCTTGCCGAACAGATCGATTTCGTACGAGATGCTGATGCCGATGTCGCCTTCGTTAGCGACCGGCAGTTTGTTGAACAGCAGATACTGTTCGGCCGATTCCTGAGCCCGCTCGAAGGCCGCCGACGTCTTGCCGGAGAAGCCGCCTTGCGCCTGCGCGACGCCGAGCGCTTCACGCGAACGCGCGAGGTTGGCCGCCGCGACGCGTAAGTCGGTATTCGATTGCAGCGCTTCGTCGACGAGGCTGTTCAGTACCGGATCGTCATAGAGCTTCCACCAGATCGCGGGCACGTCCTGCCGAGTGGTCAGTTTGGCATCGGCGCCTTCGATCGGCGCATTGGCGAGGGGCGCGTTGACCAGAGCCTGCTTCGGCAGGGAGTAATCCGGGCCGACGTTCACGCAGCCGTTGAGCGCCACGGCTAATGGCAACAGCGGCAACAACGGCAGCCGCGGCAATAAGGGCAGGGCACGCGACAGCTTCATTGCGATGCGCCCGACATGACGGCAGCAGATGCCGGCTGCGTAGCCGAAGCAGCTGAGACCGCCGGAACAGCAGACGTAGCCGAAGCCGCCGCCGCCGCCGAAGCCGAAGCCGAAGCCGAAGCCGAAGCCGAAGCCGAAGCCGAAGCCGAAGCCGAAGCCGAAGCCGAAGCCGAAGCCGAAGCCGAAGCCGAAGCCGAAGCCGCCGACGAATCCACCGCGCCCGAAGCCCCCGCAGCCGGACGTGGCTTACCGGTCGGCGACAGCTCGCGCACCGACACCGTCGCCGTGCGGCCGGCGATCAGACGAAAGTCGGTGGGCACCTCGTCGAGCGCCACGCGCACCGGAATCCGCTGCGCGAGCCGCACCCAGCTAAAGGCGGGATTCACATTCGGCAGCAGATTCGACCCTTGCGTGCGGTCGCGGTCTTCAATCCCCGCGACGATGCTTTGCACATGACCACGCAGTACAGTCGGCTCGCCCATTACCTGAATATCGACTCGCTGGCCGATGTCGATGCCGCGCATCTTGGTTTCTTCGAAATACCCGTCGACGCGGAACGAATGCATATCCACCACCGCCAGCACCGCGTGCCCCGCGGAGACGAACTCGCCGGTACGCGGCGCGCGGTCGTTCAGATAACCGTCCACCGGACTCACGATCGTGGTGCGTTGCAGATTGAGCCTGGCGGTATCGATCGCGACGTTCGCATCGGCGAGTGCGGCCTCCGCCGTTTCGACACGCGAGCGGCTTTCTTCCGAGACTTCCGCCGCAACGAGGTTGCCGAGCTGGCGATTACGCGCATCTTCGCGGCGCGCCTGGTCGAGGGTGGCGCGGCGCTGCTGCGCGGTGGCCTGCGCCTGGCGCAGTGCGAGCGCATAGCGGGCCTGATCGATCACGAACAGCACCTGGCCTTGCTTGACCTGCTGGTTATCGGCTACCTCGACCGATGAAATCAGACCTGAGATATCCGGCGCGACCTGGATCACGTCGGCGCGCACGTGGCCATCGCGGGTCCACGGCGCGAACATGTAATAGGCGACCAGTTTCCACAGCACGAAGGCTGCCACCACAACGACGATCAGGGTCAGCAGAATTTGACCGACGGAGAACCAGGTTTTTTTCACGTTATTAGTCTGTGCGAAACGACAACGACAAGGCCCAGCACCAGCACATAGATGCCGAGATCGAAAATGGAACGGTGCCAGACGAAGCGGTAAAAGCCGACGCGTGCGAGCACCGTGCGGATGCCCAGGTTGATCAGATAGGCGATCAACATCAGCACGAGCACGGCCGGCACGAACACGCCGAAGATATCGATTTCACCGATCATCGCGGAAATGGGCAAAGGGATGGATGGGATGGCGGGACGGGCGCATCAGGCAGCGGCTTCCGGCTCGGGCGGCGTGGGTATGAGCAGCGTGGCCGGAAACAGCGAAAGACGCAAGCCGACCAGGGCATGCAGCGCGTCGCGCAATCGGCGCGCCGAGGTTGCCGAGGTCGCGCTCGGTGCGTCGGCATTGGCGAGCCCTTGGGCCGTGACGCGCGCCACGGCTGCATCGATCGACGACATCAAGCTTTGCGGCACCGGTTGGCGCACCCGCAGATCGACACACGATTCGAAGTATTGCTGCACGTCTTCAAGCACATGCGCGATCGCGGCCGGCGCATCGCCGCCGAGTTTGGCGGTCAAGCGGCGTAAATCCAGTGCATTGAAAGCAATGCGCAGATCGCGGAAGCTTTCGATCGACGGATGGCGATGGTCGTCCGTGGCGGCAAGACGCGGGATCAGCTGCATCAGGCGGTCGAGCATGCGCGCGGCGAGATTGCGCGGGTCGTCGATCGTGCGGGTGGAGGCGGTCAGCGCCACGTCGGCCCAACTCGAGCGCAATAGCCGCGAGGCCGCGAGTTCGGCACCGAACGGCCGCGTCACGCGAGTCCACAGATAGGCATAGAGCAAGCCGGCGAGGCCCGCGAGATTGCTGTTCATGAAGATCAGGAAGTCGGCCGAGTAGGCGTCCTGAATGCTGATGAAGGTGGCGGTGTTGACGGCCACCAGCACCGTGACCAGGTTGAACTGCGGGCGCGGCATCAAGGTGCCCACCAGAATGAACGGCGCGGCGAACAGGATGACCAGCATCGCGAAATCATGCACGTGCGGCAGCACGACGAACAGATAGATGCCGGCGGCCACTACGGCGATCGCCGTGGCGACGAAGAACCTGAACACCATGGGCGCGGGCTCGTCGAGCGCGGCGAAGAAGCAGCAGGCCACCGCCGCGAGCGTCACCGCACTGGCGCCGTCTGCCCAGCCGGAACTGATCCACAGGCTGCACGCAATGATCACCGCGGCACCCGCGGAAGCCGCCGAAAACAACATGATGCCGCGGTCGAAGAAGCGCTCGGTGCCGCCCAGCCGCCAATGGCGAAAGCGGGGGCGCCACGAGCCTTCTTCGCGCGTGATGATGATGCGCAGCGAGCGGCAGTCCTGCCAGACGTCGATCACCTGTTTCATGCGCCACAGCGCATTCGAAAGCAGCGCGCTGTCCCAGTTCGCGAGCGCGGCCGGCGGCGGCTGCATCGCCGCGATGCGCGCGCGCAGCGCGTCGGCGGCGAGGTCGGGGTGGATGCCGCGGCTGGCTGCGGGCAGCGGCGCCTCGAACCACTTGATGACGTCGTTGAGCAAGGCTTCGAGGCCCTCGGGCCATGTCTGCCGGCCGCTGTTGTAGAGCGCGATCAGCGGATCGGCCAGCGCCGACGTCATGGGCAGCAGCAACTGCATGCGCCCGCGCAGCTCATGAGTACGGGCCAGAATGTCCGGCCGGGTGTGATCGTAAGCGAGCTGGCTCAGCAGCAGTTCCAGCCCGTTGATCGTGACCGCGATCCGCTGGCGGGCCCCCGAAATCGCCGCGCCGGCAATGCGCCCGGAGAGCGTTTCGGTCGTATAGAACGCGGCGTCGCGAAACCACGCGTCGGTCCGCTCGATGATGGTGGGCGCGAGCCGGCTGGGAAACAGCGCACTGCCGACGATGCTCGCGCACACGATGCCGAGTGTGATCTCTTCGGTGCGGCTGATCGCCAGATCGAACACACCGGCAGGATTGGTCACCGAAGGCAACGCGATGATCGGCATGGTGTAGGCCGCCAGCATAAAGACGTAGCTGCGCGCGGTACGGTCGGCCACCGCCAGATACAGCAGCGTGCCGGTCCATAACGCGACGATCACGCTGAACAGATACGGCGATTCGACGAACGGCGGCACCAGCAGCACCGCGGCCGAGGCGCCGAGCGCAGTGCCGAGCGCACGATAGAGCGCCTTGGAGCGGGTCGCGCCGACAAACGGATTCGACACGATGTAGACGGTGGCCATCGCCCAGTAGGGGCGCGGCAACTCGAGCGCGAGACCGATGTAGAGCGCGATCATCGCCGCCGCAAAAGTCTTGACGGAGAACAACCAGTCGCGAATGGAGGGATAGACCATAAACCGTTACTCGGAATCCCCGCCATTGTGCGGTGGCGCTGCCTCGGCCGTGAAAGCCTTCAGCACGCGCAAGGTCGCTTCGAGATCGCTGCGCGAGATACCTTTCAACGCTTGTGCCCGCAGCGTAACGAGCTCTTCTTCCATTTTTGCCGTGACGGCGCGGCCTTCATCGGTGAGCACCACCGTCTTGGCGCGCCGGTCCTCCGGATCTTCGTCACGGCGCATCAGGCCGGCCGCGCACAACTGATCGAGCAGCCGCACCAGCGATGGCCCTTCAATACCGATGTATTCGGCCAGCGTGACCTGCCGCACCGCTTCGCCGAGACGGCTGGCGGTGAGCAGCGGCGTGGCGCACGCTTCGGAGACGTTGAAGGCCGCGAGCACGCCGTGGCTCGTGCGCCGCCATTTTCTGGCGGCGACGACCAACGTGCTGCTGACGGTGCGGCGCAAGGCATCGAGATTCGTCATGGCCGATATTGTATTTCCAAAATATTCGTTAGCAAACTATTGAATTGCGAATATTTGTGAAGACGCGCTATGTGTAGTGGCTGTAGCGGGGGGGGGGGGGGGCGCCCGCTACAGTCCAAGGCGAGCTTCAGACTGCGTGCACTAAAGGCCGCCCCCGCGGCTTCTTTTCAGGCTGCGAGGCCGAGCCTGACGGTACGCGCCAGGTCGTCGAGCTGGAAGGGTTTGCGCAAGATCGTGCAACGCTTGACGGCGAGGCCGGAAATGTCCACGTCCGCATAACCGGTCGCGAGGATCACCGGCAGGTCCTCGCGCATCTTGCGCGCCGCGGCGATCACGTCGATGCCGTTCATGCCGGGCATCGCGAAGTCGACCACCAGCAGGTCGGGGTTGTCGTCTTGCAATCGATTCAGCCCGGCCTGTCCGTCAGCGGCTTCGGTCACGGTGTAGCCGAGCATGCGCAAACACTCGACCAGCATTGCTCGCACTTCGCCGTCGTCTTCGACGACCAGCACGCGCTTCACGCCGACCGCATTCTCCTCGACGTCGGATACCGCTTCGGTCTGCGAGGTCACGCGCTCGCGCAACGGCAGCCAGATCTCCACCGTGGTGCCCACACGCTCTTCGCTAAAGAGACGTGCGGTGCCGCCGGCTTGCCGCGCGATGCCGTAGACCTGGCTCAAGCCAAGGCCCGTGCCTTTGCCGATCGGCTTGGTCGTGAAGAATGGATCGAACACGCGCGAGACCACGTCGGGGGCGATCCCCGAGCCGGTGTCGGCGACTTCGAGCACGATATACCGGCCCTCCTCGAGCGTTTGATCGGGGGCTGTGCGCTCTTTCACGTGAATGGCGAGCTGACCGCCATTGGGCATCGCGTCGCGCGCATTGATCGTCAGATTGAGGATGGCCAGTTCGAGCTGATTGGCGTCGGCATGGGTCCACATTTCCTCGCAATCGAATTCGGTGGTGTAACGGATGCTCGAGCCGAGCGACACGGTGATGATGTCGCGCATGCCTTGCAGCAAGGTCACCACGTCCACCGCTTTCAGATCGAGATTGCTGTTGCGCGAGAAGGTCAACAACTGCCCCGTCAGTTTCGCGCCTCGCTCGGTTGCACGTTTGACGGTGGCAGCCATGGCGCGAATGCGATCGTCGCTGCCCACCCGCGCGATCAACTCCGAGTTGACCATGATGACGTTCAGCAGGTTGTTGAAGTCGTGCGCGATGCCGCCGGTGAGCTGCCCGAGTGCTTCCATCTTCTGCGATTGCACCAGCACGGCCTGCACTTTGGCGCGCTCGTGAATCTCCATCATCAGCCGGTTGTTGGCGGACGCGAGCTCGTGCGTGCGCTCGGCGATGCGGCTCTCCAGCGAATCGTTGAGTTGCACTAGCGCCTCTTGCGCCTCGATCAGCTCGGCCAGATGGCGGCGCGACTCGTACTGCCGCGAGCGCGCCCGCAGCGCCGAGCCTACCGCGCGCCGCAGCGTTTCCGAGTTCAGCGGGCGCTCGAGGACCACTACGTTGCCGAGCCGCTCGAGCACTTCGAGGCTGCGAGCCGAACGGCGTCCGACGCGATTGGCGGCGAGCAGAATGAAGGGGAAGTCGGACCACGCCGGCTGTTGTTCGAGCCAGTCGAACAGACGCGATGCATGGCCGTCCGCGAGGGCTTCCTCGGCGATCAGCGCGCTGCCCGCGCCGATGCCCAGCGCTTCGGCGAGGACATTGGCGTCACGGCATGCAACGGAGGTACGGGCGTCCTTCTGCAGGACTTCGGCAATCACATCGGCGTCGCGGCCAAACGGCGCCAGGATAAGGACGCGTTGCTCCATATCGTTACTGCCGGGACGTGTCGATGAGACGATCCTGCGCGCCTAGCAGGGCGGTGCTGCCGCGATAGGCAGGCAGGCCGGAGAGCACGCCTTCGAAGTCGCGCAATGCCTCGCCGACTTCCACGCCGCCGCGGCCGAGCCGGAACTGGCGGATCGAGCGTTCGTGCGCGTTGGCACGGCTCTTCACGGCGGTCACGGCCGTCAGTACTTCGCCATGATGTTCGAAATAGCGGAACAGCACGACCACGTCGCTCAAATAGCTGATGTCGAGATCGTTCTGCACTTCGCCGATGATGCCGTGCTGACCGAGCACCAGCATCGTGACGACGCCTTGCTGGTTCAGATAGCCGAGCAATTCATGCATCTGCAGCAGCAGATAGCGCTCACCGGGCATGGCCTGGAGATAGGCGTTCAGACTGTCGATGGCGACGTACTTCACGCCTTTCTTTTCGACCGAGTCGCGCACGTCGCTCGCGAATTCGCCGGGCGAGATTTCTGCCGGATCGATCTGGCGCAGCGTCAGCAAGCCGCTTTCGACGTGCGGCGCGAGGTACATGCCGAGCGTCGCGCAGCGGATCATCAGCGTGGTGAGGGTTTCGTCGAACACGTAGTAGACGCAGCGCTCGCCACGTTCGAGCGCCGCGATCAGGCACGACACCACCGTGGTGGTTTTGCCGACACCCGATGGGCCGATCATCAGCGCGTTGGTGCCGGGAATCAGGCCGCCGCCGAGCAGCGCGTCGAGGCCATCCGTGCCGGTGCTGAGCACGTCGGTCTTGAACGCCGCGTGATGCTCGGCCGCTACCAGCCGGGGATAAACGTGGATGCCGCCGGTGTCGAGCGTGAAGTCGTGATAGCCCTCGCGGAACTTGATGCCGCGCATCTTGGCGACGCGCATGCGCCGCCGGTTGCCGCCGTAGTCGTGCACGAGATTGTCGAGGGCGATCACGCCATGCGCGATGCTGTGCAACTGGACATCGCCGGGGTCCGACGAATTGTCGTCGAGTAGCAGCACCGTGCATTCGCGGGTGGCGAAATAGCGCTTGAGCGCGAGAATCTGCCGGCGATAACGCAACGGGTTTTGCGACAACAGACGTAACTCGGAGAGACTGTCGAGCACGATGCGCGCGGGCTTGAGTTCGTCGACTTGCTCGATGACGTTGCGCACGGTCTCGCCGAGCTCGACTTCGGCCGGGTGCAACACCGTTTGCTCGTAGCGCGGATCGAGGCCTTCGTCGGACAGCAGTTCAAGAATCGTGAACCGGCTGAGGTCCCAGCCGTGGCTGTCCGCGACCGAGATCAACTCGGCGCGTGTCTCGGACAGCGTGATGTACAAGCCCACTTGGCCTTCTGCCACGCCCTTGAGTAAGAATTGCAACGCAAGGGTAGTTTTACCTGTGCCGGGCGCGCCTTCGACAAGGTACATGCGGTGGGGGGTGAAGCCGCCTCCGAGAATGTCGTCGATACCTTCGATTCCGGAGGAGAGGCGGGCCGGCGAAGCGGCAGCAGGTATGTTGGGCATGGCGTAGCGTCTGCGTCGATGAGGGTGTTGTCTTCCGAGCCGGTCCGGATCGAACGCAATTTGTATGCCTACGCGCGCCGGTCTGGCTGTGCCAAAGCGGCTTTACCGGTTTCCGCCAGACCGGCGTGACGCTCGGCATTCGCCACCGGTTCTGAGTTTTGGGCTTTCAACGACGGATTTGACGATGCGCTGCGTTCAAGGCAGTGCACGGTGATCAGGAGCAAGCTGAATGACATTTAATCTTTCCCGGCGTCGGGCGGTGGGGTGCGCAATAGCGGGGGCTGCAATGCTGGCCTTGCTCACGCAACCGGCCTTCGCGGTGCACGCCTACGGGCCGCATCTGAAGCCGGTGGCGACGGTCTCGGATACGCGGTTCACGATCGTCACGCCGCAAGGGCAAGCTGAGTTTCCGCTGTATCTGTCGAAGGATTGGAACGTCGCACAGCCGCAGGTGACACGTGCGGTGATCGTGATTCACGGCAAACTGCGCAACGCGGACGTGTACTTTCGCACCGCGCAGAATGCACGCGAGGCCGCCCACGCGGACGCGGACAGCACGCTCCTGATCGCGCCGCAATTTCTCGCCACGCTCGACTTGCGCGTGCATGACGAACCGGCCGATCTGCTGCGCTGGACCGGCAACGCGTGGTTGGGCGGCGAAGCAGCGCAGGCGCCGCTGGCCATCAGCTCGTACGAGGTGCTGGACGCGATCGTGACGCGCCTCGCGGATCGCAAGCTGTTTCCAAATCTGCGGCATGTCGTGTTCGCCGGGCATTCGGGCGGCGGGCAGGTGGTGCAACGTTACGCGGTGGCGGCGCGTAACGTCGCCGTGCTGACCGCTGAAGGCATCGACGTGCGCTATGTGGTGGCGAGTCCGTCGACGTATGCGTATTTCGACGCGCAACGGCCGAATGCGCAAGGGCTGGCGGCGCCGTTCGATGCCGCGCAGTGCGCCGACTTCAATCAATGGAAATACGGCATGGATAATCGGCCGTCTTATCTCGACGACCGTACGCCCGCGCAACTCGAAGCGACTTATGCGTCGCGCCGGATCGACTACCTGGTCGGCGGCGCGGACGACGATCCGCAGCAAAGCGCGCTCGACAAAACCTGTGCCGCCGAAGCGCAGGGTCCGCAGCGTGTGGCGCGTGCCGAAGCGTATCACCGCTATATCCAGTCGCGTCATCCGGAAGGCCTGAAGCAGAGCTTTCATATCGTGCCGGGCGTGGGCCACAACGGTGCGCGCATGCTGACGTCGGTCTGCGCCCTGTCGGCGATGTTCGACACCAAAGGATGCGAGCAATGATGCGCGGCGCAAAAACGGGCTATGCAGGGCAATGGACTTCGCCGACGAAGGCGTTAGTTGTCGGTATGCGTGGGCACGAAGCGTGCTGTCGCGCTAATGCCATCTGTGAGCCACCTTTCGAAGGACTGCGCCGACATGAACAAGACCAGAATGCTCGCCGCCGCGATTGCCGCTGTATCGCTGAGCGCGTTGCTGCCGTGCAGCGCGAATGCCGACGATGCGCCTAGCCCGTGCGCATCGCTCAAACGAATCGTCGCGGCGGCCCCGGACGGTTTGGCCTCGCTGACGCCGGACGATGGCAAGGGCGTCGCGCAACCCTATGGCGACGACGCGCAATGTTCAGCGAGCGGTGGCAATTACCAATGTACGTGGACGCCGCACCATGACGCCGGTTCCAGTGCGGATGCATTGCAGGCTGTCGCGGCGGACATCGCGTCGTGTTTGCCGGACGCGACGCATGACCAGAATTCGCCGGGACGTCAGCATTTTTATCTCG
The DNA here is from genome assembly GCF_046025895.1 of Paraburkholderia sp. RL17-337-BIB-A. Taxonomy (NCBI): domain Bacteria; kingdom Pseudomonadati; phylum Pseudomonadota; class Betaproteobacteria; order Burkholderiales; family Burkholderiaceae; genus Paraburkholderia; species Paraburkholderia sp. RL17-337-BIB-A. Next base: position 3,376,499 of record NZ_JARESY010000002.1, on the reverse strand, counting down.
GGACGCGGGCCAAGCGGACTGATATTGCGTTGACGCGGGCTGATTCGAACAAGCTGAGGTTGGTTGTATCGGGGAAATAAGTCAGCCCATGCGGGTTCGAATGGGTTGTGCGTGCGCGGCGCGCCATACCCATCTGGCCCATTTATCTATTGTCATCGTACTTTCCCCGGCAAAGGGGAGACTTCGGCGACTGTTATTGCGACGCCGGCCACCATGTCCAACCGCGTCGCGTGCGTCGCAACTCGACCATCGAAAGCGGCGCGATCTCGATGCGCGAAAACACCTGCGGCGACGCCCCGAGTGCACGAACGATGGCGGCTCGGATCACCGGTGCGTGCGTGACGGCTACGACATTTTGCGTATCGCGCGCTTCTTCGTCCAACGCATCGAGCCACTGTCCTATCCGTTTCACGAGCCGACTGAAGGACTCGCCGCCGTGCGCGACGGCGTCGGGATCGTGTGTCCATGCGGTGAGATCTTGCGGCGCTTCGATGGCGAGATCGGCGAGGCGGCGGCCATGCCATAGACCGTAGTCGATATCCGCTAGTCCCTCGTGGACCGCCGCGCCGAGACCCAAGGCCGAGGCCGTTTCGCGCGCGCAAACCGAAGGGCTGACGAAAGCCGCCGCATCCTCCGGAATCGACAGGCGCCCACGCGCGGCGCCTGCTTCGGCGAGGCCGCGTGCGTCGAGCGGATCGTCGGCGGGGAAGCGGCCCGCGCGCATCGCCGCGGTCGCTGCGTGGCTGATCAGTAACAGCCTTGTATCCATTCAGTTGATTTCCGTGGAGCCCAGACTAAAGTAAGACGCATGAGGCGCATGCTCTGCGTAGCCGGGACGTCAAGTTTAGCGCGTAGAATAGCGGCACTGCGAAGCACGGAAGCCGGTGAGAGCCCGGCGCGGTCGCGCCACTGTAATCGGCATTCACAAGCCGAAAGCCAGACCTGAGCTTCGCACCATTCCTCTTCAATCGACTATCGGGGCGCGTTACCCCCAGGAGATGTCCATTATGTCCAACGCTGTTTTCGATTCCGCGACCCAGCCCGTCGCTCAACCCACGCCGATTCCGCTGCGTGAGTTGCTGCCTTGGGTCGTGTTCGGCGGCTTGCTGCTGTTGCTCGCGATCTATTTCGTTGGGGCCGAAGAAGGCGCCACGTCGCTCGTGCCTGGCATGTATGTGCATGAATTCGTGCACGACGGCCGCCATCTGCTCGGCTTTCCCTGTCACTAACGGAGTCGAACATGGTTGGTAAATTGTTGGTACGCGGCATGCTTGCGGGCATCGCCGCGGGATTGCTCACGTTCGGCTTCGCCAGAGTGGTGGGCGAGCCGCAGGTGGATCAGGCGATTTCCTTCGAGGAAAAGGCCGACGCCGCCAAAGGCGAAGCGCCCGAACCCGAGCTGGTGAGCCGCGGTACACAAGCGGGGCTCGGATTGTTGACCGGCGTGGTGACGTACGGCGCCGCCTTCGGCGGGCTGTTCTCATTGGTGTTCGCGTTTGCGTATGGCCGCGTTGGTGCGTTGAGTGCCCGCGCGTTGTCTGCGTGGCTGGCGCTTGGCGCGTTTATCACACTGGTCATCGTCCCGAACATTAAATACCCGGCGAATCCCCCTTCGGTGGGTGACCCCGAGACGATCGGGATGCGGACGGGCTTGTTCTTTCTGATGATTGCGATCTCGGTGGCCGCGATGGTGTTTTCGCTGAAGGTGCGGCGTCGGATGGCGCTGACGTTGGGCGCGTGGAATGGCTCGATTGTGGCTGCTGCGGTGTTTGTCGTGATCATTGCTGCCGTGCAGTTGTCGATGCCGGTGATCAACGAAGTGCCCGCGGCTTTCCCGGCGGTGCTGTTGTGGAAGTTTCGCGTCGCGGCAATCGGGATGCAGGTGGTTATGTGGACGACCATTGGGTTGCTGTTCGGCGCAATAGTCGAGCGGAGCAAGCTGCTGGCGCCCGCGAACCGCAGCGCGGCGAAGTCCGCTTACCTTTGATGTGAGAGGCGCGGCCGTGAAGGCCGCGACGAAGGCGCTTACTTTTTGATGAAGAGCGGCCGCGAACGCCGCGGTGAAGTCCGATTACGCCCGATGCAAAGGCGCGACCGCGCCAGCGGTCACGCCGACGTGCAGTACGAGAGAAGCCCAATACATCAAGTACTTGGCGCGCTTGCCAGAATGTTATCCACAGGCTTGCGAACATTTTCTGTGGACAAGTTCCCCGGCCGCATAACGATATGTGAATCGCTTGGTTGCCCGAAGCCGGGACACATCCGACACTCACTCCAATCTCATGCATATCGAGGCTGGAGCCATGTCGAACACGTCAAGCCTGCGCCCATCGTGGGCCATTCATATCGCGGCAGTTCTGCTGCTGGCCGCATCGGCAATCACGACGTCAACGGCAATCGCCGCGCCACCTTCGGGCGAGCCGATCCTGATCGGCGTCAGCGGCCCGCTTACCGGCCAGAACGCTCAGTACGGCGCTCAGTGGAAGGCCGGCTTCGATCTCGCGCTGGATGAAATCAACAGCCACAATGGCATCAACGGCCGCCCGCTGAACTATGTCTTCGAGGACAGCCAGAGCGACCCACGCCAATCCATCACGATCGCGCAAAAATTCGTCAACGATCCGCACATCCTGATCGAACTCGGCGACTTCTCAAGTCCCGCTTCAATGGCCGCCTCGCCGATTTATCAGCATGCCGGCCTCGTGCAACTCGGCTTTACCAACTCGCATCCTGACTTCACCAAAGGCGGCGACTATATCTGGAGTCCGTCCGTCAGCCAGGCCGACGCCCAGCCGCTGCTCGCCGACCTCGCCGTGAAGACGCTCGGCCTCAAGCGTGTCGCCGTGCTCTATCTGAACACCGACTGGGGACGCACCAGCAAAGACGTCTTCGTCAAAGCCGCCAACGAACGCGGCGCGCAAGTCGTTGCGGCCGAAGGCTATCAGCCGGCCGAGAAAGATTTCCGCGCGACGCTGGTGCGCGTGAGCGCTGCCAACCCCGACGGCATCGTGCTGATCTCGTACTACTCGGATGGCGCGCAGATCGCCCGCCAGGCGCGCACGAGCGGCATCAACCTGCCGATCGCCGCAGCCAGTTCGGTGTATTCGCCGAAATTCCTCGAACTCGGCGGTCCGGCCGTGAACGGCGTGGCAACCAACACTAGTTTCTTCCCTGGCGAATCCGGGCCTGAGGTACAGAGCTTCGTCAAACGCTTCGAGGCGAAATATCATCGCGAGCCGGACGCATTCAATGCCTATGCGTACGACGCCGTCATCATCGCGGCCTATGCGCTGCGTGCTGGTGGCCCCGACCGCAAAGCCGTGCGCGATGCGCTGCCGAAGCTGCACGATATTCCGAGCGTCGTGTTCGGCAAGGCTAATTTCGATCCGGTGACGCGTCGTGTGATCGGTGTGAAGAACATCAACGTGGTGGTGAAGAACGACAAGTGGGCGTTGCTTGAGAGCAAGGCAACGGTTGTGCAGAAGTAGGTGTCACGGTGTCCTTTGAACTATCTGATCAATCACGACATCCACGACATCCGTGACACTTGCGCCATGAGCCTGTTACTCGATCACATCGTTATTCGCGTCCACGACCTGACGGAGACCATTGAAGATTTCACCGCGCTCGGTTTCACCGTGCAGCAAGGCGGCACGCACGCCGACGGCGTGACGCACAACGCGCTGATCGGTTTCGCCGACGGCAGTTACATCGAGCTGATCGCTTTCTTGCAGCCGGCGCCGCAGCGTCGCTGGTGGGACGTGGGGCAGCGTCATGGCGATGGCTTTGTCGACTACGCGTTGCTGCCGTCGAGTGTGGGTGCTGTGATCGATGCGGCGCACGGGCGCGGATTGCAATACGACGGCCCGCAGGCGGGTGGTCGTGTGCGTCCCGATGGCGCGCGGCTGGAGTGGCAGACTGGCCGGCCGCGGACCAGTGATTTGCCGTTCCTGTGCGGGGATGTCACGCCGCGTGAACTGCGTGTCGCGGAGGGCGCGGTGCGTGAACATGCGAACGGCGTGCGAGGGGTGGCGAGTTTGACGGTCGCGGTGGAGGATCTGAAGGTAAGTTTGCAGCGGTATAGGGCGTTGCTCGGGGTGAGCGAGCAGGAGACGCGGGTGGTGGCTTTGCCGGGGCTCGGGGCGGTGTCGGCGACGGTTTCGGTTGGCGACACGTCGGTTGTGTTGTTGAGCCCTGTGCGTGTCGATGCCGCGAGTGTCGCCACCGAAGGCGCGGCGTTGCGTCGGCAACTTGCCACGCGCGGGGAAGGGGTGTTTGGGGTTGCGCTGCGCGCTGATGGGCACGCGGAGTCGCGGGTGCTCGATCGTGAGCGGACGCATGGTGCATGGTTTGAGATCGCTGCGGGGTGAAGGGGCGGTGTTATCGCGCGCAGCGTGCAGGAATGTAGGCAGATCAAATACTTAGGGTTGTTGTCGGAACGTTATCCACAGCCTTGCGAACAAAAACCGGGGATAACTCCTTGGTGTTCGCTCAAACGCTAGCCGCTGACGCATAGCTTCGTTTTCATGGGGACTCACAGTCTCTTTTCTTCTCGGCCCGATGCGGCCTTTTAGCCTCCATCTGATTTTGCACAGAAATTTTTCGTGACTGGATTAGTCGCGAGGGCTTTTCTGCGTCTATTTTTCTCGTTGCCGTCGTCGCTACTTGTTGATCGACTACATGGTCTTTCGTGATTTCTCAGGGATTGTTCTGACCGTATCGAGAGCCTCGGTGTGAGAGGCCAAGGAAGTCGTAAGTTTAGGATTTGTCGGATTCCCGCGACGGAGCCTTCCTTATAGGGTGCTTGAGTTTCAAACAAGTACAACTAATAAGGATGACTATGAAAAGAAAAAGACTCACTGAGGGATCAGCGGGCATGGCGGCACGCCTGCTTGCAGCTTTCATGCTGCTCGTGGTCGCATTTGCCGCCAACGCGGACGATTGCTTCACTCTTTACTCAAAATCTGGCGCTACGCCCGGTTCAAAAAGCTGCAAGTCTGACGTGACTAGCAATACGCCAGGCGGCATGGGCAACTACGCCTGTGTCAACGACCTCGCCCTGATTGAGCAGTGGTGCAACGCAACCGAAACTCCGGTTGACGACTCCTGCCCGGTGGCAGACCCGGTGTTTCCAGCGAACGGCATCGTCACGCTTTCTGAAGTTGACTTTGCAAGCGGCGACACGTCTCCACTCGTCTTCAGGCGCACCTATCTTTCGAAGCCCTACGACAAAACGCAGACTGCGATGGGCGGCTACTGGGTCAACAACTGGCAGCGAAGGCTCGATCTGTCGGCGGTTAATGCGAGCACGCCGAAAATCGCTGCTTATCGTGGTAACGGGCAACCTCTGACGTTCAAGTGGATTGGCGGAGCGTGGGCCGTGCCGGGAACCGCTGGTCTTTCCCTGACGAAAGCTGGCGACGGGTACTTCTACCTGAAGGACGAACTGCTTGGTACGACGGAAGCCTACTCGGATACCAACGGTAAGTTCTATTCCGAAACAACCCGCACGGGTGTGATCCGCAAGGTTTTCTATGACGGCATGCAGCGGCTGTCAGTCATCGCCCAGTGGCCCGCTGATAACGTAACACCGGCAGCAGCGACATCAATTCGATTTGAATACGACAGTAGCAACCGTATCGTTGAGCTGGTCGATCCTTTGGGAATGCCCACGGACTATGCGTACGACGGAAAAGGGCAATCTTGCTTCGGTAACTGCACCCTATGACCACGTTCGTCAGTATCTGTATGAGGATGCCCGCTTTCCAAACGCATTGACCGGTGTAAAGGACGAATCCGGCTCGCGGGTTGCAACGTGGACGTACGATTCCAGCGGACGTGCAATTTCTGTCACTCATCCGGACACGACACGGAATGTATCGCTTAGCTATCTTTCCGGCACGACGACGCTCAGCGACATGTCCGGTATCAGCACTTACGCTTTTGATGTCGGAGATACGTTGCGTCCCCGGTCAATTACTACGCCAGCCGGTGCGGTATCGAGGACGTGGGATGCGGCAGGGAATCTGAAGCAGAGGCAGACACCCGATGGTGGTGTCCAGTACACCTGGGACAGCGCGAACCGGCCAACGAAGGCAATTGCGACAGTTGCCGGAAATAGGACCGTTACGACGATTGAGTACGCCGATGCCAGTTCGTTGCGTCCGCATCTCGTCGCAACGCCGGGCAAGATCCGTGCGTTCGTCTATGACGCGCAAGGGAACGCCACAGGTTACGCGGAGTTGCAAACGACTGACCTGACAGGCGAACAGGGGATGTAGGCGGCCGGGACGGGCAGCAAGATGACGGTCGGCGCTCGTTACGACGGCGGGGGGCGTCTCCTGTCGGCCACAGTCATCCAGGACGGGAAGAAGCTTGAGGACTGGACCTATACCTACGACATAAAAGGCAACATCGCCACGACGAAGGATGCTGTGTCGGGTTGGGCAATGCGAACGCTCGAGCGTAACGCCGCGAACCGCGCAACACAGATAGCGGGCAACAGCGGTCAGGCGAGCATCGCTTACGACGAGCGCGGTCGCGTATCTTCGTTTCAGTACAACGAACCGGCGAGTCCGGTAAATGGCGGACTCTCCCGCGTACTGGCAGTCGACTATCAGTATGCTGCGAATGGCACAGTATCCTCACGTTCAGCGAAGGTCTCGACTAACGGCGCGTGGTGGCAGCCGATCAGTGACACTGAGCTAGGAGTGTGGCTGACCAACTGGGAGTTGGGCAATGACCCAGTTGCGCCACCGCCAACGCTCACGGGAATCAAGGCCGATGCCGGAGCCTTCGTTCCCGATATGTGCGTTGAATGTTATATGGCGTGGAAGGCACAGTTCGCAGCGAAACTTTTCGGTAGTGAACTGAGCGATACACTGCCAGCGTGGGGCGAGACAACGGAGCTGATGCTGAGCGATCAGTCGCAGGTTCCTTACCCTGCTCTTGTGCCGGATCTGACCGGCTCTGCGAAGAGGTCGATGCTTTACGGCGCTCTCTTCGGAGCCGGAAGTGGCGACGGTGGAATGGTAAAGTGTGGCGGGCGAGAAGATCGCGAGAGTAAATGTCATGACCTATTCGAGTACGATCAGGACGTGTGCACCACACTTGCGGGCCCGAGGAATAAGCGCTTACTCGCGCTGTGCAGGCAGAAAGCATTCGAAAGATACCAAGCATGCAGAGGTCTCTAATGGCTAAACATCCGCCGTATTCTGTGGTTCTGACCTACAACGAAGATTTGCAGCAACTAATTGTGCATACCATTGATCCAAACCGGCTCGCCCCGCTCGTTGCAGGGAGAATGGGCGTGGTGATGGCTGATGAAGAAGATTTCAAACTGGACGACGAATTTGCGCGACAGCTTGGAGTTGGAATGCTCAATACGATTGCGCTGGGTCAGCCTGACATCACGCGGTACATGACGTTCACAGAAGGGCCGATCGACAAAAATGCAGAGGATACTGATGGCTAAGCATCCGCCGTATTCCGTGGTTCTGACCTACACCGACGATCCTTGTTAATTGATAATGCAGGCAGTGGATTCGGCAAGTTTGGCGCCACTCGTCGCCGGAAAAATGGCAGTACCATTTTTTTGGACGAAGAGGAGTTCGAGTTTGACGACGAATTGGCACGACAGCTTGGAGTCGCAATGCTCAATGTAATCGCAATGGGCCGACCTGACATCAGACAACGCCTGAACGTCACGCAACATCCAATCGACGAGCCGAACAGTGCAGAGGATATTGATTGCGATTGATCCGCTGCGTTGCGCTGTTCTGAACTACGACCAGGAGAGTCAATGCCTGACCGTGAAATTAGTTGAGCTAGCCAGGCTGACCCCGATCTTGGCGGGAGTATTCGCAGTACCGATCCTTCTAGACGATTTCGATTTCAGGCTTGACGACGAATTCGCGCGTCGGCTCGGAGTCGCAATGCTCAATGCGATTGCGCTGGGTCAGCCTGAAATCAAACAATACATGACCGTTACGCAAGAGCCCATCGAGAGGCCGTCAGGACAATAGCTGGTCAGAGGTTGAATGGTATGGCCGGCTGACGTTTGGTCATAGCGCCTCGGCTGCTACTCGAAGGCGAGGTGCAACTGTCCCCTATCACGATTGTCCGGCGGCGCGCACGCCGGTGCCTGCCGGATGCCCGGCAATTTCCCGGAACAATTGACGCAGCAAAGCAGACGGGATGCGACGCGTGGCGTAGCCGCCAGTACGACTCACCCGATGACGGTGCTTGCGTTAATGCGTGATCGTGCTTCGAACGGCCAATAATTGAGATAGTCTTGAGTGGGCTGCCGATATATATAATCGGCCGCTCCACCTAGTCACAAAGAACCCTCATGCGAGTCGCCGTCATTAGCGCCTACTACAAAGAGCCGCCTCACGTCTTACGAAGATGTCACGAAAGCGTCCTTGCGCAGCTAGGTGACGTGACGCACTTTATGATCGCAGATGGATTTCCCGTCTCCGAAGTGGATAGCTGGGCGGGTGTGGTCCACATCAAGATTCCCAATCACGCCGACTACGGGGATACACCTCGTGGTGTAGGTGCCGCTTGCGCGGCCGCCAACGGATTTGATGCGATTTGTTTTCTCGACGCCGACAACTGGTATGAACCAAACCACGTCGAAACGATGCGCATGATCGTCGAGGAGACGGGTGGGCAAGTGATCACGGCGGCTCGGAATATTTTCACTGCCGAAGGCCGTATGCTTGGCATCTGTAAAGAGTCCAACGGCGTCGATTTCATCGACACCAATTGTTATTTCCTCACGCGCACTGCCTTTCCCGCATGTGCGGCGTGGCTCTTCAAGGACGCGCGCGAAAGCATCGTCGGCGACAGGCTATTCTGGAACGCCGTGCAAACCGGCGGTTATACGCGTATCCACTCAATCGTGCCAACCGTGAACTACGTGAGCACGCTCGCATCTCACTACCAGATGTTCGGAGAAATTCCGCCCGACGACTCAAAGATGATTTTGAAATTGACCGGCCACGAGCATTTTCAGATGATCAGTTACGCGCAATTCAAGGCGATGGGCGGCGTGCCCGGTCGGTAATAGCGGTCGTGCCCACCCCAATTCATGGTGGCAACGTGCGCGTCGCGTCCGTCCGCTTCGCCTCGTCGATACGGCACAAGACGCAATCGCCAGAACGGCCCGTCGATAAGTTCTCGGAAGCAATAGTTCTCCAACGCCGCGGACAAACAAACCCCAACCCCCATCGCTACCTACGCACTCCTCCCCCGAAGCGCCCAATTGAACATCCGTCGCGTTTCGGCAACCGGCTGCGTCAGCCGCTCAAACAACTGTGCGACGGCGCCGTCTAGCTGAGCGAGTGCCGATGCCTTCGCCGGATCAACTTCAACGGTAGCTTCAACGGTAGCTTCAACAGCAGAAGTCACCGACTGACGCCCATCCAACTCGCCAGCCACTGAACCCGCCACCCCACCGTGATACCGCGCGATCAACGAATCCAGCCGAGCCACAATCGATTCCACATGCGCAGCACCAACCTCCGCCGCATTCAGCGCTACATCGCCCGACGACGGACGACACGGCGAAGAATCACTCAACACTCGCGCCCAATGCAAACAGCAAAGCAACGAACCGGTAGCCATTTCGACATCGGGATTCCACACCACCACGCGCTGCGTCTGCAGCGGCTTCAACGCGATCCGCAAGTCATGCCAGGCGCGATCGAGTTTGCGCATGGCCGGCGCCGTCTCAGGCGTTTGCACTGCGGAAGCTGCAAGCCTCACCACCCCGCGCAACGCCCCCAGCACAGCCCCGAGTCTCGCCTCGACATGCCGGGTCGCCGCCAGCGGCATCATCAAAATCGCAACTGCAAACGACACGAGACAACCGACCAGCACTTCTTCGATCCGCAACGCGACCAATGGCCCCATCGCGAAACCCAACTCGCCATACACGAGGCCGACGAGCACTGTAATGAAAAACACCCCCGGCGCATAAGCACTCAGGATGTAGTAAGCCCAACCGAACAAGCACAACACCATCGCAGCAACAAGCAGCATCGGCGAGTCGTGCAGTGGCGCAACCAGCAACACACTGACGAACGCGCCGGCTAACGTCCCTATCAGGCGTTGCGCGCCGCGATAGATCGTGTCGGCGCGGGACCGTGTGCCGAGAAACACCACGAAGGTCGTGATGACCGCCCAGAACCAGCGCTCGGGAGACAGCGAGTGGCCGACCAGCATCGCGAGAAATGCAGCCGTCGTGGCACGCGTGGCGGGTAGCCAGCAGAGCTTGGTGCGTAGATCGGCGAAGCGTTGGGCTGCGGAAAGCGCAACAGCGCCGCCGGGCAGAAAAGGCGAAGCGCGTCGCGTATCGCCTCGATGCCCGAGTTCTTTGAGCCGGGTAATGGCCTGACGCAACACATCTCCACTCGCGTGCATGCCGCTGTGTGCCGGAGCCGAAGCAAACGCATGCTGGCCAGCTGCCACTTCCACTTCGACGATTCGCTCCCGAATGGTCTCGGCGTCCGGCGGATTCAGCAACGTCAACTGCTCTTCAAGCGAGAGCGCGGCTTCATTCAGCGCCGAAAGATGCACCACGCTCGGCGCGGCGAGTACACGCGACGCGCGCAACGTCACGGTATGAATGGCAAGCCGGAAGCTGGCAATCGCCCGCATTGGCACGATCACACGGCCGACCAGCACGACCATCAGCGGACCGAACAAGGACAGCGAAAGCGACTGCACAAGGTGCAAGGACGAAGGATGCAGATACAGCCCAAGGTAAAAACACACCACGCCCAGCATCGCGCAACCCAACGCGCGCGGACCGCATGCCTGACACAGCATGCCGACGAACATCACGACGAGGAAGCCCGCATCCCCGGCGAGCGGATAGCTGCTTAGTACGCTCGCCACGGCAAAGCACGCACAGGCGCAGAGATAAAGGCAGAAGAGTGTGACGAACCATGCAGGCCGTCGCGCATCACGCACGAACAGCGGCGCCACCATCGCAAAGAGGATGCCGGGCGCGGCGAGGGTAACCGGTTGGTGATGAAAGACGGTCCACGCGATGCTGGCAATGCCGGTCAGCAGGCAGGCAAGGGCAACGCGTAGCGCGGTGTGGAGACGCACGAGACCCGGATCCGCAACCAGCAGGCGGTCGGCGACACGCGAAAACGCGGCAGCAATCATGATCGATGATATCCAGGCTAAATGGCCGCCACCGGCTTTTGGCCGATCGCGACAGGGCGGACTGCGAGCCCGCCACCTTCGTATCGCCGAACTGGGCTGCCATGCCGGGATCACCGGCTGAAAGCCCCGTCCGACGACGGGCGATAACACGCGAACCGGCACGCCGGACGCGCTGCAACGGGTGGCGCAGCGTGTCTGGTGGGTTCGGGTTTTCCCGAATGATACCGGGTCAAAATTGCGGTTGTCGAATTTTTGCGGCGCCGCAGCAGTGCCGCAAGCGGCGAGGGTAGTAGCCGCAGAGGTGGACCTCGAGAGAACAAGGACAATGGTGGGGCGGGCGCCGCAGCCGTGCCGCTACCGGCGAGGGTGGCAGCCGCAGCGCCGTACCTGGAGAGAACAAGGACAATGGTGGGGCAGGCGCCGTAGCCGTGCGGCGACCGGCGAGGGTGACGCTCTGCCGCGAGCATGCAACGGCGCAACCTGAATCAGCCCACTTCAACTAGCATCATGAAAAATCACCCCCAGCGTATGCCGATGTCCCGACCGCAAGCGGCTCACGCCATGCCTTAGATTCACCCGGTACACGCCGCGCGTGCCTTGCACCGGCCGGTGATGAACCGCAAACACGACCGCGTCGCCCTTGCGAAGCGGTACGACTTCCGTGCGCGACTGCATCCGCGGACGCTGCTCCGTCATCACGAACTCGCCACCCGTAAAATCCTCGCCCGGCTCGGACAGCAGAATCGCGACCTGAAGCGGGAACACGTGCTCGCCGTACAGATCCTGATGCAGGCAGTTGTAGTCGTCGGTGGCGTATTGAAGAATCAACGGAGTCGGGCGCAGTTGGCCGGCGGCGTGGCAGCGCGCGATAAATTCGCCGTGCGCGGCCGGATAACGCACATCGATATTCATCACTTCATTCCAGCGATTCGCGACCGGCGCAAGGCGCGGATAGAGCTCCGTGCGCAATTCCGCAATCAGCGGTGGCAGGGGATACGCAAAGTATTTGTATTCACCACGACCGAAGCCATGCCGGGCCATCACGACGCGGCTGCGATACAGCGCTTCGTGCGGATATAGCGCGGTCAGCGCGTCGCATTCCTGCGCACTGAGCAGATTGCGCAGCATCGCGCAGCCATAGCCGTTCAGCTCTTCTTCGACACCGAACCAGTCGATCGCGTCGACGCGCCGCTCGAGCGGGCCGGCTGCCGCACCCGGCGCTGCGGCGCGTTGCGGTTTCGGCTCGGCCTCAGCCGCGGCTTCAGTCGCCGGCTCCGGCTCCAGCTCCGGCGCAAATCCCAACCCCAATTCCAGTGACTGCGAGCGCGGATCCTTCGCAACCGTATTCATGAATAACCTCCATAAGCCAATCAGCAAGCGATGACTCAGTGTAAACACGTGCCTCTGCCCACGCACTCCGACTCTTGCTCACCAATTCTCCGCCCGGCCGCGCCGCTTTAACCCATCGCGCGGGCGTTCCAGCCGTCTTAAGCAAAAGCAAAGGCACGCTTCGAAAATACAAACTTCGCGAAACCCGCCGCCGGGTTCATAGTAAGACCCTATTTAGCTCAATACGCGTACCTGGAGACTTTGCCCATGTCTGCCTCCCCGCAGAAACTCGATGACTGGCTCGACAAGGAGACGGTGACCGAAGACGACATCACCGCGTTTCCGCTGACGGCGATGGCCGCCACGCTCGACCGGGAAGAAAGCAACGATACGGTCCCGCCGCTGTGGCACTGGCTATACTTTCTGCCGATTGCGCCGATGTCCGAGGTCGGACCCGACGGCCATCCGAAGCGCGGCGGTTTTCTGCCGCCGGTGCCGTTGCCGCGTCGCATGTGGGCCGGTGGCCGTCTCACGTTTCATGCGCCGCTCAAAGTCGGCGAGCATGCGAGACGCACGTCGACCATCGCCAATATCGAGGACAAAACCGGCCGCTCGGGCCGTCTCGTGTTCGTGACGGTGCAGCACGCGATCGAAGCCGGCGGCGAACTGAAGCTCGAAGAAGAGCACGACATCGTCTATCGCGACGCGCCGCAAGAGGGGGCACGTCCGCCACAACCGGCGCTCGCGCCCGAAGGCGAAACCTGGCGGCGCACCATCGACGCCGATGCCGTCATGCTGTTCCGCTACTCCGCGCTGACCTTCAACGGCCATCGCATTCATTACGACTACCCGTACGTGACCGAGGTGGAAGGCTATCCCGGCCTGATCGTTCATGGTCCGCTGATCGCCACCCTTCTGGTCGATCTGGTGCGCCGCGAACAGCCCAATGCGACGCTGCAAAGCTTCGCGTTCAAGGCGCTGCGTCCTACCTTCGCGGGGCAGCCGTTCACGGTATGCGGCAAACCCGCCGCCGACGGCAAGACCATCGACCTGTGGGCCAAAGACCACGAAGGCTATCTGACCATGCGCGCCACAGCAGCACTCGCCTGAACACCAGGAACACTAGGAACGCCAAGAACGCCAAGAACGCCAAGAACGCCAAGAACGCCAAGAACGCCAAGAGATTCGACTATGCAAACCACGCAACAGGATTCGTTCCAGGACATTCGCGAAGCAGTGCGCGATTTATGCCAGCAGTTTTCCGGCGAGTATTTCCGCAAGATCGACGAAGCCCGCGGCTACCCCGAAGCATTCGTCGATGCCTTGACCAAAGCCGGCTGGCTCGCCGCGCTGATTCCGCAGGACTTCGGCGGCTCGGGGCTGGGGCTTACGGAAGCGTCGGTGATCATGGAAGAGATCAATCGCGCTGGCGGCAACTCGGGCGCATGTCACGGCCAGATGTACAACATGGGCACACTGCTGCGCCACGGTTCGGAAGAACAGAAGCACAAGTACCTGCCGCGGATCGCGAGCGGCGACCTGCGGCTGCAATCGATGGGCGTGACCGAGCCGAGTACCGGCACGGATACCACCAGGATCAAAACCACCGCCGAGCGGCGCGGCGACCGCTATGTGATCAACGGCCAGAAAGTGTGGATCTCGCGCGTCCAGCATTCGGACCTGATGATTCTGTTGGCACGCACCACACCGCTCGCGGATGTGAAGAAGAAATCGGAGGGCATGTCGATCTTTATCGTCGACTTGCGCGAGGCGATCGGCCACGGCATGACCGTGCAGCCGATTCTGAACATGGTCAATCACGAGACCAACGAACTGTTCTTCGACAACCTCGAAATTCCCGCCGAGAATCTGATCGGCGAGGAAGGGCAGGGCTTCAAGTACATCCTCGACGGTTTGAACGCAGAGCGCACGCTGATCGCTGCGGAATGTATCGGCGACGGTTACTGGTTTGTCGACAAGGTCACCGAGTATGCGAAAGAACGCATCGTGTTCGGCCGGCCCATCGGTCAGAACCAGGGGGTGCAGTTCCCGATCGCGCGCTCGTTCATCAACGTCGAAGCAGCCAGCCTGATGCGCTTCGAAGCAGCGCGGCGTTTCGATGCGCATGAACCGTGCGGCGCGCAGGCGAACATGGCAAAACTGCTCGCCGCCGATGCTTCGTGGGAAGCGGCCAACGCATGTTTGCAATTCCACGGCGGCTTCGGCTTTGCCTGCGAATACGACGTCGAACGCAAATTCCGTGAGACGCGTCTTTACCAGGTTGCGCCGATTTCCACCAATCTGATTCTGTCGTACGTGGCCGAGCATATTCTCGGCTTGCCGCGTTCGTTCTGATTTCCGGGCCGGAATAAACATGAGACCACTCGACGGTATCAAGGTCATCACACTCGAACACGCCATCGCCGCGCCGTTCTGTACGCGCCAACTCGCCGATCTCGGCGCGCGCGTGATCAAGATCGAGCGTCCTCACGTCGGCGATTTTGCGCGTGGCTACGATGAGCGCGTGCATGGCCTGTCGTCGCACTTCGTCTGGACCAATCGCTCGAAAGAAAGCCTCGCGCTCGATTTGAAGCAGCCTGCCGCAACGGAGATTCTCGAAGCGTTGGTCGCCGATGCCGACGTACTGGTGCAGAATCTCGCGCCCGGCGCGGCGGATCGGCTCGGGCTCGGTTATGACACGTTGAGCAAGAAATATCCGAAGCTGATCGTCTGCGATATTTCCGGCTATGGCGCGGATGGCCCGTACCGCGACAAGAAAGCCTACGACCTGTTGATCCAGAGTGAAGCCGGCTTTCTTTCGGTCACCGGTTCGCCAGGTGCGCCGGCTAAAGCGGGTTGCTCGATTGCGGATATTGCGGCCGGCATGTACGCGTATTCGAACATTCTCAGCGCGCTGTTGTTGCGTGGCCGCACGGGGCGCGGTTGCCGCATCGATGTGTCGATGCTGGAGAGCATGGTCGAATGGATGGGCTATCCGCTGTACTACGCGATGGATGGCCAACAACCGCCCGCGCTCTCCGGCGCGGCGCACGCAACGATCTATCCGTATGGGCCGTTTCCCGCCGGCGACGGCAAGACGGTCATGCTCGGTCTGCAAAACGAGCGCGAATGGAAGCTCTTCTGCGAGCAGGTGCTCATGCAACCCGACCTCGCCACCGATGAGCGCTTTGCGTCGAATTCGAAACGCACCTCAGCGCGTGAGGCGTTGCGTGAGGTGATCGTCGCGGCGTTTGCCGAATTGACGGCAGCGCAAGTGATCGAGCGGCTCGATCATGCAGGGATCGCCAACGCGCAGATGAATACGTTGAGCGACGTGTGGGCGCATCCCCAGTTGAAGGCCCGTGAGCGCTGGCGCGAAATCGGTACGTCGGCGGGTACGGTGCCCGCGTTATTGCCGCCAGGATTGCCGACGGATTTCGATCCGCGCATGGATCCCGTGCCCGCGCTCGGCGAACAGTCCGACGCGATCTTGCGTGAACTCGGTTACGACAGCGCTCGGATCGACGCGCTGCGCAAAGCCGGCACGATCTGAACGGCCTTCTTTGCCCTCGTTGCCTTCGCGTCCGGTGTGCGGCTCGTGCCGCGCCGGCGGTCTGAACAAACCTGACACGCGACCCTAAAGCTACCTAATCATGACCGATCATCCCAGCCTTACGCTTGCGACCTTCGCAGCTCAACTCGACTTCGACAGCATCCCGCGCGCTGGATCGGCAAGGTGACGGTCACGACGACCGACGGCCATGTTCAAGGGCCGGGTCGACGAACCGAAGGGAGACCTCGGCAATACGTTGTCGCGTGATGAAATCGCGACCAAGCTGCATCGATTGGCAGCGTTTTCCGGGGCGGCGACCGAAGGCGAGGCGGCAGCCTTGCTTGGCAACGCATGGAAAATCGCCGGACAGGCGTGCGTCGAAGCGGTGTTCGGTACTGAGGCTAGCGCAACGGTGGCAGCATGAGCGCACGATTGCCACGTTCGTATCTGTTCGTGCCGGGCAACCGGCCGGAGCGCTTCGAGGAAGCACAGGTAGCGGGCGCGGACGCGGTGATTCTCGATCTCGAAGACGCCGTGCAACGGTAAGTCCTTCCCTTCGATCTGAAACCGAGGGAAAGGCGGGCGCACCCGAGTTCAACCCGAGTTCAACCCGATTGCGTCCCGTACTCCGTCGTCGTAGCCGGCTTTGGCTTAGGCGGATTCGGAAGGCTCTGCCGCGGCGCGTTTTGCCTGGTCGTGCCTGCCGTCGCGCCCACCAATTGCAATGTGCTGCCCCGCACCTCGATCTTCACCGGGTCGGTCTTCTTCCAGAGCTTTTTGGGAATGATCAGCTTCCACGCCGAATCCTTGCCGGCGTTCCGGAAAAACGCGACAACGCCGACATACTCCGCATCGCTGTTCATCGGTTCGCTGATGCTCGCGCTTGCATCTGGACGGAGCACCACATCCGTCGTTGCCAGCAGATCGGCCTTCAACGCTTCGACATCGTTCGTTTGTAGTTGCGCGTAGCCGAGCTGCTGGAACGTCGGTGATGTTTTCAGTTGATAGATCCGCACGACGGTCGACAGCGATTGGCCACCGCCGTTTGGGTTCAATGAAGACCGGCTGACAAGATCCACGTTCATCATCTTGATCTGCGTCGTGAACGCCCATTTCGCAGCGTCCACCGTGCCGTCTTTCACAGCCTGCCCTGCGCCGCAACCTGCGACGGCAAGAATGATCAACGCCGTGGCGCCGATTCGAAATACCCGCATCATTCTGTCGATCCTTTTTTCGTGTCCATGTTCATAATTCGCTGCATCAGTGCATCAGTGCATCAGTGCATCAGTGCATCAGTGCATCAGTGCATCAGTGCATCGAATATTGTCGAGCGGCGTGCCGGTCGCTGCTTCCCGTCCACGTGCCCAGTTGCACTCGCGTAACCGGGGCAGGCGGATCCTCCATACGAGGCCGCGGGAGTTGGCTCGTATAACCGAGACTGACCTGATTTGAATTCAGCGCCTGCGCCGGCATCAACTCGGGAGCCACATGCATTTCGAGTCGTGCCCGCGCTTCGTATCCCAGGTAAAAACGCAGCAACGCCATCACCTCACTGTGATTTGCCCGCCCGGGCATCAGCCCGAGTACCGATTCGCGTGTTTGCGGGGTGATGACGATCCGCACCGCGTTTGCGCGGTCGAAAAATCCACGGCCAAGCAGACATGCCTCACCTAGCGGAGTCCGCGGATAATCGGCCGCACTGATCCATACCGGGTAGAACTCCTCCACCGTGATTCGCGCGTCCGGCACCGCGTGTTGCAACACGCCAATCAGACCTTCGGCCGTGCGCGTCTTCTGGCTTGCGAGTCCCAGCATCGACAGCAGCTTGCGCGTGCCCAGGCCCGAAGGAAGTTCTTGTGAGCCGACCGCGGCGGGCTCAGTTGAAGCGATGCCGAGGCCGGCGAAACTCAGCAAATAGCGCGAGATTTCATCGGTTCCGTCGTTCCTGAAACCAGCGGGATATCGGTACTTGCGCCACACGCGGTAATACTGCGTGACCACCCGGTGATGGAAGATGTCGAGGAATGCCGACATCGATTCGGCACCTTCGCGATTCTGCGCGACTTCGTCGACAAAGTACGAAGGCATGCGTGCATCGACACCGTACAGTCCGAGAAAAGTCGTGCGTACGACGGGCGGCATCGCCGGATGATCGAGGTCGTATTCGACCGCATCGATCTCACGATTCGGAAAGCCGAGTCGCGCCCGCGAGCGAAAGCGCACCGGCTCCGACGCCGGCGAATCGGTCGTGCCGATGGGCGGCCGATCGGGTGCGGCCAGTTCGATCAGCTCGCAGAAGCGGAAAAAATTCATCCGTGTCGCGTCGACGAGCAACGCCGGCAGCAGCGACCGGTCGGCGTAGTTTGCAAACGCCAGCGCGAGCGCTTGCTCCGCGGCCTTCCATTGCGGTCCGTTCAAAACGGTGCTCCTTCGCCTTTCGTATCGGGCCATTCCATGCGACGTCCAGTGGGCTGTGACACGATCACCAGTTTCGTGAACAGGTTCAGCGTCGCGTACAGCGCAAGAAAGCGGTTCAGCATCCCGCCGAACAGTTCGATATCGCCGTCGCCGGCGAATGCGGCGCTGTCGAGCGTCACTTCGATCTCGACGCCACGTTGCAGGCCGCCCTTGACGAGCTTTTGCAATAGCCGGTGTTGTACGTCGGTGATTGCGTCAATCCTGCGCTTGTTGAGTTCTCCCTGAGTCCAGTCGTACAGCGCGAGGCTCCCGCGCAAGATTTCCGCATTGAGCAGCGACAGGTAGTTCGGCGCGAGATGCGACAGCACGCGCCACTGGAAGCGGTCACCGGTGGGTGGGTACACGGGCAGCGTCGGCGCGGTCAGGTTGCGCACCGCACCGATGTTGGTGAAGCCGCCGCGCATACGGTTGATCCCCGCGTCGCGCAAGCCTTTGCGCGGCAACATGCCGTTCGTGCCGGTGACGGACAGCGACAGCGTTTCCTGCGTTAGCGTGGCCTGCTGTTCCCAAGCATGACCACCCAGGACGATCCAGGTGTCGAAGCGTCCGGATGGCCCGCGTCGCGTACGCGTATGGAAATACCGTTCCGGCATTTCATGCCGCAACATGCCGCCGCGATGACGGAATGCGGCGAACGGTGCATATTCGAAGCGTTGGCCCGTGCCCGCTTCGAAACCCCGCACGCTCTCGACCGAATAGATGTCGACGTGATCGCCCCGTTGTTCAAGCGCGTGTACGCGATATTCCGTCTCATGCTGCGACGCCGTGATCGGGTCCGCTTGCAGCGCGAACAGATTGATGATGGGCGTGCAGTAGAGGCGCACGTTGTCGGCGGAGAAGCGTGCGTCGTCCGGGTACGGTTTCGCCAGGACCACCTCGACGTCGAAGTATTCCGCAGCCAGAGGGATCGCCGGCATGTCGAGACCGATGAGGTCCACGAACATGAATTTTTCCGGGAAGGTGAAATATTCCAGCAGCAGTTGGTATTTGTACAAGGCGGTGACGAGCGGTCAGACGCTCAAGTCCATCGAGATCAAGTGGTACAAGATCGACGACGCAGGCAAGGAAAAGGAATACTTCAACACGAAGCTCGACAACGTGAAGGTCGTGGCGGTCAAGCCGAAGATGCTGGACATCAAGAACCCGGCCTATGAGAAGCACAACCATCTGGAAGACGTCGAACTGCGTTACGAGAAAATCACCTGGGCGTACAAGGACGGCAACATCATCCACGCCGATAGCTGGAACGAACGTTCATAAAAGGATCGTCACGGCGCCTCTTCACGTCTCCCGGAGGGCGTCTCTTTTAACGCACGGACCGTCCTCACTTTGGTTCGTGCGCCTTTCTGTCTGTATCGCGCCTGCTTTTCCGTTGCCATGAACACTCGAGACCTTTCCCCCTTGCTGCGCCGCCTCAACGATCATTGCGCCCGCGCGCTCGCCGAAGCCGCGAGTCTGTGCGAGACGCGCGCCCATCGCGATGTTGAAATCGAACACTGGTTGATCAAACTACTGGAGTTGGGAGAAGGCGATCTCGTGGCGATCGTGCGCCACTATGAACTCGACGCGGACGGCATCTGGAACGGCCTGCTCAGCGCGATCGACCGGCTTCCGCACGCGTTGCGCGGCAAACCGGGCCTGTCCCATCGGCTCGGCCAATGGCTGGAAGCAGCGTGGCTGTGTGCCTCGCTTGAAACGGGCGCCACGTCGATCCGGTCGGCGCATCTGCTGGCAGCGCTCGCCGACGCGCCGCATCTGTTACGCGCGCCGGATGCCTGGCCGCTGCTCTCCGTGTCGGCTGCGCAGATCGGACGCTTGATGCCCGCGCTCGACAGGATTTCGGTAGAAGCGGCGAGTGTTTCCCTACATCCGGACGGCGATATCGATACTGCGCCTCACAGAGTGGGTGGAGTGCCCGGCAATGCCATGGCCGATTCCGCGATGCA
Source organism: Paraburkholderia sp. RL17-337-BIB-A (assembly GCF_046025895.1). Taxonomy (NCBI): domain Bacteria; kingdom Pseudomonadati; phylum Pseudomonadota; class Betaproteobacteria; order Burkholderiales; family Burkholderiaceae; genus Paraburkholderia; species Paraburkholderia sp. RL17-337-BIB-A. Next base: position 3,356,012 of record NZ_JARESY010000002.1, on the reverse strand, counting down.
CGAAACCGCGTCTCACGGCGCATTCGGCGATCAACCTTCATTGTCGGCAGCCGGGGCACGTGCAACCTTACCCGGGCAACCGGCATCTGACGCGCTGCAACGTTTCACCATCGACATCACCCAGAAAGCGCGTGACGGCAGAATCGATCCGGTTTTCGGCCGGGATGTGGAAATCCGGCAGATGGTCGACATCCTCGCGCGCCGTCGTAAGAACAATCCGATCCTCGTCGGCGAGCCGGGCGTCGGCAAGACTGCGCTGGTTGAAGGACTCGCGCTGAAGATCGCCGACGGCGACGTGCCGCCGGTGCTCCGCGACGTCAGCGTGCTAACGCTCGACCTCGGCCTGCTGCAGGCTGGCGCGGGTGTCAAAGGCGAATTCGAGCAGCGTCTGAAAAATGTGATCGAAGCCGTACAACGGTCGCCGACACCGATCCTGCTATTTATCGACGAAGCTCATACGCTGATTGGCGCGGGCAACACCGCAGGCGGCGCGGATGCCGCGAACCTGCTCAAGCCGGCGCTGGCGCGCGGCGAACTGCGGACGATCGCCGCGACCACCTGGTCCGAATACAAGCAGTACTTCGAGCGCGATGCAGCGCTCGAACGGCGCTTCCAGATGGTCAAGGTGGATGAACCCGACAATGACAGCGCATGCCTGATGTTGCGCGGCTTGAAGGCGCGTTACGCGACGCACCACGGCGTGCACATCACCGACGCGGCGGTCGCGGCCGCGGTGGATCTCTCGCGTCGCTACCTGACGGGGCGCCAGTTGCCCGACAAGGCTGTCGACCTGCTCGATACCGCCGCGGCGCGCGTGCGTATGAGTTCGGAAGCCACACCCGTCGCGATCTCCGCATGTCACGCTGAACAGGCTGCGCTCCTGGTCGAACGTGGGGCATTGGTCGAGGATCATGCCGCCACCTCCGCGGATGTTGGCGAACGGCTGCTCGCGATCGACCTTCGCCTCGCCCATCTCAAGGTCGAACTCGATGCACTTGAATCGACGTTCGCCGAACAGAAAGACGCCGTCGCCACGCTGCAAAGGCTGCGTGAACAATGGCATGCGGCCGCGGACGAAAGCGTACGTCGCGACCTGCAACAATCGATCCGCGTCGTTCACGAAGTCCTGGCCGGACACGGCCCCGACGCGCTGATTCAGGCGGAAGTGGACGAAGCAGCGGTGGCTCATGTGATCGCCGATTGGACCGGCGTGCCGGTCGGCAGTTTGCTGGAGGACGAACTCGCGACGCTGCTCGCGCTCGAGACGCGCCTCGGCCGCGTCGTGGTGGGTCAGGAAGACGCGCTTGCCGCGCTCGGCAAGAGTCTGCGCGCCGCCAAAGCCGGCCTCAAGTCAGAGGAAGCGCCGCTCGGCGTGTTTTTGCTGGTGGGACCATCCGGCGTGGGCAAGACGGAAACGGCTCGCGCGCTGGCCGACCTGATGTTCGGCGGCGAGCGCGCGCTGATCACCATCAACTTGTCCGAGTACAAGGAAGCGCACACGGTCTCGCAGCTGAAGGGCGCTCCGCCGGGTTATGTCGGATACGGGGTGGGGGGCGTGTTGACGGAAGCCGTGCGCCAGCGCCCCTACAGCGTGGTTCTTCTGGATGAGGTCGAAAAGGCGCATCGAGATGTGCTGAACCTGTTCTACCAGGTGTTCGACCGAGGCTTGATGCGCGACGGTGAAGGCCGCGTGATCGACTTCCGCAACACCGTGATTCTGATGACCTCGAATCTCGGCAGCGAACAGATCATGGCCGCCACGGACGCCGTCGCAGAGGCAGGCGGCGACATCATCACTTCGATGCTGATGGAAACGATTCGACCGCTGCTGGTCGAGCACTTCCAGCCGGCGTTGCTCGCGCGCTTCCAGACTGTCGTATATCGGCCGCTTTCGGCCGCCGCATTGACGTCGATCGTGCGGATGAAACTCGACAAGGTGGCACAGCGGATCGAGCGCCGGTTTGGCATACCGCTCATAGGCGACGACTCGCTGGTACGCGAACTTGTGCGCGCGTGCCAATTGCCCGACTCCGGCGCGCGCAATATCGACAGTCTGCTCGATCAGCAGATCCTGCCGGTCCTGTCGCGCGAATTGCTCGTGCGCGTTGCCGCGCAGCAATTGCCGCGTGGAATCACGCTGTCGTTCACCGAGGAAAGCGGCATTGCGGTGGAGTTTGACAGCATAGTTGAGGAAGAGGCATGACCCGCGGTGGGCCCGGTCTCTTCGAGGCGGTGACAGGTCATTTCGCAAACGGCTCGGCGGTCGATGACTTCGATCCCGCAACGCAGACCTTCTTCTCAGTGCAGGACAATATCCAGCGCATCCTGAACAGCCGTCGTAACGGGCTCGTCCACCTTCCCGATTACGGACTTGACGACCTGTCGGAAATCTATCGCCATTTGCCGTCGTCCGCGCACAAGCTCAAGGAGGCGATCGAGACGACGCTGCTGAAATACGAGCCGCGCCTGGAATCGATCGACATCGATATTGAAGACACCGAACCGGGTATGTTGCTGAGCTTTACGATGAAATGCCGGCTTTGTCAGGCAGGGCTGGTCCGCTTCGGTACCCACTTCACGCTCGATGGGCAGACACGACTCACGCTGTTGAAGGGCGATCGTGATCGCGACTAGTTTAAATCTGGCTGATTCCGGAAAAACGGCGCGCCACAGCGCAAAGACGAATTGCGCGACATACCCGCCTCCCGTTCTTCATTTCGCTCTCAGCAGGACTCCAATCGATAACCTACGCCCCGGATTTGAGAGATGTCGAACCCATTTCCACCAACCAATTTGAGTTTTGCCCGTAGTCTGGAAAGATGCGTGTCGAGCGTCCTCGTCGGAAAATTGTCCATTGTCTCCCAGAGCTTCATATGTATCGACTCTCTGCTGAGAGTCTTCCCAATGTTCTCAAAGAGAAGCATCGCCAACGCATACTCCTTTGGACGAAGCATCACTTTTTCACCCTGAATGTCCACGTAATGATGCCGCTGATGGAATACATAGCGGCCGAATCGTACAGTCGGTGGAGTGTCCTGATAACGGCCCTCTTCTCCCTCTTTCACGAGGCCATCGTGGGTGGACGAAAGCAGCCTCAAGATCGCGCCCAGCCTTGCACGCAACACCAATGGTTCCACAGGCGCAAGTATGTAATCGACTGCGCCTTGATCGAGAGAATTGACAATGTCCACCGCAGCATCGTGGCTCGTAAGAAAGACGACGGGTGGAGAATCGCTAAAAGTAGCCCGCATCCAGCGCAGTAAATCGTCCCCTTTGACGTCGGGCAGATCCCAGCCCGCCACGACAAGGTTCCAACGCGACTCTTTCAAACTTCGAAACAGGGATGACGCCGTTTTGAACTCCCGATGATCGTCCGCACTGGAGGGCAAACATTGCTCGCTTCCCCTGTCCAGCGTACCGTGCTCTGGGATAAATGCGATTCTCATGGCCGGATGAAGTAAAGAAGAGGTGCGCAAGCACCTCTTGAACCTTCGTTGACTTGCTTTTACTACCTGGGACGTTAGAACTTCGTGCGAATCCCAATGCGACCGGTGAACTGGTTCTGGTTCGACGACGGGCTCAGCTGATCGATGTTTGCGGTTGCGGCAACCGTCTGACCTGCTGCATTCAGCGTTTCGCCAAGAGCATGCTGGTACACACCTGTCACATACACATCGGTGCGCTTCGACAGGAAGTAATCTACGCCAAGCGCAGCCTGGTGATACTGAGCGCGCGAAGCACCGTTAATCTGCGCGCCACGCGTGTAGTCGTACGCTACGCCAACCAGGAATGCTGGGGTCAACTGATACTTGAAGTTGACTTCCGCGTTGTTGAACGAAACCGATTGCCCCTTGAACGGAGAAGCTGAGCTCGCGCCCAGATCATCGAACCGGATGTTCGAGTACGTCGCACCGATCGTCGCTGCACCGAACGTATATGCGCCGCCGGCACCGATCACCTGATAGGTATTCGCCGAAGCGAAGCCGCTGTAAATCGATGTCGTGACGGCAGCCGACGCTGCCGCGACCGCGCCGCCATTATTGAACAGGCCACCCGATGCAGCAGGAGTACGCGCATTCAAATACGCCGCGCCGAGCACGAGAGGACCGTTGTTATAGCCGGCACCCAACGACCATATCTGGTTCGACGTGATGCTGCCCGCAACACCACCAAAGCTATATGTGCCGCCAAACGTCAGGCCGTTATAGTTTGCGCTGGTGTACTTAACCGTGTTGTTGGTGCGATATGCGTTGTTGAAGTTGTCCAGGTCTCCCGGGTGAGCAGCAATGTACCCGCCCCATTGATCGCCGACTTCCAGCGGACCCACGTAGTCGACGATCGAGTCGTATTGCCGACCCAGAGTGACCGAACCGAGCCGACTCGACAGACCGACGAAAGCTTGCCGCCCGAACATCAGACCGCCTTGACCAAGCTTGCCGCTATTGATGTCAAAACCGTTTTCCAGATCAAAAATCGCTTTCAAGCCGCCGCCGAGATCTTCGGTGCCGCGCACGCCCCAGCGTGACCCTTGAAGTTCTCCACTGGAGAGATTGTATAGATGCTGCCCATTAGAATTAGTTGTGACGTTGATGCCTTCGTCAATAATGCCGTAAAGAGTCACGTTGCTTTGAGCATTAGCAACGCCTGCGAACGTACTCAGCGCTGCAAAAGCGAGAAGCGACTTTTTCATATTGATCTCCAATGATTAAAAATTACATCGTGTCTTCCTGGTCTCTGCGCGGGTTTTTTCTGTCAACCAGGAGTGCCGAGACAATATCAAAATATATTGAGCAAGCCACTCATTCCCCTCGACATCGCCACCACGCTGTTGTGAATGGGCCACAAAAATTGTCTTTGCGTAATCTCTCGGTAAATATCCACCAAGTAATATCTGGTCATAAGTACGAGTTAAATTTCATTTGATCCCGGTTTCAATGAGACGGGACAAAGTACTGCAGTAATCTTTCTTTCACCTGCCATCTGCCCGGCTGGCGTCGGGTTTGAGTTCATCCAGGTTTCTGCGCAGAAACTTATCTCGACAACCATCTTTCATTATTCATTTGCTGACCCGGTCGAATAGCCTGTTTTTGAAAGAACTCCGAAAATAATATTTGATAACATCGAAAGGATTTCCGGCGTGCCGAAATATAGTCGCTAAGGCATTGAGCCGCCCCGAAGTTAGTGGAGGCTCCAACTCTTGAGAGAACGGAGCTATGAGCAATCGAATAAGGTTTCTGCTGAAGTCAACCAATTTGCTGTGGGTATGGATCATCCGGACGTCAATATCGATCTGCGAAGTGCTGAGCGGCGAAATCGTGAAGGGCGTGGCGGATAGCGCGACGGATATCGGTATCGTCGCGGGCAACGTTCACGCGGAACATCTGGAAATGCTGCCGTATCGCGACGACCGCCTGGTGCTCGTGACGTCGCGCGATCACGCGCTGGCGAAACTATCCTCGGTCGATTTCGCGCAATTACTCGACGCCAATTTCGTGGGCCTGCCCACGTCGGGCGCGATCCACGCGTTCATCACCAGCGCTGCCGATGCACTCGGCGCGCGTCTGAAGCTGCGCATCCAGGTGGGCAACTTCGAGGCGGCATGCCGGATGATCGAAGCGGGCGTGGGCATCGGCATCGTGCCGGAATCGGTCGCGCTGCGGCACAAGAAGACGATGCAGATCGCGATCGTCGGCCTTAAAGACGCGTGGGCCGAGCGCAAGCTGAAGATCTGCGTGCGCAGCGTGAAGGACTTGCCGCCGTTCGCTCGCGTGCTGGTGGACAGGCTGGTCGCCGGCGTTTGAGCAGCGCGGCGGGGTTGAATCGCGTCCGCCGTTGGCGGAGTGCTAGCCCAAGCCGAAGCCGAGAAGGCCAAGGCCGGAGCCGGAGCCAAAGCCAATAATTTCCAATAAGAAACGAGCCAGCGAGCTACGGTGCCCCGCCGGCGCCTCCGCGGCAACGGCCCGCAGCACGCCTGACGCCAACCATTCCCCGCAGCACACCAAGCTCACAAGCCCTTCCACCCTGGTCCGCCACCCAGCCCCGGGCAAATACCCTTGCCGCTAGAAAATCCCGCGTGTATAGTTTCCGAACTTACTCTTGTTTCGCATCGGAAATTAAAGGGATTCTCATGGACGCTTCCACCATCCTCACCGACCTCGGTATCGCCCACGCGGCGCAAGCCGGCGACATCGCGGTTCATTCGCCGATTACCGGCGAACTCATCGGCCGTGTGGCCAGCAACACGGTGGCGGAAGTCGACGCGGCCCTCACGAATGCAAAAGAAGCGTACGCGGCCTGGCGCAACGTCCCGGCGCCGCGCCGTGGCGAAGTGGTGCGTCTGCTCGGCAACCGTCTGCGTGAGAAGAAACAGGCGCTCGGCAGCATCATCACGCTCGAAACCGGCAAGATCCTGCAGGAAGGCATGGGTGAAGTGCAGGAAATGATCGACATCTGCGACTTCGCGGTTGGCCTGTCGCGCCAGTTGTATGGTCTGACGATCGCCTCCGAGCGCCCGGGCCATCGTATGGCTGAAACCTGGCATCCCATGGGTACGTGCGTCGTCATCTCGGCGTTCAATTTTCCGGCAGCGGTGTGGTCATGGAATGCGGCGCTCGCGCTGGTGTGCGGCAACGCGGTGATCTGGAAACCGTCGGAAAAGACGCCGCTTACCGCGCTCGCCGTCAACCAGATTCTCAGCGAGGCACTGAAGGAGTTCGGCGACGCGCCGGCCGGCCTGACCGCGCTGATCAACGGCGGCCGCGACGTCGGCGCGAAGCTGGTGGCCGACCCGCGTGCGTCGATCGTCAGCGCCACGGGCAGCACGGAAATGGGCCGCACGGTCGGCGTTGAAGTGGCGAAACGCTTCGGCCGCTCGCTGCTCGAACTCGGCGGCAACAATGCGGGTATCGTCGCGCAAACCGCGGATCACGAACTCGCGATGCGCGGCATCCTGTTCTCGGCAGTCGGCACGGCGGGGCAGCGTTGCACGTCGCTGCGGCGTCTGTTTGTGCACGAGAGCGTGTATGACAAAACCATCGAACGTCTGAAGCAGTTGTACAGCAAGGTGCCGATCGGCAATCCGCTCGAAAAGGGCACGCTGATGGGCCCGCTGATCGACAAGCAAGCGTACGCCCGCATGCAGGAAGCGCTGCAACAGGCTACGGCCGAAGGCGGCAAGGTGTTCGGCGGCGAGCGCGTCGAAGTAACGGGCCATGAAGGCGGTTACTACGTGCGTCCGGCCATCGTTGAAATGCCGTCGCAAACTGCAGTCGTGCTGAAGGAAACCTTCGCCCCGATTCTCTACGTGCTGCGCTATTCGGATTTCGCGGATGCGGTCGAGGCGAACAATGCGGCAGTGCACGGCTTGTCGTCGTGCGTGTTCACAACCGATCTGCGCGAAGCCGAACGCTTCCTGTCCGACTCCGGCAGCGACTGCGGTATCGCGAACGTGAACATCGGACCGAGTGGCGCGGAAATTGGCGGCGCGTTCGGTGGCGAGAAGGAAACCGGCGGCGGCCGTGAATCGGGTTCGGATGCGTGGAAGGCCTACATGCGTCGCGCGACCAACACGGTCAACTATTCGTCGGCGCTGCCGCTTGCGCAGGGCATCGACTTCAATATCGGCTGATTCGTTAAGTAGTAACGCATTGAAGCGGTAGAGCATTTCAGCAGAAAGCAGCGGCGCATTCACGCGCCGCTGTTCACACTCTCTTTCGGCAATCCGTTTGCGCCGCCCGCCGTTTCTGAGCGGCCACGCTACTCGTGGAGTAAGACGTGAGTTCCAAAGTCGTGATCGTCGGCGGTGGGGTGATCGGCAGCTCGATTGCGTACTTCCTGCGGCTGTCCGATCCGACAGTCAGCGTCACGGTGATCGAGCGCGATCCGACTTATGCGCGTTCGTCGTCGGCATTGTCGGCGGCATCCATTCGCCAGCAATTCTCTACGCCGCTTTCCATTCAGATGTCGCTCTTTGGCATCGAGTTTCTGCGCTCGATCGGTGAGCGGCTCGAACTCGACGGCGCGAAACCGTCGATCGATCTGCACGAGGGCGGCTATCTTTTTCTCGCCACGTCTGCCGGCGAAACGACGCTGCGTGAGAATCACGCGCTGCAAAAGAGCCTTGGCGCCGATATCAGTCTGCTCGACAAAGCGGCATTACGAGCGCGCTTTCCCTGGCTCAATACGGAAGACCTTGCCGCCGGTGCTTATGGCGAAAGCGGTGAGGGTTGGTTCGACGGCTATGGCCTCGTGCAGGCGCTGCGCAAGAAAGCCCAGGCGCTCGGCGCATGCTATGTTGCCGCCGACGTTACCGCGCTGCATCGCGACGGTAACCACGTCACGCAAGTGCAGAGCGCGAATGGCGAGAGCTACGCATGCGACGTCGTGGTGAACGCCGCAGGCGCCTGGTCACGCAAGGTCGCGCAGATGGCCGGCATCGACCTTCCGGTGTTCGCACGACGCCGTAGCATTTTCAATGTCACGTCGCCCGCGCGGCTCGACCATTGTCCGTTGCTGATCGATCCGAGCGGCGTGTATTTCCGGCCCGAAGGCCAATCGTTCATCTGCGGTACGTCGCCGTCGGCGGATAACGACCCCGACGATTTGCCGCTCGACGAAGTCGATCACGCACTATTCGACGACGTGATCTGGCCGACGCTCGCGCATCGCGTGCCGCAATTCGAAGCACTGCGCGTGCAAAACTGCTGGTCCGGCTACTACGAATACAACGTGCTCGATCAGAACGCGATCATCGGCTATCACCCGCATGTCGATAACTGCATTTTTGCCAATGGTTTCAGCGGGCACGGTTTGCAGCAAGGTCCGGCAACGGGCCGTGGCATTAGCGAATTGATTCTGCATGGCCGTTACACAACGCTCGATCTCGGTTCGTTGAGCTTCACGCGTGTGCTTGAGAACCGGCCGATCGTGGAGAAGAACGTGGTTTAGCGGTGCGCGTTCGAGGAGATGCGGAAAACGCAATGTGTAGTGCGTAGATATCGTTTACTGCCCGCCTGGACGATGGCCGCAATCGGCATCGATTTTCCATCGAGAGAAGGCGTCCGCGCAAACCGGTCTCACTTTTCGACGCCATTCTCGCGCGGACCTGGCCGCAAGCGACCTTGACGTCGTTCGAAAGTCCGTTGTCCGGCGCTTGCGTGCCTGGTGCGAGCAGAGGGTGATATCTCAATGCGCTCAACGACTTGCGTGAGTCTTGCGCAGGATATCCACAGCCTTATGGACAATTTGTGTGGATAAGAGCCCTCACGACCCTCTGCGTCAGGGCAAAGAGAACCGCCTCAGGCACACCCCATGCTGAACCAGGTGGGTGCTTTCTCTTTTTCTCGCGAGGCCTCCTGCCTCGCTCAAGCCAGAGCTTCGCTCTGAGATCCGGACGCCCGTTTCACGGGTACGCTGCGGCGTGTTTCCGCTTCGCTGTCCGGAACTGCCATGCGGCAGGCCATGAATCACGGTTTCTTCCCGTCCAGCCGGCGCGACGCCTCGATCGTTCGCCGTTCGGATCGGCGTGCTTGTGTCCTCTGGCTTAACTGATCTCCACTTCCCAAGGGAACATCATGTTCGTTCATAACAAGCGTCTGCAATACACCGTCCGCGTTGCCGCACCGAATCCCGGTCTGGCGAATCTGCTGCTTGAACAATTCGGCGGTCCGCAAGGCGAACTCGCTGCGGCGTGCCGCTACTTCACCCAGGCAGTCGGCGAAGATGACGCGGGCCGCAAGGATCTGCTGTTCGATATCGCGACCGAAGAACTCAGCCATCTGGAGATCATCGGCTCGATTGTCGCCATGCTGAACAAGGGCGCCAAGGGGCAACTTGCCGAAGCGGCCGAGTCGGAAGCGGAACTCTATCGCTCGCTGACCGGCGGCGGTAACGATTCGCACACCACCGCGCTGCTATACGGCGGCGGACCAGCGCTGACCAATTCGGCCGGCGTGCCGTGGAGCGCCGCATACATCGACACGATCGGCGAGCCGACCGCCGATCTGCGCTCGAATATCGCCGCCGAAGCGCGCGCCAAGATCGTCTACGAACGTCTGATGAACGTGACCGACGACGCCGGCATCAAGGAAGCGCTCGGGTTTTTGATGACGCGCGAAATTGCGCATCAACTGTCGTTCGAAAAGGCGCTGCATTCGATTCAGCCCAACTTCCCGCAAGGCAAGCATGCCCGGCATGCCGGAGTTCACCCATGTCTATTACAAGATGTCGGAAGCAGATGGCGCGCCGCGCGGACCGTGGAACGAGGGACCCGAATGGCAGTTTGAGGACTCGCCGACACCCGCGGTGGACGGCGGCGATGGCACGGCGACGGTGAAGATATCGAAAAAGGACATCGACGTGTTGCAGGCGATGGCGTCGCGTACGGCGTCCGATACGTCGAGCGATCCGACCACCGGCGCCGATCTGGGCGCGGGTCAGGCGACCGTCTGACGGTTGAGGTTTGACGGCTGGCGTTCACGGCAGGTTCGCGCGCGTCCCGTGCGGTGTTTGCAGCTGCCGTGGCGCGCCATTGCGCGCAAAAAGGAGTCGGTATGGTCCTTGCGCCAGTGCTGTCAGCACGACTCGGTGCTTTTCGCCTGCGGACTTCGAAGTGCCAGACGGGCGCTCCGGCTTTTTTTGTTGCCGGAGCCGTCCGCAACACATAGGACACGCGCACGTGGAAGTGGCGACAGACATTTGATTCGACTAAAAGGGAGAGACGACATGACACCAGCTGAAACCATTGCAAAATCCACCGCTCAAGGGACGGGCGCAAGCGACGCATTGGCGTTGCTCGAAGCCGATCACCGCGCAGTGGAAAAACTCTTCGAAGCATTCAAGAAAGCCGGCGACGACGATCTGGAAGCAAAAGCGGCACTGGCGCAGCGTGCGTGCGAAGAGCTGACCATGCACGCGATCATCGAAGAGGAATTGCTGTATCCGGCCGCGCAGGAAGCCTTGCCGGACGACGACAAACTCGACGTCGACGAAGCTTATGTCGAGCATTTTCTGGTCAAGACGCTGATCGCAAAGTTCGAGACGCTCAAGGCCGGCGATAAAGGGTTTGATGCGACCTTCAAGGTGATGTCCGAGATGGTTCAGCACCACGTCGAAGAGGAGGAGGAAGCGTTGTTCCCGGAGTTGCGGCGCACGAAATGCGATCTCGTCGGACTTGGAAAGAAGATCGCTGCGCGCAAGCAGGCATTGCAGAGCAAGCTCGATGCAGTGGGAAGCCGTTCGGTGGGCGACAAGACCTGAGCGGAACGAGAGAAGGGCTGACGTTGCGATGGGCGTTGTCGTTGCCGACAGCGCCCGTCGCGTCACGCCCGGTGTTTTATGGTGTTTTGCGGTGAGTTGAAAGGATCAAAGGTCGGAATCCAGCCCGCGACCCTCCACGACGTCTCGCGTCGCGCTCCAATAGGGTGGTCGGTTGTAATACTCGTGCACCGAGGTGCCCCATTCGCTGTCCGCCATGGAAGGCCAGTTATCCTTATCGAAGCCGGGTGCGTTCTTGATGTGCTCGGCGGCTGCGTCGAGCACGAAGCATTTTTCGTCCGTGTCGAGCGTGAGCGCGCTCCATGGAATGGCGTGGAGCGTATCGCCCATACCGAGAAAGCCGCCGCTGGATAGCACCGCATAAGCGACGCGTCCGCCGCGCACGTCGAGCATGATGTCGGAGATCTTGCCGACATGTTCGCCGTCGGACGACATCACCTTGTTGCCATCGAGTGTCGACGCGGCCATGACGTCCGGTCCGGGGCCGTCGCCAATACCTGTTCCCACGATGTTTGCGCCTTGCGTGCCCGCGGATGCGAGCCCTTGGGGATCGAGCGTAGTCATGATGTGCTCCTCGTAAAAAGTGTACTCGGAGCGCCGCAACGACTATGCCCGTGGTCTGGATGGTTTGCGCGGGCGCGTAGCGGCGTTCGCGTGTTGGGATGGGCGTTCCCATTGGTCATCGCTGGCAGGCGCGTCGAACGCGTACGGCCATGGGTAGCTGGGCGGCCAACCGGCAATTGCGGGGAGCGTTACAGGCGAAAGTTACGCAGCCCGCGTGCGTTAGGGCCGGCTTGTTCGAGTGATTGCGTGGGGATGGCGATCGAGTGAGGCAGCACGAGGCCTTCCCAATCTCCGCCGAAGGTGCCGCAAGAGGGAGATAAGGCGCAGAGCGATGAGGTAAGCGATTCAGCAGAAGGCGCATCGACAACCGGCGTCTCGGCGGTCAAGTCGTTTGCGTACGGTACGCTGGGTCTCGAACGTTCGAATCCGCGCCAGGAAGAGCGCAATGCGTTCTACGCGGCTGGGCGTTGGCTGGCAGCGGGAATCATCCCTTGACGGGATCATCTCGTTGCTTGCTTGAGAGGGGGAGAGGGAATGCGCTTGTCGTGCATGGCGCACGACAAGCGCACCGCTTGCTTAGCGGTCGAGGAACGACTTCAGACGATCGGCGCGGCTCGGATGCATCAGCTTACGCATGGCCTTGCTTTCGATCTGACGAATCCGCTCGCGCGTCACGTCGAACTGCTTGCCGACTTCTTCGAGCGTGTGGTCCGACTTCGTGTTGATGCCGTAACGCATACGCAGCACCTTCGCTTCGCGCGGCGATAGCGAGTCGAGCGCGTCGTCGATGGCGGCGCGCAAGTCGGCCTGCATCGCTGCGTCGGCCGGCGAGGAAGCCGCCGAATCTTCGATCATGTCGCCGAGCGTGGCGTCGCCGTCGTCGCCGACCGGCGTTTCCATCGAGACCGGCTGCTTGGCGATCTTCAGAATGCCACGCACCTTCTCTTCCGACAGTTCCATGCGTTCGGCCAGCACCGAGGGATGGGCTTCCTGACCGGTCTGCTGCAAGATCTCGCGCGAAATGCGGTTGAGCTTGTTGATCGTTTCGATCATGTGCACCGGCACGCGGATCGTGCGCGCCTGATCGGCGAGCGAGCGCGTCACAGCCTGGCGAACCCACCACGTTGCGTAGGTCGAAAACTTCCAGCCGCGGCGGTATTCGAACTTGTCCACCGCCTTCATCAGACCGATGTTGCCTTCCTGAATCAGGTCGAGGAACAACATGCCGCGGTTCACATACTTCTTCGCGATCGAGATCACGAGACGCAGATTCGCCTCGATCATCTCGCTCTTGGCCTTGCGCATCTTCGACTCGGCCGCGACCATCTGACGGTTGATTTCCTTCAGATGCTTGAGCGGCAGCGAAACGGTGGCCTCGATGTCGATCAGCTTTTGCTGTTCCGACTGGATCGCCGGCAGATGACGCTCGAGCGCCGCGCCGAACGACGACGAGCCGCGCGCCGCGCGCTCCGTCCAGCCGAGATCGGCTTCGTGACCCTTGAACGATTCAATGAACTGCTCGCGGGGCATGCCGCTCTTTGTCACGACGATTTGCAGAATGTTGCGCTCGATCGCGCGAACCTGCGCGACCTGGCTTTGCACGTCGCCGCACAGGCGGTCGATGGTACGGGCCGTGAAGCGGATCTTCGCAAGGTGCTGCTGGATCTCTTCGCGGGCGCGCTGATAAGCCTTCGAGCTGACGTCGCCGCGCGTGTGCGAGGCGTTCATCTGGTCGGACAGGATGCCGACCTGGGCGAAAATTTCGAGGCAATCGCTCGTGAGCTGCTTCAGGCGCGCTTCGTCCGCCGCCGAGGAGTCGGCCGGACCGGCGTCGTCGTCGTCGTCTTCGTCTTCGCTGTCGTCGTCGGCCGCGTCGGCGTCGATGTCCGCTACGGCGTCCGCACCGGCGGCGGCGTCTTCCGCTGCGAGGTTGTCTTCGTTCAGACCGTCGACCAGTTCGTCAATGCGCAATTCGCCGTCAGCGACCTGTTGGGCGCTCGCCAGAATGGCGGAGATCGCGAGCGGGCAGGCGGCAATCGCCTGCACCATTTCGTGAAGACCGTCTTCGATGCGCTTCGCAATCGCGATTTCGCCCGCGCGGGTCAGCAGCTCGGTTGCGCCCATTTCGCGCATATACATGCGCACGGGGTCGGTTGTACGACCGAATTCCGAATCGACCGTCGACAACGCGACTTCGGTTTCCTCGTCTGCCTGATCGTCCGACACCACGGCGGGGGCGTTCGAGTTGAGCAGCAGGGTTTCCGCATCCGGAGCCTGCTCGTAGACCTGCACGCCCATGTCGTTGAAGGCGCTGACGATGCTGTCGATCGCCGCTGTCTGCGCGAAGTTGTCAGGCAGGTGGTCGTTGATCTGCGCGTGGGTCAGGTAGCCTTGCTCCTTACCCAGCTGGATCAGCGCTCGCATCTGGCGCTGGCGCTCTTCGGCCTGTTGCGGCGGCAGTTCGGCCGCTACGGGGATCGCTTTGCCAGCGCCTTTGCCCTTGGCTGTACGGCCAGCGGGCGCTTTGGTGGCGTATCCGGCAGTTTCGTGTTGCGAATCTTCGCGATCAAAAGGGTTCACGTATTCTCCTCTAGAGGCTTCGCTATGAGACGCAAGACGCTACCGTCAGGCGTTTCGAGCATGGCTCAACATCACCTGAGTGACTCAACGCGGTTGTTTGACTGTGCTCTGGGGAGCAAAAAAGATGAGCCCGCGCGAAGCGGGCCGATAGAAATGTGCGAAATTCGCGCGGCTCGCATTATATACGAGCTTGCGCCTTCGCGCGCATTATGAGCACACCAATTTGTCATGCGCTCTTGTCGCAGGGTCCCTTCGTCGCCTGTCATCCATAGGTTCAGGTGGGGGCAGAAGGCAGCACTTCAACTGCTCGTCGTGCGCGTATGCAGGCTCTTTACTATAGGCTATGTCGGCCACTCTCGCACGGCCGGATGACTTTCCGTCGATCTTGCTACATCTTGCTACATATAGCGGGGCGCATGTTTTGGCGTCAAATCGCACTTGGTCAAAAGAAAATTCACAAAAGGGGGTTGACGACCCGTCGACCGTTCTCCATAATCTCGTTTCTCTGCTGCTGATGCAGCGACGCAGAACGAAGCGGTACCGGGTGGTTGTGGTGTTGAAGCTTGATACCAACAGCGCGCGGTGCGGTTCCGGTGGTGAATGCGGACTCGATCTTTAAAAATTAACAGCCGATAAGTGTGGGCGCTTGATGCGCGACGCGCAGTGAGCTCTTCGGGGTTTGCTGGAAGCGAAAGTATCAAGTCTCACACAGTAATGAAAGGAAGGTTTTCCTGCTGGGGTGGAAACACGCCGGCAGGGGGATCATTCGTCAGTACGTTGAGTGAGCGACCGGTTCGTAACAGAACCGAAAAACAGTAACAGGTTTGAACTGAAGAGTTTGATCCTGGCTCAGATTGAACGCTGGCGGCATGCCTTACACATGCAAGTCGAACGGCAGCACGGGGGCAACCCTGGTGGCGAGTGGCGAACGGGTGAGTAATACATCGGAACGTGTCCTGTAGTGGGGGATAGCCCGGCGAAAGCCGGATTAATACCGCATACGCTCTACGGAGGAAAGGGGGGGATCTTAGGACCTCCCGCTACAGGGGCGGCCGATGGCAGATTAGCTAGTTGGTGGGGTAAAGGCCTACCAAGGCGACGATCTGTAGCTGGTCTGAGAGGACGACCAGCCACACTGGGACTGAGACACGGCCCAGACTCCTACGGGAGGCAGCAGTGGGGAATTTTGGACAATGGGCGCAAGCCTGATCCAGCAATGCCGCGTGTGTGAAGAAGGCCTTCGGGTTGTAAAGCACTTTTGTCCGGAAAGAAAACCTCTGGGTTAATACCCCGGGGGGATGACGGTACCGGAAGAATAAGCACCGGCTAACTACGTGCCAGCAGCCGCGGTAATACGTAGGGTGCAAGCGTTAATCGGAATTACTGGGCGTAAAGCGTGCGCAGGCGGTCCGCTAAGACAGATGTGAAATCCCCGGGCTTAACCTGGGAACTGCATTTGTGACTGGCGGGCTAGAGTATGGCAGAGGGGGGTAGAATTCCACGTGTAGCAGTGAAATGCGTAGAGATGTGGAGGAATACCGATGGCGAAGGCAGCCCCCTGGGCCAATACTGACGCTCATGCACGAAAGCGTGGGGAGCAAACAGGATTAGATACCCTGGTAGTCCACGCCCTAAACGATGTCAACTAGTTGTCGGGTCTTCATTGACTTGGTAACGTAGCTAACGCGTGAAGTTGACCGCCTGGGGAGTACGGTCGCAAGATTAAAACTCAAAGGAATTGACGGGGACCCGCACAAGCGGTGGATGATGTGGATTAATTCGATGCAACGCGAAAAACCTTACCTACCCTTGACATGTATGGAATCCTGCTGAGAGGTGGGAGTGCCCGAAAGGGAGCCATAACACAGGTGCTGCATGGCTGTCGTCAGCTCGTGTCGTGAGATGTTGGGTTAAGTCCCGCAACGAGCGCAACCCTTGTCCCTAGTTGCTACGCAAGAGCACTCTAGGGAGACTGCCGGTGACAAACCGGAGGAAGGTGGGGATGACGTCAAGTCCTCATGGCCCTTATGGGTAGGGCTTCACACGTCATACAATGGTCGGAACAGAGGGTCGCCAACCCGCGAGGGGGAGCCAATCCCAGAAAACCGATCGTAGTCCGGATCGCACTCTGCAACTCGAGTGCGTGAAGCTGGAATCGCTAGTAATCGCGGATCAGCATGCCGCGGTGAATACGTTCCCGGGTCTTGTACACACCGCCCGTCACACCATGGGAGTGGGTTTTACCAGAAGTGGCTAGTCTAACCGCAAGGAGGACGGTCACCACGGTAGGATTCATGACTGGGGTGAAGTCGTAACAAGGTAGCCGTATCGGAAGGTGCGGCTGGATCACCTCCTTTCTCGAGCTAACGTGTCAATGCGTTGAGCGCTCACGCTTATCGGCTGTGAAAAAGACAGACTCAGGGGTCTGTAGCTCAGTTGGTTAGAGCACCGTCTTGATAAGGCGGGGGTCGATGGTTCGAATCCATCCAGACCCACCACTGTTTCTGCGGTGGCTGCGCTAATGACTGAAACCCCTGGGGCATCAATACAGATAGCAATATCTGTGTGTGACTGGGGGATTAGCTCAGCTGGGAGAGCACCTGCTTTGCAAGCAGGGGGTCGTCGGTTCGATCCCGTCATCCTCCACCAATCTTCAATGCCGGTTTTACTGCGGCGGACCTTGCAAGAGGTTTGCGGTGTAGTGAAACAGGCATTGGCGATTGAGCCAGTCAGAGTGATAGGTGGTCATAGCGACCATCATATCGGCTGTCGTTCTTTAACAATCAGGAAGAAGTAGTAAAGAGATTCACGAAAGATCACTTAGAGATGGGTGGTTGAGTAGGTGAATCAGGGTTGTGATTGTATCAATGTATGAAAAGGTAATCGAAAGATTGCCTTGGAATACGGCGCAACACGAATACTCAACCTGTAGCGATTGTGGCGAGGCATGGATCTTCGGATCGGTGTTGAGACACACCCGTTATAGGGTCAAGCGAACAAGTGCATGTGGTGGATGCCTTGGCGATCACAGGCGATGAAGGACGCGGTAGCCTGCGAAAAGCGACGGGGAGCTGGCAAACGAGCTTTGATCCGTCGATGTCCGAATGGGGAAACCCACCTCTTTTGAGGTATCCGTGACTGAATACATAGGTCACGAGAAGCGAACGCGGTGAACTGAAACATCTAAGTAACCGCAGGAAAAGAAATCAACCGAGATTCCCAGAGTAGTGGCGAGCGAAATGGGATCAGCCTGTACTCTTTATCTTCATTGTTAGTCGAAGGCTCTGGAAAGTGCCGCCATAGCAGGTGATAGCCCTGTAGACGAAAACAGCGAGGAAGAACTGGGTGTACGACAAGTAGGGCGGGACACGTGAAATCCTGTCTGAAGATGGGGGGACCATCCTCCAAGGCTAAATACTCGTGATCGACCGATAGTGAACCAGTACCGTGAGGGAAAGGCGAAAAGAACCCCGGGAGGGGAGTGAAATAGATCCTGAAACCGCATGCATACAAACAGTCGGAGCCTCGTAAGGGGTGACGGCGTACCTTTTGTATAATGGGTCAGCGACTTACATTCAGTGGCAAGCTTAACCGATTAGGGCAGGCGTAGCGAAAGCGAGTCCGAACAGGGCGTTCAGTCGCTGGGTGTAGACCCGAAACCAGGTGATCTATCCATGGCCAGGATGAAGGTGCGGTAACACGTACTGGAGGTCCGAACCCACTAACGTTGAAAAGTTAGGGGATGAGCTGTGGATAGGGGTGAAAGGCTAAACAAACCTGGAAATAGCTGGTTCTCTCCGAAAACTATTTAGGTAGTGCCTCGTGTATCACCTTCGGGGGTAGAGCACTGTCATGGTTGTGGGGTCCATTGCGGATTACTACGCCATAGCAAACTCCGAATACCGAAGAGTGCAATCACGGGAGACAGACATCGGGTGCTAACGTCCGGTGTCAAGAGGGAAACAACCCAGACCGCCAGCTAAGGTCCCCAAATATTGCTAAGTGGGAAACGAAGTGGGAAGGCTAAAACAGTCAGGAGGTTGGCTTAGAAGCAGCCATCCTTTAAAGAAAGCGTAATAGCTCACTGATCGAGTCGTCCTGCGCGGAAGATGTAACGGGGCTAAGCAATATACCGAAGCTGCGGATGCACATTTATGTGCATGGTAGGAGAGCGTTCCGTAAGCCTGCGAAGGTGCATTGAAAAGTGCGCTGGAGGTATCGGAAGTGCGAATGCTGACATGAGTAGCGATAAAGGGGGTGAAAGGCCCCCTCGCCGTAAGCCCAAGGTTTCCTACGCAACGTTCATCGGCGTAGGGTGAGTCGGCCCCTAAGGCGAGGCAGAAATGCGTAGCTGATGGGAAGCAGGTTAATATTCCTGCACCATTGTTAAATGCGATGGGGGGACGGATCGCGGAAGGTTGTCCGGGTGTTGGAAGTCCCGGTCGCTGCGTTGGAGAAGGCACTCAGGCAAATCCGGGTGCGTAATTCAAGGGCGTGGCGCCATTCACTTAGGTGAAGAAGCAATCGGAAGTGGTTCCAAGAAAAGCCTCTAAGCTTCAGTTTAACAAGACCGTACCGCAAACCGACACAGGTGGGCGAGATGAGTATTCTAAGGCGCTTGAGAGAACTCGGGAGAAGGAACTCGGCAAATTGGTACCGTAACTTCGGGATAAGGTACGCCCCTGTAGCCTGACGCGCCTGCGCGCTTAGGGTGAAGGGGTTGCAATAAACTGGTGGCTGCGACTGTTTAATAAAAACACAGCACTCTGCAAACACGAAAGTGGACGTATAGGGTGTGACGCCTGCCCGGTGCCGGAAGATTAAATGATGGGGTGCAAGCTCTTGATTGAAGTCCCGGTAAACGGCGGCCGTAACTATAACGGTCCTAAGGTAGCGAAATTCCTTGTCGGGTAAGTTCCGACCTGCACGAATGGCGTAACGATGGCCACACTGTCTCCTCCCGAGACTCAGCGAAGTTGAAGTGTTTGTGATGATGCAATCTCCCCGCGGCTAGACGGAAAGACCCCATGAACCTTTACTGTAGCTTTGCATTGGACTTTGAACCGGTCTGTGTAGGATAGGTGGGAGGCTTTGAAGCGTGGACGCCAGTCTGCGTGGAGCCGCCCTTGAAATACCACCCTGGTTTGTTTGAGGTTCTAACCTTGGTCCGTGATCCGGATCGGGGACAGTGCATGGTAGGCAGTTTGACTGGGGCGGTCTCCTCCCAAAGTGTAACGGAGGAGTACGAAGGTACGCTAGGTACGGTCGGAAATCGTGCTGATAGTGCAATGGCATAAGCGTGCTTAACTGCGAGACCGACAAGTCGAGCAGGTGCGAAAGCAGGTCATAGTGATCCGGTGGTTCTGTATGGAAGGGCCATCGCTCAACGGATAAAAGGTACTCTGGGGATAACAGGCTGATACCGCCCAAGAGTTCATATCGACGGCGGTGTTTGGCACCTCGATGTCGGCTCATCTCATCCTGGGGCTGTAGCCGGTCCCAAGGGTATGGCTGTTCGCCATTTAAAGAGGTACGTGAGCTGGGTTTAAAACGTCGTGAGACAGTTTGGTCCCTATCTGCCGTGGGCGCTGGATATTTGAAGGGGGCTGCTCCTAGTACGAGAGGACCGGAGTGGACGAACCTCTGGTGTACCGGTTGTCACGCCAGTGGCATCGCCGGGTAGCTATGTTCGGAAGAGATAACCGCTGAAAGCATCTAAGCGGGAAACTCGCCTTAAGATGAGATATCCCCGGGGCTTCGAGCCCCTTGAAGGGTCGTTCAAGACCAGGACGTTGATAGGTCAGGTGTGGAAGCGCAGTAATGCGTTAAGCTAACTGATACTAATTGCCCGTAAGGCTTGATCCTATAACCGGTGTGTTTTACGCCATGAGCTGGCGCTTCAGCGCTTGCTCAGGGCCACCCCCGAAGGGGGCAGGGACACACGCACGGTTGAGTGATCAGTGTTGTGCCAGAAACAACATGACCCTGACGTGGGTTGAACACGTCAACGAGAGGCATCCTCTCAGCTACTTCTTCCAGATTGGTTGTATTGCCCCGCCCGGGCAGTACGGCAACAAGTCATGCCTGATGACCATAGCGAGTCGGTCCCACCCCTTCCCATCCCGAACAGGACCGTGAAACGACTCCACGCCGATGATAGTGCGGATTCCCGTGTGAAAGTAGGTAATCGTCAGGCTCCCCTGCAGTAACAGAAACCCCACCCCAAAAGGTGGGGTTTCTGCGTTACCGTGTGGAAAAGCGGGTGCAGAACGGGCCTTGTTTCACGGCCGATATCGAAAACCCCGACACCGCGCGCTCCGCCGCACCGAGTTGCTCGCCGGTCGCCGAGTCGAAGCTGGACTCAGCCAGAAAGCCCGTTAGCAGCATGACCTGCGCGAGCGTTTGTGCATCGCTTGGATAGCGTTAAGCAGGAAGTCCGGTTTGCCGACAAACATCTTGGCCGGTCGGCCGAGGTGATTGTCGCTGCGTCAGGGGGTCATGGTTGTCGCTCCGTTCGGGTTGTCAGTGGGTAATTGACGGCGGCGCTCTTTCTGTTTGTCGCTGGCTGTGCGGCGCCGATAGCTTTCGACATTCAGCTCGAAGATCGTCGAGTGATGAACGAGCCGGTCGATGGCGGCCACCGTCATGCCGGGGTCCGGGAAGACGTCGTTCCAGCCGGAGAACGGCTGGTTGGCCGTTATTAGAAGACTTTTCCGCTCATACCTCTCGGCGATCAGCTCAAATAGCACGCTGGTTTCAGCCTGGTCTTTCCTCACATACGACAGATCATCGAGGATGATCAGGTCGAACCGGTCAAGCTTCGCCAGCGCCGAAGGCAGCTGCAGACTCTGGCGCGCGACCTGGAGCTTCTGCACGATTTCGCCGGTGCGCGTGAACAATACGCGATAGCCGGCGTCGATTAACGCATGGCCGATGGCGGACCCCAAGTGACTTTTTCCGCCGCCGGGCGAACCAGCAACATACTGCCCATAATCAAGGCGACGACGTCGTCGTTCGCTATCCGTTTCACCCGCGCTTCGGCGAGTGCATCAATGTCATAGGTATGAATCGCTATCGAGGCGAGTCGTACCTGATCATCATGCAGCCGGATGGTACGCGTGCGCACCTTCCGCCGTGGATGACCTGGGAGGAAGCGAGCCAAATGCACGTGGTCTCGCAGCCAGAGTTGCCGCATGCTGTATTGGTCGAACTGCAGCGTCTGATTGACGCCGCTTTATCTTGCAGTGTGTCGTCTACACACGGGAGATACAGTGATGCGCAAACAGGTGATCAGGCAGAAGGGTCTGTTCGACGAAGCCCACGACGAAACGTACTTGCCAGCGGAGACGCTATCGGAAGTGGTGGCGCAACTGGCGCTGCTGATGCAATCGGTAATCGACGCGATCGAGATGGAGGTGCGCGATGAGCAAGATCCGCGCTGAACATCTTGCGCGCCGTGCATGCGTGTATATCAGGCAATCAACATTCGATCAGGTTCAGCACAACCGCGAGAGCCAGTTGCGACAGTATGGGCTTGCGGATCGCGCCCGCGCGCTAGGCTGGCCCGACGTATCCGTCATTGACGACGACCTTGGCCGCTCGGGATCAGGTATTCATCGGCCGGGTTTCGAACGGCTACTGGCTACACTTTGCAGTGGCGAGATTGGTGCAGTATTCTGCATTGAAGCCTCCCGGCTGGCGCGCAATGGGCGTGACTGGCACACGCTGCTGGAATTCTGTCGACTTGTCGGAACGATCCTGATCGACGAGGACGGAATCTATGATCCTCGGGAACCTAACGACCGGCTTTTGTTGGGCATGAAGGGCACGCTGTCCGAGATGGAACTATCGACATTTCGCCAACGTTCCCAGGCCGCACTGGACCAGAAGGCCAAACGCGGTGAGTTATTCATGACGGTTCCGATTGGCTATGTTCGGGTCCCAAACAATCGAATCGAGATCGATCCGGATCGGCGTATCCGTGAAGCACTCGGGCTGGTCTTCCAGAAGTTTCGTGAGTTAGGGAGCGTCAGGCAGGTCTTGCTCTGGATCAGGCAGGAGAATATCGAATTGCCGGCGGTCACTTACGGTCAAGAGGGTCGCCATGTCGTCTGGAGATTGCCGATATATAACACTGTGCTGAAGATGCTGTCGAATCCCACCTACGGCGGCGCCTATGCGTTTGGCAAGACCAGGACAATCGTGCGCATTGAGAACGGCCGCAAGCGTCTTCACAGCGGCACTCACGTCGATCGCAAGGATTGGCAGGTCTTGATCGTCGAGCACCATGCGGGCTACATTAGCTGGGAAGAATACGAGAGCAACCGCAAATTGATTACCGACAATGCCAACATGAAGGGCAACATGGTCCGCGGTTCGGTTAAACGCGGCAGTTCGCTGTTGCCGGGTCTATTGCGTTGCGGTCATTGCGGACGCAAGCTGCATATTGCGTATTCTGGCACCAAAGGTGTGGTGGCCCGTTATCACTGCCGCGGCAGCATGCTGAATCACGGCGGTCCCGGTTGTATTTCGTTCGGTGCGTTGCGTGTAGATCAGCGCGTTTCGGAGGAAGTTTTACGGCGACTTGAACCATTGGGCATTCGCGCCTCGTTGGACGCCATCGAGCGTAATCGTGTGAGTGACGACGAGCGAGTCCGGCATAAGGAGCTGGCGCTCGAACAGGCACGTTATGAAGCGACCCGCGCTCGTCGACAGTACGACGCCATCGACCCCGATAACCGGTTGGTTGCCGCCGAGCTGGAGCGCCGCTGGAACGATGCGTTAACAACACAAGCGCAACGGCAAGCCGAACTTGACGCGCTACGCGAACAGCCGGCAGATTCACTCAGCAACGCCGCTCGCGACGAACTCATGAGGTTGGGAACGGATTTGCCCCGGCTGTGGAATCACCCCGCCAGTGCCCTCGAAATCAAGAAACGTATCTTGCGTACTGTTCTCAAGGAGATTGTCGTTACGAAGCAGGACCACACCATCCGGGCGCTTCTTCACTGGCAGGGAGGCCAACACACTGAACTCGAATTCCAAACGAACCGTACTGGGCAGCATCGCTGGGTCACCGACAGCGAGACGATTGATATCATTCGCGCTTTGGCAAGAACCCTCCCGGACCTATCGATTGCTGCGATCATCAATCGCCTGGGCAGACGCACGGCCAGGGGGCATACATGGACTGCAGCGCGCATTGGTATCTTGCGTCACGATCATTCGATTTCTGTCTATCGCGAAGGAGAGAGGCAGGAGCGTAACGAACTGACGGCGACGGAAGCCGCTGCATTATTACGTATCAGCGCGCCCACGGTTCTGCGTTTGATCCGCACGAAGCAATTGCCGGCTACGCAGGCGTGCATTGGCGCACCGTGGGTTATACATCGCACCGATATAGACGCGTATTGCGCACAACGGGATTCGGCTGAAGGCCCGCAATCGGCAGATCCAAATCAACTATCCATTGATCTTCAATAACATAGGGAGGTGAGCATTATGTCTCGTGTCCGGGCGGACCGAACAGGAGAATCGTGGCGCCTTTCTCAAGCCACGAATCGCCGGTGGCCAGCGCCATCACATGCGCCTTCGAGACCATAGGCACAACACCGAAGTCGAAGGTGGCAAGCGTCTTGGTCGGATCCAGATGTGACTCGGCACGATGACGTTCGATTTCTTCGTTTGGCGCGCTCGGCGAGTTCATGTTCGAGCAATGCACCGAGTAACCGCGACGCCTGCCAGCTTTCCTTGTCCGAGCGTTCAGCGAAGTCCGGCCATAACCGGCCGATCGTTGGCAGGCGCAATTCGTTGAGCATTAGCGCGATACGGCCAGCATCGTAGGCGGCGTTCATGCGAGCACCTCCTCATTGAGCAACGTGTCATAGAGCGCGGCGGACGGCATCTCGACGACAACCACCGGACACTCGGCCTGGCGCGGCGCGAACTCAGCGAACAGCGCCTTCAGATCGGGCAGTTCACCGAGTTCGAGCAATGCATCGAGCCTCTGCGCCAGTTGCGCCTCGACGCCGTGGTTTCCTGCCAGCTCAAGCAGGCCCACCATGGTCTTGCATGCGCTGCGTGGCGTCAGCGCCTCCTCGAGTCGCTCCGAGGTGCGTCGGTAGGCTTCACGCGGAAACAGATCGTCACGGAACGCGAGGCCCTTGAAGGCCTGCGGCTTGCGTTTGAGCGAATCGATGAAGTGCCGGTAGTCGATGCCGCGACCGCGCCGTTTGCTCGTGTGCGTGGCTCTCGCCGTGCTGTGCACGAGCGCGCCGGACAGATAGCAATCGAGCCGGTCACTGTACAGGCGTACCTTCAGGCGATGACCGATCAGTCGCGACGGGGCGCTGTACAGGACGCAACGCACGGTGAACGTGCCGCAGCGTGTCACGCGCGCCTCTTCCTCCGTGAAGTCGGTGGTACGGTGTTCAGGCAGATCTAGCAGGTGTTCGCGCTCGATCTGGAACGCTGCAGCGTTGCGCCGGTTGCGGCGCATCACCACCCCGCGCACGAACTCGTCGTACGCGGCCGCCGACAGGCTGTCGGAACGATGTTCCCGTGGGCAACCGCCGGCCTGCCACAGCGCGTTCTGCAATCCCGTCGCCAGCGCCTGGAAGCTCTCCCCGCCATCGACCACGCTAGCGTATTCCCAGCGCGAGAACGCCAGCACGAAGTGATACAGCAGGTGGTTGAGCGGGATGCCACCAATCGTTACGCACAACTTGTCCATGTGCGTGAAGTCCGACAGGCCTCGCGCGCCTGGCTGATACGTTTGAGGGAAGAACACTTCCTGGTTCGGGCCTTCGAGCGCGCGCCACTGGCTGACATGTCGCTCAAACGTGCGGCGCATGCTGTCAGGAAAGCGCTCGGGATGGTCCTCCTGCAATTTGCGCAGCAGAGTGATCGCCTTCAGCTTTGGCGCAGCGCGTAGCAACGGGACTACTTCGCTCTCCCAGACACCGGCGAACGGATCAGGGCGCGAGCGCCAGTAGCGCCGGGGCTGCTGTGACGGTAGTCCGGCTTCGTGTTCGACACGTCGCGCCGTGCGCTCGCTCATGCCTGACTTCGCCGCAGCGAGCTTCTGTGGATGGTGTTTGCGATGGTTCATGTAGAGGCGGACCTGCTGGTCGGTGATGCGGCTTCCAGACATGGGCTGACCGCCTCTTTTTAGGTTCAGTCAGCCATCCTAAGCCTCGCCGATCCGGCGCCGCCGGCAGTTCGTCGTCTCCGGCGGCTAACCCGCCTCCGACTCCTCACTACCGGCCAAGATGAATGTCGCTACACCGGACGTAGTCATTGTCGCCCCCCAATCGCTCGTGCTACCGGCGCCGCGGCGCAAGGCATCGAGCGCCAGATGCACGCGCAAGGCAAGGTCATCGGAGATTTTCCGGTCGATCGGCACAGCAAGGCTTTGTCATGCCGAGCACGTGCAGCGCCGGTGTTGCGGGAAAACGGAATAGGTTGTGCCACGACGGTCCAGTGTTATGCCTGTGCAGATGCAATAACGGTGCGCGCCGCAAAAGGTTGAGCCCTCACGTGGCTGCCGCAACCCAATTGGCCGTCTTGAGCAGGGGGATGGCTGTGCCCGAGCCAATCGCCGTCAGTCGACTGGTGCGTCCGTGCTTTCATTTTTCCCGAGTCGACCTTTTCGATTCCATTCGTTCCGTCCGCTTGCAACGCAGGCACGCAGGGCACCTTCCGCTGCAGGTGCCGCGCCATCCGGCAGCGGCACTTCTCAAATCGACTTCACTCCTGACCGGCATCATCAGCCGGTGCGACGCTACGCGCCCTCACGCGCCGGCGAATCTCCGAATCAAGAATTAGCCGACCACGCAGCTTGCCCTTCATCCGCTTCACATAGCGTGGCGCTTCGGTCATGTGGACCACCATCAATTCGCGCACCTTTTCCACGTCACGTTCGCGTGCTGCTTTCGTGATCGCTTTGTGAATCTGGGTATTCGGATTTTCGTGTTGAAAGTAGATCAACTGAAAGGTCCGATTGACTTCGCCGTGGCTGCCCAGGACCGGAAATACGGATTGGACAGACGTGGGTCGGCAGACCTACCCCGAGGTCTGTGATATCGCTCGACATGCTGGCGTACCAGTTTGTCGAGGAGTGCATCGCGGATTGCCCGGCCCGAGCCTGTATCCTCCAGAGAACGTCTCTGAAGCAGGTTGCGCGCCGCGTTGACATCCGCGTGCTTACGGTGCCCGCACCAGCGGCAGGCGAACAGCGCCTGTGTGGAGCGGTTGGCCCTGTCCACGTAGCCACATGCAGAATCGGTCTGCGATGAGTACGCGGCGAGGGCCTTGGTCGTCTTGATGCCCAGGCGTTCTTCGAGGTCCTTCAGCTTGGCCTCGATGATGCCCCGTCCCATGTTCGAGAGCAGCCGGTTTAGGCGCTTGCTCAGACCGGGCGCACGGAAGTCTAGTCGCTCGAGGACAAGCTCGGCCGGCGCCTTCGTGGTCACGAGCCGGTTGAGAATGCGGTTCACCTCGCTCGTGAGGCAGCCGCGCAGAGCCGCGACCCGCGCCCGATAGCGTGCGTGCCGGTTGGGCTTGCTGCCGCGCTGCTGCAGGTACTTCGCCAGTCCCGTGATGCGTCGGTCGTAGTGCTCGAGTTTCGCGCGCCAGCCGCGCCCCAGCAGGTCACCCTCGTTAGTCGCGAACAGGGTGTTCAGCCCGAGGTCCAGTGCGATCGCTTCGCACCGTGGCTGATAGGCCGCACGGGACGCTTCGAAAGCGTTCGTGACGTCCGTGAGGATGCCGACACCGAATGACCCGTCGGGACGCTGGTTGACCTGCACGGTCAGCGCGCGCGTGCCCGCGCGCAGGGTGTGATGCTCGTAGGTCTGCAGGGGGAGCTCAACGCGTACGCCCTTTTCCAGGGTAGACAGCCGAGCCCAGAGGGGGAAGTGCGTAGCGGTTCGCGCTGGCATCACGGATACCATGCGCTGGTCGATGATCATGTTCAACCGGTTCAGCGCCGGCCGCCGGTGGTGCGCCATAACCGAGCGGAAGATCGCGCGCGCGAGACGACGCACGTCCTCAGGGATAACAGTGCCGTCCTTCATGGTGAGAGGAACAGCAAGCGTGTGCCACGCCTTCCACCGGTTGATGAAGTGCAGTTGATGGCGAACGGTCGCGTCGACTCCCGAGCGGTTCACGAGATCGCGGAACTCGTTCTGGCGGTTGGAAAGGAAGGATTCGAGCACTCCGACAACCTGATGACGGATCATCTGGCCGTAGGCCGCGCCGACCCTGTCGTAGCCAGTGCGAGACTTCAGCCGCGCATCACACGCCCCGGACCGGTAGAACTGCTTCCACTGTTCGCGACCGTGCACCACCGCTACGCGTCGCCATGCCTGCAGGAGTGCCCGTACGCGCGCGTGCTTCGACGCATTCATGGGCGCGGGCAGGACGTCGCAACGGTAGAGTTTGCAGGCACGGGGCATGACGATCACTGTACATGCATACAGTAGTCGCGGCAAGTCGTTGAATGTTCAACCTTACAGCGTTCCACACGGTAATCCGGATGCCCCTCTTTCTTAAGGAGCGTCATTTTGAATCGCCGAAATATGTTGAAGCTGGCCGCGTTGTCGGCCCTTCCGGGGACGTTGGGCTCGCTGCTCGCGCGTAGCGCGTTCGCGCAGGCCGGGGCCTTGCAGTTCGCCTGTCCGGTGCCGATGTCGGGCCCATTCGCCGCGAACGGCAAGTACGCCGACCTCGGCATGAAGCTCGCTATCGAGCAGTACTGCAAGGTACTTGGCCAACCGCTTGCCTATACCGTGCTCGATACGGAAGGCAAGCCTGCAACAGCCGTGCCGTGTGCAGGAAATCGCTCAACAGAAAAATGCGCGCTTCTTCGCCGGCGGTATTCTGTCCTCCGAAGCATTGGCGATGGGCGAGGAAGTGCAGAAGGCCGGCGGCATCTTTATCACCACGGCAGGTGCGGACGAGATCACCGGCAAGGACTGCAACGACGCGACTTTCCGCTGGTCCGTGCCGACCTACGGTGCGATCGAACAGACCGTGCGCCCGTTGACCCAGATGATGCCGAAAGCAAAACGCTGGAACACGATCACGCCGCAGTATGTATTCGGCGACGGTTTGCTGTCGGCGGCCAAGGCGATTTTCAAGGAGAAGGGCATTGAGCATGTGGGCAATAGCTACCATTCGCTCAACGAGAAGGAATTCAGCGGCTATCTGACGAATGCAGTCGCCGCGAAGCCTGATGTCCTGCTGATTCTCAACTTCGGGTCGCAATCGTCCGATACGTTGCGCCAGGCCGTGAGCTTCGGCATGAAGAACAATTGCACGATTCTGATTGCGTGGGCTTCCGGTCTGGAGCAGTTCGAATCGCTTGGTGCGGACCTGTGCGAAGGCGTCTATTTCGGCGCACAGTATTGGCACGACATCGACTCACCGCTCAATCGCGATCTCGTCAAACGCAGCAATACCGCGTTCAAGGCCAATCCCAATTACAGCCTCGCGGGTTCTTACATCTGCACAAAGATCTTGCTCGACGGCATTGTGAAAGCGGGCACGGTCGATCCGAAGAAGGTGGTCGCGACGCTCGAGGGTATGAAGTAGTCGGTCCTGAAAAATTCAGTTTGCGCATCAGCGCGACTTCATGGGGCCAGTGAGGCCACAGTCTCCGTCTGCGCGGCGAGGCAGTGGAACCGCCTGGATGTCAACGAAGGGAATCAGTGCCTTTGCAGACGGTTCCAGCAAGCCGGTGCTGGCGTGAGCGTGACAGTGACGAGCCACTGCAGCGTCGCGAGGATAAAAAATACGGGAGCTAGGCCCAGACGGACGATTGCGCGCAGCAACCATCGCAGGTTGTACCCCGCAGCACACAGTACCGCGTGTAGCGCATCGCCGGCCTTCCCTTTAAGCCAGCAACGCCGCATGCCGTGATCATGCTTCACATGGCCGATGATCGGTTCGATCGCCTGCCGCCGTTTTAGCCAGCGTCGCTGCGTGCTCGTCAGGCTCCTGTGTTTGCCGCGATGAATCAGTTTTACTGACGATACCTCGTCATCGACCCCACGAAACCCGAGATCGACCAGCACGGTCTTCGGTTGCGGCGTACCGGGCAGATCCTGCAACAGGATGGTGCTCTGTTCAAGTTGTTCTGCCAGCGTGTGGCCGTCGTATGGGTTGCCCGCGAACGTGCGCGCGCCAACGATCAGCCCTTGTTTTTCCGTGATCGCAAGGCTTACCTTGACGCCGAACTCGTAGGGCTGGCGCGCCTTGCCTTTACCGATGCACTCGACTTCGGGCGCGTGCAGGGCGTAAAGCTTGTTTTTGTCCTTTGTACGTTGGCGACAAATGCGCCACGCCCGCTCCAGCCACACGCGCAGTTGTGCCTTCCGTTCATCTGAGGCTCCAGACAGCTTGCGTTCGATGTCGCGCAGTAGCCGTCCCAATACGGTGCGCTGACGTTTGAGTACACGCCGCAGTCGCCTGAACTGCTTCGCATGCGCATAGCCGCCCGCGCGGCGACGCAACCGTTTGCCTTCACGTTCGTACGTCTGCTTCAATACAAGACCAGCGCGTTGCGCAAGTTGCACGAGTCTGGTTCGCGCCACCTCCAGCAGACGGCTGTCAGTCGGATACGCAATGGCCTTCTCCTGGACCGTCGTATCAACAATCACGCGCTCGAATTCGGCCGGCTTCACCGCCTTCATCTGCACCGCCGCCGCGATCGTCGTCGCGAGCAGCTCCTCGACACCGACTTCGCCCAGCGCCTGCCGGAAACGCACCAGATTGGTCGGGTCGCATGGCAGATGTGGCTGAAAGTACTCCTCACCACAGAAGAACTGGAAGTACACGTCCTGCGCCCAGCGCTCGCACACCGATTCATCGCTCTCGTTATAAGTGTGCTTCAAATACAGCAGCCCGACCATTAGCCGCACTGGCAGTCGCGGACGTCCGGCCGCACTAACGCCACCGGCCAGTTCCTTAGAACTCACACCAAACAGGTCCACCGCTTCGCTTAACCGGCCATCGCGTGAGCGCCGCTCAAACAGGGGCGCGAGCCATCGCTTCGATGGCAGCCCACGGCATCCTCGTAGCCAGCACCGCAAGGGGGTGGCGCAGATCAATCATCGCGTCCAGACGGCTACGAAAAAAATCCGGTGTGCTCATCGGCCAAAACTCCCAGAATTTTTATCTCTTCGATAATCTTCCTGGGAGCCAGGTTATCCGAAAACCAACTGCTACGCCAGGCCAGACGGTGCTTCACAGGTTTTTGCAGATCCGACGAAGTATGTCGGTCTGACCGGTCCGGAAGAAGTCCGCAAGGGCGACCATCAGGTACTGAAGAACTACTATCTCTTGAAGGGCAAGGCGAAGAACAAGATGAAAATCGCCGACGACTACGCGGATATCGTAAGTTCAGGCCAGTCGTTCCTGCCGCTCGACAAGACCCCGGCTGCAAGATGGCCTGATGCGTCCGTGCCGCAGTGCCGCACACGAGCGCAGCGCGCCCATTAGCGAAACTCCGCTACACCCTTTAGCAGGCCGTTGAAATATCCGTCGTTGATGCGCTCAGATGCATTACGACGGATGCTGGGTTTGCACTTTTGAAACGCGGAACACGTTTGCGGGCATTCGGCGTTACTCGCGGGTTCACCATATCGGTGTTATCCAT
The DNA here is from genome assembly GCF_046025895.1 of Paraburkholderia sp. RL17-337-BIB-A. Classification (NCBI taxonomy): domain Bacteria; kingdom Pseudomonadati; phylum Pseudomonadota; class Betaproteobacteria; order Burkholderiales; family Burkholderiaceae; genus Paraburkholderia; species Paraburkholderia sp. RL17-337-BIB-A. The sequence continues at coordinate 3,324,934 of NZ_JARESY010000002.1, read as the reverse complement.
CGCTTCCTGCCCCTCAACCGGCAAGTGTGCGCATACGCGTCAGGTTGTAGCCGACCTGCGTCAGCACGAAGAGCTGGTCTACGCGTTCAAGTCCCCGATACATCGCTTGTCGAATTCGTCCGACTGTCTTGCTCCATCCGAACACCTGCTCAATGCGTTTACGTTTTTGCTGGCTGACCGCGTAACCCGGCCAGCGCGTAGTTCGCTCGTCAATTGCTGAACCTCCTGGACGCCCATCGTTTTGCGCCACATGCGGCGTCACACGGTTCGCTCGACAACTGGCCACGAAACCGGCGGTGTCGTAGTTCTTGTCCGCGCCGACCGTGATGCCGAGCGGCGCAACACTTGCGGCATCGGCAAGCATCAGCCCGGCCGCGTCGCGCTCGGCGGTGCCGGTCGCCAGCGTCACCTGTGCGTTGACCACCAGACCATGCCGGTTGTCGGTCAGCACGTGGCCCATATAACAGAGCATCGCTCCGGTTCCTTTGCTCTTGCGAAACAGGCGCGCCTGCTCGTCCGTCGTGGATTGGTGCGTCTCGTTACTGCGCTTCTGTCCGTGCCAGTTGTCATTCGGCGCGGGCGGTTCGTCAGGAGGCGTGTCGTCTTTGTCCGGACTTGCCTTGGGCACAAAGCTCTTGTGCCCGGCCCATGCCTGAATCAACGTGCCGTCGACGCTAAAGTGCTCCCCGGAAAGATATCCGCGCTCACGCGCGGTCTCGACTGTCTCGTTGAAGAGCAACACCAGCACATCGTGTTCGAGCAACCGGTCGCGGTTCTTGCTGAACGTCGAGTGGTCCCACACTGTCCCGTCCATCGGCAGGCCAACGAACCAGCGGAACAACATGTTGTAGGAAATCTGTTCCACCAGCATGCGCTCGCTACGAATCGAATACAGCACCTGCAGCAAAAGAGCTCGCACCAGCTTCTCCGGCGCGATGCTCGGCCGACCTCCTTTCGCGTCAGCCTCGTACATCCGCGCGAACACATCGTCCATGCGGTTAAGCGCGTCATTGAGCCAGGTGCGAATCGGACGCAACGGATGGTCCTTCGGTACAAAATCGTCCAGCTTCAACACCGTGAACATTGACTCGGTAAAACCATCTGGCCCACGCATCCGTTCCATCTCGCTCTCATTGATGACATCAGTTCAACGTTTACGCCTGCGTGCCGGATGACCGCTGCATGAGGTATTTCACCGGCCTGTTAGACGGACGCCATGAACGTTTATCTCCTGCAGATCGTCAACGGCATCGGAGTGGGGATGCTGTATTTCCTGCTCGCGGTCGGTTTGTCGATCGTGTTCGGCCTGCTGCGTTTCGTGAATTTCGCGCACGGCGCGTTCTATCTGCTCGGCGCGTATTTCTGCTATCAGGCAATGCAATGGTCGATGAATTTCTGGACCGCGCTGGTCGTCGTGCCGGTCGTCGTCGGTGCGCTTGCGTGGGTCGTCGAGAAGCTGATCTTGCGGCATGTTTACGCGCAACAGCACGAGTTTCATATTCTCGTGACGGTCGGCCTCGCTCTAGTCGTGCAGGAATGCGCGATCCTGATCTGGGGCCCGCTCGGCGACAACGTGCCGGTTCCCGACATGCAGAATGGTGTGGTGATCTGGGGCAGCTTCGTCTATCCGAAGTATCGCCTGTTCGTGATCGGATTCACAGCCGTGCTGGCCGCCCTGTTGTGGTGGGTGCTGGAAGGCACGCGGCTCGGTAGCGCGGTGCGCGCCGGCAGTGAATCGACGGAGATGGTGTCGTTGCTTGGCATCAACGTGACGCGCGTCTTCAGTCTGGTGTTCGCGCTGGGTGCCGCCACTGCCGCATTGGCGGGTGTGCTCGCCGCGCCGATTCGCGGCGTCGATCCGTTCATGGGCATCGAGGCGCTCAGTGTCGCGTTCGTTGTGGTGGTGGTCGGCGGAATGGGCAATTTTCTGGGCGCGCTGGTCGGAATCGTGCAGAGCGTAATGAGTACGTTGTGCCCGGAAGGCGCGCGGCTGATGATCTATGTCGCGATGGCCGCGGTGCTGCTCCTCCGGCCTAACGGCTTGCTCGGGAGAGCGGCATGATCGATACCTCGAAACCTGGTGTGCAAGCCGCTTCTTCCCGACCGGCTCAACGCAGCCTGAAGCATGCGTTGCATCGCTATCGCTTCCTGTTGCTTGCGTTGCTGGTCGTGTGCGTGTGGCCCCTCTCGCTGCGCTCCGGATCGCTTGCTACGGAAGTACTGGTGTTCGCGCTCGCCGCACTCGGTTGCAATCTGCTGCTCGGCCACACGGGCTTGCTCTCGTTCGGACAGGGCATTTTCTTCGGACTGGGCAGCTATTGTGCGGGCCTCGTCCTCACCAGAACGGCGCTGCCGATACCCGTGGCGCTGCTTGCCGCGATCGTGATCGGCGCGGCTGCCGCTGCACTGGTCGGCTGGTTTTCGATTCGTCAGCGCGGCACGTACTTCGTGATGTTGACGCTCGCATTCGGGCAACTGTTTTACTTCCTCGCTTACACCACACCCGATCTGACCGGGGGTGACAACGGCTTGCTCGACATTCCACGTCCGGCGTTGGGGTTGTTCGGCAAAGCACTCGTGCCGTTGACCTCGCCGTGGCAGTACTACGGTTTCGTCGCCGTGCTGTTCCTCGTGGTGTTCTGGTTGCTGATGCGCGTCTCGCACTCGGTATTCGGCCGGACATTGCTGGCGATTCGAGACAATGAGGCGCGCGCGGCCGCGGTCGGCTACGACGTCAAACGCTTCAAGCTCATGGCGTTCGTGATCTCCCGGCGCGGTGACGGGCCTCGCTGGCGCGTTGCATGCACTGATGACCGGTATCGCGCCACTGTCCAACATCGATTACCACACGAGCGAGATGATTCTCGTGATGACGGTGATCGGTGGCACGGGCAATCTGTTCGCGTCGGTGCTGGGTGCGGCGTTCTATGTGCTGTTCGCCGATTGGCTTTCCACGCTATGGCCGCGCTGGCTGTTGCTGCTCGGCATCGTGCTGATCGCCGTTAGTCTTTTCATGCAGCGCGGGCTATGGGGTTTGGGCGAACGAATCTGGCAAGCGCTGCGGCGCAACCCATCCTCGCGGCGACGAGCGTGTACGCAGCGCCTATCTCGGCAACATGATCACCGGAGGCCGGGCATGATTCTCGACGTGCAGCAGATTCACGGCTTCTACGGCAAGAGCCACATCCTGCAAGGCGTGTCCCTGCAAATCAACGACGGTGAAACGGTCACGCTATTAGGCCGTAACGGCGCGGGTAAGTCGACCACGCTCAAGGCTATTGCCGGTGTCGTCACACCACAGCGCGGTACGGTGACGTTCAACGGCGTTGCCATCAGTGGTATGCCGCCGCACAAGATCGCCTCGCGTGGCGTGTGCTTCGTGCCTGAACATCGCGGTGTCTTTCGTCTGCTGACTGTCGAAGAAAACCTGCGCCTGGGCGCGCGCAAGGATTCGCCGTGGCAACTCGACGACATCTACCGCATTTTCCCGCGCCTGAAAGAGCGGCGTACGAATGGCGGCGCTCAACTCTCCGGCGGCGAACAGCAGATGCTCGCGATCGGCCGTGCGTTGATGAATCATCCGCGGCTGTTGATGCTCGACGAACCGGTTGAAGGTCTCGCGCCAGTGATCGTCGAAGAGATCGTCGCGCAACTCAAATTGATCCGTGAAGCAGGCGTCGCGATTCTGTTGGTCGAGCAGAACCTGGAAGTCTGCACGCAACTCGCGGATCGCCACTACATCATCGAACAGGGCGTGATCGTCTACGAAGGCGACAACGCTTCGTTCGCCGCCGACGATTCGATCAAGGACCGATATCTGGGCGTCGGCGTCGTCTGACGCGCACTCTGTCTTCACTACGAGGAAGCATCGATGCAAGTTCATGAATCAACAACCGTCGGGACGCTCGCCGATCTGCGTATCGACGGCGCGCGGCTCTGGGACAGTCTCATGCAACTCGCGCAAATCGGCGCGACGGATAAAGGCGGTGTGTGCCGGCTCGCACTGACCGATCTGGACCGCAAGGCGCGCGACCTCTTTATCGCGTGGGCGAAGGAGATTGGCTGCAGCGTGCGGATCGACGCGATCGGCAATATCTTCGCGCGTCGCGCGGGTTTGCGTGACGACCTGCCGCCGGTGATGACCGGCAGCCACATCGATACGCAGCCCACGGGCGGCAAGTTCGATGGTAACTACGGCGTACTGGCCGGTCTGGAAGTATTGCGCACGCTGGCCGATGCCAACATACGGACGCTCGCGCCGCTGGAAGTCGCGGTATGGACCAATGAAGAGGGTTCGCGTTTCGTGCCGGTGATGATGGGCTCGGGCGTGTTCGCCGGTGCGTTCACGTTGGAGCATGCGCTCGAACAACGCGATCGCGAGGGCATTTCGGTGCGCGACGCACTCGCGTCAATCGGCTATGCGGGCGAAAATGGTACACCTCATGCTGTCGGTGCGTATTTCGAAGCGCATATCGAACAAGGTCCCGTGCTGGAGGCGCATGACACGACGATCGGCGTCGTACAGGGTGCGTTAGGTCAACGCTGGTACGACGTGACGGTGCACGGCATGGAAGCGCATGCGGGTCCCACGCCGATGGAGTTGCGCCGCGACGCGTTGCTCGTCGCGGCAGATCTGATTCACGCGGTGAATCGCATTGCTCTCGACCACGCGCCGCATGGACGCGGGACGGTCGGCTGGCTCGACGTGCATCCGAACTCACGCAACGTGATTCCTGGCCGCGTTACCCTTACGGTCGACCTGCGCGCCGCCGCCGAGGCCTCGCTCACAGAGATGGATGCCGCGCTACGCGCTGTTTGCGCGGCCGCGGGTAAGCAGGCAGCAGGCATCACCGTCGACGTCGAACAAGTGGTGTATTTTCCGCCCCAACCGTTCGCGGCGGATCTGGTCGCTGCGATTCAGGAGGGTGCGGACACGCTCGGCTTTTCGTCGATGGACGTCATCAGCGGCGCTGGCCACGACGCCGTCTATCTCGCGCGCGTGGCGCCGGCCGCCATGATCTTTGTACCGTGCAAGGACGGCATCAGCCATAACGAAATCGAAGACGCGCGCGCGGATCACCTGGAAGCCGGCTGCAACGTCCTGTTGCAGGCAATGCTGAACGCCGCGCAAACGGCAGGGAGCACGCAGGTATGAAGATCCTGATTGCAAGAATGAACCACGAGACCAACACGTTCTCGCCGGTGGCCACGCCGCTTGCAGCGTTCGGCCGCAACGGCCCGAGCTATGGCGAAGACGCGTTCAACGAAAACAAGGGCATGCAGACGGCAATGGCCGCGTTCATCGACGCAGCCGAGCGCGAGCATGCCGCGATCGTGACGCCCATTGCCGCATCGGCGAATCCGAGCGGCCCGGTCGAGGCCGCCGCTTATGACGCGATCTGCGACGCGATCGTTGCGGCCGCAGCAGGCTGCGATGCCGTGATGCTCGATCTGCACGGCGCGATGGTCGCCGAGAATTCGAACGACGGTGAAGGCGATCTGCTCGAACGCCTGCGCGCCACATTGCCCAATGCACCGATTGCGGTTGCACTCGATCTGCATGGCAACGTCACGCAGAAGATGATCGACAACGCTGACGTGATCGTCAGCTTTAAAACCTATCCGCACGTCGATATGTACGAGACTGGCGCGCATGCGGCGCGTCTGATGTTCGACCTGCTCCATGGCAAGGTGAAGCCGGTGATCGCATGGCGCCAACCGCCGTTGCTCACGCATACGCTGCGCAGCGCGACGGCCGAAGGCGCGATGAAACGTGCCGTGGAAGCCGCGCGCGCGGCAGAGGCCGATGGCATGCTCGCGGTGTCGGTGTTGTCCGGCTTCTCGCTAGCCGATATCGAGGCGCCGTGTATCAGCGTCGTGGTGGTGGCGAACGGCGAGCGTGAGCAGGCAGAAGCGGTGGCGAAGCGCATCGCGCGGCAGATCTGGAACGAGCGTGACGATTTCGTTTATCGCAGCGCGCCGCTGGCAGAGTCGGTGGCGCAGGCCGCAGCGCTCGCGCAGGGCGCGGACAAACCGGTGCTGTTACTCGATCATGGCGACAACTGCATGTCGGGCGGCACGTGCGACACGATGGATCTGCTTGAGGAAGCGCTCAAGCAGAAGCTCGAAGGGATCGTAAGCGGGCCGTTGTGCGATCCGCAGGCCGTCGCGGCGCTGATGGCGGCGGGCGTCGGCAGCACGGTGACGGTGACGATCGGCAACAAGGTCGCGAGCAACGCGGTGACGCCGCGGCCGCCGGTTGCCGTGACCGGCGTAGTGCGCGCGCTGACCGATGGCGAATACGTGATCAGCGGTCCGACCTATACAGGCTAGCGTGCGTTCATGGGCCGCGCTGCGGTGCTCGACACCGGCACGGTCAAGCTCGTGATGACCGAGCACACGCACGAACCATGGGACCTCGGCGTATTCGAGAGCGTCGGCATCGATCCGCGCCGTGCGCGTTTCCTGTTGCTCAAGTCGCGCATGTACTGCCGGCCGGTTTTCGTGCCGATCGCCGCGGCGCTGGTGGAGTGCGATAGCCGCGGCGTGACGAGTTCGGATTGTGGGCTGTTCAGGTTCAAGCACGTGAAGCGGCCGGTTTTTCCGCTGGATACGCAGACCGGGTGGGCATCGACGAATTGAAGCAAGTTGACAACGAACCGCGCGACTCGCTACGCGACGAACCGATGGCCCCCCCGCTCGCGAACATACTTGCCGTGTGGGACTTGTGCGACGCGCCCGGAGTCTCTATAATTCGCGCCTCTAAAGGCTCGTAGCTCAGTTGGTTAGAGCACCACCTTGACATGGTGGGGGTCGTTGGTTCGAATCCAATCGAGCCTACCAACGCATAAGTGACGTGGACGAAAGCGGCTGCGCTTTCGTCCACTGTCATGTTCTCGCATCACCTCGGCGCGCATCGTCATCGCGCGGCTGTCCCGTCAGTCTCTCCCTTCCGTATTGCCTGTATTTCGCCACAGTTTGACTGGGCCGTACCAACGGCGCGACGCTCGCGCCAGAAGCGACATTGCGCCACCAGATCGACCAGTACGCCGCGCCAGGTGTTTCGAAAAAATCCGCCGTCGCCCGGAAAAAGCGCGGCGGACGTGTCACGGACGAAGCAGATCGAAGCCGGCCAGCGCGACAACCCCGCTCACCACGATCATCGCTACCGAATGCTGTCCGAGGTAAAGAAGGGCAGCGGCCGACCAGCTCGTCGCCGTGAATGCGGCAATGCGTTTCATGCTTTAAAACCCCAATGCTATAGCCAGCAACCCGCTGACCACACCGCAAACCACCACCGCCACAGTCACAACCGTCAGCACGCGCTTCGGAAACGAACGTCCGAGCATCGCCATCGACGGCACGCTGATCAGCGGCAGCGTCATCAACAAAGCGCCGGCCGGCCCGGCGGCCATGCCGAAAGAAAGCATGGCCTGAATGATTGGCACTTCGCCCGCGGTCGGAATCACGAACAGCGTTCCGGCGATCGCCAAACCGACGATCCACAGCAGGCTGTTATCGATGTTCGGTCCGATGTGCGGAAAGAGCCATGCCCGCGCCGCGCCAAGAATCAGCACCAGCACGATGTATTCAGGAATCAGACGCAGCGTCATGGTGCCGAGGATTTTCACCCAGCGCGTGAACGCGGTGCCCGGTTCGTCGGTGGTGACGAGTTGCGCCATGGCTTCGCGCGATGCTTCGGCTTCCTTCGGCGTGACCATCCGGTTCACTAGATAGCCGAGGCCGAACACCATCACGAGGCCCAGGGCGAGCCGCAAGCCCATCCATTGCCAGCCGAGCACGAAGCCCATGAAGATCAGCGTGGCCGGATTGAGGGCAGTGTTACCCAGCCAGAACGCGATCGCCGCTCCCGGCGCCGCTTGACGGGCGCGCAAGCCGGCCACGACCGGCGCTGCGCAGCACGTGCACATCATGCCCGGCAACGACATCAGGCCGCCCTTCACCACGCTGCTGAAATCGCTCCGGCCGAGTGCGCGTGCGACCCACTGCGGTGGGATCAGCGCCTGCACCGCCGAACCCAGCAGAAGCCCCAACACCATTGCTTGCCAGATTGCCTTGCCGTAGGCCAGCGCGTAATCGATGGCCGCCTGCCACGACGCCGCCGGTGCGCTCGCCGAGGTGCCCATCAGGATCGATTTCCCGATGGAGTGTTGGCTCGCGGCGACGAAGGCGCGGTTGTAGTACGGGAACCACTTCACATAGAAGAGGCCGACGACGGCGATCAGCAGAAACACGATCCAGCCAAGGGCGACACGGGGCTGCCGGAGGGTTGATTGCATGATGGATATTCTTGATCTTTAGTTTTTGAATCAGATGAGGGTAAGCGCGCAGTTATGGAGTTGAGCAAGCAGTGCTTTTGCCTGCTCGACGACGTCGGCGTCGTTGGGCCGAAATTTCATTTGCAACGCACGCGGCAGTTGTACGAAATGCTGACGGCTGCTGCGCGTATACGCTGGATCATAGTGCCGTTCGATCAGCTCGCGAGCGAGCTCGGCCCGGCTATTTTCATCGACGAGTTGTTGCCAGCCCGCGACACGTTCGCGGCTATGCAAACCGATCATCTTCTGCAGTTGCGCTTTCAATGATTCGGTATCGTCGAACAGATGCGCATAGTCGTGCAGCAGGAACGCCGCGCGGTCTTCGTGGCTCGACAATACTTCCACGCAGGCACCCTGCTGGAACGTTTCGAGGAGCGCGGGCGGCAGCGTGATCGAACCGATCCGCCGGCTCTCCGCTTCGACAAACACGGGCCGCAGCGGATCGAACGTGCGCAGGGCACTTACCAGCAGCGTGTCGAAGCGCTTTTGCGACGGCTGCGCAACGCCCGCCCAGGCGCCGAGCAGTGAACCGCGATGGGCAGCCAGTGCTTCGAGGTCCAGCGTTTGCGCGCCCGCCCGATTCAGCGCTTCAAGCAGGCGCGTCTTGCCGCTGCCTGTGGGGCCCACCAGCGCGATGTAGGTGAACCTCTTCGGCAACGAGTCGAGGGTGTCCAGCGTTGCCCGCCGATAGCTTTTATAGCCACCATTCAACTGACGCGCGGGCCAGCCGATCATATTGAAGAGCGCCGTGACCGAACCTGAACGTTTCCCGCCGCGCCAGCAGTAGATCAGCGGCCGCCAGTTGCGCGGCCGGTCCGCGAAAGTCGTTTCCAGGTGATGCGCGATGTTGCGCGCAACCAGCGCCGCGCCGATCCGCGTGCCTTCGAACGGCGAGACCTGCTTGTACGTCGTGCCGACCAGAACACGCTCTTCGTTGCTCAGCACCGGCGCATTGAGCGCGCCGGGAATATGGTCTTCGGCGAATTCGAGAGGTGTGCGCACATCGATGATTTCATCGAAATCACCGGCTTGGTCGAGGCTGACGAGGAGATTTTTCAAGGGGTGATGGACGAAACGGACCGGCGGGAAGAAGCGAAATTATCGCATGCGCCGTCAATGCCGGCTGGCGGCCGGTTTGGCCCCGCTTCCAGGAGTGCGCCAGGAGGACCTGCTTCCGACGCCTGCTTCAGGGACCTGCTCCAGGACCTGCGCTTCGCCCCGCGTCGCCCATAAAACCCGCCTGCCCCCTCGGATCACCGCGACTCAAAACCCGCTTGCTCCTCAAACCACCTCGACTCGCCCCTCTCCGCTGACCATTTCGCCGATCACGCGCGCTTCGTCGAAACCGTCGGCACGGAACAGGGCGAGTACCTCATCGACCACGTCCGGTGCGCACGAAACCAGCAGACCGCCCGAGGTTTGCGGATCGGTGAGAAGCGTACGGGCCGTCGACGGCAAGGAGGTCGGCAACACGATGTCCTTACCGTATGCTTCCCAGTTGCGCCCCGACGCGCCGGTAAAAATCCCGGCCTCCGCGAAGCCGACCACGTCCGGCAACCAAGGCAAATCCGCATAACGCACGCGGGCGGTCAGATTCGACCCGCGCGCCAATTCCAATGTGTGGCCCAGCAAACCAAAGCCGGTAATGTCCGTGAGGGCATGCACGCCGTCGAGCATGGAGAGCGCCGCGCCCGGCCGGTTGAGCTTGGTGGTGGCCGCGATCATCGCGGCATAGCCGTTTGCATCGAGGCGATCTTTTTTCAACGCCGCCGACAGCACGCCCACGCCGAGCGGCTTGCCGAGGATCAGCACGTCGCCCGCCCGCGCATCTGCATTGCGTTTGACGCGCCGCGGATCGACCACGCCGATCGCAACGAGGCCGTAAATGGGTTCCACCGAATCGATCGAATGGCCGCCGGCAAGGGGAATGCCGGCTTCGGCGCAGACGGACTCGCCGCCCTTTAGCACGGCCGCGATCACGTCGTGCGGCAACACATTGATCGGCATGCCGACGATCGCCAGCGCCATGATCGGTTTGCCACCCATGGCGTAGACGTCCGACAGCGCATTGGTTGCGGCGATGCGGCCGAAGTCGAACGGGTCGTCGACGATCGGCATGAAGAAGTCGGTGGTGGCGACGATCGCCTGCTCGTCGTTGAGCCGGTAGACGGCGGCGTCGTCGGCGGTATCGTTGCCGACCAGCAGATCGGGAAAGAACGGCAGCGGGGCGCTGCGCTTGAGCAGATCGGCGAGCAGGCCGGGAGCGATCTTGCAGCCGCAGCCTCCGCCGTGTGACAGGCTGGTCAGGCGGGGCGAAGGGTTTGCAGCGGGGCGGGTATCGGTCATTGTGGCGCGAATGTCAGGCTTCGAATGACCGCATTATGGCGGTTGTTCGCGCGCCGCGCAGGGCAGTAGCTACCAGGCGTTACCCGTTGCAGAGGTCAATCAACGGCAGCGATGCAATCGCACCCGCAATACCCACGCGCGGCGCGGCCAGTCAAGCCGCGGCACATGTCCCGTTATTTGTTGCTGCCCGCTCCAGTGCCGTAGAGCCCGTTATCGAACCCGCCGGCACCTTGGGTCTTGTGCCCCTGGCCGGCCGTCTTGCCGCGCGCGTTGCCCGAGGCACCGTCTTTGGTTTGCGGCTTCTGCGATTCGTGGACCGCCGTTGCGGACGCTTCCGGCGCGGCGCCCATGGAGGAGGTGCGATTTTCCTGCTGCGAGGAACCGCTGCCTTGCGTGATCTGAGCAAGGCTGCACGGGCTGATCGCTAACAGCGCGCTACCGAGCGCGAGCGAAACGATGTCTGCAGAAGCGCCCAATTTCGCTGCGCTATAGAAACTGCATGCCAAAGAGTGAGCGAGATTTCGACGAGCCATGGCAGTAATGATCCAAGGTAAGGGTTGATCTTCCGCCTAACCATGCAGCATGAATGGTGCCCGGCTCTGTTGAAACCGGCTGTGTTACTTCATATTTAATGACGGTTTGACGACATGCAGTCTCGCTGCAAGACTTCATATCGGCCTCTATAATCGTTATTAGTATCCTGAAAAAGAGCCGAGGCCATTACATGACCCACATGTCCCGGCGACAGTTTCTAAAGGTCTCCGCCACCACGCTCGCCGGATCAAGTTTGGCCCTCATGGGCTTCTCTCCGGCACCCGCGCTTGCTGAGGTCCGTCAGTACAAACTGTCGCGCACAACCGAAACCCGCAATACCTGCCCGTACTGTTCGGTGGGCTGCGGCATCCTGATGTATGGACTTGGCGACAACGCCAAGAACGCGAAGTCCAGCATCATCCACATTGAAGGCGACCCCGATCATCCGGTGAATCGCGGCACGTTGTGCCCGAAAGGCGCGAGCCTGATCGACTTCATTCATAGTCCGAGCCGTCTGAAGTATCCGGAGTACCGCGCGGCGGGATCGAATGAATGGCAGCGGATTTCCTGGGAAGACGCGCTCGATCGCATCGCCAGACTGATGAAGGAAGACCGCGATGCCAACTTCGTCGAGACGACGGAAGACGGCAAGAAGGTCAACCGCTGGCTGACCACCGGCGTGCTCGCAGCATCGGCCGGTAGCAATGAAGTAGGGTATTTGACGCACAAGACGGTCCGCAGTCTTGGCATGCTCGCATTCGATAATCAGGCACGTGTCTGACATGGCCCGACGGTGGCAGGTCTTGCCCCGACGTTTGGCCGTGGAGCGATGACGAACCATTGGGTCGACATCAAGAACGCGGACGTGATTCTGGTAATGGGCGGCAATGCGGCCGAGGCGCACCCGTGCGGCTTCAAGTGGGTCACGGAAGCGAAGGCGCATCGCAAGGCAAGGTTGATCGTGGTCGATCCGCGCTTTACGCGTACGGCATCGGTCGCGGACTATTACGCGCAGATCCGGACCGGCTCGGACATTGTGTTCCTGGGCGGGGTGATCAACTATTTGCTCACCAACGACAAGATCCAGCACGAGTATGTAAAGAACTACACGGACATGCCGTTTATCGTTCGTGAGGACTTCTCGTTTACCGACGGTTTGTATTCCGGCTACGACGCCGACAAGCGCAAGTACGACCAGAGCTCATGGGATTACGAACGCGGTGACGATGGCTTCGCGAAGATCGATCCGACGCTGCAGCATCCGCGTTGCGTCTATCAACTGATGAAACAGCACTACTCGCGCTATACGCCCGAGCAGGTCGAGAAAACCTGTGGCACGCCGAAGGACAAATTCCTTAAGGTGTGCGAGATGCTGGCATCGACGGCTGTTCCTGGACGTGCCGGCACGATCCTGTACGCGCTCGGCTGGACGCATCACTCGATCGGCGCGCAGATCATCCGCACTGGGGCAATGGTGCAATTGCTGTTGGGCAACATCGGCATCGCGGGCGGCGGCATGAATGCGCTGCGCGGTCACTCGAACATTCAGGGCTTGACTGACCTGGGGCTGATGTCGAACCTGCTGCCGGGCTACATGACCTTGCCGATGGAAGCCGAGCAGGATTACGACGCCTTCATCACCAAGCGCGCAACTCAGCCGCTGCGGCCGAACCAGCTCAGCTACTGGCGCAACTATCGTGCGTTCCACGTCAGCTTCATGAAGTCGTGGTGGGGCGATAACGCGACCGCCGAGAACAACTTCGGCTTCGACTATCTGCCCAAGCTCGATAAGTCATACGACATGCTGCAAGTCTTCGAACTGATGAATCAGGGCAAGATGAACGGCTACATCGCGCAGGGTTTCAATCCGCTCGCCGCGGCGCCGAACAAGGCGAAGATCGGCGCGGGTCTGGCCAAGCTGAAGTGGCTCGTCATCATGGATCCGCTCGCCACTGAAACCTCCGAGTTCTGGAAGAATTTCGGCGAGTTCAACGACGTCGATCCGTCGAAGATTCAAACGGAAGTCTTCCGTCTGCCGACTACCTGTTTCGCGGAAGAACGCGGTTCGCTGGTCAGCTCCAGCCGCGTGTTGCAGTGGCACTGGCAGGGCGCGGAAGGCCCGGGCGAAGCGAAGAGCGATCTGGAAATCATGTCGGGGCTGTGGCTGCGCATCCGCAAGGCTTATCAGGAGAACGGCGGCAAGTATCCCGATCCGATTCTCAAGATGAGCTGGCCGTATTCGGATCCGGAAAGCCCGACGCCTGAGGAACTCGCCATGGAGTTCAATGGCAAGGCGCTCGCCGATGTGACCGATCCTACCGACAAAACCAAGGTCCTCGCCAAAAAGGGCGAGCAGCTGGCGAGCTTCGCGCAGCTTCGAGATGACGGCAGCACGGCAAGCGGCTGCTGGATTTTCTGCGGTGCGTGGACTCAGGCGGGCAACCAGATGGGCCGCCGCGACAACTCCGATCCGACCGGCATCGGCAACACGCTGAACTGGGCGTGGGCGTGGCCGGCGAACCGGCGCATTCTGTACAACCGTGCTTCGTGCGACGTGAGCGGCAAGCCGTTCGACCCCACGCGCAAGCTGATCGCGTGGAACGGCAAGGCATGGACCGGCGCGGACATTCCCGATTTCAAGGTCGACGAGCCGCCTGAAAACGGCATGAATCCGTTCATCATGAATCCGGAAGGCGTGGCGCGTTTCTTCTCGCGCGACGGTCTGGTGGAGGGGCCGTTCCCCGAGCACTATGAACCGTTCGAAACGCCGCTCGGTTATAACCCGCTTCATCCGAACAACAAGGCGGTCGTCAGCAATCCGGCGGCACGCGTGTTCCCGGACGATCGGGCTGCATTCGGCACGCACGAGAACTTCCCGCATACGGCCACCACGTATCGCCTGACCGAGCATTTCCACTACTGGACCAAGCACGCGCGTTTGAATGCGATCGTGCAGCCGCAACAGTTCGTGGAGATCGGCGAGGACCTGGCGAAGGAGGTGGGGGTGGTCGCGGGTGATCGTGTGAAGGTGTCGTCCAATCGCGGGCACATCGTCGCCGTGGCGCTCGTCACCAAGCGGATCAAACCGCTGATGATCGAAGGGAAAAAGGTCCAGACAGTCGGGTTGCCGTTGCATTGGGGCTTCAAGGGACTCACGAAGCCGGGCTATCTCGTCAATACGCTGACGCCTTCCGTGGGCGACGGGAATTCGCAGACACCGGAATTCAAGTCGTTTCTCGTCAAGGTCGAAAAGGCATAAGGAAAAGAGATGGCACTGCAATCACTGGATATCAAACGCCTCTCGGCCACGACCTTGCCCGAACCGCAAGTGCGTGAGCCGGCGACGGGCACGGTCGCCAAGCTCATCGATGTGTCGAAGTGCATCGGCTGCAAGGCGTGTCAGACGGCGTGTATGGAATGGAACGATCTGCGCGACGAGATCGGTACGACGACCGGCACCTATGACAACCCGCGCGATCTGTCAGAGCATTCGTGGACCGTCATGCGTTTCTCGGAGTACGAGAATACCGAAGGCGATCTCGAGTGGCTGATCCGCAAGGACGGCTGCATGCACTGCGAGGATCCGGGCTGTCTGAAGGCGTGTCCTTCGCCGGGCGCGATCGTGCAGTACACGAACGGTATCGTGGATTTTCACGAGGAAAACTGCATCGGCTGCGGTTATTGCATCACCGGTTGCCCGTTCAACGTGCCGCGTATTTCGAAGAAGGACAACCGCGCGTACAAGTGCACACTGTGTTCGGACCGCGTGGCTGTCGGTCAGGAACCGGCATGCGTGAAGACCTGCCCGACCGGCGCGATCATGTTCGGCACCAAGGAGGACATGAAGCAGCAGGCGGCGGATCGGATCGTCGATCTGAAGGAGCGGGGTTTCGAGAACGCCGGTTTGTACGATCCTGCCGGCGTGGGTGGCACGCACGTGATGTACGTGCTGCATCACGCCGATAAGCCCACCCTGTACCACGGCTTGCCGCAGAATCCGAAGATCAGCGTGATGGTTTCCATCTGGAAAGGTCTGGCCAAACCGCTGGCGCTAGCCGGCATCGCATTCGCGGCCGTGGCGGGTTTCTTCCACTACACGCGAGTGGGTCCGAACGAGGTGACGGAGGCGGAAGAAGCCGAAGCACAGCACGAGGTCGATGAAGCACGTCGTTCCCGGGAGGCATCCGATGAAGCACGCTGAGCATGATGAGCACGGTGTGCTCAAAGATGTGAAGGGCAACGGTCTGATTCAGCGCTACACGCCGAATGAACGGACGAATCACTGGATCACGGCGATCACCTTCGTTTTGCTGGCGTTATCGGGCCTTGCCATGTTTCATCCGGCGATGTCGTGGCTCTATGCGATCTTCGGCGGCGGGCAGTGGACGCGGATTCTGCATCCCTTCGTGGGTTGCGTGATGTTCCTGTCGTTCCTGATTCTTGCGCTGCGCTTCTGGCATCACAACTATCTGGACCGCGCTGACATTCAATGGATGAAGCAGATCGACGACGTGCTCAACAATCGTGAGGACAAGCTCCCCGCGATCGGCAAGTACAACGCCGGCCAAAAGCTGCTATTTTTCACGATGGTGATCTGCCTGCTGCTGTTGCTGGCGAGCGGCATCGTGATCTGGCGGCGCTATTTCTCGTTCTATTTCCCGATCGAGGTCATCCGTCTCGCGGCGCTGGTTCATGCCGCGGCGGCGTTCGTGCTGATCGTCGGCATCGTCGTGCATATTTATGCGGCGTTGTGGATCAAGGGCTCGATCGGCGCGATGACGCGCGGTACCGTGACCTACGGCTGGGCGAGAAAGCACCATCCGAACTGGTTCAAGGAAATCATCGGCAAGTAGGATCGGCAAAGCATAGGTAAAAGCGCGGCGCGACTTGCCGCGCACCGCACTCCGAGCCGCCGCCCGTGTTCGACGAACCGCGGCGGCTCTTCAGTTTTCAGCGCAATTTTTTCTGCGTAGTCTTCAGAGGTCGATACTGTGGTTCAACGCATTCTTGAAGCCGGCGATATCGAGTCGCTCGATCACACGGCGATTCCCCGCATCCGTACGCCGGAACGGCTGGCGGTCTTTTCGGCGCGCGCGGCACGGCTGCGTCAACTGGCGGCGCTCAGCAATCCAATTGCCGGCTATTTGCGCCTGATGGCCGTGCTGGCCGATGCGCAGCAAGCCGTGATCGTGAGTTTCAAGGCGAAGCCGCCCAGCACCGAGTTGATCGCGAGCGCGCAACAGCACTCCATGCCGTTGATTCCGGCGCTCTCCGGCGCACGCGATCCGGCGTGGCACGACGTTCTGCTTCTGTTGCTCGACAAGGTGCAAGCCGCCGGCCCATTGATGCCGCCACTCGAAGCGCTCATCGCCAGGCTGAGAATCCTGGATCAAGCCACGCTCGAATCCCAGGCCGATGCGATCTTCGCGCAGCGTTTCGAGGAAGTCGATCCGGCGAGCGCGCCGTTCATCATGGCCGCGCTGCAAGTGGTGTGGACCGACCTCGCTGCCGATATCGACAAGCGCGAAGTGCCGTACCTCGAGACGCTCGGCCTGTGTCCCGTATGCGGATCGCATCCGGTGGCGAGCATGGTGCGGGTGGGCGGCGCGTATGACAATTACCGCTACCTGCAATGCGGTCTGTGCGCGACCGAATGGCATATGGTGCGCTCGAAATGTTCGAACTGCGACTCGACCAAAGGCATTGCCTATCACGCGGTCGGCTCACAAGACGCTGACGAGGCCGCCCGGGAAGCCGATTCGAGAAATGCATTCCTGAAGGCGGAGTCGTGCGACGAATGCCATACTTACCGCAAGATCGGCATTCAGTCGAAGGATTACGATTTCGAACCGTTCGCGGACGATCTCGCCAGTCTCACGCTGGATCTGCTGATGGGGGCGGAAGGCTACCGGCGCGCGTCGCCGCATCCGTGGCTGTGGCCGGAGCAGGCCGGCAGCGCAGAGGAGTCTTCCGGCGAGTCCGACTGAAGAAAGAGGATTGCCTCGTGAGCGATGTAACCGGCTCTGAATTGCGCGCGCTGATGGCGCGTGTGCCGTCGGTGGAAAAGGTGCTGGCGTCGGCCGAATTTGCGGCGCTGCTGAGCGAGTTCGGCCGCACGCAGGTGTTGGGCGCCTTGCGTCACGCGCTCGATAGCTGGCGTGCCAGCGCGCAGTCCGGCGTTGCGTCGGTGAGCGCGCTCGATGTCGCGCAGCTGCAGATATCGGTCGAAGCAGCGCTGCGCCGCCGCAACGAGGCGCGCTTGCGCAGCGTCTTCAATCTGACCGGCACCGTGCTGCATACCAACCTCGGCCGCGCGCTGCTGCCGGATGAAGCGGTGCAAGCCGTCATGAAAGCGCTCACGCAACCGGCCAATCTCGAGTTCGATCTCGGCACCGGCAAGCGCGGCGACCGCGACGATCTGATCGACGAACTCATTTGCGAATTAACCGGCGCGGAAGCGGCAACCGTGGTCAACAACAACGCGGCGGCGGTGTTGCTCACGTTGTCCGCATTGGCCTCGAAAAAAGAAGTGATCGTGTCGCGTGGCGAGCTGGTTGAAATCGGCGGCGCGTTTCGCATTCCCGACATCATGAGCCGCGCGGGCGCCAGGCTGCGCGAAGTCGGCACCACCAATCGCACGCATCTGAAGGATTACGACGAAGCCATTGGCCCGCAAACCGCGTTGCTGATGAAAGTCCACGCGAGCAATTACGCAATCAACGGCTTCACGAAAGAAGTCGGTATCGAGGCAATCGCACCGCTCGCGCATTCGCGTGGTCTTGCCGTGGCTGTGGATCTGGGCAGCGGCACGCTGGTCGATCTGACGCAATGGGGTTTGCCGCGTGAGACGACGGTGCGCGAAACCATCGAAGCCGGCGCCGACCTTGTCACATTTAGCGGCGACAAGCTGCTTGGCGGCCCGCAGGCAGGCTTGATTGTCGGCCGGCGCGATCTGATTGCGAAGATCAAGAAGCATCCGCTCAAACGCGCGTTACGCGTCGGCAAACTGACGCTGGCGGCGCTGGAACCTGTGCTGCAGATGTATCGCGCGCCGGAAAAGCTTGCGGAGCGATTGACTACGCTGCGGTTGCTCACCCGTTCGAGCGACGCTATCCGGCTCACCGCGGAGCGGGTACAACCCGCGTTGCAGCGCATGATCGGCGAACGTTATGTGGTGGCGGCGGAGCCCATGTTCAGCCAGATCGGCAGCGGCGCGTTGCCCGTCGACGTATTGCCGAGCCATGGCCTCGTCGTCAGGACGGCCGATGGCAAACGCGGCGGCCGGCAACTGCTCGCGCTCGAAAAACGGCTGCGCGAGATGGCGCGGCCGGTCATCGGCCGTATCGCGGACGATGCCTTGCGCCTCGATCTGCGCTGTCTCGAAGCCGCCGATGAAGCGCAATTGATCGAGCAACTGAAGGGCGCCAACGCATGATCGTCGGTACGGCGGGGCATATCGACCACGGCAAGACGAGTCTGGTGAGAGCGCTATCAGGCGTCGATACGGATCGTCTCAAGGAAGAAAAGGCGCGCGGCATTTCGATTGAACTGGGCTATGCGTACGTGCCGCTTGAAAACGGCGACGTGCTCGGGCTGATCGACGTGCCTGGCCACGAAAAGCTCGTCCATACGATGACCGCGGGCGCAAGCGGGATCGATTTCGCGCTGCTCGTGATCGCCGCCGATGATGGCGTGATGCCGCAAACGCGCGAACATCTCGCAATTGTGGAACTCCTCGGTATCAAATGCGGCGCCATCGCGCTGACCAAGATAGACCGCGTTGACGCTGCGCGGCTGCAGCAAGTACACGAAGAGATTGCAGCGTTTCTGAGCGGCACCGTGCTGCGGAACGCACCCATATTCGACACCTGCGCGCCGCGTGACGACGATCCTGGCGTGGCCGCGTTAAAGGCGCATTTGCACGCTGCGGCAGCAGAGTGGCGCATGAAGCGCGACGACGGTCTGTTCCGTCTCGCCGTCGATCGGGTTTTCACGCTCGCGGGCCAAGGCACGATCGTGACAGGGACCGCGGTGTCGGGACGCGTCAGTGTGGGCGCTACCATGCTGCTCGCGCAGAAGAATCAGCCGGTGCGCGTGCGCAGCATTCATGCGCAGAATCGTCCGGCTGAGACTGGACACGCAGGCGAGCGTTGCGCATTGAATCTTGCCGGCATTGAGAAGAGCGCGATCGATCGTGGCGACTGGATCGTCGATCCGCGTTTGTCGCAAGCTTCGGAACGGATCGACGTCATGCTGACGCTCCTTGCCGATGTACCGTTGACGCTCCAGCATTGGGCGCCGCTGCATGTGCATCTGGGCACACAGCATCAGGTCGCGCATGTTGCGTTGCTCGATGGCGAGACACTCGGGGCAGGTCAACGGGCGCGCGTGCAGTTGGTGTTCGAACGGCCGGTGTGTGCGCTTCCCGGCGACCGCTTTGTCGTGCGCAACGCGCAGGCTGATCGCACGGTTGGCGGCGGCCATGTGCTGGATCCGTTTGCGCCTTCGCGCAAGCGTCGCTCGGCCGAGCGGCTCGCGTGGCTCGACGCGATTCAGATCATGCTCGACACCGGCGCGCTGGATTCGCTGCTGGCAAGAGCGCCGCATGGCTTGTCCCGTTCGTTATTGGAAAGACTGACGGGCATGCAGGCAGCCGTGCTCGAGTTGCCTTCTGACACGCGCGTCGTGGAGCTTCCAGGTAACGACGCATTGTTGGTCGCGGATGCGTCATGGCGTGCCCTGGCTGCGCGGCTGGCTACGACACTCAAGCAATACCACGAGCGCTCGCCGGACGAACTGGGCCCGGATATATCGCGCTTGCGTCGGATCGCAGCGCCGCTTGCCGACGAGGCGTTGTGGCGCGCGCTAGTGGACGATGCGGCGGCGCGCGGCGAGATCGTCAGACGCGGCCCCTGGTTGCATCTGCCGGACCATGCGGTGACGCTCGACGACGCCGATCGTGCGCTCGCGGCAGCGCTGCTCCCCGTGCTGAAAGAGGGACGTTTCGATCCGCCCTGGGTGCGCGATCTGGCAAACGCGCATGGCGTATCCGAAGATCGCGTGCGGCAATTGCTGCGCAAGCTCGCGCGGCAGGGCGAGCTTTTTCAGGTCGTGCGTGACCTCTTTTATCATCATGAGGTGATACGCGAACTCGCCTCGATCGCGGCCTCGGAAGCGCAAAAGAATGCGGGTACGGTAGCGGCTGCACCGTTTCGCGATGTCACCGGTCTTGGCCGAAAACGCGCGATTCAGCTTTTGGAGTTCTTCGACAGGGTTGGGTATACTCGCTTCCACCGTGGCCTGCATTTGATGCGCACGGATAGTCGTTGGCTCGATGTGCTTTGATTTTCGGCACTTGATTTTCGGCACTTGAGTTGCGACGCATGGTTCACGTAGTTCAATCACCGTAGGAAGGCATTCGTATCCGGTGGTGCGGCTGGGCTTCAAACCCAGTTGAGGGCGTCAGCCGCTCTCAGGTCGGTTCGACTCCGGCTGCCTTCCGCCCCATGTTTTCAATGGATTACCGCTACAGCAAGCACCGCACGATCTGGCCAGAGAACTGCTCAGGCGCGTGACCGCTCACAGACCTGCTGTGCGCCGATCGTTGACGTGGGCGGCGCCGGTCATATGAACTTGCCGTACCTACCAGAAGGGATCGATATGGTGAACAACAATTCCCCGCTCGAAAGTCTCGCAGCATTTTCGATCGTTTTTGCCGCGGCCGTTCTGTCGACTGTGGCGATGGGCAAGTACATCGAAAAAGTACGCCGCGACGCTCAACAAGCGGCCGCCAGCGCCGACTAGGCGTTGTCACTGACGTTCCTGCTTTCGCATATCCCCAAACCGAGGCGTCGTTCGCAAACAGAAATCGGCCACGCCCTCACCGCGCGTGCCGGGCCCAATCGCGCGCGCTCATGGAGTCTTCCTTGCCCTTGAATTCCATCTCTCCCGGGTTGATGCTGATCCACGGCAATCGATCCGAGCGGCTTCGCGATCTGCTTATCGAATGGACGAAGCGGTATCCGCTCGCGCCACTCGAGAACGAGACGATACTCGTACAGAGTAACGGTATTGCGCAATGGCTGAAGCTCGCACTCGCCGCCAACTGCGATCCCGCGACCGGCGAAGGGGGTTGCGGGATCGCCGCAGCGCTCGAAATCTCACTCCCGTCGCGTTTCATCTGGCAGGCGTATCGCGCGGTGCTGGGCGAAGCATCGGTGGCGGACGTATCGCCGTTCGACAAATCGCGGCTCGTCTGGCGGCTGATGCGTGTCCTGCCGGCGCTGATCGACCAGCCGATGTTCGAGCCGCTCAGGCGTTTCATCAGCCACGACGACGACCGTCGCAAGCGTTTCCAGCTCGCGGAGCGGATTGCCGATCTGTTCGACCAGTATCAGATGTACCGCGCAGACTGGCTCGCGAGCTGGGCGCAAGGAGACGATGTCGTGCTCGATGCACGTGGCAAGCGTGACGCGTTGCCGGACGAGCAACACTGGCAGGCGGCGCTCTGGCGTGAACTGGTCGCCGATGTGGCGAGCTCGCTCGACGGCGCGTCTCAGGACGTCGCGTCGGATGGCGGCCGCGCCGCGGTGCACGAGGCGTTCTTGCAGCGAGTCAGTGCGTGGCCGGGCGACGAGCGGCCAGCCGGCCTGCCGCGGCGGATCATTGTCTTCGGTATTTCGAGTCTGCCGCGCCAGTCGCTGGAAGCTTTAGCTGCACTCGCGCGCTGGACCCAGGTGCTGATGTGCGTGCCGAATCCTTGCGCCCACTACTGGGCCGACATCGTGCCTGACAAGGATCTCCTGCGCGCCGAACATTCGCGGCAGCAGCGCCGGGAAGGTGCGCCGGCCGAGTTGCCGGCTGAAGAACTGCATCTGCACGCCCATCCGTTGCTCGCATCATGGGGCAAGCAGGGGCGCGACTTCATCGGGCTGCTCGACGAGTTCGACAGCATGGAAGCGCGGGAGCGCTATCGTCCGCAGTTCGCGGGTATTGGCCAGCGTATCGATCTGTTCGAAGAGCGCGACGCATCCAGCCTGCTGCAGCAGTTGCAGGACGACATCCGGGATCTGCGTCCGCTGCGCGAGACGCAGATCGAATGGCCCGCTGTCGATCCGGCGTCGGACGATTCGATCCGCTTTCATGTCGCGCACAGCGCGCAACGCGAGGTCGAGATCCTGCACGACCAACTGCTGGCGGCATTCAATGCGGACCCGAACCTGAAGCCGCGCGAGATCATCGTGATGGTGCCAGACATCGAAGCGTACGCGCCGCATATCCAGGCAGTGTTTGGACTGCTCGAGCGGGATGACCCGCGCTACATTCCGTTCAGCGTCGCCGATCGTGGTCAGCGCAAGGCCGACCCGCTCGTCGGTGCGCTCGAAACGCTTCTCGGTCTGCCGCATTCGCGTCTGACCGTCAGCGATCTGCTCGATCTGCTCGACGTGCCGGCGTTGCGCAAGCGTTTCGGCATCGGCGAAAGCGACTTGCCGAAGCTGCGCGCGTGGATCCGCGGCGCCAACATCCGCTGGGGACTGCATGCCGAACAGCGTGCCAGCCTCGGTTTGCCGCTGGACGAGGAAGCAGCCGCACCCCACACGTGGGCCTTCGGCATGCGTCGAATGCTGCTGGGCTATGCCGTCGGCAGCGAAGCAGGCGCGTGGCATGACATCGAGCCCTTCAGCGAAGTGGGCGGGCTGGACGCCGCGCTCCTGGGGCCGCTCGTCAGGCTGATCGACGAGCTCGACAAAATGTGGCGCACGTTGCGCGAACCCGCGACGGTAGAAACGTGGTGCGAACGCCTGCGTGCGCTGAAGAATGCATTCTTCAGCAGCGGCGACGACACCGACGCCTACACGCTCTCGCGTCTCGACAACGTGCTGCACAACTGGCTCGATGCCTGCACCGAGGCCGGATTGACCGACACGCTGCCGCTTTCTGTCGTCGCGGATTATTGGCTGACCCAGTTTGACGAAGGGGGGCTTTCGCAACGCTTCTTTGCGGGCGCCGTGACGTTTGCCACCTTGATGCCGATGCGTGCAATTCCCTTTCGCCGTGTGTGTCTGCTTGGGATGAACGACGGCGACTATCCGCGCACGCGCGTGCCGATGGATTTCGACCTGATGCGCCGCCACTACCGCCCCGGCGACCGCTCGCGCCGCGAGGACGATCGCTATCTGCTGCTCGAAGCGGTGTTGTCGGCGCGGGATCATCTGCATGTGTCCTGGGTGGGCCGCAGCATCAACGACAACAGCGAGCGCCCGCCGTCCGTCCTAGTTGGCCAGCTTCGCGACCATCTTGTCGAAGGCTGGCAGCTCGCGGGCGGAAACAACAGCGGTCGACACGCGCTGTCTGAAGCGCTGACGGTCGAGCACCGGTTGCAGCCGTTCAGTTCCGATTACTTCACGTCCAACACAAACGGTTCGCCGCTTTTCACTTACGCAGCAGAATGGCGCAGGGCGCCGCGAAGCGATGATGCGGGCACGTCGTCGCTGGACGCACTGCTTGCGCCGCTTTTGCGCGACGAGCCTCTGTCCATTCGCGAACTGACGGATTTCCTGAAGAACCCGGTCAAGGCGTTCTTCAACCAGCGCCTGCGCGTCGCGCTCGATTCTGAGGAAGCAGCGAGCGATGACCTGGAGCCGTTCGATCTTGACGCGCTCGAGACATGGAAACTGCAGGACGAGTTGATTCATGCGCAGGCCGTCGCGGTGCATGACGAGGCAGCGACCGTCGGCGCGCGTGAAGCGCGGATGGCTGTCATCCGTCGCCGGGGCGACGTGGCGGCGGGCGGTTTTGGCGATATCGCGAGCGATGGGCTTCTCGAACCGATGGACACCCTGTTCAGCGAGTATCGGCGGCAACTCGCCCGCTGGCCCGTTGCAATCGAACGTGAACAGGAAATCCGCTTTCAGACCGAAGGTGAAAGTCAGGTGTTGTTGCTGGCCGATTGGCTGGGCCGGTGGCGTACCGATGACGCCGGCAGGCAGTCGCGTGTTCTACTGGAGACGAGCGAACTGATCGAGGGGAGAACGTATCGCTATCACAAGCTGATTGGCCATTGGGTCCAGCATCTGGCAGCGAATCTTGCAGGGCGTTCTGTGGCGACCGTGATCGTCAGCAAGAAGGGTACCGTCGAGATGAAGCCGCTGGAGACGGGCGCGGCCGAGATTCATCTGGCGGCCTTGCTGCGCGCGTGGGAATACGGGATGCGCAAACCGTTGCCACTTGCGTTGAAGTCGGCGTTCGAGTGGTTATTCAGGAGCGCTGGCGCCGATTCCGAGCAGGCACTGGCGTTGGCAGAAAAGGCCGCACGCTCGACGTACGAAGGCGGCTTTAACAAGGGCGAAGTGCAGCAGAGCGCAAGCCTGCGCCGCGCCTATGCGGATTTCGATGCGCTGTCCGCCAGCGGCGAGTTCGCCTCGTTCTCTGAACTGTTGCTCGGCCCGCTGCTGGCTGCCGTCAAGAAGAAAGATAAAGCCGCTGCCAACGCGGCAGGAGCCGATGAATGAACGCGCCGATGTCACCTTTGAAGGCAATGCACACGCCGCAACCGCTCGATCCGCTGGACTTTGCGCTGTCCGGCCGCAGCCTGATCGAGGCCAGTGCCGGCACCGGCAAGACCTTTACCATCGCGATGCTCTACGTGCGGCTGGTGCTGGGCCACGACCGGTCGAATGACCGCGCGCGTCCCTTGACACCGCCTGAGATCCTCGTTGTGACATTTACCGATGCGGCGACGAAGGAGCTGCGTGATCGCATCCGCGCGCGGCTGACGGAGGCGGCAGCGTACTTTCAGGTCGAGCCGCATGGCGAGGATCCGCGCGCGCCTGCCGATGCAGACATGCTGCGCGCGCTGCGCAACGAATACCCGGCGCACGAGTGGCCCGCCTGTGCACGAAGGCTGCAGTTCGCGGCCGAATGGATGGATGAAGCGGCGGTATCGACGATTCACGGCTGGTGCAACCGTATGCTGCGCGAACACGCATTCGACAGCGACAGCTTGTTCAGCCAGACGCTCGAAACGAACCAGGCCGAATTGCTGGCGGAAGTCGTGCGCGATTACTGGCGTACTTTCATGGCGCCGCTCGACGCCGCCGAGGCCGCAACGATTAGCGAGTGGGTGTCCGGTCCGCAAGCATTGCAGAAAAAGCTGCGCAATCTGGTCGATGTCGCTCCACTGCTGCCGGATGCATCCGCACCCGACGTCGCGCTAAAAGACGCGCGTGACGAACATGCGCGGCGGCTGGCCGGGATCAAGGCGCCGTGGCAGAAATGGCCCGCTGAAATGAAGGACTTGCTGGATGCCGCTCGGGCCGCTGGGCAGTATGCCGGACGGGAACTTGGACCGGCCAATTGCAACGCGTGGCTCAGCACGTTGAGCGAATGGGCTGGCAACCCGCAGGCAACAGTGCTTTCGCTGCCCGACAATGCATGGGAGCGCTTGACGCCGGACGGGCTCAAACGCTTTTGCAAACAAGGCACGCCGCCCTCGCACCCGGGCTTCGTCGCACTCACGATGCTACGCGACGAACTCGCCGCGCTGCCGAATGGGTGCAACGATGTGCTGTCGCACGCGGCGCGTTGGGTCGCCGAGCGTTTCTCGACCGAGCAGGCACGCCGCGCGCAAATGGGCTTCGACGATCTGCTGACACAACTCGACGCCGCACTGCAAGGCCCGAACGGAGAACGTCTGGCCGAAATCATCCGTAACCAGTTTCCCGTCGCGCTGATCGACGAGTTTCAGGACACCGACCCGGTCCAATACCGCATTTTCGACTCGGTCTACCGCTCTGCCGAAAACGACGCGACGAGCGCGCTGATCCTGATCGGCGACCCGAAGCAGGCAATCTACGCGTTCCGCGGCGCCGACATTCATACGTACCTCGCGGCGCGTCGCTCGTGCGGTTCGCGCCTTTATACGCTTGCGAAGAACTTCCGCTCCACGCACGCGATGGTCGACGCAACGAATCACTGCTTCAACGTCGCGGAGCAACGCGATAGCGGCGCATTTCTGTTTCGCAGCGACGACGGCAATCCCGTGCCCTTCATTAACGTCAGCGCCAAAGGCCGTGACGATGCATTCGTTGTCGATGGCGAAACGCCGCGCGCGTTGACGGCATGGTGGCTGCCGCCCAGTGACAACGGCAAGCCGCTCAGCAAGGGTGCGTATATCGAGCAGATGGCCGCGAGCTGTGCGACCGAGATGGTGCGCCTGCTCAAACTGGGTCAGCAAGGCAAGGCTGGTTTCGTCGGCGGCGACGGTCAGCGGCCGTTGCGTCCTGCCGACATGGCCGTGCTCGTCAACAATCGCATCGAGGCTGACGCGATCCGCCGCGCGCTAGCCGCGCGCAACGTGCGCACGGTCTATCTGTCCGACAAGGACTCGGTCTTCCAGAGCGCGCAGGCTGCGGAGTTGCAGCACTGGCTTGCCGCCTGCGCGGAGCCGGACGACGGACGACTCGTACGCACGGCGCTGGCGACCTCGACCCTCGGACTCGGCTGGACCGAACTCGATGCCCTATATGGCGACGAATTGGCGTGGGAGGCGTGCGTGATGCAATTTCGCGGCTATCGGGAATGCTGGCGCCGTCAGGGCGTGCTGCCGATGCTGCGCCGCCTGCTGAACGACTTCTCGGTGCCCGCGCGGCTTATCGGCTTGCACTCGCATGATGCGGAAGGCGTGCACGGCGGCGAACGGACCCTCACCGATGTGCTGCATCTGGCCGAACTGCTGCAGCAGGCGAGTACGTTGATCGAAGGCGAGCATGGCCTGATCCGCTACCTGGTCGAGCAACGCGAGGCGTCCGAAGAAGGCGGCGGTGGCGATGCGCGGCAGATTCGTCTGGAAAGCGACGGCGACCTCGTCAAAGTCGTGACGATTCACAAATCGAAGGGACTCGAGTATCCGCTGGTGTTCCTTCCATTCGCATGTACGCATCGTCCTGCCGAAGCGACGGACCTGCCGCTCAAATGGCACGACGCGGACGGCACGTTGCACGTCGCCCTTGCCGACGCAGGCGATGTGCTGAAAAAGGTCGACGAGGAACGCCTCGGCGAAGACCTGCGCAAGCTCTATGTCGCGCTGACGCGTGCGCGTTACGCGACCTGGATCGGTATGGCGCCGCTCAAGGAACTCGAGCGCAGCGCGATCGGCTATCTGCTCAACGGCAGGCAGCCGTTCGAGGTAGAGGCGTTGCAGCGCTGCCTGCAAGACGTGCTCGGCGGATCCGACAACATCGCGGTGACGTCGGCGCCGGAGCCCGTCAACGAACGCATCGTCAGTCATGGCGAAGAACTACGAGCGGGGAAGGCGCGCGAATCAGCGCGCGTGACGCGCGAGCCGTGGTGGGTCGCCAGCTATTCGAGCCTGAAGTCGGCCGAAGAGAGCGTGCACGTCGCGCCCGACACATCGCGGCAAGACACGTTCACCGAAGCACGTGATGCCGAAGCCGATGTCGACGAAGAACGCATTGGTGTGACCGCGGAGGCGGCGCGGCATGCGTCGGCGACGCCGGCGGCCGCGCGCGCCTTGCACGACTTTCCGCGCGGTTCGGAGCAGGGCACGTTCCTGCACGATCTGCTCGAATGGGCCGCGAAGCACGGCTTCGCCCAAGTGGCCGCCGACCCCGGGCCGTTGCGCGAAGTGGTGGCCCGACGGTGTAGTGTGCGAGGCTGGGAACGCTGGATCGGACCCTTGACTGAATGGGTCCTGCAGATCGTTTCGACACCGTTCGAACTGGCGCAGAAGCGCGGCATGAAGGCGGCGTCGATCACACTGTCTGCCTTGAGGGCATCGATCGGCGAAATGGAGTTCTGGCTCGCGGCTCATCGTGTCGATACGGCGGCGATCGATCGCCTCGTGCATGAATACACGCTGGGCCAAGCCGAGCGCCCGGCACTGGAAGCCGCGCAACTGAACGGCATGCTGAAAGGCTTCATGGACCTCGTGTTCGAGCACGAAGGCCGCTATTACGTTGCGGACTACAAGTCGAATTGGCTCGGTCCGGATGACGCGGCTTATACGGCCGAGAAGATTCGCGCGCAGATTCTTCGTTCGCGCTATGACCTGCAGTACGTGCTGTATCTGCTCGCCTTGCACAGACTTCTCAAGGCACGGCTGCCCGACTACGACTACGACGAACACATGGGCGGCGGGGTCTATTTGTTCCTGCGCGGACTGAATTCGTCAACCCAAGGAATCCATGCCGAACGGCCGCCACGTGAGCTGATCGAGCGGCTGGATGCGCTCTTTACGGGCGACGACCAACTTGATGATAGGGAGGCGGCATGATCGCGACTCTTTCCGATATGCCCACCGCTGCACCCCGCAGTCTGGATGGCCGTGAGCAGATGGAGCGCTTGCTCGCAGGCTGGGTTGAGCGGGGCTGGCTGCGCGATGTCGATCACGCGTTCGCGGGGTTTCTTGCGCGCGAGGTGGCGGATGCACATGCTTTGCTGATCCTCGCGGCCGCGTTGGCCAGTCACCAGTTGGGGCGCGGCCACGTTTGCCTCGATCTCAAAGCGACGCTCGCCGATCCGGCTTTCGTCCTGTCGTTGCCGCCCGATGGAAGCGCCGCGCGTGACACCCTCGATGACGAGACCGCCGTCGCGATGCCTTCGAAGGTGTTGGAAAACATCACGCTGGAGCGCTGGCTGGCAACGCTTGCTCATCCTGAACTTGTCAGCGTCGGCGCCGGCGAGACGCCGTTGGTGCTGGTCGGTACGCGGCTTTATCTGCGCCGTTACTGGCAGTATGAGCAAAACGTTGTCCGGGCGATTGGCGTGCGCCTCGGGGCAGCGGCGCAACTCGAGCGCGAATTGGACGGCGACGGGCTGGCCCATGCGCTGGACACGCTGTTCCCGCGCGCAAACGACGCCGACGCTCAGACCGACTGGCAGAAGCTCGCTTGCGCGCTCGCTGCGCGCAGCGCCTTCAGTATCGTTACGGGCGGCCCAGGCACCGGCAAGACGACCACGGTCGTGAAGCTGCTGGCGTTATTACAGCGGCTGGCGCTGGCAGCCGGCGAAGACGGACGGCCGTTGCGCATTCGCCTCGCCGCGCCGACCGGCAAGGCGGCGGCGCGCCTGAACGAATCGATTGCGGGTGCCGTCGCGCGTCTGCCGCTCGCCACTTTTCCGCAAGGCGACGCGATACGCGCCGCGATCCCGGTGGCTGTTACGACGTTGCACCGGTTGCTCGGCACACGGCCCGACTCGCGGCGCTTCAGGCATCACGCCGGCAACCCACTATCGCTCGATGTGCTTGTGATCGACGAAGCCTCGATGGTCGATCTGGAGATGATGAACGCGGTGCTCGATGCGTTGCCCGCGGGCGCGCGGCTGATTCTGCTCGGCGACAAGGACCAGCTCGCGTCGGTCGAAGCCGGCGCGGTGCTCGGCGAATTGTGTGAGCGTGCGGGCGACGGGCACTACACGCTGGCGACGCGAGCGTGGCTGCATGAGATGACGGGCGAGCAGATCGACGGGACGCATCTCGACGCGAACGGCACCGCGCTTGATCAGTCGATTGCGATGCTGCGGTTTAGCCACCGATTTTCGGCGAAAAGCGGCATCGGCAAATTGGCCGAAGCCGTCAACCAGGGCAATTCGAGCAAGGTCGCCAAGGTATTGGCGCAAGGCTACGCCGATCTCGCGCTGCTCGAATGCTCGGAGCGGAATGACGCGGCGCTCAAGGCGCTCGTTGTCGACGGCATTGTGCGCGATGACGCCGAGGCTCGTGAGTCGTCCGCGAACGGGCGGCGGGGCTATCGTTACTATCTGCAGGTACTGCGCGATACCCAGCCGCAGCACGGCGCGGACACAGCGGCGTTCGATGCTTGGGCGAACCGCGTGCTGGAGGCGCATGGCGCGTTCCAGTTGCTGTGCGCACTGCGGCGCGGCGGCTGGGGCGTAGAAGGACTTAACCGGCGCGTCGCGCGCCTGCTGCAGGAAGAGCGCCTGATTGCCGTGACGGGTGGGTGGTATCTGGGGCGTCCGGTTCTGGTGACGCGCAACGATTACGAACTCGGACTGATGAACGGCGACATTGGCATTACATTGGCGCTCCCCGTAGCAGACGGTGCCTGGAGTTTGCGCGTTGCATTTGCAGCGGGCGACGGCTCACATCGCATCAAATGGGTGCTGCCGAGCCGGCTGCAGGCTGTCGAAACCGTTTTCGCGTTGACGGTGCACAAGTCTCAGGGTTCGGAGTTCACCCATGCCGCGCTGGTGTTGCCCGAAGCACCGAGTCCCGTGCTCACGCGCGAACTGGTTTATACCGGCATTACCCGTGCGCGCAGTTTCCTGACCATCGCCAGCGCCGGGGGGCAGTCCATCGTTGAACAGGCCGTGCAGACACGCGTTCTTCGGGCAAGCGGTCTGTCGAACGGATTCGATTCTCAGTGAACGTTGCCGGCCTGCCGGAGGCGTCATGAAAACCCGGCCAGCCGACCGGATAGTCGGGACACGAAATATCCCGATCGGCTGGCACGATGGCATTCCATCCATCTCCTGATACTGCCATGCCACAGATGATTGAACATATCGACGCCATCGCGCGTCGTAAGCAGCGCGACGCGCTCTTCGTCACTTTTTCCGATAACCCATCGGGGGAGCGTTCACCACATCACTGGGAAGATCACCCTGCGCGAGCGGCGATCATCGCATCGCTCGACGCGCGCGGTTACGCGTGGGCGCCGTGCGGGGACGTTGCGGACGAACGTGTGATGCGAAGCTATGGCGGAGCGATCTATATCGACGTGCCATTCGATCGCGACCACCCGTCGTATCGCGAACTCGAAGCGTTCCTCGAATATCCTGATGGCACGCTACGTTTGCCTCACATGCGTTTACTCGTCATCGGCCTCGCGTACGCGCGCAAAAATGCTCACCATGACGAACCCGGTTTCTGGGAGCGTCGGGCGGAAGACTTCTGAGTATCATGGGCAATCGGCGACGAACGATTACTTTGATGTTCGTCTTATAGCGGATTGGATCCGCAACGCGGAGGGCGCGGGGCCAAACGGACCGCGTCCGTTGCCTGTCCCACTCGCTGACGCAGGAGTCGCGGCACGATCACGGCGTGAGCCAGCGAATGAAGCGCCGATTCGGTGGAACGTGCTCCTGCCATCGCCCATAGTCCGGACCGAACCAGCGGCAAACGGGTCTCGTCACCGGAAAACAAGGCCATTTCCACACGCGAGGACTGCTTCGATGCCCGAATTGCTTCGCTGGCGCCCACGCAGTTCCAGCAAAAAGATCCCAGCGCCCGAGATGACGATTTCACCACGTGGATGATCATGCCCGCGCCGTCGCCGTCCCGGTGATGAGCGATCTCCCAGGATAGCAGCCCTTCCAGTACCGGAAGACCCCGTATCCATGTGTCGACCTCGGATTCGGCAAAACCCCACAAGCGCAGGCCGATGCGTAACACTGCACCGTTGGACCGATTCGTTCGATTGCGCGGATGTCCGTTGATATCCACCGTATATGGATCGAGGTTTCGCATACTGTCGCGCTCCTTGCTGTTCAGTAGTGAGTAGTGTGCTCTCGCATGTGGTCAAATCATGTCTCGACCAATGCATAATTTTATGAGCAAACAAGTAGGGAAGCGTCCGCTCTGTTTAAGCAGGAAAGCTAAGCGTCAACTCGAGCGCTATTGGCAGTCATTCGACTGACGCTTGTTGGCGCGATATTCGGTGGGCGTTGCCCCAATATGTTTGCGGAACAGCTTGGCGAGCTGTGCACCGCAGCCGAATCCGCACCGTCGCGCAATCTTGTCCACCGGTAGCGTGGTTTCGACAAGAAGTCGACAACACATGTCGAGTCGCACAGACAGCAGATAGTCGGATGGCGTTACCCCCATTTCCGCTTTGAACCGGCGAAGAAAGTTACGCTCGCTCATGGCGGCAAGCCCTGCCGCTTTGTCGATGGAAATCGGCCGTTCGCTGTTTGCTTCCAACCACTGGGCGGAAGTCCTGATCTTGTCGCTAACGCCTCCCGAGGCGCTCCTACGCAAGGCCGATGTGAACTGCGTGGATGCCGGCGGCGCGACACACGAGGCGGCTTTGCGAGTGATCTCCGTACCGAGATCTGCTTCGATGAGACTCAATGCGCTTTCCAGTGGACTCAATACTTCACGTGACGTGCTTAGACCGAAACCTCGGCGAGCGTTCATGTGCGGCACGCGAGCGCTGGCGCTGCCGACACCGGCCGCCGATGCAAACCCTGCGGCTTCGAGCAGGAACTGACCTTCTGCGATAGGAAGAACCCATTCGCTACGAAAATGGGCGCGGCGCAGCCAACTCCGCAGCCGCTCATCGCGGACGGCCTCATGCACGCCCGTGCCACCCGCAATGAACAAAGCATGGAAGTCGTGTGCATGACCGCGCGCTTCAACACTATCTGTCCATACAAAGACGGATGACGAACTGGCGATCCGGCCGCCAGCCGCCGAAAGCAGTTGGACGTCATAGCGCGATACGCCGCGTTGTCCGTCCTCCGCAAATCGGTTCGCTGACTGAAATGCTTCAACGATAGAAACTGTTTCCGGAAGCGAAAAACCATTGAACAGCACGATGCCGATGTGCTTTACCGCGTTTCTGCTGGGCAGGGCGCGTCCTTGAAAGACAGTGTTATCTTGAGTGTCGATATGGCAATCCATCTGACTTTTCCCCCACGGAAATAAGGTCTGCTCCAGCCCCGTTGCAACCGGACTATTCGGCTGGCACGGTCCCACATAAGAACGAGCGGTGCATTGATGCAGTGGTGCAGCGGGCCGGCAAGACGGCTGAACCGCCGCTGGTTCACGCTTGCGAAGGCCATCGCTCAATTTCAACAATGAAAAGGATCACTAATTTGTTGACAGTGTGAAGTGAGTTGCGAGTAGTGGGTAAGCATGCGGAGGCGATGTTGGCGCAGGGGTTTCGCCGTGATTAACGTTTGTTTCATTTCCCTCGTTTCGAAGTCGGCACAGCGACACGATAGCGGTGCGATCGGACAACGGCTGTCTCATTCGATTTTCGTCGGCCAGCTTGGCACTCAGACGCCATTTGTCTCAATGAGGCGGTAGCATGATCGAGAAGTACGGGCGCAGCCGAATGAACAGACGGCGATTTTCTGGTCAGAAAACGGCGAGCATGCGGGGAACAGGGATATCGAGGTGACTTCAATGCGAGACGAATATATACAGCAAGCGATCGCATGGCTTCGCGAAGCAGATGGGCTGCTGATCACGGCAGGAGCAGGGATGGGTGTCGACTCTGGTTTGCCTGATTTCCGTGGCAATGCAGGCTTGTGGCGCGCCTACCCGGCGCTGGCCGAAGCAAGGCGCGATTTTCAGTCTATCGCCAACCCGCGCGCCTTCATGGAGGAGCCGGAACTGGCCTGGGGGTTCTATGGACACCGCCTGAAACTTTATCGCGAGGTCGAACCTCATCCGGGCTTCGCCATGCTCAGAGGCTGGGCCGGGCGCATGCGTCGGGACGCATTTGTTTTCACGAGCAACGTGGACGGGCAATTCCAACGGGCGGGTTTCCCGGAAGACCGTATCGAGGAACACCACGGCTCGATTCACTATATGCAGTGCACCGAGCCGTGTTCCTCGCGAATCGAACCGGCTGCAGACTTCGTGCCGCGGATCGACGAGCGAGCGTGCCGCCACATTGGCCCGTTGCCGCGCTGCCAGCGCTGCGGCGCGATAGCGAGGCCGAATATCCTGATGTTCTGGGACGCGGCGTGGCTGTCATCCCGCGCTGATGCGCAGGCCGCACGCCTCGCCGGCTGGTTAGCGTCGGTCAAACGGCCTGTTGTCGTCGAGGTTGGAGCCGGCACGGCGCTGCCTACGGTCCGGCGCTTCAGTGAGCGACACGGCCCACGGGTGATTCGCATCAATGCTCGCGAGCCGCAGATAGATCCAGCACTTGGCATCGGCATTGAAGGGCGCGCTGTGGACATATTGTCGGCAATCGACGCCGGGTTGGGCGTATAGCGTTCGACGTCGAACGGAGCCGCGCGTTCTTTTGAGCGCATACGTCTAGCAGACGCCGGCTTCCGCTTTGCTTTAAAGAAACCTCCACACACGCCGATATAGCGATGAGTGGCGCGCAGCCGTGTACTAACAGGGCGACCGTGCATCAAGTCAATCTACGTCCCAGCGCGAGAGCGGTACGACGGTCGTCCTGAATGACACTCCCCGATTGTGCGAGCGTCAAGGGTAAAAGGAGAGGCAGTTAGTGTTTCCAGAGAATTTCCTGCATACAGGCATGCAGATCACTGACGCGCAAGCAATGCAGATCGTCAGTTTCCGTAGTGAATATGCTTATCCGGCCGCACATCTTGTTCTCGACGATCACGCCGGCGACTTCGCGTTGCCGGGCGGTCAGTGGGCAAAAATCGTGACTCCAGCGCAAGGTGACGTGACCGACGCGACGCTGGATGCGTATCACGAGCGCCTGCTGCGATCCAGCAACGCGACTGAACGATTGCTCGGGACGGCATCGATCGTATTGTGGGGTTTTTATACGTTCAGTCCGGCGTTCGCGGCTATCCGTGTCCACCGACACCTTGTTGGGCGGGGTAATCAGCAATCCACCAGCGCCGGGCAGATCGCGGACGTATTGGAAGACGCTGACAACGCAATTAGGGCGGGGAATCCAGGCGCGGCGCTGGGAATGTTCGCCGGAATCAACCAGTTGGGCCGCACGCCGTTCGCTTCGAAAGTAATTGCGCTGCTGGATCCAAGGTGCGCAGCGGTATATGACAACAGGATCTGCAAAGGCTTGCAGAGCAGCCCATGGGCGGCAAACGGGCCATTTGCAAACGGGGTGGGGGCGGTCCAATTGCGACGAATCCAGCGCGAGTATGCCAGCTGGTGCAGTTTCACGCAGGCCGTTGCCGAACAATTGAACGAGGGCTGCCTGCGTGGTTTGGCGTGGCATTGGCGCGACAGCTTGAATGGACCGCAGATGTGGCGCGCAATCGATGTCGAACGCGCCATATTTGCCATGTTTCAGCCCCGCTGATCGGCGGTGTTCGTGCCGATCAGCTTCGAGTCGATTGTTTGAAGAGGGCGAGTCGCCTTACGCTGCGTCGCCCTCTGGCAAGCCGGCCTTCCGGGGACCGTCAACAGGCAGCTTGACCGCTGCGTACAACTGCTCGATAGGCTGTCGACGCTGCAGATTCGTCGTGATGCCGTAGTCGCGTTCTGGCTCCTGTCCGTACTTGACGAACCAGATGTCGATTTGACGGAAAGGATTCAGGCTCTCCGCCGGGAATTGTTCTGCAAGTACGAGCGCTCTCGCAATGACTTCCTTGACGACGGCAGGCTTCGTATAGGTTTTACTGAACACGTCGTCTGGCGTGTCAGAGGGCATATGTTTCAGCCAACCGAGCTGGGAGAAAAAAGTTAGGTCGGAACGCGATCCGGTTTGACCGTAGGGAAGCCGAGGTCCATCATCGCGTGCAGCGACGTGACGAATCCAAGGTATTGCTCGAAGGCCTTTTGCACTTCGTCAAATTTCTCTTCATCGCTGCGATGCTGTGTCCGGTCGTAGCCATTGCCAGTAAAGTACAGAAGCACCGGCAATGGACCTTCGCGTTCGACCCGTTCCAGTTCGGCGGCAAGCCTTAGGTATTTTTCGACCTTGTCTTCATCTGCGGAGAAACGGATGCCCGCGTAGGCATTGGACTTTGTCATCAGATCGCGTGTGCTGCTCGTCGTGTTGACGAAGAAACGCGACAGGCTTGCCTGCCAGCCCAGGTCTGATTTGGCAAAAGACAGCCAGTGCCTGTTCGTGATCTCTTCATAGCTTGTCCAGACCGGTACGTATTCAGCCCAATCGCGTTCCGTGACGGCAGCCTTGGCACGCTCAATTTTCTCGCGCTCCTCCTGTTTGGCATAAGAGCGCGTACATGGTCCATGGTGATCTCTTCCGGACGAACGCCGTCACTCAATATGCGTTCCCACAGCTTGCGCCATGTGCCACCGGCTACGGTCTTGTAGCTGGCTGAACGCTTGAGTGTGTCATACACGTTGAGCTGTTCAC
Source organism: Paraburkholderia sp. RL17-337-BIB-A (assembly GCF_046025895.1). Lineage (NCBI taxonomy): Bacteria > Pseudomonadati > Pseudomonadota > Betaproteobacteria > Burkholderiales > Burkholderiaceae > Paraburkholderia > Paraburkholderia sp. RL17-337-BIB-A. The sequence goes on along the minus strand of NZ_JARESY010000002.1, from coordinate 3,288,669 downwards.
CGCGATGTTCGAGGCGTTTGACCCAATGCGGAATCTGCGCTTGTCAGTGTTCTGCTGAGAAGCATTCTCTGAGGCGACGGGCGTGCTTTTCATCGTTCGAAAACGTTAGCGCGTCTTCAAGTGTCAGGTGCCCGGCTGTCTTTTCGTTCTCGCAAAGCTGAGCTGCGGCGGCGACAAACTGACTGGAGCCGGCAAAGTGATCTTTCCAGTGGTCGGAGAATTTGCCCCATTGTTTCTTGTCAAGCTGGAACGACCCATTGGCTGCTTCACGGAAATCGCGAAACGGCGCGAAGTTCTGCATGCTATCGATTTCACGGCTTGCTTTGCTTGAAAGCGTTCCGCTATAAACAATACGGGCCCAAGCCAGTTTCCAGAATTCGTCAATACCGATTTCCGGGTTGTAGGCGCCACGGGCAATCGTTTCGGCGATTTTCGCCAGCAAACGGCGGCGATTTTCCTTGTGAATCTTTGCGTCGGTGTCGGCGGTGGGATCCTTGAACACAAGCTTGCGCAAGCTTCTGAAATGCGGATAGCCATATTTGCAGATCTCTGCATTGATACGTTCGTTGTCGTTGGGATGAGTGAGCGGCGTTTGCATCGATGAGTGATTTCTGGGTCGGTGTGGGCGAATGCTTTCGGGCGCAAAATTCCGCGGCGTCGTGAGATTCGGCCGTGCGGGACGGTGAACCGCATCTCCGCATTGTTGGGCGCGCGGGCTATTTCTTTAGTTGAAAGCATCACCCCAGTTTCCTCGGTGCTCAATTAAGATTCGTTACGCCCCGCCGTTAACCTCTATGATGCAAACCCCCTAACCATTCGAAGTTCTGCAGCATGGACACCCTTGATAGCAAGATAATTAGCGTATTGCCCAATGGCGATGGCAACGCAGAGTTTCTCAGCACCCCGGATGTTCACAAGAAGCTGGAGGTCATTGAATCTGACGCGCCGGTCGTTAAAACGGTGCAACGGCGGCTGGAGGAACTGCAACGCCTGGGTTTCGTTGAAATGAAGAAGCGCGGCGCGGCGTGGACATGGCGTAAAGGCGCCGGCGCGGGCGGTATGGCCGGAAAGTCCGGTGCCATCATGACGCGCGAAGAGGCGCTGGCCTTGCACATGCTGCGTAGCTTCACATCGCGGCAAATCCCAACGCTGGTCGCCGAGGCGCTGTCCGATCTGTTCAAGGTCGCGGACAAACGTCTGGAAATGGCAGTGACTGAGGACGAGCGCCGTTACAGCCGATGGGCGGAGAAGGTCGCGGTTGAACATAGCGGTTTCGCGTTGCGATATCCCGCGATTGATCCTGTGACCTTCGCCACGATTTCCCAGGCGCTGTTTCACGAGCGCAAACTGGAAATTGTCTATCGTCCGCGCTCCAACGTGACGAACGACAAGTGCAAGGTCATCTTGCCCCTCGGTCTGGTCGAGGTAGGCGGCCTCGTGTATCTGATCGGAGGCACTGAAGGTCGTTCGAACCCGACGATGTACCGGCTCGACCGCCTGGCGCGCGCGGCAATGATGCTGGAGTCGTTTTCGTATCCGTGTTCTTTCAAGCTCGACGACTACGTCAAGCAGCAGCGCCAGTTCGACTTCATGGTGGAAGGCGAGGTAATGCTCAAGTTGCGTTTCCTCAACGGCGCCGGCGATCACCTTCTCGAGACACCTTTCGCGGCAGATCAGGAAACCCGGCCGACGAGCGCCGGTCTTGATGCGCAGGGTACGGTATTGCTCAGTCAGCGTCTGCGCTGGTGGTTGCGTTCGTTCGGGCCCTATGTGGAAGTGATGGCGCCAGAGAAGCTGCGGGCGGAGTTGGCCGAGGAAGCGCAGGCGCTTGCGGCACTTTACCGGCGCTAAGCTGTGCCCACGTTGCATCGTTCGGTGATTCAATAACATGGCTCGAATATTTCCCGACGGATGGGACCTGCTGCGGTTGAGCGGCGGTGCGCAGCGCGAAGTCGAAACGCTTTCGCTGCTTCAGACAACGCTTGCCGATACCTATACGGTGTACCACGGCGTGCATTGGACCCGGTTGCGTAGCGGGTTTTCCGTGTTCGGTGAAGCGGATTTCATCGTTGTCAGTCCGCCGGGAAGGATCGCTGTCATCGAGCAGAAGGCAGGGTTGCTCGAGGAGACGGAGAGCGGCCTTGTCAAAACCTACGCGGCCAAAACGAAGAATGTCGCGGCGCAGATCTCGCGGACCGTCGCTGGATTGCACGGCCGTCTGACGGCGGCGTTTGGATCGAACAGTTACCGGATCGAAGAACTCCTTTATTGCCCTGACTATCAGGTTCGCGACCGCGCCATCGCGGGCGTCAATCCGTCCAGAATCGTCGACGCTTCGCAGGGCGACTCGCTCGGCGCGATCATCGCAGCGATGATGCCGGAAGACGAACCGCCGCTGCCGTGCCGTGATCAGATTCACGGGTTCTTGGCCAACGAGCTGGCACTCGTTCCTGATGCGGGCGCCATGATCGGGCAAGCGGCGAAGGTGGTTACACGCGTGTCGGATGGACTCGCCAGTTGGGCGCGCTGCATCGAATTTCAGCCGTTTCGACTGCGTGTGGTCGGCACTTGCCGCGCTGGTCCGCACGCTCGCGACACTGAACCCGGCCGCGGAAGTGCTGGTACGCGCAAGCGAGGCGGAAATGGCCGATGTACTCTTCACTCCCGCTATCACGACTGATCTGATGCGCCGGCTCGGCAGCGGGCAACGCGCGTTGGCGCGCGGGGCGGCATTTCCGGGCTTCGATTCGGCTACCGCCGTGGAACCCGCCACCGAATTTAATAGCGCGCGCGGCGAGGGCAGTTACCGCTCCAGGTCGAGAGACCCTGTGTCGCTCGCGCACCATCGCGCGATGCCGTCGCTTGCTGTGCCCGAACGACCGGCGTCACTGGACATCTTGTCATTCTGCATGCAGATCGACGAGCCGATTGACTGGCAGGTATTCACAATCTGGTTCACACTGTTGCTGAACCGTCACGGTGATAAGATTCTGCGCGTCAAAGGCCTGTTGTCGATCGTGGGCTGCGCTCAGCCGGTGGTGCTGCACGCCGTGCAGCACGTGGTCCATCCGGTGCTGCATCTTGACGCGTGGCCCGATGCCCAGAGGAGGTCGACACTCGTCTTCATCACGGAGGGGCTCGCACGCGACAGGGTCGAAGCATCCTATGCGCGGTTCCGTCAACGACTCGAAGAACCTGATCATTGAATACAGTCCGCGCCAAACCCTCACGTCGCAGGCCCGATCCGCCGACGCCTCATTCGCCAGCCGTGGGGTCAGGCGATACACCAGGCACATCGTCCCGACCGTCCCGCGCACCCGCGGTTCACCGGGGCAAGGTCGAACTGCGGGTACTGGGCACTACGTCCACGCTGCAGGAACACATTCGCAAGCAGGCCGAGGAAGATCTGGGGATCCGGCTGCGTTTCATCGTCGACGACAGCTCGGCGGTCCAGCGTGCTGGCGTGATGCACCCCGAGAGCTACGAAATCTACGACCAGTGGTTTCATAGTATCGATTACCTGTGGCCCGCGCGGGCGCTTCAACCGATCGACGTCACGCGAATCTCGCGCTGGCAAGAAGTCAATTCGCTGCCGCGCGCGAATAGCCTCGCGCGGCATAAGTGCGCAAGCGCCGGCAGCGTTCCGGTTAATCGCCTTTACGTACAGGCTGACGGCTCGCTCGCCCGCAAGGCGTCCGATCGTATCAGTATGCTGCCGCTGACGCACAACGCGGACAGCTTCGTCTATCTCCGCGACACGCTACCACCGGCATTGGCGGCGACGCCGGAAAGCTGGGCGTGGCTGCTTGCGCCGGAACTGGCCGGTCGCGTTGCGTTGCAGGCGGACGCGGCTATCGGCGCAATCGACGCCGCGCTCGCGGTTGAGGCCAGCGGTCTCATGCAGTTCGCGGACATTGGCAACCTGACGATCGAAGAAATCGATGCGCTGATCGGCTTCAAGCGGCGCGGCCACTTTGCCGGCTTCTGGTCGACTTTTGCAGACGCTGCGCAGATGATGATTGCCAACAAGGTTGTGATCCAAAGCGTCTGGTCGCCCGCGGCCGTCGAACTTCAGCGCGCCGGTCTGCAATTCCGGCTGGCCAGTCCGAAAGAAGGGTACCGCGCATGGTTCGGAGGGATGTCGCTGTCGCGCGTCGCGCAGGGACGCGTACTCGACGCCGCGTATGATTACCTCAACTGGTGGCTCGACGGATGGGCTGGCGCGGCCATGGCGCGACAGGGATTCTATATCTCCAACTCCGAGCGCTCGCGCGGCTATCTCGACGCTGCGGAATGGGCTTACTGGTACGATGGCAAGCCCGCTGAGTTCGAACTCCCGGGCCCGACCAGCAAGCACCTGATCGCCGCGGGTCAGCAACGCGATGGCGGCAACTATGTATCGCGCATGGGCCGCATCGCGGTGTGGAACTCCGTGATGGACGAGCATAATTACCTGGTGCGTCGCTGGAATGAATTCATGCAAGCCTGACGCACAACAAACCTGAAGATGACAAGACGCACACGCGCTCCGGTTTCGCTGCCGCCCTCGCTTGCGGAAGCTGCGGTTGATGCCGACACCCGACTACGCTACCGCCTGATCCACGACCACTTGAAGAAGGCGATTGCGCTCGGACGCGTGTCTCCTGGACTGGTGTTGGTCGAGGGACCGGTCGCACAGATCTTCGGCACGAGCCGCGTGCCGGTACGCAAGGCGTTTGAGATGCTCCATGCCAGCGGGCTGCTGCACACGTTCGAAGGGCGCGGCTACCTGGTCGCACATCCCGACGGTAGCGTGGCTGCGCCGCTACGCGCACCGTTGTCCGAAGTGACGCTCGGCCTGGACGATGCACCCGTTGCGCTAGCGCTGCCGTCGAACAGCGAGCGAATCTACCACGTGCTCGAAGCGGCAGTCTCGATCGGGATCGCGTTCGGTCATTTCCGCATAGACGAGAGCGTAGCGGCGGAAGCATTTGGCGTGAGTCGCAGTACGGTACGTGAAGCGCTGAACCGACTTCGCGATCTCGGACTGGTCGAGAAGTCCGCTTACTCGCACTGGCTTGCCGGTCCGCTGACTGCGCGAGCGGTAGCGCAGGACTATGAACTGCGGATGTTGCTTGAGCCGGCCGCGCTTCGCGCCAGCCAGCCTTTGCTCGCGCATGATGTACTCGCCCATGCGTATGCCGAAATCGAAGCTGCGATCCGCGACCCGGATTCTATCGATGCGGATGGCTTGCAGCGGCTTGAGATCGCACTGCACGTCGACTGCCTGCAGCATGCGCACAACAAGAAGCTACTGCGCACGATCGGGCATGCACACATGCCGCTGACGGTGAATCATGCGTTCCATAACGCCTTCAATCTGCATCCCGACGTGGCGACGCTAACGGAACATCGCGCGGTATTGCGGCATCTGCTCGAGAATGATGTCGACGCGGCAACCGCAGCACTAAGTGCGCATCTGCATGCCGCGAAAGATCGCACGTTGAGGCGGCTAAAGGTGCTTGCGGTGCTGCCCGAACCGGATTTGCCGAAGTACATGCAACGGATTGCGTGATTGACTGGCGTGAGATCTAGATTTTCGTAGACGTGCTTTGGGTGATCGTCCTTTTCGTGCAGAATCTGGCGCTTTTATCGGGTTTGATCAGGGGCGCGCACCGCACGCCGTCACGCTCGAGGGCAACGCGGCCTCACACCGGGCGGTCCGTGAGATGAAAGCTGACGGCGTGCTGCCCGAAGACACCAAGGTCCGATCCTCGAAGTATCTGAACATAACTTGCCGACAGGCCGTTCTCGCAACAATCGGCTATTTGCACCAGAACCCGCGGGACGATGTGCCTGGTGTATCGCCTGACCCCACGGCTGGCGAATGAGGCGTCGGCGGATCGGGCCTGCGACGTGAGGGTTTGGCGCGGACTGTATTCAATGATCAGGTTCTTCGAGTCGTTGACGGAACCGCGCATAGGATGCTTCGACCCTGTCGCGTGCGAGCCCCTCCGTGATGAAGACGAGTGTCGACCTCCTCTGGGCATCGGGCCACGCGTCAAGATGCAGCACCGGATGGACCACGTGCTGCACGGCGTGCAGCACCACCGGCTGAGCGCAGCCCACGATCGACAACAGGCCTTTGACGCGCAGAATCTTATCACCGTGACGGTTCAGCAACAGTGTGAACCAGATTGTGAATACCTGCCAGTCAATCGGCTCGTCGATCTGCATGCAGAATGACAAGATGTCCGGTGACGCCGGTCGTTCGGGCACAGCAAGCGACGGCATCGCGCGATGGTGCGCGAGCGACACAGGGTCTCTCGACCTGGAGCGGTAACTGCCCTCGCCGCGCGCGCTATTAAATTCGGTGGCGGGTTCCACGGGGGTAGCCGAATCGAAGCCCGGAAATGCCGCCCCGCGCGCCAACGCGCGTTGCCCGCTGCCGAGCCGGCGCATCAGATCAGTCGTGATAGCGGGAGTGAAGAGTACATCGGCCATTTCCGCCTCGCTTGCGCGTACCAGCACTTCCGCGGCCGGGTTCAGTGTCGCGAGCGTGCGGACCAGCGCGGCAATGTTCGCAGGGTCGACCAGGTCAGACTTGCTGATCAGGATCCGGTCGGCAGCGATCACTTGCGCCAGCCATTCCGGATGCCGGGCGCGCTGCTGCACCGCGTGGAGCGCGTCGACCACGGTTACAGTCGCGTTCAATGCATAGTGACTGCGGGTGCCTGGATCGGCGAGCAGTGTCGCGATGATCGGCGCCGGTGTCGCAAGGCCTGTGGTCTCCAGCACCACTCGGGAAAACGGCGGCAGGTCCCCGCGCGCGCGTTGCGAAAACAGCGTTGCCAGGGCCTCCTTGAGCTCACCGCGAATCGAGCAGCAGACGCAGCCGTTATCGAGCAGCACAGTGCGTGCATCGACCTCACCGACCAGCAGATGGTCGAGTCCCACTTCGCCGAACTCGTTGATCAGGACGGCGGTGTCTTTTGCCGCGTCGCCATGAAGCACGTCGGCCAGCAATGTCGACTTTCCGCTGCCAAGAAAACCGGTGACGAGCGTGACCGGCAGGATGTCGTAGCTAGGGCTCATGATGCAGATTGCTTGTCCGCGAAATGGTGGCCGATGCCGGCGGCCGCTCGATCGTCGAAGGGTGGCGTCGAAAGTGGCGTCGCTTCGTCAGTGTCAAAAAGGGTAAGCGGATCGAGCGGTCTTCCCAGCATCTGCTCGGCAACGCGCCAAACCTGCGCGAAATCGCCCACCAGTTCGCGTGCGCCCGTCGGCGACGACAGGACGAACGATTGTCCATGAAAATCGTCGAGCCTGAGCCGATACAAGGTGAGCACGCGGTTCGCCAGTGCCACATGGATGAGGCGCTGGCGTCGCGTGTTTGCCCTTTCCACCGGCAGGTTCGCGTTAGACCAGTGATTGCCGCCGCCCAGCAGCCCGCACATTCCACACATGCTCAGGCTCCGTGTGGTGCTGGCTTGCTCTTCACCGCGGCTGCCCCGTCAGGAAACGCTTGCGCATCGGCTTCAAGACCCACACTGCGAGCAGTGCGGTGGAAAGATCGAGAGTGATGGCCGTGCCGAACACCGGCATCCAGCTGCCCGTGCGCTGATGCACCAGTGCGGCAACGGGCCCGCCGAAGATCGCGCCGGCAGTCGTCGAAAGGTACAACCAGCCGTAATTTTCGATCGCATGGTCGGTGCCGAAGGTGTCGGTCAGGGTCGAGGGGAACAGCGAATAGATCTCCCCCCAGCCGAGAAACACCACGCCCGAGAGCAGCACGAACAGCACGGCGTTTTCGCGCGTGAGCAGCCACAGAGCCATCGCAACGCCTTCGAATGCAAACGCCATGCACATGGTGTTTTCGCGCCCGATCCGATCCGAGACCCAGCCGAAAAGCGGGCGCGTCAGGCCGTTAGCGAAGCGATCGATGGTGAGTGCCAGCGGCACCGCCGCCATGCCAAACACGAGCACCCTGGTCACGCCGAAATCCGCGGCGAAGGTGGCCAGTTGCGACGTGACCATCAGGCCCGAGGTGGACATCATCGCCATCATCAGGAACAGCAGCCAGAAGATCGGGGTCTTCAGTACCTGTGACGGGCTCAGGTGCCGCCCCATGGAATGCTCGACCGCGCGCGGCGGAGCTGCTTCGAGTTCCGGCGGCGGCAGGCGCAAGCCGAGCGCGGCGGCAACGCCGACCACCCCAAACAAGATCCCAAAGATCCACAACGTGGCATCGATGCCGCGCGTTTGCAGCGACCACGCGATCGGGAAGGTGGTGACGATCGCCCCCATGCCGTAGCCCGCAGCCGCCACACCGGCGGCAAAGGCCCGGCGGTCTGGGAACCAGCGCATCATGAGCCCGACCACGCCGACGTAGACGCTGCCCATTCCAATGCCGCCCAGCACGCCGTACGTGAGATAAAGCATCATCACGCTCTGCGCCAGCGACGCCAGCACCCAGCTCAGGCCTACCGTCAGGGTACCGATCGAGATCATCAGCCGCGGACCGAAGCGGTCGATCAATCTTCCCTGAACCGGGGAAGAGAAATTCTGCAGAATGAGGACCAGCGAGAACGTGACCTGCAGTTCGGGCAGCGCGACGCCGAGCTTGGCGGCAAGCGGCTGGGTCATCATCGTCCAGACGTATTGCGGACTGGAGATTGACATCATGCAGATGAGCCCGAGGCCCAACTGGATCCACCGGGTATACGTGGTCGTCGTCGAAACCGTCCCGACGGCGGGTTCATTGAGGGGCTGCGAGCCTGTTCTCATTGGTTATCTCCCAAATACATATCGTTACGCCCGGCGCCATATGCACGAGCTAGACCCCACAGCCAGATCAGCCGCGCGGATGGTTGGCCAGGAAGTCGTCGGCCATCTGGTCGCAGGTGCAAAAGCGCACGCCGTCGTGAGCGCGGAAGTGGGCGATCAGGCGCTCGAGCATCAACAGCACCTGTGGACGACCAGCGACGTCCGGGTGGATCGTGATCGGGAACACGGCATAGTCGTATTCGCGATAGACCCAGTCGAACTGATCGCGCCACATCTGCTCGATGTCGCGCGGATTGACGAAGCCATGGCTGTTCGGCGACTTCTTGACGAACATCATCGGCGGCAGATCGTCGAGGTACCAGCTCGCCGGGATCTCGACCAGACCAGTCTCCTGCCCGCGCACCAGCGGCTTCATCCAGGTGCTCGGGTGCTTGCTGTAGTCGATCTTGGTCCACGTGTCGCCAACGCGAACGTAGTACGGGTGGAAGTCGTTATGCATCAGGCTGTGGTCGTACTTGATGCCTTTCTTGATCAGCAGTTCGTTCGACACCGGACTGAATTCCCACCAGGGCGCCACGTACCCCGTCGGCCGCTGGCCCGATAACTGCGTGATCAGTTCGATACTGCGATCGAGCACGGCCTCTTCCTGCTCCGGCGTCATCGCGATGGGGTTCTCGTGGCTGTACCCGTGCAGGCCGATCTCGTGACCGGCCGCCGCGACCGCCTTCATCTGTTCCGGGAAGGTTTCGATCGAATGGCCCGGGATGAACCAACTGGTCTTGAGATTTTCACGCTCGAACAGTTTTAGCAGACGCATCGAACCGACCTCTCCCGCGAACATCCCGCGTGAGATGTCGTCGGGCGAGTCTTCACCGCCGTAAGAGCCAAGCCAGCCCGCCACAGCGTCGACGTGGATACCCAATGAGACAAGAATTTTCTTAGCCAAGTTTTCCTCTTTCCTCTGTCGATTGACAACCGTGCCCGCACGGGTCGTTCGCCACCATATGTATGTTGTCGACCAGATGCGTTGATAAGAGCTGAGTGAATCACCACTTTCGTAGAACGTGGTTTCGCATTAAGCTCTCATAGGGGGCACACCTAGCGGCCCCTCTGAGAAGGTCCTCTACCCCGGTTCCGACTGAAGCTGCTCTTGATGCATCTCTTCTTTCTCCTCCTGGAACCGAACGTACTTTTGAATCATCCCGCTGTTCAAACCGACCGAATCTGCGCAATAACCCTTTGCCCAAAAATTATTGCCCCAATAAGGCTTCTTCTTCAAGAATGGAAAGGCCCGTAAATATTCGTGTGGCAGTACGTCCTTTCAGGACGCCCATCAGTCCGGATACCGACAGCTTTTGCGGAATGCTCACCAAAAGATGCACATGGTCCGGCTGAACATTGAGTTCTACAACCTCGCAGCCCAGTTGCTGACAAAACACCATCACACATTTGTAGACCTCTTTGCCAACCGGACCTCGCAGCACACGGAACCGATACTTCGGCACCCACACAATGTGGTATTGACAATGCCATATGACATGCGATGCTCTCTTGAACCTGCCCATGCTCGATTTCCTTCCTATGCGTTGTGGGGACAACACACAGAAAGGTACCTGCATGGGCAGGTGCTCTAACAGGCATAGCCAGTTAGGCGATGACCACGCCCATAGGGCGTGGATTTCGACTTGTCATTAAAAGTCTCAATGTCTCGAGAATGGAAAGCATACGAGTCGGTCAGCCAGCGGAAGTGCCCACGCAAAACCGTCTTGACCCTCGGGCTTAAAATGCCGGCTTGATCAACCCAAGCGTATTCGAGATGACTGGGTATCCCCGCTTCACCACTAACCGCGGCCTGCTTGTTTTGTGCCGAAGCAGCCATTTCTTGAATGGATTCTGCGAGTAGATCCTGAGCCGCTGAAGCTAAGCTCGAAAATCGATTTCACAGCATCACATCCCCACCGTTCGGTCCAAGTGTCTGTCCCACGTAATAAGAACCTCCCGCGGACGCCAAGAGCACGGCAGTCGGAGTGACTTCGTCAACCAGTCCGAATCGGCCGATGGGAAGTTGGGCGAGTTTTCCGCTACGCCACTCTTCCGTTTCGCTGTCGAGTAGCGGCGTCTCGATCGGCCCCGGCGCGATTGCGTTGACGAGCACTCCGCGCTTGCACACCTCGCGCGCAAGAGACTTGGTAAACCCAATGACGCCTGCCTTGCTCGCGGCGTAGTGTCCTGCAGCCTCGCCACCGATCTGCCCGAGCTGGGACGCGATGTTGATGATGCGTCCATTGCCTCTCGCGAGCATCTGCCCAATCAAGGCGCGCGTGCATAGGAACGTGCCTCTTAGATTGGTGTTCACGACGCGGTCCCAATTTTCGATCGACATGTTCTCGACGAGCGACTCTGTGAAAATTCCCGCGTTGTTGACAAGGATGTCGACTCTGCCGAACCTTGCAATCGCCTGCTCCGCCATGACGCGAACGCTGTCCGCGTCGCTCACGTCGGTACGAGTGAACAGTGCCTCACCGCCGTACTCCCGAATTGAAACGAGAACTTCAGCGGCCAGAGATTCTTCCACCAGGTCCGCGACGACGACGCTAGCGCCTTCGCGAGCGAAGGCGCTAGCTATGCCTTTACCGATACCCGAAGTTGAACCGGTAACCACCGCGATTTTCCCCGCTAGCTTGCTCATCTTCCACTCATTATGTATTTCATCGACAATATACGTTTATTAAATACTGAAAAAATTGCGCAGAATATGAGGGTAAGTACTTATATGGAGCGCCTGCCTATCGAGCATGCCGCGGTTCTGGTGCAAATAGGCTCGGCGAATCGGTTAAAGTATTCAGCCCAACAATCTGGTGGTCGGTGATGAGCAAGCGCAAAGGCCTGGAGGCGTTGTTTGATGGGCGACATTTTGATCGGGAGATCATCATTCTCTGCGTGCGCTGGTACCTTCGCTACAAGCTCAGCCTGCGCGATCTGGTCGAGATGATGGCCGAGCGCGGTTTGTCGCTGGTGCACACCGCGATTATGCGTTGGGTGAAGCGCTTTACGCCGGAGTTCGTCAAGCGCTGGAATCGTTTTGGCATACCCACAGGGCGGTCGTGGCGTGTTGACGAAACCTACCTGAAGATTCGTGGCAAATGGGTTTATCTGTACCGTGCGGTAGATCGAGCCGGCCAGACGGTGGACTTCATGCTCAGGGCGAAGCGCGACGTGGCCGCGGCCAAAGCCTTTTTCAGCAAGGCAATCAAACATCAGGGACAGCCGCCGGAGACGATCACGCTCGATGGGTATGCCGCCTCACACCGGGCAGTGCGTGAGATGAAGGCCGATGGCCTGCTGCCTGAGGACACGAAGATCCGGTCCTCGAAGTACCTGAACAATCTGATCGAGCAGGACCATCGAAACATCAAGTCCAGAACGAATGTGATGCTCGGCTTCAAACGGTTCAGGAATGCCGCGGCTGCGATTTCAGGCATCGAATTGATGCATCGCATTCGCAAGGGTCAGTTCAACTTCTCCATGGTCGGGCTCAAAGATACCGCTGCGCCCGCTGTCTGGAATGCCGTCCTGTTCAATCGATAAGGCATCCATATCTATAGGAAGCATCTCTGCCAGACAAGCCATTTGCACCAGAGCCGGAAATACGATGTCCTCGTCAGGTATGACATGGAGCCGGAAATCGCTGGTCGTCACACCTGACGAAGCGCTCGGCCGATGAGCCGCGCTCTTTGAACGCTAGTGACTCAAACGGGTCGGACCTGTGAGTTCACTGATGCAGGAGGCTGCCGTCGAAACGCTCATTGCCGCCACCGTCAGCAATCCGTCGGATTGCTGACGTACAACCGAGACTGCCTCAATGACGGCTTTGGCCGATTTCTGGACGCTCGGATGCGCGGCGACGGCGGCGGCGAGAAGGCTGATCGCTAGGTCGGGCGCTCTCCGCCACGGCGGAAGTTTTATGGTTTAAAGCTGTCGATCTCGGAAGTTATTTGAGTAACAGGAGCGGTGAAGTGGGTCTGTTTGACCGCTTAAGTCGCCCAAGACGAAAGTTATTTGGTTGATTTTCCGGAAGCTAATCGAGTTCCTCTACACAAACAATTTTTTAGCCAGGTTGCATGCCCCTCGGTTTCCCCTAGCAGGCTGCGGAAATACCGACGCCGATGAGTCAGCGGATGAGACGACTGAAACGTTATTGTGATGAAGCCCTAACCCTGAGAGATGATGCGCGGCGCCGATACCTTCACCGAGAGCCTGTTCACGATGCACAAGCTGGAAGACTTTGTTCCCGCGAGTCACCCGCTGCGCGCGATTCGCAAGATGGCCAATGCTGCGCTGGCGAAGATGGAGCCGTTGTTTGCCCGCATGTATGAGGCCGACATCAAGGGCGGGCGGCCCAGCATTGCGCCGGAGAAACTGCTGCGGGCGATGCTGTTGCAAGTGCTCTACAGCGTGCGCTCCGAGCGACAGTTGATGGAGCAGGTCCAATATAACCTGCTGTTTCGCTGGTTCATTGGGCTGTCGATGGACGATAGCGTATGGGTGCCGACCGTGTTCACCAAGAACCGGGAACGACTGATTAAACATGACGCGGTCATCGAGTTCTTCAATGAGGTGCTGGCCATTGCACAGCAGAAGGCCTGGCTATCAGGCGAACACTTCAGCGTTGACGGTACGCTGATCCAGGCCTGGGCCGGCCATAAGAGCTTTGTGCGCCGTGACGATGACGACCAAGCCAATGGCGATGGGGGCAACTTCAAAGGCGAGAAGCGCAGCAACGACACCCATGAGTCGAAGACCGATGTTGATGCGCGACTCTATCGTAAAGGCGGCACGGCCAGTGAATTGCGCTACATGGGCCATACCTTGAGCGACAACCGCCACGGTCTGGTGGCCAACGCCGTGGTGACGATCGCTGATGGTTATGCCGAGCGCGAAGCTGCGCGGGTCATGATTAACGATGCCAGACAGGCGCTCGATGACCCGGCGCATGAGATCACGCTCGGAGCTGACAAGGGTTACGATGCCCAGGACTTCGTGCAAGCCTGTGTGGACATGAAGGTCACGCCGCATGTGGCGCAGAACAAGTCGGGACGCCATTCGGCGGTGCCGGAAGCGATTGCGCAAAGTGTGGGCTACGCCATCTCGCAGCAAAAGCGCAAACTGATCGAGCAGGGATTCGGCTGGGCCAAGACCGTTGGGGGCATGCGTCAGGTGATGGTGCGCGGCCTGAAGAAAGTGGATCAGATGTTTGTGCTGACGATGGCGGCGTACAACCTGGTTCGTATGCGCACCTTGGGACAAATCCGTGCGCAGGAGGCGCAATAAGCTAAATCGGGGCTAAAAACGGCACCGACTAGCCACCAGAGACGGGATCGGCCAATCAATTCCCGGATGGTGGAAAAAACGACTCCGGCTTCCCCTTCGGGAGGAAAGCCGCTCGTGATTGCTTCGGGTATTTCCGCAGCCTGCTAGATCCCCTCGACAATGACACGGGGATGCCGCAAGTCTCGAACGGGGAGCTCGTCGTACTCGAAGTTATCGAAAAGTTGTTCAGGATACGCGCCCGCTGCGCTTGCTAACCAGAAGGCGCTCGCAAGCCAATTGTCAATTCTGCTGAGCGTTCGCGCGCGGAACGGCCCGTTTCTCGGGCAGTGTCGCAATAAGGCCCTGCGGTAAAATCCGCGGTCCGATATCGATGACGAACGCGATGGCCAAGAAGAAGAAAACACTGGGCAAGACATTGCCCGCAGGCATTGGCAAGGTGTTGAACGCCTGCGCTAGCCGCTGGATGTGGTCCTGCTGTGTGTGCGGTGGTATGTGGCGTACCCGCTGAGCCTGCGCAACCTCGAGGAAATGATGGCCGAACGCGGTATCGGGGTGGACCATTCGACGGTGCACCGCGCTGACGCGAGATGACCACTCCCGGACCAGATCGCCCTTGATCAGGCACTCCGCAGTAAGATGCCTTCGTCCTGAGCGTCTAGGGTACAAATCGCCATGAAAAACCGTACTCGGTATGTAACGGCAATATTGGCCGTGCTCGTTGTCATCGGTTTGCTCTTGATGCCATTGCCGCAGCAGGTTGGGCTCGACACGCACATCGTTACGGTTGCATCGATCCAACGTCCTTCCAAAGTCGTGTTCGACTATGTCACGACACCCGCTCACTGGCCAGTCTGGCATCCATCATCGCTCGCGGTCAGTGGCTCCGTTGACCATCCGCTCGATCTGGGCGAGCGGGTGGTGGAAGAGTTTCGCGTGGCGGGCAGACATGGCAGTGTGGTGTGGACAGTCATTGCACGGAAGCCTCCAGGCAAATGGACAATAGAAGGAAAAATTGACGGCAGACCGGCTGGCACCGTCACGTATTCACTGACATCGACCGCGAGCGGAACACACTTCGAGCGAGAATTCACTTATCGCGCGCCATCATTGTGGTTCGCGATACTCAACTGGCTTGTTCTGCGTGCGCGGATTCAAGCGGAATCCGACACGGCAGTGTTGCGGCTTAAGAGTCTTCTGGAAGTTACACCGCAGCATTAGCAATCTTGCTCGGCTGGCACTTCGATTTGCCGCATTTCGACAAGCCCCGTCAGCCAATACAAACCATCTGACGGCCGCTTGCAAGGAGAAGCGAAGCGTAGGAGCGGAGCGTCATATACCGAATGCGTACGAGTCAGCACACGGCCAAAGGACATCGGCGCCGTCGATTGAGGCAAGTATCCGGTTAGTCACGGGGGCAAGGTCAGTTAAAGGTGGTTTGCCGGCCTGAGCCGACGTTCGTGTGTTGGCGCTGATATGCCCGCTCACAGTTGGCGCACAGCCGCCATTCGCAAGAAACATTCTGACGCCGAGTCGTCGACCATGCGGAACCTTCAGTTTTGGCCGAATGTGACCAGTCGCGACTGTTTGCTTGTGCTCCAGTCGTGCCTATACTTCACCGGGAGATAAGACGTACCGGCTTCGTTAGGAGTCGGAGAAGTACGCAGTGCGCTGTTGGCGTGGCACACACCACTGCGGCGTCCGGCATTCATCCAACAACGGCCGGTGAGTCGCTCAGGTCATTAAGAACAACAAGAAGGGGACGGCATGATCCGGCGTGCGCGTTTGTTCGGCTATCTTTTTGCCTGCTTGCCATTGCTGGCGTTTGCCGGATCGTCTGATGCCAACGGTCTTCCAGATTACTGGAACGGCTTGATCACCCCACAGTCCACCCCGCCGGAAGCCTCCGCGACCGCGAATGTCCTGGCGCTCAACACCAGCATGTTCGAGTTGTATGACGCGGCTGGGCAGACCTTCACCCAAAACATTCTGGCGACCCACCCCGTCATACTCGCGCTGTTCTCCGGGGAGGGTGGCAATTTCACCCTCTATCGTCCCGGCCAGCCGCCGCTGCAAGCGCCACCAGTGCCGATCGTCTATCAGGTTTTGAAGTCTGTTGGCCATAGCACGATGGCGCTGGCCGAAGTCGTAAGCGCTTATCTGACCAGCCCACAGAACCCGTCGTGGCGCGGCCCGATCCTCGCTGTCAACACTGCCTTGACCACCATCGCCTGAAGGCCCGCATCATGAATCTAAATACGATCACGACTGTCAAGCGCCCTGCGAACGCCGATGAGGTTGGCTGGTGGGAGGCGGGCGACGCCTGGCTAGCTGGGGGCACCTACCTGTTTTCAGAGCCTCAACTCACCACCCATACCTTGATTGATATCGAGCAATTCGGATGGCCTGCATTGCAGGTGACTCCCAACGGGCTTGAGATTGCCGCGACGTGCCGCATCATGGAGATCTATCGGCTGGAGAGTCCGGCTGAATGGGTGGCCGGTCCCTTGCTACGCGAGTGCTGCGATGCGCTGCTGGCTTCCTTCAAGATATGGAACGCGGCGACGGTCGGCGGCAATATCTGTCTGTCACTACCGGCTGGCGCGATGATCTCGCTGGTCACGGCGCTCGAAGGCACGCTCACCCTGTGGCCGCGCAATGGCACCGCCCGCACGGTTTCTGCACTTGATTTCGTCACCGGCAATCACCAGAACATTCTGCACGCCGGCGAATTGCTGCGTAGCATCCATCTGCCGGCGACCGCGCTCGCCAGGCGCTACGCATTGCGACGCGCCTCTCTCGTCAAGCTCGGGCGCTCGGCAGCACTATTGATCGGCACACGCGGCAGCGACGGCGATTTGCTGATCACCATCACCGCGTCCACGCCGCGGCCAGTTCAGTTGGCTTTTGCGGATATCCCCACTCCGGACGAACTGCGGCGCGCGATCGCATCGGCCATTCCCGACGATGACTATTTCGACGACGTGAACGGCCTGCCGGAATACCGGCGGCACCTTACCTACTACTTCGCGGAACAGATCCGTGCCGAGCTGGCACAGTCAGGGGGCAAAGCATGAAATATACGGTCAACGGCGAGCCTTTCGCGGCCGAGCCGGAGCCCGGTCAATGCCTGCGCACCTTGCTGCGTGATTTCGGCATGTTCGGGGTGAAGAAGGGGTGCGACGCCGGCGATTGCGGCGCCTGCACCGTCTGGCTGGACGGCGAGCCTGTTCATAGTTGCCTGATGCCGGCATTTCGTGCCGCCGATCGTGAGATCACGACGATCGAGGGACTCGCTGCGCACGGCGAACTGCACCCGTTGCAGCAGGCATTTCTCGATGCACAAGCATTCCAGTGCGGCTTCTGCACCGCGGGCATGATAATGACAAGCGCGTCACTCGACGCGGACCGCCGCCGGGATCTGCCTTACGCACTCAAAGGCAATCTGTGCCGATGTACCGGCTATCGCAGCATCGACGACGCAATGCATGGGCGAAAATCCGCAGTAGAAGATGTTGCGGGCGAGGCGTGCGGTGCGAGCCTGCAAAACCCGTTTGGCAAAGACATCGTGACGGGCCGCGCACGCTATACGATGGATGTGGCAATCGACGGCCTGCTGCATCTGAAAGTGGTGCGCTCGCCGCACGCTCATGCCCGCATTCTCAAGATAGACAGCACGAAGGCGCTGGCCGTGTCCGGCGTTGTCGACGTCTTTACCTGGGAGGACGTGCCGCGCCGGCTGTTCAGTACGGCCACTCATGAGGATCATCTGGTCGACCCGGACGACACCTACGTGCTGGACAATGTCGTGCGCTTTGTCGGCCAGCGGGTGGCAGCCGTGGTCGCCGAGACCGAAGCTGCCGCGGACAATGCCTGCCGCCTGATTGAGATCGAGTACGAAACGCTGACTGCGGTGTTTGATCCAGTCCTCGCCATGGCGCCAGGCGCGCCGCTCCTTCATGACAAGGGACAGGCCGCGCAAGGCAATATCTACGTCGATATTCATGGCGAGGTCGGCAGCGTCGAAGAGGGGTTCGCCGCGGCGGATGCGATCCACGAGAAGACCTATTCGACCTCGCGGGTCCAGCACGTCCATCTGGAAACGCATGGCTCGATCGCCTGGCGTGACGACGATGGCCGGCTGCATGTGCGCACCAGCTCGCAGGCGCCTTTTATCGCGCATCAGAAAATCTGTCACATCTTCGGGCTCAGGCCGGCTCAGGTGCATGTCTTCACGGAGCGGGTCGGCGGCGGCTTCGGCGGCAAGCAGGAAATGCTGTCGGAAGATCTGTGCGTGCTCGCGACGCTAAAGACCGGTCGGCCGGTCAAGTGGGAATTCACCCGCGAGGAACAGTTCATCGCCGCGTCCACGCGTCATCAGATGACTACCCACGTCAAGCTGGGCGCGACCCGCGATGGCATTCTTACCGCGCTGCAGGTCAAGGTGATCTCCAACACCGGCGCGTATGGCGGACACGGCGGCGAGACGCTGGCCGCCGCGCTGGGTAGCCCGCTGGCCGCGTACCGTTGCGGCAACAAGAAGGCGGACGGATACGCGGTCTACACCAACATGGTGCCGGGCGGCGGCTTTCGTGGTTACGGCGCGTCACAGACGACCTTTGCAATCGAATGTGCGGTCGACGAACTGGGCCAGCAGCTTGGTTTGAGCCCGTTCGATATTCGCCGGCGCAACATGGTCGGTCCCACGGACTGGATCGAGTCGGTCTGGAAGGAGGTGGCCGATGTCGAATTCGGCAGCTACGGGCTCGATCAGTGCATGAATCTGGTCGAAGGCGCGCTGGCCGTCGAAGGCGGTTTGCCCAAGCCGGCGGGCGATGAGTGGGTCGAGGGCGTCGGCATCGCCCTCGCGATGCTCGATTGCGGGCCGCCCACTGAACATCGGTCTGGCGCTGTCATGTCGCTACTGGCCGATGGCAGCTATCACCTCGCAGTGGGCTCGACGGAGATGGGTAACGGTTCTGTGACCTCTCACCGGCAGCTAGCAGCCGAGGTGCTTGGCACGCGACCCGATGCGATCGCAATCATCAATGCCGATACGGATCGGACACCGTACGATAGCGGCACTTTCGCGAGTACCGGCACGGTAGTGGCGGGTAAGGCGGTGACGCTTACCGCGGGCGCACTACGCGACAATATGACAGATTACGCGGCCCAGCATACCGGTGTGCCTGCCTCAGAATGGCGGCTGGAAGGCACTCACCTGGTAGCGGGCGGGCACCGCATCGCGCTGACCGAGCTGCATGCAGCCGGAACGCGTGACGGGCATCGTTTCGAGGCCAAACGCAAGGCCTATCTTTCGCCGCGGACCACAGCCTTTAACGTGCAAGGTTTTCGCGTTGCGGTGCACCTGGTCACCGGGGAGATCCGGATTCTGCGCAGCGTGCATGCGGCGGATATCGGCCGGCCGATCAATCCGATGCAGTGCCGTGGCCAGATCGACGGCGCCGTCGCGATGGGGATCGGCTGGGCCTTAACAGAGAACATGGTGCACGACGCAAGCGGCCATATCGTGAATGCGGCGCTGCGCAATTATCGGATACCGGCTTTCGCCG
The DNA here is from genome assembly GCF_046025895.1 of Paraburkholderia sp. RL17-337-BIB-A. Classification (NCBI taxonomy): domain Bacteria; kingdom Pseudomonadati; phylum Pseudomonadota; class Betaproteobacteria; order Burkholderiales; family Burkholderiaceae; genus Paraburkholderia; species Paraburkholderia sp. RL17-337-BIB-A. The sequence continues at coordinate 3,269,002 of NZ_JARESY010000002.1, read as the reverse complement.
ACATCCCCCGCACCGAGATATTCTTCGCCGACACTTACGACAGAATCGGACCATTGGGTGCCAAATCGCAAGGCGAGTGTGCGATTAACCCGGTGGCACCGGCGCTCTCGAATGCCGTCAAGAATGCGACCGGCGTGCGGTTCGCTGCTATACCCATGACACCCGACCGTATCTTCGACCGTCTCGTAACCGTCCTTACACCATGTTCGAGCGAGGCTGACAGGTGAATGAAGATCGCACGGGCGGCAACTACAGCAACGACAGCAGGACCACCGACGGTGGCGCCACGATCGTCACGCAAACCCGCCCGCTGGCCGGTCACGAAGAGGCCTTTAAGCGTTGGCAGGATGCGATGGGAGAGGTGATCGCCACGTGGGAGGGCTTTATCGAACAGGAGGTCATACTGCCGAGGCCGCCGGCCCAGATCGACTGGGTGATCCTCCAGCGCTTTGTATCGTCGGACGCGGCCGCCAGCTGGCTGCGCTCTGCGCAACGGCTCAGCCTGGTCGACAGTATTCAGCCCATCCTGGCCGGCAACGACGATATTCATCTGGTCAGGGACGGCGCGTCGGGCGTATTGCCGGCGCCGGTTTCCGTGGTCATCTCGACGCGCGTCAAGCCCGGCGAGGATATCGCTTTTCGGCGCTGGGAACAGCGCATCGCCGCAGTCCAGGCTCGCGCTGCCGGCTTTCAGGGCTACCGGTTCGAGCCGCCAGTGCCGGGCGTGCAGGACGACTGGCTGGCGATCATCCGGTTCGACTCGGAAGCCAATCTGCAGAACTGGCTGAACTCGCCCGAGCGGCTCGAGTTGTTGAAGGATTCGGATTGCTTTACAGAGCACCTGGATACACGCATCGTTCGCAGCGGCTTCGATCAATGGTTTTCGGTGGACAAGCGGGATGCGGCGCCAGTACCGGTCTGGAAGCAAAACATGATCGTGTTGAGTTTGCTGTATCCAGTGGTGTTCCTGTTCGGATTGCTAGTGCAGACGCCGATGCTGATGAAGCGCATCGGCATGCCGTTCTGGCTGGCGCTATTTGTTGGAAACGTCGTTAGCGTGGTGTTGCTGAACTGGCTGGTACCGTGGGCCAGCAAGCGCTTGAGCTGGTGGCTGCAGCCGGCCGCGCAGAAATCGATGGGCAATCACGTGCTGGGAGCTGGCGTCGTCGTCGGCGTCTATGCGGTGTCGTTGCTGGTGTGCTCGCGGCTTTAGCCCCCCGCCAACGATCGCTGACGGATGTTGCCCACTTGACCGTCGTTGCGGTATCAACGTCCGCGCCGTTCAAAGTAACTTTCATGCTGTCCACACAAAAGCGCATTTCCTAAGTGAAATTCACGTGAGTAATCCTAATATTTTTGCATTTTTTTGTATTGCATGTGGACCACTTATTCTAAAATCGATGCCGCAGTCGGCTGATCCCCGAATGCTTTGGTCCACCTGTCAGGATGGGCCATTTTTTTGTTGATCCATGCCGCCGAAACCTTGTCCTGCCGCGCTGCTTCGCTCATGGCCGACGTCTATGGTCCTACACTCGCTGCACCGCCTCGTCCGCCATGCTGATCACCGCTATCTCGTATCAATCTTTGATTGTGCATGGCCATCTCAGGGGTCGAATCTCGTATGCGTCCGCTGAGACTCGGTCCGTCGCCGGTAGGAGAGAGTGAACATTTGGTTGGGAATGCAGATAATTGGCGTGCCAATTCCGTGAGCGTATGCCGTCTTGTACGCACGCAAGCGCGATGCAAAGGTGTTGCCAATTTAACGACGGAGCAATGCGATGAACACGGCAGTTGGCGAGACTATGGTAGACCGAACCAGTCGCGTCGCGGATCTCGAATTCCGAACTTCAGTAGCATGCCATCGGCGAAACCGGCGCCTTCTTCAGCGTAGCCATAAATCGGCCGTTACGACGACAATCGCGAATGCCGTTTGCTGGAGCGATACTCGGTAGGCGTTTTCCCGAGATGCTTCCGGAAGAGTTTAGAAAGTCTACCGCCACTGCCGATTCCGCAGCGACGCGCTATCTTATCGACCGGTAGAGTGCTTTCAATAAGTAGCCGGCAACTCATGTTGAGTCGCACATACAGAAGATAGTCGGAGGGCGTTACGCCCATCTCGATCTTGAAACGCCGAAGAAAATTTCGCCCACTCATCGCTGCGACCTGCGCCGCCTTGTCCATCGAAATGGGTCGATCACCGTTTTCTTCCAACCATCGCGCTGCCGCCTGAATTTGTTTGCTGACGCTGACCGATGCGTTCCTGCTCAAAATAACGCCGAACTGCGTTTCAGCCGGCCGCGCCACCCAGCCGGCGATCTGGCCGGCAATTGCCACGCCCAAATCCGCTTCGACAACGCTTAACGCCGCCTGCAACGGGCTGAACGGAACGGTCAAAACAGCAACACCCGGAGCGTCACGCGGGGTTTCGTGATTGCCTTCGCCGCGTTGCCGAGCGTTGACGGTCTGTCCAAATCCGGCCGCTTCAAGAACCAGTCGTCCTTCGCCAATCGGAAAGACGAGGTCGCTACGCAGGCAGGCCCGACGCAGCCACGTAATCAGTTGTTCGTCGCGCAGCGCCTTGTGTACCTCTCGACCGCCGACAATGAATAGTGCCCGGAAATTTTCGGCGAAGCGGGAGGCTTCGATACTTTCAGTCCAGACGAACACCGAAGACGAGCTAGCGACTCTGCCACCGGAAACCGATAAAAGGTCAACGTCATATCGTGTTCTATCGGATTGCTCGGGCCCAGCAAGCGCGTTTGCCGACTGGAACACATCTATGACCGCGGCAGCCTCCGGAAGCGCGAAACCGTCGAACAAAACTATGCCGATATGTCCGACCCGTTGCAGGTTGGGTCGCCCCTCAGCGCGTACTATCTTCTCATCATAAACGTCCGTAGAACACTTCATCTCAACTTTCCCCCGGAAGCGATCGTAATATTACGGCTGACTTGGAGCGAGATTAATCCTGTGTGATCCTACATAGGCATTAATGGCGTTGTGATGTGGCGTCTGAATCCGCCAATATGTTGGCGGAGAAGGTCAACGCTGAACTTCGGATTCGATGCGCTCTGAAGGGATTGCTCTCAGGTGGAAATAACCTGGAGTATCTGTGACGTAATTGCAGATAGACTTTGCTGGTTTATTGGCGCATACGACGCTTGTGCTCGCGTTCAAGTGAGGAGAGTGAGCTTGCCAATAGCGACATAATTTGGCTGACCAGTTATGTATAGACGGCCGTGATGTACTGCTTACGAATGGCGTGTGGCGGGGTGGGTTTAAAAAAATCTTCCGCAACTAGTTTGGCACAACGCCCATTGAGTATCGCGCAAGCAGGCGAGCCACTGAATCAACCGGTGCGTCGGATACTCAGACAGATATGTGATCTTGTCCCGCCCCGTCGACGTACAAGCCAATTGGCGGTGGATGGCCTGTTTAGGAGCGGTCTTCATCAGTAAACCTCGGCCATGCTGAAACTTGTGCCAATCGCATCCCTCGCGGCAGTAATGGGCGGCTTGCACAGATTCCATGCAATGCCAATATCAGGGTCATCCCATTTCAACGTCCGCTCATGCTTCGTGATGGCGCGCTCGGTTGCTTTGCAGAGTATTTCCGCGACGTCCGACAATACGAGGAACCCGTTTGCAAAACCCGGCGGTATCCACATCTGGCGGCAATTGGACGCCGATAGTCGCGCACCGACCCATCTGCCGAATGTTGGCGACCAGCGCCGAAGGTCAACAGCGACGTCATACACTTCTCCGCTTATGACGCGGACCAACTTGCCTTGCGGGCATTGAATCTGGTAGTGCAGGCCGGACAGAGCGTTATGCGTAGACACCGCGTGGCGCTCCTGCACGAACGTGTAACCGCGCGCTACCTTCTCCTCGAATTCATTCTGGTCAAAACTATCGAAGAAGACTCCTCGCATATCAGAGAGAACGTGTGGTTCGATCAGTTTGACGTCGCGAATTGTCGTGTGCTTAACGTTAATAGGCATAGGAGAAGATTGAGATGTCGAAGCACGTGCCCGCCAACTAACGGCGCAGGACGTGCGAGATAACGCGTCCTACGACGGATTGACAGTACCAAACCGCGAAATTGATGTCATGGAAGACTTCACATTCGAGTCCTTTGCCATCTGTTCGCTTGCGCTGCGTTTTTCGACGAAGCAATTGTTCGCCAGTTCTATGCTACTTGCGGAAATGTACATTGTGAAATCGCAGCCCATGTGAACACGGATGATACTGGAGAGGAGGTTTCCTTTAACGCCAAAAAATTGGCTCAATTCGCCATCTCCCACTACACAGCGATGAGTCGGAGTCAGCTTGCCTCCGAAAAAGCGAATCTCTTGCTGAGTGTGAGACCTCAAGCAAGGGGGAGAAACGATGACGAGCAAGGCAACGCGGGCGCAGTACACGCTCGATTCAAACTGGAAGCGGCACGGCCGAGGAAGAGCCGTCAAAGCCCGGCGATGGTGTCGGCGACACTGGGGCGGTGCAGCAGCCCATGCTGCTGTGGCGAGGCTTAGCCAGCAAGCCAATGGGGCATTATCGAAAAAGCCACGTCACCACGAACATCAGCGCGATGATGAGGCATACCCAGTCAGAGCCTCCCATAGAGCATAAAGTATTCGGCATCCCATGGACCTCTGCATTGAAAAAAAGCCCGCTTGCCTCAATGAGGCTGCAGGCTAGAACTCCGAGGTCGCTACGCTCCGAGGTGATCGATGCCGATCATAGAACAGCAGAAATCTCCGACGGTGATGGTGGCGGGACGCAACATCGACTTGGCCGAATGACACCCGAATACGCCGTCGCCGGGGTATTCGGCGGGGCAAATAGCACCATGACAAATCAGGTCAGTAAATTTCCAGTTGGACATCACGTTGCGGATCGAGTCGATCCAGGCCAATTCCCTTCTGGTTTGATTCAGTCAACAGCTTATTTCAATCCGCCGCCGCCACTCGTCGCACTGTGCCATCGCCTACACTCTACCTCGGCCCATGGGAGGAGTTACCCCCGTAGCTCTCCGATGTTTCGCCTGCCGCGATCCTTTGCGGCAGGCATTTTTTCCTCCGCCAGTACCCACGACTGATAGCCCCTCGCACTGACCTTCCGCCGCTTTACTGCAGTCAACCTGGTCAGAGGTGACAGCGCAAATAGATCGATACGCCGGACCCATCGGAGCGCAGAATGTTTCGCAAAAAGAGGAACGATGCCGACGAACTCGTGAAGTTAGCTGGTCTGAGGGCGGATGAGGCAATCAACGACATGGAATACGGGCTTCAGAAGGCCAAACTGATTCACGACGGCAATAGACCGGCCCGGCGACGGCGACCATGGTGGAATTGGGTTCTCGCGTTCGCCATTCTGGTTTTCTGCCTGACATCGAACTACATGCTCGGCGAGAGATGAAACGGGAGAGCCGCCTAACGCGTGCATCGATCTGCCGCGGATGCTGGCTGAGCTGCCGTCAGGTCGAACTCCGCTTCGCGCAGGCCCTTGGGAGTCAGCACGACCCAGTGCAGCCGCGTGGCCGATCGCACAAGGCCGACGCTGCCCAGGGAACTCCACTTGACTGGCGACGGCTGAGTGCCGGTCAATTCAATCGACGAGGGGGTGAGGCGCAGGTGAAGCAGCCGTCCATCCGCTGACGGCGTGAACGCGCGATCGCCGACGATCGTGATACCAGACTCGCGCACCACCCCCGGCATGCAGGCGAGCGTGGCTGTCGTCGTGCCACTCTCGTCGATCAGTTGCGCGAGACCCTTGCCATCGGCGCCGGTTGCCACGACGATAAAGCGATCGATCGAAGGCACGAACGTCGCCGCGTACGTGTAGTACCGCAGGCGAGGGGCGATCACCCGAACCTCGCCGAGTGTGCCGTCCTCTGGGTTGAGCAACGCAATCTTGAGCCGCGCATACGTCTCGTCGCCCACGTACTGCTGCCACACGAGCAACGCGTGAGTCGGCGAGCCCGCGATCATCGGCCACCATTCGCGCCGTCTCGGCGCGACATCGACCGACTGAAGCAAGGTGCCGTCCGCATCGTAGGTCTTCGCATAGACGCCGTTGCCCGTGCCAAGATTGTCGACGCCGCCGCCGTCGATCCAGTCGTTCGAATAGAACACGACGAAGCGCGAGCCCACCGCCGCCACATGACCCGAATGGCCGCCCGACAGGACATCGTTCGGATACGGATGCACGTCCTGAAGAGTCGAGGTGTACACGCCATAGCGCTGACTCACTTCGTTCGGCGTGTTCCAGCCATCCTCGAACGTAACCATCACACGGCCGCCGTCGTTTTGAGCGACGGACACCGGCTCCTGCGCTTCCGGCCGACTGATGAATACGCGTGGCTTGTCAAGCATGGCCTGCCGCGGCGTCCAGCGCGCCACGTACACGTCATGCGTCCAGTTGCGGTCGCGGCCTGCGCCGCGCGGCGGCAGGCCGGAACTGCTGAAGAACACCGTCGATACGCCGCGCGCGTCGGTCGTCGCGCCGACGCCATGCATATAGGCCCGCAGGTCGCCGGATGGTACGCGGGAACCGTTCGCTGTCTTCGTACCCGCCGCAAATGCAGCCGATACGAAGACGTATGCGCCAACCATCGCCAATACCGCCAAGGTTCTCATGCTGTTACTCGACGGTGACGGATTTCGCGAGATTGCGTGGCTTGTCGACATCGGTGCCCCGCACGCACGCCGTGTGATACGCAAGCAACTGTAAAGCCACCACGTGGAGGATCGGCGACAGCGGGCCGTAGTGCTCCGGCATGTGAATCACGCGAATGCCTTCGCCACTCGTGATCTGCGCGTCTGTATCGGCGAGCACGAACAACTGGCCACCCCGCGCGCGCACTTCCTGCATGTTCGACTTCAACTTATGGAGCAGCGCGTCGTTCGGCGCAATTATCACCACCGGCATTTCAGTTGTGACGATCGCAAGCGGTCCGTGTTTCAATTCTCCCGCCGGATAAGCCTCGGCATGCACGTACGAGATTTCCTTGAGCTTCAATGCGCCTTCGAGCGCGATCGGATAGTGGACCCCTCGGCCGAGGAACAGCGCATGTTCCCTGCGCGCCAGAACCTCGGCCCAGGCAACAATCTGGGGTTCGAGCGCGAGCACACCGTTAAGCGCAGCCGGCAGGTGATGCAGTTGCCTGAGCGCTAGTGTCTCCTCTTGTGCGCTGACACGTCCGCGTTGCTTCCCAAGCGTTAGCGCAAGCAGAAACAGGGCGACCAGTTGCGTCGTGAACGCTTTCGTCGACGCGACGCCGATCTCCGGGCCCGCGCATGTCAGGTACTGCAAACCGGCCTGCCGCATCATCGAACTATGCGGGACATTGCAGATCGCGAGCGAATGTTGATGGCCGAGCTGTTGCGCATGTTTGAGCGCCGCGAGCGTATCGGCGGTTTCACCGGATTGCGACACGACCACCACCATCGCATGCGGATTGACGACACTTTCCCGATAGCGGTACTCGCTCGCGACTTCAACCTGCGCAGGCACGCCTGCAATCGACTCGAACCAGTATTTCGCGGTCATCGCAGAGTAGTAGCTAGTGCCGCAGGCGAGCAGCAGCAACGAGTCGATTTCGCCGAACACGCGTTTTGCGTCTTTACCAAAATGTTCAGGTGATATTGTGCGCACCCGTTCGGTCGCATCGGCCAGGACGTCCGGCTGCTGGAAGATTTCCTTCTGCATGTAATGGCGGTACGGTCCGAGCGTCACCGCATGGTGGCTCGCCCCCTCGGTCTGGATTTCGCGTTGCGCCGTTGCCCCGTCGCGATCGACGATATGCACATCGTCGCGCGACAGCACCGCCAGGTCGCCTTCATCGAGGTAGATGAAATTTTTGGCAGTGCCCGACAGCGCCATGGCGTCCGACGCAAGATAGTTGCCGTGCTCGCCGATTCCTATCACTAGCGGTGAGCCGGCCCGCGCGCCAATCACGCGATCCGGTTCGCTCTTCGCAAACACGGCGATCGCATACGCGCCGCGAAGACGCTGCAACGACCCCTGCACCGCCGCGAGCAGATCGCGCGACGCATCCTGTTCGCGTGTGTGGTGAATCAGGTGCGCGATGACTTCCGTGTCGGTATCGGATTCGAACGTGTAGCCAAGCGCCTTCAGTTCATCGCGCAGCGCTTCGTGATTTTCAATGATGCCGTTGTGAACCAGGGCAATCTCGTCGCACGAAAATATCGGATGTGCGTTGTCTGTGACGGGCGCACCATGCGTCGCCCAGCGTGTGTGCGCGACACCAATCGTCCCGCACAGCCTCGCTGCTTCGACCTGCGCCGCGAGGCTCTCGACGCGCTCGACGGTGCGCACCCGGCGCGGCGCACCGTGCTGTAGTACCGCGACACCGCATGAATCATAGCCGCGGTATTCCAGGCGTCGCAATCCCTCCGTGAGGACCGTGACGACGTCGTGTTGTGCCACTGCTCCTACGATTCCGCACATAGTATTCTCCTTGGTTCTGTTGTGTTACCTGTGTAGGGGTCAGGCGGTTTGCCGCTCGAACTCGGGCATCGGCACGACGTGAGAAATCATGCCGTCATCGTCGTGATAGGCGACGAGGCATCGCCCCACATCGCCGGCTGGAATGTCGTGCCTCACGTGCTGCACCAGGGCCGCGCTGATCTGCATGCGGTGCACGCGGCCCTTGCTCATTGCATCCGTCCGGCGGCCGAGCGTCCACAGGATCATGGACCCGGTGACGGTAGCGATGCCGGTGATGCACGGCACGAACGCCTTAAGCGACAACTCTTCATCGCTCGCGTTGGCCAGACACCAGCGGATATACGCGACGGCCAGCATCCAGGTGCAGAGAACGAGCACCGGACGCCCGACGCGATACCATGCGACGAAGCGCAGCGCCCGAGCCCTGCTGCATCCGGTTGAAAACTGAGCAACTGACTGTTTCGAGATATCGATGATCGGAAAATTCATGATGTGTGCCCCTGTCAGAAATGTTGGCTGTTTTGTGTCACTTCACGCGAGGCGCCGTACTGCGACTGCGCGACTAACCCCGCAGCGGATGAACCCACGGTCGCGGCGTTGCTCGAACGAATGCCGCGATCGGGACTGACCCAGCGCGCGCGCTTGCGCCGCCGCTGGCTGACGACGCCGGGGAAAGCAATGACCGACGCAATCATGCTGATGGCCCAGAAGGCGGCCGGATACCATACGGTGTCGATGAAATAGCGCATCAGGTTGCTGTCGTAACGGCGATCGATCAGACAACCGAGCAGGATCTGTGCACAGCAGGTCGCGAACAGCAATACCCCTGTTCCGCGCGGCACGAACGCAAAGCGCCAGCTTTCGGGCAGGGTGAAGAGCGCCGTCACAGCCATCATCACGAGCGTGAATAGCATGCAGTAAGCCCACACGATGCTGACCGCGTACTCGAGGAAGATTGGCCACATCATCATGTTGCGACGGGACAGCACCTCGCCCGCGTACTTGAACAGCACCTGAATGCCGCCCTTCGCCCAGCGCAGCCGTTGCTTATAGAGTCCGCGGAGGGTCTCCGGCATCAAGATCCAGCTAAGCGCACGTGGTTCGAAATACACCCGCCAACCTTGCACCTGTAGTTTCCAACTGATGTCGATGTCCTCGGTCAGCATGTCTGAACTCCAGTAGCCGACTTCCTGCAGCGCTCGCTTGCGGAACATTGACACAACGCCTGACACCGTCAGCAAACGTCCATACATATGCTGCGTGCGTTTGATCAGACCGACGATCGAAGAGAACTCGCCCACCTGCATTCGCCCCAGCAGCGACGAACGCGTGCGGATCCGCGGATTGCCGGTTACCGCGCCTACTGACGCATCGTCGATAAAATGGCGTAGCATCCAGCCTATCGCTTCCTTGTCGAGCAGAGAGTCACCGTCGATACACATAAGGTACTCAGCGTCGCTCAGCATCGCGGCGGTCGTAAGGCCGATCGCCTTGCCCTCGTTCTGGTGTTGATGCACGACGACCAGCTTCGGATAGACGTCGACCAGTTCGTTCAGGATCGCGCCGGTGTCGTCGCGACTGCCATCATTGATGGCGATAATGTTGTAATTTGGATAGTTGAGCTGATCAAGACAGGCGATCACCTCTCGTACGTTGTCAGCTTCGTTGTAGCACGGCACCACCACCGACACCTTCGGATACTCGCCCAGCGGCTCGGCCGACTGTTTCCCCGAGTCCTTCCTTTCGACCAGCACATAGTGCAGAAGACCGCCCACCATCCACAGATACGCCATCAGCAGTGGGTAGTAAAAGACGAAATTGGAGATCACGTGCATTACATTTTTCATTTTTGTCCCCTGGTATGGGCTATTGAGCGGTTTCAACCCGCGCCTAGCTCAACATTCCCTGATTTGATCGCAACATGCTTTGTACCGACATCACATCGCGCAGGACGGCCGTATCAGGCCGGTTCGCGAGAAAGTCGTCGGGCCCATAGCCGAGATGGACGACTCCGGCAGCGTTCAACCGCTTCATTTGTGCACGCAGCATGCTCGCGTCAACCGGCTGTTGCGTCCGGGGATCGACTGAGGACAATTCGAAGACCATTTTCTCCGATGCGCCCTGGTGCCTCATCACGGTGCCGGTGAGCTTGTCGAGCCAGGCTTGACTCGTGCGTTCGCCGGCGGCCGCTGGCGATGCGGCGAGTACAACGAAGTCGTAGTTGTCCACCGATGACGCGAGGCTTTGCGAGAAGTTGCGCTCGGCATTCGTATCCAGAACCGCTTCGGCGGACAAGGTACGCGCAGTCAGCACGTTGCCGCCGCCCTGATAGGCGCGCACGCGTTTTGCAAGCTGATTCGTGAAGTTATTCAGATAGGCGGTCTTGCCGTTTGTCCAGCGCCGCATCAGTTCGTCGGATGCATGAATCTGCGCAATGTCGGCGGGTAGCCCCCACGACCTGTAGATTGCCAATGCGGCTGTGCTCGTATCTTCGTACGCGTTGAGCATCGCGTCGGCACCGAACACCACGCCATTGAAACTCGCGTAGCGCGTAAGGTCGTCGTAGAGGTCCTGGATCGCTTCACGCGCGAGCGGATCGAATGGGCTTAGGCGCGGCACGCGAGCGTCGGCGTTCGCGAGTGGACTGCCCACCGCCGCTTCGACGAGACGCCGCGACGCCGGATGTTGCGGCGGCAGCGCGAACGCGAGCAGCGGCATCGTCGCGTAGACCTGCACGCCCGCGCGCGTGATCAGTTGCCACGCGGTGCGGTTGAACAGATCGGCACGCATCGGCATGTGACGGTTCGGGAAGTACACCGCGCGGGCGACGCCTGTGTTGTCCGGATCCGAATAGGCTTTCAGATAGACCGACTTAGGCTGGAGATCCTTGATGCGGTCGAGCAGACGCCCGAGCTTCTCTTCGCTCTTCGTGGGATTGGGGTCGTACATCTCGTCGAGCGACACGCTGACTACACGCTCCACCGGATTGTGTTCGCCGCGATACGCCCGCGACGAACGCATTTGCGTGATCAGCGTGCCGACGTCCCAGTCGTACGACACGAGCAGCCGGCGAATCTGGGTGAGCGGCACGTCCGGCGTGTTCGGACCGTCGTCGAGCGTGAAGTGCACGGCCATGCCGAGTGACTGCGACGCATTGATCAACGCTGAGTTGTACATACCGTACGGCCACACCGTGGAACGCACGGTAACGCCCGTCTTCTGCTTGATCAGATCGACGCTGCGCCGCAGGTCCGAGCGGACGCGCTCGTGATATTCGTCGTCGGTCTCATAGCGCTGCAGATCTGTGTAGTACAGATGCGCGCTCGCCGCCGGCAGTTCGTTGCCCTGCGGATTGGCTAGTGCGCCGTGGTGCATGTCGTGCGTATGCGAGGCGATTTCGACGAGCCCCGACTGGGCCATCTCGCGCAAATTGTCCCAGCTCATGAAATAGTCGGGCGGCATCACGGACTTATGGCTGATGCGTACCGGTTCGCCCGCAGGCGTGTCGGTCCAGCGCGTCACGACACCGATCAGCGCCGGATAGCCGTATTGCTGAAGTAACGGAAACGCGCGCGTGTACTGGCTCTTGTACGCGTCGTCGAAGGTGAGCAGCACGGCGCGCGGCGGCAGGCGAGGCCCGCCGTTGCGCGACGCGACGATCTGATCGACACTCACCGGGCGAAAATCTTTCGCCTTGAGCCACGCGAAGATCGTGTTGAGCGTGGCCGTACTGATCGCGCAGGTGTCGGCGACGGTCGATGCATCCGCACGCAGGTCATCGCGCACGTCGTGGATTGCGAGTACGCGAAAGGTCAGGCCGTCGTCCGCATCGGGCGGCGGCAGGCTGTCGAGCGCGAGGCCCGCCTGCGCGGCGGGAGCCGCGGACAGGGCCGCGGCAAAAGCGAGGAAACGTCTGCGATTGAGCTTGTCCATGATGGTCTAGAAAGGAATGTTCAGGTTCAGGTAGATGAGCTTGCTGTTTTCGCGCGTGCGATCCATGCGCTGGCTCGCAACGCCAATGCCATATGCGAGCGAGGCCTGCGTGCCGAGTTGCCACTGCTGTTCGAGGCGTACTTCCCACAGAAGACTGTTGCCGATGTCTGTCTGCCGGTAGCCGCCCACCGTGCCGTACACGCGCTGCGAGAATGACTTGTCCGCATCGCGCCACGGCGTCCACTGGTACATCGCCGTCACCTGCGCGGTCATATCGCGATGCGGGGTGAAATAAGCGGTGTTGGCGAGTGTGTTGCTGCTCGTATTGAGCTCGACCCATGTCGCAACGAGGTGACGCGGCGTGCTGAGCAGGCGCTCGTACCACGTTGCGACCCATTGCTGGTTCAGGTTGGTGTCGCTATAGCGCGAGACGCCGTAGGCGAGATCGAAGTAGCGATGGTCGTCGATGCTGTAGCGCACACTGCCTGTCGCGGTGCGGCCGGTGACACCCTGCTGATAGGCCTTCCACGGTAGCGTGTTAGTGTTGGTATCAGCGCCCGCCGAAAATTTCCAGCGGTCATCCGGCTCGTAACTCAAGCTGCCGACACCGCCTGTCCTGGCCTGCGGCCCCGTCGAGTGGTCCACTTCGGCCGCCGCATCGATGCCGTGAAAGCGGAAGTCGCCGCCGATGCCGTTGCGAATGCGGCTCACGCTGTCGCCGTCGCCCGTGTCCGCCCGCCCGCTAAACTGATGCGCGAACACGCGCCAGTAATTGGCGATCGGCATCGAATAGAGCTGTGTGTCAACGCCCCAATCGTTGTCGGCGATAACCGAATTCCCCTTCTGACCATTCGCCGCCACGATCAGTTGCGGGCTGCGATAGACCTCGTAGTCGCGCTGATACGTCCTGACCGTATTGTCGTCGGGAAAGCGGTCGCCAAATGTTGCGTTAATTTCCGCCGCGCGATCGTACTGATTTAGCTGCAGCGCTGTCTTGCCCAGGCCGGCAAGCGTTTCGATGTCGCCTGGATGGTCGACCAGCGTGCTTTCGTACACCTTCTGCGCCTCATGCGGGCGCTGTTCCACCAGCGACGCATCCGAACGCGCGCTGATCAGGGCGGGGTCGAAGGGTGCTTCGTGCCGGAGCTCATCGAGCGCGGCGACGCCTTCGCGCGTGTGGTCCGTGTACAGCAGGTACTGCGCCTGCAGTTTCTTCACGCGGCCGTAGTCTTCGTTGACGTCCTCCGGATGCTCGGACAGGTCGGCGCGTATCGGCGTGCTCGCCGAGATCGACTTCAGCAGTTGCTGCGCGCTCTCGTATTGGCCCGAGTCGAGGTACGCGAAGAAAAGCCCTTCTTCGACATCAATGCGCTTGAGCGCGTGAGGTTCAAGTGAAGGCAGCAACGGATCGAGCGGCGTCTGCAACGCATGCTCGTATGCGGGAGCTGCCTTGCGCGGAGTGTCGAGATACGTGTAAGCGTCGCCTGCCGCGGCATACGTACGGGCAGGCATCGGGTCCGACGAGAGCGACAGTTGCTCGTAGAGTACCGTCGCTTCCTTCATGCGTCCGAGTCCCTGCAACGCCGCGACACGTTCAACGAGGACAGAGCGGCGCACGTCGGCGTAGTCGTCGCCGGTGGGGATGCGCACGAGCATGTCGTCGATGTGCTCAAGCGCGCTCCGGGTCTGGCTGAGGCGATCCTTTTCATCGGATGCGATCGACTGCTGGCGTCCCCATTGCACTTCGGTTGCGACGACGAGCGCCTCCAGCTGCAACAGATCCTTTTCTGAAAACACGTCGGGCAGGGTACGCGCTTCCTGCAATGCAATCTGCGGTGAACCGGCTACCGTCGCTTCGAGAATGCGCTTGCGGAGTTGGTCGCGTTCGGTCACGACGTTGCCTGCAACGACGTTCCCCGTTGAAGCCGGCGCAGCGGTAGGCTGCGCGGCGCAGTAGTCGCGCGTCAGCAGCACCAACAACAAGGCGGTTGCCTTTACTGCGGCGTGCTTGCGTCGGCTAGGGCGTTTGATTTTCATGTTTCCTCGCTTATCGGTGCCGTTTTCCAGACAAGGAGTGTCGTTACGCCATGCGTGTGGCGCGTGGCGTGCGATAACCGGTCCTCGTGTCTAGCGTGCGGCGTGGTATTCACGTCTTATGCATCGGTCGGTACTCGTGTTGCGTGCCAACCCTTTGCGTGAGCCGAACAGTACCGGACCTATCACGGCGGTCTATGTGTCCCATCCAACATGTCTAGAAAATGTGGCGGATTCAGACCAGCACTCGCCGCGCCACTGTCGGGTTGACGAGGTTGTTGCTCAAGTTTGAGCAATGAAGAAAGGAATGCCGCTTTACCACGGTCATCGATTAGCAAGCGCGCAGAGAGCAGCCACCAGCCGACCCGCGGGCGCGAACGCCAGATGTGCGGCTTTCGCGATGCGCGTCGAACGCAAGCGTTTCTCTCATGATTCGTATGGATTGCGAAGCTTTATTGAGTGCGTGGCGCTGAACTGCTCGTCTTCGCATGCCGCGCGAGAAATCTCGATTGAGGTGCTCGACGGCGATCGGCTTGCAGCTGGTCTTCCGGGCGAGCGGCGAGCACGGCACCGGGCTTCCCGGCAGCGTTTGAATTCGGCAAGGGACCGTGGACGTCCGTCGTAGGCAGATCGCCTGTGTCGTGCAGCAGAAACAACTTTGCAATATGCGGCAGCTAGATCGTCGAGACGCACCCGGAGGTTGGCATGGCTGGCCGGTGTGCTTCTTCAAGAGTGACGTGCATGAATCTTTTGAATTGTTTATTCGAATTTTCGATTTGGCGTGTAGTGTTCGCCGAATCTAGTCGGCGCAAACGTTTAGTTTCGCGTTGCGTGTCCCTCAATAACCGACCGTCCGATCGGTTCGTTTAATTCTTATGCCCACAAGAGGGCATGCGATCAAATACTTGACATGTTTTTGGTGAAAAGGAATTGCTAACTGCCAATTCACAGCTAAAGGGCAATTTACTTGTGTTAGCTGACACGGCATGATACGCCGTGAGCGAAATTGATTCTGGACGCCAACATGTTGGCGGAATCGGCCATTCCAATTCGGCGCAATCCAATCTTATGTAGGGTACGCTCAGACAGTTAATCCGGTTCAAAGAAAGCCGGAAAGGTTCAACCAAACTTCCGGGGTAATTCAGATGGAGTGCTCTTCAGTCGTCTACGGTAACAGTGTTGTGTCTCCCCACGTCATGGCGGAGACAGCCATAGTAAAGAGTGTGGGCATCGTGCTGTTCGGCGGATTTGCCTTACCCGAGGCTGCGGCTATCACGGAAGTATTTCAGTCGGTGAACGCGTTGACAGAAGGCACGCGTCGCAACCGCGTACGTTACGAAGTCAGTTTGTTGTCGGCTGGAGGCGGAAGGATCGTGAGCTCGTCGTCGGTCTTCGTGTGGACGGAAGACATCGAGGCTCGCCGTCACGCAGATGGCTTCAACATTCTGTTCATTGCTGGAGGTTCGGGCGTGAGCAGCGCGCTGCGCGACGAACGCCTGGTCAACTGGCTGCGCCGCGTTCATCCGCGCAGCGACACGGTGATTCCGATCGGCGACGGCCGCCTGCTGCTCGACATGGCGGGATTCGGCCAGACTGTGAGCGTGAGGCGCTACGCCGACGGCGCTGCCAGCCTGCTGCGCGGTGTTTCCGACAATGCGGCAAATGCGTCGGTCAGTCCGTTCCAGAGCGCGCTGGCGATGATCGAGGAGGACTTCGATGCGGACGTGGCGCGCCTGGTGTCCGACTGGGTTGCGCCGTCCGCGGAAACCCGCTTCACGACGATCGTGCGCAAGAATGCGTCGGCCAGCGTGAGCGAGAAGATCCGGGCGTCGGCCAAGTGGCTGGAGGAAAACGGCCATCGCTCGATCTCGATCGACGACGCGGCGCAGGTCGCGATGATGAGCGAGCGTAACTTCCTGCGCCGCTTCAAGATCGAGATGGACGTGACGCCGTCCGATTATCTGCTCTACGTGCGGCTCGACATGAGCTGCCGTCTGCTGATCGAGACGGACCTGCCGGTCGACAAGGTGGCGCGCCGCTGCGGTATTGGCTGTGGCGGCCGGTTGGCGAAGCTGTTCCGTAAACACCTCGCCACCACGCCGACCGAGTATAGGCTGACCAAACGTTCCTGAGCCCGCCATTGCGCGGGCTTATTTGACGGAAATTCCGTGTTCGGTCCTCCCGGCCACGCGTTAGACCCGCGCTCTTAAAGGCGCGAAAACAGCGCGCTCTCTTCAGCGGGTGGATCTACTTCCCGCCAGCGTCGCCCGCAGAAAAGATTCGGGAAAGTTGCGCCGGACCTAACTCCGTCCCGGGTGCGGTTAATCATCTATTGTCGATAAGCGTTCGTCTGATGAACCGTTGGCCGTAATCGGCCCACGGAACATATTTTGCTAAAACCTTGCCGAAAATCGTTAATAGGGGATTCAATCGAATTAAAATTGTTTCGCAAACGATTGCGGGAAAAATAGATTAAGAATAACCCGGCAAGTGTCGCGATAGCACCGATACCCGCGCTGGAAAAACGGTGGCCCGCGAGTGCTCATACATTAATCAGGCCCGGTTCAGCCAAAACCCGCATCAGTTCCGCCATGCGGCCCTCAGCCACAAATAGAAACTTTATGCTCCGCGTCGTCGTTTCAATATCTGTGTGGGCGACACCAGCCGCTTGACCGTGGCGCCCGACGCCAAACACCAGGGACCGGATCGAACCTCGAGCTTCGCGCATTTCGCTTCGGCGTTTTCGCGTCGGGCGCATCCGGCATGCGCCATTTCCGGCGCCCGGCGAGGCGGTACAGCCGCGATTCGGCCATATCACTGAAACTCGGAGTCACTCATGCTGAAAGTAACAAAAGCGGTCTTTCCGGTAGCGGGTCTTGGCACCCGGTTTCTTCCCGCGACCAAGGCCAGTCCGAAGGAAATGCTGCCGGTCGTCGACAAGCCGTTGATTCAATACGCGGTCGAGGAGGCGATGGCGGCCGGCATCACCGAAATGATCTTTGTCACGGGCCGCAGCAAGCGCGCTATCGAAGATCACTTCGACAAGTCGTATGAGGTGGAAGCGGAGCTCGAGGCGCGTGGCAAGGACAAGCTGCTCTCGCTAGTTCGCAGCATCAAACCGAGCCATGTGGATTGCTTCTATGTGCGTCAGTCGGAGGCGCTCGGTCTGGGCCACGCGGTGCTGTGCGCGGAAAAGCTGGTGGGCGACAACCCATTCGCCGTGATTCTCGCGGACGACCTGTTGCACGGCGCGCCGCCCGTGCTGACGCAGATGATCGAGGTATTCGATCACTATCACAGCTCGGTGATCGGCGTGGAGGAGATTCCCCCTCAGGATACGAAGTCGTACGGCGTAATCGATGGTAGGGAATGGGAGAAGGCGATCGTCAAGATGTCGGGTATCGTTGAGAAGCCCGAGCCAAGCGTCGCGCCGTCGAACCTGGGCGTGGTAGGCCGGTACGTGCTGAAGCCGCGCATCTTCAAACATCTGCGCACTATCAAGCCGGGCGCGGGTGGCGAACTGCAATTGACCGATGCAATCCAGTCACTGCTCGCCGATGAACAGGTGCTCGCGTACAAGTATCAAGGGAAGCGCTTCGACTGCGGCAGCAAGCTGGGCTATCTGAAGGCGACCGTGGAATTTGCGCTGCGGCACCCCGAGGTGAGCGACGACTTTCGTGCTTACCTCGAAGAGAATATGTCGCTGATGCAGGTCTGAGATCGTAGCGCGTCGTATGCCAGGTGTATTCAAGGAGCGGGTAGTGAAGCCCTGAATGCTCTGGCACTCGCCGCTTGCGGGTTGAGCGGCAACCGCAAGCCCGCTCACTTACCCACGGTCACTGCAGAATCCACTGCTCCTGATCCACGACCGGGTTGGCCATCGACTCGGCAAGCTTGTACAGCGCTGTTTTCATCGGCAATCCCTTCGATGCCACCCAATGCCCGGCGCGCGGCATGTCCACTTGATGAAAATGCCCTGCCAGAAGGGCAATTTCGGTGCGTCCCGCACCACTCGACAATCTCATGGCGTGATTGGCTCCGGCGCAGTTCCAGCAGAAGGGCGCCACGCCGCGCGATGGATTGACCAGGTGGATCACCACATCCGCGCCATTTGCATCCCGGTCAACGGCGACTTCCCATGACAGACGACCGCCGGCATCCGGCAGCGCCTTGGTCCATCTCTCGACCACCGCGGGTTCATATCCCCACAGACGCAAGGCGACACGCACGGGAGGGGTTGGGGTGGGTGTGACGGAATCCGCTGATCGAGCGTGGATCTGCATGACGCTTCTTTCCCTTGGCATGACGTTGCTTGTTTGAGTCAAAAAAATTGCCCACCTCATTGGGCGGGCGAAAAGCGAGCTCTACCACATGTGGATTTGCCCGCCGAGGCCTAAGGGCAAGCGAAGTGTAGAGCGGCCTATGCGGGAGCAATATGCGGTGGCAGAAATCGTCCAGCTTTTGACGCCAAAGAACCCGGCCAGCCGCGGCGCTGCGTTGGATAGCGAAACCGCGCGACGCACGGAAATGAAAGCGTGCATATCCAGTGTGGAAGTTCGGATAGTGATTCGGAATCCATATAATAATCGAGTTCATGACACGGCGACGATTCCGTCATTTCACCGTGCGCGGCGATCCGTCCGTGACCGCCAACCTATTATCCTATTCAGCCATCGAGCGGCCTTATCCGCCCTGCTTGTGTACGATTGACCAGCCCGTTAAAACGGCTCATATGCAGCCGCAAGAGGCCACTTATCTTCGGGGGATGGCTGGATGGCAGGTTTTTTTTCCCGTGCTAGTCGCCATGCGACTCAGTCTCAGATATTGCATGACGTACGCGCGGTGAAACGCATCGGGATAGCTCTATTCAACGGATTTTCGCTACCAGAGGCAGCCACGGTAGTAGAGATCTTTCAGTCGGCTAATGCGCTCTGCACGTCAATGCGCATTGGCGGTCCGCGCTACGATGTTCATTTGCTGTCGGTTGGCGGCGGTAGGATAGCGAGTTCCTCGTCGGTCTTCATCTGCACCGACAGCATCGAATCACGCGGTCACGCAGACGAATTTCACGCGCTCTTCATTGCCGGCGGCACCGGAGATATCAGCATGTTGAACGAGGAGCGATTGATTGCGTGGTTGCGCCGGTTCGATTTGCAAAGCGAACAGATTTTCCCCACTGTGGAAGGGCAATTGCTGCTGGACGCCGTTGAATTCCCCGATGCATCCCGCAAACTGCGCCGCGGTGAGGGTGCTCACGCAGTTGCCTGGAACGGATTGAAAGTGTCGAGTTCACATCGATCCAGTACTTCCCTGCGCGCAGCGCTAGCGATGATCGAAGAAGATCTCGGCGCGGAAGTCGCGCGCGAAATCACCGGTGTGGTGCGCTTGCGCTTCGAGGCGCAATTCACGACTGTGCCGAGAAAAAATGTCTTTGGCGCCGTCAGCGAGAAGATCCAGTCTTCCGCGCAATGGCTGGAGACGAACTGCGGTGGGCCCATCACGATTGAAGAGGCGGCGCAGTTCGTTGCGATGAGTGAGCGCAATTTTCTGCGTCGCTTCAAGATGGAAATGGGCGTGACGCCTTCGGACTATCTCTTGTATATCCGCATCGACAGGTGCTGCCATCTTCTGTCGGAGACGGATTTACCCATTGATAAGATTGCGCGGCGTTGTGGCATGGGTAGTGGCGGGCAGCTTTCGAAAGTGTTTCGACGCTACCTTGGCGTGACGCCGACGGAGTATCGCGCGAGCAAACGGACGTTCAAACGGACGTTCAATCAGGGTTGAAGAGCCGGGCCGTCATTCGCGATTTCAGGCGCGAGTGACGGTTTGCTTTCGGTGCACTTCAGCCATGCTGCCAGTGCTTTGCACGCGATCAAGTAACGACGTATCCGGGGCTGTATAGTGGATACGTCGTTTTCGTGACACACCTTGTCTGCGGGGGCAACGTCGCGGCGGCGATGTTTTGGTACTTACGCACACACGCGCACCGCGCACGCGCCGTATGCCGATCTTACTGCGTGGTGCCCGTGCCGCCGGTCGCACCCGTGGCGCCTCCACCCGGCGTGCCGCCTGTGGATCCACCGCCCGCGGCAGCCCCTGCTGTCGTCACGGTTGCGGTCAATGTTGCTGCCGGCTTGCCGGTGGCGTCGATGGCACCAGCCGTCATCAACTGATCCAGATCCTTATCCTGCCCTTGGCCGGCCGAGAATGCCGTTGTCAGGAATGCAGAAGATGACAAAGTGATGCCATAGGTATTCTTGATGATCGTTGCAATTGCCGCTTCCGCATTGGCAATCGTCGTACTGTTGGTGAGGGCGTTTTGATACGTCGCATTGGTCGGAAGACTGGCAAGCAAGTTATTGACCGTTGTGCCCTGTTGGGCGGCCAGGTAGCTCAACAGCAGTTCGGTCAACGACGTGATATTCACCGTTCCCGCGCCCGGGGCGAACGAGTGCAGTGTCGTTGCTCCACCGGCCGCGGTGATGCTGCATGGGCCGTCGAATTTGAACGTCACGGAAAACGCGCCGTTTGCATCTGTGGTGGTATTGGCTGAACCGTTCTTGCAAACAAACGATATGGCGCCATTTTGCATGGGCACGCCAATAGCGACAGTCCCGTTGATTGTGCCATTGGGGGAGCTGCCGCCGCCGCCGCAGGCAAATAGCGCACTGGTAGCGAGAGCGATCGATCCATACTGCAAGCAACGGAGTACCGGCGTGTTAAAGCGATTCATGATTTTCCCCAAAAAATATATCTGATCACCAGGCTTCACGGCCTGTCCTGTACTTGCACTTGCCCGGTCGGGTCCGTTGATGCACGGTTGTCACGGGCTTGTCTGCGCGGATGAGGGCCTGGCGCCCGGGACGACATAGCGGAGGTACGCGTCACGCATCCGGTACAACTGCGTCGCGAAATATCCGGCGCTGAATCTGCCTCTGTTCAACAAATCCTGCTGCGTGCTGTAGCCGAATCCGAGCGTTTGAGCCGCGTCGCCCGCGATATAGTTGGTTGAACCGACCCGCGTGCGGATATCCTGCGTGAACTGTGTCGCACCGGCGAGCTGGACGAGGTTTGGCTTCATGCCTTGACGCGGCGTAAGCGGGAAGCTGATAGCTGCGCCAAGAAAGCTGCCGTGGCCGCTATGCTCGCCGTGGATGCTCACCGACACGTCGTCGAACCACCGGGTCACCGTGAGCAACGGTCCCTTGTCCCCTCCGACATAGCGCGCGGCGCCGCCTTCAACCCACAGGTTCCACGATGGCTGAACCCATCGATAAGTCAGCATTGCGGTCTTGACATCAGGTAGCGCATCCTGGCCGGGCTCGCGCCGGAGGTAAGCGAGCTGCAAACGGACCACGTCCGGTCTGCCAGGCACGAATGCCGTCGTTTCATTTTCGACGCCGAGGTAGTCGTGTTCGAATTTTCCGACTGCAGTGACGTTGAATACCTGCGGCGCAATCCAGAAGCTTTGAGCGAGCGCTGCCGTGGTCAGGCCGCCGCGCAAACGGTATTGACTAAAGACGCGGCCATTATTCAGATTCTGGCTGTTGAACAGCGGCGCGATTGTGTTTGTATAAAATTCAGCCCCGCGCCATAGCGGCACAAAGGTCTCAAAGCTCGCACCTACCGAGTAGTCGAAATTGCCGTATTCCGTACCAAACAGATAGTTCGTAACAGGTTGAACACGAACACGCACGAGTCCGTGCTTATGCTCGTCGCCATGCCACGCCACCTCGTCAGAATCATAGGTCGGGCGCGTGCGCATGGTCAGCGAGGTGTCGACAGGCCCTTGCTCCCCGTTCCTCAAGAACTCTGCATAGGCGGCGCGCGAGACGCTTACCTCGCCGATCGGTTGGTTCGCTTTCTTGATTACCACGCGCAATTGACCAACGCTAGAGGGAGCCTCGGCCGTTGCCGCGCCCAATACGATCCCCAGCGCATCCGCTTCATTCTGGTTGTATCGATGATTTTCGTATTCGACGACCAGGTCGTCGCCCACCATGCCGGCACGTACCCGTTCGAGTCCAGCCGACGTCAGGATCCGGACAAGTTCATCCAGCATCGCTGGGTCGGACGCTACGGAAAGTGTCCGCGCCATGACAGCATCGGGCGCAAACTTGTCGTCAGAACTTGCCGTGAACGAACGAGTCGCCGGAGCGTATTGAAACGATCCGCTCTTGGAATCAGGAACCGGGTTCGCCCATCCACTCGACGGCGGAGCATCACTGACCTTGGCCGGTGCGGTATAGGAAGTCGGGGGCGCTCCTATTGCGGGTGGCGTATTCGTGCACAGGCCATCGGTACAATTCGCGGCCGTGAATCGTTGGCCGAACGGGATTTGCACGGCTACTGTAAAGGAGGTCCGTGGTGCGGCGCCATCTGTAACTTTCAACGAACGAACCAGCGTTCCGACCACACTCGCATTTGCCAGCCAGGGGATTGAGGGTGAGCGATATCGCAGGCCAGCATAAGGGGTTTTCGAATCATCTTCCGCGAGCACCGACAGGCCGGTGTTCCAAAGCGATAACTCGGCTCCTCCGAACGCGCCGTTAAGCCGGTCACCCTGACCGTAACCGGCACTCAGTGCAAGCGGGCCGAAAGCCTGCGATACCACGCCATACTTTGAACGGAAGTAATGCGTTTGGCCACCGATATCCGTGATGCCGAATGCAATGCTCGGTTGATACTTGAAAAATATCGGTATCTGGACTTTCGCGTTCGCCATCAGGTGACGAAGGACAAAATGCTCCTCGCCGGCGAATTGAACGTGTGTGTCCGCTGGGTAGTTCGCCAGGCCGCCTGATATTTCCACATACGGAAACAGGCCAATGCCGGCCCAGTAAACCTGCGAGCTGGTCGCGGCCTTCCCGTATCGGGGGTCAATATAGTCATTACCTTGCGCGTCGAAGGTGCCTTGCGGCAGGACAAAAGCCGACGGGATCGTCAATCCCCCAGACTGGCCCAAAGAAGAGAGTGCTGGATCAACCGCATACGCTGACGTAGAAAACGCAAGTGCGACTCCAAGGACATGAACTTCCCGAATGAGGCGGTGCTGGTCGCGCTGTTTCTTTTTATGCATGTAGTTCAACGTCGGGGCGGTGCATCGATTGATTGTTATTTAGGTATATTAAAAAACGATGATAGGAATTTAGCGGGATGATTCAATCCATTCACTGCTATTGCGAGAAGTAACGATTCGATGGGATCGCGTGGCTTCTGACATGCCGCACGGCAGTCGCATCGTTAGCGTTTGTGCTGTCCGTTTCCCATTACCTATGCTCGACTTTCTATGTAGAACTGTAAGAGAACGTAATTGATTCGATCCGACATAACCTTGACCCCTTGCGCCAAAGCCGGTGGTACGAAAAGCCTCGTGCGTGCGACGCACGAACGCTGACACGTATGTTCTTTGGTGGTGTGAGGCTGGATTTGCGCTCGCAGGCCGTAATTGAAATCTTCGTTGCCTGTGCGACCCATTTTGCCTGGGGAGATCGTGCTTCGCGGTGAGGGCGGCTGGCAATAACGCGAGTCTACGCGCACGGAGTAATACGTTGCGCGCCGCATGCCTGAATCAGCCAACCCAATTGATTGAACATGTTCTGGTCAACTCACCCTGATACCTGCTCGCGCGCCGATCTGTTGACGTATCTCGTCGTTTCGCAATTGCTCAGGCATGGTCTCACCGGAAAATGGCTTACGGCCGAACACGCGGTTGAATCAACGCATCTATGGATGTATGTGAATGGACGGCAGCGATCTGCTGGCGCGCGTGTCGCTGGCCAGCCAAGCGGAGGGTCTTGCGGCTTAGATCCTCAGTGTGTCGAAGGTCAGGCTCGACGAGAAAGCGCTCGCGGGCGCTTTCGTCGAATCCGGTCTTCTTGACTACCGATCTCCGGCAGTAGCAGCGGTCTATCACGCGTGCATGGCACACGTCGCGTCGCGGTTTTCTCCTCTGGCGCATCAGGCGTGGTGTGATGTCGAATAGGGTCGCGCGGCCAATGCGGCCGGCGGCCTAGATCAACGCGAGGAGTGCTGCAGCGGTGTTGTCGAACGCGCTCACCGTTGCATCGCTATTTTTTATTGCAGTCAGGTTCTTCCTGCGAGCTTCGACGGACGACATGAATGCATCGGTGAGAATCGCACGCTGCTCGGCGGGTAAAACATCGAGAAGTGAACTCTGGAAGCTGAGCATCGCAAATATCTGCCCATGAAGGCAATCGATCGTAGGTTCTAGCATGTGGTTTTTCTATGCTGTTGGCATTGTCGCCTGTGTCACAGGCTTGTGCGGGCGGGCAATGGACCCATGCCGCGCGAGAAAGTCATCTGTCTGACTCTGACGAGCAGATTTGCGCCCAATTTGCGTTGGACCGAAAGTATCCCCAGAAGCTTTCCAACATCCGTCAAGCATGTCCTCTCATCTGGACGCGTTGGTCGGCCGTACTGTACACATTGAGTGAACGCTCATGCATGGCGTGGCGGATCGCGCCACATCTTTGACGGATAGGTTTAGCAAAAAAGTGGCGACGCCGCGCTTTCTGGGGGGCGTGGAGTTCGTGTTGCGTGAGAGAGTGCGAAAAGTTGTCCGGACTATGGATGATTAAGACGGTTACAGCCAAACGTTTGTCATGAAATGCAAAGCAGGGATCGGTAGCCTTGAGTCATCTCTATTGCCTGTCCTAAGTTGGTAAAATATATGGTAATTATTCTTTCGAGTTTGTCAAAAATATGCTTCGGTTGGGCGTTGGTCTATCTGCTATTGAGCTTCCTGTCCGCATTGAAAATTGGGCGGCGCCACTACCAATCCCTGATCTTCCTCGAGTTTCAACAGAGTCGTGCTCGTGGACCGTGGGAATCGAGACGAGCCAGGCTCATGTTGCACTACCCGAAGGGTAAAATGGGACGGCCGCCGTTTTCCGATTGCCACGATGTTGCAGATTCATTTTATGCAACAGTGGTTTGGCCTGTCGGATCCGGCGATGGAAGAGGCGCTCTATGACGCGCCGCTGTACCGCGACCTTGCAGGACTGGATGGCGGTATGACGCGTTTGCCCGACAAGAGCACGATCCTGCTTTCGCCACCTGCTCGAAGCACATGGTCTGGCTGTGCAGATGTTTGCGCTGGTCAATGAGATTCTGATCGACAGGGGATTGATGCTCAAGGCAGGATCGGTGGTGGACGCCACCCCGATTTCAGCGCCCACATCGACGAAGAATATCTCAGGTACGCGAGACCCGGAAATGCACCAGACACAGAAAGGCCGTAGCTAGTACTTCGGGATGAAAGCGCATGTGCGACCTGCAAGTCGCTTGAATTTCTGTTCGACTCAACGTGATCCGTTGTGATCGAACCGGCTGTTCCATCAGCCGTTTCCTACCCAGACATGCGGAGCCGGTAACGGCTCGGTGTAAAGCTCCGGGGACAATGTAACCACCGATCTGTATCGGTACGTGGACCCGTGAGGGAAAGCGGAATCTGCCAGCACAAGTGCGGTGAGGGACTAGGAACGAGCGGTAACGACCAACATACGTGAACCTCTATTAAACGTCGTCATCATTGACAAGCCAAATGTGCTGACAGGCTTGAGCCAAAATGGCGCGCGGCAAGGTCTGGCCTCTGTGTGCTGGGTCAGCATGGACATTGCGCCGCCGGCGGATAGGAGGGGTCCGTCCCGCTCTGAAATTCATGCGGAACAGGATAAGCCCGTAGTGCTGCCGGCAACGGCAGGCGAACCGCAAGGAACGCTGTTGGCACTGCGGGTAAGGGATTGCGGAAAAAGCGAACGCCTTCCTGTAATGGGGAGGATACCGACTGCTGCATGGTCGGACGCGAAAGCGGGCAGACTTCCGCGTGGTCATTCATGGCGAGAGAACTTGATTAATCGTTATGCGAGGGAAGGCAGATGACGGCAATCGGTGGCGCTGCACAAGCAGAGGCGATCGATGCTGGTGCGTCCTCGCGCCCCGCTGAGATGTGGCCTCAGGCTGATTGGCCTCGCATCACAGATGAGGTGAAACGACTCCAGGCGCGTATCGCCCAGGCAACCAGGGAAGGCAGATGGGGCAAAGTAAGTGCCCTGCAGCGTCTGCTGACCCGCTCGCATAGCGGCAAAATGCTAGCCGTGAAACGAGTGACAGAGAATCGCGGCAAGAGAACGCCGGGCGTTGACGGCAAGACTTGGCCAACTCCGGCGGCCAAATGGAAAGGGGTGGAGGCGATGCAACACCGCAGTTACCGAGCGTTGCCGCTTCGACGTATCTACATCCCCAAGAGCAACGGCAAGAAGCGTCCGCTAGGAATTCCCCGCATGCTATGCAGATCAATGCAGGCGCTATGGAAGCTCGCGTTAGAGCCCATTGCGGAAAGCCTGGCGGATCCAAACTCGTACGGGTTTCGCCCCAAACGTTCGACTGCCGACGCCATTGAATGTTGTTTCACCACGCTGGCTAAGCGCAAGTCACCAGAGTGGGTTTTAGAGGGAGACATCCGTGGCTGTTTCGATAATTTTAGCCATGACTGGATCCTCAAACATATACCGATGGATAAGGTTATCCTGCGGCGATGGCTTAAGGCCGGATTTATCGATAAAGGAACCTTGTTTGCGACCGATGCGGGAACTCCGCAAGGGGGCATCATTACGCCGCCTACAATGTTGCATACTTTTCACTCCATCGTCTGAATCATTCGAATTCTCGCCTGCGAGGAGACCTCCGGGCTGCGGATCGATCCGGAATACGACGAGGATTTCATCTTTGTGGATTTCGACACGCTTGACCAGAGCCAGTACGATCTTGCGCTTCGTTGCGAGATCGATCGTAGCGAGTTTGTCCGTAACGGCACTTGCAAATTCCTCCAGCCGGTTGATGACCAGAAACAGTTCACTTTGAGCCACCCCGTGCTGCCGGGATTCCTGGATCTGCTGATCGACCTGCTCTAGCCGGTTCTTCAACTGCTGTATCTTCGGCTCGAAGTCCGTCCTGTCGATGATACCGTCGGCATAGCTGTCGATGAGCCGGGACTTGCCTTTCTCCAACTGAAGCCTTTGCCTTTCCAGGCTGGCCGTATCGAAGCCACTATTCTCATTGCGCTCCATCGCATCCAGTCGTCGTTCATATTCCTTCTTCAGTCGACTCGGATGCCTCAACAGATCCGCGACCTGCTGCCATACGAGGTCATCGAGACGATCCGTTCGCACTTGCAGGTTGTCGCAGATGCGTTGACCACCGAAGCGATAGGCATCGGTTCCGACACAGCGGTAATAAGCATAATCTCGCTGATGCCCCTTGGCCGCCGCCTTGCTGACTTTCTTGCCGTAGTACGCGTAACGGCATTGCCCACAAACAGTCAGCCCCTGAAGCAGGTAGATCGGCGCGTTCTGGCGGCGTTGGCGCGCCAGCTTGCGATTCTCGGCAAGCTGCTCCTGGACTGAATGGAACATCGCTTCGCTAACAATCGCCGGCACCGGGATTTCGATCCACTGCTGCGGGTCCGTGGATGTTGTCGAGTATGCCCTCCTTGGCACATCGGCGCTGTGGCGTTGGGTGCGCACGCGGACATGCGGCAGGCGATCACGAGACTGGGTTTTACCGAACGCGGCCCGCCCCATGTAAGCGGGATTACGCAATATTCCCCATACCACACTACGGTCCCAGTACAGCTTGCCGGATGCCGTCACCGTGCCCGCCTCGGCAAGACGACGAACCACTTCGCCTATGCTCAGCCGGTCCATCCCGATCCACTGGAAGATAGTCTTTACCGTCGCCGCTTGCGGTAGTTCAATCACGTACTGGGCCGGTGTCCCATCGAGCTGCTTGCGGATATAACGGTAACCATAGGGAGCCGTCGATAGCACATTCACGCTTCCGCGCTTTGCGCTATGAAGCTTACCGCGTCGATTACGCTCGGTGATCTTTGCCCGTTCGTACTCCGAAATCATGCCCTGCATCTGCAACAGCAGCGACTCTTCCGGTGTCGCGCCAATCTCATGATTGAGAAACACCACCTGCACGCCACACGCAGAGAACTCCTCCATCAGCAATGCCTGGTGTGCATACTTTCGCGCCAGCCGGTCGGGAGACAGGATGTACAGCCGATCAACCAGCCCGAGTGCGGCACGGTCCCTGAGTCGCTCTAGCTGCGGTCTGATCAGCGTCGCACCGCTTATCCCGGCGTCTATGAAGCACATGTCGTCGACAAGATGCGCATCGTCAGCGGTAATGCGCTCCCTCAGCGCGGCAATCTGGCTTTCAATGGTGCCGCGTTTGGTCTGTTGTTCGGAGGATACCCGCGCGTAGAGCGCGACCATTGCAGCGTTGCTCATCGCTTACCTCGCTTGATAGCCGCTCGCCGTGTCGCCACGGGCCGAACAGCGGATGGCTGTGCCGTAGCGCGTGAATCTATCGGACTGAGCTGCTCGTACGCCTTCTGCAGCTGTTCGCCGGCATACCGGTTCGGTTCAAAGGCAAGACGGACACGCCAGTTCTTACGTCGTCCTCGGGTCATTGTCGCGCCTCCCTGTCGGCGGGAGCGAGGGTCTCAAGGACGAGAACCGCATCGACGTCAGGACATCCTCTGGACCACGGCGCCAGACACTCCCTTGAAATGCGCAGGCCCCATTTTACCCGCGAGTTTGCTATGTTGTTGGCGGAGCTATCTCGCCCGTCATCGCAAACATGACGTTGGACGGACTCGAAGCAGCAGTAGATGCCAGCGTGGGGCCGACGCAACGCGCACGCAGAAGGTTCAAAGTCAACGTCAACAGGTATGCGGACGACTTCGTTGTGACCGGAGTCTCGAAAGAAATTCTGGAGCAGAACGTACTCCCTGCGGTCAGGCAATTCCTGGCTGTTCGGGGGCTGGAACTCTCAGATGAGAAAACCAGCGTTACTCACATTGCCGATGGGTTCGATTTCCTCGGGCAGAATGTCCGCAAGTACGCGGATAAGCTGCTTATCAAACCAGCCAGCAAGAGTGTGAAGGCACTTCTGGAAAAGGTTAGGGAGATCGTGAGGCAGCACAGGAGCGCTACACAGACGAACCTGATTCTACAACTCAACCCTGTTATTCGGGGTTGGGCCATGTATCACCGTCATGTGGTTTCCAAGTCTCATTTTACGTCGGTAGACGCTCACATCTGGCAGCTCTTATGGAAATGGGCTATGCGTCGGCATCCCACGAAAGGCACGGGTTGGGTGAAGCAAAAATACTTCCACGTAGAGGGACATCGTACCTGGGCGTTTACCGCGCGAACCAAAGATCGCGGGGTCATCCGACTGTTTCGAGCTACGATGATTCCAATTGTTCGGCACGTGAAGATACGTGGTCAGGCAAATCCCTTTGACCCTGCGTGGTCGTCTTACTTTGCCCGTCGTCGAACCGCGATCGCTGGTTGATTGCCCGGTCCCATCCGATGGGGCTGCCGAGTGGCTGAGCCGGATGCGGGGCGACTCGCACGTCCGGTTCTTAGGGGGCGGTGGCGCAGCAATGCGCTACCGCTACCCGACATCGGGGTGGACGCGGAGTCGGGCCTGGTTCACACGGTTATCGGCACGGCGGCGAACATGGCCGACATCAATGAGGCCCAGTCGCTGTTGCATGGCGAAGAAACGGATGTCTACGCTGACGCCGGCTATCAGGGTATTCACAAGCGATGCGAGGAGGGTTCAGCGCGCTGGCATGTCGCAATGAAGCCATCCCAGGCGAAAGCAACTGGATCTGAACGACCGTCTGGACGCGATATTCGATCAGATTGAACGCCTTAAAGCCGGCATCCGGGCCAAGGTAGAGCATCCGTTCCGCGTCCTGAAGCAGCAGTTTGGCTATACGAAGACCCGGTACCGGGGCTTGATGAAGAACAGTGCCCAGATCACGACGCTGTTCGCGCTGGGCAACCTGTGGATGGTGCGTAAGCAATTGCGCAAAGCGTGAAACACGAAGGCATGGACGCCGTGTGCGCTGGCAAACGCGAGTCACCTTGGCCAATCAAAACCTGCGGTCAAGGTTGCGGCATGTTTGCAGTGTGGATGCGGCGCGCGCGGCAAACCGCCGACTCACAGGAAATGGGTTGTGCAGACCGTCCCTAGATTGCGCGCTTACGACTTTACAGCGGTAGCGTCGTTCGCCATGCGTGACGTGCGCCTCTCGAGTGCGGCGCCAGTGAGCGCCGCGATGGGCAATTGCGAGTGCGCCGCCCGGGATTGAACAGTGAAGATTCCGCGCGATGCGCTCGCATGCCGAGCCAGGTTGCTCACTGCAAACACTCAGGACGAGCCACCCGGAGGTGCCATTTTGCGCATCCGGTAGTCGGTCGGTGTCGTCGCCAGATACTTTCTGAACAGTTTGGCCAATTGGCCACCGCTGCCGACACCACAGCGCCGGGCGATCTTGTCGACGGGCAAAGGCGATTCGAGAAGCATCCGGCAACTCATGTTCAGGCGCGCTCGCAGCAGATAGTCGGAAGGCGTCATGCCGGTCTCGCTCTTGAAGCGCCGCAGGAAGTTGCGCTCGCTCATTGCTGCGACCTGGGCTGCGTCGTCGATAGAGATAGGGCGATCGACATTGGCTTCCAGCCAACGCGCCGAGGCCATGATCTTGTCGCTGACTTGCGACGTCGCATTGTCGGTCATTGACGAGTTGAAGGGCGTCCTGTGCTCGGGCGCGACGGATTCGGCAACCAGCCGCGCCAGCTCCGGTCCCAAATCCTCTTCGATGACGCGCAGCGCTGTGTGCACGGCGGTTGGCGGCTTCAGTCAGTGGGCTTGCCTGATAAAGACCGTGCGCTTCATTGCCGCCATACAGAAGCGGGCAATAGCGGCTGGGAAGCCCGGCCGCTTCCAGAAGTAGCCGTCCTTCCGCGATCGGATGAACGATATCGCTGAACGGGTGCCTGCGGCGCAGCCAGTTGCCAAGGCGTTCGTCGCGGCACGCGTGCTGCACGCCCGCACCGCCTGCAATGAAGAGCAGGTGCGTGTCATTTGTGCCGCGGTGCGAGTCGACGCTGTCCGTCCAGACGAACACCGACGGCGAACTCGCAATGCGACCACCGGAAGCCGAAAGCAATAAAACGTCGTAGCGTGTGCGGGCCGATCGCTGCGCTGCGACGAGTGCGTTTGCCTTCTGGAAGATCTCGATAATCGCTGCGATCTTTGGCAGCGCGAAGCCATTGAACAACGCTATGTCGACGCGAGTGATGTCGCTCGCTCGCGTCACCACTGTACTTTGCCGCGGACAGCTCGGCAGAGTATGCACCAGTTCCATTTTTCCCCCGGAATGTTTGGTCTGCAAAAGCCCTTCTCTCGACTCTGTCTTTATTCTTGTTAAAGGCATGCTATCCATATGCTTTCGGCGCCATTATTGCATGGCTGATTTAGCCAACACATTGTCAGTTGGAGGCATTCGGTGATTGGAAGGCCCACGGTCGCGGTGCACATTCATGCCGGATGAGTCGCGGCATAATGCGGAAATATTTGGAAAAATTGGGCGGCATTTTTCCCAATAATTGAGGCGGAGTGTATAGAACGTCTTTTGAACTGGTTTATATGTTGAATGATATAAAGGAAAATCATTGAGACATTGATGCCAGTACACTGCTGCTAGTGTTTTCCGCTACAGGCCTTTTGGGGCTGTCGACGTAGGACTTTCCTGAGTCCCGTTTTGACGGGAGTCGCCCTTATCATAAGAGGCGCAACGTCGGCTCGATCGCCGCACGTGGCGGGCGGCTGGCCTGCCTCAGGCCGGAATATGTCGATGGCGGCCATGTTTTTGGCAAACGATTGCGCAAAGGGCTCAAGAAGGCCGCCGTGCCGTCGTTAACGCGCTCATGCACAGACAAAACATTCAGACAATCGTTAATGCCGCCTGCGAAACCGCCGATTCCATCGTCGGTGCGCGCGAGTGGGATGTGGCCGAAGATGCCAGCGCGATGCACGACTTGATCTTCTGGGACATGCTTGGCAAGCAATTGCCCGACATCAGCGCCGCCGACGTGCTGTCGATCCTGGGGCGCAGCGCATAAGGCCAGAGGTCGGTCGGGCAGTCTCGGGCGACCCATACCGGCGACCGCATCCTGGATGCGGTCGCCGGCTACGGTATGGGATCGGCAGACGAGAAGCGCGTATTCGATAAACCGATAGTGTGCGCTCCTGGTTGCGCTAGCCTTGGTTAACATTGCCGCCTCACGCTCGTCAAAACCCGAGCGTAACCAATCAGATTTGCACCCGGTTTTTGCTTGAGCAGTAGAAGTGACGGTAGCCCGACGTGTGTCATGAAAACGCGCTGCAAGGGTGGCTTACAGGATGCGCCTGCAGATGGTAGGTGAATACCGGTCGATCAGGGACTGGAAAGGGGCGTTGTGTCCATAAGCTATCCCCGATACCAGCAGAAGTGACACCGCAGCGACAACAGTACCTCGTAGTTGAACGTGCGACTTGTCCAGCGAACGCAGGAAGAACAAAGCGACGGTCGAGCCGACCGCCCAACCTGCGATGACCTCTGACACCGTGTGGGCTTCCTCGAACACACGAGCTGCGCCAATGATGGCGCCGCTTGCGAGGCCCAGAGTTATGCCGACCGACGAGCGTCCGGAACGGCGCAGAAACAACGCGATGCAAGTCGTCCACACAGCCGACGAGAGCATCGTGTGTCCGCTGACAACGCGGAACCCGATTTCCCTGATCTCTATGCCGCATCCGGCGTAGAGGATCTTCGTTGCTCCGACGATCGCCATGCCCACTGACAGACAAACCAGCCAGTAAGCAGCCACCCGCCGATCAGACGCGGCAATCCATATCGCGCAGCCCACTGCCAGCGGGAGAGTTACTGCAGCGTCGCCAAAGTTGCTGATTGCATTCCACATCGTGTTCAAATGTCGGGTTGGCCAGAGGTGATTAGTTAGGCGGAGGGTGCCATCTTCGCGATAGGTGCCGCAGTCAGGCACCTGGTCGTTGGATGGCATCGCGGTAGAACGCTCCGACGTGGGCAGCTAGTGGGTCTGAAGCTGGGCCGCGGAGATGAAATAAATTTCGGTTACGGCTGGAGACCGGAAGTCCAGGTGCAGGCCGTCGACAAACATGCTTGCTATGGTCTTCGCGTCACATGTCATCTCCGATACGCGCATTACATGTTCCGCCAGTTGCTGCGCGCGGCTGGCTAACGTCAAGCGCTGTGGCCAGCTAACGTCGCCGCTGTTCAATCGCATCCAGCCGCGCGCAGCTGCGAGCAGGTGTTCAACCCTGAGCCATCCACCGGCAGCGCGATGCTCTTTCAATTGTGACACGACGAGATAGGTCAACAGTTCCGCGGACCCCAGTAGGCCAAAATCGAGTGGCTGAGTCATCGGGAATTGGCTTCGCAGACGGATTTCGACACGCAATGTGTAGTAGGCGCGCTGTTATCTGACAGGGAGCGCAAAAAGAGCGACCGCTCCTGTCGCAAAGGCGGCTGCATCGAGTTAACACCACGCGAGAACGGAGGTCCCAGAACAGAGTATCTAGCATCCAATTTGACTGCTTCCGTCAAAACATTGGCGGAAGTAGTCGAGCGCGACTTGGCGGTGGCCCTCGGCGCATTTTTTCATGACCATCCGCAACACGGTTGACGGGCGGCGCGACGTCCGGCCGCCTGCAATACGAAGGCCCATCGGGTCGCTTTGGGATAGGTCGCTAGCGCGGACTGGAACGACGATTCCGCGCCGCGGAACTCGGAGTATGTGCTGGACGTAGGAAATCGTGAACGAAATCGTTGACCTCATAAATGAGTACGAGGCGATTCAGGATAAGGAATCGCTGTATGCGCGTGTACTGATGTCCTTCATTGCCGACTGCGAAGTGTGGGCGCGGCACGACCTCAATCGACCAAGGCCTTCTTCGCGAAAGCGATCAAGAGTTAAGGGCTAGTTCCCAAGACAATCACGCTGGACGGCTACGCAGATTCTCACCGCGCAGTGCGCGAATGAAGATAGATGGATTGCTGCCCGAAGGCACAACGTTGCGATCGTCGAAGTACTTGAATAACCTGATCGAACAGGATCATCACAACCTTAAAGCGCGGGTGAACGTGACGCTCAGCTTTAAACGCTTCCGGACCGCGGCAACAACCATTGCCGGCATCGAGCTGATGCATCGCATTCGCAAAGACCAGTTCAACCTGATGAAGCTGCGCCTCAAAGACGCCACTGCGCCCGCCGTCTGGACGTCGGTGCTTTCAGTTCGCTGAGTTGACGAGCAGACGGGCGGCTTCTCGCTCGCCTGCGCTATTTGCACCACAACTATAAAATGGCTCTTTTGAAAACGGAGTGGGTAATGGCCTTCAGCGGGCATGTGAGTTGAATGCGGAGAAGTCGAGTTTGCCTGCGATGAGAAACAGGACCGTTCGCATGGTTTCGAAGCGAGCGTATCCGCGTGCCTTGCGCTTGGCGGCCTGAAACAGTCCGTTGATGGCTTCGATGAAGCCGTTGGCCTGACGGGTCTGGGTCCAGGCGACGATGCCGTCGAAGTGTCGGCGAATCAATCGCACCACGTCCTTCATCGGTTCGACCTTCGAACGCATAACGTTGGTGCACCACTGCTGCAGCATGTCGGAGACGACATTGATTTGCTTGCGCTCGAGAATCTCGCGCAGTTGCTCGCGATATAGCCATGTGCAGGCGGTGCGCTTCGTGGTGTACTGACTGACGAGCGCCTCGAGGTCGGTCAATTGCGCCAGGTTGAGTTTGTTCGAGTCTTTGAGCAGCGTCCAGCGCATGCCTTTGAGTTCCGGCTCGACTTTCTGTTGTTGTCGACGCACGGTATCGAGCTCCTTGGACGCGTGAGCGACGACGTGAAACTTGCCGAAGGTCAGCCGCGCATCGGGGAGATGTTCATTTACGCCCTCGATGAGGGCCGGCGACATGTCAATGCTGACCGAGTCGACTTGCTCAGGCTTGCCACCACGCTGGCCAAGATAGGCCGCGAAGCGTTCAATTGTGCTAGCATCCTTGCCGTTCGTCACGAACACGACGCGCCGCGCGTGCATGTCGGCCACCAGTGTCAGATACTCATGACCGCGCCGGTACGAGGTTTCGTCAATCGCCACCGTCGTCACCTCCGACAGGTCCGCCGACGCGAGCGCCAGTTCCACACAGCGCGAGCAGATGGCATGGACCCGGTGCCACGACAGGTTGACGATGCGCGCCACGGCAGAAAACGGCATCTGCTGAGCGAGCATCAGCACAAGCGCCTCGAACAGCAACGTGAAGCCACTGAGTTGGCCGACCCAATCAGGTTCCAACAACCGTACCGAGTCGTCCGGCAAGCGCACACGCGGCACACGTACTTCCAGTCTGGTGGATGAAGCGCCGTTCGTGGCGGTGGTACCTCTAAGAAGACGGCGGATAACGTCCCAAGATTGTCGGAGAGGGCCCAGTCCTGCAACGTATCCTTCCTAAGATGTGCACGGCTATCGACGAGCGGGAAGTATGCGTGCGATAACCATCTCGAAGACGTATTGGCACAGGGCACGCGCGTTGATCGACGCTTTCGCACGCCATTTGTCATGAGTTCCTCACAAGTAACAACATTCTTCTCGATCATTTTCTGCTGAATGACCATGCTTCCAATCCCTATGTTCTTGAATGTCGTCGATGCAACACCGCTGGTAGCCATCGACCTTATCATCGAGAACGAGATGGGCGGTTATCTTCTCGGGCGCCGCGTTAACAAACCCGCTCAAGGCTTCTGGTTTGTCCCGGGCGGTCGCATTCGCAAGAACGAGCGTCTTGACGGCGCCTTTCACCGGATCGCAAGCGAGGAACTTGGTCGAGCCGACCTCAGACGGGCCGACGCCGACCTTCTTGGCGTGTACGAACATCTGTACGAGGACAATTTTAGTGGTCAATCCGGCATCTCAACTCATTACGTTGTACTCGGGTACAAGCTGCGGGGTACTATTGAACTTGCGAGCCTGCCCGACCTGCAACACTCGGAGTACCGTTGGGTTACAAAAGAAGAGATCACGACCGATGCGGAGGTTCATCTGAACACGCAAGCTTATTTCGGTGGTCCCGTGCTACGGCGCGGAGGTCGCTTTTCAGTATGACATGGATGCCCTCCTCGAACCCGGGGCCGACTGTTTCGCCAAGCGGGCGAATTCGTTGGAGAAGAGTTAGCCGACGCATGCATACGGCGGCCGATCCAAGATTTATCGTGTCCGCGAACGTCAGAGGCTGGTTGATATCTGCCAGCCTGTCTCCAGGCACGCCGGTGGTCGCTCATACTTCCATTCTTAGTTGACCTCGGTGAGTGCTTGTGTGCCTTGGAAATCTTGTCTTTCCCGCCAGCCCAATACGTGAGCTCTTTGCTGATCCTTCGCCGAAATGTCGGGCGGGGGGCGGACAACGCGCATCAGGAAATACGCGCGTAGTCAGGTGTTTGAATCTGCGGACAACAAGACCGATTTGTGGTCGGAAAACCAAGAGCCACGCAAGTGTCCGCACACCGGCCTATAGTCGGTTCAGATGGAGGAAAAAAGAGAATAGGTCGAGAGATCAAGGCGAGGTATGTACTCGGCGCGCACGGGAACCCGCAACTAGCGTTAGTGGCCGTGAATTGGAGGCGAGCCCCACTTTAACGGAAGGGATGGCGAACCCCTGGTGCCGGTCGTCAAGGAATGACACGAACACCGCAAAGGGTTGGCGTACCGGTAGCGCACAGGGCTCACAGGCGCGGGATTAATTGGAAACGGGGTTGGTAAGCGGGGGAATGATCGATGACGGCGAATGAACTCATCCAGGAGGCGTCCGCGCTGCGTGGTCAAGGCAAATATCGGGAAGCGATCGACCTCATCGAGGTGAACCTTCCGAACATCGAGGGGGACGTCCGACTCAATGCCCAACTCGAGGTATTCCGGGCCGCAGTAGAAGCCGGGGATGTCAAAACGGCGCACGAGTATGCAACAGCGATCGCGGCCGAAGAACCGGGGCGGCCGAGCATCCAAACTGTTGCGTTGACCAACGGCGCATTAATGTGGCCAAAGAGGTTCTTTTGAAAACGGAGTGGGTGACGAGGCTCAGCAGGTGTTTTCATTGAAGCGTGAGAAGTCGAGTTTTCCGGCGATGAGGAACAGAACAGTACGCATGGTTTCGAAGCGAGCGTATCCGCGAGCTTTGCGCTCGGCGGCCTGGAACAGGCCGTTAATAGCCTCGATGAAACCGTTGGTCTGACGAGTCTGAGTCCTGGCAACGATTCCGTCGAAATGTCGGCGAATCAATCGCACCACGTCTTTCATCGGTTCGACCTTCGAGCGCATGACGTTGGTGCACCACTGCTGCAACATCTGCGATACGACATTGATTTGTTTGCGCTCGAGAATGTTGCGCAGTTGCTCGCGGTACAGCCATGCCCAGGCAGTACGTTTGGTGCTGTACTGACTGACGAGCGCCTCGAGGTCGGTCAGTTGGGCCAGATTCAGTTTGTTCGCGTCTTTGAGCAGCGTTCAGCGCATGCCCTTGAGTTGCGGGTCGACCTTCTGTTGTTGCCGACGTACCGTGTCGAGCGCCTTGGACGCGTGAGCGACGACGTGAAACTTGTCGAAGGTCACTCGCGCTTCAGGCAGATGTTCATTGACACCTTTGATGAAAGCCGGCGACATGTCAATGCTGACCGAGTCGATTTGCCCGGACGTGCCACCATGTTCGCCTAGATAGGCCGCGAAGCGTTCAATGGTGCTGGCATCCTTGCCGGTCGTGACGAACACGACCCGCCGTGCCTTCATGTCGGCGACCAGCGTCGGATACTCATGACCGCGACGGTACGAGGTTTCGTCAATCGCCACCGCCGTTACGTTCGACAGGTCAGCCGCCGCGAGCGCCAGCTCCACGTAGCGCGAACAGATGGCGTGTACCCGATGCCACGACAGGTTGACAGCACGCGCGACATCGGCAAACGGCATCTGCTGGGCGAGCATCAGCACAAGTGCCTCGGACAGCAGCGTGAAGCCGTTGAGTTGCCCGACCCAATCAGGTTCGACCAACCGTACCGAGCCATCGGGCAAACGCACACGCGGTACCCGCACTTCCAGAAAACACTGATGCTGGAAGAAATTCAAATGACGCAGACGCTTGATTTGCGTATCATGCACCGGATGCTCACCTGCAATTACGGCATAGGCAAACCGGCTGCTCGCGACGAAGTCCACGGCAATGGTGAGTTGACGCTGAGCGGCATCGAAGTTCACGCCATGGACGTACCAAGGCGCGGTTATACCGAGAGCGGACTCGAACAGTCGATTCGTCATGGTTGCCTTGTCTTGCGTGGCTGGCCGCCGCATTCTGCCGCAACCAGCCACGCGCCAAAGACAAGTTTCCGACGTCATATTGATTCAGATAACAGAGTGTTAATTCAATGTATCGATGAGATAGCTATCCGTACCGAGCGACAACGCTATACAGTGACGAAGTGGAGCGGCTTGCCGAGGTGAGTAGACCGGAGTATCCATAGCTGATGACAATTGACCGCCGATAGCCGCGCACTGACCCACCGGCCGAAAGTAGTGGACCTACGCCGCAGATTAACCGCCACGTCGAGCACCTCACCCGCTACGAGCCGCACCAGTTTGCCCCGCGGACGCTGCATCTGGTAGTGCAGGCCATAAAGTACGTTGTTAGAGAATGAAAGGGACTTCCCCGTCCCGAGGCTGCGGCGGAAGCCGCGAGTCGGCATCGACGTGCCATGATGAAGTTTCGAACGTTCATCAACACCAGCGAGAGGGGAAGTCCATGCCTATTGTCACTGTCGGAATCGATCTTGCCAAGAATGTATTCGCCGTTCATGGTGTAGATGAAGCAGGTAAAGCGATGCTGGTCCGGCCGCGTGTTCCGCGCGATCAGCTGGTGACGTTGATCGCGCAGTTGCCAGCGTGCCTCATCGGGATGGAAGCGTGCTCTGGCGCACATCACTGGGCTCGCATGTTCCAGCAGCACGGCCATACGGTCAAACTCATGGCGCCCAACCTTGTGGCGCCTTATCGCATGTCCGGCAAGCGTGGCAAGAACGACGCGGCGGATGCCGCTGCGATCTGCGAAGCGGTGACGCGCCCGAGCATGCGTTTCGTACCGCTGAAGGACGAACATCAGCAGGCAACGCTTTGCCTGCATAGGACACGACAAGGTTTCGTGGAAGAGAGGACCGCGACCTACAACCGGTTGCGAGGCCTGCTCTCGGAATTCGGCGTGGTGCTGCCACTGAGCCCGGATAAGTTGCGCAGGCACATCACGGAACATCTGGACACATTGCCTGGCTGGGCGAAGCGTAGTATCAGCGATCTGCTTGAGCATGCCGGCAATATCGAGGACCGCCTGCTCGAATACGATCGCGCGATCGCCGAGATCGCGCGTGAAGACGCGCGTAGCAGGAGGCTCATGCAGTTGCACGGCATTGGCCCAACCACAGCAAGCGCGTTGCTCGCCAGTATCGGTGCCGGGCACGACTTCAGAAACGGCCGCCAGGTGGCAGCCTGGATCGGACTTACGCCCGGGCAGTACAGCAGCGGCGGCAAGGCGCGGCTGGGCAGCATTACGAAGGCAGGCGACGCCTACCTGCGCGGCCTGCTGGTCAACGGAGCTCGCGCCGTCATTGCCAGTCTCGGCGAGAAACAGGACCGCTTCAGCCGGTGGGTCCGAACCCTGGTCGAACGCCGGGGCTACTGGCGGGCAGCGATCGCGATCGCCGCAAAGAACGCGAGATTGGCATGGGCCTCGCTGAAATATGGCGATGACTTCAAGCTCGACCCAATAGCCGACTGATTTCGGTTCGAGCCTGTCGATCAAACGCCAACGAGATATGAGTGCGGACATCATGAGCACATAGAAACGATCACTTTGCACTGCCTGCGGTGATGTGAAGCGGGTTGGACCCGCGCGGGGCATACCTGACTAACACAGCGGGGATATCCATTCCCGGCTAGAGAATGAGGCCTCCGTGCGCGTCTTTCATCAGGGTCCGGGCTATTAGCCCAACATGACCGGTTGTAGAACCGCAGTCCTTCACCTTCTCACAAGACCGGCGCGGCATTGCAGCATGTATCACAGCGAACTTCGATTGAGCTTGCGCTCAACGGGGAGCCCTTGTAGGGTGTTAGGCACTTTTGTTAGGGATGCGACGTGGACAAGCATAGGCACTGAGAATACGACGAAGTGCAACCCAGCCAGGGGTTCGGGCAATCGCTCGTAGTCTCTGGCCAGTCGGCGGAAGCGGTTGCGCCAGCCGAAGCTGCGCTCGACCACCCAGCGGCGCGGCAACAGCACGAAGCCCTTTTCCGCCTCCGACAGCTTGATTACCTGAAGCTCGATTCCTTCGTCGAGTGCCGCCTGCGCAGGCTATCCCTGACCGGCGAACGCCACCTTGACCGTCTGGCCCGTGGCCTGCTGAACCTGACGTGCCAGTTCTCCGACCTGCGCGCGTTCCTGTTCGTTGGCCGGCGTAGCATGCACAGCAAGCAATTGCCCCAAAGTATCTACCGCCATGTGGACCTTGCTGCCGCGTTTGCGTTTGTAGCCGTCGTAACCGGCGCGAGGTCCACTTTCGCAGGTCGACTGCAGCGTGCGCCCATCGAGAATGACCGCGCTGGGCTGGCCCTGTCGGCCCTGCGCGACCCGGATGATCGAACGCAGGTCGTTCACCATGGCCTCGAAGCAACCCGCCCGAATCCAGCGGTGCGTCTGCTGGTAAACAAGCTCCCACGGCGGAAAATCATTTGGCAACAGACGCCACGGCGCACCCGCGCGTACGATCCAGCGCAGCGCGTTGAACATCTCGCGCAGATCGTAGCGCGCTGCGGTGCGTCCTTGTTCATCAAGGTCAGGTACGGAGCGGCGAAGTACCACTCTTCATCCGATACATCCGTCGGGTATGGCCTGCGTTTTTTCATCCTGCCAGGATACCAGGTCCGGCAAAAAGTGCCTAACACCCTCTCTAGGCGAAACCGTGTGGTGTTCATGGGAGACGGGATAGCCGCGGGCCACCTGTTCGTCGAACTCGTTCTGGTCGAAGCTTTCGAAGAATACGCCACGGGCATCGCTGGAGATGTATGGCTCGATCAGCTTGACGGCGCGAATCGGTATGTGTTGAACCTTCATGGTCATGGGCGGCGTCGGGCTGAAAACGGGAAGGTCGCGAAGAGTGTTGCGTACGATTCATGATCTTACAAGGTCGGCGGGATCCGTTTCCGCCAAATCAGTGGAGTAGGACGCGATGTGCGCTTTGTTATTGCGATGCCGCATTTTTTTCGCGCTCCGATGACGTTGGCGGACTGACGCTAGCAGTTTTCTTCCGATGTCGTGCATGCCATGTGCGGTCCCAGGTATCAATTTCCGTGTAGAAAAAATTGTCTGCGCAACGCATAAGCGTGGCTTCGAATGCATATTCATAGCAACGCTATGCAAGAGAAATTCATGCGTTATCTGGTTTGAGTCTAAACGGGCAAACACAATGACGGACGGATAGTTGCGGCATTTTAGGAGCACAAAGAACCTGCTTTAGTCCTCACAGGCGTGGACCCGGTTCTTTCGCGTTTGCTCTAAGGCGAGGTTACGCGTC
Source organism: Paraburkholderia sp. RL17-337-BIB-A (assembly GCF_046025895.1). Taxonomy (NCBI): domain Bacteria; kingdom Pseudomonadati; phylum Pseudomonadota; class Betaproteobacteria; order Burkholderiales; family Burkholderiaceae; genus Paraburkholderia; species Paraburkholderia sp. RL17-337-BIB-A. The sequence continues at coordinate 3,226,997 of NZ_JARESY010000002.1, read as the reverse complement.
GCGTGAAGTGAGGGGCGTGATCGACCGTTCGCAGACCCATGGGCTAATCCGCCAACATGTTGGCGTCTTCCGTCAGCCGCGCTGCGCCATTTGGCGGTCTATGTATGATGCGCTGCAACTGACAGGAATTCTTGTTGCGAATGAGACATCGCTAAACCGCCTTACGCTTAGGGAGTTCTATGGTGTATGCAGGTCTCGACAATCCGGATAACGGAGCAGCGTCTTCCTCTGGGAAGCGGCGAAGGCGCATGGTTCGAGATATTGGCGTTGTGCTGTTCGATGGATTCTCATTGCTCACGGCTGGCGTGATTCCAGAGGTATTTCAGGCGGCAAACGAGATCTGCATTGCGCGATCGAGAGGTGACGTGCTGTATGACGTGCGTTTTTACTCGGCCGAAGGGGGAAATGTGGCGTGCTCTTCATCGATCAACGTCTGGACATACGCCTGTGATGTTCGAAGCGCCATCGGCTTTGACGCGTTGTTTATTGTCGGCGGAGAAGGCGCGCAAAACGCGGCACATGACGAGCGTGTAGTGGGTTGGCTCCGGGAGGTTTTGCCGCTCAGCGAGGTAGTCAAGCCGATCGGGGAAGGGCGGATTTTGCTCGAGGCGGCGGGCGTCGATAGCTCGGGGCAGTCGCGTAGCACGGCTGGCTGGCAGTCGAAGTTGGTTGGGGCATTGGAAAACGATTTGTCCGACGAAGGCGATCGTTATGGGCCGGTGGTCAAGACGGCCCTGATGTTAGTCAAGCGCGATCTTGGCGGTGATGTCGCGCGGGAAGCAGTTGCACGCCTTTCGCTAAATGGTTCTCCGATCGTCGCATCGGTACTGTCGGAATCGAGTACGCCGACCCGAGCCGAGAAGGTGCGGGCATCAGCGCAGTGGTTAAAAGAGAATTGCGGGCGCCCCATTTCTGTGAGCGAAGTGGTACGGGTTGCAGCGATGAGCCAACGGAATTTTCTGCGTTACTTCAAGCAGGAGATTGGTGTGACGCCGTCTGAGTTCTTGCTGCAGACTCGCCTGGAGATGACGTCCCGATTACTTGCAGAGACGGATTTTCAGATTGATAGGATTGCAAAGCGATGCGGTTGGATCAACGGTGATCGCCTCGCCAAGATTTTTCGTAAGCGAATGGGCCACACGCCTTCAGAATATCGCGCGCGTATCCGTGGTTCGGTGCCAGGCGATCCCGCGTAGTCGTGCGGGGCTTTAGCCACACATTTTCAATCTGTTAGGTGCGCGTTTTCTGAACCTCCAGCGCATAACAATAGGAGTGCGTAAAGTGTCGTCATTGACAGATGAAATAAGGCAACGCAGCGGCGCTAGTGATTTAGTCCATGGAGAACAAGAGAGCGGTGGCCGACTTAGGGCCTCCGCGCGGTTCGTGCCCGTGGTGTTGGCCGGCGGGGCGGGTTCGCGGTTGTGGCCGATGTCGCGCGAGCAATACCCTAAGCAGCTGATTGGCGTGCTCGGCCCCGACTCGTTGCTGCAGGAGACCGTTGGGCGGATGAAGGGCTTCGTTTCCGAGGTGGGAACCGCATGCGCGCCGATCATCGTGTGCGGGGACGAGCATCGGTTCGCGACTGCAGAGCAACTTCGTTCGAGCGGTATCGATGCGCGGATCGTCGTCGAGCCGGTGCGGCGCGACACCGCCCCTGCGCTTACGCTTGCCGCCGCAGTCGCATGCGCCGACGGACAGGACGCGATTGTGGTTGCGATGCCGGCAGATCACGCGATTGCCGACGTGGATGCGTTCCAGCGAGCGATTGAGCTTGCTATGGAGTACGCACAGGCGGGCGCGATCGTCACCCTTGGCGTGCCGCCGACGCGGCCTGATACAGGCTTTGGTTATATCAAGCTCGGGGCCGAGATTGGCGCTGGTGCTCAGCGGATTGAGCGTTTTGTGGAAAAGCCGGCAACTGAACTGGCCGCACAGTATCTCGCGTCGGGGCAGTACTGGTGGAACAGCGGCATCTTTGTGGTGCAAGCAAGCGTATGGCTCGAGACCATTGGACGGTTGCAGCCCGCGATGCGCGATGCGTGCGCGTTGGCGCTCGCGCAGGGGGCCATCGAAGGTCAATTTTTCCGACCGAGCGCCGACGCATTCAAACAGTCGCCGTCCGATTCCATCGACTATGCGGTCATGGAGCGACTCGGATCAGACGAGGAACTGCCGTCGGGTGTGGTCGTGCCGCTTGAAGCGGGATGGTCGGATCTTGGCTCATGGGATGCGGTGTGGGACGCGCTGGACAAGGACGTTGACGGCAACGTCGCGCGGGGCCGGGTCGTATTCGAGGGGGCAACGTCGAGCTTCGCGCATTCTGAAGGAAGGCTGGTTGCGTGTGTGGGCGTAACCAATCTGGTGGTGGTGGAGACGGCTGATGCGGTGCTTGTGGCCGACCGCTCGAGCGTGCAGGACGTGAAAGGTCTGGTGTCGCGAATCCGAGCCCAGCAGGCGCCAGAAGCTGAAACGCACCGTAAGGTGCGCCGCCCTTGGGGCTCTTATGACTTGATCGATCACGGCGAGCGCTTTCAGGTCAAGCGCATCGTGGTGCAACCTGGCGGCCGCCTTTCGCTGCAGTTGCATCACCATCGCGCAGAACATTGGATCGTGGTGAGCGGCACGGCACGCGTCACCTGTGGTGACGAGCAGTTTTTGCTGTGCGAGAACCAGTCGACCTTCATTCCACTAGGCGTACGTCATCGCCTTGAAAACCCCGGCAAGTTGCCGCTCGAGCTGATCGAAGTCCAGTCAGGGTCCTACCTCGGCGAAGACGACATCATGCGCTTCGACGACACATACGGGCGTGCCTGAACGGCGTCTGACCGAGGTTCGTATACATCGTAGGAGGCTCGAAATGCCTGGCTTACAAGGTTTGATTGCTCGGCTGGTGGATGTCGCCCTCATTGTCGCCGGCGCCATGCTGGCGGCGCACGTACGGTACGAAGATCTCGCGCAGAACCGGTTGGACGCCGCCTTTATAACGTTTTCAGCGGCCTCAGCGCTCGCGACGTTCCCGGTCTTCGGGCTGTACGACTCGTGGCGTGGGCGTTCGATGGTGAGCCTCGTGGGCAAGTTGGCGCTCGCCTGGATTGTCGTGCAGCTTTGCGGCCTTGCGCTGATGTTTTCCATACACCGCACAGACTTCATCTCGCGCCTGTGGTTCGCATTCTGGACGGGCATCACGGGCAGCGCGCTGATTGTCTTGCGGGTGACGACATACAGCGTGTTGCGCGAAGTGCGCCAGGCCGGAATGAATTTGCGTCATGTGGTCGTGGTGGGACACGGGAAGCACTGCGAAGAAGTGTTGCGCAAGATCAACGCTTCGCCTTCCGATGGCTTCATCATTTCGGAGGTTTTCGACTCGCGCGGGATTTGCGGGAGCGTTGAGGGAAGCGATGCCCAACAGGACGACCTGAACTCATTGCTGCAATACGTGCGCGGGAACGATGTACAGGAAGTGTGGCTAGCCATGCCACTGACGGAGGAATCAATAATCTTGCGCGTCGTGAACGGCTTCCGTAACGAACTTGTGAACGTGCGCTTCATTCCGGATGTGCAGAGCGTGGCGCTGTTCGATAGCGGCATGATCGATCTGATCGGTGCACCTGCCATTAACCTGATGGCGTCGCCGCTACCGCCGCACGCCTTGGTGAAGAAGGACATCTTCGATCGCGTGTTCGCTTCGGCGGCCTTGCTTGCAATGGCCCCCTTGATGACCGTCATCGCGGTGGCCGTGAAGCTCTCGTCGCGCGGGCCGGTGTTTTTCAAGCAGTACCGCAAGGGCGCGGACGGCCGGGTCTTCCAGATATATAAATTCCGTTCGATGCATCCCCATATGGAGAAGACAGGGGTAGTCACACAGGCGACCATGCGCGATCCGCGTGTGACTAACGTCGGCCGGTTCCTTCGACGTACGAGCCTCGATGAACTGCCACAGTTCATCAATGTGTTGCGCGGTGAAATGTCAGTAGTGGGGCCGCGCCCGCACGCGATCGAGCACGACGAGATTTACCAGGAAGTGGTGAATGGCTACATCCATCGCTATCGCATCAAACCAGGCATCACCGGCTGGGCTCAGATCAACGGCTTCCGTGGCGAGACTGATCGACTTGAGAAGATGCAGAAGCGCGTTGAGCACGATTTGTATTACCTGCGGAACTGGTCCTTCGTGCTCGATATGAGAATCGTGCTCGCGACAGTAGCGAAAGGGCTGGTCGGCAGTAATGTTTACTGAATGCGCCTTAACGGCATCAGCGTGGTCGGTACAAGCAGACGTTTTCATAATGCATCGCAAAGCGATATGAGTTTAGGGCTAATGGATGAATTACGCGGAAGTTGTTCTAATGACGGTACCGGGAAAATGCCGCAAAAAGATCAAGCGCGCCAATCAGATCAATCGCCTGCGAGTACTGGCAATGCTGGCGTCGTGCGCTGCGCTGATGGCCTGTACGGTTGCTCCAGGCATGCGGATGCAAACGCCAGCGTCGATCCCGGTTAATGCAGGGAGCGGCAAGAGTCCGCCGGAGCGGGCTGACGTGCCCGTCACCGAAATTACGATTGATCTGATCAAGCAACTCAGAAATCAGGCGACAATGATCTCCGTGCCGGAAGATGCCGAACTCTTCGCGAAGTCAACGCCGTACCTGATTGGGCCTGGGGATGTGCTGCAGATAACGGTCTGGGATCACCCTGAACTGGTGGGGGCTCAGGGGCCGCAGGTTTCGACGCCCAGCTCGCGGGCGTACGACCCCGCACCGGGGCACCTGGTGGATCAAAACGGTGATCTTCAGTTTCCTTATGTCGGAAAGATAAACGTTGCCTCTCTTCAGCCGAACGATGTCCAGAGGAAGTTAACTGCCGCGCTTGCGCAAGTGTTTCGGGATCCGCAAGTTACGGTCAGTGTTGCGTCGTTCCGTTCCAAGCAGGTGTACGTAGACGGCGAAGTACGCGTGCCTGGATCAGTTCCGGTGAATGACGTTCCCATGACGCTGTACGAGGCTGTCAGTCGTGCCGGCGGCTTTAGCGCGACGGCAGATCAGAGCCACATGGTGCTCGTACGTGGTGCAAACTCTTACCGAATCGACCTCTCGGCGATAATCGCGCGCGGTGAGAATCCATCTCGCATTATGTTGCGCAATGGAGATTTGTTACGTGTGCTGCCTCGTGATCAGAACGGTATCTATGTGATGGGCGAGGTGAATAAGCCGGTGACTGCGATCCCAATGCGAGACGGCACACTCTCGCTTAGTGACGCCATTTCGCAGGCAGGAAGTATCAACTCGAATACGGCCGACGCCGCGCAGATGTATGTCATTCGCGGAGCCTTGAACGCGGAGCCGCATGTATTTCATCTTGATGCCCGTTCGCCGGTTTCGATGGTGCTCGCCAATCAGTTTCAGCTTCAGCCCAACGATGTCGTGTACGTCGACGGTAACGGCCTGGTCCGCCTGAATCGCGTGTTGAGCTTGTTGTTGCCGGCAGTGAATGCGGGCCTGACAGCTGCCGTGCTGACTAAGTAATCGATGTGGGTCTTGTTTCGATGCTGCGATCGTTTCAGGGGCGCGATTCGGCAGGCGGCCCAGATGTGAACTGGGATAGTTGAGAACGATCTCGATAGCGGATATTGGATTTGGAGCTGAATGATGACACGTAAAGTTGCGTTGATTACCGGTGTAACGGGGCAGGACGGATCGTACCTGGCGGAATTGTTGCTGGACAGGGGATACGAGGTGCACGGTATCAAGCGCCGTGCCTCGTTGTTCAATACCGATCGAATCGATCATCTTTACCAGGATCCACACGTATCCGACCGTCGATTCGTGTTGCATCACGGCGATCTCACTGATTCGACGAGTATTGTGCGCGTTATCCAGCGAGTGCAGCCAGACGAGATTTATAACCTCGCGGCACAGAGTCACGTTGCAGTCTCGTTCGAGGAGCCTGAGTACACCGCGAACGCGGACGGGATTGGTGCACTCCGCATTCTTGAGGCAATTCGTATTCTGTCGCTCGAGAAGAAGACCCGGTTCTATCAAGCATCGACATCCGAGCTGTACGGTCTCGTCCAGGAGATCCCGCAACGGGAGACAACCCCGTTCTATCCGCGCAGCCCGTACGCGGTGGCGAAGCTTTACGCGTACTGGATCACCGTCAACTATCGGGAAGCCTATGGCATGTACGCCTGCAACGGGATCCTTTTCAATCACGAGTCGCCGGTACGCGGGGAAACGTTTGTCACTCGGAAAATCACACGTGCGCTCTCGCGAATCGCCGTTGGATTGCAAGACTGCCTGTATCTCGGAAATCTCTCCGCCCTTCGAGACTGGGGCCACGCGCGCGACTATGTTGAGATGCAATGGCTGATGCTCCAGCAGGAACAGGCGGAAGACTTCGTCATTGCAACCGGTGTTCAGCACAGTGTCCGAAAATTTGTCGAGTGCGCGGCGATGGAGCTCGGCATTGTCCTGCGTTTTGAACGTTCTGGCGTCGACGAGATTGCGCTCGTAGAGGCGGTTCAGAAACCCGAGGTCAAGGTAAAACCGGGGGACGTGATGGTGCGTGTCGATCCGCGCTACTTCCGGCCGACAGAGGTCGAAACCCTGTTGGGCGACGCAACGAATGCGAAAACGAAGTTAGGGTGGACACCGAAAATCTCGTTCGAAAGCTTGGTCAAGGAAATGGTGCAGGGCGACTATCAGGCGGCAAAGCGCGATGCGTTGATCAAGCTGGCGGGTTTCACTACCTTTGCATACAACGAGTAACGCGATGAGCAAAGAAATCAGGACCTTTGTGGCCGGCCATAACGGCATGGTGGGGCGTGCCGTTGTTCGACGCCTCGCAGCGCTGGACTTCTGTACCGTTGTCACTCGCAATAGGGACGAGCTCGATTTGACCGACAAGGACGCCGTCGAAGCCTTCTTCCGAAGCGAAGATATTGATCACGTGTATCTCGCCGCAGCGAAGGTGGGAGGCATTAAGGCCAATTCGGTCTATCCCGCCGACTTCATTTACGACAACCTGATGATCGAAGCGAATGTAATCGATCAGGCATATCGTGCGGGTGTGAATAGGCTCATGTTCTTCGGTTCGTCGTGCATTTACCCGAAATTCGCCGAGCAGCCGATTTCGGAGCGCGCGTTGCTATCGGGCCATCTGGAGCCGACCAACGAGCCCTATGCGATTGCGAAGATTGCCGGGTTGAAACTTTGCGAGAGCTATAACCGGCAGTACGGAACCGATTTTCGTAGCGTCATGCCGACCAATCTCTATGGCCCGAACGACAACTACCATCCGGAGAATAGTCACGTTGTGCCGGCCTTGATACGCAGAATGCACGAGGCCAAGGTACGCGGTCAGGATTCGGTGATGGTCTGGGGAAGTGGAACGCCCCGCAGAGAACTGCTTTATGTGGACGATCTGGCCATCGCGGCCGTCGAGATCATGCAAATTCAGCTGGATCAATGGAAGAAGGACTGCGAAGCTTCATTTTCTCATATAAACATCGGAACCGGCGTCGATTCGTCCATCGCCGAACTGGCCCAGACCATTGCCAGGGTAGTGGGATTCGAGGGTGAGGTGCTCTTTGATCTATCGAAGCCGGACGGTACGCCACGTAAGCTATTGGATGTGCGACGCATGCATGCGCACGGTATCAGGGCGACGACAAAATTTGAGGACGGCCTGGCGGTCGCGTATGAGGATTTCTGCGAGCGATACGGCGAGCAGGTTTCGGCGTAACGCACGCCGGGCGGAATAGCGAAGCACGATACAGAGTATCTCGCATCACTTCGGGGCCCGCCCGCTACTTAAAAGAACAACAAATGTACTCCGTTCTGACATTGACGATGGTAGGTGGGTCAAGCGTTGAACTAGCCACTACAGGGAAGACTCGATGATTCGTTCCATTTTGACTATTTGCATCGGAAACATATGCCGCAGCCCGATGGCCGAAGCGTTGCTAGCGAGCGAATTGCCGAACTGTGTTGTGCAGTCCGCGGGTGTGGCCGCTCTGGTGGGGCAGCAGGCGGATCCCTTCGCACGCGAGTTGATGCGAGCGGAAGGGCTCGATATCGAACGTCATCGGGCGAAACAATTGATGAGGTCCCATTGCATGAGCGCGGATCTTCTGTTGGTGATGGATCTGAAGCAAAAGCGTTACGTGGAACGGTTCAGTCCATGGTCTAGAGGACGAGTATTTCGTTTGGGTCAATTTGATAATCTGGACATCCGCGATCCATTTGGACGGGGTCGCGCTGAATTTATCAACGCGCGGGATTCAATCGAAAAGGGCGTACGCGCCTGGGCAACCAAGATCGAAGCTTCCGATAGCTGGAAAAAAGAGTCGGAAATGAGAATGCCTCTCTGCCACGAGTAGCCGGATGCCGGAAACGGTTGCAACGAGTATTTGAAGCAGGTCGATCGGCGCGTCATTCTGTAACTAACATATTTAAGTCACGCACATGCAAGAAGCAGATGAATTCCTGAATAGTCAACGCAGTTCAGCATCGGACGAAGGTACGAGCCTCGGGGAGCATTTGGCTTCGCTGCTGGAGTATCGAAATGTGATTCTCGGCTTCGCTCTAGGCATGGCGATTTTGGGTGTGGTATACGCGTTGATCGCAAAGCCGGCATACGAGTCGAACATTCTGGTTCAGGTCGAAGAGAACGGCAACTCGATTGGTTCGGCTTTGGGCAATCTGGCCAGCATGTTCGAGTTGAAGACCGCCTCGACCACCGAAATCGAGATTCTGCGATCACGCATGATTCTTGGCCCTACCGTCGACGCGGTGCATCTGGATATCGACGCCAAACCTAAGTATGTGCCGTTGTTTGGCCGGTTTTTGGCTTCACACCTTCCGGTGCCTGTCTCCGCCGCTGCGCGCTTCAACTTGTCGTCGTACGCATGGGGTGCGGAAGCGATCGAAGTCACGAAGATGGAGGTGCCGTCGGAATATAACGGTGTGATCTGGACGGTGGTTGCCCAGCCGGGAGGCAAGTACAACCTTCTCTCGCCGGACGGCGACCTGGTTGTCGGAAACGCCGAGGTTGGGCGAGAAGTCCAGGGTACCACGCCGGCCGGACCGGTTGCCATCACGCTGAGCCGTCTGGTCGGCCGGCCGGGCAGCAAGTTTCAGCTTGTTCATTCCAAGCGCCTCGACGTTATTAACCTGCTTCACAATTCGTTGAACATCTCCGAGCAGGGGAAGGACTCCGGAATCATCAGTGCCTTCTGGCGTAGTGACGATCCACGAAAGACTCAAGCTGTACTGAATGAGATCGGCAGGCTATACGTCAAGCAGAACGTCGACAGAAAATCCGCGGAAGCGGACAACATGATTAAATTCCTGGATAATCAGCTTCCGGGGCTCAAGGAAAATCTGAAAGAAACGGAAACCAAGTACAACAACTTTCGTACCAAAAATGCGATTGTCGATCTTCCGTTGGAAGCTCAGACATTGTTGAACGAAGTCGTGCAGGCGGAAGTTCAGAAGAGCCAGCTTGTACTTCAACGCGATCAATTGCTGCAGCGATTTACTCCGCAGCATCCGAACGTCGATGCGGTCAATCGGCAACTGGATACCGTCAATGCGCAAATCGACAGCTTCAATCGGCGATTGAAGGCGATTCCGGCGAACGAACAAGATGTCGTTGGCCTCGCACGGGACGCGATGGTCTCGCAGGAAATCTATACGACGTTACTGAACAACGTCGAACAGCTTCGAGTCCTGAAGGCTGGCAAAACAGGTAACGTCCGTTTGTTGGACGACGCCGAACACAATACGGTCCCGGTATGGCCGCGGCCCGGCTTGATCATCCTGGTGGCGACGACGCTTGGCGTGTTCTTGGGAGTGGGCGCCGCGTTTGGACTCGAGGCGCTTCGCAGCGGTATTGAAGATCCGAACGAGGTGGAAGACCGCTTCGGTCTTCCTGTGTATGCGACGGTTCCGCATAGCGATCGGCAGTCCTCGCTCGGACGTGTCGAGTGGGCGAAATTGAGCGAGGCTCCACTATTGGCGCATGCTGCGCCGAACGATCTCGCGATCGAAGCGATTCGCGGCTTGCGTACCGCGTTGCAATTTGCTGAGTTTGACGCCAAGAATAATATTTTGATGCTGACCGGTCCGGCGCCTGACGTCGGCAAGTCCTTCATTTCGATCAACCTTGCTGTGTTGATGGCGAACACCGGCAAGCGGATTCTCCTGATCGACGGCGATCTTCGCCGTGGCGATTTGCATCGTTACATCGGGGAGACGCGCGAATCTGGATTGACCGAGCTTATCCGTTCAGGAGGCGGTCGCACGTCAGTCGTTCGCAAGGATAAGCTGGTCAAAGGCCTGGACTTCATCCCTACCGGACAGCTGCCGCCGAATGCTGCCGAACTGCTGCTACATCCGAATTTTGAAGCGGTCTTGAAGGAGCTGTCAGCCGAATACGACAACGTGATTATCGACACTTCGCCGGTGTTGGCGGTAACGGATCCGGCCATTATCGGGCGGCTTGCAGGTGTCACGCTGCTGGTATTGCGCTTCGGCGCGAACCCGATAAGAGAAGTCGAATTGGCGGTGAAGCGATTGCGGCAATGCGGCAGTCCGCTGAAGGGGGTGGTATTCAACGACTTCCCGCTGAACACCGGCGGCTACGCGTACGGAAAGTACAAGTATGCGTATCAGTACGAGTACGCACCACGTCATTGATCTAAAAGCCTGGTATGAGATGCGGGTTATGCCGGGCACACACACGGGTCCACCATGTCGGCACAACGTATTGTTCGTGCGTTCTTCGCGCACGGCCTTGGACAGGCCGTGACTGTCTTCGCGCAAGTCGTATCTGTTCCTTTGTTTCTGTCCGTGTGGGGCGCAGCGAAGTATGGGGAATGGATTCTTATCTCGACGATCCCCACCTACCTCGCGTTGAGCGATCTTGGCCTATCCACCGTCGCGGCAAATGAAATGGACCAGCGCGCGGCGGTGGGAGACTACGATCGTATTCAAGTCATTTACCGGACGCTCACCGCTGCGGTTGGGCTGTTTGTTTCTGCCGTGTTGATTGTTTCCGGATTGGCGTGGTGGGCGTTTGGAGCGGGATTTCATGTCTTCCGATACATGTCACCCAACGACGTGCGGTTCGTCGCATTGATTCTTATCGGCGACGTCTGCTTGAGCGTCATGTATGGGCCCCATACCGCTGCATTGCGCAGCGCCAATTGCTACGCTTTGTCGATTGGCATCTTGAATGTGACGAGATTCATGGCGCTCATGTTCGCACTGATCGCGCTTTTAACGTTAAAGACGCCGATTGCCGTTGCCTTGGGTATGCTCGTCGCGCGTTTGATCGGTTATGCCGCGCAGCAGACCGTAAAGAATCGATACTGCCGATGGGCGACGTTGTTTCCGCTCACGATTGATTGGATATGGCTCAAAAAATCTCTGATACCGTCTTTGGCGTTCCTCGGATTTCCGTTGAGTAACGGTTTGAATTTTCAGGGAATCTTGTGGGTCATCGGGACCGCGTTAGGACCGGCGCAGGTTGCAGTGTTTTCAACGATGAGAACGCTGACACGTGTGGCAGTGCAAATGATGAATCTGCTGTCCAACTCAGTTTGGTCGGAGGTGTCGAAGTTGTTCGCTGTCGGACGAAAAGGCGACGTAAAGAAGATAAAGCGCAAGCTGACGCTCGTGACGATCGTGGTGGCGACCGCGGCGGGCATCGCGATGAGCCAGTGGGGGGGGCGATTCTATACAGCGTGGACGGGAAAGCACATAACGTTCGATGCGTCGCTGTTCGACGTGTTGCTGCTCTCGATGGTTGCAAATTCGTTGTGGCAATCGAGCTCCATCTTCGTTATCGCGATCAACCGCCATATGCGGTTCGCCTTCGCCTATCTCGTTGCTGCGATTGGGGCTATCGCCATCGGATTATTTGCTGTTCGACACGGCGGGCTCGTGTCCGTCGCGATTTGCCTATTGGGACTGGATGTTTTCCTGGTCGTGTTTGGTGAATACGAAATATTTCAAGAATACAGCGAGAAAAGCCATGAAGGTGTTGTTCTTAACGGGTAGCGTCGGGGACTATCACTCGGCCCGCCTTAAAAACATGGGTGATCGTCTGTCGAAAGAGAGAATGGATTTTCGCGTGTTGGTGATGAGCCGCGACTCCAGAGACTATCTTCATCGTCACGCTCAGGGTTCTGTGCGTGACGCGGAGGAGAGTCGTTGGCGGTATCTGACAAGAGAGGGCCAAAAGCGAGCAGGCTGGAGATACCCGCTTAGACTGCTGATAGAAATAGCGCGGGAAAAGCCGGATCTGATCGTGACGATCGGATATAACTTCCACTACTCCGTTATCGGACTGGTTTATCGTTTGATCAAACGGTACCCGAGGATCGTATTTTGTGCCGACAGCAAGTTCGACGACGGCGTGCGGCGGCCCGGTCGCGAGGTCATCAAGGCACTGCTTGCACGGATGTACGACGGCGCGATCGTGGCTGGCCGCCGGCAGAGCCTTTATTTCCAATTCCTGGGAATCCCAGTTGAAAATATTCGAGTCGGCTATGACGTCGTGGACAACGGCCTTTTCCGACGAGCGGCCGAGACCGCTCATCGGCGTGACGCGGATTACCGGACGCAGCTAGGTTTGCCGGGAAAATATATCGTGTGCGTTTCTCGGCTTGTCGCGCGCAAGCGCGTCGACAAGGTTATAGATGCGTACGCACGCTCGCAGGCGAGTGCCACCGGTGTTTCCCTGCTAATCATTGGGTCAGGAGACTTGGAACAAGATCTGAGGGCGCGTTGCGACCGCCTGGGTCTGGGGAATTCTGTCGTATTCAGGCGGCTCGTTCCCAATCGGGACATGCCGATCTTCCTGTCATTGGCACTGTTCCTAGTGCTCCTTAGTGATTACGATCAATGGGGCCTGTGCCTGAATGAGGCGCTGGCGTGCGGGACGCCAGTCCTTTGCACGGATCGCTGTGGGGCGGCGCACGAACTGGTCAGGCATGGCGAGAACGGTTTCGTGACGGACGGTACGGAATCCGATATAGATCGGGGCATCAGCGTGCTACTCGATAGCGAGAATATTGCCAGGATGAAAAGCAAATACCCATGGAATCTTGCTGAATGGGATTTGCTGCTGTTTTCCGAAAACGTGTTGAATTTCGCAAACGGGTTCTCAAAATGGAAGTGATCAAGATCGTTGTGGCGAACGTCTTCGGCGCCGTTAATAAGGGCGATGCGGCGCTCATCGAGGTATGCATCGATGAGATCTATAGCGCGTTTCCTGGCGCATCGGTCAGCGGTATCGCTTATCAACCGTCGACGCAGCGTCGTCACATGCCCCAAGTGACGTGGTATGAGCGCCTTGGCAATTGCATGTCGAGAAACGTTTGGCGGCGGCGCCTTTGTAACATCATTCGTCAGGCGACAACGATCTGCTATGTCCTGTTCGGACGGCCATGGCCATTGGGTCTTCTTATTCCTCGAGAGCAGCGACGTGCGATCAAAGCGCTTAAGGAGGCCGACGTTGTCATTAGCTGCCCAGGCGGCTATCTTGAGGATTCGAACCCGTCGTATTACGCCAATCTGATTCAAATTTGGGCAGCGGCGAGATTCGGAGCGAAGATTATATTGGCGCCACAAAGCGTCGGCCCTATCAGGTCGCGACGTGGAAAGTGGTTCGCGCAGAAGATTCTCTCGAAAGCGAATCTGATTTGTGTGCGAGAGAGCGAATCGTACAATTTCGCAGTCGAGACATTATTGTTGCCAGAGAAGCGCGTTGTCCGGACCGGTGACCTGGCGTTCTGGCATGAATCGACACCGCCTGCCAGGGAGCTGCTCAAGACGGAGTTTGCAATTGAGCCGGATGAGCCGTATATCGCCGTTTCGGTGATCGAATGGGCATTCCCTCTTGCGCCGGATCAGGCGGAAGCCAAGCAACGGTACGTGCGCAAGATCTGCCAGCTGCTAGGTATCTTGCATGATACGCTGGGTGTGCGCGTTGTCATCGTGAATCAGGTCGCCGCTGATTTGCCTGTCGGGCGCGAGATCGCCTCGCGGCACCCCGATTTTGTCATTCTGGATCAGCGGGATCGCTCGGTGGTGGACGTGAGAGGCATCATCGCAGGCTCCGCGGTGTTTCTGGGGAGTCGCTTTCACTCATGCATCTTCGGCTTGCTCGCGGGGCAACCACTGGTTGCGCTTTCATACTTGCCTAAGACCAGCGGCATCATGACTGACCTCGGGCTCAGCGCGCGGGTTCACGATATAGACACCTTCGACGTACAACAGGTCGCGCAAAGAATGATCATTGATTACAGGGACCCGATCGTCGGCCGAGAGGAGGCAAATCGTGCGGTCCAGCGCTATAAGAATCAGTATCCGCGATTCGCTGACTTGCTGCGGGAGGCTGCGTGAAATTGACACTTGACACCCATGCCGAACGTCGTGCGAGTCATCAGGTCGGGTTTGTGACCGCGTCGGCTTCGCGCACCGGCGGAGGGCTGTTCGATGCGATGCGTGGTCTTGCGCTTGAACTTCCTGCCGCCGGATTCATGCCTCGCGTGTTCGCTCTGAAAGACGCTCATACCGAAGACGACCTTCCGCAATGGCGCGGCACGCAGGTAACCACATGTGACCGGGTCGGTCCGTCGATGCTTGGCTACTCTCCGACGCTGCGTGCGGCGCTGTTGGCGTCTGACGCACAAGTCATTCATACGCACGGAATCTGGATGCACCCGTCAGCCGATGTCGTTGCGTGGCATCGGCGCCAAAGCAAGCCCTACATTATTTCGCCGCACGGTATGCTCGACCGGTGGATTCTGAATCGTTCGAAGTTGAAGAAGTGGGGTGCGTTAGCCGCCTACGAGCGTCGTCATTTGAATCGTGCAGCCTGCTTGCACGCCCTCAATCTTGAAGAGGCGCACGCAATCCGTGCCGCCGGCCTCAAGCAGCCGATCGCCGTCGTGCATAACGGCGTGACGATCCCGGACAGCGATAGGCCTGGATTGCCGTCCTGGTGGAACGCCGACTTTGCGTCGAGAAAGCTATTACTCTATTTCGGCCGGTTGCACCCCAAGAAAGGCGTAGAGAATCTACTCGCGGCCTGGAAGGAAAGCGTCACCGCCGATGCGGTCAACGAGCGCTGGAACTTGATTATCGGTGGATGGGGGGATCCATCCTACATCGCTCAACTGCGCGGCATGGTGAACGAAGGGATCGACGCCGATGGTGTTCTCTTCATCGGCTCTCAGTTTGACGACGACAAGGCAAAGACATACGCGGCATGCGATTGCGTGATCTTGCCATCGTTCAGTGAGGGATTGCCAATGGTGCCGCTCGAGGCCTGGTCCTTTCGTAAGCCGGTCGCGCTTACCCGCGAGTGCAATTTATCGATTGGCTTCTCGCAAGATGCCGCCTTCGAAATTCTGAATTCGATTGATGGATTACGGGAATTTTTTGGCGACCTTTGCACTATCAGCGATACACGAATCGAAAAAATGGGTGAGAACGGCAGATTGCTGGTTGAGAGGTGCTTCGCCTGGACTACGATTGCAAAACAAATGGCGGATGTATATGGCTGGCTGATGGGGGCTAGTGAAAGACCCGCTTGCATTATCGACTAATGTCTCGTTCGGCGAAGAAATGATATGGAAATCGTAGGCTATATTGCGGTAATTAATCTTCTGTGTTGGGGCGCGTGCTTCGCATTCGTCATCTCAATGCGAATGCCCGTTTACCATCCAATATTTTTATATTTGATATATCACTTTCTCGGATATGTGATTCGTCCGTTCAACGTATACTTGATTGGAAAATCATTTCTCTGGAACACAATCGGACTAACCCCGTCGGACGGAACACTGTGGCTGACGTGTCTCAACATAAATTGCGCACTATTTGCTGCCGTCGTTCTGCCGGCGCTCGTCGAACCACGTAATCTTCGAGAGCTCAAGATACCGCCGACTCGATTCGTTATCTCGGACAAGGTTCGGTTTTTCTCTGTCTTGATTGTCCTTATCGCGCTGGGACTGTATTCGACTCATGTTGCCTATGGTTCCGCCGGTGTCGATTCGGTTCAATCCTTCGATGTGCAGGTTGATGCGAATGGTGGTCAGCGTCTGGTGGGGGTGTCGGGCTACATGATGGCCTTCGCGGAATTCATTCCGGCGGCGTTGTTGATCCTGATTCTCACCTACGGAATGACGCCGACGATGGTGGCGGCAACGGGTTCGTTTGTCCTGCTGCGCATTCTTGTCGGGGCGCAGCGCCTGTCCTTCGTCATTGTCGTGGTAAGTGCTTTGACGATCGCGTTAATGAGGCGCGGTCGGAGAAGTTTCGCTGTCAAAACTATTCTGATAGGCCTTGTTTTGGTGCTCCTGTTCGACGTCGTCGGTTCGGACCGTCTCGCGGCACGAAAAATACTGACCGGCGGTACGAGCATTGCGGAGATCTTCAATCATTACCAGCAAGCGAGGGCAGCCGGCGTCGGAACGAGCGACTTTCAGGAATTCGATGTCTCATCTGCGATCTACGAACTGGTGCCCGACAGAACCGGATTTAACTGGGGAACACAATATCTTCGATTGCTGACTTGGCCTATTCCACGGGGGATCTGGCCCAGCAAGCCGACGACGACACAGCGCATCAACTTGTTGAAATATGGGAATTTCTTCGCGCTGACATGGTCGCTGCATGCAGATTTGTACTCGATATTTGGATTCCCTTCATTGGTTGGCGGGATGTTTATCATTGGATTATTTCTGTACCGGTTTCATAATCGTATAATATATACGGACAATCCGAAAATGTTCGCATCGTACTGGATTTTCAATGGATATATTTCTACCTTGTTTCGCGACGGCGGTGTCCCCATGGCCTATTTTTTTGGTTTCTCGTTTGTCGCCATTTATATTTTGGTGAAGGCCGGGAAAATAAGGATGGCGCGGATTCTGCCTGCTGCGTCGAATAGTGAAAAGGTGCGTCCGACTGTAACCGCTTCCACTGTCCGATTGTCGATTCAATCACTTACTGATCGAGTATGATGGGTGGGCTCTTCAGGCCATTTACTATAGCGACAATGACTCGCGCGCTGAAATGAAATTTGCGAGACAATCCCGGCGAGAGTTCCTAAGGATGCTTGCAACCGTTCTCGGCGCGGAGGCCGTGTCGCAAAAGTCTCTTGCATTAGGCTTGGCATCGGCATCCATGTCGCACGAAATCATCGAAGCGGCAGCATATGGGGTATCCGCGCAGGCATCCGCAGAAGAGAATTCCGCGGCGCTATTGAAGATTCGCGCTCGAATGCGATCATCCGATTCGGCCTTCGACCTCATCCTGCCGGACGGGAGGCTGGACATCTTGACCGGCAGGTGGCTGCAGGGAGTGAGGGATGTTCGCGTTCGTGGCGGGAAAGACACCCAGTTGCGGAATGTCGGAGTGTCCGAGAAGACTACAGAGTGCGTCCCGCTAGTCATCAATCAGGACTATTTTTTGAATAATGCCGGATCGATTCCAGGATTTGGAGAGTTCACCAGTGGCGACCGCATCCGGTCGGTCACGGCCAAATCGTCCGTAATACGGCTACTGAATTCGGATAGTGGCAGGAGTTACAGGCCGGGCTTGCCGATATTGATTTATGGATACAACCAGGACTCTCAGGGTTACCCGCCGTCTATTCGATATTTCGAACGGAACGTTGTGGCGAACGCTGACGCGGGCGTGATCGAGCTGATTACGCCGCTGCGATACGACTACGACGCACGCTGGGTCGATATCGCGCAGAACGCAGATTACGTTGGGGAGAACAATGAGACGGGTGCTGCTCGTGTCCTGAGCCTGGATCGGCCCGGCTTTCGCGTGGCTAGGAATATAGAACTTGATGATCTGGCGTTCGTGTCATCACGCGAGCACCATGACGAAAACGACGTTACATCTCTGGATGGCAGTCTATACGCGTTTTCCGCTGACAGGATCGTATGCAACCGAGTGCGGGTTAATGGATACTTTTATCCATCAGCAAGTGGAACCATCATTGTTAACGATTCATATATCAGGTTCGTCGAAAATGACAAACTAGTGGATTACATAGAATACAACCGGAGCGAGATAGGTTTTTTTTCAAACGGTCCCGCTGTCAACCGGATCGTCGTGAATGATTCGACGATAGAGGAGCCGATTCCGATCATCAGTTGCAGGGCCGCAGAATTCAATGACGTTACATTTTTGGGAAAAAGGCGGCCCGCCAGTGCATTCGTAACGTTGAGCTTTTCCACACCAATGGATTCGATTGTATTCAACCGGCCCAGGCTTGTCTCGTCTGCCGGTGGAGTACTGCCGTTGACAACCGGCGGCGGGGTAGTCCGGGTCAAGGTCACGGCTGCGAAAGCCAACGTGCTGTACGCAAATTTCTCCGGTATTAACGATCCAATCCCGAGAGGACTTTCGGTTGGATCAGTTCTCCGGAGCGAGAGCGGAGAACCGCTATTCGATGTGACCGGCCTATGGCTTGAGAATGGTGAGACAGCGATACGTGTCAAAGCCAGGAACGAGAGAGCGACAGGTCAGGTCGATCAAATACTCTTAGCGAACATTTGCAAGAGGTTGTCAATCACTGACCCTATCGTATTGGGAGTTGGGGCGAGTACAGACAGGAAATTTTCAAGCCCGCGGAGCAGTTCGAACGCTTCTATAGACGTCTCGGTTCAGTTGAAGGCGGACAACACGAAAATCTTCGACGCTCATCATAACGACAGCATGATCGCGGGCAGGTTTGATTTCGGTGAGAGTTCAGAACAGCATACGTTCGACGTCACAATTCATCGGCGCGCGCGGGAATTGATCATATCGGTTGGCCATCAAGAAGGCGTGGCCGAACTCGATAGTGACGGGACGCTGCTCTTGAGTGGCCTGGATTACACAGGACACACCGTGTGGCGAGGCTCGATTGATACGACAGCGCCGGGAATTCGGACGATCGGAGAAAATCAGGTGGTGGCGATGGCACGGGACAAAGTGCAGCCGTTCCCGAGCGTGCGGATTGTACGTTTGCGAGCAATCTGTACCGGCCATTATTCGGCCGTGGCAAAAAATGTCGATTTCAAAATACTATTTTGATGGGGGGGTTAAATGGTCAAATTGTGCGAGATTTTCGATTCGCGGGCTCTTCTGCGAATTCTGGTTGCTGCTTCGGCCATAGGTATGGCGGGTGCACCGAAGGTTTCGTTGGCTGCATGCACGTTGCCCGGCTGCGAAGGAATAGTCAATCAAGATCCCGACGCCAAGTTGAATGGAATTTATGATAGTTCGGACATCCAATCATTGAAGAATAATTCCAACGGTTACTCGAGATCCGCATCTAGCCGAAGTGAATTGGCGACATTGTCGGCAGTCGGTGCCGAGGCGGCGAACCCCTATGCCGTAGCCGTGGGCCGCATGGGGTACGCGCGCAGCAGCACCTACTCCGGATTGGACGCCGTGCCGAAGCTGAGCCGTAGCGGAGTTCTGGGTGCGGGCGCCACTTCGTCGACATCGAGCGCACTTCCGAACGTAAGCGGTCTATCGACGCAAATGCAAGGTGCAAGACCGGGGAGCAATTGGTAGTGTTGCGAGAGGCAACGTGCGGTTGTTAGCGGAGACAGTCGGAGTAGACACCGCGCAATCTGTCTACGTATTGGTCCCAGTTATGCGTACGGGTGGCGGCAACGGTCGCTTGCCTGGAAAATTCATGAACCTTGTCGGGAGAGTTCGCCATCTCGGCGATCGCGTTAGCCAATTGGGAGGCGGAACTGGCAGAGACGATTTTTCCGGTACGGTCGTGTTCGATAATCTCGGCCGCACCGGATTCACGCGTGGCGATGATCGGCAGTCCGGTTGCGA
This sequence comes from Paraburkholderia sp. RL17-337-BIB-A, assembly GCF_046025895.1. Lineage (NCBI taxonomy): Bacteria > Pseudomonadati > Pseudomonadota > Betaproteobacteria > Burkholderiales > Burkholderiaceae > Paraburkholderia > Paraburkholderia sp. RL17-337-BIB-A. The sequence goes on along the minus strand of NZ_JARESY010000002.1, from coordinate 3,207,126 downwards.
GCGCTTCGCATAGAACGACGGCTAAGCCCTCTTCGAGTGAAGGGAGTGCGAAGACATCCGCCGAGTTGTAGTACTCGTTGAGTTGGGTATTTTCCACGCGAGGAATATGCGTGAAGAGATGTTGATACGGCACCAACAGCGGTTCGATTCGCGGCTCGATTTGCCCGATTAGTGTAACGTGCAATCGCTTGTCGTTTAGCTGCTTCACCGCTTCGAGGAGGTAGAGCTGACCTTTGCGCAAGCTGACGTGTCCAACGCACAATATGTTGAAGCGGTCGGTGTCCTTCTGCCGCTTCTCCAAAGGATAGAATCTTTTTACGTTGGCTGCGTAGGGAATGACTTTGATGATGCTTGCCGGTACCCCTTGCTGAATGAACGATTCCCGAACGATGGCGGAGGGCGCAAGGACATAATCGTACATTTTCAATTCTTCGATTAGTCTTTGTTGCTGCCGATTGATCCGCGTTATACGCGGAATGCCGCGCTTGTTCTCTTCGTCGCTGAGGAGCATGTCTCGATGAATGGGGTGGGTATTGACTACCTCCCCGATTACGATCGAACCTTCCCGTTTCGTCGTTTCGATAACCTGTCGTGAAGTGCCGTGTGCCATGATGTGGAGCAGAGGTGTCGGTCGCCAATTGAGTCGAACACCGAGTTGCCAGAGATCATGATAGGCGGGGAAAAGTAGATCGCTGAGCCGGTTCTTGAGCAACTTGGCGTGCAGTCGTACGGCATATTCCTTTGCCCAGATGTTGACAGTGCGGCCGCGTGTCAGCGAGAACGTCGATGCGCGTACCTTATGAGAGTAGTAAAAAGTGTCGAGGATTCCGAGTTCGTCCAGTCGCTCGATGTAGTTGTGAAAATGAAACCGACCGCATACTGCTACACTTACCTTCATGATTTAGCTCTCTGTGAAAATGGCCTTAGCCGGACGCAGCGGTGGACGAAGGTGTTGTCATCAATGTCGGGAGAATTTGCCATTCGGGCTTGTGGCGTGGTATCACCAGCGAAGCATTCTCCTTAGGCGGTTCGGGGCAAGAATCAGCGGCTCGATCAGTCAACACTGTCAACGAGACTCGGGTGTATATTCCAGTTCTTTCAATGAGATGAGGTATTCGTAGAAACATTGCAGGAAGGTATAGTTTATACCGGGGAGTCCATCCAGAAATGCCCTTCTCACAATCATCATATAACCGAATTTTAAAAATGGGCGGCAGGGTAGTCTATAAAATAGTGCTTTTTGATGTTTTCGTCGAGCATTAAAATCCCGTTCAAATAATGCCGATTTTAGCGATGCAGGCGTGCTCATTCGATTTCTGAGTTGAACGGCCTCCATTGATGAATAGACGTTATGTTTTGCGATCCAATGTGTGAGGCCTTTCGAAAAGGGAAAGTGATCTAGATGCTGCGAGATGGACATTATTTCGCCATCTACCATCATTACCTCGTTCACTTCGCGCTCATACTTCACACGCGAATGTCGGACCAGCCGAACAAAGTATGGTGATATCTGTGCGTGCTTTAGCCAACGACGCATAAAATAGTCACGCCTTTGGAGCCGTCCAGCAACGACCACATCGGGCGCAGCTTGAATAAATCTGTGAATCTCCGCTGCAAGATGCTTCGTTACCCTTTCATCGGCATCTAAAATAAGAAGCCATTCGTGTTTGAATGCCAATTGGTGAAGCCCGAAATTGCGTTGGGAGGCGAACCCGTCAAAGGGTCTCACGTGCACATGAGCACCGTAAGCCGTCGCAATGTCAACTGTTTTGTCGTGGCTTTCGGAGTCTAGCACCCAGACGTCGTTGCACCATGCAACGCTTTCCAAGCAACCCGGGAGATCTTCTTCTTCGTTTTTTGTCAGTATAAGAACCGAAACATTACACATCATGGATTCCAAGCTCCCTCTAAGTCGAAAAGGAAGCGTTACGGGAGAAACGTAACGCTAGCTCACTCGAAGCTCCGTTCAGGCGATAGATCGGACGGTACTGCCTCGTTAAGACGACACAGATCAAGCCCGCTTCTTACGTGACGCTATCTTCCGGGCTGGCATCCCGGCGTATACGGTCCATGATGTCGATAGCGATCGGGCAACCACAGATCGAGCGCCGACAACGGCACCTTCAGGGATAGTTACCCCTGGCCCAACGAATGCCTCCGCACAGATCCAGGCGAATTGTCCGATCTCAATTGGTTTTGCAAACAACTGGAAGCTGGGATCATTGTAGTCGTGGCTACCTGCGCATAGTTGGGCACCTTGCGATACAACACATCGTTTACCTAACGATACCGTCGCCATAGAGTAAATGCTCACGCCATTTGCGACACCGGCGAAATCATCGATCACCAGATTCCACGGAGCCCATACGTCCACTTTGGGGTAGATGTGGACGCCTGTTCCGATCTTTGCTCCAAAAAGTCTCAGGAGGCAGCTTCGCCAGGCGTGCAAGGGTATTGGGCTCGGACGGAACAGAATGATATAAGTCAGACACCATGCGAGACGTGCAGCGCGATTGCCTAGAGAAAAGGACGGCTGTCGAGCCCCATCGACCCCTTGCTGAATCATGTGAACGTACTCCCCCAAATCGTGAAATTCTTAAGCACAATTTTTTTAAAAATAAAGTATTTCTTCGCTCAAGAGCTACGGGCACTAGTCGTACCACTTTTCGACGAAGACACCAGCAAGGTTGTTACCCGTATTGGCCGATGCGTGTGCCTAGAGATAACGGAAATCGAGATGCTGCGCTCCAGAAACTGCTGTAAAGGCGATATTGTGCGCTGATCTATGGGTCTGCGCGTGTGCCGACCCGAGAAGCGGCGATGATTGTCGGACTACGCCAATATCGTGGCCGACCCATGCGATGTGTATCGCGGGTCGAAGCCTAGCGAATTGCTCCATGGTCGGAGCAACCCGGAGGGAGCGCGCAATCCATATTCGCGACTTCGTTACATCCACCGTCTCGCGAAGAAGCTCGTATTCCATTGTTTTCTTACTGTGGAGTCGCCAAAGCTCCTTGCGACGACGATTGGCGGACCGCGCCAATATCCTGGCCGACCCGCTCGATGCGAATGATCAAGATACCGTGCACTATGCAACCCAGCATTTTGCAGCGATATCGCGCTGGAGTCCGATGAAAATTCTTCTATATGGCATCAACTACGCACCGGAATTAACCGGCATCGGCAAGTACACCGCCGAGATGGCGGAAACGCTTGCCGCGTCTGGTCACCAGGTACGCGTGGTTTGTGCGCCACCCTATTACCCCCAGTGGCGTGTTGCCACGGGCTTTTCCGCATTCCGCTACGCGAACGAATGGCGCAGTGGTGTGCATATCTGGCGTACGCCGCTCTGGGTACCCTCGCAGCCAAAAGGCGCGCGCCGCATTGCGCATCTGATGAGTTTCGCGTTATCGAGTTTCCCGACGCTAATACGTCACGCGTTCTGGCGACCTGATGTGGTCGTCTGCATAGCACCGAGTTTGATGAATGCGCCCGCGGGCTGGTTAGTCGCGCGGTTGACAGGCGCGTATGCTTGGCTACACATTCAGGACTATGAGATTGACGCAGCGTTCAGCTTAGGGATTCTGAAGGGTTCTTTGTTAAAGAGAATTGCACTAGCGTTGGAGCGGGTACTGATCAAGCGGTTTGATACCGTGTCTACTATCTCGGGGAAAATGGTCGAACTCGCCATACGCAAAGGGGTCCAGAAAAGCAAGGTGGTGCGCTTCTCGAACTGGGCTGACACCGGATCGATCTATCCACTTGAACGGCATAGTTGGCTGAGGGGCGAGCTGAATATTCCGGAGGCCGCGACAGTGATTCTTTACTCGGGCAACATGGGCGCGAAGCAGGGCCTTGAAGTACTTGCGGCGGCTGCGATTGCGTTTGCCAAGCGTGACGACGTGGTCTTTGTATTCTGTGGCAACGGTCCAGCACGCGAAGGCACCGCAGCGTTGTGCACTGATCTGTACAACTGTCGCTTCATTGACCTGCAGCCGCTTGAACGACTGAACGAACTATTGAACCTAGCCGACATTCACGTGCTGCCCCAACGTGCTGGCGCGGCCGATCTGGTGATGCCATCAAAGTTGACGGGCATGCTCGCAAGCGGCCGAGCGGTTATCGCAATGGCTAGCCCAGGTACTGAATTGTACGAAGCGGTGTCCTCCCGTGGTGTGGTGGTGCCGCCGGGAGAAGTAAGCCCGCTCGTCTCGGCGATTGATCGGCTGGTTTGCAACGCGGCCGAGCGCGCGCGTCTCGGAGCGGCAGGTCGAGAATTCGCCCAGGCAGTGCTCTCGCGCGACGCCGTACTGAGCGAATTCGAGGCGAAGCTATGCGCGCTGCGTGCCGACGTTTCTGGCTCTTCTGAATTTTAGGTGCGGAATTAGGAATGCTAAGATGTAAGCATGTTCTCGTTACAAAGGAAAAAATAGAGATTGCCATAACAGGTGAGCTTGCCCCCGAAAAACGAATCCCTTGCTGAGCGGGTAAACTCAAGCAAGGAGAGTCAAGATGATGAGCAAGGCAAAGCGTGCACAGTACACGCTTGAATTCAAGCTGGAAGCGGTTCGGCTGGTCAAGCACGGTCAAAGCATGGCGGCGGTAGCAGCGACGCTGGGCGTGGCAGAACAGACGCTGTACAACTGGGTGAAGGCCGACCGGGAGGGCAAGCTCATGGGAGCCGGAGCCAAGCCGGTGAGTCAAGAACAGATGGAACTGGCGCGCTTGCGTGCGGAAGTGTCTCGCCTGAAGATGGAGCTCGACATCACAAAAAAAGCGGCGGCGTGCTCTACGCTGAACAGATCATTCGACATTGATTTCCATTCAGGGAAAATATTGCACACACATCATGTGCTGGTTCTAGCTAGCATTGGGTGCGAATGTGGCCTGATGGCCGCGCCTTACATCATGTGGCGCGGGAGATGAAGACGGACGACATGCCACCCTAAGCCATCGCCATCCGACTCTCGAAGAATCCCAATGAGATCTCCCGTAGTGCGCATGACGTACGTCATGGAGCCGAGCAACGTAGTCGGCACCTTGACCTTGCCCGTGTTCCGCGAATCCCATACCTTCAACGCCGGCGCGGCGTAACTGGCCGAACGAGTTCGCCCATGTCAGCATGGTTGAGATATCCTGCCGTGTCGGTCGTTACCGACAGCGTTCCGAGAAGCTTGCCTATGTCGCTGATCAGAGCCCCGACATGCGTATCCAGATGCGTGTCAACACCCAGAATCACTTCGTTTTGTTCCATGCGTGTGTCCGTTGTAGTGGACGCATCGCCAACCCCACTCGCAGGACAGGACACTCATGGTGCAGTACAAAGCTCCTATCAGGTCACAGACGGCGAGCCCGGCAACGCTCGGGGAACGCCGGAACCCGATCGACAGGTCAACGCCAGGGCAGCTCGGCCAATCCCAACACGGGTCAGATCGGTCCGACGTTCAGAAGCCATCTTAGACTGAGTGTCCCAACAATCGCCGCGTCGGCTCATTGACGAGCGCATGCCGTAGGCCTTCAGAGCGTCCTGAAACAGGCCGCCGCAACACAGGGCGAATTCAATCGGTCGTTGCAACATCTCGAGATTGGAGGTGTTAAATGGGACGACCACGAGGTTGGGCTGCGCAACAGACGGGGCGGGCATCGATGTCTTCACCGGGCAGGCCAGGTGTCAATCAGTTAGAGACGAAACAAGCATTCTGGAACTGCATTGCCGAGGGAATGGAGAGTGATGCCGCCGCGTTGGCGTGCGGCGTGTCGCAGCCCTTGGGCCCGCGATGGTTTCGCCAGGCTGGAGGCATGCCGCCGATAGATTTGGCGCCGCGCTCGGGTCGCTATTTATCGTTCTCGGAGCGTGAGGAGCTTGCCTTGCTTCGGGCGCAGGACTGCGGGGTTTGCGAGATCGCACGGCGGCTTGGTCGTTCGCCCTCGACCATCTCACGCGAACTGTGCCGCAATGCCGCGACCCGTGGCGGTACGCTGACCTATCGGGCGACGGTCGCGCAGTGGAAAGCCGAGCGAGCGGCAAGGCGGCCCAAGACCAGCAAGCTCGCCGAGAACGAGCGATTACGGGCTTATGTGCAGGACCGACTGGCGAATGCGGTTACCGATGAGAAGGGCCGGCCGATACCGGGACCCAACGTACCGTGGAAGGGAAGACGGCATGGTCGTCGGGCCGACCGGCGTTGGGGCACTTGCTGGAGTCCGGAGCAGATCAGCCGCCGGTTGCGACTTGATTTCCCCGATGATGAGTCTATGCAGATCTCACACGAAGCCATCTATCAAGCACTCTACATTCAGGGCCGTGGTGCATTGCGACGCGAACTCTCTGCGTGTCTGCGTACCGGCCGGGCACTGCGCGTGCCACGGGCCAGAACGCAGCAGCGAGGAAAAAGCTTCATCACCTCCGAGGTGCTGATCAGTGAGCGCCCGGCCGAGGTTGCCGACCGTGCTGTACCTGGGCATTGGGAAGGAGATCTGATCATCGGCCTGAACAGCTCTGCAATTGGCACTTTGGTTGAACGTACGACCCGATTCACAATGCTGCTGCACCTACCGCCCATGCCGGGCCACAATTCTGGCGCTCGGGTGAAGAACGGGCCGGCGTTAGCTGGCCACGGCGCCGAGGCTGTTCGCAATGCCATTGCCGCGAAGATCGCGATGCTGCCCGAGCATTTACGCAAGTCACTAACTTGGGATCAGGGCGCGGAAATGGCCCAGCATGCGCAGCTACAAATCGACACGGGTCTGGCAATCTACTTCTGCGATCCGCGAAGCCCGTGGCAGCGTGGAACTGACGAAAACACCAACGGCCTGTTGCGACAGTACTTCCCCAAAGGCACCGACATCAGTCGATATTCTGAACGCGAACTCGATGCGGTCGCTAACACACTCAACGCCCGACCGCGCAAAGCCCTTCAGTGGAAGACGCCCGCTGAAGCGCTTGAAGAGTTACTATCCACAGCTTAAAAAACAAGTGTTGCAACGACTCCTTGAACCTAAGCTGGCTGCCCCGGTCGCTATGCACGATTACACCAGCCTCAGGGCGACGCCGGAACCACGCCATGCGTAGCGCGTCTGTGACCAGTTCAGCCTTAATGTGCGGCTGCATCGACCAGCCCACCACCTGCCGACTGAACAGGTCGATGATGACCGCGAGGTACACCCAGCCCTCGGCTGTCGCCAGATACGTGATGTCGGTGGTCCAGACCTGGTTCGGTGCGTCGGCGGTGAAGTTGCGCTCCAGTAGATTAGGAGCCACAGGCAGGTTGTGATTCGAGTTCGTCGTCGCGATGTACTTGCGCTTGTGCCGGGCACGGATGCCATGCTGAGCCATCAGCTTGCGAACGCGCTCCTTGCCCACGCGCACGCCGCGTGCAACTAGTTCCTTCCACATGCGCGGCCAGCCATATTCGCCCTTGACCTGCGCGTGAATGACCTTGATGTGCGCGAGCAGCGCATCGTTGCTGATACGGCCTCTGTGCGGCTTATCACAGCCGGTGCGCTGTTGGCGCTGATGATATCCGCTGGGCCTGACTCCCAGTGCTTCACACAGCACCGTGACCGGCCAATGGTGTCGATTCCGGTCAATGAACGCGCACTTCACATCAATTCCTTCGCGAAGTACCCCGCCACCAGCCTGGTCGAAGCAACCGTCGAACTGTTATGGGCGCATCGAAATGACGTGATAAGCGGCAAGGTCGCTGCAGACCAGGCGCGGCTTTATGCACTAGGGAAAAGTGCCTGCGAGGCATTGCCGATCGGCGAGAAAGACCTGGCATGCCTTAGCGCCGTGTGCGAGCGGCCAATCTTGCGATCACGGCTGCGACCGAGTGCCAGGTTAGGGCTAGCGCGGCGGTGGCGACGCAAAATAGGCCCGCGTACTCAGGTGAACCGTTGAGCCGGCGAGGATTTCCTCCTCTGATGCCCAGCGATAGGCCGTGTGCTGGGCATCAGGCAGATTTTCCAGTTTGATCGGACAACGTAGCCTGTAGCCGAGTACGACATAGTGCGTCGAGATGCCGGGTCGCCCGCTAACGTTGTCTTCGTATATGTCAACGCCGACTGAAACCTGACCCACATTTCGAGGTTTCGCCGAAGTAAATCTGACCCACCTGGGCCCTGTATTACGCGGCCGCTTTCGCGCTTGCCCGCGTGTTCGTTTGTCCCGCCTTTCTCTTGTCCTTCAGCCGATAGCTCTCGCCGCTGATTTGCACGATGTGAGCGTGATGTAAAAGCCTGTCGAGCATCGCCGCCGTCAGCGTCTGGTCGTCGGCAAACGCCGTCGCCCACTGTGTGAACGGCAGGTTGCTGGTCAACACGATTGAACCGCGCTCGTAGCGTTTGGCAACAACATTGAAGAACAGGTTTGCCTCTTCACGTCCAAACGGCAGATAGCCGATTTCGTCGATGACCAGCAGCCTGGGCCCGATGACCGCGCGATTGAAGAACTCCCGCAAGCGGTTTTGCTGGCGTGCGGCGGCCAGTTGCATCATCAGGTCGGCGGCCGTGATGAACCGCGTCTTGATGCCCGCCTGCGCCGCGCGGTACGCCAGCGAGGTCGCAATGTGGGTCTTGCCGACTCCAGATGGGCCGAGCAGCACGACGTTCTCGGCGCGCTCGATGAACGCCAGACTCGCCAGTTCCTGAATCTGCGCTCGCGGCGCGCCGCTGGCGAAGCCGAAGTCGTATTGCTCCAGCGTCTTGACGCCGGGCAACGCCGCCAGCTTCGTCAGCACCTGACGCTTGCGCTGCTCACGTGCGCCGAGTTCCGCGTGCAGAAGCTGTTCGAGGAAGTCCGCCATGCTCGAATCGGTTGTTGCTGTGCGTTGTGCGAGCGGGGCCCAGTCGGTGGCGACACAATCGAGCTTCAGTTGTGCGCACAACGCGGCGATGCGTTCATGTTGCAGATTCATGCGGTGGTCTCCAGCAACGCGTCGTAGACCGCCAGCGGATGTTGCAGACTCTCGCGTGGCAGTACCCGGCGGTTGTCCGGCACGGCGAGCGCTGGCGCCTGCGCCGGCAACGGCAGGAGCGCCGTCTGCTCCGCCACAAGCAGCGTCACTGGTCGCTCGCCCGTCGTCGCGTGACGGCGCGTGTTGGCGACCTCTGCCAGCCATCGGCCGATGTGTGCATTGGCGGCGTCTACATCGAGCTTCAATCCCGATGACTTGAGCGTTGCAGCAAGCGGCACGACAAAGCTCTCCTTGAGATAGCGGTTGAAGCGTTCGACCTTGCCCTTGGTCTTCGCGCGATACGGACGACACACCTTCGGCCTGAAGCCGTAGGTTTCCGCCAGCGCAAGCAACTGCGGGTTCCAGCGATGCTCGCCCTCGCCGAATGCATCGCGTTCGATGACCACCGACTTCGCGTTGTCGAATAGCACATGTTCCGGCGTGCCGCCGAAGTAGACGAGCGCTTCACGCAGGCATTCGCACAGCGTCGCGGCGTCCTCGCGCGCGGTGAACCGCACGAAGCTCGCGCGGCTGTAACCCATCGTCGCGACCAGCGCGAGCAATGGCTCGCGTCCTCGCCGGATAACGGTGAAATCGGCCTGCATCTGCTTGCCGGGCGCGGTTTCGAAGCGCACCACCGGCTCGGCTTCGGGACGCTTGTGGGGCACCAGGAACGCCTTGAGCTGACTGATGCCGCCATCGTATCCAGCGTCCTGCAATTCGCGTAGCAGAACCGTCGCCGGAATCCAGTGCGGCCGCGCGGCGGCGACGCGCTCCAGCAGATAGTCCTTGAACGGGTCGAGTTTCGTTGCTCGCGGCTCACGCTGGCTGTAGCGGCTCGCCTGTTCGTTCCTCAGATAGCGGCGCACGGTGTTGCGCGATAAACCCGTTTGCCTCGCTATCTCACGCACCGCCGTCCCGCGTCGGGCCAATACCTTGATTTCCACTGCTTGCTCCTGAGTCAGCATCGGCGGCAAAAGCCGCCATCGTCTCCCAGGTGGGTCAGGTTTACTTCGACGACGGGGTCATTTTTACATCGGCGCTAACACGTATAGGTGTTCGTACACGCCGACGAGATCGGCATCGGCTCGCTCGACACAGGCGTTGCCGAGTTCATCGCGTGCAATCCCGCGAAAGGCGTCGTCGAGGCGTTCGTTCTTGCGGATGCGGCCGCCCGGCACGAACCAGAATCCCTGTGCGGGTCTGTTGACGCGGTGCCCAAGCAGATAGCTGCCGTTCTCGTTGGGAACGATCAAATCGATAGCCACCAAAGGGGTGGCATCGACGGCTTGGATGAATTGTTCGATGGGAAGCATAGCGGCTGTGTGTAGGTCCCTGCCGCGCGTGACTGCCGCCGGGACGGTCGGACGAGTGTGCATCGCTGATGAAAAAAGGAATCTGTGCGAGATATGGCGAAACCCGACAAGGTAATTTCCGCATACGACAGATGTGCATTTGCTCATATCGGCCATTGAGTCCCGCCGAAATTCGCTCGCCAAAACTTTCAATTCATTCGACCCGTTAAAAAGTGCAGAAATCCCCATTGCATGTTTTCACATAATTGATTTCGCTTATAGTGTTGATTGAATCCGCCAACATATTGGCGTATTTCGCCAATACATAATGGCGAAACGAATTGTTTTGTACGATGATTTCACCAATAAATTCAGCTCTAAGGAAGCTGGAGGATCAACTAAATTACGGGGATTAAAATAGTGGAGCGTTTTGATGCGGTTCACAGGAAAGGCGTAGGGCCTCTAAGTGTTTTGCAAGGTGTGAGTGCAGCGAGAAACATTGGAATAGTCTTGTTTAGCGGCTTTGCGCTGCCAGAGGCGGCCGCGGTTCTGGAGATATTCCAGTCGGCGAATGCGCTCTCCGGCGCAGATACGTCTCTGAGCGGCCAAACACGTTACAAGGTTTGCCTTCTGTCCGCGGTCGGTGGCCGCGTCGACAGTTCGTCGTCCGTGTTTGTATGGACTGAAAGGGTCGACGAGCAGTGCCATCTGGACGGTTTTCACGCGCTTTTTATCAGCGGTGGCGTAGGGGTGCGCAATGCAGTACGCGATGAGCGCCTGACGAACTGGCTGCGGCGCGAATGCCCGGGCAGCGAGCTGCTGGTGCCGATCGGCGAAGGGCGGTTGCTACTCGAAGCCGCGGGATTCGGGCGCACTGGCACTACCCAGCGCTTGGGCGGCCACACCTCGGAAATCTATCGCTACTGTCCGCCCGACAGCGGCGTCCCGATGGTTTCCCCTAGTCCGTTGCAAAGCGCGCTGGCGCTGGTTGAAGAGGATATGGGCCCTGAAATCGCCCGTCAGATCGCGGATTACGTCCTGCCCCGGCCTCAACGGGCGCGCTTTACAGCGACCATCCGTGAGAATGCGCCCACTTACGTGAGCGAAAAGATTCAGGCATCGGCCCGGTGGCTGGAGGCCAACGGCGACCGGCCGATCACCATTGATGAGGCCGGCCAGGTCGCGGCTATGAGCGAGCGAAACTTCCTGCGCCGCTTCAAGATCGAAATGGGCGTCACGCCGTCCGAGTATCTGTCCTATGTGCGGCTCGACATGTGCTGTCGCCTTCTGGTGGAAACCGATCTACCGGTCGACAAGATCGCGCGCCGTTGCGGCCTCGGCGGCGGTGGCTGGCTCTCGAAACTCTTCCGCAAACATCTTTCGACAACACCAACCGAGTACCGCGCCAGTAAGCGTCTATCCAACACATCGTCATAACGGGCCATCGCGTTAGTGGTGGGATTCAGCCACCTTAATGTCACAATTTATGAATTAAATGCGATGAGCTGAGGGTTTTTAAAGTGCCCACCCTCTCGCACAAGACACATTGCTTTCGATTTGAATATTATTTATAAATAATATGGGTGTATATAGGGTTTGGTAAGAATTACCGGATACGAGGCAATACAAAAGACCAATGAAATAAGTAATGCCTTTTTGAAAACTCAGTGGGTAATGCGGCTCAGCGGGCATGCGCATTGAACGCGGCGAAGTTAAGTTTTCCGGCAATGAGGAACAGGACCTTGCGCATGGTTTCAAAGCGTGCATATCCACGAGCCTTGCGCTTTGCTGCCTGAGACAGGCCATTGATGGCCTCGATGAAATCGTTGGTCTGACGGGTCTGGGTCCAGGCAACGATTCCATCGAAATGTCTGCGAACCAAACGGACGACATCCTTCATGGGCTCGACCTTGGAGCGCATGACGTTGGTGCACCAGTGATGCAGCATCCCGGAGACGACGTTGATTTGTTTGCGCTCGAGAATGTCGCGCAATTGTTCTCGGTAAAGCCAGGCTCGCGCGGTGCGATTGGTCGTGTACTGATTGACCAACGCCTCAAGGTCGGTGAGTTGCGCTGTCGGCGTCCTTGAGCAACGTCCAACGCATGCCTTTAAGCTGAGGGTCGAGTTTCTGCTGCTGCCGACGTACTGCGTCGAGCGCCTTGGACGCGTGAGGGACGTCGTGGAACTTGTCAAATGTAACTCGCGCTTCGGGGAGATGTTCATTGACGCCCTTGATGAAAGCCGGCGACATGTCGATGCTGACAGAGTTCACTAGCTCGGGCGAGCCGCCGTGTTCGCTCAGGTAGGTGGCAAAGCGCTCTATCGTGCTGGCATCCGCCTGTGGTGACGAATGCGACCCGCTGCGCCTACATGTCGGCGACCAGCGTCAGATACTCATGACCGCGACGGTACGAGGTTTCGTCAATCGCCACCGCCGTCACACCCGACAGGTCGGCCGCCGCGAGTGCCAGCTCCACATACCGCGAAAAGATGGCATGTACTCGATGCCACCACAGATTGACCGCGCGTGCAACGGCGGCGAACGGCATCTGCTGCGCGAGCATCTGCACTAGCGCCTCGAACAACAATGTGAAGCCGCTGAGCTGGCCCACCCAACCCGGCTCAACCAAACGCACTAAACCATCGGGCAGGCGCACCCTGGGCACCCGCACTTCGAGGAAGCACTCGTGCTGAAAGAAATTCAGATGCCGCAGGCGCTCGGTTTGCGTGTCGTGCACGGGATGCTCGCCGGCAACCCCGGCATAGCCGAATCGGCTGCCTGCAACGAAGTCAACGGCGATGTTGAGCTGCCGCTGAGCAGCATCAAAGTCAACACTTCGGACATACCAGGGAGCCGTAATACCGAGGGCGGATTTGAACAATTGATTCGTCATGGCTGATTGGCTTTACATGGGTGATTCCCGCATTCTGCCGCAATCACCCAAGACTCAGCTTACTGGCTGACCGCGCCTCAAGGGTTCGCTGCGCCGGGCTCACGCCCGCCCTTGACCCGCCAAACCTACCCACTGAAAATTCAAAAGAGGCCATAAAATTAGACCACTAAACGACAGATACTCCAGTCACGCATATCGAATGTGTTTAAATCTGCCATTCCGACGACATTCCCGAATGCCGTTTGCTGGAGCGATACTCGGTAGGCGTTTTCCCGAGATGCTTCCGGAAGAGTTTAGAAAGTCTACCGCCACTGCCGATTCCGCAGCGACGCGCTATCTTATCGACCGGTAGAGTGCTTTCAATAAGTAGCCGGCAACTCATGTTGAGTCGCACATACAGAAGATAGTCGGAGGGCGTTACGCCCATCTCGATCTTGAAACGCCGAAGAAAATTTCGCCCACTCATCGCTGCGACCTGCGCCGCCTTGTCCATCGAAATGGGTCGATCACCGTTTTCTTCCAACCATCGCGCTGCCGCCTGAATTTGTTTGCTGACGCTGACCGATGCGTTCCTGCTCAAAATAACGCCGAACTGCGTTTCAGCCGGCCGCGCCACCCAGCCGGCGATCTGGCCGGCAATTGCCACGCCCAAATCCGCTTCGACAACGCTTAACGCTGCCTGCAACGGGCTGGACGGAATGGTCAAAACTGCAGCACCTGAAACGTCCCGCTGGGTTTCGCGATTGGGTTCGCCGCGTTGCCGGGCGTTGACGGTCTGTCCGAATTCGGCCGCTTCGAGAACCAGTCGTCCTTCGCCAATCGGAAAGACGAGGTCACTACGCAGGCAGGCCCGACGCAGCCAGGTAATCAGTTGTTCGTCGCGTAGTGCCTTGTGTACCTCTGTACCGCCGACAACGAATAGTGCCCGGAAATTTTCGGCGAAGCGGGAGGTTTCAAGGCTTTCGGTCCAGACGAACACCGAAGACGAACTGGCGACTCTGCCGCAGGAAGTCGATAAAAGGCCAACGTCGTACAATGTTCTATCGGATTGCTCGGGCCCAGCAAGCGCGTTTGCCGACTGGAACACCTCAATGATTGCGGCAGTCTCTGTAAGCGCGAAGCCATCGAACAAGACTATGCCGATACGTCTGATCCGTTGCAGGTTGGCTCGCTTCTCAACGAGTACTACCTTCTCACCATAAACGTCCGCAGAACACTTCATCTTAACCTTCCCCCGGAAGCGATCGCAATATTCCGACTGACTTGGAGTCAGATTAATCCTGCGTTATCCTACATAAGCATTCATGGCTGTGGGACGTGCCGTCCGAATCCGCCAATACGTTGGCGTAAAAGGTCAACGCTAAACTCCGGATTCGATGCGCTCGGGAGGGGTTGATTTCAGGTGGTTCGCAGTCGGAGATAAAGGCGCGGGCCAGCGCGATGCGTGTTCGCGAAGCCAACTCCTGCGCGGTCTTAAGCCTCATCACCAGCGCATAGATTAGTCGGAATCTTCGGGGAGGGCTCGGCCGGAGACAACATCGACTTTGCCGGATAGGACATGGATGGACCGGCGTCGGGGCACACAGGTGGACAGATCAGGGCCGCATACTTCGAAAGAAGTATCTGTTGCCTTTCGTGTTGCGGTCGGCCAACTGTTTGGCCTGTTCCGCCGTTCGCGTCGTATTCAATCATTTTCGATCTATGATCGTTCCGCACTTTGCAGGCGATCACGAGCTGTAGTCACCCACCCGGTTTACCCTTCGCATTTGTATCGAATAGCCAATTGCCATCCTGATTGACCATGCTTTTGTTGCCGTATCCCGATGCCGGCATACAGGCCGAACTCCTGACTCATCTCGTAGTGTTGGAGTCACTTGTGCATCAAGTGGCATGCAGATGGCTGACGATCCAGCAGGTGGTTGAATCGACTCATCTCTCTAACGGAGTAGAAGATGGTAAGTTTCTTGACGCATGCCGCATTTCTGTTGATCGGCGCGGTGATCGGCGTGTTCGTATGCTTGCTATGCGTGGCACGGTCGCGTACGCCAAGAGACGATAACTAGTCGGACTTGAACAATCTTCAAAGCTTTGCGGTGTGAGGCTTTGCCCCGGAAAAGCGGTTGTGGGAATTGCAGGAACCTGATTGCGGGGCTGCGGATTGGCCGCTATGCTCACGCGAAGCAGTACAGGCGCATGAGGAAGGCATTGCGTTCGCACGTTGAGCGGGTGATGCGTGATGCCGGTAGATATTGGCGAGTAGTTGTCGCTGTCGGACAAATAATCGAAAGCCTGCGAGCGTTTCGGGTAGCCGGCGCGAAGCTTCATCCCTCGTCCGACGCATCACCCGGATAACCTTTGCGGTTTGCTCTTTTCATCCCGCCAGGATGCCAGGTCTCACACAAAGTGCTAACACGCTCGAGGCATTGCTTGGCGCAAGGCTCCTTCGCGGCGTTTGCGTCTTCTTCGTCGGACTGCCAAAGCATATCTGTCCACTCCGAATTCCACCTTCCCCTTTAGTGACAACAGCGCTTAGCCTCGTCGTATCTACTTGAATACGCAAAAAGACACCTGCCGGCGGACCAGCCGGCAGGCTAAAAGACCTTTGAGGAAGATGAGTCACCATAAACCCTCCTCAAATTGTCCGAGGTGGGTGCGAGTATGACGCTTTAGACAGCCCGCCAGAGCGGGCGGGCGGTACAAGACAAGGTATTGACGGAATAGCTCAAGAAAAGAGCAACTGCAGTACCAATAATCCGTGCAAAAAAAGGAGGGCAACGCACCATCGGTTTTTCGACAATCGTTCCGGAGGTGTTCTTCAGAACTTGTATATTGCAATATACTGGCCTATTCCCATTCGAGATCGATTTAATTCGGTTTTCTACTCGTCAAACGAAGCACCAGCGCATGCACCGTGTTCGCCTCGTGCATCACTATCTGTGCATTTCGGACACGCTGTATCACGTTTGAAACACTTCGCGCCCCTATTGCGATCGGGAAAGCCGGCCATTGCTGTACATGGGTCTGAGGCGAGAAGGCGCTAATTTTATTCGTTCTATTCGCGATCCTAACAATGTTTTGCCATGTTGGAACAGTTCACCGATGCAACGTTTTTGACTGCTCTTGATCGTGCCGCCGCGCCTTTCGTCAGTCAAAACGTCGCTGCTAAAGGGTCGGGCATGTCGTGGCACGGACTTCGCTATATGCGTAGCGGTGCAAGTGGGGCCCGGGTCGTTGCGATTGCGAGACCGGATGCCGAATAAGACGCCAAACTTCCACGCCGCACGCCAGACTTCGGGGACTCTCAATGCTTTCTATCCGCCATTTCCATGGCGCCTGGTCTCGATTTGTCTTAGCGCCGGCATCGACATGCGAGGAACCATGGAAACGAAATGCTCTAGCCAACGCAGGCACTCGACGGCCAAGGCGACCGCCTTGCTGCTGATGCTGCTAATGCGTGACTACTGCGCCGCGCAGCCGACGACAGCGTCGGAGGCGCCGGGGAACGTCGCAGAGGGGGCCATCGCGAAAGGCACGGTTGCGGAAGAGCGGGGCGTGTCCGAACGTGACCAGTTTCGCAAACGCGTCCTTGAAGAAGCCAGCGCAGGGGCGCCGCAACTTGCGTTGCAGGAGGCACGTGCCACTGCGGATGCGTTCTCTGAACGTGACCTGCTGCAGATCGAAGCGCTCGTCGTCGAAACGGAAGTGCAGTGGGGACGTCAGCAATCGCTCGCCACGGATGAGCCCGATCGTCTTGCGGAAACCCGAGCCGCGGTTCGTCATATCGACGAGATGCTCAGCCGCATGCCGGCCGGCGAAGACTACGAGGACGTTCGGCGCTCGGTGCTCGCCGAACGTGTCGCGGCAGTGCAAGGCGTCGGGCGCATGAAGGAAGCGGTCGCGCTGTACGAAGAGCTCGCGCGCTCGCCGCAACCAATGCCGGCGCACACTTACGCCGCTGCGGGCGACGCTTACACGTATCTCGACGAGCCTCGCAAGGCTGCGCCGGCTTATGAGCACGCGTTGCGGACGCCCGTCGAGCCGCTCGCGCCGTCGCTCGAACCGTACGCGCTCAAGCGTATCGATGTGCAGGAAGGTCTCTTCTTCGCCTACCTCGACGCGGGCCGTTACGAGAGCGCACAGCAACTCCTGAAGTCGATTACAGCGAGCACGCCGATTCTCGCGGATCTCGCCGAGCATCCGGAAGACGTCAACGAAGACTATGGCCGTGTGAAGAAGTTGCAGGCGCAGTACCTCATCTACACCGACCGCACGCGCGAAGGCGTTGCGGCGCTTGACGACCTGCGTCACGAAGTGCCGTTCGATCCCGCGTTGATCAATGCGCGAGCGGATGCAGCGCTCGTGCGGCAGCGTCCGCATGAAGCGGAGAAGGTCTATGCGGACACACTTGTCAATCACCCCGGCGACGTCGAAGCGCTTGCGGGTCTCGGCAAGACCGAGTTGCAATTGAATCAGTATGACCGCGCGGCGGAAGTCAATGCGACGTTCGGCGACCGTTTCCCCGACGACAATACGGTGAGGAAGTTTCAACGGGACTTCGAAGCGTACAAAAGCCCGCAACTGATCGTCGCGGCGAACGGACAGAAGGGCAACTCGGTCATCGCGGACAACGACTGGGGCGTCGACACGCAACTCTATTCGATGCCGATCGCGGACTACTGGCGCATCTTCGCGCATCAGTTCAGCGGACGCGCGGACACCGGCGACGGCGACAGTCTAAGCCGCATTCGCAACGGCATCGGCGGCGACTTCCGTTTTCATGGCGTTGATGCAGCCGCCGAAGTGGACCACTCGACGGGACCGCAAGCGAAGACGGGCGGTGCCGGCAGCCTGAGCTTCGCGCCCGACGACCACTGGAAATTCTCGGCGGGGGTCGACAGCAACACCAATACGCTGCCATGGAAGGCCTATCAGGCGGGCGTGACTGGCCGCGCGGCAACGGGCGAGATCCGTTACGACGTAGACGATTACCGCTACTTCGAGCTCGCTTACGGCGCCTCGCGCTACAGCGATTCGAACCTCAACCAGGCGTGGGTGGCGACCTGGTACGAGCGCCTGATCAACACGCCCAGCCACCTCGTCGCGACCTGGGTCGAACTGAACACGAGCAGCAACACGATCACGAACGCTGCGTACTTTAGTCCGCATCGCGACCTTACCGCGCAGCTCACCGCGATGTACCAGTGGACCTCGTGGCGCAACGCGGATCAGTCGCTTGCGAACCGCGCCTATGCAACGGTCGGCGGCTACCGTCAGACCGACATCGGCAACAGCATGCTGTGGGAGGTCCGCCTCGAACAGCAGTGGCAGTTCAGCGCGCATGCGTCGCTTGCCTATGGCATCGGCGTCGCGAGCCAGCGCATGGACCGCACGCGCGAGACCAGCAAGCTCATCTATCTGAACCTGAACATTCCTCTGTAGGCCACCATGGACAATCTCACCCGCAGACGTTTTCTCACTTTCGCCGCCGGGCTCGCGGTGGTTCCCGCCGCGCAGGCGGGGCTCGCGCTTGACCATTTGCCGTTGCCGGACGCGAGCGACGGCCTCACGTTCAGGGTTCTCGCCTTCCACGACGTGCGCGACGACCTTCACGCGGACGTGTCGACGGTCACCGATACCTGCGCGATCAGCACCGCGACGCTCAACACGATCTTCGCGTGGCTGAGGGCGAAAGACTTTCACCCGGTCAGCGTGGATCAGATCGTCGCGTCACGCAACGGCGGCCCGCGCCTGCCGCCGCGCGCCGTGCTGCTTACCTTCGACGATGCCTATAAAAGCCAGTACACCCGCGCGTTTCCGCTGCTGCAGCAATACGGCTATCCTGCGCTGATCGGCGTCGTGACACGCTGGACCGATACGCCGGCCAGCCAGGCGGTGCGAATCAGCCATAAGTCCGTGATGCCGCCCGGCTACTTCATGAGCTGGGACGATCTGCGCGAAATGGCGCAATCGGGTCTCGTCGAAATCGCGTCGCACACCCACGACATGCATCACGGTGCGCTCGCGAATCCGCAAGGAAACGAGCTGCCAGCCGCCAGCGCGCATCTGTATCTGGCCGATCTGAAGCGCTATGAGACCGACGACGAATATCACGCGCGCGTGCAGGGCGACCTGCAGCGCAGCGTCGATCTGATCAGGCAGAACACGGGCGTCAGCGTGCGCTCCGCGGTGTGGCCGTACGGCATGTACAACTCCGCGCTGATCAAGGTATCGCAGGCTCTCGGCATGGCCGTGCACTTCACGCTCGACGACGGGCCGAACACGCCCGATGTGCCGCTCACGCAGATCCGGCGTCTGCTCGTGTCGTACGACTGGGACGTCGGCACGCTGATCACGCAAATGCGTTCGTCGCAGGCGTATCGCGGTGAGCACAACCCGGTGGAGCGTGTCGTGAACATATCGCTCGACGAGATGTACGACCCGGACCCGCGGAAGAGCGAAGAGAAGCTCGGGCGGCTGCTCGATCGCATCAAGGATCTTGAACCGAAGTCGGTGTATCTGCAGGCGTATTCGGACCCGGACAACACAGGCGTGGCGCGCGCGATGTACTTTCCGAATCGACACCTACCCATGCGCGCCGATCTGTTCAACCGTACCGCGTGGCAACTGATCACGCGCGCCGGGGTTCAAGTCTATGCACGGATGCCGTTGCTTGCTTTCGCATTGCCGCCGCAGCATCCAGTCTCGGGCCGTCTCGTTGAAGCGGCGGCCGGCAGCCCGGATGCCGCGCTCACTATGCGCATGCCGCGCCTCAGTCCATTCGATCCCGGGGCGCGTGCCGTGATCGAGGACCTGTACGACGACCTCACACGCTACGCGAGCTTCAACGGCCTGGTGTTCGGCCCGGACGCGACGCTCAACGCGTTCGAAGACACGAGCACTGCGGCGCTTGCCGTCTACCGGTCTTGGGGGCTGCCCGCCGACATCGCGCTGATCCACCTATCGGACGAACTGATGCAGCGCTGGGCCGCAAGCAAGACGGCGTATCTGAACGCGTTCACGAACCAGCTAGCCGAACGCGTGCGCGCCTATCAGGGCGGTGGCAACGTGCTCACCGTGCGTACGCTGCCCGCCGAAGCCGTGTTCGATGCGAATGCGGCGCGTAACTTCTCGCAGAGCCTCGCGTCGTCGCTTGTGAATTACGACTTCGTCGCGCTGGTTGTGGCGCCCGGAGCCGCCGGTGCACGGCCGGACGATGCATGGCTCGACGGACTGACGAAGGCCGTGAGGACGCAGCCGGGCGCACTGGCGAAGACGGTGTTCGAGTTGCCGGCCTTCAACCGTGAGACGCAACGGCCCGTCGAAGCGCGTGTACTGCGCGCGCAGATGATGCGGCTCAATGCGGCGGGCGTTGTGCATCTCGGCTATGGACCCGACGACTTCATGGCGAACCGGCCGGACACGACCGTCTTGCGCGACGTGATGTCGGTGCAAGGCAAGCTCCGATCCAATCAAGGAATGTTGGGCTGAGGATCGGCGGAGACCGCCACGCAAGGCCCGCGCCAGGGGATAACAACGAAACGGCGGCCGGCCCAATAAACTGGGAGAAAATCCATGAAACGTAGCGACGAACTCGTGAGATCAATTCTTGAACTGCTCGAAAATTCGGAAGAGGACGCCATCAATATTTATAGCGCCTTCAAAGTGCTTGCCGCCGGGGACGAATCCAAAGAAAGCTTCATCCGGCATCATGTGCGGATCATGGAAGACAAAGGACTTGTGTCTGTATCAAATGCTGGCCGCGTCAGGCTTACGTGGGACGGTCACGATGCTCTGAAGCCGACATCAGGGATTTTCGGTTAAGAGACCACATCAGAAGGATTGCTCCCTACGCCTGAGACCGTGCCAGCAGACGAGGGAGCAACCGAGCTTGAGAAATGCTTCGTGAATGTCGGCGCGACGCTCAAAGCGAAGGTGACGAAAGTTGTGGCGCTATGCGTGAGTACGCTCGACCACATGTCGGCCGTAAGAGCCTCACCACACAAGGACTTCCGAATTGTTCACGGCCGACTCAGTAGGGTTCAGCCCGAAATGCGCGCTCAGGATTGCTCCGTCGAAGGCACCCCTTTGCCCATGCGGTAATCGGTCGGTGTCGTCGCAAGATACTTTCTGAACAACTTGGCCAACTGGCCGCCACTGCCAATCCCGCAGCGCCGCGCAATCTTGTCGACCGGCAAACGCGACTCGACGAGCATCCGGCAACTCATGTTAAGGCGCGCGCGAAGCAGATAGTCCGAGGGTGTCATGCCGATCTCGTTCTTGAAGCGCCGCAGGAAGTTGCGCTCGCTCATCGCTGCTACTTGTGCGGCCGCATCGATAGAGACAGGGCGATCGACGTTTGCCTCCAACCACCGCGCCGACGCCATGATTTTCTCGCTGACCTGGGGCGCGTGGGTGCGGGAGACAGAGGTATCGAAATGCATATTCTGCTGAGGCGCGACTGATTCCGCGACGTGCTGCGCCACCTCCAATCCCATATCCTCCTCCACGATGCGCAGTGCCGTGGCAACCTCGGTCGGCGCTTCGCTCAGCGGTCGCGCCTGATAATAGTCGCGCATTTCATTGTCGCCATATAAGAGGGGGCAGTAGCGGCTGGGAAGATTTGCTGCTTCCAGTAGCAGCCGTCCCTCGGCAATCGGGTGAACGATCTCGCTAAACGGGTGCCTGCGGCGCAGCCAATTGCCAAGGCGTTCATCGCGGCATGCCTGCGGCGCGCCCGCACCACCGGCGATGAACAGCAGATGCCTGTCGGTTGTGACACGGTGCGATTCAACACTCTCGGTCCAGACGAATACCGACGACGAGCTTGCGATACGGCCGCCCGCGGCCGACAGTAATGAGACGTCATAGCGCGCGTGACATGATCGCTGCGATACACCGAGTGCGTTCGCCTTCTGGAAGATTTCGATAATTGCCGCGACTTTTGGCAGTGCAAATCCATTGAACAACGCTATGTCGACGCGAGTCATCTCACCCGTTTGCGTCGGCACGGCACTTTGCCGCGAGCAGCGCGGCAGAGTATGTACCAGCTCCATTTGCTTTTCCCCGGAACGTTTTGGCCTTCAAAGCCCTTCCCTAGACTCTGTGCTTTTTTCTTGTTTGCTCATGTTATACAAATGAGTCTGGCGTCATTATTGCATGTCCGATTTGACCAACAGATTGGCCGCTCGCGACCTGGGTTACCGAAACTTGCACGGTTGCGGTGACAAACCTCCGTTGGATGTATCGGCCACCCGACGAGCGATAGTTGGTGAATTTTTCAAGAAATTTCAAAAAGAAATGAGACGGGATGTATAGCGTAACATTGGGAATAATTTATGTAAGAGTAAAATATAAAAGAGAAACGACAAGGCGCCGATCCTGGCTCTGCTGGGGGACTTACGAGGTGTCACCGATCTTTTCAAGGTAGGACTTTCCCAGGGCATTTCTGTTATAAAATATCGTTATCATGTAGCTGCTACTGCCAGTTCTTCTCCTAAAACCGGCTTCAAAGAGAATTTTGTCGAGGTTTGCCATATTGCAGCAAACGATTGCGCGCGGGGCTAAAAAACTCTGAGCATGGCCATTAAGGCGTCCATGGATATACAAGAAATTCAGAAAATCGTTAGTGCTGCCTCCGAGACTGCCGACGCCATAGTCGGCGCGCGTGAGTGGAATACAGTCGAAGATGCTAACGCGATGCACGATTTGATCTTCTGGGACATGGTCGCCAAGCAATTGCCCCACATAAGCATCGCCGAGCTGCTGTCAATTCTGAAATAGGCGCATCGCGAGATGTCAGGCCGGGTCGGTCCGACTGGTTTGCGTCCCGTGCGAGATGGCTAGTGAGCAAGTCATTGGCCATGTGACGTCGTGCGCACATCAATCGGATCGTCGGATCGACCTGCTATGCATCTTCCAGGCCGGCCAAGGAGAATATCTTGACGACTGTCCCTCTTGCGGGCTCACGTCCTTCCTGCTGCTGAATGAAGATGCGCATGGCACGCGTCATCTCATCCCGAGATAGTTTCCGGTAGGCGCAGATGTTGTAGGTGACGCCTTGCTGCCAGTTCTTGATGAAATTGTCAACGTTCGGCAGTTGCATGTTTCCCTCAAAAGGCGATGCATCAATTGTCCGGTTGACTGGGCTCGCCGCGCCAGGTTTTGGATGATGCCGACATGCTCGTGCGCCCGCTCGCTATCTTGCCTGTGGACCCGCTGTTCATTGACAAAAAAGCCAGTCGAACAAGCCGGCTGGCCGAAAAGACTTTTGAGGGAACGCACGATTTCGAGAGATCCCCCAAATGGTCCGAGGTGAATGCACTGTAACCCGATAGACGGGAGCGGGGGGATGCATTGCGGTCAGAGGCAAGCTATTGGCTGAATGGGTCCAGATATAAGCCGAGAATTTCAACGAGCCAGGCGTGTTATCGATCGCAACTTTGGAGGCGCCACCATTCATGCATTTGAAATGGGAATGGAGCAATCCTAAGCGATTGTATGAGACAGACTCAGTGTGACGGTCAATGATCCAGTTTTGTCGTACTCGAAGAGCCGTGACTTCACCCTCAAAATACTGTCGAATCCTAGATTGCCCACCTTCATGATTACATTGTCACCGGCAAGTGGAAGGTGATGCACGGCCGTTGTTCCGGTAGTACGGTACGTACCAAAACCTCCCGTGTACTCGTACACATAAGTCACCTTCTCGTCCATGTGTGCTCCGTTCGTGAGAGTCCGTAGTGCTGACCCATGAGAAGTCTCGCACAACTGAGGCCGCTGTTGCTTTGGGCTCGTGGGAGATATTTGAGGGCTATGGCGATCACATCGGCAACGGTTCGATGAGGGCGAGAACCGGGCGCGAGGCCTTGTCTGTAAAGATGTGAAGCCCGCAATGATCCCTTTGCGTGACACGGCCTATTGTCTCCAGGAACTGTATGCGCACGCCCCGGCAAGCCGAGGTGTGGCGGATGCCGTCACGTTTTTGTCAGTTTCGTCCAATAAAAAATAGCGGCGCCTTGAATATGACGAGGGGAAATCGGACTTAACTGGTCGAAGCAGGTGCACCCCCAAGAGTGCGCCCATGCTGGGCACAAAAAAAAGAACCTGCCGCCCGGGGGTGCGGCAGGTCAAAAATCGAGGGGGGGGTTGCCTGAGAGAAATGCCCCTCGAAAGGCCGACGCCAAGTTTAGTCATTCGAAATGGATACCGGACGCGAGCGGCGGATTGGGTCCAGCTGTTGACTGAACATGACATGAGAGGCTTTTTTGCGAACGAGCTGCGATGGCTAACTGGCCGCCAGGCGCCGTCGGGGGCGGCCCCTTGAACATAAGAGCGCCTTTAAAAATTCAAGGTTTTGCCGCTGTAACCGTTATTCAGGTTGGTCCGGTTCGACTCTGAACCGAGCCGCCACTAATCACATATATGCTAGGAAGATCATGTTGCGATCACGATTCGCGCGGCACATCCGTTCGATATGCTGTCTCTCCTTTGCCGGAGCCTTTGCCGCGGGCCCAGTGGCAGCCGCCACTGCGAAGCCGCCTCTCCAGCTAGCCGACGAGGGCTACTTTTACGTCGGTGGCCACTACCAGAGCGACGCCAACGGTCAACGAATGACCGGCCAGATGTTCGTGCAATACGAAGTGCCGCAGGTGGTCAAGCATCCGTATCCGATCATCATGGTTCACGGTACCGACCAGACCGGGACCAACTATCTCGGCACCCCGGACGGCCGGCGAGGCTGGGCCGATTATTTCGTCGCGCGCGGCTATACGGTGTACGTGGTCGACCAGGTGGGCCGCGCCCGCTCCGGACAATACCCATCGGCTTACGGCACCTATACCCGCTTTGCCGCGCTGCCGGTGGAGCAGATGTTTACGGCGCCCGAGCGCTCCAAACTATGGCCGGAAGCTTCGCTTCACACTCAATGGCCCGGCGGCCCGGGCGTAGTGGGCAATCCGACCTTTGATCAATTCATGGCATCGCAGGTTGAATCGATCGCCGACGTGCCCGAAACCGAGGCCATTAACGCGGACGCCGCCGCCGCGCTGCTTGACAAGATCGGGCCGGCGATCCTGCTCACGCACTCCCAGTCGGGCACGATCGGCTGGAAAATCGCCGACGAGCGCCCGCGACTGGTCAAGGCAGTGGTCGCCGTGGAACCTAACGGCCCCGCGTTCTACGACCCGACGTTCACCGGCGGGGCGGACTGGTACCACTATGGCAAGAAAGCCGAGCGCCCGTGGGGCATTACCCGCGTGCCACTGACATACGATCCTCCCGTGACGGACCCGTCCCAGATCGCGCGCGTTGAACAGAAGAAGGCCGAAGGCCCCGGTCTTGTGCGTTGCTGGCTTCAGGCCGAACCGGCGCGCAAGCTACCGAACCTGAGCGGTATTCCGATCGCCATCGTTACCAGCGAAGCATCGTTTCGCGCGACCTACGATCAGTGCACGTCGGAGTACCTGACGCAGGCGGGCGTGCCTAACACGCACTTGCGGCTCGCCGACCTCGGCATCCATGGCAACGGTCACATGATGATGCTCGAGAAGAACAGCGACGTCATCGCCGGGGTGATGGCGGACTGGCTCGACAAAAACGTGGGCGGTACCAGCCAGTAAGCGGTTGAGGAGCAGCGGTCGCCGCAGGACTGATGTCCATGATGGGGCGAACCGCTGCGCGCTCCGCGGCACGATGTTGCTCCGCGGGCGCGACCGCCCTGCCCGCGAAGGAGAGGTTCCTGCAGGGCCCCGTCCCCCGGCATTGTGCCAGCGGCGGCCAATGCCGGTTTCTGCGGAGCCGCCGCCTTAGGCGCGGCCGGAAAGCGCAGGGACCGCGGAGTGCGAATCCCTGAGTTTGAAGATGGCGGCGGCATTCTGCAATGCCGTCGCCTGATCTTCCAGCGACACCGCTGCGGCCGCTGCCTCCTCCACGAGTGCCGCATTCTGCTGCGTTACCTCGTCCATTTGCGCGATCGCGCGGTTTACCTGATCGATGCCAGAGGACTGTTCCTCGGAAGCCGCGGCAATCTCGTTCATCACGTCGGTGACCTGCCTGATTGCTTTGACGATCTGTTGCATCGTGGTGCCGGCGCGTTCGACCAGTTGCGTGCCGGCGGCCACCTTGCCTGTCGATTCCTCGATCATTTGCTTGATTTCCTTGGCGGCGGTTGCCGAGCGGTGCGCAAGCGTGCGGACCTCGCCGGCCACTACGGCGAAGCCCCGTCCTTGCTCCCCGGCACGGGCCGCTTCGACGGCGGCATTGAGGGCAAGGATATTGGTCTGGAACGCGATACCCTCGATCACGCTGATGATGTCGACCACCTTGTGCGAACTGTTCGAGATATCGCGCATGGTACCGACGACCTGCTCGACAACCTCGCCCCCTTCTCCGGCGATGCTTGACGCATTCGTGGCGAGCTGGCTTGCCTGTCTGGCGTTTTCGGTGTTCTGCTTCACGGTCGCCGTGAGTTGCTCCATGCTCGAAGCGGTTTCTTCGAGCGCTGCGGCCTGCTCTTCAGTACGCTGCGACAGATCGGTGTTTCCGGCCGCGATCTCGCGGGACGCTAACGTGATCGACTCGGCGCCGGCGCGGATGCGCGCAATGATCCCGCTCAACTGATCCTGCATCGCCCTCATACTAAAGAGCATGCTCGATTGATCGCGTGGGGCGGTCATCACCGCACCGGTCAAATCGCCGCTGGCGATCCGCGCCGAGATCTCCGAGGCGTAGGCCGGCTCACCACCAAGGCTGCCCTTCACGCTGCGGATGATGTACAGCAGTACGGCCGTCACCGCAATGCCGATAAGCAGCACAAGCCCGACGGCCCGCAGCAGGTTTTGATGAAACGCTGCTGTCACATCGTCGACATATACGCCGGCGCAGACGAACCAGTCCCAGTCCCGCATGTAATGGATGTAGGTCAGCTTGCCCAGCGGCTCCGTTTCGCCGGGTTTGGGCCAGTAGTAAGTCAGGAAGCCGGTGCCCGGTCCTTTGGCAATTTCAACGATCCGGCGGAAATGCTTGACGCCGTCGGGATCAGTCACGTCCCCCATGTATTTGCCTTCCATCGACGGATTGGGCGCGAGCAGCACCATATTCGGGGCGGAATCGATGATCGGAATATAGCCGCCCGTGCCAAAGCGGATAGCACGCAATTGTTCCAGTGCGGCCTTCTTCGCCGCATCGACGGGCATCGAGCCGCTGGCGGCCAACTTTTGGTAGTGTTCGGCGATGCTGACGGCGGAATCAACCACATTGACGAGGTCGGCACGCTTTTCAGCCATCATGGTAGCCCGATTGGAAAACACCCACAGGATCGCGATGGCCAGTAGTCCGGCCCACACGGCGGCCAGCGCAACACGTAACTTGGCATTGAGGCTACTCAGGTTCATCAAATTAGTCCTTGAAGTCGGCGGTTTGTTTTTTTCGCAGACGCTGAAAAAGTGTCATACGCGTTTACGACAGGATGATCCGATTTCTTAAGCAAATCGCGACCAAGCGCCTTCGCGTTCGATGATTTCCGTCTTTTTGATTGCGTAGTTCAAAACCCATAAACAGGAGGACTGGATCCTGATGTACATCGAGTGGTGGCTGACTGCACCATTCGAAACTGCACAGGGGACACACTTGCTGCGGGACCGCGGTACCCCGCACGGGGGGAGTGGTCAGTCCGATCTCGATGAATCTGTACGCGCTATGCGCTTGATGCCTGGATGCAGCGTCACTTCCCGCAATGCCCCTTTGCGCGCTATGCCGATGATGCGGTGGTCCATTGCCGCAGCCAGGCACAGGCGCAAGAGGTTATGCAGGCCATTGCCGCGCGGCTGGCGGAATGTGGGCTGAGGAGGGGAGAGACGGTGCGGGCGCGGCGATCAGCAGTCCGCCCGTCGCTTTCGCAATGACGAGGCTGGCGCATCGATCCCGTCTAGCGTGCGTGTCGGCTGCTCGCGAGACCGTGCGAAGTCAGGTTTGCTTTGCCACTCCGCCCACATTGACGTGACGACGCACACAGACGGCAACCCAATGAATCAACGCTTATAGCTAAGTAGCTCGGTGAGCTTGCGCTCCACCAATAGGGCGTCATCGGGATTCTGCCTGGGATTATTGACTCGGTGACCCCAGATCGTATCAATGGGATGGATGTCGACGTTATTGATCTGCCGGGCTTCGTCGCAGATCTCTGCGGCGGAGAAGTACATATCCGTCAGGCTTGGCATGACCAGGCATCGCGCCTGAATGGCATCGAGCGCATTCGGTAAAGCACCTTTGTAGCGCGCGTTGTTGCTGATGTCCGCGCCGTGCCAGGCGTCGATCATGGCGAGCAAATCGTTTGGGTTCGTACGGGCGAGAAACGCGCCCCAGTCGTTAGTCACGAAATCTTCGAGATCGCGGTATCCGGCCGTGAGATATAACCCGCGTCTGTAGAATTCCGCGGACATGCCCCAACCTGCATAGACTTGCGCCATCGCGCGAATGCCTCGCGGCGCCGCGCCGGAGAAATACCGGCCGTTCCAGGCCGGATCGAGCGTTAGCGCCGCCTTCAATCCTTCCAGAAATACCTGGTTATGAACCGACGTTCTTGCAGACGCGCAAATGATTGCGGCGCGCTCCACCATTTCAGGAAATAGGGCGGCCCAGTGATAGGCCTGCTGTCCCCCCATCGAGAACCCAACGACCAAAGCTACACGCTCCACGCGCAACACGTCGTGAACGAGTGTGTGCTGGAGCTTCACGCTGTCGCTGACGGATATCGACGGAAACGTGCCCGGCGGGTAGTGACTCGGTGATGACGACAAGCCGTTACCAAGCATATTCGCCAGGATCACGAAATAGCGGTCAGTGTCGAGCGGCCGGCCCGGCCCGACCAGCCATGCTATGTCAACATGGCTGCTGCCGAACGACGTGGGATAGAGAATTACGTTGTCACGTGCGTCATTGAGACGGCCGGCCGTCGCGTATACGAGCTTCGCTTCGGGCAGTGTTTCGCCACTGCTCAATAGCATATTCCTGCAGATTAAGGTCTCGCATTGCATATCAATCACTCCGCCGCAGCAGCCACATGCCTACCAGACTGAAAGCCGCGCCGAGCATGACGTAGTACGCTGGCGCGACGGTGCTTCCGGTGGCGACGATCAGCCACGTCACGAAAAACGCCGCGAAACCGCCGAACACCGTAACGCCAAAGTTGTACGCAATCGATATGGCCGTCGCGAGGACGGGACTCGGGAAACGGCGTGAAAACGCGTACAGGATCGGACCCGTATAGGTGCCGGTCAGAATGCCGAAGACAGCCTGGAACACCAGCAGCGACGACAGGCCCGGCACAGCATTAATGTAGGTAAACATTGGCCACGCGAGCAGAAAAACAAGTACCGCCGATGGCGCCAACACCCGTCCCGGTCCCACCCTATCGGCGAGCAAACCGGCAAGTGGCGCGCTGCACATCATGGCAAAACCGCCGACCATTCCCGAAATGAAACCGTCCGACGGCGGGAGATGCAGGACACTTGCCGCATACGTCGGCATATAGAACAGCAGCACGTAGATGGCGACTGTCCATAGCATGACCATCGCGAAACAGCCGAATGTGTCTCTGGCGTGCGTCGTTATGGATTCCCGCAGCGGCGACGCAGCAACACGATGCGTTGTGTTCTCATAGACGGGTGTTTCAGTAATCCTGGAGCGGAAATAGAACCCCACCGGACCGATCAGGAGGCCGAGCAGGAACGGCAAACGCCACCCCCAACTTCTGACGGACGCAGGATCGAGGACCGTTGTCACGAATGTGCCGGCGGCGGCGCCAAGCAGGACGGCGAAGCCAATGCTCGACAGCACCCAGCTCGAGTAATAGGCCCGGCGGCCTTCAGGCGCATGCTCGGTCAAAAAAGCCGCGGCCGTGCCCATTTCACCGCCCGCGGAAAAGCCCTGCATCAGACGCGCGACCACGATGATCAATGGCGCGATCGGGCCGATCGATTCGTATGACGGCGTCACCGCGATCAAGGTCGTGCCGGCGGCCATGATCATGATGGTGAGCGTCATGGCGGCCTTACGCCCTTTCTTGTCCGCATAGACGCCCAGCACGATGCCGCCGATAGGACGCATGAAAAACCCGACGCCGAATGTCGCGACCGCAAGCAGCAGCGAACTGAAATCGTTTCCGGTCGGGAAAAACACTTTGGCCAGGATCACGGCGAAATAGCTGTACACCGTGAAATCGAACCACTCGAGGCCGTTGCCGATAACAGTCGCCACGATAGCCCGATGTGGGCTCGGCCGGACCTCTGCGATGCCCAGCGATTCCGATATTTCCATTTTTGCTCCGTGAAGTGTCGGGCAGGGTTGCGCGTGATGGCCCTTTTACTTACTCGTCTAGGTAATGCAAAATCGAGTTTAACGGGCCGAAAACATGATTCAAAATGTTTCGTTTACCTAGGTAAGCGCTGCAAAGAGAGAGGGTTGATTGTGAAAGAGAACGGGGTTGTATCTGGCGAACCACTTGATTACCGTCAGGTTTTCGAGCTCTGCCCTATCGCCTGCGCTGTTCTGGATCAGCGCACCATCGTCGATTGCAACGAGCTGTTCGCGAGCATCTGGCGCGGAACGCGTGCAGAGATAATCGGGCTGTCGTTCGCGGTGCTTTACGCAGGCGAGAGCGACTTCGATATGCGGGGAAAGAAGATTGGTCCAATACTCGCGAAGCGCGGCAGCTACTCCGACAACTGGCTAATGAAGCGGCTGAATGGGGAAATGTTCTGGAGCCATGTAAGCGGGACGACCGTCGACAGGCGCGCCCCGTATGCCCGCGCAATCTGGACGTTTTTAGATTTGTCGGTTGAACCGCAAATGGTGTCGGCCATACGCGCTTCGCTCACGCCGCGCGAGCGGGAAATCGCCATGCTGCTGCTCGAGGGTTGCAGCAGCAAGGAAATCGCAAGACGGCTGGAGATCAGTCCACGAACTGTGCATGTTCATCGTGCGAGCTTGCTGCGCAAATACTCGGTCAGCAACACGGTTGACCTGTGCAAGAACCTGTTGACGCTTTGAAGCTTCGCCGCGGGAAAGCCGGTCTGCGCGCCGACACCTACGCGTCGATATTTGACGTCCGCTGCATGATCGGCGCCAGCGCGTCGCCGATATGCTCCGCTTGTGCGGGCGTGATCATTCTGTACAGCAGTTTCGAAAACCGCGGCTGCGTGACGCCCGACACGATGTACTGCCAGCGATATGCGTCGAGCAATGCCGCACTTACGGCATGCCGTTCGCCGACGCTCATCGTGCCGCCAGCGTGCACGAGGAAGTATCCGGCGTCTGCCGCGGCCTGCACTTGCAGCAGTCCATCCACGGCGTTCACGAGTTCGATCAGATCGTCGATTGCTGCGTCGCGCCGAGCGTCGGTCAGTTGCGCGTCCTCGCGCTCCCATTCCAGTTCGTCGATAATCGCGTGCTGCGATTCCTCTTTCCAGTGGAACAGGAACACATCCTTGAAGAGCGGCGAAAGGCCTGAGTCCAGCTCCATGCTCTCCCGGTAATGAACCTGCGTGACAATCTCGATGCAACAGGTCAATGCCAGCACGGACCAGGTGGATTTGCCAAGCACGAAGGACGCGACTTCGTCGGCCTTTGGCATGAAGCGATAACCGGGGAGCATGCTATCCGCAGCCAGCAGTTCGATGCGGCGGAACAGTTCTTGATGCTTCAGCTCTTCGTCCGTGAAACGCACAACCGCTTCCAGCGCCGTCTGATCGCCAAGTGCATGATTGCGGCTGACTTCGAGCATCTTCGCGCTGACGAAGCGCTCCACGAGCCGGAACATGTTGGCGTACGTGCGTCCCTGCACTTGAGACATCAGCAAACGTTGCGCAGGGGTCAGGAACGGCAGACGGTCGACTTGTGCGAGTCCGTCCGGCAGAAACTTGTGCACGGGATCGAGCTGGCGGCCGCGAATCACATCGCGGTCAATATCCCAGCGGATACGACGAGACACTTCGATGCATTTCGCGTAGCGTGCGGACGGACTTTCGCTGCTGACATCATTCATGCTTATTCTCCAGAGGCCTCCTGATAGCGGAGGCGTTTGCATTGAAGGGCGCCAGGCGGCACCCGTATCGAGCGGCACGAGAGGGTTCGCTGCGTCGCCGTTCGAGAATGCATTTTCCGGATCGATCGGCTCGCGGACATGAGGCGGCAGTCCCAGATCATCACCGGGACACGCGCAAATAGACGCGCCTGGTTGGGACAGGTGTCCTGATTGCAGTCGCCAGACAGGCGTCAGGCAGGCGCGTCGAATCCGGCCTTGCGGGCCAGCACGATTGCCTGCGCGCGATTCTCGACTTCGAGTTTCGAAAAGATGCTTGTGATGTGATTGCGAACGGTCTTTTCGCTCAAACCGAGATGCGCGGCAATTTGCGCGTTATCGCGACCGCCCGCGATCAAGCCGACGATGTCGCGTTCGCGCGGCGTCAATGTCGCGAACGCCGGATCAGCGGACTGCGTCACCGGCAGGAACGTGCGCAACTCGTCGCGCCAGCGCAACCACGCCGGTTCCGAGTCGAGCAGCAGGTGGTTTTCGCTATCGAGCGGAACGAAACGCGCGCCTGGAATGAGGCCGGCGAGCAGGCGGCCTTCCTCGAACGGCACGCGCGCATCGCCACTTGCATGCAGCACGAGCGTCGGGCATTGAACCAGCGGGAGCAGATCGACCACGTCGATTTCGTTGAACACGCGCATGATGCGTGCCGCGTTGCGCGGTGTCGTCGTCAGACGCTCCAGTTCGTTGAACCAGTGATGCTGTTCCGGGCTGCCGCCCGGAATGAACTGCGTCGTAAAGAACTGGCGAAATGCGGGGTTCTGTTGACCCCAGCCCAGTTCTGCGAGCTTGACAAGTGTTTCCGCTTCTTCGCGTAGCCGCGCATCCGCCGACCGCTTAAGCTTGCCGCGCGCATATCCGCCATAGAGGATCAGGTGACTGACACGCTCGGGCTGCGCCACTGCGTACGCTATGGCAATCGAAGCCCCTTGTGAGATGCCGAGCAAGGCAAAGCGCCGCACGCCACTGGCGTTGATTACGGTGTCGAGATCGCGCTGCCAGGCGTCGAATGAAATCTCGGCCGGATCGCGATCGGACAGTCCGCAGCCGCGCTGGTCATAACGGATCAATCTGTGCTGCAGGCATAACTCCGCGATCAGATGACTCCAGACGGGACTCTTCAAATCGAATTCGAGGTGACTGAGCCAATTCGCGGCCTTGACGATCGGCGGGCCGCTTCCGCATGTTGCATACGCAATACGCACCCCGTCGCCGCCGGTGCAAAGGCGTATTTCCTGCTTTAGAGACGGCATGGAGGCTGGCATGGCATCCGGCAGTCAACGAGAAATTAAACGACGAATTAAAAGGTGCCGACATCCTCCAGGGGAGAACGTGGTCGTTCGCTCTTTTACAAATACCTTTCCCTGAAATAGCACAGACCGATCAAATAGAAGCGGCCAGGGAAACGTCTCGCGCCCCTGTGAAGCGATTGCCTATCGGCCGAACCCCGGATTGCCTTTACCTCCCGGATACGCGACATTTCTGGAATCGCCAGTAGCGAGCAGAACATCCCGAAGCAAGACGGTTCGCGAGCCCTGCACCCGAGAACAATGCGCATCCCGCCACTAAAAGCCATCGTCGCGTTCGAAAGTGTCGCCCGGACCAAGAGCGTCAATCGGGCCGCTGATGAATTAGGGCTAACACCATCGGCGATCAGCCATCAAATCGCCAACCTCGAATCCATCGTGGGAAGGCCCTTGTTCACAAGACTGGGGCGAGGACTCGTGCTGACGCCGACGGGTCAGCAATATCTGGCCGATGTCACCGGATCGCTCGCCGATCTGAGCCGCGCGACCGAGCGCGCATCGAGTCAGTCGGGTGTCGAGATTCTTCGCATTCACTCGAGCCCCAGCTTTGGGTTGATGTGGCTGCTGCCGCGGCTGGCTTTGTTCCAGGAAGCGAACGGCGACATTCAGTTGAATCTCGCGTGCTCGTATGAGGACGTGTCGTTCACCTCTGGCTACTATGACATCGACGTACGGCATGGCTACGCCCATTGGACCGATGGCGAGATCAAAACGCTACGCAACGAGTTCATCGCGCCTCTCGCATCGGAGGAATACCTTGGACGACACCCGGTGCGTACCCCCGAGGATCTGCTCGAGCGGCGCCTGATCTTCTCGGAGACGCCTCTCGTGCAGTGGAAGCAATGGTTCGGCAAGTTCGGCGTCGCGGTGTCGCGCAAGGCATACGATTTCGCGTTCGACCGCTCGTACATGTCGCTCGAGGCCGCGGCATTGGGACACGGCATCGCGCTCGAAAGCACGATGCTCGCATCGGTCCATCTAAAACGCGGTTCGCTCGTACGGGTCTTCGATCGCACGTATGCGGTCGAGGTCGGAGCCCATCACCTCGTTTACCCTTCCCAGAACGCGGACTTGCCGCGCGTGGCTAAATTTTTGGCCTGGGTCGAGCAAGAGATCAGCCGTGACGCCGTATAGCGCCAGGCCGCGCCAGGCGGGACGCCAGCGCGCTGCCTGATGCGAAAGGGGTGCTTTCTGACGCCCCTGACTCCACGGTGCGGCGACACCTGAAAATTCTTCAGCAATAGTTGAGCCGAACTGCATTGATCGAGATGGTTGAAGCGCTGAAACTGCGTCTACCAACTAACGTGATCGATGGAGACAAATATGTTGCTCGACAGCAAAGTAGTAATCGTAACCGGTGCAGCTTCGCCGCGTGGCATCGGCAAGGCGACCGCCAAAGCGCTTGCCGCGCAAGGCGCGCGAGTGGTGATTCTGGACCTTCGCAAGGAAGACGCCGAGCGTGCCGCGCGTGAGCTCGGCGAAGAACACCTCGGCCTCGCTTGCGATGTGACCGACAAGGCCGCATGCATGGCTGCCGCCAAGGCGATCATCGAGAAGTACGGCCGTGTCGACGGCTTGATCAACAACGCGGGCATCACCCAGCCTTTGAAGACGATGGACATCGGAGCCGATAACTTCGATGCGGTCATCGACGTGAATCTGCGCGGTACGCTCTACATGTCGCAAGCGGTCATTCCGCAAATGAGAGAGCAAAAGAGCGGCAGCATCGTCTGCATGTCATCGGTTTCCGCGCAACGCGGCGGCGGTATCTTCGGCGGTCCTCACTACAGCGCCGCAAAAGCGGGCGTACTCGGCCTCGCTCGTGCCATGGCGCGTGAACTCGGAGCGGACAACATCCGCGTCAACTCGATCACACCGGGCCTGATCCAGACGGATATCACCGGCGACAAGCTCACGACGGAGATGCGCGCCGACATCATCAAGGGCATTCCGCTCGGTCGGCTCGGCGATGCGGCCGACGTCGCGAATGCCTGTCTGTTCCTCTCGAGCGACCTGTCGGCCTACCTCACCGGCATCACGCTCGACGTCAACGGCGGCATGTTGATCCACTGAGTACGCCATCCGTCGCGATTGCGGCGGATGGGTCAAGGCACCCGGCGGTAAAACCGGGGGCGATATGTCCGCAAGAATCTTGCATGGGGCCAGAGTAAGAGCTTTGCATGGGATCAGAGTAAGAGCTTTGCATGGGATCAGAGTAAGAGCTTTGCATGGGATCAGAGTAAGCGCTAAAGCGCTAACTCTGATCGACAGCTAAAGCGCTAACTCTGATCGACAGCTAAAGCGCTAACTCTGGCCGACAGGAGACAATCATGAAAACGAAGGCCACTGCGCCGTCAATGACGGGCGATCTCACATCGCTCGTCGATCCGGCGAGCTTTGAATCAAAAACGTATGCGAAAGTCGGACGGCGCTTGATACCGTTCCTGATGCTGTGCTATCTGGGCGCTTATCTCGATCGTGTCAACGTGGGCTTCGCGAAACTGCAGATGCTCAACGACCTGCGATTCAGCGAAACCGTGTATGGCTTCGGCGCCGGTATTTTCTTTCTCGGTTATTTTCTCTTCGAAGTACCGAGTAATCTCATGTTGCACAAAGTGGGCGCCCGAAACTGGCTCGCTCGGATCATGCTGACGTGGGCGGTGATCTCGGCCTGCTTCGTCTTCGTCAAATCGCCCACTACCTTCTATGTTCTGCGCTTTCTATTGGGTGTGGCGGAGGCCGGGTTCGCGCCGGGCGTCATCCTGTATCTGACTTACTGGTTTCCGTCGGCGCGGCGCGCCAAGGCGCTCTCCCTCTTCTTCATGGCGATCCCGCTTGCTGGAATTGTCGGCGGGCCGCTGTCGGGTTACATCCTGCATGCGTTCCAGGGCGTACAGGGTCTCGCCGGCTGGAAGTGGCTCTTTATCCTCGAAGCGCTGCCGTCGCTGCTTCTTGGCGTCGCTATCCTGCTCTACCTCGACAACGGTATCGCTGCCGCGAAGTGGCTCACGGATGCGGAGAAGGCGCTCCTCGCACGCAACGTGGCGAACGACAATGCCCACAAGGTCGCCCATGTGTCGATCGGTTCTTTCATCGGCGATCGTCGTTTGTGGTTGATGGCCGCCATCTACTTCTGCGTCGTGCTCGGTCAGTATGGGCTGACGTTCTGGCTGCCGACGATCATCCGCAAGTCCGGTGTCGCTGACCCTCTGTGGGTCGGTATCTTCACGGCCATTCCTTACCTCTGCGCCATCATCGCGCTGCCGCTGGTGGGAGCAAGCGCTGACCGCCATCGCGAACGGCGTCTGCATCTTGCGATCCCGATGCTCGTATCGGCGGCAGGCTTTGCAACGCTTCCGATGCTGGGCGGAGTCGGCGCGTCGCTGGTGTGTGTCAGTGTGGCCGCCGCCGGCATCCTCGCCTCGTCGTCACAGTTCTGGTCACTGCCGACCGCGCTTCTCGGGGGCATGTCCGCAGCGGCGGGTATCGCCGCGGTGAACTGCTTCGCCAATCTCGCAGGCTTCTTCTCGCCGGCCATTGTCGGCTGGTTGAACGACCTGACCGGTAAGTCGACGGCCGGGCTCATCTTTATCTCCGTCGCTGTCGTCATCGGTGCCGGGCTTGTTTTCCTCGTGCCAGCCAAAACCGTCAATCGCTGACACCGTTTGCTGCAAAGACTCACTCTTAATTCAAGGAGACACCATGAACAGTCCTTCATCAGATGCGGTGACGCTCGCCGAGCGCGCCTATCGGATTCGCAGAAACGCCTTGCTGATGGGCGAAGTACAAGGTCAAGGCTATATCGGCCAGGCACTCGACATCGCCGATGTACTCGCGGTTTCCTACTTCGGCGCGATGCGCTACCGGGCCGACGATCCCGAATGGGAAGGCCGCGACCGCTTTCTGCTATCCAACGGCCACTATGCGATAGCGCTTTATGCAGCGCTTTTCGAAGCCGGCTTCCTGCCACCGGAAGAACTCGAAACCTACGGCAGCGACGACAGCCGGTTGCCCATGTCCGGTATGGCGAACTACACGCCCGGCATGGAGATGTCCGGCGGCTCGCTCGGCCACGGTCTCACGATCGCGGTGGGCCGCTGCCTGGGACTCAAGCGCAAGGGCTCGGACGCCTTCGTCTACACGCTCTTCTCCGACGGCGAACTCGATGAAGGCGCGATCTGGGAGGGCCTTATGTCGGCCGCTCACTGGAAGCTGGACAACCTGATCGCCATGGTCGACGTCAACAACCAGCAAGCCGACGGTCCCTCCTCGAAGATCATGGCGTTCGAGCCGCTCGTCGAGAAGCTCGAAGCGTTCGGCTGGTTCACGCAGCGCGTGGACGGCAACGACATTGACGCAGTGAAGGCAGCGTTCGATGCCGCACGCAGTCATCCGCAAGCGCAGCCCCGGATTATCGTATGCGATACCCGCATGGGCTGCGGCGTGCCGTTCCTCGAAGAACGGGAAAAGAACCATTTCATCCGCGTCGATGCCCATGAGTGGCAACTGGCGCTCGCAGCACTCGAAGCAGGGAGATAAGCATGAGCGACACCACTCTTACCAGGAAGCCGCGCCTGAAGACCTCGGCGATGATCGCTTCCATTGCCGGCGAAGGACAAGTCACGCGTTCCGCGCCGTTCGGCCATGCGTTGGTCCAATTGGCCCGGGAGAAGAAGAACGTGGTCGGCATGACCGCCGACCTCGGCAAGTACACCGACCTGCATATCTTCGGGAAGGAGTTTCCAGACCGCTACTATCAGATGGGCATGGCCGAGCAGTTGCTGATGGGCGCGGCCGCTGGTATGGCGCATGAAGGTGCCCAACCGTTCGTGACCACCTACGCCGTGTTCGCGACCCGCCGTGCGTATGACTTCATGCACCAGGCTATCGCAGAGGACAACCTCGACGTGAAGATCATCTGCGCGCTGCCGGGTCTAACGACCGGCTACGGTCCGAGCCATCAGGCGGCCGAGGATCTCGCGCTGATGCGCGCGATGCCGAACATGACGGTCATCGATCCGTGCGACGCGCTCGACACCGAGCAAATGGTGCCTGCGATTGCTGCGCACAACGGCCCGGTGTATGCGCGTCTGCTGCGTGGCAACGTGCCGGCCGTGCTCGACGAATATGACTACCAGTTCGAACTCGGCAAGGCCAAGCTGCTGCGCGACGGCGCCGAAGTTCTCATCATCTCGTCGGGCATCATGACGATGCGCTCGCTGGAGGTGGCGAAATTGCTGGGCGCGGACAACGTGGGAGTGGGTGTATTGCACGTGCCGACCATCAAGCCGCTCGACACTGAGACGATCCTGCGCGAAGCCCGGCGCACGGGTCGCTTGGTGGTGGTCGCCGAGAATCACTCGGTGATCGGCGGGCTTGGCGAAGCGGTCGCGACCCCGCTGCTCACGGCAGGCGTCACGCCGATGTACCGTCAGATCGCACTGCCCGATGAGTTCCTCGCTGCGGGCGCGCTGCCGACCCTGCACGATCGCTATGGCATCTCGACCAACGTCATGGCCGATACCATCAAGGGCTGGCTTGGATGAGTTCAAGGTGTCATCGAGAGGCCGCAGTACGACAGAACGCGGTCCGCCTGCGTGTGAAACGAGTCTTTCGCTAGTTTGAGGGGATGGTGCGTCAGTTCCATCGACGCACCGTTCATCGCCCATCTATTTTCAGTCACCGATCGCTTTGGCGTCTGGCTCCCGCTTCGCTTGCCCGCGCATCAGCAGGAGCAGCGCGATAAGCACAAGAACGATCGTCAAGCCGACGAAGAGCAGCGTCGCGCGTTGAATGTCGGCGAGTTGCACCGCAATGCCAAAGCCGATCACAGGCAGTGAGAGCGCCACGTAAAGCACGACGAAAAAGCTGGACGTGACTTCCGCTCGCCGGTGCGCAGGTGTCGCGGCCGCGATCTCGCCCAACCCTGCGCGGAAGCTGATGCCCTGCCCGATCCCAGCCAGGGCGGTGCCGAGCAGAAGCGCGCCGAGCGAGCGCTCCGGCACGCACAGGCCGACACATATCAGTCCCACCACGAGTCCAATGCAGCCGGCCGCTTGCCGCCACCGGGTAGCAATGATCGTCTGCACGATCTGCCCGAGGGCGGAGCACGCGAACAGCAGGAACACAATCGAACCGGTCACGATGCCGCTGTGAATCCCGAGCACGACCCGAATCAGTTGAGGGGCGACCGCCGCAAAGAAGCCCACTACGACGAAACCGGCAAACCCAGCCAGCGCGGCAGGAATGAACGCACGGCGCACTTCGGCAGGAAGCGAAATTTTCTGAATGCCGAGCTTCACCCGCGCCGGAATCGCAGCGGTCTCCGGCACGCCAAGGACGAATAGTGCAGCGACGCCGACCAGCGCCAGATGCACCGCATAGGGCAACTGCATCGGCCAGGGAAATAGTTCGACCAGGATGCCGCTTAGCAAAGGACCGAAACCCAGCCCGAGCATATTGGATGCGGTAGCCGCGAGCATGGCTTTGCCGCGCCACGCAGGCGGCGCGAGTTCAATCACGGCGACGGTGGCGGTTCCTGTGAAAATGCCGGCTGAGATTCCCGACAGCAGGCGGCCTAGCATCAGAAGCGCCATTCCGTCGCTGAACAGGAACGTCAGCGCCGACGCAGCCGACGCACAGAGTCCCGCCAGCAGCATGCGACGACGACCAAGCTGATCGGACCAATTTCCGACCAGCAACAGTGCACCCAGCACTCCGATTGCATACGAGGCATAGATGATCGTGATGACGGTCGGTGTAAAACCATACTGCAGCTGGTAGTACCGATAGACCGCCGTGGGTAGCGTTGTACCCATCATGTTGATCGTGAACGCTAGCGCTACCGCCAGAAATGCGATCGGGGATTGCGGTGTGACAGAAACTGCTTTCATTAAACGTTCCAACGGTTGCTAGAAGACTGCGCGCAATTATGGGCAATTTCTCGCAGCTCTGCTGGCGGCGAGACCGTGGCCATAAGCTTCGCTCTCGCGAAAAACGCGTCTCGCCATGCGTGCCGGGCGCATCGATGACAAGGATCGTCCATTTGTCCTGTCCACAATCTGCCCGATGATGTTCCGCGCCAGGTCGTCGGTTTGTTTTGCGGGTTGTCGTGCGCGTAAGCGCCGTCGTAGCAATTAGTTTCCATTGGGAAAGTATGAAACCGTCAGGTGCCTTCTTGTGATCGCCGGATGCCGCTGAAATAATCGGATCGCCTGCCCGTCCGAGGGGCACGTCGCCGTTGGTCGGATCGCATTCGACCCGGATGCGGTGCTTTATGCAGTACTTTGATTAAAGAGCTTCACATGACTATTGAAACAATCGCAATTGAAGGTTTAACGACCCCCGTCTCACGTATCGGCCTGGGCACCTGGGCAATCGGCGGATGGATGTGGGGCGGCACCGACGAGAAAGACTCGATCGCGGTGATCCGCCGGGCGCTCGATAGCGGTGTCAACCTGATCGATACAGCGCCGGTGTACGGCTTCGGCGCTTCAGAGGAGATCGTCGGCAAGGCGCTGGCCGATGGGTATCGGCACAAGGCAGTCATCGCGACCAAGGTCGCATTGGAATGGCACGACGGCGCGGTGTTCCGTAATTCGTCGCCAGAGCGCATTCGCCAGGAAGTAGAGGATACGCTGCGGCGCTTGCGCACAGATTACATCGACCTGTATCAGGTCCACTGGCCCGATCCGCTGGTGCCGATCGAAGAGACCGCCGCGGTGCTCGACGATCTGCGCAAGGAAGGCAAGGTGCGGGCGCTGGGTGTCAGCAACTTCTCGCCGGCGCAAATGGATGCGTTCCGGAGCGTGGCGCCGCTGTCGGCCACGCAGCCGCCGTACAACCTGTTCGAACGCGATATCGACCGTGACGTGCTGCCGTACGCAAAACAGCATGGGCTCGTCGCGCTTGCCTACGGTGCGTTATGCCGTGGGCTGCTGGCGGGGCGCATCGGCGTCGAGACACGCTTCGAGGGCGACGACCTGCGTCAGCGCGACCCGAAGTTTTGCGAGCCGCGTCGCGAGCAGTATGTCGCGGCCGTGAAAGCACTCAACGTGTTCGCGCGCGATAACTTCGACAAGT
The DNA here is from genome assembly GCF_046025895.1 of Paraburkholderia sp. RL17-337-BIB-A. Lineage (NCBI taxonomy): Bacteria > Pseudomonadati > Pseudomonadota > Betaproteobacteria > Burkholderiales > Burkholderiaceae > Paraburkholderia > Paraburkholderia sp. RL17-337-BIB-A. The sequence goes on along the minus strand of NZ_JARESY010000002.1, from coordinate 3,165,506 downwards.
CGGTGCTCGCGCTGGCGGTGCGCTGGGTGCTCGATCGCGGCCCGACGATCGCGCTGTGGGGCGCACGTCGTCCGGCCCAGCTGGACGGGATTGAAGATGTGTTCGGCTGGCGCCTCGACGAGAAGGCGTTCAAGCAGATCGACGCAATTGTCGCGCAGTTCGTCAAGGATCCCGTGGGGCCGGAGTTCATGGCGCCGCCGGAACGTGTCCTCGCTGCGTGACACGGCGCCGTTGAACATGCGCAACCGGCGACTCATGTCGTCGGTTGCGCCGCGCTGCTGGGCATCCGCTCCGGTGCGAATGCGAGTGAGATGGGTCGCGCCTGCCAGTGCGGCCGCGCGACCCGTGTCTGCAGGAACGCCAGTTCCTCCGGAATGGGCAACATGCAAGCCTCGCAGAATTAAAACGCCCAAACATAGCGCGAAGAGATCCGGTAGACCAATGCCGGTCCGTCTGGCCCCATGCCGAGACGGTTGCAGAGGAGCCCGGGTGCTTTGCCCTGCAATTCGCACAACGCCATTCCTGCTTTGAAGTCCTGCTGGAACAAGCTGCTCGGGTTTTTTGAGCGGACCAGGTCACGTATCAGCATAAGCCCATCAGCATCACGTCAGGCGCGCTGTCGCTTGCACTTCATCTCATCCTTAAAAAACTATAAGTCATTGAAAGATAAAAATATTTTTTTGTCTTTCCAATGTGCGGGAACGGCGTCTCGCGGCGATTATTGACGCGATATCTTGATTGCCAGTCGTGTAGCACCATGACTGCTGCGGGCCGGGTGAACCGTGCCGCTTGCCGAGTCTTTTCGCAACACCCACCTGAATTGCACTCCTTTATTTTTTTCAGCTGCCAACGGGTTTTTGACTATAAGGAAGTTGACGATGTCGAAATCAGATCTTTTCCATCCCTTCAAGCGGGCAAGCGTGGCGATCGCGCTGGCCGGTCTGGGACTCATGACGAGCATCTCGGCATTTGCCGCGGACCGCTTCGTGCCCGCGCCGCCTGAAGCAGGGACGAGCATCCCCCAGCAGCAGGTGAAGTTCGGCATGCGTCCATTTGCCGACAATACGTTCTACGTCATTGCGATGAAGAAGGGCTGGTTCAAGGATGTCGGTATCGGGATCGACCCAGCACCCGAAGGGCTCAAGGTCAACGACACCAATGCAACTGCATTGCTGCTCAACGGGCAGGTGGATGTGATCAGCGAAAACTGTCCCAACATGCTGCCGACCTACAAATCGGCACGGACGCTCAAATGCGTCGGTTTCACGGACAACTTTCTCGGCAACGCGATCCTGGCCAACCCGCGCTTGCACCTCAAATCGTTCAAGGACTATATCGCGCAGGGCATGAGCTTTGATGCCGCGCTCCACGCCGCATTGGCTCCGCTCGAGGGCAAGACGCTAGTAGGTCCGCCGCAAGTGACCGACCGGCCGTTCGAAATCCTCGCCTCCAGCATGGCCAAGGTGAACTGGAACCTGCAGGTGCTCGATGATTCGAAATCGGTGGTACTGGCCCGTGCCGGTCGCGAAGACTTCGTCAACCCCGACGGCGCGCCGATCGTCTACTCGCTCGAGCAGGCAGGATGGACCGATGTTCTTGACGTGGGCGACATGAACAAGTACGCCCCTGCCGGAGCGGGCTCGCCGGTCGAGCATCTGGTGACGGTGGTCGGCGTTGGCGCCAACGGCAACTTTGTCAATAGCCACCCGAACGCGATGCTGCGCTTCATGTCGGTGGTGTGGCGTACCCTCGACGCGGTCAAGAAGGATCCGTCGCTGTTCGCGTTGCAGGCGCCGTATCTGAACAGCGTGGCGGGTACCTCGTTGAATGCGAAGGACGTACAGAATGCGGTGGAGCGGCTCGATCCGTTCTCGACGTATGACTATAACGCCACGTATTTCACTGACGAAAAAAATGTGTACTTCTACAAGAACGCGTGGTCAGCCATCATCGACGACATTGCCACCAGCGGGATCATCAGCAAGGGCTCAGTCACGCCGGAAGATATCGTCTGGGCCGCGCCGATCTGGCAGCAGATGAAGGATTATCAAACCAAAACCGATGCCCTTTTGAAGACGCTCGATGGCGAGAGTCTCCCGGCTGACAAGGCCAATCTTCTCAAGCAGGCACATCAGTACTACACATGGTTCGATTTCCTGGATGCCTATCGTTTCGCAAGTGCCGCAAGCAGCAAGGCATAAGGAGTATTGCGATGTTTCGTAGTACGGCATCAGAAGTGACAAGGGCAGGCAACCGGACGCGACTCCCGCGTCCGCGACTCTCGAATTCCGCTTTCTGGCGACGCTTCGACCCGCTGGCGCTTCTCGGGATCGTCCTCGTGGTGGTGGCCTGGCATATCGCCAGTTGCTTCGTGGCGGGGTCGATTTTGCCCTCGCCATTGAACGTCGCCAGACGCATCGCTGCGGACTTCTGGGTGGCGCGGGAGCTGACCTACTATGGGCTGGGTAACACCGGGCTGTTCGGCAGTCTGGTGTTTACCGGTGTCAATGTGCTCGTTGCCGTCTTCGCCGGCTCGCTAATCGGCATCACGATAGGCTTGCTGGCGGCCCGCTCGAAATGGCTGGGGCCGCTGGTGCAGCCGGTGATGATGACCGTTGGCACCGTACCGACGCTGGTTGTCGCGCCATTCTTCCTGATCTGGTTCGGCGTGGGGCGGGGTAGCTCGATCCTGCTGGTCCTCGTGTATTGCGCCGTGATCCTCTATGTGTTTGCCCAGCGCGCTGCCGATAACCTGGATCCGGTATTCGAGGATTACGCACGCACGCTCGGCGCGAGCCCACGGCGTGCGATTCGCGATGTGCTGATCCCAGGTACGGTGCCACAGATTCTCGGTGGCATCCGCATCGCGCTGGCGGGCGCGTGGGGCATTGAAGCGATCGTGGAACTGCTGGGGGCGCAACAAGGAATCGGCAAGATAGTTTCAGTACTCGCCCAGTCGATCGACATAGAAGGCATTTTTGCCGCGTTGGTGATGTTAGCTATTGTGGCGATCGCATGTGATGTATTGACCGCTTGGGTAATCGAGCGCCTGGCCCCGTGGAGCCCCGCTGCAGCCCGGCATAAGGAGTAGTGAAATGGCTTCGCTTATTGATGGCTCGACGATCACGGCCAGCAACCTGTCGCAGCGCTTCAGGCGCGCCGACGGGCAACTGGTGAATGCGCTCGCTTCGGTCAGCTTCACCATCCCGGAGGGCCAGTTCGTATGCCTGGTGGGCCCGTCGGGCTGCGGCAAAAGCACCTTGCTGCAAGTCATGTCGGGCTTGCTCGCCGCCACCGACGGCACGTTGGAGGTCGACAATAAACGCGTGACCCAGCCCGCCCCCGAGCGCGGCGTGGTGTTTCAGAAGGACAGCGTATTTCCGTGGCTGCGCGTGATCGACAACGTGGAGTACGGCCTGAAGTGCGCTGGCGTTGCCAAGGGAAAGCGCCGCGAGATCGCCGAACATTATCTCGAACGAGTGGGCTTGAGCCACGTCAGCCGTGCGTGGCCACGCGAGCTGTCGGGCGGCATGCTCAAGCGGGTGGCGATCGCGACGGTCTTCGCCAACGGGGCGAATGTGCTGATGCTCGACGAACCATTCGGCGCCCTCGACTACGTGACGCGTCGGCAGTTGCAGGAGGTGCTGCTCACGTTGTGGGGCGAGACGACCGGAAGCGGCCATCGCCGCACGGTTATTTTCGTCACCCACGACGTCGATGAGGCATTGCTGCTGGCCGACCGCATACTGGTGTTGCGTGGCGGCCGGCTGGTGGACGACCTCGCGGTTGCCGCGCCGCGTCCGCGCAATACCGACAGCCTGTTGCGTGCCGATCTCGTACAAGCCAAACATACCTTGCTGAATCACCTCGGCCTCGAGCGGAGCCATGCATGAACCGTCAACTTTCGCGTGGCGGCCAACTGGTTGTCTCCGTACTTGTGCTGCTTGCCATGGCGGGCGGATGGCAGGTGTTGTCACTGATCTATACGGCCGAAGCCGCACCGGGTGAACCGTTGGTGCCCGGCTGGCAGGTGTTATTCACGCAGACGTTCCAATCGCTGTCCGATTACTGGCCCGGCGGTCTTGGTGTGCCTTCGGTGGCCGAAGGCGCACCGCGCAGCTACACGGCCGCTGCGCTCGCAGTCCTGCTGCATTCCTGGGACACCATGCTGCGCCTCTATACCGGGTTCGTGTGCGGTGCGTTGGGTGGAGCGGCCCTCGGACTCGCGGTGTCGTGGTCGAACTGGTCGCGACGGCTGGTGAACCTGCCCTTGCAGTTCTTGCGCACCTTGCCTCTGCTCGCCATGGTGCCGCTGTTCGAATTGTGGTTCGGTACTAACTTCGCTGGCAAAGTTCTCTTCGTCGCCTATGGAGTCGGCGTGATCTTCTTTGCCGGGGTGGTCAACGCTGTGAGCAATGTACCGCAGTTGTATATCGACTATGCACGCACGCTCGGCGCCTCCCGCTTACGCCTGTACCGGACGGTGATCATTCCCGCGATCCTGCCCGAACTGCGTTCTTCGATCCTGCTCAGCCTGGGCACCGCCTGGGCTGCCGTGCTGGGGGCCGAGTATCTCGGTGCCCAGTCCGGCATCGGTTACGTCATCGAGTATGCGAGCCAGTTCGGTTATGTGGATCGCATGTTCCTGATCGCGCTCGTGATCGTTGTGTACGCATCGATCAGCTATGCGCTGTTCAACTGGCTGGCGTCGAGGTTGCTCGTGTGGACCCCGGGAGCCCAGCCACGCCGACGTGCCGCTTAACGCGGTCGTTTTCAACCCCCAGCTACTTCAAGGTACGACATGATTGAACGCATCGATTCCGGCAAACGCTTGAGCAAGGTCGTGATCGCCAACGGATTTGCTTTCCTCTCGGGCTTTACTGCCAATGTAGTCACCCCGGGCGACGTCCAGGCGCAGACCGCCGACGTGCTGGCGCAAATCGACGAGTTGCTGGCCAAAGCCGGTACGTCAAAATCGAAAGTGGTTCGCATCAACATCTGGCTCGACGACATGCGCGATTTCGACGCCATGAACGAGGTCTATGAGAGTTGGATCGATCCGCAATGTCCACCGGCGCGTGCGACGGTGGAATCACGGCTGGCGATAGAAGGGACGCTCGTGGAGATCATGGCCACGGCGGTTGTCGACTGACCTTCGCGGTGATCGCAGCCGCGTGTTGCGGCAAGCCTGCGTATGCATCACAGGAGTCAAAGGGGCCACGTCGCCCCTTTTTGCTTTTCTATCGCTGCCGTCCGTCTTTCAAACGCGCCACGCGGCGTGCTTGAGATTCCACCTGTTAGCAGCGCTAACGCGTGGTTCTAAAACGATTTTTTATGTCCATTCCGACGCCCGGGATTTCCTTCGCGCCGCCCATATGAACGGCTATTTTTGACCTCTGGCACATGCCGGAGAACGGTTGGCGCTAAACGCCCTGCCGTTGCCGGTTCAAGAGAGTTCCGCCCGATGAACTTGCCATTGGCAGGCTCGGTGCGGCAGCAATCACTACTGGAGAGCGTCATGCAAGCAACAGTCATCCGTGGCGGCACGGTTATCAATCATGATCGCGCGTTCAAGTCCGACGTGCTGTGTGTCGACGGGGTCATCGCCGCCGTCGGGCCCGACCTCGAAGCGCCCGCCGGCGCGGAGATCGTCGACGCAGGCGGGCAGTACGTGATGCCAGGCGGCATCGACCCGCACACCCACATGCAGATGCCGTTCATGGGCTTCGTTACCATGGACGACTTCTACACGGGGACCGCAGCGGGCCTTGCGGGAGGCACCACCACCATCATCGATTTCGTCATACCCAGTCAGCAGCAGCCCCTGATGGAGGCTTACCGCACCTGGCGCGATTGGGCCACCAAGGCCGCGACTGATTACACGTTTCACGTGGCGGTGACCTGGTGGGATCAGAGCGTGCATGACGATATGGGCACGCTCGTGCGCGACGAGGGCGTCAACAGTTTCAAGCACTTCATGGCCTACAAGGACAGCATCATGGCCGACGATGGGGTGCTCGCCAACAGCTTCCAGCGCTGCCTTGAACTCGGTGCAATGCCTACCGTACACGCGGAATTCGGCGAGATGGTGTTCGTGCTGCAGCAAAAGCTGCTGGCAAGCGGCATTACCGGCCCTGAGGGTCATCCTTTGTCACGGCCGCCTGTGCTCGAAGGGGAGGCCGCGGAGCGCGCCATCGCCATCGCCAAAGTGTTCGATGTGCCGGTGTATATCGTGCACGTGTCGAGCAGCGACGGTGTGGACGCAATCGCGCGGGCTCGAGCTCGCGGGCAGAAAGTCTTTGGTGAAGCGTTGGCGGGTCATTTATGCGTGGACGATTCGGCCTATCGTAGTTCCGACTTCACATTTGCCGCGGGCCATGTGATGAGCCCGCCGTTTCGTGCGCCGGAGCACCAGACGGCACTTTGGAAAGCATTGCAAAGCGGGACGCTGCAAACCACCGCCACCGACCATTGCTCCTTTTGCACAGCGCAAAAGGCTGCCGGCCTTGGCGATTTTACGAAAATACCGAACGGCTGCGGCGGCGTGGAAGAGCGCATGCTGGCGGTGTGGGACGAGGGTGTGAACCAACGCGGCCTAAGCCCGAGCGAGTTCGTTAAGATCACTTCGACCAATGCCGCACAGATGTTCAATCTTTACCCGCGCAAGGGACTGATTGCCGTGGGCGCCGACGCGGATCTGGTGGTATGGGATCCGCTGGGCACCAAAACGCTCTCGGCGAAAACGCAGTTCAGCAAAAGCGACTTCAACGTATTCGAGGGGCGCACGGTAACGGGCATTCCGACCCACACGATATCCGGCGGAGAACTTGTCTTCAAGCAAGGCGACTTACGAGCCAGGGCCGGGGCAGGGCGTTACCTGAAGCGGCCGGCGTTCACCGCGGGCTTTGACGTCCTTGGTCGCTTCTCCCGAGCCGCCGGTGCTGCGACTAGTTCGGGCGACGCCAAATGACGGGCTGCGTGATGGTCAGCTTCGAGAATGTCCGACTCTTCCCGGGATCAGTATGAAACTCGCTTCGCTAAAGTCCGGCGGCCGGGACGGCACGCTCCTTGTCGTGTCGCGCGATCTGCAACGCGCGGTGGTGGCCGGGCCGGCCGCGCCGACGCTGCAGTTTGCACTGGATCGATGGAATGAGGTGGCCCCTGGCCTTGATGCGCTGTACCGGCAGCTCAACGACGGGCAGTTGGAAGATGCCTTTGCTTTCGACGTCCGCGCTTGCGCCGCGCCGCTGCCGCGCGCCTATCAATGGCTGGATGGCTCGGGTTTTCCGAATCATATGCGTGTTATCAATGGCGCTGCTAACGCGTCGGCGCCAGTCGCACTGCCGGCATTTCCGTTGATGTATCAAGGTGCCTCGGATGACTTCATCGGCGCGCATGACCCGGTGCGCCTGCCTGCCGAGAGCGACGATATCGACTTCGAGGGCGAGGCCGCCGTGGTGCTCGACGATGTGCCAATGGGGGTCCTCGCGCAGGACGCGCTCAAGCATATCAAGCTGGTGATGCTGCTCAACGACATCAGCTTGCGTGCTTATGCGCCTCGCGAAACCGCGGGCGGGTTCGGCTTCATCAATGCGAAGGGCGAGACCAGTTTCGCGCCGGTTGCGGTCACGCCCGACGAACTCGGTAACGCATGGCGCGACGGCCGCATCGAATTGCCCATGCGAGTGTCGCGCAATGGCGAGTGGTTCGGCCATCCTGGCGGTGAAGCCATGCACTTCACTTTTCCGATGCTGATCGAGCATGCGGCGCGCCGGCGCAACCTGAGAGCGGGTACGATCGTTGGTTCCGGCACGTTCTCCAACGCGCAGCGAGACGTGGGTTCGGCCACGATCATCGAGCGGCGCGCACTCGAAACCGCGGATGCCGGCACACCGCAGACGCCTTACTTGCAGTTTGGCGAGACGATTCGCATTGAGATGCTGGACAGTGCAGGGCAGTCGATTTTCGGTGCCATCGACCAAAAGGTCTTGAAGAGCGAAGACCTTTGACTAAATGAGCATGGCGTGCGAATAAAAATGAAGAGCCGGGGTTATGCCCCGGCTTTTTATATTTTGGTCTACTGGGTGAATTTATCGATCGGGAAGAACACGAAGCACACCAGGTGGAACACTCGACAAAAACCTTGCCGCCAAAGCCCGAAATTTCGCTGGATTGTTGTTCTATGTCACTGTTTTTAAATGGCTTATGGATATTGTTCCACGGCGCAGAATTGCGCTATTGCTCCGGTTTTAGCGGGATAACTTAGGATGACTTCAAAGTCGTCACAAACTTCTATCCTGGAGCCTAACTCATGAAGCATCTGTTGTCGAAAGCATCGTTTCACATGATCGCATTGCTGGGATTGAGCACCGGCATTGCGCACGCGCAAAGCAGTGTGACCTTATACGGGGCGGCGGACGATGGACTGTCCTACGCCAACAATCAGGGCGGCAAAAGCAGTCTGCAGGCCGTCAGCGGTATGCCCACCGGTAGCCGCTGGGGGCTCACCGGTGTGGAAGATCTCGGCGGAGGTCTGCAGACGATCTTCACGCTGGAAAATGGCTTCGACCTGAACACGGGCGAGCTGGGTCAAGGCGGCAGATTGTTTGGGCGGCAAGCATTCATGGGCCTCGCCGGCAAATTCGGCACGCTGACTTTCGGCCGCCAATATGACCTGGTCGTCGACTATGTGCAGCCGCTGGCCGCCAACGGGACTTGGGGCGGCGCGTATTTCTCGCACGCGGAGGACGTCGACAACATCAACAATAGCTTCGTGGTCGACCGTAGCATCAAGTTCGCCAGCACCGACTACGGCGGCTTCCGCTTCTCCGGCATGTACAGCCTGGGCGGGGTACCGGGACAGTATGGCGAGGATCAGGTCTGGAGCGTGGCTGCGGGCTACGACAGCGGTCCGCTGCATGTCGGGGGGGCCTATCTCGACATTCACAATCCCGAGACCGCAGTGCAGGGCAACCAGAACACCCCCACCTTCACCAACGTGATCTACGGCAACTATGTTGCGGCGGCGACCAGCCAGAAGATTGCGGCACTCGGTGCCGCTTACACGATCGGCAAGCTCAAGGTACTTGGCAATGTGTCGGGTGTGGTGTTCAAGGACGGCAGCGGCGGCCAGGACGTCAGCTTCGGTACGGCCGAAGCCGGCGCAGGCTGGCAGATCACGCCCGCGACGCTAGTTGCTGCCGACTATGGCTATGTGACGGGCAAGGTGGACGCCACGGGTCAGCATCCTCGCTACCATCAGTTCAATCTCTTTTCGAGCTATGCGCTTTCGAAGCGGACCGTGGTCTATGCGCTGGCGGTGTATCAGCTCGCGGTGGGTGATGCGCAGCAGGCGCAGATCACGGGCTTCAACGCCTCCGGCACGAATCGGCAGGTCGCCCTGCGCGCGGGTCTACAGCACGTGTTTTAGCGTGCAGCGGCGGGCAGCCCCGGCGAAGACAACACGTCGGCTGGCTGCCTGCCACCGAAGGCGACCGTGATTTCTCGCGCCGCGAGTATCGTGCTGTGGCCAAGTTCTTCCAGGCGCTGCATCGTTACACGCAGCGTCGAACCCACCACGCTAAGGGCAGCGACCGGCATCGACAATTCATCAAAAATGGGCGCGGCTACGCAGCGTACCCCGAGAGAGGTTTCTTCATTGTCTATCGCATAGCCCACGCGGCGTACTTCCTGCAATTCGCTATGCAATGCTGTCGGGCGGGCAATCGATTGATTGGTGAGCCGTTGCAAACCACCGCGCTGGACGAACGAGGCAATTTCCGCGTCTGACATCGCAGCGAGAACGGCTTTGCCCATAGCCGTGCATGCTAATGGCGTCCGATTTCCGGGTCTGGACGACGCGTGCATCATTTCACGACTTTGCATTTGCAGCAGTAACAGCATGTCGTGTTCGTCGACACAGCCTAGCTGGACGGTTTCGCCACTGGCGTCGCGCAGGCGGCGCATGGCTGGCGTAGCCAGTTCGGTCAATTGGCGGCGCCCTCCGAACACAGCGCCGACCGAGAAACACTGCGCACCGACAAACCATAACGCCCTGTCGCGTTGAAAGCAGACAAAGCGCCTCTGCTCCAGGGTGGTCAACAATCGGTGTACGGTCGATGCCGGCAGACCGGTTCGTTCGGACAGGTCAATTAATCTGTAACCCTGATCATCTTCGGCGAGGATTTCAAGCAGCGAAAGCGCGCGCAGCAAGACCTGGACGGAGCTCTTATCCTCACGAACGATGCTATGTACGTTCGCCTCACTTTTACGTCGAGTCTGTGTTCCGCGTTGCATTTCTTGAGACCTCCTTTGCGCTGAAGGGAGCGCGTGCTCTCTCGCGATGATGTCCATACGTCGGGTGTCTGTGAAGCGATTGCAAGTTATGTGCCAATGGTTTGCCCGCCTTCAGACGGCCGGCGAGCGCCAGCCGTGACGGATCGCTCCTGATATGGCATGGCGAGGATGCACAGTTTCGGCGCACTTCACCATTTTCAATCGATGAGTGCACCGTAACCAGTCGCAACATGCTGCGCGCTGGCCGGCGGTGTATCCGGCTCAACATCTACGGGACCCGAAGCTTACGGTGCGACCGGTGCTCGTGATGCGGAGCGTCGCTGAGGTGGAATATACGCAGCGAGCCTCGCAGCGAGCGAGCTGCGGTGGGTCACGCGGATGGTTTCGCCGAGCGGGCCAGCGCGTTGCGGCTGCTCCGCTGCGTGCCAGGCGGCCATGCGAAGACAGTTGGTGCCAGCGAGGCTTACGACACCCGCGATTTCATGAACGATTGTCGGGATCGTAACGTGACGCCGCATGTCTTGCGCAACGATGAGCGCTCCGATGGCCGCGCGATCGACGGCCGCACTTCACGGCACGAACGCTACCGGATCAACCAGATCATCCGCAAGCGTATCGAGGAGCATTTCGGCGGGGGTAAAGCGGTCGGACGGACCCGGCGGACGGTTTATCGCGAGATCCGACGCGCCAACCAGCACATCAAGCTGACGACGCTTGCGTGGAACCGGTAGGCCGGCCGACGATCGTACGTCCGGGTTGACTGACGTTCCACGTCGTGTGCTCGATTTCCGAATCCATTCCGACCGTTCAGCGTACTAGTCACTCGCCTTATTGAGCATCGCAATCGCCTCGGAAGGCAGGCGCACCTGTGCGGCTGCCATCAGGTCGTTCAGTTGAGTGAGCGAGGTGGCGCTGGCAATCGGTGCGGCAACGGTTGGCTGCGCGATCAACCAGGCCAGTGCGATCTGTGCGGGTGTCTTGCCCAGACCCTGTCCAACTTCGTCGAGTGCCGCGAGAATGCGCATGCCTCGCGGGTTCATGTAGGGCTTGACCGCATCGCTGCGCGCACTGTTGGCCAGGTCCCCGGCCGTGCGGTACTTGCCCGTCAGGAAGCCGTTTGCCAATGAAAAGTACGAGAGCACGCCGATGTTGTACTTCTCGCAAACACCTCGAGCAGCACTTTCGAACTCGGCCCGGTCGTAAAGGTTGTAGTGCGGCTGGAGCGTCTGATAGGCAGGTAGTTCTTTGCTGCTGCTGACCTGGAGACTTTCTTCGAGTCGGGGCGCCGTATAGTTCGAAGCACCGATGGCTCGCACCTTTCCTTGCTTGATCAGGCGATCGTAGGTGTCGAGGGTCTCCTCGAGCGGTGTCCCGGGATCGTCCTCATGCGACTGGTACAGATCGATGTAGTCCGTGTTCAGCCGCCGCAATGACGCCTCAACGGCCGCGGTGATGTATTGCTTCGACAACCCCTTTTGGCCCGGTCCCATCTCCATGCCCACCTTGGTAGCAAGCACGACCTTGTCCCGCTTGCCGCTGCGGGCTAGCCATTTGCCCAGGATCGTCTCGGACTCGCCGCCCTTTAGCCCTGGAATCCAGTTCGCATAGACGTCGGCTGTATCGATGAGGTTGAAACCCGACGACGAGAAGGCGTCCAGAATGCTGAACGAGGTGGCTTCGTCGGCAGTCCACCCAAAAACATTTCCGCCCAAAGCAAATGGCGCGACGCTGATACCTGTATGACCTAACTTACGCTGATCCAATTTCGCTTTCCTCTTAATTGCTTAGCATGGTGTTGGCGTGCGCTGTACGCACCCGCGATGGCCGGCAAGTACCGGCCGTAAGGCCGGTTGGCAACGGAGCTTCGCGGCTGGCAACAAAGGTAACGCGTCAATAACGCCGCTCTGGCGGCTTTTCACACAGTGGATTTTGGGACGCAACTTCTTATAGTTCATATGCTTACGTGAACTTTTAAATGAAATTGCTGTGTGCGGTACTGCGCCACGTGCCGCTGACGAAATTTATGATCGTAAGTTCTGTGATCCGTCATCGATACGCGGGGCCGCCGCTAGCGGTCGTCTCCTTCCGCAGCGTCACCATGCGCTTGACCTTGTCAGCCTCGACGAACCAGGCGTGGTGATCAACGGCGGCCTGTATTTATTGATGGACGCGCCGTTCGGCGGAGATAAGCGATCCGGGCTTGGGCGCGAATTCGGCGCAAACTGGCTGGATGAATATACGCAGGAGAAGTCGGTGCTGTTCCGGATTGGGGTTTGAGCGGGGCGGGCGCAAGCGCCGCCCTCGCACAAAAGCATCCGTCATCAATGACGCGGCAGGCGTTGCCCGGTCAATTGGTTCGAGCCCGCTCCGATGCCGGCACGCGGGCCTGAGATGCATGGCCGATACCGCCTTCCTGCAGCCAGTAGCCAAGGGCCATGAAGATAGCACCCCCGGCCAGATTCCCCGCGGTCACGAAGAACTCGTTATGGATAGCCCCTGCAAGCGTGATTGAGGCAGGATGATCAGCCATCAATGCAAGCGCAAACGCAAACATGTTCGCGACGCTGTGCTCGAAGCCGCTTGCAACGAATGCGAAAATAGGCCAGAAGATCAGGCCGAGCTTCGCTCCGTCGTTCGTCGTACGGGCGGCCATCCAGATCGCGAGGCAAACCAGCCAGTTGCAAAGAAGGCCCTTGGCGAACAGAGGGAGATCTGGGGCAGACATCTTTGCTTCCACGGCCTTGAAGAACGCATCTGAGCCGTCGGTCAATAGCACCCCGCCGCCTGCTGCGTGCAGAATGGCCGCGAGGACAATGGCGCCTATCAGGTTTCCGATCCAGCATGTCACCCACACTAGCAACATGCTGCCGATCCCCGTCTCACCTTTGAATACAGCAAACGGCATGTACATTGCCGTTCCCGTGAATAGATCGGACCCGGCAAACACAACTATTGTGAGGGCACACGCAAATACGGCACCCATCACGAGGTGCACGTAGGCCGGCCCGACGTGAGCGCCAACCGAAAACATGAGAATGTCGCCGAAGCCAATATAGGCTCCCGCCATTGCCGCACCAATCAGAAATGCCAGCGGCGATCGCCGCACAGTCGATGCTTTATGAGCACCCACCTTTGCGAACTTGTCGATACTTTCTGCGTACATCACTGCTCCACATAAAGATGCACCTCCGCTGCTCGGGAGGTGTTGAGACAAACTGACGCATATGCCAGTTTTCGAAGCCGTGATATTCGCCAGGAAACTTGCAAAAGTCGACGATTCGATCTGCCTGCTGCAACTGTGCTCCTTGAGATTGCTCTCGTTTGTACCCTTTCCGGCGTGTTTTTTTATATACTTAACGTGGTAGAAAGTTAGTTTATGGGTTTCAGAAAGGAAGTCGTAATTTCTAGCGCAATCAAATGCCGCAACCCACTGTATTCGGTGACAACTGGAAATGCCCTTTGGGCAGCTTTGAGAAAACCGCGCGCGTCGCTGCCGAAGACGTGGCGCGCGGTGGCTGCCTCCTTATCCGGGTGGGCAGTTCATCGCCTTAACATGCATGCTCTGGCAGGGGTACGATTCAGCTAGCTGCGGGCTGTGCGCCGCACTCAAATTTGAATCGCCGCCGGTCGCGGCGCAGCCGGCCAGCATCATGACCAGACCCGACATGACCGCGACGTGGCTCAACACAATAGATCGCATATGTACTCCACACAAAAGGAACGGGTTGCGGTGCGGGGATTTGCTTCGCAAACGCTATAAGCACTTGTCGGTCTTCAAGGTCTGGTCACCGAAAGGTAAGCCGCTGCCTCTTCGATCTGCGCGTCATTCAGTGTCGCCGCGACGGCTGTCATCGTTCCCGGCGCCGGCGGTTTCCCCTTCGCGCGCGCCTGAAATTCGTGTAGCCGGGAAATGACAAATGCCGCCGGTTCACCTGCGATGCCCGGAAAGCGCGCGCCATTGCCTTTGCCGCCGGCCCCGTGACAGCTGAAACAGGCGGGCACGGCGGATCCGGCACCCATCTCGGCGAGCTGCTTTCCGGCGATCACCAGACTCTGCTGCGGCGGTGCACCTTCGGCAAGGGGCGGGTCCTGCCTGGAAAAGAAGGTTGCGAGCTCGTGTATCTCGCTATCGGAAAGATTGAATGCGACCGTCTGCATGACAGCGCTTGCGCGGGTGCGCGCCTTGAACATCGACAATGCATGTGCGAGATAATCCGGATCCTTGCCAGCAAGCCGCGGCCCACCGGTTACGGTGCCGGCGCCCAATGCGCCGTGGCACGCGACACATGTTGCGATAGACGGCGCCTTTGCCTCTTCGGCTGTGCCTTGCGCCTGTGCAAGGCAGACGCCTGTGAAACCGGCGAGCGCCACAATCGAAAGCGAACGCAAGCCGTTACGCAGCATGCTGGTAGAGCGTGAACTGATCATCCTTGTCTTCCCGATATCCTTAGGACGAGCGTCCGGAAAGCGACGCTATGAGACGATTCTGCTGGAATGGTTCTTACCGGCGAGCGTCGAAGGAATTACGGATTTGTTATCCAGGGCGAGCACCGACCCGTCTCGCGCGTGTGTGGGGAGCGGCTCTTCACGGAGGTCGCATGAAAGACGACGTGTGGGGGTCCTATGCGTAACCCGTCTGCTTCCGATTCGTTCATTTCGCTCTTGAACAAGTTTCATCGCAACGCATTTTTGCGCTATGTCATCATAAGGAAACCTCGCCAGGCGCTATTAACTTATGGTAATCGACCGCAACTCCCATCCAGAGGCATCCGTCGTTGATGCGGTAATTCGCTCACGTCGAGCGGTCAGGTGTTTCAGACCGGATCCCGTTCCATGGCAAGTTATTGAAGAGATACTGGATGTCGCGAAGTTCGCACCCAGCAATTCGAATATTCAGCCCTGGCATGTTTATGTGCTGGCCGGGGAGGAAAAAGCAGCGCTAAGCGAGCTGCTGGGACGCGCTCACGTTGAGGACCGGCATCCTCCCTTGCGGCACCTGCCGGACCCGTTACCTGAAGCAATGCGGCTTAGGCAGGAGGCCTTTGGTGCGGTGTACTACGGGGCGCTCGGCGTGCCAAAGTGCGACCCGCAGCAGCGCGCGAAGGTCACGGGAAGGAACTTTGATTTCTTCGGCGCGCCGGTCGGGCTGATCTTCGCTATTGATCACACTCTGACGAAGTTCAGTTGGCTCGACTACGGGCTGTTTATCCAGACGGTAATGATCGCCGCGAGGGCCGTCGGTTTGGCTACGTGCCCGCAGGTATCTTTTGTGCGCTATCAGGACATCATCGCGGAGCACCTCCACTTTCCGTCGGGTTTTGAGGTGGTGTGTGGAATGAGCCTTGGTTTCCCCGGCGAGGGGTCGATACTGAATAGCCTCGATATGACTCGGGAACCGGTTGAGAATTTCTCCAGCTTCCTGGGTTTCGATTCCTGAGCATGCATCTGAAGCATGAGCTTCTGTGGCGCTTTATTCCTCTCTTTCACGCCGGTCTTTTCCTCACGCAAATTCAGGTTCGCTTCGAGGAGGCACACATGCGTGTTCTCGATCCTGCCGGTTACACGGCTTATTGCGCCAGAGTTCGCCGCTGGCTTTGATTGCGAGTCCCATTGAGCGGTGCCGTCAGCCGTCGCGTGTACGGTAGTGCCTGGTGCGTTTTCCGCGACCCCCTGCGGGTGGTGCGGGGCGAAGCGTGCTTCAGCACGCGTAAAATAAACTCACCGCAACGCTGATCTATTAATAACATGAACCTCGGACGGATTGACCTTAATCTCCTGCGAGTATTCGACGCGGTGTTCGAGGATCGCAATCTGGTCCTCGCCGGAAAGCGGCTGAATCTTAGTCAGTCCGCCATTAGTCATGCGCTGGGGCGGCTGCGGGACGCACTTGAGGACGATCTGTTCGTGCGTACGGCGAAAGGAATGGAACCAACTGCCCGGGCAGTCGCGATTGCAGCGCCGGTGCGCAACGCACTCCAACAAATTCAAGTGGCACTAGGCGACGAGCCGTTCCGGCCCCAGGTTGCCGAACGTGAGTTTGTCGTCGCGGCGAACGACTACATCACGATGCTTGTTCTCGGCCGTCTCAGTCAGAGGCTCGCCGCCGAAGCGCCAATGGTGAACCTTGTCATACGGCCTTCCACCCGGTTGGACCTGGCTGGGCAGATCGATATTGGCCGGATCGACATCGCCGTTGGAATTTTCGCGGAGGTGCCGTCGCGTTTTCAGTCGGCGATGATATGGCAACAGAGAGACGTGCTGGTAATGCGTCTGGATCATCCCATCGGCGACCGGGCCGTCACTCGCGACGACCTGCTGAATTATCCGCTCGCTGCTGTCTCGCTCGGCGGTTCGGAAGAGGGCGCCGTTGGCGGCTTTATCGTTGAACGAGGTTTGGCGCGGCAATCGGAAATGTTCGATCGGCAAGCACTGGAAGATGCCTTTGCAGACGAACCAGCGCGACCCCGGGTGCGGGTCGCCGTGGCCCATTCGTTGGCCATCCCTGCGTTGCTGCGTCACAGCGAAATGTTTGCCATCGTGCCTTCTCCATTGGGGCGCGAGTTCGAGCGCTACGGCGAGCTGAAAACGCGGCCAACGCCGTATCCGTGTCCGGAGTCTTCGGTCAGAGCGGTGTGGCATGGGCGAAATGCGCACGATCCGGCCTTGCAGTGGTTGCGCTCGCAGATACTTGACGTCGGCAGGCAGGTTCGAAGCTAGGTAATCCTGTTTTCTTCAAGATCGTCTTGAAGTCTTTTCACCGCGCGCGGTGTTCGGGCTGTGCCATCATGGAGACACTATGCATATAGATATCCTTGAAGCCGCGGAGACCGGTCATCAAATGCATTCGGACGTTCACGTTTTTGATTCGGTTATTCGGTCCCGGAAAGCCGTTCGCGTTTTTCGTCCAGATGCAGTCTCCCAGAAAGACATCGCTGACATTCTCGATGTCGCTCGCACAGCCCCAAGCAACTCGAACATGCAACCATGGCGGGTGCACGTCTTGAGCGGAAGAACCAAGGAGTCGCTGAGTGAAGCGCTTGTATGCGCTCATGTGGCCGATTTGCATCCGCCGCTCCAGCATATTCCCGATCCCATGCCGGAAGAGTATCGCCCCATGCAGGAGGCGTTCGGCGCCCGATACTATGGTGCGCTCGGGATCGACAAGGCGGACCTCGCTGGCCGGGCAATGGCCACTGGCCGGAACTTCGGCTTTTTTGGGGCGCCCGTTGGCCTGATCTTCAGTGTTGATGCGAGACTGACGAAATACAGCTGGCTCGACTATGGCCTCTTTCTACAGACGGTCATGCTCGCCGCACGCGCACGAGGTCTGGATACGTGCCCGCAGGTGTCGTTCGCACGTTATCAGGGAATCATTGCGGAGCATCTCTCACTCGACCCTGGCTTTGACGTGGTGTGCGGTATGTCGCTGGGTTACGCGGATCAAGGTTCCGTGGTCAACAAACTCGCTATTCCGCGCGAGAAGGTCGAAAGCTTTGCAACGTTTGTCGGCTTCGATGAAACGTTGTAGTGAGGAAGGCAGTTATTTTTCGAAGGCCTGACTAGCTGTTCTCCCTTTCGGAATGCATGTACATCGCTGTCGCGACACATGCATTCGCACTGCCGTAAAACCCGCAAGCCGCGAGCCCCGACCCGGCGCCCTTAAGTGTCTATGCGACTTGATCGCAGATCATCTGAATACGCGACTCAGATCAGCTAGCGCTTGTTCAGTCAATTTTTACCTCAACTCTTTGACCTGGCTACGTTCAGACTATGACTGTAAAAATCCTCGCCTTTTGCGGGAGTTCCCGCCGTGAATCCATTAATCAAAAACTGCTTGAAATAGTCGCTTCTGGGGCGACCGCGGATGGAGCGGAAGTAACGTTTATCTCCCTCGCAGACTATCCCCTGCCAATTTACGATGCTGATTTCGAACGCGAGAACGGCGTCCCTGAACGTGCTCGCGCACTCCAGGAATTGTTCGCCGCTCATGACGCGCTGCTAGTCGCTTCGCCGGAGCATAACGGCGGCTACACTGCCGTGCTCAAGAACATGCTTGACTGGGTAAGCCGGCCGACCGCAGCGGGAAACCCGGGTCTAACGCTCTTCGCGGGCAAGGTGGCAGCGGTTGTTTCGGCGTCACCGGGGCCAATGGGCGGAATTCGCGCAATGCTGGGGACGCGCGGTGTTCTTGAGAAGTTGGGTGCGATCCTGATTCCGCAGGTGTTCTCGCTGGGTTCTGCCCACCAGGCATTTGCAGGGAGTGGCAGGCTTGCCGACGAGAAAGCGGACGCGGAAGTTCGGCGCGTCGGTCTTGGTCTCGTCGGCGTGACGAAGCAACTGATCACACGCTGATTGTCGGTGCACGGGCGCAACCTTATACGCCCGGTGCACGCTGTTGATCAGTTTGCGTCGGGCGCTTTGATGTTGTACGCGATGCGCCCCGCGGGCAGAAAAAACAAAGCGATAACTGCACCGCCCTTGGTTTCCGGATAGTGATGACTGCCCGGCGCCGGCGCAGTCCAGCCGCCATAACACCAGCCGTTCGGGCCGGCAAGGGCAGCACCTTCGTTTAGCGCCACCACCATGTTGAATTCGCCGTAGGGATGGGCGTGGCAATCCCCCCGGAAGCTTCCCTCAGGGTTGTTCTGATCATTGCCGGTGCTATCCATATAGACAGCGGTAATGCTGAATCCAAAGGTCGCTTCAGAGGGTTCCACAAGACGCGCGCGCCGGTACTTGCGTCCGGATATTTCGACGTTGGCTGCCCAGCCTTCCTCCACCACGCCGATGGTGATCAGCCGTTTCAGATCTTTATAGAACTCGCTCGACGGACTGTATTTGTCGTTGAGCCATTGTTCGACCTCGTTACCAGTAGTCAGGTCTTTGACCTCTTCAAGAAAGGGCAGACATTTCGCTATCAGTTCGTCTCTACTGCTTGGGGTATTAGCTTGTGACACATCGTCCTCACTAGTCTTTTAAAGGTTGCCTGTGCGGCCCAGATTGACGACGCCGCATCGGAGAGGGTCGGCACTGTCTGCCGACACACGACAATAGGGTGCTCACTGCCAGGGTCACGATGCCACATCGTTGCTCAAGGATGAAGGGGCGAGTTTTCAATACCACATTGAATGGCGTTCAAGTGACGCGCACAGGCTGATCGAAACGCTGTGGAGGGCACGGGTTGCTTTGTTCAATAGGAATATGAAGACAATTCATTGCGACATTCGTGGGGGTAGGCGGTTCTCCCGCAAAGAGGCCGAGTGAAAAAATTCCCTGAAAATTGGGCTGAATAGAGCGGCATTCGGATATTTTTTGTAAATCGGTAGAATTTAATTTTTAAGGAATTGCTGACCAGACAGATCGAACTTCTGTTGTCCCGTGTTTCACCGTGTTGTTGCTTTTTATTTGCAACCATAAGCTCCGGACCAATGATCCGTACCACATAAAGTATTTGGTACGCCGAAACGAATGAACATTCATTGGGAGAAGTATGAAGCGAGGACTGGTTGCGGCGTTAGGTTTCGGAATGGTGAGTGGCTCGGCTTTCGCACAAAGCAGCGTCACACTCTATGGTCTGATCGATACCGGTATCGAGTACGTGTCTCACGCAAATTCCGCAGGTGACCACGTTATCCGGATGCCGTCCATCAGCGGGGAACTACCTTCCCGGTGGGGGATTCGCGGCGC
Organism: Paraburkholderia sp. RL17-337-BIB-A; assembly: GCF_046025895.1. Taxonomy (NCBI): domain Bacteria; kingdom Pseudomonadati; phylum Pseudomonadota; class Betaproteobacteria; order Burkholderiales; family Burkholderiaceae; genus Paraburkholderia; species Paraburkholderia sp. RL17-337-BIB-A. The sequence continues at coordinate 3,145,523 of NZ_JARESY010000002.1, read as the reverse complement.
TGAGGATCTTGGGGGCGGGTGGAAAGCTATCTTTACTCTGGAAAATGGTTTCAACACGAGAGGCGGAGACATCGGGCAAGGAGGACGGCTTTTCGGGCGTCAGGCATGGGTCGGCCTGGAGGGGCCGTGGGGCGCGCTAACTTTTGGGCGCCAGTACAACATGGTGTTTTGGGCGCTAGCTGACGCAGACATACTTGGCCCCGATATTCATGGCATCGGCGCGCTGGATAATTATCTGCCCAATGCGCGAGCCGATAACAGTATCGTCTACAAGGGAACCTATAAGGGAGTCACGCTCGGTGCCTCGTACTCGTTCGGACGCGACTCGACCGGTACCGGAAATTCGCCCGGGCAGGGTACATGCGCGGGTCAGGTTCCCGGTCAGTTCACCCAATGCCGGGAGTGGAGCGCAATGCTCAAGTACGACGCGCCAGGCTTTGGCGTTGCGACTGCATACGGCGAACAGCGAGGCGGTACCAACGCCGCCGCGAGCTTCTTCGACGGCGTCGGCACTTTTCCGATTGCTTCGGGCGCAGACAAGGATTCGCGTATCGAGGCCAACGGTTACGTGCGGTTTGGCGGACTGAAACTCGGAGCGGGATGGCTGGGCAGACACGTCGAGACAAACTCCACAGCGGCGACAGACGTACGGTCGAATCTGTATTACGTAGGCGCTCAGTATTTTGTCACCCCGAGTTTTGTTATCGATGGCGAAGGGTTTCGGATGGTGGTGCGCGAACAGGATGCGCGGGCGACGATGACAACGGTTCGTGCCACTTATCTTCTGTCGAAAGCAACAGCTGTCTATGTCGACGGTACGTATTTGTGGAACAGCGCCAAGGCGCACTTTTCCGCAAGCGCCGGTGGCGGGGGCACCACGCCGGCGGCGGGCATTGGCCAGCTCGCTGTGATGGCGGGAATTCGACATTCGTTCTAACGGGACATATGGCAGAAGCGCGAGCCGGCCGAATAAAGCGTCAGGCATCGCGTTCCGTCGATTCATACAGCAATGATTAACCCAGATACGTGGGCGGTGTTCCAGCGAACGCCCCACGTGCTTCATCACGGAGTTTGCATGAGCACAGAGGATATCGGCGAGCAGAATGTACTCAACGTCGAGCAGTTTATCGATGAGCGTCAATTCTCGCCTTACCAATGGCTGATCCTGTTCTTCTGTTTTTTGATCGTCGCGCTAGACGGATTCGATACCAGTGCAATCGGGTTCGTTGCGCCGGCGATCGCCAAAGAATGGGGTGTCACTAAACTCGCGCTTGGCCCCGTATTGAGTGCGGCGCTCATCGGTCTCGCGGTTGGCGCGCTTCTCGCCGGCCCCCTTGCCGATCGGGTCGGGCGCCGTAAGGTTCTGGTGGGATCGGTCTGCTTCTTCGGCGTGTGGACGATCGCGTGCATATTCGCCGGAGGTGTGTGGCAACTGTCGGCCTTTCGTTTCTTTACCGGCATTGGGCTTGGCGCCGCGCTCCCCAACTCGACGACGCTGTTGTCGGAATATGTGCCTGCAAGATGTCGATCCTTGCTGCTGAACATCATGTTCTGCGGGTTCACATTAGGCGCATCGGCCGGTGGTGTGGTGTCTGCCGCATTAATACCCGGCTTCGGATGGCGCTCGATCTTCCTCGTGGGCGGGATTGCGCCTGTGCTGCTTGCATGCGCCCTTGTTGCGCTGCCGGAGTCGGTGCGATTCATGGTGATCAAAGGTTGGCCGGATGAACAGATTCGCCGGGTACTGCGAAGAATTGCGCGTGGAGAGCCGGTGATTGCTTCAAGGTTCTCCGTGTCTGACCGAGTGGGCGAGAAGGACAGTGCGCCGCTCGCTCTAATCCTTTCCACGCGTTACAGGTTCGGCACGTTGATGCTGTGGCTAGCGTACTTTATGGGCTTGCTGGTCTACTACATGCTGACGAGCTGGATGCCGACAATGATCCATGACGCGGGGTTCACACTGCGTCAAGCGTCGTTGGTGTCGGCGCTGTTTCCGGCGGGAGGCGTGATTGGCGCATTGGGGTGTGGCTGGTTGATGGACCGCTTTAATCCATGGCGGGTGGTCGCCCTGGCATTTCTGTTGCTGGGTGCTGCTGTCTGCGCGATGGGGCAAGGTGCAGCCGATGTTCAATCGCTAGGGATCGCGACTTTTGTCGCAGGTGTCTGCATGACTGGCGCGCAAATGTCCATGCTGGCCCTCGCAGCCCTGTTCTATCCTACTCACGGTCGTGCATCGGGGGTTGCGTGGATGCTGGGCGTCGGACGTTTGGGAGGGATTCTCGGGGCGCTGGGTGGTGGAGCGCTTTCGGCCGCGGGCTTTGGCATGATCGCCATTTTGACGTCGATGGCCGCGCCCGCGGTTATCGCGGCCATGGCATTGCTGGTCGCGGTATCGGTCAGTAGCAGGCAGCGAAACGTGTCGGCATCGATCGCGGATTCACGCCTGTGAGGTTTCGCGATCTTACTCGACCCTCTCGGCAACGTGACAGTGCCAGAGGCACGGTTGAGCGCAGAGCGGAGCGCCGGGTCGTGCCTGGCCGATTCTTCAGATAGCCGCGCAGCCGCATTGGTAGAGCCAAGCCCCCTTGTCGCCGATGATGATCGGCGCGGCGCCCGGGGTGCCGCAGCAGCCCGCGCCATGCGGAACGCTGGCCTGCTGCGTATCGCGCGAGCGGCGCTGCTGGTAACCGCCGTAGATGTTGACGGGCAGCCAGTCGGGCATCGGCTTGATGGTCGCCGGCGCCAGCGCCGCGAACGGCCCGCTCGCATGCACGACCTCGCCGCCGACCATCGTGAGCATCGCGGTGATGTCCCTGATGTCATCCTCCTTCACCGCGAAGAAATCGTCGGACAGAACCGCGAAGTCCGCGAGCTTGCCAACCGCAATCGAGCCTTTGCGCGCGTCCTCGCCGGTCAGCGCTGCGCCTTCGATGGTCCACATGCGCAGTGCGTCTTCGCGGCTCACGAGATTGCGGTCAGCGTTCAGGCGCGTGTCGCCCATCGTCTTGCCGGTAATCAGCCAGTGCAACGAGACCCACGGGTTGTAGCTGGTGGCGCGGCTCGAATCGGTGCCGCAGGCAACCTTCAGTCCCATTGTCCGCATGCGGCCGATGGGTGGCGCATCGGCCGCGGCTTCGCGGCCCCAGGTCTGCGCGAACACCTCGCCGTCGAGCGACATGCGGTTCTGGATCGCAATGCGGCCGCCCATAGCCGCTACACGCTCCATCGAGCGGGGGGAGAGCGTTTCGCAATGGTCGAGCGCCCAGCGCACGTTCTTCAGCGGCACGTCGCGGTTGACCTTTTCGAGTACATCGAGGATGCGCGCGGCGGTGCTGTCATAGCTCGCGTGCATGCGGATCGGCCAGCCTTTGTCGACCAGATAGGTGGCAACCTCGGTGAGGCGCGATTCCATGATGGCGGGCGGCGGCACCACAGCCTTGCCGAAGTTCGCGGGATCGGCCGCGGCCCACAGGATGTATTCGCCGGCACCGACCATGCGCAGGTAATCGTCGCCCTGGCCGGGCTTGATCTGCTGCGTCCATTGCCTGTAGTCGTCGATCTCCTTGCCCGGATGCTGCGCAAACAGGTTGTACGAGACGCGCAGACTCATCTTGCGCTGCGCCGCGAGCTGGGCCACGCCGGCATAGTGCTCGGGGTAGTTTTGGCCGCCGCCGCCCGCATCCACCACGCTGGTCAGACCCAGGCGATTCATCTCGCGCATATAGAGCTGGGTGGACAGGGCCTGGTCGGTATCAGAAAGTTTTGGCACGCTTGCGAAGATCGCCACCAGGCCGCCGAGGCTGGTGGTGTTGACCACCACGCCGGTCGGATTGCCGGCCGCGTCTTTTTCGAGCGTACTGCCGATCGGGTTTGGCGTATCGCCGTTCCAGCCGAGCACGCGCAGCGCCGCGCGGTTGAGGAAAGCGCGGTCGTACAGGTTCATGATGAAACAGGGCACCTCGCCGGTGGCCGCATTGATCTCGGCCAGCGTGGGCAGCCGCTTCTCGCGGAACTGGTAGGGCGAGAACCCGCCGACCACCTGCACCCAGTGCGGAGGTTGCGTGCGCATCGCCTGGTCGCGCAGCATGGCGAGCGCGTCGGCGAGCGAGGGTACGCCGTCCCAGCGCAATTCCTGCGTGTAGGTGAGGCCGCCGCGGATGAAATGCGCATGCGAGTCGATCAGGCCCGGCGTGATACGGCAGCCCTGCCCGTCGATGACGCGCGTGCGCGGCCCGATCCAGCGCGAAATTTCGCTGTCGCTGCCGACCGCGGCGAACTGGTCGCCGATGATTGCCATGGCCTGCGCGTGTGGCGCGTTCGGGTCCATGGTCGCGATACGGGCATTGCGCACCACCGTGTCGGCCGGCGCTGCGGGCGCGGCGAGCGCGTAGCCCGGAAGCCACAGCCCCGAGAGCCCGCAGGCCGCTGCACCGAGCGAGGTGCGCAGGAACTGACGACGCGCGGGTTCCACGGCGTCATCAGCGGGGCCTGCGTCATGTATACAAGCCTGGCCGCACCAATGCTGCCAGGCGCGCGAAGACGTGCCTCCGAATAGCTTCATGTGTGTCTCCCCCTGTTTTCTTTTTGCGCGATGAACCGCGAAGCGCGCGCGGCGCTTCGGTTATCACGGTGTGCGGCGTGGGCATGCAGCCTTGCATCTCGCCCGGCATCGGCGTCCGCATGGCAGGGCCTTCCAGCGGGCCTTCGGCGCTCACGTCGCGCGCCATGTGGATGAGTGCGCTAGATCTTGACTACCGTGGTGTCGTCGAAGTGGGTTCGGTAGCATTCCAATGCGGTCGCGGAATTGAACTCGCGAACCGATTTCCCGATGACGACCGTCGCCACGACGTTGCCGATCAGCGTCAGCGTGGCGCGACCCATCGACATGAAGCGCTCTACCGCGAGCAGCAGGGCAATGCCTTCGACCGGCACGATATGGGTCGCCGCGATGGTGGCCGAAAGAACGACGAATGCACTGCCCGTGACGCCGGCAACGCCTTTCGAGGTCAGCATCAGAAGGAGCAGGATGCCGAGTTGCTGTGAGATGCTGAAGTGGATGCCATAGACCTGAGCGATGAATACCACGCACATCGATAGATAGATGGAAGACCCGTCCTGGTTGAACGAGTATCCCGTCGGCATGACCAGCCCGACAACGCGCTTCGAACAGCCCAGAAGTTCGAGCTTCGACATCGCAGACGGCAACGCAGTTTCACTGGACGACGTGCCGATAGCCAGCACGATCTCTTCCTTGAAATACCGCAGCAGTTTCCAGAGATTGAGCCCCGCGCAGCGCGTCACTACACCGAGCACAACGAAAACGAAGAACGCCATCGTGGCATAGACGTATCCGACGAGCTTGCCCAACGCAATCAGCGATCCGAGGCCGTACTTGCCCACGCTGAATGCCATGGCGGCAAACGCGGCGACAGGCGCATAGATCATGACGATCCGGACGATGTTGAACATCACGCCGCTGAGACGCTCGAAGAAGTCTTCGATTGGCTTGCCCCGCTCTCGCATCATCGATAGCGCGCAACCGAACAGAATCGAGAAAACGATGATCTGCAGCAGGTTGCCGCCGACAAACGCCTTCAGCGCATTGTCAGGGAAGATGTCGACCAGCGCCTTTACAAAGGATGCGCTGGGGGAGTCCGCGCCCGCGGCTGCGAGGGACTGGGCGGAGGCCGCTGTATTGGGGACTGTAAGCCCGTCGCCCGGCTTGAGTACGTTCGCGACCAGCAAACCCAGGCCGAGTGCGAACGTCGTGAGCACTTCAAAGTACACAAGCGCGGATACGCCGATACGGCCAGCCCTTTTCAGGTCTCCCGCGCTGGAGATGCCGGTGACGATGGTCAGAAACACGATCGGTCCGATCACCATCCTGATCAGGCTGACGAAGATGTCGGCAAGAGGCTTGAGGGCCGTTCCAAGCGACGGAAAGAAATGGCCGGCGAGGATGCCCGCCACGACCGCGACCGCGATCAGGAAAGTCCGTCCCAGGTACCACCGACGACGCGGCACTGGTGTCGACTTGCTCATATTTGCCTCCGGAGTCTATGCGTCTTGTGTTTGTTGATGCTGCGCGAATTTGACAGAGAATCTGTGCAATCGAATGCATAAGATTTGCCCGAATGCTCGCATGGCTTTCGTCAGTCGATAAGCATGGAAAACCCTGGCAACCAGCTTGCCGAAGCGGGCAAAAATCCGTTTATCAAGCGGGATAAGGCACGCGCAGACATTCTGTTGCCCTAGATCCGCCTCGCACTGCGGCGGAATCGTACAAGAGGTTTGACATCGAAAATTCCTGCTTCTATTATGCAAACGATTGCAATAATAAGGAGACGAAAATGAACAATCGACAGCCCCGTAGAGCGATCGTCGAAGGCAGCGCGTTGCCCGGCCACTATGAAAATCAGAAGCCGGATCAGCCAGACCTGAATTTCTATCGACGTCAGCCCGGCTGAAGTCTTCTTTCGTTCCGAAGCCGCGGACATTCGACGTGCATGAACGCAAAACGGTCGTCACCTGTGCGACGGCTGCGTGGTAAGGCACTAGCCCTTTGGGTAACGTCGATTCAAAGGTGGGATGAGATAGCTTTTCTTATAGATGGCATTGCTAATCATATGGAGGAGATCGGAATGAGGAAGTCGAAAGTAAGCGCACTGCTTATGGCGATTGGCTGTTCGTCGATGGCATATGGGCAAAGTAGCGTGACGCTTTACGGGGTGGTGGATCCCGCGCTGATGTTCGTCAATAACGCGCAGGTCAACAAGGCGGGCGGGGTGCCGCATGGCGCGCAGCAGTACGCGCTGGTGGATGCATGGACATCGGCGTATGCAGGCAGCCGCTTCGGGCTGAAAGGTATTGAAGACCTGGGAGGGGGAACCGCTGCGATCTTCACATTGGAGAACGGGATCAACATGAACTCGGGTGCCTTGGGGCAGGGCGGCTTGATGTTCGGACGCCAGGCTTTCGTAGGCCTGACGAACGACAGTTGGGGTACGGTCACCGCAGGGCGGCAGTATTCATCGATGGTCGATTATGTTTCTCCGACGAGTTCGATTCTCCAATGGGGCGGGTACATCGCCTCACACCCGGATGACGTAGACAATCTCGGCATGACGAATCGCCAGAACAACGCGGTTAAACTGGCGACGCCCGTATGGAACGGGTTCTCGGCGAACGCCCTGTATTCGTTCGGGGGCGTGGCGGGAAGTACATCGCAAAATCAGATCATCACGGCGGCCGCCGGATACACGGGCGGCCCGTTGCGGGTGGGGATCGGCTTCCTGAGTGCGTTCGATCCGAATATCTCGATGTGGGGCTCGCAGCCGAATGCGGGCGGCGTTACCACCAACAATCTCGGGTCGCTCGGATCCGCCACGACACCAGAAAGGAACCCCGTCATCGCCGGCTATGCATCGGCGCATCGCGAGCAGATCTTCGGTGCCGGCGCGACCTACACGTTCGCACAGGCGACCCTCGGGCTGGTCTATACAAACACCCGGTTCATCGGACTCGGATCGTCGTCGGGACCCAACCCGCTCGGTTATAGCGGCAGCGCATCGTTCAACGTGATCGAAGCAAACGCCTCCTATCGGGTCAATGCGCCTCTATCGGTCGGCGTATCGTATTCCTACACGTCTGCGAGCGGTCCGGATGCCAACAAGGCCCACTACAACCAGGTCAACGCTGGCGCCCATTACTCGCTTTCAAAGCGGACGGACGTGTATATGGTCGTGGCCTACCAGCATGCCTCGGGCGTGGATTCGTTGGGGCAGCCGGCGGTTGCGTCTATCACGGGGATGACGCCCTCGGCGTCCAGACAGCAGGTGGTCGATGTCATCGGCATGGCCCATCGGTTTTAAGAGAGTGATGCGAATGAGATCGGGAGCAACGGGGAATACTATGAACAGGCAACTATGGTCTTATGGCGCCGCCGTCGTCGTGTGCGCGCTTGCCGTGCCGCTGGCGCACGCGCAGAACACCGCGGTTGCGCCGACTGCAGCATCGGTCGCGCAAACGTCCGGCGTACAGGCGAGCCGCAAGGCGATGAAGGCCGCTGATCGCAAACTCGCCTACGCGGTCCGCAAGCGCATCGAGCACGTCAAAGGGTTGGACGCGACGCGCATCGCCATCGTCGCGCGCGACGGCAATGTCACGTTGACGGGTTCGGTGCCGAAGGAGGAGCAGATCGAGGTGGCTGTCGATCACGCGAAGGCAGTGGCTGGCGTCACGTCCGTCAGCAGCCGTCTTGAAGTCGGTGAAATCGGGCCTTGAGGCAATGAGGCCAACGCGTTGCGCGTAGTGGGCGAATTTCCGCGGAGGGCTCAGTGCCCTCCGCGGCTTTTCTAACGCCTCGCGGCACGGCTAGTGTTCAGTCGCCGAAGTACATTGAGTTGCTATCCGCAGCGGCGCGACGGGCATTCCCGAGGCTGACGACTGCAGGGCCGCGTTGTTACGCGTTTGGGCACCGACGCGCGCTTCGGCCGTTTGGAGGTTGGCGGATGTTATCGCACGCTATCGCACGGTAGTGCACGCTTTACGCGTAAGGCATCGCGAGCAGGATCAAGGCCGGTTGTTCGGTCCGGTTGTGCAGCGCGCGCCGCTCGCCAGGTGCCAGGCGGCACGAGTCGAAGCGCTCCAGCGCAACGGTTCCAGTATCGGTCTCGACCTCGACCGTGCCTTCGAGCACGACGTAATGCTTTTCGACGCCGGAGCCCGACAACGTCGTGTGGCCGCCCGGCGCAATTGTCGACACCCCGAGCCAGAGCGACTCCGACGGTCCCGCCTCGTGTCCTTGCAGACGCACGCACTGCATGCCGAAGTGATTGTCCGGAAAGTAGGGCGGTGCTTTGGCGAAGCGCGTGACGTTCATGGCTTGAGCAGCACGCGATGCTGCGCGCCGTTGAACACGATCCGATAGGCGTCTGCTGCCTTGTCGAGCGAGAAAACGTGGTCGTTGACGATCGGGAACGGCTTGAGCGCGCCGCTTTCGAACGAACCGGCCAGACTGTCGAGAATCGCTGCGCCTTCAACGCTGTCGAGGGCGAGCGTGTCGACGCCGACGTAGGTGCGCTGACCGCGATAGAACTCGAGAATGTCGAACGGCACCGCGCGATCGATCGTTGAAATGAAGATCTGCGTTCCGCGCATCGCCATCGCCCGATTTGCCTTATCGAAGTAAGGGCTGCCCACGGTGTTGAAGACGATGTCGGCGCCATGACCGCCGGTAAGATCGCGCACGACGGTGTCGATATTCTCGACAGACTCGATCATCGTGACGTTGCCGCTTGCGTGACCGACATACGGTTGGGCATTGCGTTCGACCCCGAACACCTGCGCGCCTGCCAGCGTGGCCTGCTGGATCGCGGCCTGGCCGACCTTGCCGTTGGCGCCGAGCACGAGCACCACTTTCCCAGGAGCGGCACCGCCCGCGCGGCGCAGGCCTTCGGCTGCGGTAACGAACGGAACACCGATTGCGCCTGCCTCGTCCATCGACATCGCGGCGGGCTTTTCACGAACACTGGCGACCGGGACGACCACGTAGTTCGCGTGAGCGCCGTTCCTGCGAATACCGAGTTCGCCGCCGCTGCCCCAGATTTCCTTGCCGATCAGTGCGGTAGGACCGTCCACCACGACGCCGGCATAGTCACGCCCCGGCGTGCGCGGCCACACGGCATGAGGCATGAAGCCCAGCACCGCTTTGACGTCGCTCGGATTGACGCCAGAACTGCGTACCTCGACGAGGCACTCGCCCGCCTTGATCGACGGTGGGATTTGCTGCACGAAGTTCAGTTCCAGAGCATCGATGTTCGCGCTCTTGTTTTCAACCGTTACCGCTTGTGCCATGTCATTTCTCCTTGTATCTAATGTCTTTGCCGACGAACTTGCCCGTGTGTCGAGGGGATTCACGACAACGCCAGGATGCCGCGCGCCTCGCTCGCCGTTGCGATCTCGCCGCCCATCGCCAGCACGATGTCACGTGCCCGGGCCACGAGTTGCGCGTTGCTCTCCGCCAGCACGCCGCGGGAGATGTAAATGTTGTCTTCGAGGCCGACGCGAACGTGACCGCCTGCGAGCCACGACTGTGCCACGATGGGGAACTCGGCCCGGCCGATGCCGAACGCCGACCAGACAGCGCCGGCCGGCAACAGGTCGCGCGCATAGAAGAGTGTCTCCGGCGTCGGCGCAAAGCCGTACTTCACGCCGGTCACGAGCGTCCACAATCCCGGGCCGTCGAGTACGCCGTCCTTGATGAGGTCCCGCGCCAGATGAATGTCGCCGCTGTCGAATACTTCAAGTTCCGGTTTCACGCCCGCTTCACGGATGATGTGAGCCATGCGCGTGACATTGCGCGGCGTGTTGATCACCACCTGTGCGCCCGAGTTCATCGTATTGAGGTCGATGGTGCAGATGTCGGGCCGCAGCTCTGCGATATGTTCGACGCGCTTTTCCGGGCGCATGAGCGTCGTACCGGCGGCGGCGACCTTCGGATCGTCTTCGCCCGGTACGAAGCGGCCACCGGGACCGGTGGTCAGGTTGATAATGAGTTGCTGGTCAGCGGCGCGGATCAGCTGAATGACCTCGCGGTATAGCTCAAGCTCCATCGAAGGGGCGCCGGTCGCCGGGTCCCGTACGTGGATATGGACAACCGAAGCACCGGCGGCGGCAGCTTCAAGCGCTGAATGTGCAATCTGTGCCGGCGTGATCGGAAGTCCCGGGTGTTGCTCCGGTTTCGTCAGGTTGCCCGTGATTGCACAGGTAATGATCGTTTTGCGGGAATGCATCGCTAATTTTCTCCTGCATCAGGTTGTGACAGGCAGACGCGCTCAGGCAAAGCCGCTGTGAGCGCGCATGAATCGGACTGGTTTGCTGCCTGATTAGCCGAGGCGTCGTCCGCCGTCGACGACGATGGTGGTGCCGGTGCTGAACGTCAGCTGTGTCGCGCACGCCTCGATGGCCTGCGCGATGTCGTCCGCGCTGCCGATGCGGCGCAGCGGGGTGGTATTCGCGACCTTGTCGTTGAAGTCGGCGCTGCGTCCCGGCACGAAGCTCGTATCGACCACGCCGGGCGACACGTTGAGGATGCGCGTCCTGGGCGCGAGCACGCGGGCGAGCGACAGGGTCATCACGTCGAGACCCGCCTTCGCGGCGCAATAGGCGATGTTGCTGCCAATCCCGTTCGATCCCGAGATTGACGACACATTCACGATCAGGCCTGCGCCGGATTTGTCCAGCAGCGCGCGGAACACGCGCACCGCCGCAAACTGGGCGCGCCAGTTCACGCGCATGATGTCGTCGATGAGTTCATCGGTTAGCGCGTCGAGGTCGGCGTGCGGAATGGGTTTGGTGAATCCGGCTGCATTGACGAGCACATCGACATGGCCGTAGTGCGCCGCGACTTCCTGCGCGAGCTGCTTCAGCGTGTCGCTCTCGGTGATCGACACGGCGGCGGCATAGTGGCCGGTACCCGGCAACGCCGCGACCACCGCCTGCGCACTCTCCACGGTCTGACCCGCCACTACCACGCGCGCGCCCGCGGCGGCAAAGCGCTGGCTCGTCGCAACACCGATCCCGCCGGTGCCGCCAATCACGACTACAACTTTTCCTGCAAGTGAATCGGACATCATGTGCCTCTTTATAGCGGTGTTTACTTGATCGGGGGAACGGGATAGGTCGGCGTGCCTTCGGCTAGCACGAACTCATAGTCGAGCGTGTAGAAGGACCCGTCGACAGGCTCCGGTGCGCCGGTGTCGCGCAGTTCATAGCGGCCGACCAGGTCGCGAGTCACGCCAAACGCGACGTCGGAGTTCAGGTGATCGGAATCGTCGGCGAAGACCTGCGTGACGAGCGTGTCGTAGCCCTCTGCGATCACGACGAAGTGAATGTGTGCCGGGCGGTAGGGATGCCGTTGCTGCGCGGCGAGCAGGGGGCCGACCGGGCCATGCGTCGGCACAGGGTAGCCAGCCGGGCGCACGCTACGGAAATAGAATTCGCCGTGCTCATCAGTCTGAAACTGGCCGCGCAGATTCATCTCCGGCTGCTCCGGATCCTGGTTTTCGTAGAGACCGACTGGCGAAGCCTGCCAGACGTCTACCTGTGCGCCTGCGACCGGTTCGCGTCGTGCGTTCAACACTTTTGCCCGGACGAATAGCGGCTTGCCCGGCGAACCCCCAGCAGCGATGTTCGCGCCGTTTTCATAGCGAGGCGCGCCGCCACGGAAAAACGGCCCGAGCAGCGCGCCGGACGTCCGTTCTTGCGGGTTGGAGTTATTCAGCAAAGTGACCAGCGTCGAGATTCCGAGGACGTCGGCGAGCAGTACCACCTCGTTATGCAAGTCGTTGCATGCCAGGCCGACTTCTTTCAGGAACGCGTGTCCTTGTTCGAACTCCTGGTCGGTAAGACGAACCTCCCGGAGAAACGCGTGGCTGTGCCTGACCAACGCAAGCAGGATCTGTTTCAGGCGCGGATTGGTCGTGTTGCCCATCGCCGCTGTCACGATGTCGGTAACGGAATCAGCGTTTTCGATGATGCCCTGCGAAGCGGTCTCGTTCATATTTACTCTTCCGTTGAGTATTGCAATCGATTGCATAATAGGACCGGAAATTGACGCTTGTCAAGCCAGGAAGAGTGCCCTCCGCGGTACGCGGCTTTTCGACCCTTACAGAAGGTACAGATCGACTGAACGCCAAATCGGGCAGAAATTCCATGCTGAAAAGACTCTTGTGCTTTCCGTAGTGAATGCGGCCTTCTGGTAAACACTGAGTTCCGCCCCTTTGCCGAAGGCGTACGATTTATGCAATCGATTGCGTTGTATTGCAGAAATCGGCAGAGAAAATGGATGGTGCCGCAGACGGATCGCCCGTTAATGCGGCGCCATTGCCAGAAGATTGGAGGAATGGACAATATGGCTTACATACTGATCAAGAATGCGTTTGTTGTCACCATGGACGAGACGCAAGAAGATTTTCATGGTGACTTGCTGATCGACGGCATACGTATCGCGGCCTTGGGAAAAGGGCTCGAGATGCATGGCGCCACCATTGTGGACGGGACGGACTGCATCGTCATCCCCGGACTCGTCAATGCCCATCTGCATACCTGGCAAGCCGGTTTGCGCACGATTGCGTCGAACTGGACCTTGCCCGAGTACTTCCGTTGGGTGCATGCCGGTCTTGCCACTCAATTCGAACCGGAGGACATCCGGATCGCCACGTTGGCGGGTGCGCTGAACCAGCTCGAGAATGGCACGACGACGCTGGCGGACTGGTGCCATAACAATCCTACGCCGCTTCACAGCGACGCGGCGATCGAAGGGTTGAGGCAGGCCGGGATTCGCGCGACCTTCATGCACGGTACTCCCAAACCCAATCCGGTGCCGGGTCAGCGGCCATTCTGGGAGGTGCCGCATCCGCGCAGCGAAGTGATCCGGCTCGCAAGCGAACTCGGCCCGCACGATGGCTTGCTGAGCCTGGGTCTGGCGATTCTCGGGCCGCACTATTCGACCCTCGAGGTGGCGCTGGAAGATTTCGCGCTCGCGCATGAATTCGGTCTGGTCGCTTCGATGCACCAGGGCGGCGGTCCCGCCAGGAGTCCGGACGGATGGGCGAAACTGGAAGCCGCTGGACTATTGGGCAAGTCTATCAACATCGTCCACGGTAACGACCTGCCGGACGAGCAACTGGACCGCTTCGTCCATGCCGGCGTGAGCTTTACCGTGACGGGCGAAAGCGAAATGGTCTCCGGCCACGGGCATCCGATCGTCGGACGTCTGCGGGACCTCGGTGTCAGGCCGTCGCTGGGAAGCGATATCGAATCGGCACTGTCCGGCGACATGCTGACCGCGGCGCGAATTACGCTGTCGCATCAGCGCGCGCTGGATAACATCGCCGCACGCCAGACGGGCACGCTGGCGGGCAAGAGCCGCGTACGCACCCGCGATGCGCTCGCCTGGATCACGATCGAAGGCGCACGGATGCTGGGGCAGGAAGACGAGATCGGCTCACTGGCACCCGGCAAGCAGGCCGACCTCGTGATGATTTCGACGCGCTCGTTGAACATGCAGCCCGTACACGACCCAGTTTCGGCGGTGATCATGCACGCGAATCAGTCGAATATCGACTCCGTGATGGTGGCCGGCAGCTGGCGCAAGCGCCACGGCAAGCTGCTGCGCGACGACGTGGGTACCGTCATGGAAGCGTTACAGCGCACGAGCAGCCGGATTGTCAGCGCGCTCGGCATTCAGGCGTCGGACCTTCACTAACGAGTCACGCCTGGGCGCACACACGACATGGCCGGCGATTCAGCCGGCCTGTGCCCGGCAGGCCAACGCGCAGCCGGCGACGACGTGGGCGAGTAGTCTTCCGACGCTGCCGGCGCGCCTCACACGCGCTCGGACGAAGGCGCTGCGGTCGACCTGCGGATCACCAGTTCAGGCCGCAATACGACGCTGACGTGCCCCTTGCTGCTTCCCTGAAGCGTATCGACAATCAGCGCGGCGGCCCGCGCACCCATTTCATACAAAGGCAGATGAATGGTGGTCATTGCCGGTGCGACGGCGTCCATCAGGGGCATGTCGTTGTGGCCAATGATTGAAACGTCCTCCGGACAGCGCAATCCCGCAGCCTGGAGGGCGTCGTAGCAGCCAAGCGCAATCAGATCGTTGCCGGCGACGATCGCGGTGATGTTCTTGCGCTTCTCCAGGAGCGCGTCGCAGGCGGCCTTGCCTGCGGCGCGCGAATACGCGTCGCATTCCGTGACAGGGCACAAGCTCGCCTTCAGACCGTTTTCCTTGATCGCATCGAAAAAGCCCTGCTTGCGCTGGAAGCCGGTGGATAGCTCGCTTGGGCCGCCCACATGCGCGATGTTGCTATGCCCGAGCTGGCTCAAATGGGTGACGGCAAGACGCATCGCCAACTGATTGTCGCCGACCACGCAGGACACGCGGCCGCTATCGTCGCTCCGGTTGACGACCACCACCGGTAGCCCTTCCTCGAGGCAATGCATCAGCACCGGGTCGTTGCGTTCGAGGGTAGCCAGGATCAGCCCGTCGACGCGCCGTCCCACCATCTGGTCCACGACGAAACGCTTGCGCTCGATCGTGCCCGCTGCGTTCGCGATCAGCGGCAGCATGTCCCGCTTGGCCAGTTCGTCTTCGATCCCGCGGCAGATGGGCGGAAAGATCGGGTTGGTGATGTCGGGCAGGATGACGCCGATGGTGCCCGAACGGCTGGTTCGCAGCGTGGCCGCGATGCGGTTGGGCGTGTAATTGAGCTTCTGGGCGATCTTGAGCACACGTTCGACCACTTCGGCGCCGATCAGATGGCGCGTGGCTGGGTTCATCACTCGGGACACGGTGGACGCATGAACACCGGTTAGCTCGGCAAGCTCTCTTATCGTCGAGCGTCTCTTGATCGTCATGGATTGGCGCGGTTACGCGTGGTGGGCTAATAGCCATTTTACCGCGGTCAAATGGTCATTAACCACGGGGGATGTTTTATCAGGCTTTGTTCGGATGGCCTTGTCAACTTGCCGTGCGTGAGACAAAACGCTGGAGGCGTGACGATGATTTAGAAACCAGTCGACGGATCTTGGGCGAGCGCCCGGCGGCACAAAGAAGAATAGCGACACCACCTGCGAGACTCGCCCTAGCGGATTTCTCTGGCCACATTCTGCAATTTCTTGAAGGCACGAAAGCGCGCCTCATGCAGCGCCGCCATGTCGCCGGTGGCCGGCTCGTAGGTTTTGCTGATCCGCGACATCCTGGCCATCGCCGAGCGAACGTTGTCGAACCTTCCGCCCGCGACACCGCCCAGCATCGCAGCACCTAGCAAGACCGGCTCTTCCGCCTGCGTGGCGAGTACGGGCTTGCCCGTCGCATCGGCGAGCAGTTGCCGAACGAGATCGAGTTGCCCCGCGCCGCCGCTGATCACTACCCGCTCGATCGGCGCACCGGCGCTCGCCTGCGCTTCGATGATCTGGCGCAGGCCGTAACCGATACTGCAAATGCCGGCAATGTAGAGGGCGATGAGGCTGTTCAGGTCGTCTTCCATGCCGAGGCCCGCAATCACGGCTCTTGCGTGAGGGTCGGCGAAGGGGGCGCGATTCCCCAGGAACTCCGGGACGACATGCAGGCCGTTGGCTAGTGTCACCGATGCCGACAGGGTGTCCGCTGTCTGCGTTGCCTGTGCTGCTTGCGCTGCTTGCGCCGTCGGTGCCGTCCGAGCCGCCTGAGCCGCTTGTGCCGCTTGCGCCGCCGGCGCCGCGTGCGTTGCCCGAGCCGCCGGCGCCACCTGCGCCGCCTGCACCGCCTGCACAGCGAGGGCGGCGAGCATCACCGGCAGGGACTGGCCCTCGTGCCCGGCGCGGCGCCGGGCTTCGGGGGTGGCGGGGTGCATCGAAAGCAGCCGTTCGATCGCCGCGCCCGCGACCGATTGGCCGCCCTCGTTGAGCCATGCATCCGGCACCATCGCCGAAAAGTACGGCCCCCACACGCCGGGCACGAAGACCGGACTACGGGTCGTGGTCATCGTGCACGATGAGGTGCCGAAGACGTAGGCGAGGCAGGACTCGGGTTCGTCATTGGCGCCCACTGTGCCGATCCCTCCGGCATGGGCATCGATCACGCCGGTTGCGACCGGCGTTCCGGCGCGCAGACCGAGCGCCTCGGCAGCGTTTGCCGTCAGCCCGCTGCCCAACGGCGTGCCCGGGTCGACGACGGTCTGGCCGATGCGCGCAAATCCCTCGTCCGCCAGCACGCCGAGACCGACGCTCCGGAAGTAACTCTCGTCCCAGCGCCGTTCGTGCGCGAGATAGGTCCATTTGCAGGTGACCGTGCAGGTGGATCGGGACAAATCCCCCGTCGCGCGCCAGGTCAGGAAGTCGGTCAGATCGAAAAACTGCCATGCCGCCGCGAACACGTCTGGCTTGTTCTCGATGAGCCACAACAGCTTCGGCGTTTCCATTTCCGGCGAGATCTTGCCGCCGACAAACTTCAGCACCTCATGGCCCGCAGCGTTGATGCGCTCCGCCTGCTCCACGGCGCGATGGTCCATCCACACGATGATGTCGCGCTCGGCTTGCTCGGAGGGACCCACGGGCAAGGGCTGACCACCTTCGCCCAGCACGACGAGCGAGCAGGTCGCATCGAAGCCGATGCCGTCGACCTGATCGGGCGACACCTCGGCCTGCGAGAGCGCGTCTTTCACGGCATGGCAGACGGCGTTCCAGATCTCGCCGCTCGACTGCTCGACGATGGAGCCACTCGCGTGGAACAGCGTGATGTCATGTTTTGCCGAGGCCACCATGTGGCCGGCAAGATCGAAAATGCCGGCCCGGGCGCTGCCCGTGCCGACGTCCACACCGATGACATAGCGCACATCGCGCGTGCTGGGTATCGCACCGGAGGTCGGGTTTTCTGAGGTCATAGATCGACGTTGTTGGGAAGAATCACGAGATCGCGGATGGTCACATTGCGCGGCCGCGTCAGCATGAAGAGCACTGCATCGGCGACCTCCTGGGCTTGCATCAGACTGCCTGAGGCGAGTGCCTCGTCCATCTTCGCCTTCGGCCAGTCGTCGAGCAGGGCTGTGACGACCGGGCCCGGGCACACCGCGCCGACCCGCACGCCATGCCTGGCGAGTTGGCGCCGCGTCGTGTGGACAAAGGCCTGTACCGCGAATTTGGAAGCGGTGTAGATCGGCTCCCACACGACCGGCACGATGCCCGCAATGGAACTCGTAAAGATGATGTCGCCCGCTTTCTGCGCGACCATGTGCGGCAGTACCGTGTGGACAGAGCGGAACGCGGCATTGACGTTCAGGTTCAGTACGCGGTCCCAGTCGTCCGGCTTTCCGTCCACCACCTCGCCGCCGACGTAGGCGCCGGCGTTGGCATGGAAGATGTCGAGGCCACCGGCAAGGTCAAGGATTCGCGGCAGCATCGCGGATACCTCCGCTGGCTGCAACAGGTCCACGACCAGCGGAAACGCATTCGGTCCCAGTTCCGCGCACAGTTGCGCGAGCTTGTCCTGCGCACGATCGATCAGAACGACCTTCGCGCCTTCCGCGATCAGCGTGCGTGCGCACGCGAGGCCGATGCCCGATGCCGCGCCTGTGATGGCCGCAACTTTTCCCTTGATGGATTCACTCATTGACTGTTCTCCGTGTCGACCAGAGTTAGCGCTTTAGCGCTTACTCTGGTCCCATGCTTCGCGGTCGACCAGAGTTAGCGCTTTAGCGCTTACTCTGGTCCCATGCTTTGCGGTCAACCAGAGTTAGCGTGTCGACCGGAGTTGGCGCTTTAGCGCCTATTCCGGTCCCATAGCGCTTACTCTGGTCCCATGCTTCGCGGTCAACCAGAGTTAGCGCTTCAGCGCTTACCCCGGTCCCCCACAAGACGATTGCTATATGAACGAAAACTACGCCCGACCATGCGAAACACGAGACTGCCGGGCGAGCGAGTCGACGATCACGGCGATCGCCAGCACTGCCCCGGTGATCATGAAGCGCAGCGACGACGACAGGTTCAGCAATGTCAGCCCACTGGCAATCGACTGAATCACGATAATGCCCAGCACCGCCGAATACGCACTGCCGCGCCCGCCGAACAAGCTGGTACCCCCAATCACGGCCGCGGCAATAGCGTTCAGGTTCACGTCGCCGGTACCGGCCTGCTGACTGGCCGAAGCGAGCCGCGCCGCGGTCAGCACGCCGCCGAGCGCGGCGAGGCTGGCGCACAACACGAACGCGCTGGTATAGATCGCGCTCACATTGATACCGGCCCGCCTCGCGGCCTCGTGATTGCCGCCGACCGCGTGCATCGACCGGCCCCAGCGCGTTCTCTTGAGCGCGTAGTCCATCGCGACCGCGAGGCCAAGGAAGATGCCGAACATCAGCGGCACGCCGCGTCCCCGATTAAGGTAGGCAACCACCACTTCCAACAGGATGGTGATAGCCAGCGCCCGCACGAGAAGACTCCCCACCGAGGACGCCGAGAGATTGGACGCACGGCGGCGCTCACGCGTGCGCAGCCCGATCACCAGCATCACGACACCCGGTACCAGCGCGAGAAGATACGCGACGACAGCGGGGATGATGATGAGTTGTCCGAGGTTCACCATCGCCGAGTCGTACGGCAGGTTGATCGACCCAGTCGCGCCGAGCACATACAGCTGCATGCCGAGAATCGCGAGCAGCCCGGCCAGCGTTGCGACGAAGCTCGGCATGCCGAGCCGGTTGAGCAAAAACGCGTAGATGGCGCCGACCACCGCGCCGACAATGAGCGCCGCGACGATCGCCAGCAACACCGGCCAGCCGTGATTGACCCAGAGCATGCCCAGCAGCGCGGAAGCAAAGCCGCTCATCGAACCCACCGACAGATCGATCTGTCCCACCATCAGCACGCAGACGATACCCAGCGAGATGACGCCAACCGTCGAACAGTCGAACAGCAGATTCACCAGATTGTCGGCCGAGAGGAACACCGGGTTGAGACTGGTGAACACGGTCCAGATGATGACGAGGCCCGCGACGACCGGCAGCGATCCCAGATCGCCCGAGCGCACCCGTTCGACGAAGGCGGCCACGGTGCCGCTCACTCCGGTGGCGTGCTTGACGCGGCTATCGCTGCGGTCGAGCAGCGTGGACGGCTGCGGCGCGCCTTGCGGTTCAGGCTGCGGGGCGCCTTGAAGGTCGTTGCTCATGATGGTTCCTTGGTCGAGGCGCCCTGTTCGGCCTGGCGGCGGCCGGCGCGGCGCGACACGGCGTTCTCGGTGGCGCCGGTGATCGCGGCCACCAGTTCCTGATTCGAGGAGTCGGGATAGAAGACGCCGTTGTTGCGGCCGAGGCGCAGCACCACGATCCGGTCCGCCACGGCGCGCACGTCCTCCATGTTGTGGCTGATCATGATCACCGCGTGACCGCGATCGCGCACCCGTTCGATCAGGTTCAGCACCTCGGCGGTCTGGGCCACGCCCAGTGCCGCGGTCGGTTCGTCGAGCATGATCAGCTTCGGGTCCAGCAGCAGCGAGCGCGCGATCGCCACGGTCTGGCGCTGTCCACCCGATAGCGAGGCGACCACGTCGCGCACACTCGGGATGCGGGCCGACAATTCGTTCAGCAGCGTCCAGGCCTTCACTTCCATGGCGACCTCGTCGAGGCGCGCGGGATTCAGCTCACGCCCGAGGTAGATGTTCGCGACGACGTCGAGGTTTTCGCACAGCGCGAGGTCCTGGAACACCGTGGCGATGCCGAGATCGAGCGCCGCGCCAGGATTGGACAGCGTGACTTCCTTGCCGCCGAAGGTGATGGTGCCCGCACTGGGTTGGTGGACGCCGGCGAGAACCTTTACCAGAGTCGATTTGCCGGCGCCGTTGTCGCCCACGAGCGCGACGACTTCGCCGGCGTGCACGTCGAGCTCGATGTCGGTCAGGGCCGACACGGCCCCGAAGTGCTTCGAGACGCCGCGCAGGCTCAGTACCAGTTCGCCACGTCTGGACCGTGTTGTGGAGTTGTCAGTCATGGGACGGATACCTCATCGAGAGTAGAGAGACCCGGCACGCGCCGGGTCCGTCCGGGGTTTGCGGCGCGTTCGCGCCGCATTGGCAGCGCCTCGCGTCACAGTTGCGCCGGATCAGTACGTGATGCCCAGCTTCTTGCATCCTTCGGCATAGCGATCGGTGCACAGCTCCTTGCCGCTCGCAAAGCCCTTGTCGACGACCTCGGCCTTAATGTTCTTCGCCGTGATGACCGCCGGTTTGAAGAGTTGCGCCGGCGTGTTGAAGAGCGTTGTTTCACCCTTCGGCGTCTGGCCGGACAGGAAGCCGACGGCCACCTTCGCCGCTGCGGCGGCGACGATCTCGCTCGGCTTCAGAATCGTGTTGTACTGGTCACCGGCGATGATCAACTGCAACCCCGCGGTCGTCGCGTCGTTGCCGGTCACGGGCGGCACCGGATTGACGCCGGCTGCCTTGAAGGCCGCGACGGCGCCGCCGCCCGTGCCGTCGTTAGCGGCCACGACACCGACAATCTGCGAGCTGAAGCGCGTGATCTGCCCGCTGACCCACTGCTGCGCCTTCGGCGGCGCCCAGTCCGGCGTGTCGTACTCGGCCAGCGTCTTGTAGCCGCTGCCCTGCAGTCCGGCGTGGATCCCTTTCTTGATCAGTCCCGCTGCCGCGTCGGTCGGCGAACCGTTGACCTCGAGCACGCCCCCCTTGCTGGTCGGCACGTTGGTTTCTTTCAGGTGCTGAACGAGCGATTGCGCGATCGCCTTGCCGATGCCTTCGTTGTCGAACGACACGTAGTAGTTGGCCGGCGTCGATGGTACGGGCCGGTCATACGCGATCACCTTGATGCCCTGGTTCTGCGCTATGTGGACCAGCGACGCGGCGGCCGTCGAATCGACCGGATCCAGGACGATCACCTTGGCGCCTTGCGCGATCACCGAGTTGAACTGCTGCTGCTGCGTCGAGACGTCGGCATTAGCGTTCTGGTAGAGCACCTTGCAGTCGGGACAGAGCTTGCCCATTTCGGCTTTGAAGCCGGGGAAGTCGTGCTGTTCGTAGCGGGTCGACGCCTGATCAGGCATCAGAAAGGCGACCGTGCCGCTGGGCGCGGCCCATGCCGCGGTGCTGATCAACAGGCTCAGGGCGCTGGCGCCGATTAGTGGGTTCGAACGTCTGGTCATCGAATGTCTCCATTTTTAGAAAAATTCCGGCGCGGGTGCTGCCGTGGTTGGGCCGCTGGTGAGGCTTCTTGTTGAAATTCGTTAGTAGTTCGTTAGTGTGGTTCGCAGTGTTCAGATCGCGGTTTGTGGGTTTTCCGTGCCACCTGGCGCTACGCCGGACGCTTCCGAGGCACGCGCGGCGTCAGGGGGTTCAGTGGCACTCGCCGCATTGAGTTGTTGATAGGCGCGCCATCGCGAAGGCGACATGTCCTTCAAGGAAAGGAACTGGCGATTAAAGTTCGAGAGGTTGTTAAAGCCGACCCGGTAGCAGATATCGGTGATGTTCAGTTCACCCGACATCAGTAATTGACACGCGAGATTGATGCGCAGCCGGTTCACGTACTGCACGAACGGCACGCCAGTGTGCCGGCGGAAGTATCGCGAGAAGGCACTCACGCTTTGTCCCACGAGTTCGGCCAACTCGGTTTCGCGCAACTCTTGCGACAGGTTCTTGCCAATATAAGAAAGCACGTGATTGATGCGCGTCTCGGCATAGCGTGCCGGGTCCGCGCAATAAGCAGCGCTCGCCAGCTTCACCGGCGCGACGCTTTGCACGAGCAAGTCGAGTAAAGCAAGAAACAGCGTGATGCGCCGCATGCCTTTTGCGCCCAGCATCTCGCGCATGATCGGTTCGGCAGCCACACCCGTTTCGGGTGCGAACAGCACACCCCAACGCGATGCTTCGAGTAACGACTCGACGCGCTTGAACTCCGGGAAAACCTTGATCGCGTGCGTAACGAACGCTGCATCGAATTGCACGATCAGACAGCGTTCATCCACATGCTCGCCATGCGGCACATTGCTGACCCAGTTGTGCGGCAGATTCGAGCCCACCATCACGAGATTGCCGGGCGTGAAATTGCCGATGTAATCGCCGACAAAGTATTTGCCCGTCGTCGACGTAATCAGCTGAATTTCGTATTCGGGATGGAAGTGCCAGCGCACCGTGCGGTAGGGATACCCATGCGCCCAGACCTTGAAGGACTCGTCGCGCGGCACGGCGACCAGTTCCAGATCCGGCTGGGCGATGTTGGCGTGGCGCGCATCGATACGCGCCGTGGCAGCCAGCGTCGTGGGCATCTGTCTTCCTCCTGAGCCTGTTCAGCTTTTTTTGGCGGTTCGCGGAGTCCATATCGCGCTTCGCCATGGAAGAAAGTTAGTCCTGTCGCGGATACCCCGCCACTGAAAATAAGACCGCGAACTAATACTTTATTGCATTCGGGTAAGTCCGTAGGGCAGCAGGAGTCAAATTTTGTGCAGTGCGGAAGCTGGGCTGCGGACTCAGAATGGATGGATGCCGAAAAGCGTGTCAGTGCTTCTCGCATTCACGTGATCTTCGACTCACTATGGCAGCGACACGCGCGCGTATTCGCGTTGTCCTGCTTCGTCCCGCCTTATCCTGTCACTTCCTGGAGAAATCCATGTTCCCTGTCAACGGCATCGTCGCCGTGTCCACGCAGCGCACAGTCGAGCAGGCCGCAGAGACACTCGCGTCGCTGATTGAAGCGAAAAACCTCATCTTGTTCGCCCGCATTGATTTCGCAGCGGATGCCGCGCGCGCGGGGCTTGTGATGAATCCGTCGCAGTTGTTTATATTTGGTAATCCGCAGGCGGGGACGCCACTGATGCAAGCCGCGCCGACCATCGCGCTCGACCTGCCTTTAAAGGTATTGGTGTGGCAGGAGGACGGCGGCCAGGTGTGGCTCTCGTATAACGCAACGGGTTATCTGCAGGCACGGCATGACGCGCCTGCAGAGTTGATGAAAGCGATTGATGGCATCGGCGCGCTCGTGCAGGCAGCGGCGGCCGGCTGACCTGCCTCAGTCGGTACCGCGCACGATTCGCAGATCGCGCTCGACCCCGTCGCCCAGGGCTTCAAGCGCTTTCTTGTAGGCGTCGCTTTCGTATGCGGCAACGGCCTGCTCGTAGGTTGGGAATTCGATCACGACAGTGCGTTCCTTCAAGCCCTGCTCGCGAACCTCCTCGGCTGCTCCGCGCACGAGGAATTTGCCGCCGGCGGCTGCCACGGCTGACGGTGCCAGCTGTGCGTATGCGGCGAGTTTCGAAGGGTCTTTCGTTGCGCGATATGAGGTTACCCAGTATCCCTTGCTCATGTGAATCTCCTTGTTGGTGGCGTGAACGGAGTGGTTGCGTTGCAAGCAACGACGAAGAATTATGTCATCTATCGGCCTTCTCATTGATGAATGAGGCGGCTATCTCGTGCGCGGCTGGCTGGTGATGCCGCTAGTCAGCGCGCTGATCGTTCTGTCGATGGACGGCGGTTATCGCGGCTTGGTCGAAAAGCTTGTTTGAGCTGGCGCTAGGTCTGGCTCGCCATGTGCACCTGAAGCATCGCGGGGAGGCTGCCGCCGAGCTCGGACATGCCAAACAACAGCAATGCGCCGCAAAGCAACAGAAGCAGCGGATTGATTCGCGTACTGAGCAGCACTGCCACCGAAACGAGAGCAATCGCTACGGCCGGGAGCCCGCCGTCGAGCGACTTCAGCAGGACCCATCCCGCGGCGAGAATCATGCCGGATGCCACGGGCCGCAAACCGCGTTCCAACGCCAGTTGCCACGCCGCACCCTGATAACGTGTCCAGATGTGCGTCACACCGTAGATCAGAATGCCGGTGGGCGCGAGCAATGCCAGGGTTGCCACGACAGCGCCCCAGAAACCCGCGATCTGCCAGCCTATCAAGGTAGCCAGCAGCGAGCCGGGACCGGGCGCCATGCGCGAAATGGCAAAGTCGACGCCGAACTGGGCATGCGTCATCCACCCATGCACGTCCACGACCTGCCGTTGAATATCGGCAATGATGGCCTGGCCACCGCCGATGGTAACGAGAGAGAGAGGCGCGAAGACCGCCGCAAGCTGTAGAAGAATGCGATTCGACATGGCTAGGCTTTGCGCAGTTTGAGGTATTCGAAAAGCACGCTCAGGCCTCCTGCGCCTATCACGACCCACACCAGCGGCAGCCGCAATATGCCGACCGCGACGAAGGTGCCGGCGAGAAAAAACAGCGGCAGGAGTCTGCGCGGCACGCGGCG
Source organism: Paraburkholderia sp. RL17-337-BIB-A (assembly GCF_046025895.1). NCBI lineage: Bacteria > Pseudomonadati > Pseudomonadota > Betaproteobacteria > Burkholderiales > Burkholderiaceae > Paraburkholderia > Paraburkholderia sp. RL17-337-BIB-A. The sequence goes on along the minus strand of NZ_JARESY010000002.1, from coordinate 3,120,743 downwards.
CGCGGTGGTCACGCCCATTGACAACGACAGGCCGGTAGCCGAAGCGGCAGCCCCTGCAAGCAGAATGTGGGCGAGCGGGAATTGCATCAAACGGCTGAGAACGGTGCCGAGAATGATGATGAAAATGGCGGGCGGGATGATGATGCCGGCAACCGCCAGCAAAGCGCCGCGCCAGCCGAGCAGCCGGTGGCCGATCCAGATCGCCATGTTTTTGACGTTGATGCCCGGCAGCGCCTGCGAAATGGCGAGGCCGTTCAAAAAGTCTTCTTCACTGATCCAGTCGCGATCCTGGACGAATTCCCGCAATAGCCACCCGCTCAGCCCGCCACCGAAACTGGTGAGCCCGATACGGCTGAATATAAAGAACAGCCCGGAGAGGGTGGGCGGCGGACTCGTGTTAGCTATTTGTTGGGACATCGAATCTTCTAGTTAGATTGACGTATGACGGGCGAAATAGTTGCGCCGGACGAGCGGGCCAGATCATGTGTGGCTGGAAAATTATAACAACCGGAGGTTTGCTTCCGGACGCCGTTTGCGGCTAATCGATCGTATTCGGCGAATTTTGGACGTCACGGGTCACCCGGTTAAATACCTCGCTGCCATCAGGAGGTATCGGGCCGTATTCGCGGCAGGAACGGGGGGCGTGGGACAAGGCGCAAACGTTCAATGCCCAACGGGGCATTGCAGTCCGCGGTATGGAGGACTGGATGCGCGAAAACCTGCTGACGCAGACGAGTGTTTCGCTTTAGTAGATCCGCTGTGGACGCCGCGCTCGGGGCGTTTCAACGTTCCAGCTGGAGAGCTGGTTTGAACGGTGTCCGGTGAAGCAACCGGTTTTTCAAGGCGGTCTATGGGATGACGCCGCAGACGTATGCGGCGCTGAAGCCGCACCATTAAGGAGCCCATTGCCGGGCGTCACACGGAAAGAGGCACGTCCTCGATCAGCGCCGACTGTACGGAGCGAATCCTGCGATCGACGAAGTAGCCGCCGCCTTCCGTGTAGCGCAGATACAGCCGGTTGCACAATGCGCACTGCCAGACGGAACAGCGGTTGTACGGGAAGTAGCGTGGCGCGATGGGCGCGTCGGCAGACCAATAGCTCGTTTTGCCCGGCAGATACTCGCTGAACGTGGGTTCCGGATCGTCATCCGGCAGCAGCGTGCCGACCTCTTCGAACTGCGTTTCGTCGAGGGAAAGCGGCTGCGATTGCCAGCCTTCCAGTGGTGTTTTCGTACACATGCACGGCGCAGCCGCGCGCTGCTCCGCACGTTGCGCGAGTTCAAGGAGGGTTGCTGCGTTCAGATATTCCGCCATGAGGCACACGATTCCTGCAGGATTGAGCCGATGATGCCGCCGCGACTCAGGGTACGCGGCGAGCCAATCGCATCATGCACGCTCCGGCGCCGCGCGTGAAGTCAGTTGTTCATCATCCGGTCGCGCTGGGGCACGACCCACGAACGGTCGAAACATCCCTCGGCGATCGACTTCAACGCCGCCGTTTCTTTCGCATACTGCCGCCGTGCGCCTTCGATCACTGCTTCCACGTCGGCGGGTGAGATCGCGAGCAAACCATCTTCATCGCCGACGATGATATCGCCGGGATGAACCACCATCCCGCCGACCGTGACCGGCACGTTGATCTCGCCCGGTCCGTTTTTGTAAGGTCCACGGTGCGTCACGCCACGCGCATACACCGGGAAATCGCGCTGACGCAGCGTGCCGACGTCGCGGATCGCACCGTCGATCACAAGGCCCTGCACGCCCAGGCTTTCGGCGAAGCTGGCCATGATGTCGCCCATCAGCGCTTGCGTCAGCTCTCCGGCGCCGTCGATCACGAGCACGTCGCCCGGCCGGCAAAAGTCGAACGCGCGATGAATCGCGAGGTTGTCGCCGGGACGGGTATGCACCGTGACCGCGGTGCCGGCCATCGGCTTGGGCTGATGGTACGGGCGCAAACCGATCATGCCGCTCGCGCGCGCCATGTTGTCGCTGAGCAGTGAAACCGCCAGTTCACGCAAGACCTCGAGCGTTGCCGGGTTTGCCTGAGGCGCGGATTTGTATTCGCGCCAGCCGATCGGATTTGAAGCGGGATTCATAGCGTTGCCCCCTGGGTGGTGGATTGTTGCTCGAGTTGGTGCGTCAGCCGCGGGTACACGGCGCGGGCGTTGTCTTCGTAAATACGCTGACGGTCAGCGGCACTGAGCCATTCGATCGCATCGATGTAGCGCCGCGTGTCGTCGTAGTAGTGGCCGGTTTCCGGATCGATACCCTGAACCGCGCCGATGGTTTCCGACGCGAACAGAATGTTCTCGACCGGAATGACCTTGGCGAGCAGTTCGGCGCCGGGCTGGTGATAGACGCAGGTATCGAAGAATACGTTATTCAGCAGATACTCGCTGAGGAGCGGCTTCTGCATGTCCTGTGCGAGCCCGCGGTAGCGTCCCCAGTGATAGGGCACGGCGCCGCCGCCGTGCGGGATGATGAAGCGCAAGGTCGGGAAGTCGGCGAACAGATCGCCCTCCAGCAATTGCATGAACGCGGAGGTGTCGCCGTTGATGTAGTGCGCGCCCGTCGCATGGAAATTCGGATTGCACGACGACGACACGTGAATCATCGCTGGCACGTCGAGTTCCACCATCGCTTCATAGAGCGGATACCACGAGCGGTCCGTGAGCGGCAACCCTGACCAGTGGCCGCCGGAGGGATCCGGATTCAGATTGCAGCCGATGAAGCCCAGTTCCTCGACGCAGCGCCGCAATTCGGCGATGCAATTGGCCGGCGCCACGCCGGGCGCCTGCGGCAACTGGCATACACCAACGAAGTTGCGCGGAAACAGCGAAACCACGCGGTGAATCAGGTCGTTGGATTCGCTCGACCAGACCGCATTGGCTTCGGCCGTGGCGAGGTGATGCCCCATGCCGGCGGCGCGCGGCGAGAAGATCGTGAGATCGGTACCGCGTTCGCGCTGGATGCGAATCTGGCCGGTTTCGATACTCTCGCGAATCTGGTCGTCGGTAATGACGGGGCGCGGCGGCGCTGAACCGCCGTCCTTCAGCGCGGCGATCTGCTGCGTGCGCCAGGCCTCGTGCTGCGGTGGCGAAGTGGTGTAGTGACCGTGGCAATCGATGATCATGGTGTGAAAACCCGTTGGGTGTCCTTGTGAGTGCTTACCTGTGCTTGACGTGCTTGACGTGCTTAAGCGGTGACATGGCATGCGCTGTACGTTCGCTAATCGTCGGTCGGGGTGCTCAGGCTCGTGGCGCGGCATCGCCGGTTGCGAGCGAGGCGACTTCGTCCTCGCTCGGCGTGACGCGCATCACGAGCGCGATGATCGTCGCGACCACCAGAAACGCCGCGATCGTCAGCAAGGCCAGCTTGAAGCTGCCGGTCGCATTACGCACCAGCCCGATGCTCCAGGGGCCGACCAGCCCGCCGAACTGCGCAATGGTGTTGATCAGCGCGATGGTTGCGGCGCCCGCGGCGCCGGTTCTGAACGACGACGCGAGGCTCCAGAACAGCGGATTGCCTGCATAGATGAACAACCCCGTCAGACACAGCAGCGCGTAAGCGATCACGGGGTTCGGCGCGTACGCGCTGCCGGCAATCGCCAGCGCGCTCATGCCGTACACGAAGGCGAGGTGCTTCTTGCGGTCGCCGGTGCGGTCGGAACTGCGGCTGATCAGGAAGGTGCCCAGTACGCCCAGCAGCGGCGGCGCGGCGGACAGAAAGCCGACCTCGATATTGCTGAGATGGCCGAAACTCTTGACGATTTGCGGCAGCCACAGGAACAGGCCATAAATGCCCACCAGCGCGCAGCCGAACAGACACGCGAGGCTCCATACGCGGATGTCGCTCGCCACGCGCAGCAGCGGGAAATGGGTGCTCCCGCCCACGGCCTCGCGTTCGGCGGCGAGCGTCGATTCGAGCCATTGCTTCTCGTCGTCGGAAAGCCAATTGGCGTCGGCCGGACGTTCGGTCATGATGCGCAGCGTCAGCAAACCGAGCGCCATCGCCGGGACGCCTTCGAGGATGAACATCCATTGCCATCCCTGCAAACCGAGCACGCCGTTCGCGTAGGTCATCAAGGTCGTCGAGATCGGACCGCCCAGCACCGCCGAGAACGATCCCGCGATGATGTAGCCGCCCACTGCGCGAGCCCGGTAACGCACCGGAAACCATTTGGTCAGATAAACCGCCACGCCCGGCAAAAAGCCCGCTTCCATCACACCCAGCAGAAAGCGCAAGACATAGAAGCTCGAATCGTCGAAGACAAAGGCGGTGGCCGCCGCGACCGCGCCCCACGTCAGCAGAATGCGTGCGATCCAGCGGCGTGCGCCGACCCGATGCAGCAACAGGTTGCTCGGCACTTCCAGCAACATGTAGCCGAAAAAGAAGATGCTGCCCGCGAAGCCGAACACGGCTGGACTGAAACCGAGCTGCTTGTTCATGTCCAGCGCGGCGAATCCGATATTGATCCGGTCCAGATAGTTGAAGAACATCATCGCGAAGAGCAGGGGCATTAAGCGCCCGTACACTTTGCGCATGGTGGCGGTTTCGTCGAATGAGGTCATGCTGTCTCCGTACGTACTGCGAGGGCTGGCGCCGTTGCAGCGTGTTTATGGTCGGCCTGCCGATCGAACGCCGGCAGTGTCCGGTTGGCCGCGCGTTTTGGCGGCCGGACTTCAGATGTCAGCGCGCGTGCTGATACGCGCTGAAACACTCATGCGCGCTCTTGGACAGGGCGCTGGACTGAAGCATGAAACCAATGATAAGAACGCTTTGACGAAGAGTCCAAGACCGCTTGCTTATGCTTGTATAGGTTTTTGCTTATAGTGCGGCGTCAGCAAGCGGAGCGGGGAGGCAGGCGAGGAAAGCGCGCAGATGCGGTGAAGTGTCGTCGGTGCGAAAGGTGGCCGCGAGCGTCGATCGGTACGACGAACCGGGACCGGCGAGATGGCGGAACACGACGTCGGTGCGCCCGTGCCGTGCCACCGATTCGCCGATGAACGTGACGCCGAGACCCGCTGCCACCAGCGCGATCGCGGTCTGAATTTCATAGGCCTGGTGAGCGACGACCGGTGTCACGCCCGCATCGCGATAGAGCGTTTGCACCGAGTGCTTGAACTGTGCGTTCTGGTGCTTCGGATAGAGAATCAACGGGATATCGGCGAGTTCGGCAATTCGCACGGTTTTGCGCGCTGCGAGCGGATGGTCCGGTTCAAGCGCGACCATCACGCGCTCGCGCAGGAGCGGATAGGACGTGCACCCATCGATCGCCACCGGCTGCCGCCCGATGCCGATGTGAATGCGCATGTCGCGCAAGCCATCGGTTTGTTCCTCGGTGAGCATCTCGAAGAGTTTGAGTTCGACCTGCGGGAACGCGTTGTGAAACGCCTTGAGCGCGGGCGGCAGGACGCTGTACATCGCCGAGCGTGTGAAGCCGATGCTGAGCCAGCCGCGCCGGCCGACGCCGATTTCCTGGGCAGCTAACGCCGCCTGTTCCAACGAACCCAGGATCTGACGCGCCTCCGTGCAGAGATAGTGGCCGGCTTCGGTCAGACTCAATGGGCGCCGTGTCCGGTCGACCAGTTGCGTGCCGAGCCGCTCTTCGAGCGAGCGGATCTGCTGGCTGAGTGCCGGCTGCGCGATATGCAAGCGCTCGGCGGCGCGGCTGAAATTGAGCTCCTCTGCAAGAATCACGAAGCACTGTAACGCCCTGAGGTTCATGTACGCCTCGTCTCTGTGCGGGCCGCCGGCTGATGGAACATGCTGTAAATCGCCTCGAGGAGCCATGCAATGCCCGGGTCCGCCGAAAATTGCGAGTGCGAATGGACCTGAATTTCGATGGGCGGCAGGGAGAACGGTAACGGCAGGATGCGAAAGGCCTTGTTGCGGTTAAAGCGCTGCGCGATGCTCCTGGGAAAAATGACGGCGAGATCGGTATGTTGAACGATCTCGGGCGCCACCACGAAATGGGGCAGACGCAAGACGATATCCCGGCTGAGATTCAGTTCTTCCAACCATTGCTCGACCATCCTGTGCCCGGTGGCATTCGTGCTTGCGTAGACGTAGCGCAAGCCCGCGAGGTCTTCCTTGGTCGGCTTCTGTTTGCGTAGCGGGTGGCCTGCCCGCACCACGCAGACATGTTCGTCGACAAAGAGGGTCTTGCTCACGCAACCCGGATCGAGGCCCGGCACGTAGCCGAGCGCCAGATCGATCTTGCCGCTGCGCATGGCGGTGCTAACCGAGTCGACTGGGAAGTTCGCGATCTCGATGTGGATGCCACGTGCATTCTGGTCGAGCATCGCGAGAAGGGGCGGCAGAAAATAGAACTCCGACATGTCCGACATGGAAACACGGAATACCCGTTGCGCGGTGGCGGGGTCGAACTTCGCGAGTTGCTGGACCGCCATGTTGATGATCCCGAACGCCTGCGTGAGGGGCGCGTGCAAGCGCAAGGCGGCGTCGGTCGGGAGCATGCCGGTGGGGGTTCGAACGAAGAGCGGGTCGTCGAATAATGCACGCAGCCGGCGAAGGGCGTGGCTCACCGCCGGTTGTGTGAGTCCGAGGCGCTCACCCGCGGCGGTCAGACTGCGCAGATCGGAGATGGCCAGAAACACGCGCAGCAGATTCAAATCCGTAATGCCGGGGTGCGACTTTGTCATGACGTTCGGATCGCGGCAATAAGAGGCGTTTATGTCACATTCAGATTACCGTAAATGCTGCGCATAGGGAAATGCGGGGTGGGTCCGCTGTACGGCGGAAACGCGTTGAAATCCTGTTTCATGTGGGCACGGATCGGTGACGCCAGCGCCGCGGCGAGTGCCGCGGGCGTGTCGAAGACGACCTTGTTACGCTGCATGGCGGTGGCGCGCGCAAGGTTCAGGCCGGATCGGAAATCGAGCCGCGTGTAGATTTCCAGCTCGCGAATATCGGGCAGTTGCGCCATTAGCGGCGGATGATGGGTGATGTAGTGCGTGAGCCATGCGTTGAAATCTTCCGCTTCGCCTTCGTAGCTGACGAGGTAGGTGCATCGTTCAGCGCGAGGGTCGGACTTGCGTGGATTCGGTATGGCGAATGGCCTGACTGCCATGGCTTGCTGTGCGAACGTGAGATTGACTTCGGCAGCTTTCGTGATGCGGTCCACGATCTTGTGCATCGCACCGTTGGTTTGCAGTGCTGTTTCGAGCAAGCCGAGATCGTCGAAATACCATTGCAATGCGAAGCAGGGGCTCGAAGCAAGGGTCTTCGATAGAGGATCGCTTTCCGGCAACTCCGCGGGGAGATGGATCACGAAACGCGTCAGCCCTGGTATTTCAAACGATGCCGCTTCGAGCAACGACGGGTCGATGGGCGAGCGCGCCTGGTACGTGTCGTCGCAATGGGCGAGAAGAAAGAAACAGACTTCCACGTTTACCTCGCGGTATGCGCGTTAACGGACGGCGTTGCCGCTGCCGGCCGCGTCAGGCAATGAAACTGCCGTCCGAAATAGATGAGCCCGTCACCGTCGGATCGCAGCGCAACGTGCTGGATCTGCGCGAACATGACGGAGTGCGAGCCGACTGTCTTGATGTCGACGATTTCGCCTTCCAGGCTCGCAATCGCATCCGACAGGACGGGCACCGCGGCTTGTCCGCTCGCCCATGCATGTCGTCCGAAGCGCTCGTCCATCGAACCCGCCGTCATGCCGGCAAAATCACGCGCGAGGTCCTGGTACCCGGCGGCGAGCACATTGATGCACACGTTGCGGTTGCGATGCAGTACGTCGTGGACGTAGCTGGCCTGATTGATACAGATGAGCATGGTCGGCGGCGCGTCCGTCACCGAGCACACGGCGCTCGCGGTGATGCCGCAGCGGCCGCCCGGTCCATCCGTGGTGATGACGTTGACGGCGGCGGGCAGGCACGCCATGGCATCGCGGAAACGCTTTCTGGTGTCTTCGATCGTCACGTTGTCTGCCTCGTGGTTGGGGAGTGCGAGTTGCCTCAGGGGCCTCAGGGACGTCCGGGGCATCAGGGATAAGGCGTGACTGGCGGCACGCCGGCGAACAGCGCGCCGGATGCGTCGTAAGTCCCTTCGCCAAGAAACGCGTGCTGGGTCACCACGATCGAATCCCGCACCAGACGCTGCAAGCGGTTCTCGCGATAGATCGCTGCCACGCCTGCCATCTGGTAAGCCTGCATGACGACCTCGGCACCGAGCTGCGCGGCATGCGTCGCACTCAGGCGCAGCAAATTGGCCTGCTCCTGTGTGACGGGATCGCCGGCCACCAGGGTCTGCCATGCTGCTTCGGCGGACTCGTAGAAGAACGCCCGGGCGCTGCGCCAGTTGGCCTCGGCTTTCGCGAGGCCCGAGCGGTAATAACCGCGATCCGCGAGACGCGGCGCGCCGGTGGTGGTTTTGGTCGAGCCGGACATGCCCGTCAGCAGATCGAGCGCCGCGCGCGCGAGGCCGATATTGACGGCGGCGTGCACTTGCGCCTGATAGGCGACGGCGGGATAGCGGTAGAGCGGTTCATCGATCAAGGGCTGTCCGCCGCGTACGAAAGTCCATTGCGCATCGACGAATTTGTCGTGCAATCGCAAGTCGTGGCTGCCGGTGCCCTGCATACCGACCACATTCCAGTTCTCGACAATCTCGACCTCATGCGCGGGAAATACCGCGGTGAACGGCTTGCCGGCGCCCGCATCGCCCGAATTGGCAGGCGTGCCGCCGATCCCGACACCGATCCAGTCCGCGCCCTTGCAGCCGCTGGCAAAGCGCCATTGGCCGCTGACCGTGAAGCCGCCCGCTACCTTCGTGGCCGGTTGCAACGGATAGAGTCCGCCGGAGAAGACCTGGTCCGGGCCGGTGGCGTAAATGTGCTGCTGCGTTTCGATCGGCAGCGCGGCGAGATACGTGTTCGCCGAGCCGAACGCGGCGACCCAGGCGGTCGAGCCGTCGGCGATCGCAATGCGCTCGAGGATGCGCAGGAATTGCGGCGGCGGCAGCGCGTCTCCGCCGAAACGCTGGGGCGTACTCGCGCGGAAAATCCCCGCGCGTTTCATCTTCGCAACCATGTCGCGCGGAACATGCGACACCTGATCGAATTCGTCCCGGCGACGCTCGATCTCGCCGATCAGCGCGTCGAGCGTAATCGGACCTGCGTACTCGGGATAGGAATCCGCGTGAGCGATCGCGCGAGGTTCGTAGGCGTACGTCGAAAGAGTGCTGCTTTGAAGGCTTTGCATGATGCCAACGTAGGGAAATGAATGAGGGTTGATGACGCGCCGTCGGCGCGACGTCAGGCGTTGTCCTGCTCTTTGCGTTGCGCCTGAAGTCGCAGCGCTTTGGGGAAGGTCTCGGGCGCGAGGCACGTCGCGAGCACGGTGATCAAGCCAAGCACCACGAGGTAAATGGCGACTGGCGCGGCGCTGCGGTAATGGGCGAGCAAGGCGGTCGCCACCATCGGCGAGAGTCCGCCGCCGAGTACCGACGAAATCTCGCGGCCAATGCCCAGGCCCGAGAAGCGCAGATGGACAGGCAGCAATTCGCTGATGAAAGCGGGTTGTGCGCCTTCGAGAATGCCGAGCGTGATGCTGTTGGCGAGCACGAGCGCCGCGATGACTTTCCACAGCACGCCGGAACCGAGCAACGTGAAGTACGGATACGCGACCAGCACCATCGCGATCGCGCCGGCGAGATAGACCGGTTTGCGGCCGACTTTGTCGGTGAGGCGTCCCATCAACAGCGAAACGGGGATCATCAGCAGCATCGACAAGGTCAGACCGCCCAACACCCAGCTTGATTTGATACCGATGAACTGGCTATAGGCGATCGAGAACGCGAAGAAGATGTATGACGCGGCGCCTTCGCCGAAGCGCAGGCCGAACACCGTCAGCACTTCGCGCGGACATTGACGCAGCACCTCGACGATCGGCATGCGGCTGTCGCGGCGCGTGGCCTTCACTTCGGCGAACTCCGCGCTTTCGTCGACGGAGCGGCGCATCCATAGGCCGAGCGCGACCAGCACGGCGCTGCACAGGAACGGCACACGCCAGCCCCAGCTGTGGAAGTCGGAAGGCGAGAGCGTCTGCACGAGCAGGAATGCAGCGGTCGACAGTACGAAGCCGAACGCCGCGCCGCACGGACTCCACGCCGCCAGCCCACCGCGCTTCGAGGCGGGCGCGCTCTCGTGAATCAGCAGAATGCTGCTGCTCCATTCGCCGCCTGCCGCGAGGCCTTGCAGGATGCGCAGCAGCACCAGCAGGATGGGCGCTCCGATGCCGATCTGCTGGTAGGTCGGCAGAAGACCCATGCAGACGGTTGCGGTGCCCATGACCAGCAGCGTCAACATCATGACGGTCTTGCGGCCGTAGCGGTCGCCGATATGGCCGCACAGAACGCCACCGATGGGCCGCGCGATGAAGCCCACCGTAAAGCCGCCGAATGCCGCGATCGTACCCGTCAGCGGATCGCTGCCGACCGGAAAGAACAGCTTGCCGAACACCAGCGCGGCGGCGGTGCCATAGAGAAAAAAGTCATACCACTCGAGAATCTGGCCGAGCACCGCGGTCGTCACTGCGCGACGGACCTTGCTGGTTGGCCGAACAGCGGGCAGGGGAGTGAGAGCGGCGGTCGCGTCAGAGTTCATGGCATGTGAAAGGTCACGATGTTGAGGGTTCCGCGTCCCAGTCATGCAGATCGGCGGAAGCGGCGATACGAGTCCGGCAGGCATGGCCAAACCATAGAGCCGCGAGAAAACCCGGTCAAATTAGGGACAAAAATGGGCGTCATGAATGAGGTGCATGACGAGGGAGGGAGACGGCGTGGAGGGGGGCTGACGTCTACGCGCGGTGCGCGAAGCGTTTTTTGAGGCTGCCACAGTTTTTATTGCTGTGGCAGCGGTGGAGCATGTCAGTTCGTCTGTGCGCGAGGCACGAGATGAATGCGCTTCCCCGTAGCGGCCTCGACGGCCGCGCGCGAATAAAGCAGCGGGAAGTACTGGGCGTCGAGCCACATTTGCGCAAGGTCGCGATAGTGCGGGCTGTCCGGATCGCCGGATTCGCCCGGCAGATTCACGGCGCGCGAGTTATCCCGGTTGCCGGCCGGGTGAACGCCGCCGGCGCGGCGAAACATCCTTGCGGATAGCCGGCCCTACTGCGCGGGCGTCTGCTGTTTCCGCTGGTTTGCACAGTCGGAGGTGAACGCCATGCTGGCCTGATCCGGCGTCATGTGCGGTGCGTTGGGACTGTAGATCTTTTCGATGACGACGCCGACTGCCTGGCGGTCGGACTCACCTTTGTAGTACTTGGCCGCTTGAGCCAGTGCTTGCGCTTTGGTCTTCTTGTGCGCGCGCCAGGATGTCACCTGGGCGGCAATATCGCCAATCGCAAAACATTGTTCGTCGACGGTTTGTGCCACGGCTTGAACGGCCGGCTGCGCGAGGCACACTGCGAGTACTGCTGATACGACTACACGTTTCATTATCCAATCCTGTCGATATGCGCGCCGTCACCGACGCGCACCTGATTCGCTTACCACCTGCTCTCCATCCGGATCACGGAATCAGCCAAAGCGCCGCTGCATAGATAACCAGCGATACAGCAAACGTAATCGCCGTGTAGCCCATGACACGTTGAATACGAATGCCCGCGATCGCAACCACGGGTACGGCCCAGAAAGGTTGCAGCATGTTCGAGACGTTTTCAGCCATGGCGACACCCATGGCGGTGCGCGGAACTGAAGCATGCAGACTTAGCGCGGCGGGCAGAACGAAAGGCCCCTGCACGGCCCAATGTCCGCCTGCGCTAGGAATGAGCAGCGTAATGATAAGCGAACTGAAGTAACTCAAAACGGGCAGCGTCACCGGTGTTGCAATAGCCACGAACGTTTTGGCGATCGTCGACGCCAACCCAGTGCCGGTCATGATGCCCATGATGCCGCCGTACATCGGATATTGAAGCAGCATCGAGCCGGTCTGCCGCGCGGCGCGGCGAATCGCGTCGGCATAAGCGATCGGGGTGCGCTGCAGCGCCAGCCCGACCAGCAGAAAAATCAGGATCGTGGTGTTGATGTCCAGCTCGAAGCCCTTGGTGTACCACGTCATCGCGAGATAGCCGACACCCAGCGCCAGCACGAGCAGTGTGCCGAGCATCGAGCGTTCTGCACGGGCAGCGAAAGATGAAGCCTTCGCGTCCCGCGCATGCGGATCGGCCTCGCCACTTGCGGCAAGCTCGGGCTGCGTTTCATTGAAAGCGACCACATCTTCCTGCTTCGGATGCATCCAGATGAAGATCGCCGTCATGACGACCACAACCAGCACGGTCGGGATGAAGACGAACGGGGCGAACACGGTCTGACTCAGCGGAATCACCTGGCCGGTGGCTTTCTCAACGAGGTTTAACGCGTTGCCATGCGAGGCCTGCGACAACGCGATCGAACTGGACAAACCGCTATTGCACACCGACCACGCCGAGTAGCTGCCTGCGACGAGCCATGCGAAATCCACCTTCACGCGCTTGGCGATTTCGCGCGACAGCAGTGCGCCGACCACCAGGCCAAGTCCCCAGTTGAGCCACGCGGCCACCGCGACGATCGGGAACACCAGCAGCGCGGCGCGGGTCGGCGTGTGCACGCCGGCAGCCATTGCCCGCAAGCCGCGCTGAACGAGCGGTGCGTCGGCGATCGCGTAGCCCGTCGCAAGAATCAGGATCATCTGCAGCGCGAAGCCGAGAATGTTGAACGTGCCGCCGTACCAGGAAGCCAGGATGACCGGCAGCGAAGCATGCGGCGCGAAGACCACCGCCAGCAGGGCCACCACCAGGGTCAAGCCGATTGCAAGGACGAACGGGTCCGGCATGACCTGTTCGAACACATAGACGAGACCCGTAACGAGGTTTCCACGGCGCGCGCCGTTATCCCTGCCGGTTGAGTTGATGTTTCTGTTGGTCATGATTTCTACTCACTTGGTCGCACGCCGGCAGGCCAGCGCTTGCCCGCATCTTTCACTCGCGCCACACTCGTGCCACCGGTGTCGAGCGACGCTGCGTCGAGCGTCACGGGTCGGCATGAGCGCTGGCGTCGAAGGCCACATCGTTCATTGGCACGTATGTCGCGCAGGCGGGCCGCGTTAATCGTTGCCGTGCGCGACTTCCGCGCCTGCAATGTGATGCCGCGCCAGCGACGCCGCGACGAAGCCAGACGCCTTCATGTCTTCGACAAAGCTCGCCAGATAAGCGGCCGCGCCATCGCCTTTAGCTTTGGGCACGCCCATCGCCTGACGGATCACCATGAAACGCTGATCCAGTAGCCGCAATCCGCCTGCGTTGGCGGCATCTTTTTCGAGTTGTTGCTTGACGCCTGCGGCCACGTCGAGATGTTGGTCCAGAAAGCCTTGCACCACCGCCGGCGAAGTCGGAATCCGCACGAGTGTTGCGCGATGCAGTTCACGTGTCAGAAACAGATCGTAGGCGCTCCCCTTGCCGACCGCGACCGTCACGCCGGGTTGATCGACAGCCTCGTTGGTAGTGATCGGCGAGCCATTGCGCACGAGATAAAAGCCTTCAATGAGCACATAGGGCCTGGTGAAAGCAATCTCTTCTCCGCGCTTCGGATCGACGGCGAAGAAGCCGATGTCCGCCTTGTCCTGGTTGACGTTCTCAACCGAGTCGCCCGCCGACTTCACCGCGACCAGTTGCAGTGGCACGCCAAGCCGTTTGGCGAATTCCGTGGCGAGATCGACGGACACACCGACCGGTATGCCCGTCGCCGGATCGAGATTGGCGAGTACCGGATTGCCGAGATTGATCGATGCGCGCAACGTGCCGCCCGGCGCGAACACCTTCGCCATCGAAGCGTTGTCGCCGCCGTTTTGCGCGAACCCTGGCGTAGAAGCAGAGAGAGTCAAGATAGCACCCGATACCAGTAAGGTCGCCAACCTCCGGAACGCACTGCGACGTCCTTTCATCATTGAAAGCTCGGTCATTTTCGGTTGCCCTGGTTGGCTTAGGAGAGCGTCATTATGCCGACGATCCTGTTTATCCGTGCGCAACGCGGGCAGACGGCATCAAGGCCTAACTCAATGCCCAAACGACTCCGTTTTCGCGCCAGCCGCATTCGCCACATGCGGCCGCGCGGCCTGCTTGATCAGCAGCGCCACGCACGAAATCAGACCCGCCACCGCGACCGTCGCGAAGATACCCGCGAACGTGAAGTGGCGGCGCGTCAGTTCAGCCACAAGGAACGAGCCCGCGATCCCACCGAAGCGGCCGATCCCCAGCATCCACGCCACGCCGGTGCCGCGACCCTGGGTCGGATAAAACGCGGCGGCCAGCGCCGGTAGCGACGATTGCGCGGTATTCATCAGCACGCCCGCGACGAAGACGATGAACACCAGCGCGCCCACATTGCCGACCGCCTGGCCGATGAAGTACACGCTCACGGCGGTCAGCGCATAGCAGGCCGCGATAATGCGGTTCGCGTTGAAGCGGTCCATCAGCACGCCGCACACCACGGCGCCTACGCCGCCGAGTGGGAACAGCGCGGAAATCAGCGTCGCGCGTTGCGGCGTGAGGCCGGCGTCCTTCAAGAGAATCGGCATCCAGTTGATCGACGCATAGAAGATCACGAGGCCCATGAAGTAGGCGATCCACAACATCACCGAACCGATGATGTACGAACGCGACAGCACCACGCCCAGACCTTTGCCGCCGGTTTGCGGGGCGGTTTCGGTCATGACGAAGCTGTTGCCCTCTACCGCTTCGCTCGAAATGCGCGCCAGCGCCGCACGAATCCGTTCGACCGGCTTGTTGTTGGCCACCATGTAGCGGACCGATTCCGGCATCTTCAGTGCGAGCAGGATCAACAGCAACAACGGCGTGATGCCGCCGAGCACCAGCACGCTGCGCCAGCCGAAGTGCGGAATCATCCACGCGGCGAGAAAGCCGCCGAAGGCCGCGCCCAGCGGAAAGCCGCAGAACATCAGGTTGATCACGGTCGCGCGGCGGCGATCCGGGCAGTACTCGCCCATCATCGTCACGGCGTTCGGCATGGCCGCACCGAGGCCGACGCCGGTGATGAAGCGCAATATCGTCAGGTGTTCGATGCTGTTCGAGAACGCCGAGGCGAGGCAGGCCACGCCGAACAGCAGTACCGAGCCGAGCAGCATGGAGCGCCGCCCGAGCCGGTCGGAGAGCGGTCCTGAGACGAGCGCGCCGCACGCGAGGCCGAACAGCGCCGCGCTCAGCACCGGCGCGAGTGCCGGCCTCGCGATGCCCCATTCGGCGATCAGCGAAGGTGCGATGAAGCCGATTGCGGCCGTGTCAAAACCGTCCAGCAGGACGATGATGAAACACATGAAAAAGACGAGCCACTGGAACGGCGAGAAGGGATGGTCGTTGATAAACGTTTGAACGTTTACAGTGGGGCTGCGGCTCATGGTTGTCTCCTGACTGCTTAATAGGGGAAGGCTTGCCGTTACGGCTGGTCGTACGAGCCTTCTTTCTTTTACGATTGTGCGCCGATTACAGGCGGTACACGATATCTGCGCCGGCGGCGAACCGGCTTCGCGACCGGGACGACGCCGCCGCAGAGACTCAGGCGAGTTTTGCCGCGATTGCCTGACCCACCTCGGTGGTGTTCGCCTTGCCCCCAAGGTCGCCGGTGTGCGGGCCTTCGATCAACGTCGCTTCGATTGCCGCGAGAATCGCGTCGTGCGCCTCACGCTCCTTGCCTTGCTGATTGCCGAGAAAGTCGAGCATCATCGCCGCCGACCAGATCATCGCGATCGGATTGGCGATGTTCTTGCCGGCGATATCCGGTGCCGAGCCGTGCACTGGCTCGAACAGCGAGGGGAACTTGCGATCGGGATTCAGGTTGCCCGACGGCGCGAGGCCGATCGTGCCGGTACAGGCCGGGCCGAGATCGGACAGGATGTCGCCGAACAGATTGGTGGCAACCACCACGTCGAAGCGATCCGGATTCAGCACGAAGCGCGCGCAGAGAATGTCGATGTGCTGCTTGTCCCACGTCACGTCGGGATACTGCGCGGCGATGCCCGCCGCGACTTTGTCCCACCACGGCATGCTGATCGCGATGCCGTTACTCTTGGTTGCAACCGTGATCTTCTTGCGCTCGCGGCGCTGCGCGAGATCGAACGCGAACTTCAGCACGCGCTCGCTCCCGTGCCGCGTGAACACCGATTCCTGCAGCACGAATTCGCGCTCCGTGCCTTCGAACATCACCCCGCCCACCGACGAATACTCGCCCTCGGTGTTTTCACGCACGATCCAGAAATCGATGTCGCCCGCTTTACGGCCTGCAAGCGGTGAAGGCACGCCGGCAAAAAGCCGGGCCGGGCGCAGGTTGATGTACTGATCGAATTCGCGGCGGAACTTCAGCAGTGAGCCCCACAGCGAGATATGGTCGGGCACCGTGTCGGGCCAGCCGACCGCGCCGAACAGGATCGCGTCGGCGGATTGCAGTTGCGCTTTCCAGTCGTCCGGCATCATCTTGCCGTGTTTCGCGTAGTAGTCGCAGCTTGCCCATTCGATGTGCTGATACTCGAGTTCGATGCCGAAGCGCTGTTTGACCGCATCGAGCACGCGAATGGCTTCGGGCATCACTTCGACACCGATGCCGTCGCCGGGTATGACCGCAATCCGATATTTCTTCGACATATTCCTGCTCTCCATTGGGGCTGTTAGGCGGTTCGATCGCGCTTATTCTATGCCTGCTGTTTAAGGCACGTTGCGGTTGTGAAGACGGCGAAAGAGGGGGATGTGGTTTCCGGCTACTGCGCCGCATTCAGCTTCCGCCATAAGGTGGTCTTGCTGATGCCGAGCGCCCGGCAAACCGCGTCACGATCGCCGCCGCATGCGGCGAGCGCGGCGCGGATTTCGTCTGCTTCCACGTGACGGCTGCGCTCGCGTAGCGTGAGCGCCGCTTTCTTCGCGCGTGCGTGGGGCTGCTCGAAGATTTCGGGTGCGACGGTGCGCAGTATGTCTCGCGTAAAGATGGTTTCTAATGCGGTGCCTGGGTTCGTGCGTGAGTTCGTGCCTGAATCCTTGGAGTCTGCGCTTGAGTCTTTTGAGTCCGTGTTCGCGTCTACGTCTGCCAGTTCAACCGCAATCCGTTCGATCACGTTCTGCAATTCGCGCACGTTGCCTGGCCACGTGTAACGCTTGAGTGGTTCGCTGAGACCGTTAAGGACGCGTGCCGCGGCATTCGCATCGGGTAGCCGGGCAGCCAGCCTCGGCTCACGCGATGCCGCCTGCAAAAGCAGTTCGACCGCGAGCGGCAGCAGATCGGTTGGCCGCTCGCGTAGCGGCGGCAGTGCGATGCTCAGAATGTTGAGCCGGTAGTAAAGGTCCGCACGGAAACTGCCGGCCTCGATGCCCTCGGTCAACGCACGATGCGTCGCGGCGACGACCCGGATGTCCACGCGCGTCGGCTCCGTCGAGCCGAGCCGTACGACTTCACGTTCCTGCAGTACGCGCAGAAGCCGGCTCTGCAACGACAACGGCATCTCGGCGATTTCGTCGAGAAACAGCGTGCCACGGTGTGCCACTTCGATCAGTCCCGCCTTGCCGCCTTTGCGTGCGCCGGTGAACGCGCCTTCCTCATAGCCGAACAATTCGCTTTCGAGCAACGCCTCAGGAAACGCCCCGCAATTAATGGCGACGAAGGCGAAGTCACGCCGTGCGCTCAACTGATGCATGCTCTGCGCGACCATTTCCTTGCCGGTGCCGCTTTCGCCGAGAATCAGCACCGTGGCGTCCGATCTGGCGTAACGCTGCACGAGCGTGCGGACCCGTTCGATCGAATCGGCCGCGCCGACGATATCGCCGAGTTGATAGCGCGCGCTGAACTGCTGCACACGCTGTCGTGAACGCAGCGTACGGTCGAGCCGTTCGACGGCACGCGATTCCTGAAACGTCAGCACCGTGCCCGCCGCCGAGCCGCTGCTCGCGAGCGGCCCGCGATGCACGACATAGCTCGCGCCACGTACCGTGCAGAACGTGTCGCCGTCCGAATCCGGCAAGCTGCCCGCGAGATCGGGCGCGAGCTCGAGCAGCGCGCGGCCCACTGCATGCGCGGCGTCGATGCCGAGCACGCTGGCAAGGCGCTGGTTCATCGCTTCGACGCGCCCTTGCGCATCGAGTGCGACGACGCCGTCGCGCAGATGCTGCAGCAGATTATCGAGCCGTTGACGGCGCACCGTTTCGCGGCGGGTGGCCTGCGCGACTTCGAGTGCGGTATCGAACGCCGCACGTACCGATGCGCGTGAATAGAGAAACACCGCGCCCATGCCGGCGTTTGCCGCAAGATCGGTGACGAGACCTGGGCCGACTATGACGTCGATGCCGCGATCGCGCAGATCGAGCACGACGCTTTCCGCATCTTGCGCGGACTGGTACGAAGCGAGCGTCACGTCGATGCCAAACGCCGCGATGAAGCGGCGCACTTCGTCGGGCGTGTCGCCGTGCGTGACGAGCGCGACCTTCGCGCCGTCGCGCCGCGCTCGTGCGAGCGCGTGCATGACGTCGAAACCGGTTGGGTTGATCAGCACGACCGGGACGCTGACGCGCGTCTTCAGATAGGCGCCGTTGGAGCCGCCGGCGATGACGACATCCGGACGCCCGGCGCCGACCACGTCGACTTCATGCACGGCATCCTCGAAACCATGCGCGACGATGCGCAGATCGGCGCGTTCGACGTATTCGCCGGCGATGTCGAAGAACAGATCGCGCAGCCGGCTAATGCTGACGGCCCAGATACGAGGGCGCTGCGCGGGGTCGAAGGGAGGCGTGCTCACGATGGAGGCTCGTTAATGGGCTTAGCGCGGGGCTTCGAAGCGGCCGTAGAAGCGGGCTCAGAAGCGTGAAGGGCAGCAGGGCTGAGAAGCTCAGCCATTATGCACGCGCCCTTTCCGAATTTGAAACTCGTGATTTCACTTATGAAATCTAGTGGTGATGTGGGCGGGAGATGATTTTTTGTTAAATCAGTCACTTAGCAGTTCATGTGCCACCTGGCCCATTCTTTGCGTTATTTGCCTCCGTTTTCGCCGGTCACCGCAGTAAAACTTTGAAAGACAAGCTCGGCGCGCTGAATGCCGTACGAACGCAACCCCGCAGTTGGAGACGAAATCATGAGTGAAGCCGATAACAGCACGCCGAACGCAGGCGCCTTCAAACCGAAGAAATCCGTGGCCCTGTCCGGCGTGACGGCTGGCAACACCGCTTTGTGCACGGTCGGCAAGACCGGCAACGATCTGCATTACCGTGGTTACGACATTCTCGATATCGCCGGTGCATGCGAATTCGAAGAGATCGCTTATTTGCTGGTCCACGACAAGCTGCCCACGCAAGCCGAACTGACCGCCTACAAGACCAGGCTCAAAGGCATGCGCGGCCTGCCCGCGAATGTGAAAGCCGCGCTGGAATGGATCCCGGCTGCCGCGCATCCGATGGATGTGATGCGCACTGGTGTGTCCGTACTCGGCACCGTGTTGCCGGAGAAAGACGACCACAACCTGCCCGGCGCACGCGACATCGCCGACAAGCTGATGGCTTCACTCGGTTCGATGCTGCTGTACTGGTACCACTACTCGCACAACGGCAAGCGCATCGAAGTCGAAACCGACGACGATTCGATCGGCGGCCACTTCCTGCATCTGTTGCACGGTGTAGAGCCGTCGAAGTCGTGGGTCGACGCGATGCATGTGTCGCTGAACCTGTACGCCGAGCATGAATTCAACGCGTCGACGTTCGCCGGTCGCGTGATCGCGGGCACGGGTTCGGATATCTATTCAGCGATTACCGGCGCAATCGGCGCACTGCGCGGCCCGAAACACGGCGGCGCGAACGAAGTCGCGTTCGAAATCCAGTCGCGCTATCAGACGCCGGATGAAGCCGAAGCCGATATCCGCAAGCGCGTCGAAAACAAGGAAGTGGTGATCGGTTTCGGTCACCCCGTGTACACGATCTCCGATCCGCGCAACAAGGTCATCAAGGAAGTCGCGAAAAATCTGTCGAAGGAAGCGGGCAACAACAAGCTCTTCAATATTGCTGAACGTCTCGAGTCGGTGATGTGGGAAGCGAAGAAGATGTTCCCGAATCTCGACTGGTTCAGCGCGGTGTCGTATCACATGATGGGCGTGCCGACGGCGATGTTCACGCCGCTCTTTGTGATCGCCCGCACGGCAGGCTGGAGCGCGCACATCATCGAGCAACGCATCGACAACAAGATCATTCGCCCGAGCGCGAATTACACCGGTCCTGACGATCTGCCGTTCGTGCCGCTCGCCAAGCGCGTTTAAGCGTGCCTATGGATGTCTAAAGGTCAAAGGTCGTGCAAGGAAGGTTGAAAACCTCCAACGGCCTTTGACCGTGTAAGAGCAAAGCCGCAAGTCTTTCTCCTCCATTACGTTTCATCAGCTTGACGTAATGAAGTTCGGCCTTGGCTGGCTGGAACCCGAGCCAGGGCTATTTTTTGCGGGATTTCCTGCTGCGCTGATTGCGGTAAGTTGCGCGCTACGTTGTGCGCGACGTTGTGCGGTGCATCAACGAAACACACTGCAAGCCGCCGCGCCACCGCAAGCTAAACTACACAGACTGACCGATTGAAACGCCAGGGAAGCGCCGCTTTAAAGAGGGGCAGCGGATTGTGAAGCACGGCTGCCGCCACCGTCCCCGGATCATTATTTTGTTTTGTCCCCTACGCCATGAATACTGCCAACCGCAAACGCCTTCCCGGCACCCAGCTGGATTTCTTCGACACGCGTGCCGCTGTCGACGCAATCCAGCCCGGCGCCTATGACAAGCTGCCGTACACCTCGCGCGTGCTGGCCGAAAACCTCGTGCGCCGCTGCGATCCGGTGACGCTGACGGCATCGCTCAAACAGATCATCGAACGCAAGCGCGAGCTGGATTTTCCGTGGTTCCCCGCGCGTGTGGTCTGTCATGACATTCTCGGCCAGACCGCTTTGGTCGATCTCGCCGGTTTGCGCGATGCAATCGCCGCTCAAGGCGGCGATCCGGCGATGGTCAACCCGGTCGTGCCGACGCAGCTCGTAGTGGATCACTCGCTCGCCGTCGAGTGCGGCGGGTTCGATCCGGACGCGTTTGCGAAGAACCGCGCTATTGAAGATCGCCGCAATGAAGACCGCTTCGACTTCATCAACTGGACCAAGCGCGCGTTCAAGAACGTCGACGTGATTCCGCCGGGCAACGGCATCCTGCATCAGATCAACCTGGAGCGCATGAGCCCGGTGGTGCAGGTGAAAGACGGCGTGGCTTTCCCCGATACGCTGGTCGGCACCGACTCGCACACGCCGATGGTGGATGCGCTCGGCGTGATCGCAGTAGGTGTGGGCGGTCTGGAAGCCGAGAGCGTGATGCTGGGCCGCGCGTCTTATATGCGCCTGCCGGATATCGTTGGTGTGGAACTGACGGGCAAGCCGGTTGAAGGCATCACCGCGACCGACATCGTGCTCTCGTTGACCGAATTCCTGCGCAAGGAAAAAGTGGTCGGCGCGTACCTCGAGTTCTACGGAGCAGGCACAGCCAACCTGACGCTCGGCGATCGCGCGACCATCGCCAACATGGCGCCCGAATTCGGCGCAACGGCGGCGATGTTCTATATCGATGAGCAGACCATCAAGTACCTCAAGCTCACCGGCCGCGACGATGAACTCGTCAAACTCGTCGAGACCTACGCGAAAGAAACCGGCCTGTGGGGCGATACGCTGCAACACGCCGAATACGAGCGCGTGTTGAAGTTCGATCTGTCGACCGTGGTGCGCACGCTTGCGGGGCCGTCGAATCCGCATCGTCGTTTGCCGGTTTCGGAACTGGCCGCGCGCGGTATCAGCGGCAAGGTGGAGAACGAGCCGGGCCTGATGCCGGACGGCGCCGTGATCATCGCTGCGATCACGAGCTGTACGAACACCAACAACCCGCGCAACATGATCGCCGCTGGTTTGCTGGCGCGTAATGCCAATCGATTTGGATTGACGCGCAAGCCGTGGGCGAAGACTTCGCTCGCGCCGGGATCGAAGGCCGTCACGCTGTATCTGGAAGAGGCGGGCCTGCTGCCGGAACTGGAGCAATTGGGATTCGGCGTGGTCGCGTATGCGTGCACGTCGTGTAACGGCATGTCGGGTGCGTTGGATCCGGTGATCCAGAAGGAAATCGTCGATCGCGATCTGTATGCGACAGCTGTGCTGTCCGGCAACCGTAACTTCGACGGCCGTATCCATCCGTATGCGAAGCAGGCCTTCCTGGCTTCGCCGCCGCTGGTGGTGGCTTATGCGATTGCGGGCACGATTCGCTTCGATATCGAGAAGGATGTGCTTGGCGTCGATGCTGACGGCAATGCGATCAAGCTGAAGGACATCTGGCCGACGGATGAAGAGATCGATGCGATCGTCGCTTCGAGCGTGAAGCCCGAGCAGTTCCGCAAAGTGTATGAGCCGATGTTTGCTGTCTCGGTCGATACGGGAGAGAAGGCCGATCCGCTGTATGACTGGCGTCCGATGAGTACGTATATTCGCCGTCCGCCGTATTGGGAAGGTGCGCTTGCCGGCGAACGTACGCTGAAGGGCATGCGTCCGCTGGCTGTGCTGGGCGACAACATCACGACCGACCACCTGTCGCCGTCGAATGCGATTCTGGCGGATAGCGCGTCGGGCGAGTACCTCGCCAGGATGGGTTTGCCCGAAGAGGACTTCAACTCGTACGCAACCCACCGCGGCGATCACCTGACCGCGCAGCGCGCCACCTTCGCGAACCCGACGCTGAAGAACGAAATGGTGCTGGAAAACGGCAAGGTGAAGGCGGGTTCGTTGGCCCGCATCGAGCCCGAGGGCAAGGTGACGCGCATGTGGGAAGCGATTGAAACCTACATGGAGCGCAAGCAACCGTTGATCGTGATTGCCGGGGCCGACTACGGTCAAGGTTCGTCGCGCGACTGGGCGGCCAAGGGTGTGCGGCTTGCCGGCGCGGAAGCGATTGTGGCCGAAGGGTTCGAGCGAATTCACCGCACGAATCTGGTGGGCATGGGCGTGTTGCCGTTGGAATTCAAACCTGGCGTGAATCGTCTCACGCTTGCTATCGACGGTACGGAAACCTTCGACGTGATCGGCGAACGCCAACCGCGCGCTGACCTCACGCTCGTGATTCATCGCAAGAGCGGCGAGCGCGTGGAGGTGCCGGTGACGTGCCGATTGGACACTGCGGAAGAGGTGTCGATCTACGAAGCCGGCGGCGTGTTGCAACGCTTCGCGCAGGACTTTCTCGAATCGACCAAGGCTGCGGCTTAAGGTTCTAAAAACGATCTCATCAGGACATCAACTTTCATGGCCCACAAACCTCAGATCAAGATTCCGGCGACTTACATGCGTGGCGGTACCAGCAAAGGCGTGTTCTTTCGGTTGCAGGATTTGCCGGAGGCGGCCCAGGTGCCGGGCGCTGCGCGTGACGCGTTGTTGATGCGTGTGATCGGCAGCCCGGATCCTTATGGCAAGCAGATCGATGGCATGGGCGGCGCGACGTCGAGCACGAGCAAGACGGTCATCATCGCGAAGAGCAGCAAGCCGGATCACGATGTGGATTATTTGTTCGGGCAGGTTGCTATCGATAAGGCTTTCGTCGATTGGAGCGGGAACTGCGGGAATCTTTCTGCGGCGGTCGGGCCGTTTGCGATTAGCGCGGGTTTCATCGATGCGAGCCGGATTCCGCACAACGGTGTGGCGATTGTGCGTATCTGGCAGGCGAATATCGGCAAGACGATCATCGCGCATGTGCCGATTACCGATGGCGCTGTGCAGGAAACGGGCGACTTCGAACTCGATGGTGTGACGTTTCCCGCTGCCGAGGTTCAGCTTGAGTTCATGAACCCGGCTGCCGAAGAAGAGGGCGCTGGCGGCGCGATGTTCCCGACAGGCAATCTTGTGGATGACCTCGAGGTGCCCGGTGTCGGCACGCTGAAGGCCACGATGATCAATGCCGGTATTCCGACCATTTTCATCAACGCGGAATCGGTCGGTTATAAGGGTACCGAACTACAGGACGCTATCAATAGCGACGATAAGGCGCTGGCGATGTTCGAAACCATTCGCGCGCACGGTGCGGTGCGGATGGGGCTCATCAAGAGTATCGATGAGATCGCGACGCGGCAGCATACGCCGAAGGTTGCTTTTGTCGCGAAGCCTGCTGAGTACGTTGCTTCGAGCGGTAAGCGTGTTGGTGCGGGTGACGTCGATCTGCTGGTGCGGGCGATGTCGATGGGCAAGCTGCATCACGCGATGATGGGGACGGCGGCGGTAGCGGTCGGAACGGCCGCGGCGATTTCGGGGACGTTGGTGAATCTTGCCGCTGGTGGCGGCGCGCGCGAAGCGGTGCGGTTTGGTCATCCGTCGGGGACGTTGCGGGTGGGTGCCGAGGCGCGCGAGGAAGGCGGCGAGTGGATCGTGACTAAAGCGATCATGAGCCGCAGTGCGCGGGTGTTGATGGAAGGGTGGATCAGGGTGCCGACGCCGGAGGCTTGAGGGTGATGGCCCGTTAGCCTTGGTGTTGCTGACGGGCTGAATATCCGCGCTCGACGAAAAACCTCATCGAGCGCGCAAGTGCGTGTAAATTCGAAGCCGGTGGTTTCCGACCTGCCACTGCGTCTTCGAATGGGTCGTCATCCGAGTCAGTCCTATCAGTCGTAAGGGAGCCGGTATGAGCACGAAGCAGAGCAAGAAAGAACATCTGGTGGCCGCGGCGTCGCATCACGAGCAGGCAGCGCGATTTCACCACGGTGCGTCGCGGCATTTCGAGGCGGGTAAGGATTATGCCCACACCGCGCATCAGGCGATGTTGGCCCACGGTCACACCTTGCATGCGATCGATGAAGCACATGATGCGGGTGCACATAGCGCCAGTCCGCCGCCGATAGCATCTGCAGCGGTGGCCCCTAGCGCAATTGGTGCAACTGCAGCAAAACATCACGCGGCGGCAGCGGAGCTTCACTTGGAGGCAGCGCAGCATATGCGTCATGCTGCGAAGCTATTCGATCAGGACCGTAGCGCAGTCGCCCACGACGCGCAGCTAGCGCTCTCGCTTGCACTGCGCGCTTTGTCGCATGGCAACGAAGCAGCCAAACTATTTCTTAAACTCGCTCCGGCTGAAACTTCGTGACTGGCGCTGGTTGAATTTGAACCCGCGGCGCCGGGTTCAGCAGCATGTTTCAGCGTGGAGCGGTTCGGATGTTCCGGCGCTTTACTGGGGACTATGCCTTCCAGCCAGCAAGTCCGCCGCGATGGATTTCGCATGCGCGACCGCCTCGTTTGGATCAGGGAATACGCCGAGCTGCTCCCAATGCTCTTCGACCGCATAAGTGCCTCTCACGCCGAGAGCCCTTTGTACGCGCAATTGCGCCGCGTACTTGCCGTCTTCCAGTGGTCGAGCAGTTGCAATCACCTTGTGCGGGAGATCGGGTCGCTCCGGTTGTTTCAACTCGACAGGACCGCCCGGTACGCCGATATCGGTCAACGCGTTCCTCGCCTTGCAGTCTGGGCAGTAGAAGCACCACCCCTCGTCCTCACGAATCGATCTGACCTGCCCACGGGCCAGCACAGCACGACATTCAACGTTTTCGCAGATGAACGGCATAGCAGTCTCCGGAGTTGTTTGCGGAAATCCTAGCATGCCCTTCGACAGTTAACCATCGGCAATATTGCCGTGCCTGTTCTGTGTGATTTTTGTAATCCCACTTGCTCCTTCTGCAAGCCCTCAAGCGCGGGTCGGCGCAATTGCGGCACGTGGCCGTAGCGTCGCCATGATCAGGTACATGCCGCCGCCGATCACCACGCCGAAGAACCATCCATAGGTATTCCACCAGACCGGCAGCAGGTTGGTGAAGTTAGGCAGGAAGGTGGAGAACACGCTGCCGACCGCCGCGGAGACCAGCGCGTTGATGTTCCAACCGCCCTCGTAGCGGTACTCGCCGTACTCCTGATAGAGCGCCGCGACGTTGATGTTGCCCTTGGCCACGAGGTAGTAGTCCACCAGAATGATCCCCAGCAGCGGGCCCATGGTGGCGCCGATGGCGTTGACGAAGTGCGCGGCGTTGCCTTCCCACGGCGCGAACGGGTAGAGCACCAGCGCGATGGCCGCGGCGATGTAGCCGCCTCTCTTGAAGCTGATCCGCTTGGGGAACGCGTTGGAGATGTCGAACGCGGCCGAGACGAAATTGGCCACCACGTTAATGCCCAGTGTGGCGATCGCGAAGGTCAGGGCCGCGATGAGGGCCAGCACCCAGCTGTCGAACTTGGCCGAGATCTGTTCGGGGTGGAGCAGCACTTCGCCGTAGACCTTGAAGGCGGCAATCGTGGTGACGCCGGCGACCAGCGAGAAGGCGATCAGGTTGACTGGCAGGCCCCATAGGTTGCCTTTTTTCACGGCGTTGCGGTTTTTTGCGTAACGGGAGAAGTCACAGAAATTCAGGTACAGCGCGGCGAAGTAGGTGATCCAGGTTGCGCCTACTGCCATTAGTGCCCAGAACGAGCCGGGGTCGCCGCTGACGCCGGCGTCTTTGGTTTTGTCGAGTAATGCGCTCATTGGAATGCCGTGGCTGAAGGAGAAGCCGCCGGCTTTGACGCATAGGCCGATCGCCAGGATTAGCATCGCGACCCACACTGCGGGGCCGGCCCAGTCCTGGAACTTGCGGACCGTCTCCATGCCTTTCTGGATGATGAGTAGTTGCAGCGCCCAGATGATCACGTAGCAGATTACTTCTAGTCCTGAGTGGCCTAGCCATAGGGTGTTTTTGTGGAAGGCCATTAGGGTGTCGCTGCGGATCAGGAGCGCGACCATTGCGCCTGAGGCGGCTGCTGTTTGGGCGCCGTACCAGAAGCAGGCCACCACTGCTCGGACCAGAGCTGCGAGGTTGGCGCCCCAGACGCCGAAGGAGGCGCGGGCCAGCACTGGGTAAGGAACGCCGGTTTTTTCGCCGGCGTAGCCGATCAGGTTCATCAGCGCGAAGATCACTAGCGAGCTGAGGCCGATGGCTATGACGAAGTTGATGAAGCTGCCGCACAGGAGGAACAGGCTGGCGGCGAGGTAGTAGCCCCACAGGCTGTGCACGTCCGATGTCCAGACGTTGAAGATGCTGAAGGCGCCCCAGTTGCGCTGCCTGGAGGGCGCCAGGTCTTCGTTGTAGAGGCCGGGGGAAGGGTCGCGGATTTCCATCTGTTATCTCCTTTGAGCTCGTGGAACTTAGGAAACACCGCCGGACACTCCATAGGGGGAGATGACCCTGCGTTTTAAGGCCGCTAGTTTGCGAGAGTTGCGTTTTTGTTTTGGCGTGTTGTTTTGTTTTGAATGGGTTAACCCTGGCGAGGGTTTGGGCTGGTGGGACCCTACTGCCCATTCCGACGCTCATGGCCGTCGTTGCAGGTTCGCCGTGGTAATTTTTATGAACGTCCTGTGAGAGCATTATTGCCTGAGCAGAAAAGCTACGGCAAGTCGATGTGGGGGGCTGGCTTTTTGTCTCAGCCGCAGGTGGCTTTCGTTAGAATCTGTTTTCGATCCATATATTCGTCTATAACCGGAGACAAACGTGCCAGGCTTACTTCCCGATGTCGACCGCGAGGGACTCCTCGAATATTCAGTCGTTTACACCGACCGATCAATCAATCATATGTCGCAGCTCTTTCAAGGAGTCATGCGCGATATTTCCGGTTCTCTGAAGAAAGTCTACAACGCGAAGTCGGCCGTTGTCGTCCCGGGCAGCGGGACTTTCGGCATGGAAGCCGTTGCCCGGCAGTTCGCAACAAACAGGAAGTGTCTTGTCATCCGGAATGGCTGGTTCAGTTTTCGCTGGTCGCAGATTTTCGACATGGGCGGCATTCCGTCTGAATCGATCGTGCTGAAGGCGCGCCCGGTCGAACAAGGGAGACAGGCTGCCTATGCACCGCCACCGATCGAAGACGTGGTCGCTGCGATCAGGGAAAACAAGCCGGATCTGGTCTTTGCGCCGCATGTCGAAACCGCATCCGGGATCATGCTGCCGGACGCTTATTTGCGCGCGGTGGCCGACGCTGTGCATGCCGTCGACGGCATGTTTGTACTGGATTGCATTGCCTCCGGCACAGTCTGGGTCGACATGAAGGCGAGCGGCGTTGACGTCCTGATCAGCGCGCCGCAAAAGGGATGGAGCGCGTCGCCGTGCTGCGGGCTGGTCATGCTTAGCGAGCTTGCCCGCGAAAGAATCGACGGAACGACGAGCACCAGTTTCGCTTGTGATCTTCGCAAATGGCTGCAGATCATGGAAGCCTACGAGAACGGTGCGTTCGCGTACCACGCCACGATGCCCACGGACGGTCTCGCTACGCTGCGTGACGTCATGAAGGAGACCGAGGCATACGGCTTCGATAAAGTGAGAGTAGAGCAGCTTGAACTCGGCAAGCGGGTTCGCTCACTCCTCGTGGACAACGGTTTCAAAAGCGTGGCGGCGGAAGGTTTTGAGGCTCCGGGCGTCGTCGTCAGCTACACGGACGATGACGGAATACGATCCGGCAAGAAGTTCGCTGATGCCGGCTTGCAGATCGCGGCTGGCGTTCCCCTTCAATGCGACGAGCCTGAAGATTTCAAGACCTTCCGCATTGGGTTATTCGGGTTGGACAAACTGCATGACGTTGAAGGTGCGGTGGCCAGGCTCGCGAAGGCGCTGGATAGTATTCTTTAGAGCGTTTTTGCTTTTTGCGGGGGATGTGCGTATGGCTTGTCATTGCGACCGCCTTGGTAGGAGGAACCTGAAGCCTGGCGGACAGGCTATGCGCGCTATTCGGCCTTTCCGGTCATACAAGTGTCCTCCGTATTGCGGTCGGCGAATGGCCGCTTCGGTGGAAAGTCTTGGGCAGCAGACGGACGCGGCGCGGACGCTCAATTTACGGACTCACTCGATCCAGTCGACGATTTCCGCCATGGGCGACGTTTCGTGTTTGACTGCGTGGTCGTGACTCAGGTTCGCCTCTTTAAATTAAATTATAGTGGCTGGCGCTGACGAGCGCCGACGCGTCCGCGCAGGTGACAGTTCGCGAAAATGGCGTGCGCTGCCAGGCGGCGCTCGACGCAGCCGGCCTGAAAACGGCGGCCCGGAACCACTCGCCGAACGCATGCGGCGCGCCGTTGCAGATGAAAAGCTCGTACGGTTTCTGGGCCATGCGCAGCTACTTAGTAAACCCGCCATTTTCCTCCGGCTGACCAGGCGGTCCCAGTCGCCGTAGGGGCACGGCATCGGCGCTTTTAGGGACTCGGCGACATCAACCGGTGCCACGGGCTTGATTGATGCTCACAGCGCCGTAGTGTTGGACGAAGAAGCCAGGGCGCCGGCTACGCATGATCCCGCAGCCGTCTCGACACTCCTTCTTTGTCAGTTCCGTTTCTCCCGATCACGGCTGCCTCGATTCTGATCTCGCCGCGCGTCTATCCGTGCCCTGAGGCCGGAGATTGTCCATCCAATCAGCAGACGCGCGGTTTTGCTCGACAGACCTTGATTTCCGGCTTACCCGGTAACGGCAGCCGCGCAATTCTCTCCGCCTCTGCGCGCTTGAGTCCGAGTGCCTGCAGCACGACCGTCGCAGCGCGCTCGGCGAAGTTCTGTTCATCGAGTCCAGATGCGTTCTGCCGCTCGACTACTGGTGTGACGCGGGCGGAAGAGTGCAGCTCCGCTGCGATTGCCGCGAAGATGATGCCCGTAACGGAAATGAGACACAGGAAGTGATCGGAGACGACAAAACGTTTCGCGGAAATACCACCGTGACTATCGCACAGCAGTCGCTGACCTAGACCCCAGCTCAGCGCACGCACCGAAAAACCCTCGCGGATAAGGAGCTGTCCCCACACCGGCTCGCGGCGGGCGCGCATCAGCGTATGGCGCACACAGACGGAGACGACTTCTGCCGGATCGGACAGTCCGCTGGCGAGGCGGTCGAGCATATCGGCAAACTCCTCGAACACCCACTCGACGAGCGCGGCAAAAATCCCTTCCTTCGACTCGAAGTGGTTGTAGAAGGAGCCGAAACCGACGTCTGCGGCTTCGGTGATGTCGCTGATGGCCACCGAATTCATCCCTTTTTCGGCTACTAACCTGAGCGCTGCGTCGAGCAGGCGGGCACGAGTCTCCCGCTTGCGGCGGCCGCCGCGCGGCTGGTGCCCTTCCGTCGCCTCGGCCGAAGCTGACAGCTTTTGCGCGCGCTGTCGGTTTGCACGGGCGTTCGGGGTATCACGCATCTCGGCTCCAAGTTTTTGACTGTCATAGGTTGGATTTAAGAATCATAGTTGACAATATAATCAGTTATGTATCTAATGTCACTGTTGCAGGGGATAAGTGACAGCGTAGACAGACGAATTGAGCTGCGACGGCATCCGGAACCGGGTGTTGCCGCGCTGAAGACGAGTCATCGACCGTCGCTCACATCCACCAGCGCCGGGCTCGGGACGAGGATCGTTTTACGCTCGTTCTTCATCCGTTTCGTGGGAGTGTGCCGCGTGCGATGACGAAGTATGAAGAGTTGCAAGCGGTTTGTATCAGACGCAGCGAGTAGGAATACTAAGTTACAAGTATGCCGGATCGAGCGATCGCGCGCCTGGCAAGGCATGCCGCCAGATACACCGTGTCTTCCGATGCCTCGCCCATTTTTATTGCTGGACCATCACCTGCCTTGTGAACATCGTGAAACTTTCCGGTCTTAACGCGCAGACGCTTGCGCGCCCCTTCGTGTCGTCCATCGCCCGGCGATCCCTCCGAGGACGTCTTTTGCTTGCTGCTGGCGGCACAATGCTGCTGGCGGCTTGCCACCAGAGCAAAACCGTCGCTCCCGAGCCCAAGCCCGTCGTCGCTGTCACGGTTCATCCCGACGGGCGCACGGCAAGCGCCTCGTTGCCGGCTCAGATACAGGCGCGGTATTCGACGCCTCTTTCGTTCAGGGTTGGAGGCAAGATCACCGAACGGCGGGCGCGCATCGGCGATACCGTCAAGGCGGGACAGGCCGTTGCGCTGCTCGACCCTACCGATCTGCGCCATAACCTGGTCAACGCACGAGCGCAGCTCGACGCCGCCGAACATCGCCTCGTGTACGCCAGGCAGCAGCTCGATCGCGACCGCGCTCAGGCGCAGGCAAACCTGATCGCAACGGCGCAGATGGAGCAGACTCAGGACACCTACGCTTCCGCCCTCGCGCAGCGCGATTCGGCGCTCGCCCAAATGGCGCTCGCCACGGATCACCTGCACTACGCCACGCTCACGGCAGACCACGACGGCGTCATCACGTCGGAGGACGTCGACACCGGCCAGAACGTTCAGGCAGATCAAGCCGTCTATCACCTCGACTGGACGGGAGACGTGGATGTCGTCTGCGACGCGCCCGAGCGGACGCTTGGCGCATTGACCGTCGGCAGCAATGCGCGCGTAAGCCCGTCCGCGCTGCCCGGTAAGACTTTCGAGGCCCGCGTGCGTGAGGTGTCGCCGGCCGCCGATCCGCAAAGCCGCACCTGGCGCGTGAAGCTTACGCTGGCCGCGCCGAGCCCCGAAGTTCGCCTCGGCATGACGGCGAATGTCACGTTCGATGCCGTCGCCGACGCGCCAACGGCACGCCCGTTCGCGCTGCCTGTGACGGCGCTCTTTCACAAAGGCGAGGACCCCGCTGTTTGGGTGGTGCGCGCGAGCAGCGACACCCTTGAGCTGCGCCCTGTCAACGTCGCGCGCTACAACGAGCGCACGGTCTCCGTCACCGGCGGCCTGCACGACGGCGACCGCGTCGTGATGCAAGGCGTACACGCAGTGAGCGCAGACGAACACGTGCAGGCAATAGCCCCGTTGCACCCCGAGGATTTTTCTTCATGAACGCACGCGACCGTGAAACTGCGCGTGACAGCGCGCCCGTCGCCCCCTCCGACGCCGGGGCACATGGCGAAGGCGGCTTCAATCTCTCCGCGTGGGCGTTGCGCCATCAGCAGCTCGTGATCTTTCTGATCGGGCTTGCAACCCTGTTCGGCGTGATCGGTTATACGCAACTTGCGCAATCGGAGGACCCGCCGTTCACGTTCCGGACCATGGTGGTCAAAACTTACTGGCCGGGCGCAACTGCCCGCGAGGTGCAGGAACAGATCACGGACCGGATCGGCCGTCAGTTGCAGGCCGCGCCGTACGTCGACAACATCAAGAGTTACTCGCGGCCCGGCGAGTCGATGATCTTCTTCGCCATGAAGGACTCGGCGCCGGTCAAGGACGTCCCCGAGACCTGGTACCAGGTGCGCAAGAAAGTGGGCGACATCGCGGCGACGCTGCCCAAGGGGACGGTTGGACCGCTTTTCAACGACGAGTTCGGTGATGTCTACACGAACATCTATGCGCTCGAAGGCGACGGCTTTACGCCTGCGCAACTGCACGACTACGCGGACCAGTTGCGCACGGTCCTGCTGCGCGTGCCCGGTGTCGCCAAGGTCGACTACTTTGGCGACCCTGACCAGCGCGTCTTCGTCGAGATGTCGAATGCGGAGCTGACGGGGCTCTCTATCACCCCGCAGCAGCTCGCCCAGGCAATCGACGCACAAAATACCGTTGCGCCCGTTGGCACCATTACAACGACGGACGACCGCGTGTTCGTGCGACCGAGCGGCGCGGTCAAGGACGTGCAGGCACTCGCCGACACGCTCATTACCGTGAACAAACGCACGTTCCGGCTCGGTGACATCGCGAAGATCACGCGCGGCTACGACGATCCGCCCGTCACCCAGATGCGCGTCGGGGGGCAGGCGGTGCTCGGTATCGGCGTGACGATGCAAAAAGGCGGTGACGTGATTAGCCTCGGCAAGGCGCTCGACGCGAAAGCCGCCGAACTGCAGGCTGCAATGCCGGCGGGACTCAAGCTGGCTCCCGTCTCGAGCATGCCTCACGCGGTCAAGCATTCGGTGGACGAGTTCGTCAGGTCGGTCGGCGAAGCGGTAGCCATTGTGCTGGTCGTGAGCCTCGTTTCGCTCGGCCTGCGTACTGGCATGGTCGTCGTGATCTCGATTCCGATCGTGCTCGCCGTGACGGCGCTGTGCATGCATGTGTTCAATATCGGGCTGGACCAGGTCTCCCTTGGCACGCTCGTGCTCGCGCTTGGGCTGCTCGTCGACGACGCGATCATCGCCGTCGAAACGATGGCCGTGAAGCTCGAGCAGGGGTGGAGTCGCATGCGCGCGGCGGCCTTTGCCTACACGACCACGGCATTCCCGATGCTGACCGGCACGCTCGTGACGGTATCGGGCTTCCTGCCGATCGCACTTGCGAAATCGAGCACGGGCGAATACACGCGCTCGATCTTCGAAGTGTCGGCCATTGCGCTGATCGTATCGTGGTTCGCGGCCGTCGTGCTGGTCCCCTTGCTGGGCTTTCACATGCTGCCAGAGCGAAAGAGCCACGAGAGTGGCGGGCACCATCACGAGCATGATATTTACAACACCGGCTTCTACCGGCGCCTGTCGGATTGGGTCACATGGTGTATCGAGCGTCGCTGGGCCGTGCTCGGCGTCACTGCCGTGCTCTTTGCGATCGCGATGGCGGCCTTCACGCGCGTGCCGCAACAGTTCTTCCCCAACTCTGAACGGCCAGAGCTGCTCGTGGACATTCGGCTGCCAGAAGGCGCTTCGTTCGAGGCGACCCTGCGTGAAGCGAAGCGCCTGAAAAAGGCGCTCGACGGCAATCCCGGAATTGACCACTTTGTCGACTTTGTGGGCACCGGCGCACCGCGCTTCTACCTGCCGCTCGACCAGCAACTTCAGCAGCCGAACTTCGCGCAGTTCGTGATCACGGCCAAAAGCGTCGAAAACCGCGACGAGTTGATGCACTGGCTCGATGCCAAACTCGGGAGAGAGTTCTCCGGCGTGCGCACGCGTGTGGCGCGACTCGAGAACGGTCCGCCCGTGGGATTCCCGATCAAGTTCCGGGTGAGCGGCAACGACATTGCGACCGTGCGCTCTATTGCTGAAAAGGTCGCCGAGAAGGTCCGCGCCGATTCCCGTACGCGCGATGTCCAGTTCGACTGGGATGAGCCGGCGGAACGGTCGATCTCGTTCGAGATCGATCAGATCAGGGCGCGCCAGCTTGGCGTGTCGTCGGAGGACGTATCGAACTTCCTGGCGATGACGCTTTCCGGCTATACGGTCACGCAATTGCGCGAGCGCGACAAGCTGATCAACGTCGATCTGCGTGCGCCGAAGAGCGAGCGCGTCGATCCTGCGCAGCTCACAAGCCTCGCGATTCCGACGCCGAACGGCCCGGTTCCGCTCGGTTCCCTCGGACATGTTCGGAACACGCTCGAGTATGGGGTGATCTGGCAGCGCGACCGCCAGCCGACGATCACCGTGCAGGCCGACATTCGGGGCAACGCGCAGGGCATCGACGTGACCCGCGATATCGAGCACGCACTCGCGGAGCAAAAAGCCACGCTGCCGGTCGGCTATCGGATCGACGTGGGGGGCTCGGTTGAGGAAAGCGTGAAAGGCCAGAACTCGATCAACGCCGAGATGCCGCTCATGATCATCGCCGTGCTGACGCTGCTCATGATCCAGCTGAAGAGCTTCCTGCGGACGTTTATCGTCGTGCTGACAGCGCCGCTCGGGCTGATCGGCGTCGTGGCCGCGCTGCTCCTGTTCGGCAAACCCTTCGGTTTCGTCGCGTTGCTCGGCGTGATTGCCATGTTCGGCATCATCATGCGCAACTCCGTGATTCTGGTCGATCAGATCGACCAGGACATCGCAGCGGGGCACGGGCGTTTCGACGCGATTATCGGTGCAACCGTAAGGCGCTTCAGGCCGATCATGCTGACGGCGGCCGCCGCCGTGCTCGCCTTGATTCCGCTTTTGCATTCCGCGTTCTTCGGGCCCATGGCGACCGCGCTGATGGGTGGTATCACGATCGCCACGGCACTGACCGTTTTCTTCCTGCCGGCGCTCTACGCGACGTGCTTCAGGATCCGGCGCGACGAGTGCGGGATGCAACCGGTTGTCGTCGAGCATACGGAGATCTGATCATGAAGCTTGCCTATAAGACATCCGTTCTCGCAGTGGCTACGGCGCTCGCGCTGACGGCCTGCTCGTTCGGCCCCAGCGGCGAGTCGCCGGCGATGCCTTCGCCCCAGCACTACGGGGCGCAGGCGCAGCCCTCGAACACGGTTGCCGCAGGCGGTATTGCGCAACAGTTCGATATCGGCGCGACATCGGTGCCGCAGTGGTGGCGGCTTTACCGGTCCGACGCGCTCGATGCACTCGTCGACGAAGGCCTGCGCAACAGCCCGACGCTTGCAGGTGCGCAGCGAACGCTCGCGGCCGCGCAAGAGGGACTGCGCGCGCAGGTCGGCGCATCCACGCTACCGTCAGTCGACGGTGTCGCCCAGGTTGAACGCGCGCGTTCACCCGTCGTGCCGGGGCTCGGCCCTGAGCAGGTGCAGTACAACTTTTTCGCCGGGCAGCTTCAGGCGCACTACACATTCGACTTATTCGGCCAGACGCGCTACGCCAACGCGGCTGCTGCCGCACGCGTGAATGTGCAGGGGTATGAGCTGGAAGCGGCCCGGCGCGCGCTCGCCGCCAACATCGTTGGCACGGCGATCAATGCGGCGGCGCTCGATCGTCAGATCGCGCTCACCGAACGG
This sequence comes from Paraburkholderia sp. RL17-337-BIB-A, assembly GCF_046025895.1. NCBI lineage: Bacteria > Pseudomonadati > Pseudomonadota > Betaproteobacteria > Burkholderiales > Burkholderiaceae > Paraburkholderia > Paraburkholderia sp. RL17-337-BIB-A. The sequence goes on along the minus strand of NZ_JARESY010000002.1, from coordinate 3,085,078 downwards.
CTCGTCGCCGTGGCGAGCGCAACTGCAAACGATGATCAGCAACGATACGTGCTCGGCTCCATTTCGCACGTGCAGGCGCTCAACTCGACGCAGGACGCTGATTCGATCGCGGCGAGTCTTCCGGCCTTGCGCCAGCAGCGCACCTCTGCCGTCCACGCGCTGGCGGTACTGATGGGCCGTACGCCGGATAACGCACCGACCGTTCCCGATCTCGATAGCCTGTCTTTGCCCGACCATGTGCCGGTCGTCGTCCCGTCGGATCTTCTGCGTTCGCGTCCCGACATTCAGGCAGCCGACGCCGCCTTGAAGGCCGCCGCGGCCGACGTTGGCGCTGCGACCGCGCAACTCCTTCCGAGCCTGTCACTGACGGCCTCGATGGGCCGCGGCGGCTTCAGCTGGCCTGCGATTCTTTCAGGCGCGGGCGGGCTCTGGGCGATCGGTGCGGGCCTGTCGCAGCCGCTCTTCCACGGTGGGGCGTTGTTCGCGCAACGCAGAGCCTCGATCGATACCTACGATGCCGCGGTTCTGCACTACAAGTCGACGGTCCTGTCGGCATTCCAGGATGTCGCGGATTCGCTTGCCGCACTGGACAACGACGCGCAGACGCTGGCATCAACCGAAAGAGCGGCACAGACAGCCCATGCGGCATTCGACGAAACGGCGTCGCGCGCCCGGCTGGGTTCCCTGCCGTCAACGGCACAGCACGCCAGCGAGCAGCGATTTCTCAATGCACAGCTTGCCGCAGTACGGGCCGGGAGCCAGCGCATGAGCGATACCGCTGCACTGTTCCAGGCGATGGGCGAATTGCCGGGCGATCCGCCGCAAGCATCATCAAGAGAATGACCTTGCGTCACGAGCTAGTGTCCGGCGCGGCGCAATGAGCGGATCGCCCGGTCACCTCCAGGGTCTGGGGAACGCATTTAAAACTGGGAAGCGGACGGTCCAAAAGAAGCGGACGCGTATCGAAGCCTTGATCGGGTTAAAACGATGGACCAAACTTGTAACCGCAAATATTCGACCAAGTTCGCGTGTGTTCGTGAAGAACACCGCAATAGCAGTACGGACGACGACTATCGCTTGCGAAAAAAAGTTGATGACCTATGTATCGCGCTCTTCGATCGCTGGTGCGGGCGCCGCGAGATTACTCCCCTCATTTATCTGCTGCACGCGTGGCCCTTATTCCCGTCGAAACCTCATCCAGTCAAAAAGCTGGCGGCAGCGCTCCGCGATCTCTCAATGTTCCATGCGGAAACACTTGACGATATGGACCGCGAATTGATTGATAACCTCCATGCCATAACGGGCCATGACGGATGATCGCGACAGCTGATTGGGCGCCGCTCGAACAGTGCGCGTCAGATCAAGCCGGGCAAACTGGGCGCGTCTGGATGCACGACATTCGCGCGGTTGAGCCGAGCCAGAACCGGAAACAGATTGATGGACAAGGCCGACCGGAACGCACCTTTGCTCATCCTGCCGGGTCGATGACCCCAATCCCGTAACGTACCTTATCGTCGCCGGTCTCATTGCGCATCGACTTTTTCCTCGACGAGCGGCAACGCTCGCGTTGCAATCTTCTCCGCCTCGGCGCGCTTGAGCCCGAGTGTTTGCAGAAGTGTTGCTGCCGTGCGCTCGGCGAAGTGCTCTCCGCTGAATCCAAGTTCGTCGAGCAGCTGCGCCGCTGGCGCGCCCGGTGCGACGAAATTCAGTTCGGCTGCAACTGCCGCGAGCACGGTGCCGCCCACCGAAAGAAAGCCGATGAACGGATCAGCGACCACGAAGCGCCTGGCGGCAATACCGTTACCAATATCCCGCAGCAGCCGCTGACCCAGCCCGCGGCTCAGCATGCCTGCTGAAAACCCTTCGCGTATCAGGAAGCGTCCCCATACGGGATCGCGCCGCGCACGCATCAGGGTATGACGCACCGAGACGGCGATCACTTCTGCGGGGTCGGACAGGCCCCCGGCGAGACGATCGAGCATGTCGGCGAATTCCTCGAACACGTTGTCCACAAGCGTCTCGTAGATGGCTTCCTTCGACTCGAAGTGGTTGTAGAACGAGCCGAAGCCGACGTCGGCGGCCTCGGTAATTTCGTTGATAGCTACGCCTTCCATGCCCTTTTCAGCCATCAGCCTCAAGGCAGCGTCGAGCAGGCGGGCGCGCGTCTCGCGCTTGCGACGGGCACCGCGCGGCTCGCGTTCTTCGGGTACGGCAACCGGGGAAACTGGCGCCGCACGGGTAGGGCGCTTTGCTGTCGGGCGATTTGAAGTGTTCGGCATGATCGGTCCAGTTTTAGCCATACCGAAGTATAGATGCTATTGTCTACATTGACAAAATCATCATCTATGACTTTAATGTCACTAACGGCCGACTAGCGCCGGTCTAACAAACAGCAGACGGAGTGATTGTGGAGACAGCAGCAAAAGATGGTTCGGCGCCGTGCAGCCGGGATGGCGAGGGTCGTGCGCCGATTGGGGCATTTCCGTCGGCCGTAGATGTTTTACTGGTGGGTTGCGGACCGGTAGGTGCCACGATTGCGAATCTGTTGGCACGGCACGGCGTGAACGTGATGGCTGTCGACAGGGCGACTGAGGTATTCATGGCGCCCCGTGCGATCGCGCTCGATAACGAAGCGCTGCGCATCCTTCAGCTTGCCGGCGTCGCGGAGAGCGATTTCGAGACGATTGCAATACCGTACGTCCGCATGCGGTCGCCCATGCTGGGCCTGTTCGGCAGGGTGAATTCGCTGGGCAGTCTGGATGGCCACCCGAAGCTCGTCACCTTCTACCAGCCAGACCTGGAGCGGTGTCTGCGCGCCCGGCTCGAGACGTACGATTGTGCGCATATCGCGTTGGGGGTCGAGCTCAGGAGCTTCACGGAGGAACGGGATCATGTGCTCGCATCTTTAGATCTTGGCCAGGGGCGCACTCATGTGGTACGGGCCCGCTATCTGGTCGGCGCGGACGGGGCGAGTTCATTGGTCCGCCAGCTCATCGGGCAGGAATTCAAGGGCAAGACGTTCGCCGAGGACTGGCTGATCGTTGATGCCCGCCACGTACCGCGTCCGATCGATCACATCGAGTTCATCTGCGATCACCGTCGGCCGATCCCGCATATGGTCGCGCCTGGCGGCCGTGAACGCTGGGAATTCATGCTGCGGCCTGGCGAGAATCGCGAGGAAATGGAGTCCGAGACGCGTATCCGGGAGTTGCTTTCCCCCTGGGGCAATCTGGAAGAGATGCTCATCGAGCGGAAGGCCGTGTATCGCTTCCATGCGCGCGCTGTCGATGCATTCAGCAAGGGCCGGGTGTTCCTGGCGGGCGACGCGGCCCACATCACGCCCCCTTTCGTCGGGCAGGGGTTGGTCGCAGGCCTTCGGGACGCCGCTAACCTTTGCTGGAAGCTCGCATGGGTCGTGAATGGACGTGCCGATGCAGGGATTCTCGATACCTATGACGAGGAGCGGCGCCCCCACGCTAAGGCGATGATCAACCTCGCGAAGTTCATGGGCAAGCTCGTCATGCCCCGGAGTGGTGTCGTCGCCTTATTGACCCACGGGTCGATGCGTCTGTCGAGACTGGTACCGCGCCTGCGCGCGCAATTCGAGGAGCTGCAGATCAAGCCGAAGAACGCATTCCGCCGGGGACTGTTCGTCCAGGGCCGCTCGCCGACGAAGCTTGTTCGTGGCGCTGTCATCGCGCAAGGCTGGGTGAGAGGTTCGGATGGCACCACGCGTCTGAGCGACGACGTGCTCGAGCAGGGTCTCGCGCTGATCGGGTTTGGCGTGGACGCGGCGGCTGCGCTCGAGCACGCGACGGCCGCAGCGTTTGCGCGTGCCGGAGGGCGCGTTGTCCAGATTGCCCATCGGGGGCAACGACTGCATCTTGCCCCGCGCGACAGCTGGGAAGACCTCGAAGGCGTATTTCTTCCCGGGCTGGTGCCCCTCGGGTGGGCTGCTGTAGTCCGGCCCGACAAGACGATCGTCCACGACGGCCCGGCCACCGATGCAAACCGTATCGTGCGCGAGAGTCTCGCCCTGCTGGGTAATCCCTTGAGCGTGCGGACTCCGGAAGTCGAAGCCGCTATTCGAACCGCCTGATTTCTTATCCGTTATGAAACTGACCACTGCACAGCCGGCTCGTCACCCCACTCCCACGACGAAAGCGTCGGCACTAGCCTATCTGATATTCGATCGGCCAGACCTCGAGAAAGCCGAGCAGTTTCTCAATGACTTTGGGCTTCGAACTGTATCGCGCGATGGATCGATCCTGCTGTTGCGGGGAACGGGTGCTTCGCATTTCTGCTATGTCGTCCGAAAGGCGCCCAAATCCCGGTTCGTTGGTTTTGGGCTGCAGGTCGACAACAGGTCCGATCTTGATGCACTTGCAAAAGTGCCTGGCGCCTCCGAGGCCGAACGGTCGTCCTTGCCCGGCGGCGGCTATATCGTACGGTTGACCGACCCTTCCGGCTTTTGCGTCGATGCAATATGGGGCCAGGCGCCAGCTTCGACGCTATCCCATAGGCCGCCGTTGCCGTTCAACTCTGTGGATCAGGCCGTCCGGATTAACGGGACGCAGCGACCGCCCGAGCGAGCGCCCGAAGTTATCCGGCTCGGACATGTCGTGCTCGAACTCGCCGACTATCAGGAAACCTGCGCATGGTATGCGCAGTATTTCGGCTTAATCCCAAGCGATGTGCAGGTGCTTCCCGATGGCTCGCCCGTCGTCGCGTTCATGCGGCTCGATCTTGGTGACAAGCCGGCAGATCACCATACGCTCGCGCTTGCACAAGGCTTCCTGCCCACCTACAGCCATAGCGCCTACGAAGTCGTTGACGCCGACGCGGTTGGCATGGGCCAGCGCGTCCTGCGCGAGAAGGGCTGGACGCACGCGTGGGGGATCGGCCGCCATATTCTGGGCAGCCAGATCTTCGACTACTGGCAGGACCCATGGGGCGACAAGCACGAGCACTACTGCGACGGCGATCTCTTTACGGCCGATGCGTCGACCGGTGTCCATGGCGTGAGCCGTGAGGCGATGGCGCAATGGGGACCGACGATGCCGCGCAGTTTCACAAAACCAAAATTCACGCCCATGAGCATCGTAGCGCTCTTCAGGAACCTGCGCCGCAGCCCCGACCTGACGCTGAGCAAACTGCGCACGCTGGCAAAGCTTTTCGCCTGAACCAACCCCTTCCATAGAATCCGGAGATCGAAAAATGGCACTTCACGTTCTGCATTATTTGCATCAAGACCGCGCCCAGTGGGGCGTGGTCGCTAATGGCGCTATCACGCCGATTCCCGGCGAATTCAGGTCGACCGCCGAGTTTATCGAGGCTAACCCGGTCGAGCGGCTTTTCCTGCTGAGCGGCCCGACGATTCCCGAATCGGAAGTGCAATGGTTGTCGCCCGTCACCGCCAATCAGCAGTTCATCTGCCAGGGCGCGAATTATCGCCAGCATATGATCGAGTCCGGCATGGACCCGGATGTGAAGAAATTCAACATGATCTTCACGAAGGCGACGAGCTGCATTGTTCCGGCCGACTCGCCCGTGGTTAAACCAGACGGGGTGCAGTTCCTCGACTACGAGATCGAACTCGGTCTCGTCCTCAGGCGCGACATTTCGTCCCGCGAAACTGTCACCGAGGAGAACCTGCATGAGTACATCGCCGGCGCCGTGATCGTCAACGACTATTCCGCGCGCGATATCCAGATTCCGCAAATGCAGTTCTACAAGGGCAAGAGCTATCGCACGTTTGGCCCTGTCGGCCCTTACCTCTGCCTCCTGGAGAAACAGGATATTTCAAAGCTGAAGGAGCTCGTGCTGACGCTGACGGTAAACGGAACGGTCCGGCAGAATGACTCCACGGCGGGCCTGGTCTATGGTCCGGCAGAGACCTTGACGGAGCTCTCAGGCATACACGACCTGCGCGCCGGGGACCTGCTCGCGACCGGCACGCCTTCCGGCTGCGCACTGAGCATTCCGTCACCCGAGAAGCTACGCGCCGCGGCGCAGCTGCCTGAAGCGGAGAAATGGCGTTTATTCCTGAAGATGCAGGAGGAAAGGCCACAGTATCTGCGCGTGGGTGACGTCGTAGAGGCGCATATCGCCAGTTATGACCGCGCGATCAATCTGGGCGTGCAACGCAACGTCGTTATGGACCCGGCGGCATGAAAGCCGTCGCAAACGTACAGGATGTCCTTGCCATTGAAACGCGGGGGCAGCCGGCGGATCTTCCCTCGAGTACCTACGAGATGATCTGTCGGGGCGCGGCCATCAATCCAGTGGCGCCCGCACTTTCGTTCTTCGCCACGGCCGACGACCGCCGGAACGCTGAGTGCTGGACGTATAGCGAACTCGTACGCGATGTCACGCGCACCGCGAACATGTTTGCGCGCCTGGGAGTGCAGCGGGACTCGGTTGTCGCATACGTTCTGCCCAACCTCCCAGAAACGCATTTCGTGATCTGGGGTGGGGAAGCCGCCGGGATTGTCTGCGCGATCAATCCGCTGCTTGAGAGTGAAGCCATCGGCGAACTGCTCAACGCCTCAGCGGCGAGCGTGCTCGTAACCCTGGCGCCGTTTCCCGGAACAGACCTTTGGGAGAAGGTGCAAGCGGTGCTGCACAAGCTCCCTTGCCTGCAGCATCTGGTGCTCGTGAATCCGGCCGAGCGCATCCCGGGCGACAAGGGATTCGCGGCCCGGGCGCTTCAACGTGGCGAGTGTTCAAGACTGCATGGGCCGGGCGGCGTTCATAGTGCGGTTCCTTCGCATGTTGGTATCCACGATTTTGGCACCGCCATCGCGGGAGAGTCCGGGGTGGCGCTCAACAGCACGCGTCGAACGAGCATCGACGATGTATCGTCTTTCTTCTGCACAGGCGGCACCACGGGACTGCCGAAGATTGCGGTTCGGCGGCACGGCAATGAGGTGGCCAATGCGTGGAACGCAGGTCAATTCTTCGGCGAAAGCATTGGTCCGGGGAAGACGATTTTCTGCGGGTTGCCGCTTTTCCACGTCAACGCCGTGATCGTGACAGGTCTGCTTGCGTTCTCGCGTGGCGCCCACATCGTGCTCGGCACACCGCAAGGTTATCGGGGCGAAGGCGTTGTCAAGCACTTCTGGGAAATCGTCGAGCACTACCGCATCAACTTCTTCAGCGGTGTCCCGACACTGTACGGATCGCTGCTGGACGTTCCGATTGGCGAGCGCGATATCAGCTCGCTCGAGTACGGGCTGTGCGGCGCCGCCCCCATGCCCGTGGAATTAATTCGCACTTTCCAAAATCGTACAGGAATCAGAATCCTTGAGGGCTACGGCCTCACGGAAGGTACCTGCGTTAGCAGCGTGAACCCGCCGCTTGGCGAGCGCAAGGTCGGTTCGATTGGTCTTCGTCTGCCCGGTCAGGCAATGAAAGCAGTGATGGTCGATGAGAGCGGCCGGTATGTACGGGATTGCGTTGCGGATGAGGTCGGCCAACTGGTTATCTCCGGACCAAACGTATTTGCTGGCTATACCCGGCCGGAGCAGAACAGTGGCATCTGGATGGAGGGTGGTGACGGCGGGCGCTGGCTTAACACCGGCGATCTCGGACGCTGTGACCCCGACGGTTACTTCTGGCTCACCGGCCGGAAGAAGGAACTGATTATCCGGGGTGGACACAACATCGACCCCGCAGCAATCGAAGAACCATTGCATCGCCATCCCGCAGTCCAGATCGCCGCAGCTGTAGGCCGTCCCGATATGCACGCGGGCGAGTTGCCGGTTGCCTATGTCCAGCTAAAGCCGGGCACAACGGCAACCGAAGCGGAATTGGCTGAGTTTCTGCGTCACGAGATCAACGAACGCGCCGCGTTGCCAAAGGGGATACGGATCGTGGATGCGATGCCGCTGACGGGCGTCGGCAAGATCTTCAAGCCGGCGCTGAAACGGCGCGAAACGGCAGACGCGCTGAAGTCGGCTCTCATAGAGGCTGGCGTCGAGGATGCAACCGTTAGCCTCATTGATGACACCTCGCGCGGGATTTCACTTCACGTCGAACTTGGCGATCCTGCGTTCGAAGCATTGGCGACTGCCGCGCTCGGACGCTTTCCGTTCGCATTTTCGATCTCGGCCGCCGGGAGACCATCGCGGGCGGAGCAGCCGACGGGGACGAACCCGGCAGCAACAGATGCGCAGGGCAGACCAACGTGACACGATCCACGGCATCAAAGGGACGCGTTCGGTCGCGCGACCGGATTAGAGATTAGTCGGGACGTACCCGCCGCGATGCCGCGTTCAGATGCCTGTCGGCGTATTTGGTTTAGTACACCTATTATTTTTTTTAAGGGAAAGAGGATGAGTATTGCATCAGAAAGATCTTTGCGTTCGCAGGTTGAAAAATGGCTCGGGCCGACTTCTTCGACGCCGGTTCGGGTTACCCGATTCAGCCGCGCTCGTTCGAATCAGAGACCGTGTGTGCGTATCGAGCTACTTCTACCGACAGGCCCGCTCGGATTCTTTTTCTTCCGGCACCGCGACGGTACGTGGTGCGTGTTCCCGCCTGAGACGGAACGTCTGGCCATGCATGCCTACTAGGCTACAGGGCGATCCGAGTATGTGGCATGTGTAGCGATACGAAATGAAGAAAGAAATCAATGGAGCAGATTCAGCTGCAGCGCCAATGATTCATAAAAATTTCCAGACATAGCGACAGGAGAAGAGACATGAGAAATTACAATCGCGCAATCAGTTCGGTCGGTGTGGCAGCTTGCATCTGCTCGGCCGCGCTTATCGACAATGCCAATGCGCAGTCTGCCGGAAGCATAACGCTGTCGACGGGATGGCTTCACATTGCGCCACAGGGTGACGCAACGCCACTAACCGTGGAAAGCATTGGCGGCGTAGCGGTGAATCAGCAGCTATCTGGTAGCGGAGCACATGCCAGCTCGACGGATACGGTGGGAATTACCACCGAGTACTACGTCACGGACAACATTGGTGTCGCCATGCTTTTTGGACTACCGATGAAGGTGAATCTGGTTGGCGAAGGGACGCTACAGAAGTATGGCAACCTCGGCACGACAAAGCCGATGCCGCCCGCCATCGAACTTCGATACCACCTGTTTTCAGCAGAATCGAAATTCCGTCCGTTCATAGGACTCGGCGTGAACTATACGTGGTTCACCCAGGTTCGGACAACCAATAGCCAATTCGTCACTGATAGCCTTGGTCCAGGCGGCTCGGCACGGGCGACACTCAGTTCATCGTGGAATCCTGTATTCGAGGTCGGGGCAAATTACGCAATTACAAAACACTGGTCGGTCGGAACCTCGCTCGGCTACGTTCCGGTGAAGACTCACCTTACGTTATACGGGCAGACCGCAACGGGAGCGCAGATCGTTTCCAGATCGACGCTCCGGATCAATCCGCTTAACGTCTTCCTGAACGTCGCTTATACGTTCTAGCGCGTACAGGTCGTCAATGCGTCAATCGAGAGGTTTGAATGCTCATTGAAGATATGGACGTTATTTTTCGCCGCCCGGACCTGGCTGCCGATGCGCGAACGCACGGTCAATTACGACACGTTGTGACACACGTCGCGGCAATGGGGCCCGGCGTTTCCGGGTCTTGATTCTCGCCCGCTTCCGCGCCTGTGATGGGTGCGTCCGGGATGGGGCGCTTCCGCGTCCCGACTGTCCGCTGTTCGGTACGACGATTCCACCCTTTGCCTTCACCTCAGCGTAGATTCAATGGTTCACATTGACAGAATAATCAATATTGAGTCTAATGTCATATTTGGCGTAACCAATGTCATAATGGAGGGCGGTGCCATGCACGCAGACACATCGCTGGCGCGCCGTCGGGAAGTTGCCAGGAACATCATGCATGTACCGCAAAAGCGCACACGAGGCGTGCTCGAGTCGTGTGAGAAACGAATTTTCAGAGCCCTCGACATTGGGGGCAATCGCAGTCATGAGGTCAAGACGTTCGTAGCGTCACTACCACTTCGAGGCCTTGGCATGAGGCCGTTGCAGTTGCGCCGCGGTGCCTCCGTTTTTGGGGTACTAGCCTTGGGCCGCTGTGCGGGCTTCGCTCGACTTACCTCGGAACGCCTGTCGACGCAATCTCCAGTCGGCGCGCGAGGTCAGCACGTGTGCGTCATCGACCGACGGCATTTTTACGCCTTCGAATACCTTGGCAGAAAGCCGGGCCGTATCAAATTCAATAGGCTGATAGAGCTCGCCGAGGCGACTTGATGAACGCAACGCTCCTATCAGCAATGGCGGCGCTGTTCGGTGCATCGATCGCTGGCCTGACATCCGTTGTCACGCAACGAACGCAGGCGAAGGCAGAGTGGCTTGCGCACGACCGCATCCGTCGGCAGGACCTCTATAAGGAGTTCATCGAGGAGGCGTCGCATTGCTATGTCCACGCGCTTCAGCACGATGAGCCGGACCTTGCTGCTCTCGTCAGTCTGTTCGCGAAGATAAGCCGTATGCGTGTCCAATCCTCGACAGAGGTTGCGAACGAAGCCGATCAGGTTGGGCGAAGGATTGTGGATACCTATGACGCCCCGGAAAGGACGTTCCTTCAACTGCGCGAAATGCTCGCCGAGGGTTCGATCGACATCCTCGGCCGATTCAGCGACGTTTGCCGCGCCGAATTCGATTCGCTGCGGGCGGAGCAGTTCTGAGTGAAGAATCAACCCGGAGCTTGCGGGAACCGTCGGGGTTGGGGTCTGAAATTGTCAAATCCCTTGTCGAGAGAATCTTTGCGAAAGCCGTCGTCTGACACCCGTGAACATGTGATGGCGCCGCCGATGGCGATCTGACCGGTACGTTTATGCCATGAAACGGGAACGCCTGACACACGCACAGCGCAGGGAACAGACGCGAGAGCGTCTGCTTGAGGCTGCGCGGAAGATGTTCGTCAAAAAGGGATTGGCCGCTACAAGCGTGGAGGACATCGCCGAGACGGCCGGCTACACGCGCGGCGCGTTCTACTTGAACTTCGACGGTAAGCCGGAGTTGCTGCTTGAGTTGGTACGCCGGGACCACGATAGCGCGCAGGTCGATCTGCGGGCGGTCATGGACGAGGGCGGCACGCCCGCGGAAGTGAAGGCGCGCGCCATCGCGTACTACACCCGGTATTTTCGCGATCGAGACTGCTTTCTGCTTCGGGTCGAAGCCAAACTACTCGCGTATCGGGACACCGCGTTTCAGGAGCACTTTAACGCGTTCCGGCACGAAAAGCTCGACCAGATCAGCGCGTACATCCGCACGGCTTCGGAGCGCGACGGCAGGCCATTGCCCCTGCAGGCTGACGCGCTCGCGCTCGGCTTGGTGAGCCTGCGCGATGGCGTGCAGTTCTCCAGAATGTGCGATCCGCAGAGGGCGAGCGACAAGGTGATGCAGATCTTGCTTGCCGGATTTTTTTCGTGCGTATTGTGCTGGCAATCGGAAGAAATACCGCACGCCGATCATCGCGCGGGAGTACCCGGGCGCGGCCGCGGAAGTCGGACGCCCACCGCGGACGCCGACAAAATCCGTGACCAGGGTCCAGCACGATGAAATTGAAGGTAGCTGTCTCGGCAACGCGCTGTACCCCGCTCAGCGTGTCGGTCGTCAGAACTCGTCCCCCGACACAACCCTTCAGTCTCGTACGGTTGGCGCGGGTAGTTGTGTATGTCAAGCCTTCAAAGGAGATAATCATGTTTTACGACCACACGAATTTCCAGAATATCGAGCACCAATGCAGTAAGAATGATCGGAGTGACGTGGGTTCGGCGTCGAACCATGTCGCCGAGGTGATCAATCCCACTCTGCCAAGGAGCTGGGCATGGGCGCACCACAGCGACTCGTACGACTGGATGGACTGGCACAGTCCGTTTCCTGCGACGGGCCCAGCGGAGTGAACGCGGTATGGCGGCGCTACGCTATCGCTGAGGCGAAGCCACAGCTCGACTCGTCAGTTTTCGCTGACGGAAAGAGCATTCGATTTTCTCGACAGCGGCCATTCGCGACCGAAATATTTGACCACTCGCAGATGACAGGAATGGCCGAACTACTGTCCTGAGTCAGCGGTTTGGCTGACCGCACCGCCCAGTTAACAGCCCCTTGGTGCGACCGCACGACTCGCGGCAGTGGGTGGGCTCCTGCCTGCCGATCGGCGACGCGCCAACCGACCGCAATCGGATCTACAGCCGTGTCGCGAGGAGGCTGTGCTCAGACATGGACGCGCGCTGTGGCCGTAGAGATGCCGGAAGCATCGCTCATTGGATTCTCTGCACGGCAGCAGGGTTACGCTGACTCGGCATTGTTGCCCAGCATGGTTCGGCGATATGCTGACGTGCCGCAATGACACGTGTACCGGACACGAATGTCGACGGTGATCTCACCGTCGACTGACAGACCGTAGTCGATATAAAGCTCATCGCCGGCTGCGATAGGGGCGAGCGCATGAATGAAGACCCGGTCGCCCGTCTCGATGGCCTCGCAGTTAAGGGCGCAGGCGTGGTTCAGAAAGCGGGCGCTGTTGCCACGGCTGCCGTCGACCACACGTCCGTCAGGCAGGTCGAATACGAACGTGCGGCCAGCCTTGGAGCGCTGACGGACGGCGGCGTGCTGCCAGCTGGTCAGTTCTCCCTTGTACTCGATGACCCGCTCGCCCGCGGCGATCGGCTGTAGCGCGAACAATCCCATGCCATTGGCCGCTGCCGCTGCCGCTGTCGAAAGCGCCGACCCGATTAATTTTGGCGCTTGCCGACGGGGCGTCGCAAGCACTCTTTCGTGCGGCCGCTGCCAGCTAAAGCACGAATTGAACAACCGGGAATGACTCGGACGGAAATCGCATTCACACGACGCGGCTTTTGTTTGAAGGCGGATGTAAACGCTAGAATCGCGGTTCGCCAGACCCAGGGTAGGAGTCTGGAACCAATGCAGAACTGGGAAGTAGTGAGGAATATGATATGGAGAAAGGTAGGTTTATTACAATCGCTTTCACCATCGTCGCGGCGTCCTTAGCTGGTTGCGCGAGCGTGGCCGAAAAAAACGCGGACCAGTGCGAACAAATCATGCAAAGCAAAGCAGAACCCGCCCTCGTTTCGGTGAGCGAAAAGCAGCCGTCGCCTGACGGCCGCTCCGTGCTCATAACTGGCATGGTCGAAGACCAACGCTTAAATACTGTCGTACCTGCAAAAGTGGAATGCCGGTTCGACGGCAAGTCGCTTGCAGCCTTTCATTGGCTAGCTCCCGCCACGTTGGCGAATTCAGATGACACGCATGCCAACGCGCGGAACATGGTGCATTAGACAAAGCGAAGGTGCAACGACTCGTGGCACTAGCACCAATACTAAATAAATCGCCCCTCGGTTTCTGCACGTTCTCCGCCACGCGCAATGGCCGGGTGCCGGAGATCGGCTGCAGTGCGAACAGTCCCATGCCATGGGCCGGTGAACGGCGTGCCGTGATGCATCGCAATCGCGTGATGTCGTTTCCTTCGCGTGCGTCAGTCAATGAGGATAGTTTATTTGCAATCCGAAGCATATCGTCATGATCGAGGGTAGGCAACGAATGACCCTTAACGAGAGCACTCACCCCCAGACAGTGAGACCTGACATTCACGGCTGACAACGGGTGAACGTCAGGAAAGCGACTAGTAGCCGCCTTACGGGCGTCGTTACCTGAATGTCGGCAAAGGCCGAATAGTACGCATAGCCTGTCCGCTAGGTTTCGGGTTCCTCCTGCCGAGGCGGTTGCGACGACGAGCAAGACGCACATCCTCCACAAAAAGCAAAAACGCTCTAAAGAATACTATCCAGCGCCTTCGCGAGCCTGGCCACCGCACCTTCAACGTCATGCAGTTTGTCCAACCCGAACAACCCAATGCGGAAGGTCTTGAAATCTTCAGGCTCGTCGCATTGAAGGGGAACGCCAGCCGCGATCTGCAAGCCGGCATCAGCGAACTTCTTGCCGGATCGTATTCCGTCATCGTCCGTGTAGCTGACGACGACGCCCGGAGCCTCAAAACCTTCGGCCGCCACGCTTTTGAAACCGTTGTCCACGAGGAGTGAGCGAACCCGCTTGCCGAGTTCAAGCTGCTCTGCTCTCACTTTATCGAAGCCGTATGCCTCGGTCTCCTTCATGACGTCACGCAACGTAGCGAGACCGTCCGTGGGCATCGTGGCGTGGTACGCGAACCCACCGTTCTCGTAGGCCTCCATGATCTGCAGCCATTTGCGAAGATCACAAGCGAAACTGGTGCTCGTTGTTTCGTCGATTCTTTCGCGGGCAAGCTGGCTAAGCATGACCAGCCCGCAGCACGGCGACGCGGTCCATCCCTTTTGCGGCGCGCTGATCAGGACGTCAACGCCGCTCGCCTTCATGTCGACCCAGACTGTGCCGGAGGCAATGCAATCCAGTACAAACATGCCGTCGACGGCATGCACAGCGTCGGCCACCGCGCGCAAATAAGCGTCCGGCAGCATGATCCCGGATGCGGTTTCGACATGCGGCGCAAAGACCAGATCCGGCTTGTTTTCCCTGATCGCAGCGACCACGTCTTCGATCGGTGGCGGTGCATAGGCAGCCTGTCTCCCTTGTTCGACCGGGCGCGCCTTCAGCACGATCGATTCAGACGGAATGCCGCCCATGTCGAAAATCTGCGACCAGCGAAAACTGAACCAGCCATTCCGGATGACAAGACACTTCCTGTTTGTTGCGAACTGCCGGGCAACGGCTTCCATGCCGAAAGTCCCGCTGCCCGGGACGACAACGGCCGACTTCGCGTTGTAGACTTTCTTCAGAGAACCGGAAATATCGCGCATGACTCCTTGAAAGAGCTGCGACATATGATTGATTGATCGGTCGGTGTAAACGACTGAATATTCGAGGAGTCCCTCGCGGTCGACATCGGGAAGTAAGCCTGGCACGTTTGTCTCCGGTTATAGACGAATATATGGATCGAAAACAGATTCTAACGAAAGCCACCTGCGGCTGAGGCAAAAAGCATTTTGCCATTGTTGCAGCTGTACCAGATCACGAATGCTGTTCGATTGGGACATCGTTTTGTTCGTTGGTTTGCGCACGCACGAAGTTGAGAGGCGGCGAACACAGCAGCGGGCCGGCGACGAACTATTAATGTTATGACGACACAGCGTTGCCCGGTGGTACGTGTGGCTATCCACCCACCGGACTTTTAATCCGCTGTTGCGTTAGCACTGTCGACCGCATCGGCTTGAGAGTGCGCATAGCTTGCGGCGCAACGCGCTCTTGGATAGCCATGTGCGAACGTCAGGAGGGCGACCTGAAGCTGCCTGACGATCAGAGATATCTGAACCTAGGCATTGGCCGAACAACTGCCTTCCACCTTGTCCTACACACCATCATCCGTTCGGCCAAAACAGACATTTTGCCTGCGCAGTTGAAAGCAACCCACTCACTCTGACTTATAATCACCAAGCCGTCGGGAAACACCCAGCGGCCAGGTTTAGCAGCCTGGTAACCAAACCCGCACCCCCGTCCAGGCGGGGCGTGCGTCTACCTCTGCACGTCTATATTCAATGGGCGGGCTGTGGTGGGGGAGCCGCAAGGCTCGCCGGTTTTGGTTTGGTCCCGGTCTGCTAACCCCGCTACGTGCCCGCTCACCCACTTTTTGCAAGCGAGTGTCGGGCGATCCGAGATGTACGAGGGAGGTCGCACCATGAGCAGCAAAACCACAAAACAAACTCAACCCGATTCACGCCCACCAGTCGACGCGCTTCAATACGAGAAACTCGCATTGCAAGCATTCAACCTTTGCACCCGCCAGTTAAACCAACTGGAAACGCTTGTCACTTTTTCGGCCACGATATGTAGGAATCCTGCCATCACGCTAGAGGAACGTCGTCGCCAGCAAACCCTTCTTGAATTACTCGTCCACACCGGCGAGCAATATCAACAGGAGCTCACATGCGACCGCGAACTCTTCCAGGTGATCGCGTTGGATGCGAAGGGCGTCGCTCAAAGCCGCATCACTGCAAAGCGTGCGGCGTGCCTTCTTGAAGAGTCCACGCAGATCGCAGCCGAAGCCCAAGCGGAAGCCTTGGCACAAGCGCAAGCTGCGACAACAAAAGCAAGGCAGCACAACCAACCGTCTGCCAAAGACACACCTAGCGCAAGTGCAGAAGTCGCCCAGCAACCGAGCGTCGCGCCGCATTAACCCATCAGAAGTGGTCAGTGCGTCACATAAACGCACTGAATAAACCATCGACGCGCCGCCACTGACCGTGGCGGCACATCAACACAATAAATTCGACAGCATTGCGGCCCTGTCAGAACGTTTCCCAATCCGCGCCCTCGACCGTCACCGACGGTTCGACGCGTCGCGGCACCGGCGCGACGACTTTCGTCGCTGATACCGCACGCTCCACCACAGAACCAGGCCGGCTCGCCACCGGCCGCTTCACAACAGCCCGCGGGCGCACGCCTGGCGCGACGACATCAGTCTGCGCCGTCCGAAACACCGCCACCGCGGCGCGCATCCGCTTGGACTGATCCAACAGTGAGCCGGCCGCGGCGGCCGCCTCTTCGACCAGCGCCGCGTTCTGCTGCGTGACTTCATCCATCTGGCTGATCGCCTGGTTCACCTGCTCGATGCCGCGGCTCTGCTCGGCCGAGGCCGACGCGATCTCGCCCATGATGTCGGTCACGCGATGAATCGCTGTACCGACCTTGCCCATCGTCTCTCCGGCTCGCGCGACCAACTCCGTTCCTGTTTGCACGCGGCTGCCCGAGATCTCAATCAGCACCTTGATCTCCTTCGCCGCGACTGACGAGCGCTGCGCCAGAGAGCGCACTTCGCTGGCTACTACGGCAAAGCCCCGACCCTGCTCGCCCGCCCGTGCCGCTTCCACCGCCGCGTTGAGCGCGAGGATGTTGGTCTGGAATGCGATGCCCTCGATCATGCCGGTGATATCGGCGATCTTGCCCGCGCTTTCCTCGATGCCCGCCATGGTCTCGACCACCTTCCCGACGATTGCAGAGCCTTCGTTGGCGACAGCGCGCGCATCGTCCGCGAGCCCGGTCGCCTCGCGAGCGTTCTCCGAGTTCTGCCTGACCGTGGCTGTCAGTTCCTCCATGCTCGCCGCCGTTTGCTGCAGCGACGCGGCCTGCTCCTCCGTTCGCGAAGACAGCTCGGTGTTGCCCTGTGCGATCTGTTGTGCGCCCGTCATGACCGACTCGGCGGCCATGCGGATCTCGCCGACAGTGTTAGATAGGCCTTCGGTCATGGTACGAAGTGATCGAAGCACCTGTCTCGTCTCGTCCTTGCCATCCACGTCGATCCCCGTGACCAGGTTGCCGTGCGCGACTTTCTCGGCCGCATCGACGGCTTGGTGCAGCGGCCGGACGATCGAGCGCGTGACAAGTACCGCGCAGAGCGCACAGACAGCCAGCGCGAGCGCCGTGAGCACCAGTACGAGCATGCGGGAGGCATCATACGATGCGCTTGATGCGTCGCGCTCGGTCACGACCTGGTTGCCGACGTAATCGATGAAGGCTTGCACCGCGCTCAGATACTGATTCTCCAGCGGCACCTGTTCGCCCAGCAACTTTTGCCGTGCGCCTTCAGCGTCGCCGGCCTTGATCTGCGCGATGATTGCCGCCCGGTTGGACAGATACGCCTGACGCGCGGATCCTATACTCGCCCAGAGCGTTTTGCCCTGGTCCGTGTCGACCAGTCGCTCGATTTCTTTGGCTGCATTGGAGACTGCCTCGTGACCATTGCCGATCGACTGCAGATTGGCGCTTACAACCTGCGGCTCATTGCTCGCCAACGCGGCCAATGCGTCGCGTTCCATCACCGCCTGCCCGCGAGTGACTTCGAGTAGCAGATGCAGATCCAGCAACACCGGCATGCGCGCGCGCGTGACGTCATTAACGCCCTGGTTGAAACCACGCAGTTGGCTCAGCGACACGGCTGAAAGTGCGAACGTTAGAAGTAACGTAACTGTGAACGCCAGCGCGAGGCGCGCTCCTATTTTCATGTTGCTCAATTGCATGTCAGAGTTTCCATCTTTCGAATTCTGCCAGTTGACCACCAGCTTCCCGGGCAACTCTGGATAACGACAAGGGAGAGGGAAAACTTAAGGGTTTTTACCTACATCTCGGCTAAAAAAGTAGCGGGTCCTCGCGAATGCGACCTCAGCCTCCGAGAAAATCCGGTCTTGGATATGACTGGCCGAAGTTGGCCGCACTGAGTCCGATGGCGACCGACTCTGGTTGACCCACACCGGCCACCTGTAGCCTGAACGGAAGAGGGACGCGCCTGGCGTATGCACGACCGGTCGGGACGACCACGCATATGCACCTTTTTTCGCGAGTTGGATACTGGAAACGAGCGATTCCTCTATGGAGCGGTCGTGGTGCCACCCCGAAAAAAAACGGTAGCTCGGGAATAAAGGAAATTCCACCCAGGTATTGCAGGAACGTGCCGCGTTCTCTCAACGAGGCTTGATGCCTTTCTTGAACCGGCACGAAATCCCCGCGCATGCCGCGTCACTTCGCTCAGCGCTGGGGTTGTATCCACGCACCATGCTGGAGAATACGATGAAGACTCTGACTTTGATCCCTATTGCCGCATTGGCGTTGTGCGCCACGCTCGCCTACGCGGGTGACAACACTGATACATCCAGTACGGCATCCGACAGCAACGCCGCGATGACGTCGGACGCGGTGGGCGGTACGTCCGTCGGCGGCAGTGAAAGCGGCGCGCAGCTCGGCAAGACTCGCGCGGAGGTCTATCAGGAATTGCAACGTGCGCAGAAGGACGGCACACTGGATCGCCTGCATGCGCTCTATAGCGGTGGGGATTGAGCGAGCCTGTGCATGGGACGCCGTCCGGCGTCCCGGGTGCTAACGAGACTAATTCACTGGGAAATGCGCTTGCACTTCTGGCAAGTGGAAAACAGTGACTTGATCGCGCTGGATGCGCTCGCAAGACGAATCAATGACTTCAGCACCAAGCCAAAAAGCGATCGTTCAAGCAGCGTCAGCGATCGTCGCTTCATGGCCCTCCTGAGCCCGACGGCGGCTGGCTCAGGATGACCCGCAACGGACGACCATCCTACGATGCTCGGGTGGGCGGTTCTAAGTTACAAGCGGTCATTCACGACCGCAATTGCGCTGTCACCGCAGCCTCCATTTGCCCTCGTCCGGGCCGCAATCAAACGCGGCCGGAGCAGCCCCGCACTACTTCACCGGCTCTTTGGGCACGACGTCCACCACCTGGTTAAGGGGCTCTGTTTCGTCTGGTTCGATGATGGCAGCGAGACCGGTCTCTGATCCGGCATGGCGTTCAAATAAAGCTAGAAGTTCTGGGCGCAGTCCGTCGCCGCGTTGGGAAGCGAGAGCGTGAAGCGAGAGAAATGGCAGCTTGGTTAAACTCCATTCAATGAGCGACAGGCGAACGCGATGTCGATGAGAGAATTGGCGCATTGGGCGCGTGCGCGATAAGCGAGGTTCGATCGCGCCCTGCGGCATGCGCCGACCTCGGCTACTGCGGGATTGAATGATCAATTTATGGCAGCCGCTCGATACAAACACTCCGATTCTTGCTATTTAATTTCTGTGAACGGAAATCCACCCTTGACGCATGCGGTTTTGTCGCCCTTGACCACACCCGCTTGATGCTCCGCAGTTATGCGGGGGTGCGAGTAACACGGCAAGAAACGGGGGGCCGTTGACTGTTTGCCTCGATATTGTTCAGGCAGAGAGAGGCGATCGTGCTTCTCTTTTTTGACCACAGTCAATGAGGAATTCACCATGTCCAGAGAAGACGACAACAAGGCCATCGTAGGCCGCTGGTTCACCGATTTCTGGGGTAAGACCTGCAACCTCGACATCGTCGACGAACTTGCTGCTCCCGACATGCTTCTGCGCTACTCGCTGCACGAGCCGCGCCGTGGCCGCGAGGATATCAAGGCATTCATGACCGATTTCCGCGAAGCGTTCCCGGATCTCAACTTCTGGGGCGCTGCTGATCTCATCGCCGAGGGGGACTATGTAGTCGGCCGTTGGGAGGGTGGAGGCACACATACCGGTCCGGCATTCAGCGATTTCCTCATTGGATCGTTGCCGCCTGCGACCGGCCGGAAAATGCGCTTCACCGGCACGACCGTGCTCCGCCTCAAAGATGGCAAGATCGTTGAGGAAATCGGTTTGGACGACGGCGTGACCGCTCTGCAACAACTCGGACTCATCAACGCAGCATGACGCAGGGCACGGCGCTTCCGTATCTTTCGGCAACGCCATGTGCACTTAACGCGAGAACGGGCCGGACACATCCCGGCCCGTTTATGGGCACGGCGTCAACCGTGAAGGTCGGTCCCTGGGAGAGGAGCAGTCACAGCTCTGACCGGCGCTTCCTGGCCGAACCCGGTCCGACGTCGAACCGACGTACTCGCCCGCCAACGATCGGTCTGCGTCGGGCAGAAGTTGACCCATAGCCGCTATTGCGACCGTGTTGGCCAAAGGTCCGCTCTCGAGCGCACAACGGACCTCTCGTACTGACCGCGTCTTTCCAGCACGCGGCAACGGACTTCGACAGGTCCGTCGTCGCGTGGCTTCATGCAGGCTGATCGAAACTGCCGGGGCTCTTGTCCGAGGCCGTCCACTGCGAAGTACGAACTCGCTCCGCCTTCCGCAAGCCGGCCTTCAGGCCTTCCGTGTCGAAGTCCTTCGTATAGACTGGCGTGCCGGGCTGGTGACGCCAGGAGTCGTCGATACCGCCATTATCGACGGCATCGAAACCCACTTCGTTGACGAGTTGCATCACTGCCGCCTTGGCGTCGGCGCTATCGCCCGAGACTGGCAGGGCAATCCGCCCCGGCGTGCCTTCCGGCTTGCCGAGATTGCGCAAATGATCGGCGTAGATGTTGTTGAACACCTTGATTACCGGCCGGCCGATCTGCTGCGCGACCCACGCGCTTTCCATCATCCCGGACTCGATCCCGTCGATGCGGCCATCGCGCTCGCGTGGATAATAATTGCCAGTATCGATTACAACCGTGGTTTCCGGCACGTCGTCGAACAGGCCCGCAGGCAGATCGAGCACCTTCTTTTCGGGAATCGTGACCACGATCACCGCTGCACCGCGGACCACATCCGCGAGTTCGGCTGGTTTCGCGCCAGTTTCGCGGGCGACATCGGCGAGCGTATCCGGCCCGCGCGAGTTGCCGATAAGCACCTCGTGCCCATGTTCGACCCAGCGCAGCGCCAGTACCTTCCCTATATTCCCCGCGCCAATGATGCCAATTTTCATACACCCTCCTGTTCTTTCAGTTGACTAAAGCGGGAAGCGCGCAACGGCCATGCCCGTGCGTGTTGACCATCCCCGCGGACTCGCCATAGCCTAGCATCATCCGGGCTGAGATACTGGGCCGTCCCGTCCCGCAGGACGGGCGGCCTGGCCAAACAGCGCATCGCGGATCCAGCCTTCCAGCGGCCTGTCCATGCGCAGCTTGTAATCGCCAAAACGCTTCAGGTTGTGGGTTGGATACGGACTCAGGACCTCCAGGTCTCCGGGCCTCGGGCGAATCGAATGACTCTGGTCGACCCATCGGAGACTCTCGGCGCCCTCTTGCGAAGGTCCGATAACCGCATGGAAGCGGCGTTTGTGTCTTTATCGCGAATCTAGAGGAATACGAAAATGCGAAAACCCTCGTTGGCGCATAGGTACCTTTCTTGTAGTACGACTCGACCATTAAACATCCCATAGTCCAGCTCGATAGCATTTTGCTCCCACTTGTTGGGCGTAGCTGTCGGCAAGGAGCTGATAGAAAGCTGGATTGCGGTGGAGTGAGGTCATCTTAGACATCTCGACGCAGATCGTGGGTCCGTGCAGGAGAGCGGCGGCCCGGCTCAGGCAGCGAAGTCGGTCGATGCCGATAACTCCTTCCATGCTTCCGTTTCCTGCGTCACGTAGGCGTTTTTCGTAGCGATGGCGGCCAGTGTGTCGGTGCCGAGCGGAAGGCGCAGCGGCGGCGTCGGCGCGTCGACCAGCCTGATCATCGCGGCCGCCAGCTTCTTCGGGTCGCCCGGCTGGTTGTGATTCAACTGCATGGCTTTGCGGCGAACCGCGCCGGAGGTTGCGTCGTAGTCGTCGATCACGTCCGGCGCGACGACCAGCGACGATGCGTCCAGAAAGTCCGTGCGGAAATAGCCCGGCTCGACGACCGTCGCGCGAATGCCGAGCGGCTTCAATTCGGCATGCATCGCTTCGGTGATACCTTCGACGGCGAACTTCGTCGACGAATACACGCCGAATCCCGCTGAGCCCCGATAGCCGCCGATCGACGAGATATTGATCACATGGCCCGAGCAGTTCGCGCGCATCGTCGGCAGTACGGTGCGGGTGACATTCAGCAAGCCGAATACGTTGGTGTCGTACATGCGACGGACGTCCTTGTCGGCGCATTCTTCCACCGCGCCCAACAGGCCGAAGCCGGCGTTGTTGACCAGTACGTCGACGCGACCGAATTTGTCCACTGCGGCCTGCATAGCCGCCTTTGCCTGCGCCTCGTCGGTCACGTCCAGTGCAACCGGTAGCAGAGCGGCCGAGTCGCCGAGACGCTCGACGATAGCAGTGACGTTGCGCCCCGCTGCCACGACCGCGTTGCCGTCCGCGAGTGCAGCTTCGGCGATCAGCGCGCCAATACCGCGCGACGCGCCCGTGATGAACCATACGCGCTTGAAACCGCGGGGTTGGATGTCAGCCATGATGTCTCTCGTGTGTGTGATGAAGTGATGTCATGGTAGGCGCCACGGTTATCACAAACTAGCCATCAATTGCTAGACTCATAATCAATCTTTAGTTGCGAATCCAGGGCGCCAGCAATGAACGAAATTCGTGCGGTTACCATTTTCGTGCGCGCCGCGACGCTCGGGAGTCTGCGGCGCGCCGCAGTCGACCAGGGCATCTCGCCGCAGGCCGCGAGCCATGCGGTGATGCAATTGGAGAAGGAACTGGGCGTGCGGCTCTTTCACCGGACCACGCGCAAGCTGAGCCTGACCGAGGAGGGCCAGCGGCTTTTCGACAGTGTGAAGCCGGCGCTTTCCGTTCTGTCCTCCGCGCTCGACGAGGCCCGGCGTTCAAAGGAGGAAGCCAACGGCCTGCTGCGCGTGAGCGCGCCGCGCTCGCTCGGGCTACCGGTCCTGTGGCCTTACTTCGCGGAGTTCCAGCAGCTTCATCCAAACGTGCAACTTGAAGTGCAACTAGACGATCGCTTCACCGATCTCGTGACCGAGCGCTCCGATGTGGGATTCCGAGCCGGCCCACCACCGTCGGGCGGCTCGATTGCGCGCCGGCTCGTGCCGATCCAACTGATTGTCTGCGCATCGCCGGAATACATCGAGCGCAACGGCGCGCCACGGACGATCGAGGAATTGGATCAACATCGTTGCACCGGATATCGGCGAGCAAACACGGGCAAGCTCGCGCAGTGGCAGTTCCGGATCGGCGATGAGATCGTCTATCGTGACGTGCCGGCCGCCATATGCGTGAACGACACGGAGATAGAAACGCAGGCGGTGCTATCGGGCCTCGGCATCGGGCAGTTGGGCAGTTTCAACGCCACGACTCACATCAAGAGCGGCCGGCTTATTCCGTTGCTGACGCAGCACGTCACCGATTACGGCACGATCTATATCTACTATGGGCATCGAACCGAGCAGCCGCTGCGCGTGAAGATCTTCATCGAATTCATGATCGAGCGCATGGCCGACAACCGGAACTTCTTTCTTAGTCCGTCGGAGCTTCGCGCAGCGCAAGCGACGCCGCGGGGACGCGCAGCGAGGGGACGTGGCTAGTTGTTGCGACGCGGCCGCGTAAGCCACGTTCGACAATCCGTCGCTGCCGGACGCGCGTCCCCGGCCCAGCATCGAGATGCGCGCGCAACTGTCCTTCTGAGCGGCGCCACCTTTCTTTAGCAGACGCGGCTTGTGGCGCTGCCGTCGCAGGTCTGCGCGTGT
Source organism: Paraburkholderia sp. RL17-337-BIB-A (assembly GCF_046025895.1). Classification (NCBI taxonomy): domain Bacteria; kingdom Pseudomonadati; phylum Pseudomonadota; class Betaproteobacteria; order Burkholderiales; family Burkholderiaceae; genus Paraburkholderia; species Paraburkholderia sp. RL17-337-BIB-A. The sequence goes on along the minus strand of NZ_JARESY010000002.1, from coordinate 3,061,092 downwards.
TTCTGCTCTGCGTCGCGCCTGTGCCCGACTTCATCGACACGCGTTCGCGATGCATTCGCGCAGCCATCGGTGTGCCGGATCGCGGTGCGAGCGCTCGTGCCACAGCATCGTCATTTCGAAGCCCGGCACGTCGACGGGCGGCTCGACGACCCGCAGCGCGTCGATGCCGCGCACGATGCGCTCGGGCAGCATCGCCACCAGATCCGTGCTTTCGACCACCGTCCTGACGAAGGTGAAATGCGGGACAGACAGCACGACCCGGCGCATGATTCCCACCTGCGCTAGCGCATCATCAGTGACGCCGTGGAACGCGCCCCCGGCCGTCGATGTGATCACGTGTTCCAGCTTGCAAAACTCCGCCTTCGTCGGCTTGCGCTTCAAGCGCGGATGGTCTGTGCGCCCTGCCAGTACGTAGCGCTCGGTAAACAGCGCGCGCCGGCGCAAACCGGGCGGCGCATTCTCGCTCGTATGAAACGCGAGGTCGATCTCGCCTTGCTCCGCCTGCTTCGCGACGGTCGCCGGCAGGAGCGACACGACCGCCAGCCGCGTTCCCGGCGCAGCCGAGCGCAATTTGCCGAGCGTGGGCAGTACGATCGTTGCTTCGCTGTAGTCGGTGGCCGCAATGCGCCACGTATTGTCGGCTTTGCCAGGATCGAACGGCGTTACCGGCGACACCGCCTGGGCGAGCGCGGCGAGCGCCTGCCGTAATGGCTCGCGCAGCGCATCGGCCTTCGCCGTCGGCCTCATCCCGCGCGGACCCGGCAGAAGCAGCGGATCGTCGAAGACCGTCCGCAGCCTCGCGAGCTGCACGCTGACCGACGGCTGCGCGAGATGTAGCCGTTGCGCGGCACGGGTCACGTTGTGTTCGGCGAGCAGCACGTCGAGGGTCCGCAGCAGATTGAGATCGAGCTGCCTGAAATTGTTCATGGCAATACCTGACATATTGGAAATTCATTTCCAATATACCTTAGCGATGCCTATTCTGCGTGCTTCGCCAGGTTAACCGTGGAGGTTGGAAGCATGAAGGTACTGTTGGTATATGCGCATCCGGAGTCGCGTTCTCTGAACGGCTCGCTGAGGGATTTCACAGTCGCGCAACTTGAAGCTGCTGGGCACGACGTGCAGGTGTCGGACCTGCATGCGATGAAATGGAAGGCTGTGCTCGATGCGGACGATAGCAGCGACCGGGGCGACGACGCACCGTTCAATGCGTCGCTTGCGTCGAAGCGCGCGTTCGAGCACGGCACGCAAAGTCCGGACATTGCAGCCGAGCAGGAAAAGCTGCGCTGGGCGGATGCGCTCGTGCTGCAATTTCCGTTGTGGTGGTTCTCGATGCCCGCGATCCTGAAGGGCTGGGTGGACCGCGTCTACGCGTACGGCTTCGCGTACGGCGTCGGCGAGCATTCCGATACCCGCTGGGGCAACCGCTACGGGGAAGGCACGATGGCCGGCAAGCGCGCGATGTTGATCGTGACGACGGGTGGATGGGAATCCCATTACAGCGCGCGCGGCATCAACGGTCCGATCGACGACGTACTGTTTCCGATCCAGCACGGAATACTGCACTACCCCGGCTTTGATGTGCTGCCGCCGTTTCTGGTCTACCGGACAAGCAAGATGGACAACACGCGCTGGGGCGCCGTGCGCGCCGCGCTGGGACGCCGTCTCGACGGCCTGTGGACCGACTCGCCGATCCGATTTCGCCAGCAGAACGGCGGCGCGTACGACATTCCGGCGCTGACGCTACGTGCGGATATTGAGCCGGGCAGGGTGGGGCTGGGCGTGCATGTGGAGGGTGGCGGGGGGAGTGAGATCAGCTGAAAAGCGGATCGCCGAAGCTCACGCGGAGCCGGGCCAGCGCGCCGCTCACCACCTGCCGAGTTAGGCCCAACCGGAGTGCATTGAGTGACCCGCCACGGGAATTGCGCGGCTAGAAATGGTTAACAACCCGAAGCGGATAGTCGTCGTCCCCCTTCCGTTTTCAAACCTTAGTGATTCAAAGTTCCCCGATATCAGCCGCCGTCGAAGCAGTCGGGCTCGTTTTTTCCGGATACGTGAGACGGCAGGTGATAATCGACCCATGAATATGCCCCCATCCCCTCCATTGAAAACACTGGAGTTACGGCAACTGCGCTACTTCTCGGTCCTCGCGCGCGAACTGCATTTTGGCCGGGCGGCGAAGGCCGCATATGTCACCCAGTCCGCCTTGAGTCAGCAGATCGCCAAGCTGGAGGAACTCGTCGGCGCACCGCTGTTCGTCCGCGAATCTCGCGGCGTCACGCTGACGTCTGCTGGGGCGGCGCTGCGCGACGGGATCGATCAGGTGTTTGCGCAACTGAACATGGCCCTTCGGGCCGCGCGCGATGCAGGAGAGGGCCGGGCTTTCAGCCTGTCGGTCGGGCTGGTCGAATACACCAACCTGCCTTTTATCCCGCCGGCGCTGATCCGGCTGCAGGCACTGTACCCCGATGTCAACATCGTCCGGCACGAGATGAACGCGAGACGGCAACTGGCGGCACTTGCGACGGACGAGATCGACGTAGGCTTCGGCGTACCTGTCGAGCAACCCGACCGGAAGATGCGCATAGGCTCCGAACGCCTGCTGGACTCCGGATGGTGTTTGCTGATGCGCCGCGATCATCGATTCGCCCAACGCAAACGTCTGCGGATCGACGAGCTCGCGGGTGAAAGACTCATCGTACCGGCGCGGTCCGTCAACGAACCGCTCTACGACTCAGTGCTGTCCCGTTTTGCCGACGCGGGCGTCAAGCCCAACATCGTCTATGAGACGACGCAGTCGCAGGTCGGCATCTCCCTGGTCAACCAGGGTCTTGGCTCACTGCTCGGTGCGGCCTATGTCTTTGCCTCGGTGCCGGAATCGCTTATGTACTGTCCTGTCGACGGCTTCGACCCGTTGGCCGTGAAGATCTTCTTCCGCGAAGACGAACGTAGTCCGCTCGTGCTCGACTTCATCGAACTGGCCATCGAAGAGGCCCGTCGTGTACAAATGAACGGCGTCGAGCCAGCCGGCGGCAAGGCGGCCGATTAGCGAAACTTATCGCGCACCCGGCTACATCGAATTGGCCAGATGCACCCTGCGTCCGTCACACTTCTCCCCAAGGTTTCCAACCTCATATCCAGGGAGAAAAGTGCTGATCATCACCGTGACGAACCTGCTGCCGTCGCCCTCCGCATCCGTTCGGCGAGCCGCTGATCGGCGGCGGATGGCAGGCCGGTCGGGTTGAAATCCTGCATGCACGTCATCGGTTTTCGGTGCAGTACCTCCAACGCCAGTAGCTCGGACTTCGTCAACGCAGGCGTTCCAATCCGCATTCGCCGGATGGAACACAGGATTAATAACTTATGAAATCGCTCATCATTTCCGCACTTGGCCTCGCGGCTGGCCTCTGCGCAGCCGTCGCATTCGCGGCTGCCGACGCAAAGGCGCAAGGCGCCCCGGCGACCAGCAGCGACGGTATCGCTGCGGTAGTCGCCATGCGTCAGCAGTCGCTTGTCGGCACCCACGGCTTCATCGACCGCCGCGCAGCCTTTGAAAAACTGATGGCGGGATTACCCGCTCCGCATGGCGTGACGATACGCGCGGTCAGCGCGAACGGCGTGCCCGGCAAGTGGATCTCGCCGGACACGGGCAATTCGCACGGTGCACCCGCTCGCGGCGTAATCCTGTACCTGCACGGCGGTGGCTTCTACAGCGGTTCCAGCGACAGCCATAGCATGCTTGCCGCCACGCTCGCGAAGGATGCACAGGCCGATGTGTTGCTGATCGACTACCGACGCATGCCCGAAGCGGTCTATCCCGCCCAGATCGACGACGCCGTCGCCAGCTACGAATGGCTGCTCAAGCAGGGCTATTCCGGCTCGAACATCGCGCTCGCCGGCGAGTCGGCTGGCGGGAACCTGGTACTCGAACTGGCGTTACGGCTGCGCGATGGACATCGACCGCTGCCGTCGTCGATGGTCGCGATGAGTCCGATCATGGACCTGACCGCATCAGGTGCCTCTACGCGAACGAATGCCGCCAGAGATCCCGTGCTACAACGTGACGGCCTGCTCGGCGTGACCCGCGTCTACATGCATGGAGGCGATCCGCGCAGTGCCGCCGCGTCGCCGCTGTTCGCCGATCTGCACGGATTGCCTCCGCTGCTTCTGCAGGTCGGCGCGGGCGAAATCCTGCTCGACGACAGCCTGCGTATGGCGCAAGTCGCCGCCGGTGACGAGGTCGCTGTCGAGCTGCAGGTGTGGCCCGGCATGATCCACCAGTGGCAACTGTTCCCGACCCTTGTACCCGCCGCCCGCCGTGCGCTCGAGGACGGCGGCGAGTTCATCCAGGCACACATGGCGCATGGCGGGGAAACGCCGTGACTGCGGCCCACACCGGCGCTTGCCATGGCGATGGCGTGCGCCGCCAGGGACTGGCCTTCGGATTGCTGGCCACGCTGATCTGGGGTGGGTTCCTCGTCGTCTCTCGATACGGAATCAGCGCAGGTTTGCGAGCCACAGATCTAGCCTTCCTGCGCTACCTGACGTCGGGCGTGATCCTGCTGCCCTGGCTGCTCCGGCACTCCCCGGGTCGGCTCGCTGGCGTAGGCTGGCGCAGGGGTATGTGTCTGGCTGTGCTTGCCGGCCCCCTGTTCATCGTCGTGAGTGCCAGCGGCTACCGCTTTGCGCCGCTGGCGCATGCCGCCGTGATACAGCTCGGCATGCTGACGCTGGTCAGCATCGTACTCGCGGCCAAGATGCTCGGCGAACGTCCAGGGGCGATTCGACTGGCTGGCCTCGTCGTCGTGGTGTCGGGGCTTGCGATTACGGCAGGCCCGGGTTTGCTGCACGGCAGCTCGACTGCATGGATCGGCGATATGCTGTTTGCGCTCGCCGGCTCGATGTGGGCGCTCTTCTCGCTGCTGCAGCGCCGGTGGGGGATCGCTCCGCTTGCCGCTACCGCCGTCGTCTCCGTGTTGTCGGCCGCGGTCTACACACCGGTCTATCTCGCATGCACCGGACTCCAGATATTCAGCGTCGCCGGCCCGGCTGTGCTCGTTGTGCAAATCATTGCCCAGGGGGTGCTGTCGGGTGTCGTCGCGCTGTTTGCCTTCTCGCGAGCGGTGCAGGATCTGGGGCCCGGTCGGGCGGCGCTGTTTCCTGCACTATCGCCGGGCGTGGCGATTCTATTGGATATCCCGGTGTCCGGCGATCTTCCGTCCGCAGTCCAGCTCGCCGGGCTGGGTATCATGACGACCGGGCTCATCATTGCCGTGAGCGCGCGGCGCGCCTGAGGGACAGGTTCTGGACGGGTGCCAAATTGCCGACGCGAGTACTACTTTAAACGATCGGTCAACACTGTCTGCTATTTCAATGGAAGCCGTTTCGACAAAGTCTGCCCGATCGAGATTCAATGACCGCTGACGAGCCACCCAACGGTCATTCGCAATTGACGGGCGAATGTCGCTTCCTGGCGTGCGCCGTGCAAAGGCGGCGCTTTCCCAGCGGGTGCAAGCCCCGCCCGGCAACCGCTCCAGCCGGAAGCAACCGGAGCAATCGTGGAGGTAACGAAGCGGTTGAAGCCTTCGGTGAAGCGTGTCACGAAATACGGTGACAGCGCGAGTGTGCAGGCCGTAACGCGAGTGAACGCCGAGCAAGCCTCGAAAAGGACGATGCGCAGGCCGACCTGACTGCCATATCGGGGAAGGCTGATACGGCTGGGTGAACGAGCAGGCAGGACGCCCAGTCGCTGCGCCGGGGTAATGGCGACAGCATGCACACAAGGGAAGCGCACGCAACACGGGAAGCCCCCTGGCGTGGTCAGGGATGACCAACCGGACGCCCGCGAGGGACAGGCCGGGCGCCTTGGGGTGACGGAGAGGCCCGTATTACCGTTGAAGCCGGTGTAATGCTGGTGGAGGAAAGGGGCCTCAGTTCAAGACAGACGCAATACGTAGTGAGGACGTGGAGATTGGGCAACCTATCAACTCCGATTCGTGTTCAGAAGCTGCAGATGGCGTTACACGCGAAAGCGAAGGCAGAAGCCGGGTACCGCTTCTACGCTCTGTACGACAAGATCTATCGTGAGGACGTGCTGGCGCATGCATACGCTCAGTGTCGCTCGAACAAGGGCGCGCCGGGTGTCGATCGGCAAGACTTCACGGAGGTCGAGGCGTATGGGGTGCAGAAGTGGCTCGGCGAACTGGCGCTTGCACTCAGGCAGGAGAATTACCGGCCGGCCCCTATCAGAAGAGTGTTTATCCCGAAGGCCAATGGCAAGCTAAGGCCACTGGGCATCTCGACCTTGCGAGATCGGGTGTGCATGACAGCAGCGATGCTGGTGCTCGAACCGATCTTCGAAGCGGACCTTCCACCAGAGCAGTACGCCTACCGCCCGGGGCGCAATGCCCAGCAAGCGGTGATCGAGGTGGAGGAGCGGCTGCATAGAGGGCAAACGGACGTTGTTGACGCCGACCTGGCGGACTACTTCGGAAGCATTCCCCATGCCGATTTGATGTTGTCGCTTGCGCGACGCATCGTTGATCGGCGCGTGCTGCATCTAGTCAAGATGTGGTTGGAGTGCGCCGTTGAAGAAACCGATCACCGAGGCCGGAAGACACGTACGACCGAGGCCAAGGACCGCAGGCGAGGCATTCCGCAGGGCTCACCCATCTCACCACTATTGGCGAATATTTACATGCGCCGGTTTGTGTTGGCATGGAAGAAGCTCGGGCTTCAGCGAAGACTTGGCAGTCGAATCGTGACCTACGCGGACGATCTGGTGATCCTGTGCAAGCGAGGCAAAGCTGAAGAGGCCCTGTCGCGACTGCGCGAGATCATGGGCAAACTGAAGCTGACGGTCAACGAGGAGAAGACACAAATCTGCAAGGTCCCGGAAGGGGAATTCGACTTCCTGGGTTACACGTTTGGGCGGATGTACTCAGCAACGACTGGCCAGGCCCGTATGGGCATGCGGCCGTCGAAGAAGAGTATCCGGCGCATGGTTGAGAAGGTTCATGCGCTGACCGCCGCTTCCATGACGTGGATGGACACCACGGAGCTGATTGGCAAACTGAACCGCACGCTACGCGGCTGGGCGAACTACTTCAAGGTAGGCACGGTCAGCCGAGCATATCGGGCGCTCGATAGCTACACCAGCACGCGGTTGCGTCGGTGGTTACGTACCAGGCACAAGGTAAGACGTCGCAGGGGCGGGAGCTATCCATCCTCGCACCTCTACGGGCACTTCGGTCTCGTTCGTCTACAGGGTCCTTGGTAGTGACTTGCCGTGTACGAAGGCGTGATGTCTTGTCCGAGAGCCGGATGCGATATGTGGTGTTGCCTCAAATGTGGTCTTGCGGGGACAGGTCGAGGTTCGTCAGCGGTGTATGTCTATTGAAGGCCACATAAATTAGCGCCGGAGTAGTGTCGGAGATCCGAAGGTTAACTCGGAGATCCGATCATGTTCGGTACGTTGTTTCATTACCCCCGTGTACTGGCTCGTCATCGCAATGGTCCATCGGCCGATGATCGAGAACGCTATCTGGTCCACTGTGCACAGGGTGGTGCGGCCCAATCAACGCTGTTGGGCCTTGCACCTGAGCTTCTCGCTATTTCCCGGCGTATCGCGCTCGACAACGAGCGATTGATTTCGTCTGCGGAGGTCGAGATGGCAGCCGATCGCTGGGTTCGTTACCAGCGACGGCATCAGCGAATCCTGACGGGAAGGTTCTCGCGGGAACGGTTTATTCAGACCGCTACGGCCTGGCTTCGCTTCCTGGGGCGACTGCAAGAGCAGCAACCTGAAACGCCGCCATTCGCCGATCTGGTTCAACAGTTCGACCGCTACTTGCGCGAGGAGCGCGGCCTGTCGTCACAAACGATCCACAATCGATGCTGGCACGTTCAGGCGTTGTTGTCCTGGCTCAGCGAGCAAGGAAGCAGCATCGGCGAGATGCGACTCGAACAGGTCGACGCTTTTTTTGCGCTGAGACGAATGCAAGGTTGGTCCCGGGTATCGATGGCCACCCTTGCCGGCGCGCTGCGAAGTTTCCTCCGCTACGCCGGTGAGCAAACCTGGTGCTCGAAGAGACTCGCCGCCGGTATCGAAGGACCGCGTCTGTTCAGCCACGAGACGCTTCCAGCCGGGCCGAAGTGGGAAGACGTGCAGCGACTCATTCGCAGCACCGATACGGACAGTCCCCATGATATCCGGGACCGGGCCATTCTGTTGCTCCTGGCGGTCTACGGGCTGAGAAGGGGTGAAGTCGTTGCCCTGACTCTGGACGACGTGGACTGGGAACATGACATCCTTCACATCAGCCGTCCAAAGCAGCGGAGCAAACAGGACTACCCGCTTGCAGCCGAGGTAGGTGAAGCAATTCTGCGATACCTGGAACAGGTGCGACCTCACACTTTCTCGCGCTCCTTGTTTGTCACCATACGAGCCCCGTTTCGTCCGCTCGCGCCTACGAGCCTGCACTACCTGGTCAAACGACGATTGCGACTTCTGAACATCAGTTGCAGTCATGGCGGCCCGCATTCGCTTCGACACGCGTGCGCGACCCGTCTGGTGGCTGAAGGACTCTCACTCAAGGAGATTGGGGACCATCTGGGCCATCGCAGCGCCTACGCAACGCGCACCTATGCCAAGGTCGATCTGGCTGGCCTGAGGCAGGTCGCAGACTTTGCCCTGGGAGACCTGCTATGAAACTGCCTGAAGCGGTCGCCGCGTACGTGGCCTACAAACAGTCACTGGGGATGCGCTTTGCCACTGAGGCGCGTACCTTGAAGTCCTTTCATCGAACGCTCGGCGACATCGATATGCGCGCGGTCGACGCCGATTGTGTCTATGCGTTCCTTGCTGGCAAGGGTCCCATCACGCCTTTCTGGCATCGCAAGTTCAACGCGTTGCGCGGCTTCTACCGCTTTGCCATTGCTCGCGGCTACACGACCAGTTCGCCGTTACCCTTAACGGTACCAGAGGAACACCGGACCTTCGTGCCGTACATCTATTCGCGAGAAGAGATACGGCGTCTACTCGCGGCGACGGCTGGTCGTGAACGCTGCAATCTGTCATCGCTAACTTGCCGCACGCTCCTGCTCCTGCTCTATGGTACTGGGCTTCGCATCGGCGAGGCTGTCGGCCTGAATCTGGCGGATGTGGATCTGGACTCCCGAGTGCTTTGCATCCGTGAGAGCAAGTTCTACAGGACACGGCTGGTGCCGACCGGACCAGATCTGACATCGGTGCTGGCCAAGTACGCTGTCGAACGCAATAAATGCCCGCCACTCGACCCCGACGCGGCCTTTCTACTGACGAAGCGCAGACAGCGCCCGTCCAGAGCCGGCGCCGAGTATGCCTTCAAACAATTGCGTGAACGCGCACAGGTACGTCGTGACGATGGTGCGCGGTATCAGCCACGACTTCATGACCTTCGGCATACCTATACAGTTACCCGGCTGGTCTCCTGGTATCGTGAAGGCGCGGATGTACAACGCCTGCTGCCCCAGCTGGCAACCTATCTTGGTCACGTGCATATTGGCGCCACCCAGCACTACCTGACCATGACGCCAGAGTTGCTGCGGCAGGCGAGCTTACGTTTCGAGCGCTACGTCCGGGGAGGAGACGATCATGCGTGACACAACCCTTCTTGGACCCTGGGTCCGACGCTTCCTGCTCGAGCACCTTATCGGCGAGCGGAACCTCGCTCGCAACACCCAGCAGAGCTACCGCGACACGCTGTGCCAACTGATTCCTTTCGCTTCAGGTCGAGTCCACAAACCGGTCGACCGGCTGGCAATGACAGATGTGTCGGCCGAGATCGTCCGGGACTTCCTCTCAGATATCGAAGTCTGTCGCGGATGCAGCGTCGCGACGCGGAATCAGCGCCTGGCTGCTATCCATGCCTTGGCTCGATTCGTTGGCGAGCACAGCCCCGAACATATCCAGTGGTGCACCCAGCTGCGCTGCATCCCCTACAAGAAGACTACAAGAACGCTGGTATCCTATCTCGACAAATCTGAAATGGATGCGCTCCTTGCCTGTCCAGATCGACGTACATCTCAGGGTCGCCGTGACTACGCCCTGTTGCTGTTTCTCTACAATGCCGGTGCGCGGGCGGACGAGGCGGCCCACCTGACCATCGGCAACGTCGATGCGATCTCGAGCAGCGTGAGCGTTCTCGGAAAGGGACGCAAACAGCGCCAGTGTCCGTTATGGCCGGACACCGTGCAAGAGTTGTGCAACCTCGCTGGCCAACGTCCACCGCAGGAACGGGTATTCCTCAATCGCTGTGGGCAACCCCTGACGCGTTTCGGCATTCACGCGGTCGTAGAGCGTTACGCTATCAAGGCGCGAGCCAATATGCCCTCGCTCGCATCCAAGCGCGTCAGCCCGCACAGCATTAGACATTCAACTGCGACCCACCTGCTTCGATCCGGCGTCGATATCAACACCGTACGGGCGTGGCTTGGTCATGTCTCCATCGATACGACCAACGTTTACGCCGAAATTGATCTGGAGATGAAGGCCAACGCCCTGGCGAGGCTTGCTATCCCCAGCGATCGAAAGGAGAACAGGCGATGGGCCAAAGATCCCGCGCTGATGGCGTTTCTCCGGTCCTTGTAGCAGGCTTTTTATGTGGCGTTCAGCCGGCCGGATCCTGTCAGGATCGCGGCTCGGGCGCCGCAAGACCACATTTGAGGCAACACCACATATCGCATCAAATGTGATCGAACTCATTTGATGCGGGAGATCTGCACGTCCGGTTCGATGAGCGGGTTGTGGAAACGGGGTTAAGGCGAGGATATTCGGGCACCGCCAGACGAAAGGGGCGGAAACAGACAAACCGAACCTAATGCTCCCGCGCCACAACTCGACTCTACCGGTTGCACTCGTTGATTGAGCGCGACTGGCGGGCCAGCGGCTCGACCTACGCCTCTCGCTTGCTTCGCCCATACAGCAGGAGCATCGCCGCGATCACCACGCCGTAGATGATCTGACGCCCCGCCTCCGGCATCTGCGCGACCGAGAGGATCGATTGCAGTAGTGTGATGAGGATCGCGCCGGCCACCGTGCCCAGGTATGAACCCCGTCCACCCAGAATCGACGTGCCGCCGAGCACGACCGCCGCGATCGCCGGCAACAGGTAAGCATCGCCCATCGACTGTGCGGCCTTCGACGCATAGCCCGCGAGCAGCACGCCGCCGAACGCGGCGAACGCGCTGCACACGGCGAAGGCGGTCACCGTGACGAGCCGCGTATCGATGCCAGAAAGATACGCCGCGCGCTCGGTGTTGCCGATCGCGTAAAGCGTGCGGCCGAAGGTCGTGCGCGACAGCAGGAACATCGTGGCGCCGCCGATCACCACCCACAGCGCGACGGCATTCGGCACGCCCGGTACGAGCCAGCCCGCCGCGAGCCAGCGCATCACCTCCGGCGCGGAATCCTGCGGCGACGATCCGCCCGTATAGACAATCATGATGCCCTGCGCGACCGCATTGGTCGCAAGCGTCGCGATCATCGACGGAATGCGCAGCAGTGCGACGAGGATGCCATTGACGATGCCGATCAGCACGCCGCAACCGATCCCGACCGGAATCGCGAGGACGCGCCCGAGATCGCCGTGCCCCGCGACCGCGCACGCCATCATCGCGCCGACGGTGATCGTCCACGGCAGCGACAGGTCGATGTGGCCGAGCAGGATCACCATCATCAGGCCGGTCGCAATGATGCCGAGGAATGCGCCGACCTTCAGTTGCAGCAGGATGTATTCCGGCGACGTGAAGTTGCGCGAAAACATCCCGCCGACGAGCAGCAGCGCAACGATGCACGCGAATGCGATCACGATCGGTTTGTCGATTCTGCGGGTGAGCCTCGACACGAACGTGGTCCGGCCGGTCGCGGAAGCGTGGCTCATTGAAACCACTCCAGACGGTTGCGCACCCTGAACAATCCGCACGCGCCGATCGCGACAGCAAGCAGAAGAATCATGCCTTGAAATAGCGGCTGCCACAGCGCATCGACGTTGAACACGAACAGCAGATCGCCGATGCAACGGAACGCGAATGCGCCGAAGATCGCGCCGATCGCGCTGCCCTTACCGCCGAGCAGCGACACGCCGCCGATCACTACCGCGGCGATCGAAAACAGCGTGTATGAGTTCGCGCTGCCGAGGCTCGCTTCGCCGGTGTCCGTGAAGAACGTCAGAAACAGGCCGCCGACTGCCGCGAGTAGGCCGGCCAGCGTATAGCTCGCGAACTTCGCGCGGCGGATCGGCATGCCGGACAGGAAAGCCGCGGGTTCGGACGACCCGGTCGCGTATGCCGCTCGCCCGATCGCCGAGCGTTTGAAAGGAATCCAGACGATCACGATCGCGGCGAGCAGAATCACCAGGCTCGCTGGCAGAACGCCGGCGACCTTGCCCGTCAGTGCGTCGGCGAGGTCCTCGTTGATCGATCCGCCGGGCACAGGGCGCAGCAGCAGCGCCAATCCGTAGTAGACGGCGCCCGTCGCAATCGTCGTCACGATCGGCTGCAGCCGGCCGAAAATGATGATCACGCCGTTCAGCGCGCCGCACAGCGCACCCGCCCCGAGCACGCCGGCGATGCCGAGCGCGCTGTGCAGCGAGTCGCCCGTGACGATCCACGACCCGATGCAATTCGTCAGCACCAGCGTCATGCCGATCGACAGGTCGATGCCGGCGGTCAGCACGACGAGCGCCTGCCCCATCGAGACGAGCGCGAGTAGTACCGCTTTGTTCGCTGCCGTCTGAAATACGTTGGCCGACAACGCCGACGGATAGTTGACGAGATAGATCGCGAACATCAGCACGAACAGGCCGAACGCGAACACCGCTCCGCGATTCTCCGCATACCAGTAACGCAGCCCGCTCATAGCGCCACTCCCGTGGAAGGCACAATCTGTCCGACGGGCAGGTCGAGAGCACTGGCAATCAGGTTCTGCTCGGTGATCGCCGAGCCGACGAGTTCCTTCTTGATCCTGCCTTCGTACAGTACGAGCACGCGGTCGCAGCAGCCGATCAGCTCGTCATAGTCGGTCGAATAGAAGAGGATCGCGGCGCCTTCGTCGGCAAGACGCCTGAGCAGCTGGTAGAGCTCCTGCTTGGTGCCGACGTCGATACCGCGCGTCGGGTCGCTGAGCAGCAGGATCTTGGGCTGCCGCATCAGCCACTTCGCGATGACGACCTTCTGCTGGTTGCCGCCCGACAGCGAGCCCACGGGCGCGTCGACGCTGAACGACTTGATCGCAAGCAGCTCCATCATCTGCTCGACGAGCGACTGCTGGCGGTCGCGATCGATTATGCCCGCGGTGGACATGCGATCGAGTGCGGCAAACGACAGGTTCTCGCGTACCGACATCGGCAGCATCAAGCCTTCGGTCTTGCGGTCCTCGGGTATCAGCGCCATACCGATTTCGTTGGCGCGCGCGGCCGTCGGGCTCCCGATCGACACGGCTTTGCCGTTGATCTCGATCTTGCCAGCGCAGCCGCGCAACACGCCAAACAGCGCGAGCAGCAGTTCGCGCTGGCCTTGTCCGTCGAGGCCGCCCAGTCCGAGGATTTCACCGGGCTGCAACGAAAAGCTGATGCCCCGCAGCGTGTCGCTCCATGCGAGATCATGACAGGCGAGAACCGGCGCGGTGCTGCGGGCGTCCGCGGGCTGGTCCGCCGGTTTGGCCGCGGGTTTGGCAGGAAACGCATGCTGGTACTTCCGGCCGATCATCATTTCGACAACCTCATTGTCGGCGCGCGTGCCAGCTTCGAAACTCATCACATGGCGACCGTTCCGGTAGACCGTGCATTCGTCCGCGAGCGCCTTCACCTCGTGCATGCGGTGCGAGATGAACAGCAGCGCGAGCCCCTCTTCGCGCAGGCGCTTGAGCACCTCGATCACGCGCGCGACGTCGGCCGCGGTCAGCGCCGAGGTGGCTTCGTCGAGGATCAGAATGCGCGGCGCGTGTGCCAGCCCCTTCGCGAGCTCGACCATCTGCTGGCGCGACAGCGGCAGGTCCCGGACTTTCGCAAGCGGATTGATGTCGGCGGCGCCCGCTCGCGCGAGCGCCTCCTCGGCCTGGCGGCGTTGGGCCCGCCGGTCGATCATCCCGAAACGTCGCGGCGGGTTCGCAGCGTAGATGTTGTCCGCCACGCTCAAGTCGGGGATCAGCGACAGCTCCTGATACACGCAGACGATACCGGCCGCGTTCGCCTCGGCAGGCGACGCGAACGAGACCTCCCGGCCATCGAAATGCATCGTGCCCTCGTCCGGCTGCACGACGCCGGACATCACCTTCAGCAACGTGGACTTGCCCGCGCCGTTCTCGCCGAGGATCGCGTGAATGCGGCCTCTGCGCACCGTGAGTTCGGCGTGATCCAGCGCGACGGCGCCGCCGTAGCTTTTCGACACGCCAGACATCTGAAAGAACGGCTGCTCTGCATCCTGCAGCATGCTTCGTCTCCGGTCACAGCGCGGGCCATCATCCGGTCACTGGTTGCCCTGGCTCTGCTTCATGATTTCCTGCGCAGAGAAATTGATGCCGCATGTCGGAAACGAGTTGCCGACGAAAAAGTTGTCGGAGTCGTTCGGAAAATAGTTGACGCCCGACTTCAGCATCGAATCGTCGGTGACGTCGAGCGGCAGCTTGATCGCCACGGGAATCGTCTGGCCATCCAGTGCAGCGAGTGCCGTCTTGATCGCCACGGCCACCTGCGCGGGCCCGGTGCCCGCCGACGTGCACTTCAGGCCCTGGCTCCCATACTGCGCGCAGAACTTGCGAAAGCCGTTCTCCGTCTCGCCGCCGAAAGGCACGAACGGGTGTTTCGCATCGATCATCGCGCGCACGACGCCCGTGTCGCCGCCTTGCGCCGATATGCCATCGAAATGACCCTGCACGGCAATCGCGTCGGCGGCGACCTTTTGCGCGACCCCGTCGTCCCACTTGCCGTAGACCTGGACGACGTTCCACTTCTTGCCGGTGTCGTCCAGCGTTTTCGTGAAACCATTGTGCCGGTCCGTGTCAACCGACGTGCCCGCCACCCCGCGAACTTCGAGCACCTTGCCTCCGTTCGGCAGGTGGCCCGCGAGCCATTTGGCCCACAGCGCGCCGAGCCCATACTGGTCGACGTTGACGTTGATCGCGTCTGCGCTGTCGAGCGTGTTGTCGAAAGCGACCAGCACCACACCGGCGTTCTTCGCGCGGCGGATCGCGGGGCCGAATGAGGAGGGATTCTGCGCGTTCACGATGACGGCGTCATAGCCGGCATCGATGAAGTTGTTGACGGCCGAGATCTGCGCCGGAACGTCCTCGCCGGTCGAGACGACCTTGAATTCCTTGAGCTTGGCGGCAACGGCCGGTTGCGCGGTGTAGGCCTTGGCCGTCCTGATCATCTGGATACGCCAGGTGTTCGCGATATAGCCGTTCACGAGTGCGATCCGGTAAGGCGCGTTCTTCTTCGGATACTTGATGAACTTCGTGTCGCTCTTCCAGGGGACCATGCAGGTGGGATCGCTGGGCGGCCCTGAAACGATCGAAGCCTGCGCGAAAGCCCCGCTTGCGCAGAGCGCCAATGCGGCGCTCGCCGCCGCTCGAAGCACGTGGATTCCTGAAAGCATGTTGCCTCCTTTTTGTTCGATTGGACGTACCGATTGCCTGCGCACATGGCTGGTCGTGGACTGCCGGCACGGTGTGCGTGAAGCACGGAACCTTGCGGCGTTGCTATAGCGGAACTGGATCGGACTTGCAGAAGGAGCTTTTCAACGGCGCCTCCTCGAAGCGAAAAGAAGGGCATGCGTATACGCGTTCCTGTCTGACAGTACTGGCATACCAATCCACGCGCGATAGTGGTTTACCAGTGAGTCCAACGCACCGGGCGACCGGGCTAAAACCCTTGGTGGATAAGGACTGGGCTGCCGTGAACGGAGGCGGCGTTGCACGGGGATAGGGGTGCCATTTTGACGAAGTTCAGCGGTCGCCCGGTGGCTTCGACCATTTCGAGAGCCGCAGATGGGCGATCTTTCGCACACGTCAACTGACCCAGCCGCCGACGCGGTCGCGGCCGACCGGGCCCGGCTATCGACCCAAAGACCGCAATGGCCGACTCGCTCACGTTCAATCATCTGGCGGGCTTCGGAGCGAACCGGCCGTTGGAATGACGCCTTCGCATACTGCGTCAACGGCAGCTAATGGCCGCTTGCTGTCCCATCATGGCGGATCAGCCAGTTTCACGCGCCGCCGGCGGCGATCCGCGGCTGCTAGTATCGATGGCGGTTATATTCGTCTGCCCGCCTCGGGGTTCATCTTCGGTCGCACGAACGCATCCGGAGGCAGTACATGCTGACGCTCCACTCGTATCCGGATCTGTTCGGTGTAGCGGACAATAATCCATTCGGCCTGAAAGTCTTCGCGTTTCTTCGACTGTGCCGCCTGTCGTTCAAGCACCGGCACATTCTCGATACCGCACAAGCGCCGCGCGGCAAACCGCATACCTGAAAAACGGCGGCACGGCACGCTCAAGAACGCGGCGGTAATGGCCAACGCAACCCCGGCAGCGGCCGACATCCTCACGCAATAGGCGCGCAACCCCAAGCTGCTATATATTTACGCCTCAAATGGCCATCGACGGTCATTTGCCTGTCCGTTCGGGCAGGGTTTAGCGACTTTGAGGCGGCGATGAGGTGTGACGTGGTAAGTGCCTGGATGACTGTCCAGAAAAAATGGGCTTCAGTGCTCGCGGTAGTCTCCGGCATCGTTGCCTTCGGCGCGATCTTTACGGCACACGCGGCGGGGCGCATTGCGCCGACATCTTCCGGCACCGACTGGATCGTGATGGACATGTCCACCGGACGTGTCCTGTCCGAGCAAGGTGCCCGGAACGAGCGATACCCGGCCAGCCTGACCAAGCTAATGACGCTCGATCTCGCGTTCCAGGAATTGAGCGCCGGGCGGTTGACGCTCGATACCTTGATTCCGGTGAGCGAGGCGGCGGCCCGCGTTCAGCGGATGAAACTCGATCTGCTGGCGGGCCAGAAAATCACCGTGCGTGAGGCGATACTGGGCATGACGACATTGTCCGCCAATGACGCGGCAACTGCGCTTGGCGAATATCTCGGCGGAGGCAGCATCACGCAGTTCGCCCAAGCCATGACGGATCATGCCCGTGCGCTCGGGATGCTTCACACGCGCTTTCGCAATCCGTCTGGTTTGCCCGATCCGGGGCAGGTGGTCGATGCCTACGATATAGCGATCCTGACCCGTCACATCCTGCTGACCTATCCGCAGTATCGCTACATGTTCTCGGTTCAGAGTTTCAACTTCGAAGGACGGACGATCCCCAACCTGGACGGGATGCTCAAGCGCTATCCCGGCACGATCGGAATGAAGACCGGCTTCACGGACGCCGCGCGTTTCAACGTGGTGACCGCGGCGGAGCGCGACGGACACCTTCTGATTGGCGTCGAACTTCATGCACAGTCGTGGAACACGGCCTATGGCACCATGGCGAAACTCCTCGACACGGGTTTCGCGTCAGATGTAGAGCCAACCGTTCTGCTAGCCGCAAACCATGCTGCACTGCCCGCCGCTGATGCAGTCACGGCACATCCCTACGCGGCGCAGCGCGTTTCCGTTACGCTGCAACAGCCGTCAACGCCGCGCCATCGCTTCGCCGCCCAATCCGTCGGCACGGTCAACGATATGCTTCCGGACTGGACGGTGCAGATCGGTGCCTACGATACCCATGCGGGGGCCCGGCACCAGGTAACGCTGTTAAGCGGTGAACGGCAGGGAGGTGTCGCACGGGCCGTCAGCGCGGTACGGCATCACCGCCGGATCTGGCAAGCGCAACTCACCGGGCTGAGCGAGGCGGCGGCACGGGCGACTTGTGCGCGGGTCATCCTCCACAACCAGACCTGCTTCGTCATTGCCTCGTATAAAGAAGAGGCTATGCGCTAAACACCGGCGGGATTTTGTAAAAGGACTGCGCGGCCTGAACTGCGTCGGACAGTGAAGGGAATTCTTTGACGAGGAAGCTGCTCAAGGCCGCCGACGCTTTATGCCGGGGATTGGCCATCGAAGGTAAGGACCTGCTGCAAGAGGCCCTTAGCCCGCAGACCTTCGGGTGGTAACGTCGGCAAGCTGTTGAAACGGCGCAGCCGTTAGGTGACACGGGACTGGGTCGATGCGCGCAATCGGCCTGGGCAGGATTGACCTGATTTTCTCCGGACACCTCGGTGCCGTGCGAGCGAATCAGCGCGATCAGTTCGCCCGTGGTGATCTCAAACCGGTACCTGCCTCAATCCGCTACTCGAGGACGCGGGCTTGCACGCACTATTGCGATGTCTCTTCGAACGGAAGATGCGCACATTGCCGCCCAGCGACCGGATTTTGCCGGTCCTGCGCCGCCGAATTGTTCGGCCGGGTGCAGCCTCATGCAACGAGTGTTGCGGCCTGAAACTCGCAAGACTGCGATCGGCAACACGCGACCCATTCCTGCCTGTCACACGCTCCGCTAGTCAAAGGCTGATAACGGAGAGGGCCGGACATCGAAGTCACATCGAACAACCTATCGGAGCTTGCCCGAGGATGCCGACACGCTGACCATCGCCGTCCCTCGACTACAAAAACAATGAGAGCACCGACACCATACCGTCATTGTTGCTCCCTATATTCGTCAATCGCCCGATCCTGACAATTACCGCACAACAGGTTACGGGCGTGCAACAAGACATCCTTGAGCTTCCACGAGCGGGGTCTCGGCAGGCAGCCGTCCTAACGGGTGACATCGAGCATGGAGCGCGAACGGTGCATACGGATCGATCGTGACAAGCCATGCGGGTTCGCCGGGCGATCGGCTGCAGTGAACGCTATCGAAGGTTTCGACGATCAGCCAGAAAAGAAGGAGCACCTGCACCGTGAATTCCCGCCGCAAATTTCTCCAGAGTACCGCCACGGCCGGCCTGTCGGCTGCCGCGCTCAGCGTATTTCCACCCAGCATCCGTCGTGCGCTCGCGATTCCCGCGCATCATGAGAGCGGCACGATCAAGGACGTCAAGCACGTCGTGATCCTGATGATGGAAAACCGCGCGTTCGATCACTACTTCGGCACCTATAAGGGTGTGCGCGGCTACGGCGATCGCTTCACGATTCCGCTACCGAACGGCCGTAACGTGTGGCAGCAGATCGATGCCAACGGCAACGTAGACCTGCCATACCATCTGGATGAGACCAGGGGCAATGCGCAGCGCGTGACCGGCACGCCGCATAGCTGGGTCGACACGCAGAACGCATGGGATGGCGGCCGCATGGCTGCATGGCCGGTGTCCAAGAAGGAGCAGACAATGGGCTTCTTCGACACGGCTGAAATCCCGTTCCAGCGAGCGCTGGCCGAAGCGTTCACCATCTGTGACGACTACCACTGCGCGTTCCTTGGCGGCACGCACCCGAATCGCATCATCCATTTCACCGGCACGAATGGTCCGGCGTATGGCAAAACCTTCGTGAACAACTTCAGCGGCGACTTTGACGTCACCACGTCGGCGTCCGCCTACTTCGACTGGAAGACCACCGCCGAGCGCCTGGAAGAGGCCGGTGTGACCTGGAAGGTGTATCAGAACATCAAGAACACCTTCGGCTGCAACCCGCTGCTCGGCTTCAGGCAGTACCGCCAGGCCAACGAGGCGCTGCCGTCGGCGCGTCAGGTCAACACGTCGCTGAGCCAGGCCGCCGAGCCGGTCTACAACCCGACCGATGCCGTGGCCGAACCGCTGGTCAAGGGCTACGCGAACACACTGCCGACCACGGACACCGACCCGAACACCAACGGCACCTTCGTCGAGGCTTTCGCCGATGATGTGAGAAACGGCCGTCTGCCGGAAGTCTCGTGGGTCGTTCCGACCGACGTCTACTCCGAGCACCCGGGGCCTTCGAGCCCGGTGCAGGGCGCGTGGTTCGTGCAGCAATTTCTTGATGCGTTGACCGCCGTGCCCGAGGTGTGGAGCAAGACCGTCCTGCTCGTCAACTTTGACGAGAACGACGGCTTCTTCGACCACGTGCCCCCGGCCGCTGTCCCGTCGCCGAACGGTGACGGCACCTACGCCGGAAAGACCACGCTGAGCAACGCCGACCTGGGCGTCGAATACTTCACACATCCGTACGTGACCCGCGCCGACACGGGCGCGACGCCCAACAGCCAGCCGAGCGGCCCGGACGGCAAGCCGTACGGCCCGGGTCCGCGCGTGCCGCTGTGGGTGATTTCGCCGTGGAGCCGTGGCGGCTGGGTCAATTCGCAGACGTTCGATCACACCTCGGTGCTGCGCTTCCTCGAAGCACGCTTCGGCATCAAGGAAAGCAATATCTCGACGTACCGCCGGCTGATCAACGGCGACCTGACTTCGGCCTTCAACTTCGCGACGCCGAACAACGAGCCGCTGCCGACCATCGCGGGCGAGAAGAGCAAGGCCGACGCCGATGCGTTGCGCGCCACGCAGCAGGCGCTGGGCCAGATCGTGCCGGACGCCAGTCGCGGTATGCCGAAGCAGGCGAGCGGCTTCCGCCCGTCGCGTGCGCTGCCGTACGAGCTGCATGCCAGCGCGCATGTGGACGCGACCACCGGCACCGTAAAACTGCTGCTCGCCAATACCGGTCGTCAAGGTGCTGTGTTCCACGTCTATGACAAGTTGCACCTGGACCGCCTGCCGAAGCGTTACGCAGTCGAGCCGGGCAAGACGCTGGACGACGTGTGGGCGCCGGCCTCCACGGACCTCGGCAAATACGACCTGTGGGTACTCGGCCCGAACGGCTACCATCGCGAATTCAAGGGCGACCTCACCGCGCTGAAGGGGCACAGAACCGCCAATCTGGAAGTTCGTGTGGGTTACGGCTCCCTAACCGGCAACCTGCACCTGCAACTGCGCAACGACGGTGCTGGCCTCGCACAGTTCACAGTGAAGTCCAACAAGGTCTACGGCGCGCTGCAGGCTTTCCCAGGTTTGCCGACACCGGTCTTTGGCCAAGGTCCTTTGGGCTTCGCTGGTTTCCCGGTGCCGGGCTTCGGCGCATGGCCGGAGCCAGCCCCGTTCTCCCGGAATGATCGCCTCGACCCAGGTCACACCTGGACGGTAAGCACCAACGGCGCACTCCCGGTCGCGCTCTTCTGGAACCTCGCCCAGACCGGCTTCTGGTATGACTTCGAGATCACCAGCAGCACGGACAGCAGCTTCTTGCGTCGCATCGCCGGGCGTATCGAAACCGGCCGTCACTCGGTGACCGACCCCGCGATGGGGATGATCGACATCTTCTGATCGAAGATGAGAGGCACCGGGCATTAGCTCAGTGCCTCTCGTGCAATGGAGGTCTTCCGGTGCATCGGCTCACTGCTTCCGCTCCTCGCCCGAACGGTTTAGATCAGGCGCGCCTGCACCTTCCATGTCCGGGACAATCGTTACTTGACACGTGCAACATGGTTTTATAGCTTGTAGAACTACTGTGCTTGAGAACGCACGCGTGCCCGCGACGGCTTCCTCCAGGTTCGACCGAGTCCCCCATCGTCGCCAGCACGGCGCACATGAAGCGCAACAGCAGTACGCATGCAGAGCGGGGCACCATCATGGATCGCCGTCGTTTCCTTTCGCTGTCAGCGTTCTATACCGTCGCCGCGGCAACTGGCACGCTTACCGCTTGCCATTCGCATGACGACGGCGGCGCAGCCCCACCCCCGCCCGCTGGCTCGTTCGCCTTCCCGCAAGGCGTCGCGAGCGGTGATCCACGCGACACGTCTGCCGTCTTCTGGACGCGCTGCGCCGGCGGCGCAAGCGCCACGAGCGCGCCGACCAGCGTGCCGTTGCGGCTCGACGTATCGACCCAGGCGGACTTCAGCGCAATCGTAGCCAGCGTGCAATTGACCGCAATTCCAACTTACGACTACACGGTCCGCGCAAAAGTGACCGGCCTTGTCGCGAAGACCACCTACTACTATCGCTTCGTCGCGGGCAGCGACATCAGCCCGATCGGCACCACACGCACCGCGCCTGCCGCCGGCGACGCCAATCAGCAGGTGCGCTTCGCATGGTTCACGTGTCAGAACTGGAGCGCGAACCATTGGCAGGCGATGACGCTAATGGCCGCCGAAACCGATCTCGACTTCATCGTGCATCTGGGCGACTACATCTACGAGACGGTCGGCCCGGCTGCGCAGGTCGATCCCACCGAGCCGGCGCATGTACCGCTGACGATTCCGAACGGCTTGCCGCTGCCTGGCGGCAACGGCTCATATGCGAACACGGTCGACGACTATCGCGCGCTCTATCGCACCTATCGTTCGGATACGCGGTTGCAGAAACTGCATTCGAGCTTCCCGTTGATCGCGATCTGGGACGACCACGAATTCAGCGACGACTGCTGGCAGGATCACCAGACCTATACCAACGAGAACAAGCAGGAAACCCAGCGGCGCCGCAATGCGAATCAGGCCTGGGCGGAATATCTGCCGGTCGACTGGGGCGATGTGTCGTTCGATCTGAACAATCCCGCGTACAACAACATCCAGATCTATCGCGACTTTCACTTCGGCACGCTGTTGCATCTCGTGATGACCGATGAGCGTCTGTATCGGGACGATCAGGTCGTCAGCGAAGCCGCTATCGCGCAGTTGCTCGGCCACGATCCCGTCAACGGTAACGACGCAGCCGGCGCGCGATACTTCGTGCCGCAGCCGGTGCTTCAGCAATTCGAGGCACTCGATACGCAGAAGCTGGGCCGTCCACCTTCGATGCTCGGCACGACACAGACGCAATGGTGGAAAGACACGCTGAACGCGTCGACGGCGACGTGGAAGGTCTGGGGCAACGAGGTCATGCTAAACCGCCTGTGGCTCGATCTGACGCAACTTGCGCCGCCGCCCAATAACCTCGTCTTTGTGATCGATTGCGACGCGTGGGACGGCTATCCGACGCACAAGGCCGATCTGATGTCGTTCCTGAAGACGCAATCCATCCGCAATCTCGTCACGGTCACGGGCGATCTGCATGCGTTCCAGTGCGGCATCGTGCGCGACGTGCCCGATCCGGTGAACGGCACGCCCGTTGCCGTCGAGCTCATGACGGCGGGCATCAGCAGCCGGCCTTTCTTCGTCGACGTGCAGCAGGGCGCAGTAGGCACGCCGGTTGCCCCGCTGACGTCTTCGCCCATAGCCTTCGACCAGTTCCTGCAACAGAACAACCCCGATCTGCTTTATGCCGATCACGACGGCAATGGCTATGCTTCAGCAACGGTGACGCCAGGCCAATTCGTCGCGATCTTCAATAAGGTCAAAGTGTTGAACAGCGACGGCAGCGCACCGGCCGCACCGCTCGCGAAGCGCACGCGGTTCACGATTCAGGCGGGCGTGGTCGCAGTCAACGTCGAAGATGGGGTATGACGACGGGAACAACGGAGAAGACGAGGTGCGTCACCACCCCATCATAGGCTTCCAGAGCGGCCGCTGTCGGGCCGGCACGAACGCCTCTTGTCGGGCCGTGAACGGACGGGCGTAATGCCTGTTTGAATGGCTCAAGCTGGCCGATCGCGGCCCGAAGCAATCGGCATACGTCGCGTGAAACTTACGAGTTGGCGATCGGCGACTCGCGGTCGACGATCTTTCAAATTCCTTTCTATGTAGTGCATCGAACCGCCTAACGTGGATCTGCAACAGGTGATTGCATTCCCTCAGGCCACCGAAGAGCCGTCAAGTCCGATCGCCGGATGCCTCCAGCGTCAACGATAGCCGCTATTTCGATAGCATACGGAGGCCGACATACCCGTGCAGTGGGGAAACTCGGTATAGTTCGACAGCGTGGGCATTTCGGTTGCCCCAATCTGAAGGATGTCCATATGATTCCAATCGGTGTAGCAGCCACAGTACTCAGCGGCGTGAGCAGCGCCATCGGTTCCGGGCTGTCGAAGCTGACAGGCCAAAGCTCCACGAGTGAATCGAGCCAGCCGAGTTTTGCAGCACATCTGAAGGCGGCAACGTCACAGAGCAGTCTTGGCAAAAGCGTCCAACACCATCACGCGCATGGCGCAGTAAGCGCATTGGCGGATGGGTCGCCATCGTCATCGCAATCCACTACCGGTTCCGGCACGACAGCAGTCGGCTCGGTGATCAATATCAGCGCCTGAAATAGCACCGCATACGAGTCGACCAGCCGTTTCTGGCCGAATTGCGCCCGGCCAGCGGTCGAATCGATTGTCATGTAATGCCAGGGATTGCTTTCGCGATCCAGCATGCAGCCATCGATTGGGATCGAACCACGAGGCGGTGCTCAGCGAAGTCTCACGAAATCGTCGTAGCGCGCCAAGTCATAAGTGGGCTGGCCGAACCCAGGATTTGCCCTTGGAAGCTCACTCTTGAAGTGTTCGCAATCCGGCCGGGAAGTTCTTTTGCTCCGAAGTTGAGAAACAGTGGTGAGCGAATGTCGACCCGCGCTCAGGTCAACATTGGAGTCAAGTCAGGGTCGCCTTTGGCCATAGCCCGCTGATAAGCGGCTCGTCCGCCGATGCGCTGGAGATACGCGAGTATGTTGGGATAAGGTGCGAGATCAACCGGATGGAACAGGCGCATCGTGGTCAGTGAGAAGACGCTCATGATGTCGGCTGCGGTGAATTCGCTTCCTGCGAGATAGTCGTTCTGCGCCAGCCGCGCGTCGACCAGCGCGAGCGCTTTGTCCAGTCGTCCCTGCACCGAAGTTTGAACGGGATGATCCGGTGCCAGCCCGCACCGTTCCACGATCATCGATCGGCCCATCACCGGCTGAAGGTTGCCGTTGGCAAAATGGAACCAGTAAAGATAGGACGCGAAATCGGCATGGTCCGGCCCATGCCGCAAACGTCCGCGACCATATCGGGCGAGGATGAATTCGACGATAGCGGCCGATTCGGCGAGCAACATTCCGTCGACCTCAATGAGAGGCGCCGCCCCGAGCGGATGTAGCGCCTTCAGATCCGGCGGCGATAGACGAGTGACCGGGTCGCGCGTGTATTTCTTGAGCTCGTAAGGAACGCCCAGTTCTTCACAAAGCCAGATGATCCGTTCCGATTGTGAGTGACCGAGGTGATGGATCTTCAGCATGGATCTTTCCTTGAAACGCGCACGGAACGCGCGGAGAAACGTGATGTGGAGGCGTAACCCGCGGTTACCGGAAGGCGCCCCATCGTTCTCCAGATTGTCGACGATCCCGGCCACAACGTCGAGTGACGGTTAATGGCCCGACACGTATCCGTTGGAAACAGTCGTTATGACGCCGTCCCAGATGCTCGTCACTCACCGAAGAGGATGTGCACGAACTATCATCGGCATGTTGCTGCGGTGCCAACTTGCGCACGCGCTCCTTATAACGAGGTGCCAATTCATCGATTGTATGGGGCCACCCTGTCCCCGCCTTCCAGAGCCACGCCCGCGAAGCGACGGGCAGCACTTATGCCTTGAGAGTAGGATGCCGAATCCCACTGACCTTTTGTGAATCAGCGTATCCGTCCCCCCTTGCCGCCTCAATGGCCCTTTCCGCCTGGTCGCGATGTCGCTGGTCGCACCTTCGGCTACCTTGTCGCGCTTCAATATCGCGGCGCCGGTATGTGGCTCTGGCGGTGCCGTTGCGGCGGCCAGGTGACTGCCGAGTTGGAGGCGGTAGAAGGCGGCAGAACGCGTGATTGTGGCTGCCGTGAGCAGCGTCGTGTGTGGCGGTCCCGCCCAGGCTCACCTGCGCTGCGGGGCGGTGAGGTGTTTGGCCAGCTGACGACCGATCGGTACGCTGGCGATGGTTTGTGGATTTGCCGGTGCGAGTGCGGTGGTGAGGCAACAGTGAGCGCCGGGCGCCTGCGGCTGGGCAAGGCGCGTTCGTGCGGCCGCTGCTGCGACGCTTCGACCGACTGACCGGCACAGTCTGTTTGGTTTGGTCATGGCATGCGCGGCGTGTTTGTCCGGCGCTCCACACCATGCGTGGCGGCTCGGAAGCGTGAACGACGTTCTTTGGAAGCTGTCGTTGGTGTCCAGGCATTAACCCCGGCATGTCAACTTTATCTCGACGTTCCCAATACGACCTGAACGGACCTCCGACACTTCGTGCCAGCGATGGCCGGTTTCAAAGGTCAAACGGTCTTCACGCAACAACATGTCTCTAATGGTTACGGGACACGAGGCCTATTCCAGCTTTATGTAATAGCCGCCCTTCGCCTTGCCAACTACCATCAGAAAATTGGTTCTATAAACCGTTCAATTCAGACACTACGGCTTGGTGATTGCACTGCGGACCTCGATGGGGTCGCGGGCCGGATGAACGTCCTGCCGGGCAATTCACGGCACCCGATTTCTTTTACAGCGGCTCTAGCCACGACCAAAAGGAAATTCGCGTCGGAATCGTCGGCGCCAACGCCGATGCAAGTTTCGAAACTGTCGCCCGTTCCCGGCTTCCCGGCGTAAGGCTCGCGGCTGTTGCGACGCGCAATGAACACGGTGTGTGGCAAGAGATGGAAGCTTTTGGCGCCAACCGCTGGCTTTCCGATCCCTTCGCGATGGTCGGCAAGATCGCTACCCGGCGGTACACCGTCGCGCCCGACATTCAGTCTCTCTTCCAATGGCAATGACCCGAAAGGACACACGATGACCCTGCACCGAATCAGCGGAACGAATGTTTCCGCGGACGCGACCCGCTCCGGCCGATTGTTTTTCCTCGAATTGAGTGGTGGCCGCATTCACTCGATCAATCCCGACGGATCCGACCTCAAGACGATCGTCGCGGATTGCCGCCTCCCCGACGGCATTGTCGTGGACGTGGATGCTGGTCAAATCTACTGGACCAACATGGGTTCGATCGGCCGCCATGACGGCTCGATCGAACGCGCCGATCTGGATGGCAAGAACCGCGTGGTCATCGTCCCGCAAGGCGTCACGCACACACCGAAGCAGATTCATCTCGACAAGGCAGGTGGCAAGCTCTATTGGTGCGATCGAGAAGGCATGCGCGTGATGCGCGCCAACCTCGACGGCTCTCAAGTCGAAACGCTGGTCGCCACTGGGCAGAGCGACCAGGACCGGCTCGACCAGACCCGCTGGTGCGTCGGAATCACGCTCGATCCGAAGCACGGGAAGCTCTACTGGACGCAGAAAGGTCCGGACAACGCCGGCCTGGGCCGCATCTTCCGCGCCAATCTCGACATCCCGCAGGGCGAAGGCCCGACCAACCGCTCCGACATCGAAGTGCTGTTCGACCGGTTGCCGGAGCCCATCGACCTCGAGCTCGACCTCGCGAAGCGTGTCCTCTACTGGACCGACCGCGGCGATCCTCCGCGCGGCAACACCGTCAATCGTACGTCGATCGATGGAACGGCGACATCTGAAATCCTCGTTACGCACCTGATGGAGGGAATCGGCATCGCACTCGACATTCCCGGTAACCGGATGTTCGTCACGGACCTGGGCGGCTCCGTCTATTCCGCCGATCTCGATGGCAAGAACCCGCGCAACTTCCTCTTCGCCCAAGGCAACCTCACCGGCATCGCCTATGCCGAAGTCTGACCCACGCATTGGAGACATGACATGACTGATACCACGCCCATTCGCCGGATCGCCGTCATCGGCACCGGCGTGATCGGTGCCAGCTGGACCGCACTGTTTCTCGCCAAGGGGCTGAAGGTCGTGGCGACGGACATCGCGCCGAATGCCGAAGCCCAACTCAAGCAGTTCGTGGAATCCGCCTGGCCGGCGCTCAAGAGATTGGGCCTTGCGCCCGGAGCGTCGCAAGCGAACCTTACGTTCACGCCCGTGCTCGCACAAGCGCTCACGGATGTGGACCTCGTCCAGGAAAACGGCCCCGAGCGGCTCGAATTCAAGCAGGATCTCTATCGGCAACTCGATGAGCTCCTGCCCCCTCACGTGATCATCGCGTCGAGCACGTCGACCCTGCCCATGAGCAACATTCAGGTAGGCGCCGTGCTGCATCCCGAGCGCTGCGTCGTCGGCCATCCGTTCAATCCGCCGCACCTGATGCCGCTGGTCGAGATCGTCGGCGGGACCAAGACCTCGGAAGAGACGATCCGGCGCGCCACGGCGTTCTATACGTCGATCGGGAAACAGGCGGTGCGCCTGCATAAGGAATTGCAGGGCCACGTCGCCAACCGTCTGCAGTTCGCGGTAGCGCGCGAGGTCTATTACCTGGTGGCGGAGGGTGTGCTGAGCGCCGCCGACGTCGACACCGCTCTCTCATGGGGGCCGGGCCTGCGCTGGGGCGTGATGGGCAACATGATGCTCAATCACCTCGGCGGCGGCCCGGGCGGCATCGAGCACTTCTTCCATCAGTTCAGCGGTCCGATGACGGCTGGGTGGAAGGATCTCGGCTCGCCCGAGCTGACACCGGAAGTGCAGAAGAAGCTCATCGACGGCGTTCATGCCGAAGTCGGATCGCGGTCCATTAAGGAGCTGGAGGCAGAGCGCGACGAGATGCTGCTCGGCCTGATCGAACTGCGCACCAAAGGAAAGGCGCGTTAAAGGTACGGATGCGGCCACTCACGCGTGGCCGCGGCCCGCGTGCACTGATCGCGGGCAGTTGACACTCCCTTATCGAAAACAACTCCTCAAATGACAGACTCGACCAATCTTGCAATCGAAAGCGAACCGGATCGGCTTACCGGAATCATTCAATCGAAGCTCGCGAATCCGGCGCGGAGTTCGGATATCGATCTGCACGGCGCGCTCAATGACGTACTGAAAGACGTCGGGTTATCGACGGCGGACAGCGGTGGCAAGATCACTTTCCACGGCCGGGATCCGATCATTCCCGCGCTCTTCCGGTTCGGCTCATTGTCCGCGATCGCTCTCGCCGCCAAGGCCGTCGGCGTCGCCGCGCTATGGCGACTGCGCAGCGGCGAGGAACAGGACATCGAAGTGGACGTTCGTAAAGCGTTGCGGCGCTTCGCCGGGTTCTTCGATCTGAAATGGGAGACGATCAATGGACGTCCTCCGGCCCTCAAGGTCGATACGAATCTCTTTCGCGAAACCCGCGACGGACGGCACGTCGTACCCCTGAACATCTATCCGAAGCTGGCAGCCCGCGAGCTCAGCCTGCTGCGCTGCGACTGCAGCCCGGAAGCCGTACGCAACGCCATTCTGCAATGGCGCGCGGACGACCTGGAGAATGCGGCGGCCGAAGCCGGGATCGTCATCGCGAAGGTGCGCACCTTCGAGGAATTCAGCAAGGAGCTTCAGTACACCGAGGTCCTCTCGAGCATGTCGCTGATCAACGTGGAAAAGATCGGCGAAAGCGAGCCGATCCCTTTCAGGAAAGAGGGCGCCAGTCCGCTGGACGGCATTCGCGCACTTGGGATGGGTCACGTGATTGCCGGCGCGGCCATCGGCAGAGACCTCGCTTTGCACGGGGCCGATGTCCTCAACATCTGGCGGCCGTTCGACGACAGCGAGATCGAGGCGTTCGCGTGGGACACCCAGGTCGGGATGCGCTCGACGATCCTGGACTACTCGAAGGAGGATCGCGCGAAATTCGATCTCCTGCTGAAGGATGCCGATGTCTTCTTCGCGAACAAGCGTCCGGGCTATCTGGAACGCCATGGTCTCGAAGCCGAGGAGCTCTGCGGCAGGAAGCCTGGATTGATCCATGCCAGTGTCCTGCTTCACGGTGCCAAGGGCCCCTGGAAGTATCGTCCGGGATTCGATGAAATCGGCGCGGCCGTCTCGGGGCTATTCGCTGTCGAAGGTACGCTCGCGCGTCCGAAATCGCCGCCGATCATCCCCATTGTCGACAACGTGGTGGGCTGGCTCGGCACGGTCGGCGTACTCGCGGCGCTGCGCCGGCGTGCGATCGAGGGCGGCAGCTATCGCGTCACCGTTTCTCTGACCCGAACCGTGCTGTGGCTGTTCTCGCTCGGCATCTTCGACAGGGACTACGCCCGAGCGACCGCCGGATCTTCCGACGAGCACGCCTACGTCGCGCCCGATCTGTTCACGGCAGAGACCCCGCTCGGCACATATCAGGGCATGACCGACCAGGTGGTCTTGTCGAAAACTCCCGGGGCCTTCAGGACGGTGCTCGCGCCACGGGGTTCGAGCAAGCCCGAATGGCTGACACGGTGAAGGTGGCGTCCCACGGGAATCGACCTGCTGAAGGGACATGCACGAAAGCGGCTAGTTCGCATGAGTTGAAAGTAGAACGGCCCGATCGAGCAACCTCGACGGGCCGTTGAACAGACTGCGTCAGTTTCAGTGCGTGCCGCCTTTCAACGCGCGGCACGCTATACGTACCCCTGCTTACTGCGAACCCGCCCACGTCTGGCCCGTCGGCGACGAATCACCAATACCCGGAAAGTCGACATAGGCGCTGCTGCAATCCACCGCGTTCGCCGTACTCAGCAACTGCGATGCGCTGCCGGTCAGGACGACCCGATTCGCGGTCGACGGGAAAATCGGCAGGTTCACGTTGTTCAGCGTCAGGTTCGCGTCGGACGTGGTGACCGCCACGTTACTTGGCGAATCGGCGAGAACGTTGGTGAACGTCATGCCGAGCGGGAGTGCGGCATGCGCGATACCACCAGTATTAGCCTGGAATCCCTCGAGGATCGCCGTGGTGCCGCCAATAATATGCACGTTCGACAACGAGATGTTATAGAAGTCCGGATATAGCGGCGACGTCGGATTCGGCAACGCCTTGGTGCTGTAGTACGGCGTGAAGAGCAGTGCCTGCCCGCTATTGCGGATGCAGATGTCGTTGTAGTTGATGTTGGTCACGATGCCGCCTCGTGCCCAATCGGACTTGATGCGCAGCGCCTGTTCCGAGCCGTCGAACGAATTGTCGTAGACCTGGATGTTGGTGACGCCAGCATTGGTTTCGCTGCCGATCGAGATGCCGTGGCCCGCATAAATATGGTTGTGGGCGATGACGAAACCGTATTGCCGGTCAGTCGCTACGTTGCGGTTGCCGTCGATACCGAACAATCCTGAGCCGCTCGGACTCGGGTTATTGGATCCCTTCGGAGAGATGTCATCGTCGCCAGTGCTGATGTAGTTATAGGCGAAGACGGCATTTTTGAGGTACCCGTCAAACGCGATTTTGCCCGCCGTGGAGGTTTTTGTGCTCCCAATCGCCAACGCCTGAACAACCGGCTTGGAAGATGAGCTCGGATCGAAAGCGTCCGTGTTCTTGGCCGTGTCGACGGTCGGCAGCATACCCAGGTAATTCGGATTGCCATTGCCCGCCGGGTTCGCCGAAGCCGACAGTGACGGTGTCTGAACCTTGACGTTCCAGACCGTGAGTCCGTCGACGCCGCTAGGAACGACGTGGAAGCTGGCGCTGTTATTCAACGTGATGCCGAAGAGCGTCAGGTTCTTTGCGTAGTTGAAGACCATCATGCGGAAGTTCGACTGTGAGCCAACCCCGGTCGTACCGTTCTCGATCATGTTGCCAAGCCACGCCAAATCCCACCAGGTCATGTGCCGGGACGAGGCCGAGGTATCGACGAAGGTGCCGCCGTTGTCGCAAGGCGTATTGTTGCCAGCCTGCTGTCCCTTTGCATAAGCCGCATAGGTGTTGGTACAAGTCAGGTCGACGCGCATCAGCGGATAGAGCGGGTTCGAGCTCACGATCTCGGAGGCGGCCCGGCCGTCGATATTGCCGCCGCCGACGACTGCCGAATTGACGAGGTAACTGCCGCCGATCAGTGGCAGACAGTTGCTAGAACTCCCTGCTTTGGTCGAACTGACGGCCGTGTTGGCGCAATAGGGTCCAGCCGCATTGGGCGCATACGCCATCACGTCCCGCGTCGCATAGACCGTCACGCCCGTATCGATCCACAACGTGACGCCGGACGGCAGCGTGAGCGGTCCGGTGATAAACGCGTTGCCGGCGCCAGTACTCGACACAACCAGGCGAACAGCGAATTGTTGGGCGCGATATTGCGGCGCAGCCAGTTGCTGAGCCGACGCGCCAGAAATGTTAACGTTCGGCGCCGCCGCCGCGGTCTGCGAAGCTGCCGCCGCGGCGTCCGCAGCAGAGATGGCCGCTCCGACCTGAGCGTCAACCGCGGCGCCGCAAGCGTCGAGCGCCGCCTGAATGCGTGCCTGATCCGGATTCAGAATGGCCGACGTTGTACCGTTATCGGCTTCGGGCCCCAGCGCGCCACTGGGTTGGCGCACCAGATTGTTACTTGCTTCGAGCGTGCTACAGACCTGGCCGGGAGTCGGCAGTTGCGGTGCGGGCGGAAGCGCGGCATCGCTTGTGGTCACGCCGACCTTGAACGCGGCGGCCGCCGGCGGAGGGGTGTTGCTGGTTGAAGCAGGTGGCAAGCTGTCACTGCTACCGCAAGCGGCAAGTGATGCGGCAAGTGTTATAACTAAAGGGATAACGGCAAATCTATAAAGCATGGCTCATCCTTATAATAAATACACCTAACGATTTAGACTTGTTATTGATTCACTCCAGCCAGGCCGCAACGGCTTTGTTTTCATCGCTAACCAATCTGGCAGTCGAGGCTCGCGCGTAACCGTGCTCGCGGCGTTGACTCGGGAGCGGAGCCGGCAGCGTCCCGAGCGGGATCGGAAGCGTTTCTGACCTCTTTCGTGTCAGACCTTGTACAAAGCCCCGCAAAAAACCATCTACAGATCAAGTCGAGAATTGGCTTTGAAGCGATGACGCGTAGGTCAGCACATTGATCACGCTGAAGAAAACCGAGAAATATGAAGAAGCGGGGTTGGTTGGCTCGCCTTTTGAGCCATTCCCGCTCGTAGCTGATGATTTCGGTGGGCCGTCCATGCGCTACGCGCGCACGCGCCTTTTGGTAAGGGTCCGCGCACCATGTCTCCTCATGTATGTTATACGATGACATATGAATTCTATTCAACACGAGCGTCGTCGTACATGCGGTACTTACCCGAAGTGCCTTCCAATAATCGATGCTGAAAACATCGAAATAGATTTGTTATAGGATGACGTATAACATGCGGTCGACATTGGATCACGTAAGCGCCGACCCTGGAATGGGCAAGTTCGGCGGAATTGATCTGCGTTCGAACAACGGTTGGTTGTGGATGTGAGCAGGGCCGCCGGATCGGCGGGCATCGGCGACTACCCAACGAGCCTATCCAGATCTGGGCGAAACCGGAACGGCCGGCCGCCCCGGCCGACAGTCTGACGAGCATGACTGTTAGAGGGAAAGTCCGTTGTCTGGGTGGACCTGACGCTCGAATGTCCGCGTGAGAACGCGGTCGAACAACCCTAAACGTTGAACAATCCTAAACGTTCCAGGAATATCCGCCCGTCACCTGGCCCGGCGGCGCGCTGGGCTCATAGCTTCACCCTGAGCAGTCTGCTCCACCGATCGGGTACTTCCGGCGCACTCGATATTTTTTTACTCTCCGCTCTCGCGAACCGGTAGTACGGTCTTGTACTGGACACGCCGCAAGGTGATCGACGTGCTGACGTCGCGAACACCCTCGATGGTCGCGAGCCGTGTCATCACGAAACGCTCGATTCCCGCCATGTCGCTGGCCACCACCCGCACGATGTAATCGAACGCGCCCGTCATCAGATAGCACTCCATCACCTCCTCGCAACCCAGCAGGGCGCGCTCGAAAGCAGCCAGCTTTGCCGCGGATTTTTCGATCGCGACCGATACGTAGGCGGTGACTGGAAATCCAACCTTCTCCTGGTCCAGAAGTGACACATATTTTGTAATGACGCCCGCCTCTTCGAGCAGACGAATGCGCCGGTAGAACGGCGAAAGCGAAATGCCCAGCGATTCAGCGAGGTCCGCAGCCTTGACATGAGCGTCCCGCTGCAGCGCCTGCAAGATGTCAATGTCGATCCGGTCCAATTTCATTGGCTCATTGTCTCAAATAAACACGAAAATTTGCCTAATGTTGCCACGCACAGTTAATTCATTGGCTTATTTTGGCACGTACGACCGGCGCAGACTAGCTAGAATTTTTCACACGACATGTCGTGTCCTGTCGCAGCAGCGCAGCGATGCCAGGTTCAGAAGTGAGCCGCTTACACACGCTTCCCGCTTGCTGATAGACGAGGCAAGCGTGGCCGATCTGAACGAGCAGAGAATGCAATTGAAAGGAATAAACGTGACTTTTTCTAATGGACAACTGGCTGGTAAAGTGGCGCTCGTGACCGGTGGCTCTCGCGGGATAGGCGCGGCCATCGCAAGACGGCTCGCAAGCGATGGCGCGGCCGTGTCGATAACCTATTCGAACTCGAGTGCCGACGCGGATCGCGTCATCGAGGACATCGAACGCGACGGGGGACGGGGCGTGGCGATTCGCGCGGATTGTGCCGACGCGGAAGCGGTAAAAGCCGCGGTCGGATCGACCTCGAAACGCTTCGGGGGACTGAATATTCTCGTGAACAACGCCGCCATGTTCCGCCGCGGCCTGATCGACGACTTCCCACTGGAAGATATCGACCGGATGCTGGCCATCAACGTCAGGAGCCTGCTTGTCGCCATTCAGGAATCGCTCCGTTTCATGGAAAAAGGCGGGAGGATTATCAATATCGGCAGCATCAGCAGCGACTACATGCCGATTTCGGGCGTGTCCGTCTACGCCGCGACGAAAGGCGCGGTAACCAGCATGACGCGGGCGCTGGCAAGGGATCTTGGCAGCCGGGAAATTACGATCAATAACGTCCAGCCCGGACGGATCGATACGGTGATGAACCCGGCCAACGGTCCGATGGCCGACCAGATCCGGGGCTCAATTGCACTGGGCCGCTACGGATCAGGCGACGATATTGCGGGACTTGTCGCCTGGCTGGCAAGCCCCGATGCGGCGTTCATAACCGGCACCAGTCTGAAGGTCGATGGTGGCACAAGTGCTTGACTGATGGCTTCGGGCCCGAAGCAGGCACTCAGTGTCGGGAACGTATCACGCAGAGGTCGACCGTCAATTCATGTGCTTCACTTCCTGGCAGCATGAACGCCGACAGAGCCGGTTGATAACGGCACGAGCGATGCACAGCCGCAGGCGGTCGAAAGCGAGTCAGGCAGCCGCTGGCCTCTGCAATTTCAAAGAGCACATTCACCAGAATGGCCTGCCGGAAGGCGGCGTCGCTTGGCCGAAAATATTGTCAAGTTGGCAGATAAGCATGTATTCACGCAATTGCCGCAAATAGTCGATCTAGCTACGCTTCGCTCCGGCTGACGCACCTAATGCCACTCTTACTGTGTCAAAAAAGGGGCTTTATTTCCCGGCAGCATGAACGCCAACAGAGCCGGTTGATAACGGCACGAGCGATGCGCAGCCGCAGCCGCAGGCGGTCGAAAGCGAGTCGGGTACGTGCAGATCTGCTTCAGTCGCGATGTGCGCCGTGCCCATTTTCTGGGCCACCGCTATGCGGCACGGCATCAAATAATGGTAAATACGTAGGTATATACCATTAGCTATAGATGTATAATATCGATAGGTATTCGGCAATGCTGGGTGCTGTGCCGTTTTCAACAGCGTTCTCCAAGGTGTCAGGCGATTTCCAGGACTTTCAGTAATCCCCCTCGATCTGAAAGAATAAAACTATGAAATTCAGCAACATGAAACTGGGTACCAGACTGATCAGTGCCTTTATGCTGGTGTGTGCCATCGGCGCCATCGTCAGCGGGATCGGCATCCACGATATGGATCAGATTAACGACAACGGCGACGATATCTACCGTGTCAATCTGATCGGGCTTGACCTTACCGAGCAAGCGAACATCGACCTGCTGTATGTCAGCCGCTCTCTGCGCGACGCCATTCTGGCCACCAGCGCCGAGCAGCGGGCCGCATTCCTCGCCGACAGCGAAAAAAACCTGGCACTGACGCGTGAGAACCTCGATAAAGCCAAACAGACGTTACAGACCGACAAAGCCAGGGCTGCCTTCGCCGAGATCGACCAGAGCTGGCAGGATTACGCGCAGGCCGTCAGGGAGATGCAGGCCCGGGCCCGCTCTGCTTCGCTACAGGATCACAGTGACCTGACCGACTACCTGTTCGGCGATTTCCGCTCGAGGACCAACAAGGTCGACGACCTGATGGACGTAGTGGTGAATCTGAAGCAGAAAGGCGCGAAAGACCGTGCCGACTCCAACCAGGCGCTGTATCAGGAAAGCCGAACTCTGATGCTTGCCCTGGTGGTTTTTTCTGTTCTGGGCGGCATCGGCATCGGGGTCTGGCTCACGCGCAGTGTGACGCGGCAGTTGGGGGCCGAGCCGGCGATCGCCGCCGAACTGGCCAAAAGCGTTGCCACCGGCGATCTGGGCGTCAGGATCGACCTGCGTCCCGGCGACACGAGCAGCCTGATGGCATCGCTGAAGGCCATGCGCGACGGCCTGCTGGGGGTCGTGTCAGAGGTGCGCGAGAACGCCGAAGGCGTGGCGACCGCGAGTGCGCAAATCGCCCAGGGCAATCTGGATCTGTCGAGCCGCACCGAAGAGCAGGCGGCCTCTCTCGAGGAAACTGCCTCCAGCATGGAAGAGCTGACCGCCACGGTCCGCCATAACACGGATAACGCAAGGCAGGCAGCGACGCTGGCCGGCACGGCCTCGGGCATCGCGCAGCGCGGCGGCGAGGTGGTCGGGCGTGTCGTTGAGACGATGCATGAGATCGCCAGCAGTTCAGCCAGGATGTCGGAGATCATCACGGTGATCGAGGGCATCGCCTTCCAGACCAACATCCTCGCGCTCAACGCGGCGGTCGAGGCAGCCCGCGCGGGCGAACAGGGTCGGGGCTTTGCTGTCGTGGCCGGTGAGGTCCGTACGCTCGCCCAGCGCAGCGCCACTGCGGCGAAGGAAATCAAGGATCTGATCGGCAGCTCGCTGGATCGGGTGGACGTCGGCTCGAAGCTCGTCGAGGAAGCAGGCAGCACGATCAACGAGATCGTCGAGTCGGTGAAGCGCGTGACCGATATCGTGGGCGAAATCTCGTCGGCGTCGCAGGAGCAGAGCACCGGCATCGAACAGGTGAATCAGGCGGTCAGCCAGATGGACCAGGTGACCCAGCAGAATGCCGCGCTGGTCGAAGAGGCCTCGGCGGCGGCGCAGTCGATGGCCCAGCAGGCCCAAAGCCTGCGTGAAACGGTGGCGTTCTTCAAGGTCGGCGAAACGGGGGCCTCGGCGTCACGAGCGGTCGCCCAGCGGAGTGAACCGCGCCGGTCGGCACCGACAGTTCGCATGACCCCTCGTGCGTCATTGACCAGGCCAGAGACGAGGTCAGTCGCTACAGCAAACCGGAGCACCACAGTTGCGACAGACACCAGTGATGCCGTGGACTGGCAGGCCTTCTGAGTGGGCGGAAAATTGAACAATGCTGACGAGGATCAGGAATCAGCCACGCATGGATAGCGGGTAGTTTCATACGCCTGGTGCAGCGCACGTCCGGGAACTCGCCGGTCGACACAGGAGCCCGCGTCCGGCCGGCTGTCTCAGGCGCCTCGAGCGGCAGATGAGGATCGGCTGCCTGATTTTTCTCTCAGGTTCTGGCATGGCCCCCGAACAGCCAGAATCTTTAGCCGACCCTAA
Source organism: Paraburkholderia sp. RL17-337-BIB-A (assembly GCF_046025895.1). NCBI lineage: Bacteria > Pseudomonadati > Pseudomonadota > Betaproteobacteria > Burkholderiales > Burkholderiaceae > Paraburkholderia > Paraburkholderia sp. RL17-337-BIB-A. The sequence continues at coordinate 3,023,549 of NZ_JARESY010000002.1, read as the reverse complement.
CCCGGTCGGTTTTTTTTACGGCGGGATGCGTATCGCCTCAGCGCCACAGAGCCCCGATTGAGCGAGACGTTGGAAGTTGAAATGGATCGTCTTTTTTTGAGACGCGCAAGTGCCGTGTCGTATCTGCTTAACCGTCGGCGCGCGCTGCTGGAAGGAATCGCGGTCACGCCGAGCGGCAACGCTGACTCCGAATTTCAGGGAGTCGAGTTGATCGAGCGGCTGATACTCGACGTCCGCGCGGGACGCGTCCACGCGTTCGGGTTGGACCAGCCAGAGGCCGTCACGGTATTCGTCTCGGACTAACACCTGACCTGCTGCGTCCAGGGAAGTCTTCCGAAGAGGCTCACCCAGATCGTGGATCTGGTCCGGCTGCGAGGTGCTCATTTTCCGGGTTACCGACACGTCATATAGGTTGATACAAAATGAATTGCAGCGTCCCGTTTTTCGGTCTTGTTGGCCGCGATGCGCAGACTGATGATCAGGCTGCCGGGGGCGCGCGGGTCGGGTCGTGCTCGGCCGGCGACGAATCAACGGCCTTGCATTACCGCGTGCTCTATGAATCGACACCTGCCATGCTGCATTCGATTGATGCGCAAGGCAGATTGATTCATGTGAGCGACGTCTGGCTGGCGACGCTCGGCTATGCGCGCGACGAGGTGGTTGGCCGTCCGGTGACTGACTTTCTTACGCCAGCATCGCGCAACTACGCCATCGGGACGGTCATTCCGGAACTGTTTCGCGTAGGCCGATGCGTAGGGATTGAATATCAGTTGGTGTGCAAGGATGGCAGCGTGCTCGATGTATCCATGTCGTCCGTCGTGGAGCGCGATGTGCAGGGCCGTCATCTCGTCTCGCTGACAGTGATGGAGGACGTGACCGAACGTAAGTGCGTCCAGCGGGAACTGCTCGCCCAGCATGAGCGCCTGCGCGTAACGCTCGATTCGATTGGCGACGGCGTTATTGCGGTCGATGCCAAGGGTCGCGTGGATTACCTGAACCCCGTTGCGGAAAGGTTGACCGGATGGACCAGTGCGACGGCACGCGGCATGTCGTCGGAGGTGGTACTCCGGATCGTGGACGCAACGAGCCGGCAGCGCGTGAAGAGCCCAGCGATACGATGCCTGAGTGGTGGGGCCTTCACCGACGCCGGCGACCACGCCATCCTGCTGGGCCGCGACTGCCGGGAGTATTGCATCGAAAATTCGGCTGCGCCGATCAGGAGCGCGTCGGGCGAGACGATTGGCGCAGTTCTGGTATTTCGCGACGTTTCCGAAAAGATCCAGCTGCATCGCGAAATGACCTGGCGAGCGACGCACGACCGGCTGACGGGGCTTCTCAACCGTGACGAGTTCGAGCGCCACCTGCAGCTCGCGCTCGACGGCGCGCGTGCCGGTAAGGCCCGCTATACGCTGATGTACATCGACCTCGACCGCTTCAAACTGGTCAATGATGCGGCCGGGCACGCAGCCGGGGACAGGCTGCTCAAGCATGTCGTCGGGATCATCAAGCGGTTCATCCGCAGCGACGACACATTTGCCCGGCTTGGTGGCGACGAATTCGGGCTGGTCGTGAAGGACCGCGGCATCGAGGATGCGGAGCGCGTCGCCCAGCGGATCTGCGAGACGCTCGATTCATTCCGGTTTCACGAAGGCGTGCAGCATTTTCACGTCGGCGCGAGCATCGGGCTCGTGCCGGTGGACACGCGCTGGCCGACGGCGGAGCGCATTCTGGAAGCGGCTGATAGCGCGTGCTACGCGGCGAAGGCAGCCGGCAGAAATCGCGTGCATGCGTACCTGGCAGCGGACGAGGTGATCGAATCTCACCGCGAAGACATGCAGTGGGTTCGCCGGCTAGAGCAGGCCCTGGACAACGGGCAATTCGCGTTGTACTGGCAGCGAATCAACGCGCTCGGTCGCGACGGCGGCGGGGTGCACGGCGAGGTCCTGTTACGGATGATCAATGACGACGGAAAGCTGATTCCGCCGGGTCTGTTCCTCGCCCCGGCCGAGCGCTTTCAGATGGCCTCGCGCATCGACCGATGGGTGGTTCGGCACGTTTTCGAGTTCCTGACCATCCACCGTGACAAGGTCACGCATCTGGCCACTGTTTCGATCAATCTGTCGGGACAGTCAATCGGCGACCGCGATTTCCACCGCTACGTGCACGATCTGATGGAGACGATGACGATCGATGCGCACAAGATCTGCTTCGAGATCACGGAGACTGCCGCCATCATCAATCTGAACGACGCAACGTCGTTCTTCGAGTCCATGCGCGCGCGCGGCGTGCGCTTCGCGCTCGATGATTTCGGCAGCGGCGTATCGTCCTTCGGTTACCTCAAAGCGCTGCCGGTCGACTATCTGAAAATCGGCGGCCAGTTCATCAAAGGGTTAGTGGACGATCCTGTGGGCCAGGAGGCAGTCCGGTGCATCAGCGCTGTGGCTCGCATCACGGGCAAGAAGACCGTGGCCGAATTCGTGGAGACCGAGGCGGTCGAAGGGCTGTTACGCGACATGGGCATCGACTATGCCCAGGGTTTTCTGCGGCACAGGCCCGTCCCGATCGAGGAAATTTTTGACGCGGCCATCGCGCCGTCGGAAGTTCGGTAAGGACAAGTCGCATGGCCCTCCGCAGACGTCTTGTCCTCGCACTGTTCGTCGCCCGGCTCGCCTCTGCTTTTCGTCGGGGGTATCGGCCCGTGGTGGCTCAACCAGGCACAACAGCGCTATGAGTATGTTCAGGTCAATATCATTCCGAGCATCACGGATGCTTGACGACACCAGGTCCGACATTAGCGGCTACTCGCCTGCATGACTACTTCAATATGATCATGATCACAAGACTGACGGCAGCCGTATTTCCTCGCGCAGTCGCTGTGGCGTTGCGTCCGTGGAGGGTGTGGACGTCGGCCGCGGCTCTCTTTGGTGCCGCTGTAGCAGCTTCGCTGGCGGTGGGCTACCACATCGCCGCAGAGCGCACACTTCAGCGCGAGGCAGCGCTGGCGCAGGATATTGGCCGGTCGCTGGCGCGGATCATCGCCATCGCTGAACGCGACAGGCCGCAACTCGCACCGTTGGCGGGACAGTCCTGCGCCAGGGTCCTCGCAGGCCTCACGGGCGACAAGAGGATTGCCCTGTACGTTCGCAATGCCTTTTTTTCCAGGGACAATCGCGTCTACTGCACGACGGTATCGGGAGCCGGCGACGTCCCGTTGAGTGCGTATATTTCGCCGCCCGGACCAGGCGTCAGCATAGCGATGCGTGCGGGTACACCGCTTTTCCCGAAGAGCCCAGCGATGGTCGTGTACGACCGCCTGTCCGACAGCGCCGGAATTGGCCTCGTCGTTAGCGGCGCATACATTGACGACCTGCTCGGACGGGTGCGGGCGTCAGGAGCCCAGTCAGCGGCTATTACCGGCACCGATGGCAGTGCGTTCACCAGCGACGGGCGGATTCTGGCGTCTTTCGCCCCGGGTAAGGGATGGGCGAGTTACCCGGCGCGTGACGCCCTGTTTTCCGTCTCGGTACAAGGTGGTCCAACGTGGCGGCGACAGGATCTGGGCGATGTCGAAAACGTTGCCATGCTGATCGGCATGATGGTGGGTCTGGCGCTCGCCGCGGGCTATCTCACCGGTTATACGCCGAGGCAGCGTCTGATCCGTCGGGTCCGTCGGGGGCTCGCGCGCGGCGAATTCCTCGTGGTCTATCAGCCGATCGTCGAAGTGGCGACCGGGAAATGGGTGGGCGCCGAGGCGCTGGTGCGCTGGCAGCATCCCCGCCGGGGTCTGGTGATGCCCGGCCATTTCATTGGCGAAGTGGAGGACAGTCCGGTGATCGCGGACCTGACGCAATTCGTCCTCCGGCAAGCGCTCAAGGAATTGAGTGCCATGGATCTGCCAAACGGGTTCAGGCTCACCGTCAACCTCGCGGCATTCCATGCAGGCCTGCGCGGCTTTCCCGGCGACCTGAGCGATATCCTCTCTGCCAGCCAGACCCGACTTCAGCTTGTGCTCGAAATCACTGAACGCGGCCTGCTCGCGGGCATCGACGGCGTGAAAGACAGCCTGGCCCGGCTGCAGCGTCAGGGTGTCAAATTCGCCGTCGACGACTTCGGGACAGAGAACAGCAATCTTGCCTTGCTGCAGCGGTTTCATTTCGACTACATCAAGATCGACCGGCAATTCGTCCAGGGCGTTGTTGGCAACGATCGCGCGCTGCTCGAAGGTATTACTTTCCTCGCAGGGCAGGTCGGCGCGCAGGTTGTCGCCGAAGGCGTCGAAGAACGCGCACAGCAGGATGTGCTGGACACGATCGGCGTGCCCCTTGCGCAGGGCTTCCTGTTTGCGAGGCCAGAGCGTGCCAAAGAATTCGCACAAGGCTACGCGACGTCCGCTGGGCGTCCCGCTTCACGTGTATTCCATCGGCAAGGTCCGTTGGCGGCGTTGGGTTCATGGCAGTCGGGTTAATTCCTGCATCGTGCCCGACGGGTGGATTCTTCTGGGACAAATGGCAAATTCCTACGCCAATCGCAGATCCCACAACACATCGAGCACGTGTTGCGTGGAACGCTCGACGTGCCCCGCACGATGCGCAATGCCGAGCCGACGCCACAACGCCGGCCGCAGCGGACGCATGACAATGCGCCTGTCGGGTAATGGTGTAGTGGCCTCATGGGGCAACAGCGCTGCGCCGTAACCTGCTGCTACCAGACTCTTGATCGCGTCGTTGTAGTTGAGCTGAATGCGCGGCGCAGGATGGTGCCCTGCGGTCGCAAACCACTCCGCAGTCAGACGCGAGAGACGCGTGGTCGCGTCATTGAGAATGAGAGGTTGAGCCGCGAGCCATTCAGGCGTGACGCGGGCCGGACACCGCCAATGCGCCGGCACAAAGGCCATCACGGGGTCGCGCCGCCAAGGCTTTATCACGAGTCCAGCCACCGGAGGCTGAGGCAGAGCGACCAGCCCAACATCCAGCGTTCCATCCGCCAGTCGGGTTAGCGTTTCATGCGAGGTGAGTACCGCGACCTGAATATCGATAGCGGGATGGTGTTGGCGCAGCACTTCAAGCGCTTGGGGCAGCAGGTGCGCAATCGCGCCGGTCGATGCTCCGAGCCGAACGCGTCCGACAAGCCCTTGAACCTGGCGGTGAACATCGTCTAACGCCTGTTCCGCGTCGGCCAGCAGTCGACGCGCGCGTTCGACCAACAACTCGCCTGTTGCCGACGGCCGAACATGTCCACGCTTGCGCGACAGGAGCGGAGCCCCGATGCGGTCTTCCAGTTCAGCGATGTGGAGGCTGACCGTTGGCGGCGCCAGATGCAACGCACGCGCCGCGTCGGCGAATGAGCCACGGTCGGCAATAGCGACCAGGGTGCGCAAGCGGTCCAGGCTGATCTCTCGCATGTCGGCGTCCAGATTCAGAAAAACTGAATATTCACGTTATGAAATTCAACTTTCGCTATTCTAGCGGTGCGCGGAAGATAGCAGGCTCGTTCTACTTGTTATTACCCAGTCACCGGAGTATTGCGCGCATGAGCTCTCCCCTTGTTTTCATCGACGGCGACCAAGGCACCACCGGGTTGCAAATTCACGAACGGCTTCGCGACCGGACCGATCTGAAACTGGTCACGCTTGCCGCGGCGGAACGCAAGAATTCCAGGCGTCGCGCCGAAGCCATCAACGCCTGCGACATCGCCATCCTCTGCCTGCCCGATGCCGCCGCGCGCGAGGCGGTGGACGCCATTGTTAATCCTGCCGTCAGAGTAATCGACGCAAGTTCCGCCCACCGCACACAGCCGGACTGGACATACGGCTTTCCGGAAATGACGCTGGGACAGGCTAAGCGCATTACAAACGCACGTCGGGTCACCAATCCCGGTTGCTATCCGACCGGTGCAATTGGCTTGCTGCGTCCCCTGTTGCAGGCTGGGCTCATACCAGGCAACTACCCTATCAGCATTCATGCGGTGTCCGGCTACTCCGGACGCGGGCGTGCCGGCGTGGAGGAACACGAGGGGCAGGGTGCTGTCAACGCACCGTTATACCAGGTATATGGTCTGGAGCTCGCGCACAAGCACACCCCGGAGATCCAGCAGCACGCCGGGCTCGCGCAGCGTCCGATCTTCGTCCCTGCGTATGGTGCGTTCCGCCAGGGCATCGTGCTGACGGTGCCCCTGGAGTTGCGATTGCTGGCGCCCGACGTGGATGGCGCCACGTTACACGCATGCCTCGCTCGCCACTATGCCGAGGCGGTCCACGTACATGTTTTGCCGCTGCACGAATCGTGCGTCTTAAAGCACCTGGATCCGCAAGTACTAAACGGTACGGACGATATGCGCTTAAGCGTATTTCCTAACATGGAACACGGGCACGTCCTGCTATCCGCGGTTTTCGATAATCTCGGCAAAGGCGCATCCGGCGCTGCGGTTCAGAACCTGAACCTGATGCTCACGCAGCAATAGTGGCCGATGGCTTGAGCTAACGTTCGGCTGTACCCATCTGCCAACGATTGTTGTCAATCTGGTCGTGGCCGCCGAATGTCCCGTACTGGTCGCACCTGGTCGGACGACAACTGATTCACTCTTTGCAAGCGTCCTCTGAGTCGCGCAGCGGAAATTTTGCGGATTGACCGCTCGCCGGCTCAGGAGACCTCGTGGTGACAATGCCTCATTACCGTTACGCGAATGATCCAACGGAGAGCATTAGTCGAAATGTTCGCACCGTGTTGTCGCGCGTTCGGCACCGTCCTGGAGCGTTTTAAGCAAAAACTAAAGAAGTTCTCCAACTGGCCGATAGCGTGATCAGGGGCTTTTCCCACCGTCGGACCTGACCCAGGTCCGACGTTCCCCGCACGGAGAAACGCAGTGAAACGTCTGGCTCGCCGCACCCGGGACAAAAGCTTCGCGATCGAGCGACAGTGCCCATGAAACGCAACCTGTTCTTCCGGTTTCTCGGACGTCTTCGCGTCGGCCGCAAGCTGCTGCTGATCTATCTGCTCGATCTGAGCGCGGTGCTGTACATCAGCGGCATCCTGATCCACGAGAAGTACATCGCAATTGACTTCTCCGACAAGGAGCTGATCGGCAATGCCTACGTCGTGTCCGTGCATGACGCGCTTATCGACTTCGCGCTCGCGGGCGCCGGGCAGCCGCAGACGGCGGCCCAATTGCAGCGCACGGCCGGCAGACTCGCCGATGCCGAACGCCGCTTTGGCGCGAACATGCAGAGCGCCGGGATCAATAAACAGGTGCTCGATGCGCTTGCCGCCAGCTCGGCGCCGCATGCGAGCGCAGCGACGGTCGACCGCGGCCTTGAAGCAACGCGCGCACTGGTGACGCGGGTCGGCAACCAGTCGAACCTGATTCTGGATCCGGATCTCGACAGCTACTATTCGATGTCGCTGTCGATCCTGCGCTATCCGGAACTGCTCGGCGACGTCAACCGGATTGGCCGCCACCTGCACGATGCCGGCGCGAGTTTTCGCGCCGCACGGATGAGCCGCGACGAGATGCGGACCCGCTACCTCGTGCTGGAAGGGCAGCTCGACGCAGTCTTGCAGGGGCTGCGCTCCGACTATGCGGAAGCTTCGGTCGCGAACGGCACACTGACCGGCACGATCGGACCGCCGGTCGGGCGATTGCTCGCCGCGATCGACGCGTATCGCCGTGTGGCTGGCGCCGCGGTCGACGCCGGCCCGGATGCTGTCACGCTGGCCGCGCTCGATGCCGCACAGCGGCGCGTGGTGACGAGCGTAAGCGACGCGTGGAGTGAGACCGGTAATCAGCTCGAAAGACTTCTGCATGAGCGCGTACGCGCCCTCTTTGAGCGGATGTGGCTGGACCTGGGAACCGCACTCTTCCTGCTGTGCGCGATCCTGAGCTTGGTGTACTTCGTCGCCCAGCAGATCTCACGGCCCCTGCGCCGGCTCGCGCGCGTGATGGATACCGTGCGCCGCACAGGTGACCACTCTCTGCGCGCCAACTGGCATAGCCAGGACGAGATCGGCCAGCTCGTGCAAGGCTTCAACGAGATGCTCGCGCAGCTCGCCCGCGAGCGCGACGTGCAGAAGGAGCTTGAGGCGACAGCGCGCGCGTCAGCCGCGCAATACGCGCTCGTCGAGGCGACTCCAGTGCCGATGGTCGTCACAGCGATCCCGGGGCACGAGGTGCTGCACGCGAACGGGCCGGCGCTTTCCTGGCTCAATGGCTGCACGGTGGACCCATGGGGCTTCGGTCTCGACTCGGAGGTGCGCGCGCGTTTCTTCCAGCAACTCTCCGACCGCGATGCTGTGGACGAATTCGAGGTGCGCTGGAAGGCCGGCAGCGAACCCACCTGGGCCATGCTGTCGGCGCGGCGCCTCGACTTCCAGGGGCGCGACGCCGTGTTGACCGCATTCACCCCAATCAACCAGATCAAGCTGATGGAGCAGCGCCTCGAGTTGTGGGGCAAGGTGTTCGAGGCGTCATCCGAGGCGATTCTGATTCTGGATGCGCAACGACGGCTCGTGACTGCCAACGCATCGTTCTATCGTGCGACAGGATATCGCTCCGACGACGTGGCGGGGAAGGCGCCCGCTTTCCTCTTCGGAGCGCAGGAGCAAGGCGACATTTTTCCAGCCGTTATCGATTCCGTCGACCGCCTGAGCGCATGGCATGGCGAAGCGCATGTGCGGCGGCGTGCAGGCAGCGACTACCCAGCGTGGCTGATGGTGAGCGCCGTGCGCGACCGGCGTGCGAACCTGTCGCACTATATCTGCACGTTGATCGACATTACGGACCGCAAGAAGAACGAGGCCCGCATCCAGTTCCTCGCCGAGCACGACGTGCTGACGGAACTGCCGAACCGCGAGCTGTTCGTGAAGCGCCTTGGCGTCGTACTCGGCAATGCGCGCCGCACGGGGCAGCGCGTCGCGGTGCTGTTCATCGATCTGGACCGCTTCAAGAACATCAACGATTCGCTGGGCCATCACATCGGCGACAACCTGCTGCGCTCGGTCTCGCGGCGCCTCTTGCAGGCCGTGCGCAGCAACGACACGGTCAGCCGCCTCGGCGGAGACGAGTTCACGGTGATCCTCAACGGCGTCACCAACGCGGCAGACGTCAGCCGCACGATCGAGGAGCGCTTACTGCCGCTCGTGCGCCAGCCGCACGAGCTCGGCGGCGTCGCGCTGCCGGTGTCGTGTAGTGTCGGCGTGGCACTTTTCCCCGACGACGGCGAGGACATCGAGACCCTGATGCAGAACGCCGACGCCGCGATGTACCACGCGAAGGGCGCGGGACGCAACCTCGTCAAGTTCTTCGTGCCCGACATGGCCGAACGCGCGCGCTACCGCTTGACGCTCGAAGCGTGCCTGCGCACCGCGATCGCGATGCACGAGTTCCGGCTCGAATATCAGCCGTGTGTCGATGCGCACACGGGTGAACTGATCGCTGTTGAAGGGCTGTTGCGCTGGAACAGCGCGCAGATCGGCGCGGTGTCGCCCGTGCAGTTTATTCCGGTCGCCGAAGAGACGCAGCTCATCATTCCAATCGGCGCCTGGGTGATAGATCAAGCCTGCCAGCAGGTCGCCGCGTGGGACGCAGAAGGGCTCATGCAGCTGCGCGTCTCGATCAACCTGTCGGCGATCCAGCTGCGCGATCCAGGCCTGATCGGCACGCTCACAGACAGTCTCGCACGGTATCGAGTCGCCCCCGAGCGGCTCGAACTCGAGATCACCGAGACAGTGCTGATGGACAATGCGGAGAACTATCTCACCACGATCAACGCGATCCGCAAGCTTGGAGTCAAGCTTGCCCTCGACGATTTCGGTATCGGTTACTCAAGCCTCAGCTATCTGAACCGATTCCCGCTTGATCGCCTCAAGATCGATCGTGCGTTCGTGCAAGACATGCTCGACGCGCCGGCCGACCTTGCCATCATCCGGGCAATCATCGAGCTCGGCCACGAGCTTGGGCTACGGGTGGTCGCCGAGGGAGTCGAGAGCGAGCATCAGGCTGACATCCTACGCGCTATCGGTTGCGACGAATTGCAGGGTTTCCTGTTCTCGAAGGCCTTGTCGCCTGCCGATTTGTGGTCCTGGAGTACCGCGCGCATGGCGGCGTGAGCGGCGCGGTACTTTTTTCATGGTCGCGCGAAGCAACCCTTCGCGTTTCTCTAAACCGGTTGTTCACTAGCAGGAAACGGCAGGTTGATAGTCTGATTTCCTGCCGCCACACGCTGACCTTTAGTAGCTTTCCAGGTGGGTCACAAAAGGTCGGATTTTTGCGTCGTCCGGATTCACATACACGACATCGGTCGGCACACGACGAGGAGCGTCAACTGTAAAGAAGACTGCCGGCGACTCGAGTATTTCAGTTATCGCGTGGACCGTGTTCCGCTCAAAGGTCACTAACTGGCCCGCAGTGAGGACGCGAGGCGCTTCGTCCTCAATCGCGAAGGCGACCTTACCGGTCAGGAGGTAGAGATGTTCTTCGCACGTTTCGTGGTAGTGGCGAGGTATCGGGTAATAAACACGAAAGATTCTTGAGCTTGCAGAGGGTTCATCGGTGAGATAGACGTCGACAATTGTGCTATCCGCCTCGTCCGGGAATTGACCGATGATGCTGTTTATATCGAAAAAATTAAACAATTCGTTCTCCGTGTTATGGGGTGAAGCGACGAACAATTCGACAGGTTGTGCCGTTCGGTAGCGTCGACATCGCGTGGTGTATCTGGATGAAGCCGTCTATGTACTCGTCGTGGCTGAATGCATCCTGCCACGCGGCAGCGGACCGACGGAATGGCCTCATTTGGCAAATGACATTTGCCAAATGAGGCCATGGTTCATAGGGAACCGTTTCGCTACCGCGTGCGTAGTGGAACGGGACATACATCGAGACTTCCCGACGTGGATCGCGCGCTTGCCCCGGAACTGCCCGTCGGATTGACCAATAGCAGTCGTTCCACCCCGAGTTACGCCAACGGTTTTTTTCCTATCCGCGTACCATTGAGCCCCGTTGCGAGCACGCCCCCGTCGCCGTTGAGCTATCTTCGTCGTCTGTGCCTGGCGTGCTTACGATTTTCTTTCCTTCCCTACAATCGACAGGACACTTCCATGATCCGATTCGCATCCCTGCTGGCCACGGCAGGAATGTGCGCACTGACCAGCCTCGTGCCGGCCCACGCTGCGACAACCGAACCTGCTTCCGAGCAGGCCGCCGATTTCACCGAGCGCGACTTCCACTTTTCCGATGGTGCTACGTTGCCGGATATTCATATCCACTACGTAACCTTAGGCACGCCGCGGCGCGATGCGCACGGCGAGATCAATAATGCAGTGTTGCTGATGCACGGCACCACCGGCACCGGCCAGGCATTCCTCGCGCCGGCGATGCGCCGGGAACTCTTCGCCCCGGGCGAGCCGCTCGACACGAGCCGGTACTTCATCGTGATCCCCGATGGCCTGGGCCGAGGCGGTTCGAGTAAGCCGAGCGACGGCATGCACGCAAGATTCCCGCATTACGGTTATGGCGATGTCGTCGAGGCTAACCATCGTCTGCTCGTCGAGGGTTTGCACATCCATCATCTGCGCCTGGTGCTGGGCACGTCGATGGGCGGCATGCAGACCTGGATGTGGGGCGAGCGGTATCCCGAGATGGCGGATGCCTTGATGCCGATTGCCAGCCAACCGATCGCGATGGCCGGCCGCAATTGGCTCTGGCGGCAGATGATCGTCAGCGCCATTCGCAACGACCCGGGCTGGCAGGGGGGCGACTATACCGTGCGGCCGACCCAGTGGACCCGCGTGATGCCAATCTTCACGATCATCACCAACAACCCGGCACGTATGCAAAGCGACGCTCCCAATCGCGACGCGGCCACGCAGATGTATGAAGGCCTGGTCGGCAACGCCGAAAAGAGCGACGCTAACGACGTCCTGTACTGGTTCGAATCGTCATGGGACTACAACCCCGCGCCTGAGTTGTCAAAGATTCGCGCACGGCTATTTGCCGTCAATTTTGCCGACGACCTGATCAACGCCGCGGACCTCGGTGTGATGCAGCGGGAGATCAAGGCTGTGCCGAACGGAGGATTCGTCGAAATGCCGGAGACGGTGCACTCGTACGGCCATCAGACCCTCGCTCACCCTGACGTGTGGAAGCCATACCTTGTGCAGTTGCTGAGCGACACGGCCAACCAGCATTGATTCGCCGGCGTTAGCATGGCCATCGCGTGTCGTGTGATGCCACGCGATCTGGCCGCCCGTTGCAGGACCGATAGTGGCTCCTGCAACGGGCTGTAACACACCTTCCTCGTGTTTTCGGTCCCTCGAACGGATCAAGTTCAACTCTCCCCCTTCATATTTCCGCTCAATTGCCGTAAAGCACAGTGACCACACGTGCTTTCCCGGCGCGACATTTTTCCCGTTCCACTTGTTGTGCCTTGAGGCATCTATGTTCTCGAACATCACGATCCGTGCCCGTCTTGCCTTTGCGATGGGCTTCCTCGGCTTGCTCATGACGATTGGCGCCGTGCTCGGCGTGACTGGCATTGCCTTGAGCAATGCGGATCAGAAGGCGCTGTACGCCAACGAACTCACGTCGGCGAGTGCGCTCGGCAAGTTCGATTTGTTCTATGCTCGCGGTCGGCTGGTGCTTGACCGGATCGCGGCTCAGCCTGATCGCCCGGACGTTGCGAGCCTTGAGGCGCATGCACGCGAGCAATTCGCGATCGGCGACAAGGCCTGGCAGACGTACCGTGCGCTGCATGTCGAATCGCAAGAGGAGCAGTTGGCCGAAGCGGTCGAAGCCAGGCGGGCGCTTGCGATGAACGGACCGGTCGCCGCGGTGTTCGCCGCGATCGACCGGCGTGACACCACACAACTCGCCGATCTGATCTCGAACAAGATGACGGGACCATTCAACGAGATCACGGACCGTTCCGGGGCGCTCGAGAGGATGCAGGCGGATCAGGCGCGCAGCCGATACGAAGCGGCGCAGGACCGTTTCCACGCGATTCTTTTCATCGCCGCAGCGGGTCTTCTGATCGGGCTTTCGATGGCCGCATTGGCGTGGCATGCACTGCGCAAGTCGATTGCCGGCCCACTGGGTGAAGCCATGCACCACTTCCGCGCCATTGCCGATGGCGACCTCAGCCGACCTGTCGAGGTACGTTCGCGCGACGAAATGGGCCAGATGATGCAAGACCTCCGCCTGATGCAGTCCCGCCTTCGGGACGCGATGGTAGCGGTGCGCGACGGCGCGCAATCCATTTCCACTGCGACCGCGCAGATCTCGGCAGGCAACACCGATTTGTCGCAGCGAACCGAAGAGCAGGCCGCTTCGCTCGAAGAAACCGCCTCGAGCATGGCGGAGCTCACTTCGACCGTGCGCCAGAACGCCGACAACGCGCGTCAGGCGAGCGATCTCGCGCGGGTCGCAGTGGACGTTGCGCACGAAGGCAGCGACGTCGTCTCAGCGGTCGTTACGACGATGGGCGAAATCAACGCGAGTTCGAAGCAGATTGCCGACATCATTGGCGTGATCGAGGGCATCGCCTTTCAGACCAATATCCTCGCGTTGAACGCTGCCGTTGAAGCGGCGCGAGCCGGCGAACAAGGCCGCGGCTTTGCGGTGGTGGCGGGAGAAGTGCGCACGCTGGCCCAGCGCAGTGCCTCGGCGGCCAAGGAAATCAAGACGCTGATCAGCGAATCGGTCGAGCGGGTGGGTAATGGGACCGAGCTGGTCGGTCGAGCGGGAAAGACCATGACGGAGATCAACGACGCGGTGCGCCGGGTGACCGACATCATGGCCGGGATCGCGGCCGCGTCCGAAGAACAGAGCGACGGGATAGAGCAGGTCAACAAGGCCGTCTCGCAGATGGATGAGGTCACGCAGCGCAACGCAGCGCTTGTCGAGCAGGCCGCGGCCGCAGCGGTCTCGCTTGAGGAGCAGGCCACGCGCATGAGCGATGTGGTGGGGGTGTTCCAGTTGCCTGCGCACTGAGTCCATCGTTCGCTGTGGTTACTTCGATGGGCAAAGAAGCGCAGCTTCAACCGGCGGCTTCAGGCGCCGTCGTTCGAGTCACTCAGCCCACCGGGTTAGCGAAAGATCGGCAACGCGAGATAACCCTTGATGACAATGGCATTGGCGATGTCGATAAAGAATGCCCCCACCATCGGCACAATGAGAAACGCCAGATGGGAGTGGCCGAAGCGGTTTGTGACCGCCTGCATATTGGCAATTGCGGTGGGCGTCGCTCCAAGCCCGAACCCGCAATGACCCGCGGCGAGTACAACAGCGTCGTAGTTACGGCCCATTACGCTGAACGTCACGAAGATCGCATACAGCGCCATTAACGCCGTCTGCGCGGCGAGAATCGAAATGACTGGCAACGCCAGCGAGGCCAGATCCCACAGTTTCAGGGTCATCAGCGCCATGGCGAGGAACAGCGCGAGGCTGACATTGCCGAGCAACGCGACAGCGTGCTCGGCCACGGGCTTGCCCGCTAATGCGAGCCCATTGCTGAGCAGTACGCCAACAAACAGCACGCAGACAAAAGTAGGCAATTCGAAGGCCGTGCCGGCCAACAGGTTCGAGAGCGCCTCGCCCACGGCCAGGCTTATTGCGATCAGTGCCAGCGTGGCGATGAACGCGGCGGACGTGGTGGGTTGTTCCGCTTTCGGCTCTTCAAAGGCGAGTGGGGAATCAACCGGCGTAGCAGTCTGTTGCGAGTCTGGTTTCGTGACGCGGCGCATCAGCAGGCGGGCCACCGGGCCGCCCAGGATGCCGCCCATCACGAGACCGAACGTCGCACACGCGATGGCGGCTTCGGTAGCCGATTGCACGCCGTGATGTTCGGCAAAGACCTTGCTCCACGCGGCCCCCGTTCCGTGTCCGCCCGACAGCGTGATCGAACCGCCCAGCAAGCCAAGCAGCGGATCGACGCCGAGCGCATAGGCGAGTCCGATTCCAACGGCATTCTGCAGTACCAGCAAGCCGATCACGACGCCAAGAAAACGCAGCAGCAGCGGCCCGCCTTGTTTGAGGCTCGCGAGATTGGCATTCAGCCCGATGGTCGCGAAGAAGGCGAGCATCAAGGGCGCTTGCAACGCCGTGTCGAAGCGCACCTCAACTTGCCCTGCGACGCGCACCACCAGCAGCACGATCGCGACGACGAGGCCGCCGGCAACGGGTTCGGGAATCGTGTAGTTATGCAGCACCGGAATCCATTCGACGAGGCGGTTGCCGAGCAGCAGAACCAGCGAAGCCGCGACGAGGGTTCCATAAATGCCAATGTTCATGTTTGGTCTCCCACCGACCGGTTCAATCGCCATCGCCCGGGTCGCGAGCGTCCACCACCTAGGCCGTGCGCACAAACAGCGCACGGACCTTGCTCCAGAAATCCCCGCCGAGCACGAAGAAGCTCGCTATCAGCAGGAGATCACCGAGCGCCTGAAGCTGCCAGATGTTCGGCCTTAGACCGGGCCAGATCGTGTCGACATAGGGCTCAAGCATCGCCGAGATGAGTGGCAGGCAGAACATCACCAGCCCGATGACGTGGCGAATGGGGCCGACAGTTTTGCTGGGTGCCAGACGCTTTGCATGGCCGAACACCATCGCCTTGAGCTGTTGAAAGCCGGGCTTGCCCATTACAGCAATACAGGTGACCAGCAGGACCTTGTTGGCGACGAAAATCGCGCCGGTCAGTGCCGCGATGCGCGCACCCGATGCTCCCATGGAGCCCGCCAGCGGAAGGATTAGCCACAACGCGAAGGCCAGGACGAAGATACCGATTCCAAGCTTGAAACGCCATCCGCCCGTGGCGGGGACTTCGGCTTTGATGTCTGACGTAGTCATGACACGATCTCCTGTTTGGACGATTAAATCACTGCAGATTGCCGCGGCGCGCGGCGTGGTTGGTCGAGAAGTTGCAGCACCAGGCAGGCATAGAGGGCGACGGCGATAAACAGTCCCATGCGCACCGCGAAAGCCGTGTAGACATCTTTGCCTAAGACGCTGTCCTGCACCGACTGGCCTAGCAAAATGATCAGGGTAACGAAGGTGTTCAGCCAGAAGCTGGGCGAGTATCGCGTAGCCCTGAGGGCATACAGCTTGCGTGCTAGCAACAGGCCGAACAGCAGCATCCACAGGAAGAACATCCAGAGATGCACAAACAGACTGAGTGCAAACCAGAACAGGATGGCGAGTACCCCACCGAGCAGAGTCGAGCCGAGCAGTTCGCGAGCGGCACCGCGAGCCGTAGTCGTACAACTCTGGCGGCCGAGGCTGACCGCCTTCATGATGATCGGTATGTAGCTGGTCGGATCGGTGAGTGTCAGCAGGAAGGCGGGCATGACCACCACGGTCGCGCGTAACGCCAACCAACTGGCTTCGTTTTCCCGCAGCGCCGGGGCGGCAGGTAATGTCGGCGCACCGGCTGGTTCGGGGAAAATCCAGTGACTGACGGTGTGCATCAGCACGGCGAGGAGCAGTGCTTTCACTAGCGCACCGATCACCACGACGGCCAGCGCGAAACTGGCGGTACCGGCCGCCGAAATCATGGTCAAGCCAACCGCGAGGAAGAGCGTGACCAGATTGTTGCCGCCGCGCAGTCCACGGCGGAATGTCAGGAAGAGACACAGGCCGACTAGCAGCACGCCACTGAACGGGTAGTAGCGCAGCAAAGGGGTGAGCAGCAATCCGCTGCTGGTCGTCAACATGGCCACCAACGCCAGGCCCACCCCAGCCTTGAGCGGTAGAGGCTGGTTGCGCATGGCAAGGAGAAATGCGCAGAGCACCGGCGCGATCATCGGGATTGGCACGTCCAGACCGAAGCTGGTCGCGAGGCACAGGGCGGTGCCGCTCGCAAGGCGCAGCGCACGTTGACTGCGGAGGACACGCTGGGCGTGCGCTGAGCGATCAGTAGACATACGAAAGCCAGCTCATCAGATGAAGGAACAGGCGCCCGAGCGGATTGAGCGGATTGCCCCGAGTGGGGAAGGCCATCACTTCGGCCTGCCCGCCAACGCGGACGCCGTGCAAACTGGACAACTCGCCCTGAGTGAACTCGACGATCACCGGGAACCGTTGGGCGGGGCGCAACCAGTCGCGGCTGTTCTGCACGGTGGGCAGGCCACCCGGTGGGGCGCTCGGGCCGACGCTGACGCCATAGCCGACACTGCGCACGCGGCCTTCGAATACCTGGCCCGGCAGTGCGTCCAATGCGATGGCAACCGGAGTGCCAGGCTCGACGTGGCCGAGGTTGTTCTCCGTCATTTCCGCGCTGATCCACATATCGTGGATAGTGATCAGTGTCATCACCGGATTACCGGCGGCGGCAAACTGGCCAGCATCGGTGCGCAGATCGGTGATCAGGCCGGCCGAACGTGCCCGTACCTGGGTATTGGTGAGGTCCAGTTCGGCCTTTTCCAAAGCGGTAGCGGCACTGAGCAGTTTGGCGTTGTCTTCTTCGCTGCCGCCTTCCTGTTCGCGCGCGCGCTGTACCTCGGCCCGGGCCGCAGCGACCTGGCTGGTGGCCTGTTCGAGGCTGGCGCGAGCCAGCTCGAGGCGCCGCTGTGAAATAGTGCCCTGGTCTTCGCGGTACAGGCGTTCGAGACGTTCGCTATCCTGGCGTGCCTTGAGTTCGTTGGCCTGGGCGGCACGCAATGACGCCCTCGCCGAATCAATGCCTGCTGTACTGGCGCCGATCTGCCGGCGCATTGACTCAAGGTCGGCGCGGGCGCGGTCAACGGCAATCCTGTAGTGCTCCGGATCGACGTCGAAGAGGACTGCTCCAGCCTTGACATCCTGATTGTTTCGCACATACACCCGGGTCACACGTCCCGACACTTCCGAGGCTACCGGGACGACGAAGGCTTGCACCCGCGCTTGCTGCGTGTACGGGGTGAGCCGGTCGGCCAACAGGTACCAGATCAGGCTCAGGCCGATCAGCAGGAGGACCAGTTTGATCCCCTTCCTTGACGGATCGGCGGCGGGCGCGGGCACTGGCGCTGGCGCGCTCGGCGGCGGGGCTGCAGGCGGTTGTTGAGTGTCACTCATCGGAACTTACCTCTGCACGGGGAGGCCGGTGTTGGCGGACTGGCGGCTCGGCTCATCCAGCAGATCACCCCAATCGGTGCGCTTCTGCATCTGTTGACGGTTGGCCGGGTCGACCAGCGCTTGTTCGCTGTACCAGCCTCCGCCAAGGGCCTTATAAAGGGCTATCAGATCGCTCACGGCGTTGCTGCGGTTGACCAGATAAGCATCCTGCTGGGTGGATAGCGCGCGCTGGGCATCCAGTACGCGCTGAAAGTCCGAATAGCCTTCACGGTAGAGGGCGTTCGCCAGCGTCAGCGAGCGCCTGGCGGCCAGTGCCGCACCGTGGAGGATGACGTCGCGCTCCTGTGCCTTGATCAGGCTGCTGGCTGCATCATCGGCCTCGCGAGCCGCCTGACGCACGTCGTCCTGGTAGGCGACAATGAGTTGTTGCAGGCGGGCATCCTGTACGCGCACGTTGTTCTTGATGGCGCCATGGTCGAACACGTTCCAGCGCAGGCTGGGGCCTCCTATCAGCGTCAGGCCGTTGGGGATGCCCTCCAGCGAGCCGGCTGACCAGACGATACTGCCCAACAGGGTTACCGACGGATAGAGATCCGCTTCAGCGACGCCGATGAGCGCCGATTGAGCAGCAATCTGCTGTTCGGCAGCGCGTATGTCCGGGCGCCGCAGCAGCAGGTTGGCGGGCACGTCCTGCAGCACCGCGCGATCGATCAGCGGGATGACCCCTTCGTTTTCCGCTAGTTCCGGCAAAGGGCTGGGGGGACGGCCGATCAGGGCAGCCAGCGCATTCCGGGTCCGCATTATCTGACTTTCAAAGTCAGGGATGCTGCTCAGAGTGCCCAGATACTGTGTCCTGGCTTGCTGGAAATCGAGTTCGTCAGTCTCGCCGCTCCTGAACAGCCGCTCGGTGATCTCATAGCTGCGCTTTTGCAGCCGGGCGTTGTCGCGGGCGATGCGCAGGCGTGCCTCGGCAGTGCGCAGCGCGAAGTAGGTCTCCGCCATCTGGGCGTGCAGGAGCACGAGCACATCTTCATAGTTGGCTTGGGCGGCGAACCAGGCGGCATCGGCCGATTCGATGGCGCGGCTGAAGCGCCCCCAGAAATCCAGTTCCCAACCAACGTCGAAGCCCGCGCTGTATTGCCAGAAGCTCTTGCTCTGCGGATTCTGTCCGCCAGATTCCCTACGATCGCGGTACAGAACTTCGCCGCTGGCCACCTGCGCTTGCGGGTAGCGCCCGCTCTGGGCGATGCCCAGTTGGGCGCGGGCCTCCATCACCCGCAAGCCGGCAATCTGCACGCCTGCGTTGTGAGCATCGGCTTCGGCAATCAGATGTTCGAGGGTTGGGTCCGCGAACACTTGCCACCACTGACGGGCGTCGGGTTGTGGACGGGCCTCGCTGGTCTGCTCGAGAGCTGGGGTGCTCCAGTGGTCGACCCAGGCGTCATGCCGTGGCTCGAAGTTCGGCCCCACACGCACGCAGCCACCGAGGCAGAGTGCGCCGATCAGCAGTAACCGGTTTAAACGTGTCAGGGGCAACATGTGACATCCTGCGCGACCAAACGAAGTCGACCGTAGACTGCATTGCTGCCAAATCGCTCCGGTCTACTATTCGTTGAAGCCTACGGCGAGCGTGTCATCGACCGGGACTACGCCGGTGACATCTTTCCCCACCCGCTGGCTCAAGCAATTTGACTCACGCATCCACTACCAACGCGGTCGGCCCCATCCTACCGACCATCCGTCACTGAAAAGGCCATCACGACGAGCAGGAGCGGATGGCAAGGACAGGCCGAAAATACCTGGCACGGTGTACTTCGTCCAGACACGGCATGCAGAGGTGGAACCCGTGCCTGATTCAGGTTTTTTTCGAGTCACATCAATAGTGCAGGTTGTGTCCTGCCCGGGACAATTGGACCTTGGTCCTATGGTTCTTCGATGGCGGTTCGATCAAGCTATGGTTGCGGCGTGATCCTCGGGACCGTTTGCCCATTTTGAAGAGAGTCCTGGTTGGCCCGTCTTGCCGGGATAGTCGGCGCGGATAGACTGGCGTGGGACCGCCGATCGACGTACGGCCGTAGCATCTGCACCTCGCGGCCATCTACGGCCATTCGCCCGCTCTTTGACCCGGGCACTTGAAGGTCGGCTCCGCAACAGACATCAGAGGTTCGTGTACAGATCCTTTCGAGCACGAAGTGACACCAGACTTCCCTTCCTGACCAGCCGGGTCGATGGAACCGCCCGGGCGTGACGTCACGTCTGGCATTGTCTGCGCCTCCGCTTTTTGCTGAGTATGCCTGGCGACGAGATGTGAGTATTTCCGCACGGAGTTTCCCCTCTGGAGCGAACACGATGTGTACCTGGCGTAACTCCTGGACTCTCGCTGTTGCTGTCGCAGCGTTATGGATGGGGACCGGCCGCGCGTCGGCCCAGGAATTCGCGCTATACACCGGACCATTGACCGGGGAGCATGCCCATTCCTACGCTTGGTCGCTGGATTACACGGAGGGATTTGGCCAATACCTCGCTGGCAGCGTCACCTGGCTCAACGAGGGACACGTTCCCAATCATCACCGCGATGGACCGCTCGTTCAGGTGTGGGGCCGCTTGCCACTTGCGCAACGGCGCTTCGTCGTCGCACTCGGTGTGGGTCCCTATCGTTACTTTGATACCGAAGCAGCGGAGGAGGGTCTGGGCTATTCGAATACGCATGGCTGGGGCGTCGTCTACAGTGCGCGCGCCACGTGGTATTCATCGCAGCGCTGGACCGCGAATCTGCAACTCAATCACGTGCAGGTAGCGAGCGGGCCGTCGACCACTGCGGTCATGCTTGGCATCGGCTATCAGCTGGATGCACCCGGGACACCGGGAGTACGTGACTTCGCGCTGCCGCGCGCGCAAAAGGTCACGAATAATGAAGTCACGTTGATGGCCGGCGTGACAATCCTGAACAGCCTCGATTCGCAAACCTCGGCGGCGGAGGCAATCGAATACAGGCGCGGGCTCACAAACTATCTCGACGCGACGCTCGGCTACCTGCACGAAGGCAACGGCCTGACCGCGCGGCGTGATGGTGTGACCGCACAACTCTGGCTCACGCGCGCTTTTTTCGATGAACGTCTTACGTTGGGCGTGGGTGCCGGAGCATATGCTGCCATCCATCATGGCAATTCGAACGAGGAGCACGACATGGGCGACGGCATTCTGTCCGGCCTCGTGTCGGTATCGGCCTCGTATCGCGTCACACAACACTGGTCGGCGCGCGTGACGTGGAACCGGGTGGTCACACGCTATAGCCGTGATACCGATGTCATACTGGGTGGCATCGGTTATCGCTTCTAGTGGCTTTGGCCATTTCCAACAAGATGTCGTTTGATTTTTACCGTCTTCATTTCAGACCGGAAATTGCTGAACGGCCGCAAAAGCCTGAGCAACACATCGGCGAACCAACGCCGTGCAACCGGCGACTAACGGTATTGGACGCCTGGAAATTCGAGGCCACCCCATACTTCTGGGCGGCGGGGATGAACGGGTGGACCCGCCTCGGTGGAAGAACGCCTACCGCCAAAATAGATCCAGGCTTTTCGGCAGCATGGACTACGAGAAAACCGACTTCCTTTATAACGTCAAGACGTCCGGGATCTTTGTGGGCCTGGGAATCAAATTTTGAAATACCCGTGCAATTGCCGAGATCATCGCTCTTGTGATTAATGTCTGGCTCTTGACTTCGTCCACGCATGTCCTTTCGACACGCGCGGTCTAGCTTGTTTCGACAGGAGATAAGCTACGCGAGCAGCGGCGATACCGGTATGTGACCTTGGTCCAAAATCGACGATATGCGGGATTGACCCGTTTCAGCGCGCCGGGTCGCCTTTCTTTTGCAGCATGCGATCGTGCAGCAAATCATAGATCGGCGGACAGTGCAGCATGGTGGGAACGATCATTGCGGCAAAGCACGCTGCAAGCATCGGCAGGAGCAGGGTGAAACTGCCAGTCATCTCTGTAGCCAGGATAATGCCGGTTATTGGCGCGCGTACGACGGCCGTAAACACGGCAGCCATGGCGACAACCGCGAATGCTGTGGGATCCGCGGCAACACCAGGGAACCAGTGAACGCAAATTCTTCCGAAAGCCAAGCCGGCTTGCGCGCCGAGCGCGAGCATCGGCGCAAACAGCCCACCTGGGGTCCCCGCGGCGTATGACACAGCACCAAGTGCAAAGCGGACTGTAACAACGAGCGCAATGGTGGTGAGTGTGCCTGTCCCTTCGAGCGCACGTTGCGTAATAGCGTCACCGCCGCCCACCAGGTCTGGTGCGATACACGCCAGTAAACCTACCCCGGCACCCACCAGCGCTGCCCGCGCTTCGGCGGGCCAACCCGACAATCGGTCGGCGACCGTTAGAGCGCTCAGTATCGACCGGCTATAGGCGACACCAAGCAGACCGACGACTGCCCCAAGCGCAAGATACGCGGACACCGTTCCGAACTCGGGGAAAGGTTGCGCTTTCAAGCGGAAGTCAGGCAGATCGCCATGAATCAGGCGTGCTACCGCAATCGCTCCCGCGGAGGCGCCGAGCGCCGAGATTGCCGTACGCGTCTCGAACCTTCGAACCAGCTCTTCCAGTACAAACACGGCGCCGGCGATGGGTGCGTTGAATGCGGCGGCCAATCCGGCCCCGGCGCCAGCGGCCAACAACACCCGACAATCGTCGGCGCCCCGGCGAAAAAGCGTCCCGATTGTATGGGCGATCGAGGCGCCCATTTGAACAGTTGGCCCCTCACGTCCAAGGGCTAGACCAGAACCGATCGCCAGCACTCCGCCCACGAATTTCACCGCGATGAGGACAAGTGGTGGGGGTGGTCGCTCTCCGTGCAAGATGGCTTCAACTTGAGGAATCCCGCTGCCGCTTGCCTGCGGTGCGAACCGCCGGACGAGCCAAACCGCAAAGGCGGTTGAGGCCGCTGTGGCAACAACCACAATAAACAAGCCAGTCACATTTTCCGTTTGCGCCCACGCGTGGAACATGGTGCGGAAGCTGTCTGCCTGTTCAAGCGAGCAACGAAACAGGGCCCCTATCAACCCCGACACCGCTCCTACGATGAGGGACAGAAAGCCCAATGCGGCTAGTCCGTCGTGGTTCCCTTCGACCGTAGTGGTCCTCATGATTGGCGGCGCACGTCGCATTACAACGGTGTGCAGCTCCCAAAAAGCACGAACACGTCTTCGCGGTTGACGAGCGTCGTGGACATCGTGCCCGTTTTTGTATTGAGCGCAACGCTCCAGGCATAGCCCATTTCCGTCCCTTGAAGAAGCAATTGTCCATCGCCCGGTTCCATGTGCTGGATCTCCGTGGTGCGCTGCGGCCCGACAATAGCCTTTTTCGCAAAGTTGATGCGGATAAACTGCGGTGCGCCGAGAGTCGCCGGTAGCGTCCGATAGCAAACCTCGCCCACGTCGCAGAAGTGCGCGTCGATGGTTGAACACAACAACGGCTTGCTGCCGTCGAAGTCTGCACCGAGAACCCATGAAGGCGCGGCGCAAACAAACACGGCCACGGCGAATGCCGACGCGATTTTCAGCATGATTGCTTCTCCTGCCTGGCGTGAACCAGTGAGCGAAAGTGCGGACCCCGAATTGAGCGAGTGAGGTGGCGACCGCTACTCGACCGTGTAGCCGCGCCCGGTCATGCATGCTCCCACCGCGCGGTTGTATATCGCAAGCTGGCTCGACGCCTGCTGCCGCATGCCTTGTTGCTGCGCGGCCGCTTCCTGCTGTTCGCGCCGCATTCGCATGCCGCCGCCCATCGTGCCCACCAGCGCACCAATTCCTGCTCCCTCGCCCCAGTGGCCGCCGGCGGCTCCGCCAATCAGCGTGCCGAACAATGCGCCGCCCGCAGCGCCGCGGAACATTTGGCCACCCTGCTGCGGCGGCGGTGGACTGCTCGCCATCTGCTCGGCGAGCGCGACAGGATTGACCCCGGTGGTCTGTTGCGCCCACGAGTGGCATTCCGCCGTATCGGTTTGCTGGCGCTCAAAACTCTGACCGCGAGCAGGATAAATGATGGGCTGTTGCGCCTGTGCTGCAAATGCGAGCGCGAGCATCGCCAGGCCCATCCAGTAGCGAACAATTCGTTGCATGGCTCAAAGTCCCATAAGTTTCTTCCGTGACCGGATGTCCCCCTGGATGACCGGGGCTCATGAATGGGGTGCCAACGCGAGCCGCCCCCAAAAAGCCGCTCTCTGCGCTGCCAGGTGGTGCAGTTCGACCCGATGAGGTCAGTGGCAGATCCTCATGCCATATGCCGGATCGCTGATAGGCCATGCCTCCGCGCCGCGGCAAGCGCCACTCTCAGTGATGGTCGAAGAGGGTGACCTGACCGCTCTTATAGAGCGCTCGGACCTTGGTCTTGAACGAGGCTTTCGGTGTTTTCTTGCACTCCGCGACGATTGCGGCGACGGGGGTCGCGGTGTCGACAACCATCGTGTCGGTCTCGCGTACCCCAAGATGATCGACACCCGCCACCCAGTAAACCAGGGCCGGCTGATAGACCGAGTCCACAGCGACAAAGTCCTCGCATTTCATTTTCGCGGGGCTCATTTCCTTCCCCGTTTGGGCGAGGGCGGGTAACGTACAGCCAAATCCCAATGCAAGCGCAGCAATAACGGTGTATTTCATGATGCTTTCCTTAGGAAGGTGGTTCGGCGAATCTCCCGCTTGGCACGGAGTGATCTTGTCGCGACCGTCGGATCTCATCGGAGAACTTGCCGCGCTGTACAGCTATGCGGTCCGGGATTGGTCTGGAAAGTTCTCGGGGGCGCGCAAGTGGCCGGCGCGCGCGGGGTTCTCGTCGCGATGGAGGCGATCGCCGCGAAGGTGGTCGTTTTCGCGGCGGCGAGACAAAGCGCCTGTGGCACTGACCTCTGACGCGATGGCTATCCTGACACTAGCCTCTGAGCCGCGTGATCTTCTGGCCTTGCAGCCCAAGGCCGGCCATCAACCCCGCCTGACCGAAAATGAATGCGTAAACGTCAGACTGGAGCGTAGTAGTGGTCAATGACCTCGCGGCGCCTGCATCCACCACGACGACGCTTGGGCCCATGCCGATCGACCATCCGTCGCTGCTATGGAGGTAGTTCACCGCAGCATCGGTCGTCAGGAACATGACTTCGGCGAACGTCTGGACACCGGCCTGCAGGCCATACGACACCGCCGTGTTGTTATAGACGCCCGTGATCTTCCCGTTCTCGATCAGCACGCCGTCGCCCCCTTGCACGCCGGCGATAAAGCCGGCCTTTACAAGGTTTGGAAAGACAAGTATCGCTTTGGATCTGTCGCCGATCTCTTTTGCCTTGGGTTCCTTTGCATACAACGTCTGCAGCGCGGCGAGACTGTCGTTCTTGAGAACGGCATCCTCCGCTACCGGCGCTGCCGTGGTCGACTGCGACGCGGACATAGAACCGCCGCCAGTCGAACAGGCCACGGCGACGACCAGAACTGGAACAACTACGACGTAGCGAATACATTTGAGCATGATGCATACTCCCTTTGGCGACTGCAACGCGTGAGCGAGCCTCAATCTCCTGCCCGCGGCCCTTATTGTTGGAAATCAATTTATATATAGCCGCCGTAGAAAGGCAATTGGCCTTTGGTCTCATACGCGGATCGATACGCTGTCGCACTTCGGTATGTTTTTCACGAGCGCGCTTTCGAAATGCTGCCTTCTTCCGCGATCGTGAGAAATATCGGTGCATCAAACTCGCGTTGCTGTGTCTCGCAAGCTTCGGCGTGTTCTCTGCCATTCCGGGATTCAGCGTGATTGCGATGCTGATTCTCGCGTTCGTGATCCGGCGTCATCAGAGGCAGACCAGCGCGGAAACAACGCATGATCTGATGGCGTCGAAACAGGGCCTGTAGAGCTTGCTTATGGCGCTTCGTTAGCAGGGCTCGCGCGCGCAACGCGTTTGCCGCAAACCACGTACACTCACACGCGGCCGCGGTAGCGCATCGATCGATGCTTAGGCAGCACATGCATGCAACATGCTGCATGACGCCGGGCGCCGCCGCGTGGATCGCTCTATTACGAAATCGTTAAGCATGGGAAACAGTCAACTTACCAGCATTACTCTTCAACAGAGCCGTGTCGTCGTGGCCGGCGGCACGTCAGGAATTGGCTTCGCCGTAGCCGAAGCGGCGGCGCGTGCCGGAGCCGAGGTCATCATCGCCTCGAGCAGGCCGGAGCGCGTCGCGGCCGCACTGGAGCAACTGCCTCAAGGTACGCGCGGCGAGCCACTTGATTTCACCGACGAGGCGCAAGTGAAAGCGTTCTTCGCGCGCGTCGGTGCGTTCGATCATTTCGTCTACACCGCCGGGGAATCGCTACTCCTGCAAAACCTTGCGGACCTCAGCATCGAAGCTGCCCAGCGTGCCTTCGAGGTGCGTTACTGGGGCGCGCTCAAGGCCGTCAAGTATGCGACGCCCTTCATTCGCACGGGCGGCTCCATCACCCTTACAAGCGGTGTGGCTTCGTCGCGTCCGCTGCCTGCGTGGACGATCCCGTCCAGCATCCTGGGCGCAATCGAGTCGCTGACCCGGACATTGGCCGTCGAACTCGCGCCGCTGCGTGTCAATGCCGTGGCGCCCGGCGTTTTGCGTACCGCCCTGTGGGACAACATGAGCGAAGCCGATCGCGAGGGTCTTTACGACTATATCGCTGAGAAGATGCCGGTGCGGCGGGTCGGGGAGGCGAGCGACGTCGCCCAAACATATCTTTATCTGATGCAGCAGGGCTTTAGCACGGGACAGGTCATCGTTGTCGATGGTGGGCACGTGCTGGTTTAACGGATAGCAACTCGCTTTCGCGAGTTGTCTTCGTTGAAAAATATGACCGGGTCCGCAGTCGGCGGTCCGGTCTTCAGAGAAAAATCGGTAAGCAGGCGCATGTCACATCGCCGACACGAAGGTCGGTTAAAAGCCTTCTTCGAGTAACCTGCGGCCAGATCTTCTGATCTCGCGTAAACTGTGCCAATGTCCCAAGAAATCGATTACCTCAACCCCGACCTTCCTGCTGGCCTCGGACGCGTTTTGATGCCCGTGGTCGACGCGACCCCTGCAACGCTGAATGGATTTGGCAGGCTTGTGACAGATCCGGGCGACTGCCCGATCGAGATCGTGCAGTGGCCGGCGGTGGGGACAAGACCCATCGACCCAGGTACCGGTGACGAAGCAGGCACAACCGCAGGGACATTCGTGAGCGAATGGCGCGGGGATATTCTCTACGGTCGAAACGAGGCCGTGGGTGGTAACTACATCCTTGCGTACGCCAGAGAACCCGAAGCAGCCCGCGACGACAGCGACAATGCCCCGCAACGCATGTTGCTTTGGCACGCGAACTACCATCCTGACGGCGGGCAACTGTTCTTTCCTCTCGACCATCGTCCGTTTTACGTTCCGCTGGCGTTGCCCGGAGATGACATTGCGCCAGAGAAGTTCGTGTGCTTTCGCTTCGATGGACAGCAGGGTCTGTACATCCATCCGAACGTCTGGCATGAAGGTGTGTTCACGCTTGAAGGGACGCAGCGATTCTTTGACCAGCAGGGCGCAGTTCATGCGCGTGTCTCTGTCGACTTTGCCCGCGAGTTTGGCTGTCTTCTCGAGGCGCCGATCGCCAGCGCCGCCTAACCGTCTGGTCGAGGCGACGCTCGAGGCGGCTGCCTCTTATCGGCCGTTTGACGCCGCTGTACTGTGTCGATTGAATGGAAGGAGACGCGATATGGAGAACCCACCGAAAAAGTGGCCGATGCTTGCCGCGTCGGTTTTATTACTCGCTGGCTGCGCGGCGGGCGGCAGCCCGCAAAGCGCGGCGCACTTGAGCGGGTCGCAATGCCGCGACCTGGCCGCGCTCAGGAACAACGCCCCTCTGACCCCGGAGCGAAACCGCAGCGAACTGGCGGCGCTAAGGAAAGCTGGCTACGACCCATCAAGGTGGTTCGACCCGAACTACCCGGATGATCTACAAGCGGCACAGCGCCAGGTCGACAGTTGGTTCCAGGCGGAATGCCAGCAAGCACCGCCCGCTTGACGTCAAATTCATAACGGGGCAGGGGTCCGGTGTTGAGATTGGGGCCGTCGTCCGGCGCAGGCTCGCACCTGTTGGCAAAGGTCCGAACCGACATACGTCAACCGTTTCCCTGGCGCGCGAAGTCCGGCCGGCAACGCACCAGGCGGCGGACCCGCCCAACGGTCAGGTGCGTTTAGCCAGATAGGCATCGACCAGCTCGACCAGTCGTTCCCGCCCGAAGCTCCCGTCGTGTCCAGCGTGGACCACTTGCACGGGCAATTCACGCAAGCGCTTCATCGTGCGCACATAAGTCGGAATATCAGCACCGCCTATCTCATCCAGCAGCGGGCCATCGTAGATCGCATCGCCCGAGAACAGTGTGCCGGATGCCGCTTCCCATAGGCCGATGCTGCCCGGTGAGTGGCCGGGTAGATGCAGCACTTCAAAATGCCGGTTGCCGAGATCGACGATATTCCCTTCCTTGACGATTTCCGTGACCGTTGCGGCACGCACGCGATAGTCGGACATCGAATAATCAGCGCTGGGAAGGGCCGTGATCAGGTCGCCGTCGAACGGATAACCTGCTTCGCGATACCGGCGAATTGCTTTGTCGCCCAATACCGATGCCAGAAGGGTGCCTGACTCACGCGGCGAGCGCAGGTTGTCTGCCTCCAACTCGTGAACCAGCGTGTGCTCGAACTCATGATGTCCGCCGATATGATCAGAGTGCGTATGCGTGGCAACGGCGGTGACGTCCTTCTGCAGCAGGTGCCTGGCTGCATCCAGCAGACTGACGATACCCATTCCTGTGTCGATCATCAGGTCCCGGTCGCGGCCGCGCACATGCCAGATATTGCAGCGCATCAGCGGCACGACGTGAGGTTCCCAAAGCAGGGTAATGTCGTCGCTGATGCGTTTGAGTTCGAACCATCGGTCGGCAATCGGTAAGCTGGTCATGTGGGGTCGCTCACGGTAAGAGTGGTTACTTTGACACACTCCGCATCGCACTGCCTCCGGTTGAAACGCATCCTTGGCGCATGCAGTAGACCACCTGCCCTAAACTCACGGCGTTCGGTGCCGTTAACAGGGGCTTAACAGGCGCTTGATACGCCTCGCGACCCGTCACAGGTAACGCCTCAATCCCTATGCTGGTTTGCACCGATTCAGACAAAGACGCCGTTCAGTCTGCAGCACCCGCGGGCGGCGATGTCGAACTGCCGTCGGCCGACACGGAATGCCAAGCGGTGACGAGACTCGCGCGGGCTCATTTCGGCGTCGCAACCGCCGTGGTCACGTTATCCAACGCTCATGGGCAGCGGCTTAAGGCGGTCGACGGCGTTTTGCCTGACGTCCTGCCTCCGGACCTATCGGGTCCGTCGTTGCAAGCAGGCACGGCGTTCGACGGGATGGTCGTCGTGCCGGATACCTGGATCGACGAGCGCTTTCGCGGCAAGGCGTGCGGCGGCGCGGCGCGGTGGCCGCGCTTTTACACCGCCTGCGCTTTGACAAGCTCCGACGGTCTCCATTTGGGCGCGCTGTGCCTGCTGGACGACATGCCCCGCGCCCTCGATGACGCACAACGGCAGTTCCTTCGTGAATTGGCCGGGCTGATCGCGCCCAGCCTCGAACGCGCGCATGCACTGTCGACGCTGCGCGACCGCGTGAAAGAACTGGAGGCCGGCGCGGAACTCATGACGCTGGCACTTGCCGGCAGCGGGACCGGCGTCTGGGACCGCAATGTCGTCACCGGCGAAATCGACTACTCGCCTGCCTGGAAGGCGATGCTTGGGTACGAGGCGCATGAGCTCAGCAACCGGATCGAGGACGCCTATCTGCGCTTGCATCCGGACGACCTCGCGGACGTCGCGGCGGCGATGCAGGCCCACTTTGAAGCCAGAACCGACACCTACGCGGTCGAGCACCGGATCCGTTGCAAGGACGGCGGCTACAAATGGATCTGCAGCCGGGGCAAGGTGGTCAACCGCGACAGCGAGGCTCGCGCGCTGCGCATGGTCGGTACGTCGACCGACATCACGGCGTTGCGGGAGATGGCCGCGCGGCTACAGCAGTCCATTGAGCTGATCACGAACCTGACGGATGAGGTTCCGGGCCTGGTCTTCCAATACCGGCTGATGCCCGATGGCCGCGCGTTCTTCCCCTACGCGAGCGACGGAATCCGCGATATTTACGAGCTGACGCCACAGCAGGCCACGACGAGCGCGGAGACAGTCGACGCGCTGATTGATGCGCGCGATCTGGCCGCGTACCGGCAGTCGATTGAGGAATCGGCGGCAAGCCTGTCGCCGTGGCACCTCGAATATCGAGTGCAGCTGCCGCGACAAGGCTTGCGCTGGCGACAGGGCGATGCGCGGCCGCAACTGCTGGCCGACGGCAGCACGCTGTGGCACGGCTTCATCACGGATGTGACTGAGCGCAAGCACATCGAGGCCGAGCTGCAGGAATCGGCAACGATCGATTTCCTGACCCAGTTGCCCAATCGCCGCCACTTCATGATGCAAAGCGAGGCGGCGTTATCGCGCGTCCGGCGCGTTGACAGTTGTGTCGCCTCCGTGCTGATGTTCGATCTGGACAACTTCAAGGCGCTCAACGACCGCTGGGGACACGAGGTCGGCGACTACGCGCTCAGTCACTTCGCCGCGCTTCTGCGTGCCGAAGTGCGGGCCAGCGACATCGTCGGCCGCCTTGGCGGCGAGGAGTTCGCGATGGTGCTGCCGGACACCGATATCGACGCGGCCATCGCGCTCGCGCGACGCGTCCAGCAACGTACGTCGCGAACCCCCTTGTTGTGCCGTGCTGAGCAGATCGTGCTGACCGTCAGCGTCGGCGTCGACGCGATGCGCGCGACCGATGTCGGCGCCTATCAGTCGCTGTCTCGTGGCGACAAGGCCATGTATCGCGCGAAGGAGCGCGGTCGCAACCGGATCGAGGTTTATGGCGACTAAGGTCAGCCCGAGGTCCAGCAGACATACGCCAAAGTTCACTTGCGCTAAATCCCGAAGATTGCAGGTCCAGTAATTGCTGCGACATCCAACGTCGCATCCAGCAGCGTCGCCGGTTCCGGGAAACGTCTGCCGTCGCGTGTCTGAGGTGTGTCATCTCGCGCCCAAACTCTCGTTAGCAGTTAGAAGGAGATTCCAAATGAAGGCCATGACGTGCAAAGAGCTCGGCGGAAAATGTGATCAGAAATTATCGGCCGAATCATGGGACGAAATGGTGAAAGCCATGACGAAACATGTCATGGACAAACATCCGGATGTCGCCAAGGAAATGGAAGAGATGCACAAACAAGATCCGCACAAATGGGGTAAAGAAATGAAACCCAAATGGGACGCAGCGCCTGAACTCTGAGCGTTCGCCGGTTTGCGCGGTGGGTTTTGCTGTACGCCACGTTTTCGCCGCTTTGCAACGCGTCGCGTAAAGGCAAATCCGTCGTCAGGACGCTAGCGCATTTCCGCACGAAGTTCCCGCACCCCACGGCCGAGCCTCCGACGCAGTAGGCTCCGCAATGTCGCCGAGTCGGCGTAGCCAACCTCGCTTGCGATTGTCTCGAGGTCGTAGCCAATCGAGACGAGATTCTGCGCCCGTTCGATTCGCAGGTCCTGGAAGAACGCCAATGGTGATTTGCCAAGCACTGCCTCGGTACGGCGCTGCAAGGTGCGTGGTCCGACGGACAACGCAGCCGCCGCTGCCTGAAGCGAAAAACCCAAAGAAAGATTGTCGCGAACCCATCGCTCGAATCGCGCGACCAATGGATCGGCGTGAGCGAGATGATCGGGAATGATGTACTCGGCCTGGGATGAACGCTTGTCAACGAGCATGAAGCGGGCAACGAGCGTCGCAAGTTCGGGACTTGCCTGACGCAACAACCATAGCGCAAGGTCGAGATGGCCCATCGCGGAGCCCGCTGTGACTACGCGATGCGACGCGACGACCATGCGTGAATCATCCAGATTGACAGCCGGATAGCGTTGGCGGAAGAAAGGCGCCAGTGACCAGGTGGTCGTCGCCTCGCGATTATCCAGAAGCCCGGCTTCGGCCAGCAGGAAAGTACCGATACAGGCGGCCGCGACGCCGACGCCGTCAGCATGCCAGGTACGCAGGTACGCCATCGCGTCGCGCACGTCTGGACGCGCCAGCGCCTCGATCAGGCGCTCCGGTTGCCTCGCATTCGGCGCAGGCACCACCACCCAATCTGGGCGGGGAACGGTGCTTGCGGCTTCGACTGGAGTCGACAATCCATGCGCGGTACGGATGCGTCTGCGTACGCCAAC
Organism: Paraburkholderia sp. RL17-337-BIB-A; assembly: GCF_046025895.1. Taxonomy (NCBI): domain Bacteria; kingdom Pseudomonadati; phylum Pseudomonadota; class Betaproteobacteria; order Burkholderiales; family Burkholderiaceae; genus Paraburkholderia; species Paraburkholderia sp. RL17-337-BIB-A. Next base: position 2,991,165 of record NZ_JARESY010000002.1, on the reverse strand, counting down.
CAGCCTTACGTCGAAGGGCGGTGCGGCGAACCCTTGGGCAGCGGCCAACTCGTTGGCCGTCGCAAAGGTATCCAGCAGCACTGTGAGGCCGGTGTCGAACAGGCCGTCAAGCGCGAAGATGACCAGTCTCATGTCGTAAATGCCAATATTAATGTCATTTACGACTATAGCCCGCTCCTGGTTGGAGGTCTAGACTGCGCAGCAATGCAGCGAAGATATGCGCGGTCTGACAAAGGAGAGAGCATGAGCGATTCGATACAAGCCGACCTCGACCGCCCGATCTGGGCGGCCCTCACAACGAAGCAGGCGCACCTTGGGCAAGGGGACGCGCTGGCCCGTCGATACCATCCCGATGTAGCGCCTTTCGCTGCTCTGGCCTCCGAAACGCCCGCTGCATACAGGACCCTCCGTCAGCTTTTGCGGCCTCACGAGCAGGTCGTCTTGCAATCCGCGGAACCGCTTGGTCCGGTCGATGGGCTACAAGCGACGTACCTCGGCGTGATTCATCAAATGATCGCCCCGCACCGCGAAGCAGGAAGTACGGACGACCCGGAGGTAATCCGGCTGGGTAACGCGGAGGCGAACGAGATGCTCGATCTGGTCCAGAAGACCAAGCCTGGACCTTTCGGCAAGCGGACTTGCGAGATGGGCAATTACATTGGGATTCGCGACGGGGGGCGTCTCATTGCGATGGCCGGCGAACGGATGCGCGTCGACGGATACGTTGAGATTAGCGCCGTTTGCGTGGATGAAGAGCATCGAGGAAAGGGCCTTGCTGGCCGGCTCGTGAAAGTCTTGCGTAGAGAAATTGAGCAACGGGGAGAAACGCCGTTTCTGCACGTGTTCAGTGACAATATTTCCGCGATCCGGTTGTATGAACGCCTTGGTTTCCAATTGCGTTACACGTTTCATCTTAACCGTATTGGACATGCTGATCCGGGTTCGGCTACGGTTCTTTAACCCATTAGCGAAAGGTGGAATGCAAGCCGACCATCGGTTGTCTGGGCGGCCATAGTGGTTGAGTCAAACGAATCGTCGGCGGTCGGGACGGTTTGCACAGCTTCCCCATTCTGGAGGGTCTCGGTCTCGAACAGCTCGTCGAGCCGCGAATGGGCTCGGCGGCGGCTCGAAAATACGTCTCGGTCTCGGCGGCATTCCTGGATTACAGGCGCCGTCCGTCGATCTCAACCTCCGCTTCGCATTCGATGGGCACGTTTAGCGGGAGCGCGACGCCGACGGCTGACCGGGCGTGCATTCCAATCTCCGGCCCGAACAGTTCAAGGATCAAATCCGAGAAGCCATTTGCGATCCGTGGCATCTGATCGAAACCGGGTGCTACGTTAACCATTGCAAAGACGCGTACCCAGGCCGTAATGCGATCCAGGTCCCCGAGCGCCTTCGCAAGACTCGCCAACTGTGCAAGCGCCACAAGGCGTGCTGCTGCATAGCCTTCGTCCGGCGAAACTTCCGCGCCGACCTTGCCGAGCGGTTGCGCAATCGTCCCGTCGAGGTTGAGCGGCACGTGTCCGGAGACAAAAGCTCGTGTGCCGCTCACGCGCACCCATGCAAATGGCAATGACATGCTTACGTTTGCAGGCATCTGTAGCGTTTGCGGTAACGTCAATCCCATTTCCGCCAGCTTTGCTTCGATTCTTGCCATGGCCGCCTCCTCAGGATCGTGCGAAGAACGTTAGATGTTGGCGGTAGGCTGTTCAAGTCGTGACGCACCGACCGCGAAATCCAGGGGATCGATCCCGTCATTAAGTAGGCCCTGAGGAACAAGACGTCACTCACACGCGGTGCCGCGGTCGCTATTTCCACTTCGAGCCAAGCGCTTCGAGTCCAGCTTTCTTGATGTCATCTGCCACCATCACCACGCGAAACTCGCAGGCGGCATTGAACGTAAGAAACCATGGTTCCGCGAATTTTGGAACCTGCGACGGCTCTTCAATGTTCACGATGAGGATTGCTCCGCGTGTTCCGTTCTGCTCAGTAAAGTAGGCGGCCTCCGGTTTCGTGTCTGCGAGAATCCTTTCGATCAACTCTCCGATGGAGCCATCGCGCACAAAAGCGTTGAACGGCTCGTGAGGTATTCGTATGTTGAGAAGCATGCGCATAGCCTTCCTCCTTGATTGTGTCCGGATGGACTCTTCAAGAATAGGAGTTTGTCGCGTTATTGCCTGTGGATATTCAACAAACCGCGCCCCGTCATCCATTTGCTACACTTGATCGAGAAGCAGACCTTGTTTCGCGATCGATAGACGTGAACGGTATCCGGAGGCACGCCATGCGGGAAGAACAAATACGTGAAGCCCTCACTGCGCACTGGCGCGCGTCGGCAGCCGGCGATCTCGACGCGGAACACGATATTTACGATGACGATGTCATCTGTGATTATCCGCAATCAGGTGAGCGAATCGCCGGGCGAATTAATTTGCAGGCACTGCGAAGCCATCATCCAGATAAGCCATCAGGTTTCGATGTCAGGCGAATTCAAGGAGAAGGTAATCTCTGGGTCACGGAATATAGCATCGCCTATACGGGGCGAGCGGCTTACACGGTAAGCATTATGGAGTTCCGCAACGGCAAGGTCGTTCACGAGACCCAGTATTTTTCGGATCCCTTTGAAGCACCGGTCTGGCGCAGCCGATGGGTTCAGCCGATCGCGTGACATCGCGTCGCGGCAAGAGCTTTGGGCCCAGAACGATTCGCGAAAAGCCGCAGCCACCCCGGCAAGGCGGTGCCGATGGTCGCGACCGTGGACGTTTGATACGAGGAATTTACACTCGTCCAACATCACGAGCACAACGAAGCCGCTGTTCCTGGCTGCCTCGAGGTATCCATTCGTATAAGCGCACTATGTCCATGTAGAACTGAAGCAACCGTTCGTAGAATAGTTTTCTGAGAGTCGTCCGTCTATCTTGATTCCATGGACTTAGCGATTTCATTTGAATGTCAGCCATGTCAAACGCTCTGCATACTGGGTTGATATCAGTAGCAAAGCGTACGACGAATACACGTTCGTCCTCTGGTTGAATAAGAACGTATATCGCCGGACTGTTGAACCTGGCAGCATCTGTATCTATTGAGGACCACGATGAGGACGAACGCAACAGATTTGCTCGAGCCGCGCCGAGACGATACGACGCCCGCCGAACTGCGGAGGATGGGCACGAACATCATCGCCGTCGACGTCGCAGATCAACACGAGGGCTGCTGATATGAACGCGCGCGAAAAGTGGCACAACCGAACGCTGCAGGTCCGTGTGTTGGATCGCTGCGATGAATGCGACGAGTTGAAGGAGGACGTTCGGAAGCACGTGAGCCTTTGGCCAAATATTACCGCTGTCTGCTGTGCGGATTGCTTCGCCGAAATGACCGCGGACTGGAGCGGATTTGCAGTCTCCCAGCGGCCAGCGATGACTGCGATGGGATCGAACTGTTCATCTCCTGATCAGGAAGATTGAGTTCCGCATGGAGGCTCTGCAATAGGGGAGTACATCAATGCGACAGACCAAACGGTAACGATAGAGGACAAGTACCTGATGAAGTTCCTGCTGCGGCGCACGAGGATGATGATGAACATTAGATACCCCCGCTTTACCGCTATCGAGTTGTGGGTCCTCGCCATCTCGGTCATCATCGCAGCCGTAATACAGACATAAGTGACTGGCCAATGGTCCTGGTCGGTGCCTGACCGGCTAGTCAATCGGAAACCCGATTGCGGGGCCATTCAACCCGGAATATTTTCGCGGATCGTGGCAACTTCGCGATTTCGGCTACGTTCGACTGCCGCGGAAACGAGCCAAAGCGCCAGGCCGCTCATCCCATTTGCAAGCGCAAACATGCCCATCAGGACGGTCAATAACGTGCGCCGGGCGACCCGCGCCGCCACTACCGCAATGACCGGTGCGCCCACGACAACGCCCAGCGCGTATGCGCTGATCACATGACCAGCAGTCGGCGCGTCGATTCCAAGGTCTCGCGCGAACATTGGCAACAGGCTCATCGTCGCGAACTCGGTGGTTCCGATGGCAAAGGCGCCAAGGGCGAGCGCGAACAAGACCCCACCGCCCGTTAGCGTTTTGTTACCAGCGTTACTCATTGCTTGTCCTCAGGCTGCCTAAACAACCTCATCAATCATTCCAGATACGACGCGGGCTCATGCGGACCCAACCGCGCGCCGCTGTTTGCTGCTGGTTTTAAGCCTGCGCAAACACGCTTAACCGAAACCTGAAGCGCCCGCGCGCCGTTCATGTGGCCATGAAATAGCCACACGAACGGTGTCGCGCGAGGATCGTATCAGCGCTTAAGCGTAGGGCATCGCAAGCAGAATAAGCGCCGGCTGCTGCGTGCGGTTGTGCAGCGCGCGCCGCTCGTTCGGTTCGAGGCGGCACGAATCATGCCGCTCCAGTGCGACTTCCCCGGTGTCGGTCTGAACGTTGACGGTGCCTTCCAGGACGACGTAGTGCTTCTCGACCCCGGAGCCCGACAACGTCGTGTGGCCGCCTGGCTCGATCGTCGACACGCCGAGCCAGAGCGACTGCGACGGCCCCGCCTCATGTCCTTGCAGACGCACGCACTGCATACCGAAGTGGTTATCAGGGAAGTAGGCGGGCGCCTTACCGAAGCGCGTGACGTTCACGGCTTGAGCAGCACGCGATGTCGCGCGCCGTTAAACACGATACGGTATGCGTCTGCCGCCTTTGCAAGCGGGAAGACATGGTCTTCTACAATCGGAAATGGCTTCAATGCACCGCGCTCGAACGAACCGGCGAGACTATCGAGAATGGCCGCGCCTTCGACGCTGTCGAGCGCAAGCGTATCGACTCCGACGTAGGTTCGTTGGCCGCGGTAGAACTCCAGAATGTCGAACGGTACCGCGCGGTCGATCGTCGAGATAAAGATCTGGGTGCCCCGTAGCGCCATGGCGCGGTTTGCCTTATCGAAGTAAGGGCTGCCGACCGTGTTGAAGACGATGTCGGCACCATGGCCGCCGGTGAGCTCGCGTACGACGCTGTCCAGATTTTCGGCCGACTCGATCATTGTGACATTGCCGCTCGCGTGACCAACGTACGGTTGGGCATTGCGTTCGACCCCGAACACCTGGGCGCCCGCCAGCGTGGCCAACTGGATCGCAGCCTGGCCGACCTTGCCGTTCGCGCCGAGCACGAGCACCACCTTGCCGTTAGCGGCACCGCCCGCGCGGCGCAGGCCTTCGGCGGCGGTCACGAAGGGCACGCCGATCGCGCCGGCTTCGTCCATCGACAGGGCGGCAGGCTTCTCACGCACGCTCGCAAGCGGTACGACCACATAGTTTGCGTGAGCGCCATTGTTGCGAATGCCCAGCTCACCGCCACTGCCCCAGACTGTCCTGCCAATCAGCGCAGCCGGACCGTCCACCACGACGCCGGCATAGTCGCGGCCCGGTGTGCGGGGCCAGACGGCGTGAGGCATGAAGCCCAGTACAGCTTTGACATCGCTCGGATTGACGCCGGAGCTGCCGACCTCGACGAGGCACTCGCCGGCTTTGATGGCCGGCCGGGATTGTTCTACGAAATTCAACTCGAGAGCGTCGATGTTCGCGCTCTTTGCTTTAACGGTTACTGCTTGTGGCATGTTACTTTTCCCTGTAGATGATGTTTTCGGTTCCGCCGTTCTGGTAGGCGAGAGCAAGTGCCGTATAGCGCTCGGCGATCGCGCCAAGCGCGCTCACCCCGTTGCTGTCCATGACGCGAAGCAGCTTTGCGGGGTTCCCCGCCCACAGTTCGCCCGTGCCGATCACCTTGCCTGGTGTCAAAACCGCGCCGGCGGCCAGCATGCCGCCGCGGCGGATCACTGCGCCATCCAGCACGCGCGCGCCGAAGCCGACAAAGCCGGTGTCTTCAATCGTGCAGGAATGCAGAATGGCGCCGTGTCCCACGGACACGGCATCGCCGATGACGGTCGGACGGCCGTTGGTCGAGCAGTGCACGATCGATCCATCCTGGATGTTGGTGCCGGTGCCCACTGAAATGCGCTGGACGTCGCCGCGCAGCACGCAGTTGAACCAGATGGAGGAGTGTGCGCCGACCTCGACATCGCCAATGACGACGGCGCCCGCTGCCAGGAACGCGCTCGAGTGGACGCGCGGCCGCACGCGCAGATGGGCGAAGGACTTGAGCACGGTCACGGCAATTCCAGCAGATCACGTGCTTCGCGCGCCGACGCGATTTCCCCGCCCATCGACAGCACGATGTCCCGTGCCCGGGCCACGAGTTGCGCGTTGCTCTCGGCAAGCACGCCGCGGGAGATGTAGATGTTGTCTTCGAGGCCAACGCGCACATGGCCGCCTGCCAGCCACGATTGACCGACGATGGGAAACTCGTAGCGGCCAACTCCGAAGGCTGACCACACGGCGCCGGCCGGCAACAGGTTGCGCGCATAGAACAACGTCTCCGGGGTTGCCGAAAAGCCGTATTTCACGCCGGTCACGAAGGTCCACAAGCCGGGGCCGTCGAGCACGCCGTCCTTGATGAGATCCAGCGCCAGATGAATGTCGCCGGTGTCGAACACTTCGAGTTCCGGTTTGACACCCGCCTCACGAATGATGTGAGCCATGCGCGTGACATTGCGTGGCGTATTGATCACCACCTGTGCGCCGGAGTTCATCGTATTCAGGTCAAGGCTGCAGATATCGGGCTTTAACGCCGCGATATGTTCGACGCGCTTTTCCGGACGCATGAGCGTCGTACCGGCGCCGGCAATCTTCGGATCGTCCTCGCCCGGTACGAAGCGGCCACCGGGACCGGTGGTCAGGTTGATGATGAGTTGCTGGTCAGCGGCGCGGATCAGCTGAATGACTTCGCGGTACAGCTCAAGCTCCATCGAAGGGGCGCCGGTCGCCGGGTCCCGTACGTGGATATGGACAACCGAAGCACCGGCGGCGGCAGCTTCAAGCGCTGAATGTGCAATCTGTGCCGGCGTGATCGGAAGTCCCGGGTGTTGCTCCGGCTTCGTCAGGTTGCCCGTGATGGCGCAGGTAATGATGGTTTTGCGGGAATGCATCAGTAGGACTCTCTTGTATCGGGTTGTGACACGCAGACGCGCCGGGACAAAGCCGGTGCCGGCACGCGCGACCCGGACCGGTTTGCTGCCTGATTAGCCGAGGCGTCGTCCGCCGTCGACGACGATGGTGGTGCCGGTGCTGAACGTCAGCTGTGTCGCGCACGCCTCGATGGCCTGTGCGATGTCGTCCGCGCTGCCGATGCGGCGTAACGGTGTCGTGCTGGCGACCTTGTCGTTGAAGTCGGCGCTGCGGCCCGGCACGAATCCCGTGTCCACCACGCCCGGCGACACGTTCAGGATGCGCACCCGCGGCGCGAGCACGCGGGCGAGCGACATGGTCATCACGTCCAGACCCGCCTTCGCAGCGCAATAGGCGATGTTGCTGCCGATGCCGTTCGATCCCGAGATTGACGACACATTCACGATCAGGCCTGCGCCGGATTTGTCCAGCAGCGCGCGGAACACGCGCACCGCCGCAAACTGGGCGCGCCAGTTCACGCGCATGATGTCGTCGATGAGTTCATCGGTCAGTGCGTCGAGGTCAGCGTGCGGGACCGGCCTGGTGAATCCCGCTGCATTGACGAGCACGTCGACATGGCCATAGCGGCCGGCCACGTCTTCAGCGAGCTGCTTCAGCGTGTCGCTTTTCTCGATAAACACCTTGGCTGCGAAGTGACCGGTGCCGGGCAATCGCGCGACGACCGCCTGCGCGCGCTCGACTGACTGGCCGGCGACGACGACGCGTGCGCCCGCGGCGGCAAAGCGCCGGCTCGTCGCAGTACCAATGCCACCGGTACCGCCGATAACAACTACGCTTTTTCCTTCAAGTGAGTCGGACATCTTGAGCCTCTTTATAGCGGTGTTTACTTGATCGGTGGGACCGGATAGGTCGGCGTGCCTTCGGCTAGCACGAACTCATAGTCGAGCGTGTAGAAGGACCCGTCGACAGGCTCCGGTGCGCCGGTGTCGCGCAGTTCATAGCGACCGACCAGATCACGGGTCACGCCAAACGCGACGTCGGAGTTCAGGTGATCGGAATCGTCGGCGAAGACCTGCGTGACGAGCGTGTCGTAGCCCTCGGCGATCACGACGAAGTGAATGTGTGCCGGGCGGTAGGGATGCCGTTGCTGCGCGGCGAGCAGGGGGCCGACCGGGCCATGCGTCGGCACAGGGTAGCCAGCCGGGCGCACGCTACGGAAATAGAATTCGCCGTGCTCATCAGTCTGAAACTGGCCGCGCAGATTCATCTCCGGCTGCTCCGGATCCTGGTTTTCGTAGAGACCGACCGGCGAAGCCTGCCAGACGTCTACCTGTGCGCCTGCGACCGGTTCGCGTCGTGCGTTCAACACTTTTGCCCGGACGAATAGCGGCTTGCCCGGCGAACCCCCAGCAGCGATGTTCGCGCCGTTTTCATAGCGTGGCGCGCCACCCCGGAAAAACGGTCCAAGCAGTGCTCCGGAGGTACGTTCCTGCGGGGCGGAGTTATTCAGCAAGGTGACCAGCGTCGAGATTCCGAGGACGTCGGCGAGCAGTACCACCTCGTTATGCAAGTCATTGCATGCCAGGCCGACTTCTTTCAGGAACGCGTGTCCTTGTTCGAACTCCTGGTCGGTAAGACGAACCTCCCGGAGAAACGCGTGGCTGTGCCTGACCAACGCAAGCAGGATCTGTTTCAGGCGCGGATTGGTCGTGTTGCCCATCGCCGCTGTCACGATGTCGGTAACGGAATCAGCGTTTTCGATGATGCCCTGTGAAGCTATTTCATTCATGTTCACTTCTCGTCCGTTCATGCAATCGATTGCATGCTATGACGCATATTTGCGACTGTCAAGCGTCGACCTGCGCCCTCGGTGTCAGCGAGTTCTCAAGCAGGCGGACTCCGATGGTGGTTTTTGGTCAGAACTATCCCGTAAACTTGAAGAGTAAAAAGTGTCTTGCGCCTTATGACAAGAATTCGGATATGGGTAAACACTTGGTTTTGGGATTTGGCGGCAAGCGTACATTTGCGCAATCGATTGCGTCAATGAATAGCGTTTGAAGGGGTAAATTCATGGTGCCGCGCGCCGGTCGTTCGTTGAAGCGGTACCGTCATCTGCAGACGGGAAGAGAGTACTAATGGCTTACACACTGATCAAGAACGCACATGTCGTGACCATGGACGAGACGCGGGGTGACTTTCGCGGCAAGGAGACACACTTCGAATACGCGTAACCTGACCGCTACCAATGCAGCCGGGACCTCGGTGCCAGACCGTGCGAACGGGCGCGCTTTACACGCGCGTCGGCGAGGGCGCCGCGGTCGACTCGCGGATCATCAGTTCGGGCCGCAAAACGACGTTGACGTTCCCCTTGCCGCTTCCCTGCAAGGTGTCGATGATCAATGCGGCAGCCCTCGCGCCCATCTCGTACAAGGGCAGATGAATGGTGGTCATGGCGGGCGCGACCGAATCCATCAGGGGCATGTCGTTGTGACCAATCACCGAAACATCGTCCGGACAGCGCAACCCCGCCGCGTGCAGCGCGTCGTAGCAGCCGAGCGCGATCAGATCGTTGCCCGCGACGATCGCCGTGATTTTCTTGCGCTTTTCCAGCAGCGCGCTGCAAGCGGCCTTGCCTGCCGGACGTGAATAAGCGTCGCTTTGCACGACAGGGCACGCACTCAGTTTCAGGCTGTTTTCCTTGAGCGCGTCGAGAAACCCCTGCTTGCGCTGGAAACCGGTAGACAGCTCGATGGGGCCGCCAACGTGGGCGATGTGGCTGTGCCCAAGCTGGGTCAGATGAGCGACGGCCAGCCGCATTGCCAGGTGGCTGTCGCCGACCACGCAGGACACGCGGCCGCTATCGTCGCTGCGGTTGACGACGACGACCGGAAGTCCTTCCTCCAGGCAATGCATGAGCACTGGGTCGTTTCGCTCGGCGGTGGCGAGAATCAGTCCGTCGACGCGCCGGCCCACCATCTGATCGACGACGAAGCGCTTGCGCTCCATCGTGCCCGCCGCATTCGCGATCAACGGCAGCATGCCTCGCTTGGCGAGCTCGTCCTCGATACCGCGGCAGATGGGCGGAAAGATCGGGTTGGTGATGTCCGGCAGGATGACCCCGATGGTGCCCGAGCGGCTGGTTCGCAAGGTGGCCGCAATCCGGTTAGGCGAGTAGTTGAGCTTCTGGGCGGCCTTGAGCACACGGTCTGTGACTTCGGCGCCGATCAGGTGGCGCGTGGCCGGGTTCATCACGCGGGACACGGTGGACGCATGAACACCGGCTAATTCCGCAAGCTCGCTTATTGTCGAGCGTCTCTTGATCGTCATGGACGGGCACGTCTGTGCGAAAAGGGCAACGCCCTATTTTAGCCCGTTGCAATTCGCCAGCGATCGAATGTTGCGACGCGTGGGCTACATCAACACACGGGCGTCACCCCGAACAACAGACCGCATCCCCATGCCCGCGCCGTCAGTCAATCCGGAATCTCGGGCTCAACCAGTTTAGCCAGCTGAGCAAGCGACTCCTGCCAGCCGAGGTAGCACATCTCCACAGGAATGACCTCGGGCACGCCCGCCTGCGTGATGGTGACCTCGGTCCCGCAGACCACCTGCCGCAATGAAACGGTGACGTGCATCTCGCCAGGCAGGTTCGTATCGTCGAATCGGTCCGTGTAGCGGATTTTCTCGAACGGCACCAGTTCGACATACTCGCCGCCGAACGAGTGGCCGTTGCCGGTGGTGAAATTGCGGAAGGACATCTTGTGAGTGCCGCCCACGCGGGCCTCCAGGTGATGGACCTGACAGGTGAAGCCATAGGGCGGCAGCCACTTCGCTATCGCGTCGGGTTCGAGGAAGGCCCGATAGATGCGTTCGGGCGTAGCGCGCAAGACGCGATGGAGATTGACGGTTCCGGTAGTCATGGTGTGTTCGCCTTTCACTTGGAGAAGTTGGACATACTCCTACGACGATTCGATGATCCGGATATCGACATAGGTTGAGACCAGGAAAAACCCTGGGCAGGCGATGGTCCATCGATCGGTTCAGAGTGTGGACCGGAACCGGCGCCCTCCCAGCCGTTCATGCCACCGGGAGGGCCATTTGCCGCTTAGAACGTATAAGCCAGCTTGCCAAACGCCGTACGTCCCAAAGTGTTGTACCCATATGCAGTGACGTACTGTCGATTAAACAGATTCGACAGATTCGCCGACACGGTCAGATGCGAATTGACCTTATAAGCAGCACGCAAAGCGACCGTTGTGTACGACGGCAGATAGATCGAGTTGAGCTGGTCGTCGAAGGTCGATCCCCCATAAAGCAGCGAGACGCCGGTGCTGAGCGCGTGAAGATGGAACTCGTCCCACGTGTGATCGACGCTCAGACTGGCCGTCTGGCGCGGGCGGCGGTTAAGCCACGTCTGGTCGGTCACGTCCTGCGGATTCAGCAGGCCGATCGCGAGGCTGACAGGCGTCGATTTGCCGAGCGTGCCCTTGTACGACAGATCGATGCCCTGGATGTGCGCCCGTCCAATATTCACGGGCAGAAACGTCGCGGAGTTGTACGAGATGAGGTCATGGACGCGGGTGTCATAAACGGCGGCCGTGAAGGTGCCGAACGAGGTGGTTGCGTCCAGCGCCGCCTCGATCGTGTCGCTGCGCTCGGGCAACAGGTTCGGGTTCGCAAAGCCTGGGTAGTACAGGTCGTTGAAGGTCGGCAGGCGGAATGCATTGCCATACGAAAGCCGCGCCGTATACACCGGGGTGATCGCATAGGCCACGGCGACATTGCCGGTATTGACCGAACGGCCCTGAATAATCTCGTGACGGCCCGCAAGGAACACCGTCAGGGCACCGAGCGTGACTGACTGATGGAGTGAGACCGCTGAATCGTTGCGCGTCGGCACGCCCTGAGGGATATCGACCGGCAGGAAAGCTTGCTCGCGGCTGAAGTCGTAGGCGAGCTTCGTCTCTCCGGACAGCGGTAGATCGAACAACGTCAGCGCCTTTTCCTGATGGGTCAACGAGGTTGACGTGCTGAAACGCGTCGAGTCGATCTCATCGGTCGGAATGGTGGGATTGTTCGCATAGAGGAACTGGCGGTCCGTGGCGTAGCCCACCGACTGGTCGAACTGGGTGGTCGGCGTAATGTCCAGGTGAAACGCGAGGCCCGTCGTCAACTGATGATCGAGCTGGCGATCGTCGCCACCGCCACTGTCATACGAAAGATCGGACGTGTGGTACAGGGCGAACGTGGAGAGCGACCAGTTGTCGCGCGCATAGCCGAGGCGCGCATCCACGTCCTGAGCATGGTACGGGTTTCGGCCATCCTCGTGACCGAATGCATACGGCTGGGTCGCATCGATCCCAGCGGTGTTGTAGTCGTGCAGGCCGAGCGAGTAGGTCAGGCCGGACAGTGCCGAGAGCGGACCAGTGGAGGGGATACTGCCGGAGGTCCGGACTTGCGTGTCGAAGGTTTTGTTCGAACCGCCGCCTACGGAGATCGTGGTCTGGTTCGGCTGATTGGATGCGTGATTGGTGAACAGTTGCACGACGCCGCCCATCGCAGCCGCACCGAACGACGCGGCCGCCGGCCCTGAGATGACTTCGACACGGTCGAACGAGGAGGTTGAGAGATCCGCCCACGCGGCCTGGCCGGTGGTTGCGGAGCCTACCCGGATGCCGTCGATAAACACCGCGACCTGGCTGCCGGATGAACCCCGGATGCTGACTGAAGCGAAGGAGCCGGGGCCGCCGTTTTGCGAAACGGTGACGCCGGGCAGCGTGGCGAGCGCTTGCGTGATACTCGGGTTGGCCGGGGACAGACGCTCGAGATCGGCGCGCGTGAGGACCTGGGTCGTGGCGTAGCGTTGGTCGAACGATTGCGGCAGGTGTTGGGTGTCGCCGGTGACAAGGATATTCGGCAGCGTGGTTTCGGCCGACGCTTGCGCGGGCAGTGGCAACGATGTGTCGTCCGCGGCCTGTGCAACCTGCCATGCGGAGACTGACAACACGGCGAGAACGCTATACATGCCGACGACGTGTCGGCGCAAGGTTCCCTGCGGGGAACCGGTTTGAACGGCGGTGGACATGACTGATCCTGAGGCTTGGGCTGTCGTTGCAACGGGCGCCGCATAGGCGGTGCTTGCACATCGGGACACCCCGCCCGATGCGGCTGCGCAGACCTCGGTTTGATGGCAGGTCTCCTGGCTCACGGGTCAACGTCACGTGCCGACCTTCCCGGTGCTCCAGTGGTCATGAATGGCACGGACTCGCCGCTTACAGTTGCGGGGACAGCCGCAGACTCGGAGCATCGCTGCTCGTACTGCGTTCCCTTTTGATCCCGGTTGATGGGAACCATCAAGGCGGAAGGGTAGCGATGCGTGGTGGTGACGTCAATTACTACGGCGTTTGCGGTACGCTGTTCGTCACTGTGATTGTGGTTTTCTTGTTCGGATCAGGCGATGCGTTGATATAGGTTGGCGAATGGTTTTTTGGGTGAGGTTTTGATGCGGCGTTTTCGTGGCATGGACTCTGTGCATTGCCGGATGGAAACGAGAGGGCCGCAGTGCGGGGTTGTTTGCATATTGATAGAGCTTGATGCCGCCCGCGAGCCCTATCGAGTCCTTGCTGATGAACCGCTCCGTCGTCGGATCATAGTACCGATACCGGTCGTAGTGCAGCGCCGTTTATGCATAAGCACGACGCTACGCGATGCGCCCGACGCGCCATCGACTGCAACAGTCACGCAACCGCAGCAGCCCTTCATGCCCTGGGAACACATCGACCGGTGGCTAGGCGCGGAGAAGTTCTTCAAGGCTGGCCAGCGCGTCTATGTCTCGGTTGACTACATCCGGCAAAGCCTCACGGTGACCCCGGAATACGATGAGGCCGCCAGGGCGCGTGGGCGCGCACAACGGACCATTGAGCGCAAGGCCACCAATGATGAACTGCGCAAGGTATGGCGCGCGCAGGCGCAGATAACCCGCTACTGACCATTACCACCGGATAGACATGCAAAGGGCCGCAATCGCGGCCCTTCGTTGTTACCACACTCGCATATCGGGAGAACAGAATCCAGACACAATATCCATCAACTCCAGAACTCTGTCTTCAATGTCTTCCGTTGCGCCAATCCTCAAGGAGTCGAGAAGCCTATACACGGATCCCGAACTAAAATTCTTCTCCCGGTATTTCACAAGAATCGCTCGTAGTAAATTGACGTCGCAATTCCTCTCCAATGCATCACGCAGCTCTCTATCTAGCACGCTATCCAGTTCGGCATTCATTACTTCACCCATTTGTCACGAGTTGAGGCAAGGGCCGCCTGATAGTCAGACAAGGACATGCTTGTACTCGGCTGGATCGTCCCATGGTTGGCACTATCCTGAACGTACTTGAGGGTATTTGGAAGATTCGCCGTGTTCAGCATGCATGCGCAGTCCTTTCCAGTGCCGCCCATACTTGCCGGACGCCTATGAGGCGGAAGGTTAGCCGCTGATCCCGGCGCAACCGAAATTCCTCCCGTGGCTGGGTGAACCATCCCATCCGAGCCGACAGGAATATCGACACCAGGACGCGCACCAAGTCCACGCGCCGTAGGCTCAGCAATAGGGAAACCATCGCTTCCGGTTTTCATCGCTCGATATACGTCGTCCCCTGTCAATCCGAGCGGGTCAACCCATGTAAGCGGATTGGGCGCATATTGATGCGCGTTGAGTCCGCCCTGTAACCCGATCGGATCCTTGCTGATGAACCGGCCGGTCGCCGGATCATAGTAGCGGTTGCAATTGTAGTGCAACCCTGTCTCTTCATCATGATACTGCCCCTGAAAACACAGCGCATTACCACCCCCCACCGGATCCGGCTTCTCCCTCCAAGTATCCTTCCATCCCCCCCACGCCTTAAACCGCGCGAGCCACACCACCTTCCCCGACTCATCCGTAAGCTCCTGCGGCGTGCCCAAATGGTCATTCTGATAAAACACCGTGACATGTCGCGTCACCGCCGGCATTTGGACATAGCGCCCGTCGGTCCCAGTCGCCAGATGCGCATGTTCAACTATCGTTTCATCAAGCCGCGCAAGCGGCACAAACGAACCCGCTTCATACAGATAAATCGATGCGGCCTGCCATTGATGCTCTTCAGCCAGCGTATGCATGCGCTGCGCGACAGGCAACGAATATGGATCGTTCGGATCCTCACGCACCAGCCGCGCCGAGCGATAGCGATACGGACGAACGTCGCGCGTTGGTCGCAACGGCTCGTGGAAACGTTCCTCCATCAGCAGCACGTCGCCGTCCCACGTAAACACCGTGCGATCGACCCCGCCACCGGCCCGTTCAACTTCCTTCATCGTGCGCCGTCCGAACACGTCATAGCGGAAACGCACCACCTGTTCCGCGCGTGCGGTGCCGTTGATGAACTCCACGCCGCCGTCCGCATGGGTGCGCGTGCGGTTCAGTTCATCGGCTTTCGGCGCGTTCGCGTAGTGGCAGGATTACCGTCACGCTGCGCGATGCGCCAGATGGCTATTCACTGGATACACCACCGCGCCCGCAGCAGCCCTTTATGCCATGGGAGCATATCGACAGGTGGCTAGGCGCAGGCAATCTCTTCAGCACCGGCCAGCGCGTCAATGTCTCGGTTAACTACATCCGGCAATGCCTCACGGCGCCCCCCAGAATACGATGAGGCCGCCAGGGCGCGTGAGCGCGCACAACGGGCCATTGAGCGCAAGGCCGAGAATGACGAACTGCGCGGCGTATGGCTCGCACAGGAAGCTGAGCGCCAACGACACAGAAACCGCTCCGGGCCGAACACCTCGAATTTATAATCGGGCAATGACACGTGACGAAGGGCCGCACACCGCCCTTCGATTACCAAATAAATTAAATTCGGCTGGCAAAGCACCTAAGTATTTCCGCTATCTCAAGTGCCTCCGACTCAGATAGCTCGACAGGATCGTTTTCTTTTGTCGCGGCCTTGATATGGATAGACGATCCTTGTTCAATCCATATCCGGACAGCTCCATCGCTCGATTCGAAATAGTCTTGATTCGATGTATTTTGTTGCATTTCTATTCACCTGTAGTCGGGAAGTGCGGGTTTCCATCATCTGGCGATACAACCTTGACTTTACCTGTCGGATCGTATGCATGCACATGGTCAACGGCCGCTTTAGGATCGTTGGATGGCAACCCTGTTGCCGGGTCTTTATGACCTCGATCCAACCTCAAACGCTCTTTCCCTGTACACGGGCATTTCCATTTTATCGGTGCGCCTGTCGCATCCGATTTAGCCAAAACAAGTCCCTTCTGATTTGCTAAATCACGAATCTCTGTGCGCGTCCTATCAGTAATGTCGCTTGCCGTTATCGTTGGTGGCGTTATGCCACTCAGACCCAGCGGATCGATCCACTGCACCGGATTGGGCGCATACGCAAACGCATTCAGCCCCCCGCGAGGCCAATCGGATCCTTGCTGATGAACCGGCCGGTGTTGGGATCATAGTACCTATACCGGCTATAGTGCAGCCCCGTTTCGTGATCATAATACTGCCCCTGGAAGCGGATCGGGTTCCTGATACCAGCCTTGCGGGCGGCCTCGCTGATGACTTTCTTTGTATCATCCCACGCCCAATACCGTGCGCTCCAAGCAATCTCCCCTTTGCATCCGTTACATCCTCATTGATCACTTGTGCGCGCAGATTACGCCGATCGTCGAAGTTGTAGTGCATGGTCACATAGTCAACCGAAGCAATGAAAGAGAAGCGGAATTAGGTGGCCTTCGTCTATCGGGGCCAGCGTAGCAATATCCAACATTTTTCTTCTCCATCTATTTTCCCAACCACCCCGATCATCTCGGCATCCTTGAGCCTCTCTTCGCACTCGCTATAAAAATCTGGATTGCACACCAAGTTCGCATGCTTCGAAAGGATAAATTCGTTCATTCTATGGGCGTCAACGACACCTTTTTCCAAAATGTGATTGTGCACATCAACAACAATGCCATCTTCATTCTCAAACCTTACGCCCAAGCCATGTCGAGAGTAATTCCACTTAGCACATTGGGCATGTACACATCCATAGCGAGGCAGATCAGTCAGATATTTCCAATCTTGAGCTGTGGCATTGCTTTTGAAGAGTTTGTCTTGCAAAGCAGATTGCAGTGCAACGAACTCCATTAGCGCCGTTACAAAATTATCGCGAGTCAATATCGGCATCGTTCCGTCCTCTCTGCTTTTGCCATCGCAGCCTCATCTTTAAGTTGAGCAGCTTCCTCTGGCGACGCAGTGGAGATGTTTACAGGAATCGCCAAGAGGCCGGCTTTTGTTGCTGCTTCGGCGCGATGATGACCATCGACAATGACGAGTTGCCCGCCTCCAACATCGGCCGCTTCAACAGGCGGAAATGTTCCATAACCAGCTTGTGCACGCATTGCAGATGTATATCGCTTGATTTTATTTCCCGTCATTTCACTTGGACCTTGACGAGACATCAATCGTCTTAGGTTAACCATCGTCGGGCAATTTTTATCCAGCCCCAGTGGATCAATCCATTCGATCGGATTCGGCGCGTACTGATAGAAGTTGATGCCGCCTGCGAGGCCTATCGGATCCTTACTGATGAACCGCCCCGTCTGCGGATCATAGTACCGATGCCGGTTATAGTGCAGCCCCGTTTCGTGATCCGCATACTGCCCCTGAACTGTTGCGCTTGACGCAAACTCCGCTCACACGGGCCGCTTCCGCTTATCAGGCAAGGCTTCCAGCGTTCACTACCTCCGGCGCCTGGAATTTTTTCGCAGACGCGATTCTCAGATCGTTCGCATCTCGAAACAAGGGCGGTCTGCACGACTTGCGAGCATCCCGCATCGAAGGATGCAGCATAGGAAGGTCGCCGGCACTGGACCGTGTAAGACACTTTGGCACCACACGCCTATGCTGCCGCCGCGCCTTCTTCTGGCCATCGATTCGTTGATCTCCATGTAGCCCGCCGGGGGCGCAAGACATAGCGCAAATTAGCACCGTTTGGCGGGCCTGCCACCTGACTCTTTCCTGCCGGGCGGCCCGCCAAACGGTGCTAATTTCCAGGCGTTATGTTTAATCGGCTGGCCCGCAGGGGCAGACGATTTACCCCCGGCCCCCGTTGTTTCCGGCCGCAGGCCGCATGTGCCTTTACCTTACTAACTTTCTTCCAGCGCGTCCTCGGCCGCCTCGGCGTCGATGGCCGCCAGGAGAGAGGCGAGCTCATCGTCGCGCGTCAGCTTCGCCGGATGCGTCGCTGCGTGGATCTGCCTGAGCTTGCCAATCGCCACCTGCGTATAAATCTGCGTGCTCGTTAGTTCCGCATGACCCAGCAGCGCCTGGATATACCGCACATCCGCGCCGTTCTCCAGCATGTGTGTCGCGCACGCGTGCCGTAGCGCATGACACGATCCATCCACGATCGCCGCGCGCCGCATGTACCGGCTCACGATCCCGCTTAACTGCCCCAACTCGAAGGCCGTACCGTAATCGGTCAGGAACAGCATCCACTCATCGGCGCGCACCATCAGTGCCGCGCGCTCCTCCTGCACATACCGCTCCACCCAGTAACACGCCCGCTCGCCCACCGGCACCAGCCGGTCGCGCCGACCCTTGCCGCACCTCACCCGGACCGTACGCGTGTGCGTGTCCACGTCCGATACCGTCAGCGCGGCCAGCTCCATACGCCTTAACCCCGTGCTGTACAGCACCTCCAGCATCGCACGGTCACGCACACCCGTAATCGCCTGCACATCCGGCTGCGCCATCAGCCGCTCCACCTGCGCCACCGACAGCACTACCTTCGGCAACTGGAACGGCTTCTTCGGCAACACCATTTCCGCCGCCGCGTTATACGGCACATACCGCTCGCGCGACATCCACCCGCACCAGCCCATCAGCGGCGTGAGCAACGCCCGCTGCGAACGGATCGCCAGCGCCTGGCCATTGTCCTTACGGTACAGGTACAGATACCGCTGGTACGCTTCGAACACCGCGCGCGTCAGTTCGTCCGGCTGGCTCAACCCACGAACCTCGCACCACGACACGAACCGCTCCAGCGTGCGGCTGCGGTTGGTCACCGTCGCCGCCGTCACATTCAGCGCCGACCAGTCCAGATACAGCCGCACGTACGTCATCAGGCCGTTACCGGTCCACTGAACCTGTGCCGGGCCACGCGGCGCCGCCTGCCGCCTCAGCCGACGCTTCTTCGGTCGCACCATCACACCGCCTCCTGCCTGTACGACGAAGCGGCAACGCCCATTCTTTTATGCTCAGGGACGTGCGTTTTTGCGCCATTCATCGACGCACTCCCGCTCGGCCTTGCGCCGTCTGCCTCAGCAGGATTTTGCTCACCCCGCGATGGGGCCGATATGGGGGCGTTCTGGGGCCGCGTTGCCCCCGCGAACTGCCCACCTTGCCCCCGCGAACTTCGAATCGTAGAGGGATCCAGCAAGCCCGACAGATGCGTCGCGTCGCTGCTGTCGCCGTCATAGATCAGTTCGTATTCGAAGCTCTGACCGCGTTGGCCGCGATGCGTGAGCAGATACTCCAGTTCAACGAGACGTTCAAGATGCGCGCGCGTCTGCGTGTCGCTTTGTCCCGTCCACTCCCGCACCTCGCGCCGGCTGAACCTCACCGACTCGCGCGGCAACGGCTTCGCCTTCACCGCCTCTGCAATCTGCTCCAGCACCCGCCGCGTCACCGGCGGCAACTCGTCAAGCGAACGTCCCAGCACTTCATGCACGATCCGGTTCGCGTGTTCGATGTCGGCCAGCGTCGCTTCGATATACGCGAGCTCCGCGCCCGCATGCCGAACGGTCTTCACTTCGCGTTGATACTGATGCAACAGCGCAATCGTGTCGATCAGCGTGAGGTATTTTTCATGGTCGCGCCGCGTGCGCGTGCGGTCCGACAGGAACGTCAGCTGATCGGCATACGGGTTCACCACCGCCAGCGGTTTCAATAGCCGCTGCGCGTTACGGTGTAACGACAGAATCCGTTCCTTCTGTGCCTTCAGCTTCAGCCCGTCGAGCGTGCGTTTCTGCCGTTGCAGCCGGTGAATCGCTTCCGTCTGCTCGCGGCCTTCGTCTACCGTCAGGATCAGGCAGCGGTTCAATAACTCTTCATCGATCTCGATGGCCGTCGTCGTCAGCATGATCGACACCGGCCCTTCAACACGGTATTCCTGCGTCACCAGGTTACCCGTCTGCGCATCCTTGCCCGTCGACGCAATCGTCAGTTCGCCATCGCTTTGCAGCAGCTTCAGCGCATACGCCGCACGGCTCGCGCCTTCTTCCTCGCAGATCGCCAGCACCTTGTGTTTCAGGTTCGTCTCGCCCATGTAAAAGAGGCTCTGGCCCGTCATTGCGCTGTACTTGATCCGCTCTTCTTCGGGCACGAACGCGAGCACCGCATCCATCAATGAACTCTTGCCCGCCGCGCTCGAACTCTGGATCACCACGGCCAGCGGCGCATCGAGCTTGCGCGACACTGCCGCGAGATATCCAACGAGCTTGTTCGTCTCTTCGCCCACCACACCACACGCGGCGAAGTCCAACACGATCCGACCGAGCAGGTCCGGCGAATGCAGCAGATCAAGCGCCGCGCGCTCGTCGTCGGCGCTCATCTGCGCACCGGCCACCGGCGCATCGGCCGTCGCCTGCAACATCTCCAGCTTCAGCAGCATGCGCCCGAGGTCGGCCTTCACCGTCTCTTCTTTGAGCCGCAGCTCGGCCGCGGCCCGCGCAATGTAGTTCGCCCGCGCCTTCGCGTGATACAGGTCGAACGTGTCGACGTGGGACCATTCGCCTGAGCTCGCCAGCACATTGACCTTCAGCACGCCCGTCGCTTTCGCGTCGAAGCCGCGCACCCGGTAGCGCACCGCGCCGAACGTGAACACGATTTCAGCGTCACTCACCTCGCATTCGATGTTGAGCGACGGCGCGGCAGGTTCAACGCTTGCAGGCAGCGGCGCTTCATTTATCACAGGGTGTGATTTCTGCACGCCACGAGGATGTATTTCTGGTGCCAACGCGGGTTCAGCCCTCGTTTTAGCAGCTAAAGAGGGGGCTGGTTCAGGCGCAGCGGTTGACGCCGCGTTACCGCGTAACGCCGGGATTTCCTTCGGGCGTAACACCGCAGCGTCGTGAGGTGGCAACGGCATCGCCACCTCACGACGCTGCGCAATCCCATTGCCCATCCATTCGGCGCGCCGCACCAGCACGCCCAGGCTCTTCGTCGCCGGCGTCACCTTCAACGCATACGCATTTGCGTCCAGCCCGTGCGGAAACCGGATCCGATAGCACCCGAACCCCTTGAGCATCAGCCGGTCGGCCAGCTTGATCGCCGCCCCATGCCCCGCCTGATCGTTGTCGTATGCAAAGATCACACGCCGGATCTGCTGCGCCTCGAACAGTGCCAGATGATCCTCCGTGAACCCTTCGGCACCAAACGACGCCGTCACGTTCGTATAGCCCGCACACCAGAACGTCAGCGCGTCGATGATCGACTCGCACAGAATCACTTCCTGCTGCCCGCGCAAACCCTTGGCGTTGAACACCCCGCGATGCGGTCCCGGCAGATACAGGTGGTACGCCGTGCCCGGGCGCAGGTTGTCCGCAATCTTGCGCCCGTACAAGCCCGCGACATGACCCGACTCATCACGCCAGTTGAACACGATGCTGCCGTTCAGGTGCTCATGCCCGCTCTCGCGCATCATGCCCACCGACTGCAACCGCGCCCGCATCGCCGCCCCCGCCTGACGCTTGCTGTCCGGCATCCGCAGCCCCAGCGTGCGGTTCGCATAGCCCAGCCGGAAGTGATCCACCGCGCCCGCGATGCCGCGTTTCTCCAGATACGCCTGCGCCTCGGGCGAGCTTTTCAGCGTCTGATGGTAGTAATCCACTACCTGCTCAAGCAGCGCCGCATCGTCCGCGCTCGCCGACACCGGCGAGGGCAGTGCGCGCACCGTGGAATGTGCCGTTCCAACCTTAGCCGCTAAAGCAGGAATGCCTTCGCGCAGCAGTTCCACCGCGTGCCGGAACGAGATGCCGTTCGCCTTCATCGCCCAGTCCACCGGACCACCACCGAGCCCGCAGCCGAAGCAGTGCCACAGATTCTTCTCCGGCGTCACCACCAGCGACGGCGTCGAGTCGTCATGGAACGGACACCGCCCACGCCAGTCCTTGCCCGACTTCGCCAGCTCGATGCCGTGTGCACGCACGAGCTGCTCCACCGACACGTCGGCCTTCATGCGCTCAAGCTCGGATTCGGGGATGCGGGCCATAAACCGTCCTTTGGCTAAAACCCTGTCAAGGGGGTTTTCATAAAAATAACTCGATACCAGTATACGTCAAATTGACGTATACTGGACTGCGTTTTGCAAATCCGGGGGTATCTTTATGGCTGTTTTAATGCACTCAATGGGCGCAACAGCCATGCCGATCACCGACGACGAACGTACTTTCTTTGTTGCGCTGGGCGAGCGTATGGCCCAGTTCCGCAAGGCACGCGGCATCACGCAGGCGCAGATCGCTGAAACGCTGGGACTGACCCAGCAGACCTACCAGTCGTATGAAGTAGGACGCAGGCGGATTCCGGTTTCGACGCTGCCGAGCGTGGCGCATGCACTCTCGGTTTCGCTGGAAGAACTGTTCGGCGAATCCGCGAGCTCACCGCGCAAGCGCGGCCCGATGCCCAGGTGGCAGAAGCACATCGAAGCCATCTCGCAGCTACCCCGGGCGAAGCAGCAGTTCGTCGCGCAGATGCTCGAAGCCGTACTGGCCCAGGCGCAGCAGTAGAAGGGAAGAAGGGAATGTGACGCAGTAAACGAAGCGCGGGCCGTGAGTGTTACCAGCACTCGCGGCCCGCTGACCACCACCAGTTCAACGGAGGAACTGACCATGGCTAACGCCAATCATAAAGCACAACCCCGCAAACCTCGTCCACCTGAGTACGAGCATCGCAGCGGCATCCTGCGAAACAACCCCGATCCAGGTCCGACGCAACCGGACGGCCAGCCCTATTTTCCGTGGATGGAAATCGCCGACCACTGGCTCGCCTCTGCTGGCTTCAAACCCGGTGAGCGCGTCAGCTTCAGCATCGATTACCGTTACGCCCAGCTCACCATCAGGCCCGACCTCGGATGACAGAATGAATGAAGGCCGCAATTGCGGCCTTCGTTTCGATCAAACTCTTTTTATAACTTCCAGTTCATCCCATAGCTGGGACAAACCAATCCCTTTCATGTATGTGCCATAGTCTAAGAAACCATGGGAACCTATCTGATCGGCAGACAACCAAGTTGCATCGCATTCTGGGCATACATAGATCAAGCGACTATTTGCTTTAATCTTTGCTTCAACGATTTCATCTTGTTCGCACCTTGGGCAAATCACTTTTCCACTCCGCTAATGTATAGGGTATGCCGTAATAATTTCGTTTGTACCGGGTCGGGTAATTATTTTTACACTTGTTTCTCCAGCAGTACCAACCACTTTCCCCATTGGCACGACATAGGCGCCAGGATCATTTGGTAACGGCTGGCCACGTTGCGCCCACGCTTCATCTACCAAATCCAATGACCCACCCCTCTTGCATGTACAAAACACGGAATGTGTTGTCTTCTTTGAATTCGGAGACTCGTGGTCTAACACGTGCTTGATCCGATTTCCCTGAGCAGAGCCCTGCCCATAGTTCAAGCCATTCGGCGTGCTCCACGTACTCGTATTCTTGTCATACCCTAGCTTTATCAACCCGAGTGGATCGATCCAGCCTACTGGGTTAGGTGCGTACTGGAAAACTTTTTACCCTGCCGTGCTTCCCCCTCGCGCGGGCCGCTTTCCCTTAGCCAGCAAGGCTTTCAACCATCACCACGTCCGCTGAAACGAATTTTTTCCCAGACGCGATTTTCAGGCCCAACGTATCTCGAAACAACCCGCATTCTCCCTCGGGTCACCGCCGCGCAGGATAGGCGCGCAGTGCCATAACATCCGACATCGCAACCACATCCCGCCGGGTTTGCCGGCGCCCGCAGGGCGACGGCAAACCCGGCGGAACAGGGCGTGTGTGGACCACTGCTCCATGAGCGCGCAAGCCTTCGCACGCCAACGCAACGCCGATTCCGTCAAGGCCGCGCAACGCGCGCCCGCAGGGCTCGGCCTTGACGGCCACCAGGGTTCTACGCTCGGCCATGCGGTGCAAGACGACAGGGCGGCTTGCACCGCATGCGAAGCACGCTTTGGTTTTTCAGGTGTGGGGGCTTGTTTTCCGTTACGCAGTAACGGCGCACTGGGGGAGCCCCCTGGGGGCGGACGGGGAGGCAGGCTGCGAGCACGGAGCGAAGGCCGCTTGCGGCCGCAGCCCGAGCGCAGCAGACTGCCGGGTGGGCGGGGTTCACACCATTGACTGGCCGCGCCGCGGCCCCTGATGCTGGCCTGCGCGCAGCGCCTGACCTTGATGTGTTCGTGCTCCAGGATCATGGCCGCTTTATGGCCCTGACTTCCTTGTGTGCGCCTCGCGCACCCGGCGGGCCGGGGGCGCCCGACATAACGCAAATTATCGTATTCCGGCGGGCTGGCACCTGACCGTAAAACCTGCGCCAGCCCGCCGGAATTCGATAATTTCCCAGCGGTTATGTTAAATGGGCCGCAGGCCCATTTACCCCCGGCCCTCCAGGTTCACGGCTGAAGGCCGCTTCTGCTTTTTATCCTTCATCACTTTCTTCTGACGCGTCCTGCGCCGCTTCGGCGTCGATAGCCGCTAACAGGGAAACCGCATCGGCCACTTCAGCGTCGTCCTCCGCCTCCGGCTCATGCATCACACCATCGGCACGCGCCGGATGCGTCACCGCGTGGATCCGCCTGAGCTTCTCCACCGACACCATCGTGTAGATCTGCGTGCTGGCCAGCGACGTGTGACCCAGCATCGCCTGGATGAACCGCGTATCGGCTCCGTTGTCCAGCATGTGCGTGGCCATCGCATGCCGCAGCAGATGACACGAACCGGTCTTCCGGATACCGGCGCTCTCCATCATCCGTTTCACGATATGCGCCAGGTACGACGCGTCCATCGGTTCACCGAAGTCCGTCACCCACATCGCATGATGACCGCCCGTCGTCAGTTCCTCGCGCGCTTCGAGTACGTACCGGTCCAGCCACTGCAACGCACGTTTGCCGATCGGCACCACCCGGTCACGCCTCCCTTTGCCCTCGCGCACCATCACCAGCCGCCGTGCGTGATCGACGTCATACGTCGCCAGCTTCGCCATCTCCGAGCGTCGCAAACCCGTTGAGTAAAACACTTCCACGATGGCCCGGTTGCGCAGGCCCACTGACGTGCTCACGTCCGCCTGCGCGAGCAGACTCCCGATCTCCGCCACCGACAGGATCGAGCGCGGCAGGCGCTGCGCCAGCCGCGGCATCGACAGTTCCGAGGCCGGATTGAACGGCAGGTAGCCTTCCCGTGCGAGCCATCGCCCGAAGCGCTTCAGCGTCTGCAAACGGATCACCTGGCCGCCTGTGCTCAGCGGCTCGCCGCTCGCCTTGCGATACAGGAACAATGCACGCTGGTACTGCTCCAGCACTTTCAGCGTCAACTGCTGCGGCCCTTCGATGGCGCGCGTCTGGCACCACCGCACGAAGTCCACCAGCGCGTTATGGCCCGTCTTCACCGTCGTCTCCGCATACGCCATCATCCGCAGCCATTCGGCGTGCGCGTGCAGGTACGCCGCCCACGTCGGCAGCAGCTCCCCCGCCGACCTCGCGGGCGAGACGCGACGACTGTATGCCGCCATCCGGCGGCCCTGCACCCGTTTGTTCGGCCGCACTGGCTGGTAGCTCATGACGCACCCTCCTGCAACGATGCGCCTACGACGACAGGATTTCGATTCCCGGAGAGGTGCGTTTTCAGGCCGTTCATCGATGCATTCCCGCACGGCCTTTGCTCATCGGCTCCAGCAGGATTTTTCTCATCCCGGCCACCCGCCGACCGGGGGCCGACCGCACCCCGACCAAGGGCCGACCACTCGCCATTTACCCCCGACCGCTGCGCGTCGTACTTCAATTTCTCCACGTCGATCAGCCCCGCCAGGTGCGTCGCATCGCTGCTGTCGCCGTCGTAGATCAGTTCGTATTCGAAGCCCTGACCGCGCGGCGCGCGGTGGATCAGCAGGTATTCGAGTTCGGCCAGCCGCGACAGGTGCAGCTTCGTCTGCGTATCGCTCGCGCCCGTCCATTCCCGCACCTCGCGCCGGCTAAACCTCACCGATTCACGCGGCAACGGCTTCGCTTTCACCGCCGCCGCAATCTGCGCCAGCACCCGCCGCGTCACCGGCGGCAACTCGTCGAGCGAGCGTCCCAGCACCTCATGCACGATCCGGTTCGCCTGTTCAATGTCGGCCAGCGTCACTTCGATATATGCCAGCTCCGCACCCGCGTGCCGCACCGTCTTTACCTCCCTCTGATACTGATGCAGCAGCGCAATCGTGTCGATCAGCGTCAGGTACTTCTCATGGTCGCGCCGCGTATGCGTGCGATCCGACAGGAACGTGAGCTGGTCCGCAAACGGATTCACCACCGCCAGCGGTTTCAGTAACCGCTGTGCGTTGCGATGCACCGCGAGGATCTGTTCCTTCTGCGCCTTCAGCTTCAGCCCGTCGAGCGTGCGCTTGTGCCGCTGCAAACGATGAATCGCCTCGGTCTGCTCGCGGCCCTCGTCCACCGTCAGGATCAGGCAGCGGTTCAATAACTCTTCATCGATCTCGATGGCCGTCGTCGTCAGCATGATCGACACCGGACCTTCCACCCGATATTCCTGCGTCACCAGGTTGCCTGTATTCGCATCCTTGCCCGTGGACGCAATCGTCAGTTCACCATCGCTTTGCAACAGCTTCAGCGCATACGCCGCCCGACTCGCGCCTTCCTCCTCGCAGATCGCCAGCACCTTGTGTTTCAGGTTCATCTCGCCCATGTAGAACAGGCTTTGCCCCGTCATGGCGCTGTACTTGATCCGTTCTTCTTCGGGCACGAAGGCCAGCACCGCATCCATCAATGACGATTTACCCGCCGCACTCGAGCTCTGGATCACCACCGCCAGCGGCGTGTCGAGCTTGCGCGATACCGCCGACAGATAGCCCACCAGCTTGTTCGTCTCTTCACCCACCACGCCACACGCCGCGAAGTCCGACACGATCCGCACCAGCAGATCGGGCGTGCGCAGCAGATCGAGCGCCGCGCGTTTCTCGTCGACCGTCATGGTTTCTGCCGATGACACAGGCACATCCACCGCCGCCTGCAACATCTCCAGCTTCAGCAGCAGGCGCCCCAGATCGGCCTTCACCGTCTCTTCCTTCACCCGCAATTCCGCCGCGGCCCGCGCGATGTAACTGGCCCGCGCCTTCGCGTGGTAAAGATCAAACGTATCGACATGGAACTGCTCTCCCGCGCTGGCCAGTACATTGACCTTCAGCGCGCCCGCCGTTGCTGTGGCCTTCGCGTCGAACCCACGCACGCGGTAGCGCACCACGCCGAACGGGAACACGATTTCCGTGTCGCTCACTTCGCAGGCGATATCGGACGACGGCGCGACCGCTTCAGCGGCCGCTGGTAGCGGCGTGACCGTCTCCACCACGGAACGCACGGTTTTAGCGGCTAAAGAGGGAGCCGCTTCAGGTGCAGCGCCTGGCGCCGCGTCATCGCGTCTTTCCGGCACCTCTCCCAATCGCAACGGCAACGCCACCTCACGCGGCGGCGCAACGCCATTGCCCAGCCACTCCGCCCGCCGCACCAGCACGCCCAGACTTTTCGCCACCGGCGTCACCTTCAGCGCATACGCATTCGCATCCAGCTCGTGCGGAAACCGGATGCGATAGCACCCGAACCCCTTCACCATCAACCGCCCGGCCTGCCGGTCCATCGCCTCGCGCCCCGCCTGATCGTTGTCGTACGCAAACACGATGCGCTCAATACGCTCTGCCTCGAACAGCGCCAGATGATCCGCCGTCAACCCTTCGGCGCCGAACGACGCCGTCACGTTCGTATAGCCCGCACACCAGAACGTCAGCGCATCGATGATCGACTCGCACAGGATCACTTCCTTCTGCCCGCACAGTCCCTGCGCATTGAACACACCCCGATGCGGTCCCGGCAGGTACAGGTGGTACGCCGTGCCAGGTCTCAGGTTGTCCAGTATCTTGCGGCCGTACAGGCCCACCACGTGCCCCGACTCATCGAACCACGGAAACACCACGCATCCGTTCAGGTGCTCATGCCCGCTCTCGCGCAGCACCCCCACCGACTGCAATCGCGCGCGCATCGCCGCACCCGCATGACGGTTTTTCTCGGGCAGCCGCAGCCCCAGCGTCCGGTTCGCATAGCCCAGCCGGAAGTGCTCCACCGCCCCCGCAATGCCGCGTTTCTCCAGGTACGCCATCGCCTCGGGCGAGTTCTTCAGCGTCTGATGGTAGTAATCCACCACCTGCTCCAGCAGCGCCGCATCGTCCGCGCCCGCCGACACCGGCGAGGGCAGTGCGCGCACCGTGGAATGCGCCGTCCCGGCTTTAGCCGCTAAGGAAGGAATGCCCTCGCGCAGCAGCTCCACCGCGTGACGGAACGAGATGCCGTTGGCCTTCATCGCCCAGTCCACCGGACCACCGCCGAGCCCGCAGCCAAAGCAGTGCCACAGGTTCTTCGAAGGCGTCACCACCAGCGACGGCGTGCTGTCGTCATGGAACGGGCATCGGCCACGCCAGTCCTTGCCCGACTTCCCAAGCTCGATGCCGTGCGCGCGCACGAGCTGCTCCACCGATACCTCGGCTTTCATGCGCTCAAGCTCGGATTCGGGGATGCGGGCCATAAACCGTCCTTTGGCTAAAACCCTGTCAAGGGGGTTTGCATAAAAATAACTCACAGTCAGTATACTTCGTTTTGAAGTATACTGGACATTGTTTTGTAGAACCGGGGGTATCTTGTGGCTGTCTTCACACATGAAGTTCCGACATCAGCCATGTCTATCACCGACGATGAGCGTGCGTTTTTTATCGCCCTGGGCGAACGCATTGCCCAGTTCCGCAAGACGCGCAACATCACGCAGGTAAAGCTCGCCGAGACACTCGGCGTGTCCCAGCAAACCTATCAGTCGTATGAGGTAGGACGCAGGCGCATTCCGGTCTCGGCGCTGCCGGTCGTGGCGCGAACCCTGTCGGTCTCGCTGGAGGAACTGTTCG
Organism: Paraburkholderia sp. RL17-337-BIB-A; assembly: GCF_046025895.1. Taxonomy (NCBI): domain Bacteria; kingdom Pseudomonadati; phylum Pseudomonadota; class Betaproteobacteria; order Burkholderiales; family Burkholderiaceae; genus Paraburkholderia; species Paraburkholderia sp. RL17-337-BIB-A. Next base: position 2,961,897 of record NZ_JARESY010000002.1, on the reverse strand, counting down.
GCGAGCCCGATAGCTCACCACGCAAGCGCGGCCCCATGCCCCGATGGCAGAAGCACATCGAAGCCATCGCGCAGCTACCCAGGGCCAAGCAGCAGTTCGTCGCGCAGATGCTCGAAGCCGTGCTCGCGCAGGCGCAGCAATAAAAAAAGAAGAGGTAACGCAGTAAACGAAGCGCGGGCGATGAGTGCTACCAACACTCACCGCCCGCTGACCACCACCAACTCACTACAGGAGTTGATCATGGCTGATGCCAATCTTAAAGCACGTCCACCCAGAACGAAACGCACGGGGCACATAATGGCGACGCTACGCGATACACCCGACGCGCCATCGACTGCACAATTGATGCAACCGCAGCAGCCCTTCATGCCCTGGGGACATATCGACCTGTGGCTCGCAACAGCAGGATTCTTTAAAGCTGGCCAGCGTGTCAATGTCTCGATTGATTACATCCGGCAAAGCCTCACGGTGACACCCGAATACGATGACGCCGCCAAAGCGCGCGAACGCGCGGAACGGACCATTGAACTCAAGGCCCAGAGTGACCAGTTGGGCAGCGCATGGCGCGCACAGGAAGCCAAGCGCCCGCAACGCAGAAACCGCTCCGCTTCGCACCACTCGAATTGCTGATCCGGTCGTGACCAGTAATGAAGGGCCGCACGCGGCCCTTCATTACTTTACTTATTAACGCACGCTCTCTCAATCCTCATGACGCACGAATACCCAGCCACTGTATGGGTGTAATTTTCCGATTGGGTCATCAGTCTTTTCTAGAACGATATTTTGCTGCGTAAGCTTTGGGTATGACGCCATTATTTCAGTAACTGCACCGTCCATCACCTCATAGTCTTCATCCTCTGGGTTTCTGTCCAGATATCCATATATTGTTATTAAGTCGCTTGAACACTCGTATGCAATTGCCCTCACACCCTCTCTTACTGCCCCAAGAAAGGATGTGAATATAATCAGCTTGAAATCGACGTCTTTCAATTTATCCACCAATATCAGGTAGCGCCGGAACAATGTGGGCACCTTTCCCACCACTGTGAATTATGCCAGATGACGTCTTAGTAGCAACTCCATCTGGGGACAAATGAATTCCAATTATCGCCAAAATCGACCTTCACTTTTGTATCCGTTACCGCTCTTGAACTCACCACATCTCCAGCGTGATAACGATTCAACAGAGATTGAGCATCACCGCTCAAGATGCTCTTTCCTTGAATATAGTTGTTGTGACCGGGAATGTGCTTTCCTTGGGCTCCGTCATGAATTTTTCCGGATATAGAGCACGACAGCCCCCACGGATCAATCCAGCCAATCGGGTTAGGCGCATACCGATATGGATTCAAGCCACCCGCGAGCCCGATCGGGTCTTTCGATATGAACCGACCGGTCTGCGGATCATAGTACCGATGCCGGTTATAGTGCAGCCCCGTTTCCTCATCATGATACTGCCCCTGAAAACACAGCGCATTACCACCCCCCACCGGATCCGGCTTCTCCCTCCAAGTATCCTTCCATCCCCCCCACGCCTTATACCGCGCAAGCCACACCACCTTCCCCGACTCATCCGTAAGCTCCTGCGGCGTGCCCAAATGGTCATTCTGATAGAACAACGTGGCATGTCGCGTCACCGCCGGCATCTGCACAAAGCGCCCATCGGTCCCAGTCGCCAGATGCGCATGTTCAACTATCGTCTCATCAAGCCGAGCAAGCGGCACGAACGAACCCGCTTCATACAGATAAATCGATGCGGCCTGCCATTGATGCTCTTCAGCCAGCGTATGCATGCGCTGCGCGACAGGCAACGAATACGGGTCTTTCGGATCCTCACGCACCAGCCGCGCCGAGCGATAGCGATACGGACGAACGTCGCGCGTTTGTCGCAACGGCTCGTGGAAACGTTCCTCCATCAGCAGCACGTCGCCGTCCCACGTAAACACCGTGCGATCGATTCCGCCACCGGCCCGTTCAACTTCCTTCAACGTGCGCCGCCCGAACACGTCATAGCGGAAACGCACCACCTGTTCCGCGCGTGCGGTGCCGTTAAGGTAACTAACGCCGCCATTCGCAAGAGGTTCAATGCGGTCCAGTTCGTCGGCGCCCGGTGTTCTCGCATACCGGCTCGCTTCCGATAAACGGTTGGCGACGTCGTACCGATACAGCCACGTCCGCCCGTCGCGTTCAACCCGCCGTGTCAGATTGCCCCGCTCGTCGTAGTCGTAACGGACACGGTCCAGTTCGGCCAGCACATTGCCGATGCACTTCGGCAACGACCGCTTCCACTCATACAGCTTCGCCCAGTCCTCGGACCCGCGCTTGTTGTGCCGTAGTGGCGGATATTTCTCGCCCGGATGCGCACGCAGCCATGCGGCATCTTCCGCGGACTCGCGCGCAAACCGTTGCGCTTTTTCCTGCGGCGTTTCCACGACCGGCGGCGGCGTCACTTTCTCCGGGTCCACCGGATTGCCCGCCGGATCGAACGCGAAGATTTCCGTCAGGTCCGGGGTGACGGCCTTCAGCAGCCGCCCCACCGGATCATAGGTGTAGTCGGTCACGCCGCGCGTGCGGTCCTCGATGCGCGTCAGGTGTCCCGCTGCGCTGTACTGCAAACGGCGTTCCGCGATTCGTTCGTGCGGGCTGGCCGCGCTCGCAGGCCTGACGACGAACCGCGCCAGCCGCCCGGCAGGATCGTATTCGCGCTGCTGGCTGAATGCGGTATGCGTGCGCCCGGTTTCGCGGTGCAGTTTGTCACGCGCGAAATCGACCAGCGGCTGACCGTCGATCAGCATGCCATGCACATGTCCCGAGCCGTAACGCAGCCAGTCGATGGTGCGTGTGTTCGGCAGGATGGTTTTGGTGCGGTTGCCTAACGCATCGTATTCGTGACGCGTGACAGTCACGTATTCCGCTTCCATAGTGGGAAGCTGATGCTGTTCTTCAGCGATCAGGTTGCCCGCGTCATCGTAGTGCAGTTGTACGAGGCTGGATTCGCTCTGCGCGGTCACGAGTCGCCCGCGTGCGTCGTAGTAAAAACGTTCGCTATAGGTTCCCATCCCAGGTGCGCGTATGTCGCGCTTCGTGAGCCGCCCGAGCGGGTCACGCACGAACTCGGTTTCCACGTCCCCTTCGTGCGAGCCGGTAAGCCGTCCAGCCTCATCGTAGGCATAGCGGGTCGTGCGGCCGTCGAAATCCTTCAGTTCGACCAGTTGGCCGAGCGCGTCGTAACGGAATTCCGTGACTTCGTCGTTTTCGTTACGCAACCGCTCGAGCCGCCCATGCGAATCATGGAAATAGACAATCTGGTGACCGGCGGCATCCTTGCGCAATGTCGGCTGGCGGCGCATGTTGAAGCTGTATTCGGTCAATTGCCCCGCGCCATCGCGGTACGACTTCAGGTTGCCTTCGCCGTCCCAGCCGAACTGTTCCGCAACGCCGTTCGCGTGCGTGAGCTGCACGAGTTGGCCGCGTGCGTCGTGCCTGTATGCGGTGATATTGCCTTCGGCGTCGGTGCGCCTTGCCAGATAGCCGCGCTCGTCGTAGCTATAAGCCGTGGCATAGCCAGAACAATCGACGGCTTCCGTGAGCCGCCCCGCGCGGTCGTACCGGAACTGCTTCACGCCGCCTTTCGGGTCGGTGAGCGACAGCACGCGACCCGCACTGTTCCAGACGTATTGCGTCGTGCGTCCTGCCGCATCTGTCACCGCCACGGGCCGTCCGAGCATGTCATACGCGGTCCGCGTGACATCGCCGTTAGCGGCCGTGACCGTGACCGGCAACCCTTGCGCACTGTATTCGGTGCGGGTCGTATTGCCGAGCGCGTCAGTGACCGCGATCACGCGCCCACTGGCGTCGTATTCGAAGCGCTGCATCTGCCCCAGCGCATCGCGGATGCCAATGAGATTGTGGTTCTCGTCCCAGTCGAAACGCTCACTGGTGCCGTCGCCATGTTCGACCAGCACGATGCGGTTATACGCATCGTAGCGGTGGAAGGTGGCATTGCCCGCGGCGTCCGTGACCTTCGTGTACCAGTGTTCGCGGTGATACTCGAAGCGCGTGTCCTCGTACACTTCGCGCTCGTTGTGAGCAAGCCAGGTGCGTACGCAATTCGTGTCAGCCGGGGCCGGCAGGCCCGAGCGCTTGCCCGGCCAGTCCCATTCGAGATTGGCGGCGCGCCCGTTGAAATCCGTGTAGCGCACCAGCAAATGATGCTGGTACGCAAACTGGCGCTGGTGGCCCAGTATGTCCTGATGTTCGATCAGATCGCCTTCAGGGCTGTACCTGTACGACGCCAGCGTTTCCGTGCGACGGCTCCCGGCGCTCACGCGATGGATCGACGCGATCCGCCCGCCCGCGTACTCCATGCGGATCGTGTTTTCCGCGCGGTCGCTGATCGTGACCAGGTCGCCTGCATCGTTGTAGTCGAACGTAAGCCCGAGACCGTCGCGTGAGGTGCGCGCGGTCAGGCGGTAACGCTCCCGCGTTGCCGTGCCATGCCGTTCATAGTCTTCACGCGAGCCGTCCAGATAGGTGAGTTGCAGGTGCCGCGCGTCGGGGCGGCTGACGTGCAGTTGCTCGGTTGGCACTTCAACGGATGCGCCCACTTCGACAAGCGGCAGCGGAACGGCACGGTTATCGGGATCGAAGAATACGAGCGCGCCGTCCTTCACTTCCAGCGACAGGTGATACGGGCTGCTCCAGCGCGCGCCCAGCGGGCTGTCGTCGTATGCCGCGAGGCTCGAGCGATAGCGGCGTGTCCAGACGATCGGCACCACGCCATCGAGCGTGAAATCCGTCTGTTCCAGGTTTTCATCGCCCATCGCATAGTTCACGGGCTTGGCGCTGGCCGTACTCGGGCAGCCGCAGCCCTTTTTTGCCGGCAGGTTGCTGGGCTTCGCGCCTAGTTGCGTGGTGTCGCGATGTTCGCCGGGTTTCGTGTGAGGCTCTTTCATCGTGCCTGGCGCCGCCTGCGCGACGTGCGATGGCCTGTGCGCGCGCCGCGCCTTGATTTCTTCGACGATCTGCGCGGCCATGAATATCAGCGTGCCCGCTGTGGCGGCATCGCCGAACGCCTTGTCGAGCATCGGCCCGGTATTGCGGTCGAACTCGTCAAGCCAGGCCAGGATCGCGTCGCGCTTGCCCGATACCTTCAGCAGTTCGTCGATCCCGTGCAGGGCGATTTCCTCAGCGGTCGGCACCCAGGACAGAAATCCGGTGTTCTTCTTCACCGCGCCTATCTGTTCGGCTGCGGAAACCGGATTCTCCACAAAGCGGCGTACGGTGCGCGATGCATCGCGTACGCCTTTCACGATGTCCTGTTTAAACCCCTTCAGCTTTTCATCGAGCTTTGACATGAAGGCGATGACGTCGCCGCCAGCGCTCGCCCAGAACAGGTCAACCAGCACCCCGACAGCCGCGCCCTTGGCAAACGCGAGCAGCACCTCCTTGACCACCGCGCGCGCCGGACGGCTCGCATTGCCCGCAGCAGGCACGACGCCGATTGCATCGACCGCGAGGATGCCCCAGTTGAACAGGTTCTTTGCCGCGCCCGTCACGCTGCATAGGCGGTAAATGTCGGTGCCCACGTCATACAGCGACATGGCATTGCCGACCACGGGCAGCATATACAGGCACTGGATGAAGATTTCGTGGCTGTGGTTCGACACTGAGTCGACGCCGACCTGCACGAGATTGGGTCGCGTGACAGGTGCCGGAACCGGGCTGGCGATGACGCGCCGGGCCTCGGCGTTGTTCCTGATTTCCTGCGGAATCTGTCGGACAACAGTGTTCGGTGAGTTCGGGGTGTTCGCGCTGGGCATGCTCTGGTGGGTGATCCGGTGAATAGGAGGGCAACGCTTAGTCAGCCGTCAGCCGATGGGGCGGCTTCAGCAGGCTCTGCGGGAGCGCGGAAACGTCGGAGGAGGGCGGAGCGGCACGGCTGGCCGCAGACATTGCTTGATGGGTGAGCGCGCCCAACGCAGTCTTTTCAAGCGGCGCAACGCCTCCTGTAGCGACCTCGCTTGCCACACTGGTAACCGTGGAGGCAATCGGGTTCACAGACGCAACAGCCGCCATCGCAGGACCCGCCAGACTCGGCAGGACGCCGCCAGCGGCGTTACCGGCAGCACTGCCGGAACCCGCGACCCGCGGCGTACCCTTGGGGTCCACCCACCTGCGCGCCTTGTCCTCCAGGTCGTGCGCTTCTTCGAAGTATTCGACCGTGCCGCCGCCGCGCGGCGCATTGGACAGCGTGCCGCGACCGTTCGCGTCGAGCGTGCCGTCGCGCCAGCTGCCGTCGGGAAACGTCACCTTGTATTTCGCGTTCGGCACCGGCTTGCCGTTCGGGTACGCATGCCACAACTGCATGCCGGTCGCCTCCTGTGCGGGCATCAGCGGCAGGGCTTCGCGTAGCGTGCCGGACGGCCCGACCCGTAGCGGGCCTTTCAGTTTGATATCACCCGCGCTGCCAATCTCCACCTGTCCGTCTGACAGCTTGATATAGGCGCCACCACACATCAGCGTGAGAGACTTGTCCGCGTTCAGCGTGATTGAATCGCTGGTGCTCGCGATCGTGACGCCTTTCAGTGCCGACAATGACAGCGCATCGCCCTGCGCCTGCACATCCACCTTGCCCGCAGCGGCGTAAATCTTCATGCCCTGCGTGTTAGCGAACAGCGACACCGCTTGACCCGCCGCCATCGTATAGTTGCCGCCGATAGCCGCATCGGCATTGCCACCCGTTGTCGTGAAGAAGTGCCCACCTGCCGAGAGTTGCAGGTGTTCGCCGCTGGTGAGCGCCACGCCATGTGGCGCGGAGGCGAGCAGCACGGCTTGCTGCAAGTCCTTGAGTTGGGTTTCGAGCAGCGCCTTTTGCGCGTCGCACGCAGCGACCACCGCTTGGGCCTTGCTGACTGCTTCGGACAAGCTCTGCATGCGCGCCTGCGCCGCCTGCAGCTGGTCCAGCGCGACGCTCATGTCGAATGCGTGGCCGTTGGCCGCCGGCTGCGCGTCGGCGCTGAAGAACAGACCGTTGCCCGCGCGCAGCACGCCCCATAGAGGCGTGTACAGTTCGAACCCCTCGCCGCGCGGCTGCCGCTGCGAATCGACCAGGTAACCCAAGTTGAGCTGTGTCTTGCCGCCGTAGTCGGTCGACAGCTTGATGCCTTCCTTGCCCTGCCTGTCCTCCATGCGCAGCTTGTTGCGCTGTGTACGAATCACGTTGCGGGTGTTCCAGCCGGTCTGGCCGGTCACGAGATCGACGGCCTGGCTATGATGGTGCGCGAACGCTATGAACGGACAATTTGGGTTGCCGTTCATGAATGCCACGCCGACTTCAGTGCCCTTGAGCAGCGGAAAGTGAAAACCCGTCTGGTTCGCGCCGGCAAATGGCTTCGCGAGCCGTAGCGGCACCGACTCGCCGCCTTCCGGCCATTCGTCGTAGTCGAAATCGAATCGCACCGGGTAGTGACCCGCCAACGTCAGGTGCGCCTCTGCGTCGTTGTTCGGCGACGTGACGCGTGCCGAAAGCGTGCCCGCGATTTTCGGCCAGTTGTGTTCTTCGAGCTTCAGGCGGAACGGACGCCCCGAAGGGATCGAACGGAACGTGTTGATATAGGATGCGTTGCGCGCGGCTCGATGCACCACTTCAATGATGACCTGGCCGTGCGGCGCGTCCGGTAGCGTTTCATCGAGCTTCAGCACGAGGCCGGGGCACAGGTCATGCACGGTGCTGCTGCCGTCGTAGACGATCTGCCACGCCACCGCGGCCTCATGTCTCAGGCGCGCTTCCCATGCGGCCTCCTGGGCATTCAGGTGGTGTGTACCGAATACGTACGTCTGCCCCCACGTGGTTTTGTCGTCTCGTGCGACATTGGCCTCGGCGTCGAAACGCTCCCATGCATCGTCCGGGTTGTAGTCCGCCACGCGCACCGATTCGGCAATGGTCTCGTAATGCGTCTGCAACGCAATGACGGCTTCGTGACCCGACTCGAGGCCCGAGGTCTCGCGATAGGGGATGATCACGTCAGGCCGGTACGTATAGCCGTCCACGTCGTCGGCGAAATGCACCTCGTCGCCGATCTTGCCTGGGCGGATAAAGCAGTAAAGGCCTGTCTGACGCATCAGCAGGTCAATATAGTCCCAGTCCGACATCTGGTATTGCATACGAAATGCGAGCCTGGGAAACGCGCGCCGCAGCTTGAAACTGAACTGGTGCGTGCTGAAACCGTGACGGCGCAGGATATCCGCGATGATGTCGGGCACCGATTTATTCTGGTAGATGCGCGTGGCGCGCGTGAGGCGCAACCGGGCGATATGCGCTTCGACCACGATCCTATAAGCGCAGAAGTCACGCGTTCTGCGCGTTCGGGTCACCTGCGTGATGCAGCCGTTGAAAGTTCGGGCCTCGCCGCCGTCGGGCGGAGGGTCGATGGTGAAGGTCGCATCGCGGCCCAGGTAGTCGGCACGATTCAGGTCGACATTGGCCGTCAGTTCCAGCGTGATCCTGTAGGGTTCGCCCAGCCGTTCGATCGCTTCGACTGAAATGATCGACAGGCCATCGCTCGGCGGTGCCTGTGTGACGTCCAGGCGATATGACTGGCGTCCAGTAACCCATTGTGCCGCCGCGCTCCTGATTTGACCTTTGCTGATTGCCTCCGCCATCCGCTCGCCTCCGTCTGTGTGCAGTGCGTAATAATTTGCGCACCGAATATCGGACGGAACCGGCAAAAAATCTATAGAAAATCTGCTTGAATCTCGCAAACCCTTGTCGAGTAACAAAGGCGCTTGCACAAAACGTTACAGATGGTGGCGGGGGTGTTCTGGGCGGCGCGGTTGTAGGCGAGTTGTTGACGCAATGTCTTCGCGGCCTGAACCATGTTGGACAACGCTGCTTCTGTCTCGGCCCAGCGACTCCGTAAGCGTGACGACGCTCGACAGCGAATGACACGATGCCGTGCGCTATTGCAAGCCGCACGGCATCGTCTAAGTTTTGCAGGGGAGCGAGCGAAGCCTTTTCCCGTACGTACGGCGTTCGCGTCAACAGTGTTCCAGCGCGTACGACAGGTCCGCGATCAGATCATCGGGATGCTCCAATCCCACCGATACCCGAATCAACCCCTCCGACACGCCTGCCTTGGCGCGCGCCTCTGCTGGCACGCCCGAATGCGTCGTCGAGGCGGGGTGACAGATCAGCGACTCCGTACCACCTAAGCTCACGGCCGACTTGAACAACGTCAGGCCGTTGATGAGTCTGAACGCCTGCTCACGGCCACCATCGAGCACAAAAGCAAACGTCGATCCGGGCCCGGTGCATTGACGCCGATACACCGCCTGGTAGGCCGGGTCGTCAATCAGTTCCGGATGAAGAACCTTGAGGGGGCGATACGGATTGGTCGCAAGCCATCGGGCGACGGCGCTGCCGCTGCGCGCAGCCTGCTCCATGCGCAGCACGAGGGTCTCCATGGAACGCGTAATCATCCATGACGAATGCGGATCGAGTTGCGAGCCGAGCATGCTGCGGATCGCGCGCACTTTCGTGACGAGGCTTCGGCTGCCGGTGACCCCGCCCGCCACCAGATCGCTATGACCGCCGATGTACTTCGTCAGCGAATACACGCTCAGATCGATGCCTTGCTTCGCCGGCTTCTGATACAACGGACCCAGCAGCGTGTTGTCACACACGGAAAGAGGACGATAACCGTGGCGCGTCTCGAACGCATCGATCTCGCGACGCAGGCCTTCCATATCGAACAAGGCATCCGTCGGATTGGCCGGCGTCTCGATGTAGCACATCCGCACGTTGCCCTTTTGCGCTGCCGCTTCGAGCGCGTTGCGGATCGCTTCCACCGAAAGACCATCGTCGATCACCTGGGATTGGATGCCCCATTCCGGCAGAAACCTGGCAATCAGCGTTTCGGTGCCGCCATAAAGCGGGACCGACTGCACCACACAGTCACCCGGCCGCAGGAATGCCAGCAGGATTGCCGCGATAGCGGCCATGCCGCTCGATGTCACGACAGCGGATTCGGAGCCGTCGAGCAACGCCAGACGATCCTCGACAATCTCGAGGTTCGGGTGATTGAAGCGGCTATACACGAGGCCCGCGCTTTCGCCTTCCGGTGAAGGCTTGCGGCCCGAAACCATATCGAAGAAGTCGGCGCCGTCCTCGGCGGTGCGAAACGCGAATGTCGACGTCAGAAAGACGGGCGGCTTCACCGATCCTTCCGACAGGAAGGGATCGTAGCCGTACGACATCATCTGGGTTTCGGGATGCAGATCGCGGTCCGCAATCTTGCGCTTGTGATAGTTGCGATAGGCCATGCTTTGCTCCGTGCCATGTCGTGGGGAAGATCGAACGGTGGTTGCAGTCGCGGCGCGCAATACGCTCAAGAGGATCGCTCTTTAGGCTAGCGCTTGACCATGCTACTCCACGGCGACGATTCACAGCGAGGAGCGCGGCGGGAAAGGAAAACGGCCACCCGAAGGTGGCCGGCTTCGTCGCAAAAGGTGCGAGACGACGGGTTTTGCGACGGCGCGTGCGCCTCAGACGGAAGCGCGCAGCGTCCTGGCAGCCGCCACCATGTTCGTCAGTGCCGGAATGACTTCTTCCCACTGTCGCGTCTTCAGACCGCAGTCCGGATTCACCCACAGGCGCTGCGCCGGAATGCGTTCGGCGGCCTTCTTCATCAGTTGCACGATGTGCGCCTGCGTCGGGATGTTCGGCGAGTGAATGTCGTACACGCCCGGGCCGATTTCGTTCGGATAGTTGAAGTTGTCGAACGCGTCCAGCAACTCCATATCCGAGCGCGAGGTCTCGATGGTGATCACGTCGGCGTCCATGTCGGCGATTGACGCGATGATGTCGTTGAACTCCGAATAGCACATATGCGTGTGGATCTGCGTCTCGTCTTCCACGCCATTGGCCGTGATGCGGAAAGATTGCACCGCCCAGTCGAGGTATTCCTGCCACTGCGACTGACGCAGCGGCAAGCCTTCGCGCAAGGCGGCCTCGTCGATCTGGATCACGCGCAGGCCGGCCTTCTCGAGGTCCAGCACTTCTTCGCGGATTGCCAGTGCCAACTGGTAGCACGAGACCGACCGCGGCTGATCGTCGCGCACGAAGGACCAGTTCAGAATCGTGACGGGGCCGGTCAGCATGCCCTTCATCGGCTTGCTGGTGAGGGACTGGGCGTATATGATCCATTCGACCGTCATCGCCTTCGGGCGACTGATGTCGCCGAACAGAATCGGCGGCTTGACGCACCGCGAACCATACGACTGTACCCAGCCGAACTGGCTGAACGCGTAGCCATCGAGCTGTTCGCCGAAGTATTCCACCATGTCGTTGCGCTCGGCTTCGCCATGCACCAGCACGTCCAGACCGAGGGCTTCCTGCTCGCGCACGCTGCGTTCGATCTCGGCGCGCATCGCGGTCTTGTAGCCGGCTTCATCCAGCGCGCCGCTCTTGAATTGGCTGCGTGCATGGCGGATGTCGCCGGTTTGCGGGAACGAGCCGATGGTCGTGGTGGGATAGGCGGGCAGGTTCAGCAAGGCAGCCTGCTTGGCGGCGCGCGTCGGATAGACATTCTTGCGCTGACCCAATGCCGGATTGATCTTCGCCAACGCGGTTTTAACCGCCGGATTGTTCACGCGCGGCGAAGCGCGGCGTGCGGCAATGGCGGCGCTGTTGGCGGCGAGTTCTGCCTTGACGGCATCGCGGCCCTGGTTCACCGCGGTGGCCAGCACCTTCAGTTCCCCCAGTTTCTGCAATGCGAAGGACAGCCACGAGCGGACTTCGGCATCCAGCTTCTGCTCGCTTTCGAGATCCACCGGCACGTGCAGCAGCGAGCAGGACGGTGCGATCCAGAGGCGCTCGCCCAATTGCCTCGCGACCGGTTCAAGCCAGTCGAGGACGCTTGCCAGATCGGTCTTCCAGATGTTGCGGCCGTTGATCACGCCGAGCGACAGCACGCGATCCTTGGGCAGTTGGGCGATCACTGCATCGACTTCGGCACGGGCATTGATCGCATCCAGATGCAGGCCCTGCACCGGCAGATTGCAGGCAAGCGACAGGTTATCGAGCAACTGACCGAAGTAAGTGGCCAGCAGGAGCTTGACTTTGCCATTGGCGAGCGCCTGGTACGCCGTCTTATAAGCCTGCTGCCATTGCGTCGACAATTCGGTGACGAGGATCGGCTCGTCGATCTGAACCCATTCGACGCCTTGCAGCGCGAGCGTGTTCAGCAGTTCCGCGTAGACCGGGAGCAGGCGCGGCAACAGGGCCAGCTTGTCGGAGTCGTCCTTGGCCTTGCCTAGTGCCAGATAGGTCACCGGGCCGATGATCACCGGCTTGGCCTTGACGCCTTGTGCCTTGGCCTCGGCCAGCTGTTCGAGCAGGCCCGACGAATCGAGCTTGAATTCGGTACCAGCGCTGAATTCAGGGACGATGTAGTGATAGTTGGTGTCGAACCACTTGGTCATCTCGCCGGCGGCGACGCCGCCGCAGCATGCGCTGTGCTCCTCGGCGCCCCTGGCCGAACGGCCGCGCGCGACGCGGAAGTAGTTATCGAGGGTATCGCCATGGAAGCCGTGTACCCGTTCCGGCAGGTTGCCCAGGGTGAAGCTCATGTCCAGCACCTGGTCGTAGAAGGCGAAATCGCCGACGGCCGCGAAGCCGAGGTCGGCCTGGTGTGCCCAGTGACGCTGACGCAATTGGGCGCCTAACGCTTTCAGTTCACCGAGCGAGGACTCGCCTTTCCAGTAAGACTCGAGTGCGAATTTCAGTTCGCGCTTCGCGCCGATACGCGGGAAGCCCAGATTATGTGTTGTTGCCATCATGTCGCCTTGATTCGGTCGGGTTGCGGATCCGTGGATCGTAGCGAAGGCGATTTATGAAGTAAAATGGTGTTAATTCAACGAACCATTAGTTTTGCTCATGTATCACTTACCCACGTGCCATCATGCTTGAGAGAATTCATCTCGCCATCGTCCAGGCGGTAGACAAGCACGGCTCGCTGACCGCGGCGGCGGAAATCCTCTGCGTGACGCAATCCGCACTCAGCCACTCCATAAAAAAACTGGAGCAGCAACTGGGCACGGATATCTGGTTGCGCGAGGGACGCAGCTTGCGCTTGACGCAGGCCGGTGAATATCTGTTAGCCGTTGCAAACCGAGTGCTGCCACAACTGGTTGTCGCTGAAGAGCGCCTTGGCCAGTACGCGCAGGGCGAGCGGGGCGCGTTGCGCATCGGGATGGAATGCCATCCTTGCTACCAATGGTTGCTCAAGGTGGTGTCGCCGTATCTCGCGCGCTGGCCGGACGTCGATGTGGACGTCAAGCAGAAATTCCAGTTCGGCGGGATTGGTGCCTTGTTCGGTTACGAGATCGACCTGCTGGTGACGCCTGATCCGCTGTACAAGCCGGGCTTGCGCTTCGAACCCGTGTTCGACTACGAGCAGGTGCTGGTGGTGAATCGCGAGCATCCGCTTGCCACCGCCGAGTATGTGAAGCCGGCGCAGTTGACGCGGGAGGTGTTGGTCACGTATCCGGTCGAGACCGACAGACTCGACATCTACAATCAGTTTCTGATGCCCGCTGGCGTTACGCCCCGGCGCCACAAGGTGATCGAGACCACCGACATCATGTTGCAGATGGTGGCAAGCGGCAGGGGCGTCGCGGCGCTGCCTCGCTGGCTGGTGGAAGAGTATGCCGGCAAGATGAACATTGTTCCGGTGCGGCTCGGGCGAAAGGGCATCGCCAAGCAGATTTTCCTGGGCGCCCGCGAGACGGACACTGAAATTGATTACCTCAAGGCGTTCGTCGATCTGGCGCGCAAGCCGGCGGAAGTCTCGACTGAAACGTAGCAACCAACTTGCATTTCAACGTCGTCGCCGATGTTGCGGACGTTTGCAGACGAGGGTCGCGCACGAGCGGCGCCTATGCGGACGCACACGTCGAGCCTGCTTCATGAGTCGTTATTTCGTATCACCAGTTCCATGAACCCTGAACTCAAGTCGCGCTCCCGTGAGAAGCGATGTTCGGGAAGAAGCGCCAGCAATACCTCCGCTGTCGTACGGACCGAGCAACCGTGTCCCACGTGACCACCAGACACTCGACCGCGCGAGTCGGAAACCGACATGTGCAGATGCGCTCCATCAGGTGATATGGACCCAGCGAGCGTCAGGACTTCCAGATCGTCGCGCAGCTCGGTCGGATCCTCTGCTCCGGCAAAGCGCAATTGGGCAACGCTGAGACTCCCGATGCCCTGGATCACGAAGGCCGCCTGCACCTTGGCCTGACGCAAGACGTCTTCGAGGGCGACACGCAGATCGTCGCCGGGAAAGAGGCGCAAAGGGAGTGCTTGCATCGAGCGGTTCCAGGCGGGAGTGTCGTGACAGGTTAAGACGGATCGAGGCTTCCCGCAATTGAGCGCGGCTTTCGCGGATAAGGACCGTCTGGTCAAGAAAAGCGGGCAACCTGGAAGGTTCGGCCTGCGGCTGCCGCTCTTTCGCTTGCCCGCATTGACCCTTCAGGAGCCGCTGCCGAATCCATTTTTCTCAAATACGACGGGAGGCGTCGCTGCTTCGTTGACATACAGACGGAAGACGTCCGGACGCGAGTAGTGACCCACGACATCGAAGTCATATTTGGCCCGGGCAAGGTCGTTGAGGTCGAGATCGGCCACGAGCAATGCATCCTGCTCAAAGACCGGCCCGGCTATGAGTTCGCCAAGCGGACTGACGATGCAACTTCCACCGCTCATCAGTACAGTGGACGGATCGTTACCCTGGATTGCGGCATAGTCGGCAGGGCAATCCGATCGGCGCAGGTGCTGACACGCCGACAACACAAAGCAGCGACCCTCCAGGGCAACGTGCTGCATGGAGGAAGCCCATGTCGGCCGGCTGTCGGCGGTGGGGGCGCAGTAAATCTGAACCCCCTTTGCGTACATTGCCATACGCATCAACGGCATGTAGTTTTCCCAGCAAATGACCGCCCCGAGCCTGCCGAACGGCGTGTCGAAAACCGGCAGGGTCGACCCATCGCCATAGCCCCAGATCAGCCTCTCGCCAGCAGTTGGCATCAGCTTGCGATGCTTGCCGAGCATCATGCCGTCCGGACCGTAAAACAGCGCAGTGCAATACAGCGTGCCGTGGTCCCGCTCGATTACGCCGATCACGATGTATTGCCTGTACTCGGCGGCAATCTCGCCCAACCGGCGGGTACCGGGACCTGGCACTTCTACCGCGCTGTCATAGTAGCGGCGATAGTCGTCGCGCCCGGCAGCCGTTCTTCCACCGATTGTCGTGCCGAAATCGAGCCCCTTTGGATAGGCTGAGACGAATGCTTCAGGAAAGACGATAAGTTGAGTGCCTTGCCGCGCGGCGTCGGCGGTGAACGTCGCGACCTTATCGATCGTTCTGTCAGCATCGAAGACGACGGATCCCGATTGCGCAACCGCAGCACGTAATTTCTGTTGCATCAGAATTCTCCACTCATGTAAGGGCTGCAATCGAAAGCGCGCCGGCTTGCAATTTGGACTGCGCCAGCTCGAATTAGTCACTACAAAGTATAGGTTGCTAGCAGGCGAAGCTTCCTGCTTGACCAGCACCGGCGCATCACCTTGGCGATCCTGGCGGTGCTAGCCCTGCTCGATGCGCAGCGTCACGCGCTGGCTGTCGACGTCGCCCGACAACCACCAATCTCATGGTGCGCCCCCATTGACAACCAGCCGGTCCCTCTTGTCAAATGACTTAACTTAAACGTTTAAGTCCGAATCTAAACGATTAAGTGCTGTCATTTTTCAGATTGACCGAGGCGGTATTGTTTCCCTACAGGAGGGGCGGGGTGTCAAAGCGCAGCAGCGTACCGACTATCCAGGACGTCGCCCGTCTGGCACAAACATCGATCGCGTCGGTGTCCTACGTCCTGAACAACAAGGATCAGGCGATCAGCCCGGCGCTGCGTCAGCGGATCGTCGAGGCCGTAAGAGAACTCGGCTACGTCAGGAACGCCGTGGCGAGCGGGCTGAAGGGCAAGGAGCGCGGCATCATCGCGGTGCTGGTCCCGCAGTTTGGAAACGAGTTCTTTACGCGCATTTGCGTCGACGTCGAATCCGTCGCCCGTCGGGCCGGCTACGTCGTTCTCATCTGCAACAGCGACGAGAGTCTCGAGCAGGAGCGGATGATCCTCGAGCGGCTCGTCGCCCAGCGCATCGACGGCTGCATCCTCTGCCCGGTGCTGTCGGGAACGGAAAGCGGCGAATTGTTGCGCCGGCACGCAATGCCGACAGTCGTGCTGGAGCGCCCTGTGGGAACCGAGTTGCCTGAGCGCGACTTCGTCGGGCATGACAACCGCATGACCGGCTATCTCGCCGCACGTACCCTGATCGAAGCCGGCCATCGGCGCATCGCTTTCATCGGCTGGGATTCACCCATACCGAACATCCGGCACCGCGCTGACGGCTATGTCGACGCGTTGCGTGAAGCCGGCATCGAGCCGAAACCAGACTGGATGCTGCTGGGCGATCTGACCCACAGCGAAGGCCGGCGCCTCGCCGCCCAACTACCTCTCGGCGACGTCACGGCCCTCGTGCTGGCCAATCACCTCGATCTTGGCAGGGGCGTGCTGATGGAACTTCAGGCACGCCACATCCGCTGGCCGGACGACCTCTCGCTGATCCTCGTCGGCACGCCTGAGTGGTGCGACCTCGTCTCACCGGCGCTGTGTTGCATCGAGCGCCCGGAGGCGGAAATGGGCCGGCATGCGGCGACACTCCTGCTGTCGAAAGTGGCTGATCCAGCGTATTCCGAGCCGCGGCTCGTGCTGCCCGTTTCGCTTCGCGGCGGGCAATCTGTCAAAAACATCTCTTCCCACTATGCGGCCCGAAACGGTGGCCCACAACAACAGGAATCCTGAAGCATGTCGAAAGTGAGAGTAGGTCTGATCGGCTGCGGCTTTATTTCGGAGTTGCACATGCACGCCTACCGGCGCGTCTACGGCGTGAATGTCGAAGTGGTCAGCGTGGCTGCGCGCGGTGACCAGGTCGTCGACTTCGCGCGCAAGTACGCGATCCCGGAAACCACTCGCGACTACAGGACATTGCTGGCCGATCCGCGCATCGATGTGATCGATATCTGCACGCCGCCGGCCTTGCATGCCGGGATGGTCATCGAGGCTATGCAAGCCGGCAAGCATGTCATCTGCGAGAAGCCTTTCACCGGCTATTTTGGCCGTCCCGGCGACGCGACTCCGATTGGCAAAGCCGTCCCCAAGGCGCTGATGTATGAACGCGTGATGGAAGAGATGGAAGCCACCGCGGCAGCGGTGCGGCAAAGCGGCCGCCTCTTCATGTATGCCGAAGACTGGGTCTACGCCCCGGCGGTGACCAAAGCCGCTGAGATGCTGCGTGCCACGCGCGACAAAATCCTGTTCATGAAGGCCGAGGAGAGTCACAGCGGCTCGCACGCCGCGCATGCCGCGCAGTGGGCGCAAACGGGGGGAGGGGCGCTGATCCGTCAGGGATGCCATCCGCTGTCGGCCGTGCTTCATCTGAAGCAGGTCGAAGCGAATGCACGTGGCGAACAGATCTCGGTCGCGAGCGTGGTGGCCGACGTCGGCAACGTGACCGCGCGACTCGCGCCCGAGGAGCGGCCGTTTATCAAGGCAAATCCGTTCGATGTCGAAGACTGGGGCATGTTGAGCCTGACGTTCAGCGACGGCACGAAGGCCACCGTGTTCTCCGGCGACATGATCCTTGGCGGCGTGCGCAACGTGGTGGAGGCCTACACGAGCGGTGGTGCGCTATTCGCCAACATCACGCCGAACAACCATCTGACGACCTACATGACCGATGAGGAAAAGCTCAAGGACGTGTACATCACGGAGAAAGTCGACCGAAAGACCGGATGGCAATTCGTCTGCCTCGAGGAGGAGTGGACGCGCGGTTATCTGCAGGAGATTCAGGATTTCATGGAGTGCGTAGCATCCGGGCGGCCGCCGTTGGCCGGTCTGGATCTCGCCTACGAGGCCATGAAAGTGCACTACGCGGCCTACTGGTCCGCAGATGAAGGGCGTCGCATCGACCTGTGACGTAGCCCATAACGAAGGAGACTCGGACATGAAAAAACACTTACTCGACCGTGCCGTTTCACACAGCCCCCAGCCGTTCGGAAAACTGATGCTGCTGCTAGGGCTCGGCGCGCTGGCAGTTTCCGGCACACCCGCATTCGCGGCGGACTGGAAGCCGACCCATCCGATCAACCTCATCGTTCCATGGGCGGCAGGCGGCGCGACCGATCAGGTCACCCGGATCGCGGCCGCGGAGATGGAAAAGGCGCTAGGCCAGACCATCGTGATCGTCAATCAACCGGGGGCGTCCGGATCGATCGGCACGAAGAGCGCGCTGGACGCGCCGCGCGACGGCTACACGTGGACCGCCGGCGCTCTCCAGGATCTGGGCAGTTACGAAACCCAGGGAATGCTGAAGACCCGGCTCAAGGATTGGCACCTGTTTCTGAGCGTGGCGAATATCCCCGTACTGAGCGTCAACCCTCAAACACCCTATAAAACCGCGCAGGATCTTATCAAGGCGATGGCCGCCCAGCCGGGCAAAATCTCGGTGGCGACGGCCGGCATCACATCTTCGGGACACATGGCCATCGATCAGTTCGCCAGCGCGGCAAAAGTGACCTATCGGCACGTCTCCTATGACGGCGGCAGCCCTGCCGTGGTCGCGACGGTGGCGGGAGAGACCGATGCCACGAGCCAGCTTGCGGCGGAAGAAGCTGACATGATCCGCGGCAAGCTTCTGCGGCCGCTCGCCACGATCGGCAATCAACCGCTCGTGCTGGCAGGCTACGGAACCATTCCTGCGTTGTCGCAGACGCTCCCTGGATTTAGCGCGCCGGCCAACTACACGGGAATTTTCATTCCCAACGGCGTGCCCGACGATGTGGTCGCCACCGTCGAGAAAATCTGGAGCACCACGATTGCGAACAGCGCCGCCCTGCGCACGTTCGCCGAGAGCCGTGGCGCGCTGTTCACGCCTATCGACGGCGACGCGGCGCAAAAGGCAGCGTTTCCGGCGGTTCAGGCCAATGCGTGGATGTTATTCAGAACCGGAAAAGCGAAGGTGTCGCCTGACACGGTCGGTATCCCGGCCCCTTGAGCGCGCTCGCCATTCATCGCGGTCTCACGGTCTCAGCCACGCTGTGAGCCGCCATTTCCACGCAGCACGCACAGTGGATCATTGTCCATGAATGAGTCAACGGAAGACGGGGCGCGCGACAGTGCGCTCAGCGCGCGACGCAATCTCCAGGATGCGGTTGTCTGGGTGGTATTGGGCGGGATCATCCTCGTCGCGTCCTTGTCGATGGATCGGCTGGAAAGCCAGGGGATCAATCCCTACACGGCGCCGGGCCTCCTGCCCGGGCTGCTCGGTGTCGCGATGATGTGCCTCGGCGTGCTACTGGCGTTTCGCAGCATCGGCGAGGGCGCGCTGGCGCGCCGCGCGCCGGTGTCCGGCGGGCCGGCCGGTGCTGGGCACGCGCAGCTCATTCGCGTGCTCGTCCTCTGCCTTATCTTTACCGTCGCGCTGCTTGGACACGGATTGCCCTTCTGGCTCGTGGGGGCGATTTTCGTGTCGACTTCGATCCTCACGTTGCAGCAGGCACAAAGAAAGGCCGCGCAAGCGAGGCTGGGACTGCGAGAGATTGCGACCGCCGTGTCGATCGGTTTGGGCGCGGGGGGCGCGATTACCTTGATTTTCCAGACTTTTTTTCTCGTCCGACTGCCATAGCGCGCGGCGCAAGCGTAGCTGGAAGGTCCGGCGCATTGGCTGGAGCGGGCCATCACTCAGGAAGGGCAGGGCAATTCGAATTCGCCGGCATGCGTCAACGCATGCCGGGGTGTAACCGGGGAGACGAGCGACTGTCCACAGTCGTTCAGATGAGGAGGAAATGATGTTTTCCGGACTTGCAGAGTTTGGCCAGGCATATCTTGGTTTCCTGAATCCGATATCGATAGCCTACGGTCTTGGCGGGACGTTCATTGGCATCATGGTCGGCTGCTTGCCTGGCCTGTCTGCCACGTTATGCATCGCATTGCTGACGACACTAACAATCAAGCTTCCCGCCAACGACGCCATTCTCATCCTCATCTGTTCCTACGTGGGCACGCTGTATGGCGGCTCGCGCACGGCGATTTTGCTGAATATTCCAGGGACGGCGGCCAATGCCGCGTCATGCGCCGACGGACACGCTTTGGCGCTGCGCGGAGAGGCAGGTCGGGCGATCGGCATCGCGACCTCCGGCGCCTTTACGAGCGTGTTATTCGGGGTGTTGTGTCTTGCTGCATTCACTCCGCTGCTGGCCAGGGTTGCCTTGTCCTTCGGCGCGCAGGAATTCTTCTGGCTCGCGTTGCTGGGCGTGACGCTGTCGGGCTCGATTGTCGGAGACGACCCTCTAAAGGGCTGGCTCATGGGCATTCTCGGGCTCTTCGTCGCCCAGATCGGCCAGGAGGGGCTCTACGCATACGACCGTTTCACCTTCGGCTGGAACGAACTGTCGGGCGGAATCGCGCTCATTCCCGCGCTAGTGGGGGCGTTTGGGTTCTCGGAGATTCTGACCACGCTCGCGGACCCCGTCGAACGCAAGATTGTCAGCATGCGTGACTCCTCCCTGCCGCGCTTTCGAGAAGTGCTTCGGTACTGGCCGACCGTATTGCGCTCAGGTGTGATCGGTGTAGCGACGGGTCTGCTGCCTGGCGTCGGCGAGGACACGGGAGCCTGGATGTCGTATGCGGCGGCCAGGGCCTTCAGCCGGGAGAAGGAGAAGTTCGGTCACGGTTCGATCGATGGCCTGATGGCTGCCGAGACCGGGGACATGGCGTCGATTCCGGGCCACCTCATTCCGTGCCTCGCACTCGGCATCCCCGGATCGGCTCCGTCGGCGGTGTTGCTGGCCGCGATGATCATCCACGGGATCCAGCCTGGGCCGATGCTGATGATCCAGCATCCGCAGTTTGTCTACGATGTCGTCGCCATGACCTCGCTCGCCATGGTCAGTATCCTGATCTTCGGCCTGTTCATGGTGCGCCCGCTGTTGCTGGTGTTGCGCATCAAGCGCGCCATCCTGATGCCGATCGTCTTCCTCCTCTGTACGGTTGGCGCATTTGCGGGTGCCTCGCGCCTCTTTGACGTCTATTGCATGGTTGCCATCGGTATCGGCGCCTTTTTCCTGCGCAAGCGTGGCTACCACATGGCGCCGTTCGTGCTCGGACTGGTACTGGGGTCCGTGCTCGACAAGAGCCTGCGCCGTGGCCTGGTCCTGACTGGAGGGAGCATCCTGCCCTTCTTTACACGGCCGATCTGCATGGGTTTTGCGCTCGTCACGCTGGTGACGATGCTGCTTTACGTCCCCGCGTGCCGTCGGATCGTGAGCCGGGCTATGTCCGCCGTGCGCATGCCGGGCTGAGGATTCGTCCTGTAGGGGTCTGCGAGAAAGTCCTCGGTCGTGGTCAAATACGGCTTTCGAGGAGGACTGCATGAGTGCCGCAAAAGATAAAAACGAAGCCGCTGACCGAACCGCCAGGCTCTATCCGGTGCGCGACTTCTTCCGCAGGCCTGAGAAGCATCAGTTCACGATTTCACCGGATGGCCTGCATCTGTCGTTTCTGACCCGGCACGCGGGCCGCCAGAACATTTTCGTTCAGGAACTCGGCGCCGACGGTTCGCCGCTTGGGGACGCGCGAGCGCTGACCAGCGAATCCGAACGCGACGTACCCGGGCACGCCTGGAAGGGAAACGATCGGATCCTGTTCGTCAAGGACTTCGGCGGCGACGAAAACTTTCACGTGTTGTCTGTGCCGATCCACGGCGGCGAACCGTTCGACCTGACCCCGTTCGACGGTGTCAGAGCGAGCATCGTCGACGAACTCAGGGACGATGACCGCCATATCCTGATTCAGATGAACCGGCGCGATCCGCAGGTGTTCGACGTATTTCGGGTCGACGTCGTGACGGGCGAGTTCACACCGATCGCTGAAAACCCGGGCAACATCATGGGTTGGATGACCGATCACGCTGGGCGCCTGCGCGTCGCGTCGGCCACCGACGGTGTCAACACGACGCTGCTCTATCGCGATGCCGAGACCGACCCGTTCCGCCCGATCCTGACGACGAACTTTCGCGAAACGGTGGCGCCGCTGTTCTTCACATTCGACGATCAGCGTTTGTACGTGCTCTCCAATCGAGGCCGGGACAAGACGGCCATCTTCGAGTTCGACCCGCACAGCGCGCGGGAGGGCGAGCTGCTGTTCGAAGCCGAACACGTGGACGTGAGCGGCCTGGTGTTTTCGGAACATCGGCGCGTCTTGACTGCCGCATGGTACGTCGACGACCGCACGCATCGGCACTTCTTCGACGAGTGGGCCCGCTCGATCCATGAGGACTTGAGCCGTCAATTGCCCGGCCAGGAAATCACGGTCACGAGCATCACGCGCGACGAGTCGCGTGCGATCGTGCATGCGTCGAGCGACCTTTCGCCGGGCTCGACCTGGACCTACGATATTGCAAGCCGTCATCTGTCCAGGCTCGCTGAGCTGATGCCCTGGCTCGACTCCGCGGAGATGGCGCGAATGGAACCGATCCGCTTCGCCGCGCGCGACGGTCTGCCGATCAACGGCTATTTGACATTGCCTGCGGGCATCGAACGTGGGCAAAAGCTGGACCAGCCGCTGCCATTGATCGTCAATCCGCATGGCGGCCCCTGGGCGCGCGATTCGTGGGGCTTCAACGCCGAAGCGCAATTGCTCGCCAATCGCGGCTATGCCGTGTTGCAGCTGAACTTCCGCGGATCGACGGGCTATGGACGCGCGTTCTGGGAAGCCAGCTTCGGTCAATGGGGCAAGTCGATGCAAAACGACGTCGACGACGGCGTCGACTGGCTCGTCACGCAAGGTCTGATCGACCCCGCGCGCGTGGGCATCTACGGGGCGAGCTACGGGGGCTACGCGGTGCTCGCCGGCGTGGCGTTCACACCCGAACGTTATGCGGCCGCGGTCGACTATGTCGGCGTGTCGAATCTGTTCACGTTGCTCGAATCGTTGCCGCCTTATTGGAAGCCAATGATCGACATGATGTACGAGATGATCGGCAACCCGCAAACCGAGGCAGGCAAACAGGCACTGCACGATGCATCGCCGCTGTTCTTTGCGGATCGGATCGTGACGCCGTTATTTGTCGCACAAGGCGCCAACGATCCGCGGGTCAAGCAGGCAGAAAGCGATCAGATCGTGAACGTGCTGCGCGAGCGCGGGGTCGACGTCAAGTACATGCTGAAGGACAACGAAGGGCACGGCTTTCACAACGAAGAGAATCAGTTCGAGTTCTACGAAGCCATGGAAGCCTTCCTCGCGCAACACCTGGGCGGCCGCTCGGCAACGTAGCGCGGAAGGATCGGCAATGGGTCGGTGAGCGGCGGTTTGAGGCGCGACGGGGCGCCAGCCGCCGGGGGCGATAACCGCCCCTTCTGGACGCTCAGAGCCGCACGGTGGCTAGCCGCATCGAGTGTGGTGGCCAGCCGGTCATTCGCCGGAACGGAGCGTGAAGACCGTGCGAACACTGCTATCGGCGTTGCTCCAATGCAGATTCAGATCCGCGAGCGGGACGGCTTCCGTTGCAATCTGAAGTCCGGCGGGTACAGACGCACTGAATACTTGTTTCACCGCATGCAAGATGCGAGGCAAAGTAACGCTCCCAATGCCGCTGCCCCGCAGCGTGATCGCGGACGAGCGAAGCACGGCGCCTGGCAACAGAATATCGGCGGCGCTGATCGAGCCGATCTGGACAAACCGGATCGGATAAGCCTCAGCCGATGCTTTTGCCGCGGCGATCAACAACGACCTGGCGCTGGGTCCCCACAAGTAATCCAGTACCACGTCCACGCCTTCGCGGAAATGCGCTTCGAAGGCGTGGCTTAGCGCGCCTTCGTCCTGTTCCAGCGAAATGGTGAAGTCGGCGCCGGCAAGCTTGAGCGATTCAAGGGCGGCCGCATTGCGACCCGTGGCGATAATTCTTCCGGCGCCGAGATACTTTGCGATCTGGACAGCAAGTCGTCCTGAGGTGCCCGTTGCGCCATTGACCAGCACCGTCTCGCCCGGCACGAACCTCGCCCGCTCGATGAGCGCTGCCCAGGACGACATGCCCGGAATTGCGATGGCTGCGGCCGTGACGCTGTCGAGCGCATCGGGTAGCGCAATACAGTGTGTAGCGGGCACGAGGCTGCGTTCCGCCAGCGCGCCGAACGGCGCTTGCGGCCCGAAGAAATAGACGCGTTGACCGTCTGCCAAACGTCCGGTGCCGTCGACACCCGCAACGAATGGAAAATGACCCGACGACGAATAGTGCGAACCCGCTGCCTTGGCGCGGGTAACCTGGCTCAAGGACGAAGCGGTGACATCGATCAGATGATGGCCGGCCAAGGCATCGGGACAATCGAAGTCTTCGTAAGCGGGTGCCTGGCCCGCGCCTTTCACGACTGCAGCTTTCATGACAATTCCTTGAAGATAACGTCGGGATGAGCGATTTCGATCAATGCGTGTCGAGCCACGCGCGCACACCAGTCTAGGCGTGCAGATTCGACCAGTCTCCGGTATAAATGCCTTTCGATACCGTGATTTGGCCATGTCTACTCCCATCATTCGTTTGGATCTCGTGACCTCGTCGGGAGCGCCGTTTCTTGCTGCGGGCGAACTGACGCAAAGCGAGGCGCGCGCCACGTCGTCACATAGCCATGCGCGCGGGCAGCTCATGGGGGCGTTGAGCGGCCTCGTATCGGTCGGACTCGACAAGCAGACGTGGGTCGTCCCGGCCATTCACGCAATCTGGATTCCACCGCATTGCGTTCACTCTGTGCGCTCGTATGGCCCGTTCTCGGGGTGGAGCGTGTTCATTGCCGAAAACCGCTGCGCGTCGTTGCCGCCGGAGCCTCGCGCAATCAAAACGTCCTCCTTGTTGCGCGAGGCCGTTCGACGCGCGGCGACCTGGCCGGGTGTCGAGCTCGATCAGGCGCAGACTCGCATTGCAGAGGTGATCATCGACGAGCTTGCCGCATCGAAAGAGGAATCGCTGGCACTCCCGCGTCCTGAAGATCCCAGGCTCGTCCGGATCACGGACGCGTTGGCGGGCGATCTGTCGGACAATCGCCGCCTCGAACAATGGGCCGCATGGGCCGGTGTCGCGCCACGCACGCTGAGCCGCCGGTTCGTGGCGGAGACAGGTTTGACTTTCGCGCAATGGCGTCAGCAGGCGCGCCTGCTGCGCGCTTTGGAACTGGTGGCGGCCGCAGTACCCGTGACGACGATTGCGCTCGAGCTCGGTTACGACAACGTCAGCGCGTTTATCGACATGTTTCGCCGGGCATTGGGGACGACGCCTGGGCGCTATCAGACAGCCGAAACGCCGGAGAATAGGGCTGCTGTCCGATAACGTCAGCGTATCGAACGCTTGGGCATGCAGTGTGAAACCACTGGTGAATCCCGCTCACATACTGACAAAAATTTTTGACTTAGCGACAACGTCGATATGAGTTACGTTGGGAGTTTCGAGTACGCGGTGCGCCGGGGCGCGCGCTGCGAACTATTAACTCAACCTTGTCTACCACGTAAGCGGAGACGACATGATCCAGCCGATCGAAATTGCTGCGGTCGCGGGCGGCACGCTTCAAGGATATTCAAACCAGGTGCTGACGAGCGTGAATGATCACGACGTCCATATAAGCGTGATGGATGCACCGTATTTCTGGCACCTGCATCCGAACTCGGACGAAACGTTTTTCGTTGTTGAAGGCGCGCTTGCCCTCGACTTCGACGATGGGTCAGTCGAACTGCATGCCGGTCAATTGCTGACGGTGCCTGCGGGTACGCGTCATCGAACGCGGCCGCTCGGCGCGCGCTCGGTCAATCTCACGGTTGAAAAGGCCAATGCGGCGACCGTCCAGTGCGATGCGCCGCCGCATTGGACCGGGCCGTCGTGAGAGTCGTTGGGACCAGCATGGAATCTCCGATCGTGTTTTGCGAGCCGGCCGCCATAACTATGTGCTTGCCACCAGCAGTTCCTCCGCATGGTTTGGCGGGCGCAGACCATCCGTCCTGCCCATGAAATAGCGCTGGGTAAGATCCGCGGCCGAGACGTGCCGTGCTTCTCTAAAGCCCGCTCCCTGGGCCAGCGCCTGGATCTCCGGCGGGGTGAAGAAGCTGAGGAACGGTGTCGCGCTGGCTCGGGCGCCTTTCTCCGCCATTTCAAGCCCAGGACGTACCTCCGGGTCCGCCAGTTCCAGCGGGAGCAGGAACGTCATGGCGAGCGTCGATCCTGGGGCGAGGGCTGCGACTTCACGCAGCGTGGCCGCGTTCGCCTCCTTGGTGAGATACATGCTGACGCCGGTGGAGACAACGATGGCCGGCTTGCGCTCGTCGAAGCCGGCAGTCACGAGCCCGTCCCGCCAGCTCCCTCCCGCCTCGAAATCGACCGGCACGAAGCGCAGCCAGTCCGGAACGCCGAAGCCGAGTTCGATCAGGCGCCGCCGCTTCCATTGCTGAGGACCTGGCTGGTCGACCTCGAACACATCAAGGCGGGACGCGATCTCCGGGCTGCGCTGTGCGAAGCTGTCAAGGCCGGCGCCGAGGATGACATACTGGTTCAGCCCGCGGCCGGCCTGTTCCACGACCAGATCTTCAATGAAGCGAGCACGCGCCACGATTGATGCGCGAAAGGGCCGTGTGAACTGCGGGTCCATGTCGCCGCGACTGCGCCAACCCGCGTCCGGGGCCAGCAGCTTGAGGCCGATTTGGTCTTCCAGCACGTGGGGCGGGGCGTCGGCCTCGACATGCAGGGCGCGCCATAAGGCGACACGTGCCGCGGTGCTGTCTGGCGCTACATCTTGCTTGTCGGTCATGACTTTCAATCCTCTGGGTTCGTGCTCATGTTCGTCCTGGCTGAAGCTGATCTGCCAGTACCGCGATCCTATCGCAGACCCGCGGCGCTTCCGCATTGATGTTCGCCGTAGGACGAGGCTTGATGGATATCGCGTGCCACTCGAAAGATTTTCTTTCGCCGCGGACAAGATATCGTCGATAGTCGATGCGACTGTGTGCACGCATACTCCTTCCTCGGCGAACCCGCCTGGATGTAACCCACCTGCACAAAATTGACAGATCAGGGACATGAATCTCAGAACCATCAGCCTCATGGCAACCGCCTTGTTTGCCTGTGTAACCGCAGTCGTGAGCCACGCGGCCGACGATCAGCAAAGCCGAATCAAAAGTGCAGTGGACCGCGCTGTTCAACCGGTCATGGCGCACTATGGCATTCCTGGCATGGCGGTTGGCATCATCGACGGTGACAGGCACTACGTATTCAACTATGGCCTGGCGTCGACGGAAAACAGCAAACCGGTCACGCGCGACACCTTGTTCGAACTGGGTTCTATCAGCAAGACTTTCACGGCGACGCTGACGTCCTATGCGCAGGCGAGCGGCTATCTATCTTTGTCGGATCAAACGGGCAAGTACCTTCCGTCTCTGCGAAATACCAGATTCGGCAATGTCAGCCTCCTCAATCTGGGCACGCACACGCCCGGCGGGCTGCCATTGCAGGTGCCCCACAACATCCGCAACAACGAACAGTTGATGCAATATTTCAAGCAGTGGCAGCCTGCTTATGCGCCGGGTACCTATCGAACTTATGCCAATCCCGGCATCGGCGCGCTCGGGCTGATAACGGCGAAGAGCATGGGGCAGGACTTTAGCGGGCTGGTGGAAAACCGTCTGTTTGCCGCGCTCGATATGAAGAGCAGCTACATCAAGGTTCCCGCTGGGAAGTTGAGCGACTACGCTCAGGGCTACACGAAACAGGGCGCGCCGATCAGGATGGCGCCTGGGGTGTTGTCCGCTGAAGCGTACGGCATCAAGGCTACGGCTGCCGACATGATTCGTTTCGTGCAAGCCAACATGAATCTGATCCAGCTGGACCCCAAGCTCCAGCGCGCGATCATCGATACGCATACTGGATACTTCAAAGCAGGGCCGATGACCCAGGACCTGATATGGGAACAATATCCATATCCTGTCACATTGCAGACGCTGCTGGACGGAAATTCGTCGGCGATGGCTTTGAATGCCACGCCGGTCACGGCAATCACGCCGCCGCAGCCTCCTCGTGAAGATGTCTGGATCAATAAGACGGGTTCGACCAACGGCTTCGGCGCGTACGTGGCATTCATTCCACAGAAGCGGTTAGGTATTGTCATGCTCGCCAACAAGAACTACCCCAATGAACAGCGGGTCACCGCTGCCTACCGGATTCTCACGTCGCTGGCCAACGGCGAACAATGAGGAAGTGCCCCTTCGATGAAAAGCGCTCGCTCCCTTTCTCTTCTCGTTCCGGCGCTCATGTTCATGTGCACGCAACCCGCCGAAGCTGCCGGTAGCGCGCCGGCGGCGAAAGACACCGTCGTGTTGCAACGGGCGCCTGTTCCAGGAACCGATCGTGAAATGGGCATGGGCATGGCCGAATTCCCGCCGAACGCATCGAAGCCGCGGCATAAGGCGACCGGTCCCGAGCTCGCGTATGTGCTCGAGGGTGAGGTAACGGTGCGGGTCGATGGTCAACCCACACGAGTCGTGCATGCGGGTGAGAGCTACCGGATGCCCGCCGATGTGGTCCACGTCACCACAGCCGGTCCTGAAGGCGCGAAGGTCATTGCGACCTGGGCGTGGGTGCCGGGAAAGCCGTTCAACGTTCGAGTGCCGGAATGACGTGAGGCGGATACGGCTTTTTGCTGTGAGACCGGGGGCGTTTAGTCTGGTTTGTCCTTTGCGGAAACCGCTATTATCGACTGTCATCCTGAGGAGAACCGTCGATGAGCCGCCCAGATTTCATCAAACACTGGACTGAACTGGAAGAACCGGACGCGCATTGCTATCGCGGCGATACGGAGAAAATGGCGCTTGACGCACCGCTATCCGCCGCACTCGGCATTACGCGCATTGGCATACATCACGTGAGACTTCTGCCCGGCCGGCGCACGTCATATCCGCACGCCGAAAGTACCGAGCAGGAGTTTGTGTACGTGCTCGAAGGCAAGCCTGACGTATGGATCGACGGCGTGCTTCATCCCATTTCTGAGGGCGATTCCGTCGCATTTCCGGCGGGCACTGGAATTTGCCACACCTTCATCAACAATACGAAAGAAGAAGTCAGGCTAATGGTGATCGGCGAGCGACCTCGCGACGACAACCGCATTCGTTATCCGTTGAACGAAGCGCACGAACGTACCCGCGCGGACCGCTGGATCGACTGGCCGACCAGACCGCTCGGCGACCATAACGGGAAGCCGGACTGAGGATGCTCGGCTGACCGCTTTGGCTATGTCACGGACGCGTTCCTCGACCACTCGGCGACCATAGCGGGAAGCCGGAATAAGGCTGTGCGGCTGATCGCTTTGCCTTGTGCCCGGGATGCGGTCCTGTGCAAATATTGGTGATTCAGGCTAGGCTACCTTGTGGGCCGGGTTTGGCTGCCTTTGCGCTACTGAGCCGGCCGCGCCACAGATTATTCCCGTAGGAAAGCACATGACTCAACAGTTAAAAATCGATTTCGTCTCTGATATTGCATGCCCGTGGTGTGCAATTGGCCTGTCGTCGCTGCAGCTTGCGCTATCGCATCTGGGCGATGCGGTGGACGCCCAGATAGTGGTGCATCCTTTCGAGCTCAATCCGGAGATGGGCCCGGGAGGCGAGGCGATTGTCGACTACCTTGGCAAAAAATACGGACGCACGGCGAAGCAGATTGCCGAAACGCAGGCCATGATCCGCGAGCGGGGCGCGAGCGTTGGCTTTACTTTCGGCCCGCGTACGCACGTCTACAATACATTCGATGCGCACCGCCTGCTGCATTGGGCTGGTCTCGAAGGCAAGCAGTTAGCACTAAAAATGGCGCTACTGCGGGCCTATCATGGCGAGGGCAAAGACCCAAGCGATCACGAAGTCCTGGTTGAAGCGGCCCAGTCCGCGGGGCTTGATGCTGCGCGGGCAGATGAGGTATTGCGAAGCGGGGAGTATGCCAACGAGGTTCGTGCGGAAGAGCGTGAATACCAGGCGAAGGGCATCCAATCGGTGCCGGCGATCATCTTTAACGGCCGCTATCTGGTGAGCGGCGGACAGCCTGTGGAAACCTTCGAGCAAGTCATCCAGAAGATTCTGGCCGAAGCGTAGAACGGCCACTACGGCCACTACGGCCACTACGGCCACTACGGCCACTACGGCAAATACGGCCACTACGGCCACTACGGCCACTACGGCAAATACGGCAAATACGGCAACAACGGCAACAACGGCAACTACGGCAACTACGGCAACTACGGCAACTACGGCAACTACGGCAACTACGGCAATCGTTGCGAGCGCACGCAGTGGCTGTGACCAGGGAGTCTGTGGTCTATTTGAATTCAGGCAAGCTTGTCGTTCCCACTATTCGAGACGGCGCGGCACGAGCAAGCAGAGCGGATGGCTCATAGCACTACGCTTCGGCGCGCGCGGCGCTGCTGGAAACATGACGGTGTAGTCGAGCAGAAGCCGATGGTTTGCACGAGTCCGGAGCGAAGCCGCTAGTTTTCCGGTGTTCCGTTCCGGCGAGCGCGCAGTGCGAGGCGGGAAGTAAGACTGCCTTGTCACTCGCGTCGAATGTGCGAGGGCACGGATTCCAGATGCACCACTACCGCGACTGTGCGGGGGACCCGCTTATGAGCTGGCGGTGTGAGCCGCTTTCTTTGCTTATCTTTCTTTGCGGCGGCAAAGAAAGTAAGTGCCGCCCCGCACAGGGGCGACGCTAATAGACCAATACCAACTCAAGGAAAGGCCAACACCGCAGGCAACCAGACGCCCAAGCGTGAGCAAACAACCAAAACAACCCCCCCCAACGCCGCAGGCACCCATCCCCCACCCCCATCAGGTAATAGCCTAATAGAACCCCCACCGCCGCACGGCGTAAAATCGTGGCACATCGATTTGGGGGACCCCAGGCAATGCGTCTGGCTTCTCATCACGATTCAACCCGCTGCCTCCGGCAAAGCCCGCCGCCTCGGCGTCCACCGGCTTCCAGACCCGCTCCTCGCCCTGAGGCAAGCGGCGCCCACGGAATTGCCGCGCAATCCACCTCATGACCCCGCTCATTTCCGTCAAAAGGCTCAACAAGAGCTTCCCCGGCGTACGGGCGCTCCACGAAGTCCAATTCGACCTGGCGACCGGCGAAGTCCACGCCCTGATGGGCGAAAACGGCGCCGGCAAGTCGACGCTAATGAAAATCCTCGCCGGCGTATACACCCGGGACTCAGGCGAATTCCTCTACGACGGCCAGCCGGTCGAATTCTCAAGCCCACGCGAGGCGCAAGCCGTCGGCGTCTGCATCATTCATCAGGAACTCCAACTGATGAACCATCTGAGCGTCGCCCAGAACATGTTCATCGGCCGCGAGCCGCGCGGGCGCCTCGGCCTGTTCCTCGACGAAGACAAGCTCAACGCGCAAGCCCGCGACGTCCTCGCCCGCATGCATGTGAATCTCGACCCGCGCGCGATTGTCAGCACCCTCACCGTCGCCAGCCAGCAAATGGTCGAGATCGCCAAGGCCTTATCCTTCGATTCGCGCGTGCTGATCATGGACGAGCCCACCTCGGCGCTCAACGACGCCGAAATCGCCGAGCTCTTCCGCATCATCCGGGAGCTGAAAAGCCGGGGCGTAGGGATCATCTATATCTCGCACAAGATGGATGAGCTCAAGCAGATCGCCGACCGCGTCACCGTGTTGCGTGACGGCGAATATGTGGCCACCGTCACCGCTGGGGACACCAGCGTCGAGGTGATCATCGGCATGATGGTGGGGCGAACCTTGACCGACGTCGCGCCTTCCCAGCGCGTCGCGGGCCAGGGCGAGGTCGCGCTCGAAGTCAACCATCTCAACGCCGGCCCGCTGGTCAAAGACGTGAGCTTCGCGCTGCGCAAAGGGGAGATATTGGGCTTTGCCGGTTTGATGGGCGCCGGGCGCACCGAAGTCGCCCGAGCGGTGTTCGGTGCCGATCCGGTCGAATCGGGCGAAATCGTTGTGAAAGG
This sequence comes from Paraburkholderia sp. RL17-337-BIB-A, assembly GCF_046025895.1. Taxonomy (NCBI): domain Bacteria; kingdom Pseudomonadati; phylum Pseudomonadota; class Betaproteobacteria; order Burkholderiales; family Burkholderiaceae; genus Paraburkholderia; species Paraburkholderia sp. RL17-337-BIB-A. The sequence goes on along the minus strand of NZ_JARESY010000002.1, from coordinate 2,929,734 downwards.
CGTGAAGGCGATGATCAGGACGCCGAGCGATGCGGTGGCACGCGGTATCGGCTATCTCTCGGAGGATCGCAAGCGCTTCGGCCTTGCGACGGGTATGGACGTCGAATCGAATATCGTCATGTCCAACTTGGGCAAATTCCTGTCGTTCAACTTTTTCTTGCGCCGCGCGCAGATCCGGCGGGCAGCCTCTCATTTCATCAATCTGCTCGCCATTCGCACGCCCTCCGCGACGCAGGAGGTGCGGCTTCTTTCGGGCGGTAATCAGCAGAAAATCGTGATTGCGAAATGGCTCGAACGCGACTGCGACGTGCTCTTCTTCGACGAGCCGACGCGCGGTATCGACGTCGGCGCCAAGAGCGAGATCTACAAGTTGCTGCGCGCGCTTGCCGAGCAGGGCAAGGCGATCGTGATGATCTCGTCGGAATTGCCGGAAATCTTGCGCATGAGCGATCGGATCGTCGTGATGTGCGAGGGCCGCATTACGGGCGAACTCTCCGCGAGGGAGGCGACGCAAGAGCGCATCATGCAGTTGGCGACGCAACGCGAAACCTTAAAAGCAGCATGAGCTTCGAGAGGAGAGGCCCAATTTATGACACAGCCATCGGACACTTCGGCGCTAGCCAAGCAGGGACGGTTGTTCGGCCTGCGAGCCCGCGTCTTCTCGCCGACCGCGCTGCAAAAGCTGCTCGCCTTCGGGAGCCTGATCCTGCTGCTGGTTTTTTTCAGCTTCGCGTCTCCCTCGTTCATGCAGATGGACAACATGCTCGGGATTCTGCAGGCGACGGCGGTCAACGGCGTTCTGGCGATTGCCTGTACGTTCGTGATCGTCACGGGCGGCATCGATTTGTCCGTCGGTACCTTGATGACCTTCACGGCGGTCATTTGCGGCGTGTTTCTGACCTACTGGCATTTGCCGATGTGGACCGGCGTGGTGGCTGCGATTGGCACGGGCGCGATCTGCGGGACCGTTTCGGGGACCCTCACGGCGAAAATGAAAATACCGCCGTTCATTGCCACCCTGGGCATGATGATGTTGCTGAAGGGTCTTTCGCTGGTCGTCTCGGCCGACAAGCCGATCTACTTCACCGACACCGAAAACTTCTACATGATTTCCCAGGATTCGCTGATCGGCTATTTCCTGCCGAGCCTGCCGATTCCGAATGCGGTCCTGATTCTGTTTTTCCTTGCGGTCGTGAGTTCGATCACGCTGAATCGCACGGCGCTTGGCCGTTATACCTTTGCGCTTGGCAGCAATGAAGAAGCCGTGCGCCTGTCCGGCGTGAATGTCGACGCGTGGAAGATCGCGATTTACGCGTTGGGCGGCGCGATTTGCGGCGTCGCCGGTTTACTGATTGCCTCGCGCCTGAATTCGGCGCAGCCGGCGCTAGGCCAGGGCTATGAACTCGAAGCGATCGCCGCCGTGGTGATCGGCGGGACCTCGCTTAGCGGCGGTTCGGGCACGATTCTCGGCACGATCATCGGCGCGTTCATCATGAGCGTGCTGACCAACGGCCTGCGCATCATGTCCGTCGCTCAGGAATGGCAGATCGTGGTGACCGGCCTCATCATCATTCTCGCGGTCTATGCCGATATTTTGCGGCGCAAGAAAAGCTGACACAGCTGACGTGGCGCGCAACCGGATCAAAGAAAGGGGGCGCCAAGGCTCCCACAACGGGCTGAAGCTCGATGGCCCATCTTAGGAGGAGAAACACCATGTTGAAAAGAAGACTAATCGGTGTTGTGGTCGGCGTTGGCGCGCTCATTGGCGGCACGAGTCTTGTGCGCGCGGACGAAACTTACATCCCGCTTATTTCGAAAGGCTTCCAGCACCAGTTCTGGCAGGCCGTTAAAACCGGCGCGGAACAGTCGGCCAAGGAGCACAGCGTCAGAATCACCTTCGAGGGTCCGGAAACCGAGGCCATGGTCGACAAGCAGATCGACATGCTCTCGGCCGCGCTTGCCAAGAAGCCTCAGGCGCTCGGCATCGCCGCGCTCGATAGCAAGGCGGCCATTCCGCTGTTGCGGCGGGCGCAGGCCGCCAAGATACCCGTCATCGCCTTCGACTCCGGCGTGGACAGCGACATTCCGCTCACCACCTGTGCAACCGACAACCTTGCCGCGGCCGCGCTCGCCGCCGACAAGATGGCCACAGCCATCGGTAATGCCGGTGAAGTCGGCCTGATCGTGCACGACCAGACCAGCCGCACCGGCGTCGATCGCCGCGACGGCTTCCTGAACGAGATGAAGTCGAAGCACCCGAACATCAAAATCGTCTCGGTCCAGTATGGCGGCGGCGACCATTTGAAGTCGGCGGAAATCGCCAAGACGATGATTCAGGCCAACCCCAACCTCAAGGGCATTTTCGGCTCGAATGAAGGCTCTGCGGAGGGGGCTGCGATCGGCGTCAAGGAATCGGGCAAGAAGCTCGTCCTGATTGGTTACGACTCGGGCAAAGAGCAAAAGGACGACATCAATTCGGGCTTGATGTACGGCGCCATCACGCAGAACCCGATCGGCATCGGCAAGTGCGTCGTCGACTCCGCGGTGAAGGCGCTCAAGGGCGAGAAGCTGCCCAAGAAAGTCGACACGGGCTTCTACTGGTACGACAAGAGCAATATCACCGATCCCAAGATCGCCGCCGTGCTCTATGACTGACCGTTAAAGCAAGGGGGCGACGGGAGAGGTTGGGTGCGGCGCTTCCGCGGCGGCAGCCGGTGCGGAAGCGTCTTTCGATGCCACCGCTCGCGTGGCCCATAGGCGCAAGTCGATAAACGTCGTAGGGGAGGGTGTCCAGATGGTCACGATCACCAAGCTGTCCGTCCGGGACATCCGGTTTCCGACTTCGCGTTCACTCGACGGCTCCGACGCGATGAACGCCGCGCCGGATTATTCCGCCACCTACGTGACGCTCGAAACCGATTCGCCGGACGCGCTCACCGGTCATGGCCTGACGTTCACCATCGGGCGCGGCAACGAGATCTGCGTGACCGCGGTGCAGGCGCTAACGCCACTCGTCGTCGGCAAAACGCTTGAGGATATCGCCGCGAACATGGGCGCTTTCTGGCGCGCGCTGACCTCGGACAGCCAGTTGCGCTGGATCGGTCCTGACAAGGGCGCCATTCATCTGGCGACGGCGGCTGTGGTGAATGCAGCCTGGGATCTGTGGGCAAAAGCGGAAGGCAAGCCGGTGTGGAAGCTGCTCGTCGATATGAGCCCCGAAGCACTCGTGCGTTGTCTCGACTTCCGCTATGTGACCGATGCGATCACGCCGCAGGAAGCCATCGCCATGCTGCATCGGCATGCCGGGACCCGCGGCGAGCGCGAAACAGAAATGCTCGCGCACGGCTATCCGGCCTACACGACGTCGGCCGGCTGGCTCGGCTACGACGACGACAAGATTCGCCGGCTCGCACGCGAAGGCGTCGCGCAGGGCTGGACCCACTTCAAGCAGAAAGTGGGCGGCAATCTCGAGGAAGACATGCGCCGGGCCCGCATCCTGCGCGAGGAAATCGGCGAAAACCTGAAGCTGATGATGGATGCGAACCAGGTATGGGACGTCGATGAAGCGGTCGCTAACATGCGGCGTCTGGCGGAATTCGATCCGTGGTGGATCGAGGAACCCACGAGTCCCGACGACATTCTCGGCCACGCGGCCATCCGCCAGCGAATCAGGCCAATCGGCGTGGCGACGGGCGAGCACTGTCAGAACCGCGTGATGTTCAAGCAGCTGCTGCAGGCGCATGCCATCGACTTCTGTCAGATCGATAGCTGCCGGCTGGGCGGTCTGAACGAGGTGATCGTGGTCCTGCTGATGGCGGCCAAGTTCGGCGTGCCCGTGTGTCCGCACGCGGGCGGCGTCGGTTTGTGCGAGTATGTCCAGCACATTTCACTGTTCGACTATATCTGCGTGTCGGCGTCGCTGGAAAACCGGGTGCTCGAATACGTGGATCATCTGCATGAGCATTTCGTCGATCCTGTGGTGATCCGCAACGGCCATTACATGCCGCCGCAACGTCCCGGCTACAGCATCGAAATGCACGCGGCGTCGCTCGATCAGTATGACTTTCCTGAGGGGCCGGCCTGGCGGCGCTGAGATCGCACGTGCGGGGGCGCTGTTTCAGGTGCCCATGCGCAGGGGGCGATCAGGACGCGCAACTAGCAGGCGCGTCCGGTCAGGCGCACGACGGGCGCCATGCGCCCGTCTGTCTTTACAGATAGCTGCAGACGTAGTCGAGCGTTTCGGTCACGTCGATATCGAAGCGGCTCTTGCCGGGCACCGAGAACGACTCGCCCGCGCCATATGTCTTCCACTCGTCACTGCCTTCGAGGCGGATACGGCATTGGCCCGCCTGCACCTCCATGAGTTCCGGCGCGTCGGTGCCGAAGCTGAGTGTGCCGGGCAGGATCACGCCGAGCGTTTTGCGTGTGCCGTCAGCGAAGAGAACGGTGTGTGAGACACACTTGCCTTCGAAGTAAACGTTGGCGCGTTTGATAACGGAAACCTGATCGAATTGCGTTGCGGCCGTCATGGCGGTCTTCCTTTGGGTCATCATGAACATCGTGAATGGATGCATTGGCGCCGCGTGGCGGTAGCGGGCGGCAGGCGATGCGCGATCTGCGCGGGCCGCCTGCGCGGGCTTTCGGTCCGGCGCCAGCCCGCCATCATACAGGCGGGCTGGCGGCGCGAAGCGGTGGGCTTGGGCATCCGGTCTGGAATGACGTCCGGCAGCGCGGCGGATCTCGGTGCAATAGCGCTTGCCGCATGCGTGTATCGCGTTGAACGTGAGCTTGTCCAGCCTGTCAGGGCAACGTCACGGTGCGGCGCGGACGTTTAGCCGACCGGGCGCCAACGGCCAGAATCCGGGCACACAATGACCCGTTCGCCGTTCAGCAAGACTTGCTCTTCATCCGGTTGCGACGAGGCGGGAGGGGCGATGTCGAAGGCAACTTTGAGTGCCTGCCCAACATGGGGATCTTCGATCGGAAGCTCCCAGGTCAGGAATATCTGGACGCAATCCTGGTCCGGCGCGAAGTCGGCCGCGTTAAAACCGCTGCTACCGCGCTGAATTACGCCATGAGGCTGGCCGGTATCGAATATCACCGCCGTTCCCCGGGTCAGAGGAATGCGCTGGCCCGTAGAGGGAAAATGCAAGTCGAGACCCTTGTCCTCGCTCATGAAAAGATTGCAAAAGGCCGAATCGCCATATTGCCCACCGTCATGGTGGTACCTTGCGCCGCGGCAGGCCATGAGGGCTACGTCACTGGCGGCAAGCACGTCGGGTAGTCCGAGCGCACACGTCCAATCGGACATGGCCTGCACGCAGCGCGTGTAGTCCGGCCAGCGCACCCGTGCTCGCGCCAAAGGCATGACTTCGACGTCACCGGGCTCGAGGACCATGTGCAACGACGTCTCCCTTTCCCAATCCGCAAGCAGACGTGCGGAGGGCGCAGGCACGTCGAGCGTGCCTGATAGCACGATGTCGCTCACGCGCCGACTGCGGATGGCGTCGCTACTCTGGAAATAGCAGGTCAGGATGTCTTGCACGCGATGCGGTTTGCTGTTGATGCTGTTGAGGGGCGAATCATCTGGGGCATTGTAACGATTCCGGGGGAATCGCTTCGGCACGCAGGGCCGGTGTGAGGCTGTGGATCGATGTGGTGGGCCTCGTTTGGAACAGCACAGCAGCGACACGCGCATCACCGTATATGCGAATGCATTGCCTTCATCGGACGGCGAATGAACGGAGAAGCCGCGGCAGGGTGTATGTACGAGATAGCCCGTTGGCCCCACTGCTAAAATAGCTTCCCTTTTCTTGGGAGACGCAAATGTCCTGGTTCATCTACGAAGTGCCCGAATACAACGAAGACGGGGCGCGCATCGAACCGTTTAGCGATTTGCGTAGCCGCGTCCTGAAGGTAAGTGGGCAGGCCATGGCCGACGAACTGGAAAGTGTCCGCGCGAACGCCGCGACGACGGCGGATACGCCGGGTCACCCGCTGCGCGCCGCGGAAAATCCTCACGTATTCCCAATCCCATATGCCGACTCGATGATCCTCGTCGGCTTCATCTTCGAGCTGAAACGGGAGTCCCGGCATCTGGTGGTGTCGCCGGTGGAAATGCCCTGGTTGAAAGATGCTTGAGAACAGGCTCGGTCTTTAATCCCGGCGAAAAAAATGCCGCCCGCGTGAAAACGGGCGGCATTTTTTAGTCCTGGCTCAGCCCATTACCTGGGTACTGAGCCTCGCTGTCGCGAGAGACCTGGGTGTCAGAACCGGTGGCGCACGCCGACCCGGAATGCCAACTGGTTGTCCGCGCCCGGACCGGACGGGCCGAAGAAGCTCGTGCTGGAACCGAAGACAATGGATGGAAAGCGTAGGCTGCTACGGCGACGAATTTGCGGCTGCAGCGCGCGGCCGTGCGATCAAGTTACAACGGGATGCCGGCGGCAGTCGATTTCTCGGTTGTCGGCAGATCGAAACAGAACGTCGTGCCGGGGCCTGCACGGTCGATCAGGCGGATCTGGCTCTGATGCAATTGCAGCATGCGCTGCACGATCAGCAAGCCGAGTCCGCCGCCGCGATGCGCGCCGGCTGAGCTGAAGGGGCGTTCGAACAGCCCCTCGCGCTGTTCGGCTGAAATGCCGGATCCGGTGTCGCTCACCGTGACCGAGACCCTGCCGTCCTTGTGCGCGAGTTCGACATCGATCACGCCGCCGGCGGGGGTGTGGCGAATCGCGTTGTCGAGCAGATTGGTCAGCACGCGCTCGATCATCCCCAGATCGGCGCTGACGGCCGGCAGGCGCGGGGGAATCTCCGCCCGCAGCTGGATGTGCCGCGCCTCGGCGGGTAACTCGAATTTCTGAAAAATGTCCTGCACCAGATCGACCAGCGAGAACTGCTCGAGCGCGGGTTGCACGTTGCCGTGTTCGAGCCGGGCCAGTTCGAACAGCGACTGCGCGAGCCGCCCGACCTTGACGCTCTGTGCCAGCGCAATCGCCAGATAGCGTTTGCGCTCCGTTTCGCCGAGTGTGTCGGCCTTGAGCGACAGCGTCTCCAGATAGCCATGCAGCGACGTGAGCGGTGTGCGCAGGTCGTGCGAAATATTGGCGATCAGCTCGCGCCGTTGCTGATCCTGTCTGGTCAGCGCACGCCACTGCTCGCCGATGCGGTTCGCCATTTGTGCGAACGTGGTTTCGAGCACGGCGATTTCGTCGCGCTGTCCGGCCGGTGCCGAGCGCGGCACGGCCGGCTGGGTGTCCGGTTCGCCGTCGGCGTCGAAGCGGCGCATGGCGTCGGTCAGGCGGCGCAGCGGCCGCGTGATGAGGCCGAAGGCCGTCAAGCCCGCGAGCAAGCCGAGCAGTGCGACCAGCGCCATCGACCACAGCGTGGTGCGCAGCACCGAGCTGGCGGCCACGCGTGCGGCGAGCGCGTCGTGCGCTTCGCCGAGCAGGACGACATAGATATAGCCGGAGGGTTGCCGGCCGCTCAGTTGCAGCGGTGCGGCGCTGAACACCTTTTTGCCGTCCAGGCTGCGCGGGTCGTCGCCGAGAATCGGCAACGCATCGCCGGCGATGAATTGCCGGATCGGCGCGAGATCCACCTGCTGGCGCTTGACGTGACCCGCAGGAGCGTCGTCGCCCTGGATGCGCCCCTGATTGTCGAGCAGGTACACCTCGACGCTCGGATTCACCATCATCAACTGGCCGAAGAGCTGGCGCACGGCATCCGGCCGCAGGCCGTTCGCATCCATCAGGGTCGTGCGGTGCGCGATATGGTCGGCGAGGCTGCGCGACAGGCTTTGCACGACTTCCTTTTCGTGCAGGTCGCTCGAGCGGATCTGCAGCCACGCCGACGCGCCGCAGCACGCCAGCAGCAGTGCGGAGAAAACGAGTGAGAGCCGCTGGGTGAGTGTCAGAGTCACGGCGTGTCCCGAGGTGCGCTGCCGGACGCCGGCCCGTCGCCTGGAATGCCCGGCACGGCCAGTTTGTAGCCGCGCCCCCAAACCGTCAGGATGCGCTCGGGCTGGGCCGGATCGGCCTCGATCTTGGCGCGCAGCCGGTTGATATGGGTGTTGACGGTATGTTCGTAGCCCTCGTGCTGATAGCCCCACACGGCATTGAGCAGGTCCATGCGCGAGAACACCTTGCCGGGATGCTGCGCGAAGTAGTAGAGCAGGTCGAATTCGCGCGGCGTCAGTTCGATGGCTTTGCCGTCGACGCTCGCCTCGCGCGTCAGCGGATCGATCGTCAGGCCGGCAATCCGCAGACTGCCCGCGTCGATTCGCGAGTCTTTCGCCATGGCTTCGACGCGCCGCAGCAACGCCTTGACGCGCGCCACCAGTTCGAGGACCGAGAACGGCTTGGCGAGGTAGTCGTCGGCGCCGAGTTCGAGGCCGAGAATGCGGTGCACTTCGCTCGAACGCGCGCTGGTGATGATGATCGGGGTATAGCGCGTCATCGCGCGGGCGCGCCGGCAGATTTCCAGGCCGTCGACGCCGGGCAGCATCAGATCGAGGATCAGCGCGTCCCAATTGCCTTGCTCCAGCAGGCGCAGCCCTTCGTTGCCATCTGCGCTGTGCACGACTTCGTAACGCTCGTCGCGCAGATGAAGGCTCAGCAGGTTGGCAATGTCGACGTCGTCTTCGACGATCAGGATGCGCTTCGGGTGGTCCATGGAGGGCTTCAGACGCCGGTGAGGGCGTGGTTTGGCACTGCAAAACAAGGGCGCCCGCAAAAGCGGGCCGTTGCGCCATTGTGCAAAATTTTCGGGCGGCGAGTTATCACATTTAATTTAACTTTTCGTGAGGACTTCGACATCCCCCGCGCCTTAGGATGTGGCCACTTTCCGCAGATTCCTGCGTCTGGAACCGACATGTTACTTATCGTTCTTGCCTATCTCGGCGGCGCCCTGACGATTCTCAGTCCGTGCATCCTGCCGGTGCTGCCGTTTGTTTTCGCGCGCGCGGATCAGCCGTTCGTGCGCAGCGGGCTGCCGTTGCTTGCGGGCATGGCGCTGACCTTCGCCGTCGTCGCGACGCTTGCCGCGGTGGGCGGCGGCTGGGCCACTCAGGCCAACCAGTATGGCCGCTGGCTAGCGATCGCGTTGCTCGCCGTGTTCGGACTGTCGCTGCTGTTTCCGCGCTTTGCGGATCATCTGATGCGCCCGCTGGTGAGCGCGGGTAACCGTCTGTCGAACTTTGCCCAGACAGACGGCCAGCAGGGCCGCCCAGGTTCGTCGTTTCTGCTGGGTATCGCTACCGGCTTGCTGTGGGCGCCGTGCGCCGGTCCGATTCTCGGCCTGGTGCTGACTGGCGCGGCATTGCGGGGGGCGAGCGTCGGCACCACGCTGTTGCTGGTGGCGTATGCGGCCGGGGCCGCGACTTCGCTCGCGGTGGCCTTGCTGATCGGCGGCCGGGTGTTCACGGCGATGAAGCGCTCGCTGGGCGCGGGCGAATGGATCCGCCGCGGGATTGGCGCGGCGATGTTGTGCGGTGTGGTGGCGATTGCGTTGGGCCTCGATACCGGCTTGCTGACGCGCATCTCGACCGTCGCCACGGGGGGCATCGAACAGAAACTGGTCGATAAGCTTTCGCCCGGCGCGACACCTGTCAATCCGGTGGCGGCGGGGAGCAACGGCAACGCGTCGGCTAATGCATCAGCCAGCGCATCCGGCAACGATGCAGTGATGACCGCCAACCCCACTGTCGGCGCAAGTGCCTCCGCCGACTCCGGCGCAATGATGCGCACCGCGCAAGGCGCACCAGCCGGCGAACCGGCGCCGTTGCCCGTCGAAGGCGTGCTGCCGACGCTGGACGGTGCAGTCCAATGGCTGAATTCACCGCCGCTGACGGTTCAGGGTCTGCGCGGCAAGGTCGTGCTAATCGATTTCTGGACCTATTCGTGCATCAACTGCCTGCGTTCGCTGCCGTATGTCAAAGCGTGGGCGCAGAAGTACAAGGATCAGGGGCTGGTCGTGATCGGCGTGCATGCGCCGGAATTCGCGTTCGAGCGGAATATCGACAACGTCAAGAAGGCCACGCACGACCTTGGTGTCGACTATCCCGTCGCCATCGACAACAACTACGCGATCTGGCGCGCGCTGAACAATCAGTACTGGCCGGCGCATTATTTCGTCGATGGCAAAGGGCAGATTCGCTATCACCATTTCGGCGAAGGCGACTATGCGGAATCGGAAAAGGTAATTCAGCAACTGTTGGCTGAAGCGGGCCATGCGGGCGCCTCGAAGGTCGCGCTCGGCATTGCCGGCACGAGCGCGCAAGGTGTGCAGGCCGCGGCCGACAACGCCGACATGCAGTCGCCGGAAACATATATCGGCTACGAGCGTGCGGAGAATTTCGCGTCGCCCGGCGGTGAAGCGCAGGACAAGGTGCACACCTACGCGGCGCCGTCGCAGCCTGCCGTCAACGATTGGGGCCTCGCCGGCGCATGGAACGTGGGCGCTGAACACGCGACGCTCGCGGCACCGTCCGGACGCATCGTCTATCGTTTTCATGCGCGCGATCTGCATCTCGTGCTGGGTCCGGGCAAGGACGGCAAACCGGTTCGCTTCCGTGTCAGCGTGGATGGCGCAGCACCGGGCGCGGCACACGGTACCGACGTCGCCACCGACGGCAGCGGCACCGTGACCGAACAGCGTCTTTACCAACTCGTTCGGCAAACCGGCGATGTCGCGGATCATACGTTCTCGATCGAATTCCTCGATCCCGGCGTGCAAGCCTATGCATTTACGTTCGGTTAATTCAGGCCGGGCGGCGCTAATCAACCACTTTCTGAAGGACTGACATCATGCACACGACTTCTACCCGCCAGGGTTCGCGGAACAAGCGTTCGGCCTTGGCCAGGCTCGCCGGATGCGTCGCCATTGCGGCGAGCGTCTTCGCCGCGCAGCGCGTTGCGAATTCAGCGGAAGCGGCAGTCAAGGTTCCGCCACCTGCCCAGGACGAACAGGTCGGTACAGCGCATAGCGAAACCGCCGTATTCGCGGGCGGCTGTTTCTGGGGTGTTCAGGGGGTATTCGAACACGTGCGGGGCGTGAAGCAGGTCGCCTCGGGCTACACGGGCGGCGCGGCCGGCACCGCGCAATACGAAACCGTCAGCGAAGGCGACACGGGGCACGCGGAGTCGGTGCAGATCACTTACGATCCAACCCAGATCACCTACGGACGCTTATTGCAGATTTTCTTCTCGGTCGCGCATGATCCTACCGAGTTGAACTACCAGGGCCCCGATCACGGCACGCAATACCGCTCGGCGATTTTTCCCGCCAATGCCCAGCAGCGTAGCGTCGCGCAAGCGTATATCGCGCAGCTCGACAAAGCGCACGTATTTTCAGGGCCGATCGTGACCCGGATAGAAGACTTCAAGGGTTTCTATCCGGCGGAAAACTACCACCAGAATTTCCTCGCGCTCCATCCTGACTACCCGTACATCGCGATTAACGATCTGCCGAAGGTGAGTGGGTTAAAGCGCCTGTTCCCCGATCTGTATCGCAACGATCCGGTGTTGCTGAAAGTGGGCGCCTAGTTTTCCGCGGATGTCTGGGCACTTTGCGTGGTATGGCCACCGGTTGGCGCATCGTAGATCGACTGCGGGCTGCCTGCGTGCTGGTAAGCCACGAGCGAGGGGGCGCGTACCGGCCGGTTTCTGGAGGTTTGTCGATTGACTGTCAAAGCCCCAGACACACCGCCCCGGCCGCGACGATCACGCACGCGACCCAGCGCTTGCCGCTGACCGCTTCCCGCAAAACCACCCGCCCGATCAGCACCGCGAACACCACACTGGTCTCGCGCAACGCCGAGACCGTGCCCATTGCGCCCGACTGCATCGCCCAGATCACGATGCCATACGCCGCGATCGACACGAGGCCGCCCGCCAGCGACGAGCCGACCGCCATGGGCGCCGTCCGTACCGGTGTCCACAGCGCGGTAAACCCGCGTTTCGCGACGAACAGTACCGGCATCAGCCAGTAAAACAGGAACATCCACGCGGTGTAGGTGAGCGCCTCACCGTGGGACAAGCGCACGCCGATGCCGTCGATCACGGTATAGAGCGCGATCGTCGCGCCGGTCGTCAGCGCGGCCAGCACGCTGGCGCGCGACACGCGGCTGCCTTGCAGCGCGATTGCGATGATGCCGCCCGATATCATCGCGATCCCGAGCGCATGCACGGGGCTGATCGCTTCATGCGCGAAGAACGCCGCGCCGAGCGTGACGAGCAGCGGCGACGAGCCGCGCGCAATCGGATACGCCTGCGCCAGATCGCTGCGGCGATACGCTCGCACGAGGCTCATGTTGTAGACGATATGCACCAGCCCCGAAGCGATGATGTACGGCCAGGCCGCGTGGGTCGGCCATGGTGTGAACAGGATGACGAGTGTGGAGACCGCCGCGATGGCGATGCTCATCAACGTCATGGACAGGAACCGGTCGTTGTTGCCGTGCAACATGGCGTTCCAGGTTGCATGGAGCAGGGCGGCAAAGAGGACGAGGCCGCCGGTGTAACTGAGCATGCGGGTTCCTGGTTGGAAGAGCGCGAAAAGGGTACGGAGCGAGATAAGAAGGATATCTATCTTGTGACCGCCCAACAAACCAGATAAATTGCGTCTTCGTGTTAGATAAACTCTCGTGGATGAAACGGCTATTGCCTCCGCTCAATGCACTGCGTGCCTTCGAGGCCGCAGGCCGGCTGGGCAGCTTCAAGGAAGCAGCCGCCGAGTTGCACGTGACTCACGGTGCGGTGAGCCAGCACGTGCGCCAGCTCGAGGAGTGGCTCGGCGCACCGCTGTTTGAACGGCACAACCGGCGCGTGGTGCTCACTGCGGCGGCGCGGGTTTACCTGAAGGAGATCGGCCCCCTGTTCGGGCAGCTTTCGCAGGCAACCGCGCGATATGGCTTTCCCGAAACGGTCTCCCGGACACTGTCCGTGAATGCGCCCGCAACCTTCACGTTGCGCTGGCTGGTGCCGAGACTGGCGAAATTCCACGCCGGGCACGCCGACGTGGACGTCAATGTGGAGACGTCGAACGAGTCGGTGGAGAGTCTGAAAGTTGGCTACGACATTGTCATCCGGGGCGGTCCGGACACGTTCTATGGTTACGCGATGCGGCCTTTCCTGTCCGAGGAAAGGCTTCCGGTTTGCAGCCCCGCACTTTTGCAGCGCGTGCCGCTTCGGATTCCAGACGACCTGCGGCAGCATACGTTGCTGCACACGTCGAGCCTTCCGCGGCTTTGGCCGGACTGGCTGGCGAAGACCCGGATTGCCGCACTCCGGCCCGCTGCCGCGCTGACCTTCGACCACTTCTATCTGACGTTGCAAGCTGCCATCGACGGAATCGGCATTGCGATGGGACCGACCGCGCTGGTATCGGACGATCTTGCCGCTGGCCGGCTGGTTGCGCCGTTCGCCGGTCCTCGTCTGCCGTCGCGAAGCTACTGCACTTATGTGCCGGATGAGAAGTCCGCGGATGATCTGGTCGTGCTGTTCCGCTCATGGCTGGAGCACGAGGGGATGCGTTCGCAAACGGAGATGGCGCGTCAGATGAGCGAACGTCTTGCATGAAATGTCGCCAAAGCCCTCAAGAACTACGGTGTGCCGCCGATAACACGTGACGAGCTTTTGTGAATTGAATGTTTTCAATATTTCATGTGCTCAGGTGTAAGCTAGGCAGCTTCCGAAAAATCCGCCTTGCGTGGCCGGCTGTCAGGACACGGAACGGAACAGGGCGCAACGGCTAAATCAGGCGTCCAGACGGTTGTCGGCTTAATGGAAGGTTATCTTCAAGCCACCTTCTCGCGATGGAGAGATTGTGATTCGACATGGCCTTGGCGGTTTGCTGCTTGCGCTTTGCTTTGTTGGCAAGGCGATGGCGGCTGGTCCCGATTGTTCGCGTTCATTTACGCTCGCATTGCACGATCACGGGCTGCTCTATTCAGTCGACACCGACAGCGGAATCGATAAAGATTTCGCCGACGAACTGATCCGCCGCAGCGGCTGCCAGATCCGGGTCAGCCTCATGTCGCGCGCGCGGATCTGGAAACTGATCGAATCCGGCGCGCTCGATTTCAGCCTGTCCGGCATTGCCAACGACGAACGCAAGCAGTACGCGGATTTCGCCTGGTATTTCAGCGACAAATACTACTTACTGGTGCGCAAAGATGCCGGTATTCATCAGCTGAGCGATTTCGAGCACAGCGACCAGTTTCAACTGGGCGTCATCCGCAGCTTCCGTTATAGCGACTCGGCCAACCGGCTGGTCGACACGCTGTCGGAAGAAAATCGCGTCACCCAGGCGGGCGGCCTGGGTCCGCTGTATGAGGCACTGATCCTCCGGCGCATCCAGGGCATGATCATCGAACCCTTCGACTATCCTGCTCTCGACGAAAAGAAAATCCGCGACGTCACCACCATCGTCGAGTTCAATGACCCCGCCGTACCGCACGGCCTCATCATGTCGAAGCGGGCGCTGTCCGCGGCCGAGCGCGCAAAGTGGCGCGCCCTGGTGAATGAGATGCGTGCGGACGGCACCGTCCGGCGGATCTTCGAGAAGTATTTCAAACCCGACCTCGCTGCTTCGATGGTCGACTTCCAGACCCCGCCGTGAACTGGCCTCGCCTTGTCCTGGTGCCGTTACTGGTCTTGTCCGCCGCGCTGAGTGTTACATGGATACTTTGGGACCACGAACGGCAAGCCGCCCGTCATGAATTGCTCACCCAGTTCGACTTTTCGCTGGGCGACGCGGTCAGCCGGGTCGAACAGCGTATGGCGACTTATGAACTGCTGCTGCGCGGCGTGCAGAGCCTGTTCGTCGCCACCGGCGAGGTGGACCATGACCAATTTCGCAACTACATCGGCACGCTCAATCTCGACGCCAACTTCTCCGGCATCCAGGCCATAGGTATCGCTCAATGGGTGCCGGCGGCGCAAAAGGACGTTCATGTGGCCGCCATGCGCCGGCAGGGGCTGACCGGCTACACGATTGAACCCAAGGGTCCGCGCGCGGACTACGCACCCATCATCCAGCGTGAGCCGTATATCGGTATCAATCGCACGCCACCCGGCTTCGACGCATGGGCCGACCCTGTGCGGCGGCGCGCCATGGAAAAGGCGCGCGATTCCGGCATGGCGAGCATCTCCGGCAAGGTCCGCCTTTCGGTGGATACCGAGGCTAATGCCCGCCCCGGTTTCATCATGTACTTGCCGATCTACGCACAAGGGCAATCGCAGGATAGCGTCGCCCAGCGACGGGCACACCTGGTCGGCTGGGTCTTCGCCTCGTTCCGCATGCACGACGTCATCGCGAGTCTGTATGGCGAACAGCCGCCCGGACTCACCATCGCCATCTATGACGGCGTTGAACCGTCTGCCGCGGCGCTTCTGCACAGGACGTCTGCGGCCGGCGGGCAGCATTCGCCTCCCGTTATTTCGGCCAATGAATATCTGGTCGTCGGCGGACACGACTGGACACTTTCGATGAGTGCCCAGAACGACTTCAAGGATCGTTTCGGCCGTAACGCGGAACTGCTGATCGCCGGCGGCGGCATAGGCCTGAGCCTGCTGCTGACGCTGCTCACCTGGCTGATGATGACCGGCCGCGGCCGCGCGATGCGGCTCGCCTCCGAGATGACGCAGGAATTGCGCGAGAACGAGGAAAAATTCCGCGCGATCGCCGACTGCACGGTCAACTGGGAGATCTGGTGGGGACCGGACGGCAAGCCCCGCTGGATCAATCCATCGGTGCAGGAATACACGGGCTATACGGTCGACGAGTGCATGGCCATGCCTGACTTCGCAGGCACGCTGATCTATCCGGCAGATCTCCCCAAGGTTGCCCCTGAGTTTCTGAAGGGGCTTCAGGGCCATCGTGGCGACGACCTCGAATTTCGTTGTATTCGCAAGGATGGCTCGGTGGTGTGGCTGTCCGTTTCATGGGTGCCGATCAGCGATGCCAAAGGCGATTTCATTGGCTTTCGCACGAGCGGGCGCGACATTACCGAGCGCAAACAGGTCGAGACCGAACTTCGAATCGCCGCAGTCGCCTTCGACTCGCAGGAGCCGATGATGATCACCGACGCCAACGCCAGGATCCTGCGCGTGAACTCGGCTTTTACCGAATGCACCGGCTATACGGCCGCGGAAATTGTGGGCCAGACACCGCGAATACTTCGATCGGGCCGTCACGAAGCCGCTTTCTTCCGCGAGATGTGGAATGCGATCCACCGTACCGGCGGCTGGCAGGGGGAAATCTGGGACCGCCGCAAGAACGGCGAGGTGTATCCGAAATGGCTCACGATTTCCGCGGTGATGAGAGAGGACGGCGTCGTGAGTCACTATGTCGGCACGCATCATGACATTACCGAACGCAAGATCGCGGAAGAAAGAATCAAGGAGCTGGCCTTCTTCGATGCGCTGACCCGTTTGCCCAACCGCACGCTGCTGCTGGACCGCCTGAAGCAGGCAATCACGGCCAGTGCCCGTAGCGAAGCGTGCGGCGCCTTGCTGTTCATCGACCTCGACCACTTCAAGACGTTGAACGATACCCTGGGCCACGACAAAGGCGATTTGCTGCTGCAACAAGTGGCGCAACGTCTGGCTGCCAGCGTGCTCGAAAGCGACACCGTGGCGCGGGTAGGGGGCGATGAGTTCGTGGTGGTGCTGGGGAGCTTGCATGCGAACCGCGAGGAGGCCGCCAGCCAGACTGAGGCCCAGGGCGAAAAAATTCTCTCTGTGCTTGGCATGCCGTATCAGCTTGGCGAGATTGAATACCGCAGCACCGCAAGCATTGGCGCTACGGTATTTACGGGGCAGCAGGTTTCGATCGACGAACTCCTGAAGCAGGCCGACCTCGCGATGTACAAGTCTAAAGAGCGAGGGCGCAATGCGGTGTGCTTCTTCGATCCGGACATGCAGACTGTCGTCGTGGAGCGGGCCGCGCTCGAGGCGGGGCTGCGCAACGCGATCGAGCAGAAGCAGTTCCTGCTGCATTACCAGGCTCAGGTCGACGGCACTCGCATTACGGGCGTCGAAGCGCTGGTGCGTTGGCAACATCCCCAGCGCGGCATGGTGCCTCCTGCCGATTTCATTCCGCTGGCCGAAGAAACCGGATTGATTATTTCCCTTGGCGGCTGGGTCCTCGAAGCTGCGTGCAAACAACTGGCGCGATGGGCAAAGCGGCCGGATACGGCCGATCTCACGATTGCGGTCAACGTCAGCGTCCAGCAGTTCCGCGAACCCGATTTCGTGGATAAGGTGTTGAGCACCGTTCGTCAAACCGGCGCGCGGGCAGACCGGTTAAAGCTCGAACTGACCGAAAGCGTGCTGGTGGACAATGTGCAGGACATCATCCAGAAGATGGGTGCGCTCAAGGCGAAAGGCGTGGTCTTTTCACTGGACGATTTCGGTATCGGGTATTCGTCGCTTTCCTATTTGAAGCGCCTGCCGTTGGATCAGTTGAAAATCGACCGGTCATTCGTGCGTGATGTCCTGGTCGATCCCAACGACGCTGTGATTGCAAGGGCCATCGTGACCCTTGCGCAGAGCCTCGGCTTGGGCGTCATCGCGGAGGGTGTGGAGACGGCGGCTCAGCGGGACTTCCTCGCTGCCGCGGGATGTCATGCGTATCAGGGCTACTATTTCTGCCGCCCGCTTCCTGTCGAGGGCTTTGAAGCGTTTTTGAGCAGGGTCGCATTGCGCCAGTGCGTAGCGGAATCATCACAAAGCGAGTGAGACTCAATCTGCCGCGCACGGCCGATTGAGTGTCGTTGGTGAATGCTACGTAACCCTTAGCTTTCTGCGGGCTCAAAAATTGGCATGCACGTTGACGAATGCGCTCAAGGATTCACCCACATACGCGCCTGCGGCATTCGCGGCAATGAAGTAGCGCCGGTCCGTCAGATTGTGAATGTTGAGGTCGATGCCCCACCTGGACGCTTCATAGCCAAATGCCGCATTCGCAATCACGTACGACGGAATGGAGTTGACGTTCGTGATGTCGCTATAGGTCCGGCTGACATAGTTGACACCCGCGCCGACATGGAACCCCGGCACGCCCGCAATAGAAAAGTCGCACAGGGTCCATAGGTTCGCCATGTATGCCGGTGCGCCTTGCGGATGATTGCCGACTGAGGTCACGCCTTGCGGATTGTCGGTAATCTTCGCCTGTTGCGCCGTGAAATTGGCGACAACGTGCCATTGCGACGTGATGCTCGCGTCAAGCGACGCCTCCGCGCCTTTCGTCCTTTGACTGTCGAAGACGACGCTTTCGACGTTGTTGATTGTGGTCAGCGAAGCCACGTTATCGCGCTCGACGTCGAATAGCGCCGTATTCAAAACGTACCGGTCGTCGAGGAACGAGAACTTGACGCCTACTTCATATTGCAGCGCGGATTCCGGTGCGCCAATGCCGTTCTGCGTATTTTCGGAGTTGAAGTTCGCGAGATGACTCTTCGAGACGCCAAAATACGGCGACATCCACGGCAGTGCCTTGTACAGCACGCCGATGTTCCAGCTCACCGGCGCGTCGTTGCGTGAGTCGGTCACGCCGGCAACGAGCGGCTGTCCCTGCGTATCGAACCGGCCGGGCACCGTGATATTCGGCGTCAACGAAGTGTCCCACCAGTCCTTGCGCACGCCCGCGCGGACTTTCAGCTTGTCCGTCACGTCGATCTGATCGGTTGCATAAACGCTGTAGTAATTTGCGAGCAGATGATCGTTATCGCACGAATGCTTTGCGTCGCACAGAAAGGTCAGCCCCGCTAGCGACGTCTCCGGCGGCACCGGCGCGAATGCGTTCGGGATGTTCGGCAGATCGGCCGTGGTGCGCTCCGTGTCGATGATCTGATGCTGATACTCGAAGCCCGTCAACAGCGTGTGTTTGACGCTGCCGGTCGCAAAGCGCCACACCGGTTCCAGCTGATAGTCGAAGCTGTTGTCCGAATCGTCCTGCTGGCGCAGTTGCCTGCCGACCACTTCATTGCCGCTTACCTTCGTACTCGTGCTGTCGCCGTTGCCAAGCACATCGAGGCTGCGGTGCAGGTACGAGAAGCGGTTATTGATGGTCAGAAAGTCATTGACCTTCCATTCGTCGGTGAGCGTCGGGCGAACATAGTTGCCGCGCGCGAATGCAAAGGGTGTCGAATACTTCGAGTCGATCGATACATTCGTGATGGGCGAGCCATGGAAATAGATCAGGCCATACGAGTCGGGCGTTTCATGAATGTCGCGCGCATCGATTGAGAAATTGATCTTGTGATTGTCGAGCTTCCATTCGAACGCCGGTCTGATTTCCTCGTCACGGCTCGCCAGATCACGGAATCCATCGGAACGCGATACCGTTGCGTCGACCCGATAGTTCAGCCCCGAAATCCCGGTCGGCCCGGTAACGTAGCCACTGCCGGAGATTGTGCCGAACGAACCCGACTGAATATTGCCGCCGAAATGGAAGTCGGCAGACGGCGTGTAGTGGACGATATTGATCGTGCCGCCCGGCGGCCCGCTGCCGAACAGCGCCGATCCGGGACCTTCCAGAACCTCGATACGCTCGACGCCATTCAACGAATGCGAGATGCCGCCCAACAGGTCACCGTCGGAGAAGCCGTCGTTATAGATCTGCGCATTCAGGCCGCGGATCAGGAAATGATCGTAATATCCCTTGGTATCCTGACCGCCGACATTCACGCCACTGGCATTGCTGACGCCTTGCCGAAGCATCGTCGCGCCTTGCTCGGTCATCAGCGCGCGCGGAATCACCTGCACGCTTGCGGGCAAATCCTTCAGCGCGGTTCCCGTCTTGCTGACGCCCACCACCTGGTCGGGGTCGTTCACGTTATCGTCCTGAGCCTGCCCAGACGTCGCACGGACCTGTACCGGCGGGAGGGTCGGCGCGTCGACTCCATTGCCTTGTTTGCCGCCAGATGACGGTGACTCCTGGGCCGCTGCCGAATGCGCCAGCGTCAGGGCGATGAGCGAGCCGCTCAAGCCCGCGCTGGCTTTCTTTCCAAACCTTCGGACGTCGATCTTCCTCACGTTCCATTCTCCTGTTTCATTTTTTGTGGCGCCAGTTGCGATTCCGCGTGCGACGGCCGGCGCCGCAGCCTGAAGTCGGCAAGACTGCTGGGAAGAGATCGAACTGGTAAATGCAAATCGTTACGATTTATATTCATAAAAATTCCGGTATTGCTCCCTGTTATTCAGCGTCGCGGGGCCCCCCGTCGGCGAATCTGCTGCTGAAATCCCAGCTTCGTTCCAACGAACCTGCTGTCAGTTCCTGCCGGCATGCAATGTAAAAATGCGAAAGGGAGCCGTGACAGCTCCCTATGAACGGCATCGATCGTGGTTTTATTCCAGCCGGATTGGCGTATCCATTACGGCTTGTTACGAAGTTGCCGACACCCTCGGCGACGTGCGAGGGACTCCGGCGACGCGTCATCTGACGGCGGCTCGCGCTAAAGTAGTTGCCTGAATGGTTAACGCTTCAGCATTTGATGCTTGCGCGGTCAGTCAGGGAACCGATCGCCGAACATGGGTAGGCCGCTTACTGATTGCGCCCGGGTTGCTTCGTCCTGGAGAACGTCCCAGTGTTCGGCCAGCTTGCCGTCTTCGAAGCGGACGACGTCGGCGGCAATCCACGCGACGCCTCTGCCGTTGCCGGAGAAGCGGCCATGGGCAATGACATAGTCGCCCTCGGCCACGATCAGTTGGTTCTCATAGCGCAAGGTGCCGGGAAGGGTGCGGATCAGGTTGAACAGGCCGTCGCGTCCCGGCGCGATATGGGCGCTGTGCTGAATATAGCGATCGGACCAGAAGCGCTCGGCCGCGGCGTAGTCGCGCTTGTTGAACAGCGTGTCGAAGGCTTCCAGCACAAGCGCCTTGTTCTGTTCGGGCGTTGTCTTCGTCATGTTGCCGTCCTGTTGAAGGTTCAGGTGGCGACGCGCTTAGGCGTCGGGAAGTCGTTGTGGTCGTGGCGCGTGGACGCTTGGGTTGGATCAGCTGGGTCATACTCAAGACAATGGTGACCGACATGGTCAATCTGGTGAATCAGATTTCCACACGCGTCCCCACCTCGATTACCCGATTGGCCGGCAATTTCAAATAAGCCGCGACGTTGCCCACGTTGTGCAGCATGACCGCGAATAGCCGCTCGCGCCACATGGCCATGCCCATGTCACGCGTTGGCACCACGGTGGCGCGGCTGAGGAAATAAGACGTTTCCGTGGGCTCGAAGATGAGGCCCGACACCTTGCATGTCTCCAGTGCACGCGGCAGATCGACTTCATCCATGAAGCCATACGTGATCGTGATCTGGTAGCACTCGGAATCGAGCGGATATACGGTCACGCGTCTGCTCAACGGAACCCACGGGACCTCTTCGCTATTGACTGTCAGGAATACGACACGATCGTGCAGCACGCGGTTGTGCCTCAGATTATTGATCAGCGAGTGCGGCACGCCATCGGGGTCCGGCGTCAGGAAGATCGCCGTACCGCCGACTCGCGTCGGCGAGCGAGCCAGCAACGTCGTGAGGTAGGGCTTGAGCGGCATCGTTCCTGCTCTTACGCGCGCTTCGGCGCGCATCAGCTCCCAGCCGCGTCCCCAGGTTGCCATGATCGTGTAGATGATCAGGCCGACCAGCAGCGGGAACCAGCCCCCTTGCGTCAGTTTCAGCAGGTTCGCGGAGAAGAACGTCGCGTCGATGACGAAGAAGAACACCGTCGCAAAGATGCATAGCCACCAGTTGTAATGCCACGCATAACGCACGACGAAGAACGTCAGAATCGTCGTGATCAGCATCGTGCCGGTCACGGCGATCCCGTATGCGGAACCGAGCGCTGTCGAAGAGCCGAAGCCGAGGACGGCGGCGACGACAGCAAGCAGCAACGCCCAGTTGATGCCTGGCACGTAGATCTGCCCCATTTCATTTTCCGACGTATAAATGACACTCATCCGCGGCAGAAAGCCTAGTTGCATTGCCTGCTTGGTCATCGAATATGTGCCGGAGATGACGGCCTGCGAGGCAATGACAGTCGCGATCGTCGACAGCACGATCATCGGATACAGGGCCCATTGCGGGAACATATGGTAGAACGGATTTTGCAGCGCGCCTGGCTCGGCAAGCAGCAGCGCGCCCTGGCCCAGGTAGTTCAACGCAAGCGCAGGGAAGACCAGGCCGAACCATGTGAGCCGGATCGGTTTCGCGCCGAAATGACCCATGTCGGCATAGAGCGCTTCGGCGCCTGTCAGCGAAAGCACCACTGCGCCTAATGCAACGAAGGCTAGCCACCGGTGATGCAGGCAGAACGCCAGTCCGGCAAATGGATTGAGCGCCATCAGGATGGCGGGCGCCCGCGCCATGTTGATGACCCCCGCGACAGCAAGCACGATGAACCAGAGCACCATCACAGGGCCGAAAACCTTGCCGATACCGGCGGTCCCGCGCTTTTGCATCAGGAATAGCGTGACGAGTGCAACCAGCGTCACGGGTATCACGCAGGTCTTTAGAAACGGCGCGGCGACCTCCAGACCTTCGACCGCGCTCAACACGGAGATTGCCGGCGTGATCACGCTGTCGCCGTAAAAGAGCGCCGCTCCCATGATGCCGACGGTCAATAGCGTACGGCGCAGCCGCGGCCGGCTCGTCACCGACGAAGCGGCGAGCGCCAGTAGTGCCATGATGCCGCCCTCGCCGTGATTGTTGGCGCGCAGAATCAGCGCGACATATTTCAGCGAGACGACGATGGTCAGCGACCAGACGATCAACGACACGATGCCGACCACATTCAGCGCATTCAATGCGAGCCCATTGAGCGGGTCGAACACCGTCTGCAGCGTATACAGGGGACTGGTGCCGATGTCGCCATACACGACACCCAACGCAGCAAGCGCAAGCACGCGCAACGCCGGCCGGCGATGCGCTGATTCCCCGGGACGGCCGCCCTCGGACGCGGCAGGTGCAGTCAGGCTCATGTCTCGCTCCGCATTGGCGCTTGTTCGCGCTCGATCAATCTGTCAGCCGAGTAATGATCAGGTGATTGGCTTGTTCCCTTCGTTGTTCAAAGTATAGGGAAGCAACCGTGGAAAAGCAGGTTCGATGCAACAGCAGGCTCCATTCAAGCAAGCGCTGCCTCAAGGTCACGGCGCGTTGCCGGTGCGCTCGCTGTCACGTTCATGCGCCAGCGAGCGGGCGGTTTCCGCCGTGGCTTGTTCGTCGGCGCGAAGCAACGCGGGTGAAAAGAAGCAGCCCATGACCGCGGACAGGATAATGAAAGTCGAGGCCGCATCGACCAACAATCCGAAGCGCACGAAAATGTAGAAGCAGCACAGAAGATTCAGCAGATGCAGGAATATGCCCAACGCGGCGACCCCTCTTGGGACCGCTCTTATGAACACCGCAAACCGCGAATGAGGGCGGGGCACATACCAGATGATCAGCAGCCCGAACGTCATGATGAAGGCGCTCTCTGCCCATTTCAGCCAGGTGGGGCGCTGCAGGAAACGTCCCTCGACAATCGTCTCGATGACCTGCGCCTGAATTTCGATGCCCGGCACCAGTTCCCCCAACGCCGTCGTGCGCATGTCGGTCACACCGGCGCCGGTCAGTCCGACCAGCACCAGTTTGTCGCGGATCCGTTCCGGATCGACTTTGCCCTGCAGAACGTCGCGCGCGGACACGTAGCGGCTCAGCGTCGCGCGGATGGACGCGAAATGCAACCAGATATCACCGCCGGGCTGCGTGGGCACCTGGACATCCGCGACACCTACCGCCTGCACGCCGGATGCATCGGCAAACACATCGAGCGCCGATGAGCCCGTGGCGAGACGGAGCATTTCCATCGGCAGATTGGGAACCAGTTTCTCGCCCAAACCCATGACGAGGGAAATGTGCCGGACCACGCCCTGTTCGAGCGCCACGCTCAGCAACGCCTGCCCGTGCGCTGCCGCTTGCAGTTCCGGCAGACTGGCCAGCACATAATCAAAGCGTCTCACGCTCGCGATCGGGTCGATGCCATGCACGAGGATCGGCGCGCTTCGCAGATCGGTGCTGCTGCCAAAGGCGGCATGATCGAGAGCGGCGGCACCCAGGATGGTCGGCGCCGCGCGCAACGATCTGGCGAGAATGGCTTCGTGACTGGGCAGGGCCCGCAACCCGGCGGCGAGCGCCGCGGCCGATTTCGGCAGATTGGCGGCCACCTTGTCGGGCGAGGTCTGGTCCGGCTCCGGCATGTAAATGTCGAGACCGATCGCCAACGGCTTCTGTGCCGCAATGGCATCGACCAGGTCCGCGAGCCGATTTCGCGGCCACGGCCATTGGCCGACGGTGGCCAGGGTCTCCTCATCGATCTCGACAATGGTCACGGGCTGAGCGGTCGGAATGCGCGGGAAGCGCCGTTGATACTGGTCGAACAGAAGTTGCCGGGCCGTTTGAAAGTAGTCCGGCAGCGCCTCGTTCAACGCGTTCACATAAGCCGGACGTGCTATGTCGCTCGGCCATTCGCTGCACAGATTGAGCAGGCTCAGGCCAAACAACACCATCAGTGCCATCGGACGCCCCTGGATCACCTTCAGCAGACGCCTGATCCGGGCAGGCCATGGGTCGTCATAGCGTTTCATCGAAGGAAAGACCATTTAGCGCCGATGGCTGGCGCGGTCATTGGATGGTGATGACTGCGCGCCGATTCATGCGATGAGGAACGCCATCTGCCGTGGGGACCAGCGGCTCGCGCTTGCCCCGCGCGGCGGTCTCTATTTGCCGGGCAGGAATGCCTGCCTTGATCAGGAACGCCGCCACAGTCTGCGCCCGCTGCATGGACAGTCTGTCATTGAATTCCTGCGAGCCCGCCAGATCGGTGTGACCGACCACCACGAGCTGAGGCGCAGGCCACGTCGCCAGCACGGCTTTTAACTTCTGGACCGTGGCGGTGGACTCCGGGGCCAATTCGGTGGCGGAGTCGAAGAGAAAAAAGATCGTGAATGTCATGGGGCGAGGAGGCCGCGCCGCGAGCAGTTCGCCATATCGGGTCTGCACGTTGGATTGGCTATCCATCGTTTTTTCGATGGTGCCGCCCTTGGTGACGTCGACCCCGGCGTAGGCCTTGTCGATGGTTTGCTCTCCGGTGGCGCTGTGGACAATGACCGCGCCCACTTTGCCCTGTGGATCAGGCAATAAAATAATCTTGTCCGGCGTGCTGCACCCAGCCAGGAAAACCAGCATGACGCACGCCGCCGCAGTGGCCAGCCCGAAACTTCGGATGACGGCCTTCACCGTCCACTCTCCCCGTGATCGCCGACTTCGATGATAAATTCGGTGCCGCGCACGCCCAAGGTGGTGGTCGGCGTGCTGAAGCGGACCGCATCCGGATTCGCCTTTGCCAGCTTTCCGGAAATCACGGCGAGAGATCCGCGTTTGACGGTAGCGTCGAGTACCCCGTCGTGGGTCGTGGTGTTGAACGCGAATTTGTTGAGATCGAGAATGGTATTGGCGCCGGCCGAGAGTTGGGTGGTGTCACGCAGCGTGATGCCGACGGAGGATTCCGGACCGGTCACGATGCGATCGCTGCCATAAACCTCGCTGCCGATGGCCGCGCCCGAACTTGCTCCAGCACGCTCGATCTGTACCGCACCCTTGACGGTCTTGACTACACCGGCGGCGTCGTCGGCACGTGCGTCGGCGGCTGCCATGTAGCCACAGGCAAGGATCAGGAGATATTTGAGGGATCGGAGACGCATCGGCGGCACCTGAAGGGAAGCGGCTTAGCATTTCTGCGCCACTGGCTAGTACATATGCGCTCCAGCGGATCAATGCAGCCTGGTGGACCATTCTGCCGAGTTAATCATGCGGCCACTTCAGGAGAAACCCGTATAGGTATGTCGATTCGCTCGCGAATGGCGCGCAACGGCGAACGAGCGCCGCGGCGCGATAGCATGTAGTGCTTCCACGGCGTGGCGATTTCGTGGAAGGAGACGAGGGTAAGCCACATCGTGCCATGCAAGCCGACTTGGGACTGCCCACAGGCATGCAAGGCCAGTATCGCCGCTGTCTGGAAAGTCAGCGAGACAACGGCGAATCTCAGGTTTCCTAAAGACATCGGCGACCCGAAGGAACAGGCACGTTAGGCTATCCCGTAGCGCGGAGCAGGCGTGCCGGTTTGCGTAGCGGCGAATAAAGCAGCGCGAGCGGCGTCGTACTGCTCCCACAGGCTTTCGTCCGCCACGGACGGCCAGGTGAGCTTCTCACCCCGGTCGAAACCGACCAGTGCGGCGTCGACCATGTTCTCGGTGCTCATCACGGACTCCTGCCGCAGGGTGGACAGCGGTATGCCCGACTCGTCCCAGATCTCTGTTGCCGTCGTTGCGGGCAAGACCACCTGCAGCCTGACACCGGTGTTCTTCAGTTCATCCTGGAGGCCCCGGCTGAATGTCAGCACGTAGGCCTTGGTGCCGCTATAGACAGCGCTGCCTTCCCACGCGTGGACCGATAGTACCGAAGCGACATTGATGATGTCGCCTTCGTTCCCGGCGAGGAAACGGGGCAGTACAGCGTGGGTCAACCGTGTCAGCGCTGTGATATTGAGGTTCAGCTGTGCCATCGAGTCGCTCACGGGCGTTTTCGCCAAGGGGCTCAGGCGGGCGAGGCCGGCGTTGTTCACCAGAAGCGTCACGCTGGAATCGTTGGCCAGTACATCTTCGACCTTGGCAAGATCGACCTCCTTCGCGAGGTCCGCCACCAGCTGCCGAACCTTGACCCCGTAGGCTTCCGACAGCTTTTGCGACAGTGCTGACAGGCGGTCCGCGCGCCGTGCCACCAGGATGAGATCGTAGCCGCGTGCAGCCAGGCGATCGGCATAGACGGCGCCGATACCCGAGGATGCGCCGGTTACCAGAGCGGTTTTTTTACTAGCAGTCATTGGGTTTCTCCAGATCATTAAGTTGAGTGCTCAATCGTTTTAATTGAGGGCTCAAGTATATGAGTATATAGTGGGTACTTGTCAATAGTGCTGTGCTCAACCATGCTTACGTCATGGGAAATGACGGTGATGAAATGAAGAAACGAAACGTATCGGCTTCCGCTCGCGATGAAGAAGCCAGCACCTACGAGGTCCTCGCGTGTACCAACACCGCGCTGCGGCGCGCCGCACGCCGATTGGGCAACCTGTACGACGATGCACTGGCGCCCTCGGGCCTGAAGGCAACGCAGGTAGGCCTGCTATCGGAAATCCAGCGGTGGGCCGCGGCCAACGATGGACAAGCGCCCACGCTGCAGGATCTGGCGGGAAAGCTTGCCATTCAGATTTCCGCGCTGACTCATGCGCTCAGACCTCTTGTGCGCGACGGTCTCGTCGAGTTGCAGCCTGACGAAGAAGACCGGCGTACTAAGCGCGGGGCACTGACAACCGTTGGCGAGGCGCGGCTTAGCGAGGCCATCGAACATTGGGCGATGGCGAATCAGCGGGTCGAATCGGTACTGGGCGCCGATTCAGCGGCCACGCTGCGCGCGCTCGCCGACCTGGTGGCTTCGGATGAATTTCTTGCGGCGTATAGCGGCAGTCAGGAGGAATAGGTGGAAGCGTGTAACCGCCGCCCGAGGCTGCACCACGTGGGTACGAGAACGAAGGCGTAAGAGTTGTGACACCGTTGCTTTGGATCCTGTTCATACTCAATTCGCTCGCACCGCATTTTTTGTAGAACTGGCTGCCGATTCTGTTCAGCATGAGTGTGGCGGCACCTGAACGCGCGGCGCAGCTGGCGATGATGTTTCCTGTCGGCGGCACGGTCGGCGCGTTGGCCTTGAGCCGCTTCGTCGACCGATATGGCATCGCCGTCATTGCCATGCTCGCGGTGCTGGGATGTCCGATCACGGCATCGCTCGGCATGCCGATGCCTACTGCGCTGCTCTATGCCCGCGGTGTTTGCAAGCGGCGTGTGTGTGATCGGCGCGCAGTTTGCGCTGTATGGCGTGTCCGGGATGGTGTATCCAACCGCATTGCGTTCGGCAGGCGTGGGTTTTGCGATTGGCGTCGGCAAACTTGGCTCCGTCGTGGGGTCGCTGCCAGGGGGCATCCTGCTCGCGATGCATCGTGGCATAGCAAAATTGTTTTTCAAGGTGTCGACGGTGTTTGTGTTTATTTTTCTGTTCGCATCGCTACTTGCGTGGACTCAACGTGGCACGCAGTTTGGCAACGGGAGACCGTGAGCCCTCCAGAATCAGGCGATTGCGATCTGCCGACCTCACGTCCCACTGTCGGCTCGAACGGCTGAGAGGGAATGGATGGCGCGCGGCAGCACTGCTCAACGCGGCCAGTGCTTGCGCGAGACGATCGCGAAGCTCACGGCGATCGCGCCCGTCGTTGCGCGAATAGGTGTGTCGGCCATCGTGTCGCCGTAGCGGGGGCGGCGAGTGCGTCCGGTGTGTGCTGAGCCCGTGTCGAGTTCGCCGTCGGCGTCTTGGCACAGTGTGCCGGGGTCAAGCGGCGCCCGCGTGTGCGGGCTCATCGGGCTTCGAAAGGACATGATGGACAACTCCGGGAAGGAATGCCCTTATTGAACGCTTCGCCTATCAATTAGTAAAATGAATGTTTTGACCGATACGATAACTTCGTGGAATGGAACTGAAGCTGCTGAAGACGTTTCTGACGGTTGTCGAACTGCGCCATTTCAGTCGCGCGGCAGATGCACTGCATATGAGCCAACCGGCGCTCAGCAAGCAGGTCGGCGCATTGGAGGCAAGCCTGGGTGGCAAATTGTTCGAAAGAGGGCGGCACGGTGCGGAGCTCACACCATTCGGCGAGCGCTTCCTGCCCGATGCGCAGGCGCTCGTACGCGACGCGGATGAGATCCTGTTGCGTGCGCGAGAGGCAAGCAGTGGCCGGCGCGGTCATTTGCGCATCGGTATCTGTCTGTCCGTGCTGACGGTCGTGCCGCGGATTGTCGCCGATTTCCGCCTGCAACATCCCGACGTCGCCGTCACGCTATGCGACCTTTCTTCCGCCGAGCAAACGCGCCGCCTGCTGGCGGGCAAGCTGGATGCCGGCTTCCTGCGCTTGCCGGCCATCGACGGCCTGTCGTCGTTCAGTATGCTCGACGAAGCACTTGCGCTGGCATTGCCACCACACCTTGGATACAAGCGGCTCCCGGCTGATCTCGGCGTTCTCAATGAAGTCGGCTTCGTCGCGTTGCAGCGCATGCGCGGCCCTGGGCTCGCCGCGCAGATCGACCGGTGGTGTCTCGAACGCCGCTTTGTACCGAACGTGACGCAATACGCTGAAGACGTGCAGTCCGTCCTCGCGTCAGTCGTTGCGGGAGTCGGCGTCGCGTTCATCCCTTCGCGTGCGCAGCATTTGCTGCGTGATGCAACGGTGCTCAAGCTGCATGGCAAAGAGGCGAAGTGGCGCGTGGGACTCGCATCGCCATCCACGTGCGTGAATCCGGTTACGACGCGCTTTGTGTCGTTCGTGCGCTCGGCGATGAAAGGCGCGCTGGCCGCGCAGGATTAACGCCCGGTTATCGCGCGCATGAATCGCGCGTGCCGGGTGAATTCACGGGCTCGCGTGGATTGTCGAGCCGGATCATCTGACCGTGATGCAGCACCGTGAACGCGTCGTCGGGCAGGCCGGCTTCACGTGCGGCCGCGGCGAGTTTTTTCGGCGGTTCGTCGAGCGGCTCGTCGGCGAGTTCGAACGTTCCCCAGTGAATGCCGATTGCTTTTTTCGCATGCACGTCCTGGAAAATCTGTACGGCCTGCTGTGGGTCGACGTGTTGTGGGCTCATGAACCAGCGCGGCGCATACGCGCCGATCGGAATCAGCGCGAGGTCGAAGCAGCCGAACGCCGCGCCGATCCGCTTCGCGTCGCCCGAGTAGCCGGTGTCGCCCGCGAAATACAGCGAGAACGGATGCGCTGCGCGCGGCGGCGTCTTCACGACCCAGCCGCCCCATAGCGTCTCGTTGCGGTCGGTGAGACTGCGCGCGGACCAGTGCGTTGCGGGCACGAACCAGAAGTCGAGCTCAGATGCTTGCGTCCGGTCACCCCAGTCCAGTTCCTGTGTATTGGTGATGCCTTTCTGCGCGAGCCATGCCTTGATACCGAGCGGCACGAGAAAGAGCGGCGGGCCGCCGGGCTGGCCATTCAATGCCTGAACGCTTGCCGCGTCAAGGTGATCGTAGTGGCTGTGTGAGATCAGCACGAGGTCGATATGCGGCAATTCGGCGAGCGTCAGACCGGGGGGCACGCGCCGCTTCGGTCCGATGAAGGAGAACGGCGACGCGCGTTCGGAAAACACCGGATCGGTCAGGATGTTGACGCCGTCGATTTGCAGCAGCGCGCTCGAGTGGCCGATCCACGTCATCGTATTTTCGCTGCGGTTCGCCTTGATCCATTCGACGTCCGGATGATCCACGGGAAACGCGTAGCCGTTTTCGGGTGGCGGCGGCAGATGATGAATGAGACGGTTCCAGCGCCACTTCCAGACCGAACCCCGCGCGAGCGGGCCATCGTCGTTTTCGAAACCGTTGTCCGTGTGCGGCGCGTGATGGATGCCGCTGGCGGAAAGGCGCTCGGGCGACGGATCGGGTTCTTGTGCGCTAGCAGCGCAGGGTGCCGTTGCTGCGTAGAGCGCGAAGACGGCATAAAGCAGAGGCAGGCGTAATGAATGCATCGTGGACAGGACGAAGTGGCTGAGCTTCCGTTGCATAGGCGTTTCAGATGCCACAGTGTAGACCGGCTGAAAAAAGCTCAGCGTGCGCTGCTAGAATCGAAACGTCGTTTGCGTCTTGGGCAACATGCACGGCTGCGGAGCGGCTGCGGGCCGATGCACGTAATCCGCGCGCGCCACCGGCAGCCCGTCGTTCGCGAAGGGAACCACGGTGGCAAGTTGGTCAAAAGGGCGTGGGAAGCACTCTAACGGTGCCTACGGTGGCGCCGCCCGCAAAAACGGCATTGACGGCGAATACATCATGTCCATCGAGTGGAAACGCAGCTTCAAACTGTTTATCCAGCGTTTCTGGCAGCCGACCAGCGCGTGCATGACCTGCATGCCGGGAAGTTGGGGCAATGTGATGAGCCTTGCCCACTGGACGATTGCATTCCACACAGGTCTGCTCACCGGGCTCCTCGCGGTCTTTTTGATCTTCACGCCTGCGGCGAAACTCTACACACATCGATACGGCAATGCGCTGATCGTTGGCTGCCTGACAGCAATAGGCGATGCCTATGCGCACGCGAGTCACTACGGCATCCCCTACGTCGAGCACATTGTGACGGGTGCTATTTCAGCGCTCTTGACGCTGGCCGGCTCATATCTCTTCGAAGACCGTGCGCGGCGCCTTCGGGCGGCTTGGGCGCGGGTTTTCGGATAGCGCCTTCGGCCATCTTCGGAGGTTGGCCCACGCTTTCACACGGGCCTAACTCCGCAGGCGATGCAGGGATGGACGGATGCACGCCAGCGCGAAGCATAGTGGTGGTTGAACTGGCGTAATGGATTGAGTTAGATCTGGGCTCTGCATCTCTCTGTACCACAAGACGAAACTAAAGACCTTTCGTACAAATGGATTGTCGTCCATCATATTTGAGCCGGAACGATCACGCCATCCGGAAGCCAGATTGACAGGTCGTGGCTGAACC
This sequence comes from Paraburkholderia sp. RL17-337-BIB-A, assembly GCF_046025895.1. Classification (NCBI taxonomy): domain Bacteria; kingdom Pseudomonadati; phylum Pseudomonadota; class Betaproteobacteria; order Burkholderiales; family Burkholderiaceae; genus Paraburkholderia; species Paraburkholderia sp. RL17-337-BIB-A. The sequence goes on along the minus strand of NZ_JARESY010000002.1, from coordinate 2,898,110 downwards.
CGTCTCTCCGGCGCGACGTCCGCTTAAAGCGGTCGTTGTACCTTGCGATATCAGGGATGCCATGCTCGACGATTCGCTCCCCATCCGAAAGGCGTTCATGACAGCGCGCCAACGCTGGACCATTCTGGTCGCCAGTACCGGGGGAGCGCTGGAGGTATTCGATTTCGTCATCTTCGGATTTTTCGCACGAACCATCGGCAGTGAGTTCTTTCCATCACAAACCGGCATATCGGCGGAGACCTTGTCGTTTACGGTGCTGGCCATTGGCTACCTTTCCAGGCCGTTGGGAGGCATCTTCCTTGGCCGGTTAGGCGACACGCATGGCCGGCGCCTGGTTTTCGTGTCGTCCGCGATGATCGCCTCCATTTCGACACTCCTCATTGGAATACTTCCTTCATACGCTGTATGGGGCGCGGCCGCCCCGGCGCTTCTTCTCGTGCTGCGGCTCATCCAGGGTCTGTGCCTCGGCGGTGAGCTGCCAGGCGCAGTGGTCTATGCCGTCGAAACCGTGCGTGGAAGGCCTGGTTTCCTGTGCGGCATCGTGTTCGTCGCGGTCAACCTTGCGTTGCTTCTGGCGACGAGCATTAATCTTGCAGTGCAATGGGCGTTCACACCCGAGCAGGTCAACGCGTTCGGATGGCGGATTGGCTTTCTGTTTGGTGGGATGGTCGGGCTGTTGAGCTTTGCCCTGCGCCGGACCCTTGCTGAAACCGACGAATACGCGCGGGCCATTGGCGCCCGGCATCGCGAGCCTCTTGCCGTCCTGTTTCGCAACCACTTCGCTCGCTTGACGACAGGCGCTGCCGCGTGTCTGCTGGTGGGTGCGTCGGGTGGCATCTTTATCGGATTCGCGCCAGGTTATCTGCAAGGGCTTCAATACGACGCGCAGCAGATCGCGAGTGCCCAGACGCGCTACCTGATCGTCGTGGCAGTCTGCATTCTCGTGACGTCGTACGTTGGCGACCTGCTGCCGCGCCGTTATATTTTCAGGTCGGGCACCGTGTTGTCCGCGCTGTTCGCACCCTTCTTCTTCATTGCGGCCGCCCGTCACTACGCCAGCCTGTCCGTGCTGTTCGTGACGGCCGGCGTCGTCACTTCTCTCGCCAATGGAACCTTCGCGTGCGCGATTGCCGACATGTTTCCAGTCGACGTCCGATTCAGCGGCGTTGCCACGGCCATGAATCTCGGTCTGGCCACGTCGCTGGGACTGACGCCGCTCGCGGCGAATATCCTCGTTTCCAGTCTGCACTGGACGCTCGGGCCCGCTCTCGTCATTGAGTTGTGCTCGGCGCTTGCATTCGCGGCTTCATTCGGGATGAAGCGCGGGCAACAGAGCGCTGACGTCCTCGATGCGGACAGGAACTCGCGATGGCAGGAGCGCAGATGAACACGCCAGAATCCGTCAGGATCGCGGATGTCGAACTCAACATTCAGCGCTACGAATTGCGCCGTGCAGGCGAGGAGATCAGGCTTGAGCGTCTGCCGATGGAGTTGCTGATCCTGATGGCATCACGTAACGGGCAACTCGTCACGCGTGCGGATATCGTGCGCGCGCTGTGGGGCACAAATGCGTATCGGGAAACGGACAACAGCATCAATACGGCGATCCGTAAAATTCGCGTCGCGCTTCAGGATGATCCAGTCAACCCGCAGCACGTCATCACGGTGAAGGGCAAAGGCTATCGCCTGAATAACGTGCAGCCCGTGTCGGAGGAATCGGTACCCGCCCCGCAGGAAGCCGTGCGGATACTGGTCCTTCCGTTCCAGAACCAGACTGGCGATTCCGGCCAGGACAGTTTCTGTGACGCGCTGGCCGACGAAACCTCCGCCAACATCGGCGTGCTGGATCCAGAGCGCATTCTTGTCATTTCGAGGACGACCGCCGCCCGCTACCGGCGGGTCAGCAAGAGTGTCGCGGAGATCGCGCGCGAGCTGTCGCTCGACTACGTGCTGGAAGGTTCGCTCCAGCGGGACGGCGAGAAAATTCGCATTCTGGCGCAACTGATACGTTGCGCCGATCAGGTGCAGATCTGGAGTCGCGCGCATGAGCCGATGGTGAGCGGAGCGCTGGAAATCCAGAAAGAGGTTGGAACGGCGCTCGCCCGGGAGGTGTCGCCAGCGCTCGCGGAGCAGCAGCGGCACATGCTGGTGAGACGTCTTCCGGTCGATCCGGCGGCGCATGATGCCTATCTGCGCGGCCGTTACTACTGGACCCGTCGCGTGCACTTCGACGCAGGGTTTGCCGCGCATCACGCGCTGAGCGACGAGGACTTCGTTCGCGCGCGGGGCTACTTCGAGCGTGCGCTTGAACATGATCCGACTTACGCGCTCGGGTATGTGGGGATGTCGAACGTCCTCGGCGCCGCATCGACACACGGGGTCTGTCCACCGGCGGAGGGCCATCCGAGAGCGCGGCAGGCGGTGCTGCGAGCACTGGAGCTGGACGCGGATCTTCCTGAGGCTCACCAGGCGCTAGCCGGCGTGCACTACTTCTATGACTGGGACTGGCACCGGGCAGAGGAGGAGTTTCTCGAGGCGTTACGGCTCAACCCGAGCCACGCCGAAACGAGCCGCCTGTATGCAAGACTCCTGCTGGTGCTCGGGCGAGAAGCGGAAGGCAGAGCGCAGTTCGACCATGCCGAGAAGGTCGACCCGCTCGGCTTCGAAGGGTCACGCATATTTGGGCTCGTACAGGCGGGCAAATACGGCGAGGTGATTCGGGAGTGCCTGAGCAGTGGGCATGGCAACCGCTCCCCGCTGATCTATCAGTTACTGGCAACCGCCTATGAACAGCAGGGCCAATATGAGGAGGCTGTCGAAGCGACTATCGATGCGCTAACGCGGTGCAACGAATTCGCTCGCGCAGAGACTATTCGCACGATCTGGGACGCCGGCGGCTACAAAAAGGTCCTGGAATGGTATTTACAGGACTTGATGGCGAGGCATCAAAGGCGCTATACGTCGCCGTTTCTGTTTGCGGAAATTTACGCGCGGCTCGACCAGCCGGACGAGATGTTTCATTGGCTCGACGTTGCGCTTGCCGAACATTCGCCGCGCCTGTGTGAACTTCGCACCAACGCATGGTTTCATCGCTATCGGTCGACGGGGCGGTTCCGGAACATCGAAAAGCGTATTGGCTACTGAGGCTGGGAACGCAGCCGCGTGACCCGGCGCATGAGTCCCGTAGGCCAGCCACCGTTACGCACGATGAGTGTTTTCGCGTGCATTCATCGTGCGGGACGGCGGTCGCGCAAAGCCGGCGCGCGGCAGTCAATGGTGGGCGAACGTCGTGCTCAGGCTGCGGCTCTGCTCTGCGGATAGCTGGGATTTGCCGAGGTCCGGGTAAGCCTGTTGCCGTGCTGGACTCATGGCCATTCCCATTTCACTTCTTGAGGCATCGGTGACGCCGCCGACATCCTGAGCGGACGTTGGAGTGCCCGACGGCACGGGCTTGTCTTGCGCCTGTGCGTATCCGAGCAACATGCCGATCGCGCAGATTGCCACAATTCGAATCGTCTTCATGTCAAGTTTCTCCTATCCACTGGTGCGGAAACGGTCAGCGCATGACTGGCCGTAAGGCGATCCCAGACGGTTCCCGCGAGAATGCGGCGTCGCGTTGCTATCGCTGCTTCAATACTGCGATCGGGCCGCCTTCTGCACCATCGACATAACCTGAAGAAATCGTTAACACAGCAGTTCGTGAATGCCGGGTTCAGCTCCTGGTCGCTCGGCGCAGTGCCGGGCAGTTTCACCCGGGGTTCGAGCTGGAGTGCGGCGCTGCGGTATTCACACAGCATGCGCGGGGCGAACGAGCGCCAGCAATTCCCGTAGAACTTCTTCCGTGCTTTCATCCAGACCGTGAAGCACGAGCGCAAGACGATTTCTTAGGTGCCGGACTCCGACACGATGCCGCCACCGGTAGCCGGTCCTTCCTCGATTTTATATTGACGGATTCCATATCTCTGACTAAAGTCAGAGATATGGAATCCGACATTCTCCAGATCCGTAGCTTTAACCGCATCGTCGCCGAAAGCATTGGCGCTATCGATGACCATTTCCTCGGGCGGGGCCGCCCGATGGGTGAATCACGCCTGCTATGGGAGATCGGTGTCGAAGGCGCGGATATTCGTACTCTTCGCGCGCGGCTAAATCTTGATTCAGGCTATGTCAGCCGTACTTTGGCGTCTCTTGAACGGCAAAAACTTGTCGCTGTCCTCACTCATTCGGGCGACCGCCGGGTACGCCGGGTTTGCCTGACTCAGGAGGGCCTCATGGAAAGGGCTGAACTCGAACGGCTGTCGGACGCGGTTGCTTTACGCGCGCTCGAACCGCTCGGCGATGAGCAGCGTCGGAGGCTGGTCGCAGCCATGTCTGAGGTTGAGCATTTGCTACAGGCATCGCTGGTGCATTTTGCGCTTGAAGAGCCGGATAGCGATGACGCGCGGTGGTGCTTTGAACAGTATTTCGGCGAACTCGATGAGCGCTTTGACGCAGGATTCGACCCCTCCATGAGCCTGTCGGCGGATGCCCATGAACTGACGGCGCCGGAAGGCGCATTGATCGTCGCGAGACTCCATGGAAGCCCGATCGGCTGCGTCGCGCTGAAGTTTCACAAGAAGTCCCCGGCCGAGCTTAAAAGAATGTGGGTGAGCCCTTCCGCTCGCGGTATGGGTGTAGGCCGCCGGTTGATTATCGAGGCGGAGAAACATGCTCGGCAGGCTAGCGTGCGCATTATTCGCCTGGAGACAAATCGAACGCTGCGCGAGGCGATTTCGCTATACCGGCAATCTGGATACGTCGAAGTCAATGCGTTCAGCGCGGAACCGTATGCCCATCACTGGTTTGAAAAGCGACTGGTCTGAACGGCCGTAACTCTTTGCTCTGCGACCTTTCGACTGTCGCTGATGATCGTTTCATGTCGGTCGCGAACGGTCGCCTTGCCAATGGCATACGCGATCAATGGCTTCTTTTGCGTGTCAGATGAACGCGTAGCGCTTGCCGAGAGCGGCGAGAAGATGGGGCCATTGATCGACGCTGACGTCGTCGTGAACCTGCTCAAGTTCGCACAGCAGATCGACGATACCCGGATCGTATGCATTCACGTTCGATGCATAGAGCGCCCGCAGCAGCTTGCCGTCCCGGGCGTGCCGATAGTACGAAATGCCGATCCCTTCGATGTCCGGGCAATAGAACTTGTCGCTGACGAGCGATCCGATCGCGCACTTGCGGCCGTTGGCGCCGCGCAGCCGGCACGAGCCGTTCTCGTCCTCCGACACGGCCCCCTGGTTCAACAGATGAGCGCTCACGCGCTCGTAAATCTCTCTTGCGCTCCACATCACAATACCTTCACCCTTCACGCAGCGGCTTTCAGAAGCTCGGCCGACAGGGCGAATTGACGAGCGATTGATGCCAGCCGCTCGCCCCATTCCCATGTGCCAAATACATCGTGAACGTTCTGCAGACAACTGAGCAATTCGACGGTCTCCGGATCGGACACATTGATGCGCGAGCGCAGCAGCGCGCGCTTGAGCGCCGCGACACCGATATCCATGTAAGCCGGCATGCTCTCCGGTGGTTTCGCGATGTAGCGGATGGGCACGCCTTCCATCGCCGTCATGTAGTCGCGCGGCTTGATGAAACTGCCGATTGGACAGCCACCACAATAACCCCGATATGCGCCGCCGCCACGAGGCAGCAAGGAGGCTTGCGCCTGGCTGAACAGATGCTGCACGGTGTGGTTAAAGATCTCCTGATGTGTCAGGAAGCCCAGGCTTTTCATGCTCATCTCCTTGCGCCCTGCGCAGCGGCCAATCGTTGAACATCGATCAACCTGCGCTTTTAGTATCGAGCGTCGGCGCTGGCGCGACAGGGCTGCCGCGAACACAAACGACGCGATGTTTTGACGACCCTCGATTTGGCTCAAAGCGACCTGCGCGGGTCAGACCGGACCGTTGTAGGCGTATAACGTGACCGCATCGGGTATGGACGTACATTACAACCGCGACCGGAATTGGGCTATTACACGGAAGTCAGGAAGGCCGCTACGGCGGGATGTACCAGCACCGCGTTTAGCGTTACCTGGATATACGGACGTATAGCCCCTCAGAGATTCGATAACGGTTGCGTACGGGATGCGCGGTCCCCTGAGGTGGCGAATGCCCGGCGCGTGCAGGATGTGCGGCGCGTCAGTCCTTCTTGTATGGCAGCGGCGCGCCGGCGCCGGTCCGTTCGACGATCAGGCCGTAGTGTTCCGGCCGGCGGTGTTTGGCAAAGTTGAAGACGTGTTCGCGGAAGGTGTCGCCCAATGCGAGGTCGACGTTCGCGAAGATCACTTCATCGCTTTCGCTCGCGCTCTGCGCCACGATCTCGCCCGAGGGCGCCACGATCACCGATCCGCCGATCATGTGGAAGCCGTCTTCCGCACCGCACTTCGCCGCGGCGCCGATCCACATCGCGTTCTGATAGGCGCTGGCCTGCAGGGAAATCAGATGCGTGTGCATGCGCAGGTGTGGCGGCTCGTTCCAATGAATGTTCCAGGACGGCGTGTTGTAGCCGAGCACGCCGAGTTCGGCGCTCTGCAACGACATCACGCGCCAGGTTTCCGGCCAACGGCGATCGTTGCACAGGCACATGCCGACCTTCGTGCCGAATGCTTCGAAGACGGGAATACCCCGGTCACCCACTTCGAAAAACTTCTTCTCGAGATGCTGGAACGGCGCGTCGGGCTTGTGGTCCGAGTGGCCGGGTAAATGGATCTTCCGGTATTTGCCGACCACCTTCGCAGCCTTGTCGACCAGCACCGCGGTATTGAAGCGCCGTCCCTCCGGCGTGATTTCCGCATAACCGAGATAAAAGCCGATCCCGAGTTCGCGTGCCGCGTCGAAGAGCGGCTGCACGTGAACATTCGGCATGGAGCGCTCGAAGAAACGTTCGACGGCTTCTTCCTCGCTCATCCAGTAACGCGGGAAGAACGTGGTGAGCGCCATTTCGGGGAACACCACCAGGTCGGCGTTGCGGCTTTTCGCTTCGCGCAACATGTCGACGAGGCGCGCGACGACAGCGGCGCGACTGTCGGCCAGATGGACCGGTCCCATTTGTGCGACGGCGAGACCGAGTTTGCGAGCATGGCTCATGAGTACCTCTTGCTGAAAATGAATGGGATGGGCGGTGTTTTACTTCTGCTCGTGTGCGCCGTAGCTGAGCGAGCGGAAAAAGCGGGTCGAGGGTGTGAGTTCGCGTTCGGTCGCGCAGGGCATTGGCGTCGTGCGCGGGATGAAGCGTCCGCTGCCGCGCTCGGCGTGCAGCTCGCCGCGTTCGACGATCACGCGTCCGGCACTGACCACCGTCTCCGGCCAGCCGGTCACGCGCATGCCTTCGTATGGCGTATAGCCAACGTTGTCGTGCAGCGTGGCGGCGCTCAGCGTGACTTCACGCAGCGGGTTCCAGATCGCGACGTCGGCGTCGGCGCCCGGTTGCAGCAGCCCCTTGCGCGGGAATAGCCCATACATGCGCGCATGATTGGTGGCGCTTAGCGCGACGAATTCGGGCAGCGTTAGCCGCTTCTTGCCGACGCCTTCGGAAAACATCAGCGGCAAGCGCGTTTCGAGGCCGGGCATGCCGTTGGCGACCTCCTTGAAGGTGGTGGCATCGCCTTTCGGCAATTTGCCGCTGGCGTCGTAGCGATACGGCGCGTGATCCGACGAGAGCGTCTGCAGGGTGCCTTGTTTTAACGCTTCCCAGAGCGCCTGCTGCGCATCGGCATCTCGCAGCGGCGGGCTGCAGCAATATTTGGCGCCCTCGGTGCCGGGCAGGTCCATATCGTTTTCGGTGAGCAGCAGATAGTGCGGACAGGTCTCACCATACACTTGCGCGCCCATCTTCTGCGCGGCCTGGATGGTGGCGAGCGCCTCGCGCGCGGACACATGCACGATCAGAATCGGCACGTCGAACAGGCGCGACAACTGGATCACACGATGCGTGGCTTCGGATTCCGCGAGCTGTACATGGCTCGTGCCGTGAAACTTCGGGGCGGTGTAGCCGCGCTCCAGCAAGCGCTGCGACACCCATTTGATGACGTCGTTGTTCTCCGCATGCACCATCACGAGCGCGCGTTCGCGAGCGGCCACCGCGAGCACGTCGAGCATCTGGTAGTCGTCGATCTTCAACTGCTCGTAAGTCATGTAGACCTTGAACGACGTGATGCCCGAGCGGATCAGTTCCGGCAGATCCGTGTTCAGGGTTTGCGAATCCGTCTCGGACAGAATCATGTGATAGCTATAGTCGATCACCGATTTCTCGCGGGCGAGCTGGGCATAGTCCGCCGCCACCTGAGCGAGCGCCATGCCGCGATGCTGGGCGGCGAACGGCACGATCGTGGTGGTGCCGCCGAAGGCGGCGCAAACGCTGGCCGTGTACCAGTCGTCCGCGCCCATGCGGCCCATGCCGGAACGTTGCTCGACATGGCAGTGCGAGTCGATACCGCCTGGCAGGACATAGCAGCCGGTCGCGTCGATATCGCGCCGGCCGGCGGGCAGGTCGTTTTCCACGGCGACGATGCGATCGCCGACGATGCCTATATCGGCCCGGAAAGTGTCCACATCGCTGGCGACCGTGCCGCCGCGTATCGTCAAATCAAAATCATTCATGTGCGGGAGTGATTGAAGGTGAGTGGACTAGCGCTCGTTGCCACCAGGCGACGCATTCGCGCGCCAACATGTGCGGTGTCCCGTACGGGCGATCGCGAAGCTCACCGCCGCCGTACACGGGTCGACCACGGGCAGGCGCGAGGCGGCTTCGATCCTGGCGCGCAACGCGGCCATGCCCGCGCAGCCGAGCACGATGACATCCGCGCCGTCCACATCGCGCAGCGTCCGGGCCGTCTCGTTCATGCGTTCGAGGGCGAGCGTTTCGTCGCCCGATTCAGCGACGGACAGGTCGATCGAGCGTTCGCCGGCAATCTTCCGTTCCACGCCCAGCGCGCGGTAGTAGCGCCAATGGCGGGCGATGCCGGCCGCGCTGATCGCGATCACGCCGATCCTCTCGCCGAGCAGCGACGCCGTGGCGATGCCAGCCTGGCCGATGCCGATGACCGGCTTGTGGGTGACTTCCCGCGCCGCGAAGAGGCCCGGATCGCTATAGCAGGCGAGCACGAACGCGCTGAAGCGGGCTTCATGCTGTTCGACGAAAGCCGCGACGAGCGGCGCGGCGCGATCGGCATCGCGCTGCGACACGATGCCCGGTGGCGCCGCATCCAGCGTGACACACTGCAGCGAGCCAGCGCCGCCGTGGACGAGTGGCTCCACGGCCCGTGCAATGCTCGCCGTTACGTTCTGAAGCGAATTCGGATTGATGACGCAGATCGGCTGTGGCAAGGGAAACCTTCCTGAGTGATATCCATGTCGGTACCCGAACCGTATCAACCGCCCGCCCGCACGTGAAATAGTTCAAAATTGGCAGGGTATAGACGCAATGCATACCCAACGCTTTCAGATGCCTTGCCATCACTGTGGCGACAACTGTCCCCGAAGGAAGACATGCCCGTTGAAGAGTCCCCGCAGAGCAGGCTGAGCATGAGCCTGCGCCAGATTGAGGTGTTTCGCGCCATCATGATTACCGGCTCGGTCAGCGAGGCCGCGCGCATGCTGTTCGTCGCGCAGCCGTCAGTGAGCCGGGTCTTGTCGGTGACCGAGGAGCGGCTCGGCTTGCTGCTATTTGAGCGCGCACGTGGGCGTCTTTATCCGACACCGGAGGCGAAGCAGATCTTCGAGGAGGTGGAGGCGGCTTATGCTGGGGTACAGCGCGTTGACGACCTCGTGCGAGCGCTGGTGGAGGGCCGCAGCGGCAAGCTGAACGTCGTCTGCAGTCCGAGTCTCGGCGTGCATCTGGTGCCGCGTGCAATCGCGCTATTCAACCGGCAATATCCCGAGTTGCCGGTGCATTTCGAACCGCTCACCCATAACAACCTCGTGCCGCGGGTGATGTTCGGAAAAAATTATGTGGGCGTGTCGATGTTCGAGGTCGTGCATCCGAATCTCGCCACGGAACCGTTGGTGACGGTGCCACTCATGTGTGTGAGTCCCCGTGGCTGGCTGCCCGGCAGCAAGACGGTGCGTCTGCGCGATCTCAAAGGTCGGCCGTGGATCGACTATGGCCACGAGACCCCGCTTGGGCGCGTAGTGGGTACCGCATTCGGCAGTGAGATCCGGCCGCGGCCCACTGTCGAAGTGCGCTCGGCCATGAGCGCGTGTTCGCTGGTGGAAGAAGGTGTCGGCGTTGCGCTGGTCGATCCGCTGTGCCTCGACGCCACGCTGCGCGAGCGTATCGACGTGCGGCCCCTGCGCCCCGAAATAGCACTCAAGGTGCAGGCCGTGTATTCCGTATCGGAGCCGTTATCGCATCCGGCAAAAGTTTTCCTCGAGGTGCTACGCAACGTGCTCGAAGAAGTGCCGGGGAATCGCTGAGGGAGGTGCCGGCCCGGGCGGCGCAATTCCGCCCGGTCCTTTTAAAGAAATTGCCGCATCTTCCGGCGTTCAACGCATTAAAACGGCAACCCCGGCAATTCCGGCAGCTTCAAGGCGTGCACGCCGATCGCCGACGCGTCGAGTCTCTCCGCACCGCCGCTCGGCGTATTGACGATGAAAGGCATCCCGAGTTGATCGGCGCGCACGAGTTCGGTGGAGCCGCCGCCATCGAGATTGATCGCATCATCCGCGCCGATTGCCTTCATCAGTTGCGCCGATTGTGCATTGGTCGTGCCCGTCGAATATCCCGCGACGCGCCCATCGATTACGACGAAATAGAGAAAGCGCCCCTGTTGCGACAAGCCGACCAGCGTGCGCGGATTCGGATCGAGCGGGTCGCCTTCGTTCGGGCTTTGCGCGCTGAGGTCTTGGCCGTTTTTTAGCAGAATGGCCGAACCCGAGACCGCGGTATCGATCAGCTTCAGATCCTGCGCCGAAATTTGCGGCGCTTCGGCGATATAGGCGCGGCCCTGCCGTGTGATCGCTAGCACGGCTTCGCTTTGCGTCGGGTCAGTGGTCAGCGGGCTGACAACCTGGCCGTGCGACACCAGTAAGCCGATCAGCGTCTTCGGCTCGGGCGTCGTCGCGCAGCACGGCGCGAAGAAATTGGCGTTGATCGCGAGCCGCGTGTTGGTGCGCGCGGCGAATTGCGAAATCGTCTCCGAGGTTGTCATCAGCGGACCGCTTTGGCCGGTTGTCTCGACACTCACGCCCGGCGCGCGCAGATCGATGCGCATCACATAAGCACGGCTCACGGTCGGTTTGCCACCGGTGGTCACGGGGTTCGACGGTACGGTCGCCGTTTCGGCATCGACACCGACATACACGGGCGAGTAGCCGCTTTGCGTGATCTGGGTAGTGGGATCGGGCACGTCGGCTTGCACGCTCGCCGAAGCGAGGCCGATGACCGCCGCGGCGGCGAGCGCCTTCAGAATTGCCGAGGTGGGGTAAAGGGCACGCGTCATCTGTTTAATCTCCATTGACGGCGGCGACGAGATCGTCACCTTTCACCGTGCCGCTGACCTTAGAGACGCGATATGACCACCATGTTATTTTTTCTTTTCGTTCTGCTTTCGATGATGCGCAATGGGTACATCGATACAAAAATAAATATCGAAAGAAATTCAGTGCAGTTCTTCGAGCTTTTCATCGAATGACTCTGTTAGCCCATTAGTGCCTGTGCGTTGCCCGCCAAACAACATGGCGGTTTGCTTTTTTCCGCCGCGTCGTCGGGCGACGCCGAGGTTCGCCCCTCGGCGTCGATAGGCCTGCTCACTGCTTCAGATGCGGCTGCGTACTGACTGGAGCCGCGCGACGTGCGGCCAGATTCTGTTGACGCAGCGCCTCGGTTGTTTCGCCGGCACCGTCCGCACGCCAGCCCGGAGGCAGGATCACGTAGCTGATCGCAGTCCACACGCTGCCCGCCGATGCAATATCGCGCGCGAGGCTGACCCAGTGCTCGAATTCGACGACGAGCGGATTGCGAGAGAGCGTCGGCGTCGTGAGACCGTAGCGGCACGGTTCATCAGCGCGTTCTTCGACATACGTGCCGAACAGGCGGTCGAATATGACGAGCACGCCACCATAGTTCGCATCGAGATAATCGACGTTCGATGCGTGGTGTACGCGATGCGCGGAGGGCGTATTGAACACGTATTCGAGCCAGCCGAGTTTCGGCGTCCACGTGTTGTGCAGCCAGAACTGATAAAGCAGGTTGAAACTCAGCGTTGCCAGCACGATTTCCGGACGCACGCCAAGCCACACGAGGGGCGCGAAAAACATGGCTGACCCGGTCAGCTTGCCCGTCAGGCCAAGCCGGTAAGCAGACGAAAGCGTCAGCTGGTTCGGCGAGTGGTGAACCGCATGCGTCGCCCAGAAAAAGCGGATGCGGTGCGACGCGCGGTGGTACCAGTAGTAGCAGAACTCTTGTCCGATAAAGAGCAGGAACACCATCAGCGCGCTGTTGAGCGTGACGGTAAAGATCCGGTGGTCCCAGGCGAGCGCGAAAATCGGCGTCGCGAGCGAAAGCGGCAGCAGTGCAAGCAGCTTGCGGCCGGCCACATCGGCCAGTGAAATCCATACTTCATACCAGTCGAAGGGCGTGGCGCTGTCGCGCTGTTTGCGGGTGAGCACGCACGCCTCGATCAGCGAGACGCCAACGACGAACAACGTAACATACAGCGCGATTTTTTCAGTAGTAAACATGATGGGCAGGTAACGGGTTGAGATGGGACGCGTCATCTGCGGGACAAGGCCGCTCTCGCGTCGAGTGAAGCTAATGTAGTGGGCTGCCCGGTTAAAAGCCATGCGGAAACTATGTCGCCAGATGTCGCGGAATTCCGGCCGCGGCCGGGCATTCAGGTGCGCTGCCAGACCGGCGACATGGCGCGACATAATTCGCGGATAGCGCGCAGCGCTGCGTCCTCCCATACTTGCGTCTGCGGGTTGCGGCAGAGCTCTCTCACAGACAGCGCGCACTCACGCAGACGTGATCTCCGATAGTTTGTGATCCTGTGGATCGAACGATTGTCGGTGACGCTCCCTCGACAATTTGCGGCACGCCTGTGCCGATGACAGGATCGACATGCAAACCTCATTCAAGTCCCTCGTTCGCAAAGCAAAACGCCTGGCCGGCACGGCAGTCCTGGCCGGATCGCTGCTTCTGAGTGGCTGTGCCTTCGGCGCCACCGTCACAACCCAGGCCGACGCTGCGCTGCACATTCGCGCCGACGTCATCTACGTGTATTCGTTCGATGCAACGCCCGACCAGGTGAAAATGGACAGCGGCATGGCACAGGAACTGAAGACGGCGATGAGCGGCGAATCGTCTGCGCAGAAGCAGTATCAGACGGCGATTGATACACGTGAACAGGTCGCCGACGAAATCGTGCGCGAACTGCAATCGATGGGACTGCGCGCGGTGCGCGTGGATGGCCCTGCACCGGTGAATCAGAACGCGCTGATCGTCGAGGGCAACTTCCAGACGATCGACGAAGGCAAGCGTCGCCGTCGCATGTTGATCGGTCTTGGCGCTGGCAAGAGCGAAGTGGGTGCATCGGTCCAGATCCTGTACAAGCCCGCTAACGGCGCACCGGTGCCGCTGCAAAGCTTCTCTGCTAACGCCGATAGTGGCCACATGCCGGGCGTCGCGGAAACAGCGGGTGTCGGCGCGGCTGCCGGTCATATTGCAACGGCTGCGGCAACGGGCGCGTCGCTGCATGGCGTGTCCGAGGTGAAACGGGATAGCGTGGCCGGTGACGCGAAAAAGCTGGGCGATTCGATCGCGAAGCAGATTGCAGCGGCAAGCGTCGCGAACGGCTGGATGTCGGCTGAGCGTATGGACTGATGGGTGCGCGTGAAGGCGGCGCTGGATCTCCTGAAAGCATTCCGGTCCCAATGGGTGACATGGGGAAGTCAGTGCGGACCAAAAGGAAGCCGGGATAATGAACGCCTCACAGCGCAACTTTCGGGGCTAGTCTCCAAGGTGTCGGCGGCGAACCGGAGGTGAGTTATGCCCGAAGAAGTCCAGTACAGTCACTCAACCGATCTCCCCGGTTTGATCCTTAGCACGGCTCGGTTTGCGGAGTTTCGCTTTGAGCCGCACTATCATCTCGACTGCCATATCGCACTCGTTGCACAACGGGGTGCAACGTCAATCGTTCCGTGGGGAATCCCTGTTGCTCACGCGTGGCGCAATTCAGCTTATGCCTGCGGGCAAGGTTCACGACGGGGTTGCCGATGCTGACGAGTCGTACACGCTTCAAACGTTTCGACTATCGCCCGCGCTGCTGAATGGCTTCGGGGAGGACATCACGGGCAAGCACTATTTCTCCTCGCAAACCGCCATGGTGCTGCAAGATAGCCGTCTCGCAGATCAGTTGCTCAACATGCACTGAACCCTTCAGCAGGGCATGAACGATCCGATCATGAACGAAACCTACGTTCTGGAATTGCTGGAGTCACTGTTTGCCCGTTTGAAGCAACCAGCCCCGCAGACTATCGCGGGAGCCTTATCGTCTCAGCAACTGCGACCTTGTGCGGGAATTCGCCGAGGCGCATATTGCCGACAAAATCGTTCTGGAAGATCTGTCTCTTCTGGTTGGCCTCGCTCGATTCCGGTTCTTGAAACTGTTCAAACGCAACGCGCTCTTGTGGGCCGGTTGATGCCGATCGCGTCGGGCATTGACCGGGCAGGAAGGGACTGCCCGGGTCCTCGCGCTCACAGTCGATCGGGAACCGCTCAACTGCCTCGCCGATTAGCCGCCGTCGGCCGAAACTCGAGCCGAGTCACTGACGAACGATGCACCATACGGCATCTCCACAGCCGGCGCAGCGTGCTGTTCCGCGTAGGCGCGACGCATCGGCTTCAGCACGAACAGCGCGAGCAGTGCCGCCACTGCGGCCATTCCGGACGCGAGCATGAACACCGCGTGCCAGCTGCCCGTCATCGCCGTGACGACGCTGGTAAGCGGCACCAGCAGCGCGGCCGTTCCCTTCGCCGTGTATAACAACCCAGCGTTGGTGGCGGCGAATTTCGGTCCGTACGTGTCGCCGCAAGTGGCGGGAAACAGGCTGTAGATTTCGCCCCATGCAAAGAACACGATGCCGGTGAGCAGGACAAACGCAACCGGGCTTTGACCGTACTTCGACAGCGCCAGAATACCGACCGCCTCGATGGCGAACGCGATGAACATCGTATTTTCCCGGCCGATGCGATCCGAGATCCAGCCGAAGAACGGCCGGGTCAAACCGTTCAGCACGCGGTCGATGGTCAGCGCGAAAGTCAGTGCGGGCAAGGTCAATCCGAGCAGCGAAACCGGCGAATCGTGCAGACCGAAGTCTTTTGCGATCGGTCCGAGCTGCGCGGTCGCCATCAGGCCGCCCGCAGCCATCATCACGAACATCAGGTACATGACCCAGAACACCGGCGAGCCAATCACTTCGCGTGGCGTCGCGTTGTAGACCACGCGCTGCACCGCGCTCTTCGCCGACGCGAGCAGAGTGGCCGGCGGCGCGAGCAGCGCGAGACCGAGTATGAAAACGATGACACCCTGGCCAAGACCGAACCAGAGGAAGGTGGCTTCGTAGCCGCTGCTCTTGATCATGCTGGCAATCGGCACGACGGTGGCCGCCGACCCTGCGCCAAAACCGGCTGCGGTTATCCCCGCGGCAAGCCCGCGGCGATTGGGAAACCACTTCAACGCGTTGCCCACGCAGGTGCCGTACACTGCGCCCGCGCCGACGCCGCCAATGGCGGCCGCGATATACAGCAGCGGCAACGACGACGCCACCGAGTTGAGCGCCCATGCCACTGCACAGAGCAGGCCGCCGACCACCACGACGGGACGCGGACCGTACTTGTCGACGAGATAGCCTTCGATCGGCACGAGCCACGTTTCCGTCACCACAAAGATCGTGAACGCAACCTGGATCGCAGTGCGACCCCATTGGTATTTCTCGTTGATTGGATTCACGAACAACGTCCAGCCGTACTGCATGTTCGCGATCATTGCCATGCAAATCACACCAAATACGAGTTGCACCCACGGCGACGCCCTCCACGACGACGCCTCTCCCTGTAGATCCGCGCTCATAACTGTCTCCTAGGCCTGACTGCCTGATGTTTGCGGGGCCAAAGTGGCTTCTCCGCCCGCCACCGGCGCGATACCCGGTGATCTACCTCATACAGTATGTGGTATATCAAGTAAGTCAAGTGAAAGAATCACCAGGGTTATCACCACGTAATTCTTGGAATGAAAGCTAATCGTATGTAAAAGCCAACATTATTTTCTTTGCAAAAAAAGAGCCCGCCGACAACGCCGGCGGGCCGAGGACATGGAGCGGGACAAGGCTGTCCGCAACATGCTTTGCCTTTATAGATGAAAGCAAAGAGTAATGTTAGTTTTTTATTTGAAAGAAATTTTCGATGCTCATCGACGTCGATCTATCCAGAAAGAGTGCGCGAAGTTGGCGAGCGGAAGGGGTAACGGTTGAAGTTCCAAGCAAGTTCCGGTTCGACATCGAACCGCCGGATTCGCGAAGGTCGGTCCAGCGCCTGCCCTTTATGCTTTCCCTTGATTGCACGACGGCGCATACGGGCAGGGGTCCTTCCACGCACCTTGTGAGGCGCGGTTTGAATGACCGACTTGTAACGTTCAAGCGACAGCTTGAGGTCGCCGTAGGCAGTTGGCCGGGGTTCTCTCTTCGGACGCTAGTCGCCGCCGCACGCCATCGACTCTCCCTGCGATTCGCGATCTTCGGTCCCGCTGCACCGTCCGTTGCGCTTGCGGGCCCTATTAGAGGCCGCTCTGTTCATCAAAACAATGACGCTTTTTTCTTGGGGAAAAAGCTTGCATTTTTTTTATAAAAAACTACCTTCAGTAAAACAAAACAATTCTTTGCTCGGCACCGGAGGAGACCCATGCCGGCTACTCGTACGATGATTGCGCGTCGGGCTGGCGTCAGCGTCGCCACGGTAGATCGTGTCCTGCGCGACGATCAGGCTGTGCGCCCGGAAACTGCTGAACGCGTGCATCTTGCACTCGCGAATCTGCGTGATGAGCGGGCGAGCCGCGGCCGGCCCGCAAAGGTCACTTCGTTCCGGGTCGCGTTCGTGCTGCCGCAAGTGAATTCCCGCTTCCTCGATCACGTCGAGCGCGATATAGCGCTGTCGGCCAGCTTCTTTCGCGAGCACCGCATAACCCCTTCGTTTTACCGCTGCGATTTTTCCAGCCAACGCGAGACTGCGGCGTTCGCCGCTGAAGTGATCGACTACGACGCGCTGGTTCTCGCACCTCTCGACTATCCGTGGGTTGAGCGTTTCATCGAAGAGATGAGCGACGCTCACGTGCCAGTCGTCACAGTGTTCTCCGATTTACCCGCGAGCCGGCGCGCCGCGTACGTGGGTGTCGACAACAGGATTGCCGGACGCACGGCAGGACTACTGATGGGGCGCTTCCTTTGCGCGAAGCTCGGCACTGTTGCCGTGCTATCGGGATCGTCGCGTCTGCATGATCAGGTGGAACGGCGCACCGGCTTTTCGCAAGTGCTGGAGGAGGACTTCCGCAACCTGCGCTGGATCGCCGAACCGGACTTCGCCGAAGACGACGATGGCGCCGGCCTTGCCGTACAGGGCTTAAGTGCGCGCCATGCGGACCTGGTCGGCGTGTATGTGACGGGCGGCGGCATCTCCGGCATTGCAGCGGCATTGCAGGAGTCCGGCGACAAGGTTCACCTCGTCCTGATTGGCCACGAATGCACTGCGGAGACCCGCACCCAACTGTCGGAACGTGCGATCGACGTGATACTCGATCAGGACGTGCGCGGCATTGTTCATTGGGCTGGGCTCGCCGCGATTAATTTTCTTAACGACGTCCGGGGGGCGCTTGCCATCCCCACGCCGGAAACCCGGATTTATCTTCGTGAGAATGCGCATGCCTGACGCTCGCGACACGCGGACCGACTTCTGATCTGCCAGAGCCGAAATGCGGTGCCCGGCGCATGGGCGCTGAATGTCATCAGGTTGGAGACCCGAGAAAGACAAGGAGAAGAGACATGTTACGTCTAACGTCAGCGAGGGTAGTGGCGGCAACCCTCATATCGCTGGGGCTCGGCACTGCAACGGGCGCGCACGCACAGGACAAGCAGTTGACACTCTGCTGGGCGGCATGGGATCCCGCCAATGCACTGGTCGAACTGTCGAAGGATTTCACGGCCAAGACCGGCATCAAGATGAAGTTCGAGTTCGTACCGTGGACCAGTTATGCCGACCGCTTCATCAATGAACTCAATTCGCACGGCAAACTGTGTGATCTGATCATTGGCGACAGTCAGTGGATCGGCGGCGCGGCGGTCAATGGGCATTACGTAAAGCTCAACGACTTCTTCACCAAGAACAAGATCTCCATGGACGACTTCGTGCCGGCAACGGTGGTGGGCTATTCGGAGTGGCCAAAGAATACGCCGAACTATTGGGCCTTACCTGCGATGGCTGACGCGGTCGGATGGACTTACCGTAAGGACTGGTTTGCGCGCCCAGAGTTGCGTGCAGAATTCAAGCAGAAATACAACCGTGAGCTCGCGCCGCCTACCACGCTCGATGAACTCAAGCAGACTGCGGAATTCTTCCAGGGTCGCAAGATTGATGGCAAGACGGTCTATGGCGTGTATATCTTCACGGAGCGTGGATCCGAGGGGATCACGATGGGCGTGACCAACGCCATGTACAACTTTGGCTTTGAATATCAGGATCCCAAGAAGCCCTATCACCTGGATGGCTTCGTGAACTCGCCAGGCGCGGTGAAGGGGCTCGAATACTACAAGGCGCTTTATAAGTGCTGCACGGCGCCAGGCATGACCAACGCCTACATGCAGGAAGGGCTCGACGCGTTCAAGTCGGGTCAGGTGGCGATGCAGATGAACTGGTTTGCGTTCTTTCCAGGGCTTTATAAAGATCCGAATGTCGGTGGCGACAAGATCGGCTTCTTCGTCAATCCGCGTGAGCTGAAGCAATACACGCAGTTGGGCGGGCAGGGCATCTCGGTCGTCTCGTACTCGGACCATAAAGAAGACGCGCTCGAATATATCAAGTGGTTTGCGCAACCTGACGTGCAGAAGAAATGGTGGCAACTGGGGGGCTATTCGGCGGCCAAATCAGTGGTCGATGCACCTGACTTTCCGAAGAGCGCGCCCTTCGCACCCGCGTTCCTGAAGTCGATGGCAATCGTCAAAGACTTCTGGGCAGAGCCCGCTTATGCCGAACTGTTACTCGACATGCAGAAGCGTGTGCACGATTACGTCGTGGCCGATAAGGGCACGGCCAAAGACGCGTTGGATCTGCTGGTGAAAGACTGGACCAAGGTCTTTAAGCAAGAAGGGAAGTATTAGCTTTTAGCTGGACTTGACCGGCGACGGCTGAACGGCCTGTCTCCGGTCCGCTTGAAGGAGCCAGGCATGTTGGCAGATAAGCCTTTTTCTCCCACGAGTCTCGAAGCGGGAGCGTCAACGCGCATCGCGAAGCGGCTAAGCGGACTGTCGGATCGGGCCATTGCGTGGCTCTTCATTCTTCCGACCATTCTGCTGCTTCTCGCGATCAACATCTTCCCGTTGATCTGGGCGCTTCGACTGTCGTTCACCAACTTCAAGTCGAACATGCCGAGCGTGCCGGCGCGCTTTGTCGGTATCGACAATTATGTCGACATCCTGACCGACGAAGATATCTGGTACGCGATGCAGGTGACCGCGCGTTTCGTGTTCTGGTCGGTCGGGTTGGAGGTGTTGCTGGGTTTCGGTCTTGCATTGCTGATCAACCGGCAGTTCCGCGGACATAGCTTCTGGACCACGCTAATCCTGCTGCCGATGATGCTGTCGCCTGCTGTAGTGGGCAACTTCTGGACGTTCCTGCTGCAACCGCAGACGGGGCTTTTCAACGATATCGTCAGCTTCTTCACCGGCATCGCGCCGGGGTCGTTCCAGATGATCGGCGACGTTGCGCTCGCGCCGTGGACCATTGTGATGGTCGATACGTGGATGTGGACACCGTACGTCATGCTCATCTGCCTGGCGGGCCTGCGTTCAATTCCCGACTATATCTACGAAGCAGCGGAAGTGGACCGCGCGACGCCGTGGCGTCAGTTCTGGTCGATCACGTTGCCCATGACCATGCCGTTCCTGATGCTGGCGGTATTGTTTCGCGGCATCGAAAACTTCAAGATGTTCGATATGGTGAACCTGCTGACATCGGGCGGCCCGGGCTCGGTTACCGAAACGGTATCGATCACGCTCAAGCGTGCCGCGTTCGAAAAGTGGCAGACAGGTTATTCGTCCGCGCTCGCAATCATTCTGTTCGTGACGGTATTCGGTGCGGCGAATATTTACGTGAAGGCACTTAACCGGATCAAACAGCGATGAGACCGACTACGACACAACATTCCGTGGTGGCGTCATCTCCGCGCGCCAGGCGCTTCGCGGCTGCGGTCGTTATCACGTATGCGCTGATCGCTACGTTACCGATGGTCTGGATCTTCCTGACGAGCTTCAAGACGCAGGAAGATGCGATTGCGTATCCGCCCGTCGTGCTGTTTCAGCCTTCCATGGAAGGCTATGTAAACCTGTTCACGATCCGCTCGCGGCAGACACCGGAGTTCATTGCGAGCCTGCCGCCTGCGCAGACCTGGTATGAGCGTGAGGTACGCAAGCGCAACATGGTGATCGCCGGACCTTCAAAGGTGTTGCCGCGCTTCATGAATTCGCTTGTCATTGGATTCGGTTCGACGTTTCTTGCGGTATTTCTCGGCACGCTGACGGCCTACGCGTTTTCGCGCTTCAAGGTGCCGCTGGCCGACGATCTGCTGTTCTTCATTCTCTCCACACGGATGATGCCGCCCATTGCAGTCGCCATTCCGATCTACCTGATGTATCGCGCGCTGGGCTTGAGCGACAGCTATGTCGGCATGATTGTGCTGTACACGGCGGTGAATGTCTCATTAGCGGTGTGGCTGCTCAAAGGTTTTATGGATGAGATCCCGCGCGAGTATGAAGAGGCCGCGCTAGTGGATGGCTACACGCGTTTGCAGGCCTTTGTGAAGGTGGTATTGCCGCAAGCGATGACGGGCATTGCCGCTACAGCGATCTTCTGCCTGATCTTTGCATGGAACGAATACGCATTTGCTTTGCTGCTGACAAGCGGCGATGCGCAGACCATGCCGCCATTCATTCCATTCATCATTGGAGAAGGCGGTCAGGACTGGCCGGCCGTTGCAGCTGCAACAACATTATTCGTGCTGCCGATTCTCTTTTTCACCGTTCTGCTGCGCAAGCATCTGTTGCGCGGCATCACCTTCGGAGCCGTGCGCAAATGAAACGCGAAGTCATTCCGCCGCACCGCTGGCTGTTACGTCGCAGCTACCGCGAGGGCGCGTCGACGGTACTGATCGGCTTAGGTATGGCGATGCTTGTGCAGCCGTTTTCGTTGGCGCTCTTCACCTGGTCCTTTCCGGTCATTCTGGTGGGTGCGCTCGCGTTCGTCGTCACCAGTCATTTTCCTGACTGAATCATGTCCACGATCGTTCTCGCTCATCTTCACAAGCGCTTCGACGATTTTGTCGCGGTGCGCGATACCAGCCTGATCATTGGAGCGGGACGCTTCGTCGTACTGCTCGGACCGTCAGGGTGCGGCAAGACCACAACGCTGCGGATGATTGCGGGGCTGGAACTGCCGACTTCCGGGCAGATCCTGATCGATGGTGAGGACGTCACTGCGCTGCGTGCGCGGCAACGCGATATTGCCTTCGTGTTCCAGATGTTTGCGCTGTATCCGCATATGACGGTGCGCAATAACATCGCGTTTCCGCTGAAGAACGAACACGTGTCGCGCAGCGAGATTGCCGCCCGCGTCAATGCAGCGGCGCATATGCTGCGCATCGAGAACATTCTCGATCGTAAGACTGGCGGCCTGTCCGGTGGCGACCGGCAACGTGTGGCGCTCGGCCGCGCGATCGTGCGGCAACCGAAAGCATTCTTGATGGACGAACCGCTCGGCACGCTTGATGCGGACTTTCGTGAACTGATGTGCCTGGAGTTGCGCAAACTGCACAACGCGCTCGCCGCCACCACGGTGTACGTCACACACGATCAGAGTGAGGCGATGGCCATGGCGGACGATATTGTGGTGATGAATCAGGGTGAAGTGTTGCAGGCGGCCTCGCCCCATGAGATCTATCACTTCCCCGCGACTGTGTTCGTCGGCAACTTCATCGGCAGTCCGCCCATGAATTTCCTGCCCGTTGACGGAGCGGTTATGGCGGGCCAGGAGCAGGTGAGTCTGCATGGCGCGGCGGTGTCCGTGCCACGTTGCGATGCCGCCGCGGCGCGCGTGTTGTTGGGAATCAGACCGGAGCACATCGTGATCGACGAGCACGGCCCGCTGCGTGGTCAGGTGATCGCCGACGAATATCTCGGCTCGCACCAGGTGTTGGCGGTTGAAACCGCGCTCGGCGTCGTGCGCGTGCGGGCAAGCAAAGACGATGGTGTCGCCGCGGGCACGACCGTCGGTCTGTCATTTCGGAAAGAACGCACGCTTCTTTATGACGCCGCTACTGAACGCCTGTTGCCGGGCGCTGCTGCCACACTTTCTGCGAGCGGAGAGGGTCATGGCTGAAATCCAGCTACGCAATGTATCGAAGCGCTTCGGCAACATCGTTGCGGTGGACGACCTGTCGATCGACGTGAAAGACGGCGAATTCGTCGTGCTGCTCGGACCGAGCGGCGCGGGAAAAACCACTACGCTGCGCCTGATCGCGGGACTCGAACGTCCCGATGCCGGCGACGTGCTAATCGACGGCGCGCTCGCCACCGGCGTGCATCCTTCCGATCGCGATGTCGCGTTTATTTTTCAGCAATACTCGTTGTATCCGCATCTGACTGTGTTCGGCAATCTTGCGTTTCCGCTGCGTTCGCCACGTCGTCGCAGCAGCGAGGAACAGGTCCGCGCGCGCGTGCACGCGGTCGCGCAGTTGCTGCATATGGAAGCGAAGCTCGACAACATGGCAACGCATTTGTCAGGCGGCGAGATGCAGCGCGTCGCGATCGGTCGTGCGCTCGTGCGCGAGCCGAAAGTGTTTCTGATGGACGAACCGCTATCATCGCTCGATGCAAAGCTGCGCGAGGAATTGCGTATCGAGCTGAAACGGCTGCATCGTACGATTGGCGCGACCATTCTTTACGTCACGCATGATCAGGTGGAAGCCACCACACTAGCCGACCGCATTGGCATTCTTGAACACGGTCGTCTGGTGCAACTCGGCACGCCGCGCGAGGTCTACGGTAATCCGGTTTCATTGAGCGCGGCGCAGCGGCTCGGCTCGCCGCCGATCAACCTGCTGCCGCCAACGCTGTTCGATTCAGCAGCGGTGCCGACCGGCACCGCGACCGTGGCGATTCGTCCTGAAGACGTGGTGCTGCACGACGGCGACGCGCGTGATGCACCTGGCACCGATCATGCGCGCGACGCACTCGACCTGAAGGTGCTCGAATACTCACCGTTGCGTCATCTGCTGATTTTGGATCGCGCTGGAACGGCGGTTGTGGCGACCACGATGGCCGAGCGCAATTTCAGCCCGGGGCAGTTGGTGGGCGTGTCGTTGCCTGCTCGCAGCCTCTTATATTTCCGTGCAGACGGCAGGAGGATCCCGACATGAACGGCAAAACGGTCATGGAGTGTATCGACGCCGCATACGCAGCGCTCAAAGAACACACGGACGAAATAGCCGTACTCGACCAGCAGATCGGCGATGGCGATCACATCTTCAATCTGCTGCGCGGCATGGAGGCCTTGCTTGCAGTGCGTGCGGACATCGAAGCGGAAACCTTAGGGGCCGCGTTAGAACTCGCGGCGAACAAGGTGCTGTCGACGGTCGGCGGATCATCCGGGCCGCTGTTTTTTTCGTTGCTGAACGGGATGGCGAAAGCATCGGCGAACAATCCGCTGGATGTGGCGGGCACCGCGCTCATGTTTGCGGCGGGCGTCGAAGCGGTCGGACAGCGGGGTAAGACGGGCGTGGGCAGCAAGACGATGATGGACGTGCTGATTCCCGTTGCCGCGCGCTTTAAGGAGCTTGCGACCATCGATTCACCTACGTTGCGAAAAACAGTGCTGGATGAATTGCCGCAGGTGGCCGAGCGAAACATGTTCGCCACCCGCGATATGCTCGCGACCAAAGGGCGGGCGTCGTTTCTGGGCGAACGCTCGCGCGGTCATATCGACCCTGGTGCGCGTTCCAGTCAGATCATGATCACCGCCGTATGCGCGCATCTGGCGCGCAACCGGGCGTGAATGGAGGCCAGACCATGAAAAAATTCATCAACCACGTCGACGATTTCCTCGCCGAAAGTCTGGCGGGATTTGCATCCGCGCATAGCGACCTGGTCGTACTCAACAACGAACCGGTATATGTGCGTCGCAAGACGCTTAAACCGGGCAAAGTGGCATTGATATCGGGTGGCGGTTCGGGGCATGAGCCGTTGCACTCCGGTTTTGTGGGCTATGGAATGCTCGACGCAGCCTGTCCTGGTCAAGTCTTCACATCACCTACACCGGATCAGATGATGGCCGCCGCAGACGCTGTCGATACCAGTGCGGGGGTGCTATTCATCGTGAAGAATTATTCGGGTGACCTGATGAACTTCGAAATGGCATCGGAGATGTCCGAGATCCCAAACGCGATGGTGCTGATCAACGATGACGTGGCAGTGGAAAACTCCAGCTACACCACCGGGCGGCGTGGTGTCGCTGGCGTGGTGATCGTTGAGAAGCTGGTAGGCAGCATGGCCGAAAGCGGCGCCGACCTTGAACAGTGCAAGGCGTTCGGCGACCGGATCAACAAGCGCACCGCTTCGATGGGTGTGGCGTTCAGCAGTTGCACCGTGCCGGCCGCGGGAACGCTGACGTTCAAGATCGGCGATGATGAGATCGAAGTGGGCGTGGGCATTCACGGTGAGCCGGGCCGGCGCCGCGCAAAGTTCTCAGGCGCCGATGCGATTGCGGGAGAGCTGCTCAAAGCAATCGTCGATGACCTCAAGCCCCAAGCCGGGGCTGAATTGCTGGTGCTCATCAACGGCCTTGGTGGAACACCGCTTGGCGAGCTTTACCTGCTCTTCAACTCGACGCGCGCGTGGCTTCAGCAACGCGACCTGAAGGTCGGCCGGGCACAGGTGGGTGCGCTGACGACTTCGCTCGAGATGGCGGGCGCGTCGATTACATTATGTTTACTGGACGACGAAATGGCACGCCACTGGGACAGCCCGGTCCATACGCCGTCGTTGCGTTGGGGGATGTAGGGCGCGCCGGCTGCGAGAAACGCGCTCCACGGTGTTCGCGCAATTGACGTCGGCGGGGGCGTGGGTACGCGCACATCCCGATGATGCGGCAAAGCTGCCGGCGCCGGTGGATACGGCCACGGCGCTGCACTGGAACTTCACCACGAAGCGGGCCGAAGTGGCGGCCCCTTCGACCACTGCTTCTGGTGGCGAGCGTTCAGCCAGCGCCGCGAGAAATGGGTTCCTGACGATCGCCGTGGCCAGCGGATGCCGCGCGTCCCGTCTTGCGCCGCCTGCACGTCAGCGTACATACTTGACATGTGTCTGACCGATCCTGCTCAATATCCTGGCAATGTTTCCCTGTGCCGGCCCGCATACTCGAAGCAAGCCCCGGATACCGGGCGCTGCGATCGAAACTCGAAGGAGATAACCGTTGACCACCTTCCTGCTACGTAACGGCGCACTTCTCGATCCTACCCGTCCTGATCTGCTGGAGGGCTTCGAAGTCCTCGTCGAGGACGGCTTCGTGCGCGAAGTTTCCGACAAGCCGATAACAAGCCGCAACGCGCGCGTGATCGACGTCAAAGGCAAAACGATCATGCCCGGTCTGATCGATCTGCACGTGCACGTCGTGGCGATCGAGTTCAACTTGCCGCGCGTCGCGACGCTGCCCAATGTGCTGGTTACGCTGCGCGCCGTGCCGATCATGCGCGCCATGCTGCGCCGCGGCTTCACCACTGTGCGTGATGCAGGCGGCGCTGGCTATCCATTCAAGCAGGCGCTTGAGTCAGGGCTTATTGAAGGTCCACGCCTGTTCGTCTCCGGCCGCGCGCTCAGCCAGACGGGTGGTCATGCCGACAGCCGCGCCCGCTCCGACTACATGCCGCCCGATTCACCCTGCGGCTGCTGTGTGCGCGTGGGGGCACTCGGCCGCGTGGCGGACGGCGTCGATGAAGTGCGCCGGGCCGTGCGCGAGGAACTGCAGATGGGCGCCGACCAGATCAAGATCATGGCCTCGGGCGGCGTGGCTTCACCCACCGACCCCGTCGGCGCGTTCGGTTACTCCGAGGATGAGATCCGCGCCATCGTCGCTGAAGCAGCGGGGCGCGGCACCTATGTGCTGGCGCATGCCTATACGCCTGCGGCCATCGCGCGCGCGGTGCGTTGCGGCGTGCGCACGATCGAACACGGCAACCTGATCGACGAGGAGACCGCCCGCCTCGTCGCGGAGCACGGCGCGTATGTCGTGCCGACCCTCGTCACGTACGACGCCCTTGCAAGTGAAGGCGAGAAATATGGGCTGCCGCCGGCCAGCATTGCCAAGATCGCGGACGTGCATGGCGCCGGCATGCACTCGATTGAAATCATGAAGCGTGCCGGGGTCAAGATGGGCTTCGGCACGGACTTGCTCGGCGAGGCCCAGCGTCTGCAGAGCGATGAATTCCGGCTTCTGGCCGAAGTGCTGTCGCCGGCCGAGGTGATCGCGAGCGCAACCATCGTGGGCGCGGAAGTGCTCGGCATGCAGGACAAGCTCGGCAGAATCATGCCGGGCGCGCATGCCGATCTGCTGGTGGTCGATGGCAATCCGCTGAAGTCCGTCGATTGCCTGTTAGGGCAGGGCGAGCATATTCCGCTTGTCATGAAGGATGGCCGGCTCTTCGTCAACGAGCTCGAAAGCAGTTGACCGCATGACCCGCCTGACCCTGGATTGCAGCGCCCCGCAGTTCCTTTGGGAGTCTGTCCATGTCGATGATTGCCGCCCGCATCGAGCGTCTGCCGTTTTCAGGTTTTCACCGCCGTCTGCTGCTGATGGGCGGCCTCGGCTACACCTTCGACGCAATGGACGCTGCCGTGCTCGCGTTCCTGCTGCCGGTGCTGCGCACGCAATGGGGCTTGACGAGTGTGCAGACGGGCGTGCTGGGAAGCGGCACGTTCATGGGCTATTTCGTCGGCGCGATGCTGGCGGGCATGCTCGGCGATGTCATCGGCCGGCGCAAGGTCATGATGTATGCGCTAGTGATTTACTGCATAGCGTCTCTTGCCAGCGCGTTAGCGAATGACTGGGGATTTTTTCTCGCGACGCGCATTGTCGCCGGGTTAGGAACGGGCGCGGAAAGCGCCATCGTCGCGCCGTTTCTCTCGGAGTTCGTGGCGCGACGGTATCGCGGGAGTTTCACGGGCAGTCTCGCGGGGTTTTTCTCTTTTGGCTTCGTGGCGGCTGCGCTGCTCGGCTATCTGGTGATCCCGCTCGCCCCCAATGCATGGCGCGCGGTCATGGTCATCACTGCGCTGCCCATTGTGATGCTGCTCTGGTGGCGCCGCGCGTTGCCCGAATCGCCGCGCTGGCTCGAGGCGCGCGACCGGCACGCGGAGGCCGACGCGATCGTGTCGCGCATGGAAGCGGAGGTGATCAAAGCGGGCGTGCAGTTGGAGCCGCTGCCTGCCGTACGCGACGGACATGTTCCGCTCGCAGCCGGACGGGCCTCCATCCTCGCGAACGTGAAGGCGCTGTGGGCGGCGAAGCTCGCGCGCATCACGGCCATGACGTGGCTGATGTGGCTATCCATCACGTTCAGCTATTACGCTTTTTTCACGTGGATTCCCGGCCTGCTGGTTCAGAACGGCATGACGATCGCGCGGAGCTTTTCGTATTCGCTCGTGATTTATATCGCGCAGATCCCGGGGTACTTTTCAGGCGCGTGGCTCAACGAGAAGATCGGCCGGCAGGCGACCATCGCGTCATACATGATCCTGGGCGGCATATCGGCGCTTGGGCTTGCGTTGACGGGTACGGATGCCGGCATCATGGTGTCGGGCATCCTGCTGTCGTTCTTCATGAACGGCACCTATGCCGGCGTTTATGCTTACACACCGGAAGTTTTCCCCACCGACGTGCGCGCAACGGGCACGGGGCTCGCTTCGTCGATTGGCCGGCTGGGCGCGATTGCCGCGCCTATCCTGGTCGGCTACGTCTATCCGCTGCTGGGTTTTGCCGGGGTGTTCGGTGCGACCACGCTTGTGCTGCTGATCGGCGCGCTCGCCGTGGTACTCATGGGCGTGCCGACGCGCGGAAGGTCGCTCGAGGACATTGCAGCAGCGCAGGTCGAACGTTAGGAAAAGCAACGCGCGCAACCAACCGGTTGCTCACGCTTTCAGCGCCGGAGGGCTTTCCTGGTGTTCCGCCGTAATCGGACGGGTTTCGCCTGTTTCCGCGACCGTGCGAGTCGCGTTCATTGACGCATAGATCCAGAGGATTTTCATTGGCGAGACGTTCGACACGTTGCGAAACCGGTGGGTAACGTTGGGTGGAATCCACGTCGTGTCGAAGGGACGCAATGCGTAGGTTTGACCGTCGATGTCGAGCACGGCTTCGCCTGCAAGCAGCATCACGCTCTCTTCGCAGTTGTGACTGTGAAACGGTATGACAGCACCGGCTGCGAACTCGGTGATTCCGTTGATGAATCCGGTCGCCCCGATGCTGCGCGTTACCAGCGGCGTCGTGGAGGCGCCACCGCCGCGGTCGTGACTGGGAATTTCCCGCGGGCGAAGAATGGCAGGCTGCGCGCGTGAGGTCGGTGTGTCCATGTGAGTCCGTTGAATAGTTAGTGGGGTTACCAATGGGTGCAGGGCGTCACGTTCGTTATCGCATGCGAATGGACATTTAGCTCGTCATCACGGTCTTGACGTTGGCGAATTCGCGCAGGCCCCACACGCCGAGTTCTCGCCCATAGCCGGACTGTTTGATGCCGCCGAAAGGCAGTCGCGGATCGGATGCCACCACGCTGTTGACGAAGACCGCGCCAGCGTCGATTTCGCGCGCGAGTGCCTGGCCGCGTGCAACATCGGCAGTCCAGAGCGCGGCCCCCAGCCCGAATTCCGTGCCATTGGCAATGTCGAGCGCTACCTGCACTGTCGGCACACGCATGACCGCCGCTGCCGGCCCGAACGTTTCTTCTCGGGCTGCGGTCATGCCTGCTTCGACATGATCGAGCACTGTGGCCGGATAGAAGTAGCCTTTCCCGTCGACAGGCCGGCCACCGATCCGCAGCGTCGCGCCTTCGTCAATCGTCGCCTCGACTTGCGCGTGAAGGTCCTCACGCAGATTGTCGCGCGCCAGCGGGCCCATCTTCGTGCTGTCGAGCAGCGGGTCGCCGATGGCGTACGCACGCGCTTCGTTGACTAGCGCATCCACAAATGCATCCGCGACCGCTTCCTCGACAATGAAGCGCTTCGCGGAGATACAGCTTTGTCCCGCGTTCGAAAAGCGGGCCTTGGCGGCAGCGCGAGCGGCAGCCGGTATGTCCGCATCGGCCAGCACGATAAAGGGATCCGAGCCGCCGAGTTCGAGCACGTGCTTCTTGAGTGCGTGCCCCGCCTGTTGCGCGAGCGTCCGACCGACCGGCGTCGAGCCGGTGAAGGTGACGGCCGCGATGCGCGCATCGTCGATGACCGCCGCCACGCGCGACGATTCGATCAGCAGCGTGCCGAAAATTCCCGCGGGAGCCTCCGCTTCGCGAAAGACCTGTTCCAACGCGAGCGCGCATTGCGGGACATTGGCCGCGTGCTTGAGCACCACCGTATTGCCGACCGTAATGGCCGGAGCCGCAGCGCGAATGGCCTGCCAGAACGGATAATTCCATGGCATGACCGCAAGCAGTACACCGAGCGCGTCGAAGACGACGCGGCTGTCGCGCGCATTGCTCGGGATCACCTCGTCGCCCAGAAAGCGCGGCGCATTTTCCGCATAGAAATCGCACGTCATTGCGCATTTTTCAATCTCGGCGCGCGCCTCCTCGATCGGCTTTCCCATCTCCAGCGTGATGATTCGCGCAAGCTGCTCCCGGCCGCTGCGCAGGCGCTGCGCAACGCGGCCCAGCAGGGCCTGCCGTTCGACGACGGCACTGCGTCGCCATTCGCATTGACGCTGGTAGGCAAGCGTCAACTGCTCGTCGAGCTTCGTGTCGCTATGCGGAGAAAACTCATTCAGTATTTCGCCGGTAGCCGGGTTTGTTGAATACATCGTGGTCATGATTGGATCCGTGTTCGAAGCGAGCGGACGCGAGAACGGCGCCGCGTCGCGATCTGGTTGAAAGGTTCTACGGCCTTGCCTTCAGCGCCTGGCGCACAGGCCCGTTCATGCAGCACTCTCCGACAGCGTCGTGTACGTTTTGAGCCGCTCGATGCCGAGTTCGTCAGCCAGCGGATCCAGATCGGCAATGACGCCCGCTGCGATGGGAATGCCTTCGACGGCGTGGCGTTCGCGTTTGGCCGCGCTTTGTTCGCCGGGCATCCAGATGCGCTTCACGTCGGGCAGCCGCGTCGAGTTGCGCAGCTGCTGGATCAGCGTATCGACCGCGCCTGAGAACTCGTCGAGGTTGCCGAAGGCGCTGACGTCCAGCACCAGAATGCTTTGCCCCGTGTTGGTCGGGGTGACCGAATCCTTATTGAAGTCGATCACGTCCTTGCCCATCGCCGCGCCGTTGAGCGTGCCGGCCAGTATGCCGATCACGAGCGCAAGTCCGTAGCCTTTGTGGCCGCCGATCGGCAGCAGGAAGCCTTCTTCCGCGCGGGTCGGATCGAGCAGCGGCTGTCCGTTGCGATCCATCATCCAGCCCTCCGGCATCGACTCTCCGCGCTTAGCCCGGGCTTTGACTTTGCCGTACGCCGCGGCCGTGCTCGCCATGTCGAGCACGATGTCGGGTTCGCTTTTCGAAGGAATGGCGACTGCGATCGGATTGGTGGAAAGCAGCATGTCGGTGCCACCCCACGGCGGCATATGATTGGCGTTGCCCACCGCGAAATACAACGCGATCATGTTTTCCTCGAGCGCCATGCGCGCATAGAGCGAGGCGGGCCCGGCATGATTGCTCGCGCGCGTGCCGACCCAGGCGACGCCCGTTTCGCGTGCCTTGCTGATCGCGAGTTGCGTGGCGAACGTCGTGACCAGATGTCCCATGCCGTTGTCACCATCCACGATTGCCATCGCCGGCTTTGCGGCGACCACTTTGATGTCCGGTCGTACGTTGATACCGCCTGCGCGAATACGTTTGACGTATTGCGGGAGTCGAATCACGCCATGCCCATCCGAACCTTGCAGATCGGCCTGGACCATCAGTTGCGCCACGGTTTTCGCATCGTCGTCGGGAATCCCAGCGACAGTCAGCGCCTTCTGGATGAAGGCAAGCAATTCGGCAGCTTCGGTGAGATAGGAGTTATGAGCGGTCATCGATGGACGTCTGATGTGCAAGTTTTCGTTCAATAAGGGAAGCCCGTTCGCCACCACCACGACATGTCGTGCGAGCGCTGGCAAGCGATCGGCATTGACGATATTTAGCCATCGTTGCGAGGTACCCGCTAATACCGTATATTCCGCGAGCTATACGGATTTGTTATGGGAGTCGAAGATGGAGCTTCGGGCACTGCGATACTTCCTCGCTGTCGTGGATGCAGGCAGTTTCAATGCCGCCGCGACGGCCATCGCCATTTCACAACCTGCGCTGACCCGACAGATTCACGACCTGGAACAGGACCTGGACGTGCTTCTGCTGCATCGAACTTCACGCGGTGTCAGGCTCACGCCGGCAGGCGTCACGCTTTATCTGTCGGCGCAAAAAATCGTTGCCGAAGCGAATCGTGCTCGCGCTGCGCTCGTCAAACCTCGCACACCGACGGCCGACGTCTCCGTAGTGCTTGGCGCCTCGCCTTCGGTGGCGCGTGTCCTGGTGCCGGGAATTTTCTCGGCCTGCAAGCGGGTGAGCTCGCTGCGACTGTCCGTGCGCGAGGCGTTCACGCCGACGTTGCTGGACTGGCTCGTCAAAGGCATCGTCGACGTCGCGATCATCACGCGCACCGAGGAGCCGGTGACGCTGCCAGTCACGTTGCAACCTTTGTTATCCGAACCGTTTGTGCTCGCCGCACCGAAGGACCGCAAGATGCCGTCCATCCTTCACGTGTCGGATTTGCCGAAGACGCCACTGCTCATGACAATTCTGCACAGCCGCCTGGTTGAGACGGAGCTCGCGCGCATTGGCGGCCAACTGAGCATCGAGGCGGAAATTGATTCGGTGGACTCGATTCGCGAGATGGTTCAGCAGGGCAGCGGTTGCACACTCATGCCCGTGTCGGTATTCCGGACGGACTCGGGCGAGCGTGTGTCGCTCAGTGAAATCGCGGGGAGCCAGCTACAGCGGCAATTGCTGATTGCAACGCGTATCGAACGCAATGAAAGCGAGGGTATTGTGGCGTTGCGGGATTTGGTGGTCGCCGAAAGCGACCGATTGACCCGCAACGGCATTTTCAGTTTCCGCTCGCGCGACGAGGTCTGACCATCGTGCAAAGTCACATGAGCGACTTTGCGCGACGAGGGCTCGATCAACGTTTGATTTCGCGAATACGCAGCGATTTGGGAAACAGGAAAAGCGTCACCAGCACGCAAACTCCGCACACCGATGCGATCGCATAAAGCGCCGGCGTAATACTGCCGGTGACATCGATAATCTTTCCCACCGCGATCGGACTCACGATGCCACCCAGTTGACCGACGCAATTGATGACCGCGATGCCACTCGCGGCCGCGGAACCGGCCACGACTTTCGGGGGCAACGACCAGAACGTCGTGTAAGCGGTCAAGACTCCAGCCCCAACCAGGCCAAGGCAGGCAACCAGCGGAATCAGGCTGTTCTCGAAGATCGCGGAGCCGAGAAAGCCGATGCCGGTGGCCACCATGCAGCCCGTGAAAATCATGCGCCGGTCACCCAGACGATCTGCGAACGAGCCCACGAGAAACATCGAAATCGAGCCGAACAGATAGGGGATGGCCGTGATCGCGCCGACCAGCATGCGGTTTGAGATGCCGGCGTCGCGCACGATATGCGGGACCCAGAAGTTCATGCCGAAGGCGGCGATCTGCGTGAGGAACCACACCAGGGCAACCACCAGGAATGCCGGCGATCTCAGTGCAACGCTCAGCGAGCTTGCGCGGCTGGTTGCCGCCTCCAGGGGCTGCGCCGACAGCGCTTCGCGCAGATGACTCTTTTCTTGTGCGGAAAGCCACGCCACGTCCTCGAAGCGATCCTCAAGCCGAAACCACACGATCACGCCCAATACCACGCACGGTAATCCCCCAAGCAGGAACACCCAATTCCAGGCAGGCAATCCGCCCACTCCGTGGAAGTGCGTCAGGATGAAGCCGGAAAGCGGCGCTCCCAGCACACCGGACAATGCGACGGCTTGATAGAGCACACCGTACGTGCGTCCGCGCTGATGCGGCGGAATCCAGGTGCCAAGGTAGAAAAAGATGCCAGGCGTAAACCCCGCCTCTGCAGATCCAATGATGAATCGAAGCACGTAGAAGGCTGTTTCGCTTCGCACGAATACCATGGCCGCACTGGCCAGCCCCCATGTGATGAGGATACGTGCAAACCAGCGACGCGCACCAATCCGGTAAAGCATTACGTTACTCGGCACCTCGAAGATGATGTAGCCGATCACGAACAGGCTCGCTCCGAGCCCGTAGGCCGTATTGCTGAGCGGAAACGAGTGCTGCATGTCGTACTTGACGAACCCAATGTTGATGCGGTCGAACCACGCAAACAGCAGGCAGACCATGAGAAGGGGAACGATACGCCACTTGATGCGGGAATAAAGCTCGGGCGGCGCTGTCGCGATGCCGAGCTTGTCGTCACTGAGTAGGGTTTTCACTGCCTGTCTCCGAGGCGGACTATTATTGTTGGTTGCTGACCGGGTCAACGCGAAGCATGGTAGTCCCGGCGCTGTCCACGATCCAATGCCGAATTTGCTTGTGGGTATATCAACTGCTTATACATTCGACGCACGGAGTCCCGGTCGTCAAAATTGACCCTCATCGAGCACACTGGGACTTGTCCGCCTTGGGGTAACGAGGTTCGACCGAGTCGGTCTCGCGCAGCCGGCTACGAACCGTATTGCGCGACGGGGCGTCGCGCAATTTCTGGCCGCGGTACGTCTTGCGCAATTACATCCGCCCGACTTTGACCAGCATGCTCACCTTGATCGGCTTGCTATCTCCTGCTCGCTCGCGGTGTGCATGACGCTGCTGCATGCCAACTCCTTCACCCCCGTACAAGCATTTGTGCGCGCTGGGACAAGTCCGCGGAATTTCGTTCACATATTCTCGCGCTGGTGCGATGCAACAAGGCGTACATGGTGTGGGCCATTGTCATCTGCCGCTCAGGGAGTTCAGGGATGTATACCAATCTTGTCGATCATGGGCATCGAGTGCGGCGCGCGGGCAGTTTTGCCCGCCACTGGCGCGGGCTGGTTCTTGGCACCGTCAGTATGCTGGCGGTGCTGGTGTCGGGCCAGGCACGGGCCGCCGCGCCGGCGCCTGCCGAATGCGCGGCGCTCCAGGCGAAATACCCGCAATTCAAAGGCAAGACGCTGATCAACGCGATCAACCCGCACACGCCGGGCTACGAAGCGCTGGACCCGAATGACCCGAGTAAATATATCGGTTTCGACATCGACCTCGGCGACGCGATTGGCAACTGCCTCGGCTTCAAGATGACGTACAAGCCAGTCTCGTTCGCGGCGCTGCTGCCGACGCTGCAAAGCGGCCAGGCGGATATCGTGATCTCCGACATGTATGCGACCGAAGATCGCGCGAAGGCGGCGGACTTCGTCACCTATTCGAAGGTGTTCGACGGCGTGCTCGTCGCAAAGGGCAATCCGAAGAAGATCAGCGGCATCAACCCGACGATGTGCGGCACAACTGCCGCCGAGAACACCGGCTACGTTGAAGTGCCGCTGATCCAGAATCTTGCACCGGCCTGCAAGGCGGCGAACAGGCCGGAAGCGGCCGTGCAGCTGTATGACAACAACGCGAACGCAATCCAGGCGATTCTCGCGGGCCGCGCCGACACCTATATCAACGACGTGAACACGGTGGACCAGGCGGTCAAGGCGTATCCGACCCAACTCGAAAAGGCCACTGCCGTCACGCTGCCGTATTCGATTGGTATCGCCGTGCCGAAAACCAACCCGGCAATGCGTGCCGCCGTGATGGCAGCACTCGTCGCGATCCAGAAGGCCGGCATTCAGACCGACTTGCTGAAGAAGTGGTCGCTCGGCGTTGAAAATCTCGAAACCCCCAAGCTGGTTGCCTCGAACTAATGAATTTGTTTCTGCACTATCTCGGCATGCCGTATCTGCTGAGCGGCATCGGCTTTACGATCGCGGTCACGGCCCTCGGGCTGGCGGGCGGTCTGATCGTGGGGCTGGTGCTCGCGGGCATGCAGCTGAGCAAGGTGGGGCCGCTCGCAGCGATCGCGCGCGGCTACACGGTGATTTTTCGCGGTACGCCGCTGATCCTGCAACTCGTGTTCGCGTACGACGCGTTGCCGCACATCGGCTTGAAGTTGAGCGCGTTGGGCGCAGCGGGTCTCGCGCTCGCCGCGAACGAGGGGCCGTTCATCGCGGAGATCCTGCGCGCGGGTGTGCTCGGTGTCGACCGCGGGCAACTGCTCGCGGGGCAGGCGCTCGGCATGACGCCGAGCGTGCTGCTGCGCCGTGTGATCGCGCCGCAGGCGATCCGCACGATGATACCGGCGCTCGGGAACGAATCGGTCAGCGCGCTGAAGAACTCGTCGTTGGCTTCCGTGATCGCGGTCGACGAGCTGACCTTGCGCAGCACCCAGCTCGCGTCGTCGACGTTCGATTTCTTTTCGATCTTCTTCGCGTCCGGCCTGATGTATCTCGTACTGACCGGCGCGATCGCCGCGATCCAGTTGTTCGCCGAAACCGCGCTCGATCTCGATCGCAGCCCGTCTGGACGCTTTGCACGGCTGCTGCCGTGGCGCCGTGCCCGGATTGCGGCGAACCCACCCGGCGCGCACGCGCCGCCACGCGCCGATACGCTGCTCGAACCGGCTCCGTCGCCTGTGCTTATGCCCAACGCGCGCGACGGTCAGCGTGACGTTCACGCGGAACGCGCGCAGCGCTACGCGATGCTCCAGAAGCAGAGCGCGACGCTGCAGGTGAAGGGTCTGAGCAAGCGGTACGGCCAGCAGACCGTGCTCGACGGCTTCGACCTCACCGTGCGCTTCGGCGAGGTTATCGCGCTGCTCGGGCCGAGCGGCTCGGGCAAAAGCACGCTGCTGCGCTGTATCAATCACCTGGAGCAGTGGGATGCGGGGGAAATCCGCATCGCCGGCAAGCGCCTCGGCTTTCGGGTCGATGGTCAACCGATGACTCAGGGCGATCTCGCCAACGAGCGTGCGAGTGCCGGCGTCGGCATGGTGTTCCAGCATTTCAACCTGTTCAGTCATCTGACGGCGTGCGAGAACATCGCGGGGCCGCTGCGCTGGGTGCACGGCATGGCGCCCGCCGATGCCGAGCGCCGGGCGCGTGAACTGCTCGAACGCGTCGGCCTCAGTCATCGCGCCGACGCGTTGCCGCGCCATCTGTCCGGCGGCCAGCAGCAGCGCGTCGCGATCGCCCGCGCGCTTGCGCCCAATCCTCGCGTGCTGCTGCTCGACGAACCGACGTCCGCGCTCGACCCCGAACTCGTCGGCGAAGTGCTCGACGTGATCCAGCGGCTCGTGGACGAAGGCGGTCTGACGATGATCATCTCAACGCATCAGTTGCGCTTCGCCGATCAGGTCGCCGATCGCGTCGTGTTCATGAGCGGCGGCGCGGTGGTCGAACAGGGGCCTGCGCACGAAGTGCTTACACGCCCGCGCCATCCGTTGACGGCCCGATTCCTCAGTGTGATGGGCGCCGACGACCGGCTCGAAGTCGCGTCGTGACGGCACGCGCCATTCAGCATTGCCCGGCCCTTTGCGCCGGGCCCCTTACGAGGTTCGAACAACCATGAAGCACCATACTTTGCCTGTGTCGCCCGAAACGGTTCATTGGGGTTATTTCAGCAAGAAAGTCGCGCCCGCGTTGACGGTGCGCTCCGGCGACCGGATCACGATCGAGACGCTGACCCACCATGCGAACGACGATCACGAACGGATGGTCGCGGGCGACCCCGGCGCCGAAAGCGTCTTTCACTGGACCCGCGAGCACAAGGCCATGCCGCGCCGTGGCTCGGGGCCAACCGATGGACCGTTCACGCTCGGTTCCGGCGAAGGAGTCGGCGTGCATCTGCTGACCGGGCCGGTCGCGATCGAAGGAGCCGAGCCCGGCGACGTGCTCGAAGTGCGGATACTCGACGTACGCCCGCGGCCGAGCTGCAATGCGTGTTATCGCGGCCGCTGTTTCGGTTCGAACGTCGCAGCATCCTGGGGCTTTCACTATCACGATCTGATCGAGGAGCCGAAGCCGCGTGAAGTCGTGACGATCTTCGAGCTCGACACCTCGGGCGAGCCGTTCGCACGTGCGGTCTACAACTACGTGTGGACACCGCAGACGGATCCGGACGGCATCGTGCATCAGACGATCGACTACCCCGGCGTGCAGGTCGACCATTCGCTGGTCAGGAAGCGAGAGAACATTCTGTCGAACGTGAAGGTACCCGCCCGGCTGCATTTCGGCACCATGGGACTCGCGCCGTCGGAGCTCGACTACGTCAGCTCCAATCCACCCAGCTACACCGGCGGCAATATCGACGACTGGCGTGTCGGCAAAGGAGCGCGGATGTATTACCCGGTCGCCGTTGAAGGCGCATTCTTCTCGGTCGGCGATCCGCATGCGGCGCAGGGCGACAGCGAGCTCGGCGGTACCGCGATCGAGACCTCGCTGACCGGAGACTTCGAATTCGTGTTGCACAAGAAGAACGACCTGGGCGGCACCATCCTCGAAGGCCTCACGCACCCGATGCTGGAAACCGAAGACCAATGGTCGATGTACGGCTTCACCTTCCCCAACTATCTGGCGGAGCTCGGGCCGGCCGGACAGATCGAGGTGGCACAGCACGCGAGCCTCGACAAGGCGATGCGTGACGCGTTCCGCAAGCTGCGCCGCTTCCTGATGACCGTACACAGGCTGAGCGAGGACGAGGCCATCGCGCTGATATCGGTCGCCGCGGATTTTGGCGTCACACAAGTTGTCGACGGCAACTGGGGCGTGCATGGCTCGCTCCGCAAGAATGTCTTTGTCGGCGGCGTGGGGGGCTGAGCGTTCCCGTGCAGACTGCGGGCGCGGCGGACCACGTCGTGCCGGATGTGTCAGTGTGGTGCATGGGAGCGCTACTGGTGCACTCGACGAACTGTGGTGGCTCCGCACACACTACCGATCAGGGCGGGGGCCGTCGATGCAGTAGACGTGCGATGGCGCGAATATTGCATTCTGCGGTGACCTCTCCGCCTCCTGGAATCCATCCTGGAGCGGCGGGCGCCTTGTGACGTGTTCGCGCCAAGGCATCGACCTTGGAGTCCACTTGGATCTGCTGCGCTTTACTACCGAATCCTATCCGGAAGTTGAACGGCCTCGCGCCTGGCGGGAAGCGCTGGACAGGATGGGATGGCGCAGCGACGCGATTCCCCCTGCACGGACATTGCACGGGATGATCCAGGCTCAGCGGTCGATCGGCGGCTTCGATCTGAGCCTGTTGGCGTCCGCTGCGCAGACGCTCGAGCCGAATGCTGCCGACGGCGAAAGCGTCCTGATCGTGCTGCACCTTGACGGCTCGGCGATGCTGGTCGCCGACGGCCGACGCCAGCCGCTGGCGTTGAACGACCTCGTCCTTCTGCCGTCGCGCGAAGGCGCCTCGCTGGTTTTCGCCACGGATTTCCGCGCCCTTGTCGTGCGCATACCGCGTGCGGCGATCAAAGGGCGGCTTCTTGCGCCGGCGTCGATGGCTGCCGGGCGGATTGCCGGCGATACCGGCGTCGGACACGTGTTTTCCGGTTTTCTGGCGTCACTCGCAGAAAGCATGGATACGTTGTCGACCAACGAGTTGCGTCCGCTTGAAATCGTGCTGGTTGAGTTCCTCGTAGCGATTCTCGCGGCGCATCAGCGTGAAGCGCCGATCAGCGGGCTGACACCGTCACAGGCGGCGATCTTCTCGCGCGTCTGCCGCAGTATCGATGCGCGGCTTGGCGAGCCGAACATCAGTCTCGCGCTTCTCGCCGCAGAAGAGCGCGTCTCGCAGCGCTACCTGCAAAAGCTATTCGAAGCCGCCGGCCAGAATTTCTCCACCTATTTGCGGCTGCGCCGCCTGGAACGCTGCCGGGTCGAACTCGTCGATCCTCTATACGAAAAGACCTCGATCTCGGACATCTGTTTCCGTTGGGGTTTCAACGATCCCGCACATTTCAGCCGTGCGTTTCGCGAGCAGTATCACACCTCACCGCGCGCCTTCCGTGAGGAAGCGAGCCTTGATCTGGCCAGGCATCTGGTGCGGCGCATTTCGCGCGGACTGCCGTTCAAAACGGAAGCGCTGCTGCTCCATGCGCAAGGCGCCGCACACGCCAGCGCGCAAGCAGCGCCGCAAGCAGCGCCGCGGGAAGCAACGCTCGAGGATGGCGGTACGGTCGTGACCAGCACCCCCGTCGACACACGGACCGATTCCACGAGGGGCGTTGCCCGTCGGCGGGCCAAGTCGCGCCACCATCTGTTGCGTGCGACGGCAAACACAGTGCATTGGGGCTATTTCTCGCACGACCTGAAACCCGTACTCGAAGTCGACAGCGGCGATACCGTGACGATAGAGACGCTGACGCAGCATGCATCGGACGACTGGGCGCGCATGATTGCCGGTGACCCAGGCGCCGAAAGCGTGTTCCATTGGACTGCCGAGCGCAAGAACGTGAACCGGCGCGGTGCCGGACCGCTCGATGCATCGATCTACGGACGCGGAGCCGGCGAAGGGTTCGGGGTGCATATCTGCACCGGTCCGATCGCGGTACGCGGCGCCGAACCGGGCGACGTACTGGAAGTCAGGATTCTCGATGTGCGTCCACGGCGCTGCGCAAATCCGCAATTCAGCGGGCGCGCGTTCGGCAGCAATGCGGCCGCGTGGTGGGGCTTCCATTACCGCGAGCTGTTGACCGAGCCAAAACCGCGCGAAGTTGTCACGATTTATGAACTCGACGCCGAGCCGCAGCCGCACCACGGTCCGCCCTATGCGCGTGCGGTCTACAACTACCGCTGGACACCGCAGCGCGATCCATTCGGCGTGGTGCACTCAACGATCGATTATCCGGGCGTCCCCGTCGACCATTCGACGATCGAGGAAAACCATGGGATCCTGAAGGGCGTGAAGATCCCCGTGCGCCCGCACTTCGGCCTGATCGCGGTCGCGCCGCAACAGGACGGCCTCATCGATTCGATCCCGCCGTCCGCGTTCGGCGGCAACCTCGACAACTGGCGCGTCGCGCAGGGCGCGAGCGTCTTTCTGCCGATTGGCGCTCCCGGCGCATTGCTGTCACTCGGGGATCCGCACGCGTCGCAGGGCGATTCGGAGCTATGTGGGACCGCGATCGAATGCTCGCTGACCGGCGACTTCCAACTGATCTTGCACAAGAGAGCGACGCTTGCCGGTCAACCGTATGCGGATCTTACGTATCCGCTCGTCGAAACACCCGAAGAGTGGGTGCTGCACGGCTTCAGCCATGCAAACTATCTGGCTGAATTCGGCACGCATGCGCAGAGCAAGGTCTACGAGAAGCCGACGCTAGACCTCGCAATGCGCGACGCGTTCATCAAGACACGCCGCTTTCTGATGACGACCAAGGGTCTCACCGAAGATGAAGCTATCTCGTTGATGTCCGTTGCGGTCGACTTCGGCGTGACACAGGTTGTGGATGGCAACTGGGGTGTGCATGCGATCATCCGCAAGGCCTTGTTCACGGGCTAATCAATTTGTGATGGGTTCGCTATGGCGCGGCCGGGCGTGGTACGCGCCCGACGCTTTTCTTTGTTCATGGAGTAACAGCAGATGGATTTATCAACGAAATTCTGGATGGTGGAGGGCGCGCCGACCCCGGTCGGTCCCTTCTCTCATGCAACCGAACAGAACGGCTGGGTGTTTCTCACCGGCCAGATGCCGACATCGCCGGACGATGACAGCGCACCGCTTCCAGAAGGCGTTGCCGCACAGACGACACAGGTAATGAACAATCTGGTCCTCGTGTTAAAGGGGATCGGGCTTGGCCTCGAACATGTCCTCTCCGTGCGGATCTTTCTGACCGAGTTCAAACGAGATTACGCGACGATGAACGCGGTCTATGCTGCCTGTTTCCCGCCTGGGAAATTGCCGGCGCGAACCTGTATAGGCGTGACTGGATTGGCGCGCGACGCGCTCGTCGAAATTGACTTTATTGCTCGCAGGCCGAATTCAGCTGCCGCTTGATACTTGAATTGCCCCAGGGATTCCGAAGACTTTTCTGTTGAAGTCCCTGGCACAAACGCATGTGTATGCGTGAGTTGCTGGCGGCGGGTCCTTTATCCTCATAGTTGTTGACCGCGGCCAGGAACGGTATCGACCTCGCGGATGTGTTGAAACCCCTTCCTCACTAGTTGTCCCGCATCGGTATCGAATCAACCGACCCAGTCGCCAGCGCCAGCGCCGCCGCGGCGGATAACGCACTGCTGTAACTATCCGCGTCCGCGTTCTTCGCCGCGAGCAATTGGTTCTGGGCAAGCAGCGCGTCGGTGACTGAGCCGACCCCGTGTCGATACGCATCGAACGCGGCGTCATACGTGGTCTGCGCGGCAGCCAGCAAGTCCCTGGCGGCAGCTTGCGCGGCAAGGCTCGTCTGCAGCGTATTTTGCGCAG
This sequence comes from Paraburkholderia sp. RL17-337-BIB-A, assembly GCF_046025895.1. Classification (NCBI taxonomy): domain Bacteria; kingdom Pseudomonadati; phylum Pseudomonadota; class Betaproteobacteria; order Burkholderiales; family Burkholderiaceae; genus Paraburkholderia; species Paraburkholderia sp. RL17-337-BIB-A. The sequence continues at coordinate 2,856,074 of NZ_JARESY010000002.1, read as the reverse complement.
CCACGATTTGCCGGACCGCTTCTTCACGGCTTCGGGTAAGACGGGTCGACGCGCTGTCGGCATCGTTGCGCGCCTGCGCGAGCACCGCCGATCTCAAGCCGCCGTCATACAGCGGAATCGTCACGCCGACGATCACGCTGCCGCCGTAACGGCCGCCACTCAGGTTCACCGTCGGCAATTGCTGACCGACCGCCGGAACCGCCGAAATCGACGAGCTGCCGGTGTTGTACGCGCCCGTCGCCGAGACGAATACTTTCGGCATGAAGTCCGATTCGGCCGCCTTCACTTTCGCCAGGTTGACCCGTTCGGCCGCGTAGGCGCTCAACACATCCGGGCGCCGCGCGATCGCGCTCGACACGATCCGGTCGATCGAGTCGCTCGTCGACGCCGGCAGCGTGTGCGCCGGCATATCTGCGATTCTGGGCTTCGACAGCGGAGAAATGCCCATCGCGGCGATCAGCGCGAGATAGCTGTTGCTCTCCACCCCCTGAGCCTGGACGAGCGCGAGCCTGGCCTGCGCGCGATTCTGATTGGCCTGCGCCACTTCGATGACGGTACCGACGCCGTGCTTGTAGCGCGACTGTGCCGCGGCCAGGATCGCCTCGGCGTTGTCGAGGCCCTGGCGCGTGGTGGCGATGCGGGCCCGCGCGGCCTGGTACGCGTAGAACGCGACACTGGTGTCGAAGATCACCTGCTGGTGGACCGCGGTGAAGCCGATGTTCGCCATCACCGATGCCTGCGACGCGGCTTCGAGACGGGCGGCGCGGCCGCCGAAATCGAACAGCAGCCATTGCAGCGCGACCACGGAGGTGGTGCCGTGTCCTGTCGCGCTCGCCGACGAATCGCCGGGCACGGAGGTGGAAGAATTATGAAAACCCGCGTACTGGCCCATCGCCGCGACCGATAGTTGCGGAAGATAGGCGCTCTTCGCGATGCCGGCCGCGAGCGCGACATTGCGCGCGTCGTTCCAGGCGATGCGGGTCAGCGGGTTCGCCGACTCAGCCAGGTCGATCAGCTCGGGTAGGCCGTATGCGTGCTCCTGCTCTAGCGGCGGCGGCGGCGGCACGGCGGCGAGCGCGGGATTCGCGGGCAACTGGTAGCTGCGTGCCGAGGCTGTTGGGTTGGCTGGAGCCGTCGAGTTAGCTGGGTTAGCCGAACCAGCCGAACCAGCCGAACCAGCCGAACCAGCCGAACCAGCCGAACCAGCCGAACCAGCCGAACCAGCCGAACCAGCCGGCCCCGGCACAATGGCGCCGGTCGCGTCCGTCTGCGGTTGCCACGGACGGTCGGGGCTGTCGGGCGCCATGTCGGTGGATGACGTGGCGCATCCGGCCAAACCCGCCGCGACCAGGATCGCCACCGCGAATGGAGGCTTAAGCCGGCGCATGACGTGTGAGTTCCTTCGCCGCGTCATTCGACGCAGCGTGTTCAAGTTGAGTGAGGCGTGCATCGCCGAGGTTAACCAAAGCGGTCCGTGCGCTGTCGTCAGCGGCTGCGTTTCGCCCAATCGTATTGGGTGTGACTGGCAAAACGGGGTCCCGCTTAACCGGCAAAGGCGGGGTCTGTGCAACCGGCAAAGGCGAGTCCTGCGTGACCGGCAGAGGCGACTCCGCCGCATCCGGCACAGGCGGCTTCCGCGCATTCGACAAAGGCGAGGCCTGCGCAACTGGCAAATCTGAATCCCCCGCGACTGCACCGCCTCCATCCGCGTTCTCAGCAGGCGCTAGCGCTAGCGGCAACCCACCCACGACTCGCCCGAGCCAGCCATCAATCACAGCATCGCCCGGGCGCCGTTCTGCAAGCAGAAACATTGGGCCTTCGAGCGCATCAAGCTTGGCCAACGCGCTGCGGCGTTCGGCGATCCAATGCGATGCAGGGCGAACCCACGACGGCTCGTAGTGCATCAGCGCGAGGTCCTGTTCCAACGCGCCGCACTGCGCCATGGCACTCGCGGCCTGCGCCCGCCGCGTGACGGCATCGGGCAGCGCCACCAGCCGTTCCCATTGCTGCCGTAGCGCGGCAAGCCCGGTGTCGACGCGCTCGGCCACGCTCACCGGCCACACGCGAGTGAAAACCAGATAAACGACCACATTGCCGATCAGGATCCCGATCGTGCGATCCCGCGCGATCGTCAGATCGTAGCCAGGCGCCGCGCCCTGCAACACGCACATGAAAAACACCAAGGCGATCTGGAACCCGGCATAAGCAATCCGCGGCGAACCGAAAGCGACCCATGCCGACAGCCATGCACCCACCAACACGAGCGCCATCAACCCGATGACGGACGACAACACCGGCACCACGAACAGGATCGCCGCGACACCCAGGAGCGCGCCGACCATACACCCGGCGATCCGCAGCGTCATCTTCTCGACGGTCTCGGCGGTGGTGCCGAGCGACACCATGTAGACCGTGATGAAGCAGGTATGGATGCCCGGCCAGTCGATCTGCGAATAGAGCAGATAGCAGAACATCGCCGCCACGGTGGTCTTCAGTGCGTAGCGGACGTGATCGGGATTGGTGAATGCATCCGGAAGGAAGAACCCGCCGCGCTTACCGTCGGCCGGCGGCTCGGTATTGGCTTCGGCGTGGGCTTCGGGGCGTCCCTTGGCGCGGGCTTCGGCGTCGGCTTCGGCGCGTCCTTCGGCACGGGTTTCGGGGCGGGCTTCGGCGCGTCCTCCGGCACGGGCTTCGGCGTCGGCTTCGGCGTGTTCTTCGGCACGTGCTTCGGCGCGTCCTCCGGCACGGGCTTCGGCGTCGGCTTCGGCGCGTCCTTCGGCACGTGCCTCGGGGCGGCCTTCGGCACGGGCTTCGGGGCGGCCTTCGGCACGGGCTTCAGCGCGCCCTTCAGCACGGCCTTCGGTTTGAATCACGGCTTCAGCCCCCACCGCGACCTCGCTTTCAACCACGGCAAAGCGGACGATCGCATCGTGCAGATCCTCGACGACGATATGCGCGAGCGGCATCAGCCCTGTCACGGCAGGCAAAGTGAGTTCGATGTCGACCGGATAGCCGCCGGCCTCGAGCATGCGTGCCATGTTTTCCAGCGTACCGGCGATCGGCCCGACGAACGATGCCGGCAGCCGTGCCGACGGTTCGTGCACCGAAAGATCGGCCGCGACCAGGATCGCCAGCGTTGACGACACGGCCTGCCGCAGCGGGGCGACATCGGCACGTCGCGACGATCCGTCGACCACCGAGAGCTTCAGCCACGTGCCGATGTCCGCCTCCCCTTCGCGCAGGCACGCGCTGAGCGCGTCGCCCGTCGACTCGGGTTCGGCCAGGCCGCGCGCGGCGAGCCGCAGGCGCCTCGCCAGTTCGCGGCCCGCCAGCTTGCGCGGCGACGGGGCCACTAACAGATTGACGCCGATCGAGATGCCGATCGGAATCGCGACCATCAACCACGCGTAGAGCAGGGCGCGCGTCGCCGCTTCGCCGAACGGCGCCATGCCGAGTTCGTCGAGGGCAAAGCCGACGATCATCGCGATGATCGCGCCCACCGGCCGCAGCTTGCTCGCCGACGTCACGAACAGGAAGCCAAACGACAGCACCGTGATGCACGCCACCCGCCAGAGCGGCTCGTCGAGCGCGAACACGGCCACCACCATGACGAGCCCGACGACCAGCGTGACCAGCACCAGCAGCGCCGAGCCCAGCACCACGCTCAGCACCCGGTCGGGCCGGTTCAGGAAGAACACGACATAAGCGGAGATGGCTGCTTCCGGCGTACCGTAGGCGTTCGTCACGAACGCCGTCAGCGCGCAGATCAGCGCGATGCGGGCCGCCATCGCCGCGCGCCCGGGATAGGGCGCAAGCAGCTTCAGGATGTCGGCGGGGCCCGGTCGGGCAAGATCACCGGCAGGCTGCGCCATGCCGGACCTCGACTATCGCGCTCGCACCGATCCGCACCAGCCGGGCGGCCGGCGCGTCGAGCCGCACACGCACAGGGAAGCGCTGGGCAACCCGTACCCAGTTCACGGATTGCTGCACGATCGGCAAGGTGCGCGGCAGATTGATGCGGTCTGAATCGGCAACACCCGCCCCGATGCCGACCACTTTGCCGTGAATCGCCTGGTTCCGGTCGATCATCGAATAGACAGTCGCACAATCACCTGGCTGGATCCGCGCGAGCGCCCCTTCCCGGAAGTTGGCGACGGCGAACCATTCGTCCGCGTGCACGAGCGTGAAGATCGACTGATGCGGCGCAACCGTCTCGCCCGCCAGCACCGAGAGCCCCGTGACGAAACCATTCTGCGGCGCGCGCACGACGCTGTCGTCGAGGCTGTGCTGCGCGAGCGCGAGTGCGGCCTCGCGTGCATGGACGACGGCGACGGCGTCCGCCTCGTCGCCGATCGTCTGCGCGCTTGCCTGCTTCTGCGCCTGCGCCTGCTTGAGCGACAACGCGGCATCGCGCTCGGCGACCTGCGCCTGATCCAATTGCTGGACCGGCACATAGCCCTTCGCCACGAGTGGCGTGAGCCGCTGCACGGTGCGCGCTGCCAGCTCGTAGTTGTGTGCCGCCTTGCCGGTCTGGTCGCCGGCGATGGTTGCATTGGCACGCTCGCCGACAATCGTCCTGCGGCGTGTTTCGAGCGCCGCGCGGGCCAGTTCGAGGTCGGCCTGAGTCTGCGCGACCAGGAGACGAAATGGTACAGGATCGATCTCGAAGAGCACGTCGCCTTTGGCGACCCGCTGGTTTTCCTGCACCGCCAGCCTGACGATGCGGCCGCCGACCGGCGACGCGACGTGCACGACATCGGCATCGATCGTGGCGTCATCCGTTGACGGAAAGCGGGTGGTCCGGTCATAGCCGTAAATGGCCGCCGCGATGCCAAGTAAAACAATCACGCCCGCGATCACGCGGCCTTTGACAGAAGCCTGGCGCTTGCCGGCAATTTTCATAAGAGCTGTCCTGTTCCCGAAAGCCAGAAGAGCACCGCGACCGTCAGGCCGATCGCGACGCAGACGGAGAGCTGAAACGGGACGATCTGCGCCCACCCCGTGGACACGAAGATTCGATGCGCAATGAGTGCGCCGACGAACCCGACTAGCGCGCTCACCAACCAGAGCGGAAAGTAGGCGCCGGAGATTTCATACGACGGCGCGCCGCGCAGCGTACATCCCTGCAAGGACAGGCTCAGCGCAGCGATGGCCGGAAGGTGCCGTGTGCGGTGCATGATTGAGGCGCAGGCGCTGCTTTGATTGGGCATAAATGGCATGGCAGCGTGGCGAATGGAAGCGAGGAAGTCACGGGCACTTTACCAGCGCAGCAGTTTCGTTTCGACGTTTTCCATTGGCAGCACGAAACTTTATCCGCGGAGCATCGTCTGTCTGGTCCGATCGTCAATGAGATCGGCTCACCGGCGCATGGATAAATTCGTACCCTGGTTGAACGCTACTTGCCGGGGCCGGAAGTTCTGAGTGGAAAAACAAACATGGCGGCAAGCAGACCGAGGGCTCCACCGAGAAGCGTCTCCCAGGCGCGTGCCGCAAGCAGGGGGATTGAGTGCACGCCGCTTGCCGCAAGCGTCACGATCAACGTAAAGGCGAACGCACCGCAAGCGATGTCGTAGCGCTCCGGCAACGCCATCGCATAGACGATCATCGCGAGTGCGGCTGCAATCCAGATCAGGAGCGGTGCATGCTCTGCAACCGGCAGACAGGCGAGACCTAACGGAACGCCAACCATCGTCCCGAGAATCCGGCGACGCACACGCTGTATGGTGCCCGTCGCCGAGCCCGCGACGACGTAAGTGCACGCGGTGATCGCCCAGGCCGATTCCTCCAGACCGATCATCCCGTTCAGAACGACGATGACCAACGCGCCGATCGCCGCCTGCACTCCCATGAAGAACTCCGGCGACCATCTCCCTGCACCCGGTGCTATGCCGGCGGCGAGTGCAGGCAGGGAAACGGGCCGCTCCGCAGGGCCGCTTAGCACGCGTGGCACGATCGACGCCAATGCCGCGATCAACGCGGCAATCGCGATAGCCCACAAATCAGCCGTCGTCAGGTGGGCGCTGTAGGCGAATAACTCGCCCAGATAGATTTGCGATCCGATTCCGGCGCCAAGCACGCCGAACCGTTTCAGATAGCCGACCAGAAACGCGCCGGTCACCAGCATCAGTTCCGGTCCTGCCCGGCCCGCAAGTTGCAATGGTCCGAAACAAACCGCGAACAGCGCCGCGCCTAACCCGGCAGCCAAACTGAGCAGCAGGAGATCCCGGCTCGACTCGGCGCGCGTCGTTTTGCCCTCGGACACACTCGCCCAGAGTGCGAAGCTGCCGGCAAGGTAACCCAGCGAGACGTTGCCTGGCACGCTGTGGGCAATGTCCTGCAGTGTCCCGAGTGCCGCCGCGATACCGTACGCCGTCACGAGCCGCAGCCCTTTGATTCGACGGTGCGTGCCGGGGTCGAGCTGGTCCAGCCATCGGTTGATTGCCGCGACAGGCCGCAAGATTTCCCGGAGAAATTTTCTACCCTCAGTCGCGGCGTCTGGCGGGTTGTCGTTCATGGGGTCTCCGCGTTCTACGCGTTGTCTCGCGAGGCAGATGCTCGACAGCGGCTCAAGACGGCTAGTTGCCGTCTCCAACGAGCCACCGGTAGTAAGCGTTGCCCGGATCCGTGCGTAAGGCGTCGCCGATGTCCTGCGCCCACGCATCCCGATCGCCTTTATAAGCATCCAGTCCGGCCGCATAAAAGCTCTGCAATGCGCCGCGCGAGTTCTCCATGGCGGTGCGAAACGCGTCGTCGGCGCCCTGCAACGGCGGCTCGGTGTGAAGCGCGAGCAGGTGGGCCAGCGTCGTCGGAAATGCGTCGTGGCGAACCCATGGGGCGTACTCGATGCGAGGCTGGTCGTCCGTGACCGCTTGAGCGTCGGCGGCGTAGTACGCGAGGCCGGCACGATCAGTGATCCAGGTGGCCAGCAGCGCTGCCGGCGACGCGATACCGACTTCGCGCAGTGCCGCGGCGACCTGCGGTTGTGCAAAGCGCGCCTGGATTCGCGGCACGTCCAGTTCGAGCGGCTGCATCGAACCCACCAGCATCATCTCGTGCAATTCCGTGGTCCACAACGCGGCATGCGGAAACACCTGGATAAAGCTCTGGATCAGCGCGCGCGTGTCCTGTTCATTTTGCGTCGGCAACGGCAGCCATTGCGCGACGATGCCGCCTTGCTCCAGGCGCGACGCCGCCAGCCGATAGAAGTCCGACGAGTACAGATTCACAACCCCCGCGGCCGACGGCGGCGGCGGTTCGAGCGTGATCAGATCGTAGCGTTCGGCGTTGCGCAATAGTTCGCGCCGGCCGTCGCGCATCCGGATGTCCATGCGGGCATCGGTGCTCATGCTGTAGTTGCCCTTGAACTGCGGCGCGGCGCGTACCACGGCCGGCAACAATTCGGCGACCGCGCGGCGTTCCAGCCCCGGCCACGTCAACAGCGCACCGCCGGTAATGCCGGTGCCCAGGCCGATGACCAGCGCCGTGCGCGGCGTGTCGCGGTGGATGAGCAAAGGCAGCAGGGCTTGCAGGCGCATGTATCGCAGCGAGGCCATCGTGTCGCCGGAGTTGGAGACCCCCTGGATATAGAGCCGCCGGAATTGTCGCTGGCCGGCGTTTTGTTCGACGACCGCCACCGTGCCGCCCGTGCTCTCTTCGTAGAACGTGAGATGACCGCCGCGCGATTCGGCGAGCAGCGTGGCGAGCCGGTCCGATGGCGTTACGAACACGGTGATGAGCGTCAGCACGGCAAGAACAGGCACGCTCCAGCGCGCGAATGGCCGCACGTCCGAGCCGCGCAGCACGGCGATCAGACTCACGGCGCCCGCGACGACGGCAAGCGCGGCGAGTGTGTGAACGAGGCCCAGCATCGGCACGAGCACGAAACCGGTCAGCAGGGTCCCGGCGATCCCGCCGACGGTATTGAGCGCCACGACGGCACCGACATCGCGCCCTGTGTGCCGGTTGTCCACGTTCAAACGTAACGCGAAGGGGAACGCCGCGCCCAACAGCAGCGTAGGCACGAAGACGACGCATACGGCCGCTACCGCGAAGCCTGCGCACATGGCGCTCAGCAGGCTGTCGGTGGCGCCGAGCACGGCTTCTCGCGCGAGGCTTTGCCAGTGCGGCAGCCAGTTGCCCAGCACGGCGATCTCCAGCAGCGCGACCAGTCCAGCCGCGACGATCAGCGTCGCGAATGCGCCCCATGGATCGCGCGCCCGATCGGCGTAGCGCGACGCCAGCGCGCTGCCGAGCGCGAGGCCCAGCAGATAGGTGGCCAGCACCACGGCGAAGGCAAAACTGCGCGTGCTGATGAATTGCACGATCACCTGCGACCACACCACCTCGTAGCCGAGCGCGACGCCGCCGGCGATCGCGTAGAGCACGAGCGCAAGGCGGCCCTTTGAGACAAGCGTGTTGCGTGCGATGTCGGTGCGAGGCGATTGAGAGGAGGCGTCGCGCGCGGTCCGCACCGCAGCAGCCGAGGAGGACGCGTCGCGCGCGGTCCGCACGGCAGCAGCTGAGGAGGAGGCGTCGCGCGCGGTCTGCATCGCAGCAGCCGAGGAGGACGCGTCGCGCACGGTCCGCACCGTAGCAGCGGAAGAGGACGCCTCGCGTGCGTTACGCGCCGCAGCATCCGGGGAGGATGTGTCGTCCGCGGTCCGCACCGCAGCGACCGGGGAACGCGTGTCATGCGCGATGTCCGCCGTAGACTGCGGCGAAGCGACGCTCGATGAGGTTGACTCATCTACCGCCAGCAAGGCCTGCTGCATGCGTCCAGGTAGGGCGGCAACAAGCGCCGCGCCGGCGTTCAGCACGGCAGCGGCGCAAGCGCTGCCGAACACACCGAGCCACGGAATCAGCACAAAACTCGCCGCCAATGTGCCGGCAATCGCACCGGCCGTATTGGCCGCATAGAGCCGGGCGCCGGCGCGGCCCAGATGGATGGCGGCGGGGCACAGCGCGCGCATCAGCACCGGCAGCGTGCCGCCCATCAGCACGGCAGGCAAGCCGACCAAACCGAAGGGCAATGCCCAGGCCAACAGTCCGATCCGATCTTGCAACGAGGCAAACGGCGCCGCGGCATGCGGCAGCAGCCACGTGCTGGCGAGGGCCAGCACCAGCACGCCGGCTTCGAGCAGCGCATAGAGGCGCAAGGGCCGTGCAAGCCGGTCGGCGAGTCTGCCGAAGACCCAGCCGCCGATTGCAAGGCCCGCGAAAAACGCGCTGACGCCGGTGGTGACGGCTTGCACCTCGACGCCCACCACCAGCGCGAGCTGCTTGATCCACAACACCTGGTAAATCAGCGATGCGCCGCCCGAGGCGAACAGAAGCAGCAACGGCCAGGCAATCGGCAGGCCTGGGCTGGCAGCTTCTTTCTGGGGTTCATGCACGTGAGCATCGTCGCGACGCTGTGCGCGTTCATGTGCACGGCGCTCACGGCGTGAGCTTTTGGCACGGTTGGCCAGCGTTTGGGTCATGGAGTGAATGGTGAGGGGGAGGGTGTCGATAGACCTGAATGGGCTTGACGCGGTGTGCAACGCAACGGCATCCGGAAGTTGCGCCCGCCGGTCCCAGGCCGGCAGGCGCAACCGCGCGACGTATTACTCGAGTCCGCGCTTCTTGAAGGACTCGTCAATCTTCTTGTCGACCTGCCTGCGCACGCCATCCACGCTGAAGCTCGCGGGGCGCTGGCTCGGCGGATAGGTGACGAAGGTCTGCAGGAACGCCGATGCTTTCATCGTCGCGATGCCATTCAGGTAGACGTTCTTCGTCAGCCAGTCGTTGTACTGATCGGAGGTGATGTCCGCCCGTTCATAGGGATCCATGCGCAGGTTGAACAGCTTGGGCAGACGCAGGCAGACGAGCGGGTCCTCCCAGATATTCAGATTGCCCTGGGCGCGCTGTTCGCAGAACACTGCCTTCCAAGCGGTGCCGTCCTGATCCCAGCGCATCGCCACCAGATCTCCGTCGTCGTCGAAATAGTAGAACTCGGTTCGTGGATCCTTGTTTGTCTGCCCGGTCAGGAATGGCAACTGGTTGTAGCCGTCAAGGTGATTCTTGAAGCTGGCGCCGCCCGCCTTGGGCGCCCAGCCCTTGAGGAGCCGGTCCTTCACGCCGGTGTCGCCCGCCGCGGCGAGCAGCGTCGGGAACCAGTCGAGCCCCGAGATCATCTCATTGGACGTTTCGCCCGGCTTGATATGTCCCGGCCAGCGGATCATCGCGGGTACACGGAACGCGCCCTCCCAGTTGGAGTCCTTTTCGCTGCGGAAGGGTGTGGTTGCTGCATCGGGCCACGTGAACGCATTCGGCCCGTTGTCGGTCGTGTAGATGACGATGGTGTTTTTAGAAATATTCAGATCGTCGAGGAGCTTGAGCAGTTTGCCGACGTCCTGGTCGTGCTCCCACATGCCGTCGGCGTATTCGTTGCCGGGCATGCCGCTCTTGCCTCTGAACTCGGGCCGCACGTGCGTAAACACGTGCATGCGCGTGAAGTTCATCCAGACGAAGAACGGCGTGCCGTTCTTGACCTGCTTGCGGATGAACTCTTCCGCATGGGCGCCGGTTTCGTCGTCGATGGTTTCCATGCGCTTGGCCGTGAGCGGGCCGGTGTCCTGAACCTTGCCGTCCGAGGTGCTATGAATCACGCCGCGCGGCGAGAAGTTCTTCACGTATGGGTCGTTCTTGTCCTTCGGCCAATAGGGACGCTCGGGTTCTTCCTCGGCGTTCAGGTGGTACAGGTTGCCGTAGAACTCGTCGAAGCCGTGGTTGGTCGGCAGGTACTCGTTCTTGTCGCCCAGGTGGTTCTTGCCGAATTGACCGGTTGCATAGCCGAGCGGTTTGAGCGCCTGGGCGATCGTCATATCGGTCTTTTGCAGACCGACCGGTGCGCCCGGCGCGCCGACCTTGGAGAGCCCCGTACGCAACGGCGACTGGCCGGTGATGAACGACGAACGCCCCGCCGTGCAACTGTTCTCGGCGTAGTAGTCCGTGAAGATCATCCCTTCGTTGGCCACGCGGTCGATGTTCGGCGTCTTGTAGCCCACCACGCCGCGCGCGTAGGCGCTGATATTCGCCTGCCCGATATCGTCGCCGAAGATCACGAGGATGTTCGGTTTGGATGAATTCTTAGCGGCGGGCTGTTGCTGCGGCGCGCTGGTGGCCGGTGGCGCCGCCGGTTTCGCCGGCGCCTGAGTCTGCGCGGGCGCGTTGATGGAGGGAAGAATCAATGCGGCGAACGCGGCCAGCGCGACCACTGTCGCCCCGGCTGCGTAGCGCCCCTTGCGCAGGAACATTCTCATTGTGTCGCTCCAATGGAGTTGACTTCGGTTCACCCGCTACGCGTTCCCTGCGCACGGGGTTGCCTCGTCGCGGCCGCAACCTGCGCGCGGCTCGCGCTCTCCCGCGTCCGCTTACTGCTTCGGCGCGGGATAAATGGTTTGCCAGTCGTCCTTCATGCTGACCACGGTCCAGCCGTCGACGATCGCTTCATCCCACGCCTTGTCGAGCTTGCCGATCTTCGAGGTGCGGTCGTACGCGAATTCGCGTACTGCATCGTCGTGATGCACCAGCAAGGCGAGGTGCGGGCCGCTGCCGGACGCGGTGTACTGCAGCATCTGCAGATCGCCGTCCGAATTGCCGAACGCGAGAATGGGTTTGCGGCCGATGTTCCGATAGATGCCGACAGGTTTGCCGGGACCGTCGTCGACGAAATCGAGTTTCGGCAGGCGCACCAGCGCGGCCTGACCGTCATGCATCTGGTATTGCACGAGCTGGCTCGAGCCGATCACCTGCTCGGGCGGAATGCCATACGCTTTCTCCGCCCACGGGCGCATGAATTCGATGGTGCCGCCCGACACGATGAAGGTCTTGAAGCCGTTGGCGCGCAGGTAGGCGAGCAACTCCAGTTGCGGCTGATAGACGAGCTCGGTGTAGGGGCGGTTGAATTTTGGATGCCGGGCGCTGGCCAGCCAGTCGCGGATGGTCTTGTCGTAGTCGTCCACGGTCATGCCGCTATTGGCGACGGCGACCAGTTGCAGTACCTGTTTCTGCTGGCTCGCCAACGCGGCGTAGTCTTTGGCAACGAGTGCCTTGAAAGCCGGATTGTTCTTCCACTCCGGATGCTTCGGCGCCGCCGCTTTCACCTGGTCGAGCATGAAGGCGAACTGGAAGTACAGCGGCTGTTCGCTCCACAGCGTGCCGTCGTTGTCGAACACGGCGATGCGCTCGGCCGGCGGGACGAAGTTCGGCGAGCCTGCACGGGTGACGTCGGCGACGAATTTCTCGATCGTTTGTTTGGCCGCTCCGTCACGCCAGGACGGCAGCGCGGCGGTCGAACTGACTGCCGCGGGCGGTGATGGTGCGTCCGTAACACCAGGCGTCGTGCAACCGGCGGTGCCTAGCGCGACGACGAGCGCGACGAGAGCAGCGCCGAACGCCGACCCGAATGTCGACCGGGATGCAGACCCGGATGCAGACCCGGATACCGACTTGAATACAGGCGCACCCGCAGCGCGGATCGGCCCCGCAGCCTGCTCTGGCCATCTTGGCTCACAGCTCGAACGCATCCAACCTCCATTCCGATTGCACAATTCCATGACCCGCGAGCGACACGCGCGCGGGAGAAACGGGACCAGCTCGAAAGGGCAGAGCGCCCTAGCTTCCGTCTGCGTCGGCGGCGCGGGCCGATGCCTGACGTGCAAGCGGTTGCTTCCAGGTGTCTTCGTCCATCACGAGACGAAAGCCGAGATGCGACATGCTGTTGTAGGGGTCGGTGCCGCGCCGCGCGCTTGGACGGTAGCTCAGGCAGTAATCCTCATTGCAGAGGAACGAGCCGCCGCGAGTGACGCGCTTGGGGGCGTCGACAGGGACACCCTGGTCGGCCGGATCCCACGAGTCGCGTGGGCCGACCGGATTGTCGATCGTGCTGGTGCTCACCGCTTCACGCCGGAACTGGTCGGCGCGATACCAGTCGGCTACCCACTGCCAGGCGTTGCCGGTCATGTCCGACAGCCCATAGCCGTTCGCCGGAAAAGTGCCGACCGGACTCGTGCCGAGTGCCCCGCCCGCCTTCGGGCTGACCACCGGGAATGACTGCACCTGTTGGCCCTGCCAGACGTTGGCCATCTGCTTGCCGTTCGGCGCGAACTGATTGCCCCAGGCGTAAGTGGCCTGTTCGAGCCCGCCACGCGCGGCGAACTCCCATTCGGCTTCGGTAGGCAAGCGTTTGCCGGCCCATTTCGCATAAGCCTGCGCATCTTCGTAGGAAACCTGAACGACCGGATGATCGTCCTTGCCGATGATGTTGCTGTCCGGTCCCGTGGGATGCCGCCAGTTCGCGCCAGGCACATAGCGCCACCACTGCGAATAGTCTTCCAGCGGCACCGGACGGTTCGTGCCGACGAACACCATCGCCCCCGCGACCATTGCGCTATCCGGCGGGCGCGGCGTGCCGGGCGGCAATTGCACCTTCAAGGTATCCCAATCAGGTTTCTTCTCGGCGGTGGTGACGTAGCCGGTTGCTTCGACGAATTTGCGGAATTCGGCATTGGTGACGTGATGACGGTCCATCCAGAAACCGTGCACACGCACCTTGTGGGCGGGGCGCTCGTTGGGCTGCGCCTGCTTCGAGTCGCTGCCCATCAGGAATTGTCCGCCGGGAACCCAAGCCATGCCGAGCGGACCATGCGTCCCGTCGCCATAGACAACTTGCGGATGAGGTTGATTATGTGAGGTGACAGCCCAGCTGACCGCCGCGCCGACGCATGCGGGAAGCATGACGAGAAGCCCTCCCCACAGGAGTAGCTTGCGATAGCGCGCGGCGGGCGTGCCTTTAGCGCGAGCATCCGTTACCGTGCTACGTTTTCCTGAATTCATCATCCCTTCTCATACACGGGTGAAGCGGCAGTCCCTTTAGCAAGCATGGGCCGGCTCCCTTTTTGCACGGAAGAAGCTTAGCGATACGGAATAACGATTTATGCCGAATAGAAATGTGTCGATTGCTGGTTAGCAAACCTGACACGCAGGCTATCAATTTTTTAAACACATTTCACGCTTTTTTTACTTATGAGCGAAACTTTGACGAAAGACCGCTCGTGCATTAACGTATCTGGCGGCGATCGTCGGCATTCAAGTTGTCCCACCAGCAAAAAAATCGGGAATCGAGATCTATGCGCGAAACGATCCTGCGTTTCGAATCGAGCGTCAACGAAGCGATAGTGGGCCAGCAAGCCGTGGTTCGGCAGATACTCATTGCACTGCTGGCAGACGGTCACGTGCTGCTCGAAAGTCTGCCCGGACTCGCGAAGACCCGTACCGTCAAAGCCATTGCCACGCGCCTCGCGGCCACCATGAGCCGCATTCAGTTCACCCCCGACCTGTTGCCGTCCGACATCACCGGCGCTGAAACATTGCTGCAAAGCGGCACGGAGCGCACGCTCAGTTTTCAGCCGGGTCCGATCTTCGGTAATCTGATTCTCGCCGATGAAATTAATCGTGCGCCCGCCAAAGTTCAGTCCGCGTTATTGGAAGCAATGGAAGAGCGGCAGATTTCCGTGGCTGGTAAAACGCATAAGATGTCAGATCTGTTTCTTGTCATGGCAACGCAAAATCCGATCGAACAGGAAGGCACTTATCCACTGCCTGAAGCGCAAATGGACCGGTTTCTTCTTAAGGTGTTAATTAGTTATCCGTCGCCACAAAGCGAGGTCGATATGTTGCGGCTGCTGCGCCGCGAAAGCGGCGAGGCGGACAACATGCCCAATGTGCTCGCACAGGAGGTCATCTTCGCTGTGCGTGACGAAATCAGGCGCATTACGGTTGCTCCGGCGGTGGACGACTACATTGTGTCGCTCGTCAATGCCACCCGGCATGGTAGGGAACTCGACGCCGAGCTCGGCAAATGGATCGAAATCGGCGCGAGCCCGCGCGGTTCGATCGGCCTTGACCGCGCGAGTCGCGTGCAGGCCTGGTTGCAGGACCGCACATTCGTCACGCCCGACGACGTGCGCGCGGTCGTTCATCCGGTACTGCGGCATCGGCTGATACTGTCTTATGACGCCAATGCCGAAAATATTAGTGCCGACGCCGTGGTCGACCGGCTGATCGAAAAGGTTGCCGTGCCGGCCTGAAGCACGGCGCAGAGCGCACGGCGTATAGCATATGGCGTATGGCGCAATAAGCATCGACGCATCGACGCGGGGGATCGCCGTGGTCTTGATGTCCGAATCCGCAAGCTCCGCACCGTCAGCCGATGGCCGCGTGTATGTCGACGCAGCGCATCTCGCGAAGCTCGAGTTTCATGCCCGCGGGCTGAGCTTTATCGCGCCGGCGCCGGTATCGAGTGTGCTGTCGGGCAGTCACGCGTCGCGCTTGCGTGGGCGTGGGCTCAATTTCGAGGAGATTCGCGCCTACCTGCCCGGCGACGATGTCCGTCACATCGACTGGAAGGTCTCGCTGCGCCTCGGCAAGCCGCAGATTCGCGCCTATACCGAAGAGCGTGACCGGCCGCTGCTGGTGGTGGTCGACCAGCGCATGAGTATGTTTTTTGGCTCGCGCCGCGCGTTCAAATCGGTGGTGGCCGCTGAAGTGGCCGCGCTTGCCGTGTGGATGGGCTTCACGGCCGGCGACCGGGTTGGCGGCGTGCTGTTCGACGACAGCCGCATCGTGCGGGTGAGGCCGCTGCGCAGCCGCAGCCGGATCAAGGTCCTGTTCGGCGCGCTCGCCGCGATGAACCGCGCGCTGCATGCCGACAGCGAAGCGCGCACCGACTACGCGCAACTGAACGCGGCGCTCGAAGGCGTGCTTCAGCTAGCCGGTCACGATTACCTGATCTGCATCGTCAGCGATTTTGCCGGCGCGGACGAACGCACGCAGCGGCTGTTGCGGCAGTTGTCGGCGCACAACGACGTCGTCGCGGCAATGGTCTTCGATCCCTTGTGGCAGCAGATGCCCGAACACCGCGCGCTGGTGGTCAGCGAAGGACATCTGCAGGTGGAACTGCGGATCGAGCAGGAGCGCGTCCGTGCACCGTTGTCGAGCCTGTTCAGCGGCCGCACCGCCGAGGTGGCGGAATTGCTGCGCTCGAGCGGCGTACCGCTGATGGCGCTCTCGACAGCGGAGCCGACAGTCGAGCAGGTGCGGCGGTTGTTCGGCCAGCGCGCGCGACCGGCCACGGGGAGCGGTCTATGAGCGATGCGTCGCTCGTCCCGCCGGATTCTTCGGGACAACTCAAGGCGTTGCAGGAGTTGCCGTTGCCGGAAACGGTGTCGTACGCGCCGCATACGATCGGCTGGGTGTTCGTTGCCGTTTTGCTGCTAGTGGCGCTCGGCGTGGTGTTCTGGCTTGCCCGCCGCCGCCGCGCCAGGGAGCGCTACAGACGGGCCGCGCTCGCTGAGCTGGCGAGCATTGAAGCCAGCCTTGCGTCCGCCCACGCGGACCGTGAACAGCGTGCGGACGCGCTCGCCGCCATACCGCGCCTGATCAAGCGCACCGCGCTCGTGGCCGCGCCGCGCGAGCAGGTTGCGGCGTTGACCGGCGGTGAATGGATCGCGTTTTTGCAACGCACACGCGGCCGCTTCGACGCCAGAAGCGGCGCGCTCCTCGCACTCGCGAGCTATGCGCCGCCCGAAGCGGTTGCCGCAATTTCCGACGGCGACGCGGCAGCGCTCATCGGCCACACCCGCGACTGGATCGAGCGTCATCATGTGGAAATTTGATTTTCCGTGGATGTTCGCGCTGCTGCCGCTGCCGCTTTTCGTGTGGTGGCTGGTGCCGGCCTATCGGACAAGAGCCTCTGCGGTGCGCGTGCCGTTCTTTCATGAAATGGCGGAGGCTGCCGGCGAAAAGCCGGCACCCGGTGGCGTGCGCTTGCGCCGCAACTGGCTGCAACGTCTGCTAATGCCATTGCTGTGGGTGCTGCTCGTGATCGCAGCCGCCAAACCGGTCTATGTCGAAGCGCCGATCGTGCGCGAAGAACCCGCGCGCGATCTGATGCTCGCCATCGACCTGTCGGGTTCGATGGCAACGCGCGATTTCGTCGATGCCGCCGGCGTCCGGATGGACCGCTTGAGCGCGGTCAAAGGTGTGGTGGCCGATTTCATCGCGAAGCGCAAGGGCGACCGCCTCGGCCTCGTGGTATTCGGCGACGCCGCCTATCCGCAGGCGCCGCTCACGCTCGATCACGCCGCCGTGCAGGTTCTGCTCGACCAGATGCAGATCGGCATGGCAGGGCCGCGTACCGCCATTGGCGACGCGATCGGCCTGACGGTGAAGCTGATGGCGAATTCACCGGCGCCGGAGAAGGTGCTGATCCTGCTGACCGACGGCAACGACACCAGCAGCGCCATTCCGCCCGAGCGCGCCGCCGAAATCGCCAAAGACCACAAACTGGTGATCCACACCATCGGCATTGGCGATCCGAACACGACCGGCGAGGACAAGGTCGATCTCGATGCGCTCGCCCGCATGTCGAGCATTACCGGCGGCCGGGCGTTTCGCGCGCTTGGACGGCAACAGGACCTCGCCGACGTCTACGCCACGCTCGACAAACTCACGCCCGAGAAAGTGAAGCGCGAAATCTACCGGCCGCAGCGCGATTTCTACTGGGTGCCGGCCGGGCTGGCGGTGGCGATTTTCGCGCTCTACCACGTGCTGGCGCTGCTGATCGCGGTGCTGCGCGCGCCACGTCGCGAGCCAGCTCCGGAACGTGTGGCCATTGCGGAGGCCCGTCGTGGAAATTGATCTGACGGCTTTTCATTTTCTGCGGCCGGGATGGTTGCTGCTGTTGATTCCCGCCGTGCTGTTGCCGCTCGTCTGGTTTCGTCGCAACAGCGTGCGCGCGCGCTGGCGCAACGTCATCGATCCGGTGTTGCTGGAACACCTGATCGTCGGCGACACGAAACGCCGCGTGATTCAGCCGGTTCACACGCTGGCTCTGCTGCTCGGCATCGGCGCGCTCGCCGCGGCGGGGCCGACCTGGCAGCAGGAGCGCCCGCCATTCAATCAGGACAAGGCGCCGCTCGTCGTCGTCCTTGAACTGGCGCATTCGATGGACGCGACCGACGTCGCGCCCACCCGGCTCGAACGTGCCAAACAGAAGGTGCTCGATCTCGCGAGGGCGCGCAAAGGCGCACGCACCGGGCTGGTGGTGTTCGCCTCGACGGGCCACCTCGTCGTGCCGCCCACCGAGGACCCGGCCATGCTCGAACTTTATGTGCCGGCGCTGTCGCCCGCGCTGATGCCGCGTGACGGCAAGAACGCCACCGCCGGACTCGATGCCGCCGAGCGGCTTCTGGCGAACGATCCCGCCGCGGGCACGATTGTTTTCATGAGCGACGGCTTCGATACGAATCAGACCGACGCCTTCGTGCAAAAGGCCAAAGCACTGCGGCATCAACTGCTGTGGCTCGCGGTCGGCACGGCAAATGGCGGGCCGATACGCGGCCCCGACGGCATGATCGCGATGGACCCCGAAGGCCACCCGCTGATGGGCACCTTCGATACCGACGCGATCCGCAAGGTGGCGAATGACGCCGACATTCCGCTCGCCAGCATGCGCGTGGATGACGACGACGTGGTGTGGGTCCAGCATCGTGCGCAGGCATACCTCGCGCAAGAGGAAGCGTCGAAGATCGTGCCGCGCTGGAAAGAGACGGGCTACTGGCTCGTCGTTCCATTGCTGCTGCTCGCGTTGTGGAGTTTCCGGCGCGGCTGGACCGTCAAGTGGCTACCTGTGGTGCTGATTTCGCTCGCCTTCAGTGCCATGCCCCGTCATGCACAGGCTGCCGAATGGCGCTGGATCGATCTGTTCGCCACGCACGATCAGCAAGGCCGCTGGAATTTCGAGCACGGCGATTACAGGGTAGCCGCGCAACGCTTCGACGATCCGATGTGGAAAGGGCGCGCGCAATATCTCGCGGGCGACTATGCCGGCGCCCTCGAAAGTTTTTCGCGTCTGAAGACGGCGCAGGCGTATTTCTACATGGGCAATACGCTCGCGCATCTGGATGATTACGCCGCCGCCATCAAAGCCTACGACAACGCGCTCAAACTTCAGCCTGCGCTGCGCGAGGCGGCGGCCAATCG
This sequence comes from Paraburkholderia sp. RL17-337-BIB-A, assembly GCF_046025895.1. Classification (NCBI taxonomy): domain Bacteria; kingdom Pseudomonadati; phylum Pseudomonadota; class Betaproteobacteria; order Burkholderiales; family Burkholderiaceae; genus Paraburkholderia; species Paraburkholderia sp. RL17-337-BIB-A. Next base: position 2,836,991 of record NZ_JARESY010000002.1, on the reverse strand, counting down.
CGCGTTCTTGCAGCGCTTGCTCGCAAAAGACCAGCAGGATGAAATGGACCCGGAGGAGGAGGCACCGGATCAGGTCGAGACCGACAAAAAGAACGGGCGGGGCACGTCGACCGTGATCCAGGGGGCGCCGCGTCCGAGCGAAGAGGTCTGGATGCGCAACCTGAATACCTCGCCCGCGGTTTTTCTGCAGCAGCGCTTTGAAGCGGAGTCTGAGGCCAAGGGAGCGGGCGCGCCATGACAGCGACTTTCCTGCGGTTTCTGCTCGTCATTGCATGGCTTGGCGCAGCTTGCTCACCGCTACCGGCCTTTGCCGACCCTGCGCCGCGGACCATGGTTCGCGCTCATCTCGAACCGGCCGGCCCGGTCGTTGCGGGCAGCGAGGTCAAGCTCGTCGTCGATCTGCTGACGACCACCTGGTTTACCGAGGCGCCGAACTGGCCGCTCTTCACCGTCGCCGATGCGATCGTGAGTTTGCCGGACGAGCAGGCCGACAACCTTTCCGAGGACATCGACGGCGTGCGCTGGTTCGGCGTGAGCCGCGCCTATCGCATTGCGCCTCAGGCCGGCAAGACCTACGACATCCCGCCGTTTGCGATCACCGTCTACCCAGGTGGCACGAACGCCCCGGTGCAAGTGATGACGCCCGCGCTCAAACTCGTGGCGACCGTGCCGCCGGGCGCGCAGGACATGGCCGTATTCTTTCCGACCGCGAAGCTCACGGCGACGCAAAAAATCGAACCGTCGAAGCAGCAGCTTCGCGTGGGCGATTCGATCACGCGCACCATCACGCAAAGCGCGGCCGGCACCGAGTCGATGCTGATTCCGCCGGCCAATCTCGGCGAAGTCGACGGATTGAAGCGCTACGCCAAACCGTCCACGACCCGCAACATCGTGCAGGACCGGGTGGGACTGGTCGCGGGCGAGCGAACCGACAGCGTGACCTACATCGCCGATCACAACGGCCGGTTCAAGCTGCCGCCTGTGACGATTGAATGGTGGAACACGAAGACGCAAAAGAAAGAGACGATCGCGTTGCCGGGGGTGACGTTTTCCGCGTCCACCGCGCGCGAGAAACCCCTCTTCGAAATCCCCGCCGATGTGATGAGCCAGGGCATTCCCCACCGAATCATTGTGATTCACAGTGGGCAGTTGATCGCCGGCTGTGCGATCGTGCTGGGCCTGCTGGTGGTGGCGTGGGCACGGGGGCGCATCGTCATGTTCTTGCGCCGCGCAAAACATCGGGCGAGCGACGCGCGCAAGCGGTGGCTCGCAAGCGACACGGTAGCGTGGCGCACGCTATGCGCGGTTGCGCGCAAGGGCGAATGGCGGCGGACCATTCCGGCTTTGTATCGCTGGATGGATCGGAGCGGGGAGTTCGGACATCCGGCGCGGCTGGCCAACCTCCCGCGCAAGGAGGAGCCGAAAGTAGCGGAGCTGGCCGATGCGGTAACCGCACAGTTTGCCGAACGCGCCACGCGCGAATTTCGCTGGGCGGATACGGAAACCGCGCTGTTACGCGTTTGGAAAAGGCAACAGGTGCAGCGGCAGGAAAGGGCGCCGCTTCCGCCGCTCAATGAGTATTAGGAAATAGAGATCCTCTCGAGTGATTGCGCCGACGAAACGCGCATGAGGCGCGTTGGGAATACGCCAAACGCCGGGTGGAAGAGGTCGACAGAGTCGGCGCATGAGGCTCGGCGCAGTCACTAACAGCAAGGCAACTGGGGTCATACCCGGATGGCCGAAGCGGATAAAAAGTGAAACTTTTCTTCCTGGCCTGTCGATCTTGATGCTATTGCTTCGTCGTCCCAATGGCGGCATGCGGCTTGCCTGCACATATAGCCATCACTGAAAGGAGATTTGCCATGACGATTCAAAAGATCACGCCTTTTCTTTGGTACGCCACGGAAGCTGAAGAGGTCGCAGCGTTCTATACGGCTATCTTTCCCGACTCACGCATCACGCGGGTCACGGCGGTGCCGAGCGCCGGTGCCACGAAGGTTGTCGATTTCGTTCTGTTTGGGCAGCCCTTCATCGCCATGAGTTCTGGGGGGGGCGATCCGTTCAACCATGCGATATCCCTGCTGGTCAATTGTGACGATCAGGCAGAAGTCGACCGCTATTGGAACGCCCTGCTCGAGGGCGGCGGTTCAACGGATGCGTGCGGCTGGCTGAAAGACCGCTTCGGCGTCTCGTGGCAGATCTGTCCGTCCGAGCTACTGCGGATGATGGCTGACCCTGATCCAGTGAAGGCCACGCGCGTGGCCGAAGCCATGATGAAAATGGTGAAGCTGGACCTCGCCACGCTCAGATCGGCCTATGCGGGGACGACGACCGGTTAACCAAGGCCACAGCGTTCGAGGCGCTTCGAGGACGGATATTGAAGAACGGCTGCGCGTGCGCCAGCGTTCAGATATTGCCGTGCAATATCGAAGGCACATCCGCCGCAGCCCGCAACTCGGCCAGCAGTGCTTCGCCTGACCATGCAGGGCGCGCGTCGGCGCGTTCCGCTTGCCGCACGAGTTCGCAGAGCCGCGCGTTGACCGGTGCCGTTTGCCCAAGGCGTTGGGCGAGGCGCACGACCTCGCCGTTGATCCAGTCGATTTCCGTGGCGCGCCCTGCCGCCAGGTCGTCGGACATCGACGAGCGCGCGAGCGGATCGATCGTCAGCATCGTGCGGCCCAGCCGTTCGAATACTGCATCGGGTACGGCGAGAACATGCGGTATCCAGTTTGACGGAAGCGGCGTCACCTTGGCCGGCCGTATGCCGGCCCGTTTCAGCAGCGCCAGCGCTTCTTTCTGCGCCATAGCGAGGCAGCGCCGGTAGGCGCGTTGCGAGAGCTCCTCCTTCAAAGGACGGTTCGCTAACGCGTTGATCGCATTGTTGAGGTTGAGCAACAGCTTCGCCCACTGCACCGGCAACATATCGACGTGCTGGATCAGCGGCAGACCCGCTTGCCTGAACGCGTCGACGAACGGCTGCATGGCCGGCGTATGTCTGATTTCCAGTTCGCCCGCTGAACCTTGATGAAACGCGCCAGGGCCGCGTTCGACGACATTGAAGGGCACCATCCCCTCCAGCACCGTGTGCTGTGGCAGCGCGGCACGCAAGACGTCCGCGTTGCCCACGCCGTTCTGGAAGCTCACGACAATCGTGCCGGGGCGAAGCACGCTGGCCAATTCCGCGGCGGCCGTGGGCGTCGCGGCAGACTTGACGGTGACCAGCACGAGGTCGGCGGTGGCGGCGCTGGCCGCGTCCGTCGACACGTCGGTCCGCTCCGGCGGCACATACCAGCGACTATCGTCGTGCCGCGACAGCGTGATGCCTTGACTGCGCAACTGCTCGGCCATGCGTGCACGCCCGATGAAACTGACGTCGCTACCTCCGGCAAGAAGCCGTCCGCCAACATAGCAGCCAATCGAGCCGGCGCCGTAGATAAAGATTTTTCCCATATCGGTTCTCACGTGACTTACCCACCCATCCGCGATGCCTTGAATCGGCAAACGCGGTTCATGACGCTTACGCCGTTTGCTCAGCATCTATCATCGTGCGTAGTGCGTAGTGCGTAGTGCGTAGTGCGTAGCGCATGGTGCGAACGGACCGCGCTAGTCCGCATATCCGGGGTTACGGCGATCCAGCCGACGCAGCAACCCGGGCCACGCCAGCGCACCGAGCGTGACGCCCCTCGTCACCAGCCCGATCTGCTCCTTGATGCCGTTGAGAATCGGCTGCGGGATGGGCCTGAGCTTTCCGCCACCTGCCTGGGCACGCACCTGAATCATGCAGGCCGCTTCGAAGAAGTACATGGCGACGAAGGCGTCCGCCGGCGTCGCGCCGACCGTCAGCAAGCCGTGGTTGCGCAGCATCAGATAAGTGTTGCCGCCGAGGTCCTGAACGAGACGAGGCTTCTCGGCTTCATTGAGCGCGATGCCCTCGTAGTCGTGGTAGCCGAGCGACGCCAGCACACCAAGCGACTGCTGGGAGAGCGGCAGCAAGCCCGCCTCCTGCGCCGACACGGCAACACCGTTGACCGAGTGAGTGTGCATCACGCAATGCGCATCTTCGCGTGCCGCATGCACGGCGCTATGGATCGTGAAGCCGGCCGGATTGACGTCATACGGCGATTCGGCCACCTTGCGGCCGTCGAGACCGATCTTGACCAGCGAAGACGCGGTGATTTCGTCGAACATCATGCCGTACGGGTTGATCAGGAAATGGTGGTCGGGGCCGGGCACACGTGCCGAGATGTGGGTAAACACCAGATCGTCCCACCCAAACAGCGCCGTGAGACGGTACGCGGCCGCGAGATTGACTCGCGCCTCCCATTCGGCGGGTGACACGTCGTTCTTCAGACTGACAGTAGATGAGGCCATGTCGACACTCCTTATTCGATGATTCAAGCAATGGAACAACCTGGTGGAACAACGCCCGGCGAAATCGCCCATTCCGTCCCTGCGACGCCGCAGGTGCATCAAGGGTCAAAGTCATTGCGTCGTCCGATGCGAGTCCACATGATGTGCGCGAAGCCGCCTAAAATCTGTCAGATACACGACAGGTCGACGCGCCAATGGAATCCAGCCTGCACCGCTACCGGTCGCAACTCGAAACGACGCCATGGTTTCGGGGTCTGCCTGTCGAGTTGCGGGACTACCTCGTCAGTCGTGCCACCCTGCTCACACTGGAGAAGGGCCAAATCCTGTATCGGCGCGGCGACCAGTCTTATGGACTGTACGCCGTGCTGGGCGGCGCGCTCGCTATCGGCACAGTCGGGATGGACGGGAAAGAGGCATTGCTCGCGGTGCTCGGACCGACTGCATGGGTGGGGGAAATCTCGATGTTCGACGGGCTGCCGCGTCCGAACGACGCCACTGCCGTCAGCAGGACGCTTTTGCTGCACGTGCCCGAATCCGCGTTGCAGAGCCTGCTCGATTCCACGCCCCGTTATTGGCGCGATTTTGCGTTGTTGATGGCGCAAAGACTGCGGGTTTCGTTCGAGAACGCCGAAGCGATGACCCTGTTGCCCGCGGCACAGCGCGTGGCGAATCGTTTGCTGATGATCGCCGGCGGGTATGGCGGTCTGAACGCGTCACAGAGCAGGATAAGGGTCTCGCAAGACAGCCTGGCTTCAATGGTGTCGCTGTCGCGGCAGACCACGAATCAGTTGCTCAGGAACCTTGAAAGCCAACGCATAGTGAGCCTGAAATCCGGGGAAATCGCCATTCTGGATTTCGACCGATTGCGCGCGGCCAGTCTTGGCGATCCAGATCCGTGACCGTGACTATGACTGCCACGCCCCTTCGTCACGAGGTGCTAGCCACACCCCGACGTGAGGTCAACGACGGAGAGAAGCCGTAGACCGCTTCGGGATTGCCGACAAGAATCTTTTCCAGCGTGTTTTCATGGCCGGCACAGCGGATGAGCCAGTCCAGCAGCAGTGCATCGACGGGACGCGGCTGGGCGTTAGGATGCGGCCAGTTGCTTCCCCATAGGCAACGCTCCGGGTAACGCGCGGCGAGCGTGCGCGCGAGCAGCGCGACGTCGTCGTAGTCCGGTGCGCCAACGCGAGACGTTTCATACGGTGCGGAAAGCTTGACCCAGGTTTGTCCGCGATCGAGCAGGCGGCACAACGAGCGGAACGCTTCGCTGTCCGGATGCACCGGCTCGATGAACTTGCCAGTGTGATCGATGACCAGCTTGCAGGGCAAGTCCTTCAGCTCGGACTCGTGGCTCGGCAGGTCGCGTCCATCGAGCTGGAGATCGATGTGCCAGCCGAGCGCGGCGATGCGGGCAGCGTCGGCCTCGAGGTTGCTCCATGAGGAGAGACCCCCGGCGAGCATCATGTAGCGCAGACCGCGAATGCCCGCCTCGTGCAGACGGGCAATTTCATTGTCGTCGTGCTGTGCCTGTGGCGGGAGCATTGCAATGCCGCGTGCCGCGTCGCCGAACCTTGCCAATGCCGACAAGGTGCAGCTATTGTCGAAACCATAGCCGGTGGGTTGCACCACGACGGCGCGCGTCAAGCCCAACTCCTTTTGCATCCGCTGGTACGCGCTCACGGGTGCGGGAGGCGGGACAAACGTGGCGTGAGGCGCGAGGGGATAGCCCTCTGCATAGATATGTATGTGGCAATCGCATGCGCCCGGGTACATCGTAGCCAAAGTCGAATCCATGAGATGTGGGTTGCTGTCTGCTACGAATGACGGGGCGCTTGCGATTCCACCATCGCCTGTGCTTGCTTCTCCCCATGCGCGAATCTGCCCAATCGGCTCGCGTGCGGAGCATTCACAGCGCCTTCCGGTGTTTCTCCGCGGAGGATCTCCGCGACCTGCGAGACTGTCTGGAGCGCCTGGTGTTCGATCGCCTCCGGCGTGAGGCCGCCGATATGCGGAGTCGCAATCACCTTGGGATGCCGTGCGAGTATCAGGGAGGGCATCTGGTCCGCTTCGCTGCCGACGTCGAGTGCACAGCCGGCCAGATGGCCGGAATCCAGCGCGGATAGCAGCGCAGCCTCATCGACCAGTTCGCCGCGTGAGGCATTGATGAAGTACGCCCCGCGTTTCATCGAGGCAAACGCCTGGGCGTTCATCAGGCTGGCGGTTTCGGCCGTGGCGGGCGCGAGGCAAACAACGAAGTCGGATATAGCCAGCAGCGTGGGCAGCGGCACCTGTTGCAAGTTGGGCTGTTCTACCTCGGTGTACGGATCCGTGACGATCACACGCATGCCCAATGCACACGCTGCGTCGCATAGATAGCGCGATATCTGGCCATAGCCGATGACACCCAGGGTCGCGCCGCGCAGCTGACGTCCCATGACGGGCTCGGGGGGCGTGCCGCGATGGTAGGCCGTCGCGTAGGTATTGATGCCGCGCGCCATGGCGAGTATCACGCCGATCACCCATTCCGATACCGACGGCACGAAGCCGGCGCTCGCCTGTGTGATCAGCACGCCGTGTTCGCTTGCGCCGCCGACATCGATGGTCCGGATATCGACCGCGCACCGCACGAGCGCCGCCAGTTCCGGCAGCGCGGCGAACAGGCTGCGCGGTGCCGGCGTCTGGCGATAGGCGATGATGATGTCGCAGCCACGTGCCGCGCTGGCCAGTTCATCGGTGCTGAGTTCCCGGCGCTCGGTGTTCAGTTTCACCTCGGCGAGCGCGCGTAACCCAGCGAGCGCCTTGTCGCCGAAGTAACGCTCCAGCATGTTGCTAGGATGACTAACAAAAACCGTATTCATTTCCTGGTATTCCGCTTTTTGGCGTGGATAGACGGAATCTGTGCCGGAGGTGCCGCCACGGATTCGCGTTCGATGAGCAACGTAGTGTTGAAAACCAGATTCTCGGCGTCCGCGTCCGGCGGGCCCCGGCGAGTCATGGCCCGCTCGACCATCGCGCGAGCCATCTCGGTCACCGGCAGTTGTACGGTCGTCAATCTGGGATTGGAAAGCGCGGACAGAAACAGGCCATCGAGGCCGACGACGGAGACGTCCGAGGGCACGCTTAGACCTGTTTCACGCAGGCCGGACATCAAACCCAGCGCCATCAGATCGTTGACCGCCACGATTCCGGTGGGCCGGCAGGCATTCTTGACGATTTGCAGCGCAAGCTCGTGTCCCACTTCACCGATGACGGAATCGCCATATTCGTTCGACGGGCCGCCTTCAATCACACGCGCCTGGTCGCGCAAGCCGGCCTCGCTCGCCGCTGCGTAGAAGCCATCGATCTTATCGCTGCGACTCACGGTCATACCCGCGACCGTCGCGAACGCGAGCTGCGTATGGCCATGAGCAATCAGGTGACGGGTGGCGATCCGTGCCGCCTCGAAGTTATCCGGCGCGACGTGGTTGACTTGAGATTGCTCGCCGGGCGTGGCGCGCCGATCGTAGCTGACGACCACCATGCCACGCTGCACGGCCTGCGTAAGGTGGCTCTCGTCAGCCAGCGAAGAGATCACGATGACGCGCCGTACCCCATGGGCGAGGAGGTCCTCAAAAAAAGACGCTTCTTTCTCCTTGTCCCGATAGGTGTTGCCAATCAACACGCGGTGTCCGTACTTCTCCTGCGCGAAGGTCTCGATCTCGCGGGCAATGTAGCCGTACATCGGGTTGGCGATGGACGGCACCAGCAGGCCAATCAACGGTGTCTGGCCGGTTTTCAACTGACGCGCGAGGCTGCTTGGCCGGTATTTCAGCGCTTCTATCGCCTCCTCCACGCGTGCGAGCGTCTCCTGGCGCATCCTTTCCGTGCGGCCGTTGAGTACATTCGACACGGTGCTCACCGAGACGGCGGCATGTTTAGCGACGTCTTGTATCGTGCTCACGAGATCCTCGGTAAAGTGACTTACATCCCAAAGCGGGATGGTAGCCAGAGAGAGAAGCCGGGCACAAGCACCAGCAGGACGAGGACGATAGCAAGTACCGCGAGGTATTTGAGCATGGGCCGCGCGACGCGTTCGACCTTGGTGCCCGTGATGGCGCACGTGGCGAACAGGCCCAGCCCCACAGGCGGTGCAAACAGGCCGAGTCCCATTGCCACCACGGCCACCGTTCCGAAGTGTAGCGGGTTGATTCCGAGCTGTTGGGCGATCGGCGTCAGCAGCGGCCCGAAGATGATCAACGCCGGCGCGCCTTCCAGTATCGCGCCAAATACGATCATGATGAGCACGGACAGCAGCATGAACCCTGTCGCGCCGTAGTGACTGCCGAAAGAGACCATCACGCCGGACACGAGCGCCGGAATCTGCTCGATGGTGAGGGCGAATGAGACGCTCGACGCCGCGGCGACGATGAACAGAATGCTGCCGGCCATCGACGCGGCGCGCACAAACAGCCGCGCGACCACCCGGGGCGTCAGTTCGCGGAATGCAAGCCATCCCGCCACCAGCGCATAGACCACGGCGAACGCCGATACCTCGGTCGAAGTCGCCACCCCAGACGTGACGCCTTTGCCGATCATGCCGATCATGATGAATGCAACGAGGGCGCCGCCGAGCAGGGGCACCAGCGGGCGGCGCACACTGAAGGCCTTGCTGGGGTCGATGCGCCGGCCAAAAATCACGGCCATGATACCGAGCGACACAGCCAGCACCGCGGCCGGTACGATCCCGGCGAGAAACAGGCCGGCAATCGAAATGTTGGCGACAAATCCCATGATGATCATGTTCACGCAGGGCGGGATGGTTTCCGCCATGACCGCGCTGCTGGCAAGGATCGCGGCTATCTCATCCGGATCCTCCCCGCTCTGACGTACGGCAGGCATGACGACCCCGCCTACAGCGGCGATATCGGCCAGCTTGGAGCCGGACACGCCAGAAAAGAAAGCGGTTGCCGTAATGGATATCAAGCCGAGGCCACCGCGTACGCGTCCGAAGATGCGCAGCAGCAGCTCGACCAGACGGGACGACATGCCGTTGGATTCCATCAGCAGGCCGGCCAGCACGAAGAACGGCACCGCGAGCAGAACAAAGTGATTGGCGCCGGCCATCACCTGCTGCGAGTACACGAGCATGGGCAGGCTCGGTTCCGCGAGAAAAAACAACAGGGCGGAGAAGGCGAGGACGAAACAGATCGGTATGCCAAGGAACAGGCCGCCGAAAAATCCCGCGGCGAGCAACAGCCCGGGCTCGATCGGATGTGCGGGGACGAACGTGCTCCATGCGATCAGCGCGAGCGCAATCACCGCGCATCCGGCGAGGCTCCCCAGCACGATGCGCCGCGTGCCGTTGATGGCATTCGCCACGGCGAAGAGCGTCATGAACAGACTTCCGATCACGAGCGGGTAGACGTTGATCCAGCCGGGCAAACCGCTCGCGGTCGTCTGTCCATATGAATCGACGAGCAACAGGCAGGACGAAAAAAACAGGCTCGCCGACACACCGGCGATGATCCAGTGCCCGGCGTGAATCATCGCGGGTTGCCAGCGCCTCGGCAAAAGACCGCGGAACAACTCGATGCCGACATGCTGGCTACGGGCCAGTACTGTCGCAGCGCCGAAGAAGACCAGCACGATCATCAGGGCAGAGGCGATTTCCTCGGCCCAATCCACCGGATCGTGCAGGAAGTAGCGGTAGATGACCGACACGAATACCACGGCCACATCGGCGGCAAGCACGGCTGCCGAGAGATATTCGGTCCATCGCACCAGGCGTTCGAGGCCCGATCCCCACGGTGTTCCACGATCGAAGGCCAACGCTGTGGCGGCGGCGTGGGCGTGCTCGTTCGGCGTGTGAGGGGTGGGGAGCGCGCTCATCGATTAGCCCCTTGCCGCGGCGATTTCTGCAAAGAGCGGTGCCGTCGCCGGATATTGTTTTGCGAAGCTCTGATAGAGCGTGCTCTGCAATTGATGGCGCACGGCATCGCGCTCGGCCGGCGCCATCGGGTAGAAAGTCATGCCGTGCTGCTTGAGCACCTGCTCGGCCTGCGAGGCTTTTTCGTCGGCGATGGGGCGCTGTTTCAAACTGGCTTCCTGGACGGCCTTGAGAAATCCCGGACGCAACTCCGCGGGGATCTTGTCCATGGATCGCTTCCCAATCGCGACAGTGAGCGGACTGAAGTTGTGCTGGGTTTTCCAGCATGACTTCACGACCTCGTAAAACTTGCCTGACAGCACCGTCGCGGAGTCGTGTTCCAGCCCATCGACCACGCCGGTTTGCGCGGCCATATAGAGCTCACCAAACGGGATCGGCGTGGGGACCGCACCCATGGCCTTGAAGGTTTCGATGAACGCGGGCGTCGGCAATACCCGGAGTTTGGTGCCCTTGAATTGCGCCAGCGACTCAACGGGCTTTTTGGTGAAGACGTTGCGCGCGCCGAACTGGGACGTCCACGTGAGAATCTGGCAACCCGACCGGTCTTGCAGGAACTTGCCCAATGCGGCGCCCACGTGACCATCGAGAACCTTCTCGGCATGCGCGAAGCTGTCGAACAGATAGCCCATATCCAGCATGCCGATTTCCGGCGCGAGCGTGGCCCATATCGAGGCGCCCGTCACCATCATGTCGATTGAGCCGATCTTGACCTGCTGCGCGACGTCGCTTTCATTGCCAAGCTGGTTATTGGGAAAGAAGTCGATCCGGATGGCGTCGCCTACGTTCGTCTTCAGACTCGCGGCGAAATTCTGATACCAGACGTAGTGCGAGGCGTTCTGGTCCGCCACCATCGTGGATGAAAAACGCAGGGCAATCGGCGCCGAAGCACGCGCCAGGGTGGGCAGGGAACCGGCCGCTGCGGCGACCGAGGCGGCGGAGGTGATCTGTAAGAATTTTCGCCGGGAAATCGAAGCCATGGTGTCTCCTGAAGTCCGTGTTCGGACAATTTGGTGTATCGATATAGTAAATCGATACACCAACAGGCGTATCCTAGGGTTTTTACGTACCTTGACGGTTTGAGATCGGAGAACTATGTGAGCCTGGTGCCGGCGCATTGCAGGGCGCGGCAGATGGAATTTCGGCCGCGATACGGCCGGGCCGGTCAGCCAGAGATCTTGTGACAGCGCCTCACCGCCTCAACGCGGTGAGCCAGGTGGAAGAGGCACTTGCAGTAGCGGATCTACGAGTTCCGAAACTCAACAAGTCGGGTCCCAGCCTATGCGAATCTGCTCTGCGTGCGCAAAGGCATTCCGATAGATCGGGTACCCAGTCGTCGGGTTCTTTTCTCTTAGTCCCGGTATATAAATTTGAATCGCGTCCGGCGATGGAATCCAGATGGAGAGATCGTCTGGAACGTTGTCTTCGAAGACCTGATACGTTCGAGGTCCGATATATGCCAGCAGAGGACCGACCAGAAGTGCCCGCACCACGATGTCTACCTTGCCCTCCCATCGTTTGGCGATCGCCAGATTCCGGCGTGCGGGTGATAAAAGATGCGATTCGGACCGTTCCGCTCGATTTTTAATGGTGTTGAAGACGTCGGCATCAATCCACCATGCGCCTCCGACAATCTGGTCCCGCGTCTGCCGTTGTCCTTTCACCATAGAGTGAGCGAACCGATAGTAATACTGCGCCGGTTGCAGGACTATCTGATCTTTTACGATCATTCCGGACTATGGTCGGTGTGCGTATTTGGCGTTTAACGCATTAGCATTCATCGCGCGTTCTCCCGGACATTGCTGTTCTACCGAGTACAACCGTATCGTACGCCACGGCACGCTTCACTCTTCAACGACGATCGTTCTGCCGTCGAAAGTCCGCTTCCTGCCGCGTATGCATCCGCTCAGGTGCGCACGCCGTCACTTGCTGCCGTCTTCAATCTCTCGCGAAATGCCGAGACGCCGCATCTTGTCATAGAGCGTCTTGCGCGGCAGACCCGGATCGGCGCACGCGGCAGTGATGCGGCCGCCCGTGCAGTAGTGGTTCGGAGAAGCGCCCGTCGTCGCTCTGACGATGGGCGCTTCTCCTTCTGGCGATGCCAGTCTGGATGGCGCCGAAGAGTGCCTGACACACTCCACTGCGGTCCACGCGCTCAGGCTATTTGACAAGGTCGTCCAGCCGCTCGTCTTTAATACCGGCAGGCTCGAGGTGGGCCGTGGCATCGGTCGAAGGGAACAATCGCTGCACCGCTTTTTCGGCGTTATCGCTGATTGCATGACCTTCTTCGACGGTGAGGGCCCCGTCGACTTCCACATGAAACTCGACAAAAATCCTGTCCCCGCTGTCGCGCGTACGGATATCGTGAATGCCTTGCACGCCGTCACAGGCCAGTACCGCGGCTTCAATGCGTGCACGATCTGCCTCATCCAACTCGCGGTCAAGCAGTTGAAACAACGCGTGGACCGCCATGCCGCGCGCGTTCCACAGCATGTAGACGGAGATTGCCAGGGCGCCGATCGCATCGGCCCGGGACCAGCCAAGAAACTGTTCAAGCAAAAGCGCAATCAGCACTGCGATGTTGACCGCCACATCCGTCACGTAGTGGGCACGATCTGCGGCGATGGCCGTAGAACCCGTGCGCCTGACCACGAGGGTTTGCATAGCGACGAGCCCGGCGGCGGCCAGTGAGCTTCCCACGATCACCCAGATGCCGAACCCCGTCTGATTCAGCGCTTGGGGAATGAACAGACGCTGCACCGACTCGACGGCGAGCCCGACCGCCGCACCCGCGAGAAGCAATGCCTGAACGAACGCGGCGACTGCCTCGGCCTTGCCATGCCCGTAGCGATGGCCGCGATCGGCAGGCATGGCTGCATAACGGACCCCGGCGAAGGTCACGGTCGACGCGACGACGTCCACCAGACCATCGGCAGCGGACGTCAGCAAGGAAATCGAGCCGGTGGTAACCCATGCCCAGACTTTGACAACGACCAGCGCAAGGGCGACCACGAGTGCAACGATCGCGGCCATGCGCCGCAGCGCTCCGTTGGACATACTTCCAGACATCGATTCGACCTCGATACGTTAATTGGCTTGTGCCGCGGATTATAGGGCTGGCGGTGCAGGAGGCCCATGCATGGATCAGCGCCGGGCTTTTGCGCGAACCGCCTTCGAATTCGCAGGACTGGCACAATCGGGAGGATATTCGATCCACTCCGGAATCCCCATGCCAGACGCTGTTACGTCTTCGCCGCTTTCGCGTTCTTCACCACGTATCGGCCCCCTGTTTGCGCTGTTTCCCTTCCTGCGCCCTTATGCCGGCCGTTGGGCGCTCGCCTTCCTCGCGCTGGTGACCTCGGCGGGCGCCACCCTGGTGTTGCCGGTGGCGTTCAAATACCTGATCGATCGAGGCTTCGCCGGGGGCGACCGGGCGCACATCGATCGTTATTTCATCGCGCTATTCGTCGTTTCGCTGGTCCTGGCCGGCGCCACGGCGTTGCGCTTCTATCTCGTGTCGTGGCTGGGCGAGCGCGTCACGGCCGACTTGCGGCGCGCGGTCTACGATCACGTGCTGGGGATGAGCCCGCAGTTCTTCGAAACCACGCAGACCGGCGAAGTGCTGTCACGGCTCACCGCCGACACCACCTTGATCCAGACGGTGGTGGGCACCAGCCTGTCGCTGGGATTGCGCAACTTCTTCCTGTTGACGGGTGGTGTGGCGATGCTGGCGGTGACGAGCCCGGTGCTGTCCGGCTACATCATCGCAACGCTGGTCGTGGTGGTCGCGCCTATCGTGATCTTCGGCCGGCGCGTGCGGCGGCTCTCGCGCGCGAGCCAGGACAAGATCGCGAATACGAGCGCGCTGGCGGGCGAGGTACTCAATGCCATGCCGACCGTCCAGTCGTATACGCAGGAGCCATTCGAGGCGCGGCGTTTTGGCGGCGCGGTGGAGGCGGCCTTCGAGACCGCGCTCACGCGCATTCGCGCGCGCGCCTGGTTGACCGCCGTGGTGATCGTGCTGGTGTTCAGCGCCATTGTGTTCGTGCTGTGGCTCGGGGCGCAGGCGGTGCTGGCCGGGCGCATGACTGCAGGGCAGTTGTCCCAGTTCATTCTCTACGCGGTGTTCACGGCTGGCGCCGTGGGAGCGGTCGCCGAGGTGTGGGGCGATCTGCAGCGCGCTGCCGGCGCCACCGAACGTTTGCTGCAATTGCTGGCGGCGCGCTCGCCGGTGGTGGAGGCTGAGACCACGATCGCGCTGCCTGTGCGAGGCGAGGGCATCCGCTTCGACAACGTCAGCTTCTCGTATCCATCGCGCCCTGGCATTGCCGCGCTGTCCGCACTCTCGCTCGAGGTCCGTCCGGGCGAACATGTCGCATTGGTCGGCCCATCCGGCGCGGGCAAGACGACGCTGTTCCAGTTGCTGCTGCGCTTTTACGATCCGCAATCCGGCCGCATTCTGATCAACGGCGTCCCGACGCGTGCCGTGCCGCTTGTCGAGTTGCGCAAGGAAATCGGCGTGGTGCTGCAGGAATCGGTGATCTTTTCAGGGAGCGTGCTGGACAACATCCGCTATGGCGCGCCGGAAGCCACACTGGCGCAAGTACAACGCGCTGCCGACATGGCCGCCGCGGCCGGCTTTATCGAAGAACTGCCGCAAGGCTATGACACCTTTCTCGGAGAGCGCGGCGTGCGCCTGTCCGGCGGACAGCGCCAGCGCATTGCGATCGCTCGCGCGATCCTGAAGAATCCGCCCATCCTGCTGCTCGACGAGGCCACTAGTGCGCTCGACGCCGCCAGCGAACGGCTGGTGCAGAAGGCGCTGGATAACGCCGCGCAGAATCGCACCACGCTGGTCATCGCACACCGCCTCGCGACCGTCCAGCAGGCCGACCGCATTATCGTGCTGGAACAGGGACGCATTGTCGCGCAGGGCCGTCACGCGGAGCTCCTTTTGAGTTCGCCGCTCTATGCCCAGCTTGCTGCGTTGCAGTTCGGCGAGCAGTCGGGGCCGACGGTGCAACGCGGGGCCGTGAGTGATCCGGCCGTGAGCGACCCGATCGGGTCGGCGTGAAGGGCGCAAAACTGGCCGCACGGGCGGCCAGGTCGAACGACCCTTTCGCGAGTCATGCGGCGCTCCCGTCGACGAGAAGAACAGGCCATGCCGTGGCAGGGGAGCTGCGCCTGGAATATGGCGTAAGCTGACCGCTTGACCGGTAGGTGACGTCGGCGGCAAATCCACGAACCGGGTTCGGTCAGCTCGCGTTCGTCTCTTTCACCAGGAGGAAAGCGATGCGGACGATGAAGGCAATGCAAGTGGCGCGGGCGGGCGGCCCCTTGGAGCTCGTCGAACGGGACGTGCCGGAACCGGGTGCGGGGCAGGTGCTGATCAAGATCCAGGCGTGCGGCGTCTGTCACAGTGACGTGTTGACGAAAGAAGGGCAGTGGCCGGGCCTGCAATATCCCCGGGTGCCCGGGCACGAGATCGCGGGCGTCATCGATACAGTCGGTGCGGGCATCGAAGGATGGCAGGCGAGGCAGCGCGTCGGCGTCGGCTGGCACGGCGGACATTGCGGACGGTGCGAGCATTGCCGTCAAGGCGATTTTGTTCTGTGTGAGCGCGCCCTCGTGCCGGGTATCAGCTACGACGGCGGTTACGCCGAATTTATGCTGGCCCCGGTCGAAGCGCTGGCGCGCATTCCAGACGATCTTTCCGATGTCGATGCCGCTCCGCTTCTATGCGCGGGCATCACGACATTCAACGCGCTGCGCAACAGCGGCGCGCGGGCTGGCGATGTGGTCGCGATTCTGGGCATTGGCGGGCTCGGTCATCTCGGCGTGCAGTTCGCGAGAAAGATGGGATTCGTCACGGTAGCCATCGCGCGCGGCGAGGACAAGGCCCGTCTTGCGAAACAACTTGGCGCCCATCACTACATCGACAGCACTGCGGGGAACATCGCAGAAGCGTTGCAGGCGCTGGGCGGCGCGCGCGTCATTCTCGCCACCGTCACGAGTGGCAAAGCGATGAGCGCGGTAGTGGGCGGCCTCGGGGCGAACGGCAAGCTGATCATGGTCGGGCTCTCCGATGAGCCCGTCGAAGTGCCTATCGCGCAGTTCATCATGGGGCGCAATTCGGTGCAAGGCTGGCCGTCGGGTACGTCGGCGGATTCTCAGGACACGCTCGCTTTCAGCGCGCTATCGGGAATCAAACCGATGATCGAAGAATTCCCACTGACGAAGGCAGCCGAGGCCTACGACCGTATGATGAGCGGCGCCGCCCGGTTCAGGGTTGTGCTCAACACGGGGCAATAAGCGCGCGATTGGCGATCGGGCCGGCGAGTGCACGCGTCGACGCCCGACGATTGCGCAATGCGTTGAATGTTGCGTTCGAGTTGGTCGGTTGTAACGCGTCCCAGGTTCGCCGCGCATACGCGTACGCCGTCGCGCTTGCTGATCAACGAGGGCGGCAGGCCGCCGACCAGCGGACCCACGAGTCTGCCGGCCAGCGAGCCGGTCGCATCGATTCGATCCATCGCCGGTCAGCCTCAAAGAAGGGGAGAGGTGACGTCGTCGTGCGGAGCCGGGCCGAGTGTCTCGACGAGAAATTCGACAAAGCGTCGCACCCGCAACGACACATGGCGCTTGTGGGGGTACAACAGCACGAACGGCCGCGAGGTGCCACCGAACTCGGGCAGCACTTCCACCAGACCGCCCGTCTCCAGGTCCTGCTCGACCACGAAACGGTATGTCTGGAACAGCCCGGCGCCGTTGCGCGCCAACGTGACGCCGCCGAGTACATCGCCCGCGCTCGAATAGCCGCCTTCGGTGAAATGTTCCTGCACGTCCCCCCCGCTTTTGAACAGCCAGGGAATCTTGCGGCCACTGCTCGGCAGGTCGAACTGGATGCAATCGTGGCGCGCGAGGTCGTCCAGCGATGCCGGCGTTCCGGCTCGCGACAGATAAGCGCGACTCGCCACCACGACCAGTTCCGCGTCTTCCAGCTTGCGGGCGATCAGATTCGACTCGTCCGGCGCGCGTCCGCGAATGGCCAGATCGAAGCCTTCTTCGGCGAAGTCAATGTTGCGATTGCTGATGTGCACGTCGACCCGCACCTGTGGGTGCCGTTCGCGGAAGGCCGGCAGGATGGGCAGCACGCGATAGTGCGCATAAGGCGTCGGCATGCTGATGCGCAACACGCCGGCAGCGGCGGACTGCTGGCCGGTCGCTTCGCGCTCCGCGTCGACGAGTTGCCCGAGCGCCTCGCGGCAACGCTCGTAATACGTCCTGCCCGCGTCGGTCAGCCGGATACGGCGCGTGGTTCTGACGAAGAGCCGCACCTCCATGCGCTCCTCGAGCCGCGACACCGAGCGGCTCACCGCCGCAGGCGTCACGCCGGCAGCGGTGGCGGCGTCGGTAAAGCTCTCCAGTTCAGCCGCGAGACAGAACAGCTCGATGCTGCCGAGCATCAAATCGTCGAACTGCCGTTTATTGTTTCGTTCGATGATCCGTGGATTATTCATTACGTGACGTATCAAATTAATTCGATATGGAGGTATTTATCAACACGGGTGGCACAAGTATAGTCAGTTGCAAGGGAGGCGCGCGGTAACGCTGGGCGCGTGAGGTTTCAAGGAGCTACGGAC
Source organism: Paraburkholderia sp. RL17-337-BIB-A (assembly GCF_046025895.1). Classification (NCBI taxonomy): domain Bacteria; kingdom Pseudomonadati; phylum Pseudomonadota; class Betaproteobacteria; order Burkholderiales; family Burkholderiaceae; genus Paraburkholderia; species Paraburkholderia sp. RL17-337-BIB-A. The sequence continues at coordinate 2,819,051 of NZ_JARESY010000002.1, read as the reverse complement.
ATGAAGGACTCTGTGAATCTACTCGCCCGGTTGGGCGTCCGCCTGCCGATCATCCAGGCGCCAATGGCGGGCGTGAGCACGCCGGCGCTAGCCGCGGCGGTGTCGAACGCGGGCGCGTTGGGCTCGCTCGGTTTCGGTGCGATGAACGCGCAGAGCGCGCGGGCGGCGATCCACGAAACGCGGGCGTTGAGCAGCAAGCCGTTTAACGTCAATCTGTTCGCCCATGCGCCTGCCCACGCCGATCCCATTCGGGAGGCGCGTTGGCTCGACTATCTGGCGCCGCACTTCGCGCGCTTCGGTGCTCAACCGCCTGCGGCGCTGCGCGAGATCTATACGAGTTTTGTCGAAGACGACGCGATGCTCGCGATGTTGCTTGAGGAGCGTCCGGCTGTGGTCAGCTTCCACTTCGGCTTGCCGCCGGCCGCGAAAATCGCGGCGTTGCGCGAAGCCGGAATCATGCTGCTGGCGAGTGCCACCAACCTCGACGAAGCCGCTCAGATCCATGCAGCAGGACTGGACGGCGTCATCGCGCAGGGCGCCGAGGCCGGCGGCGGCTGCGAAAGCGCAGGGAAGCGCTGCCTATGCGGCTCAATGGGCAGGCCAGGCCGTGCGGCTTTCGCGTGCGATGCCGGCGGCGGAACTGGTTGAGACGCTCGTTCGCGAGACTCGCGAAGCGCAAACTGCGACGACGAACTGATCACCAGCGTGGGTGCGGCGACGGGCTGATCACCAACGTGGGGTGATGAGGGCCGCCGTTATGTCGCGGGTTTCTTTTTCCGGTATCTCGAGACCGGCAGCGCAAGGTTAGCCCGCGCCGGTTGTCACTTCACACCGTGCTTCGCCTGCCAGCGCTGCATGAACCCGATCTCTTCATGTTGCGCCTTGATGATGTTGCGGGCCAACCGTTTCAACTCGGGATCTTTACCGTATTTCAGTTCCACCTGCGCCATTGCGACCGCGCCTTGATGATGCGGGATCATGTGGGCCACGAAATCCTTGTCGGCATCGCCCGTGTAGGCGGGCGATTCCATGTCCTGCATCATTTTCTCGTCGGCGTCTTTGAAGGCCTGTGTCGATGCGCTCGACCCGGCGTCCGCCGATGCTGACATGTCCATGCCGGGCATCGACGCACTCTGCTGCGCACAGACGGGCGCCGCAGCGACAGCAAACGCAACGCCGCCGAAAAGACAAAGGGCACGGAATGCGTGAAGGTTTTTCATGTTGGATTTTCCGTTGGAGAAAAGGTGATATCAGGCGGCCATGATGCCGCGCAGTGCTGCCGTGATGCCGCGAACAGGGAGGCAAGCCTATTCGATTTAAATGGCTTGCCGCGATCTGCCTAGCCCTTGAGCGAAGGATGAAAGCCCGCCTCAGCGATGGCCTCGATGATGCGTGCCGTCGGCAACGCCGATGTGACGGTCACGATTTTAGCGGGGACATCGACGTCGAGCTTCGCGGCGGGGTCGAGACTGGTCAGCGCACGAGTAATCGCATTGGCGCATCCGCCGCATGACATATCCGGGATTTCGAATTCCATTTCTTGGCTCCGATGAGAGATCAGGACTCAAGCGTGGACCTTCCCACTGGGGGAAGGTCAAGCGTCCGCGTGCATGTTCGTGCTGTCGCCAATATTAGCCATATCGAGGCGGAAAGCTGCTTGAGACTGAGCGGGCCACGGGTTTACAGCACACGTCGCTCGAGTCCCCGCTCTGAAGATCTACACTCATCCAGACAAGTTGACTTCGGCGGTGCGCACATCGTAGCGCTTGAATGTCATCAATCGTTTCCCGTTAGGCACCAGAATCAGGAACGCGAGTCGATTTGCCGCGCCGTGGCGAATCCTTGATCAGCATTGGCCACGGCGCTTGCTTTCCCTGTCCGAGGCCTACAGGATCAGCATGCTGTCGCCAAACATGTCGAACTCATATCCAGTTATGCTAAGGATTTCGTCGTAGCTTCGCATAACGAGGTCTTTGCCCGCGAAAGCAGCGGTCAACACGATGTGGCTGGACCGTGGCCGGTGAAGGTTGGTCAGTAGGCCGTCCACGACCTTGAACTGGAATCCCGGATAAATGTAGAGATCTGTCCATCCTGTCCCAGCCTGAATGTCTGTCTTGGGTTCGTTGTGAACCGCAAGTGACTCGAGCGCACGCATGACAGTTGTGCCGACCGCGATGACGCGGCGCCTTTCAGCTAGTGCCCGATTAATCTGTATGGCCGCCTCCGCTCCGACGTCGAAGAATTCTGGTCTCACCTTGTGATTTTCAACCTCGTCTTCCCTGATGTAGCGGACGGCGAGGATCTCGGTAGCCCCAACATGCAGTGTGACGTACGCGGTTTCAACACCCTTGTCGGCAATCCGGCTCAGAAGGTCGGTAGAGAAGTGAAGGCCGGCTGACGGAATCTCGAGCGAACCAGGCCTTCGCGCGTAGACGGACCGGTAAGCCTCCGGGGAATTTCGCCAATATGTTGGATGAAGGGGGACGGCTTCGTCGGATGTTTCGTCGGAGCGCGACCCGTACCGATCAAGCGCCAGAGTCAGCCGCTCGGCTGGCTCGAACCTCGCCCTCCAGAGTCCGTCGGGCTGCGGCTCCAACAAGGTACAAGTGAGCCGCGCATCATCTGTTGATCTCAGGGCGAGACCTGTTTTCGATCCTTGTCCAGGTCTGATTTCGACAATATTCGTTCCGCCGGGCTCGTGGCCGTATACGATCATCTGCGTGGGCTCATTGCCGTTCTGGAACGACAGCGTATTCGACAGCATGTAACTATCATTCAACACCAGCAGATCGCCTGGGCGGAGGTAGTCGTATATGGCCGGGAACATTTTATGTTCGATTGTTGCCGTGGAACGATCCAGCACGATCATCCTTCCATCGTCGCGGCGCCGGCCGCGCAACTGAACAGGATCCGTGGGCATGGTTGCTGGATCAAGAGCGAAATCAAAATGTTCGGTTTTCAATTGCAGTCCTCTGTAGTTCGACAGTCGCGATAAGAGCTAATGCTCCGTTGTCTGTCCGGAGGTTTTTTATTCGGGACAGTCAGTCTCGTTCCGCAATTCGCACATTGGCTGTTGCCCTGAATCTCCGAGTTGAAAAGATCCCTCGACAGGCGAGATTTAAGTTGGGCGAAGCGTTTGAGATTGGTGCAATGCTCAGAACATACAGTACACGGGGTATCGGCATGGTGCAATTAGGATTGCTATATTGTAATAATGAAGCAGTGTAATCCCAGTGCGCGTCAGGGCAACTGCATGAAGCTCACAAGCCAGACAGGCCGGCACGATATTGATTGTTGGCACCCGCCTTGAGGCGGCGCATCTTCAGTCCCACTTTGGTTCTTGTATCGCGCTTGCACAGATTCATGGTGACGCGACGTTGCATTGCAAAGTTCTGCGCCGCATGCTCGACCTTCGCCCGGTATTGATCCTCGTCAAACGACACGTCGAGCACCCAGTGCGGATTGTTCTCGATGCACCTGTGCGAACGCACTGCATAAGCAACCCTGCACGCGTTGGTGGGCAGGCTGCTGATGTAATAGCGCCGCTGCGTCAATGCGACTCGGGCGATCTTGCGCGTGCGTCGACAACCGCGCTCGCAAGCATCTCGCAACCATCTGTAACGTTTCATGTGATTGTCCCGAAGCCACGGACCGCATGACCGGCCGTTTCAGAACGGTCCTAGAGACCTGCGCTTGTGCGCCACCGATAATCGACGCCCGATCGCGCCCGCGCTACACCTTACGACCCGAGGCGCGTCTATCTCCCGTACACAGATCACGGCGCATCGATCCGGCATCGTCGCTTACGGTCTCCTGGCAAACCGCTCACCGCCTATTCGCTCGCCAACCATGTCAAACCCATTCCCCTCTTCATCGAACGTCATCACGGCCTGGTACCACGAAGCCGAGGAGGCTCGTCGTACAGGCCACGTCGAAACAGCGCAGGCGTGTCTCGATCGAATCCTTGCGCACGATCCGGGACATGCGGGAGCCTTGTACTCTCATGCGCTATTGGCGCTGGATTCGAACCAGCTCGAAGCGGCACAGCGTTGGGTGGAGTGCGCGATCGAAGTACAACCGCATCCGGCGTTCTACCACACCCTGTGCGTCATCCAGATCAAGTCCGGTGCGTACGCGAGTGCGGCACAAACCGCCCAGCGTGGTCTCGCGCGCGAACCGGATTCGCTAGCGCTTCATTACGTTCTCGCGCTGGCGTTGCAAGTGCAAGGGCGTCATCAAGATGCCGCTACCATCTATCGCCGGCTGCTCGAACTCAAGCCGGATCACGCGGCAGCGCTTGCCAACCTCGGGAGCGTCGTCAAGGAGATGGGTTCGTTAGACGAAGCAGAGCGGCATCTCAGGCAGGCCATCGCGCTCGCGCCGCCTTATCCCGGAGCGCGCGCCAACCTCGCTCATGTCTTGTTGGCTGTGGGTCGCTACGAAGAAGCCTGGCCTTATTTCGAGGACCGCTGGGTCAATTTTCTCGATGCCGATGGACGTCCCGCATCGGAACGCACGCAACTGCCGCTGCCCGAATGGAAAGGCGGCCATCCGCATGTTGCGAACTGCGCGAACGGTCCAAACAGTGCAAGCGCCGCACAGGGGGCGCTCGCAAGCGAAGCGCGTCTTCTGGTCCTTCCCGAACAAGGCCACGGCGACAGCCTGCAATTCGTGCGTTACCTGCCGCTGGCACTCGCACGCTTTTCGCGGGTAGGCTACATCTGTCCGCCGCCGTTGCGGCGTCTGTACGAAGAATCGTTGTGCGCGCGTTGGCCGGGCCTTGTCATGCTCGACGACGCCTTCCCCGAAACCGGCGACTGGGATTGGCAATGTTCGCTGATGTCGCTGCCGATGGCATTCGGCACCCGTCTCGACAACATTCCCGCAGCCACCTATTTGTATGCCGATTCAAGGCGTGCCGGCCAGTGGGGCGCGAGGCTGGCCGCGTTGCCGAATCCTGAACTGCCGCGTGTCGGCGTGGTGTGGGCGGGCGGCCATTCAGGTTTCACGGACGACAAGGCGCGCAGCTTGATGTGCGCGCAAATTGCACCGCTACTCGCGTTGCCGTACGTGCGCTGGATCAGTTTGCAAAAGACGGACGACCCGGCCAAGCGTGCCGACGCGGCAAACGCGTCGCGCTTGATCGACTGGACGGACGAGATCGCGGACTTTGCGGACACCGCCGCGCTGATCGAAAACCTCGATCTGGTGATCTCGGTTGATACCTCGGTCGCGCATCTGGCGGCGGCGATGGGCAAGCCTGTGTGGTTGCTCAATCGCTTCGCGGGATGCTGGCGCTGGCTGCGTGATCGGGATGACAGCCCCTGGTATCCCAGCGTGAGAATTTTCACGCAATCACAGCGAGACAATTGGAATGACGTGCTGGAGCGAGTCGCCGCTGCTTTGCCTATCCAGGGAAAACCTTACCGAACCTTTGTGCGCTAGCTCACGAAGACAATCCAAACTTACTTGGCCGGACTTGTTTAAATGTTATGCTGAGTGTTCCATACCTTCGTAACGAACAGGTGCGTGCCATTTCAAAGAATACCTAATTAATTAGGAGTAGGGCATGTTGAGAAAGGTAGTCGATCGGGCGAAACAAATCCGACGCAGCGAAGGGTTCAAGCATTCCGTGGCCACGCCGCGCCGGATTTCACTTCATGCTACGCAGCGTTTGAACAGGGGCATCTTTTCCATCGAGATCCAGGAGAACTCCGGGTTTTTCTCCGTGATGCAGATGGTCCTGTTTATTCTGATGTATTGCGACGAGAAATGCCTCACGCCGAGCATTAGTGCCCGCGGTGGGCTGTATGGCGACGCCGATGGAAAACTGGACTGGTTCTCCGCGTTCTTCGAACCCGTGCACACTACCTCGAGAAGCGCGGTCACTCACAAGGTGAGAACGTCGACGGTCCGCGACCTGGTTCAGCTGGGCTTTCGTCAGCGCTATGAAGCGCGGCTTCGACTCAGAAGTGCAAGCGAACTCTTCTTCGCGCACTATCGGCCGGCTACACATATCTACGAAGAAGTTGACTCGATCTGCCAGAAGCTCGGGCTCGGCACATCGACCCTTGGCGCGCATTTCAGAGGTACCGATAAAACACTGGAAGCCGTGCCGGTTTCATGGGGAAGCTTTTGCCGGCACGTGGAATCGACGCTCGCGGAAAACCCGCAGCTCACCAATATTTTCATCTCGAGCGACGAACAGGCGTTTATCGATTTTTTTATCGCCTGGCCATTCAGCAAGCCGGTCAAAGTAGCACCGGCAAAACTACTTGCATGCGGCAACACGCCTATTCACTTTAGCGGCTATCCGGGACTCGAGATCGGCCGCGAAGCGCTGGTTTCCAGTTTGCTTCTGGCCAATTGCGGGTTTCTGGTGAAGACGCCGTCCTATCTGTCCGCATGGTCGAAGATATTCAATCCCGCCCTTCCAGTGCGGCTCGTCTCGCCTCCGCGCCCGGACGCATTCTGGTTCCCCGATAGCCGGCTCTGGCTCGAACAGGCCGCGCTCGATAAAGCGGCTCAGACGGCTGAGGCGGCTCAAGCCGCGTAGACGGCATAGACGGCAAAAACGCCGGTCGCTCTCAAATGGCGGCACGCAGCGCCTGAAAGTCCCCCAGCTGCACCAACCGCTGCGCTAGCCCGGCAGTCCCCACACCTCGCACATCGTCTTTACGAAACGGCGCGAAGTATTGACGCTGCGTTTACGTGGCGTCTTCTACATTTCACGGTACAGGAGTCCGCTGTGGAAGGCGCGGCCTCGCTACTGCGCCGCAATCTGCTGATCTACGGGCCAGGCGGCATTCTGCTGCCGTTCCCGTTCATCAAGCTGATCGACATTGTGCTGAACCTGTTCGGCTGCGGCTGACCCAATAAAGTAAACATCATGAAAACGCTGCTTCGTCCGCTGATGGTCCTGTGCAACCTGACGACCGAGATCACCGGGGTGATCTATCCGATCGTTGTGAACGCAACCGGTTATGCCGCGTTCGCGGCGCAAGCAAACGGCAGCCTGCTCGAGAAGAACGGCAAGGGCGTCGGCTCCGCGCTGAAGCCGATGCATTGAGCCCGGCTCTTGTCGCCACTGCTTTACCGGCGCGCACCTCGTGCGCGCTCGTCCAATAATTAATGGAGACCCCGCCTGGATGTTGGCCGCCACCTCAACGGCGAGCGGTCGACGTGGCACATTCATGAGCGATCCCACCGTTACAGTTGTTGTGATCGACACTGACAAAGCCATTCGCCGCGTCATTCGCACGAGCCTCGAAGCGGCCGGCATGAGTGTCTTCGAAGGGCAGACCGGCGCACAAGGCCTGGCACACGCGGCGACGCGGTTGGCGGACCTCGTCATCATCGATCTGAGTTTGCCGGACGTGGACGGCATCGAGGTGATCCGTGAATTGCGCGGCTGGTCGACTATGCCGGTAATCGTGCTGTCGGCGCGAAGCCGCGAGGAAGACAAGGTCGCCGCACTCGATGCCGGCGCCGACGATTACCTTACCAAGCCATTCGGCTTACCCGAACTCAGCGCGCGGATCCGCGCGCGTTTGCGCAGGCAGGCCGGCTGCGGCAGGGTCGGTCTGCCACAGGTTCAGTTCGGCCTCGTCACGGTCGATCTCGGTGAGCGGAGAGTGGTGCGCGGCAGCCGGACCGTCCATCTCAGTCCCATTGAGTATCGCCTTCTCTCCGCGCTGATGCGCCATCCCGGTCGGGTATTGACGCATGAACAACTGCTCGGCGAGGTATGGGGCCCCTTGCAAACCGGCAACCACCATTACTTGCGAATCTACATGGGACATCTGCGCCATAAGCTCGAACGCGATCCGGCCCATCCTGAACACATTGTCACCGAGTCCGGCGTGGGTTACCGGCTGGTCGGCGTGCGGTGAATTTCACAGGATTTTTATATTGCCGACGACGATTGTTTCGCGGCCTTTATGGTGTCGTCCGTATAGTTTGAGTCTGGCGTTCCGCCGCGAAAAATCCGCGATTGGCTGGAGAATGTATGGCGTTCAAACAAATCAAGGGCGACCTGACCGTCGAGGCTTGCGTATCCCCCGCTCCGGGCTCTGCCACCCCATGACCCCGTCAAGACCCGCCATGATGCTCAGAGGGATGTGCAAGGTTGTCGCCATCGCCTTCGTCACCAATCAGGTTCTCACGACTATTTTTACCTACGTCGCGCAGCAACTCGATGCAAGCTTGCCTCATGAAACGATCTGGCTTTTCAGTTGCGTGACCTGCGGACTGCTCACGTTGTGGCTGCAGGCCGATGCCCGGCGCGCGTTCGGCTTCGCGCGTGCGAAGGGTTTCGTGAAGACGGCTGGCGACAAAAAGCAGGATTTGCAGATTGCCGAGGATTGCCCGAAACGGTGGCTCGTGATTTTGCATATCGAGTTGAATCACGCTGCGATACAGGCGTAGTGAGGCGGCTTTACGCCGCTGTTTGATTATTGATAACGAAGCACAGCGCCACGCGGCGTCGGCCATCAGGCCGGGACACCGCACCATGAAGCTGCGCAACCGTCCCCCGTATACCACTTCATGCGCCTGAGCGTTTGCTCAGGCCGCTTCCACTCGTCAAATGCCGCTGATCTGACATTGCTCAGAATTTTTTTGCGTCCCGCCTGGCATTGCTTGACTGTTCCTTTTGAGTGTCGTCCCGATAATTAGCCCCGGCGCGGCGAACTTCGCGCAATTGCTTACGCTGGTCAGCCACAACGTTCCGCCAGCGCGCGGCAACTGCTTAGCCGCGCGTGCCCAGGTCCGCGAAACTGATGGTTTTCGCCTCGCATGCTTGCGTAAAGGCGGAGTCGTAGCTCGAGAAAAACACCGTGCGGGTTTGGGCCAGCGTTTTGAACAGATCGACCAGGACGCCGCGCGCCGAGGCGTCGAGTCCGCCGACCGGTTCGTCCGCGATCACGACTTTCGTCTCGCCGAGTACGGTCCCGGTCAGGAAGATTTTCTTGCGCGTGCCAAACGACATCTGCTCGAAGCGCTTGTCGAGATGCGGTTCGAGTCCAAAGCGCCTGACAAGCTCGAGCGCGTGGCTGTCGACCGTGGTCTTTCTGAGCGCCGCTACACGCTGCAGATACTCACGACCGGTCTGGTCCGGATACGTCATGCAGTCTTCGGGCACATAGGTGAGCACCGATTGCGCTGCCTGCTGCGCGGTGCGCAGCGAATGCCCGCCAAGCCACACCTCGCCGGCGTCGGTCTCGATGGTGCCGGCGAGAATGCCGAGCAAGGTCGACTTGCCGCTGCCGGATTCATCGTTGAGCGCCACGCATCCTGCAGCGGTGTTGTAATGCAGTCCCTGAAAGATGATGCGTTCGCTATAGCGCTTGCTGAGGTTGTCGAATCGAAGCATGGAGTACGGAGTGTGTCGGCCGAAGAATGTGCCGCGACGCTTAGGGGGCGTCGCGATCGGCGTGGTGCCGGGCGGCGCGAATGCTTCGGCAGGGTTGGCGTGGCGCAAGTGTAGCAGCGCAATGCGCGTGTGGTTCCAGGTTGCGCATGCCCGTGCCGTTGAAGAAGGAAATACAATGCCTCTCCTGTCATCCTTCTGAATCCGTCGGCGAGAATCCGTCGATCGCAATCCATGCAAACTGCTGCCCACAAAGCGGCCCAGCCGTCCCGCGCCGAACTCACGCGTATCGTCACGGCGATTGTTATCGGTAACGGCTTTGTAGCGTACGACTTCACCGTCTATAGCTTTTCCGCGGTCATCATCGGTAATCTGTTCTTTCCGTCGAGCAATCCCGCGTCGTCGCTGCTGCTCTCGCTCGCCACCTTCGGCGCGGGCTTTGTGATGCGCCCGCTCGGCGCGCTGATGATCGGCCACATCGCCGACAGCCGTGGCCGCAAAGCGGGCCTCACGGTATCGCTCGCCCTCATGACGCTTGGCACATGGCTGATTGCGTGTTTGCCGGGCTATGCGTCGATCGGTCCTGCCGCGCCGGTGTTGATGGTGCTCGCGCGTCTGATGCAAGGGCTTGCGGCAGGAGGTGAAATCGGGCCGGCGTCGGCTTCACTGATGGAGACGGTCCCGTACCGGCATCGTTGTTTCATGGTGAGCTGGCGCGGCGCGAGTCAAGGCGCCGCCGCCTTCGCCGCCGCGCTGGTCGCGGCGAGCGCCACGGCGCTGCTGTCGTCCGCCGCCATGCATGACTGGGGGTGGCGCATTCCATTCGCGCTGGGTGGGCTGATCGGTCCCGTCGGCTGGTATTTGCGGCGCCGGATGCCGGCGACCGCGCCGGTGCAGGGCGCGCGGCTCAGCCCGAGGCGCATGTTCGCGGCGCACCCGCATGCCATCGTCTGCGGGCTTTTGATGACGGCGGCGCCTTCGGTGGGCATCTACCTCACGGTCTTTTACATGCCGGCCTATCTGGTTCGTACACTGCATCGGCCGGCCGCGATCAGCCTGCTGACGGCCTGCCTGTCGGGCCTCGTGATCCTCGTGGTGACGCCGCTCGTGGCGCGCGCGGCCGACCGTTTCGCGAGCCGCAAGACGCTGCAGTACGCGGCACTCGTGGCGTCGCTGGCGGCCGCGTGGCCGGCATTCTGGGCGCTGACGCATGGCGCGGGCGACGTCGTCGCGCTCGTCATCATCACGGCCTATGTGGCGCTGGCGGTCAACAATGCCGGGCCGAGTTCCGTGCTGATGATGGAAGCGTTTCCGGCACATCGGCGCGCGGCCGGAGTTGCGGTGATCTACAGTTCCGGCGTCGTCCTGTTCGGCGGATTTTCGCCGTTCCTCGTGACGTGGCTGATCAACCGCACAGGTGATCCGATGATGCCGGCCTGGTATCTGATGGCCGCGACCCTGCTCACGCTGGCCGCGCTGAGGGCATTTCCCGAGCCGGAAGCGAGGGGTGCGTGCGTTGCCCGCGCTTCGCCGCCGGTCTGAACGCTGCTCAGCCAGCGTTACCAGACTTACCAACCGCTACTTGGCGCTAGGTGGCGCTACCCCGTACCGCCGCAGGTTCAACGCGCGCGCCCGCATATCCTGTGGGCTCATGTCGAAGGCGCGGCGAAACGCGCGGGTGAAATCGGACGCGCTGCGGAAACCGAGTCCGTAGGCGATCTCCGCCACCTGAAGATGCGGGAAACGAACCAGTTCGTCCGCCGCCTCCCGTAACCGGCGATTGCGGATATACGCGCCGAGCCCGCCGTCGTGCTCGAACCAGCGATAGACGGTAGCGCGTTTCAGTTGTAATGCCTGAACCACGCTGGTCGGCGTGAGGTCGGCCTCGTGCAGATTGGCTTCGACGTAGCGCCGCACCTGGCCCATCACGGCGGACTGGAGCGCCGACCGGCTCGCGCCCGTCAGGCGCGCTTCCTTCTGAAAGGCGGCGACCAGCAATTGGGCGCCGGCATGCAATGCTTGCGCCGCGGCGACGGGGTCGAGCGTGGGAATTTCCCGGGCGACTGCCGTCAGGTGGTCCAGCACGAGGCCGCTCAGCGGCGAACCCTGCTGGACAATGCGGCCGTGAATCGCCGCGCCGTCGCGCAGCTCCTCGTCCACGATCGCGGACGGTACGAACAGACTCAGAAGCCGGCATTCGGGCCGTTCGGCCCGAAACGGCTGGTTCAGGTCGAACGCGACGATGCCCCGCACCGAGGCCGGCGCGCTGCGTTTCTTACGCATGCCGCTCACGTGGCCGATTTCACCTTCCACGAACAGTTGAAAGACGTAATCGCGCCGCGAGTCCGTGGAGACACGCGCGACCGACCGTTCCAGCCGCATTGATTCCGTGCTGCAGTCCGTAAATACCATGCCGCCGACCGCATATCGATCGATCTCGCCGCGAAATCCGTGGACAATCTGATCCTTGGTAGGCGGTGCGTCGACCACATGGCCCACGCGCTGGCGCCAGGCCAGAAATTGTTCGCCGGCTGCGAGCGCGTGCGTGCTGAAGCGGCTCGTGGAAACGGCGGCGCGCGATTCGGCTGCGGCGGCAGCAGCCAGGCGTTGCGGCAATGTGCGCTGGTTCATGGATCCATTACTACGGACGAGGGGGTGTTCCGGTGGGCTAGCGAAGTTCACCAGATATTAAGCCGCTGACGTCAAAAACTGAGACGGATGGTAAAGCCTAACAAAAAAACTGCGATATCGTCCGATGGTTAGAGACAGGCCGCTTTCCTCGACGGCGCAGACGAAGCTGAAGCGGCGTGCAGGCGCCCGAGTCTGAATCCGTCGAAGGGAAGCGGTGCGAAAGTCGGGGGTAGGTGCGGGAGAGAAGACCGGTGCCGTCAGGTATCGGCAATAAAAAAAGAAGAACCTGAGAGAGTGCGGCGAAATGCGGACGGGCCCACAGAGGCCCGCCGGTCAGCTGCGAAACCGTTGGGCGCCTTGCCCATCGGACGTTTGGGGTGTTGCTGCAGGCGCCTCCAGACTTGGCCGAGCGACCGGCCGAGGATCGCCACGCAAGTGCCGCCCTCGCCGGGCGCTCGCTCGGCGATCCCCCTCCGTCACACCACATGTCAGTTATCAGTTGGTGGCCACCAGCCTGCCTGAACGAACGTCGCCCATATTCCGCGATTTGCTGCAATTTTGACCGCTTTTTAATAGGGCTCGGTGAAATGTAGGTATGCAGAATACGCATTGAATATAGGGCTGATAAACTGAGCCCTGGAGCAGCGGTCCATTGTTATTAAAGACATGAATCGCTCCCTCAAATCCGACGCTGCAAACCGCCGGATAGACGGTAGAAATGGGCTTTTTCTGCAATCTGGAAAGAGCGGCCGACCGGCATACTGGCTGGTGTCAGAGCTGCTAAAAGGGACGCATGGTTCATGCGTCCTCCTTTCCGTGCCTGCATGGTGTCGCGTCAGCCGCTTCCCTCCCATCGACCTCTGCCACCTGATTTTGACCAGTACCCAGGGCCCCCCTTTGGCCCGTTTTTGGAAGTGACTCATGAAGCCGGGAAAGAACTCGCTTGGGAAAAGACGTGCACGCAAGATTGCTCTTGGCGTCGGCGCCGCACTCATCGCGGTATTGCTCGCATTGGGCATGTGGCAGTACCAGCAACGCGGTGCGCGGGCAACGCCGGCGCTTACCGGTATCGCGAGTCAGATGCGCCACGATCCCTCCGCGTGGACGCGCGACGAAAAAGACGCGTCGCAAATGTTGCGTGACATTCACGACGCCAACGTGGCCGCGATCGGCGTGAGCCCCAACGCGATTCTGGTGTCGAAGCGCGACGGCACGAAATACTTCGTCACCGACCATAACGCGACGTTCTCGCATGCGCTGCTGCTCGGTGAGCCCAAAGCGGGAGAGGCCGCGTCCTATCAGCTCGTATGGCTGCCCGATGCGGACATCCGCACTGGCGCGTCGCGCTGGGTTCCGCTGTTCGGCGAGGTGCGCGACGCGATCAGCCTGCTGTTGCCGCTGTTGTTGATCGGCGGCATGGTGTGGTTCATGCGGCGCGAGATGAGAGGTGGCGCGTCGCTGCTCAACAAGGCACCCACGCTGTGTTTCGACGACGTGATCGGCGCGGGTGAAGCGAAGGCGGCACTGGCGGACATCCGCGGCTATCTGTCCAATCCGAAGCAATTCTCCTCGATGGGCGTGCGCGCACCCTGCGGCATCCTGATGGTCGGCGGCCCAGGCGTCGGCAAGACGCGGCTCGCCCAGGCGCTCGCCGGCGAATGCGGCGCGAACTTCATTTCGATCACGGGTAGCTATTTCAGTGCGAAGTACTACGGCGTCGGCATCCAGAAGGTCAAACATCTGTTCGAACTCGCGCGCAAGAATGCCCCCACGGTCATCTTCATCGACGAGGCCGACGGCCTCGCCAAACGCACGGATACCGGCGGTGGCCCCGTCGAAGCCGAGAGCAATCGCATCATCAACCAGCTGCTGGCTGAAATGGATGGTTTCGCGTCCAATGAAGGCGTCATCATCGTCGCGGCCACCAACCATCCGGACAATCTGGACGAGGCGTTGCGCCGGCCGGGCCGTTTCGATCGCACGGTGCAGGTCCGGTTGCCCGACCGCGAAGACCGCGCGAAAATTTTCCGGTTCTATGCCGAGAAGCTGAAGTCGAAGGCCGCCGACATCGACTATGACCAACTCGCTCGCCTGACCACGGGTCTTTCGCCGGCAACGGTCGCGATGGTCGTGAATCAGGCGGGGCTGGTCGCGCGCAAAGGCGGCGAGACGGAAATCGCCGCGAAGCATTTCATGGAGGCGATCAAGATCGCGCGCATCGGCGACGTGAGCGGTGCCGAACGGGCACTGAGCGAGGACGAACGCACGCGCATCGCGGTCCACGAAGCGGGGCACGGTCTCGTGGCCGCGCTGCTCGGCACCGGCGTGCTGGAAGAGGTCACGATTCTGCCGCGTGGCGGCGCCCTGGGTGTCGCGCTCATCACGAAGGCGCAGGACAAGCACCTGTACCGTGAAACCGAGATTCGCAACGAAATTCAGGTCTTGCTCGGCGGACGTAACGCCGAGATTCTCGCGTTCTCCGAAGCATCGAGCGGCGCTGCGTCGGATTTGCAGGAAGCATCGCGCATCAGCCTCGACATGGTGTCCAAGTTCGGCTTTAACCGCGACGGCGATCTGTTCAGCCTCGCGGCGCTGCCGTCGCAGTATGCGGGCTTGCAAATGAAGAGCGCCATCGAGCACGCGAACGTGCTGCTCAAGGAGTTGAACGAATTGTGCTATGGGCTGCTGCATACGTATGAGCCCGTGCTGCGCGCGATCGCCGATGAACTGCTCGAACGGGAAACGGTGCCGGGCGAAACCGTTTACCGATTGATCAAGGAGCACAAGAGCGCGCTGAAGATCGTCCACGAGCCGGCAGCGGCCTGATCCGATTGGCATTGATTTGCGTTGTGGGAGCGCCCGAAAAGCGCCAACACGCTGCACGGCGGTCCAAGGGATCGCCATGGGGAATTGCCATAAAGGGGCGCTCCGAAGGAATGATCCTCGGAGGGATCGCCCCAAGAGCCTCGCCCCGAAATCGCCGACGCTATGCGAAGTCCGACGGGCCGGGCGGTGGAACACCGGGTGGCGTCTCCGTCTCGCCCAAAGGTTCGTCGTCCGCCTTCTGCGGGGGCAGCGGAGTTTCACCCTTGTGCGGCAACGGCTGATCGAGACCCGGTTCAACCGGCGTGGGAACGGCGTCGCCAATGGGCTTGGAGACCTCGGTGGGCGGGCTGCCAGGATCTTCATCCGGCTTGTTTTCGTGCTCGTTCGGGGAACTGGGCATATTTTCCTCCATGGCTTCCGGTTGATTGCTGTCAGCCATGATCAGCAATGCGCGTTCCACGGCCCGAATTCACCCGCGCGCGGTGCCGAACCTTATAAAACTCCGGACTTCCAGACCATCTGGGCAGCGGCTGCCAGAACGAACACCAGCACCAGCACTCGAAACGCGCCCGGCGGCAACCGGTCTCTCAGCGGCCGCACAACGAGTATTCCCACGATCACCGGCACACTCGCGCAGGCCGAAATAACCAGATCGGTCCAGCTGGCATGCGCGCCGCCGCTAAAGGTGGCAACCAGCGTGATAATCGAAACCACCAGAATAATCGCGATCTGCTTCGTAAAGGCTTTCCCCGTGGCACCCGTGGCGATCAGATACATTGCCAGCAACGGCCCCGGCACCGAAGCGATGCTCTCCATCATCGCCGCGCCGAATCCCAACACGAAGCCTGCCGGTTTCGCCCACGCCGGCGCCAGCGTCAGTCGCGGCGAAAGCAGCAGAAGCAGCGCCGCGACCATCAGCAATAGGCCCGCGGCCGCCTGCGCGCGATGAGGCGCCAGCGAAATCAACACGCTCACACCGACGATGTTGCCGAGCACGGTGCCGATCAGCGGCGCGGCAATGCGCTTGAGCGTCGGCAGCATGTCGCCGCCTTCCAATGCCTGTGGAATATTGCCGAGAATGATCGGCATCGACAGCAGTAGCACTGCCTCCTTGATCGGCATGAACTGGCTGAGAATCGGCATGGCAACCAGCGGCACGCCGATACTGACCACGCCCTTGACCATCCCGCCCAGCAACAGTGCCGCAATGATGCCAAGCAGCGCGGAAACGCTGAGCGCCTGCAGGCTCGCGCCAAGCACCCCGTTGGCGAAACTGAAATGAAACATGGTTGAAGTCCGCGAGCCAGGGGCGCTGACCGGATGGACCGGAGTTCGCGCGGGCAGTGGCTTGTTTTTATCGTTCGGCCTGCTCAGTGCGCGCGTGTCGCGCAAGGGTGGAAGCAGCCGGCTAAGTGAGGCCGCATGATACCGTGCCCTTACTCGATCTGCATGAAAGTAGAACGTAAGAGCCGGGTCCCTTAAGCGGCATCGGAAGCGGCGCCTTCATCTCTCAACGCACGCCGGTTGCTAGCGGCGAACACGGCTGGCGTTTGCGCCGCCACTGGACTCGCGGTGTCCGCCGCCACCGGCGTACGGCGCGTCTTCAGGCGAAGGATCGGTGCTTCGATCAGCCGCCAGGACAGCACGGCCATCGTCAGAGAAATCAGGAACGACGCGACAATCCCGGCGGCATGTGCCCACATCGGCACGGTCCCGCCGAAGAATGCCGTGGCGTGGTGGTTGCGGGTCAGGTCCGGAATCAGATTGTGATAGAGATAAAAGCCGTAACTGATGCGGCCAAAGTTCACCAGCCAGCCGGTTTCAAGCAGGCCGATCACCGCCGTGTTCCGGCAACACGCAATCGAACACACCAGCGCCGCGATAGATGCGCCATACAAGGCGCTGATCGCCGTGAAGGCAAGCGGGTTGCTCAACTGACCCCACACCGGCTCGGTGGCGCAAAACCCCGCCACGCAGACGCTCAAAACGAATAGCGTCATGCCGTGCCCAAGCGCGACGCGCAAACGGCTCTCTGTCCCAGCGATCATCAAGCCACCAAGCCCGCCCAATGCCAGCAACCAGAAGTTGGTCAGCGGATGCGTATAGATCGTGATGTCCTGCCACTGTGCCGCGCGCATGGCCAGCAGTGAAGCCAGGCCGACGGCGACGATCGTCAGGCAGACCGCGCGATGCCGCCGCGCCGCAACCACCAGCAATAACGGCGCAACCACGAGATAGAACTGCTCTTCGATCGCGAGACTCCAGAGATGCGAATAACGCCCCGGCCAGTAATGCAGCACGGAGCCGATCCAGAAGTCCGACAGATAAGCGAAATGGAACGGCATGCCGCTCGCCAGTTCGGGACTCGCCATGCCGAACGCCATCAGCACGCACATCACCACCAGCATCAGGTAGTAGATCGGAAAGATGCGCAACGTACGCCGAAACAGGAAGCGCTTCAGCTCAGCGCCGAACCGGCTGCTGTTTGTTTCGATGCGCCCGCGTTGCGCGGACAGAATGCCGATGATCAGAAAGCCGCTCAGCGCGAAGAAGATCCATACGCCGAGGTGGCCGATCTCGCCGATGTCGCCGAATAGACGGTGTTGAAAAAAGACCATCAGGACTGCGATCGCGCGCAATCCTTCGAAGCCGGCAATTCTGTTGTTCATGTGCTTGTCTTCCAGTGCGAAGGCGGCGCGCAAGGTGCCGCCGTTCAGGGCGATAGTGGAAGGACCGGAGCGCGGTGGCGACGGCAAAGTCAGCCGCGTAAATGGAAAGCGTCGCCAGGACGCTCGGCAAGCCGGGCCGATCGAAGATCAGCCCGGCAGCGTGTCCGGTCCACATGAGTGGCCGCCGTCGAAGGGTGGCATCGCGCGAAAACGCGGGATGTCCGACGGGCGTGCATGAATTCATCCTACGATGAAAAAAAGCGAAAAAAATCGCGTGCCGGAATTGACGATTTTTTTCCGTGACCCTTACCGATGTGCCCGCGCTTGATGCATTAAAAGCCGCAAATTTTGCCGCGAAGGGGTACACGTGACGACTCAGTATTACCGTGCGCCGACAGCTGAATTTCAGATTGCTGCCACTGCGCATGCATCTATAGGGCGCTTGTCAGCGCGTGTGGACGAGCTGCACAGCATCGGTGGGAACGTTCTATTCTCATGGAGTTCCTACCGGAAACAGTGATACACGACCGCTTGTCACGGCGCATTGCATGCATGCGCCAAATTGCGAGAACCTGAATGGACACCCGCCGCGGACGCTCGATCGAAGTGGATTTTTTCCGCGGCGTCGTATTGATCGTCATCGTGTTGGACCACATTCCCGGCAGCGCGCTGTCGCATCTGATGTTGCACGCGTATGCCTTGTGCGACTCGGCTGAAGTGTTCGTGTTTCTCGGCGGCTATGCGTCGGCGGCGGCGTACACGGCGGTGCTCGCGGGCCGCGGCGAGGGTGCGGCGAAGATGCGTTTCGTCAGACGCTGCTGGGAGATCTATCGCGCCTATCTGCTCACTGCCGTACTAACGCTGCTGTCCGGCGCCGCGCTCGCGCTATTGCACCTGAACCAGCCGATGGTGGACCTCACCGGCTGGCCGCCGTTCGCGATTCAGCCGTTGCGCGAGGCGTTCGATATTGCCGTGCTGCGGCGCCAGCCGTATCTCTCCAGCGTGCTGCCCATGTACGTGATCTTTGCGCTATGCGTACCGTTCATGGTGCCGCTGGCGCGCCGCTCGTCGCTCGCGGCGCTGGGTTTGAGCGTGACGATCTGGGCGCTCGCCCGGCCGCTGGCCGCGTTATTCAGCATTGACGACGTGGCCAGCTGGGCTTTTAATCCGTTTGCATGGCAACTGATGTTCGTGCTCGGCATGCTGTGCCGGGTGCAACCCATCAGCGAGCGCTTTTACGCCACCCGCACGGCGCGCTGGTTGACGCGCGCCGCGGTGGTCGCGGTGCTGGCGTTCGCCATCGTTAAACTTTTCGTGCTCACGCAGCCGCTGCCCGGCACGCTTAAACAGAACCTTTCCGTGGACCGCGTGATCAACTTCATCGTCATCGCCTGGCTCGCCGCGCAGTTCGTGCGCATGGGCAGCATCGCGTGGCTCGCGGAGCGCTTGCCGGCCGTGGTGACAGTGGGCCGTACCGGGCTCGCGTGTTTCGTCGGCGGCACGCTGGTGTCGTTGATCGTCGACACGGCGACGCCGCATACTTTCCACGGTTTTCGCGGCACGTTGATCGGACTCGGCGGCGACCTGGTCGCGATCGGCGCGCTGCTGATGATCGCGCGCGGCTGGAACGACTGGAGAGGGCAGCAATCGCGCACGGCTGCCAATGGCGCGGGTTACGGATGAGGGCGCAGGTGCGTCGTGCGGGTTTCAATTTGGGTTCACGCACGCTCGTCACGGCTGTCGGCGCCGCGCTATGGCTGATGAGCACCTCAGAGGCGTTTGCCGCGCCTAAGGAAGCGCCGCTCGCCATACGTTGCGCGGAATTCGCGGGGGCGGTGCTGCCGCCTGAACTGATCGCGTTGCCCACTGCCGGTGCGCAGATCGAAAGCGCGGCGATGGTGGCCGCCACGGCACCGGGTAATCAGCAAGGCGGCGAATTTTGCCGCATCACTGGCCGCATCAAGGCGCTCAAGGCCAGCACGCCCGACATCCGCTTCGACCTGAATCTGCCGCGCCGCTGGAACGGCCGTGCGTTGCAGATCGGCGGCGGCGGCTATAACGGCGTGGTGGTGAGCGGCACGGGCGTGATGCCGTTCTCTCCGGATCGCGCGCCGCTCGCGCAAGGCTATGCGACTTTCGGCGACGACTCGGGTCACGTGGGCGATTCATCGCTGGCGGTGTTCGGTCTCGTCGATGAAGCGGTGACGAATTTCGGCTACGCGCATCTGAAGAAAACGCACGACGCCGCGCTCGCCCTCATTGCGCGCGCTTATGGCCGGCCGCCGCAACGGATGTATTTTGCCGGCGGCTCGACGGGCGGGCGCGAAGGCTACACGGTGATGCAGCGCTATTCCGACGACTACGACGGCGTGATCGCCAATTCGCCCGCGCTGAATTTTTCCGGCGTGCGGCTGATGGGCGTCAAGCTCGGTCAGGCGGAATACGCCACGCCCCGGGGCTTCATTCCACCGTTGTTGCTCGAACACGTGTATCAACGCACGCTGGCGGTCTGCGACCGGCTCGACGGCGCGCCGGACGGCATTGTCAGCAACGTGGCCGGCTGCCGGGAGCAGGAAGCGGACCTCATCGCTTCGTTGCGCTGCGCCGGCCGCGCGCCCTCGCACGACGAGTGCCTTACTGACGCGCAACTCTCCACCTTGCTGGCGATGCGTGACGGGTTGTCGTTGCCCTACAAGCTGGCGTGGGACGTGACCGGCTATCGCGGCTACAACGTCTTTCAGGGTACGCGTCTGAACGGCCTGCTCGGACTCGCGCATCAAGCCGAGCGCTTGCCGGTGCCGACCTTTTTCGCCAACGGCTACCTGTTCGCGCAGGGCGACGGCTACCTCCGCTATTTCGTGACGCGAGACGCGGCGTTCGACTCGCTCAAGTTCGACCCGCAGCATCCCGGCAAATATCGCGCGCAGCTCATCACGCTTTCACAGACGATTGGTTCGATGAATCCCGACCTCTCGCGTTACATCGCGCACGGCGGCAAGCTCATCACGCTGCAAGGCCTCGCCGACGAAGTCATCAGCCCGAACCAGACGATCGCCTACTACGAAGCGCTGATCGATCGCTTCGGCGCCGACCAGGTCAATGGGTTCATGCGGCTCTATATGGTGCCGGGTTTTCAGCACGGCGGCGGGGTATTCATCCCATCGGTGGATCTGTTGGGTGTGCTCGACAACTGGGTGACGCGTGGCGCATCGCCCGAAACGTTGATTGCCACGGACATCGCGGCGGCGACCAACGGACGCTCGCGTCCGTTGTGCCGCTACCCGCTGTTTCCACGCTACATCGGTAAGGGCAATGTGAATCTTGCCGACAGTTTCGCGTGCGCCGAACCGTGATGCCGCCGCCTGCGCGCTTTCGTCAAAATTTTCCAGAAGAAAGGGCGGCGGCGCATTATCCGAACGCCGCCGCCCCGGCTGAGGCGACTTACCTCAATGCAGTTGCAGGGCTCCTACTGACCGTTTTGCATCGTGCCGTTGTTCATGCCATTGCCCGTGCCGCTACGCGTACCGTTGCTCATGCTATTGCTCGTGCCGCTCTTCATGCCGCCGTTCGAACGGTTCATCGAGGGGCTGTTGGGCGACGCACCCGTACCGGTGCCCACGCCCCCGCCGGTGCTGGTCGAGCCCGGCGCGCCGTAGCCCGAATCGCTCGGGCTTTTCATCGTGCCCGGGCCGACACCCGGTGTCGCGGCACCGCCTGCGCCGCCGGCATTGCCGCCGCCGGCGCCGACGCCATTACCGCCGCCCGCACTACCACCCATACCACCACCCGCACCACCGCCTGCGCCGCCACCGCCCGCACCGCCGCCTGCTTGTGCATAAACTCCGCCCGACAGGGCCATCACGAGAGCCGAAGCAAAAATCGTCCTGGTAATGTGTTTCATGGTCCACCTCCATAGAGTCAATTGACGTCACGCAAGCGTATGTCGCTCACATGAATGAACTGCCGCAAGCGGTGTGCCTCGCGCTCGCCGGCGCATCGATATGAACGGCAGCGACGTGTTCCAGGACGCACCGCCTTTCCTGGTTCCGATCGAGCGCTGGACATCGCAGCAGTCACGGTGGAAGTCGAGCAGGAGGCGTTCCCGCCATCGCACGTCAAGACATGGTGAAACAATAGTTATCCGAAGTAATGAAGACCGATCCCGCGTCAAGGGGACAGGAACGCAAATCAGGATCTGCCAAAAAATTTGGCACTATTGAAGCAACCGTCTCGGATCACTGAGGATGCCGACAGGGAACACTCGGGTGCCATACGACAAGAAATTGTTACCTGACTCTCTGCCGTGCGATCACCGTTTCATGTAAAAGCAGCCGATCCAAAGCGCTCATCCAGCGCCTCGGCGAGGCGACCGATAGTGCTTGCATACGAATCGGGGCGGTAGCATTGTGAAGGCGTTCCGCCCCATGCTAAAGTCCAATGCGCTAAATCGGCAGCATGTTCGAACACGAGTAAAAGTACACGGCCCGGCGCCCGCGCCGCCTGCTGGTAAACGACTGGGGAAACTTGTATGGAAACACTCGGCGGAACGCGTCTCGCGCAACTATTCAATGAACGGCAAAGCGAGTTATTGGGCGAGTGGGTTGCTCAGCAATACGCGATCGCCGCGCGCCGCGGTGGTGTCACCGAAGCGCAATTGCGCAACCAGTTCGTGCAGTTCGTCGCGTTGACGTGCGCCGCGCTTGGTGCGTCCGACCGCGTCGACTTCAAAACACCGGCGTGGGACGACGTGCGTGGCCTGCTCGCGGAAGTATCGACGCAACGCGCGCGGCAGGGTTTTACGCCGGTCGAAACCGCCATGTTCGTGTTCTCGCTGAAGGAACCGCTCTTTGCACGCTTGCGCAGCGAGTTGGCGAACGATTCCGCCACGCTGGCGGAACTGACCTGGACCATCAGCAGCCTGTTCGACGCGCTCGGCCTCTACACCACGGAAGTTTTCCAGACGAGCCGTGAGCAGGTCATCGTGCGTCAGCAGCAGGAGCTGCTGGAATTATCCACGCCGGTCGTGCAACTGTGGGAAGGCATTCTCGCGCTGCCGCTGATCGGCACGCTAGACTCGGCACGCACTCAGGTAGTGATGGAAAGCCTGCTGCAGAAGATCGTCGAGACCGGCGCCGCGATCGCGATCATCGACATCACGGGCGTGCCGACTGTCGATACCCTCGTCGCACAACATCTGCTCAAGACGGTGGCAGCCGCGCGGCTGATGGGCGCCGATTGCATCATCAGCGGGATTCGGCCGCAAATCGCGCAGACCATCGTTCATCTGGGCGTGAATCTGTCGAACGTGATCACCAAGGCCACGCTTGCCGATGCGTTCGTCATTGCGCTGCAACGCACCGGCAGGTCTCTCTCGAACGGCGCTCGTCATGCCGAAGCCGCGGGCCTGTCCGGTTCGCCAGCCGCATTGCGCGGCAACCCGTTCGCCGGCGACTGACGCCGGTTCACGCGACCACCAACCGGACCCGGCGATGGAACGCATTCCAATTTTGCGGATGGGCAAGCTGCTGCTTGTCACCATCCAGATAGACATGCACGACCGTCTGGCGATGACCTTGCAGGACGATCTGACCAGCCGCATCGTCAAAGACCGCGCCAAGGGCGTGCTGATCGATATTTCATCGCTCGACGTGGTGGATTCGTTCATTGGCCGCATGATCGGCGACACGGCAGCGATGGCGCGCGTGCTCGACGCGCAAACCGTGGTGGTCGGCATGCAGCCGTCCGTCGCGATTACGCTGGTCGAACTCGGTCTGGCGTTGCCTGGCGTACGCACCGCGCTGAACGTCGAGAAGGGCATGGCGTTGCTGACCGGTACGGAACCGCTTTGAGCGCCATTCCCGGCCGGCCGCGCGATAGCGTGCCTCTCTCCTCCATGACGGGCAACGACGATGCGTCCGTCCCGAGTGGCCTGGCTGGTCCTGACGGTCAGCCGCCCGAGGAGATCATGCCGATCCGCTCCGACGAGCAGATCGTGCGCTTACGCCGTTTCGTGCGCGAAAAGGCCGTGGCGCTAGGCATGTCGTTAATCGATCAGACGAAATTCGTCACCGCGGCGAGTGAACTCGCACGCAACACGCTCACGTACGGCGGGGGCGGCGACGTACACTTTTATATCGTTCAGCGTAATGGACGTACCGGCTTGCGCCTCGAGTTCGTCGACAACGGACCGGGCATCGCCGACATTCAAAAAGCGCTGACCGACGGCTATACCAGCGGCAATGGTCTGGGCCTCGGGCTCGGCGGCGCGAAACGACTGTGCGACGAATTCGAAATCCGCTCCGCGCCAGGTGAGGGTACTCATATTTCGGTAACCAAATGGAAGCCGTTCTAAACGGGTTGAGCGCCACCCAACAGCGCTTCGAAATCGGCGATCCGAGCCAGGTTTCGTACGCGCGCCGCGGTATCAGTGAGTTGGCGCATAGCACCGGCTGCAGCGAAACGGTGATCGGCAGGCTGGCGATCATCGTGACCGAATGCGCGACCAATCAGCTCAAGCACGCGCAGCGTGGCGAATTGCTGGTGCGGCCGATCAGCGAGGCGCTGCCGTCGCGTTACGGCATCGAACTGCTCGCGCTCGACAGCGGTCCGGGTATTTACGATCTGCACGCCTGTTTCGTCGACGGCTATACGACCGCCGGCAGTCCCGGCAACGGCATGGGCGCGATTCAACGCCTCGCCGACGAGCTCGACATCTGGAGCGCCCCGGGTCAGGGCACGGTGCTGCGCATCGTAGTCTGGGCCGAGCCCGGCGCGGCGGCCGCGGAGCCTTGCGGGCCGATCGAATACGGTGCGATCAATCTGCCGTTGCAGGGCGAGACGCTATGCGGCGACGCATGGACGTGCGGCTACATGGAGGGCGAGTTCACGGTGATGGTCGCCGACGGACTCGGCCACGGCGCACTGGCGAATACCGCGGCCGTTGCCGCGACTGCTACGTTTGCCCGGCTCGGACCTTCGAGCGTCGTGGAAATCGTCGCGGCCTCGCATGAAGCGCTGCGACCCACCCGCGGCGCCGCGCTCGGCGTCGCGCGCATCCCGGCGCAGGCCGTCGCGAACGGCACGCCTGGCGTCGCGCGCTTTTGCGGCGTGGGCAACATCGCCGCGAGCGTCTGGACGCCGTACGGTCATCGTCATCTGGTGTCGCACGCCGGCATCGTCGGCCATCAATTGCGCAAGTTGCAGGAGTTTCAGGTCGACTGGCCGCAAGACGGTTTGCTGATCCTGCACTCCGACGGTCTCGCCACGCGCTGGGATCTGAGCCGCTATCCGGGTCTCACGCTGCGCCACCCGACCCTGGTCGCCGCTACGCTGTATCGCGACTTCACGCGTGGCCGCGACGACGTCACGGTGTTCGTCGCGCGTGCCCATCACGCGGAGCTTCCGTGATGGCCGAGACGCTCCATGCGATGCCGATCGACAGCGAGTTCGCCATGGTTGCCGCGCGCCGGCGCGCGCGCGAACTTGGCGAAGCGCTTGCCTTCACCGCGCACGATCAAACACGCATTGCCACCTCGGTGCTTGAAGTCGCGCGCACTGTGCTGAGCGCCACGCGGCACGGGCGTGCCGAATTTCTGCTCGACGAAACGAGCCGCCCGCAAGCCTTGCTGATTCGTTTCGTTGCGCCCGCAACCACGCTCGATCAGCTCCGTGGGCGGACCGCCGGGACCGCTCGTACCGCCGATGCCGAAGAACCGGCCGGCGTCATGGGCGTACTCGCTGCTCAGCGTCTGATGGATGCGTGCCGGTTCGAAGACGCCGCGGGCGACGCCGTCGTTACCTTGATCAAGCACTTGCCGGAGCAGGCGTCGCGTCCTACCGCCGCCGCGGTTGCTACCGCCGCCGCGCTTGCCGAAGGGGCGGCCGCCACGGGCGCGCAAGGTTCGTTCGACGAAGTCCAGCGGCAAAACCGCGAGCTGGTCAACGCGCTCAATGATCTGCGGGAACGTCAGGAAGAGCTGGTCCGGCTCACGCGCGAGCTTGAAGACACCAATCGCGGCGTGGTCGCGCTCTACGCCGAACTGGACGAGCGCGCCGACCACCTGCGCCGTGCCGACGAAGCGAAGTCGCGCTTCCTGTCGAATATGAGCCATGAATTCCGCTCGCCGCTGTATTCGATTCGTGCGCTGTCCAAGCTGCTGATGGACCGCGCCGATGGCGAGCTGACCGACGAGCAGGCCAAGCAGGTGCGCTTCATCCGCAAAGCAGCCGAGGAGCTGTCCGAAACCGTCGACGACCTGCTCGATATCGCGAAGATCGAGGCGGGCAAGATCGAACTGCGGCCCGCCGAATTCGAAGTCGCCAATCTGTTTTCGGCCTTGCGCGGCATGTTGCGTCCGCTAGTGCCGGCGAGCGGTGTCGAATTGCTGTTCGATCCGTGCGACGACATCCCGCCGGTATTCGCCGACGAAGGCAAGGTCTCGCAGATTCTCCGCAATTTCATAACCAATGCGCTAAAGTTCACCGAACGGGGTGAGGTGCGGGTGCGGGCCCAATATGACGCCGCTCAACAGCGCCTGACTTTCTCGGTGAGCGATACCGGCATCGGCATTGCGCCCGAGCACCAGCAAAGCGTATTCGAAGAATTCGAGCAGGTGGAAAACCGCCTGCAGACCTATGTGAAAGGTACGGGGCTCGGTCTGCCGCTGTGCAGCAAGCTATGCAAGTTGCTGGGTGGTTCGGTCGTGCTCCAAAGCGAACTGGGCAAAGGCTCGACCTTTACCGCGACCATCCAGGCTTCTGTGCCGACGGAAAACGATCTCCCATGAGCGACGCGACCAACACGCTGATATTGAACGTCGACGACAACGACGGCGCACGGTATGCCAAGAGTCGTATTCTGTCGCGTGCGGGCTTCGTCGTGATCGAAGCCGCCAACGGCACCGAGGCGATCGAACGCGCGCGGCTCTCGTTGCCCGACCTCGTGCTGCTCGACGTCAAGCTGCCGGACATCAACGGCTTCGAAGTGTGTCGTCAGATCAAGTCGGCGCCTGAGACGGCCGGCATTCTCGTGTTGCAGACCTCAGCGGCGGCCGTGCAGAGCATCGACAAGATTCGCGGTCTCGACGGCGGCGCCGATAGCTACCTGATCGAGCCGATCGAACCGGCCGAGCTGATCGCGCATGTGCGGGCCCTGTTGCGGGTGCGTCGCGCGGAAGGCGCCCTGCGTGAAAGCGAAGAGCGCTTTCGCCAGATGGCCGAAAATATCGACGACGTATTCTGGATGCTCGACCCTTCAACCGACCAGTTGCTGTATGTGAGCCCCGCGTATCGGCGGCTATGGGGCGACGAGGAGTTTGAGCCGCATCCTGGCGCGGGCCACTGGGCGGGCCGGATCCATCCGCAAGACGAAGCCGCGGTCGGCAGCGCGTATCGCGCGCTGGCAACGGGCGTTCCGTATGAGATCGAGTACCGCATCGTGCGGCCCGATGGCGCAACCCGCTGGGTCGCCGAGCGCGGCTTCCCGGTGCGCGATGGGCGCGACCGTATCTACCGTTTGGCCGGTATCGTCAACGATATCTCGGAGCGCAAAGCCAATGAAATGGTGCTGCGCGACGCCGATCGCCGCAAGGACGAGTTCCTTGCGATGCTCGCCCACGAACTGCGCAATCCGTTGGCGCCGATCCGCAATGCCATCGAATTGCTCGATCCGAGCCGCTCGCCTTCGCCGCAGAACTTCGATGCGATGCGCGCGGTGATCGGCCGCCAGGTCAAGCATTTGAGCCGCCTCGTCGACGATCTGCTCGACGTGGCGCGGATCACGCAAGGCAAGATCACGCTGCGCCAGGAGATTGTCGGCCTTGCCGCCGCCATCGAGGCGGCGATTGAAACAGCCGCGCCCACGCTCACGAGGAAGGGCCACACGCTCAGGACCGAGATGCCTGACGAGCCGCTTTTTATCGTCGGCGACGGCGTGCGGATCGCGCAGGTGCTCGGCAATATCCTCTCGAACGCGGCCAAGTACACGCCGCAAGACGGCGAGATTCTGATCGACGTTCGCGAGTTGAGCGACAACGTGCAGATCACCGTGCGCGATAACGGCGTCGGCATTGCTGCCGACACCATTCCGCATATCTTCGACCTGTTCGTGCAGTCCGAGAGTTCGCTCGAACGCTCCGAGGGCGGCCTCGGCATCGGCTTGCCATTGGCGCGCACGCTGGTCGAGTTGCATGGCGGCACAATCGAGGCATTTTCGGCGGGCCCGGGGAAGGGCAGCGAATTCATCGTGTGCCTGCCGCTGACGCGCCTGGCGCAGACCGATCATCCGCTCGTCAGCGCGCCTGTGACCGTGCCGCAAGGCGCGGGTCCGGCGCTGCGCCTGCTGCTGGTGGACGATAGCGTCGATGCCGCGACAGCCATGTCGCTCCTGCTCGAATCGGACGGCTATGACGTGCGCATCGCGCATGAAGCCGAACATGCGCTCGAGATCGCCGCGCAATTCGAACCAGAGATCGTTTTGCTCGATCTCGGCTTGCCCGGCATGGACGGGTTTCAACTCGCGCAGGAAATGCGCAAGCGCGCGGCTACGGCAAATGCGCTGCTGATCGCGGTCACCGGTTATGGACAGGCGGCCGACCGTCAGCGTTCGCATGAAGCGGGCTTCGATCATCATCTGGTGAAGCCGGTGTCGTCCGATGAAATTCAGCGCTTGATTGTCAGCCGTTTCCCGAGTGGGCATAGTTAAGCGATAGTCGCACGCCGCCCGGCATGGACATGGTAGCGCCAGGGCGCCGGCCTTCACTGCATCGATACGGAAGCCGAACTATTTTGCATTGCGGCGAAATAGCCGGCTTTCTTTTTTTCTGCGCCGCGCGCGGGATTCAGCCAGGACCCTGGCAGGCGCCTCCGTTCGCCGTAATTGGATGGCATGCTGCACGCTTTCGCACTTTCCATTACATTGCGGGTGCGGTCGCGCATTCGCACCGCTTCCTTCCAATCAAATAACGGTGTCTGCCATCGTCGAATCCATGCAGCCAATCGTCTCGGTCACGAATCTGTCGAAAACCTATGCCACGGGTTTTCATGCACTCAAAAACATCAATCTGGCGATCAACCGCGGAGAAATCTTCGCTTTGTTAGGCCCGAACGGCGCCGGCAAAACTACCCTTATCAGCATCATCTGCGGCATCGTCAAGGCGAGCGAGGGCAGCGTGATGGTGGACGGCCGCGACATCGCGGTCGACTATCGTGGCGCGCGCGCGCTGATCGGCCTCGTGCCGCAGGAACTCACCACCGACTCGTTCGAAACCGTCTGGGCAACCGTCTCGTTCAGCCGCGGGCTGTTCGGCAAGCCGAAGAACCCTGCTTACATTGAAAAGGTGCTGCGGGATCTGTCGTTGTGGGAGAAGCGCGATAGCAAGATCATTACGCTGTCGGGCGGCATGAAGCGTCGCGTGCTGATTGCGAAGGCGCTCTCGCACGAACCGCGCGTGCTGTTTCTCGACGAACCCACGGCCGGTGTGGACGTCGAATTGCGCCGCGACATGTGGAAGCTGGTGCGCTCGCTCGCCGCGAGCGGCGTGACGATCATCCTCACCACGCACTACATCGACGAAGCCGAGGAGATGGCTGATCGCATCGGTGTGATCAATGCGGGCGAGATCATGCTGGTGGAAGAGAAGACGGAGTTGATGCGCAAACTCGGCAAGAAGCAGTTGACGCTGCAACTGGAGAGTCCGCTCGCCCAGGTGCCGCCGGCGCTGGGTGCTTATGGGCTGGATGTCGCCAAGGGTGGCAACGAGTTGATCTATACGTACGAGGGCGACGGCGGACGCACCGACATCATCGCGTTGCTCAAGGCGCTCGACGACGCCGGCATCCGCTTCAAGGATCTGCATACGACGCAAAGTTCGCTCGAAGACATCTTCGTCAGTCTGCTGCGGGGTAACCAATGAATATCTACGCAATTCGCGCGATCTACAAGTTCGAGATGGCGCGCACCTGGCGCACGCTGATGCAGAGCATCATCGCGCCGGTGATTTCGACATCGCTTTACTTCGTCGTGTTCGGCGCGGCTATCGGCTCGCGGATCAAGGAAGTGGACGGCATCAGTTACGGCGCGTTCATCGTGCCGGGTTTGATCATGCTGTCACTGCTGTCGCAAAGCATTTCGAATGCATCGTTCGGGATTTACTTTCCGCGCTTTACCGGCACGATCTATGAGTTGCTCTCGGCACCGGTGTCGTATCTCGAGATCGTCGTGAGCTATGTGGGCGCGGCGGCCACCAAATCGATTCTGCTCGGGCTGATCATTCTGGCTACCGCTGGCCTGTTCGTGCCGCTGCAGGTGCAGCATCCGTTCTGGATGATTCTGTTTCTGGTGCTGACCGCCGTCACGTTCAGTCTGCTCGGTTTCATTATCGGCATCTGGGCGGATAGCTTCGAGAAATTGCAGCTCGTGCCGCTCCTGATCATCACGCCGCTCACGTTCCTCGGCGGAAGTTTCTATGCGGTCAATATGCTGCCGCCGTTCTGGAAGGTCGTGACGCTGTTCAATCCGATCGTCTATCTGGTCAGCGGATTTCGCTGGAGCTTCTATGGCCTCGCCGATGTGGATGTCGCTGTCAGCCTCGGGATGACCGCGCTGTTTCTGGCGGTGTTTCTGGTGATCGTCGCGTGGATCTTCAAGACCGGGTATCGGCTCAAGAGCTAACGGTTTTGCGCAAACTCCGTGGCGTTCGCCGCCTCGGCTATCGTCTGGCACGGCGCGATCATTCAAGGCGCGATACTTGAGCTGAATACGATGCCCGGCGCGTCTGCGGCCGGCTCGACGCGTGCGCCGGCCGCAGCTCGCTTTCGTGCCGTTCCTAGGTCACATACCCCTGCGCCACATTGATCAACTGCACGCGATTGCGCACGTTGAACAATTGGCGCAGGCGCCGCAAGTGATAGTCGACGTTATGCGGTGACAGCCCGAGGAAGTAGGCGATTTCCTTGTCACGCTGCCCCTGCACGACCGCCTTCAACACCGCATGCTGCAACTCGCTCAACGTGACGCGCTGCTGCTGGGCGGGCGCGATCCCGATTACGCTTTTCGCGTGCGTCCAGATGAATTCGTGGATCGTGTGCGCGAACATCAGCGTTTCGGCCACGATCGATTCCGTCATCCAGCGCGGGTTGCCGATCTCCGAGTTGAAGCACAGGCTCGCACTCAATTCCGGCTCGGGCAGCGGCATCTGCGTGAGAATTCCGCTCTTGCGGCCGGTGGCCTCCAGCATGTCGATCAGGCCGCCGAGCCGCTCGCTGCGCATCTGCGCGCGTGGCAGGTCGGCGCGCATGTCGGCGGTGTTCCAGAGGAACGGCATGCCGGTCGGCGAGGCCAGCGCGACGCGCGGATCAAGCTCGAAATAACGCTCGCGGAAATAGCGTGTGAGCCATGTCTGCGACTCGTAGCTGGTCAGCACGAACATCGTCTTGTGATGCGCCGTGGTGCGCGTGGCTGTATAGCTGAATGAGTCGAAGCCGAGTTGCTTGATGCGCTGCCGCACGAATTCGATGCGGTCCTGCGCGCTGCCAAATCGCACCAGTGGACTGATCACCGGCGTGGCGCGGCGCGCGGCGGGCGAGGGCGTGCCGATCTCCTCCTCGGTAAAGAGCGTGAGGAAACCTGCGGGCACGATCCCTGATGCGGTGCGGGTGGATGCCCTGGATGCTTCAGCCGCGTGGGCTGATTTCCCGGTTTGCCGCGTGCCGGCCGGGTAGGCCGGTGGTGCGGTAACCGCGGAGTTGTAAGCCGCCGACACGTGGCTGGCTTCGCCTTGCGGCGAGCCGGTCAGCCAATGCGGCAGCGTATCGCATTCGTGTTCCATGAAACGGTAGCTCCGGCGTTCGAAACGCGTGAAAGACGACAACCTGAATGATTAGCTATTTCCAAAAATTACGGTAGCCGGTTCCTTGCTATCATTTTTGAGATCTTGCTCTGACCTTGACCTCAGACCTGCTAACCGGCGACGCGGTGCGGCAGGGATTGCTCATGTGCATGCGGGACCTCCCAGGAAGCGACGTGATGGCAAGAATTCCAAAGCTGACAACGACGCTCGCCTACGACCGCTATATGGCGGGCCAGAAGCTGGTCTCGAGCGTGGATCGCCCGTGGCGGCACCTGGTGCTGCGCTCGTACCTCGAACCGGCCGAGCAGGAACTGCTGGAGGCGCCCGGCCTGCAGGACGTCACGCTGATGACGCTCGGCAGCGGCGCCGAACACCTCGAGCGCAACCTGAATGGGCGCTGGGAGAGCGCCGACCTGCGCGTGGGCGACCTCTGGTTCGTGCCGCCCGTGCCGATCTCGTGGCGCTGGCGTTCGATCAGCGATGAGCCGCTGTCGACCGTCCATTTGCACCTGGAGCGCAGCCTGCTCGACAGCGTCGCCGACCAGATGGAGCTGGGCGGCTCACGCGAGCTGTCGCTTGGCGATGCGATGCAGTTTCACGATCCATTGATCGCCGCGATGCTCGGCGCCTTGCATCGCGCCGCGGGCGATCCTGCAGACTCGCGGCTCTATGTCGACGCGCTGGTTCACGGGCTCGCCGCTCATCTGTTGCAACATTACTCGCGCGCCCGTCACGCCGAGGCTGGCCTGCCGCCACAGCCCGAGCGCCTGGTGCCACGCCGCATCCGCTGTGTAACCGATTACATTCGCGCCAATCTTGCCGCCGATCTCGCCATCGGCGAACTGGCCGCGCTGGCCGGGTTAAGCAGTTTTCATTTTGCTCGGGTGTTCCGCCGTGAGACTGGTGAAACGCCTCATCAGTTCGTCACGCGCTTGCGGCTCGAAGAAGCCGCGAGGCTGCTGCGGGCCACCGATCAGCCCGTGATGCAAATCGCGATTGCAGTTGGGTTCGAGAATGCCAGTCATTTCTCCGTGCAGTTCAAGCGGGACTACGGCGTCACGCCGCTTGCGTACCGGCTGCGCGGCTGAGAGCCGGGTTGCCCGGCTGGATCGGGTGGGCGGTTTGCCGGTCTGAGGGCTACCGGCATATGGGCTGCCACCGTACGGCCTTACCGACGCACAGACCACCGGCTTGCGAGGCCCAAGCGGCATGCCAGCAGCCAGCTACACGCGGGCACGTGGAGCCGCCCGCGCAAGCATTCGCCGACATCGATGCAGTGCAGCGCGGGGATGCCTGGCGGCCGCGCGGCACAGGAATATCAACGTCGGCCGCGGTGGGTTATCGAGCGCAACGCTCAATGAATCGCCGAAACGGGGATCACGCACGTTTCGCAGTTTGCTGTGCATTGCGCGGCTTGCAAACTACGAACTTTCGTGGCGCGGTTGGTGATGGACCTGGCATGTGCAGGCCTGATGCTGTGCCGACGGTTTTTCAGACCGTCGTGTTCAATATGTGATGCAGTATGGATGCGCGGGCAAGCATTGCGCCTGCTGGGATGCGGTAGTTGACGGCAGATCGCCGGGGCAGGCGGCAGCCTGTGCGACGCGCGCTCCCCACTGCGACCTGTGCAAACTGGCCTGACCAGATGCGCGGCAAGTGTATCTGTCGAAGCCTTGCACCGGCCGACAGAATGTTTCGCTTCCGGCTTGGCCCCAGCCGGCGCCCGACCGACCATTCACTCAACCCGCCACACCGGATATCTAGCGATGACCCGACTTCGAATCACCTCCTGCGGCCACGTCTTTACCGCCGAAACGCATCCCGACGCGCCGCAAACGGTGGCCGCCTTTCTGAAGCTGTTGCCGTACCGTCAAAAGATCATCCACGTACGGTGGAGCGGCGAGGGCTGCTGGGTGCCGCTTGGCGACTTCAAACTGGAAAACGACGGCGCCGCGGTCGGGTTCGAAAATCATACGAGCCACCCGTCGGTTGGC
Source organism: Paraburkholderia sp. RL17-337-BIB-A (assembly GCF_046025895.1). NCBI lineage: Bacteria > Pseudomonadati > Pseudomonadota > Betaproteobacteria > Burkholderiales > Burkholderiaceae > Paraburkholderia > Paraburkholderia sp. RL17-337-BIB-A. The sequence continues at coordinate 2,785,714 of NZ_JARESY010000002.1, read as the reverse complement.
GACATCCTGTTCTATCCGGGCGGTTACAGCGAAACGGAGATCATCCTCGCCTACGGTTCGTGCTGCTTCGCAAGCAAGCTGGGCCAGCTTGCCGGCAATCACTTTCTGACCATCGTCGAAGGCCGCGAAAAGCTGCGCGAACTCGGCACCAAGGTGCTGTGGGAAGGCGCACAAGAGGTGCTGTTCGAGAAGATCTGAAGCGGCTCAAACCCTGGTTAATTTTTGTTGCTCAAATCGAGCATACTGGAGGCGCCGTGGCGGCTTGCCCAAGTCCCCACGATCTGCCTCCTGAACGCGATTCGCGGTCCGATCCGGTCGCGTTCGGTAGGGCACGAAACTTTTACTTCGCCGCCAGGCGACGCCAGGTTCCCTACATGACGGATTCGCGCGTACTTCCGTTGGCTGCTTTCGCCGCGCATTTGCGCCAGCAACAGGTCGATTTGACCGAGCGCTGGATGAAGGCGGTGTTCAATGACGTCGAGTTGACCGAATCCGACCGGCTGACCTACGAACAACTCGCCGATCACATACCGAACATCCTCGACGAAATCTGCAGCGTGCTGGAAAGCCAGGATCTCGACGAACTGGAACCCGCGATCAAGCGCGACGCACGCCTGCACGGAAAGCTTCGCTGGAAGCAGGGTTACCAGATCGACGAACTGGTGCGCGAGCTCGATCTGTTCCGGCAGATGCTGACCGGCGCGATCGTCGAGTTCAGCGAGGCGCGGCCGTCGTTCACGCGGCGTCATGAGGAGCGGGCCCGGCATTTCATCGATGAAGCCGTGAGCTTCGTCACGCTGACGTCGATCCGCGAGGTCGTCAGCGAGCGTGACAGGAAGATCGGCGATTACACCGGGCACATCGAGCGCGTCAATCACGAGTTGACGCTCAAGCAACGGCTGGTCGGCGATCTGTACGAATCGCGTATGCAGATCACGCGCAGCGTCGTGCACGATCTGCGCAACTTCCTCAATGTGTTTTCGATGGCGCTGCAACTGATCAGCCGCGCGCCGGCGAAGATCGACACCGCGCTCGCACTGGCGAACCGCCAGGCGGCCGACATGAAATCGCTGGTCGACGAACTGGTCGAATACTCGGTGGTGCTCGGGGATACCAACCCGGTGACGACTGAGCGCTTTGCGTTGCGCGAACTATTCGATGAACTGGTGGCCTCGTGCGGACCGGCGATCGAAGCGAAGGGCTTGCGCCTCGAGGCCGCCTTCGACGGCGAGCTGGACACCGTGGTCTCCAATCGGCTGAAGCTCAAGCAGGTCGCGCTCAACCTGTTGACTAACGCCGCGAAATATACCAAGGCGGGCCAGGTTGAACTGGCCATGTCCGCCGCGCAGCACGACCGTTGGTGTTTGCGGGTGTCGGATACGGGCGTGGGGATTCGCGCGTCGGATCGTGAGCGTGTGTTCAAGGAATTCGAGCGCGCCACCGCGGACGACATTCCCGGCGCCGGTCTCGGTCTGGCCATCGTCAAGGAACTGTGCCGGATCCTGGGCGGAGAGATCCGTTTCGACTCGCAGGAAGGCGAGGGGACGATCTTCGAGATTACGTTTCCGGTGCGCCTCGACAGTTAGTCATGTCTATCCCGGCGAGCGGCATCCGACCGCCCGCTGATCTTTCCGTTCGATCCTCGTTCGATGCGGTGTCACGTCGCTAGCTCAATGCCCGTCGTCCTGGTTTAAGAAACATTAAGAGTGCTTCTTAACACTACCTAAAAATATCCCGGTTGATTTAAGACGTTTGGCACTTTGCGTCCTAAACGGGGTATGTCGTTTGTACTTATTCAAGCTAAAAAATCGCTTTTAGGAGTTTTCGTATTTCACCATCATGCGAGTGAACGGCAAACTATGGACGTCGCGTTTGTCGACCAGGTGAAGGCGCGATGCATCCTTAAGTTTGTCGGCGTGTGAGTACATATGTATGGCAGCCATCTCGTCGGTTGGCGGCAAACTAGCGGCATCGCGTTTGTCGCTTGGTCGAAAGCGCGCTGCATTCTTAAGTTTCTCAGCGTTTGAGCTAGATATTTAGGATGTCGTAAGAAAAATCTTGGCAGATCGATTCGATAAAAAGATTGGGAGGAATGTTGAATAAGACTTACAAGACCGTTTGGAATAAAACGACCCGCACGTACGTCGCCGCATCGGAGGTGGCGAAGCGCCGTGGCGCGAAGAGCGCGTCGGCATGTGGGGCGCTGGTGGCAGCTGGGGCCGGGTTGTTGGGTGGATTGGCGTTTGCGTTGCCGGTGAGTGCGGCGGAGTGTGAGGCGAGCAGCGCAGATTGTGCTGCGGCGGTTGGAGCATTGGGCCCCGTGCTTCCGCTGAGCAGCAGCGCCTCGGACAAGCCCCTCAATGCAGTTATGAACGCGCCTGCCGGGACGGCCGCTGACCTGTTGGCGGCAGTCTCTCAGTCACGTGTGTCCACGGTGAATACTTCCAGATTGCTGAGCGCGGCCGCTGTGGCTTCAGCAGACGACGTATCGGTCACGCAGTACATCGCCGTCAGTCCCGTGATTACGCCGGCGTTGACAACGACAGCGCTATATGGAGAGAACGCCATGGCGGTCGGTGTCGGAGCGACTGCGTTAGGTGACGGCTCACTGGCGGTGGGTGCGAGTTCGGGCGCGGCGTTGAGTAGTGCCACCGCGGTGGGCTCAGGGGCAGGGGCGCTTGCGCTGAATTCAACGGTTGTGGGCGCCGGCGCCACGACGAATTCCTTCGCTGACAATGGCGTCGCGATCGGTTATCTCGCGAAGGTACAGAATGCCAATGCGTTAGCGATCGGCACGAACGTTCAGACGAATGCGGAAGATTCCATCGCCGCAGGGAGTAATGCGTTTATTGCAACGGCCGCTGCAAAGGCGATTGCATTCGGCTCCGGCGCGAGCGCCAGCGCCGCTGGCTCCGTGGCGTTGGGCGCCGATTCCACGGCCGACCGCCCCAATGTTGTCTCCGTGGGCAATGGCACCTCGCAGCGCCAGATCGTCAATGTCGCAGCCGGCACCCAGAACAATGATGTCGTTAATATCTCCCAGCTGAAAGGCACGATGGCTGCGATGGGTGGCGGGGCGGGCGTTGCCGCGGACGGTACGGTCACGAAGCCAACATACGCAATCGGAAGTGGGACCTATAACGACGTCGGCGCGGCGTTGTCCGCTCTGGCCGTCACTGGCGAGGCCGCGACAGCCGACTCGGTTCAGTACGACTCGACCTCGCATGACACAGTGACCTTGGGCAACACCGGCACTCCGGTTCGAGTCACCAACGTGGGCGCCGGAGCACTCTCCGCCAACAGTCTGGACGCCGTGAACGGTTCACAACTGTTTGCGACCAACGAGACCGTGGCGCAGAACACCAGCGACATTGCCGCCAACACCGGCAGCATCACCAACCTCGATCAGCGCGTTACCGACAACACCACTAATATCACCAACCTCGACGCGCGCACCACGACGATCGAAGGCGACGTGAGCAACATCACCAATCAGATCACGAACGGCGAGATCGGGCTTGTCCAGCAGGATCAGGCGTCGCGCACTCTCACGGTGGCCAGGGATACCGACGGTGCCAGCGTCGATTTCACCGGCACGGGCGGCGCACGCGAGCTGACGGGTATCGCGGCGGGCACCACGGATACGTCCGCGGTCAATGTCGGCCAGCTCAAGCCCGTGGTGGCCGCGCTCGGCGGCGGCGCGCAGATCAATGCCGACGGTTCGCTCAGCGGTCCCACGTATCACATGCAAGGCGGTACGCAAACTACAGTTGGCGATGCGCTCGGTTCGCTCGACAGCGGGCTCACCACCTTGCAGCAAAACATGGAGACCGGCGGCATCGGCCTCGTCACGCAAGATTCCGTGTCCCGCATCATCAACGTCGGCGCGACGACGGACGGCGCCCTCATCAACATGGCCGGCACGGCGGGCAATCGGGTGGTCACCGGCGTGGCGTCCGGCGCGGTCAACGCCGCCAGCACCGATGCGATCAACGGTTCGCAACTCTATGCGCACGCAGCGAGCACGGCGGTGGCGCTCGGCGGCGGCTCGACGGTCAATCCGGACGGCTCGGTGACGGCGCCGTCGTACAGCGTGGGTGGCACGGTCGTGAACAACGTCGGCAGTGCGATCACCAATCTGGACGGCCGCGTGACGCAGAACAGCAGTGATATTGCCGGACTGCAAACCACGATCAACAACATCAGCGGTTCGGTGGCGAACGCGGTTCAGTACGACAGTTCCGCGCACGACAAGGTCACACTCGGCGGCACGGCAGCCAACGCGTCGAGGGTCACGCTCACCAACCTGCAGGACGGTGACGTATCGGCCACCAGCACCGATGCCGTCACCGGCGCGCAACTCTGGAGCACCAACCAGCAGCTCGGCAGCCTCGGTCAGCAGCTTGTCAATATCAATCAGGTGGTCCAGAACAACGCAGTCACCGGCAACGCCTTCGTCGCCGTCAACAGCACAGGCAACGCGGCGCAGGCAATCGGCAACAGTTCGGTGGCGATCGGCGGCGGCGCCAAAGCGAGTGCGCCGAACTCGGTCGCGATCGGCGAGGGCTCGGTTGCCGATCTGTCGAACACGGTTTCGGTCGGTTCGGCGGGCAACGAACGCCGCATCACCAACGTCGCGGCGGGACAGGCGCCCAGCGACGCCGTCAACATGCAGCAGTTCCAGGGCGGCATGAACGAGGTGGCGCGCAACGCGTATTCGGGCACGGCGTCGGCTATCGCGTTGACCATGGTTCCGGAGGTCGATGCGGGCAAGAACCTCGCGATCGGTGTCGGAACCGCCGGCTATAAGGGCTATCAGGCGGTGGCGGTGGGCTTGTCGGCCCGGGTCACGCAGAGCCTCAAGGTGAAGCTCGGTGCGGGCATCAGTTCTGCCACGACGACAGTCGGCGCCGGTGCGGCGTACCAGTGGTAGCCGGGCAAGAAGGGTGAGAGAACGCGCGCGGTTTGCGCGCGCGTCGTCAAGCTTTTCTCGCACCCCGCACGTTCGATCGTGCGGGGTGGTGCGGTGCAACGCTTACTCGAACAGCTTCATCGCTTGCGAGAGCGTATTGACCACGCCCCATGCCAGCGGCAGCGTCACATACAGCCAGAAGACGACGAGTTTGACTTTGTTGGTCGGATGAACGGCTTGAATCGTCGACATACGGGTCTCCTTAGGCGCCTTTGGCGAGTTGTGCGTCGTTCATGTGGTGCTTGTCGTCCACGCGCTTGACGAGCAGGTTGCAGACAAAGCCGATCACCAGCAGCACCACCATGATGTGGATCGTCATCGTGTAGGCATCTGCCTTGGCAACGCCGTGCGCCACTTGATATGCACGGATGTAGTTCACCAGCACGGGACCCGCGACACCCGCTGCGGCCCAGGCCGTCAGCAAGCGGCCGTGAATACCGCCGACGAACGCAGTGCCGAACATGTCCGCGAGATACGCGGGCACCGTCGCGAAGCCGCCGCCGTACATCGACAGGATCACGCAGTACGCGAGCACGAACAGGGCAATCTGGCCGGATGCGGCGAAGCCGGGTACGAGGTAGTACAGCACGGCGCCGAGCGCGAAGAAGATGAAGTAGGTGTTCTTGCGGCCGACCCAGTCCGAAGCCGAGGCCCACACGAAACGGCCGCCCATGTTGAACAGCGACAGCAGACCGACGAAACCCGCCGCCGCGGCAGCTGTGACGGTGTCCTTGAAGCTCTCCTGAATCATCACCGAAGCCTGGCCGAGAATGCCGATGCCGGCCGTCACGTTCAGGAACAGCACCAGCCAGATCAGATAGAACTGTGGTGTCTTCAACGCCTGATCGATATGCACGTGGTTGCGCGAAATCATCTTCTTCTGGTTGGTCGCGGGCGGCGTCCAGCCGGCCGGCTTCCAGTCTGCCGGCGGCACGCGGATCGCGAGTGCGCCGATCGACATCGAGATGAAGTAGGCAATGCCGAGCACGATGAAGGTCTCGGCCACGCCGATGCTGGTCGCGCTGCGGAAGTGGTTCATCAGCGCCACCGACAAAGGCGCGGCAATCATCGCGCCGCCGCCGAAGCCCATGATCGCCATGCCGGTGGCCATGCCGCGGCGGTCCGGGAACCAGCGGATCAAGGTCGACACCGGCGACACATAGCCCAGGCCGAGTCCGATCCCGCCGATGACGCCGTAGCCGAGATAGAGCAGCGCGATCTGATGCAGGTACACGCCGAGCGCGGAGACCAGGAAGCCGCCGCCGAAGCAGCATGCCGCGGTGAACATCGTGCGGCGCGGGCCGACATGTTCGAGCCACTTGCCGGCAAACGCCGCCGACAAACCGAGGAACACGATCGCCAGCGAAAAGATCCAACCGAGTGAGGTCAACGACCAGTCGTCAGCGGCGGATTGCGTAATGCCGATGACTTTGGTCAGCGGACCGTTGAACACGGAGAAGGCGTACGCCTGGCCGATACAGAGGTGCACGGCGAGGGCCGCGGGCGGGACCATCCAGCGCGAAAAACCCTGCTGCGCAACGGTGGCCTGTTTGGAAAAGAATGGGGCAGAGCCGGAATTCCCGTTCGGCTCGGTGATGCTACTCATGGTCGGTCTCCGTGACGAATGCTTTTGTTATCGGCGCTTTACGTACATTGCTTTAATGCCGCAGCGTAAAGAACGTCGCTCCGCGCGCCGTCAATATATGCATTATGATTTCATATATCGTGTGCGAGTTCGATATAAAACTCGCTGCGACGAACGATATGGCGCGAACGTGGCCTTGGCAATATGAGATGTAAATACATAAGGTATTAGCCTGGTGAAATATGATCGTAATTTTCTGCATTGCGGCAATCCAGCGTGCCGATCAGGAATGAATTACCGGAGTCAAATGTAAGAAGGGGGCCGGCTCGGTGTCTGGAAGATGAGGAATGCGAAGGCACGCGGACAACAGAGAATGCATGCTACCTTCTGTAGACAACCCTAAAACAACATCGACTGATATACTACATACGGAATATTGATTTCTGCGGCGTTGCAGCATATGATTGGGGTCTTCCCTAACTCAATCATTCGGAGCTCCAAATGGAATTTGTTCCTCTCTCGCTGTTTGCCGTTGCTGTCGTGGGTTTAGGCGCTGCCGCCACCGTTCTGTTGACCCACTGGATTCCGCAGTCGGTTGCGCAGCTTGCTGCGCAACATGGCCGGTTCATTGGCTTAGGCGAAGCCGGCGGCATGGCTGCGGCGGCGCCATACCGTGCGCGCGTTCAACAAGAGGCGATGAATGTCGTCAGAACTTCAAACTGAAGCAGTGGCCACACCTTTGACGTTGTCCTTGCAGCCCATCGGCGCGAGCGCGAGCTTGCGCGACCAGGCGTATGCAATGCTCCGCCAGGCCATTGCCGACGCGGATATCTACCAGACTCGCGAGGATATTCGCCTCGACGAACGCGTGCTGAGCGAATCGCTGGGCGTGAGCCGCACGCCGGTGCGCGAGGCAATGACGCTGCTCGAACAGGAAGGTTTTTTGCGCATGGTGCCGCGGCGCGGCATCTATATCGTGCGTAAGAGCAAGCGCGAGATCGTCGAAATGATCCAGATGTGGGCCGCGCTCGAAAGCATGGCGGCGCGTCTTGCCACGCTACATGCCACGGACGCGGAAATCGCCCGCCTGCGCCACATGTTCGACCATTTCCGCGACGCCACGCCGGCCGAGCATATCGCCGAGTATTCGGACGCCAACATCGCGTTTCATCAGGCGATCGTCGAGTTGTCGAAATCGCAGATCATTCTCGACACGATCAAGAACATCTTTATCCACGTGCGGGCAATTCGCCGCATGACCATTTCGCAGAGCGACCGCGCGTCGCGCTCGATCGTTGACCACCTGCGCATCATCGAGGCGTTGGAGCAGCGCGATACCGAGCTTGCCGAGCGGCTTACACGCCAGCATTCGCTCGACCTGGCGGCGTTTGTCGAAGCGAATTGCGATTTTCTGGATTGACGGCGACTTAAGCGCCGGGTTGGCGCTACGGATTGGAAAAGCCTGCAGTGACGTCGTCGCTGCAGGCTTTTTTTATGGGTTAAATCCAATGTGCCGGCGGTGGCAGGGTTAAGCCTCGCTTGACGATCTATGAAATATGGTATGTGATATATCAAACGAGTTCAGGAACCACCCATCCGCGCGAGCGGGCGTTATCGAAGCGGGCGCGTCGGTCGATAACGTTGCACACAAACGATTGATCAGGAGACTTGGCAATGAGCAAAGCACTCGACGGCGTGCGCATTCTCGATTTCACGCATGTGCAATCGGGCCCGACCTGCACGCAATTGCTCGCGTGGTTTGGTGCGGACGTGATCAAGGTGGAGCGGGCCGGTGCCGGCGACATCACGCGCGAGCAACTGCGCGACATCCCCGACGTGGACAGTTTGTACTTCACGATGCTCAATCACAACAAGCGCTCGATCACGATCGATACGAAGAATCCGGAAGGCAAGCTGGTTCTTGAGACGCTGATCGAGCAGTGCGACGTACTGGTGGAGAATTTCGCGCCGGGTGCGCTGGACCGGATGGGTTTCACATGGGAGCGGATTCAGGAATTGAATCCGCGCATGATCGTCGCTTCGGTGAAGGGTTTCGGCCCTGGTCCCTACGAGGACTGCAAGGTCTACGAGAACGTCGCGCAATGCGCGGGCGGCGCGGCTTCGACCACCGGTTTCGACGATGGTCCGCCGGTGGTGAGCGGCGCGCAGATCGGCGACAGCGGCACGGGCTTGCATCTGGCGCTTGGGATTGTCACGGCGCTTTATCAGCGCACGCAAACCGGCCGTGGCCAGAAGGTGCTCGCCGCGATGCAGGACGGCGTGCTCAACCTGTGCCGCGTGAAGTTGCGTGACCAGCAGCGACTCGAACGCACCGGCACGATGAAAGAGTATCCGCAATATCCGAACGGGACGTTCGGTGAAGCGGTGCCGCGCGCGGGCAATGCTTCGGGCGGCGGCCAGCCAGGCTGGATTCTGAAGTGCAAGGGCTGGGAGACTGATCCGAACGCCTATATCTACTTCATCACGCAGGCGCCGGTGTGGGCGAAGATCTGCAACGTGATCGGCAAGGAAGAGTGGGCCACCCATCCGGACTACGCGACGCCTGCCGCGCGCTTGCCGCATCTGAAGGACATCTTCGCCGAGATCGAGCGCTGGACCATGACCAAGTCCAAGTTCGAGGCCATGGAGATCCTCAACAAATACGACATCCCTTGCGGGCCGATTCTGTCGATGAAGGAAATCGCCGAAGAGCCGTCGCTGCGCAAAACCGGCACGATTGTGGAAGTGGATCATCCGACCCGCGGCAAGTATCTGACGGTTGGTAATCCTATCAAACTGTCGGACAGCCCGACCGAAGTCAAACGCTCGCCGCTGCTGGGTGAGCACACCGACGAGGTCATGGCGGAACTCGGCTATTCGCCCGAGCAGATCAGCGCCTTGCGCACTGCCGGCGCGATTTGAGCGCGTAGACGTCTCAGCACGCGCCTGGCGCGGGGCTGATCCGATGCATAGATGATAACGGCGCGATCTTCCTCGCAGCACGCGATCTGGAAGAGCGAAGAGCATCGCGCCGGTTCGCTCAAGGAGCGACGTATGGATACGTGGATGCGTTTCATGTCGAACGGCGGTGGCGTCGTGTTCGGCCGGGTGGAAGGCGGCTATCTGCACGAGTACGAAAGTCTCGATCAACCGGTGCCGACCGGCGCTGTGTTGTCGACACGTGCACTCACGCCGCTCGCGCCTTGTGCGCCCGGCAAGGTCGTCGCGCTGTGGAATAACTATCACGCGCTCGCCGCGAAGCTCGACAAGCCCGTGCCGTCACATCCGCTATTTCTGCTGAAGCCGGCGGGATCGGTGATCGGCTCCGGTGAATCGATCCGGCGGCCGCCCAGTTACGCGGGCAAGATCGTCTACGAAGGCGAACTCGGCATTGTGATCGGGCGGCGCTGCCGCGATGCGAGTGCTGAAGAGGCTGCTGAAGCGATCTTCGGCTATACGCTCATCAACGACGTGACCGCCGCCGAACTGCTGAACGAGAATCCGCACTTCCCGCAGTGGTGCCGGGCAAAAGGTTTCGATACGTTCTGCTGTATCGGCCCCTCGATCGTGTCCGGTTTCGACTGGCGCTCAGCGCGACTCGTCACGATGGTCGACGGTGTGGAGCGGCAGAACTATCCGCTCGACGACATGGTGTTTTCGCCGGCCGAGCAAGTGCGTCTGATTTCGCAGGACCTGACGCTCGAGCCGGGCGATGTGATCGCGTGCGGCACGTCGGTGGGGGTCGGCTCGATCAAGGACGGCGCGACAGTGACGATCTCGATCGAAGGAGTCGGCACATTGAGCAATACGCTGGCTGCTGTGCGCGAGATCGCGCTATGACACGACGGCCGAGGCTCGTTGCGTTGCTCAGCAGCGCCGCAGGGCTTGCTGTCATGTTGGGCGGATTTGCGCGCTATTTGTTGGCGGCGTCGCAGGCGAATCTCGAACGTATCGAGCTTTATGCCGCGGTCTTCATCGGCGCGCTGGTCTTCGCCACGTCCGCAATCGCATTCTGCAAGATGCGCGGTACGTTGGACCTCAGCGCGGCGGCGCATCCGGGCCATGGCATTGTCAGCGTGTCAGCGCTGCTGCTGTGTGGATGGCTCGGCTATGGCTTCGTCACTGAACAGGCGCAGCCGTTCGGACTTGCGGCGCTGCTTGCAATGAGTGTGCTGGCCGCCGCACTGGGCACGCATCTGATGATCAGCCGCGAGTACTCGAAAGATCGCGGTTCACGCATTCATGCGTTCGCCGGACATTGCCAGGGATTAACGGTCGAGCGGCATGGTTTATTGGCGCGCGTCGAATGGCACGGTGGCGAAGAGCAAGCTTGGGCACTGCGCGAGATAACGCCGAAAAGAGTGCGCGCGGCAGCATACCGGCATCGCCGCGGCTGGCATAACACTGGAAACGTAAGCGCGCAAAAGCGCGGGTTTGTCCGTCAACGCACCAGTCACCGTGCGATGTACCGTCAAGGATGAATACACCAACGCGTCGAGCCGCAAACGGAACGCATGGCGGGGTCGTCCCGCCGACACGCTCAATCGCCGGTCGCCGCGAATTCGCGGTAATACCGGGCCTTCTTGCTCAGGATCATCTGGGCAAGAAACTCGGCGTCGTACGCCCTGTGAAGATGGGCGTGAAACCGTTCGATGTAGGCGGTGATGCGCGCGGCTTCACTGGTGAATTCCTTCAACACGTCGAGTGTGGCCTGGTCCCAGCGGAACCGCAGGCCAAGATCGCTGAAGGCCGCGTTGAACGCACTCAGATGAGCGTCATCGGGACTATCCAGGCTCACGCTGGTTGTATGCGTGCTGGCATGAGACTCAACCGAAGCGTGGTTCATGATCGGCCTCCTGGGCTGACAAGTGGAAGAACTCAAGCGAGAGCTCACTTGCAGCATAGGGATGCGGATCAATTTGCAATAATTAAAGTTTTATTGGCTTTGCATAGCCTACTGCTTATAGACGCTCAATTCCTTCACGCGCGTGATTTTCTCGATGAGACTCGCGCCTTCCTCCATCAGGAAACGTTTGAAGGCGACGGCAACCGGCGGCAGGCGCTTGTTCTTCCGATGCACGACGTACCAGTTGAGCATGACGGGAAAGCTCTCGACGTCGAGCACGACCAGATGGCCAAGCTGCAACTCGAGACTGATCGTATGCGCGGACAGGAAGGCAATGCCCATGCCGGCGATGACGGCCTGCTTGATCGTCTCGGTGCTCTTGATCTCCATTGCGATCTTGAGATTGGAGAGACGGCCGGCGAAGCCTTCTTCCATCGAATTCCACGTGTCCGAGCCGCGCTCGCGCACGATGAAGGCCTCGCTCGCCAACTGGCTCATCTTGATGTTGCGTTTGTGCGCGAGCGGATGCGCGGGCGCTGCCACGATGACATAAGGGTGCGGCGCAAACGGCTCGTTGGTGGCGTCGGTTTCGTGCGGCGGGCGCACCATCACCGCGAGATCGGTCTGATTGGTGGCGAGCTGATGCAACAGCTCCTCGCGATTGTGGACGGAGAGATTGAGCACGACGCCCGAGTAGCGCCGCGTGAACTCAGCCAGCACGCGCGGAAAGAAGTAGTCGCCAGCGCTGATCACCGCTACGTTCAGCTTGCCGCCGGAGACACCCTTGAGCTGACCCATCGCCTCGTCGACTTCGTGGAACTGCTGAATGATCGCGCGGCTGTAGTGCAGCATCTCGGTGCCGGCCGGCGTCAGATAGATTTTTTTGCCGAGCTGCTCGAACAGCGGCAGCCCGGCGTGTTCCTCGAGTTGCCGGACCTGGGTGGAGACGGCGGGCTGCGTCAGATGCAGTTCTTCCGCGGCACGCGAGAAGCTCAGGTGGCGCGCTACCGTTTCAAAGACCTTTAGTTGCCGCAGAGTCGCATTGCGCATCGTCATGACCGATGTATAAACAAACGTGAATCAACATAATAACAAACTTTAATTATTAGTAATTCAGCAATGACCCTAGCATGAGTCTGTATAAGAAGCGGAATTGTCGGCGCAACACTCGGGTTAACGCTTGGGTTGAGGCGTGGCGGGGGTAGCAGCGAAAGTTGATGCACTGCCATTGCCTAATTGATCGGAATAAAGAACTGACTTGTAAAAGCAGTCACTCAGGTAAAATGGCTTTTAAATAATTCGAATTGAAGAAAGGCGCAAGTATTAAATATTCCCGGATGGCAAGGCTGTTCGGGTCATAACGATAAGATGAGACGCACGCAGTACGGCGCGACAGCCGCCCGTACTGAATAAATAGCGGAGACAAGGCGCATGGACGATATCAATCAGCAGACCACGGCTCGCGTATTCTGGGCGAATCGTTGGTGGCAGCTCGTCATCGGCATGATGTGCATGGCATTGGTGGCCAATCTGCAATACGCATGGACGTTGTTCGTCACGCCGATGAATGCGCGGCATCACTGGGGCGAAGCATCCATTCAACTCGCCTTCGCGATTTTCATACTCACTGAAACGTGGCTCGTGCCGGTGGAGGGCTGGCTGGTCGACAAGTTCGGCCCGCGTCCGGTGGTCGCCGGCGGCGCGATATGCGCCGGTCTCGCGTGGGTCATGAATTCATATGCAACGACCTTGCCGATGTTGTATGTGTCAGCGGTCATTGCCGGGATCGGCGCGGGCGGCGTGTACGGCACCTGTGTGGGTAATGCGTTGAAGTGGTTTCCTGATCGCCGCGGTCTTGCGGCCGGTCTGACCGCAGCGGGTTTTGGTGCCGGCGCGGCCGTGACCGTCATTCCGATTGCCAACATGATCACGCGCTCGGGCTACGAGCACACCTTCTTTTTCTTCGGCATTCTGCAAGGCGTATCCATACTTTTGCTCGCGTTGCTGTTGAAGAAGCCGAACCTGCGTCAGCAAGCGGCACCCAAGAAGAAGTTCGCGGTGACCAAGGTCGATTGCACGCCAGGCCAGATGATCAAGACGCCGGTGTTCTGGGTGATGTATGTGTCGTTCGTCGCGGTGGCCGCGGGCGGCTTGATGGCGACCGCGCAAATTGGCCCGATCGCGAAAGACTGGGGGCTCGCACGCATCCCCATGACGATCTTCGGCATGACCTTGCCGCTGCTCACCGCCACGCTTTCCATCGACAACATCTGCAACGGTTTTACTCGTCCGCTGTGCGGTTTCATCTCCGACAAACTCGGCCGCGAAAACACGATGTTCGTGATCTTCATCGGCGAAGGTCTCGCCTTGCTCGGCCTCATGCAGTACGGCAGCAACCCGTATGCGTTCATGACGTTCGCCGCGTTGATCTTCCTGTTCTGGGGTGAGATCTTCTCGATCTTCCCCGCGATTTGCGCCGACACCTTTGGCAGTAAATATGCGGCGGCCAATGCGGGTACGCTTTATACCGCGAAGGGCACGGCCTCACTGATCGTGCCGATTGCGTCGGTGCTGTCGGCCACAGGCGGCTGGAATCTTGTCTTTGTCGTCTCCGCCGTCGTCACGATCGCCGCGGGTATCTCGGCGAAGTTCATTCTTGCGCCCATGCGTTCACGCTGGATCGAATTGCACAACGAGCCCCAGGGCGCGCTGGCGGTTGCCGGCAGCAAGGCCTCGAGGCTGAGTAGTCACTGGCCTGAGCAGACAGGGGAATAGGGTGACAGGTCCACGCCCGGCAGTAACGTTATGAATGTTTCGTTGCAGCAGCTTAAGGTGTTTGTCGCCGTCGCGCGTGAAAGGAGCTTTACGCGCGCGGCACGTGAGTTCGATCTGACGCAGTCGGCAGTGAGCCGCTGTGTGCGCGAACTCGAAGATGCGGTCGAATTGAAACTGTTCGACCGCACGACGCGCCAGGTAGAGCTGACGAATGCGGGCGCGAGTCTGGAGCGAAGAATCGGCCGCCTGCTCGATGAAATCGAGCTGACGCTGCGTGAAGAACGCGCCGCTTATGACGGACACACCGGTGTAGTTGTGCTGGCAAGCAATCCAGTGCTCTCGTCGAGCTGGGTGGCGCACGGGCTTGCGCGTTGTGCGTCGGCATTTCCCGAGCTGATCGTGTCCGTCAAGGATCAACCGCAAAGCGGAGTGCTCGCGAGTGTCGAGCAGGGGGAGGTGGACTTCGGCGTGGTCTCGGTGGCCGAGCCCCTTGGCGGAGACCAGTTGCACGCGCAAGTGGTTTTCACGACGCCACTGCATGTCGTGATGACGCCCGCGCATCCGCTGGCGCGGCAAGCCGGCGTTGAATGGCGTGCGTTGCACGAATGGGCGCTCGTCACGTTGAATGCCGACACCGGCATGCGCGCCGCGCTCGAACTCGCCTTCAACGCACATGGCCTGAAACGGCGGCCGGTGCAGGAACTCGGCCATGTTGCGGCGGTGTTGCGCATGGTCGAATTGGGGCTCGGCGTCGGCGTTTTACCTGTCGACGCACATTGGCTTACACTGGGCACGTCACTCGTGAGCCGACCGCTGGTTCCCGAAATGAATCTGACGACGCTGCTCGTGCATCGCCGCAATCGCTCCCTCAGACCCAACGCCGCGGCGGCATGGGCGCAGCTCGCCTCGCTCGGCGGCGCGCCTGCGCCTTCTGCGGGCGGTACGGCATCGTTCCCTTCGCACGGGTTCACATCTCAGGCAGCGGCACCGGGTGGCGCGATCCTGCACGAACCCTAAGCCTCGTCTCCAGCCACTGGCCTCGGCTGATCCGCCGCCAGTCGGTTCATCCAGCATTGCACAAGGAGCTTCATGATGGAAACTGAAACCGACCTCAGACGCCATGATCTGCTGATCGACGGCAAGCGTTTGCCGCCCGGCACCGGCGAGTATTCCGTCGACATCAACCCTGCGACCGAAGAGCCGATTGCGCTGGTTGCACAAGGCAGCGCTGCCGATGTCGATACCGCGGTCCGCGCGGCGCGTGCCGCATTGAAAGTGTGGAACGCGATACGGGCAGCCGAGCGGGGCCGCATCCTGGCGCGTCTCGCCGGTCTGATGCGCGCGAATCTGGAAGAGCTCGCGGCGCTCGAAAGCGTTGACGCTGGCAAGCCGATCTCGGCGGTGATGCGCCAGGATATTCCGGCAGCGATCGATACGCTCGAATACTACGCAGGCTGGTGCGACAAGATCAACGGGCAAGTGGTGCCGGTGCGTCCCGATGCGTTGACGTACACGTTGTGCGAACCGGTCGGCGTGGTCGCCGCGATCGTGCCGTGGAATTTCCCGTTGATGATAGGTATGTGGAAAATCGCACCTGCGCTGGCCTGCGGTTGCACACTGATCGTCAAGCCTGCGGAGATTACGCCGCTAACCGCGTTGCGCATCGGCGAACTCGCGCTCGAAGCGGGAATTCCACCGGGAGTACTGAATATCGTCACCGGAAAGGGGCGAGTGGTCGGCGATGCGCTGGTGGCGCATCCGGGCATCGACAAAGTGACGTTCACAGGCTCGCCTGCCGTGGGACGCGGCATTCTGCAGGGCGCGGCCAGCAACTTCAAGCGCGTCACGCTTGAGCTCGGCGGCAAGTCGGCAAACCTGATCTTCCCGGATGCAAATCTCGACAATGCCGTGCGCGCCGCGGCGTCGGGGATTTTCTTCAACACCGGCCAGGTGTGTTCGGCGGGCTCGCGCATTCTTGCTCATCGCGACGTTTACGACGAAGTGGTCGAGCGTCTCGCGGCGCGTGCGAAGGCGATCAAGGTTGGCGATCCGGCGGCGAGCGAAACGTCGATGGGGCCGCTCATCTCCGCGGCACAGATGAAGACCGTGCTCGGCTATGTCGAGACAGGGCGTTCTGAAGGCGCGTCGCTCGTGACCGGCGGCGCGCGCGTGGGCGAGCGTGGCTTTTTCGTCGAGCCGACGGTATTCGCCAACGTCGAGCATGAAATGCGCATTTCGCAGGAGGAGATCTTCGGGCCGGTAGCCACCGTGATTCGCTTCAACGACGAAGCCGATGCGATCCGTATCGCCAATGGCACGTTGTATAGCCTCGCGGCCGGGGTATGGAGCGCGGATATTGGCCGCGTGCATCGGGTTGCGCGTGACCTGAAAGCCGGCACCGTATGGATCAATACCTACGGCTATACCGACGTGCGTTTGCCTTGGGGCGGTTCCGGCGATTCCGGTTTTGGCCGCGAGCACGGTGACGTGGCGATTGAAAACTTCACCGAACCGAAGGCGGTGTGGCTGGCGATCGACCAGTAGCGGTGTAAAAGAAAGGATCGAACGCGCGTGGCGTTCGATCCTTTTGTGAAAGCTTATGACGTGTTGCTCGCAGCGTGAATGAGCGTTCAATCGCCCTGCAAGGCCATCCGTTCACGCAGTTTGATCAGCGCGAGCACGACGTCGATAGTCGGCGTGGGCTCGGCAACGAGGCGGCCCATTTCCTGCACCACCGTCAGTAGCGGATCGATCTCCATCGGACGTCGGTTCTCAAGATCGACCAGCGTCGAGGTCTTATGTGCGCCGACCGCGCCCGCGCCGTCGATGCGTTTTTCCACATCGACACGAAAATGCACGCCGAACTGATCCGCAATGCGCTTGGCTTCGAGCATCATCGTGCGCGATACCGCACGTGTGCCAGGGTCGCTGGTGAGGACATCGAGCGTGGCGTGAGTCAATGCGCTGATCGGATTGAAGCACAGGTTGCCCCACAGCTTGAGCCAGATTTCGTCGCGGATATTGTCGCGGATCGGCGCATCGAAACCGGCCGCCTGCATGATCTCGTGCAATTGCTGAATGCGCGGCGTGCGTTCGCCGCTCGGCTCGCCGATCGGGAATTTCTTGCCGTACACGTGCTTGATGACGCCCGGTTCGACAATCTCCGCGGCGGGATACAGCACACAGCCGATCGCGCGTTCGGGGCCGAGCTTGTTCCATTGGCTGCCGTCCGGATCGATGCTGGCGAGGCGCGTGCCGGCGAATTTTCCGCCGTGCTGGTAAAAGTACCAATAGGGAATGCCATTGACGCCGGTGACGATCGCCGTGTGCTTGCCGAGGAGCGGCTGCATGGCGTCGACCACGCCGGGCAATGAGTGCGCCTTGAGCGTGACGATCACGACATCCTGCACACCGAGTTCGGCTGGGTTGGACGTGCAGCGTACCGGCGCGCTGAACGTTTCACCGTCCATGATCAGCCGCGCGCCGTGTTCGCGCATCGCCGCGAGATGCGCGCCGCGCGCGATGAAACTCACGTCCGCGCCGGCGCGCGCCAGTTGCACGCCCATTAAACCGCCGATCGCTCCTGCTCCGAAGATACAGATCTTCATGATGCCGCCCCTGTGACGATGAGAAGTAGCTTGCCCGATGCCGCATATTAGCCTTGCCGCGGTAGCGGGTCACTCTTTGAGCATACGGGCGCAGGACGATTACTGCTAGTTAAAGTTTCTGCGCTAATTCATTAGCAATCGTTTATATATGTGCAGACGCGCCCGGTTACCGTGCCTCGGGTCAAAATGGTCAGTGACAAGCCTGTTCGGCCGAGCGTCAGCAGCGAGATGGTTCGGTAAGCTTAATATTGCATTTCCGGCAACGACGACTACGTCCGCCGAACCAGCAGAAAGCTCGCGCCGATCACCGCCAGGAACGCCCCGCAGCAGCGGTTGAACCAGCGGCGAACCCTGGTGCGAACCAGCCACTTGCCAAGATGCATGCCTGCCCACGAATAAAGCGCGATCGCCACCCATTCGAGTACCAGAAAGCTCGCGCCGAGCACCGCGAACTGCGGCAGCATTGGTTTGGCGATATCGACGAACTGCGGCAAAAATGCGGTGAAAACCAGAATCGCCTTGGGATTGCCCGCCGCCACGAGGCATTCCTGCCGCGCGATCCGCCACAGCGAGGCGTCGTCCTGCCGGGTCGTATCGATGGCCGGAGCGTCGCTGCGCCACAACTGGATCGCAAGCCAGATCAGATAGGCGGCGCCGGCCAGTTTGATCGCCAGAAAGAACCACTCGGATGCGTGCAGCACGACGGCGAGTCCGGTCGCGGCCAGCACCAGCATCAACGCGAACGCGACAAGGCGGCCGGTGCCGCCGACGAACGCCGTCATAAAGCCGTGACGCGCGGCGACGTTGATCGATAGAAGATTGTTCGGGCCGGGCGCGAGGTTGATCGCGAAGCAGGCGGGCAGGAAGAACAGCCAGGCGGTGATGGACATGACAGCTCGCACGGAGAAGGGGACGTGAGTGCAACGAATCGGGCGCGTGAAATGGCGAAGCGGCAAGCACCGGTGATGTCCTGATTTCGCGTTTCCCCGAGATGTGCCAATTGTAGCGAATCGGCGAACGCACCGATTCAGTCCGCCCGCTCAATTCACCGATTTGACGAAGCCTGGGTCGCTGATCAACGCATCTACGCTTAGCTTGACGGTGTCTTCGATGGCGATGATGTTGCTAGTGAATTTAGGCGACTTCTGGCGGACCGTCTTGATGGTTGAGAACACAACTTTCTGGGTCGTGGCGTCGGTCACGACGTAACGCATTTTCAGTGTCCAGAATGCTGGAGAGCGCTCATCGTCTACCGTGAACTTCTCGATGCTGCCGCTCAGAACCTTCCTGCCCTCGGTGAGATGAAAGCCAGCGACCTGCAAGCTGCTGGCAATGCTGTTGCGCACGGTTTCGTTGATATCGTTTTTTAACACGATGCCGGTCATCGCCGTATTTTCGATCCGGTTCGGCGACACCTGGCCGTTGCGAGCCGGTATATAGGCGAAATCGCGGGCGGGGGCAACGCTGAGCCAGCCGGTTGAATGCGTGGCTGCGCGCGGTGGGCTATTCAGGCCGAACCACGACCAGGAGCAGGCGGACAGCATCAACGGTAGTGCGACGACGCCGCAACCCTTGAGCACAGCGGATCTCAGGGCCGGACGCGGGGGACCGAGCGATTGCCGCAGAGACTGGCTCTGTTGCGGCGACTCGGACGCTGTGCTGGAAAAAGCGGCAGTCGAGGTCAGAGGAGTTGCCTTTCAGGTTGGATCATCCCGGTACAGAGCAGCATGGTAACAGCGAGCCGATCCTGTGCCTCCTCTTAACTGAGTAAGGGGCCGGAATGCTCGAACGATCGAAACAGCCACGCTCATCATAACGATCAAAAAAATCCGGCTTTCCCCTGAGTCATATCCACGAGGGCTAACCGGGCATCGTCCACCGCGTTGACGGGCAGCCGGACAGTCATCCTTACCAGCATGCCGTAGACGCTCTCCACGAGTCCGTAACCTTCGGCCTCGATCCATCTGCGCACCTTCGCTTCATCGGCGTAGCTCACTTCGACGATCAGCGTAACCTGGGCAATCCTTTCCACCCGCGGTGCGTCCAATAGGGCCGCAGCAATCGCGTCGGTATACGCGCGCACCAGGCCGCCGGCGCCCAGCTTCACGCCGCCGTAATACCGCACGACGGCCGCCAGCACGCCGTCCAGATCATGATGCCGCAGCACTTCGAGAATGGGCCGGCCCGCGGTTCCGGACGGCTCGCCGTCGTCGGACATGCCTGACTGGCCGCCTGCCAGTAGCGCCCAGCACACGTGCGTCGCGCCCGGATACTCGTCGCGCAGACGCCGCAGCTCGACCATCGCGGCGTCGCGGTCGGCGACGGGAATCGCATGCGCGATGAAACGGCTCTTACGAATCTCCAGTTCGGCGGAGAGCGGCGCGGGCAAGGTGTAAGTGGGCAAGGCAAAGACTTCAGTGGATGAAAAGATGCGGGCCTCATGCATGGCCACATGCGGATCTCATGCGTGGGTCTCACGCGGCCCTGTGCCCGCAATGGTAACGGATCGCCAATAGGTAATCGGCATTCGTCTACAATCGTCCGCTGAACGCGCGCCGCCCGGCTGCACCGGGCGCACCCCCCAGGAGACAACATGCTTGATTTTTCCACGCTAGGAACGTTCGTTGCCGTTGTATTAGGGCTCTTTCTGATTCCCGGTCCGGCCGTGCTGCTGGTTTTGACGCGTACGGTGCACGGTGGGCGCAAGGCGGGCATACTCACCGGTCTCGGTATCGCGGTGGGCGATTTCATCCACACCTTGGGTGCAGCGGTCGGGCTGTCCGCCCTGCTGATGACATCGGCGCTAGCTTTCAATGCCGTGAAATTCGTCGGCGCCGCCTATCTCGTCTATCTCGGTGTTCGCGCCTTGCGCGAGAAGCAGGCGAGCGCGCATTTGCCGGCGGTGGCGCCGGTATCCGCTTCTAAAGCCTTCTTTCAGGCGATCCCTGTCGAAGTGTTGAATCCCAAGACCGCGCTGTTTTTCCTCGCGTTCCTGCCGCAGTTCGTTAGTCCTGAGCACGGCTCCACATTCCTGCAGTTCACGACACTGGGACTCATCTTCGTCGGCATGAGCGCGCTTTATACGACGCTCATCGTGCTGACCATTCGTCCGCTGGGCAAACTCGTCAAGCGCCTGACCTGGCTTAGCCGCTGGCAAAACAAGTTCATCGGCGTGCTGTTCATTTCGCTTGGCCTGCGCGTCGCCACGCAAACGCGCTGACGAGTCCGGAGGCGGCCGCATGCTTTTTTGGGTTCGGGCGCGCGGAAATACGTTGCCACGTTCGCGCTAGATATTCCGGCGCTGCCGTCTCAGGCGGCCTTCGCGCGCGTATTCCATCTGGCCCTCGGTGCGCACGGCGAGCCGTTCCTGTTCGGCCCGGCTCATCTGCCGCGTATCGTCGATGTCGCCGACACGCAGCACTTCCTGCGCGATCCGTATGCGTAACGTCATTAAGGGTTCGCCGCGTTCGACCAGCGTGCGGTCGGTGGCGCGCGCTTGCTGGACGCCGCTGTCGATCAGGTCGCGCAGCTCCAGCAGTGTGAGCCGCTGCCGCTGGATCTCGAGAATGAGCCGCTGGATGGCCTGCTCGTCGCGCGTGCGCCACCAGGCGCGCAGTTCGGCAAGCGTGGGAGGTTCGAAGGGAGGAAGACGCATTGCTCAGACGAAAAATAGTCGGGTAAGGACGCGACGTTGCCGTCGCGTCCTCCCCTAAGAACCGTACGTGCGAGTTTCCCCGCATACGGCTCAAGCCTCAATAAGGCTGGCTCATGCCAACCCGGTCAACGACGTTTGACCAGCATGTGTACCGGCGTTAGGGCCAGACGACCGCATGCGCGTTGCCTTTAGGTAACGTTCTGCGGGAGCGGGACTTGCGGCTTCGGATCGCAGCGCGCTGCGCGAAGTACGTGAACCACTCGGTGTCGTAAGGATTGGCGTCCGATTGGACCTTCGGGTGCCGCTCGATCGGCGTGGCCGACGCTTTTCGAAGCTCCCGGTAGATCGGGGAGCCAGTGTCATCCAGTTCGTCCGTGCGTGCGGCGAACACCCAGTGCCGCAGCCCGAACTGGTGGAAGTAACGCCGGTATACCCAGTGTCCCAGTTTCTTCGGATGGCGTCGTCGCGCCCATTGCCATAACGCGTACCAGATCTGGCTATCCACATAACTGAAGGTTTTCTTCGCTACGATGTGCTGGTGGTACATCGCCCAACCAGTGATGACCGGGTTGAGAGTATCGATGAGTTGCCTTTGCGGAGCGCCCATCAGTTGGCGAATCAGACTCCTGACCTTTTGCAGGAACGCGTGAACGTTCTTGCGCGCCGGTTTGATGAGCAGTTTGCTGCCATATCGCCGGACGTGCTGGCCGAGGAAGTCGTAGCCTTCAGTCAAGTGGGTGATCTTCGTCTTCTCCGGCGCAAGCTCCAACCCTCGTGATGCAAGGAAGGCCGTGACGACTGGAGTAATCTTCTCCTCCAGCACCTCCCGACTTGCCCCAGTGATGACGAAGTCGTCGGCGTATCGCACCATGTTGACTTTGTTGATAGCCCGCTGTGACGCATTCCTGAAGGCGGACGATAACGCCTTGTCCAATCCGTTTAAAGCCAGGTTTGCCAGGACGGGGCTGATGATGCCGCCCTGCGGGGTTCCATCGTTGGTCGGTGCGAAGGTGCCGTCCTTCAGGTAACCAGCCTTCAGCCATTTCTTCAACACAGCCTTGTCCATTGGCACGTTCTGTAAAAGCCACGTGTGGTCAATATTGTCGAAACAGCCGCGGATGTCCGCTTCGAGTATCCACTGAGCTGATACTCGTGCGCCCCGATCTTTTGGGTTGCCGTGGTATCGGGCATTCAGAAAGCACTGTGCTATTGCATCGTGCGTAGATCGCTCTTTGCGGAATCCGTAGGACTGCGCGTCGGAGATCGTTTCCGACACAGGATCGAGCGCGAGCAGGTAAAGCGCCTGCATCGCCCGATCCTGCATCGTCGGGATACTCAGTGGGCGCAGCTTCCCGTTACTTTTCGGAATGTAGATCCGTTTGAGCGGCAGCGGCTTATAGCCACGTCGCTGTAGCGAGCCTATTGCCTTGTATTTGGCATCCGGAGTAGACCACAGCACACCGTCTACGCCCGGGGTACGTTTGCCCTGATTTTCCGTCACGCGTTTCACGGCTAAAGCTTTGCCATGAAACGAGCAGGTCAGCAGCTTTTGCAAGGCTTTCACCTTGTTCCAGCGGCCTTCCTTCGTCGCCTTCACGATACGCGCCTGCATTCTTTTGACCACGCTGCATACCGTGCCCCAGTCAATGCTGTGCCACGACTGTGCATAGTCGGCCAGTGCACACGTCGACTGCCCGTTCATTTGCTTTCCCGCCTTCAAAGTTCATGCTGGTTATCTCGTGATGAGAGACCAGTTGGAAGTCTGCCCACTTTCGTGTCGGGTGATGTCGCAACCCGTATCCGCACCATTACAGCCCGGCATTCGCTTTCTCCAACCCCCTTTACCCACTCCGCCGACAGCGTTCCTCACGGTCGGCCTGCCCAGATGGGCGGCGGGATGGGCTTACCCTGTTCCGCTATTGCAACAAGATGGCGACGGTTCCCTCTTTACGCCGGCGACACGATGTTCTGCGTGCGTCCATAACAGACTGTCCGCACCCGGTCGCGTAGCTTTTGCCCTCAGCCTGACAGCATCTTTGGCTGGACTGTATTCACGACGCTTGCGAGAATTCACTTCCGTTAACCATGCCACCCGAGCCCTTCCGGCTCCCGCGTGATGCTCGCAGGTGTCGCCTTTGCCTCGCGGCTCGGGCCTGGCCTTTCGGCCCCAGTTGGTGTCCTCGATGCGTCGCACCCCGCTGTTACCAGCGACGCACGATCGAGTAGGCTACTGCTGGCAGAACAGCAGGTCTTGTCCAGTTACTATCGGCAAGACAGTTGCGATAGCGACCTTCAGGTCGAACCTGTATATACATACAGTATATCCCGTCTTTTTAGGTCAACGCCTGGCGCGCGTTGCTTGCCTCGCAAGCCCTGCAAAGGGGCGCTACAACGCTCAGGAGAGCGTGAGCATGATGGACATACCTTCCGCCTGGCTAGCGTCCACGTCCTTTCGCTGTGGCTTTGCCCGTTGCCGGTCCAGGTGACGCGCCCGCACTGCCGCATATCAATGCCACCCCGGCGACCGCTGTCGCCCGCAACGACGCACGCGAATCGCCCGCACGGGCGCGCAACGCGAGGCTGTGCAAAATCGCCGACGCGATCCTCGCGAGGAGAGGCGCTTGCGCATCGGCCGCCAGTTCGCCAGTGGCCTGCGCTAGCTTGAAGCGTTTCTCGAAGGCCTCGTCGTAGGTACGCAGTCCCTCGGCCAACGCCGCACGGACCTCGGCGTCATCCACCGCTTCGACCACGGCGGTGCCGATCATGAAGCAGCCGAGCGGATCGCCGTCGGCGGGCAAGTACCAGGCGAGTGCGCCGTCATAAACGCGCAGCAGTGCCTGCGGCAACGGCAGGTCCTCACTGAGCGCATGAACCATCGCGAGCCGGCCCGCCTCGATATAACGTTCGAGCGTGGCCAGATACAACGCATGTTTGTCGCCGAATGCGCCGTACAGGCTCGGGCGGTTCATGCCGGTCGCGGCGCTCAATTGATCCAGCGAGGTGCCCGCGTAGCCGCTACGCCAGAACACGTCTCTTGCATCGGCGAGCGCCTGGTCGGAATCATAGGCACGCGGGCGGCCACGCGGGCGGGTTTCTTTTTTTGTACTGGTCGGCATAAAAATATGGCGTAAGAGATTTATATGCAAAATAGTACAAAAACACCAACGACAGGGGATTCCTCATGGATCTGTACTTCTCGCCGCTCGCGTGCTCGCTGGCCACCCGAATCGCGTTGTACGAGGCGGGAGCGCAGGCTGGGTTCATTCAGGTCGACACGAAGTCGAAACGGTTGTCGGACGGCTCGGACTTCTATCCAATCAGTCCGCTCGGGCAGGTGCCGGTGCTGCGTACGGACGAAGGCTGGCTGTTGAGCGAAAACACCGCGATCCTGCCTTATGTGGCCGATCGTTATCCGGCCGCACGGCTCGCGCCTGCCGTGGGCACGGCGCAGCGCGCGCGGCTGCAACAATGGTTGGGTTTTATCAGCACGGAGTTGCACAAGGCGGTGTTCGTGCCGCTACTCGATGCGCGTGCGCCTGAAGACGTGAAGCGCTATGCGCGCGACAAAGCCTCGTTGCGGCTGGGCGTTCTGCAAGATCATCTGGCGCAAAGCGAATATCTGCTCGATGGGTTCAGCGTGGGCGACGCTTATCTGGTCACCGTGCTGAACTGGGCGTCGTATGGCGGCATCGATCTGTCACAATGGCCGACAGTTGCTGAGTACTACAAGCGATTGATGCGGCGCCCGAGCGTCGCCAAAGCCGCAGCGGAAGAAATCGCTTTGTTTGAGGAAGAAGTGGCGAGGCGCGCGAAAAGTTGAGGACAGGTTACTGGCTGCGCGATTAGTCGTCGCCGTGCAGGCAGAAGCGGCGCCCCGGAATGTGTGACACGACCGCCTGGGCGATTTCGAGTGGTGTGCTTTCCGCAGGCACCACGCGGCGGCTCGATTCGGGGGTGTGCTTCATGGTCCATTCGACGAGTCTGTACGAGCGTCCCCACGGAGGCTGCAAAGGGTCTGAGACCTTGCACGAGTGGATCTGGCGCACCCATTCGTTGCCGGGCATCGCACGCAAATGCTCGAATACCGTGTCTTCCACCATCGTTTGACTCCTTCTTCGCAGGCATGCTGTCCATCTATCGGCGCGTCGGCGACATCCCTCGAGAAAAAAAGCGCCGCCGATGTTCTGGCGGCTCAACAGGGGATGTTGTGCGTCATAGTTACAGGTAAGAATTAAGCCAAACTTAAGATCGCGCTCAAGTCCGCGCCGGCCGACGCGGCCGCGCAAGGCCGCACGATGGAAGAGGCGAACGGGTGATGTACCGGGCCAAACACAGTGGCCGCAATCGCATCGAGGCATTGGTGAAAGCGGGCCGCGATAACGCGGCATGCTGACCGTCGCTAGTGGCTTTTCGTTTCACGCATCCGGCGGCACGCCCAGCAATTGCAATGCACCGCCGGTGACCCCGCTAAACACCGGGCCGGCCACCGTCCCACCATAAAATGCCTTGCCGGCGGGGTCGTCGATCATCACGGCGACGATCAGCCGCGGGTCACTCATCGGCGCCATGCCGACAAATAGCGCGCGGTAACGGTTTTTCGCGTAAGTCGATCCGACCTGTTTGCGCGCCGTGCCGGTTTTGCCGCCGATCCGATAGCCTTCCACCGCTGCGGCGCGACCCGTGCCGCCAGGGCCGGTCGCCATTTCGAGCATCGAGCGGATCGCGCGCGCGGTGGCGGGTGTCGTGACCGCGTGACCCTTGTCGCTGGCCTGCGTCGCGGTGCCAACGTCCGCGTTTCTATCCGCGGCTTTGGACGCGCTTGTGGCCGGGTTACTGTCCGCGTTTGTTTCTTTACGCAACAGGCTCACCTGATGCATGGTGCCGTCCCCGGCATAGGCGGTGTAGACCTGCGCGATCTGCAGCAACGAAGTGGACAGGCCATAGCCATACGCCATGGTCGCCTGTTCGATCGGGCGCCAGCGTTTGTACGGGCGCACCTTGCCCGACGCGACACCCGGAAAGGTCAGCTCGGGCCTCAACCCAAGTCCATATTCCTGATACTTGTTCCAGATCTTTTCGGCGGGCAGGTTCAGTGCGAGTTTGGCGAGTGCGATATTGCTCGACTTCTGCACGGCTTCGGCGACAGTCATCGCGCCATGATTCGACGTGTCGTGAATCACGGCCGGGCCGATCTTGTACCAGCCCGGCGCGGTATCGATGACGCTTTGTGGCCGTACCTTGCCCTCGTCGATCGAGAGGGCGACGACGACTGGTTTGATGGTCGAGCCCGGCTCGAAGGTATCGACCACCGCGCGATTGCGCAGTTGCCGCCCGGTGAGACGGGCGCGGTCGTTTGGATCGAAGCTCGGATAGTTGGCGAGCGCGAGAATCTCGCCGTTGCGCGCATCGAGCACGACCACGCTGCCGGCTTCGGCGTGATGTTTGGCAATGGCGTCCTTCAGTTGTGCGTAGGCGAGCTGCTGAATGCGCCGGTCGATCGTCAGGTGGATCGTGTCGCCGTTTTGCGCAGGCACGAGCGGACGGGTCTCGGACACCACCCGGCCCAGCCGGTCGCGGATCACTTCGCGCTGGCCCGGTACGCCGAGCAGCTGCTCGTTGGCGGCGAGCTCAACGCCTTCCTGACCGTTGTCCTCGATATCCGTGAAGCCGACCACGTGCGCCGCCGATTCGCCCTCCGGGTAAAAGCGCTTCGAATCGGCGATCTGCGTGATGCCGGCGAGGCCCAGTTTGTTGAGGTGGTCGGCGGTGTCGGCATCCACCTGGCGCTTGAGCAGCACGAAGGTCTTGTCGCCATTCAGACGCCGGCGCAGTTCCGCCAGCGGCAGGTCGAGCAGTCTGGAAAGCGGCGCGAACGCGGCTTCGTCGAGCAGCTTGGGCGTGGCCCAGATCTCATAGGTCGCAAGGCTGACGGCGAGCATCGAACCATTGCGATCGACGATGCGCCCGCGCGTCGCATCGAGTTCGATGGTGCGCTGATAGCGTCTTTGCCCCTGATCGACGTAGAAGTCCTGATTGACCACCTGCACCCAGAACGCGCGCCCCGCCAGCGACACGAACGCGCCGAACACCAGCAGGACGACAAGTTTCGAGCGCCACATCGGCAGGCGCGCGGCCAGCAGCGGGTTCTTCGCGACGGGCGCGTACGGATCGTGCGACTGCGACTTCTTCTTTTGGATCATGAGTGCGGTGAGCGAACAGCGATGCGTGGCGAGCTGGAACCGGTGATGCCGGTGGCTGGTTGCGCGTGACTGCCGAGCGTGCTCCTCGAGTGAAGGCCACACGCGCGTGGCGTGCAGCGGGATTAGCTTGCGCCGCCCGAATCGGCGGCGGTGAATACCTTGAGTTGCCAACGAAACCGCACGGCCAGCATGCGCACCGCGAAGCCGCCGGCCAATACCACGATGGAGGCCGGCCCCGGCTTCACGCCCCAGGCTTGCAGCGCGACATACAGCGCGCCCGCGCCGAGCGCGATGCTCGCGTACAGCTCCTCACGCAGCACGAGCGGCATCTGATTGCACAGCAGGTCGCGCAGCATGCCGCCGCACACGCCGGTGATTGCGCCGGCCAGCACGACAATCGTCGGACTCACGTCGAGCGTCGCGGCGACATCGCAACCGATGACCGTGAACGCGATCAGGCCGAGTGCGTCGACCGTGACGAACAGCCGTTGCCAGTTGCGCAACCATTTCGCGCTGGCCGCGGCACTCGACGCCGCCCCGATTGTAATCAGAACGTAATCTGGATGCGAGATCCATGCAAGGGGATAGTGGCCCAGCAACACGTCGCGCACCGTGCCGCCGCCGAGCGCGGTGACGGTGCCGACGAGGCACAGACCGAAGCGATCCATGCCGCGGCGCATGCCCATCAATGCGCCGGACATGGCTTCGGCGACGATCGCAAGCAGGTAGATGAGATGGAGCAACATGACAGCGGGCCCTGGATGGCGGCGCTCGCGAAAGGAAGGGCTCTGCCTGGAGCTTGCCGCGAGGCGCGCGTTTGAAAGCGGCCATTATCGGAAGCGGCGCGTGCTGATGAAAATGCCTTAAGCCGAATTCGGCGACGCCAAATTCGGCTTAATCTGGTTGCGGGATTGGGCGTGGCAAGCGTTCGCTGAATGGCGAGGGCCTTCGTCCTGGCGTGGCAGACGCAGACATAGGTGCAGGTGCAGACGTAAGTGCAGGTGCAGGCGCAGGCGCACGCACTTGCACAGATGCGGACACCGGCCACCAAAAAAAGCCGCGCGTACTTGGAAAATCCGCGCGGCTGTTTCGTTCGATTAATGCGTCGACTCCGACGCGGCGTGTTAAAGAGGCGCTCTCTGCCTGTCGAGCGCCTTCTTTTTACTGCCTTCTTTTCCCGGTGTCCCGCTGGGCAGCGGTAAGTCCGGTGTCGTGCCTGCTGATTGGCTTCTACTTCAGTCGTCCGACAGCGATCTACGCGAACATGAAAGCGTTCAACGTGAGCCGCATCGGCGACTTCAGGTTCCTGCCCAGCAGCAGCTAGCGGCCTCAGGCCGGCAATGCGAAGCTCGAGATCGCCTCGCGCAGCACGCCCACCTGGTCCTTCAGCGAATGGGCCGCGGCAGCGGCTTGTTCGACGAGCGCGGCATTCTGCTGCGTGACCTGATCCATTTCGCCGACTGCGCGATTGACCTGTTCGATGCCCGCGCTCTGTTCGCGCGACGCGTGGCTGATCTCCTCGAGGATTTCGTTGACGCGGCGTACCGACTGCACGATCTCGCCCATGGTCGAACCGGCATTGGCGACCAGCGACGCGCCGGCGTCGACGGAATGGGTCGACGTCTCGATCAACGCCTTGATTTCCTTCGCCGCCGTGGCCGAGCGCTGCGCGAGGCTGCGCACTTCCGCGGCGACCACTGCGAAGCCGCGTCCCTGTTCGCCCGCGCGCGCCGCTTCGACGGCGGCGTTCAGTGCGAGGATGTTGGTCTGGAACGCGATGCCGTCGATCACACCGATGATGTCGCCGATCTGCCGCGAGCTGCTGGTGATTTCGCCCATTGTGCGGACCACGTCGTCGACGACGTGGCTGCCACGCGTGGCCACATCCGCGGCCTGACCGGCGAGTTGTGCCGCTTGCAGCGCGCTGTCCGCGTTCTGCTTCACGTTGACCGTCATCTGATCCATGCTCGACGCCGTTTCGACGAGCGCCGCGGCCTGTTCTTCGGTGCGCTGCGAGAGATCCGTGTTGCCGGCGGCGATTTCGGTTGCACCGATATTGATGTTTTCGGTGCCGAGGCGCACGCGCGAAACCGTATCGACCAGACCGGCCTGCATGGTGTGGAGCGCGTGCAGCAGACTGCCGGTGTCGTTTGCTTGCACCGGCACGCGCGTGGCGAGGTTGCCGCGCGCCATTAGTTGGGCAGCTTCGACCGCGACTTCGAGATTGCCGCCGAGCGTGCGACGGATGCTGCGCAACACCAGCAGCATGACGATGGTGGCGATTGCGCCGAGCGTCACGGTGATGGCGAGCCAGCGCAGCAGATTAGCGTAGAACGCGTGCTGCACGTCGTCCATGTACATGCCGGTGACGATGTACCAGTCCCACGGCGCGAAGTGCATGGCGAAGCTGGTCTTGGCGACGGGTTTGTCGCTGCCCGGTTTGGACCACAGATAGTCGACGAAGCCGCCGCCGTCGTGATTGCCTGCGTTGACGATGTCGACGAACAGATGGTTACCGGCCGGGTCGGTGTACTGTGCCAGGTTCTTGCCGACCATGTCCTGCTTGATTGGGTGCATCAGCATGACGGGCTGCGAGTCGTTGACGGAGATGTAGCCGTCTTTGCCGTAGCGCATGGCGGCGAGCGATTCCAGCGCCTGCTTTTTGGCGTCGTCTTCGGTGATCGTGTGTTGTTGCGCTAGCGTGTAGTAGCGGTTGGCGATGTGGTTGGCCTGGTCGATCAGCGAGGTGAGCTGATCGCGGCGGTCCGAGATCATCGACGCGCGGTTTTGCCATGCGCCGAAGCCGCCGATCAGGATCAGGCCGGTCCACAGGACCGCGATCATTGAGGCTAGTTTTTTGTTCAGGGTCATAGCGGTGGGATTTGCTGTTTACTTTCGCTTTCGCGAGGGGGCGGGCAGGGTGTTGCGCTTTTACTCTTTCACTCTTTCACTCTTTCACTCTTTTGCTTTTTCGCTTGTAGCGGTGGCTTGCTGCTTACTGTGTTTACGGCGCTGTTTCTTTGCTCTGCAGGGAAGGGGAAACCCGGTGTTTATTTGTCTGATTAAATGAAGATTTCTTCCTGCTTGGTGCTTATTGGCTGTTTGCCTATGGTGTTGGCCTTTCCTTGAATTGATATTGGTCTATTAGCGTCGCCCCTGTGCGGGGCGGCACTTACTTTCTTTGCCGCCGCAAAGAAAGATAAGCAAAGAAAGCGGCTCACCCCGCCAGCTCATAAGCGGGTCCCCCGCACAGTCGCGGTAGCGGTCCATCTGGAATCCGTGTTCTCGCGCATTCGGCGTGAGTGGCACAGCAGTCATACTTCCGGCGGCGCTGCGCGCGCCGAAGGGTCCTTCACAAAACCAATGGTTTTGGAGTGGATCGCCGCAGGGCACTTCATAAAACCAATGGTTTTGGGCGGATCGCCGCAGAGTACTTTCAACATCCGTGAGTGTTGGGCACGTCGGCGAAGGGCGGTTCATAAAACCGTTGGGTCCTAGGCGCCTCGGCGAGGCTAAGCCGATAGTGCGCACGACCCGCAAACAAGGCCCGTGGTTTCCTATGTAGCGCCATTTTCGCCGAGGCGAAGCCGACGGCCCCACCACGCCCAAACGAAGCCATTGGTTTCCGTGATGAACCCGTCCGGCGAGCACGCGGTGCGAGACGGGAAGTATGACTGCCTTGTCACCAGGGCTGAATGTGCGAGGGCACAGATTCCAGATGCACCACTACCGTAGCTGTGCGGGGGACCCGCTTATGAGCTGGCGGGGTGAGCCGCTTTCTTTGCTTATCTTTCTTTGCGGCGGCAAAGAAAGTAAGTGCCGCCCCGCACAGGGGCAACGCTAATAGACCAATATCGATTCAAGGAAAGGCCAACACCGCGAGGCACACAGGGGCAACGCTAATAGACCACTAACATAATTAATTAAAACCCCGCCTGAACCAATAAAATACAAAAAAACCAAATAAACAAAACCAATAAAAAAACCAAAAAAGACACCCGAATAAAGATAAAACCAAAACCCCACCAAACCCAAGCCCCCGCAGGGCCCAAATCACATTCCTCCACACAACGCCAAAAAACACCAAAAAGAGAATCCCCTGCATGAAATGCAAAAAACAACACATTTCCCCACTTAACAACAACATCAGAAAACCCAAACAAACCCTCAACAACCAATAAAAACATTTTCCGTTATAGTCGCCATTTTCCAGCCGCCCGCCGGGCAAAAAAGAGCCTCAATAAGCCCGCCACCAGGAGTAAAGAAAATGAACGCCCGCGAACCCGCATTCATCTCCGCTTCGCGCAGCGCACGCCTGCGCCAGATGCTCGTCAGCAACGAACTCGAATTCATGATGGAGGCCCACAACGGCCTCTCCGCCCGTATCGTCTGCGAAGCCGGCTTCAAGGCGATCTGGGCTTCGGGCCTCGCGATCTCCGCCCAATTCGGCGTGCGCGACAACAACGAAGCCAGCTGGACGCAAGTCGTCGATAACCTCGAATTCATGGCCGACGCCAGCGATCTGCCCATCCTCCTCGATGGCGATACCGGCTACGGTAACTTCAACAACGTACGCCGCCTCGTGCGCAAACTCGAACAACGCGGCATCGCAGGCGTCTGTATCGAAGACAAGCAATTCCCGAAAACGAATAGCTTCATCAACGGCGAAGCCCAGCCGCTCGCCGATATGGACGAGTTCTGCGGCAAGATCAAAGCCGGTAAAGACTCGCAGTCGGATGAAAATTTCTCGATCGTCGCCCGCGTCGAAGCACTCATCGCTGGCTGGGGCATGGACGAAGCGCTGCGTCGCGCGGAAGCCTATCGGCAAGCCGGCGCCGACGCGATCCTGATTCACAGCAAGCTCTCGCGCCCCGATGAAATCCTCGAGTTCGCGCGCGAATGGGCCGGCCGCGGGCCGCTCGTCATCGTGCCGACCAAGTACTACAGCACGCCCACCGAAGTGTTCCGCGAGGCAGGCATCAGCACGGTCATCTGGGCGAATCATCTGATCCGCGCGGCGACCTCGGCCATGCAGGCCGTCGCCAAGGAAATTCACTCGAGCGAAACGCTCGTCAACGTCGAAGACAGCATCGCCGCGGTCAACGAAATCTTCCGTCTGCAAGACGCCGACGAATACTCGGAAGCCGAAGACCGCTATCTGTCGAGCGGACGCGTGGCCGGTGCGGCCATCGTGCTCGCGGCAAGCCGCGGCAAGGGCCTCGAAGCCGTCACGGAAGACCGTCCGAAAGTCATGCTGCCGATCGCCGGCAAGCCGCTGTTGCGCTGGCTCATCGATGCGTTCAAGAAGCAGAGCGTCAATGACATCACCGTGGTCGGCGGTTATCGCGCCGATGCGATCGATACGGCGGGTATCAAGCTGGTCGTCAACGAACGTCACGCCCAAACCGGCGAACTGGCGTCGCTAGCATGTGCGGTCGACAAGCTTGCGGGCGACACCGTCATCTCGTACGGCGATCTGCTGTTCCGTAGCTACATTCTGCGCGACCTGGTCGAGAGCGAAGCAGCGTTCAGCGTCGTGGTCGATTCGTCGCTGACCGACGCGGAAAACGCCAGCGTGCGCGACTTCGCATGGTGTTCGGCAGCCGACGATCGCGGTCTGTTCGGCAATAAGGTCACGCTGCGTCATGTGTCGAGCGGGCAGGAGGCAACCTCCGCGATCGCTTCGCAAACGCCGCATGGCCGCTGGGTGGGTCTGCTGAATGTACGTGGCGAAGGGCGTGAGCGTCTGCAAGCGGTCATCGCCAAACTGCAGGCGCGCCCGGATTTCGATTCGCTCGATATGCCCGCGCTGCTGAATGCGCTGATCGAAGCGGGCGAAGCGATCGAGGTGCAATACGTGCATGGTCACTGGCGCGGGGTGAACGATCTGGAAGACTTCCGTCGTGCCGGCGATTTCGCGCATGCGCAGGCGCCGTTCGCGGCAGCGGTCGATAGCGGCGCAGGCAAAGCGGACGCAGCCAGCGGAGCCGCGCAATGATCGAGGCGGCACAGTTTGTCGAGGCGGCGCGCGAACGCGGCTTCGACTGGTACGCAGGCGTGCCGTGCTCGTATCTGACGCCGTTCATCAACTACGTATTGCAGGACGAGTCGCTGCATTACGTCTCGGCCGCCAATGAAGGCGATGCGGTCGCGTTGATCGCGGGCGTCACACTCGGCGCGAAGAACGGCCGGCGCGGCATCACGATGATGCAGAACTCCGGCCTCGGCAATGCCGTGAGTCCGTTGACCTCGCTCACGTGGACCTTCCGTTTGCCGCAATTGCTGATCGTCACGTGGCGTGGGCAGCCCGGCGTCGCGGACGAACCGCAGCACGCGCTGATGGGCCCGGTCACGCCCGCCATGCTCGAGACGATGGAAATTCCGTGGGAGACTTTCCCGACCGAAGCCGACGCGATTGGCCCGGCGTTGGATCGCGCGATTGCTCACATGGATGAAACCGGCCGTCCGTACGCGCTGGTAATGCAAAAGGGCAGCGTGGCGCCGTATGAGTTGAAAGACAGCGGCACGCTCACGCGCCGTGCGCCGGCCGCGCCGCATTCGCAATTCCACGATGTCGCGGCGAGTGAACTGGCAACGCGTCACGACGCGCTGCAGAAAGTCATCGCGCACACGCCGCTCGAGTCGACGGTGGTGCTCGCGTCGACTGGATTTTGCGGCCGCGAACTCTATGCAATCGACGACCGTCCCAACCAGTTGTACATGGTCGGCTCGATGGGTTGCGTGACGCCGTTCGCGTTGGGTCTTGCGTTAGTGCGTCCTGACCTGCACGTGGTCGCGCTCGACGGCGACGGCGCCGCGCTGATGCGCATGGGCGCCTTCGCGACGCTCGGCGCGTACGGTCCGTCGAATCTCACGCACGTGCTGCTCGATAACGGCGCGCACGATTCGACCGGCGGTCAGGCGACGGTGTCGCCGCAAGTATCGTTTGCGGGTGTCGCCGCGGCGTGCGGTTATGCGTCGGCGGTTGAAAGCGACGACGTCAACGTAATCGACGAGTTGTTCGAAGCCGCGCCGTCGCCGCGTGGCCCGCGCTTCGCGCGACTGGCGATTCGCCGCGGTACGCCCGATGGCCTGCCGCGTCCCACTATCACCCCGCCCGATGTGAAGACGCGCCTGATGCGTCACATCGGCGCCGCTTAAGGAGTGCGCTGATGTTGCTGCTCAATCCCGGCCCGGTGACGCTCACCGAACGCGTCCGCAACAGCCTGTTGCAGACGGATCTGTGCCATCGCGAAAGCGAATTTTTCGACTTGCAGGAAGAGGCGCGCACCCGTTTGGTCGATCTGTACGGCCTCGACGCAAATGAATGGCAAGCGGTCTTGATGACCGGCTCGGGCACCGCGGCCGTTGAAAGCATGACCGCCGCGCTGGTGCCGCAAAACGGCAAGCTGCTGGTCGTCGAAAATGGCGTGTACGGCGAGCGGATTTCGCAGATCGCCACGCAATACGGTATCGCGCATGAGTCGCTGAAACACGACTGGATGCAGGCGCCGGATCTCGCGAAGCTCGTCGAACGCCTCGACGCGGACAAAGCGTTCACCCACGTCGCCGTGATTCATCACGAAACCACGACAGGTCGTCTGAACGATCTGCAGGCGCTCGGCGCGCTGTGCCGCGAACGCGGTCTGCGTCTGCTGGTGGATGGCGTCAGCAGCTTCGGCGCCGAAGCGATCGATTTCGCCGACGCCAGTCTCGACGCCGTCGCGGCGACCGCGAACAAGTGTCTGCATGGCGTGCCCGGCGCGTCGTTCGTGCTGGTGCGGCGCGCGGCGCTCGCGCAGGCGGCGAGCCGCACGTATTACCTGGACCTCGGGCGCCTCGCGCGTTTGCAGGATCAGCGCAATACGCCGTTCACGCCGTCGGTTCATGCGTACTACGCGCTGGTCGAAGCGCTGCGCGAACTCGCCGACGAAGGCGGTTGGCAAGCGCGCCATGCGCGTTATGCCGCGCTCGCCGAGCAGGCTCGCGCGGGCCTGGCGGAGCGGGGCATCGGCAGTGTGTTGGCGCCGGAGCAGTCGTCAGTGGTGCTGCGCGCGTATCGCTTGCCGGACGGCGTGGCGTATCCGCAACTGCACGACGCGCTGAAGGCGCGCGGTTTCGTCATCTATGCCGGTCAAGGCGGCTTGTCGGCCGAACTGTTCCGCATCTCGACGATGGGCAACATCCACGCCACCGACATCGACCGTCTCTTGCAAGGCTTTACCGAGCTGACGCGCTAAAGCGCGCGCCGCGCCGGTTTGCTGCGGGGCTTTTTAGCGAACCGATGCGCTTGTCCACGCACGCCGCCGCCTTAACTCACGGGCGCCGGCGTTCCGCGCGCATGCCCTCCATTTGCCACGCCGCCCGCGTTCACACCGGGTCTTTGTCCGGCGGTCCATCGGGCCGCTGCGGCTCCTCGGTGTGATGACCCGGCGATGGCGGCACCAGTGGGTCGGCTTCCGGGTCGCGGTTCGGGTCGGCGTTCGGATCGGGAATCGGACTGGTATGCATGTCGTAGCTCATTGCATCACCTTCTGGTTGAGAAGCGGCTGAATCAAGCGTAGTCGATCCAGCACATTACGCGGCCCTTACTTTTTTCGCGCGGCGGCCTACGCTCAATTGCCAGTAACGTTCGGCGGCGAAAATGTCATCGTAATTGCCGGCGCCGAAAGCGCGCAGCTGGCTTGCGTAGGCGTTGACCGCCTCCCATTTGAGCTGCGCGCGGCGTGGCGGGTCGATCGTGTGGCCCGCGCTCGGATACGCCGGTGTCGCCACGACGCCGCGTTGCGCCAGGTCGGCAAGCCGCGCCTGCACGACACCGGGCGTGCGGCGGTGAATCGCGTCCTCGTAAGCGAACCACGTGAGATGCGACAGGCGCGGCAGGATTTCGCAGCAGGCTTCGAACACCAGCGCGTGGTCGTCGTGATGCAGTCCGAGCGGCATCAGCAGCGTGTTGGCCGTGGTGCGGTAGATAGTTTCTTCGAGCGCCGCCGCCAGCTTGCTGATCGACGGTGAGTCGAAGTATTGGCCGTCGCGAAACGGCATACGTAGCGGAATCGCGTCGAGCACCTCAAGCGCGAGGTTGTCTTCGAGCGTGCGGGCGCGGATGGCCTGATGGGCGCTCGTGAAACCCGACTTTTCATCCCATTCGGTATACATCTCCTGCTCGGGCGGCGCGGCGAACACCGTGCAGACCGCGGCGTCAGGATGCGCGGCGAGTAACGCGCCGCAACTGAAGACGGCGTCGTCGAAATGGGGCGACACGATGAAAAGGCGTGGAGTGGTTTCGCTCATGGGACGGGTGATGGTTTCGAAACGCGCGGACCGCATTCAACGCTTCAATGTGGCGCGCGACAGGCTTGCTGGATTTGCGGCGTCACATCAGCTTAGGCGGAATTGGCGCGGCTTGCGCGGCCGATGTGAGGCGCGCAAGCGGTATGCCTGGGTGGGTGGATTGTGCAGAAACGTCCCGTAGAGGCTCACCGTCCAGCATTCTGCGGCTCCCGAACTTGCTCACCTTCTGCGAGCGTGCTGATGGGTGCATGACGGTATGCTTCCTCTGCACTTAACCGCTTATGGGTGATTGGTTAATTAGCTTAAGCGCTCATATGTGAGTGGTTAAGCTGGGGGTGCGCGGCCGTGCCGACTTGTTTGCGCGACCCGCTATCTGTTCAGATATTGCAAGTTAAAAAAATACCTGGAGGCGCTTTACAGCTCACCTGTGAGCGCTAATATGCTTTAACAGCTCACATGTGAGCGATTACGGAATTATTTATTGACCGGACAATCGACGCGCGCGGATAATGACGCCATTACCGGAACGGGCCGTAGCGCTCCTATGGACACGTTAAAGCAGAAAAAACGCTCACAAGTGAGCGTTAAGCATTCGCGGCATCCGCTTCCGCCGCCCGTCGCAAGAGTGCTCAAGAAGCTGGGTGCCGACCTTGCACTGGCGCGCCGCCGTAGAAGGCTGACTCAGGCATCGCTGGCTGAGCGTATCCAGACGTCGGTGGCCACGCTGCGCCGCATGGAGCAGGGGGACGACCGCATCCCCATCGGAATCATTGCACAAGCGTTTCTAGTGCTCGGTGAGTTGGACAAAATCAACGGGCTGCTCGACACCGCCGCTGACGGCATCGGACTGACTCTTATGAACCAGCAGTTGCCGCAGCGCGTTCGCAAAAAACGCGTCACGCCCGAATCGGGGGCGCTATGAAGCGGCCGGTTTTGCAGCAGAGCGTCAAGGTGGCACTCGGGCAGGCCGCGTTTCCGGTCGGCGTCCTGACTTTCAACAAGGACGGTGCACGAGAAAGCTCAACGTTCGCCTACCACGAGGCCTGGTTGACTTCGGCAGACGGTTTCGAGATTTCGCCTGACCTGCGGCTGGTGGACGGTTATCAATTTCGCAAGCCTTCATCCAGAGAGGACTCGATTTTTCCCTTCGCATTTGCGGACACCGAGCCTGATGGATGGGGATGCCGGGTCATCGCGCGTGACCACGCGAGGCGTCGCAAGTCGGCACAGGAGAAAGGCGAGGAAGTTCCGCGCGCCGGGCTCACGGAGATGGACTACCTGCTGGGTGTCGACGACATGAGCCGCATCGGCGCACTGCGACTCGTGGACGAGGGCGGCAACTACCTGCGCACCCTCGAAGAGGGCGGCCGCGGCACGCCGCCGCTGCTCGAACTGGCCCAACTGATCGGCGCCACGCGAGCTGTCGAAATGAATAAGGAAACGGAGGCGGATCTGAAGTACTTGCGCGGCCGCGGCACATCTCTCGGCGGCATGCGACCCAAGTGCACTGTTTTTGACGAAGATGGACATCTGGCCATCGGCAAGTTTCCGAGCATCAAGGACGACCGCAGCGTGACGCGCGGCGAAGTTCTCGCTCTTCATCTAGCCGCGACCGCGGGTATCACGGTCGCGGCGTCGCGTATTGTCATGTCGGAAGACGTCCCGGTGGCACTCGTGCGCCGGTTTGACCGTGTCGCGCACGGAGGCCGGATTCCGTACCTCTCAGCGGGTTCCATGCTTCAGGCCTCACGGCAAGACGACCACGCCTATACCCAGATAGCTGACTGCATCGTCGCGCGTTGCGCTGACCCGAAGCGCGACCTTGAGGAGCTGTGGCGGCGACTTGTGTTCAATTTGCTTATCACCAACGTGGACGATCACGTGCAGAACCATGGTTTCCTGCATGTCGAGCACGGGCAATGGCGGCTCGCGCCGGCGTTCGACATCAACCCGTTCCCGGATAAGGATCCCGAGTTGAAGCTATGGCTGAATGAGGACTACGGCCCGGTCGACTCGATTGAGGCCGTGGTGAACGAAGCCGCTTACTTCAGGCTCGGTGCCGACGGCGCCAAGCGTGTTCTCGGCGAAGTCTACAGCGCAGTCAAGGACTGGAAACGTGTCGCGAAGTCCGCGCCGGTTGGTATGACGGACCGCGACCTCGATGCTTTTGAACCTGCGTTCGAGAACGAGCAAATGGAGGTGGCGGCAAGGCTGCTCTGAGCACACGATGCGCCGCGCCTCGAGCGGGAAAGCTACGCTCCCTCGGCCGCCAGCGCCGCCGCGCGGCTGAACGCCGTCACAATGGACGCCACGACGTCTTCGCGCAACGTGGCGTCCGCCATTCCCAGCGCATACGAGGGATGCCAGGCCGGCACGATCAGGCGCCCCTCGTGGGCAATCGTTTGACCGAGGTACTCGGACAGATTGACGTGCGCGCCGGTCAGCGCTCTCAGCGCGGTTGCGCCGAGTGTGACGACCACGCGGGGCGCGATTCGCGTCAGTTCTTTTTCCAGCCAGTACTGGCAAGCCTCCACTTCGCGCCGCACGGGTGTGCGGTGGACGCGCGCTCCGTCGAGCGTTTCCCATTTGTAATGCTTGACGGCATAGGTCAGATACAGCGCCTGCCGCTCCAGACCGGCGCGCGCAAGCACGGCGTCGAGCAATTGGCCGGCCGGCCCGGTGAAGGGTTCGCCGTGCTGGTTCTCGTGCTCGCCCGGCTGTTCACCGACCACCATGATCGCCGCATGGTCGGGCCCGGCGCCCGCAACCGCCTGTTTCGCATTGCGCCATAACGCGCAGCGCCTGCAAGTGGCGAGCGGGCCAGTGGGTTCCCGCAAGGGCGGCGTCATCGCCGAATACTCGACCGGCGGCGTGGGCGGGACGGTGATCGCCGTGCTCTGCGCGCCCAGCCGGCTGCGCTTGCGCGCCAGGTGTGCGGGCAGCGGTGGACCCGCGGGCGGCATTCTCCAATAGCGCAACGGCACGGGCGAGGGCTGGGCATTGAAGGCGCTGGCGTAATACGCGAGCCAGAGCGCCTCGGTGGGGGTGCTGGTGACAGCTTCGCCGGTCATGGCATTGGCCGTTAACGCCTGCGAGGTCTGCTCGTGTTCCTCCACTAACGGCCGGCCGCTGCGCAGCAGCATGCCGTTCCAGAACACCGCGCCGTGCGGCGTGGCCAGCATCCACGTGGATTCGCCCATGCGGGCGGCGAACCGCGCGGCGGCGCGCTCCAGCAGATCATGATGCGGCTCGTACCAGCCGACGAATTCGGGTGGCCCCATCGACGGATCGCGACGTCTGAACAACGTGAGTGTCAGCAAATCGTCGGTTTCGTGTTCGACCGTGTGGATGCGTTGATCGAGCAGCGCGCCGTCGGGGTCGTCGAGATCGAGGACCTTGCGCTCGCCATGCGTCCAACGCCATAGGACGCGGTACACCAGCGACCAGCGGTCCGGTGCGCGAAAACACGCAGCCGTTCTGAGCCACGAGAGCAGTTCGCGCGGAATGGCGAGTACGCCGGCAGTGCTTGTGGCGACGTTGCCCGCGGCGGTGCGGGTGGACTCCGCGTCTGGCTCGCCGGTGGCGCTCGCGCTGGCGAGGCTGCTGGAGAGACTTTCAACCGCAGCCGTTGCCGAAGATTGCACAGCGTGCCCTACACCCGCATCATGGCCAGCCCCCGGGCTTGCAACCGCAGCCTCGCTTCCGGACTCAACCCATTCGATCCGTGACGGCTCGACACCTTGCCGCAGCAGTATCCGCGCGGTGCGCCGCCATACGGCGAAAGACGGTTCGATCGAAATGCGTTTCATGCTGATGCGCCGTGGATGCACGCAGCGTGATGCGCCAACCCATGCGGCTAAAATACTGTATGGATATACAGTATGCGCCCGAATGCAGGCCTGGATCAAGCCTGGCGGTCATGCCGATACCGCAACGTGACGTGCCCTTGTGTGCACTGCATGGTTCAGCAAGATTGCACCTGACAGATGCGCTAAAAGATGCGCTAAAGCTAAATGTTGCGCAGATCTTCCGGCGTATCCACATCGCGCAGAATCCCGGGGTCGTCGACATCGAGCCGCGTCACACGCTGCGACATCAGCAGCGCGCGTGCGCCGGTGTCGCCGTCGAGCGCCATGAGGGCGTCGCGATGTTCGATGCCGAAGCCGACCGGATGGCCGCGCTGACCTTGATAAAACGGCGCGACGATCGAAGCGCCGCTGTTGAGCGCTTGCGCCACCGCTTCGATCGTCGAGGTGGCGATGCGCGGCATGTCGGCAAGCGCGACGATCCAGCCCTCGGCGTCGTCGCTGGCTTCGATGCCGACGGCGAGGCTCGCGCCCATGCCACGCTCAGCAGTGGCGGCGAATACCACGTCGCAGCCGGCGTCGTTCAGGAGGCGTGCGAGCGTTTCCGCGCCCGGCCGCACCACGGCCAGCACGCGCGTGACGACTTTCAGCAGCCGGTGGGCGGCCTCCTGCGCGACCGGCGTACCGTCGGGCATGCGGGCGAGCAGTTTGTTCTGCAGGCCGTCCGGGTCGAAGCGTGAACCGAGACCGGCGGCGAGCAATATGCCAGTGGCGAGCGAGGCGTAAGCCATGAACGGGCATCGGTAGAAAAGATAAGGCCGATTGTGCGGTGCAACGCATCGCCAGGCAAGCGCCAATATTCACACCTGCATCACCCCCATCACCTTATCGAGCGTCACCGGCAGATCGCGTACGCGCACGCCGGTCGCGTGATACACGGCATTCGCGATCGCCGCCGGCACGCCGGTGATGCCGATCTCGCCGATGCCGCGCACGCCGAGCGAGTTGATGTGCGGATCAGGCACATCGATGAACGTGACGTCGAGCGAACTGATATCGGCATTCACCGGTACGTGGTACTCGGCGAGATTTGCGTTAGTGAAACGCCCGTAGCGCGTATCGAGCAAGGTCTCTTCCTGCAGTGCCGCCCCCACGCCCCATACCATGCCGCCCATCAACTGGCTGCGCGCGGTCTTCTCGTTCAGCACGCGCCCGGTGTCGTACACGCCGACGATGCGCGCCACGCGAATCGTGCCGAGGTCGGCATCGACATGCACTTCGACGAACACCGCGCCAAACGAGTGAAACGAGTACTTTTGCTTCTCGTCGCCGGGTTTGACCGTCGAGGTGGCTTCGATCGGCTTGCCGCCTGAGCGCGCGATGATCGCCGCCGCCGGATCGCGCTTCGCCGGTTGCGAGCGGCTCCTGACCCAGCCGTTTTCGACCGTGATGTCCTTGAGTGCGATGCCGTGCACGGGCGACGCTTCATCGGCCAGCGCCAACGCGATCAACTGATTGCGCACCTGGGTCGAGGCATCGCGCACGGCGGGTGAGACACTCGCCGCCGATTGCGAGCCGCCCGAACCCGGCGCTTTCGGCAGCGACGAATCGCCGAGCGCGAAGTGGATGTTGTCCGGCGCGAAGCCGAGGGCGTCGGCGGCAACCTGAGTCATCACCGTATAGGTGCCGGTGCCGAGGTCCTGCGTGCCGGAGGCGACCATGGCGCTGCCGTCCGGCAGAATCCGCGCGATGGCCGAGGCTTCGCTGCGGTTGGCCGGATAGGTCGCGGTCGCCATGCCCATGCCAATCAGCGTGTTGCCGTTGCGCATCGAACGCGGCGTGCTGGTGCGCCGCGACCAGCCGAATTTCTCCGCGCCAATCTGATAGCACTCGCGCAAGGATTTGCCCGACCACGGTTTGTTCTCCTGCGGATCGGCATCGGCGTAATTCTTGAGACG
Organism: Paraburkholderia sp. RL17-337-BIB-A; assembly: GCF_046025895.1. Taxonomy (NCBI): domain Bacteria; kingdom Pseudomonadati; phylum Pseudomonadota; class Betaproteobacteria; order Burkholderiales; family Burkholderiaceae; genus Paraburkholderia; species Paraburkholderia sp. RL17-337-BIB-A. The sequence continues at coordinate 2,743,015 of NZ_JARESY010000002.1, read as the reverse complement.
TAGCGCGAGCGGGTCCATCTTCAGCGCCACCGCGAGTTCGTCCATCGCCGATTCGATCGCGAATGAGCCGGTCGTTTCACCGGGCGCGCGCGTGAAGGTCGGCGTGCCGAGATTCATCGGCACGATCCGGTGTGTGGTGACCTGATTGGGCACCGTGTACAGCATGCGCGTGACCATGCAGCAGGTCTCGGTCCAGTCTTCGATCATCGAGGTGTGAGAGATGCTGTCGTGGCGCATCGCGGTCAGTGTGCCGTCGCGCCGGGCGGCGATCACGAAATGCTGCTCGGTACACGGACGCGCGCCGACCGGGCCGAACATCTGCGGCCGTTCCAGCGCGAGGCGCACTGGACGCCCGGTCTGTTTCGCCGCCATCGCGCACAGCGACACATGCGACCACGACGAGCCCTTGCAACCGAAACCGCCGCCGATAAACGGCGAAATCACGCGCACGTCGCCGGGTGAGATGCCCAGTGTTTTAGCGACCGCCAGCGCCGCGCCGCTGACGCCTTGCGTCGAGTCGTAGAGGATGAGTTGCGGGCCGTCCCAACGCGCCATCGTGGCGTGCGGCTCCATCGGGTTGTGATGCTCGATCGGCGTGGTGTAGACGGCGTCGACGTGGACCGTGCCGCTGCGCATACCGTCGTCGAAATCGCCGCGCTGCGTGTCGGTGGTGCGGCCTTGCGGTTTGTCAGGCGCATGTCCGTTCGGCTTGGCCTGCGCGAAGTCGAGCGTCGCGGCCGTGCTCTGATAGGTAATGCGCAGCTGGCGCGCCGCGTCGCTTGCATGTTCCAGCGTATCGGCGACCACCACCGCGACCGGCTCGTTGTTGTAGTGAATCTGGTTGTCTTGCAGCAGCGACAGGCGGCGGCCGGCCGGTGGCGCCAAGGCGGATTTGCCGCCGTTCGGCAGACGCGGCGCGTTCTGATACGTCATCACCAGCAGCACACCGGGCAGCGCTTGCGCACGGCTCGCATCGATCGACGCAATCGTGCCGCGTGCAATAGTGCTGGTGACAAGTACCGCATGCGCGAGCCGCGCCTCGGGGAACTCGGCGGCGTAGCGCGCTTCGCCGGTGACTTTCAGCAGACCGTCGATGCGGTCGAGCGGTTGACCGATCAGATTCATACGACACCTCCGCTGCGGCCCGCGGCCTGGTTCACTGCGCGCACGATCGCGCGTTGCGCGAGCTGCACCTTGAAACGATTGTCATACTGCGGCCTCGCATCGCGTAGCGCGGCGGCAGCGGCGTCGTGCAGCCTTGCCTGCGTGAGCGGCTGGCCGTTGAGCATCTGCTCGGCGGCGCTCGCACGCCACGGCTTGTGCGCGACGCCGCCCAGCGCGATGCGCGCGGTTGTCACGCGCTCGCCGTCCATCTGCAAGGCGGCGGCCACCGAGACCAGCGCAAATGCGTAACTGGCCCGGTCACGCACTTTCAGATAGTGAGCGTTCGCGCTGAACAACGGTGGCGGCAGGTCGACCGCGGTAATCAATTCGCCCGCTTGCAATGTCGTATCGACATCGGGCCGGTCACCCGGGAGCCGATGAAAATCAGCAAACGCAATCGTCCGCTCGCCTGCGGGGCCATTGACGCGCACCACGGCGTCGAGCGCGGCAAGCGCCACGCTCATATCCGACGGATTCACGGCGATGCATTGCGGACTCGTACCGAGAATCGCGTGCGTGCGATTGTGGCCGTCGAGCGCCGCGCAGCCGCTGCCGGGCATGCGCTTATTGCACTGCGTGAAAGCGGTGTCGTAAAAGTAGCCGCAGCGGGTGCGTTGCAACAGATTGCCGCCCACCGTCGCCATATTGCGCAGTTGCGACGACGCACCCGCCAGAAATGCTTGCGACAGCAACGGGTATTGTTCGCGCACCAGCGCGTGATTGGCCGCGTCGCTGTTGCGCACCAGGGCGCCGATACGGATGCCGCCATCCGGCAGTGTGGTGACCGTATCGAGCCCGCTAATGTGCGTGATATCGATGAGCCGCAGCGGCCGCGCCACGCCGCCCTTCATCAAGTCGAGCAGATTGGTGCCGCCGCCGATGAACACCGCGCCCGGTTGCTGCGCCGCGCGCACGGCGCCAGCGACATCGCCGGCGCGTTCGTAAGAGATCGCATCCATGCTGGTCGCTCCGTCAGGCGTTGGCGTCGTTGCGGCTGGTGCCGCTGCTGCTGTTGCTACTATTGCTACTGTTATCGCTTGCGCTGTTTTGCCCGCCGCCCTCATGCACGGCGCGCACCGCCGCGACGATATTCGCGTACGCGCCGCAGCGGCAGATGTTGCCGCTCATGCGTTCGCGGATCTCGTCGTCGGATAGTCGTGGCGGGCGGCTGCGGACATCTACGGTCACGGTGCTGGCCGTGCCATTGCGGAATTCGTTCAGGAGGGCAGTCGCGGAACACAACTGCCCGGGCGTACAGTAGCCGCACTGGAACGCATCGTGTTCGATGAAGGCCCGTTGCATCGGACTCAGCACGCCGTTACTGGCGAGTCCTTCAACCGTCGTGAGGTTTTCGCCTTCGTGCATTACGGCGAGCGTCAGGCAGGAATTGATGCGACGGCCGTCGGCGATCACCGTGCATGCGCCGCATTGCCCGCGGTCGCAGCCTTTCTTCGTGCCCATCAGGCCCGCGTATTCGCGCAGCGCATCGAGCAAGGTCACGCGCGCTTCGAGTTGCAGCGTGTAGGCGCGGCCGTTGACGGTCAGTGTGACCGGGCGGCCCGGCACGGGTGCGCGAGCTTCGGCGGAAGGCGGTGCGGTGGGGGTTTGCGTTTGTGCGCGCAGATGCGGCGCCGCGCCGACCGTGGCGGCAGCGGCAGCCGATTGCAGAAAGCGGCGGCGCGATGGTTGGGGTGGCGCGGCGGCGGGCGCGTCGCCCGAATCGTGAAGTTCGTTCTTCGTGGACATGGCGGTCTGCTCGCTCCATTGAAAGGTCAATGCAGGCTTGCGACATACGGGTATCCGACATGCGAGTGTCCGTCATGCGGATACTCGATGCTTTGGCATCCAGAGCGTCGCGGTCGAACTCATCAGTCAGCAATTTCGGTGCCGTTGCGAACGCAACGGCATGTCGACGCGGCGCACCCGAATCATCCGTGAGCCAGCCGTAAGCCAACAGTGAATCGCGGTGAACGGGATCGAATCGTGGAGAGTGCAACTAAATGCCGCAGCGCGCGTCAAGCATGGACGTTGCGCTTAACGAACAGGAAAGTAAATACGCGAAGGCGTCTTCATTCTTAGTGCAAAAAGAAAGACTGTTTTGTGTAGGACGAGGAGTCCCCTCGATCAGGCGTCGGGCCAGCGGCGCAGCAGATTGTGATAAATGCCGGTGAGACTTGCCACACTTGCATCGTTCGAGTCTTGTTCAGCGGCCAAACGTTGCACGTCGTTGTCGAGTTGGAACAGCATGGCGCGTTCGCCGTCGTCGCGCACCATGCTCTGGATCCAGAAGGCGCTCAGTCGCGAGCCCGTTCCGGATGGCGAAGACGCGAATGATTGCGACCGTAGAGCCCATAGATGATGAGCCCGATCACGAGCCAGACGAACAGCCGCAACCAGGTAACAAGCGGCAGCCCCGCCATCAGCAGCAGGCAAAACAGAATCCCGAGGACTGGTATCACCGGCACGCCCGGCGCGCGGAACGGCCTGGAGGCTCCCGCGTCGCTGCGGCGTAGATAGATCACGGCGCCGCAGACGAGGATGAACGCGAACAGAGTGCCGATGCTGACCATCTCGCCCAGCACGTTGATCGGCGTGAATGCCGCCACGATCGCGACGATGGCGCCGATCATCATCTGGCTCAGATGAGGTGTTTGCAGACGCGGGTGGACGCGCGCGAACAGCTGCGGCAGGAGGCCGTCCTGTGACATGGTGAAGAAGATGCGGCTCTGGCCATACAGCAGCACCAGTACCACGGTCGTCAAGCCAGTCAGCGCGCCGATCTTGATGAGCACGGAAAACCACGTGACGCCGATCGCATCGACACCTTTCGCGATCGGATCCGGGACGTTGAGCTGGGCATAGGGAACGAGTCCAGTTAGCACCCCGGCGACCGCAATGTAGAGCACCGTGCAGATCGCCAGCGAACCGAGAATGCCGATCGGCATGTCGATTTTCTGCTTGCGTGCCTCCTGGGCCGCGGTGGACACCACATCGAAGCCGATGAAAGCGAAGAATACGACGGCCGATCCGCGGAGGCAACCGGCTCACAATGTAGCCTGACCAGCCGACCGCAACGGTCGCCGCACCCATCGCATATTCGAGGATCAGATCCCAACCGATGACCCATGCGAATAGTTCGCCGAGCGTGGCATAGGTGTAGGTATAACTGCTGCCGCAGACCGGCAGCATGGCAGCCAGTTCGGAGTAGCAGAGTCCGACAACGCGCAGGCAATCCCGCCGAGGACAAACGAAAGAATGATGCTCGGCCCCGCATAGTGGGCCGCGGCCGTGCCGGTCAGGACAAAGATGCCGGCGCCGACGATCGCGCCGATACCCATCGCCGTAATACTGAGCGCGCCCAACGACTTCGACAACTGGCGTTCCCCGCCCTCCGCGCTTGCGACAATATCCGCGATGGATTTGCGCGCCATATAACTGGTGTCGCCCATGATGAGTCGTCCTGTTCGGATGTGGGCGAATCCGGGATCGAATCGATCCGTGACGCACTGCAATAAGCGACTTCTTTAAAGGCGACCGACACTGTTGATGCTGCGGTTGAAGAGGGAGCTGACGAATTCAGTCTGGTCCGGTTTTAATCGGTCAGGGACTGAAGATGGATGTGTGAATGCAGAAGCGGCCTTGCGCGTGAACCGCAAGGCCGCGTTTCAATCAGCAGAGTTCTGATCAATCGATGCCGTGAAACACTGCATCGTCCGGACCGAGATAGGCGGGCGGGCGCCACGCGGCGTCGCGCATCGAATGCTGGACGAGTTTTTCGACACCCAGCAGCACTGCGAAAATCGCCATCCGCACCGGAATGCCGTTATCGGTTTGCCGGAAAATCGCGAGGCGCGAATCATGGTTCAGATCGACGCTCAGATCGTTCGCGCCCGGCCGGCTGTCGCGTGGCAGCGGGTGCATGATCAGCGTGTCGGCGCCGCATACGCTGTCCATCAGCGCCTGATTGATCTGGAAGTCCGGCGTGTAGCCTTCGAACGATTCGTCGGTGAAGCGCTCTTTCTGGATGCGTGTGGCGTACACCACGTCGGCGCCGCGCAGCCCGGCGGGCAGATCGTGGGTCTGCTCGATCACGTGATCGTTGCGCGAGATCTGCTCGATGATGTAGCTCGGCATTTCGAGCATGGGCGGCGAGATCAGGGTGAACTTGATGCCGCGATACAGCGCCAGCAGTTTGACTAGCGAATGCACCGTGCGGCCATATTTCAGGTCGCCGACCAGCGCGATATGCGCACCGTCGACGATCTTGCCCAGCCGCGAAAACTCGCGCTGGATCGTGTACAGGTCGAGCAGCGCCTGGCTCGGATGCTCGCCCGGACCGTCGCCGCCGTTGATCACCGGCACGTTGGTGGCGCGCGCGAATTCGGCCACCGAGCCTTGCTCCGGATGACGGATCACCAGTGCATCCACGTAGCCGCTCATCACGCGGCTGGTGTCGTAGATCGACTCGCCCTTTGCCATCGACGAAAACGTGAAGCCGGTGGTGTCGCACACCGAGCCGCCGAGCCGGCAGAACGCCGCGCCAAAGCTCACGCGGGTGCGGGTGCTGGCTTCGAAAAACAGATTGCCGAGCACCGCGCCCTCGAGCACGCGGGAGATTTTCCGGCGCCGTGCGATCGGCTGCATGATGTCGGCGACGCGAAACAGCGCCTCGACGGAGTCGCGCGAGAACTGATCGACCGACAGCAGTTGCGGCTTGCCCTCGAACAACATCTGGCTCGCCAGTGATTGTGAGTCTACGCTTTGCGTATACTTCTCGCCTGGCTCACCGTGGACGGCGATTTCCGACACGAAACGCTCGACAATTTCGGGCATGGCGCGCGATTCCTGCGAATCGTCCGGCAGCAGCCAGGTGTCGAGCGCCCGGCGCGATACGCCGATACGACTCGCGAACGTGTCGCGGGTCATGTTCATGCGACGCATCGCATCGCGTAGGAAGGCTTGTTGCGGGACGCTCATGCAGGCACCTTTTGGAAGTGGGTCGCGCACCGGTCATGTACGCGGTGCGTATATTAGTTTCCCTGTCGCAGAAGTCAAGCAATTTTGCGTGAGTTTTGCAAACGCGCTTTGCAAACCCACGCTTTGCAAACCCACGCTTTGCAAACCCACGCCACACGCGGTTACACTGCGATTCATGCATCCTGGCCAACCGCTCCGACTCCGCCCGTTAAGCCCGGCACGTCTCGCTTTTGCGAGCGCCGCGGTCGCACGCGCGAATCTCGCGAGCCTTAGCGCCAAAGCCAAAAAACAGCCGCTCACCTGACCGGAGCCGCTGTTCCGTCAGATGTGCGACGGAACAGCCGGTCAACGCCCGCCTGCGGCATTCCCTGTTTTTCCTTCCTCGCACCGCTGATCGGAATCGATACGGTCGCCAGCGAGGTAAAGACATGTCTACTTTTTCGGGTATCTGGGTTCCGCTCATCACGCCATTCGCCGACGGCGCGGTGGATCACATCGCGCTGCGCACGCTGGTGCGCCGCTATGCCGGCGCGGGCATTGCCGGGCTGGTCGCGCTCGGCACGACCGGCGAGCCGGCCACGCTCGACCCCGCCGAGCAGGACGCCGTGCTCGCAACGATTCTCGACGAAGCGCAGGCGCAAGCCGAGGCGCAAGCGCAAACCGAGGCGCAAGCGCAAACCGAAGCGCAGGCACAAACGCAGGCGCACGCTCAGGCGCTGCCAGTGCTGGTTGGTGTGTCGGGCAATCACACGGCGAGCATGCGCGAGCGCATCGAGCAACTGAACGCACTGCCGATAGCTGGTGTGCTGATGGCCGCGCCATACTACATCCGGCCTTCGCAAGCGGGCATCGTTGGGCATTTCACGGTGCTTGCCGATGCGAGCGACAAGCCCGTCGTGCTATACGACATTCCCTATCGAACCGGCGTGCGGCTCGAACTCGACACGCTCCTGACGCTCGCCGCGCATCCGCGGATTCAGGCGGTGAAGGATTGCGCCGGTTCGCTCGACACCACGCTCGCGCTGATTCGCGACGGCCGCTTGCAGGTGCTCGCCGGCGAAGACATCAATATTTTCAACACCTTGTGCCTGGGTGGGAGCGGGGCGATCGCGGCCTCGGCGCATGTGCGGCCCGAGCAGTTCGTCGCGCTGTATCGCGCGCTATCGGCCGGGCGGCTCGACAAAGGACGGCGCATTTTTCAAGAACTCGCGCCGCTGATCCAGGCGCTGTTCGCCGAACCGAATCCGGCACCGGTGAAGGCCCTGCTCGCAGCGCTTGGTCTGATACGCGATGAGTTGCGTATGCCGATGACGTGTGCCGGCGATGCGCTGGTCGCGCGGCTCAGGGAATTGGCAGGGCTTGAGCGGATAGAGGTGCACGTGGCGGTATTGTCGGCGTGACTGCGGATGCGCATGCCGTGGGCATCGGCAGACGACGCGCACGGCAAGCGCATCTTGTCCGGACTCAAGTTTGGCGGGCCGCATCCGGCAAACGGTATCTTGCGTCTGGCGAATGGCATCTCGCACTGCCATCTGTATTTGAGATGATGGTTCGTGATGCCAGGCGATAATCGGCGCCCTTTGTCCACTATCTCCACCGGTATGTTGTCCGGTTGATGCCGCATGCAGTTAGTCTCGTCCGCCGATCTCCTGTCCCGCTTTAGCGCACTCAACACGTCTGGCACGTTCAGCGCGTTTAGCACGCCGAACACGCCGAACACGCCGAACACGCCGAACACGCCGAACACGCCGAACGTGCCGAACGTGCGTCGTGCCGCTCCTGTGAAACCGCGCACCTGCCGCCTCGCACGCGCCGGGAGCCGCTGATGTCCTCCGTGTTTCGCGTCGGGAGTCAGCTTTCCAGCGGCTCGATCAGCTTCGTCACGCGCCGTACCGCGCTGACCATCGCGGTAAGCACCGCCTTCGGCGCGGCGGCGCTGGCGCTCGCCGCGGGCATCGTGATCGGCACGCACTGGCCGGCGCATGGCGGTTTCAACGATCGGGCGGCGAGCCGTGTCGAGCACGACTATGCGATCGATCAACTTGGCAAGCTGAACGCGTCCGTGGCGCAGATCGAACCGCGCATCGCGCGCCTGACGATGCAGGTCGGCGCGTTGCGCAACTTCGAGGCACGTCTGAATACACCGCGGCCAGCGCCGCGCGCACCCGCCACGCCGACCACACCCGCCGCGCCGGGCGCCGCCTCTGAACCCGACCTGTCCGCGACCGACGGCGAAGGCGAGGGCGGCCCCTCCTTGCCGCCGCGTCGCTGTACAGATGTCTTGCCGAAACCCCTCGAATACATAAAACCTGAAAACCTGGTGGATTCGTCGGTCGGACAGCCAGAACCGTCGCGCGCTTCGGCCGTTCATGCCGATGCCGAGCGTACCCGACAGCAACTGGATTGCATCGCCGCGACGCTGTCCGCGCTCGAGCAACAAACCGCCAATCACGCAGTCGCGTACGCCGCCTTTCCCGGCCGCATGCCCGCCGACGGCGCGCGCTTCGGCTCGCCGTTCGGCAACCGTACCGATCCGTTCACGCATCGATTGAGTTTTCATCCGGGCATCGACCTGGTCGCCAAAACCGGTACACCGATTCTTGCGGCGGCGGGCGGCCGGGTGATCTTCGCCGGCGAGAAATCCGGCTATGGCAACGCGGTCGAAATCGATCACGGCAATGGCCTCGTGACCCGTTACGGCCACGCGTCGCGCATCGTCGTGCATGTCGGCGATCTGGTGCTGCCGCGCCAGTATGTCGCCGACGTCGGCTCGACCGGCCGCTCCACCGGTCCCCATCTGCATTTCGAAGTGCTGGTCAACGGCGCACCGGTCGATCCGGCCGCCTACCTCGCGCTATTCGCGCCCACGCCCCATGGTTGAACGACGTTTTCCCCGCGATGCGGGCAGTCTGACCCACCGCGCCTATACGTTGCAGCCTGCGCGGCCGCTCGTTCTTCGCGTGATCCAGTGGGTTGCGGTGTGCGCGCTTGGCGTGGCAGGCGGCGCGGTGGCCGTTACGGCATGGCACGCGCAGCGCTCCGGCACAGCGGCTGATCAATGCAACGCGGCGCCTGCGGATGAGGGCAGCGAACAGACAGAACTTGCCCGTACGCGGCTCGCACTCGCGCAGGAATCGGCGGCGCGGGCCGCGGTGCAGAAAACCGCGGACGGCGCCGCTGCCGAGGTTGCGCGAATGAACGCCGAATTGCAGTTTCTCCACGGCCAGAGCAAGACGAGGCCGCCGGCGTCGCGCCGCTGACCGGCACTCCGGAGCGTCACCCGGATAGCATCACGCGACGAACATTTTCATTTCCCAAGAGATACTTATGTTCAGCAAGAAAAAAACCGTCGGCATCCAGCAGACCAAGCTCGCCACCCTCATCGCACACGACGTGCGGATCACGGGCGACCTCCTGTTCAGCGACGGCCTGCGCATGGACGGTCACGTGAAGGGCAACGTCAGCGGCGAGCCGGGGGCCCAGACGCTGCTGGTCCTGAGCGACCGCGGCTCGATCGAGGGCAACGTGCATGGCTATGACGTGGTGGTCAACGGCAGGATCGTCGGCGACGTGATCGCCGATCACTTCGTCGAGTTGCAGAGCAATGCGCATGTGACCGGCAACATCTACTACCAGCAGTTGCGGATGGATTGCGGCGCCTCGGTCGACGGCAAACTCACCAAGCGTGAAGCCGCGCAGGCGGTGACGCCGATTCTCGTGTCGGTGGCCGATACGGCACATGGGGAGCGCAAGGCCGGTTGAGCGGCTAAGCGGTTAGCCGGCCAAGTGCCCAGTACCAGGTACCAGGTACCAAGTACCAAGTACCAAGTACCAAGTACCAAGTACCAAGTACCAAGTACCAAGTACCAAGTACCAAGTACCAAGTACCAAAGGGCTAACCCGCCGCGCTCCTCATCAAACCAGCCACACCGTCTGGAACGTCGCCACGTCAATTTTCATGAGGTCTCCGGCAGCCAATCTGTCTGTTCCTGCTTATCGGTAAAGCGAGGCCACGCAGCGGGGCGCGTCATGAAGGACGACTGACGCGCGTAGCCATACGGGTTTCAAACGGTTCCGCAGGCTCATGCGGCCACTATTCTGTCACGCAGCAACTCGCTGAAATCGTCGGCGGTGAGTGGCTTGCCGAGCAGAAAGCCTTGCATCTCGTCGCACCTCATCGACTTGAGCATGTCGAGCTGCGACTCGGTTTCGACGCCTTCGGCCACGACGTCCATTTCCAGCGAGTGCGCGAGCGCAATGATCGCAGAGACGATCGCGCTGCCTTCCGGTCCGTGCGCGTCGAGCCCGTTGGTGAAGAAGCGGTCGATCTTCAACTGCTTGACGCGAAAGCGTTGCAGATAGGCGAGGCTGGAATAGCCGGTGCCGAAATCGTCGATGGCGATTTCAAAGCCGCTTGCCTGGAATTCGCGAATCATTTCGATGGTTTTCGGCGCGTCCTGCATCGCGACGGTCTCGGTGATCTCGAACATGATCTGCTCGCATTGCACGCCTGCGGCTTTGACGATCTCGAGCATCGTCGCGACGAGGCCGGGTTGCGACAACTGGCGCGGCGACAGATTGATCGCCACTCTAATCGACGGCAGGCCTTGCTCGATCCAGCGGCGAATCTGCCGGCAGGTTTCGCGCAACACCCAGTAGCCGATCTGCACGATCTGGCCTGAGCGCTCGGCAATCGGAATGAACTCGAGCGGCGCCAACATGCCGAGCTGCGGATGATGCAGGCGGATCAGCGCTTCGGCACCCGCCAGCGCGTCGCCATTGCCCTGGAACTTCGGCTGGAAATGCAGCGAGAAATGGCCGGCGGTGAGCGCTTCGTGCAGCGCACTTTGAATTTGCAGCGTGCGCGTCGCGGCTTCGTTCATGCTTTGTTCGAAGAAGCGATAGGTGCTGCGGCCGCCGCGCTTGGCTTCGTACATGGCCACGTCGGCGTGTTTGAGCAGCGTGTCGACGGTATCGCCGTCGTGCGGATAGAGCGCGATGCCGATGCTCGGCATCACCTGCAGCGGTTGCGTATCGGTCCATACGCCCTGGCGCATCCGGTCGAGCACACCTTCGGCCATCGTGCCGGCGGCTTCGCGTGAAGCCAGGTTCTCGGACAACACGACGAATTCGTCGCCGCCCAGACGAGCGACGGTGTCGCTCGCGCGCACGCACAGCTGAAGGCGCTGGGCGAATGCGGACAGCACTTCGTCGCCGGCCGAGTGGCCGAGTGAATCATTGATGGTCTTGAAGCCGTCGAGATCCATGAACAGAATCGCGAACAGCGAGCGCTGCCGGCGCGCGTCAAGGATCGCGCGTTCAATGCGTTCGGTGAGCGTGCTGCGATTGGGCAGGCCCGTCAGCGTATCGAGCGTGGCGAGCCGCACGACCTGACTATTCAGTTTCGACACCGCGCCGACCAGAACACTGGTGCGTGCATCGAAACGCGACAGCAGCAGCGTGACGATCAGGATCGCGAAGGTAAAGAGGATCACCGAGGTGGCGAGCCACGCTGCATTCACGCCTCTCGCCGCGCCGCACACGGCGCCGCCCGGAAACTCGGCGGCCGCCATGCCGGCGTAATGCATGCCGCTGATCGCGACGCCCATCACCAGCGCCGCGATGAAACGTTTGCGTATCACGTGGCGTTCGTCGCCGTTACTGAGTGCGCGCGCCAGCCACAGCGCGGCGGTCGACGCGCCGATCGCGATCGCCAGCGAGCCTGCCAGCCAGGCCGGCTGATAGTGGATGCCCGGCGTCATTTGCAGCGCAGCCATGCCGGTGTAGTGCATGGCTGCGATGCCGAAACCCATCAGTACGCCGCCCGCCACGAGCCGAAGCGGCGTGAGCCGCGCGTGAGTCGTCACGACCAGCGCCAGATACGAGACGCCGATTGCGAGTCCAAGGGAACAAGCGGTCGTCGCGAAATCGTAGCCGAGCGGAATCGGCAGGGAGAAGGCGAGCATCGCGATGAAGTGCATCGACCAGATGCCGACACCGAGCGCCGCCGCGCCGCCCAGCCGCCACGCGTGTCGCCGACGTGCCGAGGCCAGCAGGAAGATGCGGCCGGTCAAATCGAGCGCCGTGTACGACGCCAGCGCTGCGACGACAAACGAGATTGCGACTAGCCAAAAATTGTATGAGCTCTGCATGTTAAGTCCAACCGCGAGAGGGGATGCGGCTGATCTTGTTATCGACAGTTGGCGGCGTTTATTTAATTGATTTGCGATATGTCGGTCACACATCGCCTCGGCTAGCCTTGTGTCCGCAGTTGACCAGTGATCATATCTCAATCTAGAATCGGTATGACGTCAATCGGCAAGTGGTGCTACCACTGACGCTTCACATATCGCGAAGATCGTTGTGACCACTGGATTCGGCTACCGACCATGTCAATACCTCAAGAGCTCAAGACCATCATCTCGACTGGCTCGCTGTCTTTTCCCGTCACCGGATTCGAATCACAAGCGTCCCGGCACCCAATGTGTGCCGCCTTTATGCGGCATGGCTTGATTTAATTTTGAATGGTTGACTTGAGATAATATCTCTAGCTAGGATATGTTATGACAACATGCTGCGGGGACAACGATATGTTGGGGAGCAAGGGGATTGGCGGCGCAGCGTTCATGCTGCGCGACGGTTTGCGCGGCGTGCCGCCGGGTCAGTCGGGAGTGCGATCTGACGAGGTTGCCCAGTTTGATTGGCAGCCGTTCGACGGAAAGATGAGTCTGCCGCTGCTTTCACTCGATCTCGATGCGTACTCGGGCAACCGGTCCGCGATGATAAAAATCTGCCAGCACTTTGGGATATCGATTGCGCCGCATGCGAAGACCCCGATGTCCCCGGCGCTGGCAGCCGATCTGGTCGAAAACGGCGCGTGGGCGATATCGGTCGCGGACATCAGGCAGGCTGCGATCATGCTCGATAGCGGCCTTACCAGGATAGTGATTGCGAATGAAATCGGTGGCCGCAACGCAATCAAACGCCTTGCGCATCTTCTGTCTCGATTCCCGACCGCGGAAGTCCATGTGTTTGTCGACTCGGCAGACTTCGTCGAGGCGTTGGATTCCGTATGGCGGCAGGACCCGAATCTTCCGGCGCTTGGTTTGCTGCTGGAAGTCGGTTGCGGCAGAGGTGGGGTGCAAACCCACACGCAAGTCGATGGCATCGTCCGCGCGGTGGAGCGTTGTGACAATGAGCGGCTCAGTTTCTCCGGCGTCGCAACTTATGAAGGCACCGCGAACACCCCCGATGCTGCCCAACTGAAGATCAATCTGGACCAGCTCTTCCAGCGAGTCGAAGCCGCACTGACGGCCGTGCGGAAATCAGTAGCGCCGAACAAGCGCCTGATTTTGACCGCTGGCGGCTCCAGCTTGTTCGACCATGTGATTACCCGTTCTCTGCCGATCATCGCGGCGGATCGTGATTGCGTACTTGTCTTGCGGTGCGGCGCCGTGTTTTTCTGCGACCACGGGCCGATTTCAGCTCGCCTGCAGGCGATGGCGCAACGGAGTTTGCTGGGAGACGCGGTGACGGACGTCATTGCCCACGCATTCAAGCCGACCCTGCGCATCTGGGCGGAAGTGCTGTCCGTTCACGACGACGTCGCGATCTGCGGGCTGGGCTTGCGCGATGTGGCGCACGATCAGGGGCTGCCGATTCCATTGCGAGTATGGACTGACGGCAAGCTTCGATTGACATTCCCGACGTCATCAAGCGTACCGAAACTCAACGATCAGCATGCGTTCGTTCCTTGCGCCGGTACCAATCTTCGCGTTGGCGACGTGATCGAGTTCGGCATTTGTCATCCCTGCACGACGCTGGACAAGCACAGCGTGATCTACGGACTCGACGGTGAGGCCAAGGTCGCAAGCGTATTCCCGACGTTCTTCGGCTGAAGGGGCCCTTGCTTTCTGCCGCGCGCCAAATTATTTGGGAGTCTGGATCTGATGATTTCGCTTCAATCTGTCAGCAAATGGTACGGGCAGCACAAGGTCCTCAGCGACTGTACGCTGAATGTGGAAAAAGGCGAGGTGGTGGTGGTGTGCGGACCGTCCGGATCCGGAAAGAGCACGCTGATTCGGTGTGTCAACGGACTCGAGGAAATCCAGCAAGGCGTCATTACCGTCGATGGCTGCAAGGTCACGCCAAGGCATAAAGATTTGCTGAAGCTGCGCAGAAAGATTTCGATGGTGTTTCAAAGCTTCGAGCTGTATCCGCATAAAAAAGTGATCGACAATCTGACGCTTGCTCCCGTCGTTGCGCTTGGAAAAGACAGAAGCGATGCCGAGCACTACGCGCGAGAGCTGCTTGAGCGGGTTGGCATGGCTGCGTTCGCCGAACGCTGGCCCGGCAACTTGTCTGGCGGGCAGCAACAGCGCGTGGCGATCGCGCGGGCTTTGGCTGGAGACCCTATCGCGGTGCTGTTCGACGAGCCGACATCCGCACTCGATCCAGAAATGATCAACGAAGTCCTGGAAGTGATGGCCAACCTCGCGAAAACCAGCATGACGATGATTGTCGTCACGCACGAAATGGGATTTGCGCGCCGCGTTGCCGACCGCATCGTCTTCATGGAAAGCGGCGTGATTATCGAAGACACGCCGGCGGACACTTTCTTCCGTCAGCCGAAAAGCGAGCGTGCGGCAAGGTTCATCGAAAAGATTCTCTCGCATTAGTGGGCGTCAAGTCACGCCGGCGTCGTCGTCAGTGAATCGATCGGACTGCGACGTGGCGAAGCGTTGGTATGGCTACATCAAATGAGGAGCTGACAATCGTGGCGAAAAAGAATCTGGGTTTGGCGAAGCAGACCGGCAGACGGTCTTTCCTTGCGTCGTCGGGGACACTCGGTCTGGGTGCATGTCTGGCAGTCTGTGCGCCCGCGCATGCCGCTGACGGCGCCGAAGACACGCTCGATAAAATCAGGCGGACCGGTGTCTTTAACATCGGCTTGCGAGAAGCCGCCCCTCCCTATAGTTTCAAGAACACGAGCGGTCAGTATGTCGGGTTTTCCACCGAGATCGCTAATGCGATTTACCAGGCGATCGGCCACGAGTTGGGTGGCGATATCAAGGTCAATTACGTGCCGCTGACGAGCGCGACCCGAATCGTGCTGCTGCAGAACGGCACGATAGACATCGAAGCCGGCGCAACAGTGATGACACTCAGCCGAGCGAAAGTCGTCGATTTCAGCATCCCGCATTTCGTCACGGCGACCGGTCTCCTGGTACGCGCGGACAGTCCGATCAAAAGTGTGGCCGACCTCGCCGGCAGGAGAGTCGGGATTCCGCAAGGCGGCCTCGAGTCCATCATGTATCAAGACGCGGTGACGCAGGGCAAGATCAAAGGCGCGGTTCGAACGTTGGCCTTCCCTGATCATGCGCAAGGGACAACGGCACTGCAGACGGGCATGATCGATGGCTATAGTACGGACAATCCTATCCTCTATCAGATAGCCAGCAGCACCACGGGCTTACGGGTTGTCTCGCTGAACCTGAATGCGGCGAGTCAGACCATGCTGATCCGCCCGGAGAGCTCGAAATTCAAAAGTATCGTCGACCGCACGATAGCCCAGCTGTGCAGCTCGGGGGCCTGGTTGAAGCTCTACGATACGTACTTCGGAAAGGGCGGGGCGCAGATGCCGTTGTCGGAGGCGAGCAAGGCGCTGGTGGCAATGAACTCGTGGCCCACCTGACACACCTCGCAATCATATCGTTATGCTGAATTTATCGAACTGGTCGGTGCTGTGGGAGCCGGTGACGCGGCAGAGTCTCATTGATGCGCTGCTCATGACCTGCGCGATTTCGGGCCTTTCGTGGTTTTTTTCGATGATTCTGGGAGTGGGCATCGGCCTGCTGCGCGAAATGCCGGTTGCGGCATGCCGGGTGCTCGCGTCCTCCTATGTCGAAGTCTTTCGAAATATCCCATTGCTCGTTCAGTTGTTTTTTATCTATTACATTTTGCCGCGTGCGTTGCCGGATGCAGTCGAGAAAGTGCTATTCAATTTCGGATGGGAAGTCGTCGCGGCGGTCATCACCCTGTCGTTGTACACCTCGGCAAAAATCGCCGAGTATGTGCGTGCCGGCTTCAATACCGTCGGTGCTCGCATGCAGCAGGCCGCGGCAGCCAGCGGGCTCACCTGGTGGCAAGCGCAACGGCATATTTTTCTGGGCCTTGTGTTGAGGACCAGCCTGCCAAGTCTGGTTTCCGAGTTCGTCACCATCTTCAAGGGATCATCTCTCGCGATGACGGTCGGCGTCGCGGAGACGACCTATGTTACGCGGCAGATCGGTACCGATACTTTTCAGTGGTTCCAGACCAATCTTTACGCGACGGCTGTCTATCTGTTGTGCGCATGGGTCATCGCCGGATTGATGTCGCTCGTCGAGCGCAGGCTTCGTATTCCAGGGAGGATCGGAAGTTGATCGGCCAACATTGTCTCGCGCTCATCATCGCGCTGCTGCAATACAACGTGAGCCTGACGGCAGCGGCCATCGTCATTGCCCTGCCGATATCCTGCCTGTGTGCGCTGGCCCGGCTTTCGCCGCTCGCGTGGATCTCATATCCGATGCGCTGGTACGTGAACACATTGCGCAGCTTGCCGCTCGTGCTCGTTATGTTCTGGATCTACATCCTGATTCCGATGTTGACCAGGATGCCGGTGTCCAGCTATTGGTCCGCCCTGATTGCACTTGCCTGTTTCGAGGTTGCCTACTTCACCGAATTCATTCGAGCCGGCATCCAGTCAGTTTCGGCGCATCAATGGTCGGCAGGTCTGGCCAGCGGCCTGTCCAGATTTCAGACCGCACGGCACGTCGTGCTGCCGCAGGCGCTGCGGCGTATGGCACCGGCGCTGCTCACGCAATCGCTCGTTGCATTTCAGGATTCGACGATCAGCAGTGTGATCGGTGTGCCCGAAATCTTGCAAGAGACGACTGTCGCAAACGCGCAAGGTCAGGACACGGTCTTCTATTACGCGTTTCTTGCCATGACGTTCTTCGTCATCTGCTTTCTCACCAGCCGCGCTGTGAAAGCGATGGACAAGCGCTATCAATTGTTGCGCAACTAGCCTAAGCGGCCCTGCCGCGCAGCTTGCCGCAATGAGCGATCTCTAACGAAACAGGAGTCGTATCTATTGACCTCTTCAGACAACCAAAATCGCGCCGCGCTGACCGTCACGCAGTCTTCAGCCGCCATGCCCACGCACAATTACATCCCGGTGCGCCGTTCGGGGCAGATCCTGTACATATCGGGCCAGGTGCCCAGAGAAGCGGGGATCGTGCGCTTTATCGGTAAACTGGGCGAAACGCTTACGGTCGCGGAAGGACAGGCCGCTGCCCGCTTGTGTGCGGTCAACGTCATTGCACAGTTGCGTGCTGCGCTCGGTGAGCGGTCCGACCTGGTCGTGACTTGCCTGCGAGTACGGGGATTCGTCAATGCCGCGGCCGACTTCAAAGAACATGCCGCTGTCATAAACGGCGCATCGGACTTTCTGATCGAAGTCCTGGGTGAACACGGTCGCCATTCGCGCACGGCCATCGGCGTGAGTTCGTTGCCTCACGGGTGCGCAGTGGAGATCGATGCGGACTTCGAGGTGCTCGATCCGTCATCGGCTGGATAAAGCGGATTGCCACACGCTGCCGGCAGGCTCAAAGAGTCATTATCTAAATCAAAGTGAAAATATGGTGCACCCTTCAAAAACAGTTGCGGTGATCGGCGGCGGCATGGTCGGCGCCTGTATTGCCCGCTACCTCCAGCGCGACGGCCACAATGTCATCATTCTGGATCCCAACGAACCCGGTGATGGCGCATCTTTCGGCAATGCAGGTTGCTTCAATCCGTCATCGCTGGTGCCGATCGCCGGCCCCGACACCTTCAAACAGGTTCCGGGTTACTTGATGGACCCGCTCGGGCCGCTTTCGATTCGCTGGAGTTATTTGCTGCAAGTCACGCCGTGGTTGGTACGCTACGGCCTTGCCGGCGTGCCGGAAAAAATCAAACACCAATCTCTGGCGTTGAAGTCGATCTTGTCCAGGAGCCTCGAAGCATTGATGCCGCTCGTCGACGACTGCGGCGCTCACGACCTCGTTCGACGCGATGGCATTCTGATCGTTTATCGCAGCGGGCAAAGCGTGGCTTCCGACTCGCGCGGCTGGAATCTGCGCCGGGAACACGGTATCCACTGGGAAGAGCTCGACCGCGATGCCGTTCGCGACTTCGATCCGAATCTCACACGCGACATCCAGTTCGGCAAATTCGTGCCCGGCAACGGACATACGGTGAACCCGGGCGCACTCGTCAAGGAGATCGTTCGACATGTCGTGCAGTCCGGCGGCCAGTATCGTAAGGTCAGAGCGACAGACTTCCTCTTCAATGGCGATAAGCTGCAGGCGGTGCTCACCGATCACGGTCCCGTTACTGTCGATATGGCCGTGGTTGCCGCCGGCGCGCATTCAAAAGCGTTGGCGCGCGCCGCCGGGAATTCCGTTCCTCTTGAGAGCGAACGCGGCTATCACGTCATGATCAAAACCCCCGAGGTCAGGCCACGTGTACCCACGACCGATTCGGACCACAAATTCGTCGTTACGCCGATGCAGGAGGGGGTGCGCGTTGCGGGCACGGTCGAACTGGCAGGGCTTGACGCCAAGCCGAACTGGAAACGGGCGGAGATCCTGCTGAATCGGATCGGCGGACTGTATCCGGCGCTGGGCAAAACCTATCGGCCCGACGACTTCACGGTCTGGATGGGACACCGCCCCAGTCTGCCGGATTCGCTACCGGTGATGGGTCGCTCGAAGCGGTCGGCCGATGTGATCTATGCGTTCGGCCATCAACACGTCGGCATGACCGCGGCGCCCTACACCGGCGTGATCATTGCCGCACTTGCTGCGGGCCGACCGTCGCCAGTGGACCTGACGCCGTTCCAGCCGGATCGTTTCTGAGCAAGCTGGAGAGCGCCGCGGCTAGATGGATCAAGACCTCTCGCCCGGCGTTTCAATACGCACGCCATCAGACAAGCGGTGAGTGGCACCACTGACCGCTTGTCATCATGCCGCAAGCAATGCTAGACCACTTGCGTCAGCAATTGCTTGTCCCTGAACCAGCCTTCGAGATTCTGCCAAACGAGCTCGCCCATGTCGTAGCGCGTTTCCACGGTACCACTGCCAAGGTGAGGGGTCAGCACGACGTTTTGCATCGCGAGGAGTTGCGCTGGCACTTCAGGCTCGCGCTCGAACACGTCCAATGCCGCGCCCGCGATTGCCCCCGTTTGCAGCGCTTCGACCAGCGCTTGCTCGTCGATCACCGTGCCGCGCGAAATATTGATCAGAAAGCCGTCTTTTCCCAGCCGCTTGAGGCGGTTCGCGTCGATCAGCTTGTCGGTAGCCCGGCCACCGGGGACCGCAACCATCAACACATTGCATACGTCGATCATATCGTCGAGCGTGGCGAAGTACTGATAGTCGACACCGGGCTTGGGCGACCGGTTGTGGTAGAGGATCTCCATACCGAAGGCGGCAGCCCGTCTGGCGATCGCCTCACCGATGTTACCTAGACCGACGATGCCAAGCTTCTTGCCGCCCAGCTTGGTCGCGAGCGGAAACCGCTCTGTGCGCCACCTGCCGTCGCGCACAAAGCGGTCGGACTCGCTGATGCGGCGCATGAGATCCAGCATCAGCGCTAGCGCACAATCGGCGACGCAATCATCAAGCACGTTCGGCGTGTTCGTGACCACGACGCCGCGCTCCTTTGCCGCCACGACGTCGGTCGAATCGTAGCCGACGCCAAAGCTGAAAATACCTTCGAGACTCGGCAACAGATCCATCAGCGCGGCAGTTGCGCCATACGTGCCGCTTGTCACGAGGCCGCGAATCTTCCCCCCGTGTTCCCGCAGCCATGCATCCGGTTCGTTCAGTTCCCAATAGCGGATGGCATTGAAATGCTGTTCAACCTTGTTCTGCAGACTGGGCAACATCGGGCCCTTGATAAGAACTTGAATATCGCGACTCATGGTGAATTCGTTAGGGTAGAAAATTTGCCAGGAAGGGCTCGCACAAATGCCGGCCGGATGAGAGTTACAACAATCGCTTGTGAATTAAACGAGACGCACAAACTCGACGCCCACCTCAAGTGATAGGATCACATTGTATGTGGAGGTATGATCATTAGTCAATAAAAGGTCGGCGTGCGACGGGCACCGTGGTTGTCATTTGAGCCGCGTGGTTCGTCGATTGCCGCCTCGAAGAGCTATGACGGAAGGTGCGGATGGTCATCAAGGTCCATGCGGAGCGGGCGCGATTTTCCGTGCTGGAGGCGCTGCGCTGACATTCTGGAGGATGTGGTATGATCACTCCATCCACTATCAATCGAATCCGGAGGGCTGGGCTTTTGAAGGCCACAAAGCAAACGTCATTGACGCTAAGAACCGAAGAAGCGCTGCGGTCGAAAATTGCGGACGACGCCGTCAAGGTCGGCGACAAACTTCCGACGGAACGCGAACTGGCTCTGGAGTTGGGCGTCAGTCGAACGGTGATACGCGAAGCTGTCGCCGCGTTGCGGGCTGACGGACTGATCGATGCCAAGCATGGCATCGGCTATTTTGTCGCGCAGAAGTCCGCCAGCGACTATGGCTTTCCAACCAGCGCGAAGCACCTTGGTTTTTCCTCATCCATGCTCGATCTGCTCGAGTTGCGCATGGCCGTGGAAATCCACGCGGCGGGCCTTGCGGCTGCGCGCCGGTCGTGGGCGCAAGAAGCCAAGATCTTCGCCAACGCGGAAAACTTTGCGACGGCATTGGAAAGGGGCGAGTCGCCGGATTTGGCGGATTGGGCGTTTCATCGCTCTATCTCGGAGGCGACGAACAATGCGGCATTCGTCGAGTTCTTTGATCGGATGGGGCTATCGGTTCTTCCTCGGCGTGCGATCGAGGGAGAAAAACGCGATGCGCTGATCACCAGGCAATACCTGGAAAAATCCATTCCCGAGCACCGTGCGGTCTGTGAGGCCATCAGCCGAGGCGACGTCGAAGCGGCGCGCGAAGCGATGAAGGGCCACCTTGGCGGCAGTCAGATCCGCTACCGAGGCCTCGTGGGAACAGAATAGGACCCCGACAGGCTGGACGGTTCGCCATTTCTCCTGCTGGCGACGCAAAGGCGTCAGGCCTGCGTTTGCGCTACATATCCGAGCCGGGCGCTGATAGCCTGCGCCTCCTGTCGAACTGCCGCCGCGATCGCTCCATCGATAGACGAGTCGAATCCTCCCGTTGCACCCAGTGCCGTGAGTGTCGCGCACAGCCGGCCGTTGAAATCGAAAAGCGGTGCGGCCACCGCGCTGATTCCTTTCAGGTTGGTGTCCTTGACGGTTGCGCACTGAACGGCCTGCACGTCTCGCATTAACTGTCCGATAGGATCGTTGCGGTCGAGTAGGGCGAGAAGATCGGCGGGCGAATGCAGCAACTCTTCTTCCGCGAGGGCCCGAACGCGGGATTCGTCGAGCAGGCCCAGAAAAACCCGGCCCGTCGCTGACCATAGCAGCGACATGACCGATCCGGCGCGCACGTTCACCGTGACGGGCAGCCCCGGTTCCTCGAAGCGCACGATCGTCGGCCCCCGATTGCCCATCACCGCAATGAAGCAGGTGATTTCAAGGCTTTCTCTCAGACGCACCAGCGACGGCTCGGCAAGCCGGATCGGGTCGGCGAGCCGCATCGCGGCGAGGCCGATGGCAAGACACTCGGTTCCCAGTACGTATTGCTGGGTGCCCGATTCTTGCGCGACCAGTGATTCTTCCATCAGGCTCACCAGATAGCGGTGAACCTTCGCCGGACTTTCGCCGATATGCGATGCCAGCGCGGTAAGCGACGCGCGTCCGCCGATCGCCGCGAGCCCCTTGAGTACGGCCATGGCGGTGGAGGCGGACTGGACGCGCTGGCGGCGCTCGCGTTCTGGTGCGAGGCGTCCTTCCCCGATCGCGTCAAGTGCTTGTGCTTTTTTCATGCGTCCATTCTAGCGGGCGGCTGGCGACTTCCATCGGCGCGCACGCGTAAACCCTGATGAGTTAATTACGCATAGCGTACTATAGTTACGCATAATCGATATGCAGCAAGGAGGCATGAATGAGCGACGCTATTGACCCGGATCGCGCTTCGGCGTGCCCCTTCCACGGCAGCGCGGGTGGCAGCCTTCCGGCGACACCCGCAGGTTGCCCGGTCAGCCGCCGCGCCGCGGAATTCGATCCGTTCGAAGACGGCTACCAACAGGATCCGCCGGAATACGTGCGCTGGGCGCGCGAACAGGAGCCCGTTTTCTACAGCCCGAAACTCGGCTACTGGGTCGTGACGCGCTACGAGGACATCAAGGCGATCTTTCGCGACAACCTCACCTTCAGCCCGTCAATCGCTCTCGAGAAAATCACGCCGACCGGACCCGAAGCGAATGAGGTGCTGGCGTCATACGGGTATGCCATGAACCGGACGCTAGTCAACGAGGACGAGCCGGCACATATGCCGCGCCGGCGCGCGCTGATGGATCCGTTCACGCCAGCGGCGCTCGCGCACCACGAACCGATGGTGCGCCGTCTCGCGCGCGAGTACGTCGACCGTTTTATCGACGACGGCAAGGCCGACCTCGTCGATCAGATGCTATGGGAGGTGCCGCTCACCGTTGCGCTGCATTTCCTGGGCGTGCCGGAAGAAGACATGGACACGCTGCGCAAGTATTCGATTGCGCACACGGTCAATACGTGGGGTCGGCCCAAGCCTGAAGAGCAGGTCGAAGTCGCGCACGCGGTCGGCAAGTTCTGGCAGTTTGCCGGCAAGGTGCTGGACAAGATGCGTCAGGACCCGGACGGTTCTGGCTGGATGCAGTACGGCATTCGCAAGCAGAAGGAACTGCCCGAGGTCGTGACCGATTCGTATCTGCATTCGATGATGATGGCGGGCATCGTGGCCGCGCACGAAACCACTGCGAACGCCGCCGCGAACGCGATGAAGCTGCTGCTTTCGCATCCCGAGGCGTGGCGCGATATCTGCGACGACCCGGGGCTGATACCGAATGCCGTGGAGGAGTGCCTGCGGCACAACGGCTCGGTGGCCGCATGGCGACGCCTCGCGACCCGGGACGTGACGGTCGGCGGCGTCGACATGCCGGCAGGATCGAAGCTGCTGATCGTGACGTCGTCCGCGAATCACGACGAACAGCAGTTCGCCGACGCCGATCTGTTCGACATTCGCCGCGAGAATGCAAGCGATCAACTGACGTTCGGCTATGGTTCGCATCAGTGCATGGGCAAGAACCTCGCGCGTATGGAAATGCAGATTTTCCTCGAAGAGTTCGCGCGTCGGCTACCGCACATGCGCCTTGCCGAACAGCGCTTCACGTATGTTCCCAACACGTCGTTTCGTGGCCCTGAGCATCTGCTGGTCGAATGGGACCCGGCGCTCAATCCCGAACGCTCCGATGCGTCGGTGTTGCAACCCCGCGCCGCGGTGCGCGTCGGAGAGCCGTCTGCGCATTCACTCAGCCGTCCCGTTGTCGTCACGTCGGTGAGCTTCGCCGGCACGGATATCGTTCACGTAAAGCTCGCGTCACCTGACGGTCGAGCGCTGCCTCGATGGACGCCGGGTTCGCATATCGACGTCGAATGCGGCAACACGGGCATCTCGCGGCAGTACTCGCTGTGCGGCGACCCTGACAATGCCGGCACCTTCGAGATCGCGGTGCTCAGAGAGCCCCAGGGGCGAGGCGGTTCCGAGTGGCTGCATAACACGGTCAAGCCTGGCGCATTGCTTCGCATACGCGGCCCACGCAATCATTTCCGGCTCGACGAGACAGCGAAGAAGGTCGTCCTGATCGCGGGTGGAATCGGGATTACGCCGATCAGCGCCATGGCCCGACGTGCGAAGGTGTTGGGTCTCGACTATGTCGTGCATTTCAGTGGTCGCACGCGCGCCTCGATGGCGCTGCTCGGCGAACTCACGGCGCTTCACGGCGAGCGTATGCAGGTATATGTCTCTGACGAAGGCAGGCGCAATGACTTCAGCGCATTACCGGTCGACGAAGGCACCCAGGTGTATGCGTGCGGACCGGCGCGCATGCTCGACGCGCTGCAACAAGCATCCGCTAGCTGGCCCGACGACGCGCTGAAGGTCGAGCATTTCGAATCGACGGCCGGCACACTCGATCCGGACAAGGAACACGCCTTCGAAGTGGAGTTGAAGGATTCGGGGCTTGTTGTGATGGTGCCCGCCGATCAGACCCTGCTGAACGCCCTACGCCAGGCGAACGTCGACGTTCAGAGCGATTGCGAGGAAGGTCTGTGCGGTTCGTGCGAGGTGCGCGTGCTGGCGGGCGAAGTCGATCATCGCGATGTCGTGCTGACCAAAGGCGAGCGGCAATTGAACACCCGGATGATGACCTGCTGCTCGCGCGCGAAAGGCACGAAACTCGTGCTGGAACTCTGAAGCGTCCCCGCGCGATTCGCGCGGGGACGGCATTCGACGAACACCCGTTCCTGGCGCGCTCAACTTGTCCCACGCGGCTTGCGAATCCTGGAGACGGGTGGATAGGCGCGGACGATCCGCCCGCCCCAAGTTTCACTACTTCAGCACACCATTGCGCCTGGCGATATGCGTGGAAATCGCGTCCATCAACGGCGGGTTGAGCGCATCGTACGGTGGGAGTCCGAGTTCAGTGAGCCGGGCACGCACGCCGTCCATCTGTTCCGGTTTCGCGCCGCCACTTTCAATTACCGACGAGACGAAAGCCGCAAAGCGCGGCTCTTCCCAGCCGCTCTCATCGGAGAGTTCGACGTGAATGAAGTCAAGTCCGTAGAACGCATGGTCACGGTTTTCTATCCGGCCATACATGTGCGCTCCGCACGCCTTGCAGGCATGACGCTGGATCGCCGCTTTCTCGTCGACGATCTGGAGCTTCTCGGCATGAGCGGTGACGGTGACCTTATCGCGCGGGGCCACGCCTATCATTGCGAAAGCCGTGCCAGCTGGTCTCCAGCACTTCGTACAGCCACAAACGTGGTTGTGTGCGACGTTGCTTTCTACCCGGACTTCGACTGTGTCGCTCTGGCATTGGCAGTGGAGCGTACCGCCGGTGAAACCAGGCGTGCCCTTCTTGACACCGGCGTCCACTGACGGATGTATCGTCATGGTACTCATTCTGTATCCTCCAATGTTTCTGAATCAAAATCGGCGCAATGATGCTGCACCGAGGACGGCGCACGGTCGTGTCCTGGTAGTTGATCACGGTGCGAATCGACTTGCCGTCGTGCATCAGATCGAATGCTTCGTTAATCTGATCAAGCGGCAACCTGTGCGTGATGAACGGGGCAAGCTGGATGTCGCCTCGCATGCCCGTCGTGACGCCGCAACCCAGCAACGTTGATCTCGACGATTTCCAGGGGTCTTGCTGGCCCGGATGCAACTGCAGCACTTGATCTCATGACAGATCTCTCAATTGCTTGCGACGAATCTGTATAGACAAGTTTGCACAATTAAAAAGCGTGTCGCAAGAGGTTTTGATCCGGAAGTCGTCAACCTTCGGGAAACTACTTATATATTAAGAGTACTTAGCATCATGTCGGACGCGTTACGCAAAACGGATTTTGCAGTGCTCTCGCGTGAGTCTTTTAGAAAAGACTAAGCTTCGCTTTCGCCGGTACAGATACGATTGATGTGCTGGGTCGCCGCACAGCCGCATATTAGGGTTGCGAAACGTTGTTCGGAGGGGCAAGGTCTTGTTCAATCCGTAAATTCGTTGGTCCCTTAAAACGTCAATGGTCGGTATGGGGTGCTCAACGTGCTCCGGCGTCATGCCGCGGGTACTACCGCTTTCACCTGCTGGTACACCATCATCTCGAACCCGATGAGCGTCTCGATGACAGACATGTCGAAGAAGGGCAGCAGCTGCGTCATCAGCACCGCGCCGATGTCCTTGGAGCGGTCGATCCAGTAGTAGGAATTGAAGACGCTGGCCCAGTCACCCGTGCCTCTGCTGCGCATGCCCGGCACGTCGGCGAGCGTGAGATGGAAGCCGAGGCCCCAGCTCTGCGGCACCGGCAATGCAGGCACGTCGTTCGACAGTCCGGGCACGGTGGACTTCACCAGTTCGGGGAGCTTGATCTGTCCGAGCTGGTTCTGCAACGCCATCTGCACGGTCGCCGGTTCAAGGATGCAGGCACCATCGTTGAGCCATGCCTGCAGGAAGTGGCCGTAGTCCTGCACCGTGCCGTAAGAGCCGTGCCCGGCAGCGTCCCATTCGGAGGTCGGCGGCAGATCGACTTTTGAAGGCGCGAGCGTGCCGTCAACCTGGCGCTGCATCACGCGCAGCAACCGGCCGCGCTGCTCAGCGCTGGGCACGAACGTCGAGTCGTGCATTCCCAGCGGTCCATACACATGCTGCTTGAGGTAGCTGCCCAAACTCTGCCCCGATAGCTTCTCGACAATGAGCCCTAGCCAGTCGGTGTTGGTACCGTACTCCCATGCTGTGCCCGGGTCGTTGACGAGTGGCACAGAGAGACTGCGCTTCAGTCCTGTGAAAGGGTTGGGCTCACCCATCAGCTCGTGGTAGCGCATCAACTTCTCGTTGAAAAAGAAGTATCCCAGGCCGGCCGAGTGGGTCATCAGTTGGCGCACTGTGGCCTTGCTGGCAGGAGGACGCAAACGTGGCTTGTCGCCGTCGAAGCCGTCTAGCACTTGCAACTGACCGAACGCCGGCAGAATCGATTCGATAGCGGCATCCAGGCTCAGCAGCCCCTTCTCCACGAACTGGAGCGCCGCCGTAGTGGCCACTGCCTTCGTCATCGAGGCATTGCGGAACATCGCGTGTTGGCCTGCCTCGCCGGCGGCGTGATGGAACAGTGGGCCGCTGCGGTCAACCACCACTGCCGCAATGCCGTGAACAGCACCTTTCGAGACCGCGTCGTCCAGCCGCGCCTTGATGGCCGAACCATCAAAGATCATGGTTTTCTCCTGTGTTCATGATTGGGAACCCGTTCGCGGAATCGTCTCTGCGACGGGTCGTGCCATTTCGCCAGGAAGCTGGGCGCGATTGTCTCTTCGGCCGAAAAGATCCCTGGCGTGCGTACTCAATTAGCCTGCGAACTACATCGGCGGTTTGATTCCATTCTTCTCAACAACCACGCTGACTGCACTCATTTGTCCATGATCACTGGGGCTCACCACTCCGAACACTGCTGTTCCAGGCTTGAGATCCGCAAAGGTCGCTGGGGCGAAGGTGACAACCGGCGCTGAGCTCGGTACCGAGACGGTGAGCGTCTTGTCCCCATAGCTCACGTTGAGGTCACGGGCGTCGGGCTTATCGGTGACCGACGTTACCGTGGCGCCTGTCATGGTGCTTCCCGGCGTCAGATCCCAGCTGTAATGCCCTTCTCCCGTTCCGCGCCGCTCCTCCCTGAATATCATGACCTCCATTGCCTGGACGCCACTGGCCGTTGCCATTCCGGCAGCACCAATATAGGTGCCCGGTTTGATGGTCGCGGCATCAAAGGGCTTGACCGCGGCGAATCGCGTCTGGTCTCCGAGTGCCAGCTTCATATGCGCACCCTCACGGGTCAACACCGTCAACTCGCGGCCGTCAACCGATTCGATTTCACCTCGAACATGCGTTGAAGCGAAGAACTGATTGATTTGCCGGGCAACATCGATATGGTCTTCCTCCAGCGCGAAGTGACCTGTATCGTAGTAGTGGATCGATGCATCGGGCACTTCCTGTTTGACGGCTTCGGCGCCCCCCGGCAGGAAGATCGGGTCGTTCTTGCCCCACACCACGAGTGTCCGCGGCTGATGCGTGTATAGATATGCCTGCCACACCGGAAACAATGCGACATTGCTTGGAATATTGAGCTGCAAGTCGGTCATGATCCGGCGGCTATCGGGGTTCGCAAGAGCGACCGCGTCGTCGGTCCAGGCATCAGGATTGAGCGCCGCAGGATTGCGCGCGCCATGCTGATAAAGCAACAGCGCAGTCGCGAGCGATACATGGCTCTCTGCCAACGCGCGTTTCTCCGGCGTGATCTCGCCAGAAATCGCTTCGTCTCGCTTGCGCCGGGAGGGGTCGACGCCCGCGATGGAGACAATGGCATTCTGAAAAATGAGTCCGGAGATCCAGTCCGGATGGTGCACGGCGATGCGCATGCCCACTGGACCGCCGAAGTCCGTCATATAGATGATGAGATGCGGGTCGCCGAGACTCACGACAAGTTTTTCAATAACGGCCGTCACGTTGTCAAACGTAGGCGTGAACTTGTCGGCCCGAGGTGCGTCGCTATAGCCCATGCCCGGATAGTCAGGTGCCACGACGTGGAAGTTCTGGGATATCAGCGGAATCAAGTCCCTGAACTCATGAGACGACGAGGGAAACCCGTGGAGAAGCAGCAGGGTCGGTTTCGATTTGTCTCCGGCCTCTCTGTAGAAGATCTTGATGCCATCAACGCTGGCATAGTTGTATGACACCTCGGCTGCCCGCGCCCCGGTTCCGGGAAAGGTAAGCAACGATGCCGTAAGAACGCACACGGCAAGTCGCATGAGTTTAGAGAGCAACATGAAATTCCTTCTGAGTGGGTGGGCCATGTAATGGAGATCGGTTATGCCGGGCCTGTGTGATTGCTCAGAGTCGAGCGAACGAAACCCAGCCGCCCTCAGCGGCAGATTGGTCGTCTATTGAAGGGTTGAATCGGCCACTTTTAAAATCCCGCCGCGGTCTCGTCCATTGGGCGTGTCATACACCTTGGTCACGAAGACAGGCTTACCGTCGGGAGAGATGGCAAGCTTGGTCAGTTCACGTGGGAACGATGCCTCTAAACCTGCAAACAGTACAATTGATCTTCCGCGCTTCGGATATTGATGCGATCAATGAGGAAGATGCCATGCGGTTTAACAAGCTTGACTTGAATCAGTTGGTGGTTTTGGACGCGCTACTGGATGAATGCAGCGTGACGAAAGCTGCGCAGCGGCTATTCCTAAGCCAGTCCGCCACCAGTTGCGCAATGGCACGGTTGCGCGACTATTTCAAGGACGAATTGCTGGTTCAGGTAGGAAAGGCAATGGTATTAACGCCTCGGGCCGCGGGCCTGAAGCGCCCGGTCCGCGAGGTATTGCTGCAAATTCAGGCCATCACCAGCGACAGTCCCGAGTTTGATCCCGCATCGTCGGATCGAAAGATCGTGGTGGAAACGTCCGACTACGTCATCAGTGTGTTTCTCGGAGAGGTCCTGAGGCGTGCCTCCATCGAGGCACCGCTCATGAAGTTCAGCGTGCGTACCGCAGCGACACTGGGGCTTATGCATCTGGAAAATGCCGAGATCGATCTGCTCATTACACCGGACTTCCGCGCCGGGCCGGCTCACCCCGCCGAAGCCATATTCGAGGATTCGTGGTCATGCCTGGCATGGGCGGAAAACGACCGGATTGGCGATGTCCTTACTTTGAGCCGGTATCTCGAGTTGGGTCACGTGATCATGGAGTGGGCTGGAGGCGCAATTGTCACATCTGACAGCCGAGCTGCAGCGGCGTTGGGATATGTCCGTCGAACTGAGGTAACCGCGGAGACGTTCCGGATCGTCCCGCATTTCCTGATTGGGACCCGAAGGATTGCTACCTTGCAGACCCGTCTTGCATTGATGTTACAGCGCGACTCACCGTCACTCCGGTTGCTTCCCTGCCCATATCCCATTCCCAAGCTTGTCGAAGTCGTGCAGTACAACAAGTTCCAGGAGCGTGATCCGGCGCTGCTTTGGTTCAGACAGCTAATGCGGGAAGTTGCGCTAATGAACTAGACATCATGTATGGACCTGCCGCACCTCAAGGTACGCGGATTAAGCTTGAGGTGGGTTACGCCGCGGCTCAGAGCCGCCATTGAGGGGGCAGGTCATGAACAAGTTTAGCAAGTACGTGGGCCTGGATGTACATCAGGAAACGATTGCCGTGGCGGTCGCCGACACGGCCGGCGAGGTGCGGTATATGGGCGAGATTGTGAACACGCCGGAGGCCATCACGAAGCTGGTCGCACAGCTCAAGCGGAGCACGGGACGGCTGGCGTTCTGCTACGAAGCCGGCCCGTGCGGCTACACAATCTGCCGGCAACTGCGTGAGCTGAAGCAGGACTGTCAGGTCATCGCGCCGTCACTGATTCCGAAGAAGCCGGGCGAGCGCGTGAAGACCGACCGGCGCGATGCCCTAAGCCTGGCGCGCCTGCATCGCGCCGGCGAGTTGAGCCCCGTGTGGATTCCGGATGATGCCCAGGAGGCACTGCGCGATCTGACCCGTGCGCGTGAGGACATGAAGCATCTGCAGCGCCAGGCCAAGCAACGGCTGTTGTCGTTCCTGTCGCGCCATGGTCATCGCTACAACGGCCGCTCCAGGTGGACGCAAGCGCACTGGCGCTGGCTGGAAGGCATCAAGTTCGCCCGGCCTGAGCAACAGATCGTGCTGCAGGAATATATCGACACGGTGCAGGCCTGTAGCCAGCGCGTGGCCAGCCTCGACCGCGAAGTCGAGACAGCCGCGCACGCCAGCCCGGTTTGGCCGGTAATCGAGGCGTTGATGGCGCTGCGCGGCATCAGTCTGCTCGCGGCTGTGACGGTGGTCGCGGAACTCGGTGATCTCGCACGGTTTGCCAACGCGCCCCAACTGATGGCGTATCTGGGCCTGGTGCCCAGCGAACACTCCAGCGGCAAGCGCGAGCGCCGCGGTGGCATCACCAAGACCGGCAACGGCCATGTCCGGCGGGTACTCATCGAAGCAGCGTGGACCTATCGTCATGCCGCACGGAAGACCGCGATCCTCCAGCGGCGCGCCGAGCGTACACCGCCGGAGGTCCAGGAGATCGCCTGGTCGGCGCAAAAGCGGCTGTGTCAACGCTTTCGAAACCTGATGGCACGCGGCAAGCTCAAGAACCAGGTCTGTACCGCCATTGCGCGCGAGCTCGTCGGCTTTATCTGGGCTATCGGGCAATACGTCATCCCCCTCAGTCGAGCTTAGCCGGCATGAGAGGATCGAGCATGCAACAGGATGTTTGGGCCAGGACCAGGCAACGGTGGGAGAACCCTCGTGGTAACACTAGGAGGCAACTGGAAACAGCACAACCCTCGAAACTAGATTGAGGCAGCTCCCCGACGCTTCGTTTGCCATGCGGTAACCAACCCGCGCATATCAGAATGATCAACCGTCGGATAACCGCCTCGTCCTGGCCCGAACACCCTGTTGGTAAAGACCGTCAGAGAGACAGTCTCGCATGGTCGTGAGCGCGCAAGCGCCGCCCTCACGACCAATGCATAGCATGGAAAACCGACGTCGCGTCAAGGGTCCGCTACGCCGGGCTGATGCCCGCCCTTGACCCGTCAAACTTCGGGAAACCGCGCTTTGGCACTTGACACGGTCCATACATATCAGTGTTATGTCTATGCATGTCAATATCTGGTATGGCAGTGGGCCTGGGTGGCAGGTATTTACGTAAGCTGTCTTTTTATCGAGGGCTGTTACCGAACTTTGGGTTGGTAGATTGGCTCAAGCTGTTAGCGTAAAAGAGTATTGATAACTGGAATTCTGATTCCCGCCATCTTCACTTCTTCGTTCCCACGACATGTCGGAACAGGGCGGCAACCCCTTACGATCCTTAAATCACCTCCTTCAGGTGCCTCACAATCGCCGCTGTCACGGCCATCTTGCCGTGCTCCGCGCGCTCCAGCATGCCCACGATTCGCCTCGCATCCGTCTGGGGCAGCGGCATCACCCGCAACGTGTCATCGCACATCCACGACGAGCGCCGCAGCAGCGGCACAACCGCGACGCCGATCCCTTGGCGCACCAGTTCCGCGATGCCTTCCAGCGAGTTGAGTTCGAGAAATTCGTTCACCTTCAGGCGCTGCTTGCGTAGCGCGCGATCAATGACGATGCCGGTTCGCTGGGTCCGGTCAAATCGCAGGAATCGCTGCGACTTGAGCAATTCGGGTACCGATTCTGGAACCATGGTCGCATTGGCGAGCAGCACGAGCGGTTCCGAATAGACAGGTGTCCATTGCACGCTGGCTGGCCGGCGCCCAAGGGTGTCGATGATCACGGCCGCATCGATCTCGCCCGTGTCGACGCGCGCGGCCAGGTCGACGGATTTTGCCGCCATGATCCTCACATCGAGATTCGGTCGCGCGATCTTCAGATGCGCTGCGGCCTCGGCGAGCGCGCCCACGACCGACTCGACCGCCCCGATGGAGACCGGCCCGACGTCTTCTTCGAGGCCGCCCGCCGCCATCCTCATGGCCTCATAGAGCGAGAGCAACTGCTGCGCGTGCGGCAACAGGCTTTTGCCCATCGCATTCAGCATCACCTTGCGCCCGCAGCGGTCGAACAGTTCATGTTTGAACTCGGTTTCGAGTGCGCGCATCTGCATGCTGACCGCCGATTGCGTGAGCGCCATCTGCTCGGCGGCAACCGCAAACGAGCCGTAGCGTGCCACGGCCACGAAGGTACGGAGAAAGCGTAACGTGCTCAAGTCAACCTCGACGACACCGGAAGCGAATGCGTCCGCAACTGGCCGGACACGAGTGATACATCAAAAATTTTGAAGCGAATGACAACAAATTTTAGCTTTCTTTGATGATAACGGCTATGGACAATGAGTAGCCGAAAGACGAACCGGTATCGGGCACAAGGCATGAAGGTGACTCAACTGCGTTTCAGTGCTGAACGGGCCGCTTGATTTATCCGGAAACAGACTATTTGCCGTGCTCAAGGGAGACGTCGGATTCGTCACGATTGCACTGGTGAAGGACCGCTCGAAGCAGCCCCTGATGTAACCGCTCAAACGAACCACTTCTTAAGAAAGCAGGAACCCTCATGAAAATCATTCCCGAGATTACCCAGGCTCAAGCTGAGATCCAGGCCATTCGTCGCGACATTCACGCGCACCCGGAACTCTGCTACGAAGAGAACCGTACAGCGGACGTCGTCGCTCAGAAGCTCGCGTCCTGGGGAATCGAAGTTACGCGCGGACTGGGCAAGACGGGCGTCGTCGGCGTGCTGCGTAACGGCTCCAGCCGCAAGGCGATCGGCTTGCGTGCCGACATGGATGCACTTCCGATCCAGGAACTCAACACGTTCGCGCATGCGTCCCAGCATACCGGCAAGATGCATGCGTGCGGCCACGACGGCCATACCGCCATGCTGCTCGGCGCGGCGCAGTATCTTTCCCAACACCGGAATTTCGATGGCACCGTCGTGTTCATTTTTCAGCCTGCCGAGGAGGGCGGCGGCGGCGCAAAGGCCATGATCGAAGACGGACTGTTCGAACGTTTTCCGGTCGATGCTGTGTTCGCGCTTCACAACTGGCCGGGTATGGCTGCCGGAGAATTCGGCGCGCGGGTCGGCGCGACGCAGGCGTCGAGCAACGAATTCCGCATTCAGGTGAAGGGTGTCGGCGCGCACGCGGCCATTCCGCACAATGGCATCGATCCTGTATTCACCGCGATGCAGATCGGCACGGGCCTGCAGAGCATCATGACGCGCAACAAGCGTCCGATCGACGCGGCGGTCCTGTCGATCACGCAGATCAATGCGGGCGAAGCCGTCAACGTGATTCCCGATACGGCGACGCTTGCCGGCACGGTGCGCACGTTCTCGGTGGACGTGCTCGACCTGATCGAAACCCGCATGAAGCAGCTCGCCGAAGCGACGGCGCTCGCCTATGGCTGCAGCGTCGAGTTCTCGTTCAGGCGCAACTATCCTCCGACCGTCAATACGGAGAGGGAAACGCATTTCGCACTGGGCGTGATGCAGGATATCGTGGGCCAGGATCGAGTGGAGACGAACATCGATCCGACCATGGGCGCCGAAGATTTCTCGTTCATGTTGCTCGAGAAGCCGGGCTGCTACGCGTACATCGGCAATGGTCACGGCGATCATCGGGACTACGGTCACGGTCTCGGCCCCTGCATGCTGCACAACACGAGCTATGACTTCAACGACGACGTCCTGTCGCTAGGTTCGACCTACTGGGTGCGCCTCACCGAATCGTTCCTGACGCCCGCGTAAGTGTCAGGCGGCGCGCAGATACACGTCTCACGAGGAGAACCGATGAACGAATCACAGTATTTCCAGCGCTCATATGCGAACGCCCGCGAGCGGTACAGGCGGGCCGCCGCGGCTATTCAGGCACGCGTGGAAAGGCACGTGATACCGGGGCACCAGGGTCTCGAAGGCGAAGACCTGTCGACCGATGTCGTGCGACTCGGCCCCGCCATGGCGCGGCGGATGCTCGTGCTGACGTCCGGCACACACGGGGTCGAGGGCTTCTGCGGCTCGGCGGCGCAGATCGCGTTGTTGCACGACCGACCGCTGCAAGCGTTACTCGACAAACTGAATGTCGCGATCCTGGTGGTCCACGCGATCAATCCGTACGGCTTCTCGCATTTGAGCCGCACGAACGAGGACAACGTCGATCTGAATCGCAACAGCATCGATTTTTCTCTGCCGCTGCCGGTCAATCCCGCCTATGACGATCTGCACGCGTTGCTGGTGCCGTCGAGCTGGCCGCCGTCGGACGAGAACGCGGCGGCCATTGCAGACTACATCTCACAACGCGGTGAACAGGCCTATCAGCAGGCTCTGACAGTGGGGCAATATCAGCATGCCGACGGCATGTTCTTCGGCGGCCATCGTTCTGTCTGGAGCACGCGGGTATTGCAGATGGTGTTCGAGCAGCATAGCGCAGCGTGCGACAGCATTGGCTGGATCGATTTTCATACGGGACTGGGCCCGTACGGACACGGCGAGAAAATCTGCGTGGGGCAGCTCGGTAACGGCGAGCTGCAGCGCGCCCGCGACTGGTGGGGTGCCGACGTGACGAGTCCGCTGGACGGCACGTCGGTTGCGGCAAACGTAGCGGGACCCGTGCTCGACACGCTGCGCCGGACCTGCATGCATGCCGACACCACGGCGATCGCGATCGAATACGGCACGATTCCACTCGTCGACATGTTGCACATGCTGCGTGCCGATGTCTGGCTACGTCAGCATCCCCAGGCGGAGAAGCAGCAGATCAGCGCGATCCACCAGGCTATTCGCGCAGCCTTCGACTGCGATGACGACGCATGGCGGGGGATGATTCTCGGACAGGCGCGCGCGGCGATTCTGCAAGCTGTCATGGGGCTGTCGCGCGAATCGGCGAGCGTCGGGTCAAAGTGACCGAGGTATCGAGATGCGCGCGGGAGCGCGGTAACGAGTTTTAGCGCGGATAGCGCCATGGCGTGATGTTACTGAAATCTGTCAATTGCGCCGCTGGCTCACTGTGCATGAGAACGGGACAATGTGTGAACAACGATTCACACATAAGGAGCCTTGAATGACCCCGGTCTCAGCTGTTCCCGCTGCCGATAGCGCCGCCGCGTATGCCCACTTCAGCGCGTCGCTGTCGTTCGAAACCGATTGCGCCGACGTCCACGCGGCACTCGCGAGCGACGACCCGCGTTCGGTCGATTTCGTACTGCTCGACGTGCGCGGTCCCGCGCATTTCTCGCGTGGCCATCTGCCAGATGCAGTGAATCTTCCACACGGCAAGATCGTGGCATCGAAGCTCGCCGAATATCCGCCCGATACGCTCTTCGTCACCTATTGCGCGGGCTCTCACTGCAACGGAGCAACGCGCGCCGCAATCAGGCTTGCCCAGCTCGGCCGCCCTGTTAAGGTCATGATCGGCGGCATTACAGGTTGGCTCGACGAGGGTTTCCAGCTAGCTATTGCCGATGAGGGTTGAGCTCGGTGCGATCCGCTCGCACTCGATGCATGGAGGCAGATCCGAACGGCACACCTGTGACGGGAAAAATGATCACATCGCATTTTTTCTCGCTTCTCTTGTGCAGCGACACCTGGAGTCTTCATTGTCACGACGCCGCCCGCTCCGGCTAAGTGGCGTAATCGTCGATCTCCGGTAACATCACGCCATGCACAATCATCTTGTCGTCGCGCTGGCTTACGACCGGCTCTGTACGTTCGAATTCGGCTGCGTGACCGAACTGTTCGCGCTCGAGCGTCCGGAACTCGGCGTGGACTGGTATCGCTTCGCGGTGTGCGCGAGCGAACCCGGTCCGATTCGCGCCGCCGGCGGCATTACCGTCGCCGCGCCATACACGCTCAAGCTGCTGGATCGGGCTGACACGATCGTCATTCCCGGCTGGCGCGATGCCGACGAGTTGCCGCCCGAGCCGCTGCTGAAGAAGATTCGCGCCGCCTACGCGCGCGGCGCGCGCCTTTGTTCGATCTGCTCCGGCGTGTTCGTGCTGGCCGCCTCGGGCGTGCTCGACGGCAAAACCGTCACTACGCACTGGCGCTACGCCGACAAATTGCAGCAGCGTTATCCACAATTGCACGTGCAACCGGATGCGTTGTATGTCGACGAAAGCCAGATCATCACCTCGGCGGGATCGGCGGCGGGGCTCGATATGCTGCTGCATCTGGTGCGGCGCGATCATGGCAGCGCCGTAGCCAACCGGGTCGCCCAGCGGCTCGTGGTGGCGCCGCATCGCGAGGGCGGCCAGGCGCAGTTCGTGCCGCGGCCGATGCCGCAAGACGGGGGCGGCCGTCTGGCGAAACTGATGGACTGGGTGCGCCGTCATCCCGCGTTGCCGCATACCTTGCGCTCGCTGGCCGAATGGGCGGCCATGAGTCCGCGTACGCTGCAGCGGCAGTTTCACGACGCCACCGGCATGGCGCCCTACGAATGGCTAGTGCGTGAACGCGTGGCGATCGCGCGAGAATTGCTTGAAGCGCCGACCCCGCTACCTGTTTCGCGCGTCGCGGAGTTGGCGGGCTTCGGTTCCGAGGAATCGCTGCGGCGGCACTTCCGGCGTATCGCCTTGACGAGCCCAGGCGCGTATCGTAAGAAGTTTGGGGTGCAGGCCGGAGTGCAGACGGCCGGGTAGGCGCGCATCGCTTTCGTCTTGCTGTGCTCGCGAGCGTGAACCATTTCAAACGGGCGCTTGCCGATGTGCAAAATCATGCACGACTCGTGCATGACAAGCGGCTCGATGCATGCCGCATGATGTGTCGAATGTGCTTCATGCGAGCCTCCGCGCATGTGCAATAGTCACGGAACGCCGTGCTGGGCCTTGCGACTGAATTGCGCGATCAGCCGCCCGCTTTGGCGGCAGGCAAGGTTCGCGCAATTGCTGATTTCTGTCAGCATCACCGCCGGCGTCCGTGGCACTACACGTCTATCGTGCGGCGCATACGGCCACTTGAAGCGCGTCTTCGACACGCGTCATCGTCACAGTCCTCTCTTTCTCATGAACGTCAAAACTGCCGTCGCGGCTGCTGCCGTTGTCGTCACTGCTGTTGCGCCACTGATGCCTGCGCAGCCTGTCGGCCTATGTGCGTTTTTACGACGGCGTGGCGCGCGTGCCGATGACCGATGGCGGCGGTAGTGCGCCGCTCGATGCCACCGCCAGGATTACCAACCTCACGCCTTATGAAAAACATGGCGGCAAGCACGCGGATAAATGCCTGATCGAGTTCAGGCTCTCCGCGCCGGAGACGCTCGACGTAGCGACACATGGCTCGCCGACCGGATGCGGTTTCGGCTTCAACGTTAGCGCGGACGGGCGTTACTATCTGATGACGGGCTCCTGACGCGGATTCCATCCGCTCGCGACGAACCCGTCCTGATCCCGCATTGAGCTGCTTAAAGGGGAAGCATATGTCCGATATCGCACAGATCATCGCCAGCTTCAATGCAGGCCGCGATCCTGAACGGCTCGCGATGAAATACAAGCTCATGCGCGGCTCGCCGTTCGTGTTTTTACGCGGCACCTGTCATCTGTTTTACGCGCGTCTGCCGCATGACAAGGTATTCGACGAAGCGCCGCCGGTGTGGATTTGCGGCGATATGCATCTGGAGAATTTCGGTAGCTACAAGGCTGACAACCGCCTGATCTATTTCGACAACAACGATTTCGATGAAGCCTGTCTGGCGCCTAATCTTTACGAACTGGTGCGGCTTCTCACGAGCGTGCTGGTCGGCGCGAGCGATCTCAATCTGAGCCGCGCGCAGGCACTCGCGCTTTGTCACACCGCGGTCGATGCCTATGGCGCGGCGCTCGCCTTCGGCAAATCACGTTGGATCGAGCCGGAGACGTCGACTGGCATGGTGCGCGATCTGTTCGACGCGCTGGCGAGGCGCTCGCGCGCCGCGCATCTCGATCGCCGCACCGTGCTCAAGGGCAAGACCCGCGTGCTGAAAGTGGACGGTAAGAAAGCGCTGCCGGTCAGCGACGAGGCGCGCGCCGCTGTCACTGACTTCATGTATAAATTCGCCGCCGGCGAACCCAATCCCGACTTCTATCGCATCATCGACGTGGCGCGGCGTATTGCCGGCACCGGCAGTCTGGGCGTGGACCGCTATGTGATTCTCGTCGAAGGCAAAGGCTCGCCGGACGGCAACTATCTGATCGATCTGAAAGAGGCGCTGCCTTCTTCGGTCACCCCCCATGTGCGCACCGTGCAGCCGAAGTGGCAGAGTGAGGCGCAGCGTGTGGTTGAAATCCAGCGGCGCAATCAGGCGGTTTCGCAAGCGTTCCTGCATGCGGTTGATTTCAATCAGCGCTCGTATGTGCTGCGCAGTTTGCAACCTTCGGAAGATAGGGTGGCGTTGAGCGATTGGGACGGCAAGCTGCCGCGGCTCGAAGAAGTGGTCAACAGCATGGCTGAGTTGAGCGCGTGGGGGCAATTGCGCAGCGGTGGCCGGCAGAAGTCGTCGATTGCGGATGAGTTGATTGCGTTTGGTAATCGCAGGGATTGGCAGTTGCCGTTGATCGAGCTGGCGACGCAATGCGAAGTGCAGGTGAACGCCGACTGGAAGGCGTATTGCGAAGCCTATGATCGCGGCGCGTTCGATCTGACGGCGAAGAAGTCTTAACGGCGCCTCATGGTGGGCGCTTAACGCGGCGCCCGGCGCTCTGCATCGCTCTTTGGGGTGGCTACCGCCGCGCCTCGTCTTTTTCTTCTAGTTGCCTCAGATAGGACTCTCAGTCCCCATCCATCTTGATGCAGGTATATCTCGCGTCCAACGGGACTGCGTGCAGCCTGTCTAGGTCTTCTGTTTTTCTTACTACGACGCGCCGATGGCAGTCGCTATCTTTCGTAATTCTATACGGATTACGTAGGATCTATGAGGAAAATGTGTACGGGAATTCTGGAAATTGTAATTTAGGAATTGTCGGATAGCAGGGATGTAATGATCCTTATCGGGTGCTTGTGATTAAGACAAGTAAAACCAATAAGGATGACTATGAAAAATAATAGATTTGCCGAGGAGGTGGCGGGCATGGCGGCTCGCCTGCTAGCCGCATTCATGCTGCTTATGGTCGCGTTTGATGTTAACGCGGCAGATTAATGACCTTTACGCAGCATCCAATCGACAGACCATCAAAAGAGTGAATGGCGAGAGGGTCGAGTGCAATGACCGATCCATGTTTGGTCATCGTGTCACGGCGAGGTTTTCTATGTGACCGTCGATGGCATGCGGATCGGATACTTGGCTTATCGGCAGTCCGCGGGCGTTGTTCGCGTTGGTTCGATCCGACCGCCACGGTAATAGCATCGGAGGGAGTATTGATGCAAAGAACTTTTAGACCTCAAGAACGCGAGCTTCTTGAGTTTCTTGTATCGGTCAACGCGTCGCTCTACAGTGCCGACGTAGCTCGCTGGATGGAGCAGATTCGAACCTGTATAGTGCGGGAAGTCAACGTTCCTTATTGCCTGTCGATCAGTCACAACGAGGAGAGCTATGGGGGCTGGGAGAATTTCAGAACGTTGACGCGTGAACTGATATCCGTCGACGAGGGTGTCCCGGTGCTTATTTACGCAATCGTCGATAAAACCTCGGCAGGTCTCGTCCTCGACTCGTTCAACATTGATCGCCTTGATGGACAGCCGCTTGCTAGCTATCCTGAGGCGGGCGACGGGTTAATGATTGTCGAGCGAAACAAGAGGGTCGGCGGGGCGGGCTTGCGCCATCTATATGGCGGATCGGGTTCGTAACGTACCCTGGTATGTGATCAGTCAGCGTAACACCTGACTGTTGCAGCACTTCACCTTGGATCGCCGGACAGCGCCAACCGCCTGTTCAATCCGGCTTCAGCCAAACACCCTCATGCGCGGCGCATTTTCCCGCCGCGCATGCCAGCCCTCTCCAGACAAACCCTGATTGCTGCGGTGAATCCGCCACTGCTATCGTTCGCTGGTCGCTTGTGGAAGCGCTTCCACTCCTGCCGTGAACGGGCTCGGAAACAGCTTCCACATCGACGTCCGCCGTACCCGGTTCAACGACCTCAGCGCAGGAGAGAATCCGTGGCAAACGACGCATCCGCTGTATTCGACACCCGATCCTCAGCAGTTTCCAACGACCCGCTCGCCGATCCCTTTACGCCACCCGCGGACTCTTCGCTGTGGCGCAAGAACTTCCTGCTGGGCGCCGCCACGGCCTCCTATCAGATCGAAGGCGCCGTAGATGAAGACGGCCGGTTGCCGTCGATCTGGGACACCTTCTCGGCGATACCCGGCAAGGTGCTGGCCGGCGACACCGGCGCGGTGGCCTGCGATCACTATCATCGGTGGGAAGCAGACGTCGATATGCTGGTCTCACTTGGACTCGAAGGCTATCGGCTCTCGATCGCGTGGCCGCGCGTCATGGACACAACGGGCGCGCCGAACCGCAAAGGGCTCGACTTCTACAAGCGCCTCCTGAACCGCTTGAAAGAGAAGGGCATCACGACCTTCGTGACGCTCTATCACTGGGACTTGCCGCAGCATCTGGAAGACCGCGGCGGCTGGCTCAATCGCGACACCGCATATCGTTTTGCCGACTACGCCGACCTGATGAGCCGCGAACTGGCCGGCACGGTCGACGCGTGGGCGACGCTCAACGAGCCGTGGTGCTCGGCGTACCTCGGTTACGGCAACGGACACCACGCGCCGGGCCTCGCCGATGGACGTTTCGCGACGCAGGCAATGCATCATCTGCTGCTCGCGCACGGTCTTGCGATCCCGGTATTACACGCCAACGATCCGGCCTCGCAGATGGGTATCGTAGCCAACATCGGCCGCGGTACGCCCAATAGCGACAGCGCCGCAGATCAGCGTGCCGCGCATCTGTTCGAAGTCCAGCACAACGCATGGATTCTCGATCCCTTGCTCAAGGGCGCGTATCCGCAAGAGCTATTCGAACTGTGGCCGGGCACCGAACCGCTGATTCTCGACGGCGACCTGCAGACCATTTCCGCGCCGCTCGATTTCCTGGGCATCAACTATTACTTTCGCAGCAATCTTGCGAGCGACGGCGCGCACGGATTCCGCGAAGTGCCGCTCGAAGGCGTCGAGCGCACGCAAATGGGTTGGGAGGTATACCCCGAGGGCTTGCGCGATCTGCTGACTGGTTTCAACCGCACGTATCCCAACCTGCCGCCGATCTATATCACCGAAAACGGCATGGCCTCGGATGATAAGGTGATTGACGGCCACGTCGACGATACCCAGCGCATCTCGTTCCTCAAGCGCCATCTCGCGGCGGTCGATCAGGCGATCAAGGCCGGCGTGGATATTCGCGGCTATTTTCTGTGGTCGCTGATGGATAACTTCGAGTGGGCGTTCGGTTATGAGCGTCGCTTCGGTGTCGTGCACGTCGACTACAGTACGCAGAAGCGTACAGTCAAACGCAGCGCGGAATGGGTGGCGAAGTTTTTGAAGGAGCGTAAAGCACAGGTCTAACGGCAGGTGGAGCTGGTTTGTATGTCGACTTGAAACACGGGCACAAAGCCTGGAGGAGACGGAATGAACAGCAGAAAAATGGCCACGGCGGGTGTCGTTGCAGCACTGGCGTTATATGGCGTTGTCGCGCATGCAGCAGAACCCCTGAAGGCCAACGTGATTCACTGGTGGACCTCCGGCGGCGAGTCGGCTGCAATCCGCCAGTTCGCCGATGCATATAACAAGGCCGGTGGCCAGTGGGTCGACAACGCGGTAGCCGGCGCCGATCAGGCGCGCTCCACCGCGATCAATCGGATCGTCGGCGGCGATCCACCCACCGCCGCGCAGTTCAATACCTCCAAACAGTTTCACGACCTGATCGATCAGGGCCTGCTGAACAATGTCGACGACGTTGCCGCGAAAGAAAACTGGAACAGCGTATTCCCGCAGTCGATTCTCGACAGCATCAAGGTGAAGGGCCATTACTACGCCGCGCCGGTCGATATTCACATGCCCGCCTGGTTCTTCTATTCGAAGCCGGTGTTCCAGAAGGCCGGCATTGCCGCCGAGCCGAAAAGCTACGATGAATTCATCGCCGCTCTCGGCAAACTGAAAGCCGCGGGTGTGATCCCGCTCGCACTCGGCGGTCAGCCCTGGCAGGAAAAGATCACGTTCGACGCGGTATTCGCCGACGTCGGCGGTCCCGATCTCTATCTGAAGGTGTACCGCGATCGCGACCAGAACGCGGTCAAGTCCGACGCATTCAAGAAAGTACTCGCGTCGTTCAAGCGCTTGCATGACTTCGTCGATCCGGGCTCGCCTGGCCGCAACTGGAACGATGCCACCGCGCTGGTGATTTCCGGCAAGGCCGGTGTGCAGATCATGGGCGACTGGGCCAAGGGCGAATTCTCGGCGGCCAACCAGACTGCCGGCAAGGACTTCGGCTGCTTCCCGGGTTTCGGTCCGCACTCACCGTATCTAGTCGCGGGCGACGTATTCGTGTTTCCGAAAACCGATAACGCCAACGCGATCAAGGCGCAAAATCTGCTTGCCACGGTGATGACCTCGCCGGCCGCGCAAGTCGCATTCAGCGCGAAGAAAGGCTCGATTCCGATTCGTCCCGACGTGGACGCCAGCAGTCTCGACATCTGCGCGAAGGAGGGCATCGCGATCATGAAGGACAAGTCGCGTCAGTTGCCGAATCCGGAAATGCTGCTCTCGCCTGACACGCAGGGCGCGTTGATCGACGTCATCACGAACTTCTGGAACAAGAACCAGTCGGTCGACGATGCGCAGAAGGCGTTTGCTAGTGCGTTGAAGAGCTAGGCGCTCACCATGCACGCGCTCAAGCTGCCCGCCGCCGGCTCCAGGTCTCGCAAAAGCCCGCTGAAAAAGCCGCTGAAAAAGCGTTTTCCGTTTGCGGTGTGGCTGGCCTTGCTGCCGATGGTCCTGACTGTCGTGTTCGCGTATCTCGGCACGATGGTCTGGACCGCGCGCGTGTCCCTCAGCAACTCACGCACGTTTCCTTCCGGCGACTTCGCGGGCCTCACGCAATACACGCGGCTCTTCAACAACGACCGCTGGTTGCTGTCGCTGCAAAACATCGTGATTTACGGTGCATGTTTCATTGTGGCGTGCATGGTGATCGGTTTGTTGCTGGCGATTTTCATCGACCAGCGCGTGGTGGCGGAAGGCGCGTTGCGTACGGTGTTTCTCTATCCGTATGCGATGTCGTTCGTCGCAACGGGTCTGGTCTGGCAGTGGATTCTTAATCCGCAACTGGGCGCGCAGGCCGTGCTGCACAGACTCGGCTTCGTGCATGCGCGTTTCGACTGGATCGTCGATCAAGACTGGGTGATCTACACCATCGTCATCGCGACGGTGTGGCAGGCCTCCGGCCTCGTGATGGCGCTGTTGCTGGCCGGCTTGCGCGGTATCGACGACGAACTGTGGAAAGCCGCGCGTATCGACGGGATTCCGCGTTGGCGCGTCTAT
Organism: Paraburkholderia sp. RL17-337-BIB-A; assembly: GCF_046025895.1. Lineage (NCBI taxonomy): Bacteria > Pseudomonadati > Pseudomonadota > Betaproteobacteria > Burkholderiales > Burkholderiaceae > Paraburkholderia > Paraburkholderia sp. RL17-337-BIB-A. The sequence goes on along the minus strand of NZ_JARESY010000002.1, from coordinate 2,699,121 downwards.
GCGAGCATCGTCGTGCCGATGCTCGGACCGTCCCTCTCTACTGCCTTCGTGCTGCTCTTCGTGATGGTCGTGAAGCTTTACGACGCCGTCGTCGCCATGACGCAAGGCGGCCCCGGCACGGCGAGTGAAGTACCGGCGAAGTTCATCATGGATTATCTGTTCGGCCGCGCGAACATTGGCCTCGCGTCGGCGGCGTCGATCGTGTTGCTGGCCACGGTGCTCGCGATTCTTGCGCCATTCTTCTATGCCCGCAGCCGCGCTGCGTTGAAGAAGGAAGTGTGATGAATACGCTCAGTCCGCCACTGAAGGGCGGCACGCCGAGCCGTACACAGCGGCGCCGGCGGGCTTTTACACCCGCGCGCCTCGGCGTCTACGCGTTCCTGCTCACTGCCGCGTTGTTCTTCCTGTTGCCGCTGTATGTGATGCTCGTCACCTCGGTCAAACCGATGAGCGAGATTCGTCTCGGCAATCTGCTCGCTTTCCCGACGCATTTCACACTCGACGCATGGAGTGCCGCGTGGCAGTCCGCGTGTACCGGGCTCGATTGCAACGGCATCCAGGTCGGCTTCTGGAATTCGGTGCGGATCGTCGTGCCGAGCACGGTGTTGTCGATCGTGATCGGCGCGGTGAACGGCTATGCGCTGTCGTTCTGGCGGCCGCGCGGGGCCGGGCTGCTGTTCGGCGTGCTGCTGATGGGCGCCTTCATTCCCGTGCAGGTGATGGTCTATCCGCTCGTGCGCGTGCTTGCGAGCGTGCGTCTGTTCAGTTCGCTGCCGGGCATCGTGGTGATTCACACCATCTTCGGCATGCCGGTGATGACGCTGCTGTTCCGCAACTACTACGCGTCGATTCCGCAGGAGCTGTTCAAGGCGGCGCGGATCGACGGCGGCGGCTTCTGGCGCATCTTTTTGCAACTCATGCTGCCCATGTCCACGCCGATCATCGTCGTCGCGGTCATCATGCAGGTGACAGGCATCTGGAACGACTTCATTCTCGGCCTCGTGTTCGCCGGTACGAAAAATCTGCCGATGACGGTGCAACTGAACAACATTATCAACACGACGACCGGCGAGAGGCTCTATAACGTCAATATGGCGGCGACCATTCTGACCTCCATGGTGCCGCTAGCGGTCTACTTCATTTCGGGCCGCTGGTTTGTGCGCGGCATTGCGTCCGGCGCCGTCAAGGGATAAGTCAAAGGATAGGGCATGACAAACCTGGCTAATGTGGCAAATGCGGCGGCAAATGCGGCGGCAAATGCGGCGGCAAATCCTGCGGCACATGCGGTGGCAAATGCAGCAGACGCGGTTAATGTAGGAAACGCGGTTAATGTAGGAAACGCGGCGAACCTCGGCAGCGTGGCGGATACAGCGGGTCTATCGAATCCGGCCAATGTCTCGGTACGCAATCTGAAGATCCAGCTCGGCGCGACTACGGTGATCGAGAATCTCGATCTCGACGTGCAGGCAGGCGAGTTCGTCGTGCTGCTCGGCCCATCGGGTTGCGGCAAATCCACTTTGCTGCACAGTATCGCGGGTCTGATCGACGTGACCGACGGCAGCATCGAGATTGCCGGCGAAGACATGACCTGGGCCAACCCGAAAGACCGCCGCATTGCGCTGGTGTTTCAGTCGTACGCGTTGTACCCGACCATGAGCGTCGAGCGTAATCTGTCGTTTGCGTTGCGCATCAACGGCACGCCGAAGGCGGAAATCGAGCGGCGCGTCACGCGGGCGTCCGAGATGTTGCAACTCGGCCCGCTGCTCAAGCGCAAGCCGGCGCAACTATCGGGCGGCCAGCGGCAGCGCGTGGCGATCGGCCGTGCGATTGTGCGCGAAGCCGACGTGTTTCTATTCGACGAGCCGCTGTCCAATCTCGACGCCAAATTGCGCACCGAATTGCGCCGCGAACTCAAGCAACTGCACCAGCGTCTGGGCGCGACGATGATCTACGTGACCCACGATCAGGTCGAAGCGATGACGCTCGCCACGCGCATGGCCGTGATGCGCGGCGGCGTGATCCAGCAGTTCGGCACGCCCGCCGAAGTCTATGCACGGCCGAACAATCTGTTCGTCGCGACTTTTCTGGGCTCGCCCGCGATGAACGTACTCAAGGGCACGCTGGAAGCCCGCGAGGGCTCGCTATACTTTTGTACGGCGCATTTGCGATTCGACGTATCGCAATACCCGTTTAGAAACGCTCCCGCGGATCGTACGCCTTGCCTGCTCGGCGTACGGGCCGAAGACGTGCACGTGGGCGAGAGTTCGAGCCCGACAATGACCGGGCGCGCGACCATTTCACTGGTCGAGCCGATGGGCAACCACCGCGTCGTCTGGCTCGACTATCATGGAGTGCAAATCGCGTCGATCGACCAGACGAAAACGCCGGTGGCGATAGGGGATGCCGCGACGTTCTCGTTCGACGGCGCACATATTTCGCTGTTCGACGAAGAAGGCGACGCGCGTCTATAGTGATCGCATGAAGCGTCGTTGAATACAACAAAAGGCTTGACGGAGAACCGCGTGGCAACACTCAAAGATGTCGCGGCACTGGCTGGCGTCGGCATGTCGACCGCGTCGCGAGCCATTTCCGGCAAGGGGCCCATTTCAGCCGATGCCGCCGCGCGCGTGAAGGCGGCGATCGAAGCGCTGAATTTCCGGCCGTCGTCCATTGGCCGGGCCATGGCAACGCAATCGCTTGGCATGATCGGCATTTTCGTGCCGACCTTCTTCGGCTCCTACTACGGCACGATTCTCAAGCAGACCGACACTGAGTTGCGCGCAGTGCACCGCCACGTGGTGGTAGCGACGGGCTGCGGGGAAGTGTCGCCGCGCGAGCAGGCCATGGAGGCGGTGCGTTTTCTGATCGGCCGCGATTGCGACGGCGTGGTGGTGATCAGCCACGATCTGCACGACGACGATCTGGACATGCTGCATCGCATGCATCCGAAGATGGTATTTCTGAATCGCGCGTTCGATCAGTTGCCCGAGGCGTCGTTCTGCGCGGATCACCGGCGCGGCGGAGAACTGGCGGCACGCACGCTGCTCGATCACGGGCATCGGGATATCGCGGTGATTTCCGGGCCGTTCAGCGCCTCAGACAATCAGATCCGGCTCGAAGGCTTCTTTGCCGAACTGGCGCGCGAGGGCATCGCCCGTGAGGACGTCACGCTGATCGAATCGGACTTCTCGCCGGAAGGCGGCTACGCGGCTGCGCAGAAGCTGCTCGATTCGAAGCGGCGCTTCACGGGGCTCTTCTGCGCGAACGACACGATGGCGGTGAGTGTGCTGGCGCGCTTCCACCAGGCGGGCATTGCCGTACCGGACGAAGTCTCGGTGATCGGCTATGACGATGATTATTCAGCCGCCTATGCTGCGCCTGGACTCACCTCTGTACACATCCCGACGGCGGAGTTGACGCAGAACGCGGTGCGCTGGCTGGTCAATCAGTGCTACCGGACCTCGTGGGAGATCTTCCGCGAGTTTCCGGTGAGCGTGACGATGCGGGAATCGGTGGGACCGGCACCCGGGGCTGCCGCTTCATCGAGCAGGATCAAGACGGCCAGTTGCAGTAGCGCTTCGTAGTTTCTTCCCGAAGCGGCATGCAGGTGCGCGCAAGCTACGACGCCGCTCATGAACCGCTTACGCGTTGCGCCGGGGCTGCTCAGGGTTGTCAGGTCCCGCTGCGCAGCGACTGTTCGTAGCGCAGGCGCGCTTCTTCGTCGAGCCGCGTGTCTTCGAGTTCCTGTAGCACGCTTTCGAGATCGATCGGCGTGGTGTCCAGTTCGACCCGGCCGGTCAATTCCACATCCACGTGCAATGCGCCCGCTTCGTATAGCGACCAGATTTCCTTGCCGTAGCTCGAGTCGAGCAAGGCGGGCGCGAAGCGGCCGAAATAGGTGGCGAGGTTGTTTACGTCGCGCTCCAGCATGGCGGGCGCTTCCAGATTGCCCGCGGCGTCCACGGCTTGGGGCAGGTCGATAATCACCGGGCCGTCCGCTGCGAGCAGGATGTTGTATTCGGACAGGTCGCCGTGAATCATGCCGGCGCACAGCATGCGCACCACCTGGTTGAGCAGCAGCGCGTGCAATTCGAGCGCGCGCGCTTCGGTCATCTCGACATCGTTCAGACGCGGCGCGACGTTGCCGTCCGCATCGGTCACCAATTCCATCAGCAATACGCCGTCGGTGCAGATGAAGGGCTGCGGCACGCGCACGCCGGCGTTGGCGAGCTGGAACAGCGCATCCACTTCCGCGTTCTGCCACGCCTGTTCCTGCACTTCGCGGCCATAGCGGCTGCCTTTTTCCATTGCGCGCTGCTGGCGGCTGTTCTTGACCTTGCGGCCTTCGCGATAGGACGCAGCCTGGCGGAAACTGCGCTGTTTGGCATCCTTATAGACCTTCGCGCAGCGGGTGGATTCGCCGCTGCGGACCACGTACACGGTGGCTTCCTTGCCGCTCATCAACTGCGAGATGACTTCGTCAATCAGGCCTTCTTCGACCAGCGGCAGCAGACGTTTGGGTGTTTTCATGCGGCCGCCGTGGGGTGGAGGGCGGCGCAGCGGCCATGGGTGGCGGCTTGCGGGAGCGTAGGGAGGGAAATTCGGATCATGCCGGATTATACGGGGTGCGAGGCCATCTACCGGAACGCCGGCGTGAAGGTGCCCGTTGTGACCGGCACGCCTCGTACACTTCGCTGCCAATCGAAGGCATCAAGCCTGAAAGACGTTCTCCATTCGCTGGATTTCGGGCCGGGACAGATTGAGCGCGGCAGCTTCTTGCCGCCATGGTTTGACGGCGTCTTGAACTTCCGCGACGATGCGACGCGCTTGCCCCTCGTCGATTCGATAAAACTCGGCGGTTTCGAGCGTGGTTTCAAGGCTCGGCAGGGCGCTGATACCGTCCAGCGTGAGCGCGTGTTCTCGCTTGCTCGGGTTTGGATTCATGTCGAACGCCGGCGAGAGCCGCCAGCCGGAGGCCTCGCGAATGAACCCGTGATTACGAAGATGATCGTCCCGGTTTCCCACGAGTACGTTGAAGACGACCCTTCTGAAGAGCTGAGCGAGATCGCCCTCGATATGACCTTGCGCGCCGTTGCCGGCAAGATACTCGGCAATGTCCAGATAGCTTGCGTCCGATTCGCCATCCTGACGTTCGAGCAAGGTCATGGCGGAGGTGTACATGCGCCGGCTGCCTTCACGGCGATCGAATCGTTCGACGCAGAACGTGCCGTAGCGCGCACCGACGTACCTGAGTTCGGACTGCGGCACCCAGATGCCGGCGTTCCTCGCCAACCGGTGCACGATGTATTCCCATGCGCCGATGTCGTAACGGTCGTCTTTCGCGGGGAATTTGGCGATCCAGAGATCGTCGCCGAGGCTGCTGAAGTTGGCTTTCGGGCGAGCGCCGCCGAGCGACGTGCCAGGGGCGATCAGCATGGCGAGCCACTGCTCGTACTCGGGCAGCTTTTCGATATCTGCTTCCTCGATGCGCAGGCTGATATACGCCAGGGTTTCGAGGTCGGTGACCGGCGGCGCGGCGTCGGCGCTGTTGTCGAGAAAATGACCTTCCACGTTCTGAAACCGCAGCGCGCCGACTCTCGTCAGATCGTGGACGCCGAGCAGGAAATCGATTTCCTGCAAATTACGCATGGGCCGGTCTTCGCGATCCGCGGCCGCGGCTTCGCGGCGCTCCATCAGGACGCGGCCCCAGCGATCCGGCGCTGAGTCCATGAAGACGCCGAATGCGGCGGACTTCGCAGGCGGGTATTGTTCGTCGGTCCATAACTCGAGGCGCGGATCGAGCATGAATGCATTGCGCCCGTCTACCCAGCTTTTCGCGTAAGCAAACGATGCAGGCAAGTCGGTGCGTGCAGTCTGGCGATACAAGGTGCCGACCTGTTGCTGGCTGTTCAATTCGGCTGCGTCGAGAAATACCTTGAACGCATCTCGCGGTTTATTGCTGACCATCGGTTTTCTTCGTTTTTCTTGCCGGCCGTTCCGCTTTGATGAGGGCGACGCCGGACGTGTTCGTGCGTGGTTTTCGCTGCCCCGGCAACTTGAGATCCTGCAGCTTGCGCCCGAGTTCGTCGTCGCGGGCGATGGCGTCCATGTCCTTGTCGAGCCCCAACACGCGAAGCGCACGCATGTAGGTGCCGAGCGCGATATTCGGATCGCCTTTCTCAAGGCGGCTCAACGTATCGCGCGAAATGCCCAGGCGCTCCGCGAACAGGACGGTTGGGAGTTCGCGCCGCAGGCGGGCGAGTTTCAGCCGCTCGCCGAGAGCACGCATCTGCTTCTCGACCGACGGAAAGGGGCGCTGAAAGGTGCGGGGCATGTCCGATAGATTAGGCAAATATTGAAGTTATGTCAAAAATATCGGACAAAACACTAGATCCGGAACTCGAAAATCGTTGTCGACGGTACATAAATTGAATTGAAGTGTCCGATACTTTAGGCAAAATATGCGTTTTTGACTGAAATATCGGACATATTGAGGCATGAAATAGCCCTGCGCGCAGGCCTCGCGTCAGTGTCGGGCCGTAATGCACCGCAACAATGTTTTGCGTTTTCCTTCATTCATTTCGCATGCCAATCGCTTAAAATTGTCCGTAACAATTTGTTACGGGGTGTGAGATGTTGGCCGTATTCATCATTGCCTGTCCGATCTGCATCGCTGCGTTGTTCGGTTTTGCGCGGCACGTGGATCCGCTGACTGGGCAGTTCAGGCGTTAAATCAAAATAGAACGATTCGGGTTCAGCTATGCCGCGGGAATGACTGGCAGGTCCTGGCGATCTTCTTCAGCTGGGCGCACGCTCCAGCCTTGCCTTTATGTGCCGAGTCGCGGCACGATGCGCGATAACCTAAGTTTTGGGCAGCATCGCGCATGCGAGATTTTCTGGCAAACATCACGACGCGCCTTGGCGTACTGAAAGGCGTGCTTCCTTTGAGCCGTGCCGCGGCGGCGCGCGACGCGCTGGCCGGCGTGCAACTGGCGTCGATGGATATTCCGCAAGTGCTCGGCTATGCGCGCATTGCGGGCATGCCTGCCGTTACGGGGCTTTACACCGTCTTTCTGCCGCTTATCGCGTTCGCGTTCTTCGGCGCATCGCGGCACCTCGTGGTGGCTGCCGACTCCGCCACCGCGACCATTTTCGCAAGCCGCCTCTCGACCATGGCGCCGGCTTCGAGCGCCGACTATGCGGCGCTCGCCGGGATGGTCGCCTTGCTCACCGCCGCGCTTCTCCTCATCGCGCGGATCTTCAAACTCGGTTTTCTTGCTGACTTTCTCTCGCGCACGGTGCTGGTCGGCTTTCTCGCCGGCGTCGGCGTTCAGGTCGGCATCGCCATGCTGGGCGACATGCTCGGCTTGTCCGGGCATGCCGCGAGCAGCATCGCCCAACTCGCGCTGGTGGCGCGCGATGTCGCGCGGATCGACCTGCCGACGCTCGCTATTTCCGCGCTGGTAGTGGTCTCCATTCTGGCTTGCAAGCGCTTTTTGCCGCGCGTGCCGGTACCCCTGATCGCGGTGGTGGCGGGCATTGCAGCGAGCGATATCTACGGCTTCGCCGCGCACGGCATTTCTGTACTCGGCCCGGTGGCGGGCGGCCTGCCGCCGTTGCGCATGCCGTCGGTCACGTGGCAGCAGGTGCTCGATCTGCTGCCGGTCGCCGCCTCATGTTTCGTGATGATCGTTGCGCAAAGCGCCGCCGCGAGCCGCGTATTCGCCGAGCATTACCACGAAACCGTCGATACCAACGCCGATCTGTTGGGGATTGCCGCCGCCAACGCCGCGGCGGCGTTTTCGGGCGCGTTCGTGGTGAACGGCAGTCCGACGCAAACCGCCATGGCCGATCGCGCGGGTACGCGCAGCCAGTTCGCGCAGATCGTATTCGCGGCGGTGGTGGTCGTGGTGTTGCTGTTTTTCAGCCGATTTTTGCAGTACCTGCCGCACTGCATTCTGGCCAGCATCGTGTTTACGATCGCCGTCGGCCTGATCAATCTGAAAACGCTGTTTTCGATTCGCCGCGAAAGTCCCGGTGAATTCGCGCTGGCGGTGTTCACCGCGGCGGCCGTGGTGTTGATCGGTGTCGAGCACGGCATTCTGGTGGCGGTGGCGTTATCGCTGCTGCGACATGTGCGGCACAGTTACCGGCCGCACACCATGATTCTCGTGCCCGGCGAAGACGGCATCTGGGTACCGGTGCCGGCCGTGCCCGGACTTCAGACCGCGCCCGGCCTGATCGTCTATCGCTTCGGCGCCGATCTGTTCTATGCGAACGACCACTTTTTCGTCGACGACGCCCGCCGTCTGATCGAGCAGGCGCCGGGCGCGGTGCGCTGGTTCGTGATCGACGCGAGCGCGATCACCGACCTCGACTATTCGGCGGCGCGTTCGGTCGGCGAGTTGTGCGAGATGCTCAAGCACAGCGGCGTCGAAGTGATTTTCGCGCGCGTGAACCGCTATTTACGCTCGGATATGGACCGGCATGGAATCACGCCGGTCGTCGAAACAAGATGTATTTTCGGCACCCTGCATGAGGCGCTGCGCATGGCAGGCGTGGAGCAGCCCGGTGCGCATGTTAAAGATCCGTTGTAACTGCCTGTTTAGCGGGGGCGTGGCGGATGGCTTCAGGACTGCGGCTCTTCGTCGGCAAAGAAGTAGGCGATAAAAAAACATGCGCCGGCCAGCAGCGCGCCAAGCACGGCCACGGTATAGGCGAGCGCCGTTCCGTGCCATAGACCGTCGAACCACTGATGAAGCTGCGCCATCACCACCGCTGCGTTGCCGCCGATGCGCTGCAATTCGATCTGATAGCGCGGGTCCGCGATACTGTACATGGAGACGGCGCTGTCCGGCGCCGGCGTCATCGCATAGATGATCGCCGCGGCGATCAGGCCGGCGACCAGCACGACGGCGCCCGCCAGATAAAGCCGTCGTTGTAGTGGCGAGCGCTTTGCTGCCGGATTCAGGTCATTGCTACCGCTCATCGTGTTCGCGTGTCCGCTCGAGTCATCAGGCTGACAGTATCGCAGAGCGGTCGCGGCTCTAAGGCACGCCTAGCTTTTCGACGTCAGCAGTTTGATCCCGGCGATGCCGAACATGATCGCGAGCGTGCCGTCCAGCCAGCGACGGATCGCGACGTAGATGCGCCGTGCGGACACAGTTGAAAACAGTACTGCGTAGCTGCTGAACACGGATACGCCGATCGCCATGCAGCCAAGCACCACCGGCGCGGTGTGCGACGTGCCGCTCGCCGGCGACAGGGCCAGCGAAACGATCGAGAGCCACACCAGAATCGCCTTCGGATTGGTGAGATGCAGCAGCAGGCCGCGCAGGTAGAGCCGCTTGAGCGGCTCGCCTTCGCGTGCGGCTTGGGTGGGCAGCTTTTCCGCGCTGAATGCGGAGCGCGCGGATTTGAAGCCTAGCCACAGCAGATAAAGTCCGCCGGCAATCCTGATCGCCACCAGACATTCCGAGTAAGTGGCGAGTACCGCCGACAAGCCCAGCGACGCCAGTAACGCCCAGAAAAACGAGCCGGACACCACGCCGAGCGCGAAGGTCAACGCGGATTTCCGGCCGGCACTCATAGCGAGCGACATGATCGCAAGATTGCTCGGCCCCGGACTCGCCGTGCCGACGAAATAGGCGCTATAGGCGATCAGGACATCGGCGGTGAGAAATGTGCTGGCGGTCATGGGCTTGTTGAAAATCTGGGTGGCAGCAAACCGTGCCGCTCGAAACGGTACGGGTCAAAAGCGCGTATCGATGCGCGAACAACGATTCTGCTCGCCCGCGTGCGAGCCTCACAGATACAGTTGATGGTTTGTGCGGCGGCACAATCGGGGCCACCCCCCCCCAACTCAGCCGCCTCCCGCCCCCGCCGCGCTACCGATGCAATCCGCCAGCGCACTCGCCACCGCCTGGCGGCTATGCCGCGGACGCTGCACGAGGCCGATTTCACGGTGAAACGTCGCGTCGCCGAGTTCGAGCGCGGTGACGTTGGCGGGCCACTTGCCGAGTCCCGCCGTATTCGGAATGAGCGCCACGCCGATGCCGCGCGCGACCAGTTGCGCGATACCCTGCAACTCGTCCAGCTCGATCACGTCTTGCACATTCAGTCGCGCACGCCGTAAAAAGCGGTCCACCAGCCTACCGCCGAACGATCCGCGGTCGTAGCGGATGAATGGTTCGCTCCTGAGCAGCTCGCGCCATGACCGCTTGCCACGCGCAAGCGCTTTCGGCACCAGCAGCACGAACGGTTCGGTGACGAGCGTGCGCCATTCGAGTTCAGAGGGCAGTGCGAATGGCGGTTTGATGATGACGGCGAGATCGAGCTCCCCCGCGTCTACCTGTCCGAGCAAACCCAGTGACACGCCTGGCACGACGCGAATCCGCCAGCCGGGCCGGGCGTCGCGAAAGCGGGCTAGCGCGTCGACGAGAAACGACACTTGCGCGGACGCAATCGCGCCCACTCGCAGCATGCCGCTTTCCGCCGCGCCTGCGCCGCGTTCCGAGAGCCGGCTGTACAGCGTCATCATTTCTTCGGCGAGTGTGAGCGTTTCGCGGCCGGCGTCGTTGAGCGTGGCGGAGCGGCCAGTGCGATCGAACAGCGCGAAGCCGAGCTCCTCTTCGAGCCGCTGCATCTGCGCACTCACGGCGGATTGTGTGAGACCGATGCGCGCTCCCGCACCGGAAAACGTGCCGGACTGGCTGACGGCGATAAAGGTCTTGAGTTCGTTGAGCATCGTCGATTGATCGATTATGGTGTTGGTCAGCTCAAATATATATCGTTTTTCATCATTTTTAGTCATGGTTAAAATTTGCCTCACGCGTGCGCCTTCCTGAACCGCTTCATGGAACGCTTCATGGACCGACACGCGAGCCCACTTTCCTTTCTGTGAGTTTTCCCATCATGAGCGTTGCTGAAACCGTTTTGCCGCCGTTCCATCTGGCGTTTCCTGTGCATAGCATTGCCGCCGCACGCGAGTTCTACGGCGAGCTGCTCGGCTGTCCGGAAGGGCGGAGCGCACCGGACTGGGTCGACTTCAACTTCTACGGCCATCAGATCGTCGCGCATCTCGCGCCTGAGGAAACCGGCCATCGGCAGACCAGCAAGGTCGACGGCGACGCGGTGCCGGTGCGCCACTTCGGCGCGGTGCTTTCGATGGAGCAATGGCAGAGCGCGGCGGACAAGCTGCAAAAGGCCGGCATCGACTTCATCATCGAACCGCATGTGCGCTTCAAGGGCGAGGTCGGCGAACAGGCGACGATGTTCTTCCTCGACCCGTCGGGCAACGCGCTGGAATTCAAGGCGTTTGCGAATATGTCGTCGTTGTTTGCGAAGTGATGCCGGCGCCGGGAGGTTGGCCGAACACGGTAAGTGGACGCTGACTACCTGGCTGCGACTTTCACGCAAGTCCTTTGCACGATGCAAATCCGGGCGTAAGGTATTTGCATTACGCAATTAAATCTAAAGGTATCTCTCGCGGTATGACAGCGAGACATGCCTTTGGTAATTCCATTAAAAGCGTGCATCTCCCTGCTATCAAACGTTTGCGTCCTACGACTCAGCCGGCGTTTGAAACACCAGCAAGGCTTACATTAGCCTTCCTGACAATTTCGCCATTTTGGCGACATGTACGTGTTGGCGCTATCGATTTAGCATAAGCACTGTTTCACCGGGGGAGGCGCGGGCATGAGTTCCGGCAAACATGTGCGCATGTCTGCCGGCTTCAGCATATCGACTGCTGAAACAGCGCGACCGTCCAGTCACGGCGATTCAATTCCTTTCGGCATTCTCTCGGGCGCGTTTCATGTGGATCGTCAACGTTGCGCTTAAGCGGCCATACACGTTCATCGTGATGGCCATTCTGATCTTGCTGGCGACGCCATTCGTGCTGTTCACCACGCCGGTCGACGTGCTGCCGGAAATCAATATTCCGGTGGTCAGCATCATCTGGAGTTACACGGGCTTGTCGGCCGAAGACATGGCCAACCGTATCGCGTCGGGCAACGAACGCGGCCTGACCACCACGGTCAACAACATCGAGCACATCGAATCGCAGTCGCTTGCCGGCATCTCGATTCTCAAGGTGTTCCTGCAGCCGGACGCGAACATCCAGACCGCGATCGCGCAGGTGGTGGCCGTCGAACAGGCGCAGCTCAAACAGGCGCCACCAGGCGCGACACCGCCGTTGGTGATCAGCTACTCGGCCTCCAGCATCCCGGTGATCCAGCTCGGTTTGTCGAGTCCGAAACTGTCGGAGCAGGCGCTCAACGACACCGCGCTGAACTTCCTGCGTCCGCAACTCGTGACGATTCCGGGTGCAGCCGTGCCGTATCCATACGGCGGCAAAGCGCGTCTGATCTCGGTCGATCTCGACACGCGCGCGTTGCTGGCAAAAGGGCTGACGCCTTCGGACGTGGTCAATGCGTTCAATGCGCAAAACCTGATTTTGCCGACCGGCACGGCCAAGATCGGGCCGAAGGAATACACGATCAATATGAACGGCTCGCCTCCCACGCTGGACGGTCTGAACGACATCCCGGTGCGTACGCTCAACGGCGCGACGACGTATCTGCGCGAGGTTGCCCATGTGCGCGACGGCTTCTCGCCGCAGACCAATATCGTGCGGCAGGACGGCCGGCGCGGCGTGCTGATGTCAGTGCTGAAGAACGGCAATGCCTCGACGCTGGCGATCGTGGACAGGCTGAAGGACTTGCTGCCGGGCGCGCGCGCCGCGTTGCCGCCTGACCTGCACATTACCGCGTTGTTCGATCAGTCGGTGTTCGTGAAAGCGGCGGTGCAGGGCGTGGTGCGTGAAGCACTGGTCGCCGCCGTGCTGACCGCCGCGATGATTCTGCTGTTCCTCGGCAATTGGCGCAGCACCTGCATCATCGCGATCTCGATTCCGCTGTCGATTCTGTCCTCGCTGATCGCGCTGCACGCGCTCGGGCAAACCATCAACATCATGACGCTCGGCGGCCTTGCGCTGGCGGTCGGGATTCTAGTGGACGATGCGACGGTGACGATCGAGAACATCGAACGGCATCTGCATATGGGCACCAATCTGCACGATGCGATTCTCGAAGGCGCCGGTGAAATCGCGGTTCCCGCGCTGGTTTCGACACTGTGTATCTGTATCGTGTTCGTGCCGATGTTCTTCCTGACGGGCGTCGCGCGTTACCTGTTCGTGCCGCTCGCCGAAGCGGTGGTGTTCGCGATGCTCGCCTCGTACGTTCTGTCGCGCACGCTGGTGCCGACTATGGCGATGCTGCTGATGGGCCACGCGCACAAGCCGAAGGCCGGTGCCAGGCCGAATCTGTTCATGCGGCTCTATCATCGCTTCGACGCCGGTTTCGAGCGCATGCGCGCCGCGTACATCATGATTCTCAGCAGTGTGCTGGTGCGCCGGGGCCGCTTCGGCAGTCTGTTTCTCGCGTTCTGCGTGGTCTCGATGGGACTGGTTTTCGTGCTCGGCGAGGACTTCTTTCCGAGCGTCGACGCGGGCGACATTCGTCTGCACATGCGTGCGCCGACCGGCACGCGCATCGAGGAAACCGCGCGTCTTGCCGACGAAGTCGAGAAGGTGATTCGCGAGGTCATACCGGCCGACGAACTCGGCACGATCCTCGACAACCTCGGCTTACCGTATAGCGGTATCAATCTTTCGTACAGCAACTCGGGCACGATCGGTACGCTCGACGGCGAGATTCAGCTGGCCTTGAACGAGAACCACAAGCCGACGCAACTCTACATGGACAAACTGCGCGCGATCCTGCCGCAGCGTTTTCCGGGCGTCGAGTTCTTCTTTCAGCCGGCCGACATCGTCACGCAGATTCTCAACTTCGGCCTGCCCGCCGCGGTGGACGTACAGATTTCCGGCGCGAACCCGGAGGGCAACTTCGACGTTGCGCGCAAACTGCTGAAACAGGTGCGGCTGATTCCCGGTACGGTGGACGCCCACATCCAGCAAAAGCTGGACGAACCGGCGATCAATCTTCAGATGGATCGCACCCGCCTGCAGCAACTCAATCTGAGCGCGAGCAACGTGGCGCAAAACGTGCTCATTTCCCTGTCGGGCAGCTCGCAGACTTCGCCGGGTTTCTGGTTCAACAACAGGAACGGCGTCGAATACAGCGTCGCGGTGCAAACGCCGCAGTATCAGATAACGTCGATCGATGAGTTGTTGCGCACGCCGGTGTCGGGCTCGGCCAACGGACCGACGCAACTGCTCGGCAATCTGGTGCGGGTCTCGCCGCAGACTCAGTTCGCGGAAGTCACCCACTACAACATCCGGCCCGTGATCGACCTGTATGTGAGCGTCGAGAAGCGCGACCTGGGCAGCGTGGCGAATCAGGTCGACAAACTGGTGAATAACGCGCGGGCCTCGCTGCCGCGCGGCAGTCAGATCACCGTGCGCGGCCAGGTGCAGACCATGCGCAGTTCGTTCTTCGGTCTCGGTCTGGGCGTGGCGATGGCGATCGTGCTCGTGTACTTGCTGATCGTGGTGAATTTCCAGTCGTGGGTCGATCCGCTGATCATCATCAGTGCGTTGCCGGCGGCGCTGGCGGGCATCGTGTGGATGCTGTTTCTGACCGGCACGCATTTGAGCGTGCCGGCCTTGACCGGCGCGATCATGACGATGGGCGTCGCTACCGCCAACAGTATTTTGATGGTGTCGTTCGCGCGCCAGCGGCTCTCCGCCGGTGCACCGCCGTTGACGGCCGCGCTCGAGGCCGGTGCCAGCCGGATCAGGCCGGTGCTGATGACTGCGTTCGCCATGATCATCGGCATGATTCCGATGGCGCTCGGGCTGGGCGAGGGCGCTGAGCAGAATGCGCCGCTCGGCCGCGCGGTGATCGGTGGCTTGCTGTTCGCCACTGTGTCCACGCTGTTTTTCGTGCCGCTGGTGTTCGCGGGCATTCATACCCGCCTGGCGCGCCGCCATCGCGACGATGACGACACGGACACGACAGGCAACCACGGCAACCATGGCGATAGCGGCGGCCACGGCAATGACGGCCCCGAGCCGGACCCGGACCACGGCGGCGCAGGCAAGCCCGCGTAACGTTCAATGTAAATGACGGCTGGCTGCACTGGCCGACTGAGATGGCTGACTGAGATGACCGAAAAAACTCATGCATCGCTGGCGATTCCCGCGCGAGAGACTGAAGGTGGCCACGCCTTGCCGCCGCGCCATCGCGAATGGAAGCGCGCCAAAATCGCCATCTGGCTCGTGCTGGCGCTGCTTGCCGTGGGCGCGTTGCGTACCGTGATCGCGGATATCATGCAAAACCGCTCGGTCGCCGACACGACGAAGCAGAACGCCACGCAGTATGTCAACGTGGTGAGTCCGACGCAAACGGAAGATGGCGGCAACACCCTGTTGCCGGGCACCTTGCGCGGCAATGTTGAATCGCCGATCTACGCGCGCTCCAACGGCTATCTGCTGCACTGGTATGCCGATATCGGCGCGCGCGTGAAGCAGGGGCAACTGCTCGCCGATCTGGATACGCCGGAAATCGATCAGGAACTCGCCCAGGCCTTGGCGCAGCGTCAGCAAACCAGTTCGAGTCTCGGCCTCGCCAAAAGCTCGCTGGAACGCTGGCAGCAACTGCGTCAACGCGATGCGGTTTCGCAGCAGGAACTCGACGAACGGCAAAGCACGTACAGCCAGGACGTCGCCAACCTTGCCGCCGCCGATGCCAATGTGAAACGCCTTCAGCAACTCGAATCGTTCAAGCGCATCGTCGCGCCGTTCGCGGGTGTGGTCACGCAGCGCAACGTCGACGTCGGCGACCTGATCGATGCCGGCAGCGGTACGAGCCGCGCGTTGTTCGCGCTGGCGCAATCGGACCCGTTGCGAGTCTATGTGCAACTGCCGCAGGCGTATGCGCAAAACGTTTCGGTCGGACAGAAGGTGGTGGTCACGCAGGCCGAATTGCCGGACCAGCAGTTCCACGGCACGATCACGCATATCTCCGGCGCGATCGACGTGCCGACCCGCTCGCTGCAAGTCGAAGTGACCTTGCCGAATCCTGACAACAAGTTGCGGCCCGGCGCGTATGTGCAGGTGGCGGTGCCGGCGGTTGCCCATGCGCGCCTGACGGTGCCGGGTAATGCCTTGCTGTTTCGTGCTGAAGGTCCACGTGTCGCGGTGGTGGATGCGAACGGCAATGTGGTGTTGCACAAGATCGTGATCGCGCGGGACCTGGGGCAGTCGCTCGAGATCGAAAGCGGCATCGAGGCGAACGACAAGGTCATCATCAACCCGAGCGATTCGATCGCGGACGGCGATCACGTGCAGATCACACAGCCGCAGAAAGACGGCAAGGGGGCGTCGTGATCGCGAAGCAGGCGGGCGCTCGTCGGGCAGCCACGATACGCACGGCACAAGGGGCGTTGGCCGCCGCCGCGAGCGCGGCCTTGCTGGCGGCGTGCACAGTCGGCCCGGACTATCAGCGGCCGCAAGCCGAAGTGCCGCCCAGCTGGCAAACCGATTCGTACTGGCGGGTCGCCGTTCCGTCGCATGCGCCGATCTCGCCGGACTGGTGGAGCACGTTCCGCGATCCGACGCTCGGCACGCTGGAAACGCAGGCGCTCGCACAGAATCAGACGCTGGCGGCGGCTAGCGCGCACTACGAGCAGTCCAGGGCCACACTCGCGAATACGCGCGCTCAGCAGATTCCCGAAGTCGATGCGGCCGCGGCGGCATCGCGCTTCAGAATCTCCAGTGACCGCCCGCTCACGAATTACGCCACGCCGACGCAGTCGACCGTACAGAACAATCTGCAACTCGGTCCGACGATCAACTACGACACCGATCTATTCGGCCGGATACGCCGTGAGGTGGAAGGCGCCGCCGCCTCCGCGCAGCAATCGGCCGACGACCTCGCCAACGCACGGCTCGTCCTGACCACCGATCTCGCCACCGACTATTTCTCGCTGCGTGAGCTCGACGCCGAGATCGATGTGCTGAATCAATCGGTGAAACTGCAGCAAAAGGCGCTCGATTACGTGACGACCGAGCACGATCTCGGCTCGGTCTCCGGGCTCGACGTGTTGCAGCAGAAGTCGCTACTCGATTCGACCCGCGTGCAGGCGCAGCTGCTGCTGAATCAGCGCGCGCAGTTCGAACATGCGATTGCCGCGCTGGTGGGCGTGCCCGCGCCGCAATTCGCGATCGAACCCAAAGTGCTCGACGTGCAGGTGCCGTCGATTCCGCTTGGGCTACCGAGCGACGTCTTGCAACGCCGCCCGGATATCGCATCGGCGGAGCGCGCGATGGCCGCGGCGAACGCGCAGATCGGCGTTGCCAAGGCGGCCTTCTTTCCGAGCCTGACGTTGACCCCGAGCATCGGCTGGGAAACCACCCAGTTCGCCAGCCTGCTGAGCGCGCCCACGCTGATGTGGACGCTGGGCGCGGCCGTCGGCCAGGTGCTGTTCGACGGCGGCCGCCGCGCGGCGAATGTCCAGTTCGCCAGCGAAGGCTACAAGGTGACCGAGGCGAACTACCGGCAAACCGTGCTCAATGCGTTCCAGCAGGTGCAGGACGGCATCACCGGTCTGTCCGTGCTCGACGGCGCGTCGAAGCAGTCGCACGAGGCGGTGATCGACGCCCAGCATTTGTTGTCGCTCGCCAACGACCGCTATTCGGGCGGCCTTGTCGCGTATCTCGACGTCATCACCGCGCAGCAGTCGCTGCTCACCAGCGAGCGGCAGGACGTGCAGATCCACGGCCAGCAGATGACGTTGTCGGTGTCACTGGTGAAGGCACTGGGCGGCGGTTGGGACGTCGGCACGGACGTTTCGGGCGCGCAGTCGCGCGGCAATACAACGGGCACGGCAAACGCAGCCTACACCGCAAACGCAGCGAACACCGCAAACGCAGCCAACACCGCGAACGCAGCCAACACCGCGAACATAGCGACCGCCGCGAACATAGCTAACACGAAGGAGGCGATGACTCCCGCGAAGTGAGTCACCCGACAACGACACAGCCGGCCAGAAAACGAAAAAACGAGGCGTTTCGTATAATGCAAACACAAGAGGATGCGTATGAAATTGCTGATCGTTGAAGATGAACATAAGGTGGTGGACTACCTGCGCTCCGGTTTGACCGAGCAGGGTTGGGTCGTCGACGTCGCGCTCGACGGTGAGGAAGGCATGCATCTGGCCACCGAATTCGATTACGACGTAATCGTCCTCGACGTCATGCTGCCCAAACGCGACGGCTTTAGCGTGCTGAAGGCGCTGCGCATGCGCAAGTCCACACCGGTCATCATGCTGACCGCGCGCGATCACGTGAACGACCGGGTGCGCGGTCTGCGCGAAGGCGCCGACGACTACCTCACCAAACCCTTTTCCTTTCTCGAACTGGTCGAGCGGCTGCACGCACTGGCGCGCCGCACGCGTTCGCAGGAGTCGACGCTGATTTCCGTGGGCGATCTGTTCGTCGATCTGATCGGCCGGCGCGCTACTCGCGACGGCGTACGCCTCGATCTGACCGCCAAGGAATTCCAGTTGCTGAGCGTGCTGGCGCGCCGGCAAGGCGACATTCTCTCGAAGACCGCCATTACCGAACTCGTGTGGGACGTCAATTTCGACAGCCATACGAACGTGGTCGAAACCGCCATCAAACGATTGCGCGCCAAGCTCGACGGCCCGTTTTCCTCGAAGCTGCTGCACACCGTACGCGGAATGGGCTACGTGCTCGAAGTCCGCGAAGAGGCAGAGCAAACATGAACCGCTCGATCGCGCGCCGCCTGGCATCGATGTTCGCGCTGGTGGCGCTGTTCGTGTTCACACTGATCGGCACTGGGCTGTTTCTGGTGTTGCGTACCCAGCTGGAACACCACCTGCGCGAATCGCTCGACGATCGCGCCCAGATCGCGCGCATCATCGTCTATCACGCGGTGACGCCGGAAAAGTGGCGCATGGCCCGCGAAAAGCTCACCGACATGACGCCGCACGACGGCAACACCGTGTATTCGATATCGAGCGCCGATCCATATTTCCACTATGGCAATCCTGTCGACGGTACGGTGGTGAAGAGCTGGCCCGGTGGCTACACGCGCGTGACGCCGCCGGGCGGCGCTGAGGACATGCTCACCTCCACGGTGACGATACCGGCTTACGCCAATCGCCCGCCCGTGCAGTTGCAGGTGGCCGCGAGCTATTCGCCGAACGTCCGCACGATGCGCGTGTTCGGCTCGGCGCTTGCGGCGCTGTCGGCGTTGGGCAGTCTCGCCGTGCTGCTGCTCAGTTACTCGGTCACGCGGCTCGGTCTCGCACCGTTGACGCGCCTGACGAAAGATGCCTCCGCCGTGAGCCCGAATAACCGCTCGCAACGTCTGAATACCGCCTCGCTGCCGCTCGAATTGAACGATCTGGCCAACTCGTTCAACGGCGCGCTCGAGCGTCTGGACGGCGCATACGGCCGCCTTGAGTCGTTCAACGCGGACGTGGCTCATGAACTGCGTACGCCGGTGACGATTCTGATCGGCCAGACCGAAGTGGCGTTGACGCGCAACCGCTCAGTCGACAATTTGCGCCAGACGCTGCAGTCGAATCTCGAAGAGTTCGAACGCATGCGTGCGATCATCAACGACATGCTGTTCCTCGCCCGCGCCGATCAGGGCGAGCGCGCGACGGGACTGATCGAATTGTCGCTGGCGGCCGAAGTCGCGCATACGCTCGAGTTTCTGGAGATTCCGCTGGAAGAAGCGCGGGTGTCTGCGCAGGTGCGCGGCGATGCGGTGGCGCGTGTGAACCGCTCGTTGTTCGGTCGCGCCTGCGCGAATCTGTTGATGAACGCGATCCAGCACTGCGAGCCGGGCGCGGAAATTACCGTGACGATCACGCATGACGCGGATCAGTTGCGAGTGGCGGTGGCCAATCCCGGCGCACCGATCGAGCCGGCGGTGCTCGAACATCTGTTCGTCCGGTTCTATCGCGCGGAAGAGTCGCGCACCAATAGCCGCGAAAACCACGGGCTGGGGCTCGCGATCGTGAAGGCGATTGCGGAGATGCATCGCGGCACGGTGTCGGTGGAAAGCGCGAACGGCGTCAACACGTTTGCGTTTTCTGTTGCCGCGTTGCGCGTACCAGGCGACAGCCCGGCGGCGGCGCGTTCGAGTGCCAACGTGACCGCCCAGGCAGGCGATTACTCGTCGCTGGTAAAGG
Organism: Paraburkholderia sp. RL17-337-BIB-A; assembly: GCF_046025895.1. Lineage (NCBI taxonomy): Bacteria > Pseudomonadati > Pseudomonadota > Betaproteobacteria > Burkholderiales > Burkholderiaceae > Paraburkholderia > Paraburkholderia sp. RL17-337-BIB-A. Next base: position 2,678,931 of record NZ_JARESY010000002.1, on the reverse strand, counting down.
GCAAATCAGCCTGAACCGGCAGACGCTGCTTCACCGGCTGCGCATTGGCCGGCGTCAACGCGCTTACGCGCACGCCCAGGAGCCGCAGCTTGCGGTTCAATTCCACCCGTCTGAGACATTCGGTTGCAGCGCGCCGTATCTCGGTGGCATCGGCGGTCGGTTCGTCCAGCGTCAGGTCGCGCGTGACCGTGCGGAAGTCGTCGTAGCGCAGCTTGATGCCCACCGTGCGGCCCACGTAGCCCTTGCGAACCAGATCTTCCGCGACCCGCACGCATAAGCCCGTAAACGAACTCGACAGGGCCGGGCGATCGTGACGCGGATGCAGATCGCGCTCGAAGGTCGTCTCGCGGCTCATCGACTTGGGCTCCGATTCGACCACGACCGGCCGCTCGTCGTAGCCTTGCGCGACTTGCATGAGCCACGCCGAGTAGCTGCGCCCGAAGTGATCCTGCAACAACCCCGCATCCGCCGCCGCCAGATCGCCGACCGTGGCGAGACCGAGCGCGGTGAGCTTTTCCGCGGCCTTCGGGCCGATCCCGTTGACCTTGCGCACCGGCAACGGCCACACGCGCAACGGCACGTCCGACGGGGTCAGGATCGTGAGGCCGTCGGGTTTGTCGAGTTCGGAACCGATCTTCGCCAGCAGCTTGTTCGGCGCCACGCAAATGGAGCAGGTGAGGCCGGTTGCCTGATTGACGGCCTGCTTGATGCGCGCGGCGATCTCGGCCGGCTCGCCAGGCAACTCGGTAAGGTCGATATAGATTTCGTCGATGCCGCGGTCTTCGATCCGCTCCGTGAAGGTGGCGACCGCCGCTTTGAACAGGCGCGAGTAATGGCGATACGACTCGAAATCGGTAGGCAGCAGAATCGCGTCGGGCGCGAGCATGGCCGCTTTCATCATGCCCATGGCGGAGAACACGCCAAGCGCGCGGGCTTCGTAGGTGGAGGTGGTCACTACGCCGCGGCCCGCGTAATCGCGCAGCTTCGCAAAACGGCGGCTGCCGTCTTCAAGCGTTTGCGGCACGCCATTGCGGCCGCCACCGATCACCACCGCCTTGCCGCGCAGTTCGGGATAGCGCAAAAGCTCGACGGACGCGTAGAACGCGTCCATGTCCAGATGCGCGATGCGGCGGCTTGCAGAACTCATGGATGGCGGAAACGGGTGACGGCGCGGGCTGCGGCATGATTTCCATGCGCGCGGCCGTTGCCCTGTCTGATGGCTTGAGTAGGGGGCCGCCGACACGCAATGGCTGGGCGACACGCCAGACCTCAAACCGTAATGTTACCTTGCTCCGCCGGGCAAGGCGTCGTGGCTGAGCGTGTCACGAGCGGGCCACGCTCATCCGTGCGCCGGCATGGCGCCCGGCCGAATGCGCTTCGCCTGGCTCATGCGTGCGCCTGAGGTCACCCGCAAGCCGGCTTCGCCTTCTTGCATGCGTCAGCAAGCTGAGGCGGCGGGTCTTTCTTGAACACTGTCTGATAAGACTCGAGCACGTTCGACTGAACCACCGGCAAAGAGGTTGTGCGCGGGGCGAGCCTGGTTTGAATCTCGGTTTGAGTCTCGAACACGCGGCAAACCTCGTACCAGCAATAAAAAAGCCTTTAACCCGGTGGGCTAAAGGCTTGTTACTGACGCGAGCGTTCTCAGGCGAGCGCTCGACGCGCGTTGCGCGGCAGCAAGCTATTACTGCTTGATGCCTTCAGCCTGGATATGCAGCGTGGTCTGCATCTTGAAGCCATAGGTCTTGCCGAAGTCGACGCCGAAATCGTCGCGATTGAACGTCGCGGTCGATTCGGTGCCGCACACTTCGCGCTTGAGCATCGGGTTCACGAAGCACTTGAACGATTCGATCTTCAGATTGACCGGCTTGGTGATGCCATGCATGGTCAGCGTGCCGATCACTTCCACGGGCTTGTCGCCGTCGAAGCGGATCTGCGTGCCCTTGTACGTTGCGCTCGGGTACTTGGCAGCGTCGAAGAACTTGTCCGTGACCAGTTCCGCGTCGAGCTTGTCGTTGCCGATATCCACTGAGCTCATATCGATCGTCACGTCCACCGTGCCGGTTTTTGCGGCGCGGTCCAGCACCACCGTGCCACTGCTCTTCTTGAACTTGCCGCGCCAGATCGACACGCCGCCGAAGTGGTCGGTTTCGAAGCTCGGATAAGTGTGCGTCGGGTCGAGTTGATACGTATCGGCGGCCATTGCGTTGAACGACATGGCGGCGGCCAGCGCGCCGGCGGCGAGCAAAAGTTGTTTCTTCAAGTTCTTCTCCTGGTTTCAGAAAGTGTTGTGACGCTTCGGTGTGTCCAGTTACTTCTTCGAAGCGACGATATGAAATTTGATGACGACCTCGTCGGCGACCACCGACGTGTCTTTCCATTCGCCCGTCCCGACGTCGAACTGTGAGCGTTTGATCGGCAATGCGCCGTCGAAGATTTGCGTATTGCCCTGGCTGGCGATGGTGACCGGCACCACGACGGTCTGCGATTTGCCTTTGATGGTGAGCTTGCCGGTGATCTTGTACTGATTGCCACCGGCCGGCGCGATCGCGCTCGAGACGAAGGTTGCGGCCGGATAGGTCGCGCTATCGAACCATTCCTTGCCTTGGGCCTGTTTGTTGTAGTCGTCCGCGCCGAGGTCGTAGCTGCCGGTGTCGATCGACACGTTGGCACTGCCGGCCGCCGGCCTGGCCGGATCGAAATTCAACTGCGCCGAGAACTTCCTGAATTTGCCGTCCACGGGCACGTTCATCTGCTTCGTCGTGGCAATGACGCTGCTTTTGCTCGTGTCGACATCGGCGTGCGCAAGACTTGCGCTAAACAAGGAGAAGGCGGCGACGCCGGCCAGAATGGAGTGGTAAAAGTTTGATTTCATGGTGGTATGCATCCTATCGAACCCACGCGTGCGGATTGCACACCGCTGGGAATTTGATTGCCAACAAGCCGTAGCCAATCGTGTTTTACGCGTGTGTTATTTGAGGAATGGAATCATCCGCGCGAGTAATCCGTCGCGATCGACGAATTGATGCTTGAGCGCCGCGAGGACATGCATGGCAACGAGCGCCAGCAGCGTGTAGTTGAGCAAAACGTGGACCGTGCGCAGGCTTGCCTTGAGCGCCTGGTCCGGCCCGATGAAGGTAGGTAGCGGCACGATGCCGAGGTACACCACCTGAATGCCCGCGGCCGAGCTATAGAAGTAACCCGACAGCGGAATCGCCAGCATCAGAACGTACAGCACGCCATGCACGAGATGGGCCGCCGCTTTCTGCCAGGCGGGTGTCGCGCTATCGAGCGCCGGCGCACGGTGAGTGGCGCGCCACAGCACGCGCGCCACGGCCAGCACAAAGACCGTCACGCCGATCCATTTGTGCCACGAGAAGTACTTCAGCTTGGTGGGCGTGAAGCCGGGGATATCGGTCATGATCCAGCCGAGATAGAACCCGCAGAGGATCAGCAATGCGATTAGCCAATGCAGGGCGATCGCGGGGCCGCTGTAATGCTCGATGTCTGAACGTCGGGGTTTCATAGACTCATGCTCATTGGTCGTGGTGCTTGCCGCATGCAGCATCTCGCGTGTAGATGCGGATAGTAGGGATACCGATGAAAATTGACTAGGCGAGGATAATCGAACAGATCGTTCCAGCCGTGACGCTAATGTGGATGGAATAAAAGCGCCTGAGGCCGGCGATCCCATTGACTTCATTAACCTGGTGGATGCGCAGTCGATCACGCCCACGATAATGGGCGGGATTGCATTGCCGCAATCAACCGGGTGCGGTAGCCGGGCAGGCAAGGCGGTATCGCGCGGCACACAATTTGCGTCCCGACTGCCTGCGGCATGCCGGTCATGGGTTATGCTGCGCCCAATCCCGCGTTCGCGCGCAATCAGAATCCAGGACTTACTTGGTGAATTCCGTCTTCCTCTCGTGGGGTATTGCCATTGCCGCCACGGCTGGCGTCATCACCCGCCCGTTCAAATGGCCCGAGGCCGTGTGGGCCGTTGCAGGCGCGCTATTACTCGTGTCGCTGGGCCTGCTTCCCGTCGATCAGGCAATCGAGGCAGTCGGCAAAGGCACGGATGTCTATCTGTTTCTGTTCGGGATGATGGTGCTATCGGAAGTCGGGCGCCGCGAAGGCCTGTTCGACTGGGTCGCCGTATTCGCGGTCAATCACGCCAAAGGCTCACCGGGAAAGCTCTTTTTGCTGGTCTATCTGGTCGGCGTCGTGATCACCGCCTTCCTTTCCAATGACGCCACCGCAGTCGTGCTTACGCCGGCCGTTTTTGCCGCCGCCAAAAAAGCGAAGACGCATCCGCTGCCCTTGCTGTTCGTCTGCGCGTTCATCGCGAATGCCGCGAGCTTCGTGCTGCCGATCTCGAATCCGGCCAACATCGTGTTGTACGGCAATCACACGCCCGCGCTCGGCGCGTGGCTGATGCGCTTCACGCTGCCTTCGCTGCTGTCGATCGTGGCGACCTATGTGCTGTTGCGCTGGACCCAGCGCGAAGCGCTCGCCGGCACCTGCGAGTCCGATCTTGAGCCGCTCGAATTGTCGTCGAGCGGGCGCGTCGCGCTCGCGGGCATTGCGGTGACGGCCGTGGTGTTGCTAACGGTCTCCGCCTTCGATGTCCCGCTCGGCTTGCCTACCGCGATACTCGGTGCGCTGAGCGCCGCGGTCGTGCTGATCCAGGAGCGCAAATCGCCGCTGCCGATGATCCAGGAAATATCGTGGAGTGTATTGCCGCTCGTCGCCGCGTTGTTCGTGCTGGTCGAAATGCTCGATCACACCGGCGTCATCAAGACGCTCGTCGAACTTGTGCAACGCGCGACGCAGCACAGTGAACTCGCCACATCTGGCTGGGCCGGCGCCATGATCGCGATCGGCAGCAATCTGATGAACAATCTGCCGGCGGGTCTGATCGCCAGTTCGACCGTGATTCAGGCGCATAGTCCTGAGCGTGTGATCGATGCGCTCCTGATCGGCGTCGACCTCGGGCCGAATCTGTCGATTACCGGCTCGCTCGCAACGATCCTTTGGCTCAACGCGATTCGCCGCGAGGGCGAAGACGTCAGCTTCATGAAGTTTCTGAAAGTAGGGGCGGTGGTCATGCTGCCGGCCCTCGCGCTGGCGCTTGCCGCGCGGATTTTGATCGGTTGAGCGGATGGCTTCGCCATCCCGACCTGCGTCATGACTGGGTGCCGGTCGAACGCATGGGCGGCTCGGACGCCACTTTTTGCGCGGACTGTTCGAGCGAGCGCAATGCGGCTTCGAGCCGTGCGAGGCGTGCCCGTTGCGTTGGCATCAGTGAGGTGTTCGGGAGCTTGTGCAGACGATTGCGCCAATACGACAGCGGAATGCGATCGTTGATCGAAATTTGCCCGAATACCAGCTCGAGATGGGCAATTTCTTTGTCTATATCTTGATAGCTCATCTGACATTCCAGAAGAAAAGATGGATCGGCAATGAAACAGTGCAAGCGGAATGCCGCCAGTTGGACAGATATGTCTGACTAATGGACGCGCCCCATGGTGATGCAGAATCCAGCAAGCGCCGTACCGGCCCTCCGCGATGTTAATCTAACGCATAGCTTTCAAGCCACATTCATTTGTCTGACGTGTGGCCTCGTGCACTCATGGTGGCCTGTCGAGGAGACCAGTCTTCCACCTGGTTTAATTCCCGCAATATCTCGTGGAACCCTAAATAAAGTGAGCCCATTGCGCGTTGCGTACAGCGGCGACTAATTTCGGAGGGTACCGGCACGAGAGCGCACGTGACCGCCTTGCCGACGCCACCAAAAACCAATGACATATGGCGAAATGATTCTGAAATTGCCTTCCGCCAGCACTTGCCCAAGAATTCGGCCTGTCATCGAACGGATCGCGGCGGTTTTGCAGGCGACGCACGATGGCTCAATCGAAGGAGTCAGTCATGAAGAAGTTGATCGCCGTTGTGCTGCTGTGCTGCGCATCCACCGTCGCGTTCGCTCAAACAGCCGCACCACAAGGCGGCAATCCCCAGCGCATGGAACGCATGGCGCAACAATTACAAACGCGCTTTGCGAATGCCAACAGCACGCACGACGGCAAGCTCACGCGGGAACAGGCGGCCGCCGGGATGCCGATGGTCGCCAAGCATTTTGACGAGATCGATACGCAAAAAGCGGGCTACATCACGTTGCCGCAGATCGCGGCATTCATGCAGGAACGCGGGGCAGCGCACTGAGTAGCGCGGACATCGGCGGGATCGTAAGTTCTTTGACGTCCCAACGCGCGATGAAACCTGCCCCGTTGCAGCGCCAGGCCGAACGGCATTTGTCGCGGCATGCACCGCCCGACGCTTAAACCGAGGAGCTTTCGTATGGATCGCCCCGCCAAAATCATCGTGCTCGACGACGAAGCCGAACTGCGCAACATGCTGCAGCGTTTCCTGCGCAGCCATGGATTCGAGGTGCGGATCGCGGAGGACGGCAAGCGGCTCGACCGTTATCTGGAGCGTGAGCCGTTCGATCTGCTGGTGCTCGATCTGATGATCGGCGAGGAGGACGGCCTCGAAATCTGCGCCCGCTTGCGTGCCCAAGGGCAGACGCTGCCGATCCTGATGCTGACCGCGAAGGGCGATCCGCTCGACAAGGTGGCCGGTCTCGAAACCGGCGCTGACGATTACCTCGCCAAACCGTTCCTGCCGCGTGAACTGGTGGCGCGGATCAATGCGCTGCTGCGTCGCCAGAAGATCGCCTCGGGCGATGTCACCGTGACCTCGCAGAGCGTGCGCTTCGGCGATTTCAGTCTGGACGTCGGCAAGCAGCAGTTGTCGCGTGCCGGAGAATTGCTGGAGCTTCATTCGGCGCAGATGCTGTTGCTGGTCGCGCTGGCTTCGTCGCCGAACCGGCCTGTGAGCCGGGACAATCTGCTGGCGCGCGCCCGCGGCCGCGAGCACGATGCGCTCGATCGCAGCATCGACGTGCAGGTGCTGCGGCTCAGGCAGATCGTCGAGGACGACCCGTCGAAGCCGCGCTTCATCAAGACCGTGTGGGGCGTCGGCTACATGCTGATCGCGGATGTCGACTCATGACGCGCCCGCTGCTGCAAAGGGCGCTGCCGAAAACGCTGTTGGCGCGCAATATCGCTCTGCTGATCGTGCTGGTGATGCTGAGCCAGATATGCTCGCTCGGCGTGCTGCTGCACTATGTCCAGCGGCCTCGAGTCGAACGTGCGGCCACGGTGTTCGCCACCTACGTGACGACGCTCGACAGCCTGCTTCAAGCCACCCCGGCGGATGCGCGCGCCGGTTTGATCACACGTCTCAACGGACGCGCGGAACTGCCTCGCGAGGCCACCATCGAACCGCCACGCAGTGTGTTACGCGCCTATCGCAGCTATCAGCGCAACGTGTTTTTCGACAGCCTGCGCGCGCATCTGCCTGCCGACATGCCCGCGCGCTGGCAGTTTGAAGGCGGTCAACGCTTGTGGATTCGCATGCACGCGCCGGCCGATGCACCGCACACGCCGTACTGGATCGCACTGCCGATTCCCGAGGACGCGCAAGGCGCCGGGCTCGACGCGGCGATCCTGTTGTCGCTCGGTTTGGGCGCCCTGGCGGCGCTGACCGGCTACGTGATCCAGCGCCACCTCAACCAGCCGCTTCAGCAGTTGACGCGGGCGGCGCGCCGTGTGAGCGCCGGCGAAACGCCCGCGCCGTTGCCGACCGACGGCCCTGCCGAGATCGCCGCCGTGAGCCGTGTTTTCAATCAGATGACGCAGGCGTTACAGCAAGCGGAGGCGACGCGCGCGCTGATGCTGGCGGGCATCTCGCACGACATTCGCACGCCGCTGACCAAATTGCGCCTCTCGATGGCCATGGCGATGCCGGATGGCAGCGACAGCAGCTTTGTGGTCGCCGCCGAGTCATACCTGGATCAGATCGAGACGATCTTGCAGCAGTTCATGGACTACGCGGGCAGCGGCGAGCGTGAGGCAGCGGAGCCTGGCGATCTGAATGCCTTGATCGAACGGCTTACCGGCGATTTCGCGGGACTCGGCCATGAATTCGCGCTTTCGCTCGCTGTATTGCCCGCGATTGCGTATCGGCCGATCAGCATGATGCGGCTCCTGATGAACCTGATGCAGAACGCGATCGTGTACGGCGGCGCGGGGCTCGCTGTACGCAGCTGGGCCACGAGAGAAGCCGTGTATGTCGCGGTCGGCGATCGCGGTAAAGGGCTTTCCGCAGAGGAGTTGGAGCAACTGAAAGCGCCGTTTCAGCGCGGCCGCAATGCCCGCGCGCATAGCGGCGGAACCGGGCTGGGGCTGGCGATTGTCGAACGGATCACGCGGCTGCACGGCGGCAGTCTGCAGTTTCATGCGCGCGAAGGCGGCGGCCTCGAGGTGTGGGTGGTGTTGCCGCTCATTTCCGTTCCAGCCACGCATCCAGCCCCACGCGGAACGCCACGCCCGCGATAACCGGCACGGTCAGCATGAGAATGATGCCGAAGTTGGGAATCTGGTCGCCGTACGTGATCGGACCGTAGAGAACGACCGTCGCAACGATCGCGAACACCACGACGCCGACCGCAACCATCATAAGATTGCGCGCCACAATGGACAGATCCTTACGCTTTGCCTGGCCCGGCTTGGCGCTGGCAGTGGGGACTTCGTCGTGTTGGGCGGGCATGATAGTTCTCGTGACTGGAAGAAGTGCCGCGCAACGCGGCTGCAAATGCTACTTCAAACGCAATGACAACAAGCGTTACCAAGCGCGCGGCGGCGAATCGCACGCCGACTCGTGCACGACCGGCATCATACCCGGGGTGGTTCGTGCCGCACACATCAAGCTGCGCCGACCAGCAACCCCGCGGCGACGATCGCCAGCACCAGGGCGGTGATCGCGCTGAACCGGTAGTCGCGTTGATGCAGGAACATCCCTAACATCAATATAAGCCGCATTATCGGCAACAGGATGAAAAGCGCGATGCCAGCGGTCACGATATGCATGCCTGTCGGCGTTGAAAGCCATTCGGGGTGAGTCCGCGGGCCGGGCAGTGCGTTTTTAAAATGGCTTAGCAGGCCAATCGCAAGGCCGCTCGCAATCGTGATCGTTGCGACCCATGTGCCGTGGTGCAGGAGCCGCGCAAGCCAGCGTTCGAGCTGCGCGCCGGCCGACGCGATGCGGCTCATGCTGACGCTCCGGCAAGGTGAATGCCGAATGCCTCGAGCAGCATTTGCACGGCGAGCAGGACGAGCACCACGACGAAGAGCACGCGCAGCCTGTCATTCGAGACGCGCATGAGGATGCGCGCCCCGAGCACCGCGCCGACGACCGATCCCAATGCCACTGGCCCGGCGATGGCGGTCACGATCTCACCACGCAGGAAGTACGCGCCGGCGCTGGCCGCCGCCGTCACGCCGATCATGAAATTGGACGTGGCCGACGAGACCTTGATCGGCAAGCGCAGCGCCGTATCCATCGCCGGAATCTTGAGCACGCCGCTGCCGATGCCGAGCAGCGCCGAAATCAATCCTGCTCCATACATCAGGGACAAGGCCAAGGGTACGCGTTGCACGCGATAGTCGACCTCGCGGCCGAGCGCGCGATCCGGATAACTCGAATTCAGACGCAACGCCGTGCCCCACGAATACGCGCTGGCTGCGTCGGCGCCGTGGCCGGCGATCGGATCGGCGCGCCGCGCGAGCATTTGCCGGGCGGACAGCAACAGAATGGCCGCGAAAATGAAAAACAGTGCGGGCACCGGAATGAGTCCGCTCAGCAGCACGCCGGACAGTGCGCCGAGCGTGGTGGCGGTTTCCAGAACCACGGCGAGGCGAACGTTGGTCAAGCGCCCGCGCAGGAACGGCGCCGCGCCGCCGCACGAACAGGCGATCACCGAAACGATGCTGGCGCCGATCGCCAGGTGAATATCCAGGTGACCGAACATGGTCAGGATGGGCACGATAAAAATGCCGCTTGCCATGCCTAGCATGCCGCCCAGCATGCTTGCGCCGAGCGACACCGCGAACAGCCATAGCGTGTAATGCAGGCCCACTGCAGCCGCCGCGCCGGTCATTGGGCGGCCGGCTTGCGCCGGGCGAGACGGGTGACGAACTGGATCTGATCGCCGCGGTAGTAGAGCTTTTCATAGTCGACCGGACGGGTGTCGTTGCAATACGACGTGCGCTCGATCAGGAAGATCGGGCTGCCCGCGTCGATCTCGAGGGCTTGCGCAACGGCTTCGTTCGCGGCGATTGCCTCGAGCCGGTATTCGGCTTCGACGAGCGGAATGCCGTACTTCTCTTCGAGCAGGGTAAAGATCGGTTCCGCCTCCAGATCGTTTTCGATGATCTTTTCGCCGATGTCTTTCGGCAGCCAGGTTTCGTCGAACGAAAGCGGTGTGCCGTCGGCGATGCGCACGCGCTGAATGTGGACGACCGGCGTGCCCGGTTCGAGCGCGAGCTTGCCGGCGACGGCGTCGCTGGCGTTTTCGATCTGCCGCACTAGCAGCCGGGCGGTGGGATGCCGGCCGTGCGCACGCATGTCCTCGACGAAGCCGCTCAGTTCGGTGAGCGGCTGAGTGAGGCGCGGCTGGGTGACAAAGGTGCCTTTGCCGCGGCGGATTTCGATCAATCCGCGCGCAATCAGGTTCTGCACCGTTTTTTGCAAGGTGGTGCGGCTGATGCCGTAGCTTGCCAGCAGGCTCGCTTCATTCGGCAACTGCGTGCCGGGCGGATACGTGCCGTCCGCGATCCTTGCCGCGAGTACCGCTTCGACTTGCGCGTAGAGGGGGAGTTGGCTGCTGCGGTCGGTGGTCATGGAAGACATCATGACGTCATGATGTCTTGGTGTCAAGGCGCATGGGCCCATGCCGATGGTGCAGTCGACGCTATCCTGAATCAGGCCACGGCCTGTCCCCGACGCCAGGCGAGCCTAGGAAGCCGCCTCCGTATGATCGAGCCACTCCGCGAGTTCGCGTCGCAACTGCGCGATATCGAGCGGTTTGCCGAGCAGCCGTGCGCCGGGGATGGTGGCGCCGATCTGGGCGTTCTTGCCATAGCCCGACACCAGTAACACGCGGATGTCCGGCTGCTCACGCAGCACCGCGCGCGCCAGGTTGTCGCCGGACATGCCGGGTAACGTCAGGTCCGTGAACAGGATCTCGAAACGTTGCGCGGGCACGAGCGGCAGCGCTTCCTCGGCGCTTGCGACCGCGGTGCAAGCGAGACCCAACGCGCCGAGCAGGTCACGGAGCGCGTCGCGCGAATCGGCATCGTCTTCGACCAGCAGCACGCGCGCCGGCGTGCCGGATGGCCGCGATGGCAGGCTCGCGAGGGAGTCCGCCAACGAAACCGTCGAGGAGTCGGCGAGCGGATTCTCTTCCGAAGCGCCTGGCTCGTGCCGGCTTTCGCGCGGACCGGACGCTTTGGACGCACGAGCTGGATCGTAGACCGTGCGTGGCACGCAAGGGGCGATCCGCCCATCGCCGATGCCAGTTGCACCGGCGGTTCCTGCGCACAATACGCTGCGCACCTTGCGCGCCAGATCGTCGCGCCGATAAGGCTTGGAGAGGAGCGTAATGCCGGCGTCGAGCTTGCCGTGATGAACGATCTCGTCGCGCGTGTAACCCGAAGTGAAGAGAGTCGGCACCGAGGGTGAGCGTGCTGCCGCGCGCTGCGCCAGTGCCACGCTTTTCACCTGGCCTGGCATCACGACGTCGGTAAACAGCAGATCGATCGGCACATCGCTATCGATGAACTCGAGCGCCGCGTCGCCACTCGATGCAGTCAGCACCTTATAGCCAAGTTGCGCGAGCATTTCGACGGCGGTCAGCCGCACATCTGCATCGTCCTCGACGACCAGAATCGTCTCGCCGCCGCCTCCAGGCGTGGCGGTTTGATCGACTGTTTCGGCGGTTTCCGGCTCGCAGCAGCGCGGGAAAAACAACGAGACGGTGGTGCCGCGTCCTACTTCGCTGTCGATCAGCGTATGGCCGCCGCTTTGCCTGACGAAGCCGAACACCATGCTCAAGCCGAGGCCTGTGCCATGGCCGTCGGGCTTGGTCGTGAAGAACGGTTCGAACACGCGCTCCAGGATGTCGGGCTGCATGCCGGTGCCGGTGTCGGTCACCGAAAACACGACATACTCGCCCGGTGAGAGCTCCGGCTTGCCGCGGCAAAACGCCGGGTCCAGCACGCGGTTCGTCGCGCATACGGTAAGCGTGCCGTCGGCTTGCATCGCGTCGCGCGCATTGATCGCGAGATTGAGCAGCGCGTTTTCGAGTTGATTGCGGTCGGCCTGCACATGCCACAGATCGTCGCTCAACACGGTTTCGATCTTGACGGTCTCGCCGAGCGCGCGGTGCAGCATCTCGCTCATGCCCGCCAGCACACGGCGCGGGTTCAGCACGGTAGGCGAGAGCGGCTGGCGCCTCGCGAAGGCGAGCAGATGCGCCGCCAGTTTCGCGCCGCGTTTGACGGCATCGGTCGCGGCGGACAAACGCCGCAGCATGACGGGATCGTCGTCGGCATCCGCGGCGAGCATCTGCAGATTGCCGTTGATTACCTGCAGCACATTGTTGAAGTCGTGTGCGACGCCGCCGGTGAGGCTGCCGATCGCTTCCATCTTCTGGGCCTGGCGTAACTGCTCTTCGGCGAGCGCGCGTGCCGCGACCGCGTCGGTGACGCGTTGTTCCAGTGTTTCGGTCAACTGGCGCAGCGATTGTTCGGCGATCTTGCGTTCGTGGATGTCGATCAACACGCCGGGAAAGCGCGTCGGCTCCCCATGTTCGTCGAACTCGCACTGGCCGTTCGCCTGCACCCACATATAGTCGCTATCGGGCCGGCGAATCCGGTACTCGGCGCGAAACGGCTGGCCGGTGCGCAACGCTTCGGTCGTCATGCGCTCGTTGAGCGGCTGGTCGTCCGGATGGATCATTTGCGTCGCGGCGCTGCGCGGGACTCCTTGCGCGGCCTCTTCGAGCGAAAACGAAAAAGTGCGCGCGAAACGTTCATCACCCGTGACCTTGCCAGTGCGCACGTCGAGCACCCACGTGCCGAGCACGGCGCCGGTATTGAGCGCGAGTTGCAGCCGTTCGTTGGTCTCGTGCAGTTCCGCTTCGGCGCGCTGCCGCCAGCGTTCAGTCAGTACGCGCGCGGTGGTTTCGACGACCATCGCGAGGACCCCCGCGGGTGCGCCGCTGTCGTCGGCGACCGGACTGTAGTAGAGGTCCATCCAGACGTCTTCAGGCTTGCCATCGCGCAGCAGAACCAGTTCCTTGTCGCGATACGACAGCGTGCCGCCGGCGAGACACGTGAGCATCACATGCCGGTTGAATTCGGCGACTTCCGGCCAGCCCCGTTCGACCGGACAGCCGAGCAGATACGGATGCCGTCCGCCTGCGAATACCGCGTAAGCGTCGTTGTAGATCATGTAGCCGGGTTTGCCCCATAAAAGCACGAGGGGCACCGGCGAGGCGAGCAGCATTTGAACGGTGGCGGTCAGGCTGCGCGGCCAGTTCTCGATGGCGCCGAGGTCGGTGGCGGCCCAGTTGAAATCGCTGATGCGTCGCGCCATTTCCCCGTTCCAGCCGGGGCAGCCGTGATCATGTGCCGGAAATGGCATTGCTGCGCTCCACAGAGGTCACGTCGATGAGTGTGTCCCCACTCTGCCGGCGCGCATCACGCGCGTGGATGTTCAGCAGGAGGCGGGATGAATCTTCTAGCGTGCGCCGCAGACGCGAAGCAGCCGTGCGGCAGCAACGATTGTAGGCCACAACGCCATGCGGGTGACCGGGTCACGTGGGCTTTACGCGTACAGCCGCAAGATGCGTAGGACGGTCTGGAAACTTTTACCTGGCGTATTCGAGGAGCGCGTTGCATAGCGGAAAGAACAGCGCGTGTTGCCAGTGTTGGGTTGCGTCATCGCTGCTTGGGGCCGCCCGATGATGATGTGCCGGGTCGCGAGTTTTGGCCGGGCGTGTTTCGTGCTGAGGGCATTTGTTCGCTCGCGCCAACGGGCGCAGGGTGGGGTTGGGCGCCACGCCGGATTCGAACTTCAATAGACGCGGACACACGATGCCAAGGAAAATCATCACACGAAGCAAGCTGCCTAAGGCGGACGCACGCCAGTCGATATTGACTACGCGCCGCAACGCCAGAATGGCGCGCTCGGCGCATGCGTATGTGCGCGGCAACACGAGCAAGTTCTACGAATGGCTCGACGGAATGGAGAGCCACGCCTTGCCCGAAGGTCCGGCGATCTGGATCTGCGGCGATTGCCACACCGGCAATCTTGGGCCGGTCGCCGATGCGCAAGGGCGCGTCGAGATTCAGATTCGCGATCTCGACCAGACGGTGATCGGCAATCCCGCGCACGATCTGATCCGCCTTGGTCTGTCATTGGCGACGGCCGCGCGCGGCTCGGATCTGTCAGGCGTGACGACTGTGCGCATGATGGAAGCGTTGGCTGACGGCTACGAGCGCTCTTTCGACGAAGCGGCCGGCGAAGCTGACATTCATGCGGAGAAGCCTGAGGCGGTGAGGGTGGTGATGAAGGAAGCGGTGCGCCGTTCGTGGCGTCACCTGGCGGAGGAGCGGATTGAGGATCTCGAGCCGAGCATTCCGCTGGGGCCGCGCTTCTGGCCGTTGGCGAAGAGCGAGCGGCGCGAGATCGACGCGTTGTTCGAGAGGGGCACGCTGGCGCGACTCGCGACGGTGTTGCGCGGCCGCGGCGAGGACGCGGATGTCGAGGTGCTCGATGCGGCCTACTGGATCAAGGGATGCAGTTCGCTGGGGCGCTTGCGATATGCGGTACTGCTGGACATCGACGGTGCGGCGGTGGAGGGCGACGATCTGTGCCTGATGGATATCAAGGAGGCCGCGCAGGCGGCCGCGCCGCGTTATTCTGGCGTGCGTATGCCGCGAGACAACGCCGAGCGGGTGGTGGAGGGGGCACGGCATGTGTCGCCTTCGCTTGGCGAGCGGATGCGGGCGGCGCGCTTGTCGGATCGTCCGGTTGTGATACGGGAGCTGCTGCCGCAGGATATGAAGTTGACGATTGAGCAGTTGACTCGCGATGAGGCGATGAAAGCGGCGCGGTTTCTGGCATTAGTGGTGGGGAAGGCGCATGCGCGGCAGATGGATGCGGTGGGGCGCAAGGCGTGGCTTGCTGAGTTGCGGAGGAATCGGTCGAAGACGTTTGATGCGCCGGGGTGGCTTTGGACGAGTATTGTCGAGCTTGTGAGTAGCCATGCGGTTGGGTATTTGGAGCATTGTCGGCGGTATGCTGGGGAGGAATGCTAAAGGTTTTTGGTTTGCCTGTGCGGTGCTTTGTCTGTTTGCCTACGGCGTTGGCCTTTGCTTGATCTGTTTGCCTGCGCGGCGCTTGTTTGTCTGTGCTTTTATGGCGTTGGCCTTTCCTTGAATTGATATTGGTCTATTAGCGTCGCCCCTGTGCGGGGCGGGCACCTACTTTTCTTTGCCTGCCGCAAAGAAAAGTAGGCAAAAGAAAGCGGCTCAAACCGCGAATTCTTAAGCGGGTCCCCCGCACAGTTATGGTAGTGGTGCATCTGGAATCCGTGCCCTCGCACATTCGACGCGAGTGACCAGGCAGTCATACTTCCCGCCTCACACTACGTGCTCGTCGGAACGGGACATCCGGAAGCCAGTGGCCTCGCTCGGCATACTTCCCGTCTCGCACTGCGTGCTCGCCGGAAGGGTCCATCGAGAACCAGGGACTTCGTTCGTGCACGCCGGGGGCCACTGGCTTCGCCTTGGCGACGCGCTCATGAACTCCCACTCCGCACTGCGGGCATCGCGGATGAGTCTGCGCGAGACACCAGCTGCTTCGTTTGAAGGCGGCGGAGGCCGTCGGCTTCGCCTCGGCGACGCCCCGATGAAATGCGAATGAGAAAACACCGCAGTGGTTTTAAGAGCGGCATTTCGGCGCGCGCTGCGCCGCCGAATGAAGTGCGAATGAGATAGCACCGCAGTGGTTTCAAGAGCGGCTCTTCGAAGCGCGCTGCGCCGCCGAATGAAGTGCCAATGCGAAAACACCGCAGTGGTTTTAAGAGCGGCATTTCGGCGCGCGCTGCGCCGCCGAATGAAGTGCGAATGAGATAACACACCGGTGGTTTTAAGAGCGGCTCTTCGGCGCGCGCAGCGCCGCCGGAAGCATGATGGCTTTGTCACTCGCGCGAAATGTGCGAGAACCCAGATTCCAGATGTACCACTACCGCGGCTGTGCGGGGGACCCGCTTATGAGCTGGCGGTTTGAGCCGCTTTCTTTTGCCTACTTTTCTTTGCGGCAGGCAAAGAAAAGTAGGTGCCTGCCCCGCACAGGGGCGACGCTAATAGACCAATAACAATTCAAGGAAAGGCCAACACCACAAGGCAACAGCCAAACAAGCGCCGCGCAGGCAAACAGATCAAGCAAAGCCCAACACCGCACGCGACCAAAAAAACCGCCCCGCAGGCAAAAACCCCACCAAACCCCCCGCCGCAGGCACACAGAACAACGCCACCGCCAAAGGCAAAAAAAAACCTAGTTAGACAATGACAAATACGGCGAACTAACCGCCGTAGGCGGAAACGGCTGCAAGCCAGTCTGTTTACTAAAGCTATACCGCAAATAAACCGCCGCGAGCCACTCGCGATATTCATAAGCATTGCCGAGCGAAGCGGTGGCCCCAAACGCCAACTGCGGCGCAAGTTGATACTCCCCCACCGCGCTAAGCGAATAAGAAACTCCCGTCTTACTCTGCCCAGGATAAACCGCACCACTATCCACACCCGTGCCGATAAATTTGGCCTCCGCCGCCGCGTCGCTCTGGCGGCTAGAACCATCATTGAGCGGGAAGTAATTCGATGCGTCCTGGCGATAATGCTGCACGCCAATCGACCCCTTCAAGTCATAAGTAAACGCGCCGTTGCGCCCCGTCCATTCCACCGGCAAATTGAGAATCATGTACTGCTGCGGACTGAAGTACCCGCCCTGACCATAAGTGAAGTACGACAGGTTCTTGTCGTAAGACATCAGCGTCGTGTTCACGCCAACGGTCAACGTCTGATCGGCATCCTTGAACAGTCGCGTGTAGACACCGCCGCCGCCCTTCACCGCGTTGTTGCTTGCGACGTTATCGCCCTGGTAGTGCTGATACGCAGCGTTCACATACAGGCCATTCGTGCCGTCATCCCATGCAAGGCTGGCAAGGCCGCCGTTGGACGTGACGCCGCCCCACTCGAGACCGGAGCCCGAGTCGCGCGCGCCAGCATACGACAGCAAGCTGTCAGTCACCGCGCGGCGCGCGACGGCCAGCGAATACGACACCTTGTCGGTAATGCTGCCGTTGTATTGCAAGCCGCCCACGACGGTCTTCTCGGGGAAACCGAGCGGCGTCACGCCGATATCGCCGTTAAAGCTGCGGCCCTGGTAGCCGATCGACAAACCCACGCCGCTCGCAGTCTGGCTGCCATAGTTGTTGTTGCCGGCAATCGCCGCCGACGCGGAGGTGCTATTGGACAGCCCCGCGCCAAAGCGCGCGAGTGTCGAGACATTCCCCGACGCGGTGCCGGCATCCAGCGTAACCGGGGTCGCCGTCACGACGATATGGCCGTTGCCCGCCTTGATACGCCCCTGAATGGGCGCTTCGATATCGGTGAGCGTCGACAGGCCGTCCTCCCCTGAGCGGTTGCGGAACACGATCCCGCCCGACACGGTGCTCGCCTGCTCGCGATTGATCTGCGCCAGTTCTTCGGCCACGCCAAGCGTCTGGGTGTTGGCCGCGTTCGGCTGTGCGTAGTTGCCGCCATTGTTGTTTGTGCCGGGTTGTTGCGGGTAATACGGCTGCGCGTAACCAGTCGGCGGCTGCGGGATGTACGGCTGCTGTTGTTGCGCGTAATAACCCGAGCCCTGATTCGGATACGGTTGATACGGCTGCTGACCGTAAGCCTGCTGCGGCGGATACGGTTGATAAGGCTGCTGCGCATAGCCCTGTTGTTGCTGCGGGTAAGGCTGCTGCCCGTAGTAGGGTTGCTGTTGCTGTTGCTTTTGCTGTTGCGGATAGCCTTGCGGCTGCGCATACGGCGCCTGCGCATAGCCTTGCGCGTTGCGGTTGCTCTTCGACACGCTTTGCTTCTTGCTGGTCGAGCGTTTGGTGCTGCTGGCCGAACCCGTGTAACGCGGCGGTTGCATTGAGGCGGCATTGGCCTGCGCTTCGCGTGCCGCGGGCGACATCGGCCACGGCGTGGTCGCATAGCCGTCGGGCGCCTGCTGCGGATACTGCGTCTGTTGAAGATATCCGCCTTGCTGCGGATACTGCGCCTGTTGAGGATATCCGCCTTGCTGCGGATACTGCGCCTGTTGAGGATAGCCGCCTTGCTGCGGATGCTGCGTCTGCTGCGGATATCCCCCTTGTTGCGGATACCCCGCGTCGTATTGCTGTTGCGGAGCCTGCTGCGTCTGCGCTTGCGTTCGCGGCTGGCCTTGACCGGGATAAGGCTGCAACGGCGCGCCCGACTGGCTCGACCCGTAAGTCTCCTGGCCGTAGCCACCCGAGTTGGCGCCCTGACGCGGCGCGTTGTAAGGAATGGCGGTAGGCGCGGGATTCGGCACGTACGGCTGCGCGGGCGCCGTATAAGGCGCGACGTAAGGTGCGGGCTGCGAGGGAGGCGGATAGTTCGGCACGGTCTGTGACGGCAAGGAGGACTGCGAATACGGAAGCGATGCGCTCGCGGCATTGGAGCCGCCGCCGTCAAGTGCGGCGTTGTCGGCGTCGGTCGGCGAGGTCGTTGCGGTTTTACCTTCGAAAGGATTGGTGCCCGGCAGTGGCGTCGCGCCGATCCGGCGCATCGCGACTTCCCAGCCACGCGGCACATTGCCCGGCGCATTGGCGCGTGGCGCGTTGGCCATCAGCGGCGTATTGGCCGCGACCAGCGAGCGTTGCAGATACGTCGCCGCGAGCGACAATTTGCCTTCCGCGCGATACATGCGGCCGACCGTCGCCAGCACGCCAGGATCGACTGGCGCCGCGGCAAGCGCTTGCCTCGCGAGCGATTCGGCGTAGCTGAACTGTTTCGCACCGGCTGCCGCGGGAATCGCCGCTTGCAACAGGTTCAGGTCGTCGGGCTTGCGCTGCAACGCGACGCGGTAACTGGCGAGCGCATTGCGGTCGTCGCCGGCGCTCGAATAGAGGCGGCCAAGGGCGGCTTGCAAATCGGGATTGTCGGGCATCGCCGCGAGCCACGGCGCGATCACGTCGTAGGCGCTGGCAAGGTCGCCGCGCTGACGCACCGTGTCGCATTGCTTGATGACGATAGCCAGATTCAGATTGCCGAAATCGGTGCGCTGCTGCGGCGTCAAGGGCATCGACGCAAGCCTGCGCATCACCATGCCGAGTTCGGCTTCCTGCTGCGTGGCGGCCAGAATGCCCGCATATTGCAGCAGCAAATCGGTGTTGCCGGGCGCCGCGCTCATCGCGCCACGCACGAGGTTCAACGCGCGATTCGGGTCGCCCGCTTGCTGATACGCAGCGGCGATCACGCCGATCAATTCGGGACTGTTGCCGGCGACCGGTTCGGCCGCTTGCAACGTTGCCAGCGCCTGTTGCGTCTGACCATTGCGCGCCATCCGGGTCGCGAGATCGGCCTGCTGATGCACCCACAAGCGGTGCTGCAAGGTCGTCATCGCGTCGGTGCGTTGCGCAACCGGAATCCGGTCGAGTTGCGCGAGACCGGTGGCCCAGTCCTGCGTTTCCGCCGACAACAACGCACTCGCATACAACGCGTCAGTCATGTCGGGATGCGCGGCGAGCAGCCCATCCATCATGCTGCGCGCATTCGCGACCGCGCCCTGACGCACGTAAATGCGCGCGAGGTCGAGCCGCAGCCAGGGATCGTCGGGCGTATTGAGCAACGCGTCTTCGAACAGGCTGCGCGCGCTGCCGAGATCGCCGCGCGCTTCGGCCGCGCGTGCCTGGGCGGCCTGTGCTTCGCCACGCAGACGGTTGATGCCGCCGGCCTTCGATTGCTGCTCGCTGTTCAACTGATTGGCGAATTGCAGCGCTTCGTCGCCGCGGCCTTGCGCGGCTAGCGCGCCGACGAGGCCGCGAATCGCGTCGGGATTGTCGGCCTGACGGCGCAGCGCCATCCGGTAGGCTTGCTCCGCGCCGACTGGATCGCCGTTGGCGAGCAGCATTTCGCCGAGCAATACCTGCGCGGTGACGTCGGACGGATTCAGTGCGATCGCGCGCTCGAACAGCGACTTCGCCTTCGCGAATTCGCCATTGCTGCGCGCGCCGATCGCGTCGCTGGTATAGGTCCAGTAGGTCGCGCTATCGAGCGCGGTTTTCCAGCGCGCGGGATTGCCGCTGCGCGACGCGCGCTCCAGATAGTTGCGGGCTTCGGCAAAGTGTTCCTGCTTCAACGCGGCGATACCCATGCCGCCGAGCGCGTCGGTATCGTTCGGACTGTTTGCCAGAACTGACGAAAACTTCGCACGTGCCGTGACGAGGTCGCCACGATCGAGCGCGGCGAAACCGTCGGCGATGGTGCGGCCGCGCGCGTCGACGGTGGCGTTTTGCTGGGCGCGATCGCGGGCCGCCTTGTCCTGCTCGACCATCGACTCGTAGCGCGCCTTGACCGCGGCGTCATCGGTGGCGCCTTGCAGATAGGCCTCGTACAGCGTGGCATCGGAGGGCCGTGCGTCGAGCCACAACAGCGCCTGCCGCCAGGCCTTCTTCGCCGACGCGCCGACCGTGCTGTCGGCGGCAAGCTTCTGCAAGCGCGCGATCCCGTCGCGGCGCGTCACATCGCGATACGTCAGATGCTGTGCGTAGGCGAGGGCGTAGCGCGGATCGTCGGGGTTGTCGCGCGCGAGCTGTTCGAGGCCGCGGCGTGCCTGGTCCCAGCCTTGCGGCGTGGCCGAGAGCGCCTGGTAATACTCGAGCTGCAATTGGGGCGTGGCCGGCTTGCCGTTCAGCGCGCGCTGATATTCCTGCACCGCACTCGCGCTTTGGCCGCTTTGCGCGAGCCGCCGCGCGTCGTTGACGCTCTGGTCACGCAGACTCGATTCGCCAAGACGGCGGCCCAGTTCATCCAGATTCGGATAGTTCGGCGCGACCGCCTTCAGTCGCGCGAGATATTGCTGCGCGCCCGCGCCGTCCTTGCGGTCGGCCAGCACCATGCCCATACCGTACAGCGCGTCGGGCTGCTTCGGATCGATGCGCAGCACCTTTTGCCACGCCTGCTCGGCGAGGTCGCCGCGTTGATGCGCTTGCCAGTACTTGCCCTGATCGATCAGCACGCTTAAAGGATCTTTCGACGCCTGCGCCAGCGCGTCAGGCGAAGCCGTCGCCACGCAGCAGAGCGCCGTGAGGCTCAGCGCGAACCGCAATGAAAACGCGAGGGCGCTCAATCGCATGCATTTCTCCAACTCGGCACGAGACGGCCGGCTTCGTCGAAACGATAGCGGCCGTCGATGAATCCGGTGCCGAACAAACCCAGCACACGATCGTAATAGACTGGTTCGCGGCCCGGCACGCTGGTGTCGAGCGCGGCGAGATGGGTGCGCGCGAGACCGAGGCCGCGCTCGTCGCCGAGCGACTTGAAGTACGGCGCGAGCGCGCCCCAGTAACTCAACGGTCCTTCGCCGCTCGCCGTGCCGGTGGTCGCCGAAACCTTCTCGGGCGGAATGCCGGTTTGCGCAACCTTCGTGCGCATGCCGCCGAGCGCCGCGAGCCAGGGTTTGGCAAGCGGATCGGCGGGTGAGGCGAGGCCGGCCCACAGATAGACGCGAATCGCGTCGTAACTGCCGGTGTCGCCGGCTTTCGGGTCGACCACGAACTGGCCGTTCTGCCACGCCGCCCAATCAGGCGCGAAGCCCAGCGGCGCCGTGGTCTTGATGAGTTTGTACGCACTGTCGGCGAGTTTGCCCCACGGACCGTCAGGCGCGTCGTGAGCCAGCGCGCGCAGCACCGGCAGGGGCAGATAGCTCGGATTCAGGCGCGTCACGCCGCCCTCCTTGAAGCCCCGCGGTCCAGGCAGCAGCATCGGACCGACGCCCGGCAACGTGGTCATTTCCTGGCGCGCGATTTGTATGGCGAGCGCCTGACCGAGTTGCGTATAGCTCGCCTCACGCCAGAGACGGCCGGCTTGCAGCAGATCGTAGGCGATCCACAGGTCGGAGTCGGAGGCGGAATTCTGATCGAGCACGCCATATGAGCCGTCCGGCTTTTTGCCCCAGAGCCACGACGGCAGCCGCACGTTTTGCGGATCGAACTGATTGCCTGCGAGATTGGTGCGGGTCCAGTTGAGCAGCCGGTCGAAGGTGGCGCGGTCGTTCGCGACCAGCGCGAAGAAGAGGCCGTATGACTGGCCTTCCGAGGTGGTTTTCAGCTGGGGCGACGAGTAGTCGATCACGCGGCCGTCCGCCTGCACGAAGCGCTCGACGAAGGTGCGATACGCGGGCCAATCGTTGTTGCACGGCCCCGTCTGGGCCGGCGTCGAAGTGGTCTGGGCCACCTTGGTGAGATGCGCAAAACTCGCGGCAAAACACGTGGTCGCAGCAAGGGCAACGCCCAGGCCGAGCCCGAGCGTCAGCGCCACGCGTGTCTGATTGAGTCGAACCGGCATATCAGTCCTATCAGTCCCTGAGGCGGCGCGCGGCGATGGAACGCAGCGTCCGGTAGAACAGGCCCGCGATGATCAGCGCGGCGAGCACGCCGCCCAGCATCAGCAACAACGGATGCGACGAGAGCGCCCAGCGCAGATACTCTTGCGGCGACAAATGGCCGACGTAGTACGCCTCGCCGTTCGACGTGATGGTGACGGTGCGGCCGTGGATCACGGCCATCGCGCCTTGAATCTGCGGCAGCACGTCGGCGTCGAGGAGAGCGCTGGACAGATCGGCGTCCGACTGGCCGGCCGCGCTCACCAGCGCGACGGCGCTGCGGTTCTTTTGCAGCGGCGATTCGAAACCGGTCAGCAGGGCGGCGCCGTTCGAACTCACGAGCGTCAGGTCGGCGCGCGCCGGCGAGCGTTCGACACCGCGCTCGCCATGCCACCAGTCCTCGAGCTTGAAGACGACGTCCGAGAGCGCGAAGGTGCGCGAATCGCCGTCGCTGGAGAACGGCATCGACCTGGCCCAGCGCTGCAACAGCGGTTGCTTGCCGGGCGCGCCGAAAATCAGCAGGTCCTTGTTGGCGTACTTGTCGACGTCGTCGGCGGTGCCGACCGTGACGCCGTTCACCGGGTATCCCGTCGATGCGCCCATGCGGCCCATGGTCAGCAGATACAGGCTGTAGTCGCTCGAATCGGCCTCGTTCGGCAGGATCACCGCGGTCTCGGACAGGTCGGCCATTCGCGTGAACGGGAAGCCGCTGTTGGCGAACGCCGCGAGATCGGGCAGCGCCATGTAATGCGGGAACGACGAGAGGTCGATGGTCGAGTTCGGATCGATCGCGCCGACCACGTTGTCCAGCAGACGGCCGTGACATTCGCCGGTGTTCGGAATGTCGTAGTAGAAGTGCAGGCGCACCTGGGCGCGCGGCGTCAGCAGCAGCGGCGGAATATATACCGTGCGGCGCGCTTCGGCGGTCTTGTCCGGCAAGACGTTCGCGAAGTAATGACTCAGCTCGAACACCGAGGCCGACTCGGCCGGAATCGGCAGCGCCTGCACGAAGCCGTCATTGACGCTGACGTTCAGCGACGAACGATCCCGGAGCGGACGCACCGTGTAGCGGTAGCGCAGATCGATCGGCGCGCCCTTGGTGTGCCACATGAACAGGTCGGGCGGCACGCGCAGATTGACGCGCACGGCGTCGGCGTCGTAGCCGGATACGGTCAGGTCGCGCGAGTCGGCGAGTTCGCCGAAACGAACCGGGCGGTTGGTGGGCAGCCAGTTCGGCGCGTCGTACGGCGCACGCGGCGCGAGTTCGTTCAACTGTGTGATCGTCGCGCTCGGGCCGGTTAGCGTGTTCTGGCCGATGCCGAGCGACCTGGCCGCGGTTTTCAGTTCGGCTTCGGTGCGGCCTAGCACGAGCAACAGCTTGCCGCGCGCCGGCGCTTCACGATCCACTACCGCGATGGTCGGTCCGGAGATCGCTGGAATCGTTACGCCGGCCGGACGCTGGTCGTCGGTCGCGAAGACCACCGCGTTGCCCGATAGCGGCGCGTTATCCAGTTGCGCTGGGAACATCGCGCCGCGATAGCCGGCGAGCGCGCCGAACCACGAGGCGACGATGCCGCCCGCTTCGAGTGTGGCGGCGCCCGGTTTTTGCGGGAACACGAACGGCAACTCGAGACGGCGTACGTCGCGGCGGTCGAAGAACGGCTGCGGCAGCGCGGCGAGATCCGGCTTGCTGGCCAGCGACGCATAGGTCAGATCGAGCGAACTCGCATTGCTGACGGTGGCCCACAACGACGAATTCGCCGGGTCTTCACAACTCGTCGTGTAATGGCCGATCAACTGCACGTTCAGGTGGTTGAATTCGGTGATGAAACGCGGATCGATCGAGACGTCGCGCGCCACCAGCATGCCGGCCTGTTCGTGCGGCACCGGCAAGGTCGCGGCGACTTCGCCGTTCACCAGCACTTTCAGCTGGGAAAGATTCGCGAGCAGCGCGGGCGAGTAGCTATAGACCAGATGCAGGATCGCACCGGTTACCACCTCGTCGCCGCGCACGGAAAACGCGACGCCGTTCTGACCGTCGGTGCCGCGCAGTTGCAGCGGATCGCGTGCGCCGAGGTCGGCGAAAGTGAGCGTTTGACGGCGGCCACCCGGCACCAGCGTGCCCGGTTCTGCCGTGGTCGGCGTTCTGTTCCCCAAGGCTTTCAGCGACGCCGCGGCGAGCGCCGGTGTCGGCGTGGCCAGCTGCGCTTGCGCGATCGTGTTCGGATCGTAGGGGACGGCCGCGCTCGGCGCGGGCACACTGCCCACGCCGGTGGCGACGCGCGCAGCCGGTGCGCCCTGGGCCGCCGGCGGCTGGCCGGCTTGCGACGCGCTCGCACCGCTCATGGCTGCCGCGGCCACTTCGGCCGCCGACGCGAGCGGGGCCGCCAACGCGGTCTGCAACGCGAGCCAGCAGGCGAGCCCGCGCATCAACCGTTGCGAACGGAGACGGCCAAAACGACGCGGCTCCGGGTCCATCCCACTGCGCTCGTGATTCGAGCGTTCGACGTTTGACTTCGCCATCCTGTTGCCCATAGATCAGTCTTTGGTTTTTAGCTTTTTGACGTCCACCGGACGGCCTTTCATCGAGCTTCGAAGGTCGGCATAAAGATGTTCGAAGAGACCCGCAATGCCGCGCGCACCGACCGTCAGCACGTGCGACAGACCGCGCAACGGCGTGTCCTGCTGACGTCCTTCGGCCCAGCCGGTCCACGCGTCGGCGCGGGCGAAGGTGGTCTTGACGAACTCGTATTCCTGTTCGCGCGTCAGCGCCGAGAAGCGCAGGCCCACGCGGCCCGGCTCCGTGAAGCCGACGGTGGCGGGGAAGGCAAACTCCTCGTCGCCGCGAAACAGCGAGACGGTCACGCGCTCGTGCATGGGCACTTCGATTTTGGCCGGCAGCGCCACGCCGACGCCGCCTTCCGAGTAGTCGATGGTTTCGCAAGCGAGCGTGCGGCCGGTCGAGAACTTCAGCATCACGGGCATCTGCATCGCCACGCGGTGCACCGCGCGAATCTGCCGGCGCTCGCTTGCCGCGGCCACGCTCGCACCGAGAATCAGCATGTTGTAGGTGGTCCAGCCGAGGTTCAGGATGGTCGTGTTCACCACGCTGCGGATGTGCCAGTTCAGATAGATATGCACGATCCCCACGACGAAGCCGATCAGGTTCAGCAACAGCAGGAACAGATACGGCCGCGAGATCGCCCAGTCGAAGTAGTTCTTCTCGATCTGGCCGCCCTTGGCCGTCACGTTGAACTTGCCGAGTTTCGGGTTGATCAGCGCGAGCAAGGTAGGCGCGGTGATGTACGACGCCAGCACCGATTCATACACCTCGGCCCAGAACGAATGGCGAAACGAGCGCTGCATCCGCGAATTGGTGATGCTCGCATGCATCATGTGCGGCAGCGCGTAGATCGCGATCGTGCTGGCGGCGGCTTCGATCACGTGCGCGCCGAAGAACAGATACGACAGCGGCGCGGTGAGGAACACCAGACGCGGGATGCCGTAGAAGAAGTGCATCATCGCGTTCAGATAACAGAGCCGCTGGCCGATCTTGAGGCCCTTGCCGGTGAGCGGATTGTCGATCCGGAAAATCTGCGTCATGCCGCGCGCCCAGCGAATCCGCTGGCCGATGTGGCTGGAGAGACTCTCGGTGGCGAGACCCGCCGCCTGCGGAATGGCCAGATACGCCGTGGTGTAGCCGAGGCGGTGCAGCTTCAACGCGGTGTGCGCGTCCTCGGTCACCGTTTCCACCGCGATGCCGCCGATCTCTTCGACCATGGTCCGGCGCAACAGCGCGCACGAGCCGCAGAAAAACGTGGCGTTCCACAGGTCGTTGCCGTCCTGCACGAGGCCGTAGAACAGTTCGCCTTCATTCGGCACCTTGCGGAAGGTGCCGAGATTGCGTTCGAACGGATCGGCGGAGAAGAAGTGGTGCGGCGTTTGCAGCATCGACAGCAGCTTGTCGCGCAGGAACCAGCCGAGGCCGATCTGCAGGAACGAGCGGGTCGGAATGTGATCGCAGTCGAAGATCGCGAGGTACTCGCCGTGCGTGATCTTCAAGGCTTCATTGATGTTGCCGGCCTTCGCATGGCGGTTGTGCGTGCGGATCGTCCAGTTGACGCCGACTTCCTCGCAGAACGCCTTGAACTCGGGGCGGCGGCCGTCGTCGAGCACGTGGATCGAAATCTTGTCGGCCGGATAGTCGAGCGCGAGCGCGGCGAAGATGGTCGGCTTCACCACCGTGAGCGGCTCGTTGTAGGTCGGGATGAACACGTCGACGGTCGGCCACAGGTCGCGCGAAGCGGGCAGCGGCATCGGCGTGCGCTTGAGCGGCCACGCGGTCTGGAAGTAGCCGAGCAGCAGCACGATAGTCGAATAGACTTCGGCCGCGACCAGCAGCAGGCCCCAGGCGGCGTCGAGTGGATGTTCCCAGTACGTTGTCGAAGTCAGCCGCCAGTACATATAGCGGCCCGACGTGACCACCGAGAGCATGATCATCACCATGGTCGCGTAACGGCCAGGCAGGCGGCGGAACCACAGCGCGGTGATAAAGCAGCAGGTCGCGAACGTCAGTTGCTCGTAGAACGCGAGCGGCACCGTGAACACGAAGTACAGCATCGTCAGCGCGAACAGCGTGACCAGCGCCGTCACGATCCGGCTGTTCCAGAAGCGCGCGTCGACGAAGCGTTCGAGCCTCGACGGCTCGGCGCCTTCGAGGCCCTGCGAAGAAGGCGTGCTCATGCGACGCTCCTCGGCGAGACGGCGATCGCATCGAGCGCCGCCATCAGCCAGTTGCCGCACGCGCGAAAATCGGCGGCCGCCTGACTGAGTGGATCGTAGTGAATCAGCGTGGTGTCGCACGCGAGCGCTTCGCTCACGCCTTCGTCCAGATGGATCACGCCCGGGAACAGCTTGTTGCCGAGCATCTGGCGCAAGACCTTGAGGACGTCCTTGGTCAACTGGCGCGACTGGTCGATCTGGTTGATCACGTAGCCTTCGCCGCCGAACTCGGGGCGCGGCGCCGCATACGTTTCAATCAGGCGTTCCATCAACGGAATGGCCGCGTACGAAGCGGCGTCGGCGAGCACCACGTTCAGCGTGAAGGTGGCCGCGCACAACGCAGTGCGCACGTACGCCGACGAACCCGGCGGGGTGTCGATGACGACGATGTCGGATGCGTCGAGCCGCAGCGTTTGCAGCGCCTGCGCGAGCCACCCCGGGTCCTGGTCGATGTGCGCTTCGAAGCGGCGGCGATCAACTTCGAGCAGCGCGCCATAGGGCAGCACGGTCACACCGTCGATGCCGTCGAACATCACCGATTGCCATGGGTCGCCCGTCAACGTCGCGCGCGACAAACCGTCGATACTGTCGAGCGGCACGCCGAAATGCAGACGCAGCGCGTTCTGCGGATCGAGGTCGAGGGCAATCACGCGACGGCCGCTGGCGGCCAGCACGGAAGCGAGATTGGCGGCGAGGGTGGTTTTACCGACCCCGCCTTTGGCGGACACGACCGAGATGACTTTCATGAGCGACGAGGGCCGTTGACCAGCCACGAGTTGGAGCCGGCGGCCGGGGTGGCGCTAGCAGCACCGGCCGGAGCAGCGGCCGTTTGGGCAGGCGTGCCACGCAGACGGTCGAAGACCGATTGCAGCGGTGCGGATCCGCCTGCGGGCGCGGCGGGTTGCGGCGGCGACGCCAGTTCGGGCTCCGAAGCGAACAGTTTGCCGAGGATCGAAGCGGGTGGCTTCGGCGCCGCGGGCGTAGTGGTGTAGGTGGGGGCGTGAGCCTGAGCATGAGCCGATGACGCTTGCGTCCATGCCGGAGCGGCAGCGGCAGGAACGGGAGCAGGCGCTTGCGCCCATGTCGGCGCGGTGGCGCGTGGCGTGAGGGCGGGGATCTCGGCGCGCGGCGGAGGCGCGTTTGGCGACATGCTGGTCACAGGTTGCGTGACAGGCATGGCCGGCGTACGGGACTGCGCCACCGGCGGAACACTCGCACGCGACATGAGCGGGGGAACCGGTGCAGTGGCGACTTGCGCGGCCGCCGGCGACATCTGTGGCACAACGACGGCGGGCGCAGCCTGGGTTGCCGCCGGGGGCGCCGCGTCGACCCGTGCCGCGGCCGGCGCTGTTTGCATGCTGTGGGCGGCTTGCGCCTCGGCATCAGCGTTCGCTTCGAGCGCGCCGAAACGCGAAGCGCCGCTCGGCGCGGCAGGCTGAGCGGCGGCGGCGGCAATGACCGGCGGAATGTCCCGCCGATGCGAGCGGGTGAACAGCGGCGCCCTCGCGCGTGTGACCGAGACCGCGTCTTTAGGCGTCGTGTCCAGACGATCCACGGCTGCCGCCTGCGCGTTGCCAGCCAATGGCTCGCGGGGCGGCTCACGACGCTGTCCGATCGCGGGAATCGTCGGCTGTGTCAGGTCCAGCGTCACCAGCAGCGGCCAACGGGTGCGCGCCGCACGCGCTTCGTTTTCGCGGCCGATTTCCTGGTACGCGTTGGCGTCGCCGCCAAAATGATCGAATAGTTTCTCGATGTCGCTCGATGAACTCATAGTGCCGCCGTCTTGTTCATGACTTGTGTTGCCCCCCATCCCTTTGCTTACTCGCGCCGCTGTCATGCTGGTATTGCCACTTCACGCGCACCGGTCTGGCGCGTTCCTCGACTGCCCGTTGCCTGGCGACTCTCTACCGGACGCGAGCCGGTCTTGCCGGCGCATGCTTGATGGTTCATCTTTCGAACCGCTTTCCCGGTCCGCTTACCGGCTTCGCAAACCGCTTCGCAAACCGGTCCGCTCAAACGGAATGCCGCCCTAGCCGGAACTCGATAGCGGTGTCCGTGCCGTACTCGCTCGTTTGCACCACCGACAAGCCCTGGGCGCCCAAGGCGCTCAACCAGGTCTGATAGACACCTTCGAGAAACGCCGGCGTCCATGCGAGCGCCGTGTGGCCGAATGCCTGCAGCGGCGCACAGTAATGAACGATGCGCAAAGACTCGGCTTCGTCGGACAACTCGACGACGCCCCAATCCATGTCATGCCAGTACAGGTTTAATGCCTGAGCGAGCTCGGCCGTTGACCCGCATGCGGGCAATTGATGCGCCGCCGCGAAGCGGCAGCCGACGCGATACATCAGTTGGCGCAGTTCGTCACGACCGATCTGCGCTTCGAACTCTGTCGCGAGCGCAGTCAGCATGCCGCGCCACTGTGGCGAGATTTGGCGCTCCAGCAGGTAATCGAGGATTGGGACCATGTTTTCCGGGAAATGGCCCTTGCCTGGGCCGTGTATAAAAACGGATGCCGACGGTTGAATACAAATGAACGCGTTACGGGAAGGCCGCGCCTTGCACGCGCCCTAGGGTATTTTTACCGAACTGTCTAGTCTTTCCGCCACACTTCGGAGGAGTCTACTTAAGACAGTAACTTTAAGCCAACTTTACATTCGTCTGGTTTATACGTGCAGACATTTACGTTGGATCCAGATCAACAGCGTAATTTTTCCTGCGCGAATTGCCCTAGCCCTTCCCAACTGTGCCTGGCCGGTGCGAAAGTGTTCGTGTTCGTTTTAGCGGTCGTCCTCATGGTCCTATCGGCGCCGGTTTTATCGTTGCTTTAGTGTTTTATTTCGTGGCAAATGCAACGCTTTGAGTTTGCGCGAATGCAATAGACATTTGCCTTTGCCGGTAATTCTTGCAGAATCGTTGCGACCTCAACTTTCGTCAGGGCCGGTAAGCTTACGAACTTGCGCAGCCGGCTGTTCATGCAATGGCACGAACAGCGCAGGCAACCGGAACACGGCCCGCCATGGGGATGCCGTTCGACTCAAATAACAATGATCAATCCACTGACTATTCTGGTTGTCACGGTTTTATCCAGTGCCATGAGCATGGCCGTGCTCGGCTCGTTATGGCGCGCGGTAATCCCCGGCGTCGGCTACTGGATCTCGGCCAGTGCGGTCGCCATCGTGGCGCTGCTTGCCTTTGTCTCGCAAGGCCATGCATCGCCCTGGCTGGGTATCGTGGCGGCCAATGAACTGCTGGCCGTCTCACTGCTGCTGGTGGTCGAAGGCTGCGCCCGGTTTCTGGGCCGCCGCACGCGGCCTTGGGCGGCCTACGCCGGCGCGCTTGCGGTACTGTTCTGCATCATTTACTGGACCTTTACGGTGCCGGACTTCAACGCACGCGTGACCGTAGTGTCGGCATATCACGCGCTCCTCTATGCGATGCTTGCCGTGATGATGGTGCGGCACCGCCCCGCAAACCGGCCGCGCTACAGCTATTACTTTCTCGCAGTCGCGGCTTTGCTGTTAGGCGTCGGGCATGCTTCGCGCGGCATCTTTTACGGCTTTGGCCTGGTGTTGCAGTCCAACTTGCTGCAGGTGTCGCCGAGCAACGTCGCTTTTCTCGCGCTCGGCATTCTCGCGACGCCGTCCCTTTCGATCGGTGTAGTGATGCTGGCGCATGATCGCCTCGCCGAGCGACTCGAGCGGCTCGCCAATGTCGACGAATTGACGGGCGCGCTGTCGCGCCGGGCGTTTCTGGCGGCCGGCGACGCGCTGCTGAACGCGGCGCGGCGCACTCGCTCGCCGATGACGATGGCGATCATCGACATCGATTCGTTCAAAGCCGTCAACGACCGCTACGGCCATGCCGCCGGCGACCAGGTGCTGAGCCATTTTGCGGCGTTCGTCGCCGGCAACCTGCGGGTCGGCGACGTGTTCGGGCGGCTGGGCGGTGAGGAGTTCGGCGTGCTATGCCCAGCAACCACCGCCGCCGAAGCGGTGAGTTTGCTGGACCGTCTGCGGGTTCAGCTCGCGTCGGCCGCGCCGGTCGAGTTGCCGCGCGGGCTGAAATACACCTTCAGCGTTGGGGTGGACCAGCATCGGCGCGACGAATTGCTTGCCCAGTTGATGGCGCGTGCTGACGGCGCGTTATATGCCGCCAAGGCCTCGGGACGCGATCGCGTGATGACCGCGTAGCCCTGACGGAGCGGGGTGCGATTCTATTTGCGGGCCGGGCATAAATATTTGTCAGACAGTTGCCGTTATACATGGGCAAAGTGACAGGAGCCAGCCCGATAGCTATCAATATGCTTTCCACTTTAACGAAGCAACTGTCCGATTCCGGGCTGCGTAATCGTTTTCATCGACGATCGCTGGAACATCAGCGCCCGCTTTCGATGGTGACGATGGGGGTTACCGTTGTCGCGTTCCTCTGTTTCGTGGGGGCGCGCAACATGGTCGGCGGCCCCGCGATACCGCTCGCCTACCGGCTCGCCTGCGCGCTGGTGCTCGCCCTGCTGGTGATGGCGATTCCCCGTGCCGGCTCGACCTGGACGTTCGGCGCAATCGGTGTCGCGTACTCGCTGGTGCTGGTGGCCGGTATCGCGCTGAATGTCTCCGGCGTTGAACAACCGTTGCTGTGGGTGCTGCCGGCCATGTTGGTGATCCCGATCTGCGCAGCGCCGCTGTGGCTCACGCCGATGCATTTCTGCGCCGGCAGCGCGCTCTTCTATGCGGCCGCGTTTGCGTTGCTGTCTGGCGAGCCGCGCACGCATGACGTCGACGTGGTCGTGTGGATGTGGATCGTGGCGATCGGCGTACCGATGTCCGCTGTGTTCCACTTCGGCTTCTACCGGTTCCGGCGCAACCACTTTCTGCTCGAGAGCCAACTGGCGCAACTCGCCGCGACCGATCCGCTGACCGGCCTGCAAAACCGCCGCGCGTTCGTGAAGCAGGCCGGGCGCCGCCTTGAAAACATCACGCCGGATGCGCGGGTCAGCGCGATTTTTCTCGACATCGACAATTTCAAATCGCTGAACGACCGCTTCGGCCACGCAGTCGGCGACCACGCGCTTTACCAGGTCGCCCAGGTGCTGATGGAGGAGACTTCCGCGGACGACAGCGTGAGCCGGATCGGCGGCGAGGAGTTTGCCGTGCTGCTGCTCGACGGGCTGGCCGGCGCACTGGCGCTGGCCGAGCGCCTGCGCGGCGCGATTGCCGCGATCGAGCGACCTGACGGCTGTCTGACCGCGAGCTTCGGCGTGGCCGAGCATCGGAGCGGCGAAAGCATCATGGTGCTGCTCGATCGCGCCGATGAAGCGTTGCTGCGCGCCAAGCATTCGGGCAGAAACCGCGTGTGCGCCGAGCGTGTGCTACCGTTCGAGCCGCTGCAGGTGCTTTCTGGCGATGTGCCGGCGGAGGGCGGGGCGGCGCCGCCGCGGCATCGATGGGATGACTATTACCTGACCTCGCATTTTCAGCCGCTCTACAGCTTGTCGCATCAGAAGCAGGTGGGTTTCGAGGCGCTGCTGCGCGGCGAGCAGGACGACGGCACGCTGGTGCCGCCCGTGGTGCTGTTCGCGCCGAAGCCGTCCAACGACGAGGGCGCGCTCGATCGCGCGAGCCACGCTGTGCATCTGGACAATGCGCGCAAGGTGCTGCCAGGCGACGCGTGGCTGTTCCTCAACATTTTGCCCGCCACCTTTATCGCTGAAGGCTATGCCGACCAGCTCGCGACGATCGTGCGGGCGGTGGGGCTCGAACCTGAGCGGGTGATTCTCGAGATTCTCGAATCGCATGGCGGCAGCGTCGATGACATGTCGCGGGCGGCGGCTTTGTATCGCGAACACGGTTTCCTGATCGCCGTCGACGATTTCGGCGCGGGTCAGTCGAACCTCGACCGGCTGTTGCGGATCCGGCCGGATCTCGTGAAGCTCGACGGCGAATTGATTCGCGCGACGGGTCACGGCACTGAGCAGCCGATCTTGCCGAAGCTCGTTTCGCTGTTGCATCAGGCGGGGATGCTCGTGGTTGTCGAGGGCGTGGAGACCACTGAGGAATTGATTCTTGCTGTGGAGTCGAATGTGGATTTTGCGCAGGGCTATCTGCTCGGTCGGCCGGCTGCGGAGATTGCGCCGCCGGAGTCGGTGCATCGGCGGATCGATGATGCTTTTGATGTGATTGCCCAGGGGAGGGCGCATCAGCATGCTTTGTTCGAGTCGGAGGTCGAGCCGTATCGGGTGGCTTTGAGCCGTGCGGCTGATGATTTGCTGGCTGGGGTTTTGATGGACCAGGCGTTTGCTTCCCTGGCTACGTTTGATCGCTGTATCAGTTGTTTTATTCTGGATGATTCTGGACGGCAGGTTGGGCATGAGGTGCTGGGGCCGGCGTGGAGGAGCGAAGCGGCTTCGCTGCATCCGGTGGCGAATCCTCGCGATGCGAGGTGGGATCATCGGCCTTATTTCCGGAATGCTGTTTTGTTGCCCGGGGTTGCTGTGTCGAGTAATCCTTATCTTTCTTTGGCGAGTGGGCGGCCTTGTATTGCTGTTACTTTGGCTGTGCAGTTTGTTAGTGAGCGGTTGGTTGTGGGGGTGGAGTTGGATTGGTCGGCGGTGGGGTTGCCTTGGCCGGCGGGGGAATAAGGGGTGGGTTTTTGCCTGCGGGGCGGTTTTTTTGGTCGCGTGCGGTGTTGGGCTTTTCTTGATCTGTTTGCCTGCGCGGCGCTTGTTTGGGTGTTGCCTTGTGGTGTTGGCCTTTCCTTGAATTGTTATCGGTCTATTAGCGTCGCCCCTGTGCGGGGCAGGCACCTACTTTTCTTTGCCTGCCGCAAAGAAAAGTAGGCAAAAGAAAGCGGCTCAAACCGCCAGCTCATAAGCGGGTCCCCCGCACAGCCGCGGTAGTGGTACATCTGGAATCTGGGTTCTCGCACATTTCGCGCGAGTGACAAAGCCATCATGCTTCCGGCGGCGCTGCGCGCGCCGAAGAGCCGCTCTTGAAACCACTGCGGTGCTATCTCATTCGCACTTCATTCGGCGGCGCAGCGCGCGTTGAAGAGCCGCTCTTGAAACCACTGCGGTGTTATCTCATTCGCATTTCATCGGGGCGTCGCCGAGGCGAAGCCGATGGCCTCCGCCGCCTTCAAACGAA
Organism: Paraburkholderia sp. RL17-337-BIB-A; assembly: GCF_046025895.1. NCBI lineage: Bacteria > Pseudomonadati > Pseudomonadota > Betaproteobacteria > Burkholderiales > Burkholderiaceae > Paraburkholderia > Paraburkholderia sp. RL17-337-BIB-A. The sequence goes on along the minus strand of NZ_JARESY010000002.1, from coordinate 2,644,357 downwards.
GCAGCTGGTGTCTCGCGCAGACTCATCCGCGATGCCCGCAGTGCGGAGTGGGAGTTCATGAGCGCGTCGCCAAGGCGAAGCCAGTGGCCCCCGGCGTGCACGAACGAAGTCCCTGGTTCTCGATGGACCCTTCCGGCGAGCACGCAGTGCGAGACGGGAAGTATGAGCGCTTTGTCACTCACGTGGAGTGTGCGAGAACCCAGATTCCAGATGCACCACTACCGTAACTGTGCGGGGGACCCGCTTAAAAGTTAGCGGTTTGAGCCGCTTTCTTTTGCCTACTTTTCTTTGCGGCAGGCAAAGAAAAGTAGGTGCCCGCCCCGCACAGGGGCGACGCTAATAGACCAATATCAATTCAAGGAAAGGCCCACACCCTAGCCACACAGACAATAAGCGCCGCACGGACAAACAGATCAAGAAAAGCCCAACGCCATAGGCAACCAGACAATAAGCGCCGCGCAGGCCAAAACCCACCCCCTCAATACCCGCCCTTAACAGTCATCGCCGCCCCGGCATTCCTCTTGTACGAAGAGGCCAGATCCGCCGCGGCACGACTCAACAACCCTGTGTCCGTGCCCACCGCCACAAACGTTGCGCCCGCCGCCAGATACTCAGCCGCTATTCCCGAATCCGGCGCCAGCACGCCCGCCGCTTTGCCCGCATTCCGTACTGTCTCGATGCCTTTGCATATGGCTTCACGTACGCTTGCATCGCCAGGCTTGCCCAACAACCCCATCGACGCACTCAGGTCCGACGGACCAAAGAACACACCATCAACGCCTTCCACAACCGCAATCGCCGACAGATTCTCCATCCCCTGCACCGTCTCAACCTGCACCAGCACACACAACTCATCAGCGGCAGTGTTCAGGTAGTCCGGTATCCGGTTCCACCGCGATGCCCGTGCCAACGCACTCCCCACGCCGCGAATGCCCTGCGGTGGATAACGCGTCGCCGCGACGGCTTCCGCAGCCTGTTCCGCGGTGTCGATCATCGGTAACAACAGCGTCTGCGCGCCGATATCAAGTAATTGCTTGATCAACGCGCTATCGCTGCGCACCGGACGCACCACCGGATGCGATGCATACGCGGCCACCGCCTGCAATTGCGCCAGCGTGCTGCGTACATCGTTCGGGGCGTGCTCGTTGTCGATCAACAGCCAGTCGAAACCGGCTGTGGCCAGCAACTCGGTGACGTACGCATCGGCAAGCGCCGCCCATAAGCCGAATTGCGGCTTGTCTTCAGCCAACGCGCGCTTGAATGTGTTTTGGGGTAGAGACATGTCGGAACACTCAAATGAAATTCAAACCAATGCCGCCAAGCGGACCATAGTCGACGTGGAACGTGTCGCCCGCTCGCGCCGGAATCGGGCTCGTGAACGAGCCGCTCAGAATCACGTCGCTCGCATTCAGTACTTCGTCATACGGGGCAATCTTGTTCGCGAGCCATGCCACGCCAGTCGCCGGATGATTCAGCACCGCCGCGGCAAGTCCGCTTTCTTCCACGGCGCCGTTCTTGTAAAGCAATGCGCCAACCCAGCGAAGGTCGACGTCCAGCGGCCGGACCGGCCGGCCGCCCAGCACGATGCCCGCATTGGCCGCAAAGTCCGAGATCGTGTCGTAGACCTTGCGCGGCGCCTTCGTGTCGCGGTCGAATTGTTCGATGCGCGCGTCGATGATCTCCACGGCTGGGGTCACATAGGCGGTGGCGTCCAGAACGTCGAATAGCGTGATGCCAGGGCCCTTCAAGGGCTTGCTCAACACGAAGGCCAGCTCGACTTCCACGCGCGGCGCGATGAAACGGTCGGCACGAATATCCTGGCCGCTTTCGATGAACATGCTGTCGAGCAACGGCGCGTAGTCGGGTTCGTCGATCTGCGAGGAACGCTGCATGGCACGTGACGTCAGGCCGATCTTGCGGCCCTTGATCACATGGCCCTCGGCCAGTTTGAGTTTCACCCACTCGCGCTGAATCGCGTAACCGTCCTGTACGGTCATCTCAGGATACTTGGCGGAGAAATGGCGCAATTGCGTACGCGTTTTCTCGGCGTGGTCGAGTTGCGCCGCGAGATCGCGGATAGTCTGTTCGTCTAGCATGATGGATTCTCTATAAGCCGCTGCCAGGCCGGGATACCAGGCCTCGGCATCAGATCTGGGATCAGGCTTTCAGCCGCGCGTGCAAATTGTTGTGCTTCCACGTGCCGGCTTCACTGAATTCGTTGATTTCCAGCGATAACGCCAGGCCGTGCTTTTCAAACTCAGCAGCGAAGTGCTGTTTGATCAGTTCGAACAATGCGTCACCAGTCGCCTTTTTAGCGGCTTCCGAGCGGCCTGCGCCGATCTTCAGATTCGCATGCAGAAATGCGGCGTCGGCTCTGCCGTCGGCGATGCAGTACTGCTCACAACGCAAGGCGCGCACACGGATGCCGCCAAGCGGATAGAGGCGCTGTTCATTCTCACGCTGTGCGTCGAGACAATGAGCGAGCGAATTGCAAAGGCGCCCAATGCTTTCTTCGCCAGCGAGGTTGGCGCTATATTCGAGTGTCAAATGCGGCACGGTACGCTCCTTTCTCAGGACTTAAGCGGGCAGGGGAGTCACAGGGAAGACCGCATTGATCTGGCCGGTGCCCGAACTGCCGAAATACGGCGTGACGACTTCCACCTTGCCGTCGTAGCGATCCCAACCGAGCGCACCAAGCAGCATTGCGGTGTCGTGCATGCCACCTTCGCCCCAGCACTTCTCGTTATAAAGCGGCAGCATCTCGCAGAAGGTCTTCCAGTCGCCGGCTTCCCACAACTCGACCACCTTGCGGTCCATCTGTTCGAGAAACGGACTCCACACCTTGTGCATGAACTGCTCGGCGGTGCCGTTATCGGCGAAGTGGTGGCTCAACGAACCGCTCGCGAGAATCGCCACGGTGCCGTCGTAACGTTCCTCGATCGCCTTGCGTACCGCGAGGCCGAAACGCGCGCTGGTTTCGAGGTCGTGCCACATGCACCAGCCCGCTACCGACACGGTCTTGAAGTGCTGATCGCTATTCATATAGCGCATCGGCACGAGCGTGCCGTACTCGAGCTCGAGCGTGGTTTCGCTATGCGCGCGGCTTTTTACGCCCATTTCGTTGGCGACTTCCGCGATCAGATCGCCGAGGCCGACATTGCCGGGATACGCGTACGGCATGTTCTTGATGAAATGCGGCAGCTCGTTGCTCGTGTAGACACCTTCGAACTTCGGCGCGCAATTGATGTGGTATTCGCTGTTCACCAGCCAATGCACGTCGAATACGACGATCGTGTCCACGCCCAATTCGCGGCAGCGCCGGCCGATTTCATGGTGGCCGTCGATGGCCGGCTGACGGCAACCCTTATGCGGACCGTCGAGTTCGGACAAATATAACGACGGGACGTGAGTGACTTTTGCTGCCAATGCGAGCTTGCCCATCGCGGTCTCCTATTCTGTGTGGCGCGAGGCCTGAGTTTGCCCATCCGCACTCGCGCCCGGCGCTATATGCGAAAGCGCCTCAAACGCCCCAGCGCGGGATGTGATGTGAGCCGAGCGATACGCACACGTTCTTCGGTTCGAGGAACACTTCATAGCTCCAGGTGCCCCCTTCGCGGCCCACACCCGATGCTTTCGTGCCGCCGAACGGCTGGCGCAGATCGCGCACGTTCTGGCTATTGACGAAGCACATGCCCGCTTCGACGGCCGCCGCGACACGCAGCGCGCGGCCGCTGCTCTCGGTCCAGATGTAGCTCGACAAGCCGTAGGAGATATCGTTGGCGAGTTTGATCGCGTCGGCTTCGTCGTCGAACGGAATCAGGCAGGCGACCGGGCCGAAGATCTCTTCCTGCGCGATCCGCATGCGATTGTCGACGTCGACGAACACCGTTGGCGTAACGAAATTGCCTTTGCGCATGGCTGCTGGCAGGTCAGGCGTATCGAGTCCGCCGCATGCGAGCGTGGCGCCTTCTTTCGGACCCAGTTCGATATAGCTGCGCACCTTGGCGAGGTGTCCCTGGCTGATCATCGGGCCGACGATCGTGCTGTCGGCCAGCGGATCGCCCACCGTCAAACGTCTTGCGCGCTCGATGAAACGCTCGGCAAAGCGCGCGTAAATCGAGCGTTGCACGAGAATGCGCGAACCCGCCGTGCAGCGTTCGCCGTTGTTCGAGAAGATCATGAACACGGCGGCATCGAGGGCGCGTTCGAAATCGGCGTCGTCGAAAATCACGAACGGCGACTTGCCGCCCAGTTCCATTGAAAACTTCTTCAGGCCGGCGGTTTGCACGATGCGGTTGCCGGTTGCCGTCGAGCCGGTGAACGACACGGCATGCACATCCGGGTGCGCTACCAGCGGCTCGCCGGTGTCTTTGCCGAAGCCGTGCACCACGTTCAGCACGCCGGCGGGAATACCGGCTTCGAGCGCGAGATTGCCGAGCATCGACGCCGTGAGCGGCGACAGTTCGCTCATCTTCAACACGGCGGTATTGCCGAACGCGAGGCACGGTGCGACTTTCCACGTCGCTGTCATGAACGGTACGTTCCATGGCGAGATCAGCGCGCACACGCCGACCGGATGGAACAGCGTGTAGTTCAGATGCGTGTCGGTAGGATAGGTATGGCCGTCGACACGCGTGCACATTTCCGCGAAATAGCTGAAATTGTCGGCGGCGCGCGGCACGAGTTGCTTGCGCGTCTGCGAGATCGTCTGGCCGGTGTCCTTCGTCTCGGTCTCCGAGATTTCCGGCACATTCTTCGCGATCAACTCGCCTAGCTTGCGAATGATTTTTGCGCGTTCCGCGGCGGGTTTGCCGGCCCATGCCGGAAACGCATCTTTGGCCGCGCGCACGGCGGCGTCGACTTCTTCCGCCCCGCCGCGGGCGACTTCAGCGAGCACCTCTTGTGTCGCCGGATTGACGGTCTCGAAGTAGTCTTTCGCGGCGGCCGATTTGCCGTTGATCAGATGTTCGATTCGCATTGTCTTGTCCTTACTCTTTTCGCTGTCGATCGGAGTGGGCGGCTACTCTAGTCCCATACCGCCTACCCCCGATCCTATGCAAAGCAGTCGATCAGGCGCGGCCGAAGTCCGCGTCGGATGCGATCGTGTTGACTTGACGGCCCAGGGCGTCGATTTCGCAAGCCACTTCGTCGCCCGCATTGACGTTGACGATGCCTTCCGGCGTTCCGGTCAGGATCACGTCGCCGGGTGCGAGGGTCATGAAGCTGCTGAGATATTCGATCAACGCCGGGATATCGGTGACGAGATCGCGCGTGTTGCCGTGTTGCTGCCGCGTGCCGTTGACGAACGTGCGCAATTCGAGCTGCGTAACGTCTTCGACATCGGCGGCATCGACAAACCAGGGGCCGAGCACCGTGCCGCCGTCGCGATTCTTCACACGCAGGTTGGGGCGGTAATAGTTTTCCAGGTAGTCTCGGATGGCGTAGTCATTGGCGATCATGTAGCCGGCCACGTACTGCATGGCGTTTTCGCGTTTGACGTTCTGCGCGGTTTGCCCAATCACGACGGCCAGCTCGCACTCGTAGTGCATGAAGGTGACGTCGGCGGGGCGGCGCGTGAAGCCGCGGTGACCGATCACCGCGCCCGGGCCTTTGAGAAAGACTAAAGGCTCTTCCTGCTTGTTGAACTGTAGTTCCTTTGCATGCTCGGCGTAGTTCAGGCCGAGCGCGAAGATCGTGCCGACCTCGATTGGTGCGAGCCACACCACTTCGTCCTCACGACGCACGCGGCCGTCGGCGAGACGTACGCCATGGGCGTCCGGATAGGCTTCGTGAATCGCGCCTGCATACGCAACGCGGCCGCGCATCATGGCTGTTCTCCATCGTGTTCTTCTGCATCGACAAACGACACTTCGAGCGGCGGCATTGCGCCAATCGATAGCATGGCCGTGTCGCCGCTATGAGCCACCGGCGAACCATGAGGCACGCCCAGCGTAATGACGTCGCCAGCGCTGAGTGTCATGAAATCGGTGACGTCCGCAATCAATTGAGCCACACCGCGTATCGACGATGCAGTACCGGCAGTAAAAGTAAAGGCTTCGCGTCCTTTAAGCGAAACCTCGATCGTCAGATTGTCTGGCGCCGCAATATGATGCGCTGCAACCACCGCCGGTCCGATCACGCAAAAACCGTCGCGCGCCCGGAATCGCACCGAAGGCCGGTACACGCTCGTGTGCGGCACGCTCAGATCGGCGACCAGCGTGTAGCCGGCGATGTAGTTGAACGCCTCGCCCGCGCTGACGCGTGTTGCAGTGCGGCTGATCACAATACCCAGCGAAGCGCCGACTTCCACGCCCAATGCATTGTCAGGCACGACCACACGTGTGCGATGGCCGGCGAACGTGTTGCGTGGCTTCACATAAAGAATCGGCGCTTTCGGCGGTGCCTTGTACGGCGCGGCATGCACCGCGTCGCCCAATGCTTCCAGCGCGGCCCGGTCGTTCAGCAACGTTCCATAGACGGCGCCCGAAACCGGCGCGCGGCAGGCCACGCCGCGCGCGAGCAGCGCGGCGGCGGTGCGCGCATCCACGTCGCGAGGCAGCGCGTCGCCTTCGGGATGCAGCAGGTGATCGGCAAGTGCAAACATAAATTAGCTGTCTCTCGGAGAAAACACTAACATGTTAGTAGTATTGCGCTTGATATCATCCACGGTCAATAGCCTGTCGGCTGATCGCGGGTTTTCCCTTAAGTTTCGACGGCTGCTTTAACTTATCCGCCATGTCCGCTTCTGCTACTACCCGAGTTTTGCACCGCAACCTGCCGATGTTGTTGCTGCGCGCCAGAGAAAAGATGATGGAGCGTTTCCGCCCGTTGATTACCGCGCACGGGCTGACCGAACAGCAATGGCGCGTGATTCGCGCGCTCAATGAGCATGGCCCGATGGAGCCGCGCCACATCTCCGATATCTGCACGATTTCGAGCCCGAGTATGGCCGGGGTGCTCGCGCGCATGGAGAGCATGGAACTGGTGACGAAGGAGCGTTTCGCGGAAGACCAGCGCCGCGTGTTGGTGTCGCTCACCGATACGAGTGTGGAGCTGGTGCGTGTGATCTCGAAGGATCTCGAGGCGCATTATCGCGAGCTGGAACGCAAGGTGGGGCCGGAAATCGTCGAGCGCGTGTATCGCGCGGTCGACGATCTGCTGGCGGGCCTTGAAGAAGAGGATGAGTGAGGCAGCCGCTCATTCGCGTTGGGCGGGCGGCGAGGCATGGGTAGTCGCGTTTTCCCTCGGCCCGAGCAGCCGCGGAATCTGGTTTTTGTCGGGCGTGCGCCGCGGTTGAGCTAGCACGCAGCGCGCATTTTCGGGGACGCCCTCGTGTCGTTCAGATTCGGTCGGCTTTTTCGTTATGGGCCAAGACGGACAGGAGGCTACCGATACTCGTCAATCTCGATAGTGCCGCCAAGCGACTCCATCATCACGCGGATATCGTCAGGAACATCGGGCACACGTTCGCCTGTCTCGTTGTGCCAGTAGCAAAAGAACCGCATTCGCGCGCCGGTTCTCTCGATGAGCGCGCGCAGGTCGTCCCGAGGCAGGCCAAGCCGATCAACCAGGTACCTCAGGTGCGGCTCAAGTCTGTCGCTCTTTACGGTTGCTTCACTGCTAACGTTCCAGTAGCCGAATCGCCATCTGTTTTCGCTGACACGGCCTGAGGGCATAACCTTGAGTTCACCCTTCACGCCGGAACGATCTGGCGCCACATTGAAATACGTGGTCCAAAACTCTGGGGGTTCGGCATCCTGATAGATTGAAAAGGACGCGTATGCAAGAGCGTGGTGCGTTGACATTGTGGCTCGTTCCTTAAGGTGCATAGACATGCATATTGTCGATCTTTGCGCCGTTGAAATACACGTCTCCGTTGTCATGCCGGATGACGTTGTCGTCTCCCCTCAACTTGTTTTCATCTTTCATTGTATGAATCATGGCGCCCAAGGTATTGCGATCGTAACCAAGCATCTTGGCTGCGTAACCCGGGTTTCTCGTACTAGCCGCGAGTTCTTCGGTGTCGGTGCTCAGCGCATCTTCGACATAATCGAACGGCAGCGCATCGCCGAGCGGCGTGGCAGCTTCCGTGAGATCAGCGGCGGCGTCAGCCAGTGATGAGGCGGCACTGTTCGCATAGCGGGCCGTAACAGCATTAACATGGTCCACCATGTCGTTATACCAGTCCATGTAGGCCGTCGCAGCTTCGTATGACATGCCCAGCCTCGTCATTAATTCCTCATGGAAGCTCGGGAGCCTTCTGGTTTTGGGCGCTCGATCGATCGAGGCGCTCCCCGTTCGCGATTGCTCGGCAATGAGTACAACGCTCTCACCACGAATCATGGATTGCAACGTCTCTACAACTTCAAGATCAGCGCCTTTTTCCGCAAGCCGCTGGTGCCAATGGAAGTTGCTTCCAAGGAACGAACGGACGCGCTGAACGAGCTCGGCATCCCGTGCCCATGCATCCGCGTATGTACGTTGCGCGAACTTCTTGCCTTCTTCAATCGCCTGCTTTTGCTCGGTAGTAAGAAAGATTCGCCCACTCCCATAGACATCCTTGCTGTACATCATCCATCGCTGCAACGAATCTGTTTTTAGTTCAGTGCCGCTCATTGCCCGGTCCTGTCGCGTTTGACGGCGTAAATCTACCAGGTTGGGCGGTATTCATGTTTTTGGGATGATGTGCGCTGGTTGCGCATGCGTGGTTGGGCAGAATGCGCAGCTTCATGCCGATCGGAAAGCGCTGTTCGATGTCGTCGACGGTCACGCCTGCTTCCGATGACAACAGAATCCCGTGGTCCTGATCAAATGACCGACGTAGTCCGTGCGCAGATCGCCGCCGGTGCGCGAGGCATCACCGTCTCGGCCTTTGGTCCATGCCGAAACGGTTGAGCCAAATACGCGGCACGCCACGTCCGGCCCATCTGCTCGGAACCCGCAGCGTGGTTCCATGATGTCCACGAATCGTTCATGGCGGCAACTCTTGAGTTCGGGAGTCTGGCAGCTTAAAGCGTTTGGATGCGAGCTTCCAGTGCGCACGGGTAGCGACGCATCCGCGGGTGAAAGCCAGAGCCGCTAGAATGTGCGCTTGAGCAGCGTAGCGGCAGGCAGCGCCCGCCGTCCATCCATTCGTTGTCGCTTCCATTTGAAGAGAAGTCCAATGCCGTTGTCACAGGGGCCATCGAGCGATCCGTCCAGCGCCACTGGCGGATCGACCAGCTTGTCGAATGATCCAGCTTCCCGCCCAGCCGAGGGCTCGGCACAAAGTGCCCTGAAACAGGGGGTATTTCTGCACGCGGGCTGGCGCAGCGCCGGAACGTGGATCTGGTCGCGCCTGCGCGCACTCGATTCCGTGACCGGCTTTTATGAACCGCTCAGCAACGTGCTCGCCGATCTGAGCCTCGCCGACATTTCCGCGTCCCGTCCTACGCTGACCTCGGGACATCCGCCGCTCGCCGCGCCGTACTTCGAGGAGTACCGGCCGTTTCTGCAAGAGGGTGTGCGCGGCGTAGCCGGATACCGGAAGCGTTTCGGCACGGATCGCTTCTCCAATGCACCCGACGCGGAATTCCCCGCGTTGCAGGCCTATCTGGCCAACCTGTGCGAGCGTACTACCGGGCACGGTAGCGTACCCGTGTTGAAGTTTTGCCGTTCGTCGGGCCGCTTGCCGTGGCTCAAGCGCGCATTCCCGCAAGTGACGCATGCGGCCGTGCTGCGCAATCCCGCCTCGCAGTTTGCCTCGGGGTGGTTGCTCAATCAGCAATGGAGCAACCCGTTCTTCGTGGCCGCACCGTTTCGCGTGCTGGGTCTGAATCAGTCGGAGCCTTTGGTCCGGCAGGCCATCGAAATCTGCGGCGTGAGCTTGCCGCCTGTCGTGCCGACTTCGGATGACGCCTACGCCATGGCGTGCGAGCAATATGCGCGCACGGCGGAAGGCAACAACGCGTATCGCGCGTTCGTCGCGTTGTGGATTCTCTGTGTGCTGCGGATGGCGGACGGCGTCGATCTGATGATCGACGTCGACCGCTTGGGGCAGTCGCGCGACTATGCGGCCGCGTTGCGCGCCGAGTTCCAGGCGCAGAGCGGCTTGTCGCCCGACTTTGGCAGCGCGCGCGATCTGGTCGAGGAAACGCGTCGCAGCGCGGCGCGCATGGCTGGGATCGACGGCCGGTCGATGCGAGCCGTTCACTCCGCGGCGCTGAAATTCCTCAAGGCGCAGAGTGGAGCGGACGCCGCCTTTACCGAACTCGTTCGCGAGAAGATGGTGCTCGCCAACGAATTGACCGAGCAATGGCGCTGAAGGTTCGCCAGGAGCGACGTCGTCAGCCAATACAGTTGCCACGCGAAAAACAATACAGTGAGGCGCGGTTTTATTGTGCTGTATCGGGAATATGACGGGCACCGTCGATACAGTTTGCCAATCCTACCGGCCTATCCCGAACATGAGGTAACGAAATGAATGCAGTGAGCGAACAAGCAAAGTTGTCGGTGCAACAGTTGGGTCATTACATCAGCGGCGCGCCGGTTGCGTCGACGAGCGGCCGGGTCAAGGACGTGTTCAATCCCGCCACTGGCCAGGTGACCGCTTCGGTCGCCCTGGCTTCGGTCGAGGAAGTGGACGCGGCGGTCAAGGCTGCCAAGGCCGCCTTTCCGGCCTGGAGCGAAACCGCGCCGATCAAGCGGGCGCGCATTCTGTTCAAGTTCAAGGAACTGCTGAACAGGCATCACGACGAACTCGCCATGCTGATCACGCGCGAACACGGCAAGGTGTTCACGGACGCGCAAGGCGAAGTGGTGCGCGGCATCGAAGTGGTCGAGTTCGCCTGCGGCATCCCGAACCTGCTGAAGACCGATTTCACCGACCAGATCGGCGGCGGCATCGATAACTGGAATCTGCGTCAGGCGCTGGGCGTGGTGGCGGGCATCACACCGTTCAATTTCCCGGTAATGGTGCCGATGTGGATGTTCCCGGTCGCGCTCGCGTGCGGCAACACGTTCGTGCTGAAGCCCTCGGAGCGCGACCCGTCGGCCTCGCTGCGGATTGCCGAACTGCTGAAGGAAGCCGGTTTGCCCGATGGCGTGTTCAACGTCGTGAACGGCGACAAGGTGGCCGTGGATGCGCTGATCGACCATCCGGACGTCGCGGCGCTGTCGTTTGTCGGCTCCACGCCGATCGCCGAATACATCTATACGGAAGCGTCGAAGCGCGGCAAGCGCGTGCAGGCGCTCGGCGGTGCGAAGAATCATCTGGTGGTGATGCCGGACGCCGATCTGGACCAGGCAGTCGACGCCTTGATCGGCGCCGCCTACGGTTCGGCTGGCGAGCGTTGCATGGCGATCTCGGTCGCGGTGGCAGTCGGCAATGTCGCCGATGAGTTGATCGAACGCCTGGTGCCGCGCGTCAAGTCGCTGGTCATCAAGAACGGTGAACATCTCGACGCTGAAATGGGTCCGTTGGTTACCGCCGAACATAAGGCCAAGGTGGCCGGCTATATCGACTCGGGCGTGGCGGAAGGCGCGAAACTGGTCGTCGATGGCCGTGCGCATCCGGTCGCGAATGAAGACGGCTTCTTCATCGGCGGTACGCTGTTCGACCAGGTCGGCACCGGGATGAAGATCTACAAGGAAGAAATCTTCGGCCCGGTGCTGGCCGTGGTGCGTGTGCCCGATTTCGCAAGCGCGGTCGAGTTGATCAACGCGCACGAATTCGGCAACGGCGTGTCGCTCTTCACGTCGGATGGTGGCGTGGCGCGCGCGTTCGGCCGGCAGATTCAGGTGGGCATGGTCGGCATCAATGTGCCGATTCCGGTGCCGATGGCATGGCACTCGTTTGGCGGCTGGAAGCGCTCGCTGTTCGGCGATCACCACGCGTATGGCGAGGAAGGCGTGCGTTTCTATACGCGCTACAAGAGCATCATGCAGCGCTGGCCGGATAGCATCGCGAAGGGCGCTGAGTTCACGATGCCGGTCGCGAAGTAAGCAATCAAACCCCGGCGGACGAATCCTCTTCCGCCTCACTCAGCACGGCATTCTGCACCGCAGTTGCAGGGCTGACATAAGCCGGCGCCTGACGCGGGTCGTCGATGCTGTAGCGCAAGCGTCCCGCTTCGAGATACACGCGCAACTGGCGATACTTCACCAGATAAACCAGGCCGACGACCGCCGCCGCGAAGCCCGATGCGGCGCCCACGCCGAGTGCCCACCGCGGGCCGAAGCGATCCGCCACCCAGCCCACCACCGGCGCGCCGAACGGTGTAGTGCCTAGCGAGATGGCCAGCAGGATCGCAATCACCCGGCCACGCATGGCCGGGTCGGTGGAGATTTGCACGAGACTGTTCGTCGAGGTGGTGAACGTCTGCGTGGATATGCCAATCACGACAAGTGCAAGCCCGAACAGCACATAGTTCGGCATGAGCGAGGCGGTCGTACAGCCCATTCCGAAAAGCGCCGCTGCGACGATCAGAATAGCCATGCGAGGCTTCGCTCTGCGCGCGGCCAGCAGCGCCCCGGTCACCGAACCGATTGCCATGGTCGAGCTCAACACGCCGTATTGGCTTGCGCCCGCATGAAAGGCGGTGACCGACATGGTCGAGATGAAGATCGGGAAGTTCAGCCCGAAGGCGCCGATCAGAAACAGCATCAACAGCGCGGCCTTCAGATCGGGACGCGTCCACACATACTTGAATCCCTCCACGAAACTGCCGCGTGTACGTACCGCACGAGGCTTCAGATTCAGTTCGCTGATGCGCAGCATGCGCAGCGAACCGAGCACGGCGACGAACGAGAGCGCATTGATCAGAAACACCCAGCCGGTGCCCACCGAGGCGATCAATAGCCCCGCGACGGCGGGCCCGATCATGCGCGCCGCGTTGAACGAGGTGGAATTCAACGCGACCGCGTTCGACAGATCGGCTTCGCCCACCAGATCGGAGACAAAGGTCTGACGTGCCGGTGAATCGAACGCGGTGACGCAGCCGAGCAGCCCCGCAAACATATAGACCTGCCATAACCGCACGAGGCCGGTCACCGTAAGAAGCCCGAGGCACAGCGCCAATGTGCCCATCGCCGCCTGCGTGGCGAACAGCAGCTTGCGACGGTCGAAATGATCGGCCGCATAGCCGGTTAGCGGCAGCAGAAGCATTTGCGGCCCGAACTGCAGCGACATCACAATGCCCACGGAGGTGGCATTGTGATGCGTGAGTTCTGTGAGCACGAGCCAGTCCTGCGCCGTGCGCTGCATCCATGTTCCGATGTTGGAGACGATCGCCCCGCTGGCCCAGACCCGGTAGTTGAACGTACGCAGCGAGCGGAATGTGCCGCTCATCGGGACATTCCGGTGTGGACGATCCGCGTCGCGCAGCGGTTCAAACGCATGCTCATGCGCGCGATTTCTCGAGCAGATCGAGGACGTCCTGCGTCGTGCCGGTTTCGCCGAGGCGCGGGAAGATTCGCGCGATGCTGTTGGTGTGCGCGTCGAGGTTCATGTCCGTCATCGCGTCGACCGCGAAAGTGACGTTGAAGCCGAGTTCGTGGGCAAAACGCGCGGTGGACTCGACGCCGATGCTGGTGGCCACGCCGACCAGCACCACTTGCGTGACGCCTTGCTTGCGCAGATACGCTTCAAGATCCGTATTGGTGAACGCGCCCCAGGTGCGCTTGGTGACCAGATGATCCGACGGCTGCCGATTCACTTCAGGGACGAGTTCGACAAAGTCAGCTGGGAAATCGCCGCTGTGGCGCGCTTGTTCCGCGCGACCCGGAGCGCCGCCCGCAACGTTGACGAGCACCACCGGCAGACCGTGGCGGCGAAACGCGTCGGCCAGCGAGGCGGAGCGTGTCACGACCTCGGCGGTGGGGTGGGCGGTGGGCAGCGCAACGATGCCTCGCTGCAAATCGATGACGAGCAATGCGGTCTTTGCGTCGAGCGTGGTGAGAGCCATGAGCTTTTCCTGGAAGTTACAAGTCGATGAGGCGTTTGAGCAGGTCGATACCAATCGTGAGTTGTTTCTGTTCAGCGGCGCTGAAGCGGGTCTGGATGGTACGGAATAGCCAGTCTTCGCGTGCCGTGCGGCTTGCCTTGACCTTCTTGCGGAAGGCGGGCGTGAGGGAAAGAACAGTTTGCCGCCCGTCGTTCGGATCCGGTGCGCCGCTCACGAGCCCGGCAGCTTTCAGAACCGAAAGCGTCTCGCCCATGGATTGCGGACGCATGCCCTGGATGCGCGCGAGCGTTGTAACCGTTGCGGGACCTTCGCGTTCGAGCAGGCCGAGAACCTGTACTTGTGACGGCGTGAAATCGCCCACATGCGCTTCTTCGCGCAACCGGCGGCGCAATTTGCCGACCAGAACGCGCAGGTCTTCCGCCGTTGCGTGCAGCGCGTCGGCATCGGAGGGTGTGCGTGTGGGCTGAGTACCGTTGCTGGCCATACCGGCATATATGAAGGTTACCTTCGTAGGTTACCTTCGCATGTACCGGGAGTCAAGTTGACGGAAAGAGGGCGCAATGCAGGGTGGGGCGAACAGTCATTCGTGCCGGGTCTTTGGCTCTCTCATGTGGACCAGGCGAATTATTCTCGCTGGTACCAGTCAGGACCCCGCGTTTCTTCAGGCGGGCGCCGCGGTGCGGCTGGAGCGGCATCATCTGCGGCGGCCGTTGCGCTGGCGGAGATAGGAGGCGCACGAGCCCGACCTCGTGGCGTGCCGCTCTCTCGTATCACTGCTTGCGATCGACGCCGGCGATGCAGATGCAGCCCGAAAGGCTATGCGAGCCCATATCGACGGGGGAATTGCCAGATTGTTTGGTCGATAGCCAGGCAAGTCGAGTCTGGATCAAGAAACGGTGTGACCGGCTTTTAAGTTTTAGTCTGTAGCAATCGGGGTTGTGCTCACCCACCTATCCATTCACCAGTGCCGCCTGGCGCGTGAGCTGCGCTCGTGCGAGCCGGCCCAGGCGGCGGACTCCGTCTTCCATGCGGTCGTCCCAGGCATGCCCGGCGCTCAGGCGCAGGCAATTGCGAAAGCGCCGGCTCGCGGAAAAGACGTCGCCGGGTGCGAAGCAAATGCCTTGCTCGAGCGCCTCGTCGAAGAGCTCACGCGAATCGAAGCGTCTTGGCAGTTCGAGCCAGAGTACAAAGCCGCCTGCTGGTCGGCTGACTCTCGTGTCGGCGGGGAAGTTTGCCTCGATCGTCCGAGTCATGCGCGCAAGGTTTTCTTCGAAGACTCGGCGGATGCGGCGCAGGTGCGAATCGTAGCTGCCGCTCTCCAGGAAGTCCGCGAGTGCGACCTGCGGCAAGACCGGGCAGCAGAGGCTGAACGCGAGTTTGCGCTCCATCACTTGCTGCGTATAGGCGCCCGCTGCAATCCATCCGACCCGGTATCCGGGCGCAAGGGATTTCGAAAACGAGCTGCAGTAGATCGTATTGGCGCCGCCGTCGAGCGCGATGAACGGCTTCGGCCGTTCGCGACCGAAGTGAATGTCGCCATAGACGTCGTCTTCGATGAGCGGTACGGCATGCCGCGCGAGCACCGCGAGGAGCGCGCGTTTATCGGCTTCGGCCATCGCCGAGCCGAGTGGATTGTTGAAGCTCGATGACAGCACGCAGGCCGCCACAGGTTCCGTATCGAGCAGGCGTGTGAGCGTGCCGACGTCGATGCCGCGCATCGGGTGAGTTGGCAGTTCGAATGCCTTCAGGCCGAGCATTTCAATAGTGTGAAGGAACCCGAAGTATGTGGGCGATTCGATCGCGATCGAATCGCCACGCGTGGCGACAGCCGTGAGCGCGAGTGTCAGCGCCTCGGTGCAGCCGCACGTCACGAGCACGTCGTCGGGCGAGAGCGCATGCCCGACGCGCATCGCGCGCTTTGCGATCTCGCGGCGCAGGCGCGGCTCGCCGTGCGGCGCGCAATAGGTGTTGTAGCGCGTGCCGTGTTGACGTGCGGCGCGCGCGAGCGCGAGGTCGAGCCGCCTGGATTGCAGCAGCGCCGCGTCGGGCACGGCGCAGCCAAGGGGGACGAGCGCCGGATTCGATGCGTGCTCGAGAAGCGCTGTAACCGCTCCGCTGATCGACACGGTTGACGCCTTCGCGCGCGCCCGCGAGGCCGACGGCAACGCGAGGGCGCCGCGGCGCGCAGCCGCGACGTAGAAGCCCGACTGCGGACGCGCGACGAGGACGCCGCGATCTTCGAGCAGGCGATATGCCTGTAACGCCGTGGAGATGCTGATGCTGTGCTGCTCGCTGACTGCGCGCACGGATGGCAGTCGCATGCCCGGTGCGAGCGCGCCCTTGTCGATCATGCCGACGATGAGTTCGGCCAGCTGCTCGTAACGGTACGGAGTGGGCGTGTCCATAGAAGCGTTCGTAACGGAGTAATCCCTGATTATCGACGCGACGCCCTGGCTCGCCAAGGGAAATTGTGATGGTCCATTCTGCAGAAAACTGTGACTGTTATGGTCGACCCAAGGACGCTACGATGCATGCGTTGCGATCGCGTCCGAAGGAACCGGGATGTCGTACCTCAGCGAGGCCCTGCGCACGGCTGTGACTTCATCGAGGCCGTGCCGGAGCGGCAGTTCGACGGCCAGGCAGCAGATCGTCTGGCGAATGACTCACAGCAAATGCAAGGCACAGGCATGAACAGTTTCCAGCAGAATTTCGATGAAAGACAACGGCCCGGCTTCAACGAAGCGAATTCGCTCGCCTGGCGCGGGAGATTTCCTCGCAACGAGATCATTTCACTGCTCGACGTGAATCGGCCGTTCAATCTGGCGGAGAGCACTTCGCAAGACTTGACGGTCGGCGAATTGCTGGACCTGGCGGGTCTCGACCGCATCCGCGAGCTGAAGCTCGGCTATGGAACCTCCGCTGGGTCGTTAGCGCTGCGCGAGGCCATTGCGGAGGGCTGCGGTGTTCCAACGGAGCAGATCATCACGACACAAGGTACCGCGCTCGGGCTCTTTCTTCTCGCTTTCGAGGTCTGCCGGTCCGGCGACGAGGCTGTCCTCGCGACACCCTGCTTTCCGCCGAGCCGTGACTGCCTGCTCGGAGCCGGCGTCGAGGTGCGTGAGATCAAGCTGTCGTTCGAGAATGGCTATCGACTGGACCTGGACCTGGATCGGATCGACGCCAGCCTGTCGTCAAAGACAAAGCTGGTCAGCCTTGCTTCGCCACAAAATCCAGCTGGCGTCCAGACGTCTCGCGCCGACATCGAGAAGCTCCTTGCCGTGATGGAAAGGCGCTCTCCGGAAGCGATACTTTTCGTCGACGAGACCTATCGGGAAGCCGCCTACGGCGACGATGCGGTGGCCGACAGTTTCGCGGCGCTCGACGCGCGCATCGTCACCGGCGCGTCGGTTTCGAAGGCGCTCGGCGCGCCGGGCTTGCGGACGGGCTGGCTCACGGTGGCGGACGCTGATCTTCGGGCGCGTCTCACCGTCGCCAGGATGAACACCGTGATCTCGGGTTCGGTGCTCGACGAGACGCTCGCCACCGTGCTTCTGCGTCACAGGGAAGGTGTGCTCGCACCGCGCCGCCGGTTGCTCGCCGGCGCTCTCCGGGAACTGGCGCACTGGTGCGAGAGCGAGCGCGAACGCGTCGAGTGGGTCCGACCCGACGCCGGTGCGCTGTGCTGCGTGCGCCTGCGCTCCGAGGCATTCGACGAGGCTGCCGTCTCGCGCTTTTGGGATCTGCTGCCGGCTCATGACTTGCAACTGGCGTCCGGAGCATGGTTTGGGGAAAGCAGCCGTGTATTCCGGTTGGGCTTTGGCTATCTGCCGCCTGCGCGTCTGGGAGCCGCGTTGTCCGCGCTCTCGTCGGCTCTGGACGCCACGATTGCCTGATGCGTCGTAACCCTTGGACATCTGGAGTAACGCTATGAGAGTAAAAATCGCGTATCTCGAGGAACCTCCGTTCTACTGGACGGGTAACGATCATTGCGCGACGGGCGCCGACATCGAGCTGGCTGACGTGGTGCTTCGAGCGATCGGTGTGTCCTCGATCGAACATCATTTGACCTCATTCGAAGAGCTCGTGCCCGGCGTGCAGGAAGGTCGCTGGGACATGAACGTGCCGATTTTCGTGACGGCAGAGCGAGCCGGGCGCGTTGCATTCAGTGTGCCGGTCTGGTCGCTGGGCGATGGCTTTTTGCTTCGTCATGGCAATCCGAAAGCGCTGACGAGCTACCGGGCCGTCGCGGTGCGCAACGACGCTCGGCTCGGGATCGTTGCCGGGACGATTCAGTACGACGCCGCAATGTCGGCGGGTGTGAGCGATAGCCAGATCGTGGCGTTCAAGGACCAGCCGCACGCGATCGACGCGCTGCTTGCAGGACAGATCGACGCCTACGCGAGCACGGCGGTGGGAAGCCGTGTCCTGGCGGGTGCCCATAAGGAACTGGAAGTAGTTGGGCTCGAAAAGAGCATGCAAGGCAAAGGACCTCTCGGGGCCTTTTCGTTCAAC
This sequence comes from Paraburkholderia sp. RL17-337-BIB-A, assembly GCF_046025895.1. Lineage (NCBI taxonomy): Bacteria > Pseudomonadati > Pseudomonadota > Betaproteobacteria > Burkholderiales > Burkholderiaceae > Paraburkholderia > Paraburkholderia sp. RL17-337-BIB-A. The sequence continues at coordinate 2,625,902 of NZ_JARESY010000002.1, read as the reverse complement.
AAGAGCGATCATGCGCTTCTGGAGGCGGTGAATGAGCAGCTTCGAAAGTACCTCGGTTCGTCGGATCACCGTGCGCGCATGGCGAAGTACGGTCTCACACGGACGGAGCTCGACAGCGTGAGCGCAGCCTGAGCGGCGAGTCCGCGGGATTCAGATGGAGGGAACATGAAGCGATCCTATAAAGTCGTTGATGTCTTTAGCTTCCGGCCGCTTCTGGGCAATCCAGTGGCCGTGGTAATGGACGCCGAGGGCCTCACCGCCGACGCGATGCAGGCTGTCGCGAGCTGGACCAACCTTTCGGAAACGACGTTTGTCCTTCCGCCCACGACAGCCGACGCCGACTACCGCTTGAGGATTTTCACGCCGCGTAGCGAGCTTCCTTTCGCCGGACATCCGACGCTTGGTAGTGCGCATGCCATCCTGGAAGCCGGGCGCGTCGCGCCTCGCCGAAGCGGTCGATTGATTCAGCAATGCGGCATCGGGCTCGTCGAATTGACAATCGAGGCGCGAGGCGGAGACCGCGAGCTCACCTTCCGGCTGCCGCCTGCGAAGTTGGAGCCGCTCCACACGGCGGACATGGCAGAGCTGGAGCGCACCCTCGGGTGCAAAGTAGACCTGAAGACTGCGCCAGGCGTCGTGAACGTTGGCGCCATCTGGATCGTGGTGCAACTGAACGATGCGGCTTCCGTGCTGGATCTTCGGCCGGATCTCGCGAGACTGGCTGAGCTCGAACGCCGCCTGGGCGTCACAGGCCTGACCGTATTCGGCGCTCGCGCGCATGGCGACGACGCGGCAATAGAAGTGCGTACCTTCGCGCCTTCCTGTGGCGTCGACGAGGATCCTGTCTGCGGAAGCGGCAACGGCAGCGTGGCCGTCTTCCAGCGGCAGCGCGGCCTGTTGCCGCCCGGCGGAATCGATTACGTGGCGGCTCAGGGACGCTGCGTCGGTCGAGATGGACGAGTCAGGATAAGCGTGGATGCGGACGGAACCGTCAGCGTCGGCGGTTCTTGCGTCACGTCCGTGGAAGGCTCGCTTATGCTCTAGACGGAGACCGGGCGCGAGACGCGCTGAAACTGGTTCATCTGATTTGCAATTCGCTGAGCAAGATAGCGTGTCAGGATTGCATATTAAATTGACCTGACGACTCATGGCGCGGAGCGCCATCGACATGGTGTTCGGATCAACGCCGATCGTCAGCAGTAGAGCCGCAGGTTGATCATCGTGTAGGCGAGTGTCTTGAGCGCGTAGTGGACCGGGCTCAGACGCTCGAAGCGAAGCAGCAGGCGCCGGAACTTGTCCTCCCAGGTGAAGACCCGCTCGATAGTCCTGAAGCGCTCCTCGAAAATGGCCGGATTAAAGCCCAGTTTGCGGCCCCGCTTCAGCGTTTTACGTCCACGCGGGTTTTCGGGAATGTTGGGAATCATGTCGCGGTTGAAAATCGCCTTGCGGTTGGCCCGGCAGTCGTAGACGCCGTCCAGGCTGACCGTTGAGCCTTGCAGGTCCATGCCAAAGGCGCGTGCCATGTGGTTCAATCTGGGCGGCGCGTCACACAGCAGCGGCGATTCGTTGCGGTTGCCCGGGGCAGAAACGAATGGCGCGATCACGTTGCAGCGGCGATCGCAGAAGGCAACCACCTTGTCGCCCTTGAGGTGCTTGTGTCCGCTGTATCCCAGGTTATCGCCGCCCTTCTTCGCGGCAGTGGTCGTGCCGTCGCCGTGAATGACCGTGAGGTCGAGCAGCCCGTCCTGGTGAAGCTTGCGCACCGAGCCGGCAAAAATCCGGTCGATGCAGCCATCGGCCTGCCACCGCCGCAGTGCCCGATAGATGCGCGTGTAGTAGATTTCAGGACGACCTTCGGCATTCTTTTCGATCGGCAGCATCTTCCACTGACAGCCCATGTACAGCAGCTGAAGGATGTAGTTGAAGATCTTGCGCAACGCCAGCGTCGGTGCCGGTCCGCGCCGGCCTCCCGCGTCATCCAATCCAGTCCTGATGCGGCTCGCAGACAAATTTAGCCGCCTCGGAAAACCCGCAACGAGTTGGAAGCATCCGGATAGCATTCGGGAAGTAGTGCGACCTGCTCGAAGTGCGTCGTTACGCTGGGCACCGACAGTCATCGCGTCTAGTGGAAGGGGTTGCCATGTCAATGCATTTCCAGATTCATGGAGGGAGACAGTCCACGGCGCGCACGCGGCGTTGGGGGTACGGTGTCGACTTTCGACGCAGGATTCGCGGGGAGTCCCAGGACGTCGGATTCAGGAAACAGCGACATCGAACGATGTGCTGCCCCTTGTACATCCCGCGCGCTGTGTGGTCAGAGCGGCATTAGCGCATAACCAGCTTGCTGCAGGGTTGTCACGGTAGTCAGTGCGGACAACGACAGCGTCACTCTGGGGTCAATCCAGCCATACTCGAAGTGGTGTTCTGCCATCGCCTGGCCACACACCGCGATCGTGATACCGTCCTTCCTGAGTTCCGCAATCAACGGCAGATTGGGGTTCGGCACTCCGAACTGTGCACGGTAGTGTGCGTCGTCGAGCACCAGCGATGTGGCCGAGCCAGAGGCGACCGCGACAAATTTGAGTTTGCTCAAAGGCACGCCCGACGCCACGTAGAGATTGACCGCGCGCGCAACATGATCAAGCGCCGGACTTACCTCGCCGGGTTTCTCGCCCCCCTGCGTCAAGGCGAAGACAACTTTGTAGGTGTGACCCGGTTGTGGCTTGAAAGCGCTGTTTGGCAAAAAATGCATCTTGCCGTAGTTGTGAACGGTCGGTGTGGTCCAGAAGTCGGGTGAATCCATCGTGCCTGCGTGGGTGGACAATGAAGCGGCAGCGAGCGCTGCGGTAACTACGAAAGTTTTGACTTTGTACATGGTTGATTGCGATTTCGCTACTGGCGCACAAGGGTTGGAATCAGGGGTGGTAAAGCCCCCGTGCGAGGCGCCCGAGTAAGCCCGATTCGAAGCGCAGACTGGCGAAGATTGCCGTACGCTGTCAAACCCGCTTATCTCCGGCTCTCAATTGATTTAACTAAATACCTGAGCGCATTCGTCTATGCCACTTGCGCCAAAAAAATGTGGCCAACGAGAGTCATCCGCCTAGCCCGGCCTTCGCCATCATCCCAAGCGCCACGCAGATCAACACCCCCGCGAACCCCACCTGCACATGCAGCGCGGAGAGACGATGCGAGACCAGCCGCCCGGTCACCATGCCGGCGGCCGTTGCCAGACTGAACCACAGCGTCAGGTCGAGCGGCAACGGCGCGCCGTGCAGGACCGTCGCGACGACACCGCCGCTGCCGACCAGCGCGATCACCATCAGCGACGTGGCGACGATCCCATGCATCGACACGTTGGTCAGCTTGCGCAGCATGGGCACGATGATGAAGCCGCCGCCCACCCCGAGCAGTCCCGTCATGAGCCCGGTCAATGCGCCGGTCGCCGCGAGCGCGGCTCCAGTCGTCCACGACCAGATCAGCCGCCCGGTGTCGGGGTTGATGTGGGCGACGCAAAACCGCGAGTCCGCGTTGTCCGGGCGTCCGCGCCGCAAAGCCTGTGATAACAGCCTTCCGGCCACCACCAGCATGACGGTGGCAAACAGCGCCAATAGCACGCGCTGCGGCAAGGCGTGGGCAGCGCGCACGCCGAGCGAGGTCAGCGGCACACCCGCTGCGGCCATGAACAACGCGGCGCGGTAACGGACGAGGCGTTGCCGGAGTGCTTCAAGCGCGCCGATCGCAGCGCTGCCCGCCACGGCAACCAGCGCAACCGGCGTCGCCTGCTGCATCGGCCAGCCCATGCCGGCCACGAGTGCCGGAACTGCGAGGATGCCGCCGCCAGCGCCGGTCAGGCCGAGCACCGCGCCAACGATGGCGCCGAGGATAAGTGAAGTGAGCATGAGAAATCCGACAGGTTGTTGGCGACGCTGCGTTAGTCCAGTAGTTCAGGCTGCGCCATCCACTCGCGCCCCTTGAGCATCCCCTGCCAGTAAAGCGGCGGCAGGATGCGCTCCTTCAGCAACCACGCGAGGCGCGACGGGCGCTTGCCGTCGATCAGCCAGGTCGGCAGCGTCGGCGCGACCTTCCCGCCATAGAGGAATTCCGCGAGCACGATCTTGCCGCGTTCGACGGTCAGCGGGCATGATCCATATCCGTCGTACGCTGCCTCGCCCCGGACCTTCCCGAGGGCGGCAAGCACGTTGTGGGCGACAACGGGTGCCTGCTTGCGCGCGGCGGCGGCGGTTTTCGCATTGGGCGTGTTCGCGGCATCGCCGAGCGCGAAGACGTTTGAGTAGGTCTTGTGGCGCAGCGTCGCCTGGTCGACATCAACCCAGCCCGCCTTATCAGCCAGCGGACTGACGCGGATGAAGTCCGGGGCCTTCTGTGGCGGCACCACGTGGATCATGTCGAACTCACGGGTCACCGATTCAGCGGTGCCGCTCTCGAGCGTGCGCCTGAAAGTCGCGCGCCTGGCCGGCCCGTCTATCGCACTCAGGTTGAAGCCGAAGTTCAGCGCGATGTCGTAACGCCTGACGTACTCCATCAATGCCGGGACATAGTCGGCCACGCCGAACAACACCGCGCCGGCGTTGAAGAACTGAACATCGATCTGCTCGAGCCGGCCTGTACGCCGCCAGTGATCCGAGGACAGATACATCGCCTTTTGCGGCGCCCCAGCGCACTTGATCGGCATCGGCGGCTGGGTGAACAGCGCGCGGCCACTCTTGAGTTCGCTCACGAGCTGCCAGGTATACGGCGCGAGATCGTAGCGGTAGTTGGACGTCACGCCATTCTGGCCGAGTGTTTCGGACAACCCATCGATGGCATGCCAGTCGAGCTTTAGCCCTGGACAGACGATGAGCTGCCTGTAGCTCACTACCCGGCATCCTTCGAGTACGACCGCATTCTTTTCTGGCTCGAACGCAGCCACCGCGGCCTTGATCCAGTGCACCTGGCGCGGCAGCACGGCGGCCATATCGCGGGCCGTGGTCTCAGGATCGAATACACCGGCTCCGACCATGGTCCAGCCTGGCTGGTAATAGTGGACGCCGGCCGGGTCGATGATGGCGATGTCGAGGTTGCGGTCGCGCGCGAGCAGGCTCGAGGCAACCGCTATGCCGGCGGCGCCCGCGCCGATGATCACAATGTCGTGACTGGCCACGGCTACTTCGACGGGCACCTTGCCGCCGTTGGCAATACGCCGCGCCAGCGCGGACAGATCATAACCTGCTGCCCTGGCGGCGGCGATGATGTCCGGCAGCGTCCCGCAGGGCGCTTCGGACAGCGCCCACAGCGTCGCGGCACGCATCCCGGTGCGGCAATAAGCGAGCACCGGCTTCGGCAGTGCCTGCATCAGTTCGCCGAACTGCGCTGCGTCGCCATCGCCGACCTTGCCGGACTCGACGGGCAGGTAATGGGCCTCGATATCCAGTTCACGGGCCGCCGCCTCGATCTCGCTAAAGCTCGGCTGGTCGGAACCTTCGCCGTCGGGGCGATTGCAGACGATGGCGCGAAAGCCAGCGGCCTTGATTGCATGCAGATCGGATGCGGCAACCTGCTGCGACACGGCCAGTTCGGCCGTCAGTTTCTTGATGTCCATTTACTTCTCCTGTTGCTTCCATGAATCACGTGCACCGCCTCAGATTGCGTTGAGGGGAATCTTGAGATACAGCACTCCGTTATCTTCCGGATCGGGCATATGTCCCGCCCGCATGTTGACCTGCACTGACGGCAGCATCAGCACCGGCATGTTGAGTGTCGCGTCGCGCGCGGTGCGCATCGCCACAAAAGCTTCCTCGCCGATACCGTTGCGGATATGGACGTTGTGTTCGCGCTCCTCGGCTACCGTGCTGACAAATTGCAAGGGCCGCCCGCCGGGCTGGTAGTCGTGGCACATGTACAGCTTCGTGTCCGCCGGCAGGCTCAACACCTTGTTGATCGACCGGTAAAGCGTACGGGCGTCGCCGCCGGGAAAGTCGCAGCGCGCGGTGCCATAGTCGGGCATGAACAGGGTGTCGCCGACAAAGGCTGCGGTCTGCGCGCCGTCGCTGACCACATAGGTCATGCAGGCCGGCGTATGGCCCGGGGTATGGATGGCGCGCGCCTGCAACGCTCCGACGGCGAATGTTTCGCCGTCGGAGAGCAGGTGATCGAACTGGCTGCCATCGTGCGCGAATAGCGAGCCGGCGTTGAACAGCTTGCCGAACTCGTCTTGCACGCGCGTCACCTGCGCGCCAATCGCAATCTTTCCGCCGAGTCTTTCCTTGAGGTAGGGCGCGGCGGACAGATGGTCGGCGTGCACGTGGGTTTCGAGAAGCCATTGGACCTTCGCGCCAAGCTCGTGGACGCGAGAGACGAGCCTGTCGGCGGTCGTCGTGCCGGTACGACCGGACTTCGGGTCGTAGTCAAGGACGCTGTCGATCAGCGCACAGTCGCCCGTGCGGACATCCAGCAACAGGTAGCTGACCGTCCAGGTACCGGGGTCGAAGAAGCCTTCGACCTGCATAGGGCTGATGGTATTCAACATGCTCTCCTCAAACGAATGGATCTTACGAAACAGGCAGGCCGGCCAATCAATACAAGAACTGTTCCACCTCACCAAAATTGACAAAAGTTTTTTTAACAATTTGATTTTTATCAACTTTTTTCTTAAATATGACGGGTGTCACAGTTCGTGGAACGGTCGTTTGGGGTCGAAGGCTGCCACGTCTGGCAGTCAGGTGGCAGGGATGGCAGCTGTGGCAGCGTCGACGTATAGTGATGTCTACCGGAGCCGCCGCCATGAAATCCCCCAAGCCGTTCATACCCATCACGCCGCTCGCAAAGACCTCGGCCGGATCGCCTCAAGCGCTGGATGTCGACGCCCTCGTGTCGTATCTGGAGCACGACGTTCAACCGATGATCGTGCTCGATCCCGAGTACCGCATCCTTGCGGCCAATACCGCTTATCAACGTCAGTTCGGCGTCGCCAGCCAGCCTCATGTGGGCCGCAAGTGCTATCAGGTCTCGCATCACTACGACGTGCCGTGCGACCAGGCGGGCGAGCACTGTCCAATGAAGCGGGCGTTCGAGCTGCGCGGCCCCGACCGCGTGCTCCACATTCATCACACGCCTCGCGGGCCTGAGCATGTCGATGTCGAGTTGCGGCCGATATTCAATGCGCAGCGGGAGGTGATCGCTTACGTTGAGCGGCTCTCCACGGTGCGCGGCGCGTCCGCCAGGCCGAGCGCGGAAGGTCTGGTCGGGCGTTCGACGGCGTTCAACGCGGCGATCTCGGCGCTGCATCGCGTCGCGCTTTCGATGCTGCCGGTCCTGCTGCTCGGAGAATCTGGAACCGGCAAGGAACTGTTCGCGCGCGCCGTTCATGAGGCAAGCGAGCGCGCGCAACGCCCGTTTGTCGTCGTCGACTGCTCCGGCATCACGGAGACCCTGTTCGAGAGCGAACTCTTCGGCTATGAAAAGGGGGCCTTCACGGGCGCAGCGGCACGCAAGCCCGGTCTGGTCGAAACCGCGCAGGGCGGCACGCTGTTTCTCGACGAAATCGGGGACGTGCCGCTGTCGATGCAGGTCAAGCTGCTACGCCTCATCGAATCCGGCACGTTCCGGCGGGTCGGCGGCATCGAGACCATACGCGCGGATTTCCGACTGGTGGCGGCGACGCACCAACCCGTGTGGGAAATGATCAACAACGGCCGATTCCGTCAGGACCTCTACTACCGCATCAGCGCATTTCCGATTCATCTGCCGGCGGTGCGCGAGCGGCCGGACGACATCGCGCTGCTCGTCGACTCGATACTGCAGCGTATTGGTAGCGCGCAAGGTGCGGCAGGCGCTATTGCCGGCCGCAAGTTCAGCGTCGAGCCAGACGCTCTCGAGAAACTCCATGTCTGGTCCTGGCCGGGCAATATCCGGGAACTGCGCAACGTGCTCGACCGGGCTTGCCTGCTGGCCGACGACGGGGTGATCCGGATCGAGCATCTGCCGCGTGACATGGCGGCGGGAATGCCGGCGCATCGGGAGAGCGAGACGGCCCCAACGTCGCTGTCGGCGCGCGGCGAGCTCACGGATCGTGAACTCGCAGGGCTGGTGGAGGGATTTTCAGGCACGCGCGGTGCCCTCGCCGCCTACCTCGGGATGAGCGAGCGCACGCTGTATCGTCGGTTGAAGACGCTAAGGCGAGTGGGGGGCGGGAGGTAGCCCGGGTTTCCATGGCCGGTGACAGCGGGGCGGGAAATGTTGGTGGCAACCATTTCGGTAACGACCTTTGCGGCCGCGGCGCCCTGGCTGTGCGGCTGGATTTCATGATTTCTTGTGCTTGCCCGGAATGAAACGGAAAACCTGGTGTTTGTCTCAGTGCAGGCCAGCAAATGCTATGGATCGCCTGCATAACGCTCGTTCCCACAGGTGAAACATATGATCAGGATGCTCTCAAAATCCTTGCTAGTCGCACTAATCCCGGTAACTTTCGCTGTTCATGTCGGCGCGCACGAAGAGTCCGATCCGTCGATAAAACACAATGCCCGTGACGGCACCGTCCGACTTTACGGTGCCGGTGGCCCAGACACTGCATTCAAAAAGGTTGCGGCAGCCTTCACGGAGGAAACCGGTGTCAAGGTCGAGGTCACTGGCGGTCCCGAGCCGGCCTGGTCGAAAAAAGCTCAGGCCGATGCCGACATTTTGTGGGGCACCTCCGAAGAGGATATGACGGCGCTGCTCGAAACCTACAAGAACTTCTCGTGGGACGACGTCACGCCGATATATATCAGGCCTGCGATTATCGCGGTGAAGAAAGGCAACCCCAAAGGGATTCGCACTTTCGACGACCTTCTGAAGCCTGGTATGCAGATCGTTGTCACCGAGGGTGCAGGCGTCGCTAATACGTCCGGCACGGGAACGTGGGAGGACGTTGCGGGGCGCCTGGGCAATCTTGACGATGTGAAGAAGTTCCGCAAGAACATTGTCGGCTTCGGAAAGGGAAGCGGTCCCAGCTTCAAGATGTTCGTGGAGAAGGATGCCGATGCCTGGATCACCTGGCCTGACTGGCCAATCACGCATCCCGACAAGGCAGATTACATCCAGTTGCCGAAGAACCGTACGATTTGGCGCGATGTGAACGTCGTCCTCGCGCCTGACGCAGATCCCGAGGCGAAGCAATTCCTTGGCTACCTGAACAGCGAACGTGGCGCCGCTATCATGAAGAGCGAAGGTTGGATCCGCTGAGTCAGAAGCAAAAGATGGCGCTCCTACAAGCAAGCGGACGCCCTGCGGTCGGTGAGGCTTCGCCAACTCGGCCTTCCGGGCGCGCCGCTCGAAGCTCGGCGCGAGCGTCGCTTCAACCGACACCCAAAGCATGCGGGTTGTGAGCAGATCCACCGGGTGGCGTAGATCGATCCTGGCGTCGAGGCGACTGCGAAAGAAATCGGGCGTGCTTATCGGCGAGGTTCCGAACTCCCAGAAACTCACTCATATCGATCGTCTTTCGTCCGCGAGTCTTACTGCGACACAACCGGTGGTTTCCAATTCTGGCTTCCCTGAAACAGTCGTGATTCGTCCCGGTTCGGACGAAAGCACCGATCGAGCCGAAGGATGTCGATTCGATCGTCGAATATCTATCAGCATCAGAGGCGCGAATTAGAGGGGAGATCGTTGGGTTGCTCTCTTCGTGGAGTATCAGGAGAGCTCGCACCGGCGGTGCGCAGGACAACCTGAAAGACGGCGCCATGCGGCCTGTTTGGGGACACCCATATGCGGCCGTTATGTGCCTCGATAATGGAGCGGCAAATCGCCAGGCCCATTCCCATACCTTCAGATTTCGTGGTGAAGAGCGGGTCGAATATCCGGTCGATGTCATGCGGGCCGACGCCTGTTCCGGTGTCCGTTACCGATACTGTTACGCCGCCGTCGTCGTGGACGTCGGATTTCACGCACAGGACCCGCGGCTCATCCATGGCCGCCATCGAATCGATGGCATTTGCGATCAAGTTTAGAAGCACTTGCTGTAGCTGGATTTGATCCCCTATTACCTGCGGTAGCCGTTCAGCCAGGTCTGTCTGGACCATTATCCGGTACTTCTGCAGGTCAGCGCGCACCAAGGCAACGGTTTCCCCGACGAGACCGTTGACGTCAAACGCCGTTCTGTTCAGATCACCCATCCTGAACATTGCCCGAACTCTTTGGATCACCGCTGCCGCGCGATGGCCATTAGCGACGATCTGCCCGAGTGCCGCCTTCGTTTCATCGAGATCGGGCGTCGCGCGATTAAGCCAGTGCAAGCCCGCATCGGCATTTATGACCATCGCCGACAATGGCTGCTTGACCTCGTGAGCAATCGTGGCCGCGACTGCCTCCCCGGTCACCAGCCGTGCCTCGCGCTCACGGCGTTGTGCGAAGACCGCGCGCAGCAGCTGCGCGTAAAGCGTCGTTATCTCGTACAGCAGGACAAACAGGACGAGACTGCCGGATAGGAACCCGCAGACCCGGCCAGCATACCAGCCGACCGTGTAGCGGGCCGGAACCGGGAAAGAGATCAGGCAGATTTCTAGCACGTACGCGCACATGACCACCATCAGCCACAAATCGAGCACTGAACGCCGCCCGACCCAGAGCACGATGAGCGCAACGGCGCTCACCAACGCTGCGGCCCCGGCGGCATAAAACCAGAGCGTGGAAAGATGCACCGTATCAACCAGCAGGCGGGGCAGTAGCGCACTGCCCACTGTGACTTTCAATGTCGCTGCGCACACGATCGCCGCGGTCATGGCAACACTCGACAGGATAGCCGCGCCTGTGGAGCCCCGCCACAACCGCTTGGCCGGATCGGCATCCTTCAACAGGGCATAGGCGATGACGAACATGGGAAAGCCGACGTGCCACAGAATGTAGAGCCAAGCCGTGCTCTGCGGCCCGGCGTCAAGGAGCCCGTCTGGCGCGAAGATGCCCGGAAACGTCAGCGTCCAGGGGATCAAGACGAGCCCTGTGAAGAGATATCCACTCGCGATCACGAGCAGTGCACGCGAACGCAGGATGGAGAACTGCGCAAACAGCAGGACGGCGGTGATCGAATCGTTCACGAACATCGCCGTGGCATACATCGGAACGAAGGCGTCGATCCGCTGCAGATGGAGGCCCGAGAGCCGCCCGGCTATTGCGAAAAAGGCGACCAGCAAGGCAAGCACGACGGCAAGGGCAAGCCGTGTCTGCGCCCGGCCGGGCGTCAAGCTCGAGAGGATGAAATGCTGTTCCTCCGGGACAACAGCGGCTGTTTTAACCATCGGAGCGACTCCTTGCGGCGGTTGGGACGCGCGGCACGAAGCTCACACCGCTTCGCCACGCTCATCCCGCGCTGCCTTGGTTCGCCGCCATTTCTTTAAGGATCGCTGTTGGCAGGACTCCTGCGGCGGCGGAGGTGATCGCGCCAGTGACCGACTTCAGAACACTCTTCTCGGGTCATCGTTCCGGCTCCCCGGCCCCGACCGGTCACTTAACGTGACCCCCAATGTATCTCGTATGCGGGCACTTGTGTTCATCTACCCAGAGGCCGCTCATGAGCGGCCGTTCAAGCCAAACCGCCGCTTATCCGGGTGTCCGGGATAGGTCGGTTTCCGTTGTCTATAGCTGCCATGATGCCGTCAACTCGATTTGTATGAATGACGTTTGGAAAAGATCCGAACCTGGATTGTCGTAAAAAAGGAGTTTCCGTAGTCGTATGAGAACTTCAGGAAAGCCTGACCTTTGTCGAGACAGGCAGCCAGCTCTGGGTAGAAAGCAGGAGGAGTATCCGGGATTCGTCGAAGCCGGTGCTTGCCATATTTGGCCGCCACGAGCCGATAGGTGTGAGCAGCTTTCGCTGGCTCTGCTGGTTGACTTCTCTTTTGCGCAGCGCGTCGCGATGCAGTCTGGCGTAGCGTGCAGCGGGGATGTCGCCCGTCTCCGCCGCACGCTTCCACAACTGCAGAGCTATTGATGTACCGGGTTTCTGCGGGATGCCAGGTGATTAGGCGGTGCCCAGGCGCGATTCGGCAATCCGCTTCAGATTATCGGGAGTTGAAGCAGATTCAGCCAACTGCTCAAGCAAGTCCCTGGCTCTCCTTTCGTCTTTGGGCCCACCCTCGCCAAGCGTCAAACTCGTCGCCAGGTTAAGTATCGACCGGGGCAGCCCTCGCGAGGCCAAAGCCTCAAGGAGGTGACGAGCAACTTCGGGTTCCCGGTTTCGGTTGCCGCTTAGCAACTCATCAGCAATCGATTCTGCAAACCTGAGCGAGCTTTCGTTTTCCGTTCTGTGTATACCAGCCATGAGCGCTTGTTCGAATTGGCGAACGGAATGGTGCACGGCGTGAGCCAATGTGCTAAGCGCTTCTTGAAAACTCAGATCTTCCTTTGAGCCGGCAAACGGTGTTTGTGTCGGGTCCCGGCCCTCTTCGTGCGCGTGCGCGGCCGATGGTTGCCACCATCGAACAAAGTCGTCCGCGGATTCACCGTGAAGATCAACTGACGATGCGAGCAATTGCGACGCCTGATATACGCGTCGCTCAGTTAGTGTCGCGCTGTCACACGCCTCGTCGAGCACGGAAGCTACTTCGCTGCCCAGCTCGCTGTGGAGGTCGGTCCAGTCTCTATAGCCGAAGACTTCGGATGTCACCTGTCGCGCCTGGGATTCCTTTAGCGTAAGGCGGTATTTGAGCCGATTGGCGGCCCGCGTCGGGATAGACGCGTTCTGGAAGTAGATACGCATGGCTTCAGTCCGAGTTTCCGTGCCGACGAACCTCCACAGCCGGCACGGAATCGAAAGGAACTGTGAGGCGGCGCAGGGGGCGTGACGCCCCGTCACAAAAAATACCGTCGGTTTCTCATGCAGTCAATCCCATTCCGAGAGATGGTATTTTGCGCGATAACGCACAATCCAAGCGTCAGGCGGTCTTCGAGATAGAGTCTGGCACCCCCCGGATCTGCGATTGTCCATGTACTTTACGGTCCAGAAACAATCCATCCCGGTCGCTCAACGGTCGCGGGTGATTGCGACCTGATGGCAACCTGATTGGCCCTTCAGTGACGAACAGTCGCGAAACTCGCCTTTTCGGATAGCTTGCCCCATAGGGGAGGCTGATTGAGACGGCAGCATTGAATGGCCGCTTTGCACAAACTTGACGGACCGTTGTGGGTCGAATTAGGCCGGCCACGCCAGGCAGCGACCGGCCCTTTCCGGCGTGCGAGCAGGTCGGCAGAACTCGGGCAAGATGCGGCCGTCGACCAGCCCGGCACGGCCGGCTGCTCATGCGACGATGGCTTTCGGTTCCAGATGGGCCTCAAGGCCGAATACGCCACCTTCGCGACCGATGCCTGACTGTTTAAACCCGCCAAAAGGAACATTGGCCTCGGGGTATGCGTTATTGATCTGCACTCGACCCGAGTCTAGCTGGGCTGCAACGGCTCGCGCGCGCTCCGCGTTGCTCGAAAGAACAAATGCCTGCAGTCCATAGGGCGTATCGTTCGCGATTTCGATGGCCTGTTCCTCCGTCTCGTAGGAGAGCACGCTCAACACGGGACCGAAAATCTCCTCCCGGGCGATACGCATCTCATTGGTCACATTAGAAAACACTGTTGGCCGGACAAACCATCCCGCGTCCATGCCATCGGGACGACCTTCGCCGCCGACCAGTAATTCCGCGCCTTCGTCAAGACCGATGCGTAGAAAACCCTGAACCCGATCCCACTGTTTCTTGCTCACCATTGGGCCCACAGTCACCGACGAATCTTTCGGATCGCCCACTCTCACTTTGGCGATTTCGGACTTGAGCCGTGAAAGAATTTCGGCCTTCCGGCTCTCAGGAACCAATATACGAGTCCCGGCAATGCAGGCTTGCCCACTATTCATCAACCCGGAAGCAACTGTGGTCGGAATGGCAGCGTCCAGGTCGGCGTCGTCAAGAATGATCTGCGGTCCCTTACCGCCGAGTTCGAGCGTGACGCGCTTCATGGTTTGGGCAGCGGCCGTCATGATCGAACGTCCGACACCAGTCGATCCAGTAAAATTGAGCTTGGCAACGTGTGGATGCACGCTGAACTCGGCGCCCACCACGTCGCCCCGGCCATTTACGATGTTGAAAAGACCGGGAGGGGCACCGGCTTCATGCAAGGCCTCGACTAGCACCTGGGTTTGAAGCGCACTCATCTCACTAGGTTTCAACACCACCGTGCAGCCAGCGGCAATAGCTGTCGCCATCTTGCCGCATAGGAAAAACGCATTGGCGTTCCATGGGGTGATGGCAGCGACCACGCCCAATGGCTGCATCACGACCTGCGTCTTTCCGAAGCTGCGTTCGAATTCGTAATTCTTCAGCATATTAGCGGCCTCAAGGAATGCGTTCCCGGCTGCCTTTGCCAGCCAATCACCGAAAGCGAATGGTGCACCGTATTCTTCCTGCAGGGCCGCAAATTGCGCAGAAGCGCTTGCTGCAACGGCCTTATGCAGGCGGTGCAGCAGATCGATTCGATCCGCCTTGCTGGTACGCGACCACAGCGGGAAAGCGCGTTTTGCAGCGGAGATTGCTGCTCGAGCGTCTTCGGCATCGCCGAGCCGAACGCGGCCGATTACCGCTTCCGTCGATGGATTGTGCAGGTCCGCCCACTCCGATCCGTGCGGCGTCACGAAGGCTCCGTCGATATAGATGTGATCGATCTGATGCATTTCCGCTCCTGGTATGGGTAGACCGTTCCTACTGTAGGGGCGATCGATTGATTAAAATAGACGGACAAAGCTAATCACCCTGTCCGTGGATGTGAATCAATGAGCCGAAGTGGTTTGATCGAGCTGGAGGTGGTGCTTGCCGTGGGCCGCTGTGGTGGCTTTCGCGCCGCCGCGCGCGAGCTGGGCATGTCGTCATCCGCCGTCAGCCAGACGGTAGCGGCGCTGGAGGCGCGTCTGGGCGTGCGATTGTTCGACCGGACAACCCGCAGCGTGTCGCTCTCCGCGGCGGGCGAGCAGTTCCTTGCCCAGGTCGGTCCGGCACTCGCGACGATCCGCTCGGCCATGGAGGACGTGGACCAGCATCGCGAGCGTCCGTCCGGCGTTCTCCGGCTCAACGCGGCGCTGAACTGGGCGCGCATGATCCTGGAACCGCTGATCTTCGAATACTTGCGCCGCTATCCCGACATGAAAGTCGAACTGGTCACGGAAGGGCGGCTGATCGACCTCGTGGCGGAAGGATTCGACGCCGGCATCCGCAATGCCGAAGCGCTTCCCCCGGACATGGTTGCCGTGCCGATTGCACCGACCCTGCGTTCGGTCATCGTCGGATCCCCAGCGTATTTCGACGGGCGGGAACGTCCGAAGGTGCCTGCCGACCTGATGGAGCACAACTGTGTAAGAGCACGGAAGCCTTCGGGCGCAATTTACCGCTGGGAGTTCGCACGTCACGGACAGGCAATGGAGATCGATGTGCCTGGTTCGCTGACACTTGACGAGCCGGACCTCATGCGCAAGGCCGCCCTGAACGGAATCGGTCTTGTCTGGATCGTCGAGGATCTCGTGGCCAATGACCTTGCGTCCGGGCGTCTGGTCCAGGTGCTCGACGACTGGAGCCCATCCTACCCGGGGATATCGCTGTACTATCCCGGCCGCAGACATGCTCCGGCCAAACTGCGTGCGTTTATCGAACTCGTGAAGGAAAAATCAGGACAACTCGACCTGCGCTCCCAGCAGGTTTGAACAGAACTTGCCGGATATCCAGGCGGTTCGGGTCTGCGATTGTCCCCGGGGTCGCGATTTGGTTTTGTCGCAGTAAGCAGTTCGCGATGAGCACCCGATAAACTCTGAACGACGGGTTGCGCAATCCCGCGCAAGAGACCAATGCCGGCTGTGCGAGAGGCGATGGGATCTATTCCCCGGCGACCAGCAGGAATGGGTTGGGCCTATGCCTGCGTGGCACCGTAGAAGCCCTCCAGCTCCGTTACGAGAAAATCGATGAACACCCTCATGCGCGGCGGAAGGTGCTGGCGCGCGGCATAGACAATGTACATGTCAGCGTCGTCACACGCGTATTGCGGAAGGCACTCGACCAGACGGCCCGATGCGAGATCGCGGTGAATGTCCCATAGCGCCTTGATGCCAATACCTTCGCCGGTGAGCGTCCATTGATAGGCCACTTCGCTGCTCGTTGTGAGTAGACGACCACGCACCTGCACGTCCCGCACTTCGCCGTTCTCGCGGAACTTCCATCGGTCCAAAGTCTTGTGTCCGCGCCTCAGCAGAATGCACTCGTGCGCAAGCAAGTCGTCGGGCGTTTCAGGAGCGCCCTCGCGCGCCAGATAATCCGTCGACGCGCAGACGACGCGTCGATTGCGCAGCACACGTCGCGCCACAACGCTTTGCGCTTGTGGCGCGCCGACGTTGAGCACGATGTCAATGCCGTCTTCCGCGACGTCGACTTCCGCGTCGGACAGCACGAGTTCGATACTCATTCCTGGATGCGTGCGGGCAAACTCCGCGACAAGCGGCGCGATATGTTCACGGCCCACGTGCACGGGCGCGCAGACGCGCAGGTTCCCGCGCGGCTCACTCTCGTGGCCAGCGACTTCTGCTTCTACTTCGTCGACGGCCATGAGGATCGCGAGCGCGCGACTGTGAAGGATGCGCCCCTCGTCGGTTAGCTGAAAGCGCCGCGTTCCGCGATCGATCAAGCGGACGCCGAGACGGTTTTCCAGCGCGGCCAGGCGTCGACTCATCGCGGGCAGCGAACTGTTCAGACGCAGTGCCGCTTGCGTCAGGCTCCCTGCTTCGACCAATTGAACGAACAGACGAAGGTCACCTATTTTGTCGGCCATGAGTTTCCCAAGTTGACCGTGGCCGAGCGGCCGATCTGCTTTGCAGCGATATTGTCCAGCAAAACACGGATCGAAGCTCTCCTCGGAACGATTGATGATTGCGACGCAGTTGTGCACAACGAGTTCTGCGTCTCGCCATAGAGCGCCACGGACGCCGTTGTTACGATGCGCGTCGGCTAGCAGGCCAAACTCGCAGACCCGGTCGTCTAAGCGCGCGTGCGCGTCAATACGTCAACGGCGAGCACCGACAGCGTCGAGGACGAAGCTTCCGAAAAGTGGAAGTTAGCCATTCGCCTTCGTTACTGCCAAACGGCGCGGGGATGTGGTGTCATTCGCATCCTCGATGCATTGTCTATTGGAGAGCAGGATGGTTACGGCGGTGAAAGCAACGGCGGAGCGTGGGGTTGGCGTCGCCGGATCTCAGTCCCGGCGGTCGGTGAAAAAGCTGGCGGCATGGCTGGGCGGTGTTGTCGTCATTGCGGCAGCGGCGATTGGCGGCGTGCGGTACTGGACCCATGGCCGCTTCATCGAATCGACCGATGACGCCTATGTGCAGGCGGATTCTACCGTGATCGCGCCAAAGGTGTCTGGCTATGTCGCGGCGGTGTTGGTGCAGGACAATCAACCCGTTCGCGCGAGACAGACGCTTGCACTCATTGACGACCGTGACTACCGCGCCGCGTTGGCTCGAGCCCAGTCCGACGTGCAGATCGCTACCGCGGAACTGGCATCGGCGCGGGCGCAACTCGACACGCAAGGCGCGAAAGTCGCGCAGGCTGACGCCACGATCACTGGCGCGCGCGCGGCGGCATCGATCGCTTCGATCAACGACCGTCGATACGGCGACCTCGCGCAAGTCGGCTACAGCTCAGAGCAGGTGGCGCAGGAAGCTGCGGCGCGGCGGCGGGAAGAGAGCGCGAATCTGGATCGCGCGCAGGCGGCAGCGCAGGCTGCACGGCGTCAGACCGTGGTGTTGAATACCCAGGTGGCGCTCGCGCAAGGAAAGCTCGCCCATGCGCGGGCCGTCGAGACGCAGGCTGAACTGGATCTCGAGCACACGGCGATCACTTCTCCTGCTAACGGTGTTGTTGGGCGCCGAACCGTGCGTGTCGGGCAGATGGCTGAGCCCGGTAATGCTTTGATGGCAGTCGTGCCGTTACAGGCCGTCTATGTGGTTGCCAATTTCAAGGAAACGCAACTCACGCACATGCACGCGCAGGATCCGGTCGAACTTCATGTCGACGCGTTTCCGGACGACGTGATCCGGGCCCATGTGGACAGTATTTCACCCGCGAGCGGCCTGGAGTTCAGCTTGCTTCCAAGCGATAACGCAACCGGCAACTTCACGAAGATCGTTCAGCGCATACCGGTGAAGATCGTGCTGAACGACGGTCGCCTGGCTGGGCGGATCCGTCCAGGGATGTCAGTCGAGGCCGACGTCGATACCAGCGCACCAAACGAGTCCGGCGGCCGGTGATCGACCATAAACGAGGTGAGATCATGTCGACAACGATTTCGAATTCGAAGCAGACGCCAGCGGACGGGACGGGCGCTGATGCCGATGCGGTATCGGTTGGAACCTGGCTGGCGGTGTTCGGCGCGGCACTCGGCGCGTTCATAGCAATCCTGAATATCCAGATCATCGCGTCGTGCCTCGCAAACGTGGAGGGAGGGATCGGCGCGGGCTCCGACGAGGGGAACTGGATTACAACGGCGTATCTCGTCGCGGAGATCATTGTCATTCCGATGAGCGGTTGGCTGGCCCGAATGCTGTCGGTGCGCACATATATCCTGAGCAGCACGCTGCTTTTCGTCATCTTCACGGTGGCTTGCTCGTTCGCGCACACACTGGGGCAGATGGTGGTGTTGCGGGCCATACAGGGCTTCACGGGCGGTGGCCTGATACCGCTGTCGTTTTCGATCGTGATGACGACGCTGCCGCGTTCGAAGCAGCCGATCGGCGTTGCGCTTTTCTCGCTCGCGGCCGTCATGGCGCCGTCGCTCGGGCCCGCGATAGGCGGCTTCTTCAACGACCTGCTGGGATGGCGGTCCATTTTCTTCGTCAGTCTGCCGCCCGGCCTGGTGACGTTCGCGATTCTCTGGTACTCCGTGCCGAAAACGCCCCGTCAATGGCGACTGTTCGCCCAGGGCGACTGGTGGGGCATGCTCACGATGGCCGTCGGGCTCGGTGCGCTTCAGGTCGTGCTGGAAGAGGGGAACCGGCGGGACTGGTTCGGCTCTCCCTTCATCGTGCGGCTCAGCGTGCTCGCGGTGTTTTGCCTGGTCGCCTTCATTGTGATCGAGCTCCGGCGTCTCGAACCGCTTTTGCAGTTGCGCATTCTGGGGCGCCGCAATTTCGGCTTCGCGAGCGCGGCCAATCTGTTGTTTGGCTTTACCATTTACGGCTGGCTTCTTACGTTGCCGACCTATCTCGCCCGCATTCAGGGATACAGCGCGGCGCAGACCGGCGCAGTCATGCTGTGGCTTGGGCCGCCGCAGCTTCTGCTGATTCCGGTGATGCCGCGTCTCGTGCGGAAGTACGACCCGCGCATGCTAGCGGGTTTCGGTTTCCTGCTGTATGTGGTTGGCACGTTGATGTCGATCCATCTGTCTTCCGACTATTCGGGCCCGCAGTTCTTTACGGCCGACATCGTGCGGGCATTCGCACAGGTGCTGGTCATGACGCCGCTCTCGTCGATCGCGGTTGGCGATGTCGAGCGAGAGCACGCGGGATCGGCGGCGGCGTTGTTCAACATGATGAGAAACCTGGGTGGCGCGATCGGTATCGCGGTTCTCGAAACATTCACCGACCGGCGCGAGCATTTTCACTCGCAGATTTTGACGTCCAGCATCTCCGATTTTTCGGAGTCCACCACGCAGCGCATTGCCGACATGACGAACTGGTTTGTCGCTCACGGAAACTCCGACCAGGCGGGGGCGCAGCACGAGGCACTGATAGCGATAGGCCGTAGTGTTCATCAACAGGCGATGTATCTGGCGTATGGCGACGCCATCTATCTGCAGGGCGCGCTGATGGCCATTGCGCTCGGACTCGTATTCATGCTTCGACGGCCCGCGCGCTGAGCGCTCATCGAGCCGTCCAGCATTCAACAGAGGTACTGATATGAAATCAATCGACAGTGCGGATATTCCCGGATCTGAGAAGGCGGCGAGATTGCGCCGACTAGCTCGGCCCATCACGCTTTCATTGATCGTTACCGCCATCGGCGGCTGTGCGGTGGGCCCGGAGTTTCACGCGCCCGCGCCACCAGCCGACACGACCTATCTGCGCAGTCAACCGTCGAGCATCACCGCCGCCGGCGCAGCCGCGCAGCGGCTCAGCTCCGCGAACGGGTCCAACGAGGCGTGGTGGCAAGCGTTCGATTCGCCACGCCTGAATGCGCTCGTCGATGAAGGCCTCGCAAACAACTACGACATTGCCAGTGCGCTAGGAAAGCTGGCACGCGCGCGTCGCATCGCCGACGCCGTGCAAGGCGAGCGCCTGCCGCAAGTCGACCTGTCGGCAAGTTCGGGCCGTACGCGCTACGGCGCGGCGTTCCTCGGCGAGGAAGCCAAGGCGTTTGCGCCTTACTCGTACTATGCGATCGGACCTTCCGTCACTTACGACTTCGATCTCTTTGGCAGGATTCGCCGCTCTAAGGAACGATCCGACGCACTGGCCGAAGTACAGGCCGACGAGCTGGAAGCCGTGAGACTGAACGTCAGCGGCGACATCGTCAACGAAGTGATCGCGGCGGCGTCGATACGCGACCAACTGGACGCGCTGCAATCGATACTCGTGTCCAGCACGGCGCAGCAGCGCATCCTGCAACGCGCGCGCGCGACGGGAGGTGTATCGGAAGTCGATCTCGAACAAAAGAACCGGTCAGTCGACGATATAGAAGGCCGGATCGCCGTCGAGCAGCAGAGACTTGCGGCGGCGCAGGACGCGCTGACCGTACTGGCCGGGAAGACGCCGGGCACGTGGAGCGCGCCCGCAATCGACCTCGCGGAACTCCACCTGCCACAAGACATTCCGTTGACACTGCCTTCAGCGCTGGTGCGCCGGCGTCCGGACATCCAGGCTGCCGAAGCCAGCCTGCATGCGGAAAACGCACAGATTGGCATCGCGACGGCTGATATGTATCCGGACATCGCGTTGACGGGATCGCTGAGTGTCGAAGGACTCTTTGCCGGGCCGTCCGAACTGGCATGGGATGCGCTAGGAGGCATCAGCGCGCCAGTGTTCGAAGGAGGCAGACTGCGCGCGCAGAAACAGGCGGCGCAGGCGGGCTACGGTGCTGCCCTGGCGGATTATCATCAGACGGTGGTCAAAGCGTTCGGTGAGGTGGCGGATAGTCTGAATGCCCTGTCGAACGATGTGAGCCAGGACGGTGCTATCACGCAAGCCGCAGACTCCGCACGCCGCACCGAAGCGTTCGACAAGGCTGCCTACATGGACGGTGCGACAGGCTATGCCGCACTGCTGCAGGCCACGAACGACCGGCAGTTTTATGACCTCAAGCAGATCCGGGTTCGCGGCCAGCGCCTGGCCGATACCGCTCGTCTGCTTCTTGTGACGGCTGGGCCGGTGGGCGCCCCAAAAGGTCACGCGGTCACTTCGCGTTGAGCGCGAGCGAGAAGGACAGCATTGATTGCGGCAGGGGCCCCGTGCGCCCGCCGGCGGCTTGACTACGCCTGCGTTTCGGCCTTTTCCCTCACGGCTTTCGGTGCATTGCTGTACTCGAGGATGAAGTCTCGCAACTGCGGGCAGATGATGGTGCGCCAGCGGCGCCCTGAGAAAATGTCGTAATGGCCGCACTTTTCCGCCGTGAAATGCCGCTTGTTCTTCTCCGCGATGCCGGTGCACAGCTCCTGCACCGCAAGCGTCTGGCCGCTGCCGGAGATGTCGTCCAGCTCGCCTTCAATCGTGAAGAGGGCGGTCTTCTTGATGTCCTGCGACCGCACCCGTTCGCCGGCCACATCCCAGGTGCCTTCAGCCAGGCGGAATTCCTGGAAGACCACCCGGATCGTGTCGAGGTAATAGTTAGCGTCCATGTCGAGTACAGCGTTGTACTCGTCATAGATGCGGCGGTGTGCATTCATCGCATCGCTTACCGACATCTTCGGCACTTAGACGCGAGGCCTTCAGGCCACCGTGCCGCTCGTCTCGACCGCATTGCCCGGCTTGCGGTTGCCGATCACAAAGATCATCGTGAGCACGCCAACCAGATCGATAGCCGCGCCGAGCATGAAGCCGCTACCATAGCCGCCGAGGTACTGTACCGCCAAGCCCATCATCGTCGGGCCGACGATGCCGGAGATGTTGCTCATCAGGTGCACGAACCCGCTCACACCACCGAGATGGCGCCCCGGCACGAGCTCGTGCATGGTGGCCCAGCATGCCTGCGACGACGCCGTGAGAAACATCACGGCGCACGCGACCAGGATCACCGCTGGCGCGGTGGAATCCACCATGCTGACGCCGAGCATCGCCAGACCCGAGAGCGCGAGCGGCACCACCGCCGAGATCTTTCGAGCGAGCAGCTTGTCTTTCATGCGCTTGAAGAAGGCGTCGGCGATCAGGCCGCCGCCAAAGTAGCCGATGCCGCCACACGCCCACGGCACCGCGCTCAGGACGCTCATCTGCTTGATGTCGAGATGGAGGGCGTTGGTGAAGTAGCTCGGCATCCACGAGATGAACACGAACAGTGTGTAGTTCACCGCGAACAGTCCGACGCCGAGCGCGAGCGTGCTCGGACGCATCAGGTAGCTGCGCAGCGGCGTGCTGTCGTTGCCGGCTTCTGCGGGATGAATCGCGCTGCGGCTCGCTTCGATCATCTCGCGTTCCAGTGCGCCGACGCGACGGTTCCCGGCGGGCTTGTCGGTCGCGAACAAACGCCATGCAACGATCCAGACGAGCCCGAGCGCAGCGATGATCACGAATGAGGTGCGCCATCCGTACGCAACCGCGATCAGCCCAACAATCGGTCCGGCGATCGCGCTGCCAACGGTTTGACCGGAGAACGTGAAGCCGATCATCGTCGAGGTTTCGTGACGCGGAAACCAGTTGGTGATCGCGCGGTTCGTCGTCGAATTCATCGGACCTTCGCCGAAGCCGAACAGCGCGCGGGAGAGCAGCAGCGTGCCGAAGCCGGTCACGGCCGCGGTCAGGCCGCAAAAGATTGACCAGCTGCCCATCGCCCAGCTGAACACGTGGCGCGGTCCGTATTTGTCGGCCAGGTGGCCGCCGACGAACGCAAAGATGGAATAGCCGAAGAAGAAGCTGCTGAACACGATGCCCAGTTCCGACGGCGAGAGGCTCAGTTCCTTGTTGATGATCGGCGCGACGACGCCGAGTGCCGCGCGGTCCATGTAATTGATGGCGCCCGCGACGAACAGCAGCAAGGCGACGACATAGCGATATTTACCGGTCTTCATTTGTCTCCAATCCTTTGGGAACCCCTTCCATCGCTGTCAAGTAGTCGCGTGGTTGATGGTCCATCATCTTTTTCAGCGGAGCTCCTGCCGTGCGGCGGCATATCGCGGTTACTGCCGCCTGGTCCAGAATAACTTGATGGCTTAAAAATTCGAGGCCATTCGGTTCTCCTGCGGCACCCGAGCTTTCGGGGTAGTCGGTACTTGCTCCGTTCCGCCAAGCGGCAGTCCGTCGCAGCGAGAAGAGTAGGTTTTGCCGAAACGCGAATCTACTCTACGGTGGGATATGCCAACGCTCCGTTAGCGTAACTTGCCTATACGGGGATATAAGCGGTTTCGGACACGCGCGTTATCACAGGGTTAATCAGGCAATACCGCGCTCCGCTTGATTTCAACGATGTAACCTGCCGCACCGCCAGGCATGTGCGCGCCGACCGCTGTCCAAGCCGGCAACGGGTGCGTAGTGAGGTATTGGTCACGCACCTTCATGAACAATGGCAGGTCGCGCATATCAGTGTGGTAAGTGGTCAGGTCTACCACGTCGCCCAACGATGCACCTGCCGCCGACAGAGCCCGCGCGAGATTTTCGAACGCCTGGACTATTTGCGCTTCGCGGCCTTCGACGAGCTGCATGGCCATATCACGCCCAATCTGGCCGGACACGTAAATCGTGTTGCCCACCTTGACCGCCGGGGCGTAACGAATCTTTTCGTAGACTGCCTCCATCCCGGCAGGGATAACGGCTTCGCGTTCACTCATGAAATCTGTCTCCTGCAGGGGACACGATGGCGGCGCTAAACCTACACTGATGCAAGCTGTGGCGGCGCACGTGTTGCCAATCGGTCGCCTCAAATTTATAAGGCGATACTAATGCCATGCATGCGGTGCTCTTGCCGACCCAGTTGCAGCGACGGTCTCTGCTCGAGACTGCATAACCTCAGTTCGTAGTCGGCAAGAGAGTTCGTCACCTGCGGTTGTGACGCGTCAGTGCTCAGGCTGCTCGAGGCGATTCATAAGTCAGCCCGTGTCGCCACCAGCTACGGGCAATACAGTGCCGGTCATATAACCCGCCTCATCCGACGCGAGGAACAGAATTGGTGCGACCTGTTCGTCAATGCTGCCGTAGCGCTTTAGAGAGGCGAGCGATCTCAGGTCGAGCCGGATGGGCACGGCAGGCGACGACGCGTGATCCGCGCACGAAGGTCCGCAATCTGAGGCGGAGCCGACGTTCGAACGTCCGGGTGAAAGCGTGGGCCGACGTCCCTTCATGGCCGGCAGTACGCGTTCGCACAAACCGCCAGAAAGCCGCCATTGCGAATTCCAGTATCCCCATGGCGGCACGTTCAGCGAATTGGTGCTATCGGCCAATTTCGGCCACTCGACGCCTTGGCTGTAATCGTCAACAATCGATCTCTTCGCGCTGTGGCCGCGAGGCCAGTGCGACATTCGCAACCCGACGTCTAAATTCGAACTAAACGAAACTATGGAACCGCTTATTTCTGTTGCCTGGTTGCAAGAAAACATGACAAGACCGGACCTCATCATTCTGGAGGCGGGACTTCCGTCGGCGGTGTCGGCCGGTGCAGCACCACCGCCTGAGGACGAGGGAATTCCCGGTTCCATATACGTTGATCTCAATAAGTATTTCGCAGACGAGGGTCAGGTTTTACCTCACATGCTGGCCACACCCAACAAATTTTCGGAGGATGCGCAGGCGCTGGGCGTAAATCAAGACCATACGATCGTTGTGTTCGATAAGTTTGGCATTTACGCAAGCCCGCGGCTGCGGCTCGCATTCAAGGCTATGGGCCACGACAAGGTCACGGTGCTCAATGGCGGCTTGCCTGCCTGGCGAGCGACGGGTCCCACGAGTTCGCCGAGTAAGTCTGACTCGCGGAGGCAGCCTGGCAATTTCGTCGCGAACTTTCGACCAGAGGTGTTTTGCGACGCTGAATCTGTCCGCGAAGCGATGCAATCCGCTGACCGTGCGATTGTCGATGCGAGGTCTTCGGGGCGATTCAAAGGAATGGTTCCTGAGCCACGTGCGGGGCTGCGTGGCGGACATATCCCAAGCGCAGTAAATATGCCCTTCGACACGGTACTCGATCAAGGCGTTATGCGTTCTGAAGACGAATTGCAAACCATCTTCAATAGTCATTCTTTGGCATCGAAGCGGCTTATTTTTAGCTGCGGTTCCGGAGTGACAGCGTGTGTTCCCGCCCTAGCGGCGGAGGTGATCGGCGTAACTGATATAAAGGTATATGACGGCTCCTGGTCTGAGTGGGGTACCCGCCACGACTTGCCAGTAACCACCGACTGACTGTCCACGCTCAGTCCCGCTTCACTGCAAGTGGAACCGGAGCGCTCGACCGGTAGCCTTCGAGTCGGCTCTCGCGCGGAAGCCATTACGCCCGCGAATGACCGTTCAAGAGAAATGCGAGGGACCGGAACGGGTCGGAAAGACTCATTCGCCATAACGAAAGCTGATACTCGCCGACACCTGGTCGCGAATGCCGGCAAAGGGACCTGGAGCGGCCGCACGTTCCTATTCGGTCACCGTCGGCAATGGCCGACGACTTGCTGCTGGCTACGGGACGACCGCTGGACCCGGTGACGTTCAGGTTTTATAGTTTTCAGATTGATTTCGTTTTTCCGAGTATTTTGTTGACGCAAATCTGAACGTTTTCATCTTTATTGGTAAATTTTTTCGACTTTATAGTGAAGGAACACCGGGCAGCGTCATGCCATCTTTGCCTTTTCGATTTGTTTAACTATAGTGTTAAATATCAACCGAAAGGTTTACAAAATGAGGCGACCATGAACGAGCCGTATCAACGTCCTTCGCTGGGTGCGTCGGTGTACTACAAGGACCCGTTTGCCGCGCTCGATTGGCTGGAGAAAGCGTTCGGCTTCGAGCGTCAGATGGTCATCACGGATAGCGACGGCCAATTGGGCCACTCGGAAATGCGCTTCGGCGACAGCTACGTGATGGTCTGCCGGGAATGGTCGGAAGACGCCGCGAGCCCGGCTTCGATCGGCGGCAAGAATACGCAATCGGTGCACGTGCAACTGCGCGAGGGCATCGACGAACATTGCGCCCGTGCGCGCGCCGCGGGCGCCGTGATCACGCGCGAGCCCGCGGATCAGTTTTACGGCGACCGCGTCTACGCGGCGCGCGATCCGGAAGGGCACATCTGGAGCTTCGGTCAGACGGTGCGCGAAGTGTCGCGCGAGGAAGCCGAACGCGTGAGCGGCCTGAAAATCGAAGGATGGGTGTAACGATGGGACTGCCAGCCAGCGTCTCGCTCGACCGCACGTTGGCCGCACTAGCCGATCCGAACCGGCGTCAGGTGGTCGATCTGCTCAGCCAGCAGCCGATGCGCGCGGGCGAACTCGCGCAAGCCACCGGCCTCTCGCCGCAGGCGATGAGCCGGCATTTGCGGGTGCTGCGTTCGAGCGAACTGATCGAAGAATCGCACGACGGCGTCGACGCGCGCGTGCGTCTCTACGTGCTGAGATCGGCGCCGATGAGCGAACTGAAGGCATGGCTCGAACAGACCGAAGCCTTGTGGTCCGAGCAATTGCTGTCGTTCAAGGCGCATCTGGAGCAGCAGGCATGAGCTCACGCGTGCAGGTGTCGCTACGCGTCGCGGCCACGCCGCGGCGCGCGTTCGAAGTGTTCACGCGCGAGATCGGCAGATGGTGGCGGCCAAACGGGCTGTTTCAGTTCACGCCGCAAGGCGCGGGCGTGCTGTCGTTCGAGTCTTCGTCAGCGTCCGGAGAACTCGGACGCCTCGTCGAAACACAGGCGGATGGCAGCGTGTTCGAGATCGGCAGAGTCACGGCCTGGGAGCCGGGCGAGCGTCTGGCATTCGGCTGGCGTCAGGCCAGTTTCACCGATGCGCAGCACACGCATGTCGAGGTGCGTTTCGAAGCGGTGGGCGACGAAACGCGCGTGACAGTTGAGCATCGCGGCTGGGATACGGTGCCGCAAGAACATGTGGCGCGCCACCATTTCCCCGAGCGTGTATTTCTGCTGCGGCACGGCGAATGGTGGCAGGCTTTGCTGGCGTCTCTACGTATTGAAGTGCAAGCCGCGGCTGTGCCGCCAGGCTGAAGAGCCAGTGAGCTTACGGTCAGAGTGTGGCGATAGTCGCTGCGCCGCCAGGCTGAAAAGCCAGTGAGCTTACGGTCAGCGTGTGGTGATAGTCGATGCGCCGCCAGGCTGAAAGCCAGCGAGTTTACGGTCAGCGTGTGGCGATAGCCGCTGTGCCGCCAGGCTGAAAAGCCGGCGAGTCTACGGTCAGCTGTGGCGATAGCCACTATGCCGCCAGGCCGCCAAGTCGAAGCTCAGCGTGTCGCAATAGCGGCGGCCACACCGGCCATAACCGTAGCGCTCGCGCGATTGGTGATCCTGACGGCACGGCGGGTGCTCAGTAGCTTGCGCCCACGTGTGGCGAGCAGGGCCCAGCCGAAGTCGACGGCCATCAGCACGATCAGCATGGTGAGCGTCAGTTCGAACCACGCGACGGTGCCGATGCGCGACAGATCGATGATGGTCGGCAGCAACGCGAGATAGAACATCATGATCTTCGGGTTGCCGAGCGTGACCAGCAGGCCGGCGACGAACATGCGCCACGGCGACTGGCCGCTCGGCAAGTCGCGGCCTTCTACGTCGGCTGGCGCGCGCCACATTTTCCATGCAAGGAACAGCAGATAGGCGACGCCGACGAATTTCAGCGCGACGAACACCATGCCGAAGCTGCGCGCGATCACCGCGAGGCCGGCCACCGCGCAGGTGAGCCACAATGCTTCGCCGAGCCACATCGCGGCGAGAAACGGCAGGACGTCACGAAAGCCGTTGGTCAGCACCCGCGCGACCAGCGCGGCGATGCTGGGGCCGGGCGTACCGGCGGCGATGATCAGCGCCAGCGCGAAGACGAGCAAAGCAGATAGCGCCATAACGATCTCCACGAAATTCGGTGTGCGCGCAAACCTTCGGTTTAGTGCGTACGCAACCACCGCTCAGCGCGCTCGCAACCGGCGACTCAGCGAGTCCGCAACCGGCGACTCAGCGAGTCCGCAACCGGCGACTCAGCGAGTCCGCAACCGGCGACTCAGCGAGTCCGCAACCGGCGACTCAGCGAGTCCGCAACCGCCGGTTCAGCGCGCCCGCAACCACGGCTCAGTGAGCCCGCAACCTCCGGTTGACGAAGCGCCACACGGCGCTCATCAACAACGATCCGACACCGAGCGAGACACCCAGCAGCACAATCGAACTCATATGATCGCGTACCAGCGGTACGTTGCCAAACAGATAGCCGGCCGCCACCAGCGACACGATCCACAGCGCCGCCCCGGCCGTGACGAACGACACGAAACGCGCGAACGTCATGCGCGAAACGCCGGCGACGAACGGCGCGAAAGTGCGCACGACGGCAATGAACGGCGACAGCAAAAAGGTCAGGCCGCCGCGTGCCTCGTAAAACGCATGCGCTTTACGCAGCGCATGCTTGTCGAGCCAGCGGTAGTCGGCCGTGTAGACTTTTTCGCCGACCGCGCGGCCGATCGCATAGTCGACGATGCTGCCCGCCACCGTGGCGGCGAACAGCACGGGAATCACGAGCCAGACATTCAGCGCGCCGGTCGCGGCAAGACCGCCGCAGATGAAGATCAGGGGATCGCCAGGCAAAAAGAAGAGCGGCAGAAAGCCTATTTCCACGAATACGACGAGAAACAGCATCGCGTAGACGGCAGTGCCGTATTGCACGATCAGGCCGCTCAGGTGCTGGTCGAAGTGCAGGGCGACCTGCAGCACATGCATGAGGTCCATCTTGATTCGAAAGGGATTGGGGTGTTCGGGAGTTTAGTCCCGCGGAGCCGCGAGCACTTGTTTATTTCGTGGTGTTAATGCCAACATCGGGGTGTGTCTTGCGAAATCGCGTTTAAAAGAACGCTACGAAACGCCTATGCAACATGCTTCCAGTCTCACGTTCCGCCTTGCCGCGCCGCACGATGCGGACGCTATCCGTGCGATCGAATTCGAGGCTGGCCAGCGCTTCGTCAGCGTCGACATGACAGGTATCGCCGATGCGCCGCCGATGGCGTTGGAACTCGTCAACCGCAAGATCGAGGCGCGGGAGATTGTCGTCGCCGTGGATGCCGATGGGACCTGCGTGGGGTTCGTGATGTTCGAGCCGCAGCCCGCGCGTTTTTATGTGCAGGAACTCGATGTACTCACGTCACATGCCGGGCAACGTATCGGCGCGGCACTGATCGAACAGGTCGTGCAACTCGCGCGTGCGCAACAGGTCATGCAGCTCATCTTGTCGACGTTTCGCGAAGTGCCGTGGAACGCACCGTACTATCGACGGCTCGGCTTTCGCGATATGGAGGAGGCCGATCTCGACGCCGCGCTGATCGCCCGGCGCCATGCGCATATCGCGCGAGGGCTCGACGAATCGAAGCGCGTGTTCATGCGGCGTGATCTGGTATGAGGGCAGACGGCAGACGTGAGCGCCTGGATCGCATGTAGCGCGGGCAGGGCGCGCTGTACGCAACAGCCAATGCATGAAAAAACGCGGCGGGCGTGGCCGGACATCGTTCCGGTCCCACCCGCCGCGTGGTCTTGCAGCCTGCTACGAGTAATCAGCCGCTTTAACGAAGCGGCTTAAGCCCGGGCTGACTTCAACTGCTTATTCCACCGTTTCCAGCGTCGGATAATCCACGTAGCCGACTTCGCCGCGTGCATAGTACGTGGCCGGATTCGGCTTGTTCAACGGCGCATTCGTCTCGAAGCGGCGCACCAGATCCGGATTCGCGATGAACAGCTGACCCCACGCCACCGCGTCGGCTTCACCGGCGTCGAGTACTTGCTGCGCGGTTTCCCTGGTGAACTTTTCGTTCGCGATGTACGGGCCGCCGAATGCCTTCTTCAGTTGCGGGCCGAGGCGGTCGTCGCCGAGCGCTTCGCGGGCGGCGATGAACGCAATCTTGCGCTTGCCGAGTTCGCGTGCCACATAACCAAAAGTACCCGCCGGATCCGAATCGCCCATGGCGTGTGCGTCGCGGCGCGGTGCGAGGTGAACGCCGACACGGTTCGCGCCCCAGACATCGATACATGCGTCGGTGATCTCGAGCAGCAGGCGCGCGCGGTTTTCGATCGGGCCGCCATAAGCGTCGGTACGCGTGTTGGTGCTGTCCTGCAGGAACTGGTCGAGCAGATAACCGTTCGCGCCGTGCACTTCCACGCCGTCAAAACCCGCGGCCTTGGCGTTTTCGGCGCCTTTGCGGAATGCGTCGACCACCCCGGCGATTTCATCGAGTTCGAGCGCGCGCGGCGTCACGTACGGACGCTCTGGACGCACCAGGCTCACGTGGCCTTGTGCCGCGATAGCGCTCGGCGCGACCGGCAGTTCGCCGTTCAGGAACAGGGGGTCCGAAATACGGCCGACGTGCCACAGTTGCAGGAAGATCTTGCCGCCGGCTGCATGCACGGCGTTCGTGACGAGCTTCCAGCCTTCGACCTGTTCTTGCGACCAGATGCCCGGCGTGTCGGCGTAACCGACACCTTGCGGCGTGACCGAAGTGGCTTCGCTGATGATCAGGCCCGCCGTGGCGCGTTCGGCGTAGTACTTCGCCATCAGCGCGTTCGGCACGCGAATTTCCTCGGCGCGTTGACGCGTGAGCGGCGCCATGATGATGCGGTTGGACAACGTGATGTCGCCAATCTGGAGCGGGTCAAAAAGAGTCGGCATATGAGTTCACCTCAGGTGGCGGGCGCGTGGCCCGAGCCTTAAAAAACTGCGCAATGAAATAGACGAAACAAGCAAAAAAACGCGGCGATGCGGATGAAGCGCTCAGAGCCCGGTATTCATGTGCTCGAGAAAGGCCTGAATGACGGCCTCGTTGCGTTTGAAAAACACCCATTGACCAACCCGCTTCGACGTGACGAGACCCGCGCGCTGCAAGGCGGCAAGGTGCGCCGACACGGTGGACTGCGACAGCCCGCAGCGCGCGTCGATCTTGCCGGCGCACACGCCGTGATCGAGCGGCAGCTCCTGGTCGGAGAAATGCGCGTACGGCTCGC
This sequence comes from Paraburkholderia sp. RL17-337-BIB-A, assembly GCF_046025895.1. NCBI lineage: Bacteria > Pseudomonadati > Pseudomonadota > Betaproteobacteria > Burkholderiales > Burkholderiaceae > Paraburkholderia > Paraburkholderia sp. RL17-337-BIB-A. The sequence continues at coordinate 2,594,557 of NZ_JARESY010000002.1, read as the reverse complement.
GCAACCAGCCGAGAATCTCCCTGCGTACAGGGTTGGCAAGCGCTTTGTGAATCGCGTCGATATCGAGCGTCATGTGGATCGGTTTTTGGGTCATCAATAACAGGCGGGCGTGCCGCCGGCTAGCGGCGAGGCAGCGCCCTGCATCTGCATCGCTACAAGACGAATCATATATCGTCATTTAACGATATGTGTGAAGGCACTACTGGCGATGGGGGCGATAGGGGGCGATAGGAGTCGACGCACAAAAACCCTATTTTCCGGAAACCCGCTGAGATGCTAGCCGCGCCCGGCGAGGGTGCCGCCACTCGCGAACGCTCGTAGTCGCTCATGGCAGACGGCCAGGTCGAAAAAAAAGCCGACCGGGTTAGGGTCGGCTAAAGATTCTGGCTATTCCGAGGGGTGCGCCAGAACCTGAGAGAGCCACATTATGCTGCACTACGCCGCAAACCGGCACGGCAAAGGCGGCACGCTGCCATCGGGGAATGCCCGGCCCGCACGTCAGCACAGGTCCAGCCGTTGGCCGGCCGCAGCCGGTCCACGGACGGTCGTCCGGCAGTCAACCCGATTCAAGACTACCTATGGGTTCGATAAAAACTATTATGTCTTAATATTTAATAGTTCGGGTTTATACTGACTTCCACTGTCGTCGCAACACATTGCCTGCATTCAACAACGCCGTTCGCGGCCAATAACTGGAAGTTTAACCATGCTCAAGTCACTCATTCCCGCTTTCGTTCTCGCTTCGGCCTTGGCCATGCCAGCCGTCTCGTTCGCTCAATCGAACGGGCCTGTCACCCGTGCGCAAGTGCGCGCCGAGCTTGTCCAGATCGAGAAAGCCGGCTATCACGTGGGCGACGGCGACCACACGTCCTATCCGGCTGAAATCCAGGCCGCTGAAGCCAAGGTTGCTGCGGACAAAGGCGTAGCAAGTGGTTACGGCGGTGCCGTAGCTGGATCTTCAGAAGCAGGGCGCCCGGTCGTCTCGACGGCCGATTGGAACGCGATGTACAGCCGCCATTAATGCTTTGATTTCGGACCCCCGGGCAGGCTGACAAAAATATCTCGCCCGAGCATCGTGGTCAGAGCGCGCGGTGCCCCTTCGTGTCTTGTTAGACACCGTCCCGCTACTGCGGGCACGCTCTGCTAGCGGGCCAGTTTCGGTTTGAATACCTGAATAGGTGGGAAATTCAACGAACAAGGAAGTCACCATGTCGTTAGCCGCGCTCGCACGGGTTCGTATCTCATGCGCTTCACAGTCCTCACCGGTATCTGCAATTCGCCCTTACGTCCTTCGCTTCATCGCTCATGACGGCACGCGTTCGGTCGTCGCATTTGCCAATCGCGATGAACGCGACGAGCGCGGCGCCGAGCTCGTGACGCTTGGCACCGCAGTAACGATGGCCACCGTGCGGCGTGCAGTATGAGTGGCGCGGCGATCTGGAATGGCGGGCAACGTGCACTGATGTCGAACGACTGCGAACGGCCGCGATAGAGGATTTTGAACGACTACTGGGGGTCGCGCTCAGCCGATCGATGACGCTCAGAGGGCGGCCCAGTTTCGGTCATTCGACACCTCTGCCAAGATCGTCGACAATCGGCGGACGACACCGTAGACCTCCAGCCAATATCCTGCTCAACGAAGATCATCGTCGCAGAGCTCCACGTTTGGCTTGTGTGCCGTCCTATTCTGCCAAGTGGGTTGCACCTTGGGCTTGCAGATCCGCTGGTCTATCTTTCTCGCTTTACCCGTACGAGACTGCGGAGGTGTGAATGATGCTCGCCGGCACGCTTGCTCAGATCTGCCGGATGGCCATATCGTCGCTCGGACGTGAATTGGCGGCCTGGAAGCCTTCCAGGGAGCGCGCGACATTCGGGGCGGAAGCGATGCTCTCGGTCGCACTTTCGGTCGCGCTCGCAAACGCATTGCATCTGTCAGACACATGGTGGGCAGCAATCAGCGGCTTCGCCGTCATGCAAACGAGTTTTGCCGGCTCCGTGGAACGTGCTGCACACCGCATCATGGGCACGTTGATCGGTGCCGCGCTTGGAACCATGGTGGGACCCTGGATCGGCGACCGGCCGTGGCTGTTTGTGCCCGCATTGGGGGCGATCGGAGCGGTGGCGGTATATCAGGCCAACGGGTCCAAAGCGGCGTACGCCTGGGTCCTGGGCGGAGTGACTGCCCTGATGGTGACGTACGAAGCGCATGGGCTCGTGTCAGTCCGAGCAACCGCATTATTTGCGGCGCTGCGCGTCGCCGAGGTCATGGTTGGAACGCTCGCTTGCCTGTTGGTGGCGAGCGTGTTTCACTTCGGGCCGAAGTGGTATGGGAAGAAGGGGCCGCCATCAGCGTCTGCAACGGCTCGCGCAGCCGGCGAATCCGTGGTGCCTTCCGCTGCAGTTCTTCCGCCGTCTCCAGAATCGATGCGCCCGACTCGCATGCTGCTGTGCTTGCAGGGCGCATTGGCAATCACAATCCTTGCCGCCCTGACCTATGTTTTGCATCTGCCTGGATTCGCGCAAGCAATGGTCACGGCGATCGCGGTGCTGATATTGCCGGCAGGTTTGCCGGCAGACAGAACGCGGCAGCCGGTCATGGAAAAGATGGTACACCGCGTGGCCGGCTGCCTGCTGGCCGGTACGCTCGGCGTGGCGCTCCTGCCGCTGATGCAGGGGCAAGCGATTTTATGCATGTTCGCGTTGGCTGTCGGCGTGTGGATAGGCTGTCACGTGCAGACGGGGCGGGAGGGAGCAAGCTACGTTGGCCGGCAATTCACAATCGCATTCATCATGGTATTTGTGCAGGACCATCATTGGTCGGCCGATCCCGTACCTGCGCTGATGCGGCTATCGGGCATTCTCACTGGAATCGTTGTGCTGGCAGCGGTGATGCTCGCGACCAGTAGGCTGCATTTGCCGCCGTCGTCGAACGACGTCAGCGTTTGAGATTTGCATACAGCATGCGTCGTCTGTTCTCGTGGTGTTGATGAGCCGCGGGGCCGATGACCCGGCCATGACTCACACATCACGAAGTGGTGGAAGCGGAATTTTGCCGCTCCTATACTGGTGCATATATCAGTCACGGGAGCGGTATGCGGCGCATCATCGTCCGGCGGTCTTCAGTTCATGGAAAGGGCGTGTTCGCAATGCGGCCGCTCGCAGCGGGTGAGCGTGTGCTCGAATACCGGGGTGAATTAACAAGCTGGCGCGAAGCGGTGCGCCGTCATCGACGCGAAGGGGTCGCCGGGCACACGTTCCTGTTTGGTCTGTCGGATGGTCGCGTGATCGATGGCAGCCGCGGCGGGAACAGCGCGAGGTGGCTGAACCATGCGTGTGCACCTAACTGCGAGACCATCGAAGACGCAGGCCGCATCTTCATCCACACGCTCAGAAAAATCAGGGCAGGCGAGGAACTCTTTATTGAATATCGCCTGGCAATTGATGATCCCCAGGATGAGGACGTTCGACGCCAGTATGCGTGCCGGTGTGCTGCTGCGGGCTGTCGTCAGTCGATGCTGGCGGACGCGGCCTGAACGGGGAAGGCGCAGGAGGGCGATACAGCGTCGTTATTCCGAAGGCCGGGTACGCGCCGCAGCAAAAGCATGATGGCTTTGTTCGGATCTGCGCGGATGCGGTTTTTCATCTTGATCGGGCCGATGCGCGAGTCGCTTCCCCGCCTGGGGCAAGCCAGGAAAAAGCGCCTGGAAAGCGACACGGCTGGCCCTTCAATCATTTCACTCGCGAGGCGCGCGCACGAGTCTGATCACCTCGCGTGGACGCACCCAGTCCGGGTGCACCGGCATGTCCCACGCAGCGCGCAGCAGGCGAAGAAATCCGGCTTCTCCCTCGGAGATGTGCTTGTCCGCATGAATGGCTTCCTTGCACAGCCAGATGACGTCACGCCGCATTTGCCAGTCCTGCACATCGGCTGCGAGTTGCACGACGATGACAGGATCGAGCCTGCACGCGTCGCCCCAATTCAGGTAGGCGGCGCAAGTCAGGTCTTCGCACAGCGTCTGCACGACGGCCAGAAACTGACGTGGGCGCAACGACAATCGCTGTTCGATGCCGTGGCGATGGAGCGCTTCGAGCTCGTCCACGCCTACGTGTCCGTCCGACAGTAAGCAGGCCGCAACGATCCGTGCCGCGGCTTCAGGGCTGTCGCATTGATAGTGACGCATGTCGGTTCTCCTTGTCCGTTGATCGTTCACAGTTCGTTGTCGCGCGGCATGACGCTCGAATGCAGACTGAACGAATAGCTGCCGCTATCGAAATGACGCATGCGGCGTTCGAGATCCGCGAGATCGGACGATGACGCCAGATACGCTTCGCGTTCGTCGTAGTGAGAAGGCAAGAACAACGACCCCAGTTTTTCGCAAAGTACGGCAAACATGATGTGCTCCTTGAGTGGTGCGACGCATGTCGGGCCGGCGGTCCGTATCGTCGCTTCAGTCCGATGCGTGCCAACGCGTTTGCCGCGTCTGAGTGGCGGTTCGAACCCGAACCTGTGCATCGACGAACGAATCGTAGGCGCCGTGAATTAGGCGGAAATGAGGCGCACGCACAGCACTTTGCAAATGAATCACGCTGTGATCCACCGCCTGTTTGATCCGATAAAAGCCGCTCATTCTTTCCTCATTCTCAGCGACCAGAATGCAAGTCAACCGATGCAGTCAATGCGCGGCACCGGAGCTCAAGGAGAACAAAATGAAAGGGATTCGCCAAGCGGTAGTCGCCGCCGTATTAAGCGTTGGCCTCGTGAGTGTTGCCGAGGCTCACGTGTTCGTCGGTGTCGGCATCGGGTTGCCGGTGATGCCGGTGACGCCGATGGTGGCCGCGGTGCCCGTCGCGCCCGTGCCGGTCTATGCACCGCCACCTCCGCCCGTGTATTACGCGCCGCCGCCTCCCGTGTATGTGCCACCCGTGGTCGTTGGCTATTACGGACACCCGCGAGGATGGTACCGGCACTACGGATATGGATACGGCTACGGCTACTGGCGCTAATGAGGCGTCTGAGCCAGCCGCTGAATCAATCGCCGCGGGCAGGCGACATGCCTGAACACCGGACGTTCATCACCTCAATGGAGCATGCATCATGAAGCAAAGACAGTTGACCGTGGTTGCTGCAACCGCCATCGCACTTTCCCTGATCTCGGGCTGTGCGATCGCCGACGACGGCTATTTCATGAGCCGTCATCCGAATATCGAAGCCGCCGACTTCAACGCGCAGCAGGCCATCGAACGGATGCGCGCGGCGCAACGTGCGAACGACTACGACATGGGCGGCCACGCTGGACGCGCGATCCGGTTGATGCAGGACGCGCGCTACGAAATGCAGGCCGCAGCCGAGGCGGCGACCCGCTGACTCACGTCCAGACGGCTGCTCATTCTTCGCTAATTTTTCTTCTTTACAGTGAAGTCCATGGCAGAGAACACCTTACTCACCGAATGACGGGAAAACACATCTGGAGGGAAATACCATGAAATCGCTGATCCAAACCGTTGCCATTGCCGTTTCTCTTGCGTTTCCGATCGCTTCGTTCGCGCAGTCGAATGAACCGGCGACGCGTGCGCAAGTGCCGGTTCAACTCGCGCCACTTGAACAGGCCGGCTACTACACCGCCGGCGACCATCCGCATGGCGCCGCGGGAATTCAGGTTGCGCAAACAAGCGTCGACCAGCAAGGCGACGTATCGGCCGGTTATGGCGGCGTCGACGAAGGCGCGTCGCAAAGCGGCACTGGCATTCATTCGCTGAACGACGTCGGCTTGAAGTCGATCTATATCAAGCACTGAGCGATTGTTAAACCCGTTCTCTATCGCTCGTTGCAAACGGTGGGCGCGCAGCAAAGGCTGCGCGCCTTTGCCGTCGTTTCGACGCCGGAAAGCGCCGGGTCGCGGGAGTAGAATCGCTTTACAAAAAAACCAGTCCCACCCGTCTCTCGCGTTGCACTGAGTGTCCCGGCGTCCACGCATCCCCCGTTGGACGAAACACTTTTTCTGCGTCTCTATGATCAAGTCTCTAAGAAACCAGCTTGTCCTCGCGCTTTGCGTGCTGGTCAGCATCGTCGGCGTGGTGCAGGGCGTCAGTTCGTATCAGCTGTCGAAAGCAGGCCTGAGCGCGTTGCTCGACCTTCGGCTCGAACAGGTCGCCGGCCGCATGCGCGGCGGTCTCGCGGATTCGCTGCCCACCATTCCCGCGCGCGGCTCGCAACCGGAACGCGACATTGTCATTACGATCTGGAAAGACGATCAGGCCACGCCTTACCGCTCGACCGAACCGTCGCTGGCGCTGCCGCGCGAGGCGCCGGCGGGTTTCGTGACGACCGCCGTCGGCGGTGACGAGTGGCGCATCTACACGCTGCGTGAGCCCTCGATGGTGATTCAGGTCGCGCAACGCTCGTCGGTGCGGCACGAGCTTACGCAAGAACGCGCAGTCAATACGCTTTGGCCGATGATCGTACTCGTGCCGCTGGTGTGGATCGCCGTGCTGCTTGTCGTGCGCCGCTCGTTGCGCAAGTTGAATCGTTTGGGTGCGCAAGTGCAGGGGATCGACGTCAGTCATTTTCAGCAATTGTCGACCTCGGGTGTGCCGATCGAGATACGCCCTTTCATCGACTCGATCAATCTGATGATCGATCGGCTCGCACAATCGATCGAGTCCGAACGAAAGTTTATTTCCGACGCCGCGCACGAACTGCGCACGCCGCTTACCGCGCTTCAATTGCAGGCGGACAATCTGCAGCCGCATATTGCGCCCGGCAATCAGGAGCGGTTTCGCGAATTGCGCAGCGGCATCACCCGCAGTGGCGGTCTGATCGCACAATTGCTCAGGCTTGCGCGCGCCGATGCGGCGCTGCAAGCCGATACGCTGACGCGCGTGGACGTGCTCGCGGTGGTCGTCGACGCCGTCGCCGAAGTATTGCCGATCGCGATGAAGCGCGGCATCGATATCGGCGCCGACGAAATGGCCAGCGCGTTTGTCCGCGCGGTCGAAGCCGATGTCGGCATTGCCGTGCGCAATCTGGTCAGCAACGCGATCCGCTACACGCCAGACGGCGGCAAGGTCGATCTGAGCGTACAGATACGCGACGAGATGGTGTGGGTCGAGGTAACCGACACAGGGCCCGGCATTGCGGAAGAACTGCTGCCACGGGTGTTCGACCGCTTCTTTCGAGCGAATTCGCAAATCGAGGGCAGCGGCCTCGGACTGTCGATCGTCGAGGCGATCGCGACCAAATATGGCGGCGCAGCGAGTCTTCGCAATCGTCGTGACGGCCAGTCGGGGATCGTTGCGTCGATCGGATTTCCGTCAGCGTCTTAGGCCTCGCGTCAGTTATCATGCGTTCTGACCCGTGCCCGCGTAGCGGCTGCACTGGCGGGCTCGGCCCGGAATCGTAACCCGTGTTCCATTCCTCGCGCCGCGGCCAACGACACTATTCGTTGCTGTGGAAACGACATCATGCGAGTTCTCCTGGTTGAAGACGACCTGCAGATCGGACAAAGCCTGCTGCGTGCCTTGCAGGACGCGGACTACAGCGTCGATTGGGTACGCGACGGCAACGCCGGCGGCGCGGCGATCGCGGCGGCCGAATACACGGTCGTGCTGCTGGATCTCGGCTTGCCGGGCATGAGCGGGATCGACTTGCTGAAAGCCTCGCGAGCGGCCGGCAACAAGGTGCCGGTGCTGATCCTCACCGCGCGCGACGACCTGGAGGCGCGCGTGCAAGGCCTCGACGTCGGCGCTGACGACTACGTTCTCAAACCCTTCGACGTTCCCGAACTGCTTGCCCGCATTCGCGCGGTATTGCGCCGCAAAGCGGGCTATGCGGTGTCGCGCCTCGGCGACGATTCCTTCAATCTCGATCTCGACAAGCGCACGCTATGCTGCAATGGCGTGACGTCGGTGCTATCGGCGCGCGAATTCGCGTTGATGCTGGCGTTTCTCGAGCGCCCCGGCACGATCCTGTCGCGCGATCAGCTGGAAGACCGCTTATACGGCTGGGGTAAGGAGGTGGAGAGCAATGCGGTCGACGTGCTGATTCATTCGGTGCGCAAGAAGTTCGGGCAGTCGGTTATCCGCAATGTGCGCGGCCTCGGCTGGACCGTCATGCTGGGCGATTCCCCCAAGGCATGAGGTCGTTTTTGCCGTGGATCCTGGCAGCTTAATCATGTGCGCTCCTTCCTTGAAGCTCTGCATTCATGCGCCGGAACGCGCTGCGTCTCACTGCAGGCAAATAACCCGGCGCGCGCTCATCGCCCGCCAGTAGGTGAAGAAGCGCCCGCCGAACACGCCAGCGACGACGCCGGACACCACGGCGTCGATCAGGACATACATCCCAAGCGACGATGCGTCGGTTGTGGTCGCCATTTCGAACCCGAGCCAGAATTTGGTAACGAACGTGGCGACAATCAGTAGCAACGGCAGCACGGAGCCCGGCAGCATGACGGTATTCGCAATCGGATCGACAATGAAACGAGACCGGCTCGCGATGAAAATGCCGCCCGCGATGCCGACGAGTGAGCCTGTCATCCAGGCGATCACGGCGGCCCATCCCGCCAGCGGATCCGAAATCAGATGCGCAATACCCCAGCCCGCGAAGATGAGTGGGACGATGGCGAGCTTCGAGAGGGGTGCCGTGCCGCTGTTCAGTGCCTTGAAGCCGCGCGATAGCAGGACGACGAGTAGCACCCAGACCCAGACTGGCGTGCCGTGAATGATTGCTGCTGGTGACATGGTGAGCTCCTTCAGATCGAGTGATTTCTCGAGGCGTGGATAACGCCCGAGCCAGCGAATGACGCTCATCGTATCGGCATGGAATTAGCGAAGAATTAGGCGGAACGCGCACCGTTAGCGCTGGGTTAAGTTGTCCGCGCAACGGCAAAGGGCGAGTTTGCACGACTTGTAGTCATTTATAGTGTGCGCTGCACGCCACCTATGGCTGGCGCAACGCGTCCCGCCGCGCCGGCGTGCTGAGCGCCGGGTTGTCGTCGTTCATGTACGCCGTCCATTTGTTTAATAGAGTCATAAAAGGAGAAACATGAAATCCCTGCTTGCAACCCTGACGATTGCGCTGCTCGCTGTATCGTCCGCCAGCGCAACCGCGAAGGATTGGTCGACCGTGCGGTTCGGTGTCGACGCGAGCTATCCGCCGTTCGAATCAAAATCCGCCGACGGCAAGCTCGTCGGCTTCGACATCGACCTGGGCAATGAGATCTGCCGCCGCCTGGACGCAAAATGCGTGTGGGTCGAAAACGCCTTCGACGGGATGATTCCCGCACTGAAGGGGCGCAAGTTCGACGGCGTGCTATCGACCATGTCGATGACGCCGGCGCGTCAGGCGCAGATCGCGTTCTCGTCGAAGGTATTCCGTATCCCGACCCGCCTCGTCGCGAAGAAAGGCTCGACCATCACGCCGACGCCGGAAGTGCTGAAGGGCAAGCGCATCGGCGTCGAGCAGGGCTCGATCCAGGAAACGTATGCGAAGACCTATTGGGAGCCGGTCGGCGCGGTAATCGTGTCCTATCAGGATCAGGATCTCGTTTACTCGGACCTGATTGCTGGCCGCATCGACGCATCGCTGCAGAACGCCGTGCAGGCTGACGTTGGTTTCCTGCGCACGCCGCGCGGCAAAGACTTTGCATTTGCCGGCAATGCGCTTTACGACGCGAAGACGCTGGGAAGCGGCACCGCGATCGGTTTGCGCAAGGAAGACACCGACCTCAAAGCGAAGATCGACAAGGCGATCGCCGACACGCGCGCGGACGGGACGTACGACAGGATCGCGAAAAAGTATTTCGACTTCGACGTCTACGGTCAGTGAAAACGGGCCGGCCGACGCGCAACGCGTGCGGCCTCAGACTTTAGCGAAGGCGGCCAGGGCACCCGCGGCGATCAGAACGACGCCGGTTGCCCGGCGCGCGGCACGAGCCCAGCGGCGCTCGGCGGTTGATCTTTGGTTTTTCGCGCCGAGCCACGCGTAGAACGAGTACGCGCAAACGTGGCATGCCGGATGCTGCAGGGAATGTGCGAGACGGCGCGGCCCGATTGTTCCGATGGTCCCGAGCGTCGCGCGCATTTCACGGAGAAACGGAACATGGACAGCGATCTCGAAGCCCGCATTCGCACTCGGGCGTATCACATCTGGGAAAACGACCCGTCGCCGGACGGCAATGCGGAAACGCACTGGGAGGAGGCGCGCAGGCAGATCGAAGCGGAAGGCGATGATGCAGCGGGCAGTCCCGACCCCAGCGCCGACCAGTCGGCGGAACGGGAGCGCGCGGGCAGGATTGCGCCGGAGGAACAATTGCAGGACATGCTGCGCGGCGATGCGGGCCCGACCGCTCACTGAACCCAGCAAAGCCCGGGCAGGCCAATCAGCTTCGGTGGCCTGCGCCGGCACCGCCCACTGGCGGTCAGATTGCCTCGACATAAGGCGAGCGCGTGCCCGGCTTCGGCTTAGGCGGATCGCATGGCCCAGAGGTTATCCACAGAAAATGTTCATATCCTTGTGGACAAGTCCTGGCCAATTCCGCCAAGTGATTGAGGGCAGGGCGATTTCCTGATTGGCATGGGGAACACGCGCAGCCACGCAGCCAACCGCGCAGACGCGCGCCAACACGCCGCTCATTCCACCGGAGAGGACAGCAGCGACACCGGCACGCCATGGCAACTTACCCTGGCGACGAGCGCCGCGCCGAGGCCGGCGCTCGTTTTCGTATGAGCATCGAACGACGACACTTCTTTTTCGACGCGCAGGATGTTGATCGGCCATGAGGCCCGGGAGAGCCGTTCGTGCGCGAACGCTCCAACCCACAGCGGGGTGGCTGACAGGCCGTTTTCCACGGCATAGCCGCTCGGCCAGAAGCGCAGGACGTCGCGTTCGTCGCGTGTGTCGCCGGGACGCATGAAGACCAGCGACGAAGGCACGCCGTTGTTCAGCTTCGGCAATACCGGCAGCGACACCGCCGCGACATTCGGCGAGGCAAGCGAGAGCAGGCTGTGCGCGGACAGGTCCGTGCCTTCGATCCACCCTTGGGCGCGCAGTTGCCCTCTGATCGAATCGAGGTTCGACACCCATTGCAGCGTAAGCGGTTCCTTGCGGTCGCCGCCCATATCGGAGCGATAGCAGGGAAGTCTCTTCCACAGCGACACTGTCCACTGCGCTTCTGTGACCAGCACGGGCGACGGGCGCGACATGGCATCCGGCGGCGCCGCCGGTGGATTGATGCTTAGCTGCACCCCCACGCTCACGAGCATTACCGCGAGAATCACGACCGGCATGAAGCTGCGTGTGGGCGGCACTTCGGGATGCCGCAACATCGCTGTCAACGAGACGATGGCCACCCAGATATACGCGAGCGCGGCGCCGCCGATTGCGTCGGAGACCCAGTACCGGCCGAAGTAAAGTCCCGCCAGCGCGACCACGATCACGACCACCGTGCTCACGGTCGCCACCAGCAAACCTTCCAGCATGCCGACGCGCCGCGCGAGCAGGAACGCCAGGAAGCCATAGACGATTACCGTCGCGGCGACGTGATTGCTCGGGAACACGTAGGCGCCGGACAACAGTTCATTGGGCGGTGCGCGGTGCATCGCGAATTGCAAGGCGAAGATCAGCAGTTGGGAAAATACGACCGCGGCAAGCCAGTAACCGATGGTGCGCCAACGCCGCTCCAACAGCATCCATATCACCACGGTCACGATCAGCGCCGTCAGCGTGACGACGCTGCCAAGCGTGGCCAATCCTGCAAGCACGGTGTCGCTCCAGGGCGTGCGCACCGATTGCAAAAAGTGATAGACGGACAGATCGACGCTGACCAGCGGATCGCCGCTGATCACGTCGTCGAGAACCCCAAAGAAGAGCGCGCCCGACACCACCACGATCAGCGACGTGACGACGACGCTGGTGGCATCTGGCTGTTCAGGGTCTAGCAGCCGCCGCGCGAGACGGCCGAACGGGCCCGGGTGACGGCACGCCCAGCTTCCCAGATAGCGGCCCGCCGCGCCCGACCACGCACTGGCATGCGAGAGCAGGAAACCCGTCGCGCGAAAGCTCAGCCAGACGATCCCGACCAGCAACGCAATGATGACGACGAGGCGGAACGACACGGCGCCGGCCAGCAGCACCGAGGCGCCGAATACCACGCCGGGGAGGATATGCGCGGGCGCCCATAGCAGCGCCGACAACACGTTCATCGCGTAGAAGCGCAGCGGCGGCATGCCCAGCATGCCCGCCACCACCGGCACGATCGCTCGCAATGGTCCGATGAAGCGGGCGAACACGACGCTCTTGGCGCCGTGCTTCTCGAAGAAACGTTTGCCGGCGTCGAGTACCTGCGGGTGGGTGCGGAACGGCCACAGCTGAACGATCCTGTGCTTGTAGCGGCAGCCGATCCAGAAACTCATGCCGTCCCCGGCGATCGCGCCGACGATCGCCCACAGGAACACCCAGCCGAGGCTCAGCGCACCTGTGCCGGCCAGCGCGCCGGCGAGAAACATGGCAGTGCTGCCCGGGATGAAGGTGCCGATGACGGCGATGGCCTCCAGGAAAGCAGCAAGAAAGACGACCGTGAGCGTCCACGCCGGATGGCCGGCAAGCTGGTGCAAAAGGTGGATGTAGGCGTGCTCCATCGTGCGCGATCGGCCGTTCTGGCGTAACGGTTGATCATAACGCGCACGGCCTTGCCCGATATTCCTGCAAACCAGTAGCCGGTGGCCTGGCGGCGCGAAACCTTACGAGGCCGCAGGCGAATTGCAGTCCGTGCGGTCCCGCTCGCTGATCTGGACGTGCGGCTGGGTTCGGGTAGCTGAAGCGGCCCGCTCAGATCGTCGATCGTCGATCAAACCCTGAATTTCAGCAATGAACAAACGTGGCCGGTGGCTGGTCTTACTATTTGACCGGTTTCCTTCATGAGCGTCGTTTGCTCGACATCGCGGCGATGGTGTGAGTACTTTGGTCGACAATTTGACGGCATGACGGAGTGGGCTATGAAAATCGTGACAAAGAGTTTTTTGGTGTCGGCGCTGGTAATCGGTCTGACGGGTGCGGCTTACGCGCAGTCGGCAAACATGGGCGCCAATGGCATGGTTGGTTTGCAGGCAGGCGGGATCAACGGTGCGGGCATGGGAACGGGGCTGGGAACGGGAATGGGGATGGGTTTGGGCACGGGAGCGGCAACTCCGAGCCCGATGCCAGGCGTGGGTACGATGGGCCACTCCACTGCGATCGGCGGGACCGGCAGCGTTGGCTCGGGCCCGGCGCTCAATAACATGCGGGCGAACGGCACCAGCCTGAACATGAATCCGGATCCTCGTGCACCGAATGTAACGGGTAGAGCGTTCGGATCGCAGTAATCACTCAGCCCGAATCAGTTGCACAACAATGCGCTTTGCCGAGGCAAGATGTTCCACTGTCATTGATCGCGCAAGGCGTGCGTTGCCGGCCTCGCAGGCTTCGAGAATCTTCAGATGCTCGTCCTGGAAGGCCGGCGTATCGGCGAGCAGCGTGCTTTGCAATCGTTCGTAACGTTCGACCTGAGCGCGCAACTCGCGGATCGCTTTCAATTGCCGGCCGTTCTCACATGGGCGGTATAGCAATTCATGAAACTCGCGATTCAGTTCGCCCTGTCTTTGCGCCGTATCGGCGTCGCCCAGCAGCCGGTGAACGAGTTCAGCGCGCGATAACGTCTCGGTGTCCATGCGCTTGACTGCGTGGAAGATGGCGTCCCCTTCGAGCAACATGCGCAGGCGGTAGATCTCGTCGAGGTCGGACTCACTCAGGGTTCGCACAACGGCGCCGCGATTGCGCATGAGTTCGACCAACCCTTCGCCCTCGAGCTTTTGTATGGCCTCTCGCATCGGCACCCGGCTCACGCCGAATCGATCGGCGAGTTCGCGCTCGACCAGCCGCGCACCGTCCTCCAGTTCGCCGGCCGCAATCAGTTCGCGCAGTGAGACGGCGATGGCATCGGCGGTCGTTTCCAGTTTGTGGTCCATCTGCGGTGAGTCCTCGGGTACTGGTTGTTTGGAATAATGGTATACCAAAACCGGTGCGTGCGTATAGAATGCATGTGTGGTTAGTTCGAATCCATGGTTAATGGAAAGGAGAGTGGCATGGCGCACGGCGAGCACAAATATGCCGTATCGGTGCAGTGGACAGGCAATCGCGGCAGCGGCACCTCGGGATATCGTGATTACGGTCGGGACCACATCATCGCGGCGGGAAGCAAGCCCGAGATTCCCGGATCATCAGACGCGGCATTTCTCGGCGACGCAAAGCGGTGGAATCCGGAAGACCTGCTGGTCGCCTCGGTCTCCGCCTGCCACAAGCTCTGGTATCTGCATCTTTGCTCGGACGCGGGCGTCGTTGTTGTGAGCTATCGCGACAACGCCGAAGGCACGATGCTGGATACGCCGGAGCAGGGCCGCTTTTCTCGGATCGTTCTGCGTCCGCACGTCGTCATTCGGGCCGGCGGCGATGTCGAGCTGGCCGGGCGTTTGCACCATGTCGCGCACGAGAAGTGCTATATCGCGAACTCCGTCAACTTTCCTGTTTTGTGCGAGGCGGCAATTGCGACGGATGCAGCATGATGGACGCGCGGCGGTCACCGGGCATCCGGTAGAGAGATCGCAACGCAACTGGTCAGGCAAAGCTGCGTGGCGTGTTTCGCGTGAAGATCGACCGTTGCCCGCCGCTCACCGGGAAGAACCGTAAGCGGACGGGCAGCGTTGATTTAATGCAGCAATGTCATCTGTACGACCTTCACGATGACAAGCGCAACGGCCACGATCAGATAACCGCGCAGCACGCCCATCCAGACGCGTTTGGACAAGGTCAGTTGCTGCGTCGGCAGTTCTTCCAGCGGCGGCATGCGCCAAGTATTGCGCGCATCTTTCGAAAGCGGTTGCTCGTGAGTTGAAACCGCGGGAGCCCCGGCATTCGTCGGTGCGGGCCGCAGCCTCCGAAGCGTCACGGTTGCAGCGTAGCCGACAACGGCCAGTAGCGTGCCACCCGCCAGGACTTCGATAATCGCTTCGCCGGTAATGTCCGGATACATCACCGACGCAGTCAGGATGATGGAGAGCATGACGAGCACCCAGACCACTGCGCCCGTGAAAAGGTTGAGCTTCTTCGAATTCACCCACGGGCCGAGCACGGCGCGGTCGTTGCACAACAGCAGCAGAAACACCGTCGCGCTCGGAAGCAGCACACCGGCGAGCGTCTGCACCGCTTCAGTCAGTAGTCCGAGTGGGCTGCCGGGAATCAATACCAGCGCCGCCGCGGCCGCGACAATGCCGAAGTAGACAAGGTAGAAGCCCTTTGCGTCCGATACGCCGCGGTGCAGCGAGTGACGAATCTTGAACACGTCGCCAATTGCGTAAGCGGTGGCCAACGAGACGGCCGCCGCGCCGATAATGCAGGCATCGAGCAACGCTATCGCGAAGAGAACCGCGGGTGTGCGGCCGGCATATTTTTCGAGGCCGGCGATCACGCCGCCCGCATCCGTGAAATTGCCGAACTCCGGTTTGCCTGCGTACAACGCGCCGCAGAACGAGATCATGGCCACCGCACCGATCATTACGAATACGATGCCGATCCACAGGTCGGCTTTCTCATACTTCATGAAGCGCGGCGTGATGCGTTTATCCACGATATAGCTCTGCTGGAAAAACAGCTGCCACGGCGCAACCGTGGTGCCGACAATGCCGATCACGAGCAACATCACATCGCTCAGTTTCGAATGGACGGGCCAGTTCGGCATCACCAGATCACGCGCGATCTGGCCGACGGGCGGATGAATCGACACGAGTACGGGCACGAGCAGCAGGCTCAACACGCAGAGCGCGACCGCGAAGCGCTCGAAGCGGCGCAAGTTGCCTGTACTGACCGCGGCCATCGTCACCGCCGCGGCGATGCAGACGCCAGTCACTTTCGAAATGCCGAAGAAACCGAGCACGAACGTGATGCCGATGAACTCGGTCACGATGGTGAGCGCGTTCAATATGAACAGGTCGACGACGCTGAATGCGCCCCAGAACTTGCCGAAGCGTTCGAAGATCAGTCGCGCATGGCCCACCCCCGTCACCGCACCGAGGCGCAGCACCATTTCCTGGTTGACGAAAAGAACGGGCACGAGCAGCAGCATGGTCCACAGCAAGGTGGTTCCGTAATTCTGTCCTGCCTGCGTGTAGGTGCCGAAGGCGCCGGCATCGTTGTCGCCGACCATCACGATGAGACCCGGCCCGAGGATCGCGAGCAGCGTTCGGATGCGGGCCCACCAGTTGTTGCGCGGTGCGGTGTCGTGATGCGCGATGGTGCCGAGCGCGCCTTTGATGTCGCCGAGATGCGCTTCGTCGAGAACGGCGCTGCGTGGTGGTGAGACGTTAATTGGAGTGGACATTTTTAGCCGCCTGAGTAGGTGTGATTTTTGGGCAGTGGCGCGCTTTCAGGATCCGCAGCGCGAGTGTCGTCCGAATAGGGGCGAGCGACGGCGTCGCATGCGGATTGCGAAAGCGTGGGTACTGACAGCGGTCGTTACGAAGCCGAGGGATAAACTGAGTGCGAGAGCAGCGCTTTAACGCGGTGCCAGGACACGGCGAGCCAGTGCGGCTTGATGCTGTGAAGCGCGAGTGCAGCGTCGCTGTGGATATGCGTTTGCTGCTGGGTCGGTACGAGGATGGCGATGTACATGGTATTTCTCCGTGCGTATGGCTCTACGCGGATTGCAGAAAGCCAGCAGACACGGAGCGCGGCCGACGTTATGCGCGTGGCGGCGAAGGTCTACTCACTTTCCTCGGGCAAAAGAAAGATTGCGCGGCAATTGAGCGGCATAAGGGATAACTGTCACTGTCCGGCATGGCGGCTCCTTATCGGTGTTGCTTATCTGCGTTGAGTACGCACGTGTTTGTTCACGCGCTCGGCCGCGCCGGAGTTCGAACGGATCGAACCGGCGTGGGCGAACGCAGCCGCGAGTGGATGCTCGCGACGCGATGCCATTCGGACGTATGGGCGCACGGACGCAGGATATGCGTCGAGCACGGCGCGGGCGAGTGGCGCTAGTTAAGGTGCACGGAGAGAGTTACTACGTCGCGCACCGTCTGCCTGTTGGCAAGACGGCGGCTGAGAAAGAGAGCGCGGGCGTCGGGCCGGTCAGGCAGTGAAACTGTTCGAAGATCGACTACTGCTGGTGTCCAAGGCAATGGCCCCGTTTGTGATGACGGGCGAATTTTAGGCACTCCCGCAAGCAGAAGTCAACATGCTTCGTTAAGCGAAGCAAATATTCTTTTTTTATGTGTTGTGGCGTACCAATTCGTCATCACCAGAGTGGGATGAGTCTTTCATAAGTGACAGGAAGGACAGGTAGATGAAGGGCACCGTGCAGCGGTGAATAGCGCGGCCTGATGTCTGCGCGAAGGCGCCGCCGCAATTCGGAGTGCGATTTCTTTAATGCGCTTTTTGCTTGCGATTTTATGAGTGTGCCGAATACAATCCGCCCGTCTCAGCAAAAGGAGTCCCTCGTGGACACATGCTCTAGTAGTGGAAGTCCGATGCCGGTCTACGCCGGCGCAATGTCCGCGAGTTAGCCGCAGGATCACTCCTTCGCCGCTAACTCGCTCCGTTCGGGTTAGTGCGCTTCTTCAGTGACTGGTTGCTGCCGGTCTGCCAGTCGCACGCTCCCTCTGTTTGATCGTTATCGCATCGTTTGCGAGACCCGGTCGCGTCTTCGTACATCGCCCGGCGTGGCCGGGCTCGATGGGAGTGAGCTTATGTTCGTCAAATCGTCGTCGTATCGTTCTTTGGCGCGCCGCGTGCGCGGCGCTCAATCTCGTCTCGCGCAGAAAGACCCTGCAAAAACCGGGCGGTGGATGTCCGGCGGTCCCCTCGGTCTAACCTTCCTGTTGTCGTTTGGCGTCGCGCCCTCGGTGCAGGCACAGACGCTGGCAGCGGGACAAACGCTTGCTTCGGATCAGACACCTGCCGCAGTTCAGGCGCCTGCCGCGGGACAGGCGCCAGCCGCGCCCACTGGGCTCTGGGACCGCTCGAATCTGCTCGGCGACATGGGCGGGCTGCGTCCCTGGCTCGGTAACTACGGGGTGACCTTCAACCTGCAGGAAACCAGCGAGTATCTGAACAACCTGTCGGGTGGCGCTAGACGGGGCGGCGCTTACGATGGATTCACCCAGTTCGGTATCGCTGTCGATACGGAAAAAGCGCTGGGACTGCCGGGCGGCACGTTCAATGTGTCGGCGTTGCAGATTCACGGCAGCAATCTGAGCCAACGGAATCTGCTGACCCTGCAAAGCGCGAGCGGCATCGAGGCCGACGATGCGACGCGATTGTGGGAGCTCTGGTATCAGCAATCCCTGATCGGCGGAAAAGTAGATGTGAAGATGGGGCAACAGAGTCTCGACCAGGAATTCATGGTGAGCCAGTTTGCAACGCCGTTCATCAACGCAACTTTCGGCTGGCCTGTATTGCCGTCGGTGGACATGCCGGCGGGTGGGCCCGCTTATCCATTGTCGTCACTGGGTGTGCGATTGCGCGCCAGACCTTCGGACGCATGGGCCGTGATGGCCGGCGTCTTCGACGGCAATCCGGCGGGCAGCGATACGGGCGACCCACAGCAACAGAACCGCCCCGGAACGAATTTCAATCTGCGCGGCGGCGCGTTGTTCATCGGCGAGGTGCAGTACGCAATCAACCAGCCTCCAGCGAACTCGTCGGGTACGCAGGCAACCGGTTTGCCCGGTACCTACAAGCTGGGCTTCTGGTACGACACGCAAAATTTCGCGGACCAGCGTTTCGACAGTACCGGTTTGTCGCTGGCGAACCCGGCGAGCAACGGCGTACCGGCGAATCACCGGGGCGACTCCAGCTTCTATGCGGTTGCCGACCAGACGGTCTGGCAGCGGGGCGGGGACAGTCCGCAGTCGGTGGGCGTTTTCGCGAGAGTGATGGGCGCGCCGGGCGATCGCAATCTGGTGGACCTGGGTGTGAATGCAGGCGTGACGCTCAAAGCGCCGTTCAAAGGGCGCGACAACGACGTTGCCGGATTGGCCGTCGGCTACGCGAAGATCGGCTCGCGTGCTCAAGGGCTGGCAAGCGATACCGCCTCGCTGACGACACCTGGCTATCCGTCGCGCAGCGCTGAGACTGTCGTGGAGGTGACTTACCAGTATCAGGTCGCGCCGTGGTGGCGGTTACAGGCGGACTTCCAATATGTCTTCCGTCCGGCGGGCGGCATACCGGATCCGGGCAATCCGTCGCAGCGCGTCGGTAACGAAGCGATCGTCGGATTGCGGACCAATATTGTTTTTTGAGTGGACGGGCGGGGAGGGCGCTTCTGCAAGCAACAGCGTATTGAACCCTGGTTCGCGGGCCGGCCGGTCGATGCCGGCCCGGACCTGCGGATGCTGCTGCGGACGACCAGGCGATCATGCCGTTAGACGTCTGCCATATTCACTGTTGGTCCTGGCGCCAGCGGGGCAGTTTCATCTCGGGCCATAAATATGCAACTAACGGTCAAGTCCGACCCGCCTCTCCGAATAACGCGGCGACCGTCTCGATGGAAACTGAAGACCGCCGCTCGCGTACTACGCAGCGGCTATGCAGTGAAGAAAACAGCTATGCCACTCAACGATTGCCGTCAAGCAGATCGCCGAGCAATTCGTCGAATGCGGCTTGGGCGTCTTCGAGTTCCTGCAAGGCAGCGTCGAAGGTTTGCAGCGCGAACTGCGAAGGCTGGCCGGTGCCGGCCGGCGGAAATTGCGATTGCAGCGACGCGAAGGCCGCCTGGACCCGCCTGGTTGCGGTCACTACGCGCTCCATCGCGGCTGTTTCTTCGGCTCTTGCCTTTTCGTGATCCATGAAAAACTCCGTGCTCGTCTGGTCGGCTCGCGCCGTATCAAATGGGTGACTATGCCACGTCCGCGTTCAGGACAGCGGCAGCCCGCCGTTAGCCTTCACCTCCCGCAGGGACAACGCCGATTCCACCGACGTCACGCCCGGCAGGCTGCGCATCTCGTCGCGCATGAAAGTGCCGTAGTCGTCGAGATCGCGCGCGACCACCTGCAGGATGTAGTCGGCGCTGCCCGACACGTTGTGACACGCCAGAATTCGCGGGATTGCCTGCACCTCGCGTTCGAAACGGGTCGCCACCGCGCGGTCGTGCACGGCAAAACGCACGTAGACAAACGCGACCACGCCGAGGCCGAGGGCGGAGCGCGAAAGCATCGCTCGGTACTGGTCGATATAGCCGTCGTTCTCGAGGCGCTTGAGGCGGCGCGCGCAAGGCGTCTCGCTCAGGCCGACCATTTCGGCCAGGCGTGCATTCGACATGCGGCCGTCGTTCTGCAACGCGGCGAGGATCGCGCGATCTGTTTTATCGAGGTCAGTTGACATGACTTTGGGGCGCTTACTCTGTGTTAGCGGAAAACATGACTAGGGGCTGGAATATTAGCGTATTCCTCCAAGAGTAGAGCTGTCACCGCCTGCATTTCGCCAGAAAACCCTCCATCGACGATAGCAAAATAGAGACCTTAAAAATAAGAGGCTTCTATGATTTCCGCACATCTTCTGGTCGTCTATATCGCTGCGTTGTTGGTGGTTTACGCCGTGCCGGGGCCCGACATGGCGCTGGTTCTACAGACCAGTATCGGGCGCGGCATGCGCAGTGGCTTCGCGGCGGCTGGCGGGTTGGGCGTGGCGCGTGCGACGCACGTCACGCTGTCGGCATGCGGAGTGGCCGCGCTGTTGCGCAGTGCGCCCTGGCTATACGATGTGGTGCGTTATGGCGGCGCGGTTTATCTGGCGTGGGTTGGCATCCAGATCTTCCGCTCACCTGTGTTCGCGCTGCCTGAGGGCATTGCGGCGGACGTCGAGTCGCGGCCTTTGCATGCCGCTTTCGTCAAGGGCTTGCTCACCAATCTGTTGAACCCGAAAGCGCTGCTGTTCTGCTCGGTGCTACTGCCGCAGTTCGTGCGTCCTGAGGCCGGACCGGTTGCGCTGCAGATGGTCGAACTGGGTCTGGTGCTGCTCGCCATCGGCGCGTGTTTCGACGCCATGTACGCGATCGGCGCGGCGCGCATCGCCGGCTGGATGCGGGCTCATCCTCTCGCGCAGACACTGCAGCGTTGGACTTTCTCCGCGGCGCTGATCGGCTTCGCGCTGCGGCTCTCGCTGGACTGATGTACTGCGGGGATGATGGCGCGTCGGTTTTGGGTCGCACCGGTTCTGATTGGTTCGCACCGATCCCACCGGTGCGGAGCGGTTCGTGTCCGTTCTCATCGTTCTCATCGTTCGCACCGTTCGCACCGTTCGCACCGTTCGCACCGTTCGCACCGTTCGCACAGGTTCGCCCCGGCTCGATTGGTTCCTATCGGTTCCCACCGATTCGCACCGGCTTGTATCGGTTCGCAACGGCGAGCAGCGCTCCTGCGTGGCCGCGCCTTGTTCGCCGCACAAGCGATGATCGCTTAACCATGTGGGCAGTCCGTTCCTATGATCCGGCGCGGCTGCTCACTTACGCAATTTATGCTCCCGGCGTGAGCGATCCTCGATGATTTTCCGGCGATGCTTGTCTTTCATCTTTTTCCAGGTTTTACATTCGTCGCGAGTGCGCAGACAGCCGATGCAAAGGCCGGTTTTACCGTCGAACTTGCAGATGTCGACACAGGGTGACGCGATACTCATGACAGTTAGGGAATAGGGGCAGGTGCGACGACTGTCGCATGCGTCATGTCCGCGCGCAAAGTGATTGTGTTAATAAGGCCGATAGAGCTGCGCACAGTTGCGCGGCAACACAACCACCCGCTTCTATCCTTCGATGAAAACTTTTCTGCTTTATGCCGTGACCGCCGTTGCCGAAATCGTTGGCTGCTATTTGCCCTGGCGTTGGCTAAAGGAGGGCGGCTCCGTCTGGCTGCTGGTGCCTGGCGCGCTCAGCCTCGCCTTGTTCGCCTGGCTGCTGACGCTGCATGGCACCGCCGCAGGCCGCGTATACGCGGCTTACGGCGGTGTGTATGTGGCGGTGGCTATCGCGTGGCTATGGTGCGTGGACGAAGTGCGCCCCACGCTGTGGGATGCGGCCGGCGTGGCGTTCACGCTGGCCGGCATGGCGATCATCGCGTTCCAACCGCGCGTTTGATGCCCTTCGCGTGGCTTTGTGCTTGGGGCATGCGCGGTTCATGGGCCGCTTTGCGCAACGCGCAAGGTTCGCGCGTGGCTCATGTGTGGCTCATGCGTGAGTTCATGCGTGACACACACGCGACCGCAGTGCGAGTCGCACGTGGCTCGTGAACCACGTGACCCGCGTGCTGCGCGAGCCGCATTCCCGCGCCGCTCACGCATTAGCACGCCAGCGTGCTTACTTGATACCGCCCAGATAGTCGAGCTTGCCGAGTTCGACGCCGTTGTGCCGCAGAATGTCGTACGCCGTCGTGACGTGAAAATAGAAGTTCGGCAGCACGAAACCAAGCAGATACGACAGCCCCGTGAATTCGATCGGGCCGCTGCGCATTTTCAGCGTGATCTCACGTTCTTCCGATCCGTCGATCTGTTGCGCATTGAATTCCTTCAGATAATCAATCGTCTTTTGAAGGCGGGCATGGAGTTCGTCGAAGGTCTGTTCGACGTCGTCGTACTTCGGCGCTTCGACGCCGGCCAGGCGCGCGGCGCAGCCCTTCGCCGTATCGCTCACGATATAGACCTGCCGCACCAGCGGCAGCATGTCCGGCGCGAGCCGGGCGTTCGTGAACACGGACGGCTCGATCTGTTTTTCGGCGGCGTGCGCCTGGGCCTTGCCGAGAATGACTTGCAGGTTGGTCATGCCGCGCACCAGCACGGGCAATGATGCTTGATACATCGAAATTGACATGGGTTCCTCTGATTCTCCGATCGTGCGCGCGGGTGGCGCGCGAGGCGCTGCAACGGCTGGATTGCCGCTTCAGCATCATAGCGCGGGCGCTGCACGATGCGCATTGATCCAACCAGGCGTTAGCCATTCGGACAACTGCCGCGCACACCGGAACTGTGTTCGAATGCATGGGTCGGACGATTTGGCGCAGTCCTTGAAACAATCCGCCGCCGCGGATCGCGCGGCGGTGAGTTCGGGCAGGCGCGTGCCGTGCCTGGAGTCCGCCTCGCGGCTCGCGCCGTCACGCTAACAGGAGAATCGACACCATGGTCAACAGACAAACGCTGCCGGGAAGCGAGCGCACGGTAGAGCAAGGTTCGAAAGTTGTCGGGCAATGCGATCCGGCCGAGCGGATCCAGGTTTTCGTGATGCTGCGCCGGCAGCAGCAGGCGCAGTTCAACGCACTGATGAGCAAGATCGAAGCGGGCGACCCGAGCGTCAAGCCCCTTTCGCGCGAGGCGTTGGCCAAAGATTATGGCGCCGCGCCGGAAGACATCGCCAAGGTTAAAACCTTTGCCACCGCACACGGCTTGACGGTGGTACGGGAGGATCCAGCGGCGCGCCAGGTGTTGCTGGGCGGCACGATTGCGCAGTTCGAGACCGCCTTCGGCGTGAAGCTGGAACATTACCAGCATCACAGCGCGGGACAGTTCCGTGGCCGCACCGGCACGATCAGCGTGCCGGACGATCTGCACGGCGTCGTGGAGGCCGTGCTCGGACTCGATAACCGGCCTCAGGCTCGGCCGCACTTTCGCATCCGGCCGCCGTTCCAGCCGGCCAAAGGGCATGCGGTGTCCTTTACGCCGCTGCAGCTCGCATCGTTGTATCAGTTTCCGCAAAGCGACGGCAGCGGCGAATGTGTCGGCATCATCGAACTCGGCGGCGGGTACAACACGTCCGACCTCAAAAGTTACTTTGGGAGCCTTGGGGTTGCGTCGCCAACGGTGAAATCAGTAGGCGTCGATCAGGGCAGCAATCAGCCGAGCGGCGACCCGAGCGGTCCCGACGGCGAAGTCACGCTCGACATCGAAATCGTCGGTGCGATCGTGCCTGGCGCGACAGTCGCGGTCTATTTCACACAGAACAGCGATGCCGGTTTCATCGACGCGGTGAGCCGCGCGGTACATGACACGGCCAACAAACCGTCGGTTGTCTCGATCAGTTGGGGCGCCCCGGAGTCGAACTGGACCAGCCAGTCGCTGCAAGCTTTCAACAGCGTGCTGCAAACGGCAGCGGCTCTGGGTGTGACTGTTTGCGCGGCGTCCGGCGATAGCGGCTCGAGCGATGGCTCCGGCGGCGGCGATCAGGTCGACTTTCCGGCGTCGAGCCCTTATGTGCTGGCATGCGGCGGCACGAACCTGACTGCGTCGGGCGCATCGATCTCGCGTGAGGTGGTGTGGAACGACGGCGCAGAGGGCGGCGCGGGCGGCGGTGGCGTGAGCCACGCCTTTCCGGTGCCGGTGTGGCAAAAGGGCCTGTCGGCGACTTCATCGAGCGGCGGCAGGAAGGCGCTCAGCGGGCGCGGCGTGCCGGACGTGGCGGGTGATGCGTCGCCTGTCACCGGCTATAGCGTATTGATCGACGGTACGCAGACGGTGGTCGGCGGCACCAGCGCGGTCGCGCCGCTGTGGGCGGCACTGATTGCGCGGATCAATGCGGCGAAAGGGCAACCGGCCGGTTTCATCAACCCGAAGTTGTACAAGGCGCCGGGCGCGTGCAACGACATCACGCAAGGCAACAACGGCAGCTTCGCCGCGTCGCCGGGCTGGGATGCATGCACGGGTCTCGGCAGCCCCAATGGTCAGAAGGTGGCGGCGGCACTATAGTCTGATGAGCCGCGGGTCGGTTCGGGGCGAGCCTGGCGGACTGTCGGCTGAGGCGATCGCGGGCCGGCCGCGACTGGTCCCAAGGTGCGCCGCGTTCAGGCCGCAGGGGTACGGTGCATGGCTTCAGGAGATGCAGGCATCGCAGGCACGCAGGGCAGTGCAGGCGACACAGGCACGCAGAGCAACGCCGGCACCGCAGGACACCGCGAGACACACACGAGACACCAAGACGTTAACGAACCCATGGAGCGATCATGACGAACACCGAGTCAGCTTCCGTTAGTCCGCAGTCGTCAGACAGTACGAATGCTTCGTCCGCAACGGCTGCCGCCGGCACGTCGCGTCATGCCGGCGATCAGCCGTTCTTCGACTCGGTTGCTTACGGCAACGGTCCGGACGACTCCGTTACCGACACCGCTGAAGCAGCCGCGCTCACGCACCATTCGACCACGATCGGCGGCCACAAGATCAACTACACGGCGACGGTGGGACACCTCGTAATTGTCGACCCGAGCAGTTCGCAGCCCGACGCCAAAATGTTCTACGTCGCGTTCACGCAGGACAACCAGAAGGAGGAAACCCGCCCGGTGACTTTCTTCTACAACGGCGGTCCCGGCTCGTCTTCGGTGTTCGTGCTGCTGGGCTCGTTCGCGCCACGCCGCATCAAGACGTCGATGCCGGGCTTTACGCCGCCCGCACCCTACTCGATGGAAGACAACCCGGACAGCTTGCTCGACAAGAGCGACCTTGTCTTTATCAACCCGGTCGGCACCGGCTATTCGGCGGCGATTGCGCCGAAAAAGAACCGCGACTTCTGGGGCGTCGACCAGGACGCAGACTCGATCAAGCAGTTCATCAAGCGCTTTCTGACCAAAAACAATCGCTGGAATTCGCCGAAGTATCTGTACGGCGAGTCTTATGGCACGGCGCGCAGCTGTGTCCTCGCGTACCGTTTGCACGAAGACGGTGTCGACCTGAACGGCATCACGCTGCAATCGTCGATTCTCGATTACACGCAATCCGGCAATCCAGTCGGCGCGTTGCCCACCGCCGCCGCGGACGCGTGGTATCACAAGAAACTCGGCATCGCGCCGCGCCCGACCGATCTCGGTGCGTTTGCCGAAGAAGTGGCGCAATTCGCGCGCACCGACTATCTGGCGGCGCTGCGCAAGTTTCCGACCACGGATTCCGCAACCGTCGAGAAGCTCAGCGAATACACCGGTATCGACAAAACTACCTTGCTTGCCTGGAGCCTCGATATCGCGTCGTACGACAGCCGTGGCAATTCGCTGTTCCTGACCAGTTTGCTGAAGTCGCAGGGACTCGCGCTCGGTGAGTATGACGGTCGCGTGACGGCAATCAACACTGGCATCGCCGGCAAGATCGACCCGAATTCCGGCGGCAACGATCCGACCATGACGGCGGTGACCGGCGTGTACACGACGATGTGGAACGTGTATCTGAACGAGCAGTTGAAATACACGTCGAATTCGGCCTTTACCGACCTCAACGATCAGGCGTTCAAGTACTGGGACTTCGGCCACATTGATCCGACCGGCGCGCAGAAGGGGCTCGATGCCAAAGGCAACATCATTCTGTACACCGCCGGCGACCTTGCCGCGGTGATGGCGCTCAATCCTGACCTGAAGGTCCTGTCGGCGAACGGTTTCTTCGACTACGTCACGCCGTTCTATCAGACCGTGATCGATCTGCAGCAAATGCCGCTTCTCAGCCAGCAGGTGCGGCAGAATCTGTCGGCGCGCTTTTATCCGTCGGGTCATATGGTCTATCTGGACGGTGGCTCGCGTACCGCGCTCAAGGCGGACCTCGCCAGCATGTATGACGCGACGGTGTCCAACACTCAGGCGCTCGGGCGTATCCGTGCGTTGCAGGCCCGGGTGGCGAGCAAGTCGAAGTAAGCACGCTGTGGGCGCCGGGCCTGAGCGGCGCGCAGGCTGCGGCGTTGCCTTTACGCAGCAGTTCGGCGCGGCCTTGCAACGTGCATTCACGTATGGCAAGGCCGCGCCTGCAGACACCTTCAGGCGCCCCCTAACGCTTCCGCATGAATCTGCGCGAGTTTGTCTATTTCACGCAGGGATATTGGATGTGTTTTAATTAGTCTGCGAATTGAACTATTGCGCGCCGCTGCCGGCGCGCCGAAGAATGAACGCAGGCATTGCAGACAGGCGTCGCAGCATCCGTTACAGCGACGCAACCAGCACTACATACCAGGCGATTCCGCTGACGCTCCCGCGCCGGCGCAGCCTCGCCCGTCGTGCCGGCACCGCCCGCACAACGCGCGTTGCGATGCTGCTTGGCTTCGCCGCGGTACTCCTATTGCGCGTCGGCCAAGTCTGGGCTCAGGATGCAGCAATGCTCGACGAGCGCGTCACGCAGCGGTCAATCAGCGAAACGATTTGCCGGCCCGGCTACGCGGACACGGTCGCACCGCCGTTCGACGAGTTGATGGCACACAAGGACCGCATGCTTGCCGCGCGCGGCATCGACGCCGACAACGGTCCGGGTTTCGCGCTGGACCGGCGCGTGCCCGTTGTGCTCGGGGGCTCGCCGGATGCACCCTCCAATCTCGATCTTCTGCCGTGGGCAGGCCAGCAGGGCGAGCGCCGCAAGGCGCGCGCCGCGGTCATGCTCAAACGCTGCGTTTGCGAGGGGAAACTGAGCCTCCCGGAGGCGCAAGCCGCGATTGTCGGTAACTGGTCGGTGGTCTATTCGGGCTTCGGCCAGATGTCTTGCGACGTGAGCCGTCTCGATGTCGCAACCGGCGAGAGCAATGCGCGAAGCGACGGCCGCGGCAGCGCGCCATAAGGCCGCCTGTCTCAGTCTGCGTTGAGCTGGCGGTTCATTCGCGTGCTTCCCGGCCGCGCTAACAGCAGCGCGCTGTCCCTACTTATTGTCGGAGAATCACTATGATCCATTCGCGCCTGGCCGCACTGGCACTCACTTTCGGCTGTCTGTTCGGCAGCGCTGCGGCGCTTGCCGCCGAACCCGTGCGATGCGGCAATGCCGACTCGCTGCAGATTCGCGGCGATGTGCCCGCAGCAATCAGTTTTGATGTGTACCGGCAACTGCGGCCGTTGAACGCGCAGCGGGTCGCGCTCCTGCAGGCAGCCGGGGAGGTGAAACGCTTGCCGGACGGGCTTGCGGTATGCGAAGTTGCCGACGACGGCGTCAACGATCCGTCCGCCGTGCTGGTTCCGCAAGGCAAGAATGCATGGTGGGTAAGCGCCGCCAACGTGCAAGCGGCGGACTGATCCCGACGGTCAGCCCGCCTTTGCGCACGTCCCCCACAGGATGCCGGTGGCAATGCGTAGCGCGGCCGGTTTTTGCGTCCAGCGTCTGCGTCTGGCGCCTGTGCCGGGCCTGCATCACTGAATGAACATGTGTTTTGCTATTTTTACTGCTGTTTATTCAGGTACAGTGCACTAACGGAAGATTTTAGATCCGTCTTTTACGGCATTGTGCCGCATCGCTTTTGTTGTCGATTGTGGCTATCCTGAAAACAGGACGAAATTCGAAGGGGAGATTTAAATGATTGCCTTCTATCTGTCATTGGCGGCCTTGGGTGTGGCTGGCGCTGCATTGATCCGCCAGCTCGCAGCCGCTCAGGAGAAACAGCGTGCCGCACTGCGCCCGGTGCGCGTGCATGCCGCGGATCGCAGCAGTCGCCGAGGGTAGGCCGCATGAACCTGATCGTGCGCAATATCGCGGAATCGTGCAGCGAGCAGGAAGTGCGGGATTTTCTCAAGCATGAGCTTGGGCATTACGCGAAAAATATCGAGGTGGTTGATGCCGGGAAGCCTGGCGCCTACGCCACGGTCGAGTTGGACGCGGACGTGCCGTATGTGGGCGACGTGATTGCGCGTCAGATCCACGGCAAGCAATTGGGCGGCTTGACGCTCGAGGCAAGCGCCGATCTGTTCAGCGACGACGAGTCGCCACCTGCTCACTGAGCTTGTCGCAACTGCGCGTGGTAAAGCGTCGAGTTGCCGAGTGCGTCGAATGGGAAGAGCGCGCGGCGTCTGGCGCATTCCTGATGCGCATCCTCTCCGCGCGTTCTCGTTATTGCACGCCTTCTCTCATTCCCCACCTGATTTCACCGGCCAATCGAACGGCGTGTAGGGCAGTGCCCGCTTGTGCCGCGTGACATCGTAGAAGCGCAAGATCGTTTCGCGCGCGGCGTCGCTCACCGGTTTGCCTTCCAGAAAGTCGTCGATGTCGTCGTACGGGATGCCGTATGCGTCTTCGTCCGGCCGTTGGGGACGCAACATTTCGAGGTCGGCGGTCGGCACTTTGTGCGCCAGCGTTTCGGGCGCGCCCAAGGCTTTGGACAGTGCCCGCACCCGACGCTTGTTCAGGCCGGTGAGCGGCAGCACATCGGCGCCGCCGTCGCCGAACTTCGTGAAAAATCCCATCACCGATTCGGCCGCGTGGTCCGTGCCGATCACCACGCCGGCCCGCGCACTGGCGACCGCGTATTGCGCAATCATTCGCTGCCGTGCCTTGATATTGCCGTGCACGAAATCCTGCTGTGCGTCGTCGTTGAATCGCACGTTGCTGTTATTGAGCGCGGCAAGCATCGCATCGGCAGCGGGTTTGATATCGACGGTGAGATTCTCGTCCGCACGAATGAAACTCAAGGCCTGCTGCGCGTCGGCTTCATCTTTTTGCACACCGTAGGGCAAACGGATCGCGACGAAGCGCGCATCGTAATGTTCGGCGCGCAGCCGTTCGACCGCGAGTTGCGCAAGCCGCCCGGCGGTGGTCGAATCGACGCCGCCGCTGATGCCAAGCACGTAGGTTTTCAGGCCATTGCTGCGCAGGTAGTTCGCCAGAAAAGCCACCCTGCGCTCGATTTCCTGTGCGGCGTCGAACTCGGCGGCGACGTGCATTTCCGCTGCGATGCTTGCCTGGCGTGCGGCTGAGTCTGGTTGCGTCATGTTCCTCTTGCCTCCGTGTGCGGTGGTGCGCGTGTCGACGTTTCAACGTTCGCGCGGCTTGCAGGAGCGGCAGCGCCACGAACGCGCCGGTTCTGCAGGCATGATGTGACGAATCAATATCGCGGTTTTATCGCGGGATATTGGCTTTAAATTCATTTTGCGCGGCTTTTAAACAGCCGCGCGGAACGTTAAATATGGACTGTCAATGCTGTGATAGGGGTGAATGGCCGATTCCTCATGGGGAGATGCCAGTGTGTTTAGCAATATGCCCGTTCCGAGCGCCGGATGAGCCGGCGAGCCGTCAATAATAATCAGGTTTGCTCAAATACGCGATGAACTGCCCCAATCGGCCAGGCCAGCCTGCACCCGCTTGCGGTGATTCGCGGATGAACAGGCGGCCGAGGGCGCGGAGCGAGTGTCGAGCCGACAACGTTCGCGCGACCCGGGATGTCCGCTAGCGGACAGGCCCGTAGCGTAGGCTGCTACGGTTCGAGCAATCAGCAGCAGCGTTCAGTCACGGTTGACGAGCAAAAAGTACCGCCCGGCACGCATGACGAACGCGCATTGATTGACGCAGACCGGTGTGCGCCATTCAAACTCTCACGACCTCGCCAGCAGCACGCCCACCAGCGCCACGGCAAATCCAGCGAGCTGCACCGGCAACAGCGTTTCGCCGAAGCCGACATACCCTTCAAGCGCGGCGAGCGGCGGCGCGAGAAACATCAGCGCGGTAGCACGCGCAGCATCGCCGCGCCTGACCATCCACACCAGTAAGGTCACGCTGATCCCGGACAGCATCACGATGCCCCAGGCCAGCGACGCCCACAAAGCGGCCGATGCAATCCAACGATGCTCGCCGAGCGCCAGCGCAAGAATTGCCGCAACCACCGCCGCGCCGACATTCTGCACGGCACTTGCGCTGCGGATATCGGCCTTGGCCAGCGAAGTCTTCTGGAACAACGTGCCTGCGGTGATTGCGCCAATCGCAAGGATCGAGATGAACACGACCAGCCACGGCGGCGCGTGGCCGTGTTGGGTGGGCGGTGCCGCCGCGGCGAGCTTCGGTCCCAGAACCAGCGCGACGCCTGCCAGGCCGAGTGCCATGCCGGTCCAGCCGCGCCGCGATAGACGCTCGCCAAACAGCGGCGCGGCGACGGCGGCAGTCGCGAGCGGCTGCAACGCGCCGAGCAAGGCCATCACGCCGGCGCTC
Organism: Paraburkholderia sp. RL17-337-BIB-A; assembly: GCF_046025895.1. Taxonomy (NCBI): domain Bacteria; kingdom Pseudomonadati; phylum Pseudomonadota; class Betaproteobacteria; order Burkholderiales; family Burkholderiaceae; genus Paraburkholderia; species Paraburkholderia sp. RL17-337-BIB-A. The sequence continues at coordinate 2,563,647 of NZ_JARESY010000002.1, read as the reverse complement.
AAGCCCTGGGCGACGGCCCAGTAGCCCGCGCCGAGATAGACGCCTTGCAGTAGCGCGCCCGCGAGCAGATGTTTGCCGAGATCGCGGCCGGTCGGCCACATGGCGCGTGCGGCGAACGCGGCAAGCGCGAATATCAGCGCGGTGCCGGCAAAGCGCGCGAGCAGGAACAGATTGGGATCGGCGTAGGGTGTGATGGCCCGGGCGACCACGAAACCGGTCGACCACAACACGACGAATACGGCGGCGATTGACGAAGCGAGCATCGGAGACGGGGGGAGGGAAAAGCCGCAATCTTGCCGGGACACGCGACGCGCGTCTTGTTCGAAGCTGCAATCGCGGGTGTTTTGCGCAATGGCGGATGCCTGAATCGCGCCGCGGCGCGTCCTCTCCTTATCAGTCACCAGGTCAGCGGCCCTGGCGTCCCGACGGCATCACCATATCAGCACCGTTTGCGTCCGGCGGCATCACCACATCAGCAGCGTTTGCGTCCCGATGGCATCACGATATCAGCGGCATTAGCGTCCCGGCGGCATCACCACATCAGCAGCACCAGCGTCCCGCCGGCATCGCCACCAACCTCACCGCCAACCTCACCACATCAATAAAACGGTCCCCGCGCCGAGCACTCCGCCGCACACCGCACATGCCCATAGCAACACACGCGTGCGCCGATATTCACGGCCGATGTCCAGCATCAACTCTGCATTCTGCCGCGGCGTGCGGGCGCGATCGTGCTCATGCTGCAAGTAGCGCACGGCCAGTTGCGGCACGCGCGGCAGCATATGCGCCAAATGCGGCAGCTCACGCGAGATGCGCTTGATCCAGCCGCGGTGATCCATGTCGCGCCGTGCAATCCCCGCCAGCACGCATCGTGTGACAGTCCACGTATCGACGCCCGGATGTAGCGCGCGGGCCAGCATTTCCGCCTGCTGGAACGAGCGCTGCGCGGTGGCGAGACGGCCGGGCACGGCGCCGTCGAACGGATGCACCGTGTGCAGCAGATGATGAAACAGCGAACCCGCCGAGCGGTCCTCCGGTTCGGCCGCGAAATGGGCTTCGGCGCGTGTGCGCAATTCGGCTTCGAGCATCTCCTTACGCGTGTCGTGCGGCACATGCCCCGCTTCACGATGAAGTTCGGCAAGCCGGCCGTAGTCCTGGTCGAACAGCGCGGTCGCGCCATGCACGAAGAACTCGCGCTCGCCGGTCGACAGACTCGACATGATCGAAAACTCCGCCAGCACGAGGCGTCCCAGCGTGTCCGGTTCGACGCTCACGCGCACCCGGCGTGCATCGAGCGTCGCGTGAAAGAAGCCGTGCTCGAACGCCTGTTCGGTCACCACCTCGACGATATGCGCGGCCAGTGGCGCGAGCTTGACCTGATGGGCATGCAGGCCGGGCAGGTCGCTGGCGGGCAAGGTGCTGACGCGCTGCATCGTCAGCGTGTGGTTGGTGCACAGGTCCCAGATTACGTCCGGTACGACGATGCGCGTATCGCCGTCGAAATGATGGCCGGTCTGGCTCAGATTGGCGGCCTCGGCGCGCAGATCGAAGCGGCGCAGGATGTCGTCGGTGAAGGTCTGCGCCAAGGTACGCAGTTGCAGCCGGCGGGCGGAGCCGGAAAGCTTCTCCAGCCAGCGCGCGACCCAGCGCAAGAGCGCGAGCTCGTCGCCGATCTGTTGCAACTGATCGGCGCGCACCAGCTTGATGGCCACTTCGCTATGGCCGTTGACCGGCACGAGGAGCCGCGCGAGATGCGTCTGTTCGGCAAAGCCGCTGCGCACCGGCACCAGATCGACTGCGCTGAAGAGGGTGGTGAGCGGCCGGCCGAATGCACGCGCCAATGCCTGTTCGGATGCCTGCGGCGGCAGGGGGGCTTCGAGATGATCGATGGCGTCGATGGCATCGTGCAGGGTGCCGGTCGCGAGTTCGGGCCGTTCAACCAGGGTCTGCGCAAAGCGGCTCGCGAGTGGTCCAAGCGCGGGCAGCACACTGTGCAGGCGCTCGCCGCTGCGCCCGGATGCGTGCACGCGGCCGACCAGCTCGATCATCCAGTGCAGTTTGTGGTCCGCCGGGGCGGCAAGCCAGATCAGGCGCGCGCCATAACGCAACGCGTGGAACAACAGCAGTAAACGGCGAAACAGTGGCGGCATCGGCAGTTCGGTTGACGGACCACGGACCACGCGGCATCGACAGGCGTCGGCGCGCGGCAGGGCGTTCAGGTTAGCAGGTAAGCGCGTGCGCAGGAGCATCCCCGCGCCGCGCGTAATACAATACGCCGGCCTTTCACCCATGGCGAAACCCAAGCGTGCCGGCTTCCGGCCCTCAACAGATGCTCGCAGAACAACGTCACCAATATATCCTGGCGCAAGTCGCCAAAACCGGCGCGCTCTCGGTCGCTGAACTGGTGCGCGAACTGAATGTGTCGCGCGAGACGATTCGCCGTGATCTGAATGCGCTGGCCGGGCGCGGTCTGCTCGTCACGACCCACGGCGGCGCGCTGTCGAGCGACCGGCGCGAGCCCGACCTCGATACGCGCGAAGCCGCCAACGCTGGCGCGAAGCGAGCGATCGGCGAGCGCGCGGCCGAGTTCGTGCCGGACGGCGCTTCGCTGATCATCGATTCGGGCAGCACCACCCAGGCGGTGGCGCGGGCATTGCTCGACCGGCATCGCCTGTCGGTCTATACGAACGACTGGCGTATCGCGCTGCTGCTCGGCCGCCGCAACGATAACCGCGTGACGCTGCTCGGCGGCGAACTGTCGGATATCGAAGACGCCACCTTCGGCCTCGACACGGTCCATCAGCTGACGCAATACCACGCGGACTTCGCCTTTATCGGCGCGGGCGGCATTTCACCGGATGGCTACCTGACCGACTACAGCCGCATGGCCGCCGAAGTGCGCAGCCGCATGATCGCCGCGGCCGACATGGTGGTGGTCGTCGCCGATCACTCGAAGTTTGGGCGCGTGACGCCGGTGCGCATCAACGGCATCGAATCGGCGCGTTATCTGGTCACCGAACTGGCGCCGGAGAAGACGCTCGGTAAGGCGATCACGGCGCATGGGCCGGAAATCCTGATTGCCTGAAGCGGAAGCTGGGTCCCGGCGTCTGAAACCGAGGAAGGCGTCAAACGCCAGTTCTTCCGCCTCACCGGCCAGCCCCAATAGCTCGCCGGTCCACCAGTCCCAGTCCACCAGCCCAACCGCGCAACCGCGCAAGCGCCCACCAGCCCCACCAGCCCCACCAGCCCCACCAGCCCAACCTCCACCTCGCCGCGCGTTACCTCACACGGATACCCAACTTCTCGACCGTACGGCCGATCGCCGCCACCGCGTTGCGTAGTTCGTTCTCATCGATCGCACCGATGCAGCCCACGCGGAACGTTTCCACTTGCGTGAGCTTGCCCGGATAGAGCACATAGCCCGCCTCGCGCACCGCGGCATAAAAGTCCGCAAAATTCCACGCAGGGTCGCGCGGCGCATGGAACGTGACGATCACCGGCGCCTGCACTTCAGGCTTCAGAAACGGCTCGAAGCCGAGCGCTTTCATACCGTCCACCAAGGCCGCGCAGTTCTGCCTGTAGCGTGCGCCGCGCGCCGCTTGTCCGCCTTGCGCGATGAACTGATCGAGTGCCCGACGCAACGCGGCGACCACATGAGTCGGCGGCGTGAAGCGCCACTGCGTTGTCTTCTCCATATAAACGTATTGATCGTGCAGATCCAGCGCGAGCGATGGCGAACGTCCTTCGCTTTCTTCCAGCACACTGCGCCGCACAATCACGAAGCCCATTCCCGGCACGCCTTCCAGGCATTTGCCACTCGCCGAAATCAGCGCGTCGATGCCACCGCGCCGTAAGTCGATCGGCAACGCGCCGAACGAACTCATCGCGTCGACGATCAGGCTCTTGCCGTGCCGTTGACACACCGCGGCGATGTCGTCGAGCGGATTGAGCAGACCCGCACTCGTTTCCAGATGGACTTGCGCGACGTGGGTGATGCGCGAATTGCGATTGAAGGCGTCTTCGATGGCGGCGGCGCTGACCGGTTCGTCGTCGCGCAGCGCCAGTTCGACATAAGCGATCCCCATTCGCTGCAATATTTTGACCAGACGGGCACAATATGCGCCGTTGTTCGGAACCAGCACGCAGCCTTGACGCGGCACCAGCGTGCCGAGCGCCGCTTCGACCGCGAACGTGCCGCTGCCTTGAAGCGGCACGCATACATAGCCATTTTCGCCATGTACGATCTTCACCAGCTCGGCGCATACGTCATGAGTCATGCGGTTGAACGCGGCGTCCCACGAACCCCAGTCGCGCAACATCGCCTCGCGGGTTTGCGGCGAAGTGGAGAGGGGGCCCGGCGTCAACAGGATTGGGTCGTTTCCAAGGATCACACAGCCTCCGTCATCAGATGAATGTCCGTCGCCCACGTTGGGTGACGAAAAGATTGATTTGGATATTATTGGCGAATTGTGTCATTTTTTGGAAGCCGACAGAATAGTCATGGCGTTGTCATGGAAACCTGTAATCCTTGCCATGCCCGATCACGCATGGCAGATGGCGCGAGTGTCGTAGATGGGCTGTAGGTCAGGCTGGAGAAGAAGCGGCAAAGTTGTCGGCAATCTGCAATCCATACGAAAACTGCACGACAACTGGCTGTGGGCAACACGCAAGCGGCACGGCGCTACCGCCGTTCAATCACAACAGGTATCGGGATATCCCGACCGTCTGGTTTTTTGCCTTACGGAGAGAGTGACATGACAAAGACGAATTCCCTTCACGCCACGGCTGGCCTCGCACGCAAACTGTTGCCGGCATTGGTCGCCGCCGCAGCATTCGGCGGCATGGCGGTAGAGGCTCATGCGGCTGACGCAGTGGTGCTGTACACCGCCGACGGCCTCGAAAACCTCTACAAGGATGTGCTGCCGGCCTTCGAAAAGAAGGAAGGCGTGAAGGTCAACATCGTCACGGCAGGTAGCGGCGAAGTGGTGAACCGCGCCACCATCGAAAAGGATCAGCCGAAGGCCGACGTGCTCGTCACGCTGCCGCCGTTCATCCAGCAAGCCGACCAGAGCGGCCTGTTGCAGGCTTATCAGAGCGCCAACTACAAGAACGTGCCGGCCATCGCCAAGGCGTCGAACGGTACATGGGCGACGTTCGTGAACAACTACTTCTCGTTCGCGATCAACCCGGACGTCGTCAAGACCCAGCCGAAGACCTTCGCCGACCTGCTGCACCCGGACTACAGCGGCAAGATCGCTTACTCGAACCCGGCCACGGCGGGCGACGGCATGGCCGTGATCATCCTGACCTCGGCGCTGATGGGCGAAGACAAGGCGTTCGACTACCTGAAGAAGCTCGAGCAGAGCGCCAAGTTCCACACCAAGGGCACCGGCTACCTCGACGTGCTGCTCTCGCGTAACGAAATCGCCTTCGCCAACGGCGACTTGCAGATGGATCTGGACGATGCGGCCAACGGCGGTCTGTCGCTCAAGCCGATCTTCCTCGCAGCCAGCGCCGGCGGTAAGCCGACCACCTTCCAGCTGCCGTACGCGATCGGCCTGATCAAGAACGGCCCGAACCAGGCAGAAGGCAAGAAGCTGATCGACTACCTGATGTCGACAGACGTGCAGGCCAAGGTACCGGATATCTTCGGTATCCCGGGTCGTACCGACGTGCCGCTCACCGGCAAGAACGGCGAAGCAGTCAAGCAGGCCATCGCCGGCGTGACGCTGATTCCGGTGGACTGGAACCAGGTGATGGCGAAGAAGGCTGACTGGACCGCACGCTGGAAGAATGACGTGATCGGTTCGTCGGGCAAGCAACTCGAAGTCGTCAAGCCGAAGTAAGCCGGACCGTTTGCCATTGAGTCAGGCGGCGCCCCCGTGTTCGTGCGAGGCGCCGCATCAGCATTAATCCAGTTGGAGGATGAACCCGGTGAATACGGCCAGTCTTGCTCACCCAGACGCGCTCGGCGCCTCACCGGACGCGCTCGACGCCGCGCGTTCGAACACGCCGGGCGGCGTGCAGATCGACCATCTGACGGTGCGCTTCGGCTCGCGCACCGTGCTCGACGATCTGTCGCTGACCATTCAGCGCGGCGAATTGCTCACCGTGCTCGGCCGCAGCGGGTGCGGCAAGACCACGCTGTTGCGTTTCATCGCCGGGTTCATTGAAGCGGACGGACTGGCCGGCACCTTGACGGTTGCCGGCCACGACCTGACGCATGTGCCGCCGCACAAGCGCAATCTCGGCTTGCTGTTTCAGAGTTATGCGCTGTTCCCGCATTTGTCGGTGTTCGATAACGTGGCTTTCGGGTTGCGCGCCCGCCGCACGCCGTCGAAGGATGTCGCGCGACGTGTCGCCGATGCCTTGAAGCTCGTGCAACTGGGCGACGCCGGGCATCATATGCCCGCGCAATTGTCAGGCGGCATGCAGCAGCGTGTGGCCTTGGCGCGCGCGCTCGTGATCGAGCCCGACGTGCTGTTGCTCGACGAACCGCTTTCCGCACTCGACGCCAATCTGCGCGCCTCGGTGCGTTCCGAACTGAAGGCGTTGCATGAGCGCCTGCCGAATCTGACGATCGTCTGCGTGACGCACGATCAGGACGACGCGCTGGTGCTCTCCGACCGTACGCTGCTGATGCGCGAAGGCCGCATCGCGCAACTCGGCACGCCGCAGCAGTTGTACGACACGCCGAACGACGGCTTTGTCGCACGTTATCTGGGCGCGGCCAACCTGCTGCCGCCGCAGGTCGCATTCGGCATGGGCGACGTGCGCTACAACGAACGTGACCGGGTGGCCTGTCTGCGTCCGGAAGCGCTGCGGATCGTGCCGCTCGGCGAAGGGCAGTTGCATGGCGCGATTACGTCGGTCGAATGGTACGGCGCGGTGCTGTCGGTGTCGGTCGCTCTGGACGCGATGCCTAACGAGCCCGTGCTGGTCACCATGCAGCGTGGCCACGGCATGATGCCGGAGAAGGGCGCGCGTGTTTCACTGCGTTATGAGGCTGACGATGTCGTCCTTATCAACCCCTGATACGCCTGATTCGATGAGCGCGGCGGCCGCCGCCGAGGCTCGCCGCACTGCCAGTGCAGCCTCGCACACGGCAGCGGTGAAGCGCCGCGAACGTGCGGCGCAATGGCACCTGCTGTTCCTGGCGGTGGTCGTGCTCGGTCCGCTGGTTATTTATCCGCTAGTGCGTCTGGTGCTGCTCAGTTTCACCGGTCCGCATGGTTTGAGCCTGCAGGCCTACTCCGCGTTTTTCGGCAATCCGGAAACGCGCGGCGTGGTCGGCACGACGCTGTGGGTTCTGTTTGCCAGTGCGGGGCTCGCGTCCTTGCTCGGCGTCGCGTTGGCGTCGATGCTGTTTTTCAAGCCGTTTCCGGGCGCGCGGATGATCACGCGTTTCCTTGAGCTGTTCGTCGCGTTCCCGTCGTTTCTGGTCGCCTTCACGCTGATCTTTCTGTACGGCTCGCAAGGTTCGGTCAGCATCGGCTTGCAGCGGCTGTTTCATCTCGAGGCGCCGCCGCTCGATTTTCTGTTCGGCGTGGGCGGCGTGATTCTCGCCGAAGTGGTGTTCTACGCGCCTTTTGTCGTGCGTCCGACGCTGGCATCGTTCGCCACGCTCGACATGCGTCTGATCGAGGCTGCCCGCAGTCTCGGGGCAAGCGGCTGGATGGTCGCGTTCAAGGTGATCCTGCCGCTCGCGTGGCCAGGTATCGCCGCGGGCACGATCCTGTGTTTCCTGCTGACGTTGAACGAGTTCGGCATTCTGCTCGTGCTCGGCAGCGCGCATCTGATCACGCTGCCGGTCGCGATCTACAGTTCCGCGACGGTCGACCTCGATCTGCCGACTGCCGCCGCCGGCGCGGTCGTCATGCTGATCATGTCGTTGTCGCTGTACGCGTTGTACCGCCAGGTCAACCGCCGCAAGGTGAAAGGAGTGGGCCATGGCCGTTGAACTCGACCCGACCGTCTTGCCGGTCATGCACAAGAGGGCGCGGCCGGTGCGCCGCAGTCTGCCGGTGCGCGTGCTCGGCGGCCTGTTTCTCGGCTTTGCCGCGTTGCTGTGCTTCTGGCTATTCGTCTTGCCGGTGATGGTGGTCGCGCTATCGAGCGTGGCCGGGCACTGGTCGGGCACGATCCTGCCGGACAGTCTCAGCACGCGCTGGTTTGAACGGCTGGGTTCCAGCGACTTCGACGCGCTGACCACGAGCCTGGAAATCGGCATGGGCGTCGCCGTGCTCGGCACGATTCTCGGCCTATGGCTGGCGCTGGCGCTCGAAGGACGCGACCGGCGCGGTCTCGGCGCGTTCGTCGACACCATCGCGATGATGCCCAACGGCGTGCCGAGCGTGGTGCTGGGGCTGGCTGTGTTGATCGCGTACCACAAGCGTCCGTTCGATCTGTCGAGCTCGGCGGCGATCGTCGTGTTCGTACAACTCGCGCTGGTGCTGCCGTTCTGCTACCGCTGCGCGGCCGCCGCACTGCGCCCTGAGTTGACCGTTCTGCGCGAAGCGGCAGCGAGTCTAGGGGCGCCGCCGTCGATGGTGCTGCGCCGCGTCGTGCTGCCGCAATTGGTGCCAGCCATTCGCGCGAGCCTCGCTTTGGGCTTCGCGCTGTCGCTCGGCGAACTTGGCGCCACGCTCACTGTGTATCCGCCGGGTTTCGCGACGGTGCCGATCGTCGTGGTCGGCCAGGTGGAGCGGGGTTATTACCTGCCGGCCTCCGCGTTGTCGCTGATTCTGCTGATGGTCTCGCTTGCTGCGCTGCTGCTGATCGCGGCGCGTGTCCCGCGTCGTCGGGTGGACTGACGAGCATCTCCTGAGGGTTGTGTTGGCGTGCCAGCGGCGCGCCAACACATATCGATGTGGCAAAATTTGTCAAAATGACCGAATATATGCTAACTGCTTCTGTCGATCCGATTGAGGTTGTGCGCAGGCATTCGCTGACGACGCTGGTCCGCGACGAAATCGAACGGCACATCGTCGAAGGGGCGCTCGAGCCGGGCGACAAACTCAACGAAGCCGATTGGGCCGCGCGTCTGCAGGTATCGCGCGGGCCGGTGCGCGAGGCGTTCCGCGCGCTGGAGCAGGCCGGCCTGGTGCGCACGGAGAAAAACCGCGGTGTGTTCGTGCGCACGGTGTCGCTGACGGAAGCGGATGAGATTTACGCGGTGCGCGCGGTGCTCGAAGAGGCGGCGTGCCGGATGCTGGCTGCGCGTATCGATGCACGCGAACTGGCCGCGTTGCGCGAGTGGCTCGACGCGATGCGCGCGGCGCTCGACGCGCAGGACCACGATGCCTACGCGCGCGCCAACGTGGCGTTTCACGACGCGATCGTGGCGGCGTCGGGCAACGTCAAGCTGTATGAGACGTATCGAAGACTGGTGAGCGAACTGAGCCTGTTTCGCCGCGCCGCGCTGGTGGTGCATGCCGACGCGATGGAGCGCTCGCTGGCCGAGCATCGCGCGATCCTGACGGCGCTGGCCTCGCGCGACGCCGAACATGCCGCAACGCTAATGCATGCGCATGTGAACGGCGGCCTGCAGCGCGCGCGTGAGGCGTGCGAACCGGCGGGGCCGTTGGGCGCGGTGCGGATGCCGGTGGCATCGAACGATTGAGACTGGTTGTAATGGATTGACTGGAGCACGTGTGCTCTTCACGCATGGAAGATAGAGATGGAAAACGCAAATACAAACGCAAGCGCAAGCGAACGTACGATTGAAGTTAACGGCCGCAGCTACCGGCTGCCCTCGCAACCGACCGTCGTGGTGTGCGTCGACGGCTGTGAATACGATTACCTGGAAGCCGCGGTCGCAGCGGGCGTCGCGCCTTTCCTCGGCAAAATGATCGAGGGCGGCGCGGCCTTCAAGGGCGACTGCGTGATTCCGTCGTTCACCAACCCGAACAATCTCTCGATCGTGTGCGGCGTGCCGCCCTCGGTGCACGGCATTTGCGGCAATTACTTCTGGGACCCGGACGCAAATGGCGGCGAAGGCGCGGAAGTGATGATGAACGATCCGGCCTATCTGCGCGCGGGGACTTTGCTGGCCGCTGCTGCCGAAGCAGGCGCCGCGGTCGCCGTGGTTACCGCGAAAGACAAGCTGCGCCGGCTGCTCGGCTGGCAACTGAAGGGCATCTGCTTTTCGGCGGAAAAAGCCGACAAGGTGACGCGCGAAGAAAACGGCATCGATGAAGTGCTCGACCTGGTCGGCTTGCCGGTGCCTGACGTGTATAGCGCGGGTTTGTCCGAATTCGTGTTCGCCGCCGGCGTGCGGCTTGCCGAAACCCGCAAGCTCGACCTGATGTATCTGTCGACCACCGATTACATCCAGCACAAATGGGCACCGGGCACCCAGGGCGCGAACGACTTCTACGCAATGATGGACGGCTACCTCGCGAAGCTCGACGCGCTCGGCTGGGTGATCGGCTTGACCGCCGACCACGGCATGAACGCCAAGCACGACCCGAAAACCGGCGAGCCGAATGTGATCTATCTGCAGGACGTGCTGGACGATTGGCTTGGGGCCAGCAAAGCGCGCGTGATTCTTCCGATCACCGATCCGTATGTCGTGCATCACGGCGCGCTCGGTTCGTTCGCGACGGTTTACCTGCCGCACGATGTGAGCGTCGGCCAGGTGATCGAGCGGATTGGTGGTTTGCAGGGCATTGAAGTCGTGCTCGACAATCGCGCCGCATGCGAGCGCTTCGAGCTACCGAACGACCGCGTCGGCGACATCGTGGTGGTCAGCACCACGCAAGTGGTGCTCGGCACGCGTCGCGATGAACACGATCTGTCCGGATTGACGGTGCCGTTGCGCTCGCACGGCGGGATTTCGGAGCAGGAGGTGCCGCTGCTGTTCAATCGCCGCGTCGAAGGATTGCGCACCGATAAGCGGTTGCGCAACTTCGATATCTTCGACGTCGCATTGAATCACGTGTCGGCATCATGAACGCCGTGCTGCGGGACCATCCGGCGTTTCGGGCGGAAGCGCTGCGGCTCAAGGGCGAGCGCGCGACGCGCTCGCGCACGCTCGACGTGTTCGATCCTTATACGGGGACGCGGGTGGGCACGGTCCCGTTGGCGAGCATCGACGACGTGCGCGCCGCGTTCGACTATGCCGCGGCGTATCAGGCGACGCTCACGCGTTACGAGCGTTCGCAGATTCTTGAGCGTGCCGCTGCATTGCTGCGGGAGCGGACCGAGGACGCGTCGGACCTGATTTCGCTCGAGTCGGGTTTGTCGAAGCAGGATTCGCGCTACGAGATCGGCCGCGTTGCCGATGTGTTCAAGTTCGCTTCGATCGAAGCCTTGCGTGACGACGGGCAGAGTTTTTCCTGCGATCTCACGCCGCATGGCAAGAAGCGTCGTGTGTTTTCGCAGCGCGAGCCGCTGGCTGGGGTGATCGTCGCAATTACGCCGTTCAACCATCCGATGAACCAGGTCGCGCACAAGATTGCGCCGGCGATCGCGACGAATAATCGTGTGGTGCTCAAGCCGTCGGAAAAGGTGCCGCTGTCGGCGCTGTATCTGGCCGACATTCTTTATGAAGCGGGTTTGCCGACACCGATGCTGCAGGTGCTGACTGGCGATCCGCGCGAAATCGCCGATGAGCTGATCACGCATCCGCTGGCCGAGCTCGTCACTTTCACGGGCGGCGTGGCGATCGGCAAATATATCGCGTCAAAGGCGGCCTACCGGCGCATCGTGCTGGAATTGGGCGGCAACGATCCGCTGATCGTGCTCGAAGACGCCGACCTCGATCGTGCGGCGACGCTTGCAGTGCAAGGTTCGTATAAGAACTCCGGCCAGCGGTGTACCGCGGTCAAGCGGATGCTGGTGCAAAAGAGTATCGCGGCGGATTTCACCGATCTGGTCGTGGAGAAGACGCGTGCATGGACCTATGGCGATCCGTTCGATGCATCAAATCAGATGGGCACCGTGATCGACGTCGCCGCCGCACAGTTATTCGAGGCGCGTGTGAATGAGGCGATCGCGGCCGGCGCGCGCTTGCGGATCGGCAATCAACGCGTCGGCGCGCTGTATGCGCCGACGGTGCTGGATGGCGTCGATCCGTCGATGGCGCTGGTGCGTGAAGAAACCTTCGGCCCCGTGTCGCCGATCATCGCCTTCGACACGCTCGACGACGCCATCCGTATCAGTAACGGGACGCCGTTCGGGCTGTCGTCGGGGGTGTGCACGAACCGGCAGGACGCAATCACGCGCTTGATCAACGAATTGCGCGTGGGGACGGTCAACGTGTGGGAAGTGCCGGGATACCGGATCGAGCTGACGCCGTTCGGCGGCATCAAGGATTCCGGGCTTGGCTATAAGGAAGGCGTTCAGGAGGCGATGAAGAGCTTCACCAACCTGAAGACCTTTTCATTACCGTGGGAGTAAGAGCGTGGCACTGAGTTTGAACGACATCCGTTCGTTATTTGAACAGTACGGCAGCCTCGCCTATAGCGGCGAGCCGGTGACGCAGCTTGAACATGCGCTGCAAAGCGGCGCGTTGGCGGAAGAAGAGGGCGCCGACGACGACCTCGTCACCGCTGCGTTTTTGCACGACCTCGGGCATCTGCTGAATCTGCAGGGCGAGACGCCGACGGGGCGCGGCATCGACGATCTGCATCAGTATTTCGCGCTGCCGTTCTTGCGGCCGGTGTTGTCTGATGCGGTGCTGGAGCCGATCCGGCTGCACGTCGACGCCAAGCGCTGCTTGTGTGCAATCGACGATACGTACTTCGGCCAGCTTTCCGCCGATTCGGTGCGAAGCCTGGAACTGCAAGGCGGCATCTTCAGTAAGGAAGCGGCCGAGGCGTTTCTGCAGAAGCCCTACGCGGAAGACGCATTGCGCCTGCGCAAGTGGGACGATCGCGCAAAAGAAGCGAATCGCGCGACGCCGGGTCTCGATCACTATTTGGGCGTAGTCGAGCGCGTGATGCAGAAGCGCGTGGCCGGCTGAACGAGATGGTTTTCGGCTGATCTTCGGGTTCGCTTGTTGCGCCATCTTCGCGCCATTTCCCGCGCAATCTATGCGTATCAAAATAACGCTTGCAAGGCACGGTTCGGCTCGCTAGAATCTCGCTCTTTCGTGCTTCGGACAACGGGGCACGGGAGGCGGGAGAGCCAGCAGTGGCAAGGCTTTCAGCGAAGTGAGCGGGTTGAGAAAGTTAGAAAAACCTGTTGACGGCGTAGCGAAAGTTCTTCATAATCTCGTTTCTCTGCTGCTGATGCAGCGACGCAGAACGAAGCGGTACCGGGTGGTTGTGGTGTTGAAGCTTGATGCCAGCAGCGCGCGGTGCGGTTCCGGTAGTGAATGCGTAATCGATCTTTAAAAATTAACAGCCGATAAGTGTGGGCGCTTGATGCGCGACGCGCAGTGAACTCTTCGGGGTTTGCTGGAAGCGAAAGTATCAAGTCTCACACAGTAATGAAAGGAAGGTTTTCCTGCTGGGGTGGAAACACGCTGGCAGGAGGATCATTCGTCAGTACGTTGAGTGAGCGACCGGTTCGTAACAGAACCGAAAAACAGTAACAGGTTTGAACTGAAGAGTTTGATCCTGGCTCAGATTGAACGCTGGCGGCATGCCTTACACATGCAAGTCGAACGGCAGCACGGGGGCAACCCTGGTGGCGAGTGGCGAACGGGTGAGTAATACATCGGAACGTGTCCTGTAGTGGGGGATAGCCCGGCGAAAGCCGGATTAATACCGCATACGCTCTACGGAGGAAAGGGGGGGATCGCAAGACCTCCCGCTACAGGGGCGGCCGATGGCAGATTAGCTAGTTGGTGGGGTAAAGGCCTACCAAGGCGACGATCTGTAGCTGGTCTGAGAGGACGACCAGCCACACTGGGACTGAGACACGGCCCAGACTCCTACGGGAGGCAGCAGTGGGGAATTTTGGACAATGGGCGCAAGCCTGATCCAGCAATGCCGCGTGTGTGAAGAAGGCCTTCGGGTTGTAAAGCACTTTTGTCCGGAAAGAAAACCTCTGGGTTAATACCCCGGGGGGATGACGGTACCGGAAGAATAAGCACCGGCTAACTACGTGCCAGCAGCCGCGGTAATACGTAGGGTGCAAGCGTTAATCGGAATTACTGGGCGTAAAGCGTGCGCAGGCGGTCCGCTAAGACAGATGTGAAATCCCCGGGCTTAACCTGGGAACTGCATTTGTGACTGGCGGGCTAGAGTATGGCAGAGGGGGGTAGAATTCCACGTGTAGCAGTGAAATGCGTAGAGATGTGGAGGAATACCGATGGCGAAGGCAGCCCCCTGGGCCAATACTGACGCTCATGCACGAAAGCGTGGGGAGCAAACAGGATTAGATACCCTGGTAGTCCACGCCCTAAACGATGTCAACTAGTTGTCGGGTCTTCATTGACTTGGTAACGTAGCTAACGCGTGAAGTTGACCGCCTGGGGAGTACGGTCGCAAGATTAAAACTCAAAGGAATTGACGGGGACCCGCACAAGCGGTGGATGATGTGGATTAATTCGATGCAACGCGAAAAACCTTACCTACCCTTGACATGTATGGAATCCTGCTGAGAGGTGGGAGTGCCCGAAAGGGAGCCATAACACAGGTGCTGCATGGCTGTCGTCAGCTCGTGTCGTGAGATGTTGGGTTAAGTCCCGCAACGAGCGCAACCCTTGTCCCTAGTTGCTACGCAAGAGCACTCTAGGGAGACTGCCGGTGACAAACCGGAGGAAGGTGGGGATGACGTCAAGTCCTCATGGCCCTTATGGGTAGGGCTTCACACGTCATACAATGGTCGGAACAGAGGGTCGCCAACCCGCGAGGGGGAGCCAATCCCAGAAAACCGATCGTAGTCCGGATCGCACTCTGCAACTCGAGTGCGTGAAGCTGGAATCGCTAGTAATCGCGGATCAGCATGCCGCGGTGAATACGTTCCCGGGTCTTGTACACACCGCCCGTCACACCATGGGAGTGGGTTTTACCAGAAGTGGCTAGTCTAACCGCAAGGAGGACGGTCACCACGGTAGGATTCATGACTGGGGTGAAGTCGTAACAAGGTAGCCGTATCGGAAGGTGCGGCTGGATCACCTCCTTTCTCGAGCTAACGTGTCAATGCGTTGAGCGCTCACGCTTATCGGCTGTGAAAAAGACAGACTCAGGGGTCTGTAGCTCAGTTGGTTAGAGCACCGTCTTGATAAGGCGGGGGTCGATGGTTCGAATCCATCCAGACCCACCACTGTTTCTGCGGTGGCTGCGCTAATGACTGAAACCCCTGGGGCATCAATACAGATAGCAATATCTGTGTGTGACTGGGGGATTAGCTCAGCTGGGAGAGCACCTGCTTTGCAAGCAGGGGGTCGTCGGTTCGATCCCGTCATCCTCCACCAATCTTCAATGCCGGTTTTACTGCGGCGGACCTTGCAAGAGGTTTGCGGTGTAGTGAAACAGGCATTGGCGATTGAGCCAGTCAGAGTGATAGGTGGTCATAGCGACCATCATATCGGCTGTCGTTCTTTAACAATCAGGAAGAAGTAGTAAAGAGATTCACGAAAGATCACTTAGAGATGGGTGGTTGAGTAGGTGAATCAGGGTTGTGATTGTATCAATGTATGAAAAGGTAATCGAAAGATTGCCTTGGAATACGGCGCAACACGAATACTCAACCTGTAGCGATTGTGGCGAGGCATGGATCTTCGGATCGGTGTTGAGACACACCCGTTATAGGGTCAAGCGAACAAGTGCATGTGGTGGATGCCTTGGCGATCACAGGCGATGAAGGACGCGGTAGCCTGCGAAAAGCGACGGGGAGCTGGCAAACGAGCTTTGATCCGTCGATGTCCGAATGGGGAAACCCACCTCTTTTGAGGTATCCGTGACTGAATACATAGGTCACGAGAAGCGAACGCGGTGAACTGAAACATCTAAGTAACCGCAGGAAAAGAAATCAACCGAGATTCCCAGAGTAGTGGCGAGCGAAATGGGATCAGCCTGTACTCTTTATCTTCATTGTTAGTCGAAGGCTCTGGAAAGTGCCGCCATAGCAGGTGATAGCCCTGTAGACGAAAACAGCGAGGAAGAACTGGGTGTACGACAAGTAGGGCGGGACACGTGAAATCCTGTCTGAAGATGGGGGGACCATCCTCCAAGGCTAAATACTCGTGATCGACCGATAGTGAACCAGTACCGTGAGGGAAAGGCGAAAAGAACCCCGGGAGGGGAGTGAAATAGATCCTGAAACCGCATGCATACAAACAGTCGGAGCCTCGTAAGGGGTGACGGCGTACCTTTTGTATAATGGGTCAGCGACTTACATTCAGTGGCAAGCTTAACCGATTAGGGCAGGCGTAGCGAAAGCGAGTCCGAACAGGGCGTTCAGTCGCTGGGTGTAGACCCGAAACCAGGTGATCTATCCATGGCCAGGATGAAGGTGCGGTAACACGTACTGGAGGTCCGAACCCACTAACGTTGAAAAGTTAGGGGATGAGCTGTGGATAGGGGTGAAAGGCTAAACAAACCTGGAAATAGCTGGTTCTCTCCGAAAACTATTTAGGTAGTGCCTCGTGTATCACCTTCGGGGGTAGAGCACTGTCATGGTTGTGGGGTCCATTGCGGATTACTACGCCATAGCAAACTCCGAATACCGAAGAGTGCAATCACGGGAGACAGACATCGGGTGCTAACGTCCGGTGTCAAGAGGGAAACAACCCAGACCGCCAGCTAAGGTCCCCAAATATTGCTAAGTGGGAAACGAAGTGGGAAGGCTAAAACAGTCAGGAGGTTGGCTTAGAAGCAGCCATCCTTTAAAGAAAGCGTAATAGCTCACTGATCGAGTCGTCCTGCGCGGAAGATGTAACGGGGCTAAGCAATATACCGAAGCTGCGGATGCACATTTATGTGCATGGTAGGAGAGCGTTCCGTAAGCCTGCGAAGGTGCATTGAAAAGTGCGCTGGAGGTATCGGAAGTGCGAATGCTGACATGAGTAGCGATAAAGGGGGTGAAAGGCCCCCTCGCCGTAAGCCCAAGGTTTCCTACGCAACGTTCATCGGCGTAGGGTGAGTCGGCCCCTAAGGCGAGGCAGAAATGCGTAGCTGATGGGAAGCAGGTTAATATTCCTGCACCATTGTTAAATGCGATGGGGGGACGGATCGCGGAAGGTTGTCCGGGTGTTGGAAGTCCCGGTCGCTGCGTTGGAGAAGGCACTCAGGCAAATCCGGGTGCGTAATTCAAGGGCGTGGCGCCATTCACTTAGGTGAAGAAGCAATCGGAAGTGGTTCCAAGAAAAGCCTCTAAGCTTCAGTTTAACAAGACCGTACCGCAAACCGACACAGGTGGGCGAGATGAGTATTCTAAGGCGCTTGAGAGAACTCGGGAGAAGGAACTCGGCAAATTGGTACCGTAACTTCGGGATAAGGTACGCCCCTGTAGCCTGACGCGCCTGCGCGCTTAGGGTGAAGGGGTTGCAATAAACTGGTGGCTGCGACTGTTTAATAAAAACACAGCACTCTGCAAACACGAAAGTGGACGTATAGGGTGTGACGCCTGCCCGGTGCCGGAAGATTAAATGATGGGGTGCAAGCTCTTGATTGAAGTCCCGGTAAACGGCGGCCGTAACTATAACGGTCCTAAGGTAGCGAAATTCCTTGTCGGGTAAGTTCCGACCTGCACGAATGGCGTAACGATGGCCACACTGTCTCCTCCCGAGACTCAGCGAAGTTGAAGTGTTTGTGATGATGCAATCTCCCCGCGGCTAGACGGAAAGACCCCATGAACCTTTACTGTAGCTTTGCATTGGACTTTGAACCGGTCTGTGTAGGATAGGTGGGAGGCTTTGAAGCGTGGACGCCAGTCTGCGTGGAGCCGCCCTTGAAATACCACCCTGGTTTGTTTGAGGTTCTAACCTTGGTCCGTGATCCGGATCGGGGACAGTGCATGGTAGGCAGTTTGACTGGGGCGGTCTCCTCCCAAAGTGTAACGGAGGAGTACGAAGGTACGCTAGGTACGGTCGGAAATCGTGCTGATAGTGCAATGGCATAAGCGTGCTTAACTGCGAGACCGACAAGTCGAGCAGGTGCGAAAGCAGGTCATAGTGATCCGGTGGTTCTGTATGGAAGGGCCATCGCTCAACGGATAAAAGGTACTCTGGGGATAACAGGCTGATACCGCCCAAGAGTTCATATCGACGGCGGTGTTTGGCACCTCGATGTCGGCTCATCTCATCCTGGGGCTGTAGCCGGTCCCAAGGGTATGGCTGTTCGCCATTTAAAGAGGTACGTGAGCTGGGTTTAAAACGTCGTGAGACAGTTTGGTCCCTATCTGCCGTGGGCGCTGGATATTTGAAGGGGGCTGCTCCTAGTACGAGAGGACCGGAGTGGACGAACCTCTGGTGTACCGGTTGTCACGCCAGTGGCATCGCCGGGTAGCTATGTTCGGAAGAGATAACCGCTGAAAGCATCTAAGCGGGAAACTCGCCTTAAGATGAGATATCCCCGGGGCTTCGAGCCCCTTGAAGGGTCGTTCAAGACCAGGACGTTGATAGGTCAGGTGTGGAAGCGCAGTAATGCGTTAAGCTAACTGATACTAATTGCCCGTAAGGCTTGATCCTATAACCGGTGTGTTTTACTACGCCACGGTTGAGATCACGTGTTGTGCCAGAAACAACACAACCCCAACAGCTTTACCCCTGGTGAGCATCACCAGAAACTACTTCTTCCAGATTGGTTGTACTGCTCCACGAGCAGTGCGACAACAAGTCATGCCTGATGACCATAGCGAGTCGGTCCCACCCCTTCCCATCCCGAACAGGACCGTGAAACGACTCCACGCCGATGATAGTGCGGATTCCCGTGTGAAAGTAGGTAATCGTCAGGCTCCCCTGCAGTAACAGAAACCCCACCCCCAAAAGGTGGGGTTTCTGCGTTTACCATCTGCAAAAACAGGCACAGAACGGGCCTTCGCCTCCAGCCGTGCCATCACGACTGCGATGGCACGCTCCGCCGGCACTTCGCCCAGGTGGTCCATCCGTCGTAACGGCCGGATCTGGAAACATCGCGCGACAAGGCCCGATGCGCTCACACTGCTCCGGCGTCACTCCTTCCCGATCCGGAGTGCGTTCGCATATCCCGTCAGTTCCAGATAAGCACGTCCAACGTCCGCGCCGTCGCGGCTCACCCGCACGGCGCCTTCCCAATACACTGCGCCGGTCGACTGGCGGGAATCGAGTTCCTGGTCGTCCATCAACGGATCGAGGCGCAACGTGCCGGTTTTAACCGTCATCGAGACGGGATACGGCGTGTTCGTGCGTGGCGAGCGCCATGTGCGAACCGGAGCGAAGTGACCTGCTCGTCACAATGGCTGGATCTGGAAACATCGCGCGACGTTGCCCATACACCCCAATCTTCCGGCGCTCACTCCTTTCCGATCAAAAAAATTGCTGCTCTCTGGCAGACCCTTGGTGCAATCACAAATGGCCTGCCACTTCGCTAATCGCGTCGCTGCCTTACCCAAGCGCGGTCTCTGCACTTCGCCTTAAATCTGTCTCAATGCGCAGCGACGTCCCCGTCCTCGATGTTAGCCGCCCCTACCGGCGTGACGCCATCGGCTGCATACATCTGGCCAACCTCCGCAAGCAACGCCTCATCGCGTGCAATCATCTTCGGCAGATGCGCGCGTAAGAACTCGACCCACGTGCGCGTCTTCGCGTCGATGAATTTGCGTGAGGGATACAGTGCGTAAACGTTCGTCTGCTGCAGCGTATATTCGGGCAACACGCGGATTAACGTCCCGTCACGTAACCCGGCAATCGCCGCGTAGAGCGGCACCATACCAATGCCCATTCCTTCGCGAATCGCGACGATCAGAGATTCGGCGATATTCACCTGCACGGGGCCGTTCACTTCCATCACCTCGCTGCCGTGCGGGCCGTCGAGCACCCATTCGTGGGGCGGAAATGCAGGTGTGTGCAGAATCAAACACTCGTGATGCGCCAGATCGCTGGGCCGTTGCGGCGCGCCATGAGCGTGCACATACGCAGGCGATGCACACAAGATGCTGAACGTTGTACCCAGCAGGAGCGATACGAGGTCCGAATTGGGCAAAGTCGAGGCGCTGATCACGGCGACGTCGGCACTCCCTTCGAACAGATCAGGCATCCGCTGCGATAACGTCAGCTCGACGGTCACTTCGGGATAAAGCGCGCGATACCGGGAAATAGCCGGCAGCACGTAATGCTGGCCGATGCTGGCGAAGCTGTGCATGCGCAACGCGCCGCTGGGGCGTTCGTGGGCACAGCTTGCTTCTTCTTCCGCAGTGTCGACATCTGCAAGGATTTGCTGAGATCGCTTCAGGTATCGCTCGCCAGCTGTGGTGAGCGCAAGGCGCCGCGTCGACCGGTTCAGCAGGCGCGTGCGCAGATGCGCTTCGAGTTCCGAGACGGCGCGGGACATCGCGCCTGTCGTCGAGTTGAGCGACTGCGCGGCGGCGGTAAAACTACCCGCTTCGACCACGCGCACGAACACTCGCATATTTTGTAACGTATCCATCGATCCTTCTATTTCACAGCAGAAGCCGTATTGTCCGCCTATCCCGCAAGCTCATTGTTGTTCGTTCTGGAAGAGACGTTCCGCGGCCATCCTATTAATGCGCGCAGCGCATGCTCCTACAATCGGCGCCTTGCCTGCCGGTGCGCGCAGCAGCGTTCACCGGCGCTTCTATCAGCGACAAACCGGGGCGCGCTGCTTTCCAATGAAACGCCAACATGCGATCAAACCGACGGCGGATTCCCGCCGGCAGTGGAGCGTCATGTTGCCAACGCTCAGTCCGGCCATTCGCGACTGGGCGAACAGCGACGGTCTGATCGGGCTGCATCTGCTGAAAACGGTCGCCGCGGGTTTGCTGGCGCTGGGTATTGCGATGTTGCTGGATCTCCAGCAGCCGCGCATCGCGATGACAACGGTGTTCGTGCTGATGCAGCCATTCAGCGGCATGGTGCTCGCCAAGAGTTTCTATCGGATTCTCGGCACCGCGGCGGGCACGGTCGCGGCCCTGACGCTCGGCGCGCTA
Organism: Paraburkholderia sp. RL17-337-BIB-A; assembly: GCF_046025895.1. NCBI lineage: Bacteria > Pseudomonadati > Pseudomonadota > Betaproteobacteria > Burkholderiales > Burkholderiaceae > Paraburkholderia > Paraburkholderia sp. RL17-337-BIB-A. The sequence goes on along the minus strand of NZ_JARESY010000002.1, from coordinate 2,542,605 downwards.
TTCGTCCAGCAACCCGAGTTGTACATGCTCGGCATGATCGGCTGGGTGAGCGCCTGTATCGCAGCGGCGGTCCGATATCGGCATTTCAGATGGTACGGTTTTGTGCTGGCAGGTTATACCGCTGCCCTGATCGGCATTCCAAATGTCACGACGCCTCACAACCTGTTTCTCGCGGCGCTCACGCGCGCGGCGGAAGTGGCGGTTGGCATCGTGTGCTCGAGCGCGGTGAGCGCGCTGGTTGTGCCACAGCGTTCCAGCCTTGCATTGCGGCGCGCGCTCCACATTCGATATATCAATTTTACTGCGTTCGCTGCCGAGGTGCTGGGTCGTGGCATCGAGCGCGGCCAGTTTGAACGGCGCTTTGCGGACCTCGTCGACGAGATCGTCGGGTTTGAAGCGACGCGAACATTTGCTGCCTTCGAAGATCCGGCCATGCGTTCACGCAGCCAGCATCTCGGTCGTCTAAACGGCGAATTCATGGACGCGTGCGCGCGGCTGCATGCACTGCATCAATTGCTCAAACGTCTGCGCGTGAACGGCCTCAGTCGAATAGTCGATGCGATTACGCCGTACTTCCACGAGCTGTCGGTATTGCTGGCATCAACTCAGGACGCGAACGCCGACGCAGCGCGCGTGGCCGCCGGTCTACGGCTCTTCCAGACGAGCTTGCCACGGCGCGTGCGCGAAACGAGACGGCCGTTGGAAGCCGCACCCGCTGAATCGCTGGCGGATTTCGATACGGCTGCGGAACTGCTATATCGTTTTGTCGACGAATGGATCCGTTACTCCGAGACTTACGCATCGTTGGCGCGGCGCAAGCCAGGAGTCGAGCCGCGCACGCCCGGCGGCTACGTGAGCAAGACGAACAGCTTTGTGGTCGCGTTTACCTTTGCCAGGTCGGCAGTCATCATGGCGATCGCCGGCTGGTTCTGGATCGCCACCGACTGGCCCAGCGGCGGCCTGGCGGTGATCGGCGCGGCGCTTGTCTGCGCGTTGACGTCGACCGCGCCGAACGCGTCGAAAATGGCCGTGCAGATGGCAGTCGGCGCAGTGCTGGCGACCATGACCGGCTATCTTTTCACGTGCTACGTCTATCCCAACATCGACGGTTTTCCGCTGCTTTGCGCGACGCTTACCCCGGTGCTTGCATTCGGCGCGTTCATCGCATCGCGCAAGTTCGCGGCAGGGTATGGCATCGGCTTTTCGGTGTTCTTCTGCCTGCTCGCCGGGCCGGACAACGTCGTCACGTATGCGCCCGATCTGCTGCTCAACAACGGCATAGCGATCACGGCCTCGCTCCTGCTCGCGGCGATCGTGTTCGCGGTGGTTTTTCCCTCGGATATGCCGTGGCTCACCGAGAGAATCAAGGGCGATTTGCGCGCGCAAGTTGTGTCCGCATGCAAGGACGAACTGCCCGGCCTTAATCAGCGCTTTCAGTCGAGCACCCACGATCTGACCTCGCAGTTGCGCATGCTGTTGACACGGCGCTCCCGCCGCCGCCGCGATGCCTTGCGCTGGATGCTCGTCACGCTCGAAGTAGGGCACGCCGTGATCGATCTGCGCAATGAAGCGGCGCGTGCCAGCTACGCGCAAGCGCTTCATTCACGCTGGGGCAGCAGCCTCGCCCAGACCGAAGGCGACCTCGCGCGGCTCTTCGCGCGTCCCAACTCGCATGCTGTCGAGCGGGCTCTTATATCCGTGCGCTCGACTACGTGGATCGTGCAGGACGTCCTGGAAGCCGTTCATGCCGACCGCGACAGGCGGCATGACCTGCAGCGCATCCTCAGTTGTCTGCACTTCATCCGCACAGCGTTGCTCGATAAAGACGCGCCTTTCAACGCGCGCTGACCCATGCGCGTTGGACCAGACGTTCGCCCCGATCCTTCTGCCAGATGGAAAGATCACTTCCGTCCAGCCCGGTTTATCCATGTAGGTGGCAGTCATATAGTTTCACCACTGCCACGCAATCCCCTCAAAGGGAGTTCCTGCGGGACGGAACCGTAAGTATTGGAGAACGAAATGAATATGTTGAAAATTGCCTTGATTGCCTGCTCCCTGTCCGCTGTTGTCGCTCATGCACAGACCGCACCGGCTGCCCCGGAACAACAGGTCGCGCAAGCGAATGCACCGCGCGCCAACAATGTCGTCGAGAAAAATCGCATCACTGTACCGAAGGCCAAGGCCGAAGAATGCGTCGGGCCCGTGAGCTTCTGCAATATCTACTTCGGCAGCTAAACAGCGCCACGAGCAACATCAGCAGTGCTGCAGGATCTTCGCGGGAATTTCACGCGACGAAACATCTGGCCGCGACGCCGTCCCATCGAGACGCCGCGGCTGGTGCGACAATCTGGCTACTGAGCGAAGCACGCCGCAGACGTGCGCACCGGTAGACCGGACTGGTGACTATGGAGAGACTCAGTTTCATGTATCAAGACCGGATTCGTTGCTCCGCGCTCCGCGGAAAAATCACTTCAGCCGCCGAGGCGGCGCTTCTGATTCAGGACGGCATGCACGTCGGCGCCAGCGGCTTTACGCGCGCGGGCGACGCCAAAGCTGTCCCTGTCGCACTCGCCGAGCGGGTTCGTCAGGAAGGCAAGCCGCTGCAAATTACGTTGATGACCGGCGCATCGCTTGGCCATGACGTGGATCGCATGCTCACCGAGGCGCATGTGTTAGCGCGCCGCTTGCCGTTTCAGGTCGACAAGACCTTGCGCGATGCGATCAATCGCGGCGAAGTCATGTTCGTCGATCAGCATTTGTCCGAAACCGTCGAGATGTTGCGCGCAAATCAACTCGGCAAACTCGACGTCGCCATTATCGAAGCTGCCGCGATCACCGAAACCGGTGGCATCGTGCCGACCACTTCAGTCGGTAACTCGGCCAGCTTCGCGATCCTCGCCGACAAGGTCATCGTCGAAATCAATCTCGCCCAGCCGCTCGCTCTCGAAGGGCTGCACGACATCTGGATTCCGGGCCGCAGACCGAATCGCGATCCGCTGCCGATCGTGCGTCCGCAAGATCGTGTCGGCGCGCAGGCCATCGAGATTCCGCTCGACAAAATCGCGGCGATCGTGATTACCGATAAGGCGGACAGTCCGTCCACGGTACTGCCTGCGGATCCGGAAACCGAATTGATCGCAGGCCATCTGATTGAGTTTTTCCAACACGAAGTGTCGCGCGGGCGCATGCCCCGACACTTGCCGCCGTTGCAGGCGGGTATCGGCACGATTGCCAATGCGGTGCTGGCCGGCTTCGCCGATTCGCCCTTCGGCGCGTTCGAGATTTACTCAGAAGTACTGCAGGATTCGACCTTCGATCTGATGGACGCCGGCAAGGTGACGTTCGCCTCGGGTGCATCGATCACGTTGTCGGCCGCGCGTCAGGCGCAGGTGTTCGGCGAACTCGAGCGCTATCGCGATCGCCTGGTGCTGCGTCCGCAGGAGGTGAGCAACCATCCTGAAGTGATTCGCCGGCTTGGTTTGATCGCGTTGAATACCGCATTGGAGTTCGACATCTATGGCAATGTGAATTCCACCCACGTGGGCGGCACGCACATGATGAACGGCATCGGTGGTTCGGGCGATTTTGCACGCAATGCGTCATGCGCGATCTTCGCGACGAAGTCGATGGCGAAGGGCGGCCGCATCTCAAGTGTCGTGCCGATGGTCCCGCACTGCGATCACAACGAACACGATGTGGACGTGGTCGTAACGGAGCAGGGCTTGGCCGACCTGCGCGGCCTCGCGCCACGAGAACGCGCGATGTTGATCATTGAGAACTGCGCACATCCGCTCTATCGCGATCTGCTTCGCGACTATTATCGGGACGCCTCGCAATGGGGTGGGCAAACGCCGCATCAGTTGGACCAGGCTTTCGCCTGGCATATGCGGCTGCGTGACACCGGCTCGATGTTGCCGACAGTGCAAGCGCTTCTCTAAACTTCAGATAAAACCGGCGTCAGGCGGCATTTACCCCCGACGCCGTAAGACATCAGGTGCTACGCTCAGGTACCGCGCCGAACAAGCCGGATAAGAAACAGCAGAATGACGGCGCCGATCACAGCGGTAATGATCGAACCGATCCAGCCGCCGCCGAGCGAAATGTGCAGCACGCCGGCAAGCCAGCCGCCGATGAACGCACCGACAATCCCGACGATGATGTCGACGATCAGACCGAAGCCGCCGCCCTTGACAAGCACGCCAGCCAGCCAGCCGGCGATCGCGCCGATGATGAGCCATGCAATGATGCCGTGTTCCATAATCGAGACTCCATGGTTGAGTGTGAAAAATTCACGGTGACAGAGCTTAGTCGAAGGTTATGGGACAGTCCATATTCAGGACGCTGAATTAACATTGTCTAAATCTATTGCAAGCTAAGTGTAGACGATGCGCGCGAATACGGGGGGAGCTTACGCGTGGCGACTCACTCCGGCGTCGGCTCCGCTTCTCTCGCGGTCCAACTGACGCTCGATACGCTCTTTTCCATGCTGATGCGGCTTGCCATCTGTTCCAGCTTCGGCTGATCTTTCGGATGCAGCTTTAATGTTGCTGTAACGCGAATGCGTCCCGTGTCACCTTCCACGTCTTCGCTCGTCAGGCTTTGGAACGACAGCGGTGTCGAATACATCGAGTTGGATACTGCGGTACGAATGTGGATCTCGTCAGCCTCGCGGCATACGATCGTCAGCACATATTCACGCACCAGGTCGGCGTTTGAAACGGGTGTCGCGTTGATCGTACGGCTCACTTCACGCAGCACCGTATTGGTCAACAGCACGACGGCGGTGCCGGCGAGCGCCGGTCCGTAATGACCCGCACCGCACAATACGCCGACCGCCGCCGAGCACCACAAGGTCGCGGCGGTGTTGATTCCCTGGATGGATCCCTTGTCGCGCATGATCACGCCGCCGCCGAGAAAGCCGACGCCTGAAACGACATACGCGGCAATCTGCGTGATGCCGGCGGTGCCGTTGCCGGTGAGCACGCCGAGTGTGACGAACAGGCACGCGCCGCTCGCGACCAGCGTGATGGTGCGCAGGCCTGCGTTGCGCTGGCGCATCTGCCGTTCGAGGCCGATCGCGACGCCGCAGCTGAAGGCGGCAAAGAGCCGCCAGACGAATTCAATTGTCATCGGTAAGAAAGGTTAGGGCGCGTGTTCGCACAGTGTGAACCCCACGCGTGACAGCACCACGTGTCCGCAGGGGGGAACGCGGGCGCGCTCAGGTGTGGCGAGGCAAGCGAGCCAGGGCTCGCGGCGCAAAAGTCATGAAGCACGCGCAAGGCATCGAGCCATGCGGCACTTCACGGGTAGTACGAGGATATAAACGACGTGCACCGTCGGGCCCAAAGGCAAGACGGCGACAGGCAAAGGCTGGCGCGGAAATCTTGCCGATCAGGCGAACGGGCGAATCGAAGCTCGACTGGTACGACTGCTGCTGTCCAAGATCGTGATTCCGGTTAAATGAATTGGGCGAATTTTAGGCAGCTCTGCAAAGTTAAGTCAAGCGGGGATGAAGCAGGGCGGCGGAGACCACGTACAGATGCTTGCGGAATTTCCCGCGACAGGATCAGTATTTTCCTCGCATAAATACGGACTCCGAATATTGACGATATTCATCCCGGAAAACACACTGTTCGCACACTTTGAAACATGCTTTGCGATTCGGCGCTCGATTCGCGTTTCACTTCTCACGGTTTCGCTGGCAATCGTTCGGTTATCCTGGCGCCCTTGCAGGCGCATCCGATCCGCACAACATCGTCTTTTTTCCGCTGTTCACCCCAATTGAGGAATGTATGAAAAATAAAGCTCCTGGCATCATTGCCGGTGCATTGATTGCTGCTGCTCCGTTCGTGTCGTTCGCCGCCGGTCTACCCGCGCCGTTTGAAGGCAGCAGCACGCTGCAGGCAGACGGTGTCGTCAAGTTTGTCGATCAGGCTAAACATTCGGTGACCGTGCTCGACGCACAGGGCGGTGAAGCTTCGTTCAACATCACCGAGACGAGCAACCTGGCGCAGATCAGGCAGGGTGGCAAGGTGCATATCCGGATGATGCGCAACGCCATGGTCAGCGTGACGCGCGGTGCCGACGGCCACACGGCTGCTCAACCGGTACAGCAGAACACCGCGCAGAACGTGACGGCCGAAGTTCAGGCCATCGACCACGCTTCCGGCATCATGGCCTTGAAGAGCCCCAATGGCGCGGTGTTTCATATTCAGGGACGCGAGCCAGCAAAGGTCGCTGGTGTGATGCCCGGTATGCAAGTGTCGGTGGCGTACGCACCGCAGGTCAGCGTGGCCGTGGCGCCCGCGCAGTAATCGCAGTAACACTTGTCAACTGAAGCGGCGCGTCAGCGCCGGAGCGCGGAGGTCCTTTGCGGACCTCCGCGCTTTTTATTGCGCAATCCGATATGACTTCGGCGGGGCGATATTGGGCGTCCGCTTCGACGCTTCAGTCGGGCTCGCCGGGCACGAGACGCAATCGCGTGATTTCCGAAGGAGCCCCCAGGCGTTTCGGCGGTCCCCAATAGCCCGTGCCGCGACTCGTGTAGACCCATAGGCCATTCAACCGTGCGAGACCTGCCGTGAACGGTTGCTGAAAGCGCACAAAGAAATTCCACGGGAAGAACTGGCCGCCATGCGTGTGGCCGGATAGTTGCAGCGTGAAACCCGCCGCTGCGGCCGCTTCGGCTGAGCGCGGCTGGTGCGCGAGCAGTACTTTGATCAGCACGTCGCCAGGCGCGCCGGCAAGGGCCGCGATGGGGTCGCTGCGATGCAGCGGGTCATGATGGCCTGCCGAAAAATCGGTTACTCCGGCGATCACGGCGCGAGCGCCGTCATGTTCGACGACCACATGCTCGTTGAGCAAAACGGTCAACCCGAGGCGCCGGAACTCGTCGATCCAGGCGTTCGCGCCGGCGTAATACTCGTGGTTGCCGGTCACGAGGAACGCGCCGTGGCGCGCACTGAGCCGCGACAGCGGCTGCGTATGCCTCGTCAGTTGCGGCACGCTGCCGTCCACCACATCGCCGGTGACAGCAATCAGATCTGGCTTCAACCGATTCACCGCGTCGACGATTGCGTCCACATAACGGCCTTTGATAGTCGGGCCGACGTGGATATCGCTGATCTGGACGATCGTGAAGCCGTCGAGCGCCGCCGGCAAATCGTCGATCGGTATATCGATCGTCACGATCTTGGCACGGCGCCGTGCGTTGAACAGGCCGACGAGTGTAGAGAGCAGCGCAAGCAACGGTACCGCTGCCGCTGAGCCGGTACGCCAGTGCGCAATGGCAATCGTGTTCGGCCAGATGGCATCGACGGTGAGCAGCGAAGCGAGCGCCAGGTCGCGCGCGAATGTCAGGACCAGCAGCGATGAGAAGAAACCCATCGCCAGTAGGCCGACCCACGCGAGCCTGTCGCTGAGCGGTTGCTGCTTGATGGTGCGCGCCAGCATGCCGAGCGGAATCAGAAAAATCGACAGCACCAGCCACAACGCGCACAGCCAGCGGGCTGCGCCACCAAACGGCATGTCGGGAAGCAGACGAAAGCCGACGTAGATATGCAGCAGGATGCCAATCAGGATGAAGCGAACAAGAAACGATGTGCGGCGCATAGAGAGGATAGAGGCGGGAAGGGGCCGGCTCGAGTGAAAAGACGGCGGTGGCTCGCCAACCGCAACCCTGAAATAGTGGACGAGCCGAACCATTCTACCGAGATGTGCAACCGCGTGCCGACGGCACCAATTTGGCTCACACCGGGTTGCCGAACACGTGCAGGTTTGACGCGGCAGGCGAGTGTCGCATTGCAGCAATTCGCCCGTCTGCCGCAGCCCGGCTGAATTGCCGTGACATGCTAATTAAATGGGCTTTGAATTGTGTTCCGCGTGGACTATTCTCAAATAGAACCGGTTTGTCCGAAGGCCGTCGCGGCCCCACGATGGTTCGTTTGTCGCCGGTAGAGGGCGAGGCAGGAGACGCATCATGAAACTGCTTGGATCAGGCAATCACGTACGCCACGGACATCACACGCATCACGTCGGACCAGAGGGCGTCCACGTGATGCTGCCGCTGGTGGGCATATCGCTGATGGCGCTCGCCTTGTACTTCGGCGTGCGCGACATCGACTTCTCCGAGCTGGGCAAAAGCGCGTTATTTTACGTGGTGATGGTATGCGTTGCGCTTGGCATCGCGGGGCTGTTCGGCGTCGTCGGCGCGTGGTTGCGTTCCAATGGCGATGAGGCCGAGGAAGGCTTCTGCTTCATCGGTGCGTTGATCGGCGCGGTGGTGTTCTACGTGGCGCTCTTCAGATAAACGCACCGGCGGCCATTGGCCTGTCAGACAATCCGGGCCGCTTCGTCGAAGGATAAGCGCGGGCTGCGCGGGAATAGCTTCGACGGGTCACCGTAGCCCAGATTGATCAAGAAGTTGGACCTCACGCTCGTGCCGGCGAAGAAGGCCTCGTCGACCTTGGCGGCGTCGAAGCCCGACATCGCGCCGGTGTCCAGACCGAGCGCGCGGGCTGCGAGAATCAGATAGCCGCCTTGCAGCGTCGAATTGCGAAAAGCGGTATCCGCGATCACCTTGTCGTTACCGGCGAACCAGCTGCGCGCGTCGGCATGCGGGAACAGTTTCGGCAGATGCTCGTAAAACGCCATGTCCATCCCGACGATCACCGTCACCGGCGCCGCCATCGTTTTCTCGAGATTGCCCGCCGACAGGGCAGGACGCAGCTTCTCTTTGCTTTCGGGCGTTTTCACGTAGACGAAGCGGCCGGGGCTCGAATTGGCCGAGGTCGGCCCGAGCAGCACGAGCTGGGTGAGTTGCCTGAGCACGGCGTCGTCGACCGGTTTGGCCTGCCAGCCGTTATGTGTGCGCGCTTCGCGAAACAGCTGATCGAGCGCCTGATCGGACAGAATCATGGTGGGGCTCCTTTGAAGTAGCAGAGTGAGAGAGCAGGATGAAAGCGCAAACCATAGGCGTGAGCGACATCGTTGTTGCCGCCATAATAGCCAGGGTTCTCAATCGCGCATGTATCGCGTGCGCAATCGCATTCAGGTAATCTCATGGCGGACCTTTTCGATGACCTTCCGGCGCCGGACGTGGACTGGTATCCCGAGTGGCTCGCGCCCGCGACCGCAGCGCACGCTTTAAAACAACTCATCGACGAAGTCGAATGGCGTCAGGACATGATGGGCACGCCTGCCGGCCGTGTGCCGCTGCCGCGGCTGACTGCCTGGCAGGGCGAGCCGGACGCGGTCTACGTCTACTCCGGAATTCGCAACTTGCCGCAATCGTGGACCCCGACCGTCGCCGAACTGCGGGCCGCTGCCGAGGCAGCTTGCCACGCGCGCTTTAATAGCGTGCTGATCAACCGCTATCGCAGTGGCACCGACAGCATGGGCTGGCATGCCGACCGCGAGCTCGAGCTCGGCGCTCGGCCGGTGATTGCGTCAATCAGCCTGGGCGTGGCGCGCACATTCGATTTGCGGCACAACAAGACCGGCGTCGTGCAGTCGTTTTCGCTGAAGGGCGGCAGCCTGCTGGTGATGAAGGGTGACACGCAGGCCGACTGGCGGCATCGCGTGCCGAAGGAGCCGCGGGTGGCCGGAGAGCGAATCAATCTGACGTTTCGGTGGGTGACGCCGCGCGAAGCCACGCCGAGCACGTAAGCACATAAGAAGCACGCCCAACGTCGCGCTCCGTCGTCGTTCGCGCCCAGGCGAACCCCACTGCATCGCCTACGCCCACGGCACAGCCGATACCGCCCACGATACCGAAATTGGTATGGCCGGCGCGAATCATATGATTGGACGGTTAACGCCCCAGACACTACGCTACATCACGATCCACGCGCCGTAAGAGCCGCAAGCGCTGGGCGGATTCGATGGGTCGCCTACACAACAACGATCAGGAGACAGTCATGGCGAATACACGACGCGCCGCATGTCGTGCGTTGGGCGCGCTCGCGCTTTGCTCGAGCATCGGCGCTCTGGCGCTGACAACGCCGGGTGCTTACGCGCAGGACAAACAGATCACGCTCGGCTTCGCGCAGGTCGGCGCCGAAAGCGCATGGCGAACCGCCAACACCGAGTCAGTGAAATCAGCGGCCGCGGATGCGAAGATCAAACTCAAATTCTCCGACGGCCAGCAAAAGCAGGAAAACCAGATCAAGGCGATCCGCTCCTACATCGCGCAGAAAGTCGATGTGATCGCATTCTCTCCGGTCGTCGAATCCGGCTGGGAGCCGGTACTGCGCGAAGCTAAAGCCGCAAAGATTCCGGTGATCCTGACCGACCGCAACATCGATGTGAAAGACACGTCTTTGTACGTGACGATGATCGGCTCGGACTTCATGGAAGAGGGCAGGCGCGGTGGTCATTGGCTCGCAGATCACTACAAAAATGAGCCAGGTCCCGTCAACATCGCGGAACTTCAGGGAACGGTCGGCTCGGCACCTGCCAACGACCGGCATTCCGGCCTGATTGAAGTGATCAAAAGCGATCCCAAATTCAAGATCATTGCGTCACAAAGCGGCGACTTCACGCTTGCCGGCGGCAAGCAGGTGATGGAAGCGTTTATAAAAACTTATGGAAATAAAATAAATGTAGTTTATGCGCATAACGACGATATGGCGCTCGGTGCCATCCAGGCGATGGAAGAGGCCGGCATGCATCCGGGCAAGGACATCGTCGTCGTCTCGTTCGACGCGACCAAGGGCGGCTTCCAGGCGATGGCCGCGGGCAAGATGAACGTCGACGTGGAGTGCAGCCCGTTGCTGGGACCGCAACTGATGTCGGCGGTCAAGGACGTGGTGGCCGGCAAGCCGTTGCCCAAGCGTATCCTGACGGAAGAGACCGTCTTCCCGATGAGCGTCGCGGCGCAGACTCTGCCGACGCGCAAGTACTGAGGCGGACGGTCTTGATGCCGAGTCTGGCGGCTAACTGGTTAGCTATCCATACAATGGTCGCAGGATAAAAGCAGTACGGACAGATCGCAGGGGTTTCTCCAGTGGTGCCTGACCGCCCGGCTGCTTCGGCAGCGGGCGGTCTCTTTTCCGCTGAGTCAGGTCGCGCCCAAGCTGGCCTGCCTGTGCCCACCCGACCAACGCACCGCCGATTGAGCGAGGTCTATGACGCATCCCGCTTCTGAACCGAATCCGCCGGCCGCTGGCACTCATACCCATGGAGCCATTACAGGCGACGCTCGCGCCGGCGCCGCCTCGAGTGCACTCGAGCCCATTCTGGCCACCGCCGGTGTCAGCAAGACGTTCCCGGGCGTGAAAGCGCTGCAGCGAGTCGACTTCCGTCTGTTTCCCGGTGAAATCCACACGCTGATGGGGCAGAACGGCGCCGGCAAATCCACCCTGATCAACGTGCTGACCGGCGTAGTCGCGCCCGACGCCGGCACGATTCGCCTGGGCGGCGAGATCGTGGCGTTCGCTTCGCCGCAGGAGGCGGAAGCGGCCGGCGTGCGCACGCTGTATCAGGAAGTGAACCTATGCCCGAACCTCTCGGTGGCGGAGAACATCTTTGCCGGCCGGCAGCCAAAGCGTTTTGGCGCGATCGATTGGCCCGACATCAAGCGCCGCGCGCAGGCCGCGCTTCTTCGTCTCGACGTGACACTCGACGTCACCCGCTCGCTCGACGCCTATCCGATCGCCGTGCAGCAGATGGTGGCGATCGCCAGAGCGTTGTCGGTCGATGCACGCGTGCTGATCCTCGACGAGCCGACCTCCAGCCTCGACGACGGAGAAGTGGCCCAGCTTTTCAAAATACTTCGTCATCTTAAGCAATCGGGTATCGCCATTCTGTTTGTCACGCATTTTATCGAGCAGACGTATGCGATCTCCGATCGCATCACGGTGATGCGCAACGGCGAACGTGAAGGCGAGTACCTCGCACGCGATCTGCCGGCCGATCAACTGGTCGCGAAGATGGTCGGTCACGAACGCATGAGCGCGCGCTTGCGCGAAGCGGCGCATGACGGGCACACCGCGCACGAAGGACCGCAGAGCAAGCAGTCCGTTCAGCCGTTCGTCCAACTGCGCGGCGTCGGACGGCGCGGCACCCTGCAGCCGATCGACCTCGACGTGCAGCCGGGCCAGATCCTGGGCCTTGCCGGCCTGCTAGGCTCGGGCCGCACGGAGACCGCGCGGTTGCTGTTCGGAGCGGACCGCGCCGACAGCGGCACCATCCTGGTCGAAGGCCGGCCTGTGCGGCTGCGTTCACCGCGGGACGCCGTGCGTCACGGCATTGGCTACTGCGCGGAGGACCGCAAGAAAGAGGGCATCGTCGCCGAACTGTCGATCCGCGAGAACATTCTGCTGGCGTTGCAGGCGCGGCGCGGCTGGTGGCGCAAGATCAAACGGCATCGCGCGCATGAAATCGCGGACATGTGGATCGAGCGCCTCGGCATCAAGGCGACGGACGCCGAACAGCCGATCGGGCTGCTCTCCGGCGGCAATCAGCAAAAGGCGTTGCTGGCGCGCTGGCTCGCCACCGATCCCAGGCTGCTGATTCTCGACGAACCCACCCGCGGCATCGACGTCGCCGCCAAGTTCGACATCATGGACCGCTTGCTGGCGCTGTGCGCGAACGGTTTGGGCATCCTGTTCATTTCGTCGGAGATCAGCGAGGTGCTGCGCGTCAGTCATCGCGTGGCGGTGCTGCGCGACCGCCGCAAGATCGCTGAAGTGGCCGGCAAGGCTTCGAACGAAGACAACATTTATCGACTCATCGCGGGGAGCGGCGAATGAAGCTATCGAACTGGTTCGCGCGCGATGGCGCGGAACGTCCGCTGATCTGGCCGTGCGTCACGCTGGTGCTGTTGTGCGTCCTGAACCTGTGGGTGAATCCGCATTTTCTTTCTTTAAGGATGCTCGATGGCCATCTGTTCGGCGCGCCGATCGACGTCCTGAATCGCGCGGCGCCGCTGGTGCTGGTCGCCACCGGCATGACACTGGTGATCGCGACACGCGGCATCGATATTTCGGTTGGCGCGGTGGTCGCGATTGCCGGTGCCGCCGCCGCCACGATCCTCGCGACGCAAACGGAGCCGGGCGCCGGGTTGATCGCGCAGGCCCTGGTTGCGGCGTTGATCGTCGGCGTGTTGAGCGGCATGTGGAATGGGCTGTTGGTGTCGTTCGTCGGCATGCAGCCGATCATCGCCACGTTGATCCTGATGGTCGCCGGCCGTGGCATCGCGCAATTGTTGACGGCGGGGCAGATCATTCCAATCGGCGCAGCGGGCTATCTGTTCGTCGGCGGCGGTTATTGGCTTGGCGTGCCGTGCTCCGTGTGGATCGCGAGCGTGGCCGTGCTGGCCACCGCAGCGCTCGTTGAAGGCACGGCGCTCGGGCTCTTCATTCGCGCGATCGGCGTCAATCCGGTGGCGACGCGTCTCGTCGGCCTGCGCTCGAAAGCGCTGGTATTCGCGGTGTACGGCTTCTCGGGATTGACGGCCGCGATGGCGGGCATCCTCATCAGCTCGAACGTGCGCAGCGCGGATGGCAATAATGCCGGGCTGCTGCTCGAACTCGATGCGATTCTCGCGGTGACGCTCGGCGGCACGTCGCTTCTCGGCGGCCGTTTCAGTCTGACAGGTACCGTGCTGGGCGCGCTGATCATCCAGACGCTCACCTACACGACCTATTCGATCGGCGTACCGCCGGAAGCGACGCTCGTCGTCAAGGCGGCCGTGGTGCTCGCGGTGAGCGTGATCCAGTCGCCCTCGGCGCGCGCACTCGCCATGTCGCTCTTCACGCAGCGCGGGGTGGCGCGATGAGACGACTCCTCGAAGCCTGGGCCCATATCGTCGATCCGCGCACGCTGCCGATCGCCGTCACCATTCTGTTGTTTTGCGCGCTGTTCGGTTTCGGCTCGGTGATGTACACCGGCTTTTTCTCGTGGCAAGTGCTGCTCGATCTGCTGGTGGACAACGCCTTCCTGCTGATCGTCGCGATCGGTATGACGTTCGTGATCGTGTCCGGCGGGATCGATCTGTCGGTGGGCTCGGTGGTGGCGCTGACCACCATCGTCGAAGCGGTGCTGTCCGAACATCTGCATTGGCCGGTCTGGCTGATCGTGCCGATCGTGTTGCTGATGGGCACGGTGTTCGGCGCGGTACAGGGCGCGCTGATTCATTTCTTCCGTTTGCAGGCGTTCATCGTCACGCTGGCCGGCATGTTCTTCGCGCGTGGCTTGTGCTTTCTGATCACGACGCAGTCGATCACCATCAACGATCCGACGTTCCAGAAGATTTCCGCGTTTCGCCTCAACCTTGGCGTCGGTTCGGTGACGGCCAATGTGTTGATCGCCCTCGTCACGCTTGTCGCGGCGATCTACGTCGCGCACTTCACCCGCTTTGGCCGCAATGTCTATGCAGTTGGCGGCAATCCGCGCTCGGCGTTGCTGATGGGCTTGCCGGTCGCGCGTACGCGAATCGGCGTGTATGCGTTGAGCGGGTTCTGCTCGGCCCTCGGTGGCGCGGTGTTCACGTTCTATGTGCTATCGGGCTATGGCCTGCAAGGGCAGGGCATGGAACTCGATGCGATCGCAGCGACGGTGATCGGCGGTACCTTGCTGACGGGCGGTGTCGGCTATGTGATCGGCTCGCTGTTCGGCGTCGGCATTCTCGGCACGATCCAGGCGCTGATTACTTTCGACGGCACGCTCAGTTCGTGGTGGACCCGCATCGTGATCGGCGCGTTGCTGTGCGCGTTCTGCCTGCTGCAACGGCTGATCGAGCGCCATGCAAAATCGGTGCGGCGTCCCGGTGGCACGGGTGCTGTCGTGACGCCGGGCCGCGAGCATGGGCGAGGCGACACGGCAGCGGCACCTGATTCACATGTGATCGGACGCGCACCGGAGCAGGCGCTGTAGCGCGAAGGGGCAGTGACGCGGCTCAAGCGTTGAGTTCGCGTCCTTTGGTCTCCGGCAACGTCAGCGCGGCAAGGATCACGACACCGTAGGCCGCGGCGGCGAATCCACCGATCGCGTGGCCGAGCGTCATGGTCTGCGAGACGTAGCCGATCAGGAACGGAAACGTCGCGCCGACCGCGCGCCCGAAGTTGTAGCAGAAGCCTTGGCCGGAGCCGCGAATGCGGGTTGGAAACAGCTCGGTGAGAAACGCGCCCATCCCCGAGAAAATGCCGGACGCGCAGAAGCCGAGCGGGAAACCGAGCACGAGCATGGTGAGGTTATCGAGCGGCAGTTGCGTGTAGATCAACGCGATCGCACATGAGGCCAGCGCGAACGCGATGAAGGCGCGCTTGCGGCCGATTGTGTCGCTGACGTAAGCGCCCGCCAGATACCCGCAGTACGAACCGACGATCACCACGCCCAGATAGCTGCCGGTGCCGATCACGCTCAGATGCCGCTCGGTTTTCAGATATGTCGGCAGCCATGTGGTCACCGCGTAGTAGCCGCCTTGCACGCCGGTCGCGAGAATGGACGCGCGCAGCGTCGTCCAGACGATATCGCCGCGGAAGATGTCGAGCAGCGAAGGGCGCGTGTGCGCGGCGGCTTGCGCTTCTTTCTGCTGCCGATGTACCTCCGGCTCTTCGACGAAGCGGCGGATCCAGATCACGAACGGCGCCGGCGCAATACCGATTGCGAACAGCACGCGCCACGCGTAATCGGCCGGTATCCATGAAAAGACGGCCATGAACAGCAGCGTCGACACGCCCCAGCCGATCGCCCAGCCTGCCTGCACCAGACCGACCGCCTTGCCGCGGTCACGCGGACGGATCACTTCGCCGATCAGCACTGCGCCCGCCGTCCATTCGCCGCCGAAGCCGAGTCCCATCAGTCCGCGCGCCCACAGCAACTGCGAAAAGTTCTGCGCCAGCGCGCAAGCCAGCGTGAACACCGCGAACCAGAGGATCGTGATCTGCAAGGTCTTCACCCGGCCGATGCGATCGGACAGCACGCCGGCCGCCCAGCCGCCGAGTGCCGAACTCAGCAGCGTGACGGTGCCGATGAGACCGGCGTCGCCGCGCGTGATGCCCCATGTCGCAATCAGCGTCGGAATCACGAAGCTCAGGAATTGCGTGTCCATTGCGTCGAGCACGTAGCCGATCTTGCAACTCCAGAATGCACGCTTCTCGCCGGCGGAACTCTGCCGATACCACGCGAACGGTCCTTTCCCTGTGCCGGGCGCGTCGTAGCACTCGGCGTCCGCGGTCAATTGCGCTTCGGTTTTCATGTCTGGGCTCCGGTCGTAGTCAGCGGCCGCGTCTTGCCGCGCGGCTCGTGGTTGGGATAAGTGGATAAAGCGCCGCGGCTAGAGGACCGCCAGCGTGGTGTTGGGGATGTCGGTGACGAGCATGTGTCCCGGTTTGTGCGCGATCGCAAACGGCAAGCGCGCGCTTTCTATTGCGGCTTGCGGTGTGACGCCACAGGCCCAGAACACGGGCAACTCGTCGCTGCGCACTTCTACCGCGTCGCCGAAATCGGGCCGCGTGATATCGCGAATGCCGATCAGCGAGGGATCGCCGATATGAACCGGCGCGCCATGTACCGCGGGAAAACGGCTGGTGATCTGGATGGCGCGGATCGCGTCGGCGGCTTTCATCGGCCGCATCGAGACCACGCGGTTGCCGCCGAACACGCCAGCGCGCACGTTGGGTTCGCGCGTTCGATACATCGGCACGTTGACCTGCTGTTCGATATGGCGCAGTGGAATGCCTTCGCGCCGCAACATCTCCTCGAACGAAAACGAGCAACCGATCGCGAACACCACCAGGTCGTCGCGCCACAGTTCGTCGAGACTATGCACCTCCTCGGCACGTTCGCCGTGGCGGTACACGTAAAACGCGGGGACGTCATTGCGTATGTCGAGATCGGCACCGAGCGACGGGACACGCCAATCTCCGGGTTCGCCGATGCCGAGCAACGGGCAAGCCTTCGGATTGAGCGTGCAGAAACGCAGGAAGTCGTCAGCGTATTGCCTGGGCAGGATGGCGAGGTTGGCTTGCGCATAGTCGCCGCAGTAGCCCGCCGTCGGCCCGGACAGGCGGCGGCTGCGAATCTGCTGACGAAACTCGGATGGTGTGTAGGACATGAACGGCTCGACTCCAGCTAGGTCCGGGTGACTGATGGAAGCCAGATTAGTAACGTCAAAAATATCCATCCAGCGAGTTATTCTTGCGTTTCGTTAAATTAAACTTAACAGCACCGTGGTGCTTTTGCGGTGATGATCGAATGCCTTCGGGAATGCTGTTGGGGGAGCTGATGCAATGAATACCCGCTTTGTCGAAACGTTTCTGACGCTCGCTCGTCTAGGCAGTTTTCGAGCGACCGCTGCCGCCATGCACGCGACGCCCGCGGCGATTTCGCTGCGCATCAAAACGCTCGAAGCCGAGTTGGGCGTCGAGTTGATCGAGCGCGACGCCGCTGAGTTTCAACTTACGGCGCATGGCGAACGGCTGCTCGCGCATGCGCGCTCGGTGGTGCAGGCCACGCGCTCGCTGCAACTGGCCGCGCAGGACGAAACCCAGGTGACCAAGCGGCTGCGGCTCGGCGTCATCGAAACGGTGGTGCATAGCTGGCTGCCGGACTACATCCGCATGCTGAACGCCGAGTACAACCGCATCGTCGTAGACCTGAGCGTCGACTCGAGCGCCGTGCTTGGGCCCCGGCTGCGCGCGGGCGAGCTGGATCTCGTCATTCAGGTGGAGGAAACCGGTGAGCAGGAAGCGTCGATTGTCTCGACTTTGCTGGCGAGTTATCCGGTGCGCTGGATCGCGCGCAACGATCTGATTCCGGCGAGCCGCGCGAAACATGTGCAGACGGTATTGCAGAAACCCGTGCTGACGTTCGGCCGTGGCACCGCGCCACAGGTCGCCGTGGAGGCGATCGTGGAGACGCTCGCGAAGCGCGCCGGTGTGCCGCTTGCGGACACTCAGGTGACCTGCATGCCGTCGGTGGCAGTGATCGTGAAACTGTTGCGCGATGGCTATGGGGTTGCGGCGGTGCCGGCGCTGTTCGTCGAGCCTTTCCTGAGCAGCGGTGAACTGGGGCAATTGCAGGTGCGTCCGCTGCCGCCGCCGATCGACGTTGCGATGTATTACCGCGACGACGCCGACGTCGGCGTGCTGGCGGCCTCACGCGTCGCGCGCAGCGCGTGTGATCAGTATGCGAAGGCGAGGGGGCGGCAGTTGATTGAGAGGCGGTGAGGCGAGCAATCAACAAGGCACGGAAAACGCGTCATTCGTCTTATGCCATTTGCCGTGCTACACTGTAATAACATTGTGTTTACTTTTAAATGCCTACCCTTTAGGATTCCAGTCCAGGTGCTGCCATGAAAACGACCATCCGCAGAATGGGTAACTCCCATGGTGTACTGATTCCGAAACCTATCTTGACCCAACTTGGGCTGGAGGACGAAGTGGATATGCAAGTAGAAGGGAACGCCCTCGTGATACGGCGTCCGCAAAAAAAAGCGCGTGCGGGGTGGGCCGACGCGAGCCGTTCGTTGGCGGCGTCCAAAGACGACGCGCTGGTGATGGGCGAGTTTCCCAATGCCGATGA
Source organism: Paraburkholderia sp. RL17-337-BIB-A (assembly GCF_046025895.1). NCBI lineage: Bacteria > Pseudomonadati > Pseudomonadota > Betaproteobacteria > Burkholderiales > Burkholderiaceae > Paraburkholderia > Paraburkholderia sp. RL17-337-BIB-A. The sequence continues at coordinate 2,524,077 of NZ_JARESY010000002.1, read as the reverse complement.
CGCGGGGCTCGAGTGGTAGCGCGCGGCGAAGTCTGGCTTGTCGCGCTGGATCCAACCGTCGGCAGCGAGATTCAGAAAACGCGTCCATGCGTAATTGTTTCGCCGGGCGAATTGCACGATCACCTGCGCACGGTGATCGTCGCGCCAATGACCACAGCCGGCCGAGCGGCGCCGTTTCGCGTCCCGCTCACTTTCTTGCGCAAGAAAGGTTTGATCCTGCTCGACCAGATTCGCACGGTAGACAAGACGCGGCTTGTGAAGCGTGCCGGCGCCGTATCGGATACGGCGCTATCGAATGCGTTGTCTACGTTGCAGGAAATCTTCGTCGAGTGAAGGATGGCAGGTGGCGTAGGCCGAGTGGTGGCGTAGTGGGGCTTAACCCGGGTGCTTAACCCGGGTGCTCAATCCAGGCGTTCAATCTACGCGTTCAAGCGGCTCCGAGGCGCCGTCGGGCAGTCGCCACGAGTCTGTCGAACGAGAAGGTACTCGCAGCAAGGGCGATGGTGTCCGGGAAATTATCACGCGTGATGTCCGTCAACACCTGGCCCGGCGGCGCTTCGATCAGCACGCGGGCGCCCATTTCCTGCATGACGGTGAGCGCGTCGAACCAGCGCACGGTGTAGCGCATATTGGTCGCGAGATCGTCGCGAATCGCTTGAGCCGTGTACAAAGGCCGACCGCCGCGATTGCCGATATAGGTGCTTTGAGGCACATGAAAAGGCACATCCTGTGCGTACACAAGCAACTCGTCTGTGGCATGGGCGAGCAGTTCGCAATGCGACGGCACGCTCACGGCGAGACGGGTGGCTTTGCGAGCGCCCGCCGCTAGCGCGCGCTCCATGAATGCGTCCAGCGCGGCGTTCGCACCCGCCATAACGATCTGACGTGGCGCATTCACATTGCCGATATACACACGTTGACTGTTCGCCTCCGCGTGCTGATCGGCGAGTGTTTCCAGTTGGTGTTCGGTCAAACCCGATACAACCGCAAGACCGTAGCCGGACGGGTATGCCGTTTCCATCAGCTCGGCGCGCTTGCGAACCATCTTCAACGCGTCCTCAAAGCGAATCGCGCCGCAACAGACCGCCGCTGCATACGCGCCCACCGACAAACCCGCGCTAATCCCCGGCGTGAGCTGTTCCTCTGCCAGTGCGCGTGTGATCGCCACGCCCGCGACCGTCAAGCCAATCTGAACGGCTACGGTCGAGCCCAGCGAATCTGGCGTGTCGAGAGTGAGTACGTCGATGCCGAGCACCTGAGACGCTTCGTCGAGTGTTGCGCGCACAGCCTGGTGCTGGGGCAGACTGTGCAGGAATCCGTCCGACTGGGCGCCTTGGCCGGGAAACAGAAGGGCAAGCATCAGGCATCGCCGTGAACAGGTGCCCACGGATCGGCAATGAGCTGCGGGCCGCGAGCGTGGCGCACCATCACGCGTGCTTTGTGCGCGGCCCACTCGGCCAGCGCAACGCCGCCCGCGGGCGTTTCCAGCTGCGCATCCACGCGAATGCCGGCGCGTTGCGCGATAGTTTGCAGATAATTCAGCAATTGAACGGCGCTCGCGTGCGAGAGTTTTTCCGCCGCGCGGATCAGCAGATCGAGGTCGCTCGAGAGCGTGACCATGGGTGCCTGAGTGGCCAGTTCGAAGCCTGTGCTGCCGGTCGGTCCCCAGCCGAATTCAACCAGTGCGCCGGTCGTGTCGCCTTGTAACGTGGCGAGGGCCGCGAAAGCCGGCAACGCTTTGCGTTCTGCAAGCGGGTTGCGGAGCGCTAGCGCTTCCGGCGGCACGGCGGTTTCAATCTCGTCCAGATGTGCCCACGTGCCGTAGCGCTGCGACCGCTCCACGCCACGCAAGCCGATCGCAACGAAGCCGTCGGCGGCCAGCGCGCGTCTGACCACGGCATAGGGCGCGCGCTCGAAAGACTCGCGAACCCATGCCGGTTCGCCCTCAAACTGCCGCAAACGCTGCAGGCGCAACAGGTCATGCGGCCGCCAGCGCGCCTCGCGCGACAACGCGTGATCGGCTGCAAACGGCGGCGCTGCGCAGACCTGCATTACACGGCATCCCATTGTTCGGCGAGACGGCGTCGTACTTCGATCGACGCTGCGCGATTCTTTTGAGCCGCAGCTGATTCCAGACGATGCGACAGATCGGTTTTGCCATCGCGTGTGCTTTGAATCTGCCCGGTCAACACCTCACGCACGTGCTCGATTTGCGCGGCATCCGGCGCATCGGCGTCGACGCCTTCGATCAACTGATCGAGCAGGCCGAGTTTGGCGAACGACGTCATCGAGTACGACATCGGCACAATGGTTTCGCCGAGCGCGTCGAGTGCTTCGACGGTGCGGCGCGTGACGCGTGCGGCCGCTTCCTTGCCCATGGCGTGGACCATCGTGCCGGGCGCGTCGAGTGCGACGATCCGGTTGGCCTGATAGCCGTGCGCGAGGAACGCGCCCGACATGGCGGGTCCGACGATCAGCGCGATCACCGGGTGGCCGGCGTCGCGTGCCGACGCATAGGCATCGACCGCGGCAGCGCAGGCGAGGTGAATGCCGAGCATTTCCTCGCGATAGCCGTACGCCTGGCTTTTGACGTCGACGATCGCGACGATCGGGCGGCGCGTACCGCTCGTGGCGTCCTGCGCAATGGTCTCGCGTACAGCGCGCGCGAGCTGCCAGCCTTGTTCGAGACCGACCACGTTATCGGTCGCGCGCGGAAAGCGGTTATCGGGGTCGGGGACGACCGCAATGAAGCGCGCGGTCTCGCCGCCGAGCGGCGCGTCGCCGCTCCATACTGGCGCGTTGCCGGATGGCCCGCCGGCGAGGGCATGGAACCAGCGCGCGCCGCGGCTGAGAGTGGTGTCGTTCATGCCTGCTCCTTGCCGGAGATAGATGGGTTGTACGCCGGGTTGTACCCCGGGTTGTACACATCACGCATTGTTTCCGGCGTGACGCTGGCCGGGTCGATTCGCGCGAGCCGGTCAAGGAACGTGTCGACCTGCTCGCTGCGATGCGCAGCCGGCACGCCTTGCGTGAATGCTGAGCGCACGGCGGCGTGCACCGCGCTGGCATCGTCGTCGACCAGTTGATCGGCGAGCGCGGTCGCCGCGCGTTGTTCGCCGCCGATCAATTGCCACACGCGGCGGCGATCGCTCGCGTCGAGTTCTTCGATGCCGGCTTCCTGTTCGATCACCTCGGGGCCGTTCATGCCGAGCCGCCCTTGCTTTGTCACGACGAGATACGAGCACAGCGCCGCCGCCAGCGACATGCCGCCGAAACAGCCGACCATCCCCGCAATCACGCCGACCACCGGCACGTGCCGGCGCAACGCGACGATCGCGGCCTGCATCTCGGCAATCACCGCGAGGCCGAGATTGGCTTCCTGAAGCCTGACGCCACCGGTTTCGAACAGCACGACGGGGCGGACGAGCTTGCCGCGCTCGCAGTCGCGCAAGGCCATTTCGAGCGCGGCAGCGATCTTGCTGCCCGACACTTCGCCGATGCTGCCGCCCTGGAACGCTGACTCGATCGCGGCGACCACGGCCGGCTCGCCGTCAATGGTGCCGCGCGCGATCACGCAGCCGTCATCCGCCTGGCAGACGACACCTTGCAGCGGCAGCCACGGCGACTCGATCTTGTCGAACGGTCCGAGCAGTTCGCGGAATGTGCCCGCGTCGAGCAGCGAGCGGGCGCGTTCGCGCGCCGGCAGTTCGATGAAGCTTTCGCGCAGCATGGGCGCGGGACGTGCGGTGTCGACGGTGTTCATGCGTCGCCTCCCTGTTCTGCAGCTTCGATGGCTTCCGCGAGCCGCAGCGCCACGACGCCGGGTGTCGCGCCGAAGTCGTTGATTTCGATTTGCGCCGCGCCGTCGTAGCGCGTGAAGAAGCGGTCGAGCACGCTCTTCCAGATGTGGCTGTAGCCGTCGACGCTGGTACGTACGACCACATGCGCGGCCAGCGCGCCAGCGTTATCCGAAGGCGACAGCAGCACTTCCAGATCGCCCGAACCGACCACGCCGACATGCGCGCGGGTCGTGACAGCGCGTTGCGCCGGATAGTCGAAGGTCAGATGTTCCATGAGGCTGAACTCCCGCCGGCGTCGTGATGCGCCAGCATGTCGAGAAAGAGGGTGGCGGCGAGCAGATCGGCTGCGCCGCCAGGGGATGCGTTAAGCGACAGCAATTCGTGTTCGAGTGCGGCGAGCGCGGCGTGCCCGTCCCGCGTCGAGCTCCCGCCGGCTTGCAGCACGCGGCGCGCGCCGTGTTGCGCGGCATGCAAGCCAGGCAAGCCCGCGCGATGCAGCAGGCAGGTGTCGTCGAGCGAGGCCATGATCGAGAGTAAGGCGTCGACGCGCGCGGCGTTTTCGTCGACGCCGCCGGCTCGCGCCGCGAGCAACGCGGGCAAACCGATATCGATGACGTGCGGGAAACCGTCTTGTGCCTCACGGCGCGCTCCGCCTACCTGATAGCGCTGCCGCGCGCGCTCGCCGTGACTATCGGCGGGCGCGGCGAAGCGATCCGGGAAGCAGGCAATTTGCGCTGCGAGCGTGCAGATGTGCGACGCGTTTAGAGGCGTGGTGGCGCCTGGCATAGAGACGCCTCGCATCGAGGCACCGGCTGACAGAGATGCGCCGCTTGGCACCGAGACGCCGCATGGCGTCGAGGCACCGTTTGGCACCGAGGCACCGTTTGGCACCGAGGCACCGTTTGGCACCGAGGCACCGTTTGGCACCGAGGCACTGTTTGGCACCGAAGCAGCGTTTGGCACCGAAGCACCGTTTGGCACCGAAGCACCGTTTGGCACCGAAGCGCCGCCTGGCGCCGAGAAGCCGCCTGGCACCAGGAAGCCGCTTCGCATCGAGGCACCGGCCACCAGCAAGCCGACGATCCAGATCGCGCCGCGATGTGCGTTGCTGCCGCCCGTGGCATGCAGCATGGCCTGCTCGCCGGCGCGGCCGATCTGCGCGAGTTCAGCGCGCAAAAGCGCGGATGGCTCGCCACGGCGGCGCGCCGTGCGTGCGAGCGCCGCGAAGGCCGGTTCGAGCGCATGTGCCGAGCGCAGCATGGTGGCGAGATCGAGGTCGCGATGCGCACCGCTGCCGCGCCGGTCGACCAGCGCGGGTTTCGGCGTGAGTTGCGCTTCTTCGATCAGCGCGTTGACCGCGTAACAGGCGAGCTGGACGTCGGACAGGCCCGGCTGTGCCGTGACCGCAGCGCTGACGGCACGCTCGAGCAAAGCTTCGCGCGAGCCCATCATCACCAGCTCCTGAAGCGCGCCGGCGGCTCGTACAATCCGCCCGACCACGTCACCAGGTCATCGATGCTGCGTGCCGCCAGCAGCGAGCGCTTGGCTTCGCCACGTCGAATACCGAGATCTTCCGGATACGCGACAACGCCGCGCCGGCGCAACTCGGCCGTCTTCTCCGGCCTGGCGCGCAGCCCGATCGGCGTCACGCCGGCCACCGCTGCCAACGCCGCACGCCGCTCGTCGATGCCTTCGGCTTTATGCAGATACGCAATGCCTTCCTCGGTGACGACATGGCTCACGTCGTCGCCGTAGATCATCACGGGCGCGATCGGCATGCCGCTCTTCGCGCCGACGGCAACTGCATCGAGTTCATCGACGAAGGTCGGCTCGCCGCCTTTCTTGTAGGTCTCGGCCATCTGTACGACCAGCTTGTGCCCACGCGAGACCGGGCCCTGATCCTTCAGCAGCTTGAGCCACGCTTCGCTCGAATGACGCCGGCCGCGCGGATCGTGACCCATGTTCGGCGCACCGCCGAAACCGGCGAGGCGGCCGCGCGTAACCGTCGACGAATTCGCGTCCGCGTCGATCTGCAAGGTCGAACCAATAAACAGGTCGACGCCGTATTGACCCGCCAGCTGGCACAGCACGCGGTTCGAGCGCAGGCTGCCGTCATTGCCCGTGAAGAATACGTCGGGGCGCGCCTCGATATACGCCTCCATGCCGACTTCGCTGCCGAAGCAATGAATGCTGTCGACCCAGCCCGATTCGATCGCGGGGATCATGGTGGGATGCGGATTGAGCGTCCAGTTGCGGCAGATCTTGCCTTTCAGGCCGAGCGATTCGCCGTAAGTGGGCAGCAGCAATTCGATCGCCGCGGTATCGAAGCCGATACCGTGATTCAGCGAGCTCACGCCATAGGGCTCGTAGATGCCCCGAATCACCATCATCGCGGTGAGCACCTGCAAGTCGCCGATATGCCGTGGGTCGCGCGTGAACAAAGGTTCGACGGCGAAGGGCGTGTCCGCCTGCACGACTACGTCCACCCACGAACCCGGAATATCGACACGCGGCAATTCATCGACGATCTCGTTGACCTGCACGATCACGATGCCATGCCGGAACGCGGCGGCCTCGGCGATGGTCGGCGTGTCCTCGGTGTTCGGGCCGGTGTACAGATTGCCGTGACGGTCGGCTTTTTCCGCGCACAGCAGCGCGACGTGCGGCGTCAGATCGACAAACATCCGCGCGTACAACTCGACGTATGTATAGATCGCGCCAATTTCCAGCTGGCCGTCTTCGAGCAACTGCGCGACCCGCAAACTCTGCGGCCCGGCAAACGAGAAATCGACCTTGTGCGCGATGCCGCGCTCGAACAGCGTCAGATGCTCGGGACGGCCGATGCTCGAAATCAGCAGATGCACGTCGTGAATCTTTTGCGGATCGACCCTGGCGAGCGAACGGGACAGAAAGTCGGCCTGTTTCTGATTGTCGCCTTCGAGTGCGACGCGCTCGCCTGGCTGGATCAGCGTTTCGAGCGCATCGACGATACGGTTTGTCGGCAGGATGCCGTCTTCCAGCCACGGCGCGATGGCCGCGAGGCGACGGTTCTTCTCGTCGCGACGCGTGGTCCAGGAACGGGCGGTGGGGGATGCTTCGGCGGGTCGGTTCATCGGCGGATTCAGCTCCCACTGGTGGTGCGCGTGCGTCTGGCGCGCGGCTTGGGTTGATTCGCAAGCGCGGCTTCCGCCTGCGCGCGTTCGGTCAGGAAACGATGAAGCAGGTCGCCGGTGCCGAGCAGATGCGTGACGACCAGAGACTGTGCAGCAGGAATATCACGGCGTTGTACAGCGTCGAGCAAGGCGGCGTGTTCATTGTCCGATTCGCCCTTGTACGACGGCAAGCCGAACTTCAGGCGCAGATACCGTTCGCCGCGCCGATGCAGTGTGCCGATCATATCCTCGAGCTGCGGGCGGGCGGCGGGCGCATACAGGCTCATATGGAACGCCACATTGCGCGCGACGTACAACGACGGATTCGACTCGCGCTCGGCGGCGCGGCAGAGGCGGGCGCATTCGCGCAGCGTGGCGGCGGTGTGATCCGGAATCGCGAGGCCGATGGCGAGACTCTCCAGCGCGGAGCGAATCTCGTAGATTTCGCGCGCTTCGTCCGCCGACAACGGCGCGACGGTGGCACCTTTATGCACGGCGGCTCTCGCCCAGCCCTCGCTTTCGAGCTGGCGCAAGGCTTCACGCACAGGAATTGCGCTGACGGAGAAATGCCGCGCGATTGCGTCCTGCCGCAGCGGCGCACCAGGCGCCAGCGTACCGTCGACAATCGCCGCGCGCAGCGCCTCCGCAATCAAGCGGGACGTGCTCTCACGCGGCGCCGCCGCGGGTAAAAGCGGGCTGCGCGCCGGGGCGTCCAGGGGAAAACCATCTATTGCGTCGCTCATAAGATCAAATATTATATATAAAAATGCGCGTGTTACAGCGGGGCAAACCCGGAAATTTTCAGCACCGGCGGCCTGCGGTGCCTATTCAACGTCATACGAGGCATATCGGTTCACCCAGAAGCGCGCCATCTCGTCGTTGCCTTTATGTCAGGCAAGTAAGCCAGTACATCAACTGTAGGGCCGGAGGAGCATGATGAATTCACTAACCGACCGCACGCCGGTCGCGCGGCGCCGTACGCCGCTCAATCGTTCGCAAATCGCCGGATTTTGGGGAGCGTGGGCCGGCTGGACCCTCGACGGGATGGACTCGTTCATTTACGCACTCGTGTTGACGCCGGCGTTGACCGAGCTGCTGCCGCGTTCGGGCTATGCGGCAACGCCCGCGAATGTCGGCCTCGCCGGTTCGATTCTGTTCGCGCTGTTTCTGGTCGGCTGGGGGCTGTCGTTCATCTGGGGGCCGCTGGCGGACCGCTTCGGCCGCACCAAGGTGTTGGCGGGCACCATTTTCACGTTTGCCATTTTCACGGGACTTGCCGCGACCTCGCACAACGTGTGGGAGCTCGCCATCTATCGTTTCATTGCCGGGGTCGGCATTGGCGGCGAGTGGGCGTTGGCGGGGACGTACGTCGCTGAAGCGTGGCCGGAAGATCGCCGCAAAATGGGCGCCGGTTATCTGCAAACGGGCTACTACGCCGGCTTCTTTCTGGCTGCGGCGCTCAACTACACGATCGGCGTGCATTACGGCTGGCGCGCGATGTTCCTGACCGGCGCGGTGCCGGTCGTGGTCGCGATTCTGGTGCTGCTGCGGGTGAAGGAATCGGAAAAGTGGGAGAAGGCGGAAGCGAGCACCGTGCGCGCCAAACCGCTGCGCGAAATCCTTGGGCCGATGTATCGGCGTCGCACCTGGGTCGCCTGCATTCTGCTGACGATCGCGATCATCGGTTTGTGGGCAGGCGCGGTGTACGAGCCGTCGGCGGTGATCCAGCTCGCGACGAAGGCAGGCATGGCGAAGAACGATGCGATCAGGACAGCGTCGCTGGCCACCGGACTGCTGTCGATTGCGACGATTCTCGGTTGTCTTGCGCTGCCGCCGCTGGCTGAACGCATCGGCCGCAAAAAGACGCTGGCGATTTACTTTATCGGCATGGCGGTGTCGATCGTGGGCAGTTTCGGCTGGGCGTTTTATCTACCGAACGGGCTCGCGCCGTTTATTGCGTGGCTCTTTGTGCTGGGTTTCTTTGGCGGCAATTTCGCGCTGTTCAGTTTGTGGCTGCCTGAGCAGTTCGAGACCCGCGTACGGGCGACGGCGTTTGCGTTCTGCACATCGTTCGGGCGGTTTGTCGGTGCCGGTGTCAACTTTCTGCTGGGCGCGGCCGTGTTGCATATGCATACGCTCGGGGTGCCGGTGGCGTTGACGGCGCTCGCATTCATCGTCGGTTTGTTCGTGATTCCATTTGCGCCGGAGACCAAAGGGGAGGTGTTGCCGCAGTGAGATTGGCCGTTTGGCTGAGTGGCGGGCGCGGGCGGCGGCAGGCATGCTTTCTATCGGTTAGACGACGTGTTCTTCCATCGTTTTGGGTTTGTTGATTTGTACGGTACTCTGTACAATGATTGCCGGTGGCGCAGATGTGTTTCTTTGTCTGTGCCACCGGCTCACCGGCCACCCCCGCGGTGCAAGAAGTCAATTCGGCGGTGATCGTCTCTAACTTTCAACAGGAGCGACTGGAGGGAAGCCTCTCAGATCGATAAAACGAATGAACGTCCTTACTTACAGCGAGGCGCGTGCCGGCTTTAAGCAAGCGATGGACGACGTCTGCCGCGATCACACACCCATGCTGATAACCCGACAGGGCGGCGAAAATGTGGTCATGGTTTCGCTCGAGGATTTCAATGCGATGCAGGAGACCTTGTATCTGTTGAGTTCGTCGAAGAACGCCCAGCGGCTCGCTAGATCTATCGCCCAATTGAACGCCGGCGGTGCGACTGCGCGCGAACTGCTGACCGATGAACAAACAGAAAAGCCGCAACGAGGAGGCCGCAAAGGCTGACAGTGTTTTTATGTTCACCGACGACGCGTGGCACGACTACTTGTATTGGCAAGTCACTGACAAAAAGGTCTTGCGCAAGATCAACACATTGCTGGAAGAGTGCCGGCGCGATCCTTATCGCGGCACTGGAAAACCGGAGCCGTTAGTTGGGAGCTTAAGTGGCTTCTGGTCGCGCCGTATCACGCTCACTGATCGTCTGGTCTACTTGCCGGAAGCCGGAAAGATCTGTGTGATTGCCTGCCGCTTTCACTACGACGACTGAAGATAGCCGGGCGTACTGCCCGGTTTTCTAACTAAACACGTCAAGCGCGTGCCGCGCGTGACGACCTTGGCAAGTGCCACTGCGCCGACACCGTCAGCGTATGCAGCGCGGCGACCGGCAGCGCGCAAGTCAGGCGACGGTCGCTCCGCGCGCGCGACCGTCACGCTGGCCTCTCAATCAGCGTGACGCCGCGCCCGTCCGCCTGAACGCAGCATCGACAGCAGCGGCCAGCCGAGATTGACCCCGAGGCTCGCGATCACGATCAATGCCATGCCCGCGAGCTGCGGCACCGAAAGCGCCCGCCCATACACGACGGCATCCACCACGATCGCCGTCAACGGATAGACGAACAGCAAAACGGCGATGATCGGCGTGGTCAGTTTCGGCAATGCGCCGTAGATCAGCACATACGCCAGCCCTGTGTGCAGCACGCCCATGCCGACCAGCCAGAACCACTGCATCGGCCCGATATGCACGGCAGTGAGCGGCGCAATGAACGGCAGACACACCACGCCGACCGCGCATTGCGCGAGCGTCAGCAGGTGCGGGCGCAAATTGCCGAGTCCTTTGGCGATCAATGTGACGCTCGCGTACAGCACCGAACCCGCCAAAGCCTCGCCGATCCCGATCAGGTAGCTCGTATGCCCCTGCAGATTTTCGCTAGCCGCGACACCCGAGGCCAAAACGAGCCCGACGAACGCGGTTGCGATCCAACCGAGCCGGTCGACACCGAGGCGCTCGTTGAACAGCGCCGCGCCCATCAGCACGACCCAGAACGGCTGCACGTGAAACACCACGGTCGCCACCGCAATGCTGGTGCGATGAATCGCATCGAAGAAGCCGACCCATTGCGTGACCATCAGTACGCCGGAAATCAGTGCCAGCGCCACGGTGCGCCGCGTGAAATGCGCGCGCGTGAAGAAGCCCTTCCACGCGCAGTAGGCGGCGAGCGAGAGGAAGCCGAACAGGCAGCGAAAGAACACCAGCGTCAGCGCGCCAAGCCGCGCTTCCTCGACGAAGATGCCGAGCGTGCCCATCAGAAGCCCGCCGCTGGCCAGCGTGAGGGCGCCTTGTTGACGTTGGGTGAGGGACATGCGAAGCAGCTCCGAAAATGGGTCACATAAGGTGGAGTCACGAGTATTGCGCGGCTTGCACGCCACCGACAAACGAATTAAATTGAGTAATTCCATAAGCTGGATTGATAAATCATGCACCCCGAATTCGACGTCGATTTGTTGCGCACTTTCGTCGCGGTGGTGGAAACGGGCAGCTTCACGAAGGCGTCGACCACCGTGCATCGCTCGCAGGCGGCGGTCAGCATGCAGATCAAGCGGCTCGAAACCATGCTCGGCACCACGCTGTTCGCCCGTAACACGCGCAATCTCTCGCTTACGCGGCCAGGCAATACCCTGCTCGAATACGCGCGGCGCGTGCTGGCGTTGCATGAGGAGGCGTGGTCGGCGATCGTGCGTCCCGAGGTGACCGGGCGGGTGGTGCTGGGCGCACCGGATGATTACGTGTCGTCGCTGCTGTCGCCGGTGTTGCGACGCTTCTCGACCCTGTATCCGCACGTGGAGATCGAGATCGTCTGCGCGCAGAGCACGTCGCTCGCGCCCATGCTGGCCGATAACAAGATCGATCTCGCCTTCGTCACGCGCGACCGCAAATTGCGCGGCGAATTCGTGCGCAGCGAACCGATGGTGTGGGTGGGGGCGTCGGCGGATACGCCGGTGCTGGCGGCGTCGCCTTTACCGGTTGGGCTTTACGAGCCGGGCTGCGTCGCGCGGCAGCATACGCTCGCGGCACTCGACGGTGCGCGTATCCGCTATCGGGCGGCATTTAGCAGCGCCAGTCTGATGGGCTTGGTGGCAACGGTGGATGCAGGGCTTTCGGTGATCGCGCTCACGCGTTGCAGCGTGCCGCCGCGGCTCGCGATTCTCGGCGAAGCACAAGGCTTGCCGAAGATCGCGCCGCTGGAAATCGTGGTGGCGCGCAGCGCCAAATCGGACCGTCCTACGTGCGATTATCTGGCCGCGCAGATGGTGCAGGATTTGTCGCTGCGCACGCCGGGGCGCGGGGCGGGGGCGACGGCGTGATGATGCTGCGATGGGCATGCCCTAAAAGGGCGTTGCTCAGCCGCGCTGATTGGCCGTGTGGTTTAAACGCGCGGCTTGATGTGAGGCTAATCTCCAGCTTGACTACGCCGCTTCAAACTCGCGGATAAGCCGTCACCTCGCCATCCACGGCAAGCCGCACATTTTCGCCCGGCCGCGGCGACAGATACCCTGGCACGCGAGCGCGCACCACCGTCCGCGCGCCGGATTGCAATTGCAGCGCAACGCCCGCGTCCTGCCCCTGAAAGATCACGTCCTGTACGACGGCGTCATAAGACGCCACGCCATTCGGCATCGTTTCTCCGGCACGCAACAGGCGGATCTGTTCAGGTCGCACCATCACATCGACCGTGCCGTTGCCCATCGGCTCGCACAGCGGTAAATCGCCGAGTTCGCAGTTCACGCGATCCTGCTTGACCACGCCCGGCAACAACACCGCTTCACCGACGAACGACGCGAGTTCGCGCGTCACCGGCCGGCGGTACAGCGTCTCCGGCGTCGCGGTCTGGATCAGCCGGCCGTTCCACAACACCGCGACCTCGTGACCGAGCGACAGCGCTTCCGATTGATCGTGCGTGACGAGTACGGCAGTCGCCCCCGTCGCGGCGAGAGCACTCGCCACCGCTTGTCGCGTTTCGAGCCGCAAGGCGGCGTCAAGCGAAGAGAAGGGCTCATCGAGCATGACCAAAGTAGGCGACGGCGCGAGCGCACGCGCCAGTGCGACACGCTGCTGCTGACCACCCGATAATTGTTGCGGCGCGCGCTCGCCGAAGTTCGCCGGCAAGCCGACCAGCTCCAGCAATTCGGCCACCCGATGACGCGCGCGGCGCTGCGTGCGCGGCAAGCCGAACACGATATTGTCCGCCACGGACAGATGCGGAAACAGCGCGCCTTCCTGCGGCACGTAGCCGATGCGGCGCTGCTCGGAAGGCATATGCAGGTTGTCGCCGGCCACGCGGCGGCCGTCGATGTCGACGCTGCCGCTATCCGCGCGTTCGAAACCGCACAACAGCCGCAGCAAGGTGGTCTTGCCGCTGCCGGACGGTCCGAGCAGCGCGAGCAGCGTACCGCGCTCGACGGAGAGATCGATGCCATGCAGCACCGGATGGCCGTCGAACGATTTTTGCAGTCCGCGGATACGAAGTTCGCTCATGAAAATCCGTTGTCCAGGAACAGGGAGATAGGACGCAACATTCAGCTGCGTTCGCCGAGTAATGCCGATTTGCCGAGCAACGCGAACAGCAGGCCGGAGGCGCACAGCGAAATGCCGGTGAGCAGCGCCGCATAGGGCGCCGCGGCGGCGAACGCCATCGTCGACGTGTCGGCCCAGACTTGCGTCGCGAGCGTTTGCGTGTCGATGGGGGAGAGCAGCAGCGTCGCGTTCAGTTCGGTGACGACCGAGATGAACACCATCGCCGCCGCCGCGCCGAGTCCAGGGCCTGCCAGCGGCAACACCACCCGGAACAGCGTCTGCGACCAGCTCAGGCCGAGCGCGCGGGCAGTCTCTTCGAGGCGCGGCTGCGCCTGCATGAAGGCGGCGCGCACGCTCACCAGCGCCACCGGCATGAACAGCATCGCGTAGGCGATCACCAGCAGCGTCGCGCTTTGATAAAGCGCTTGCAGCGCATGCACCGCGAGCGACACGATGGCCAGCGCGATCACCAGCCCCGGAATGCCTTGCGCCAGAAACACGGTGCGCTCGAACAGCGTCGCGAAACGCGTCGGATAGCGCACCAGCAGGAACGCGAGCGGCACGACCAGCAGCGTGGTCAGCAGCGCGGCGGCGAGCCCGAAACCGAGCGACGAGAGCGTCGCGTTGAACAGCAGTTCGGGCGACACGTCGGCCGGTGTGACGGCAGCCGCGCCCGGTTGCGTGAGCCAGTAGCCGATCATGCCGAGCGGCACGCCGAGCGTCGCGATTGCCAGCGCCGCGAAGCCGGCGACGACGATCCAGCGCCATGCGCCGAGGTCGTAGCGCAACACCGCGCGGCGTGTGCCGCGATCCACGCGTTCGTAGCGCGCCGCGCCGCGCACGCGAAACTCGAACGCCAGCACGATCAGGCAGATCACGATCAACAGGCACGCAAGCAGCGAAGCGCCGCCGCCATCGAAACTGGTGCGGTATTCCGCGTAGATTTGCGTGGTGAAGGTGCGAAAGCGCAGCAGCGTAAACGCGCCGAATTCAGACAGCACACCGAGCGCGACCAGCAGCATGCCGCCGAGCAGCGCCGGACGCAGTTGCGGCAGCACCACGCGAATGAACGTGGTCCAGCGATTGCAGCCAAGCGCGCGCGCGCTTTCTTCGAGCGCCGGGTCCATGCTGCGTAACGCGGCGGCCACCGGAAGATAAACGAGCGGGAAATACGCGGAGCTCAGCACCAGCAACGCGCCGTTGAAGTCCTGCAGATCCAGGCTCAGCGACACCCACGCATAGCTCGAGATGAAGGCCGGCATGGCCAGCGGCGCGGCCGCGAGGACGGCCCAGACGCGCCGCCCAGGCAAATGCGTGCGTTCGACGAACCATGCGGCCGCCGTACCGACGGCAGCGCACACGAGGGTGGTCGATACGGTAATCAGCAGCGTATTGACCAGCAGTTCGCCGACCAGCGGCCGGAAGATCAGATCGACCGCCTCGCCGATCCCGAAGCTCGCCGCGCGCCAGAAGGTGAACGCAATCGGCAGCAACACCAGCAAAGCGCTGAGTGCTGCCGCCGCAAACAAACCGCGCGGCGCGCGCGCACGGGCGCGCGCCGCGGCGGGGATTACAGCCGGAGGCCCGGCTGACACGGCCTCGCTCATTTACAGCAAGCCTGCCTGGCGCAGCAGCTTGCCGGCCTGGCTGTCGTCGCCGAGTTGCTGGATCGTCAGTGCCGGCGGGTTCAGTTCGGTGAACGGCTTGAGGATCGGGTCCGGCGCAACGCCCGCATGCAGCGGATATTCGAACATGACGTGGCTGTTCGCCATCAGCTTCTGCGCGCGTTCGCTCACCAGATACGCGAGAAACTTCTGCGCGCCGTCCGTGTTGTGCGCGGACTTCAGCACCGCTGCGCCCGACACGTTCACCAGCGCGCCGGCGTCGCCGTTGCCGAAGTGATAGATCGCGCTGCGGGTTTTCGCATCGCCGAGTTCAGCGTGCAGACGCGCCCAGTAGTAGTTGTTGATCAGACCCGTTGCAACGCCGCCGCGATTCACGGCGGCCACCACGCCTTCGTCGTCGTCGAAAATCTGCGCGTTGGCTTTCAGGCCCTTCAGCCATGCGACGGTTTGCGCTTCGCCCTTCAGCGCGAGCACGGCGCTCACGAGCGGCAGGAAGTCGCCGTCGCTCGGTGCAATGCCGACCTTGCCTTTCCATTCCGGCTTGGCCAGATCGAACAGCGACTGCGGCAGTTGCGATGCCTGCACCTTGTTCGTGTTGTAGGCCAGCACGTTTTCACGCGCGGTCACGCCGACCCACACGCCGCTCGGCGAATTGAAGCGCGCCGGCACGGTGGCGAGGGTCGAGTCGTTCACTTTGCTCAGCAGGCCTTTCTCTTCGAGCAGCACCAACTCGGGCGAGTTTTCCGTGAAGTAGACATCGGCGGGCGTGGCGGCCCCTTCCGCGACGAGTTGCGCGGCCATGGCCGGGCCTTCGCCGCTGCGGATCTTTACCGAAATGCCCGATTCTTTTTCGAAGTCTTTTGCCAGCAGATTGACGACCTGCTCGTGTTGCGCGCTGTAAAGCGTGATCGATGCAGCGTGGGCCGCCGACGGCACCATTGCGAATGCAGCCAGCGTGAGCGCTGCGCAGCTGAGGAGGCGCAGGCGGGTGCCAAACCAGGAATGAGCCATGATTCTAAAATCCGTTAGTGATGTTGTTGTCGATCTTTGATAAGTTGCTTGCCGCTTGCCGCTTGCCGCTTGCCGCTTGCCGCTTGCCTTGCGGCCCGGCGGCTTACTTCCCGGCTTCCATTACGTCTCGAACAGTCCCGCGCCGATATACGAACCCGGCTTCGCGCCCGGCGGCACGGCGAACACCGCGCTGCCGACGTGCGTCGTGAACTGGTTCATCATGTCGAATTTCGCGAGCTTGTCGTTGATCGGAATGAAGCCGGTACGCGGGTCGCTCTGGTGAGCCACGAAAATCAGCCCCGCGTCGTATTCGGTTTCCTGGCGCCACGGCGGCCAGCGCTCGATGTAGAAGTTCGTGCCGTCGTTGTACGAGTACGAGCGGCGCAGAATCTGCGCACCGTTGTTGCTTGCCTGATTCGACAGACGCACGTGCGAGTTCTCCGGAATCACCGGATTGCCGTCCTTGTCCTCTTCCTTCAGGTCGACTGCGTCGAATTCGTTCTTCTTGCCGATCGGCGCGCCGCTATATTTGTGACGGCCGAACACCTGCTCCTGGAAATCGAGCTCGGTGTTGTCCCAGTGTTCGAGCGTGATGCGGATGCGACGCACGACCGTATAGGTGCCGCCTTCCATCCACGGCGCGTCGGCGCTGGCCCCGGCCCAGACGAATTCGTTCATCAACTGCGGCTTCGCGATCGACGGATTGTTGGTGCCGTCCTTGAAACCCATCAGATTGCGCGGCGTCTGACCGCGCGGACCGGACAGGAAACCGGACTGGCCCCAGCGCATCGTCGCGACGCCGTACGCGAGGCGCGCCAGCTGGCGTACCGCGTGAAACGCGACTTGCTGGTCGTTCGCGCAGGCCTGAATGAACAGGTCGCCGCCGGTTTTTTCGGCGATGAGCTGGTCGCCGTTGAAGCGCGGCAGATCGACGAGCGCGGCGGGGCGGCGCGAGGCCAGCCCGTAGCGGTCCTTACCGTCCTTCGTGAAGAGACCAGGGCCGAAACCGAACGTGATCGTCAGGCCGCATGGGCCCAGGCCGAGCACGTCGCCGGAATCGGGGGCGGCTTTGGTGTTGGTCGGGCTGTAGGCCGTGTTGTCGGCCTTGGCATCGGTCTTCGTGCCGACCTGCGTATCAATCTTGCTGTCCGCCAGTTCCGCTTTGGCCGCCGTGCCGGTCGGCAGCGGCGCTGCCGTGGCGCCCTGCGTGAGACGCGCGGCGGCGTCGGTCCAGGCACGCAGCAAGGCGATCACGTCGTCGCGTTTGTCGGTCGTCAGATCGAGCGCGGCAACGTACGTGTGACTCTGCTGCGGCGTGACGATGCCGCCTTGATGCAAGCCGTAGAACGGCTCGACCGCCGTTTGCGGATCGGCGTGGTGCGCCGGCGTTCTGGCGAGCGCGGCCTGGGCGGTCTGCGGCGTCGCAAGGCCTGCACCGAGGCTCGCGCCGGCCGCTACCGCTGCGCCGCCCGCCTTGAGAAAGCCGCGCCGTGATGGCCGCGGGGGTTGATCGTTTGCCATGGTTACTTCACCTTCATTTGGCCGTGGGATATGCCGGGTTTGCATCCGGCTCTGGGGCCGGGTGCGGTTCGCTGGTTCGGTTCGTTGATTCGCTGCTTTCCGTCACGCGTTTGCGTCGCTGATTTGCGGCACGAATTTGCGGCACGAATTTGCGTCACCTACTTAGCCAGAACCAGCGTGTTCACGTCGTCCTGCACATAATAAAAACCGTCGCCTTCGGGTGTCATCGCGAGACCGAACAGGTCGCCGTTGCCCGGCGGCGATTGCGCCTTGTCGGTGTCGATCCAGCGTGCGTAGATCTGCTTGCCGCTGGCAGGATCGATTTCGACGATCTGGCCGTTCAACGCGTTCGTGACGAGCAGGTGGCCGTTCGGCGCGGTGACCATGGCGAGCGGACGATGCAGCAGGCCATCGGCCGTCAGTTGGCGACCTACGCCTGCGCTGGTGTCGCGCGTCATCGGATCGTCGATTTCGGTGATGCGGTTGCCGATCGCGTCCGACACGTACAGCAGTTTCTGATCGTTCGAGAGCGCCAGTCCGGTCGGGCCGACGAGGAACACGCCCTTGTCGGCCTGCGCGCCAAAGCCGCTGCCCACCACGGTTTCCTTCTTCACGACGGGTGGCTTGCCGGCCGGCACGTCGAGGTCCAGGCGCAGCACGGTGGCCTGCTTGAACACCGGCGGATTGCCTTGCGCACCGCCCACGCCGAAGCCCGCGTTGCTGACGAACAGCGTCGCGCTGGTGCCGTTGTCGACGACCGCCATGTTGCCCCACGGATCGTTGATATTCGGGCTGGTGATGGTCGACGTGACCGTGCCGTTCGGATCGATCACGATCAGGCAGCCGGCGCCTTTGGTGCCGGTGGTGCCGTCGTTGCTCGGCGTGCTGCCGATGATCACGTAGCCCGACTTCAGCATCGTCATCGCGGTCGACAGGCCGATGCCGCCCGGGCATTCCTTCAGATCACGCGGCACCGTGGCGAACACCGTCATCTGTTTGGTGTCCGGATGATAGTTGATGATCGTGCTGCCGGTGCCCTGCAGGTTAGTCGAGTTATTGAAGTTGCCGACCAGCACGTCGCCCTGCTTGACGGTGCCCGCGCTGACCGGCGCGACCACCACCGCGTACGGATTCTGGTCGCCGTTGCCCGGCACCGTGTTGATCAGCGTGGTGTGATGCTTGACGGTTTCGAGAAAACCTTGCGGCTCGGCGTGCGCAACACCAGCAGTCGCGAATGCGGCGGCGCTGACGGTTGCGGTGATCAAGGCGCGCGCGGCGTGCGGCGAAAATTTGCGCGTGGGATTGTTCATGAATGAGCCTCGGTGCCAGCGCACAAAGCGGTAGTTGCGGTCATGATCGAAAGCATGGATTCGATTTATCGTGAGCGTAGGGTGAGCGTATGTAATGGGCGCGACGGCATCAGAACGTGATGTTGGTCCGCACGCCGATGACGAACGTGTTGCGCAGCGGCTGCGTCGGATCGTTCGGATTCTGGCCGGCGCCGGCATTGAACGTGTATTGCGCATCGGCTTGCAGCTGCCACCACGGATTGACCTGATACTGGTAGGTCGCTTCGAGCGTGGTTTCGCTGGTGCGCACGCCGTAGGGGCCGCCGCTGAATGCCAGGTTATCCTGATCGAGACCATTCACGTGGTTGCCGACCTTGATGTAGGTGAGCGCGATGCCGGCGCTGTCGTTGTCGCGGCCGGCGAACGGCGCCTTCATCACAATGCCGAGGTTGGCGGCGACGCTCACCAGGTTGCGGTCGCCCGGCGCGCCCATCACGCGCGCGAAGACGTTGAGGCTGCGCGGCTCGTCCGGATCCGGACGCCAGATCATCTGGTCGGCGACCGCGTAGAAGCTGTAGTCGCCGTGATGATTTTGCGGCACGCCGGTGCTCGCCGGATTCGCCAGCGAGAGGCCGGTGTTGTCGAAGCGCTGATCGGCGAAGCTGCCGTTGTTGTACCAGACGCCGAGCTTGTAGGTGCCCGGCAGACCGCCGCCGCTCATGCCGACCATTTCGCCGTCGGCCGGCTGGTTGATCGCGTATTGCAATTCGCCGATGAACAGCGTGCCGTTGTGCAGGTTGAAGTTGGTGCCGCTCTTGTTGTTCGGGTTGTTGCCGAGCGGATCGCCGTCGAATACGCCGGCGAGCGCCGTCAACGAAGGCGTGATCTGGCCACGCACGCGCACGCCGAGATCGGAGAGCGGATAAGCGGGACCGCCGGACGGCATGTCGTAGGACGGCAGGGCAGGCCAGCCGAACATCGTATTCACGAACAGTGCCGAATTCGAGCTGGTGATGAATTCCTGGTCGATACTTTGCTGACCGATCTTGACGTCGACGCGCTTGTTCAGGAACGACTGCTGATACCACAGTTCCCACAGGCGAGTCGTGTCATCGGCTTCGATGCCGCTTGCCGTATTCAGCGTGCCGAGTTTGTTGGCGCTGAGATTGGCGCCGTGGATCTGCAAGGCGCTGACGTTGAACAGCCCGCCCGGCAGACCGAACGCCTTTTGCGTATCCATTTGCAAGGCGGCTGTCGTCAGGCCGTCGTAATCCGCACCGCGCGCCAGACCGCCGCGGACGTTGGCAAGCACTTCGCTGGTCTCGGTGAGCGCGAACGTCACGCCGTATTTGCCGAGCCAGGGGCGCAGGCCGCCGATGTCGCCGAGCATCGTCTGGCGATTCCAGAAGCCGGTCCACTGATTTGTTTGAGTCGCCTCAATGTTCAGGTCGGCTTCGGGCGCCTCCGGTGCGGCATCGGGATTGGCTTCGGCCATGGCGGCGCCGGTAGTCAATGAGGCCCAGGCGAAAGCGGTACAGAGGGCGGCGTGCCGCATGGCGGGCAAACGCGAGCGGCGTGTGGCGCCGAGGCGCGGCGCCGGGTCGCGAAGCAAACGCACCCGACCGGCGGGCTCAGTGGATTGGGCGAACTTCATCGAAATCCTTATTAGTGTTGTATCGACTGATCTAACCATCGCTGTGCCGCGTGGCTATGTTCCCGCGATGTGCCGCATTGTTCGCGAGGCCAAGTGCCGGCAGATGGCGGGATCGTACGCATGCGAATCAGGTGCGTCAACACAAATGAGAATGATTCGCATCAATATTACTAGGATGTAATTTCGGGCTTTACGTACTGCTACTAAAGGTTGTTTGGATGTAAATAAAATCGAATAAAAATGTAATGTTTCAGTATGTCGGTGGTCGTATCGAACCGGGGCCGGAGAGCGATGTCGAAGGGCACGAGTACCCGAAAGGCTAATGTCAGGAGATAGATATGAACAAACGCATCCTTTTGCTTACCTTGCTGGCGAGCGCCGGTTTGCTCGTGAGTGGCGTATCGAGCGCGCAGTTGAATCTGAAGCAGTTCGGCATAGGCGGCGGCAATACTTCGGCGGATGCCGGCGCAACTGCTTCGTCGGGTGGCATATCGCAGTTGTTGCAGACCTACGTGGGCGCGAACCAGCAGGTGCTGAGCGGCCAATCGAGTCTTGCGTCGGCGATGGGCATGAGCAGCGCCGCGGGGCAGGCGCAACAGGCGGCGGGATTGCTGAGTGGCGGAACGCCCTCGGTGAGTCAGCTGACCCAGGTGGGCAGCACGCAGCAGTCGTTATCGCAGACGTTGACCCAGGCGTTCGCGAGCCGCGCGAGCGGTGGCGCGTCGGCCACGCCGGTGAACAAGCAGGCGTTCACGGACGGCTTGTCATCGTTGGGCAAAGGTGTGAGCCAGTATTCCAGTTTGCAGTCGGGGCTGGGGAGTATCGGTCAGATGAGTCCATCGTCGCTCTTGCAGTCGGGAATGAACCCGCAGACGGCGCAGAGCGCGTCGTATATCGCGCAGTCCGCGCCGGGGCAATTGCAGTCGCTGATGTCGACGCTGAGCTCGGCGGTGCAGTTCGCATCGAGCCATGGGATCAGTGTGCCGTCGATCGCGACGTCGGCGTTGAAGGGCGGGCAGTAGAGCGTTAGTAGTGAGCGTTCTCTGAAGCAGGCGCCGCCCCGCACAGGGACGGCGCCAACAGATCACCACGCGCCACGACGAAAAACAGGCAACGACCCACGCCTTGGGCCGGCAACAAAAGACGCTATGATCATCTCCCGAAGCCACGCCGTAGCGCGAGGCCCATGATTGCCGAGCGAGTACCCAGCGCTCAAAATCCATACCGGGACGACACCGATGTCACATACAGTGAATCTGGAAAACTACTTCACCCGCATAGGCTACAAAGGGCCTCGCGCGGCAACGTTGGAAGTGCTCCAGGCGCTCCACCAGCTGCATCCAAGAACGATTCCCTTCGAGAATCTGAATCCGCTCACGCGCCGCGCGGTAAAACTCGATCACGAATCGGTCGAACAAAAACTGATTACGCAAAAACGCGGTGGCTATTGCTTCGAGCAGAACGCACTCTTCGCGAACGTGCTGATGCAGTTGGGCTTCGAGGTCACGCCTCTGCTAGGGCGGGTTCTTTGGGGCCGCGAATCCGCCGATGTCCCCCCGCGCACGCACATGGTCTTGCGTGTCGACGTCAACAACGAAGCATGGATCGCCGATGTCGGTTTCGGCAGCGTGACGCTGACAGCGCCGCTGCGCCTGATCGCAGGTGCCGCGCAGTTCACGCCACTTGGCACGTTTCGGCTCGCCGATGCATCGCACGACGCGCTCTACCTCGAAGTGCAATCCCCGGATGAAACCTGGGCGAGCATCTACCGTTTCGATCTGCACCCGGTCGAATGGATCGACTATGAGACGTCGAACTGGTACACCTCGACCGCGCCGGATTCTGTCTTCCTGAACAATCTGATCGTTTGCCGGGTCCTGGCGGAATCGCGCCTGACACTGCTCAACGATCAACTGAACGAACGCGCGGCGGACGGCCACGTCATCAGCGAACGGCAACTGAAAAGCGCGGACGAACTCGCAACCTGTCTACGCGATCAATTCGGTCTGAACACGGGGGACATCGACATGGCGGAAGTATTCGGGCGCGTGCGCTCACCGGCGGCGGCTTCCGCCTGAGACAAGGTAGCGGGCGCCCACGATAACAGCTAACTCCTCGTAGCCACGAACCACCATCAACGAGCGCCACGAACGCACCATGATCACGCGCCTCATCCTGCAAACGGTGGTCTGGCTGGCATGCATGGGTGCGCTGCTGTTCGGCGCCGCGGGCACCTTCGCGTGGCCGGCCGGCTGGTGGTATCTGATCGAAACCGGCGGGCTGAGTCTATGGATCGGGTTCTGGCTGGCGCGCCACGATCCCGGCCTGCTTGCCGAACGTCTCGCGCCGATCATTCAGGCGCAACAAAACCGCTGGGACCGCGTCTTCATGGTGGCCGTGGCGGTAACGTGGTGCGCCTGGCTCGTCCTGATGGGACTCGACGCCATGCGCTATCGCTGGTCGGCGCCGTTGCCGGTTTGGCTGGTGAGCTTCGGCTCGCTCTGCATCTTCGTCTGTCTTTTCATGTGTCTGATCGTCTTCCGGGCCAATAGCTATGCCGCGCCCGTCGTGAAGATTCAGGCAAGCCGTGGTCACAAAGTCATCGACACGGGCCCTTACGCCCATGTCCGTCATCCGATGTATTCCGCCGCGCTTCTGCTGTTCGTCGGCACGCCGCTGTTGCTGGGCTCGTGGTGGGGTCTTGCCTGCGTGCCGCTGCTGATCGTCGGTCTCGGCTGGCGCGCGGTGCGCGAGGAGCGCGTACTGGCGGAGCAACTCGACGGTTATACCGACTACACGTCACGCGTGCGTTACCGCTTCGTGCCGTTTATCTGGTAGGGCGCGCACTGCCGCCACTCGAAGTGTTGCAACACTGAGTGCCTCAGTGCCTCAGTGCCTCAGCCTCAGCCTCAGCCTCAGCTTCAGCACCTTCAGCATCTTCAGCACCGCAGCACCTCAGCACCTCAGCACCTCCAGCACCTCCAGCACCTCCAGCACCTCCAGCACCTCCAGCACCAACCTGTCTAGACAAAGCGCACCACGCTGACGCACACGCTGAGGTCCGCTGCATCCTCTTCCTGCTTTCAAAGCTCCCTTAAAAGCCTTGTCGCGCGTCGGTTCGTAGGGGCTTACCCGATGATCCATGCGATTTTGAAATTCCGCTTGCGAGGGTTTTTTGACTATGCAGACTTGTCTATACAAATTAAGCGCCGGTTAAAAATCCAGCTCGACGATTTCCTCAATCCAAGGAGTTTCGACGTGAAAATGAAACGCACGACGTTAGCAAAAGCATTGATGGGCGCCGTTGTCGGCGCCGCGACGATCTTCGCGGCACCGGTGCAGGCCAAAGACTGGAAGACCGTGACGATCGCGCTGGAGAGCGGTTACGCACCGTGGAACCTGACCTTGCCGGGCGGCAAGCTGGGCGGTTTCGAACCTGAACTGGTCGCGAATCTGTGCGAGCGCATCAAGCTGCAGTGCAACCTCGTCGCGCAAGACTGGGACGGCATGATCCCCGGTCTGCAAGCCGGCAAGGTCGACGTCCTGATGGATGCGATCTCGATCACGCCGGAGCGCGAAAAGATCATCGCGTTCTCGAAGCCGTACGCCACCACGCCGGCCACGTTCGCCGTGACCGACGCGAAAGTGCTGCCGAAAGCCGTGCCGACCGCGGGCGTCGTCAAACTGTCGGGCGATCCGAAAACCGACCAGCCCACCGTCGACGCCTTGCGCAAACAGCTGAAGGGCAAGACCATCGGCATTCAGTCAGGCACGGTCTACACCAAGTTCATCAACGACGGCTTCAAGGACGTCGCCACGATCCGCGTCTACAAGACCTCGCCTGAGCGTGACCTCGATCTGGCCAACGGCCGCATCGACGCCTCGTTCGAGGACGTGACCTAATACGCCGCCAACATCGACAGAAAGGAAACGTCGTCGATCGTGATGGCCGGCCCGAAGATCGGCGGCCCGATCTGGGGTCCGGGCGAAGGCCTCGCATTCCGCAAGCAGGACGCCGACCTGAAAGCGAAGTTCGATACCGCGATCAGCGCCGCGCTTGCCGACGGTACCGTCAAGAAGCTCTCCGCCAAGTGGTTCAAGACCGACGTCACGCCTTGATTCGCCTGAGCGTTCAGCTGTAGCGGCATACGCGGTGCGAAGAAGCGTGCATGCCGGCCGGTTCGATCCGCCGTCATGGAGGAGGAATAGGGAATGGCTCTGATAGAGATGCTCGGCTTCGGGCCGGAAGGCTGGGGCGGCGTGTTGCTGCTCGCGGCATTGATGACGATCGCGCTCACCCTGGCCGCACTCGCGGTCGGCGCCGTGTTCGGCGCCTTGATCGCGGCGGCCAAGCTGTCGCGGTTTCGCACGCTGTGCGTGATCGGCGACGTGTACACCACGGTGTTTCGCGGTGTGCCTGAGTTGCTCGTCATCTATCTGTTCTATTTCGGCGGCTCGACGCTCGTGACCACGATCGGTCAGTGGTTCGGCGCGGACGGCTTTGTCGGCGTGCCCCCGTTCGTGATCGGTGCGCTCGCGGTCGGCATGATTTCAGGCGCGTATCAGGCCGAGGTGTATCGCTCGGCGGTGCTCGCGGTATCGCGCGGCGAACTCGAAGCCGCGCGCTCGATCGGCATGCCCACCATGACCATGGCGCGCCGCATTCTGATTCCGCAAGTGTTGCGATTCGCGTTGCCTGGCATCGGCAATGTCTGGCAATTGAGCCTGAAGGATTCGGCGCTGATTTCCGTCACCGGTCTTGCTGAACTGCTGCGCGCCAGTCAGGTGGCGGCGGGTTCGACGCATCAGTACTTCACGTTCTTCGTGGTGGGCGGCGCGCTGTATCTGTTGATGACCAGCATCTCGAACCGGGTCTTCAACCGCGCCGAAGCGCGCGTGGGCCGATCCTTCAAGCGCAACTTCGCGCGCAACTGACGGGGACCGGACATCATGCATTTCGACTTCGATTTTCTGCTCGACACGCTGCGGCAACTGATCGCGGCGGTGCCGACCACCCTCGGCCTGTTCTTCTGCTCGCTGATCCTCGGCGGCTTGCTCTTGCTCGTCATCGTGACAATGCGCGTCTCGCCGCATTGGCTGCCAAATCGCTTTGCACGCGCTTACATCCTCGTGTTCCGCGGCTCGCCGTTGCTGATCCAGATGGTCCTCGTGTACTACGGCATGGGTCAGTTCGGCGTGATTCGCGAGAGCTTCCTGTGGCCGGTGCTGCGCGAGCCCTACATGTGCGCGGTTTTATCGTTGGCACTGTGCACCGCCGGATATACCGCCGAGATTATCCGCGGTGGTTTGATGGCCGTGCCGGTCGGTCAGATCGAGGCGGGCTACTCGATCGGCCTGTCGGGTTTCGCGCTGCTGCGCCGTGTGATTGGTCCGATTGCATTGCGGCAATGTCTGCCCGCGTATTCGACCGAGGCCGTGCTGCTCGTCAAATCGACCGCGCTCGCGAGTCTTGTCACCGTGTGGGAAGTGACTGGCGTGGCGCAGCAGATCATTCAGGAAACCTATCGCACCACTGAATTGTTCATCTGCGCCGCGTTGATCTATCTTTTCCTGAATTTCGTCATCGTGCGTTTGCTCGGCTTCCTCGAAACGCGTCTGTCGCGCCATCTGCGTGCAGCGCCCGCGTCAAGCTCACCGAACCGGCCGGTTTCCAGCGCGACCGAAGCACGCCGCGCCGCACCCTGAACGAACGCACGTCCTGCAGAATCTGGAGAATCTCATGAACGCTACGGCACCTGTCGCACTGTCGGTCAAGAACATCCATAAGTCGTTCGGTGACCACCACGTGGTCAAAGGTATTTCGCTCGATGCCCATCAAGGCGACGTGATTTCGATTCTCGGCGCAAGCGGCTCGGGCAAGAGCACGTTTCTGCGCTGCCTGAATCTGCTTGAAACGCCGGATGACGGCTCGGTGGCGCTCGGTGGCGAAGAACTCAAAATGAAACGCCGTGGCGACGGCAAGCTGCAACCGAGCGACCGCCGCCAGGTGGACCGGGTGCGCTCGCAACTCGGCATGGTGTTTCAGAACTTCAACCTCTGGTCGCATATGACCGGGCTGGAGAATCTGATCGAGGGGCCGATGCGCGTACAAAAGCGCAGTCGCGCCGAATCGGTCAAAGAAGCGGAAGCGCTGCTCGCGAAGGTTGGTCTCGCGGAAAAGCGCGGTCACTATCCGGCACATTTGTCCGGTGGTGAGCAGCAGCGTGTGGCGATCGCGGGTGCCTTGGCGATGCATCCCAAGGTAATGCTGTTCGACGAACCCACTTCGGCGCTCGACCCCGAACTGGTTGGCGAAGTGCTGCGCGTGATGCGCTCGTTCGCCGACGAGGGCCGCACGATGCTGGTCGTCACGCACGAGATGGGGTTCGCGCGCCATGTGTCGAATCGCGTGACGTTCGTGCATCAGGGTCAGGTGGAAGCCGACGGTACGCCGGACGAAGTGTTCGTCGAATGCAAGTCGGATCGCTTCCGCCAATTCGTGTCGAGCAACCAGGATCGCACGACTAACTAACCGAACAGCACTCGCTGCTCACCACTTCGTCACTTCACCGGGCAAAGCACCATCATGGCCGTGATCCGTTCCGATCGTCCTCTCGACTGGGTTCAGGTGGTGGCCATCGCCGCCGGCGAACCGCTCGAGCTTTCCGCCGACGCCCGCTCGCGCATCGCGGCGGCGCGAGTGCTCGTCGAGCAGATCGTCGAGCGCGGGATTCGCGCGTATGGCGTGAATACCGGCGTCGGCGCGCTGTGCGACGTGATCGTGTCGCCGGCCGAACAACGCATGCTGTCGCGCAACATTCTGATGAACCATGCGGTCGGCGTGGGCGCGCCGCTCGGTGTCGCCGAAACGCGCGCGATCATGGCGGCCGCCGTGAACAATTTTGCGCACGGGCACTCGGGGATTCGGTTCGAAGTCGCGGATCAGCTGGTCGCGTTGCTCAATGCCGGTTGCCTGCCGGAAGTGCCGGCGTTCGGCTCGGTCGGTAATCTGAGCCATATGGCGCATATTGCGTCGGTCGTGCGCTATCGCGGCGAACGCCTCAAAGGGCGTGACGCGTTGCAGCTGCTCGGCCTCGAACCGCTCATGCTCGAAGCGAAGGAGGGCTTGAGCCTCATCAACGGCTCGCCGTGCGTGACGGGGCTCGCCGCATTGGCTCTCGCGCGCGCCGCACGTCTGCTCGACTGGACCGACGTAGTCGCCGCGATGAGCTTCGAGAATCTGCGGGGACAGCTCGCGGCCTTCGATGAAGACTCGCTGGCGCTGCGCATTTAACCGGGCCTGAACCTGGTCGGCGAACGGATGCGTACCGCGCTTGCCGATAGCGGCATTCTCGCCGGGGGGGGCCACGCAGGACCGCCCGGATCGCACCCATGAGACGGCCCGCCAAGGCGATGCCCGCCTACGAGCAGATCAAGCGCTACGTGATCAGGCGCATTAGCGAGGGAGACTGGAAGCCGGGCGGCCTGATCCCCTCAGAAACGGAACTGGTCAAGGAATTCGGCGTCGCGCGCCCTGCGTGAGCTCACCACCGAACGTGTCCTGACGCGCGTGCAAGGTTCCGGCACCTTCGTCGCGCCGCAGCGCCACGAATCGACGGTGCTGGAAATCCGCACTATCGCCGACGAAATCGCCGCGCGCGGCCATCGTCATTCAGCGCGTGTGCTGACGCTCGGACCGAGTGGCGATCCGCACGCGCTCGAAGCGCTCGGCCTCGCCGGCGGTCCCGCGTTTCATTCGTGCATCGTGCATAGCGAAGAGGGCGAGCCGATCCAGTACGAAGATCGCTACTTGACATCCTCCCCGCCCTGAAGAGGCTGTCGCAAAAGGGTACATAGCCGAACGCGACGGCTTTTCTCGCCCTGACAATTCAAGCACTTACAAAGCCGAATTGTTTCGAGTTGTACCTTTTGCGACAGCCTCTGAAGGACGAGGATTCCTACGGTGCTTAGGCCGCGATGGCCTGAGTCACTTCGGCGGGTTCCTGCTTCTTCGAGCGGCCCGAGCGCACCCTCTCTCCACAGGCTAACAAGCGCTGTCCGCGCTCTAAAACATTGATCGCGCCGACGTGATCGGCGTTTGCTTCGTGGCCGCAGCGCACGCACGCGAACAGCGATTGCGTGCGGCGGTTATCGGTTGAGATATGGGCGCAGCATGGGCACGTGCGGCTCGTGTTGGCCGCCGGCACGGCGACGAAGAACCCGCCGCGCCATGCCGTTTTGTACTCCAACTGGCGGCGAAACTCGAACCAGCCCTGGTCGAGAATCGACTTATTGAGGCCCGACTTGGCGCGGACATTGCGCCCTGGCGCTTCTACGCTGCCCTTTGATGACCTGGCCATGTTGCGCACCTGCAAATCCTCGACGGCGATCATTGCGTGGTTTTTGCTGATCGTGTTCGATGCTTTGTGCAGGAAGTCGTTACGCGCGTTCGCGATGCGCGCATGGATGCGCTGCACGCGGGCCTTCGCCTTTTTCCAGTTCGATGAACCCTTGACCTTGCGCGACATGCGGCGCTGATACTTCGCGAGCCGCTGTTCGTGCCTTTTGAAGCTCGCGAGCGGCGCGATAAACGAGCCGTCGCTCAGCGTGGCGAAGCGCGTCACGCCGACGTCGATACCGACCGCCGGGCCGTGTGGAACCGCCTGTTCGACCTCGCGCTTCGTGAGGATCGAGACGAACCACTTGCCCGCGCGCAGCGATACCGTCGCGCTGCGGAGCTCGCCGGGCACGGTGCGGCTGTTGCGGTAGCGGACATAGCCGAGCTTCGGCAAAAAGATGCGACCGCTCTCGCGGTCCAGCCTGATCTGCTTTGCGTCGGGATAGCGAAACGAATCGCTCATGCCTTTGCGCTTGAAACGGGGGAAACCGGTGCGCTTCCCGAAGAAATTGACGAACGCGCGATCGAGGTCCTTCAGTGCCTGCTGCTGGGTATGGACCGGCGCATCCTTGAGCCACGGCGTATCAGCGCTGTTGCGCCAATCTGTGAGCCACTTGCACATGCCTGCATGGCCTACGAACTTCCCGCCAGCCTCGCGATTCTTCTGCTGCTCCGCGAGCGCCTTGTTAAAAACGAACCGGCCTGCTCCGGCGAACTGGCGCATCTTGCGCGCTTGCTCACCGGTCGGCATGAATTCGAATTTGAAGGCTTGAAGTCGTTCCATAGCTGAAAATATACTTTGGTCTATGACTACCGACAACAATATTCGACACGGGCGACACTGCGTTTTCGTGATGCATGTGCACTTGGTCTTTGTGACCAGGTATCGGCGCGGCGTGTTCACGAAAGAAATCATCGACGACCTGCGCGTGGTATTCGCCAGCGTGTGCGCCGACTTCGAGGCCGAACTGGTGGAGTTCGACGGCGAGGACGACCACGTACACCTTCTGGTGACCTACCCGCCCAAAGTCGCCGTCTCGGCGCTCGTGAACAGCCTGAAGGGCGTTTCGAGCCGCATGATCCGCAAGAAGAACTACCTGAGCATTCGGCGCAAACTGTGGAATGGTGCGCTTTGGTCGCCGTCCTATTTTGCCGGTAGCTGCGGCGGGGCGCCTGTCTCAGTGATTCGCCAATACATCGAGCAACAGCGAACGCCGCACTAAGGCCCTGGAAGGACGCCTACGGCGTCCGCGCTTTCCTTCCCCGCCGTGAACGACTGAGCTTTACCCACAAGTCCGGTTGTAAACTGGATCGAACGATGTTAACTTTCGTCCAATCTGTTGAAGCGGTGGCAGCGGATTGGCGATCGACGACGATACGACGGACTGGGCGAGCGACGAATTCGCATCGGCGAATCTCGGTGACGCACGTCTATCGTCCCGACTGGTGGCGTTGGCCCGACAATTGTCCGCTAGTCCTCACACATCGCTGCCGCAGGCGCTGTCGCCTGCTGAACTGAAGGCGGCCTACCGGTTCTTTGACAACGACCAGGTCGACACTGACGGTGTACTGGCGCCGCATATCGCGCAGACGCTGGACCGTATGGAGCAGATCCCGGTGGTGCTGGCCATACAGGACACCACCGAATTTAACCTGACGCATCTGCCTGCCACAGATGGTTTGGGGCGCTGTACCGGTGGCAATGAGCGCGGGTTCTTGATGCACAGCCTGCTGGCGGTCAGTCCGGAAGGTTTGCCGCTCGGGGTACTGGGCATGAAGACGTGGGCACGTCGTGAAGGAACCCAGGGCAGCGCCGCGCAGCGCAAATCCCGCCCCATCCATGAGAAGGAAAGCATCAAGTGGATCGAGGGACTTGCGCACCTGTCGGCACTGAAGTCGCGTTGTGAGCACACGCAACTCATTGGCATCGGCGATCGCGAAAGCGATGTCTATGAACTGTTTGCTGCGCAACGCCCGGACGGGGTGGACTGGCTGGTGCGCGCGGCATGGAATCGCTGCGCCCGCCATCCCCAGCGCTATCTTTGGCAGGCGGTACTGGACGCTCCCGCAGCAGGTCACACCGAGTTGCTGGTGCCAGCCAAAGGGAGTCGTCCCCAGCGCACCGCATGCCTGACATTGCGATACGCATGCGTACGTCTGCGACCGCCTCAGACACGGACCCGCTTGCCCGAGCTGGACGTCTTCGCCGTGCACGTCATCGAGGACGAACCGCCTGCCGGTATCGAGCCACTCGAATGGATGCTGCTCACCTCGGTGCCCACGCACTCGCCCGGGCAGGCACTTGAGCGGCTGCAATGGTACGCACGGCGCTGGACGATTGAGACCTGGCACCGGGTACTCAAGAGCGGCTGCCGCATCGAGGCCCGCCAGTTCGGCACGCTCGAACGCTTTGTTCGGGCTACCTCCCTGTTCGCGGTCATTGCCTGGCGCATCCTCTACACCACGCTGCTGGCGCGGCTGGACGGTGACCTGCCTTGTGAGGCGGTCCTCCAGCCCGTCGAATGGCAAGCCCTGTATTGCCGCATGCATCGAACCACCCGGCCACCGGACACGGTGCCGTCGCTGCACCAGGCGATACGATGGATTGCCGCCTTGGGCGGCTACCTGAATCGCCGCCACGATCCACCACCCGGCGCCACGGTCATCTGGCGAGGCTTCCTCGTCTTGCACGAAATCACCGAGATGTTCCGCATCTTTGCTTCAGGTCCGTAACTTGTGGGTAAAGCTCAGCCGTGAACGACGGGGCTTGCCGCGCACTTGGGTCAATCCGAATCTGATGATGGATATCGGCGAGCCCTGTTTGCAGCTATGGCGCCGCACATGGGTCGGTGATGATGTCGCGACGTCGGTGCAGTTGTGGCATCCGGCATCGCGTTTTCATCTGGCAGGCAACGTGTGAGCGGCAAGACGCGCGCGCGGGCGCGGGGGCGTTCGCACCGCTAACCTAGCCTTGCCGCTGCGCTAGATCGGGCGTGAACCGGCAACCTAGCCGATACCGCGAGCCCGGATGCACGAAACGCGCGAACGTGACCGCAACGCCGCTCGTCCATGTGCGGCGCATCAGCGTCAGGCACGGCTCATCGGCGCGAATTTCCAGCCACTCGGCTTCGGCGCGCGTCGGCAAACCGGCGTCGACGACATGTTCGACGTCGTGCGCCGGCACGGTTTCGAACAGATACTCGGACGGCCTCGTGGTGGAGAAATCCTGCTTGAGGAAGTCCGGTGCGGTTACCGGATTGACATAGCGGTCTTCGAGCTGCACCGGCAAGCCGTTCTCGCGATGCACGCAAATCACATGGAACACGGACGCGCCGGGCGCCAGCCCTAACGCGTTCGACACCGTCACCGGCGCGGTTTCGCGTTGCGAGAGGACGGTGTCGTAGCTGTATTCGTGACCGCGCGAGCGGATCTCGTCGCCGATATGGGCGATCATCAGCAGCGTGGATTGCGGCTTGGATTGTGCGACAAAGGTGCCGACGCCTGACACGCGGGTGACGAGACCTTGATCGGCGAGTTCGCGCAGCGCGCGATTCACCGTCATGCGTGACACGCCTAAGGTCGCGACGAGGTCCAGCTCGGACGGCAGGCGATCGCCCGCTTGCCGCGCGCCCGATTCGATGATCTGGCGGATGTGGTTCTTGACCTGTTCGTAGCGGGCGGCCGGTGCGTCGGTCGCCACGCGCGCGGTTTTCATCGCTGCGGCGGGCGGGGTGTCGTGAGCGTTGCTGCGAACGGGGGGGGTCATCGGCGGCCTTTACGCTACAGTCCGCACGAGCCGCACGAGCCGCACGAGCCGCACGAGCCGCACGAACCAGGCGAACCAGGCGAACCAGGCGAACCGCACAAGCCCGGCGAACCGCACAAGCCGAACGAACCCTGCGAGCGCCTGCGCAGCTTCTTCATACCGGCTCCGCATCCTCAGGACCGCGCGCCCAGAAAGCATTGCGGTCGAAGTAGTTTTGCAGAAACTGCCGCAAGCGCGGCTGCCCGGCATCGTGAAAGACTTCGCGCGGCTTGCCTTGCACGGCGATGCGCCCCTGGTCGATGAACATTACCTTGTCGGCGACCTGGGCGGCGAAGCCCATTTCGTGCGTGACGACGGCCATCGTCATGCCGTCGCGCGCGAGTTGCTTCATCACCTGCAGCACTTCGCCAACCAGCTCGGGGTCAAGCGCCGAGGTCGGCTCGTCGAACAGCATGAGGTGCGGCTCCATCGCCAGCGCACGTGCAATCGCCACGCGCTGCTGCTGGCCGCCAGAGAGTTTCGATGGGTACGCATCGCCCTTGTGCGCAAGGCCGACGGTGTCCAGCATCGCATTGGCGCGGCGGCGCGCTTCGTCACGCGACATCTGGCGCACGCGCAGCAAGGCTTCCATCACATTGCCGAGCGCCGTCATATGCGGCCAAAGATTGAACTGCTGAAACACCATGCCGACGTTGCGCCGCACGCGATTGATTTCGCTTTGCGAGGCTCGCACGCGTTTTCCATTGCGCTCGCTATAGCCGAGCAGTTCGCCTTCGATGCGCACGTCGCCCTGATCGTAGGTTTCGAGCGCGGCGAGGCAGCGCAGCAGCGTGCTCTTGCCCGAGCCCGACGGGCCGATGATGCAGACCACTTCGGAGCGGGCGATCTCGAGATCGACGCCGCGCAGCACTTCAACTTCGCCAAAGCGTTTCTTCAGGTCGCGCACTTCGATCAGCGGCGCGCCGGACGGCGTATCGAAAGCAGCAGGGGACGTGGAGGACGGCATGTCGGCGATAGCGTTCATAAAATGGTGCGGATTCCGTTCATGCCATGAAGCGCGAGATGCGGGTTTCGGCCCACATCCCCACGCGCGAAGTCAGTTCGACCAGCGCGAGGTAGCACAGGCACAGCACCAGCAGCGTTTCGACGAAAGCGAAGGTGGCCGAGCCGATGCCGGTCAGCACGAACGTGAGTTCGGGCACGGTGACGATCGACAGCACTGCGGTTTCCTTGCTCAGCACGATGATCAGATTGGTCAGCGCGGGCACGATCAGCACCAGCATCTGCGGCACCTGAATGCGCAGGACGGCCTGCCAGCGAGTGAGTCCGAGACAGGACGCCGCTTCGAGATGGCCCGGCGGCACTGATTGAAAGCCCGAGCGGAATGCTTCGGCGAAATACGCGCTGCCGTAGAGGCCTAAGCCGAGCACGCCGGCCGTCATCGGTTCGAGCGTGAGGCCCAAGGATGGGCCGCCGTAGTACAGCAAAAACAGTTGCACGAGAAACGGCGTGCCGCGAAACAGTTCGATATAGAAGCGCAATATGCCGCGTACCCAGCGTCCGCAAAAGAGTTGCAGCACGGCGATCAGAAAGCCGATCAGCATGCCGATCGCCACGCCAGCGGCCCAGGTGCCGAGCGTGGTCGCCAGACCGGCGGCGATGGGCTGCAGGTTGTGGGTGATGACGGTGGGGTCGAGCTTTTGCATGACTGGGTCGATCTCAAGCTCAAGGGCACTCAGGCGTGCTGCAAACGATATTCGGCTGTATGCGCGGCGAGCGCCAACGTGCCGCAGATCACGAAGTAGATCAGCCCGGCCGCGACGTAGGCTTCGAGCGGCCGATAGGTGCTGGCCGCAATGTTCTGCGCCGTACGCGTCAACTCGGCGACCCCCACTACCGAGATCAGCGACGAAGCCTTGATCAGCAGCACCATTTCATTGACCAGCGAGGGCAGAGTCAACCGGAACGCCTGCGGCACCAGAATGCGCCGCAGCATATCGAACGGTGCAAGCCCGAGCATGCGCGCGGCTTCGATCTGACCCGGCGGAATACTGAGGAAGCCGCCACGCAGAATCTCGGCGATATACGAAGCGGAACACAGCGACACAGCGCTGAGTGCCGCGACGATGGGCGATACATTGATTCCGGCGAACGGCAGCAGGTAGTACACCAGCAGCAGTTGCACCAGCATCGGCACGCCACGAAAGAAGAACACGTAGGCGCCGCCGAACATGCGCGCCGCGCGCTTCGGGGAGAGGCGTGCCGCACACACGCCGATCGCGACGAAGAAGCCGATTACAAGGCCCGTCAGCGAAATGCCGATGGTGGCGAGCGCCGCATGCAGCAGCAGTGGCAAGCCCTGGAGAAAGACGGTTGCGCTGAACATCTTGTGCTGAACATCAATAGTTCGGCGCGGGCATCGTGGTCGGCGCATCCATCGCGACACCGAACCACTTTTTCTGCAAGGCCGCGAGGCGCCCGTCGTTGTGCATTTTCACGAGCGCGGCGTTGAAGGCATCGGCGAGCGGCTTGCTGTCCGCGTCTTTGCGCAGACAGTAAGCAAAGTACACTTTCGCGCCGAACGGCGGTTGCACCACGGCGAAGGTTTCGGGGCGTTGCTTGGCCACGTACGCGATGTTGGTCATCGAGTTCGCGACCGCGGCGATGCGGCCGGCGGCGAGATCGGCATAAGCCTGATTGTTGTCGACGTATTCGCGGATTTCAGGCGGTTTCGGCAAGGTGGCGACGTAGGTCTTCAACTGGTCGAGCTGGGCCGAGCCTTTGCCCGCGCCGACCGTTTTGCCGACGATATCCGACGATTGCTTGACGGAGGTGTCGTTGGCGCGCTTGAGCAGCGCGTCGGTGGCGTCCGCGACCGGCAGGGTGTAAGTGTAGCGCTCCATGCGCGCCTTGGTGACCGTCAGCGGGCCGCCCACCATATCGAACTTGCCGGCTTCGAGACCCGGCAGCACGCTTGGCCACGGCAAGTCGATAAAGCGCACCTTCACGCCCATTTCCTTGCCGACCTCGGCGAACAGATCCTTATTGAAGCCCGCTTGCTGGCCGTTTTCAAGGAAGTCGAAGGGCGCGAACTGCATCTCGGTGCCGACCACCAGTTCGCCTGCTTTTTTCACTTTGGCGAGCTGGTCTTCCGCATGGGCGGTGACGCTTGCCGCGCACAACGCCAGCATGACCAAACGACACTTCCAGCCTGCAAGGATGCTCATGGGATTCTCCGGTTGGCAAAGCGGTGTCGCGCGCAAGCAGTTCGGCAGCGGGCCCGGCGCGAGTCATGCGAGGCAGTATATACCGCAGTTTTCGCGCGAAATAAATAATCGCGCGAGTAGAGAAAAGCCCTTACGTGAAGCACCGGCAAGCCACTTGCGAGTGCGCTTTTGGCGGTATATACAACTGGGATGAACGAGGCACGCGAGCGAGTCGCGCGCGTGATTTGCAAGCCTGGGATTTGCGGGCCTCTTTCATCAGCTAAATCGGCACACCCCTCTAGGGAGCAACGTCATGGCCGTGACCCGCATTCCGATCATCGATTTCGCCGGCGTTCGCGCGGGCGATCCCCAGGCGGTGACGCGC
This sequence comes from Paraburkholderia sp. RL17-337-BIB-A, assembly GCF_046025895.1. Taxonomy (NCBI): domain Bacteria; kingdom Pseudomonadati; phylum Pseudomonadota; class Betaproteobacteria; order Burkholderiales; family Burkholderiaceae; genus Paraburkholderia; species Paraburkholderia sp. RL17-337-BIB-A. The sequence continues at coordinate 2,487,911 of NZ_JARESY010000002.1, read as the reverse complement.
GTGGCGCACGAAATCCGCGAAGCATGCACGACGATCGGCTTCTTCTACATCGTCAATCATGGCGTTCCGCAAGCAGCGATCGACGCAGCCGAACAGGCGGCACGCAGGTTTTTTGCGTTTCCGGTGGAGACGAAGCGGCGCGCGGCGGTCAATCAAAGGCATCGGGGTTTCAATGCGCTTGGCGACGCCACCATGTATCAGGCGAAGCGCCCCGACTACAAGGAATTTTTCAGCATCGGCCTCGAGTTGCCGGAGGACGATCCCGATGTGCTCGCCGGGCAGGCGCTGCGTGGGCCGAACAACTGGCCGGATTTCATGCCGGAACTGCGGCCCGCGCTTTATGGCTACTACGAAGCGGTCGCCGCGTGCGGCGCCGATCTGCTGCGGGCAGTGGCGCTAAGTCTTGGCGTCGGCGAGCAGTTCTTCGCGCCGCGTTATACGAAGCGGATGCAGCGCACGCAGATGGTCTACTATCCGCCGCAACCGCCTCAGTCGGACGCGGATCAGTTCGGTGTCGCGCCCCATACCGACTACGGTTGCATTACCTTGTTGTGGCAGGATCAGGTGGGCGGTTTGCAGGTGCGTGAGATCGCCAACGATACGTGGGTCGATGCGCCACCTGTCGAAGGCAGCTTCGTGGTGAATGTCGGCGATCTGCTGGCGCGCTGGACCAATGATCGCTTTCGCTCCACCTTGCATCGCGTGATCAATGCGTCGGGGCGCGAGCGCTATTCGATCGCGACGTTCTATGATCCCACTTACGGTGCGATGGTTGATCCGCGTGAGCTCGGTACGAGCGACGCGGACCTCAGGTACCAGCCGGTCGCCGCGGGTGACTATATCCTCGGGCGAATCAACGATTCGATGGGTTATCGGAAGAAAGCGGCCGTTGCAGGCACGCAAGGAACCACTGCATGACAGATAACAGTTTGGCAAGTGGCGCGGCGGGCAACGCAGGCAGCAACGCGGGCAGCAACGTAAGCAGCACTGCAGGCAGTAGCGTGGGTACCAACGCAGGTAGCCACGCAGGCAGTAGCGCGGCCACCAACGCAGGCAATAACGCAAGCAGCAGCGCAGCGCCGCTTTCCGCAACACTCGCGGCGCTGCGTGCCGCGCTCGGTGACGACGCGGTGCGGGTCGGCGAGCAGATCGGCGAACGCGCGATGACCGATTGGACACGTCACGATCCGACGCGTCCCGCTGCATTGCTCTTACCGCGCAGCACGGAAGAAGTCTCGCGTGCGCTGGCCATTTGCCACGACGCGCATCAACCGGTGGTGCCGCAGGGCGGCATGACCGGTCTCGCCGGCGGCGCGATTGCGCGCGCCACCGATATCGCGCTGTCGCTCGAACGGCTCACCGGCATCGAGGAAATCGACACCGCCTCGGCTACCCTGACCGTACGCGCCGGCACCACGTTGCAAACCGCGCAGGAAGCCGCCGCCGAAGCGGGCTTCGAACTCGCGCTCGATCTCGGCGCGCGCGGCTCGTGCCAGATCGGCGGCAATCTGGCGACCAACGCAGGCGGCAATCGCGTGATCCAGTCAGGCACCGCGCGCGACCAGGTACTTGGCCTTGAAGTGGTGCTCGCCAATGGCGACGTGCTGACGTCGCTCGGCAAGATGGTCAAGAACAATACGGGCTACGACCTGAAGCACTGGTTCATCGGCTCGGAAGGTACGCTCGGCGTGATCACGCGCGCGGTGCTGCGGCTCCATCCGCAACGCGCGGCGCGGCACACGGCGCTCGTCGCGCTCGACGGTTACGAGGCCGCCGTGAGCCTACTGCGCCACCTGTCGACGCGCTTTGGCAACGACATCGGCGCGTTCGAAATCATGTGGCCGGATTTCTACGATTTCGGCGTGAAGCTGACGGGCACGCGCTCGCCGTTCGGGGAATCGCACTCGCTCTATGCATTGATCGAACACGCGAGTTTCGACGCCGGCGACGACGGCGAACGTTTCTCCGCCGCGCTGACCGATGCACTCGACTCGGAAGCGATTCGTGACGCGGTGATCGCGCAATCGGTGGCCGACGTCCTGGCGTTATGGGCGATTCGCGAATGCACCGCGGAATTTCCGGTGCGGCTCGATGCGATCAACTTCGACGTGAGCCTGCCGATCAGCGAGATCGGCGCTTTCGTCGACCGTTGCCGCGCGGCGCTCGATCAACGCTGGCCGGGCAATGCGTCGTATTTCTTCGGCCATATCGGCGATTCGAATCTGCATGTCACCGTTGACGGCCATTCGATCCCCGGCGTCGACCATCACGCGGTGTATGCGTTCGTCTACGAGATGCTGGGGCCGTTGCACGGGTCGGTGTCGGCTGAACACGGGATCGGTCTGCTCAAGCGCGAGTTCTTGCCGATCTCGCGCTCGCCTGCTGAATTGGCCGCAATGGCCGCGATCAAACATGCGCTGGACCCGCACGGCATTCTGAATCCGGGCAAGCTGTTTTGAGCAACGCGTGCAGGCCGCTGCGGGGTCCGCAGAAGCGAGGTCCGCAGAGGCGAGGCACGCAGCGCAACGCCGCCATACACTCAGCGCGGAACTCCCTGCCGCGCCATTTACTGCGATGCGCCTTCGGCGTGTGTCAGCAGTTCGCTGGCATAACGCCGGTACAGCCATGACAGTGAGGCCGCGGCGAACACGATGAAGATGGCATTGAGCAGCGCCTGCACGATCGCGATGACAGCCGCCTCCTGGGTCGCATGCGCGGCCTGCATTTTGGGGCCCGCGATGAAGAGGAAAATGGCGCTCAGCACGAAGACCGGCAGATACGTGACGAAGCCCACGGCGACCATGCTCCACACATGCCCGCGGCTGTCTCTCCAGGCGGCCCGCAACGCGAGCCTGCTGCCGAGCGCAATGGCCGGATAGAGCAGAATCAGCCGCATGGTGACGAACAGATAGATCACCAGCATGGGCAGGTAGATCAGGACGCCCAGCCGCACCGTGCGCATGGCGACGAAACCCAGGCCGGCAAACACCAGCATCGTCAGCACGACGGCAAGCGAGACCAGCGCGTAGCGGCCGAGCGGCTTGCCGTTGAGCGGTACGAGCGGCTGCACGCCTTCGCCGAGCAGCACGAAACGATGGACCTTGATGGTCAGCGTTCCACCAACGGCCAATTGCAGCGCGGTCCAGACCAGCGGAAGCAGCCGCTGCCCGAGATTTGCCATCGCGTCGACGCCGCTGGCGGGCGTGACGGCGGCAGGGTGCGGGCCGGCCAGCAACGACGTGCAGGCCAGTACCGCGCAAACGCCCAGGAACAACCAGGGCATTTGCGTGACGGCTTGCCACGAACTGATCCAGCCTTTTTTTACGCAGGCCCCGAAGGTCAACTGTTCCATAGCTTTTAGTGAAATCGCCTTGATGGGTGATGCCCCTTGGCTTTGCAGCTAGCGAAGGAGGGGCTTGGTTTTGTTCTGCCAGGCAAGATGGACGGATGGCACGTGCTCCGTGTACGCGAGAATGTCAAAGCGGGAGTTCGCGCGCCGACCGCCCGTCGCCGGGCACATTGTGTCTCGAACTATGCTTCCGAGTCCATACGGAATATGAGTCGAGCCATGTAGGTATATACCGGCTCAAGCTGCAACAGCGAGGAACAGCCGTAAGACATGGAGCTGGCAAGGCGTTTCGGTTTCGCAGCAGACGTTCGCCGGGTACGCCCGGCCGTCTTAACCTGATCCTCGATGCCGCCCTCAACTTTAGTCAATGCGCATTCAGATACCGCGCAATCACGGGATACACATCCACCGCCGCGCTCTTGCCGAAGATGCAGTCAATGTGCCCGTAGCCTGGAATGATGTGCCGCTCGTAAGGCTGCTCGGGGAAGTGCTTGACCAGCATGTCGTACGTCAGTTGCGTACTCTTCAGCAGATAGGTTTCGTTTTTTTCGCCGTGGATAAAGCCGATCGGCAAACGCATACCCGCCAGGCCTTTCATGCCGTCGGCGCCGTTCAGGTAGACGTCCCGGCCCTCGGCGTTGACGACCTTGCCCGCTCGCACCATCGCGGCGAGATGCTTGAAGACGGAGACATCATGTACGCCGAGAATTTCCTGCAGATTGGCATGCAGCGTCTCGTTCAGTTTTTCATGTTCGTAGAGCAAGCCGTAAAGGAAGGTCGCCCGATGGCAAATCGGGCTGCCGCAGCCCTGTTTGTGATTGAGCGGATAGAGCCGCAACGCTTCATCGAGCAGATTCTGAGGCCACGACCTGTGCTCCGTGAAGGCGGTCAGGTCGAGCACGCCGAGATGTTCCATGATGTCAGGGACGTGCAGGCCGCACTTGATCTTTTCCAGCGTGCCCGGCACCGGGTGCGCGGACACCTGCGATATGACCGCCGAGCGCACGCCCTCGAGGCCGTACAGCAGCGACATGGTCAACGCCAACCCACCCAGGCAGTGGCCCAGCACCTGAATGTCCGGCGCGCCGGTCACTTCCCGCACTTTGGCGACTGCCGCGGGAATGTCCTCGCGAGCGACCTTGTCGACGTTGGTCGGTACCAGCACGCTCGGCATTTCGATGCTGACGCGCAGATCGACCAGCCACACGTCGTAGCCGGCCGCGCTGAGAAACTCCACCAGGTTGGTCGCGATCAGATCGGTGGAATAGATGCGGCTCGACACGCCTGAGCCGTGGATCAGCAGCACGGGACGCAGCGGTTTGTCGGGCGGCCCGGCGTAGCGCGTGAGCCGCAAGCGGGTCCCATCGGGCGTGTCGAAGAAGACCACTTGCGGCGTCGGAGCGCGCAGCACGCGCTTTAGCCGTGGCGGCGCCTTCGAATCATAAAACTGCAAGGGCGCGGCGACGCCGCCGTATTCGGCGAACAGCACGCCGGCGAAAAACTTGCCGAACTTCAGGGTCCATTCAAGACGCGTTTTCAGATCCGGTGTGTTGGTCACTTCAAGCGTGCGTTGCTGCTTGAGGAAATTTTCGGGCGTGATGATCAGCGTTGCCTGGCCGACTGGCGGCGCATCCGCTTGCGCCGAGTCGCGGATTTCCGCGTAGAGCGTGTTGGTCTGTTCCCACAGATTGATCGGCGACGTGCGCGTGATGATCTTTTGCCCGGTCAGATGGTACGTCTTGCCTTCGATGGAATTGAGCGTCATGCGGTAATTCATGTTGCGCTCGTCCACATCCGATTCATCGACCACGAACAGGTTGAAGGTGCCGTCCGTGATCGTCATGGGTTGCGCGGAGAGCGCAAGGCAGGTCAGCGTGCCGGTGGTGTGGGCCAGATGTTGCGGATTGCTCAGCATCCCGGCCAGATCGTCCGATTCGACAGTCAGCGTGAATTCGATCGGACTGGTGGCGGCTTCACCCTGCACGGCCGGCGTGTAAGTGCCGATCATCGTTTCGGTGAGGCGCAGGCCGATTTTTTGGGGCGGGGGTGTGGCGGCCGTGCCCTTCGCCACGTAGTCGATCTTCCAGCCCCGTGCGTTTGCGAGCAGCGCGCAATTGCGTTCCGCGAGCGCGGAAATCGTCAACAGCGGATTGACGCCGAGCGACATTGGCATGACGGCGCCATCCATCACATACAGTCCTTCGTGCACCGCATTGCCCGTCGTGCCGCTGAAGACTCGGCCTTGATGGTCGACGACACCGCGCTCGGCGTCCTCGCCCATCCCGCAGCCGCCGAGTGGATGCACGGTGACGGTGCGGTTCTTGAGCATTTTGGTCGAAATGGGATTGCGCACGTATTTGCCGCCGAGCGGCGTTTGCGCCTTCTCGAGGGTTGCTTCGACGGTTTGGAAGATCGGCTGTTTGCCGGCGTTTGGCCAGTCTATGCGCGGCCTGCCTTGGTCATTCACGCTGATCTGGCCGCTTTCGTCGTCATGCGCCATGACCAGGTAAGTTTGCGTGTGGTTGAGGGCGCCGTGATAGGGGCCGCGCAGGAAGCTTTCGATCACGCGTGCGCCGTAGCCTGGATGTTCTCCGGCGGCGCGCGGCGCGGGAATCTCGACGCCTTCGAGCGGCGCGGCGCCGCCGAGCAAGGCGACCAGCGCGGCGCCGACCGGTCCGGCGAGCGAACCCTCTTCGATCACGAAGCCGTCTTTAACGTCGGCGGTGTTGCGGTGGTCGATGATGCCGGTGATGGTCGGCCCGACCGGCGCAATGTCGCCCTTCTTGTGCGTACCCCAGCCGACGCCGTTGATCACCTCGTCGGTGTTGTACGCAAAGGCCAGCACGTCGCCGTTGCCGGTGAAGCGTTTGCCGAGCAGGTCCGAAACGGTCAGCCCCTCCTTGCGCGAGCGCAACAGCAGCGCGGTGGAACCGATCGTGCCGGCCGATACGATCACGATATCGGCGCTCACGAACAGATCAGGCGCGTCGTAGCTCTCGCGGCCCAGCTTCACCTCCTGAAAACGCACGATCCATTTTTGCGTGGTTGCGTCGCGCAACACCGAATGCACCGGCGTGCCCGTGAAAATATGGGCGCCGTGCGCGACCGCATCGGGCAGATAGTTCATGTGCGTCGAATTTTTCGCGTCGTAATTGCAACCCGAGTTGCAATCCCCGCATCCGACGCAGGCCTGCTGCTCGACGCCCGCAGCGTTGACACGGTCCTCGAAGGTGACGGTGACCGGCGGGGGATAAAAGCGGTCCTCCATGCCGAGCGCTTGCGCGGATTTTTTGAGCGCCTGCAATTTCGGCAACTGCAAGAAATCACCGGATACCGCCGACGGCTGCAGCATGGCGCGAGCCAGTTCGTAGCCCTTGTCGCGACCCGCCTTGTCGTCGCGCAGCGCAGCGGGCCAGCGCTCGTCGTTCCATAAGCGCGGTTCAGCTTCGAGCGCGACGTTCGCGTTGATCAGCGACGTACCGCCCAGCCCGCAGCCCACCACTGCATTCACAGCTTCATTCACGTGCACTTCGAGCAGCGCAAGCGGTGAGCCGATTTGCGCGAATGCCGTGTTGTACTGCATCTGCGCGGCGCCTTCGAGCGGCGTGCGCGGATATTCGCCGGCCATGAATTCCCGTCCGCGTTCGAGCACGCACACAGTTTTGCCGGCACGCGCCATGCGGCTCGCGGCAATTGCACCGCCATAACCCGAACCCACTATCACCACGTCGTAATGCGCTTGCATCGCCGTCAGGGCGCTCGATAAGCGGTTCATGGAGACCACCTCGTCAGGAAGGAGCTGCCGGGTAGGGGAACCCGGACTTCGGAAGGAAGACGGTGTGTGGCTAAGGCTTTTTTATCGTAGGCGGTGCGCGATGACAAAAAAAGGCGCATCGTACGTGGCGCGTGGCGCGTGGCGCGTGGCGCGTGGCGCGTGGCGTATGCGTGAAGGGTGGCGTATGCGTGAAGCGGGCGCGATTTTCAGAAGGGGGAAGCCGCCGCCCCACGCGAGTCTGTCAATGCGCTATTAGGCGGCTACTTCATTCATTTCGCTGTCGCTCGATTCCGCGGCGAGCAGGTTCAACACGAGCAGCATCGCCGCGCGATTGTCGATGGCGATCTCGATGCCGAGCACGTCGGTCAGCCAGCGGCCGATCTTGGTATTGGAAAAATCGTCGGCGCCGGCCGTCTTTTTCATGGTGACGCCGAGTTTGACGGCACGATAGTGATACGAGGGCACACGATGCTGAGCAGCGACCGCCGACAGACCGCCTTTTCCTTCCGAGCACCAGCCGAGGCTGCCGGCCAGCACGATGCGCTCCGGCTCGTCGAGGCTGTCGATAAAGGCGCGCGCCGCGACGCGCACACGTTGTTCATCGAGCCCGTATTGCAGCAGCACGCTTTCGACGGGGTCTTCCAGCGCGTGCGCGTGCAGATCGATTTCCTGCGCCATGCCTTCGTTTTCCATCGACACGTTGCGCTGGTGGCCGGCGCTACGCAGGCAGTCGATCAGGTAGCGGCGAAAATACGCGCACAGTGCGTAGCCATTGGACGGCGCGCTGTCGGCGCAGGCATTGGTTTCCGTATGGCCCGGCGCGAGACGCAGTACTTTCGAATAGATGAACTGCGCGACCAGTTCTTCCTTGTCCTCGCCGAGCGCCTGCAACTCGAGCGGGTGATAGGTCCGCAGCGCCCGTTTGACCAGCTCGACCATCGACACCATTTCGTCGGCGGACAACTGGGTACGCCGACGCCACAGGTCGGGCAGGATCGCATCGTCGAGATTGCGGACGAACGCGTGGCTCGGAACTGCGCCCATGAAAACCTCCATAAGGGGTAAGACAAGGAGCGCGGGGGGCCTCGACTGCAGGCAAGGAAACGGGGTGTTTGAAACGGTGAGCCGCGCGGGAATGTGAAGCCAGTATGGTTTCCGGCGGCGCCTTCGCCTATATGGATTAAGTGGTAGCTGATGGGTAAACTGCCGGGTAAACCTTCCGCGCGTCGGCGTTGTTGGTTGTCTGTTTGTCGTTTGAAAACCGTGCGCTGCACCAAAAGGCTGCAGCGGCGCGGCGCAGCATCGCAACACCTGTGCACGAGCGCCTGCGCGGCATGCCAGGCCTTCCGTGCCCGCGTCGCTGCGCTTGCGTTCCACGCCATCGAATCTGCCGTGCCCGACAGCAACCGTTTTGCGTGTCGACCGCAAAATTGCATGGGACCGGAGTAAGTGCTCTGCATTGGACTCGAGTAAGCGCTAAAGCGCCAACTCGGGTCGACACGCTAAAGCGCTAACTCTGGTCGACCGCAGAATGCATGGGACCGCAGTAGGTGCTAAAGCACTAACTGCGGTCGACAAAGGAGACCGCATGATGCGGGCCGACCCCATCCAGCGTGCAATCGACGAAGATCTGGTGCGCGTGCTGTACGCGCAAGATCCGATCGCCTTCTTTTCGCACTGGTTCTCGATCGCGGTGCTGGTGGCGATCTACTGGCCGAATGTGCCGTCGCCGCCGCTGTTCATCGCGTGCTTCGGGTTTTATGCGGTGGCCAACTGCGGCAGCCTCGCGCTGTGGATCTGCAATCGCCGCTACCCGCATCTCACGACGCCGCGCGGCTGGATCAACCTGCACGCAGTGCGTGGCGTGCTGCTGTACAGTGCGCCTGGCCTCGCGGTGTGGTTCGCGTTCCAGAGCCCGCAAACCGATTTGCCGCTGCTCCATACGGTGATGCTCGTCACGCTGGCGGCCGGCGTGTTCATGTCGAACGGCTTCGACTTGCTGAACTTTTCGACCGCGATCCCGTTTCTGCTGTTTCCGACTATCGTGCTGCATTTCGGCGCGCATACATTCGACCGCACGATCCTCGCGATCGTCCTCGCGTTTTTCTTCTGCGCGATCAACGTCTATGCGCTGAGCTATCGCAAGCTGTTCCAGCAGGTCGTGCAGGCGCGTGTCGATCAGCAGTACCTGGCGGAGTCGCTGGCGGCGCAAAAGTGTGTCGCCGAAGAGGCCAGTCTCGCTAAAACGCGCTTTTTTGCGGCCGCGAGCCACGATCTGCGCCAGCCGCTGCATGCGATCGGCCTGCTGGCGGCTTCGCTCAACGACCCGGCGGCGACGCCCGTGCAGCACGCGAAGACGGCCCAGCACATCGTCTACAACGTCGAGGCGTTGAATCAGTTGTTCAACCAGGTGCTCGATCTCGCCAGGCTCGAAAGCGGCGTGACCCAGGTGATCCGCTTGCATTTCCGGCTTTCGGAACTGTTCGAGCGGGTCGGCAGCCAGTACCGCCCGCAAGCCGCGGCCAAGGGCCTGGCGCTGCGGATCGCGCCGGCCTCGGCGGTCGTGCATGACGATCCGGTGCTGCTCGAACGCGTGCTGAGCAATCTGCTTTCGAATGCGGTGCGCTATACCGAGGAAGGCGCGATCTGGGTCGGCTATCGGCGCGCCGGGCGTCGTTCGGGTGGGTATATCGAGGTGCGCGATTCCGGCATCGGCATTCCGGCTGAGGAACATGAGCGCATCTTCGAAGAGTTCTATCAGGTTGCCAATCCGCAGCGTGACGCACGCCAGGGCCACGGTTTGGGCTTGCCTACGGTGAAGCGCCTCGTCGAGATGCTCGGCGGGGAGTTGCAGATGCGCTCGGCGCCGGGCCGCGGATCGGTGTTCCGCTTCCCGGTGCAGGCGGGCGACGCCGGCGGGATTGTCGCCAGCCTGAACGAGGCGGTGCCGGGCGGGCCGTCGGCGCAAGGGCGGCGCGTCCTGTGCATCGACGACGAACCGTCGATTCTCGAAGGCCTCAGCAGTCTGCTGGGACGCTGGGGTTGCATCGTGCATGGCGCACGCGACGAGGCAGACGCGCTCGCGGCGCTGGAGGAGGGCTTCGTGCCGGACGCCGTGTTATGCGACTACCAGTTGGCGAATCACCGAACCGGCGCGCAGGCGCTTACCGCCGTGCGCAATGTGCTCGCACGGGCGGGGCATGAAGGTGTGGTGACGTTGCTGATTACGGGCGATATGGCATCGGCGGAACTGGCGGCGCTGGCCTTGCAGGGAATTCCGGTGCTGCATAAGCCGGTCACGCCGGCGCGTTTGCGGCGCACCCTGGAAATGCTGTGGCAGCAGGCGGAACTGGATAAAGGGCGCCCGGCGCCCACGCTGGAAATGCGTGCGGGCGAAGCGCCGAGCGTGCACAACGCAGCGGGAACCGGGCTGGAGAAAGGAGCGCTGAAGGACGCGACGTGAGAAGCGGAGCGCCGCTGCTCACCTTGGCGAGTGCTCGATCGCAGATCAATCCCAACGCGAGCTGTAAGTAGAAGCAGCCAGCCGCCCACCCGGTATTACAGGGTTTTCCCGGCCTCGAGCCAGCCATTGATCACGGCGATCGCAGTGGATCGGTTGTGCACGCCGAGCGCCCGGAAGATCACCGACAGATGTACCTTGACCGTCCCTTCCGCGACGCCCAACTCGCGCGCGATCATCTTGTTGGTCCAGCCACGATGCACCAGCCGCATGATGTCCTGCTGTCTTGGCGACAGGTTCTCCAGCAAATGTTGCTGGTGCGGTTGCAGCGCCTGGATTTGCGTGATCGGTTCAGTGAGTGCAGCGCCGGCCTGAGTAGAGGCGTGTGCGGCGCCCTGCGCGGCGAGGTCGGCGGCCGTGTCGGCGTGCGCCGGTGCGGTTTGCGTCTCACGCGAACCCAGCAGACTGAGCGCTTCCATCGGCACATAGGCTCCGCCTGACAACACCAGTTCGATTGCCTTGAGCATGACGCTGGCGGGTTGCCGCTTGGGCACGAAGCCGAGCGCGCCGGCGGCCAGCACCGCGCGCATTTCGTCCGGCGATTCTTCGGCGGAAAGCACGACGACCGGCAACGCGGGGTTCGCCTTCAACAGCACTTCAAGCGACGACGCGCCACTCATGCCCGGCATATGCAGATCGACGATCGCAAGGTCGTGATCGGCATCGGGCCGCGCGGCGGCGGCGAGTGTTTCCCAGCTATCGGCTTCGTCGAATTGTGCGTCGGGATCGAGGCCGCGCAGCAGCCCTTTGACGCCTTGCCGGATCAGTTCATGGTCGTCGGCCACAAGAAACTTCATGATGTCTCCGCGAGTCGGGCCTGCGCGTAGTGGACTACCGCCGCTGTGCCGCTGGCTTTAAAGCGAGTGGCTCTACAGCTTCTGGCTTTACTTGCCGTTTTACTTCTATTTTCGAATCGCGTCATTGCCGGCTGCCCCGCGTTTCATATGCCGATCGATGGCGCGGCGCGCCTTCCGGTTTGCCGCATATTTAACACGCTATTGGTTTGATCGCCGGTCGGTTCGATGCACCAGCATGGTGTGTAAGGCAGGTCTCCCGCGCATAGGTTCCGGCTTGCTACGAAGACGAGCCGCACGCCCCAATTTTTAAGCCGTCCACGCCGGAATCCAAAGGTTATGCGCGCCGGGTGAGATCACGTAAAACCAGTGTTCATTTGACTGCGAACAACGTCGCATTCATCAGCAGTTTGAACGCGAAACCGAGCGACACTGCCGAGGCCACGCCGAAGCACCAGAGCGCGATGAACCACACCCAGCCCGGCAGTTTGCGGCCCGGCGTTTGAGAAGCGCTGTCCGCGGCGTGGGTGCCCGCGGCGTGGCTGCCCGCGTCCTTAGTGATAGTGATGTTGGTCGCCATGCCGCACCTTGCCACGAAATACCCAGTAACCCATCGTCGTATAGGCGATGATGATCGGCAGAATCACCGCTGCGCCAACCAGCGTGAACATCTGGCTTGAGCGCGGCGCGGCGGCTTCCCAGAGCGTCATGCTCGACGGAATCGCATACGGCCACAGGCTCACCAGCAGCCCGGCATAGCCGAGCAGCACCAGCAGCAGCGCCAGCACGAACGGCGTATTGTGATGCCGCTCACGCACCGCGCGGTGCATGAAGAACGCGCAGATCGCCACGAGGAACGGCACTGGCAGCAGACGGTAGAACAGTTTGTCGTGGAACCAGCGTTGCGCGATATTCGGATCTTGCAGCGGCGTCCACAGGCTGACCATCGCGATGAACCCGAGTAGCACAAGCGTCAGCGGCCACACCACGCGATGCAGGCGGCGTTGGAGATCACCTTCGGTCTTCGCGACCAGCCAGCAGCAGCCGAGCAGCGCGTAGGTGATCACCAGACCGAGACCCGTCAGCAGACTGAACGGCGTGAGCCAGCCGAAGGCGTCGCCCGCATAGACGCCGTCGCTCACCGGAATGCCTTGCAGGAACGCGCCCAGCACGATGCCCTGGAAGAAGGTCGCGCCCGCCGAGCCGCCGATGAACGCCAGATCCCACAGATGTTTGGTGCGCTGGGCCTTGGCGCGAATTTCAAACGATACGCCGCGAAAGATCAGGCATACGAGCATGAAGATCAGCGGCAGATACAGCGCCGACAGCACAGTCGAATAGACCACCGGAAACACCGCGAACAGCGCGGCGCCGCCGAGCACCAGCCAGGTTTCGTTGCCGTCCCACACGGGCGCGACGGTGTTCATCATCAGGTCGCGTTCCTTCTCATCGGGGAAGAACGGGAAGATGATGCCGATGCCCAGATCGAAGCCGTCCAGCACCACGTACATGAATAGGCCCAGCGCGATGATCGCGGCCCACGCTACGGTTACGTCCATTTTCTTTCTCGCAAACAGTCAGGTTAGGCGGCGTCGATCATGTGATCGGCGGCGGACAGCGGGCGGCGCGCGGTCCGATTCGGCGTGTGCTCGGGCACACCGTCCGGCGTCTGTCCCGGCAGCGGCGGACCCGAGCGCATCAGTTTGAGCATGTAGTAGATGCCGGTACTGAACACAAGGAAGTAGACGACCACGAACGCCATCAGCGAGATGCCGACCTGCTGCGTGGTGAGCGGCGATACCGCCTGCGAGGTGCGCATCACGCCGTACACCACCCACGGCTGACGGCCTGCTTCAGTGGTGACCCAACCCGCCAGCAGCGTAATGAAGCCCGTCGGACCCATTGCCACGGCGAGCCGTTGAAACCACTTTGCTTCGAACAGCCGTTCGCGGCGGCGCAGCGCCCATGCGGTGAGAGACATCAGGATCATCAGCACGCCGAGCCCGGCCATGATGCGAAAGCTCCAGAACACCACCGTCGAGTCGGGCCGGTCTTGCGGCGGGAATTCCTTCAGGCCGCGAATCTCGCCGTCCCAGCTATGCGTGAGGATCAGGCTGCCGAGGTGCGGAATCGATACGGCATAACGCGTGGTCTCCGCTTGCATATCAGGAATGCCAAACAGATTCAGTGCCGTGCCGCCTTTCTCGGTTTCCCACAGACCTTCGATCGCGGCGATCTTGGCCGGCTGATACTTGCGCGTGTTCAAACCATGCTGATCGCCGACGAATGCCTGGATCGGCGTGAGGATCAGCAGCAGCCAGAGCGCCATCGAGAACATCTTCTTGACGGCCGGATCGCGCCGTCCGCGCAGCAGATGCCATGCGCCCACCGCCGACACCACCAGCCCCGCGACGATGAAGGCCGCCAGTGCCATATGCGCGAGCCGGTACGGAAACGACGGATTGAAAATGATCTTGAACCAGTCGAGCGGTACGACATGGCCATCGACGACTTCAAAGCCTTGCGGCGTTTGCATCCAGCTATTGGACGCGAGGATCCAGAAGGTCGAGATCAACGTGCCGATCGCCACCATCAGCGTCGCGCCGAAGTGGGCGCGCGGACTCACGCGCTGCCAGCCGAACAGCATGATGCCGAGGAAGCCCGCTTCGAGGAAGAACGCGGTCATGACCTCGTACATCAGCAGCGGTCCGGTGATCGGCCCGGCGAATTTGGAGAAGCCCGACCAGTTGGTGCCGAACTGATAACTCATCACGACACCGGAAACGACGCCCATACCGAAGGCGACTGCGAAGATCTTTGACCAGAACAGGCAAAGATCTTTGTAGTACGCCTTGCCGGTTTTCAGCCAACGCCATTCGAGGACGGCGATGAAGCTGGCGAGGCCGATGCTGAGCGCCGGAAAAACGATGTGAAACGAGACGGTGAACGCAAACTGCATGCGGGCGAGATCAAAGGCCGATAGAGCGGAGTTCATGAGCGTGAAGTGCTTTAGATGCGTCGGGCCCGAAGGCGGACTACGCGCGTCGACCGTTGTCGGTGCGCACTGCGCTGGGCAGATGGCGCAAGAGTAGGGGAAGGGAGATTTTTTTGCTGCGACGCAAGGTGCGTCAAAAAACCGCGTTGTTTTACGGCTATTTTCGATTTTGAGACGGCAAAGCCTTGATAGGTATCAAGTTTTCCTGAGTATGTCTTTGCGTCCAACTTGCGCGGATCGGGCAGAACTGCGGCAATCCACCGCGCTGCAGCGTAGCTAACCGAAGGCGCAACGCCGCGTGAGGACGGCGCTTGATAGGAGCGCCGGGGTTCTCAACTGCTAAGGTCAGCCGAGCGACTTTCCATTGACGGATGCGATGCACGCACCCGCCTTGATCGAAGCGCAGGAACAGCAGGAATAACCGACGCGTGGCGGGTTAAGTCCCGGCCACGCTGGCTATGCGATCGAGATAAACAGTTGCTTGCCACACGCAGCCGCGTATCGGCGCAGCGTATCGACAGAAGGCGAGTGCTGCCCCGAAGCAAGCGCCCGTTCGAGCCGGGTGATGGCCGGCGCTTTGGTGCCCATGCGCTCCGCGACCTGCGCTTGTGTCAAGCCGGCGTCGCGACGAGCGGCGAGCATCTGGTCAAGGAGTGCGAACTCTTCGCGGTTCAACCGCTCGTATTCGGCGCGTACTTCGGGATCGGCGAGCGCCCGTTCGCGCATTGCCTTATAAGTTGCCATTTCTGATCTCCAGCAGTCTTTTGCGCGCCACGTCCAGTTCGTTACGCGGCGTTTGTTGCGACTTCTTCACGAAAGAGTGAAGCATGACGATTTTCCGTTGCACTATCGCGCAGTAGAACACTCTGGCAATGCCCTCGGCACCTTTGAGGCGCATCTCGAACAAACCGCCCCCCATTGACGCGGTGTGCGGTTCGCCGAGATTCGGACCGTATTCCTCCATGCGATCGGCCAACGCAATAAAGCGTGCAAGCAGCGTTTTCGGCAAGGAGGCAACGTTCACTTTGACCTTTTCGTTGTAGAAACCGATCGTAAATGCCATTGGAATTGATGATAACAAATATGTTATTAACGCGCAAGCAGACATCCTTGGTGGTGGTTGCTGCTGATCAGCAAAAACCGGAGGCGTTGCGAGGCTTGGAATCGAACGACGGGAAGAGGGCGAAAGCAGGACCGCGATGTACGGTTACGACGGCATAGGCGCAACTAGGTGTTCGGCTGGGTGGGTCGTGCGGGACGCGATATCGGGCGCGGCACGGCGGAGGTCTCCTTTTGCGCGGGTTGATTGAAGCGACGCGGCGGACCGGGTCCACTCGCCAACAACCGACAATAACGCCGTTCGCGCCGACTTTCTATTAGCCGGTTAGCTAGCCATCCGACTAGTTTGCTTCTACCATGCAAAGCAGCTAACAGCGGTTTATATCGGCACGCCGCGGGCCCGAAACGGGCGAGCGCTGCATCCCATCCGAGCGTTCATTCCTGATCGTCATTTCGAATAGCGCGTGAACCGATTCGGTTCTTCGTGAGTCCGTCATCAAAGCGTGTTGCGCACCGTGCCGCGCTTGAATGAGCGCCTCATCGCGCATCGACCGATTACGTTTTCTCCCATGTTCTGCCTGAATGCGCGTCGAGTTCGTCCTGCATCCGCGATTGAGCGGTTTTCGTCCGGCGGCACGGCTTGTGCCGCCCGAATGGTTTGAGAGGCACGCTTCATCCCCCTGCCGGCAACGGCAGACTTCATCCAAAGGAGTCAGCAGATGAGCACGATCACCACGAAAGACGGTACGGAAATCTTCTACAAAGACTGGGGCAAGGGCCGCCCGGTTGTCTTCTCACACGGCTGGCCGTTGTCCGCGGACGCGTGGGATGCGCAGATGCTGTTCCTCGGCAACAAAGGGTTTCGCGTGATCGCGCACGACCGGCGCGGTCATGGCCGTTCGGCGCAGACATGGGACGGCAACGACATGGATACCTACGCCGACGATCTCGCGGCGCTGATTGACCACCTCGACCTGCAGGACGCCACCCTGGTCGGCCATTCGACCGGTGGCGGCGAAGTCGCGCATTACATCGGCCGCCACGGTACGAAACGCGTGGCGAAGGCTGTGCTGATCGGCGCGGTACCGCCGCTGATGCTCAAGACAGAGGGCAATCCTGAAGGCACGCCGATCGACGTGTTCGACGGCATTCGCAAGGGTGTCGAGGCGGATCGTTCGCAGTTCTTCAAGGATCTGGCGCTGCCCTTTTACGGCTACAACCGTCCGAACGCGAAGCTGTCGCAAGGCGTGATCGATTCGTTCTGGGCGCAAGGCATGGTCGGTTCGATCAAAGGCTTGTACGACTGCATCAAGCAGTTCTCCGAAGTCGACTACACAGAAGACCTGAAGAAGATCGACGTGCCGACTCTGGTCCTGCATGGCGACGACGACCAGATCGTGCCGATCGACGCGGCAGGCCGCAAGACGGCGAAGATCGTGAAGAACGCCACGCTCAAGGTCTACCCAGGCGGCGCGCATGGCATGTGCACGGTCGAGGCGGACAAGGTGAATGCCGATCTGCTGGAATTCATCGGCTCGTAATGCGCTGACGTAACGTGCGGCGGCGCGGGGCGATTGCCCTGCGCCGGCCGCGCCACGTGTGTCGCGCGTTTGGCCGCAACACCGAAACCCCGGAAGTCGAGATGGTTATTGACCCTCAATTTACACGTTTAGTTGTATGACGTCGCATAATAATACGCAGCGCATACGTCTGTTTATTAAAGACAATTTTCCGGAAGGTGCGTGGGCCTACGGGTAATTGCCTAGTTGAAATCGGCTCCGTCATCGTTGATAGTACGTTATCGTACAACTATATGACCAATCCTGGTCCGTTTGCCGCTACGGCTTAACTGCTAGTCGTCCTCCGGCTCTCATCGCGCGCGGCGCTGTAAAGGAACCTTATGAAGAAGATTGCCCTGAGTGGAGCCGGCGGCCAGCTCGGCTCGGTAGTACGCGCGGCGTTGATCGCACGCGGGATCCCCTTGCGTTCCGCCGCGGGATCCAAGGCCCTGGTCCCGCTGGTGGAAGGCGAGGACGTGATGCACGGCGACCTGCGCGACCCCGCCATCGTCGATCGTCTGCTGGAGGGCGTCGACGTGCTGATTCATTTCGCGGGTACGAGCGTGGAGCGGCCTCTGCCGGAAATCATCGACAACAATCTGCGCGCACTGGTTGAGGTGTACGAAGGCGCGCGCCGGCAAGGCGTTCGGCGCGTGGTGTTCGCGAGCTCCAACCATGCGATCGGCATGTATCCGGTCACCGAACATCTCAGTCTCGACTGCGCGCTGCGCCCGGACGGTTTCTACGGCCTGAGCAAGGTATGGGGCGAAGCACTCGCGCGCCTGTATTGGGATAAGCATGGCATCGAGAGTATTTGCGTGCGGATCGGCAGTTGCCTTGAACGGCCCACCGAACAAAGACACCTGAGCACCTGGTTCGGTCATCGCGACCTGCTGCACTTCCTCGACCGCTGTGTCGAAGCAGAGGACGTCGGGTTCATCACCGTGTGGGGTGTGTCGGCCAATAAGCGCAACTGGTGGGACAACAGCGGTGCCGAGCGTTTGGGTTATCGACCGACGCAGGACGCCGAGGTCTACGCCGAGGAAATTCTGGCGCGGCCGAATCCGCTCGATGCCTTGGGTCAGCGCTACCAGGGCGGCAGCTTCGTCGGCATCGATTACTCGCGCGACGACACTGCGGGCCGGCCGTTCTGATCGGCCTAGGAAATACGAGGAAACGTAGTCATGAAAATCAAGGGCATCCGCTGGTGGATGGTCAGCCTGGTCGCGGCCGGGATCATCATCAATTACCTCGCGCGCAATACGTTGTCGGTGGCGGCGCCAACGCTGATGAAGGAACTCGGCATCACGACCTTGCAGTATTCGCACGTCGTGGTGGCCTGGCAACTTTGCTATGCATTCATGCAGCCGGTCGCGGGCTATGTGCTCGACACCGTCGGCACCAAGATCGGCTTTGCGGCGTTCGCGCTGGCCTGGTCGCTGGCCTGTGCCGCGGCGGCATGGTCGACGGGCTGGCGCAGCCTTGCGTTCTTTCGCGGCGTGCTCGGTATGGCCGAAGCAGCGGGCATCCCGGCCGGCGTCAAGGCGACGAGCGAGTGGTTCCCGGCCAAGGAGCGTTCCGTCGCGATCGGCTGGTTCAATATCGGCTCGTCCATCGGCGCGCTGGTGGCGCCGCCGCTGGTCGTTTGGGCGTTGTTGCACGGTCGCTGGCAATGGGCTTTCCTGATCGTCGGCGTGGCGGGGATTGTCTGGAGCACGTTGTGGATGCTGCTTTACAAGCACCCGCGCAATCAGAAGCTGCTGGGCGACGCTGAGCGCGACTACATCCTCAGCGGACAGGAGGCGAAGCACAGCGAAGCCGGCGTGGTCAAACGCAGTTGGGCTGCCATGCTCGGCAGCCGCGACTTCTGGGCCATCGGCATTCCGCGGATTCTTTCCGAGCCGGCCTGGCAGACCTTCAACGCGTGGATTCCGCTGTACATGATGACCGAGCGTCATATGAACCTGAAGGAAATCGCGATGTTCGCGTGGATGCCTTTTCTGGCGGCGGATATCGGCTGTGTGCTCGGTGGCTACCTCAGCCCGCTGTTTCATAAGTACGCGAAGGTGTCGCTGTTCACGTCGCGCAAGATGGTCTTTGTCGTCGGCGCGCTCTGCATGATCGGGCCCGCCTGTGTCGGCCTGGTGGCGAGTCCTTACGCGGCCGTCGCGCTGCTGTGCGTCGGCGGCTTTGCACACCAGACCTTGTCGGGTGCGCTGTACGCGATCACCTCCGACATGTTCGGCAAGAACGAAGTTGCCACCGCCACGGGCATGGGCGGCATGGCGGGTTATCTCGGCGCGGCGGCGTTCACGGCGCTGTTCGGCGTGCTGGTCACGCAGATCGGCTACAGCCCGTTGTTTGTGGTGCTGGCTGTGTTCGATATCGTCGCGGCTGCGGTGGTGTGTCTGCTGGCAAAAAGCACCGACAAAATTCCCGAGCCGCATTGGGGGGCAGCGAGTGCTGTCGTAAAGTAAGCTGTGGTCTGATCCGGCAGTGAAGCGCGCCGGGTAGTGAAAATGGCGGTGTCCACTTGGGGCACCGCCATTTTTTTTAGCTCCCGCTTAACGCTGATCGACGACCGTCGTGTTGTAAGTCGTCGAACCGATGATCACGTTTTTCAACGTGATTCCATTGACGTTGTAGGCATAGATCGGCCCTGGCGTCGTCGCGCTTGCGGGTCCGGCGCTGACCGCTGTTCCCAGGTTGCAGTTCGAGATCGTAACGCCACTGATCGGCGGAATGGTCGGGGTCGGGGCGGGACCGTTGTAGTCGAAGGCGACGGGCCCCTGAGCCACGATCGCCTGGAAACATGAACCCGTCACCCCGTTGAGCGTGACGTTGCTTGCCTGCACATTGGAAATGTTCACGTTCTGTATGACCGCGGGGCGAGTGCGATTCGCATCGTTAGCCGGCTGATAGTCGCAGTCGAACGTGATCAGGCCGCCCTGCGACGCGGAAGGATTGCCCGCCGTCGCAGTGACGACGCCCACCGGCACCGTGCCATTGATCGGACTGCCGCTCAGAAACGCGCTGCCGTAGCCGCCGCCTTTCAGATTGACACCGTTGGGCAGCGTGACCGTATCGACATAGAAGTTCTTCACGAAGCCGCCGCGATTCATATTCGTCTTGATACGGATCGCGATGTTCAGCGGATTGGTGGCCCAATTCTGATTCAACATCTGCAGATTGCGCGCATAGATGTTCTGCACGCCGCCGCCCATTTCGCTGCCGAGCGTGATGCCGCCGTGGCCGCTGTTCATCGTGCAGTTCTGGATCACGTGATTTTGCGCGGGACCATACTCCGTATCGAGGTCCTTGCCGGACTTGATCGCGATGCAATCGTCGCCGGTATTGAACGTGACGCTGTCGCAGAGCACGTTGTTGCACGCGTCCGGATCGAATCCATCGTTATTCGGGCCGATGCTGTCGGCCATCACGCCGCGAATCACGACGTTCGTGCAATCGGTCGGATGGTGCTGCCAGAACGGCGTGTTATTGGTGTGATAGTTCTCCATCAGCACGTTGGTGCAGCCAATAAACTCGACCATGCACGGACGCAGATAATGTCCGATGCCGAAAATCCGTTGCGCGATCGGCACGCCTGCTTCGGACAGGGCGGGCAGGTAGTTCTGATCCTCTTGCCAAGGTGTTGCGGGGCTGGTCAGCAGCGCATAGAGCGCGTCGGAAATACCGGGCGCGGCACTTCTGAGGTCGACGTTCTTCGGATTGATGTAGGCCTGCGAAGGTGTCGACGAATTCACGCAGCCGTACGCCCCGTTCGATCCCTTGTAGGTCCACCAGCAGGTGCTGGTGTTGCCGGTTCCGGCGAACGGCGTCATTGCCTGGCCGTTGAGAATCGAGGTGGCGTCTTCGCCGGTCAGCGCGATGTTGGTCTGATTGCGCGCGTAGACCGGAGAGCCGTAGTTGAGGCAGTCGTTCGCCTGCCAGCGGCTGTAGAAGAGGTTGCCGTTCGCGCCGCAGTTGACCGGGCCGTCCTTCGCATAGTCTGCCGGATTCGGGCTGAAATAGATCGTGCAGTTCGCGCTCAGATGGAAGTTAACATTGCTGAGCAGGACGATCGGCCCCGCGCAATACCAGGTGCCGGCCGGCACGACCACGCGGCCGCCGCCGGCCGCATTGCATGCCTGGATCGCGGCTAGAAACGCAGGCCTTGCGTCGGGCGCGTTTGCCGCATTGGTTTGCGTCGAGCCGGGGCTCGTGGGCGATGACGAACCTGTGTAGGGATTGGCCGCGGCGATGACCGCACAAGGTGCTGCGCCGTACTGGGTCACCACAAAGTCGCGCGCCGGGAACATTGCCTGCGTGATGTTTTGCAGCGACGCGATGATCTGCGTTGCGGCGCCCGAGGTGCCCCAGATCGGGTCTTGCACCACCGGCGGCGTGACCGGTGGCGTCGCGGCGGGAGCATTGACGGACCCGCCGCAGGCGGACAGACCGCCCAGCATGGTTGCGCCCGCGGAGGTTCCTGCGAGCACGATAAATGCCCTGCGTTTAGGTGAATTCGGTTCGTCCTGACCGGGGATTCTCGATGTTGCCAGGGTGCCGCGATTTTTATCTTTGGTTGCCACGGATGTCTCCTTGCCCATTGCGGGCGTTGTGAGTGATCGTCAGAACTCGATGGGACGCGGTTCGTCAATCCGATGCCTGAATAAGCGGTGCATATCGAAACAGCCTCCCAAGTAGTAAGTTATCCGTAATATTTGAGATGTAGCGCTACGGCAGAGCGTGAAGCTGTTGCCGTTGAGGCCCGCTCGCTCAGGTCGCGAACGCGCGGATGCGCCGCTCCATCTTCCCTATCTGCATAAGACTGGTGGAACGGCGGCTGGTGCAGGGCCTGCGGGTTTAGTCGGTCTGCTGACCGATTTCGTGATTGGCGAGTATTTCGAGCGCGCGCACCATGGCGGAGTGATCCCATGCCTTGCCGCCATGTGCCACGCAGGCGTTGAAGAGCGCCTGGCAGGTGGCCGTATTCGGCAAGGAAACACCAAGCGCCTGCGCCGTCGAAAGCGCGAGATTCAGATCCTTCTGGTGAAGCTCGATCCGGAAGCCTGGATCGAAAGTGCGTTTCGTCATCCGTTCACCGTGCACTTCGAGAATGCGCGAGGAGGCAAAACCGCCCATCAGCGCTTCGCGCACGCGCGCCGGATCGACGCCGGCTTTGGAGGCGAGCAGCAACGCTTCGCCGACCGCCTCGATCGTCGCCGCGACGATCACCTGATTGGCGACCTTGCACACCTGGCCGGCGCCGACATCACCGATCAAGGTGACGTTCTTGCCCATCATGTCGAAGAGCGGCTTGACGCGCTCGAAGGTCGCGGTTTCGCCGCCCACCATGATGGTCAGCGAACCGGCCTTGGCGCCGACCTCGCCACCCGAAACCGGTGCGTCCAGATAGTCCGCGCCGCGCTCACGCACGCGGGCCGCGAACTCGCGCGTGGCCATCGGCGAAATCGAGCTCATGTCGACCACGGTTTGTCCGGGGCGCAAGGCGTCGGCGAGGCCTTGTTCGCCAAACAGCACACGTTCGACGTCCGGCGTATCCGGCACCATGATGAAGATCACGTCGGCCTGCGCGGCCACAGCGGCGGGGCTGTCGCACGCGAGCGCGCCGGCCTGGGTGAGATCGTCGGGCACGCCGCTGCGCGTAAACGCCGCGAGCGCGACGCCGTTCTTGAGAAGGTTGGCGGCCATGGGCTTACCCATGATGCCGAGTCCGATAAAGCCTGCTTTTTGCATGGAATCCTCCGGAGATGTCATGGCGACCGTGTTTACTTCGGGTCCGCCTGTTTCTGCATGAAGTGTTTTTGAACCGCCAGCGCGCCGGCTTTCAGCAGCCCCATGTCCGCACAGACCGCGATGACGCGGCAACCCATGGAGAGATAGCGCTCCGCGTCGGCCTGCACGGGCGCGAGAATGCCGCTCGGCTTGCCGGCGGCCTGGGCGCGCTCGAAGATGCGCGCAATCGCCTGTTGTACGTCGGGATGATTCGGGTTGCCAAGGTGGCCGTAGGAAGCCGCGAGATCGGACGGGCCGACGAACACGGCATCGATGCCATCCACGGCAAGAATCTCGTCGATATTGTCGACGGCCTTGCGGCTTTCAATCTGCACGATGACGCAGACGTTGTCATTAGCGATGTCGAAGTAGTCGGAGACCGTGCCATAGCGATTGCCCCGGTGACTCACCGACACGCCGCGGATGCCCTGCGGCGGGTAGCGCGTCGCGGCGACGGCGCGGGCCGCGTCTTCGGCGCTCTCGATGAACGGCACCAGAAAATTCGAGAAGCCACTATCGAGGAGCCGCTTGATGAACACGCTGTCGTTGGCGGGCGGCCGCACCACAGGCGCGCTCGGGCTGTCCTTGAGCGCCATCAATTGGGGGATCAGTGTCAGGACGTCGTTTGGTGCGTGTTCGGCATCCAGCAGCATCCAGTCGAAGCCGACGACGCCGAGCAGTTCGGTGGCAATCGGACTGGCGAGCGAGACCCAGCAGCCGATCAGAGTTTCGCCGCCGCACACGGCCCGGCGAAAGCTATTGGGTAAAGGTTGGTAAGGCGCGACGGCTGTCATGGGGATGTCTCCTCGAGCTGCGTTATCCGGGAAAGCTGCGGCTGCTAAATTGTTTGTTATAGGTCGTCGTACATCTTGCCGCAGATTACCATCCGCTCCGCAGGTTGTAACGGCCACGTAAACCCGAATTCCTCTTGGAGCAGGGGTTTCAGGTTGCGCGAGGGCCTCGCGGTGTTGTAGGATGACCTATATCTGAGACGTCCATTCAAGGAAAGCGAAATGTCTATTACCGGCGAAATGCTGATCGGTCACAAAGCGGTGCGCGGCGAGGAAAAACCACTGCGTGCGTTCAATCCGGCCACGGGATCCGACATCGCCGAGCCGGTGTTCGGCAGTGGCTCGGTGGCGAACGTCGAGCTCGCGTGCGAGCTTGCCCAGAAAGCGTTCGACCCGTATCGCGCGCTGCCCCTCACGGTGCGCGCCGAGTTTCTCGAGCGTATCGCGGACGGCATCACGGCGCTCGGCGACGCGCTGATCCAACGCGCGCACGAAGAATCCGGCCTGCCGAAGGCGCGCCTCGAAGGCGAGCGCGGCCGCACGACAGGGCAGCTCAAACTGTTCGCGCAAGTCGTACGCGCCGGCCAATGGCTCGCGGCAACGCTCGATTCGCCGTTGCCCGAGCGCAAGCCGCTGCCGCGTTCCGACCTGCGGATGCAAAAGATTCCGCTGGGGCCGGTCGCCGTGTTCGGCGCCAGCAATTTCCCGCTCGCGTTTTCGGTGGCAGGCGGCGACACCGCTGCGGCGCTGGCGGCGGGTTGCCCGGTGGTGGTGAAGGCGCATCGCGCGCATCTGGGCACCTCGGAGATGGTCGGCCGTGCGATTCAGCAGGTCGCGCGGGACATGGACCTGCCTGAAGGCGTGTTCTCGATGATCGTCGGCGCCGGCAATTCGGTCGGTGAAGCACTGGTCGCGCATCCGGCGATCAAGGCGGTCGGTTTCACGGGTTCGCGCGCAGGCGGCACGTCGCTGATGCGCGTGGCAGCCGCCCGCGCCGAGCCGATTCCAGTCTACGCGGAAATGAGCAGCATCAACCCGGTATTCCTCCTGTCGAATGCGCTGTCGCAACGCGGCGAGAGCATCGCGCGCGGCTTCGTGGATTCGCTGGTGCTCGGCGCGGGGCAGTTCTGTACCAACCCGGGTCTCGCGATCGCGATCGACAGCGACGCGCTCAAAGGCTTCGTTGCAACGGCGTCCGAGGCGCTGAGCGGCAAGGCCGCCCAGACCATGCTGACGGCCGGCATCCACGCCGCCTATGAAGACGGCGAGGGCAAACTGGCGGCAACCAAGGGTGTCGAAACGGTTGCGCAAGGCATTGGCGCGACGGGCCCCACGCAAGCGCGCGCGGCGTTGTTCGTGACCGATGCGCAGACCTTCCTGGCTACGCCGGCGCTGGAGGACGAGGTGTTCGGGCCTGCGTCGACCATCGTGCGTTGCAAGGACGAGCAGGAAATGCTCGCGGTCGCCGAGCACTTTGACGGTCAGCTGACCGCGACGGTGCAGATGGACAGCGCGGATCTGGTGGCGGCGAAGAAGCTGGTGCCGATCCTCGAGCGCAAGGCCGGGCGGATTCTGGTCAATGGTTTCCCGACCGGCGTCGAGGTTTCGCACGCGATGGTACACGGCGGCCCGTTCCCGGCCACGTCCGATAGCCGGGCGACGTCGGTGGGCACGACCTCGATCGAGCGTTTCCTGCGCCCGGTGTGCTATCAGGATTTCCCGGCTGATCTGCTGCCCGAGGCGCTGAGCGACAGCAATCCGCTGGACCTGTGGCGTCGTCGTGATGGCGAGATCACACGCAGCTAAGCGGTGCGTGAGCGGCGCCCAAGCGGGCGCCGCGTGAAATAAAAAATGGCCGGGATATCCCGGCCATTTTTGCGTCCAGCGTGATGAATCAGGGGTTGCTCAGCGCAAAGAATCAGCGATTCACTTCAGGCGCCAGCTATTCGCCGCTAGCTATTCGCTTCAACGGCTTCGTTCGCGCGCCGCAGCCGTTCGCGGCTATTGGACAGGTGCATGCGCATCGCCGCGCGCGCGCCTTCCGCGTCGTGCCGCGTGATCGCCTCGAGAATGCTTTCGTGCTCCAGATTGACGAGCGACAGATACGCGTCGGGCTCCGCATGCGCGATCCCTGCCGAATCGAGCCGGTTGCGCGGAATCAGTGCGCTGCCCATTTGCGTGAGGATGTCGACGAAATAACGGTTGCCCGTTGCGCGCGCGACGGAGATATGGAACTGCAGATCGGCATCGACGCTATCCAGGCCATTGTGGCGGGTGGCTTCGATCGCGTCGAGCGCGGTGCGCATGCGCGCCAGGTCGTCTGCTTTGGCCCGTTGCGCCGCGAGACCCGCGCATTCTGTTTCGAGGCTGATGCGCAACTCGAGGATCGACAGCACGTCGCGCAAGGTGGTGGCGGGCACCATGTCGATACCCAGCTTTTCGCGCGGCGGTTCCAGCACGAAGCTGCCGATGCCGTGGCGCGTCTCGATGATTTTGCCCGCCTGCAGGCGCGAAATCGCCTCGCGGATGACGGTGCGGCTCACGCTCAGCGTGACCATCAGCTGCGATTCGGTCGGCAGTTTGTCGCCTGGCTTCAAGGCGTTAGACGCAATTTGCTCGCTGACGTAGCTGACGACAAACTCGGCAAGATTGCGCGCGCGTCGTGGCGGTACCGCGGATGCCAGTGGTGTAGCCATCGAAAACGCCCCTTAAATCAGATAGTTGCAGATACTTCCCTGCGATTCATTATACCGTCGTCTGACGACTGATTATATAAACGCCAAATCATTTTGGGCATCGGCAAGAGCCCTGGCTTCGAGGCCCGGTTTCAGGCGCCTGGCGGACAAGCAGCGTTGTTTCGCCGGAGCCCCGGGGAAGTACGATAACTGCCCCTTTAACTCGCCCCGGTAGTCAGCCCGGTAGTCAGCCCGTTAGTCAGCCCCGGCGCAGTTCGACCCGCTTGATGTCCTTCACGATCACGAGGTAGCTGAACACCGTCAGCAGGGCATTCAGGCCGACGAAAACCAGTGCGCCGTTGAACGACCCGGACTTCGCGACGAGGTAGCCGATCACGATCGGCGTCACGATGCCGGCGACATTGCCGAACATATTGAAGATGGCCCCCGACAAACCTAACGCCTCCTTCGGCGACGTATCCGCCACGACGGCCCAGCCGAGCGCCCCGATGCCTTTGCCGAAGAACGCGAGCGACATCAGCGCGACGACGATCCAGTCGGTCGACACGTAATTGCAGCCGATGATGCACACCGACAGCAGCATGCCGCCGACAATCGGCACCTTGCGTGCAATCGTGAGCGAGTGGCCGCGCCGGATCATCCCATCGGACAAAATGCCGCCGAGCACGCCGCCGGAGAATCCGCAAATCGCCGGCAGCGATGCCACCAGGCCCGCTTGCAGAATCGTCATGCCGCGCGCCTGCACGAGGTAGATCGGAAACCAGGTCAGGAAGAAGTAGGTCAGCACGTTGATGCAGTACTGCGCGAGATAGACGCCGAGCAGCATGCGGTTACCCAGCAGTTGACGCACCAGCGACCAGCCGCCGGCGCTGGCGATGTCTTCAGCCCGTCCGACTTGCTTGTGCCCGTTCACCACGCCGCCGCCCTGTTCGATGTAGTCGAGTTCGGCGCGCGAGACACGCGGATGATCGGCGGGGTTCTTCATCACCTTCAGCCAGGTGAGGGCGAGCAGCAGTCCGGCCGCGCCCATCACGAGGTACACCATGTGCCAGCCGAACGCATGAGTGAGCCATGCCATCAGCGGCGTGAAGATGACCGCCGCGAAGTATTGCGCGGCATTGAAGATAGCGGACGCGGTGCCGCGTTCGTTGGTGGGAAACCAACTGGCGACGACCTTGGCATTGGCCGGAAACGCCGGCGATTCGGCCGCGCCCATCGCGAAGCGCAGCACGAACAGCGCGGCGACGGCGGCGCCTGCGCTGCCGAGGAGACCGATCGAGCTTTGCAGCAGCGTAAACAGCGACCACAGGAAAATGCTCGCCGCGTAGACGCGCCGCGCGCCGAAACGGTCGAGCAGCCAGCCCGCCGGCAGTTGCGCCAGAACATAGGCCCAGCTGAACGCCGAGAAGATGTAGCCCATCCGGATCGCGTCGAGGCCGAATTCGGCGCGCATCGCGGATCCGGTTATCGAGAGCGTGGCGCGGTCCGCGTAATTGAACGTCGTGATCAGAAAGATCAGCAGCAGAATCGCGTAGCGGACTTTAGTGCGCTTTGCGACGTGGGCGGGGCTCGCAGTGCGGCTCATTTCCATCGTGATCTCCTGAATTTTTATGCAAGCGCCCTAAAAAAACGCCCGGCGACGTTGCCGTCCCGGGCGCTCTTTGCGGTGCCGTGTGCGCGAGCCAGGCGCGTCCAGCTTCGGTCAGGCTCGCGCGGCGTGGCGCCGTGCTGCTTTACTGCGGGCCGAGCGTCTTGATGAGCGCGTCGAGCTTGGCCATTTCTTCTTCGGTCAGATCGGTCAGCGGCGCGCGTACCGGACCCGCGCTGTGGCCGACCAGCTTCGCACCGGCCTTGACGATGCTGACCGCGTAGCCCGCGCGACGATTGCGGATCGCCAGATACGGCAGGAAGAATTCGTCGATCAGCTTGCCGACGGTGGCGTGGTCGTCCGCGGCAATCGCGCGGTAGAAGTCCATCGCGGTCTTCGGAATGAAGTTGAACACAGCCGACGAATACACCGGCACGCCCAGCGCCTTGTAGGCCGCGGCATAGACTTCAGCGGTCGGCAGGCCGCCGAGGTACGAGAAACGGTCGCCCAGGCGGCGGCGGATCGTCACCATGTTCTCGATCTCGCCCACGCCGTCCTTGAAACCGATCAGGTTCGGGCAGCGCTCGGCCAGCCCTTCGAGCATGTCCGCGTTAAGCTTGGAATTCGCGCGGTTGTAAATGATCACGCCCATGTTCGGCACGGACTTGCAAACTTCTTCCGCGTGGGCCGCGATGCCTTCCTGGCAGGCTTCGGTCAGGTAGTGCGGCATCAGCAGGATGCCGTTCGCGCCGTGACGTTCGGCTTCCTTTGCATACGCGATCGCCACGCGGGTCGGGCCGCCGGCGCCGGCGAGAATCGGCACCTTGCCCTTGCAGACTTCAGCGGCGGTGCGCACGACGTTCGAGTAGTCGTCATGCGTGAGCGAGAAGAACTCGCCCGTACCGCCGGCGACGAACAGTGCCGAAGCACCGTAAGGCGCAAGCCACTCGAGGCGCTCGGCATAGGTATCGGCGCGGAAATCGCCTTGTTCGTCGAAGTCGGTAACGGGGAAGGATAGAAGGCCTTCCGAAACGATCTGCTTAAGTTCCTGCGGTGTCGTCATGATGAGTATCCAGGGCGGCGATAGAGTGAAATTGTAGAAATGGAGATTTCTTATACGTCATCGTACAACAACAAATTGACTAACTCAACGGTGTTTTCGCGGCATAATGCACGCCATAGGGTAAATACGGAACGTCTGAGCGCTTTCCCATGTTGTAGGATGACGTATGAATGGTCGGCGCACCACGCCTGAAACCGCCATAAGGATCGATGTAATGGAACAACCCCCCCTCTATATTCGCGTTCACCCCAATGACAATGTCGCGATCGTCGTCAACGACGGCGGTCTGGGTGAGGGCGCCGTATTTCCCGATGGCCTCGCCTTGCGCGAACGTGTCCCGCAGGGGCACAAGGTCGCGTTGGCCGATCTTGCGGAAGGCGACGAGGTCATCCGCTATAACGTGGTGATCGGTTACGCACTCAAGGCCTTGCCGAAGGGCAGCTGGATCAACGAGCACGTGATCCGCATGCCGAGTCCGCCTGGACTGGAAGATCTGCCGATCGCGACCATCAAGCCGCCGGAGATGCCGCCGCTGGAAGGTTTCACGTTCGAGGGCTACCGCAATGCCGACGGCTCGGTGGGCTCGCGCAACATTCTGGCCATTACGACCACGGTGCAATGCGTGGCCGATGTGGTTCAGCACGCGGTCACGCGCATCAAGGCCGAACTGCTGCCGAATTATCCCAACGTCGACGACGTGGTGAGCCTCGGCCACACCTATGGTTGCGGCGTCGCGATCGACGCGCCGGACGCGATGGTGCCGATCCGCACGGTACGCAACATCAGCCTGAATCCGAATTTCGGCGGCGAAGTGATGATGGTCAGCCTCGGTTGCGAGAAGCTGCAGCCTGAACGTCTGATGCCGCCGGGCACGATTCCGATTGCCGCGGCTGCGAATGTCGCCGAAGTCGCCGACATTGGCGATATCGAGGCCGACATGAACGGCGGCGTGGTGGTGCTTCAGGACGACTCGCACGTCGGCTTCCAGTCGATGATCGAGTCGATCATGAGAATGGCCGACGGCCATCTGAAGCGGCTGAATAACCGCCGTCGCGAAACCTGTCCGGCCTCCGATCTGGTGATCGGCGTGCAATGCGGCGGCAGCGACGCGTTTTCCGGGCTGACCGCGAATCCCGCAGTGGGCTTCGCCACCGATCTGCTGGTGCGCGCCGGCGCGACGGTGATGTTCTCCGAGGTCACCGAAGTGCGCGACGGCGTCGATCAACTGACGGCGCGCGCGGCCAACGCGGATGTGGCTGCCGCGATCATCCGCGAGATGCAGTGGTACGACGATTATCTGAAGCGCGGCGGTGCCGACCGTAGCGCCAACACCACGCCTGGCAACAAGAAAGGCGGCTTGTCCAACATCGTTGAAAAGGCAATGGGCTCGATTATCAAGTCGGGCAACTCGGCGATCTCCGGCGTGCTGTCGCCGGGAGAAAAGGTTAGGCAGAAGGGCCTGATTTACGCGGCCACGCCGGCCAGCGATTTCATCTGCGGCACCCTGCAAGTCGCGGCGGGCATCACGCTGCATGTGTTCACCACGGGCCGCGGCACGCCGTACAGCCTCGCGGAAGTGCCCGTCATCAAGGTGGCGACGCGCTCCGATCTCGCGCGCCGCTGGCACGATCTGATGGACATCGACGCCGGTAGCATTGCAACCGGCGCGGCGACGATCGAAGACGTGGGTTGGGAGCTGTTCCGCCTGATGCTCGACGTCGCAAGCGGACGTAAAGAGACCTGCGCGGAGAAACTCAAACTCCACAACGCATTGACGTTGTTCAATCCGGCGCCGGTGACCTGATCGTGCTGCGAGTGCCGGCAGTGCTGATGGTGGTGCTGACGGTGGCTGAAATTCATCAAGACAAGAACTGAGACATGACTGACTCGAACCTTGACCGCGCAGCGGCAAAGAAACCCTTCCGCCGTCTTCTGCTCACCGGCGCCGCCGGTAATCTCGGCCAGCAATTGCGCGGTGCGCTCGCCGCGTGGGCCGATGTTGTGCGCATCAGCGATATCGCGCCGCTGGGCGACGTGGCGACGCATGAAGAAGCCTCGATCGTGAATCTCGCGGATGAAGCCGCGGTTCACGCGTTGCTCGAAGGCGTGGATGCGGTTGTTCATCTCGGCGGCATATCCGTCGAGGCGCCGTTCGAAGATCTGCTCGAGGCGAATATTCGCGGCCTGTACAACCTCTATTCGGCCGCGCAGAAGCAGGGCGTCAAGCGCATCGTCTACGCGAGCTCGAATCATGTGGTGGGTTTCCATCCGACCACGTCGGTGCTCGATATCGACGCGCCGCCGCGTCCCGACACCCTGTACGGCGTGACAAAGTGCTTTGGCGAATCGCTGTCGCGCTATTACTTCGACCGCTTTGGTCTCGAGACGGTGTGCCTGCGCATCGGCTCGTCGTTCGAACAACCGAAGAATCCGCGCATGCTCGTCACCTATCTGAGCTTTCGCGACTTCATCGAACTGGTGCGCTGCTCGCTGTTCACCAACCGGGTCGGGCACGCGATCGTCTATGGCGTGTCGGATAACCGGGCCAAGTGGGTGGATAACACCAAGGCCGCGTTCCTCGGCTTTCGTCCGCAGGACAGTTCGGTCGAGTTCGAGCACCTCTTTCCCATCGCGGCGCCTACCGCCGAGCTCGATGACCCGGCCCAGCATTTCCAGGGTGGCGCCTTCATACTGACCGGGCCGATGGAGCCGAAGCGATGAGCGCGCTGGCGCACCCGCCCGTGGAGCGTGTAGAAGCGGCGGGGCAGGTGCCCGCATCGGTCGGCGAGAGTCCGGTATGGCGTGCGGCGGAACAGGCGCTCTACTGGGTGGATATTCCGGCGCGGAAGATCGTGCGGCTGCGGGTCGGTTCGGGAGAGCGGTCTGAATGGGTGTTGCCGGAGAAAGTGGCTTGCTTCGCGTTCGACAACCGCGGCACTGTATTGGCGGGCTGCGAGACGGGACTTTTCGCGGTCACGCTAACGGAAAGCACGCCTAAGGGTGCATCCAGCGCCGAACCGCAGGCCGTGACCGGCAGGAAGCTCGCCGCGCCGGTCTTCGCGTTCGACGATATGCGCTTCAACGACGGCCGTTGCGACCGGCAGGGACGCTTCTGGTCGGGCACGATGGTGCAGGACATGGCGGCGGCGAATCCCGCCGGCGCGCTCTATCGCTTCGATGAGCACGGCGTCTTGTCGCAGCCGGTCGTCGACGCGTTGATCACGCAAAACGGTCTGGCGTGGTCGCCCGATGGGACCACGATGTATCTGTCGGACTCGCATCCTCTGCGCAGGCAAATCTGGGCCTTCGATTACGACACCGAAACGGGCGAGCCGAGCAATCGGCGCGTGTTCGCTGATCTGCATGATTACGCCGGGCGTCCCGACGGTGCCGCGGTGGACGCAGACGGCTGCTACTGGATCTGCGCGAACGACGCGGGCCTGTTGCTCCGCTTTACGCCGCAAGGCAAGCTCGACCGACAGATTGCCGTGCCGGCCGTGAAGCCGGCGATGTGCGCGTTCGGCGGCAACAATCTGGATACGCTGTTCGTGACGTCGATTCGTCCCGCCGCTGGCGCAAACGAACACGACGGCCATCTCTTTGCTGTTCGCCCTGGTGTGACCGGGCTGCCCGAGCCCGAATACGCGGGCGAACTCTAATCGATAAGCACATCAGGCGCGCCGGGGTGGGTCAGACCCGGCGCGATTGACCCCATGGTCGCTTGATTCATCACTCGTCGTACAACGTTTCTCTGCGTTGTGGTGTAGGGACGACATTTTGAGGCGCTTATATCAAGAAAAACAGCGCGTCCGGACACCTGCCCGACGACTCAGCGTCGTTTGCTTGCCGCTGCGGTAAGCCTTTGCGCCACGCCACGCCGGTCACTCGTACCGATACATCGAGCCTGCGGGTAAATACTGGCTGTACAACATAGAACGTGTTTTATAGACTTCATATGTCGTCGTACAACGTATAAGTCAACGGCGAATTCCTTTCCGTGAATTTCGAGATTGCTGGACTTAAGGCGAGGTTCTTAATGCGCATATTCCCTGCGCATTAAGACCGATCCCGATGTAGTCGAAGTAGAGAAGTTGAGTCGTCCCAGAGGAGTGCTGAGGATCTGTGCCGGGGACATTGCATGGGACCAGCACGTTAGTACTCTCGCCGCCCGAAAGGGCGGTAATCGTACGGCAGAGAAAAAAGGCGCGGCATTTTTTTGAAGCCGGGAGACGCATTAAAAAACCATGTCGCAGCATCCGTCAGCGGCCTTCCGCAATCGGTTGCTATTTTTCAAGGAATGTCACGATGAACAAGAAGTTTGCCTCTTCCCGTGTTTCGATGATTGTCGCGGCCTCCGTGCTGGCGTTCAGCACCGTGTCGGCACATGCCCGCGTGTTTCGTGTGGCGGACGTGCATAGCGACAGCTTTCCGACCAACATGGCCGTGAAGTACATGGGCGACGAAATCAGCAAGGCAACCGGTGGCAAGGATTCCGTAAAGGTCTTCGGCAACAGCGCGCTGGGTTCCGAAAACGACACGATCGATCAGGTGCGTATCGGCGCACTGGACATGGCGCGCGCCAACGGTGCTGCGTTCAACGAGATCGTTCCTGAATCGATGATCCCGTCGCTGCCGTTCCTGTTTCGCGACATCGATCAATTCCGCAAGGTCATGTACGGTCCGGAAGGCCAGAAGATTCTCGACGCCTTTACGGCGAAGGGCATGATCGCGCTCACGTTCTATGAGAGCGGCGCGCGCTCGATCTATGCGAAGAAGGCGATCCATTCACCGGCCGACATGAAGGGCGTCAAGGTACGCGTGCAGCCTTCGGATCTGATGGTCGACGAAATCAAGGCGATGGGCGGCACGCCGACACCGATGCCGTTCGCCGAAGTCTATACGGGCCTGAAGACGGGTCTGGTCGATGCCGCGGAAAACAACATACCGTCGTACGAAGAGACCAAGCACTTCGAAGTCGCACAGGTCTATTCCGAAACCGATCATTCAATGACGCCGGAAGTCCTGGTGTTCTCCAAGAAGGTGTGGGACACGCTGACGCCGCAAGAGCAGACCATTATCAAAAAGGCTGCGGCTGACTCGGTGCCTTACTACCAGAAGCTGTGGACCGCGCGCGAAGCCGACGCGGCAAAGACGGTTATCAAGGGCGGCGCGACGATCGTCCCCGCCTCGCAGATCGACCGTCCGGCTTTCGTGAAGGCGATGCAACCGGTCTGGGCGAAGTACGAGAAGACGCCGGCAATGAAGCAGATCGTCGACGAAATTCAGGCAGTCAAGTAATTCGCCGGTAGAGCGGTAGCGAAAGGCCTTGCAGCAGGCGCTGCGGGTCTTTCGCGCCGCGCGGTTTCCTGCACCGGCGATAGTCAGCAGGATTCCTGAAGATTAAAAATAAGTTCGTTGTATGCAAGGATGGGTTCAATGCGATTCATGAAGCGCCCAAATGATTTTCTCTTCCGCGCACTGGTGGTCGTGGCGGCGGTGAGTCTTGCCGTGCTATGCGTGTTGGTGATTTATAGCGTCGTAATGCGCTATGTCTTCAGCGATGCACCGGATTTCGTCGAGCCCATTGCCCTTTTGCTGGTGATTGTGATCGCCATGTTCGGCGCAGCGCTCAAGGTTCGAGAGGGCGGCCATATCGGGCTCGATTCATTCGTCAAGAAATTGCCGCTGAAAGCTCAAGTGGTCGCGCATGCGTTCCAGCATCTCTGCCTGATTGTGCTGGCCGGGGCGATCTTCTTCGGCTGCCTGCAGATGGCGGAGACGACCATGAACGACAAGATTCCGATTCTGGGTCTGTCGGAAGCACTTCGTTACCTCATTCCGATCGTTGCCAGTGTCTGCATCGCTCTGTTCTCATTCGAGAACTTGCTCGGGCTTTTCGCACGGAAACAAACATAGAAGAATCATGGAACTTGCCATCCTCTCAGTTAGCTTCCTCGTTTTCCTCGTACTCGGGGTTCCTGTTTCGTTCGCGCTGGGGCTCTCGTGCGTCCTGACCTATCTGCATGAAGGATTGCCGGCGGCCACCGCCATGCAGTCGATGATTTCGGGTATGAACGCGTTTTCGTTCCTCGCGGTCCCGTTCTTCATATTCTCCGGCGAGTTGATGTTGCACGGCGGTATCGCCGACCGCATCCTGCGTTTCGCGCAGGCCACCGTGGGTCATTTTCGCGGTGGGCTCGGCATGGCCAACGTGGTCGCGTGCACCTTGTTCGGCGGCGTGTCCGGTTCGCCGACGGCAGACACCTCAGCCATGGGTGGCGTCGTGATTCCGATGATGAAGCGCGAGGGCTATAGCGCGGCCTATGCGGTCAACGTGACGACTCATTCGTCATTGGCCGGTGCGCTGATGCCTACGTCGACGAACATGATCATTTACGCCTTCGCGGCCCAAGGCATCACCGGGACGTTGAATGGTCAGCAGCTGAGCGGTGTGTCGATCGGCGATCTGTTGTTTTCTGGTCTGTTGCCGGTTCTGTGGGTGATGGGTTTCGTGCTCATTGCTGCGTACTGGCAAGCGGTCAAGTACGGTTATCCGCGCAGTGCTGACGGTTCGACCGAATTGCAGCGCTTTCCCGGCTGGCTCGCGGTGGCCCGCACGTTCCTCGGCGCATTGCCCGGCTTGATGGTGATTGCGATCATCCTGGTCTGCGTGTCGAGAGGGATTGCCACAGCGACGGAAGCAGCAGCCATTGCCGTGGCTTATTCGCTGGTGTTGACCATCGTCGTCTATCGCACGATGACGATGAAGAAGCTTGCTCATGCGCTTGGGAAGGCGGCTAAAACCACCGGCGTCGTACTGCTGCTGATCGGCGTGTCGAACATGCTGCGTTTCCAGATGGCGTATCTGGAGATTCCCGACGCGATCGAACACATGCTTGACGGTGCGACGAGCCTGCCCTGGCTGATGCTGCTTTACATCAACGTCATCCAGATTTTCCTCGGCACGTTCGTCGACATGGCCGCGCACATCCTGATCACCACGCCATTGTTCCTGCCGATGGCGATGCACGCCGGCGTTGGCCCGGTGCAGTTCGGGATCATGATTCTGCTGAATTGTTCATTGGGCCTCGTGCATCCGCCGATCGGTTCGGTGCAGTTCATTGGTTGCGCGATCGGCAATGTTTCCATCGGCGAAACCACCAAGGTGGCGTGGCCGTATTACCTGGCGATCTTCAGCGCGATCAATATTGTGACGTACGTGCCGATGTTTTCGACGTGGTTGCCGAGTCTGATCAATGGCCACCCGGTGTTTTGAACGTTTGATCAAGAGTTAGCGCTGGTGAGGCACTGCCAGACATGAAGAACGGGTCAGCGTGATCAGCATGGTGACCCGCGTGTCACTGTTTCAAAGCGAATTATTAACAACAAGAAGGGACGATGTGATGAAACGTTATAAAGAAGCCGCCGTCGCCGTCGCCGGCCTGGCAGCCATGTTTGCTACGGGCGCAGCCTTTGCGCAGAGCAGCGTGACGCTGTATGGAGTTCTGGATACCGGGGTGGGTTATCTGAGCAGCCAGGCACCCACGACTGGCGCGACCTCGGGCGGGAAATCGGTGACCAAGTTGATCGAAGGGGTGTGGGGCGGCGAGCGCTTCGGGTTCAAGGGGAGTGAAGACCTGGGCGGCGGCACCAAGGCGATCTTCCAGCTTGAAGAGGGTTACAACGTCGACAACGGCGCGCAGAGCAAGTCCGGTCTGATGTTCAGCCGTGCTTCCTGGGTCGGCCTGACCAATAACACCTACGGTACGTTCACCGCCGGTCGCCAGTACACGCCGTACTACAACATGCTCGCGCAGTATGGCCCGACCCCGTGGCTGACTGGCGCCTTCGGTGCCCATCCGGGCGACCTTGACGCGCTTGATACGGACTACCGCGTCAACAATGCACTCGTCTACACCTCGCCCTCGTTCGCCGGTCTGAAGGTGAGCGGCATGTACGCGCTGGGCGGCGTGGCTGGTGCATTCAACTCCGGTGCGTCGTGGAGCGTCGGTGCGCAGTATCTGGCGGGTGCCGCTGGTATTGGCGTCGGCTTCGCGCGTTTTAACAACGCGACGAGCGGCGGTGGCGCCTGGAGCGCCAACTCGACGGCCTATTCCGGCACCGGCGAGCAGGGTGAGTCGAGCATTACGAACGGCTACCAGAACGCAGCGGCGCAGCAGCGCTTTGCTGTGACGGGCGGCTATCAGTTCAACTCGCAGTGGGACGTCTCGGCGTCGTATTCGAACGTGCAATACATCGCCGGCCCCAACTCGGGCTTCGCGACGACCGCGATCTTCAACACGGGCGGCGCGGTGCTGCATTACAAGCCGGCTGTGGCGTGGGACCTGGCTGCCGGCTATAGCTACACGCGTGCGACGCAGGCCAACGGCGTGCAGGACGCGGCGAGCTATCAGCAGTTCAACCTGACCCAGCTCTATAACCTCTCCAAGCGCACCCGGATCTATGTGCTGGAAGCGTATCAGCGAGCCAACGGCCAGACGATCAACGGCGGCAAGGTCGTCACTGCGACCGCGGCTATCGGCGAGCAATCTGCGGCGTCGAGCCGTAGCCAGTTCGGCGCGACTGTGGGTATCAATCACCAGTTCTGATGCAGTAGCAGCTTGAGGGGGCGCCGGGTAAGACCCGGCGCCGCCATCGATGCAGTAATTGTCGCTGTCTGATTGTTTTGCGGTGAAGGCTGGTGCTGCGTAGCGGCGCCAGCCTTCATCGCATCAGCACCACCGGGTGTCCTCGTTACCCATTCCCTCCCACGGCTCGAGCGCCATCCCTTCATGCGGTAGCGGCGCCCGGCCTTGGTGCGTCGCGCACGTCGTCCGGCTGAAGATGAATCCGGTGACGGCGTTTTCAGCACCCAGGATCCAAATCCCACCACGTAACCCGCGAACGCCGCCCGACCCTCACACGGTTGGATCGGACCGCAAACGTCCAGCCGTCGCCCAGTTTTCGCTTTTGACGCCAGTGAGAACGATGTCCACCGAGTCCGGTTCGACGCCGAGCGGTTCACAGGTCGCTTTAGTGATGGTTTCGACGAACCGGCACGTCTGCCATGGGCGGTGTAGTCATTCCGCTGATGAAACGCGAAAGTTACAGCTCGGTCCTATGCGGTCAATGTGACGACCCATTCGTCGCTGGCGGGCGCGTTGATGCCCACGTCGACGAACATGATCTTCTACGCGTTCGCGGCCCAAGGCATCACCGGGACGCTGAACAGTCATCCGGTGAGGGGTGTGTCGATCGGCGATCTGTTGTTTTCTGGTCTGTTGCCGGTTCTGTGGGTGATGGGTTTCGTGCTCATTGCTGCGTACTGGCATGCGGTCAAGTAGGGTTATCCGCGCCGCGCTGACGGTCGACCGAATTGCAGCGCTTTCCCGGCTGGCTCGCGGTGGCCCGCACGTTCCTCGGCGCATTGCCCGGCTTGATGGTGATTGCGATCATTCTGGTTTGCGTGTCGAGAGGGATTGCCGCAGCGACGGAAGCAGCAGCCGTTGCCGTGGCTTATTCGCGGGTGTTGACCATCGTCGTCCATCGCGCGATGACGATGAAGAAGCTCTCTCATGCGTTGTCCAAGGCGGCTAAGACCGCCGGCGTGGTGCTGCTGCTGATCGGCGTGTCGAACATGCTGCGTTTCCAGATTGCTTATCTGGAGATCCCCGACGCGATCGAACACATGCTCGACGGTGCAACAAGCCTGCCGCGGTTGATGCTGCTTTACATCAACATCATCCCGATCTTCTTCGGTACGTTTGTCGACATAGCGGCGCACATCCTGATCACCACGCCGTTGTTCCTGCCCACGGCATGCATGCCGGCGTCGATCCCGTGCAGTTCATCAGCTGCGCAATCGGCAATGTGTCGATAGGTGAAATCACCAAGGTGGCGTGGCCGTATTACCTGGCTATCTTCAGCGCCAT
Source organism: Paraburkholderia sp. RL17-337-BIB-A (assembly GCF_046025895.1). NCBI lineage: Bacteria > Pseudomonadati > Pseudomonadota > Betaproteobacteria > Burkholderiales > Burkholderiaceae > Paraburkholderia > Paraburkholderia sp. RL17-337-BIB-A. The sequence continues at coordinate 2,448,991 of NZ_JARESY010000002.1, read as the reverse complement.
TGGTATCGTGACATACGTACCTATGTTTTCGACGTGATTGCCGAGCCTGATCAATGGCCACCCAATGTTTGGAACACCTTATTAAAAGTCCGCGCCGGTGTGGCACTGCCGGGCAAAAAAATAAATTTTTTACAGAGGAGCACAAATGAAAAAGGCAATCGCAACCTCGGCCCTTGGGTTGGTCGCCCTCGGCGCGCACGCGCAATCCAGCGTGACGTTGTACGGTATCGTCGATACGGGGATCGGCTATCAAAGCAGCTCGACGTCGCTCGGTTCGACGACGGGCGGTCGTTCGGTCGTCAAGATGGTCAACGGCATCTGGGCGGGCAGCCGCTTCGGCCTGAAGGGCAGTGAGGATCTGGGCGGCGGCACAAAGGCGATCTTCCAGTTGGAAGAAGGCTTTAACAGTGCAAACGGCGCGCAGAGCGTGAGCGGTCTGATGTTCAGCCGTCAGGCTTACGTCGGTGTGGCCAATTCCACCTTCGGTACGTTGACGGCTGGCCGCCAGTACACGTCGTACTACACGCTGCTGTCGCCCTATAGCCCGACCACGTGGCTGACCGGCGCTTACGGCGCGCACCCGGGCGATATCGATTCGCTGGATACGCTCTACCGTGCCAACAACTCGCTGGTGTACACGTCGCCAAACATGTACGGCCTGACGGTGAGCGGTTCGTATTCGCTGGGTGGCGTACCGGGCAGCACCAATGCGGGTTCGACGTGGAGCGCCGCGGTTCAGTACCTGAACGGCCCGTTCGGCATTGCAGCGGGCTTCCAGCGCATCAACAACTCGACGCCTGGTGGTGGTGCCTGGGGTGCTGACTCCACGACGTCGAATGCGGGCGCGCAGCCAGGCGTGTCGGGCATCAATAATGGCTACCAGACGGCGCAGGCGCAGCAGCGCATTGCGGTGACGGGCGGCTACGCGTTCAGTTCGCAATGGGATGTCTCGTTTGCGTACTCGAACGTGCAATACATTCCAGGTGTGAACTCGAGGTTCGTCAGCCAGGCGACCTTCAACACGGCGGGCGCGGTCCTGCACTTCAAGCCGCTGACGGCGCTGGATCTGGCCGCGGGTTATAGCTACACGCGTGCCACGGAATCGAACGGTATTTCGAGCGCGGCGACCTATCAGCAGTTCAACCTCTCGCAGTACTACAGCCTGTCCAAGCGCACGGGTCTGTACGCGCTGGAAGCCTATCAGCGTGCGGGTGGCCAGACGATCGGAACGAACGGCCGGAGCATCATCGAAGCAACGGCCGATATCGGCGATGGCCAGAACGGCGCGCCGTCTTCGTCGCGCAGCCAGGTTGCTGTCGGCGTGGGCATCATCCACAAGTTCTAATCGTGTAGTGAAGTGGCGGCGTCAGGAGTCGCCGCCGCGGCGACGCGTTTCAGATGCACTTCGTTTTGGCTGGAAGGACTCGCTGCGCGCGCAATGCGCGCGGCATTGTCGCAACGCACGGCCTTCGATCCGGTCGTGCAGCGTTCCGTCTCGCGCTACTGCCCGCCGATGGACCTGGTGGCGGGTTTTTCAGCGCACAGGATGCAAATCTGTGGTGACAATCGGACAGGTGTCCGTGGTGACAATCCGACAAGGTTTAGCTGTTGGCCGATATCTACGCGCACTCACGCATCCGCTTCCGACCACAAGCGCCCCCCTGTTGCCCAGTTTTCGCGTTTGACGTCGGTGAGAATGATGTCCACTGAGTTCGGCTCGACGCCGAGCGATTCGCAGGTCGCTTTGGTGATGGCTTCGACGAACTGGCGTTTCTGTTCCAGCGAGCGGCCTTCGAAGAGTTCGATATGAAACGTGGGCATTGCGTGACTCCGTGATGAATGGCGTTGAAAAAAGACGTGAAAAAGCGAAATCAAATTTAATCGCGGTACGTGCGATCGAGCCGGTCGAGCTTGCGTAGCAAAGCGGGCCATTCGAGCGCGCCTTCGATGGCACCACCGTCGTACAGCTGGTCGGCCGTGCGGGTGGCTACCGCGTCATTGGGTACGACCAGCGCGCTGCCGCATGCTTGCGCCTGCAACTGGATTTCGCAGGCCTTGATCAGCGTCGCCATCAATACATAGGCTTCGGCGACGGTGCGGCCGGTGGTCAGCGTACCGTGATTGCGCAACAGCATGGCCGGTTTGTCGGCGAGATGCGCGACGAGGCGTTCGCCCTCGGTTGGCGTAAAGGCGAGACCTTCGTATTCGTGATACGCGAGGTGCCCGTAAAAGCGCAGCGCGTGTTGTGACGCCGGCAGTAATCCGGCCGGTTGAGCCGAAACCGCCACGCCCGCCGTATTGTGCAAGTGCATCACGCAGACGGCGTCGGTGCGGGCCGCATGCACGGCGGCGTGCAGCGCGAAACCGGTGGCGTTGACCGGATGCTCGCTCGTGCCGACGATGTTGCCTTCGATATCGATCTTCACCAGGTTCGACGCGCACACTTCGTCGAACGCGAGGCCGAACGGATTGATCAGAAAGTGGCCGGGTTCGTCAGGAACACTGGCTGAGATATGCGTGTAGATCAGATCGTCCCAGTCGTTGAGCGCCGCGAGACGATAGGCGGCGGCCAGATCGACGCGGGTCTGCTGTTCGGCTTCGGATCTCGGCCCCGCCTCGGCGACGCGGCCGGCGGGCGCGTGGGTGAATGACATGTCTGTCTCCTGAGATTGCTGGGTGGGCTGACGCTGCGGCTTGAGTTTGTGGGCTTAAACCCGCGCTTGAATCTGCGAGTCAGACCTGCGGCGCCAAACCTGCGGCGCCCAATTTGCGGCCTAACCCACGCTCCCGACCGCCGCGCTGTGCATACAGCGGTCGGTGAGCCACTGCATGCTCCACGTCGCGAGGACGAACGGCGCAGTCATGGCCGGCCACGCATAATAAGTAGCGAACATTTGCAACACGACCGAAAGCGCAATACCGCCGAGCGTCGCCGCGATACCGCGATCGGCCAGCGCGATCGCGGTCAGCGCGCCGTTGAATCCTAACAGGCCCGCGTCGAACGAGCTTGCACTCGCGCCGAGCAGCAGGTGCGTTGCGCTCGCGAGGCCCGCGCCGATCAAGGCCCACAGGGCGTGCCGGCGCGACGCCGCGGCAATGCCGATCAACACGAGCAAACCCGGCAACGCGCCGGACGCAAAGCCGGTTTGCGCGAAACCGGCGAGTAAGCCGTCGCTCAATTGCGCCGCGCTGAGCGTGTGCACGGCGGGCAAACTCGCTGCGTGAGTTCCGCTATTCACAAGTGAAAGCCAAAGCCACGTGACGATCAGACAAGGGCTCGAAAAAAAGCCGAGCCCGTGCGCGCGCAGGCGGCGCGACCATGGCTCAAGCAGCCATGCCGTGCCTGTCGCGGCCAGAGTCGCTACCGCAGCGGCCGTCGCATTGTTGGCGACGAAGTTGAACGCGGCGAGACCGGCGAGCGCGCCGTTAAAGCCGTGCAGTCCAGCGCGCGTGTCGTCCTCGCGATAGCCGGCCAGTACCGCGCTCACGTTGGCCGCGACCGCGCCCATCAGCGCCGCGCAGGCGAGGCGCGGATCGTATAGCAGCCACGCGGCGAGCAGGCACGCGCCGGTAAACGCGTTCGGCTGCAGCACGATCTGGCCGACACTGCGCAGCAAGGTGCGCAAGGCGGCGGATGGTGCTTCGGTTGCGGCGGCGTGCATGGCTTGAAGGCGGTGAATTCGATGTGACGCGACTTTGCCGCGTGCGAATCAGGCGCACGCGGCGGGTCAGGTTTCAGGTTGAGGGTGAATCGCGAGCATAGGCCACTCCCACCACGCCGGGCATCGCGAGGCGTTGATAGTGGCTATTTGCTACACATGCGCGTCAAGGCCCATCTGTCGGCGAACCGAAAGCTTTCGCGCTAGGATATGAATCCGGCGCGGGTGCCGTGCCGTTCAAACAAGGAGACAGGTTGATGCGTGAACTACGCTGGGCATCGGAAGAGGGTGACGGCTTTGAACATCTGGCGTTCGAGGCGCGCGAGGACGGCTTCGCGGTTGAGAGCGTCCTTGTCGGGCAGCGCTACGGCAAGGCCTATGGCCTGCACTACAAGGTCCGCTGCGATACGCAATGGCGCACCACCTACGCGTGGCTGAAGATCGTCGGCGGGGCGGAACTGGAATTGCACGGCGACGGTGCCGGTCATTGGCACGATGGCCATGGCCTCGTGCTGAGCGCGATCGAAGGATGCATCGATATCGATATCGCCGCCACGCCGTATACCAACACGTTGCCGATCCGTCGGTTGCAACTGGCCGAAGGCGAGCGCCAACCGATTTCCGTGGCCTATATTTCAACGCCGGATTTGCAGGTTACGCGTGCTGAGCAGGCGTATTCGTGCATCGAGTTGAATCGCGTGTATCGCTACGAGGGCATCTTCCGCAATTTCACCGCGGACCTGATGGTGGATGAAGACGGCCTCGTGATCGACTATCCAACGCTATTCACACGCCTGCCGCGCGAGCGTTGAACCCCGAGGCGCTGGCACCGTCGCTGTCTGCCGGCGGCTGTTCCCGGTGCCGCTCGACAAAGCGTTCGATGCCTGCCGCAATACGCTCGGGTTCGCGCAACACGACCCAATGCCCGGCGTCGATTTCAGCGGCTATGCGCGCCGAGCCAGCCTTCGAGTCCAATGGAGAGCTCGGGCCCAACGTAGCGATCGCGCAACGGCACGATGAAGTGCACCGGCGCATGCGCATGGCGGGCGCGTCGGGGGCATCATGCGTGCGTTCATCCGATCCGTCTCCTTGTTGTCCGCTCTTAACTGTTACAGTAGTTGATGTAACAATGGAGACTGTCAACGGATGACGCAAGCGGCCGGTTAGATGGGAGACTCTATGGAGTGCAGACGCCGGGAGTTCGAGGCCCAAGCGGCTACGGCGCCTGCCGGGCAACGCTTTTAACTGAGGCGGACGCGTCGATCGTTCCGCTATGTGAAAAATTCCGGGTGGATTCGCTTCGGAATCCACCCGGCTTACAAGCTTTAAGGCGCTATTGCACTGACGCCTGGGGTGCCGCAATCACGGGAGCCGCGGCGGATTCGTCGGTCTCGTTGCTTTGCACGATATGCAGTTCACGTGTACGCACCGGCAAGCCGCATTGTGCGTCGTTGAGCGTTTGACGGACCTGCCGGGCGAGGTCCCAGCGCATGTCCCAGAACGTGTCGATATGGGCCCACACGCGGATGTTCAGGACCAAGGTGCTGTCGTCGAAACGGGCCACCATCACCTGCGGCGCGGGCGTCTGCAGCGCACGCGGGTCGGCAACGGCGAGATTGCGCAGTGCGGCCAGCGCCTGGTCGACGTCGTCACGCACGGAGATTTCCACTTCCAAATCGAGGCGGCGGGTCGGATTGCGGTTGTAATTGCGAATTGAATTGCTCCACAGCGCACTGTTCGGCACGTATTCGCAAATGCCGTCGGATTTCGTGAGACGCGTGGTGAACAGGCTGATTTCCTCGACGGTGCCCGAGACGTTGCCCGTGCCGGCGTCGATCGAATCGCCCACCTTGAACGGCCGCAACAGCAAAAGCATGATGCCGGCGGCGATGTTTTGCATCGTGCCCTGCAGCGCGAGGCCGATAGCGAGGCCGGCGGCGCCGAGCACGGCGACGATGCTCGCCGTCTGGATACCCAGTTGCGACAGCGCGCCGATGATGGAGACGACGCGAATGCTCCACAAGCAGGTGTCGCAGATGACCCGGCGCAGCGTGGCGTCCATGCGCGACTGGCTTGCGAGCAGCCGGTTGAGTGAGCGGGCGACGCGGCGGGCGAGCCACCAGCCCACCACCAATATCAATGCGGCCGCGCACAGGTGCATCGAAATCGTGGTGAGTGCGTCCCAAAGAAAGGTCCACCGGTTGGAGTGGATCTCAGCGAGTAGATTCTGCATGGCCTTGACCCAAGTGCGCGGCAAGCCCCGTCGTTCACGGCGGGGAAGGAAAGCGCGGACGCCGTAGGCGTCCTTCCAGGGCCTTAGTGCGGCGTTCGCTGTTGCTCGATGTATTGGCGAATCACTGAGACAGGCGCCCCGCCGCAGCTACCGGCGAAATAGGACGGCGACCAAAGCGCACCATTCCACAGGTTGCGCCGAATGCTCAGGTAGTTCTTCTTGCGGATCATGCGGCTCGAAACGCCCTTGAGGCTGTTCACGAGCGTCGAGACGGCGACTTTGGGCGGGTAGGTCACCAGAAGGTGTACGTGGTCGTCCTCGCCGTCGAACTCCACCAGTTCGGCCTCGAAGTCGGCGCACACGCTGGCGAATACCACGCGCAGGTCGTCGATGATTTCTTTCGTGAACACGCCGCGCCGATACCTGGTTACAAAGACCAAGTGCACATGCATCACGAAAACGCAGTGTCGCCCGTGTCGAATATTGTTGTCGGTAGTCATAGACCAAAGTATATTTTCAGCTATGGAACGACTTCAAGCCTTCAAATTCGAATTCATGCCGACCGGTGAGCAAGCGCGCAAGATGCGCCAGTTCGCCGGAGCAGGCCGGTTCGTTTTTAACAAGGCGCTCGCGGAGCAGCAGAAGAATCGCGAAGCTGGCGGGAAGTTCGTAGGCCATGCAGGCATGTGCAAGTGGCTCACAGAATGGCGCAACAGCGCTGATACGCCGTGGCTCAAGGATGCGCCGGTCCATACCCAGCAGCAGGCACTGAAGGACCTCGATCGCGCGTTCGTCAGTTTCTTCGGGAAGCGCACCGGGTTCCCCCGTTTCAAGCGCAAAGGCATGAGCGATTCGTTTCGCTATCCCGACGCAAAGCAGATCAGGCTGGACCGCGAGAGCGGTCGCATCTTTTTGCCGAAGCTCGGCTACGTCCGCTACCGCAACAGCCGCACCGTGCCCGGCGAGCTCCGCAGCGCGACGGTATCGCTGCGCGCGGGCAAGTGGTTCGTCTCGATCCTCACGAAGCGCGAGGTCGAACAGGCGGTTCCGCACGGCCCGGCGGTCGGTATCGACGTCGGCGTGACGCGCTTCGCCACGCTGAGCGACGGCTCGTTTATCGCGCCGCTCGCGAGCTTCAAAAGGCACGAACAGCGGCTCGCGAAGTATCAGCGCCGCATGTCGCGCAAGGTCAAGGGTTCATCGAACTGGAAAAAGGCGAAGGCCCGCGTGCAGCGCATCCATGCGCGCATCGCGAACGCGCGTAACGACTTCCTGCACAAAGCCTCGAACACGATCAGCAAAAACCACGCAATGATCGCCGTCGAGGATTTGCAGGTGCGCAACATGGCCAGGTCATCAAAGGGCAGCGTAGAAGCGCCAGGGCGCAATGTCCGCGCCAAGTCGGGCCTCAATAAGTCGATTCTCGACCAGGGCTGGTTCGAGTTTCGCCGCCAGTTGGAGTACAAAACGGCATGGCGCGGCGGGTTCTTCGTCGCCGTGCCGGCGGCCAACACGAGCCGCACGTGCCCATGCTGCGGCCATATCTCAGCCGATAACCGCCGCACGCAATCGCTGTTCGCGTGCGTGCGCTGCGGCCACGAAGCAAACGCCGATCACGTCGGCGCGATCAATGTTTTAGAGCGCGGACAGCGCTTGTTCGCCTGTGGAGAGAGGGTGCGCTCGGGCCGCTCGAAGAAGCAGGAACCCGCCGAAGTGACTCAGGCCATCGCGGCCTAAGCACCGTAGGAATCCCCGTCTCCTTCAGGGCGGGGAGGATGTCAAAGATTGAATTTCCGGATGCGAAGGGCGGCGATAACGAGATGAGGGCGTGTTGTCATGGCCCCGTTATGGATTGAATAACGGGGGCCAGTGAAAGGGTGACCTGAGAAACGCTTCCTTAAGCTGCCGCAACGTTATGACATGACTTGCTACGGATGGCGAACTAATCGGTCGTGCCGTGTGGTTCAAACTGCCGACGCTTACTTTTCCTCTCGAAGAGCGGCGCGCGCATCCGCAGGTGCCCGCCCGTATACCTATTTATTGGGTTTATCTTTCTTTGCCGCAGGGCGCTGCGTGGCTGTACCTTCCGCCGGATGGCCCAGCTTCTTTTCCATGATCGCCGCGACGCGGTCGCCGAGATAATCGCCGGAGGCTTCTTCAAGCGCGCGGTTCATTTCGCTTTCGACCAGCACCATGGCCAGCGGCCGCACACGCCAGATCGCGTCGACCAAAGCGGGCACGTCGGCAGGTGGCGGCAGGGCGTCGGCGTCGTAGCGGTCCAGTTGGCGAACCACCAGATCGACCAGCGCCTTGGCGACCGCATTGAAATGAGGCCTGGCGATGCCCACGGCATCCAGCAGGTCGGCGAGAAGAGGGATGCCTTCCTTCGCCAGGGCGGCGCCGGCGGCCAATGCCGTAGGGCTGCCCGATACGAATGAAAGGCCGTCGCGCTCCAGCAAACCGAGATCGACCGCTTTGCCGAGGGCGCTCGGCGAGGCTTTGTCGCCGACATTTGCAGTAGTTCGATCAGCGAGAATTTTTTCGGCCGTTCGCGCGACCAGCGGCGGCCGATTGCGGTTTCAAGGCCGAGGATCGAACGCAGATCGTGGCCTTCGTCGACGGCCATGATCAGGTCCTGGATGTTCGCGAGCGTGTAGCCACGCGTCAGCAGGTGGTTGATCAGCTTGAGACGCGACACGTGCGTGTCGTCATACACGCCGACGCGGCCGCGCTTTTCCGGTGGCGCGAGCAGGCCGCGGTCCTGATAGGCGCGTACGTTGCGCACGGTGGTATCGGTGACGCGCGCGAGTTCGTCGACGGTGTATTCGTTGCGCGGCGTGTCGCTCGCCGCGACCTTCGAGGCGCCGGGCGCGGACGGAAAGGGTGGCGGCGTATTGGGCATGACGGGATTTTAACGCGCCGGCACGGGCCGCGGCCTCGCTGACTGCTGCAGGGCGGTGCGAGGCGGTGAGAGGCCGCTTCGCGAGAAGGCGCCTTCCGGAAGCCTGCGAGGCGCGTGGTGCTTCAGTCGCGTTCCTGCTGTGCCACATCGTCCGGTACGGATGAATCGCCCGCGCCCAGGCTCCGCTGCATCAACGTGCTGTCGAGCCACCGGCCATGCTTGAAGCCGACGGCCTTCAACGTGCCGGTCAATTCGAAGCCCAACTGCGTGTGCAGCGACAGCGAACCGCCTCGGCCGCCGTCAGCAATCACGGCGACCATCTGGCGCCACGGTCCGGTCTCGCAGCGTTCGATCAGGGCCTGCAAGAGCACTCGGCCCAGACCGCGCCCGCGATACGCGTCGCCGATGTAGATCGAATCTTCAATCGTGTTGCGATAGGCGGCGCGTGGCCGGTACGGCGTGGCGTAGCAATAGCCGGCGACTTCGCCGTCGATCTCGGCCACCATGTACGGCAGTCCATGACTGCGCACCGAAGCGAGGCGCGTGCGCAGTTCGTCGACGGAAGGCGGGATTTCTTCGAACGAGGCGACCCCGGTCAGCACGTGGTGCGCATAGATCGCCTGGATCGCGGGCAGATCGGCGTCGGTGGCGTCGCGGACCACGGGCGCGGTGCGCGGCGCGGTGATCGCCGAGTCGGCTGAATGGGGCGTGGAGGGCGCGGGGCGAGTGGTGCTCATACGTGTTCCCGGCGTGGGCGCGGATCTGATGACAGGTTTTACTATGCCCGCCGCGCGCACGAATTTGAAGCGAGTCAAAAATCGCCACGCTCTATAGGCAGTATCAGCGCCAGCCATGGATGCCAGGCGCGCGCCGAGCCTGGCATGAAACACCCGGCCATCCGACCGGACCGGGCGCGACGGATTTTCGTCGCAAAGAGGCATGCGCGTGGCATGCGTTCAGGCGATCAGTTGTGCAAGTAAGGATCCGGCTGCGTCACGCGTCGGTGGCCGGAAAGACCGGTTCGCCGAGCGTCAGCATCAACCGGTTGGCCCACGCGAAGATCGCCACTGCATGGGTCAGATCGAGAATCTCCGCGTGCGTCAGGCCGATTGCTTCGAGTCGCCTGATAGCGGCGGCATCGACGCCTTCAGGATGCTCGGTCAATTCGATCGCATAACGGATGATCGCGCGCTCACGTTCGGTCGTGCCGGCAGTCGACGGGTCTTCGAAAAGCTGTTCGATCGCGTCGGTCCGTTTCGCGAGCTGGTCGAATCGTTGCGCATGCACCGAAGCGCAATACACGCAGCCGTTCACACGCGACACCGCGGTGCTGGCGAGTTCACGCTCGGCGCGCGGCAGGCCGCCTGGGGCATACATGATCGCGTTGAAGACCCCGGAGCGCTGCCGCAGGATTTCCACCTGCTGGACCAGCAGCAGATAGTAGTCGGAGGTCTTGGCCTGCGGATGGCTTTCTTCGAGCACGGCGATCTGCTCTGGTGTGGCGTTGTCGAGGCTGACCGTGTCGAGCCATGCGCGCCAGCCGAGCGTATCGAAGGTGAAGCCGTTGAGCCGATCAACCGGCGAAGCACTGGTGTTCACCTGACTCATGCTGCCTCCTGTGCCGCGCGCAATGCCCTTAGGCCGGCTACCACGCGCAATTGATACGTGACGAATGCAATCAGCTGCGACAAGGCGACGATGCCGCGCGTCGTGATACCGGCCTGGTGCAGCGTCTGCAGATGCTCGGGGCGTGCGTCGATTGGCTTGATCGCCAGCAGCTTGACGTGCGAGAGGATCGCGATCAGGCGCGCGTCGTTGGCGGGGTCTAGCGTGCCCGCTTCGATTGCATCGAGCGTGATCCGCTGTGCGCCGGCGGCGATGAGCCGCGCCGTGTAGGCGTCGGCGAGATCGTCGGCAAGCGAGAGACGCGTGGTGTACCACGCGGCGAACAGGCGTTCCTGCAGCGACAGGTCGGGCAAATCCCGATCGAACAACGCTTCTTCACTGCGTTGCGTGTGCAGCGCGACTTTGTCGCGAGCATGGCGGATCGCGCTGAGCGGGTGGCCGTCTCGCAGACCGGCGAGGGCGTCGACGGTGTCGACAGTGTCGCTGCCAGGTGTGTACCCGGTGCCTGTGGGCGCCGATGGCGGGGTCGGTGACGCGAGGTCGGTCATGTCTGCTCCGGCTGGTTAATCAGGGTTTTCAGCGGTGTTCTCCGCTTGCACGAGCGCGCGCGAAGTGTCGGGCGATGCATCCGCATCGGTCCATTCATCCCCTTGCAGTTCCGCCGTGGCGAAGGCGACCAGCGCCTGGTAGTGCCGTTCGCGATCCGCGTCGAACAGACGGCTTGCGATGCCGCGTGCAAGGCGCTGCGCGCCGTCGCTGATCGCGGGAATGTCGCCGGACAGCTTTCGATGGCTGAGGCTCGCTGCGTGATTGAAGCAATGGATTTGCGAAAGCGCCGCGCAGGTGCCGGGCTCGCGCTCCTGAAACGCGAACGCGGCGCCGAGATCCGGCGACTCGGCCAGTTCGTACGAAGAGCGCGACGGGTCCGCTCGATAGCGGTCTTTCCAGCGCCGCACATACCGGGCGAACGGCGCGAATTCGGCGCGCGTGGAGATATCCGAATGAAAGCCGGTCGCGAAGATTAGAAAGTCCACCACGTAGCGGCCTTTCGGCGTGGTTACCTGAAGCGTGTCATCGCGTTCTTCGAGCGCGACAAGCGGACTGCCGACGTGAAAGCGCGCACCGTCATGGCGCGAAACCCGTAACACGCTGTCTCGCGGCGGCGGTGTTTGTTCAGTCTGTGCGTAGTGCAGGAAACGCCATCTGGTTGCGTCGTCGAGATCGGCGAAACCGTGCACGAGGCCCGGACTGCCGATGCCCGTCAGCTTGTTGATACGCGGAATATCGTCGCGGCGGATGAACAGATCGACGCCGGCCGCACCCGCTTCGAGCGCGGTCGCGGCATTGTCGAAGGCGGACGCACCCGCGCCGACGACACCCACACGTTTGCCGGCCAACGCGGCGAAATCGATGGCATCCGCGGAATGCGCCCAGTAGCGGCGGGCGAGCGTATTGGCGATAGCCGGTACGGATGGACCGCCCAAACCGTCGCGTCCGGTAGCGAGCACGACATGCCGCGCAAGTACCGTACGCTGCGCGCCGGCTTGCGCGAGATCGAGTTCGAGCAGGCCGTCGTCGCGCGGGCGCAGCGAGGTCAACGTGGTGCCGTTTTGCAGCGGGAGATCGAGCACTTCGCGATACCAGCGCAGATAGTCCATCCACTGTGTGCGCGGAATCTTGTAGAGCGCATCCCACGCGGCGCTGCCGAATTGCGCTTCGTACCACGCGCGAAACGTAAGGGCCGGCATGCGCAAGGCGGGGCCTGTGAGCTGTTTGGGCGAGCGCAACGTTTCCATTCGCGCGAACGTTACCCACGGTCCTTCGCGCCCTGACGGCGCGCGGTCGAACACCTGCAGATTGTCGATGCCGAGCCAGCGCAGTTCGGCCGCCGCGGCGAGCCCCGCCATGCCGCCGCCGATCACGGCGACGTCGATCACGCGTTCAGCGCCGGCGAAACGCGGCGGGACCCATGAGGGCGCGGGCAGTTCGAGCCAACGCAGATCTTCACGCAAGCGGGCTTCGAGTGCGGCAAGGCGATTCATGCTGTGTATCCGGAATGTTTGCTGCGCGCAGGGGAGACGCGCGTCTCGCGCTGGAGCAACGCGTCGTGTTGCTGGGCGGGATGCAATACCACGCCTTCGAGCAGATCGAGGGTGGCGTGTTCGATGGCTTGCAACAACGCGTCGACGGCGGCGCGGCGCGGTTTGCCCGCCGGCGTCACGACGCCGAAGAGGAACGGAATCGCACAGTCGAGCGGCCGCGCCGTCACGTCTTCGATAGAGAGGCCAAGACCGGTGGCGGGATCCACGATCGCGACACCGGCGCCCGCGCGCGCGGCCATGACCGCGTTCAACGATGCATTGGTTTCGAGGAACACGTCGGCGCAAATGCGCGCGGCCGCGAACGCCGCGTCGATCCGATGCCGTAGACGAAACCGGTTCGCTACCGTGACGATGCGCCGCTGCGCCAGATCGCGCAGCGTGATGTGCGCCTGCGTGGCGAGCGGGTCGCCGCTCTGCACGAGCGCCACGCAGGGCGCTTCGGCGATCCAGTGGATGTCGAGCCCCGCATGCCCGATCGGCAAGGTGACCAGACCGATATCCGCGGTACGGGTCAGGACTTCATGCACGACGTGTTCAGCCGACAAACTGCGTAACTGGAATTGCGGCGCGTGGCCGAGCGGCGGCAACGAGGCAATCGCGGGCGGCACGATCGAAGCAGCCAGCGCGGGCGTGGCCGCCACGCGCAGCGGTTCCGCTGCGCCCAGACCAATGGCGCGCGCCCGCTGCTCGATGGTCTTGAGCCCAATCAGCGAACGCTCGACTTCTTCGTAGAGCAGGAACGCGCGATGCGTCGGCGTGACCCGCGGACCATTGCGATTGAAGAGGGCATAGCCGAGATCCGCCTCGAGTTCCTGAATCTGACGCGTGACGGCCGGCTGCGAGCGTTCGAGCAAACGTCCCGCACCGGTGATGCTGCCGCGGACATGACCGCCGAAAATGCTTCGAGTTGATGCAGCTCCATGACTCGCCCTGGCAATTCGGTCTGCGCATTGTAGGGTCGCCTGAATGCGGGATTTATATAATCAATTCCGATATCGACCGCCGGAAAAATGCGAAGCCGAGCGGCGGGCGAGCGCGTGGCGTCTCGGGTTTGCCGCCATACGGCGCGTGTCGAAAGAGAGAAAAATCAATTGCGTCAACGAGATGCCCTGGTGTGTTCGCGCATGTGCGGGAACCCGGGCCCATCGCGTTGTCTTGCGCGAGCAAAGCCATGCGTTCCGACCAGATAACCATATTCCCAAAACTTTGTTGGTTCGCCGGAATTCACCGTGGTTACATGGCCTCACTTTAAAGAGGACGGTTGGGGCAAACATGAAGCACATATCCAGATCATCGCGAACTCGTTGGTCACGCTTGCTTAAAACGCTGCCGGTGTTCGCCGCACTGGTGGGCGTCGTGGCTACCTCGCCGGCCTATGCCGGCGCCGCGACGGGCGAGCCGTATCTGATCGGCGTGAGTGGGCCGCTTACCGGACAGGACGCGCAATACGGCACGCAATGGAAGCGCGGCTTCGATCTCGCTCTGGAGCAGATCAACAGCCAGGGCGGCATCAAGGGCCGGCCGCTTGCCTACGACTTCGAGGACAGTCGTAGCGACCCGCGCCAGGCGGTGTCGATCGCGCAGAAATTCGTCGGCGATCCGCGCATTCTGCTGGAGCTGGGTGACCTGTCGAGCACGACCTCGATGGCGGCCTCGCCGATCTATCAACGCGGACAACTCGTGCAATTCGGCTTCACCAACTCGCACCCCGACTTCACCAAGGGGGGTGACTACATGTGGAGCACGGCGATCAGTCAAGCCGAAGAGCAACCGCTACTCGCGCATTACGCGACTAAGGAACTCGGCTTCAAGCGCATCGCGGTGCTGTATCTGAATACCGATTGGGGCCGCACCAGCAAGGACATTTTCTCGAAGGCCGCCGCGCAGGATGGCGCCCAGGTCGTCGCGGCGGAAGGCTATCAGCCGACTGAAAAAGACTTTCGCGCGACGTTAGTGCGCGTGAACGAAGCGAAACCCGACTCGCTCGTGCTGATCTCGTACTACGCGGACGGTGCGCAGATCGTGCGCCAGGCGCGATCCTCGGGTTTGACGCAACCGATCGCGGCAGTGGGCTCGGTCTATTCGCCGAAGTTTCTCGAACTGGGTGGCGAGGCCGTGAACGGCGTATTCACTGAATCGAATTTCTTCCCCGGTGACAAGCGCCCTGAAGTGCAAGACTTCGTGCAGCGTTATCGCGCGAAGTACAACGGCGAGCCTGATACCTTCGCCGCGCGTGCTTATGACGCCGTTATCGTTTCGGCGGAAGTCATGCGCCGCTACGGCGCGACCCGCCAGGCCGTGCATGACGGTCTGAAAGAGATCAAGGACGTACCGAGCCTGATTTTCGGCAAGGTGCAGTTCGATCCGCAGACGCGCCGCGTGGCCGGCGCGCACAACGAGTACCTGGTCGTCAAGGACAATCAGTTCTTGCAATGGGACGGTACGAAGCCGCTGGTCGCTTCCAGATGACACCCCAGCAAAGCGTCAGCACGGCTCACGTGGCTGGCTTCTCACCGGATCTGATTGTTATGGCTTCATGGCTCGATTACACGATCAACGGACTGATCGTCGGCAACATCTATGCATTGCTGGCGGTCGGCCTCGCGCTGATCTTCGGCGTGTCACATCTGATCAACTTCGCGCACGGCTCGGTGTACATGATCGGCAGTTTCATCGGCTGGCTGTGTCTGACGCGGCTCGGCTTGCCTTTGCCGCTGGCCTTGCTGGCGGTGGTGATCGGCTGCGGGCTGCTGGGTATCGCGATCGAGCGGATCGGCTTGCGGCCGCTACAGGGCGCGGCGCGCATCGCCCCGTTGCTGGCGACGATCGGCATCAGCTTCGTGCTCGATCAATGCGCGCAGCTGCTGTTCGGCGCCGATCCGAGGCCGGTGCCAAGCACGCTGCCGGATTGGCACTTCCGGCTTGGCGGCGCGACGATCGGTTCGCTCGATCTGCTGATCGCCGGCATCGGCGTGACGGCGGCTGCGGTGCTCTATGCGTTTCTGCGCTTCACCCGTTTGGGCTGGGCGGTACGTGCGACCGCGCAGGACCGGGACGCGGCGCAGCAGATGGGCGTCAACGTCAACGGTGTCAATCAGGCCGTGTTTGCGATCGCGTGTGCGCTCGGCGGCGTGAGCGGCTTGCTGGTCGGCATGTACTACAACAGTATCGATCCCGCGATGGGTTTTCAGGCCACGCTCAAAGGCGTGGTGGCGTTGCTGATCGGTGGCCTGGGCAACGTGCCGGGTGCGATTGTCGGCAGCCTGCTGCTAGAGAATGAAAGGGACTTCCCCGTCCCGAGGCTGCGGCGGAAGCCGCGAGTCGGCATCGACGTGCCATGATGAAAGTTTCGAACGTTCATCAACACCAGCGAGAGGGGAAGTCCATGCCTATTGTCACTGTCGGAATCGATCTTGCCAAGAATGTATTCGCCGTTCATGGTGTAGATGAAGCAGGTAAAGCGATGCTGGTCCGGCCGCGTGTTCTGCGCGATCAGCTGGTGACGTTGATCGCGCAGTTGCCAGCGTGCCTCATCGGGATGGAAGCGTGCTCTGGCGCACATCACTGGGCTCGCGTGTTCCAGCAGCACGGCCATACGGTCAAACTCATGGCGCCCAACCTTGTGGCGCCTTATCGCATGTCCGGCAAGCGTGGCAAGAACGACGCGGCGGATGCCGCTGCGATCTGCGAAGCGGTGACGCGCCCGAGCATGCGTTTCGTACCGCTGAAGGACGAACATCAGCAGGCAACGCTTTGCCTGCATAGGACACGACAAGGTTTCGTGGAAGAGAGGACCGCGACCTACAACCGGTTGCGAGGCCTGCTCTCGGAATTCGGCGTGGTGCTGCCACTGAGCCCGGATAAGTTGCGCAGGCACATCACGGAACATCTGGACACATTGCCTGGCTGGGCGAAGCGTAGTATCAGCGATCTGCTTGAGCATGCCGGCAATATCGAGGACCGCCTGCTCGAATACGATCGCGCGATCGCCGAGATCGCGCGTGAAGACGCGCGTAGCAGGAGGCTCATGCAGTTGCACGGCATTGGCCCAACCACAGCAAGCGCGTTGCTCGCCAGTATCGGTGCCGGGCACGACTTCAGAAACGGCCGCCAGGTGGCAGCCTGGATCGGACTTACGCCCGGGCAGTACAGCAGCGGCGGCAAGGCGCGGCTGGGCAGCATTACGAAGGCAGGCGACGCCTACCTGCGCGGCCTGCTGGTCAACGGAGCTCGCGCCGTCATTGCCAGTCTCGGCGAGAAACAGGACCGCTTCAGCCGATGGGTCCGAACCCTGGTCGAACGCCGGGGCTACTGGCCGGCAGCGATCGCGATCGCCGCAAAGAACGCGAGATTGGCATGGGCCTCGCTGAAATATGGCGATGACTTCAAGCTCGACCCAATAGCCGACTGATTTCGGTTCGAGCCTGTCGATCAAACGCCAACGAGATATAAGTGCGGACATCATGAGCACATAGAAACGATCACTTTGCACTGCCTGCGGTGATGTGAAGCGGGTTGGACCCGCGCGGGGCATACCTGACTAACACAGCGGGGATATCCATTCCCGGCTAGAGAATGAGGCCTCCGTGCGCGTCTTTCATCAGGGTCCGGGCTATTAGCCCAACATGACCGGTTGTAGAACCGCAGTCCTTCACCTTCTCACAAGACCGGCGCGGCATTGCAGCATGTATCACAGCGAACTTCGATTGAGCTTGCGCTCAACGGGGAGCCCTTGTAGCGTGTTAGGCACTTTGTGTGAGACCTGGTATCCTGGCGGGATGAAAAGAGCAGACCGCAAAGGGTATCCGACCGATGTGTCCGACGAAGAATGGAGCTTCGCGGCACCCTATCTGACGCTGATGGACGTTACTGCGCCGCAGCGCAGATACGAGCTGCGCGACATGTTTGATGCGTTGCGCTGGATGGCTCGTGCCGGCGCGCCCTGGAGGATGCTGCCCAATGATTTCCCACCTTGGGAACTGGTGTATCAGCAAACCCAACGCTGGTTACAGGCAGGCTGTTTTGAGCACATGGTCAGCGATCTGCGCTCGGTAATACGCGTGGCACAGGGACGGCAAGGACAGCCCAGCGCCGTTATTCTGGATGGCCGCACGATACAGTCGACCTGCGAGAGCGGCCCGCGTGCGGGCTATGACGGTTATAAACGCAAGCGCGGTAGCAAGGTCCACATTGCAGTGGACACCCTGGGACAGTTGCTGGCGGTACATGTGACACCGGCCAATGAACAGGAGCGCGCGCAGGTAGCAGAGCTTGCGCGTCAGGTCCAGCAGGTAACGGGACACACGGTCAAGGTGGCATTTGCCGATCAGGGATACACGGGCAAAGAGCCTGCGCAGGCCGCACTCGATGAAGGCATTGAACTGCAGGTGATCAAACTGGAGGAAGCGAAAAAGGGCTTTGTACTGCTGCCACGACGGTGGGTGGTCGAGCGCAGCTTTGGCTGGCTCAACCGTTTCCGCCGTCTCGCACGTGATTATGAACGGTTACCCGAAACCCTTGCCGGGCTTCATTTCGTGGTCTTCGCAATGCTCATGCTCGTTCACGCAGTGCCAGTACTTCAAAGTTCCTAACACGCTACAAGGGCTCCCCGTTGAGCGCAAGCTCAATCGAAGTTCGCTGTGATACATGCTGCAATGCCGCGCCGGTCTTGTGAGAAGGTGAAGGACTGCGGTTCTACAACCGGTCATGTTGGGCTAATAGCCCGGACCCTGATGAAAGACGCGCACGGAGGCCTCATTCTCTAGCCGGGAATGGATATCCCCGCTGTGTTAGTCAGGTATGCCCCGCGCGGGTCCAACCCGCTTCACATCACCGCAGGCAGTGCAAAGTGATCGTTTCTATGTGCTCATGATGTCCGCACTCATATCTCGTTGGCGTTTGATCGACAGGCTCGAACCGAAATCAGTCGGCTATTGGGTCGAGCTTGAAGTCATCGCCATATTTCAGCGAGGCCCATGCCAATCTCGCGTTCTTTGCGGCGATCGCGATCGCTGCCCGCCAGTAGCCCCGGCGTTCGACCAGGGTTCGGACCCACCGGCTGAAGCGGTCCTGTTTCTCGCCGAGACTGGCAATGACGGCGCGAGCTCCGTTGACCAGCAGGCCGCGCAGGTAGGCGTCGCCTGCCTTCGTAATGCTGCCCAGCCGCGCCTTGCCGCCGCTGCTGTACTGCCCGGGCGTAAGTCCGATCCAGGCTGCCACCTGGCGGCCGTTTCTGAAGTCGTGCCCGGCACCGATACTGGCGAGCAACGCGCTTGCTGTGGTTGGGCCAATGCCGTGCAACTGCATGAGCCTCCTGCTACGCGCGTCTTCACGCGCGATCTCGGCGATCGCGCGATCGTATTCGAGCAGGCGGTCCTCGATATTGCCGGCATGCTCAAGCAGATCGCTGATACTACGCTTCGCCCAGCCAGGCAATGTGTCCAGATGTTCCGTGATGTGCCTGCGCAACTTATCCGGGCTCAGTGGCAGCACCACGCCGAATTCCGAGAGCAGGCCTCGCAACCGGTTGTAGGTCGCGGTCCTCTCTTCCACGAAACCTTGTCGTGTCCTATGCAGGCAAAGCGTTGCCTGCTGATGTTCGTCCTTCAGCGGTACGAAACGCATGCTCGGGCGCGTCACCGCTTCGCAGATCGCAGCGGCATCCGCCGCGTCGTTCTTGCCACGCTTGCCGGACATGCGATAAGGCGCCACAAGGTTGGGCGCCATGAGTTTGACCGTATGGCCGTGCTGCTGGAACACGCGAGCCCAGTGATGTGCGCCAGAGCACGCTTCCATCCCGATGAGGCACGCTGGCAACTGCGCGATCAACGTCACCAGCTGATCGCGCAGAACACGCGGCCGGACCAGCATCGCTTTACCTGCTTCATCTACACCATGAACGGCGAATACATTCTTGGCAAGATCGATTCCGACAGTGACAATAGGCATGGACTTCCCCTCTCGCTGGTGTTGATGAACGTTCGAAACTTTCATCATGGCACGTCGATGCCGACTCGCGGCTTCCGCCGCAGCCTCGGGACGGGGAAGTCCCTTTCATTCTCTAGGTCTGGTCGAGAGCTACGGTGTGGCGATTTTCGGCACCAGCTATCGTGATCTGTTCGCGTTCGTGCTGCTGTTGCTGTTTCTGGTGTGGCGTCCCAACGGACTCTTTAGCGGCAGCCGCCGTTTGCCGCCCGAGCCCATGACCGGCACGTTCTTGTCGGCCGGCAAGGCGGTGAAAGTGCCGCGTGCCGTGGTGATTGCACTGACGCTGGCCGCGGTGGCGCTGCCGTTCGTCGCCAGTTCGTCTTATCTCCTGCAAACCCTCACTAATGCCTGGTTGTACGGAATGCTGGCGTTGAGCCTGACGCTGGTGGCGGGCACGGTCGGGCAGATTTCGCTCGGCCATGCCGCGCTGCTGGTGATCGGGGCGTACGCGTCTGCGTTGCTGTCGGCCAATCTTGGCTGGTCGCCGGTCGTGACGATCTTTTGCGCCGGTCTGATCACCGCGGCGTTGGGCACGTTGCTGGTTTATCCGGCGTTCCGCTTACGCGGTCACTATGTATCGATTGCGACGCTCGGCATCGGCGAAGTGGTGAGCCTCGTGATCCTCAACTGGGACAGCCTGACGCGGGGTCCGCTCGGCATCGCAGGCATTGCGCCACTCTCGGTGTTCGGCTGGACGCCGGACAGCGCGCGTGCGATCTACTGGTTCGCGCTGGGCGTGCTGATCGTGCTGGCGCTGCTGCAAACGCGGCTGCTGGGCTCGCATCTGGGCCGCACGCTGCGTGCGATTCGCGAGGACGAGGTCGCCGCGCGCTCGCATGGTATTCGCCCGAACCGCTACAAGGCGATCGCGTTTGCGTTCGGCG
The DNA here is from genome assembly GCF_046025895.1 of Paraburkholderia sp. RL17-337-BIB-A. Classification (NCBI taxonomy): domain Bacteria; kingdom Pseudomonadati; phylum Pseudomonadota; class Betaproteobacteria; order Burkholderiales; family Burkholderiaceae; genus Paraburkholderia; species Paraburkholderia sp. RL17-337-BIB-A. The sequence goes on along the minus strand of NZ_JARESY010000002.1, from coordinate 2,428,598 downwards.
GCCTGGCCGCCGGCATCAGCGGTGGGATCGCAGCGCATCTGTATAGCTACATCAACAACCAGACCTTCGACTCGCAAGTGTCCATCCTCGCCTTGACGATGGTGATTCTCGGTGGCCTCGGCAATGTGCTGGGCGGCATTGTCGGCGCGGTGGCGTTGATCGGTTTGCCGGAGATTTTCCGCTGGGCCGCCGACTATCGCATGCTGATCTACGGCCTCGTATTACTGCTGCTGGTGCGGTTCCGGCCGCAAGGTTTGCTGGGAACGGTATGACGGAGCGCACATGACACAGATTCTTCTCGACGCGCGCGGCGTGACGCGCCGCTTCGGCGGACTGACCGCGGTGAACGCAGTGGATCTTTCGATTGGGGAAGGCGAACTCGTCAGCGTGATCGGACCTAATGGCGCGGGCAAGTCGACACTCTTCAATCTGATCACCGGGCTCGATACACCGGACGCCGGCAGTGTGCAATTCGACGGACGCGACATCACCGGCGTCAAGCCGGAAAAGCTCGCCGCGCTCGGATTGGCGCGCACGTTTCAGCATGGCCGCGTGTTCGGCAACCTGAGTGTGCTCGACAACGTCCTGATCGGCGCGCACGCGCGCTTGCGCGCCACGCGCACGGGTTGGCCGATCTTCGGCGCCATGGCCGAAGTGGCGCGCGCGCTCATCGGGCCGGCTTCGATCCGCTGTGAAGATGCGGCGTTGCGCGACGAAGTGCGCGAGATCGTCGCGAGTTTCGGCGAGCGGTTGACACCGCGTATCGACCATCCGGCGCATAGCCTCTCGTATGCGAACCGGCGGCGTGTCGAGATTGCGCGCGCGCTGGCCTTGCATCCGCGCATCCTGCTGCTCGATGAACCCACCGCCGGCATGAACGAGTCCGAAACGGCGGAAATGCTGGTGCTGATCCAGCAACTGAAAGCGCGCGGGCTGACCATTCTGCTGATCGAGCACAAGCTCGACATGGTGATGCGGCTCTCGGACCGCGTGATCGTGCTCGACAACGGCGGGAAGATCGCCGAAGGGCTGCCGCGCGACGTGCGCAACGATCCACGCGTGATCGAAGCGTATCTGGGCCATCGCAATGTCGGCGGCGCAGCGACCGTGCGGGTTGCGGCCTGAACGCGGCCTGAATGCTGCCTGAACTTTTTGGACCATCGACGATGAGCGACGCTTTACTGAAACTCGAGCACATCGAGACGTTTTACGGCCCTGTACAGGTGCATTTCGACGTCAATCTCCAGGTGCGGAACGGGCGGATCGTGAGTCTGCTCGGCGGCAACGCGAGCGGCAAGTCGACCACGATGAAGCTGATTCTCGGCCTGCACAAACCGCGCGCCGGCAGCATCAGGTTCGACGGCGAGGCGATCACCGGCCTCAGCACGCCGCAGATCGTGCGGCGCGGCGTCGGTTCGGTGCCCGAAGCGCGGCGGCTGTTCGGCGACATGACGGTGCGCGAGAATCTGCTGATGGGCGCTTATACGCGGCGCGACCGCGTGTCGATCGACGAAGACTACGAGCGGGTATTGGGCCTGTTCCCGCGCGTGAAGGAACGACTTGCGCAAAAGGCCGGCACGCTCTCGGGCGGCGAGCAGCAGATGCTGGCCATGGCGCGCGCGCTGATGAGCCGGCCGAAACTGATCTGCATGGACGAACCCACGATGGGTTTGTCGCCGCTATACGTCGATAAAGTGCTGGAACTGATCGACACGATCAACCGCCAGGGCGTGACGTTCTTCATGGTCGAGCAGAACGCCAGCCTCGCGCTGGAGATCGCGCACTACGGCTACGTGTTGCAGACCGGCCGCGTCGTGCTCGAAGGCACGGCCGAAGCGCTGCTCGGCGATGAGCGGATCCGCGACGCGTATCTCGGTGGCGAAGCTGCCGCGACTACCGCGTCCTGAATCCGCGAGCTACAACGCCGCATCCACGCCGATCGTTTCGACCGCCTTGCGCTGATAGCCTTCGGTCGCGAGCAACAGGCTGCGTGTGTACTCGTGCTCGACCTGTTGCGCGCGAATCTGCTCGATATCGCGCTGCTCGACGATTTCGCCGTTGCGCATCACCGCGACGCGCTGGCACAGAAAGCCGACCACCGCGAGGTTGTGGCTGACCAGCACCATGGTCGGTTTGCGCTCGCGGTGCAGGCGCCGCAGCAGATTGAGGATTTCGGCTTGCACGGAGACGTCGAGCGCGGAAGTGGGTTCATCGAGCAACAACACGCGCGGTTCGACGATCAGCGCGCGCGCAATCGCCACACGCTGCCGCTGGCCGCCGGAAAGCTGATGCGGATAACGAAAGCGGAACGCCGGGCCGAGCCCGACTTCGAGCAACGCTTGCGCGATTCGCTCTTCCTGCCGGTTGATCCCGTTGATGACAAGCGGCTCGCGCAGCGTCTGGTCGACGGTGAAACGCGGATGCAGCGACGCATACGGATCCTGGAACACCATCTGCACATCGCGCCTGAACGAGCGGTCGATCTTCTCGCCGAGCCGATGCCTGCCCACCTGCATGCGTCCGCCCGCCAGCGGCACGAGGCCCATCAGCGCCCGCAGGATGGTCGACTTGCCCGAGCCCGATTCGCCGACGAGGCCGAATACCTCGCCTTCGCCCACCTGAAAGCTGGCGTCCTTCACCGCGTCGAAATAGCCGGTTTTTGTCTTGAAGCGGATCCGCGCTTCCTGTACGTCGATCATGCCGGCACTCCATAGGTGTCCGTGAGCCACGCGGGGTCGCGCCGGAGTACGGGCAATTCGTCCGGTGGATTGACGAGCGGCGGATTGGCAGCCAGCAGGCCGCGCGTATAAGGATGCTGTGCATGGACCAGATCGCGCGCCGCGCAGGTTTCGACCACACGTCCCGCATACATCACGACGACGCGGTCGCAGAACGACATGACTAACGGAAGGTCGTGACTGATCAGGATCAGGCCGGTATCGTGCTTCGCAATCATTTCGTCGAGGATGGCGAGGACCTGTACCGAGACCAGCACGTCGAGCGCGCTCGTGGGTTCGTCGGCGACCAGCAGGCGCGGGCCTGACGACACCATCATCGCGATCATCACGCGCTGTCCCATGCCGCCGGATAGCTCGTGCGGATACGCATCGGCAACCCGCTCAGGATTGCGGATATGCACCGCGGCGAGGGCGCCGACGATCTTCTCGCGCATCGCCTTGCGGCCCAGCTTCGGATCGTGCAACGCGAATGCTTCGCGCATCTGCTGCGCGACGGTCATCACGGGATTGAGCGAATACTTCGGGTCCTGCAGGATCATGCCCATTTGCTGCCCGCAAAGACGGCGGCGTTTGCGAGGCGGCATGGCGAGCAGGTCCTGGCCCTCGAACCTGAGCGCCTTCGCCGTGCAATGCGCGGCGGGTGGCAGCAGGCCGAGCAGCGCCCGCCCGGTCAGCGATTTGCCCGAACCCGATTCGCCGACAATGCCAAGCCGTTCGCCCTTGTTGACGCTCAGCGAGAGACCGCGCACGGCATCGCTCAGTTTGCCGTCGTGGCCACGAAAAGCCACATGCAGGTCGTCGATTTCGCACAGCGGGTGGCGGGAATCCAGTTCCATTTCTTCAGCCTCCATGACGCGGATCGAAGACGTCGCGCAGACCGTCGCCGAGCAGATTGAACGACAGACTCACGAGCAGAATCGCAAAGCCGGGAATCGTCGCGACCCACCAGGCGTCGAGCAGGACATTGCGGCCCGACGCCACCATGAAGCCCCATTCCGGACTGGGCGGTTGCGCGCCGAGGCCGAGAAAGCCGAGGCCGGCCACCGTCAGGATGATGCCGGCCATGTCGAGCGTCGCCCGCACGATCACGGACGACGAACACAGCGGCATCACATAACGCAGCAGCAAACGCATGCGCGAAGCGCCTTGCAAACGCGCGACGTGCATGAAGTCGGCCTGCACGATGCGCAGCGTTTCGGCGCGCGCGAGCCGCGCATAAGCGGGCCAGGCGGTAATCGAAATGGCGATCACCGCATTGATGACGCCCGGGCCGAGCGCGGCGACGAAGGCGAGCGCCAGCACGATTTTCGGAAAGGCCAGCGCGATATCGGTGATGCGCATCAGCACGTTATCGATCCAGCCGCCGAAGAAGCCGGCCGTGGTGCCCACCAGCAAACCGACCGGCACGACGATCACGACGACCAGGATCGCGATCGACAACGTCAGGCGCGAGCCGTAAATCAGGCGCGAGAGAATATCGCGCCCGAGCTGATCGGTGCCCAGCCAATGCGATGCGGAGCCGGGCGGCAGCAAGCGGTCGGCCAACACCTGTTGTAACGGATCGTGCGGCGCGAACCACGGCCCGATCGCCGCGACGACAATCAGCAGCGCCAGAATCGCGAAGCCGAATACCGACAGCGGATTGCCGGTGAAGCGCCGCCAGCGCCGGTAAGCGAGCCCGAGCGCGGCCTGTTTGCGCGAGCCCGGCGCATCGCTCAGCAGCCAGTCTTTCCAGTGTCGGGGCGAGGCGTTCATCGGCCGATCCTGCAATGAATCGTGGGTGGAAGGGGGCACGGCTTCGATCTCCGGAGCATCAGCGGGCGCGCGGATCGAACACGCGGTACAGCGCGTCGGTCAGCAGGTTGAGGGCGATGAAGGTGATGCCGATCACGAGCGTGCTGCCGAGCACCGCGTTCATATCGGCATTGAGCAAGGCGCCGGTGAGGTAAGAACCGATGCCGGGCCACGCGAAGACGATTTCAGTGAGCACCGAGCCTTCGAGCAGGTAGCTGTAGGCGAGCGCGATCACGGTAAGAAGCGGCACGGCGATATTGCCGAACGCGTGCCGCCAGATCACGCGGCGCTCGGGCAAGCCTTTGGCACGCGCCGTGGTGATGTATTCCTGGCTCAACTGGTCGAGCATGAAGGAGCGCGTCATCCGGCTCAGATAAGCGACCGAGTAATAGCCGAGAATCGCCGCGGGCAAGGCGATATGCGAGAGCGCGTTGAAAAACACGTCCCATTCGCCGGCTATCAGCGAGTCGATCAGCAGGCTGCCGGTATGGGTGTCGACCATACCGTCGAACACCGGATCGATGCGGCCGGGACCGGACACCCAATGCAGCTTCGCGTAAAACAGCAGCAAGCCCATCAGACCGAGCCAGAACACCGGCACCGAACTGCCGATGAGACCGACGAAGCGCGCGACATGATCGATCCAGCGGTTATGGCGGACCGCGGCGATCACGCCGAGCGGCACACCCACCAGCACGCCGAGAATCGTGGATAGCGTGGCCAGTTCGAGCGTGGCGGGGAAGACGCGCTTGATATCGTCGATGACCGGATTCGCTGTCAGCAGCGACATGCCGAGATTGCCGTGCAACACATCGCGTACGTAGATGAGAAATTGCACCACGAGCGGTTTGTCGAGACCGAGTTCGATGCGCATCGCGGCATAAGCCTGCGCGGAAGCGCGATCGCCGAGCACGGCCAGAACCGGATCGATCGGCACCTTGCGGCCGATGATGAAGGTCACCGCGAGCAGGCCGATAAACGTGATCAGCAGCGTAAGCACCCAGCGCAGCAGAAGCAGGGTCCCGCGTACGCTGCCGTGACCGGCGGAGAGTGCGCGCACGCGGTCCAGCGTGGTGAGGGGCGTGATGGGAGTCGACATGGTTATCTTTCCTTGCCTGAGGCGCAGCCATGACGCGACGATCGCCGCAAAAACACCGCGCCTCAGGCTTTGACGCTTACTGCTTCTTCAGATCACGATAGGACACGAGGTCGTTGATCGGGCCGACATCGAGACCGCTCACGCCCGGACGATAGGCCACCTGCGCGACCTTCTGGAACATGATGACGAACGGCGACTTCGCCAGCACTTCCTTCTGCATCGCCTGATACATCTGCGCGCGTTTGGCGGTCGACGATTCAGCAAGCGCCGCGTTGGTTTCCTTCGTCAGCTCGGGAATGTCCCACGCATTGCGCCAGGCGAGCATCTTATAGCTCGACGCGTCGCTATTGTCCGGATTCCACGTGAAGCCCTGAGCGTTGCTGTGCGGGTCGATATAGTCCGCGGACCATTCACCGATATAGATATCGTGCTGACGGGCGCGATATTTTGCGAGCGTCTGTTTGTTGTCGCCCGGAATGATCTCGACCTTGATGTTGGCCTGCGCGAGATTGGCCTGTACCGCCTGGGCGATTTCGTTGTACGGGTAGTCGTTACGCACGTCCATCTTCACGGTGAAGCCGTTGGCGAGTCCGGCTTTCGCGAGCAACGCCTTGGCTTTGGCGACGTTCTGCTGATACGGGTTCGTATTCAGCGCGCCAAGGAAGCCTTCCGGCAGGAAGGTCTCGTGCACCTTGTAGGTGGATCGAACGACGTGATCCTGAATGCCGTTGTAGTCGATCAGCCATTTCATCGCTTCCTGCACCTCGGGCTTGGCGAGGTTCGGGTTCTTCACGTTCAGGCCGAGGTACATCAGCGTGGCTTGCGGCACCGGCGTCACACGAGCTTTGCCGCTTTTGCCGAGCGTGGCGAGGTCGTCGGGGCTCAGATCGCGCGCCACGTCGACGTCGCCATTTTCCAGCAGAAGACGCTGGCTCGACGCTTCCGGCACATGGCGCAACACAATGCGTTTCATCGCGAGCGGCCAGCGGTAGCCGTCGAAGCGTTGCAGCACGATGCTGTCGTTAGCGGTCCACTTGACGAGCTTGTAGGCGCCGGAGCCGGCCTCGTTGGTGCGCAGCCAGTCGTTGCCGAAATCATTGCCCTTCTGATGCGAGATCAGCAGCTTCTGGTCGAGCACCGAAGCCGGCCAGGAACCCAGCACGTTAAGCACGAAGGTCGGTGCGTATTTCTGGTCGGTCGTGACGCTCACGGTACTGTCGTCGACTTTCTTCACGCGCTGCAGCACGTTGTCTTTCGCCAGACCGATGCCCTGCAGAACCGCCGCCGGACCTTTATCGAGCAGCACGGTGCGTTGGATCGACCAGGCGACGTCGTCGGCCGTCAAAGGATTGCCCGAATGGAACTTGAGGCCCGACCGGATCTTGAACGTGAAGGTGAGGCCGTCGGGGCTGACGGTCCACGATTGCGCGACGTCGCCGTTGAATTTCGACGGATCGTGCAAGTCGACTCGCACGAGGCGGTCGTAGGTATTCGCCACATATTCTTCCGGCACGAGTTCGTAGACTTCGCCTGGGTCGAGCGTGGTGAATTCATCGAGCAGCGCGGCCATGACGAACATATCTTTCGGCGTGGCCGCCTGAGCGGGACCGCCCGCCACCGACAGCGCCAGGGCAGACGCGACGGCGGCCACCGCCAACGCATTGCGCAAAACCAGTTTCATACTCGCTCCGTGAGGAATGTGAACAGCCAGGGAAGAGGGGCACTGCAAAGACGAACGGTTTACATGAGGCGCAGTGGACCGCTCTCGCTGTTGTCGATCAGCGGCAACACGCGCGAGCCCGGCAGCTCGTAGTGCCACCATTCGCTCTTGATGTGCGTAAAGCCTGCGCCATGCATCACGCCGAGCAGCAGCGTGCGATTGCGTTGCACGTGCTCGGGCAAGCCGGGGTGGAAGTGCTCGGATTCGATCGTCATGGCGTCGAAGCCTGTGCCCATGTCGAGTTCCTCACCGCTCGCATCGACGAGCGTCAAGTCGAGCGCGGTGCCGCGGCTATGGTTCGAACCGGGGCTGAGGTCGGCGACATAGGTTGGGTCGGGCAGGAAATCCCACAGCACCTGCTGCGCTTGCGGCGGACGGTAGGCGTCGAAAATACGCAGGGTCGCGCCGATGTTGCGCGCGAGTTGCACTGCCTGACGCAGCGCGGCTTCGGCGGGTTCCAGCAGCAGGCAGTGCGCCGCCTTGTAGATCGGCTTGCCGGTGAGATTGCGCGGCGTGGCGTACACGAGGTCGATGTCCACGCTGTGCGTGGCCGGCGTAATTTCGATGAGTCGTTGGTCGTTCATAGCGATGAAGTGAGGTTCAAAGATCGAACTGATTGAGTTCGCCTTGCAGTTCGCGATTGCGGGCCACGCGTTCGTCGAGTGTCGGTCCGAGCCTGTCGACGATCGCGCTGATCAACAGGTTGAAGAGGCAGGTGAGCGGGGCGAGCGAGTCCCAGAACTGGCCGACGTCGGTCTTGACCTGCAGAAGATCGCCCGCAAAATCTCTCGCCCAAGGGCAATAGATATCGGTGACGAGCGCGAAGGGCAGGCCGCGTCGCGTGGCGGCCTCGCAATAGCGGCGCGCGATCATCGAGTAAGCACGCGTGTCGGTGACGATCAGATACGGCGACGCGAACTCGGAGTTCAGCGAATCGACGTACGAGCCCGACATGCCGTCGGAATAGAACACGCGCGGGCGGATGTATTCGAGGTAGCTATAAAACGCGTTGCTGATCCCGCGGGTCGATTGAATGCCGAGGATATAGACGGCGTCCGCGTTCGAAATGCGTTCGACCACGCGCGCGAACATCGGCGTTTGCGCGAGTTGATAGACGTGCTGGATCGCGCCGATTTCGAGTTCGAGCGAACGGGTGAGGGCGGGGCTGGGGGTGGGCGCGCCGGCCTGTGCGGCTTCGCCTTGCTCGCTCGCCACGCGGCGGAACGCGTCGAGGCGGTCCGTGATCATCCACGGGCGCTCCTGCGTGCCGCGCAGTTCGCGTTTAAGATCGTCGAGATTCTGATAGCCGACGCTGCGCAGGAAGCGGCCGACCGAGATGCCGCTGGTGCCTGCCTGCTGTGCGATCTGGTCCGCGGTCTCGAGACCCAGCCGGTCGAGATTGGCGAGCAGGTAGCTGGCAATCCGCTTGGCCGTGGGCGTGAGTTCGGCGAAGCGGGCTTCGACGGTTTGGGCGAAAGCAGTTGGCATTGAGGCGCTGGTTTGGTTAGTAGCTTGTCATCTGCTCAAGCAATGACATGTATCTAACAAAGCCAATAAACTCAGCGCCAGCTTAAAAAAATTATCGGGAGGCGGGGGGCGATAGGATTTGGCTGAACAATGGCTGTTAGGCGGCTGGCCCTGCCGGCGCTGCCGGGGTCGTTCGCGAGAAGCGCCGCGCACCCGCCACGCATCCCACCACCACGACGGTAACCAGAATCATCGCGGGCGGCACCTCCTCGTGCAACAGCAACCCGGCGAGCAACAGGCCGAAGAACGGTTGCAGCAGTTGCAATTGCCCGACCCCCGCAATGCCGCCGAGCGCCAGTCCGCGGTACCAGAACACGAAGCCGATCAGCATGCTGAAGAGCGACACATACGCGAGCCCCCACAGCGCCGCGTGGCTCACGCCTTCAAACGATGCAGGCCGCGTCCACCAGGCGAGTGGCAGCATGACCGGCAGCGACAGCACCAGCGCCCACGAAATCACCTGCCAGCCGCCGAGATGACGCGACAGCCGCGCGCCTTCGGCATAACCCAGGCCGCAGACGATGATTGCCGCCAGCATCAGCGCATCGCCGACTGGTGATGCATCCAGGCCGTGGCGCAAGGCGAACGCGACCACCGCGCCGCTGCCGAGCGCCGAGAACAGCCAGAACGCCGGCTGCGGCCGCTCGCCGCCGCGCAGCACGCCGAAGATCGCGGTGGACAGCGGCAGGAGCCCGACGAATACCACGGCATGCGCGGCATTCACGTGGCGCAATGCAACGGCGGTCAACAGCGGAAAGCCGACCACCACGCCGAGCGCGACCACGACGAGCGGGATGAGATCGCGCCGCGCGGGCCGCGCCTCGCGAAACACGAGCAGCAGCAACAGCCCCAATGTGCCTGCGATGGTCGCGCGGGCCACCGTCAGAAACACCGGATCGAGGCCTTGTACGGCGATGCGCGTGGCGGGTAGCGAGCCGCTGAAAATCAACACGCCCACCATGCCGCTCACCCAGCCGTTCGTTGTCTTGTCCATCGAAGAGTCCATGCACGTTGAAATGGAACACATAGCATCCGCTTTCGGCTTGCAAAGGGTAAGCTACGGATCAGTACAATTCACCCAAACTGTACCGAATGAGGAGCAGTACAGATGGCGGAAAGCGATAACAACCGGGCTGCTGCGGGCGCGCAAACCGGCACGCGGGTCGGCACGGTGATGGACAGCTTGCGCGAGCGCATTGCGAGCCGTTCGCTGATGCCGGGCGCGCGCGTGCCGTCGATCCGCATGATGACCGAGACGCTCGGTGTGTCGAAGTCGACGGTAGTGGAAGGATACGACCGGCTGGTCGCGGAAGGCGTAATCGTGGCACGGCGCGGCTCCGGGTTTTTCGTATCGGGCCATGCGCCGCCGCTCGCGCTCGCCGATCTCGGGCCGCGCCTCGATCGCGAGGTCGACCCGCTGTGGCTCACGCGGCAGTCGCTGGAGGCGGGCGCGAAGGTGTTCAAGCCGGGCTGCGGCTGGATGCCGCCCGCGTGGCTGCCGGAAGACGGCGTGCGCCGCGCGCTGCGCGCCGTGGCGCGCGACCGCCAAGCTTCGCTTGCCGAATACGCGAGCCCGCTCGGTCTGCCCGCGCTGCGTCAGCAACTCGCGTGGCGGCTCGCGCAGCACGGCGTGGAAGCGCCGCCCGAGCAGATCGTGTTGACCGACGGCGGCACGCATGCGCTCGATCTGGTCTGCCGTTTTCTGCTCGAACCCGGCGACACGGTCCTGATCGACGATCCCTGCTACTTCAACTTTCAGGCGTTGCTGCGCGCGCATCGCGCCCGCATCGTGGGGGTGCCTTATACGCCGTCCGGGCCCGATCTGGCGGCCTTCGAGCGGGCGCTGATCGAGCATCGCCCGCGGCTCTACGTGACCAATTCCGCGGTCCACAATCCGACCGGCGCCACGCTCGCGCCGGCCATTGCGCATCGGCTGCTGAAACTGGCGGGCGAGCACAATCTGCTGATCGTCGAGGACGATATCTTCGCCGACTTCGAAGACGAGCCGGCGCCGCGGCTCGCGGCGTTCGACGGTCTCGCGCGAGTGGTTTCGATCGGCAGCTTTTCGAAGACCTTGTCGGCGGCCGTGCGTTGCGGCTACATCGCGGCGCGCAGCGAATGGGTCGAACCGCTGGTCGATCTGAAGCTGGCCACCTCGTTCGGCAACGGGCAGCTGGCGGCGAGTGTCGTGCACCGTTTGCTGGTGGACGGCACCTATCGGCGGCATCTGGAGTCGATGCGCGCGAAGCTGGCGGACGCCATGGGCGAGACGATCAGGCGGCTGGGCTATGCGGGTCTTGAAGTATGGACGCGGCCACGCGCCGGTATTTTCGTGTGGGCGTGCCTGCCGGATGCGCTCGACGCCGCCGATATCGCGCGTCACGCGTTAGCCGAAAGCGTGGTGTTCGCGCCGGGCAATGTGTTCAGCGCGTCGCAATCGGCGGCCGGCTTCCTGCGCTTCAACGTGTCGCAATGCAACCGGCCGAAAGTGTACGAGGCCCTGCAACGGGCGATGGATGTGTCGGCCGCAGCGAGAGCGTGCGCTTGAGCCTGTTTGAGCGCGCGCTCGTCGTCACGCGCTATTAGCTGATTACTTGCATAGCAACAACAGACGCTCCTGATCCGTGCAGGGGGAACGCGGTTTCTGCACGGCTTGCGTCGCCGTCGCACTGAGTGCCGCGCTCTTGTTCGCCAGACACGCGCGCAAATGTTTCTCCACCGGGCCGTAGTATTTCCACCCGCGCACGAGCGTCGGCAATTCCAGTTTCACCTGCTTCCATTTAGGGTGGCCGTGTTCCTGCAGATTGTCGAAGTTGGCACACAGCGAGTCGGCAAAATGATTCAGATTGCCGACGGTATCGCGCAGACCGTAATCGTAGGTGACGAGAAAGGCCTTCACGGTTAGCGTGGGGACGTCTTCCTTCAGCCAGGTCGGATAGCTGGTCGTACGGAGCGTGGCGGGGAAATACGTCTGTTTTGCACGGACGGTTTCGGGCGCGTTGGGGTCTGCCCTTAGCGGGCGGATCTGTTGCAGCAGTTCGGGATTCATGTCGTTGAACAGTTTGGCCGGCTGCCCGACCACGATGATCGCCACGTCCACCTTCTTGACGATCAAGGCGGCCAGCGCGTCTTCGTTACTCAGGTGCTGGATGTTCTGCTCAGGAATCGACTGGCCAAACATCAGGTGATAGAGGGTCGTGGCCGATTGAGCCGTGCCGCTGCCGAGCAGGCCGACGCTAATGCTCTTGTCCTTGATGTCGGCGAAGGTTTTCATCGGCGAATCGGCGCGCACCACGACGTTAATTTCCTCGTCGTAGAGCGGCATGATGAGCCGTAGCGGCCGGATCGCCGTGCCTGCATCAGCATTGCCCGCGTTGGCCATGTCGATGTAGGCCTGATACACATCGGACTGCACCAGCGCGAGCTTCACGCCCGGCTCGAAGCGCATGCGCTGCACGTTTTCCGCCGACCCCTTCGAGGCCACCACTTCCAGGTCGATGCCCACCGGCTGCGCCACCCATTTCGACAGATCCTGGCCGATCTGGATATACGTGCCCCGTTCCGGACCGGTGACGATCTTGTAGTGCGCAGGCTCCGCGCCGGCAAACGAAGCCATGACCATCAGCAACAGCCCCAGCCATCCCGCCAGAAGTCTCTTCAACATGGTTGATCTACCTATCGGTCAGGGTTGAACAGCCTCTCGCGGCGGCGCGCTAAGCACCGGTGAACACCGGCGAGCCGGCTCGCCATCTCATGTTCAATGCGCCGCGCAGGCCATGTCCGTCTGTTGTCGCTCAGAGGGCACACGAAACGCGAGTGCAATCGGGCGTGCCGTGATTCATGCAGTCAGTCAGACAAATCGGTTGCGCCAACGGCTATGAAATTCGGTATCCAAACGATTTGTCGTCGGCCGGATTGTCCGTCGCGGCATGCGGCTTAAGTGGCGCCCAACCTGTTTCGCGAATCACGCGCGCAAGGATCGTCTTCGCTGTCTCGTTGCCGGTGTCGATCGTGAGCGCCTCATTGGCGCGCTGGCGTGCGCAACTCCACGACTGCTGCGCAACACAGACTTGTGCAGCCTGCAAGGCAGCGTCGCGGCGCGCGGTGAGCGGCTTCAATTCCGTCAGCAGGTTTTGCGCGTCGGCGTCGCCGGGTTGCAGCGATTGCGCCGCACCAAGCGCTGCTTGTGCCGTGGTCAGGTCGTTGGCGCGGAAGGCCAGGCGCGCCGTCAGCAGCGCATGCGCGGCATCGCGGAACTGCGGCGCCGGTTTGACAGGCGCGGCGGCTACGGGCGGCGCGATCGGTGAGGCTGGGATCGCTGGTGCGGCCTTGACGGGATTGGCGGGACTAACGGGATTAACGGCATTCATGGGATTGGTCGGCACGGCAACGGGCTTACCCACTGCAGCCTGAGTCGTCGATTGAGCCGGTGCGTACGGCGCAATTGTCCCAGTCGCCGTTCTCGCATCCTGGAGATTGTCGGCGCTCTGCTCGGTGTTGCCGCGCTGCAATTCATGGTTGTCGCTGAATAGTGCATAGGCGACATAGGCTAGTCCAATTGCGCCAATGGCCGCCATCGCGATCAGCACCCGGCGCATCGAGATCACGCCGCGGCGGGTGGAATCCGGTGGATCGGCGAGCGGAGGGATCGGCGCATCCGGCGACGCGAGCACCGGCGCTTGCGATGGAAGCTCGGCAGGGGCGGCTTCGCTAGTGAACGCAGCTTGCGCGGTGAGCCCGGTTTCGTCCGGCTGTGTGGGATCGAAGCTATTTTTCTGCGCCGTTCTGCTCGTGGCACTCGCGCGGCTGCCGGGAATCACCGCGCGCTTGTGTGGACCAGTGTCGAGCGGATGTACCGCGCCACAATACGGGCAATAGTCGACTTGCCGGTACAGGGCACCGCCACAGCGTTTGCATGGCGTCGGGAAACTATGGCCGAGTAGTGTCTGGGTGGACATACAGTGGACCCACCTGTGGAAAACAATGCCGTTACGACATGTTCGAGATCGCGTTGAGGCAGGAGCAACGTCCGCGGAAATCACGATCCACATGCACTGGAGAGCCTTGGGACGCAGGTCCTCGCTTGCGGTACCGCTGATGTCAATATGTGGCGTTTCGGCGCGAACGTCAATCGACGTTCTCACCTACTTTATGTGTGTTAGCGCACATAAAGCAGGTACAACGACACACTGCATATGCCGGCAGAACGAACAGACCGGTGGTTTTTTTCACTCAGCCTGGTTGCAATGGCGCGTACGGGAGAGCGGCACGGAGGGATCGGCGCAACGGCATAGCAGCGATCAAAAGAGAACGAGGCCGAAGCGCGTGGCATTCGACCTCGTCAGCAAGCGCTTGCAGAAAACGCTTGTGGGAATTGCTTGCAGAAAACGCTCGCGCAAAACGCTTGCAGAAAACCGCTCGTGGAAAACGTGATACGAAATCAGTGCTTGCGTAGCGGATGATCTTTAAGAAGCCACGCGAGTACGAAGGCCAGCACCACCACGCAAGCGGCCGACAGATACACCGTGTGCAACGCACCGGCGAATGCCTGCAGATAATCGTCGCGCAATGCTTGAGGCAACTCGTGGATTGCCGCCGGTCCGAGCGCGTGCGGCAATTTGGTGTCGGGTGGAATCAGCTTTTCGAGGCGCCCCGCGAGGCCGTTGGAAAACACCGCACCAAAACCGGCCACGCCGATCGAGCCGCCGATCGAACGGAACAGCGTCGCGCCGGAAGTGGCCACGCCCATGTGCTTGAACTCAACCGTATTCTGCACGGCGAGAATCAGCACCTGCATCACCATGCCAAGGCCGAGACCGAGAGTGCCCATGTCGATATACATCACATGGATGGGCGTATCGATCTGCAAGCGTGCGAGCAGCAGCATGGCGACGGCCACGAGGAACGTGCCCGCGATCGGGAACATGCGGTACTTGCCGATCTTGCTGATGACACGGCCGGTTACCATCGACATCACGAACAGGCCACCCATCATCGGCAACATCTGCATGCCGGCTTGCGTGGGCGTGGAGCCTTTGACCACCTGCAAATACAAAGGCAGGAAAGTAACCGAGCCGAACAACGACACGCCGATGATGAAGCCGATCAGACTGCTCAGCAAAAACGTGCGCTGCTTGAAGAGTTCGAGCGGCATGATCGGTTCGACCGCGCTGCGTTCTTCATGAATGAAACCCCAGATCGCCACGAGCCCCATGCCCAGCGTGAACCACAACTGCGGCGAGGACCACGGCAGGATCGTGCCGCCCTGGCTCGTAAACAGGATGATGCAGGTGAGCGCGCCGGCGAGAAACGCGGCGCCCATGTAATCGATGGTGTGCTTTACATGCCGCACGTGCGGTTTGAACACCGCGCCGATCACCACTAGCGAAATGATGCCGAGCGGCAGATTGATATAGAAAATCCAGCGCCATGACAGATGCTCGACGAGAAAGCCGCCGAGCAGCGGTCCAATCACCGTGGCGAGACCGAACACGCCGCCGAACACGCCCTGAAAGCGGCCGCGTTCAGCCGGCGGAATCACGTCGGCGATTGCGGCCATCGTCACCACCAGCAGGCCGCCGCCGCCGAGCCCTTGCAGCGCGCGCAGCACGATCAGCTGGGTCATGTTCTGCGCAACGCCGCACAGCGCGGAGCCGACGAGGAACACGACGATCGCCGTCTGCAGCACGATCTTGCGGCCGAACAGATCGCCGAATTTCCCGTACAGCGGCACGACGATAGTCGAGCTGAGCAGGTAAGCGGTCACCACCCACGACAGATTGTTGAGGCCGCCCAGTTCGCCGACGATGGTCGGCAGCGCGGTCGAGACAATGGTCTGATCGAGCGCGGCGAGCAGCATGACCAGCAGCAGCGCCGGAAACAGCAGACGGATCGGCGGATGGTCGGCGGCCTGCCTGCCGGGCTGTGAGCCTGGTTGGGCATTGGGCTGCACGTCGGGCTGGGTCAGCTCGGCGGGTTGAGTCGTTGTCGATTGGTCCATGGCACCACGGCGTTGAAATTAATTAACTTGGAGATTAATATATGTGACATCGCATCACTCGTCAAATCGAATGCAATGGCCAGCTTTCCGTCCGCACCCGCACCCGCACCCGCACCCGCATCCGCATCCACCCGACGTCCCGGCAGGCCTTCGGGCTCGGCGCGCGGCCCAGAGCAGCGCAGCCGCCTGCTGGACGCCGCGCTCGCCTTGTTCGCCCGGCAGGGTATCGTGGATACGACGCTCGGCGAGATTGCCCGCGAAGCGGGCTTCACGCCGGCGATGATGCATTACTACTTCAAGACGCGCGATCAACTACTCGACGTGCTGATCGACGAGCGTTTCGCGCCACTGCGCGCGGCGCTCGGCGTGCCGTTTCAGGAAAATCCCGACGACCCGGTGGCGGCAATCACGCAGCTCGCGCAGCGTCTGGTCCAGGTGGCGAGCGACCACCCGTGGTTTCCATCGTTGTGGGTGCGCGAAGTGATCAGCGACGGCGGTTTGCTGCGCCAGCGCATGCATGAACGGTTCGGCGACACGCATCAGAAAGCGTCGTTGGCCTCCATTGCGCGTTGGCAGAAGGAAGGGCGCCTGAATGCAGGGCTCGAGCCGTCTTTAGTGTTCGTCACGCTGCTGGGTCTGACGATTCTGCCGCTGGCCACTTCGAAGCTGTGGCGCAACGATCCCGTGCGGCGCAATATCGGCGGCGAGGAGATCGCCCGGCATGCAGTGGCTTTGCTGGTGCAGGGCATAGGCCCCAGCAAAGCGGGCTGAAGCGGCTGACATACCGGCTGACTCGCACACGATTATTCTTCTGCCGCCATGTCTCCTTCAGCCTTTGTCTTTTCGTTCGGCGGATAAGGGTCGGACGGCGCGGCGCCCTCACCGGCGCGGCACGCGTCGTGCTACCAGAGGGGTGGACACGAACGCCGCGCGCGAAACACGACAGCGCCGGCGTCGCAAAAGAACATGAATGTCAGAGAAGATGCCGGGCGGACAAGGCGATGTGCAGGGGTTTGCACCGGCCGCCCTGGCGAATCGGGTGTCGGCATCGGTCTGCCAGGACACGGGAGGCGAGGGCCGGCTTTTCATCGGCGTGCAATTTTGGCGCGTTACTGTGCGCACGCGTTGCGCCCAGGCCATGTTTTACAATCACGGGCCTGCATGCAACTCGACGCATGAAATCGAGTCGGAACCATGGACAGCAATATCGCAGCCGCGCAGATCGGCGGCAAACAGCAGGACGATACGTTGGCCGCGTCTGACGGCCTAACCGGTTTTTTAGAGCAACAACGGAATATGAACGGAGCATTGAGACTCGATCAGGCCACGATCGTGCTCGTCGAAGACGACCGGGACAGCCGGGAATCGTTGGCATTGTTACTCGAGGCGGAAGGGGCGCATGTCGTCGCAGTGGAGGATGCGGAAGAGGGGGTCGAAGCGGCGCTGCGACTGTTACCTGATGCCGTGGTGTGCGACCTCGATTTGCCGGCTATGGACGGCTTCTATTTGATCCAGCGGCTGCGCGATCATGAGATTCGCGGTGACCACGTACCTTCGGTGGCGGTGGCGCTCACGGGCCATACCGACGACGCCTACCGCTTGCGCAGCATCGGCGAAGGCTTCCAGCATTTCATGACCAAGCCGGCGTTGCCGGAAGACCTCGTGACGCTGTTGCACGACGCAATCGACGCCCGCGCGGCGGGTTGAGTCGCTTTGCGGGCAATGGCGGTTTCTTTTTGCCGCAGTCTGGGCCTTAAGCTTGTACGGCCGAAACCGACCGCGATCAGCTTAATGGCTGACCGCAGGCGCCGCTGTCAATTCGCAGGCGCCACTGTCATTTGGTGGCGGCGACCAATGTTGCGGCACTCGCGCTGGCCGCCTCCGCTGCCTGACAGGCGGCACATAAGCCCTTCAATTCGATTTCGTCGCTGGCAAGGCGGTAGCCCGCGTCTTCAATTTGCGCGACGAGTGCCTGGCGCAGCTTGGGCTGATGCAGCTCGGTGACGTTGCCGCATTGCTGGCAGACCACCAGAATGCCGTGCTGGCATTGCGTCAGGTCATGGCAGACGGTGAACGCATTGATCGATTCGATGCGGTGCACGAGCCCAGCCGACAACAGAAAGTCCAGCGCCCGGTAAACCGTGGGCGGCGCTGAGCCGGGATGGATCTGGCGCATGTCGTCGAGCAACGAATAGGCTTTGGTGGCGCGCCCGGAATTCAGCAACAACTCGAGCACTTTGCGGCGGATCGGCGTGAGTTTTTCACCGCGTTCGCGGCAATACTCTTCCGCGAGAGTCAGTGCGGCTTCCTGCGATTCACCGTGCCCACCATGCACGTGCCCCGGCTCATGATGATGAGCGGAGGCAGCGGGGGTGGCTTTATCGGCGGCGGTTGCGGCCTTCGCGGCGGGCTTGGCGGTCTTCATGGGTCGATTATAAAGGCCATCGTGCTTCGCTGGGCCAGCATGCTGCCCGCCTGCCGCCTGCCGCCTGCCGCCTGCCGCCTGCCACTCGCCGCCTACCTGCCTGTTGCCTCCTCCTTCCTGCCTGCCTGACAAGGTGCCGGGGCGCCGCGGCCAGGCAAGAGGCTGCCGGATGGCTTACGTCAGCGGGAAATCGATGTATTTCTTGAAGCCCGAGCGCGTCGCAATCCGCGAATACCACCGTTCCAGATTCGGCAGCGACGGACGTTCAACGCCGTCCAGCCCGAACCAGCGTTTCGCGTACGCGCCGATCACGATATCGGCGAGCGTGAACTTCTCACCTTCGAGGAAGAAGCGGCCTTGCAGATGGTTGTCCAGCAGGCGCCACAACAACGTGACCGCGCTGAAATCGGCGGCGAGCTTCGCGGCGTCGCGCTCGGCGGCGGGTGTACGCACGAGGGTCCAGAACACCGGACGCTCGACGGGTTGCAGCGTAGTGAGCGACCAGTCGAGCCAACGGTCGATGCTGGCGCGCAGTTTCGGCTCCGACGGATACAAAAGGCTCGATTCGCCGTATTGCAGCACCAGATAGCGCAGGATGGAGTTCGATTCCCACAGCACGAAGTCGTCGTCGACCAGCGTCGGGATTTTTCCGGTCGGATTCATGGCCAGATAGTCCGGCTCGTTGTTGCGGCCGAATTGCAGGCCCGCGTCGATGCGCTCGTACGGCAGCACCAGTTCGTCGCAACACCACAAGACTTTCTGTACGTTGACCGAGTTGGCGCGTCCCCAGATCGTAATCATCCTGCAAATCCCTTTCTTGACATTGACAGTTGGCAAGCCGCGCGGCGCGCGGCGTTCAGCCAGTAACGATACACGATGCGCCTGGGTTGCGCGCCGCCGGTGTGCCATCGGCCGCGTGCAGGGTGGGCCGACGCATGGCCCGAGCGCCTTGCGATTCACGCCGCGAGTGCCGGCCAAAGCACCGGCCAAAGCATGCCGGCAACGCGCGGGCGTTGCGTACAATGGGCGCACCCGAATACGACGAGGCACCGCATGGCCCGCATTGTCCCCGACGACTGGAAGAGTCTCGCCGCCACCGGCGCGGCGGCACGCGAACGCGAAACCCTCGCGTTGCTGGAAGAAGCGCTTCCTGATGGCTACACCGTCTATCACGGCGTGCACTGGACCCGCCTGAACCAGAATTTTTCCGTGTTCGGCGAAGCCGACTTCGTGATCGTCAGCCCGGCCGGGCGCGTGATGATCGTCGAACAGAAAACCGGCTTCCTGCGCGAAACGCCGAAGGGGCTCGTCAAGGTCTATCTTCAGACCGAACGCAATGTGGCGATCGCGCTCGCACATACCGTCGAAACGCTGCATCGGCGTTTCACCGCGGCGTTCGGCGCGGGCACTTATTTCATCGAAGAATTGCTATATTGCCCGGACCATATCGTCAAGGACGCAGCGATTGCCGGCGTGGATCCCGCGCGGATCGTCGACGCGACGCGTAAGGGCCGGCTTGCCGCGGTCATTCGCGAAGCCTTGCCGGCCGATGAACCGCGCCTCGCGTGCGCACCGAAAATCCACCACTTTCTTGCCGACGAACTCGCGCTCACGCCCGACGCCAGCGCGCTGGTCGGTCAGGCCGGCACGCTGGTCACGCGTCTGGCGGGCGGCCTCGCGAGCTGGGCGCGGCGGCTCGAGTTTTCGCCGTTCCGGCTGCGCGTGATCGGCACGGCCGGCTCCGGCAAGACGCAACTGGCGGTGCAGGTGATGAAGGACGCGGTGGCGCGCGGGCAACGGCCTTTGTACGTGTGTTTCAACCGGCCGCTCGCGGATCACATCGCGCGGGTCGCGCCGCCCGAGGCGAAGGTGGCGAACTATCACCAGCTCTGCGACTGGATCGCGCGCGACGCGGGCCGCGAGCCGGATTTCCAGTCCGGCGACGTCTTCGATCAGCTTGAAACGATTTTTGCGCAAACGCCGATCGACGCGCGCTGGCAATTCGACGTGCTGATTGTCGACGAAGGGCAGGATTTCCAGCAGCCGTGGGTGGCCGCCCTCGAGCGCCTGTTGCGGCCGGGCGCCGCGTGGTGGTGGCTCGAAGACCCACTGCAGAATCTCTATATGCGCGAGCCGGTCGAACTGCCCGGCTGGACCACGTTGAAAGAGACCACCAACTATCGCAGCCCGCGCGACATTCTCGACTATGTGCGCGACGTGGTCGGCGCTTCGGTGCCGGTTGCGGCGGGTCTTGCGTCGGGCAGTCCGTTCGACGGCTCCGATATTTCGCTCTCCGTCTATGACGAAACGAATGCGGCCGAGGGCAGCATCGAGGCGACCAAGCGGGCGATCACGCAGGCGTTGTCGCTCGGTTTTCGCAAACAGGATATTGCGGTGCTGTCGTTTCGCGGCCGCGAAGGTTCGGCGATGACGGCACAGGATCATCTCGGCCCGCATCGCTTGCGCAGTTTTACGGGTAAGTACGATCTGTTCGGCAACCCGGAGTATCGCGAAGGCGACGTGCTGTTCGAGTCGATCTATCGCTTCAAGGGGCAGGCGGCGCCGTGCGTGATTTTCACCGAAGTCGACTTCGATACGTTCGACGAGCGTATTGCGCGCAAGCTGTTCGTCGGTGCCACGCGGGCGACCATGAAGCTGATCATCGTCGCTTCACAGCGGGCCGCGGGGCATTTGCATCTGCGCGACGGTAAAGACGTTAGGGAAACCAAAGAGTTCAAAGAGGCGTAAGAAGCCTGGCCCTCACGTCCACGCCCGCGCGCCCACCAGCATCCCCGTTTGCGTGAGCGCGTCCCACCAGATCACGCGCAGGAGCGGCGCCTGCTGCGCGATCAGCAGCGCCTGCACCGGATCGCTCTCGACAAAATGCGTGACGCCGCCGCGCAACGCCGCAGCGGCCTTGTGAGCGGCGGCGCCGGCGGGACTTTCATCGTGCGTGCCGGGCGTGCGCATCACGAGGCGCATATGGCCGAAGCCGTGCCGTGCGAGCCACGCTTCGGTGCGCGGGCGATCCAGTTCCGGCCGGCCGGTGATGATCGTGCGGACGCGTTGCATGTCGATGCCGGGCAGCATCTCGAACGGCAGCAGCGCATCGCGTTCGGCGAGCGCCGCGGCCAGATCCTCGTCGTAGCGCGCGAGCGGCACGTCGGGTAGCAGAATGCCGTCGAGGTCGATCGCGTAGGTGGCGTATTCGTGGTCGTCGGCCATCGCGGGCGCCGCGCCCGACTCGACGCGTTCCCAGTCTTCACGATAGCGCTCGGTATAAGCCTGGCGCTCCCACGGAAACAGCGCGAAGTAACCCCGGGCGTCGATCGCGTAATCGGGTTGCATGCGGCTCAGATCGTCGACCGCGGCGGTCAGCGTCCTGACGTCGAGGCCATGCTGCTGAAGGAACGCGATGCAATCGGTCAGCGTAAAGCCGCGCCCCGCGATGTCCTCGCACAGCAGCACCTTGGAGCCCGCGGGCGGAATCGGCAGCGTCGAATCCCACGCGGCCGTGCGCGTCTGGCGGTCATAACGCACGAAGGCGACCGGCGTGCCGGCCGCATGCGACACCATCAGCGCAAGCGGTGCGCCGCCACGCAGAATGCCGATCGCCATCGTGAAACGCTCCGCGAGCAACGCGGGCTGCAGCGATTCGATCCAGCGATCGAGTTGTTCGTAAGTCAGGGGCAAAACCGGCTTGTTCATGACTCTTATGGCGTCGCGTTGCGCACGTGGAGCAGGTGTCGCTTGGACGGAGAGCCGCGCACGGCGCAGCGCAGCGGCGGGCCCCCGTTTTTGAGACAAAGAATTTTGGCGATATTATGCATGCGGATCAAAGATCGCGCGTCGGAGTGACGCGCGTCACTGGAGCGGGCGTTCCGTAAGAACGACGCTGCGGCCGGAAACGGGCCTGGCAGATTCGCTGGCAGGGTTGGATCACCAGATTGGGTCAGTGCGGCGGAGCCGCCCGCAAAATAACAAACGATGGAACAAGCCAGGCAGATGACCAGAGTGAGCACAGCGGTGGATGGCTGGAGGGGCGGGAAGGGCACAGGGTGGGGGCTGGGTCTGCTCCTCGCGCTCGCCGCGTGGAGCATGCAGGCTGAGGCGCAGGCAGCGTCGTTGCCGTTATCGCTCGAGGTGACGGGCAAAATCAGCAAAACCAACGACGCGGCGCACCAGTCGTATCACTTCACCGAGGCACAACTGCTGGCGCTGCCGGTCCATTCGATTACGACCGCCACCACCTGGACCCCGCGTTCCACCTTCACAGGACCGCTGCTCGCGGATATCCTGAAGACAGTCGGCGCATCCGGCAGCGCAGTCGAGATCCATACGCTCGACGACTATACGTACACCATACCGGTGTCGGACTGCGATCGCTACGGCGTGGTCGTTGCGTACAGCATGAACGGCCGGCGCCTGAAGATCAGCGACTTCGGGCCGCTGTTTCTTATCTATCCGCGCGACGCATTCCCCGATGAACTCACGGGCGCGTTGGGCGATTCGAAATTCGTATGGCAGATCAAGGCACTCATCGTCAAATAACGCGCCGCCCGTGGCGTCGTGCGCTCTATGTGCTGATCTGGCTGACCGCGCTCGCGGCGCCGGCCGGCGCAATTGGCTATCTGTTGTACGCGAACCTGCTCAACCCGCGCGCCACCGAACAACTGACCGGTTCATACGACGACTTCTATTGGGACGCCGCGCAGTTGCAGATCGCCTACGCGCGTTTCGAGAATCAGCTGCTGCTGTATCAGTCCGGCGTGGACGACGACTATCAGCGGCTCATGCTGCGCTACCAGTTGCTGCAGTCGAAGCTGCATGTGATGGCCGGTTCGACGCACCGTTTGACCACGCAGCTCGTATTGCTGCAACGGCAGCTGGACGAAATCCAGTCGCTCGCCCATCTGCTGGACGGGATTGAGCCTGAGGTCGACGCGTTGCCGAAGAACCGCAGCCGCGCCAATCAGATCGTCATGGAGCTGCGCCAGCATTGGAGCGAGGTCAACGATCTCGCGTTGAGCCGCCGTTTCGCCGACGTGGCCGACCGTGAGGCGATGAGCCGCGATGTCATCGACAAGCGCCGCATGCTGTTCGCGGGCGGCCTGTTGCTGCTGTTACTGTCGGCGGCCGCGACCACGCTGCTGGTGCTCAATGGCCGGCGCCGCACGCGCCTGATGCATCAGCAGCATGCGGCGCTCGAAGCCGAACACCAGGCGAGCCGCGCGGCGCGCGAGGCGAGCCTCGCGAAGGACGCGTTCCTCGGCATGATCAGTCACGAACTGCGCACGCCGTTGCACGCGATCGTGTCGTCGATCGAATTGCTGGGCTTCAACTATCACTCCGAGGCTGACCGCAAGGTGATCCAGCGGCTCGAAACCGCCGGGCGGCATCTGGAAGCCCAGATGAAAGACCTGACCGACTACGCGCGCCTCGGGGCCGGCAAGCTCGAGTTGCGTCACGAGCATTTCGAGGCGCGCGAACTGCTGGCGTCGATCGTCGACGAACACGCAATGGCAGCCGCGGCGCGTGGCCTCACGCTGGAAAGCGAGGCAAGCGGCATGAGCGGCCTTGTCGATTCCGATCCCCACCGGATTCGCCAGATCGTCAACAACCTGGTCACCAACGCGATCCGTTATACCGAAACCGGCACGGTGCGCGTGCAGCTCCGGCAGCGGCCAGCGGTGCTGATCTTCGTCGTCAGCGACACGGGGCCAGGCGTGCCGCATGCGCAGATTCCGCTGATCTTTCAGGAGTTCACGCAACTGGATGCGTCGCGTGCGCGCCGTTTCGAAGGCGCGGGAATGGGGCTCACGATCGTGCAGGGGCTGGTCCGGCTGTTCGGCGGCACCGTCGAAGTGGCGAGCACGGTGGGCAAGGGCACCATCTTTACGGTAACGATCCCGGTCACGCCGGTCGCGGCGACCGAGCCGCCTGGCGTGGCGGCACACGCGGAACCGGGCGGCGCGCGCTCGTGCGTGCTGATCGTCGACGACAACCGCCTGGTTCGCGAGTCGCTCGGCGAAATGATCGCGCACATGGATTTCGACGCGCATGCCGTCTCCAGCGCCGACGAAGCGCTCGCGTGGCTCGACGCGCATCGTTGTGACGTGGTGTTGCTCGATCTGCATATGCCGGAACGCGACGGTTATACGTTCCTCGCGGATTTCACGGCACGTGGGGGACCGTCGTCGGGTGTGCCGGTGATCGTGGTGAGCGCCTACGCGCCGGAAGCGGATAGCGCGGGCCGTGCGGATGGGGGCGCGGCAGAAGCCGGCTTGCAGCCGTTTTTTGAAACCTTATTGAAGCCAGTCCATTACGAGGAACTGCGCAGCGCGTTGCAGCGTGCCTTGGCTTTGCGGCATACGGCGTGATGCGATGCCTGATGCGGCGCTTGATGGTGCGTGATGACGGTGATGAGGCGTGATGCGACGGCCGAGGGAGGCGCGCATGGAGGGGGCTCAGCCTGAGCACACACCTTCAGATGCTTGCCGCGCCTCAGGGCCGGTTGAGGCGCTTGGACAGATCGGCGACCAGGATCGCCATGCGCGCGGGCTTCTCATAGCACGCGACGTCGTAATTGCGGATCACCTCGCTGATTTCCGATTCGCTGGCCTTGCCGGTCAGCAGTTCGCCGGTCAGCACGAAAATCGGCGCGTCCGGATTCTCCGATGCCCGCACGGCGCGGATCGCCGCCGCCGAGGTTTGCGAGCCGAACAGCCAGTCGATCACGATGCCGTCGAAGACCTGGGTTTGCAGTTGTTCGGCGAACGCCGCGAGGCCGTAGATCGCCACTGCCGCGAAACCGCTGCGCTCGAGATAGTCGCGCAGGTTGTCGGCGGAGGCTTGATCGTCGTCGACCACGGCGATGGTGGGCTTGTCGGTTTCAGCGCGGCGCGGATAGATCTCGATCTTGTGGACCTCGTACGCGCTTTGGTAAAGCGTGCCGTCGTGACGCGCCACGCGCCACTGGCCCAGCTTCGAGTACGCGACAAATTCCGGGCGGCTGCCCGGTTCGAGCGCGGCGCCGACCCATGCGGTGCAGGCCAGCTCGATCGCGCCGATGCTGAACACCGCCTCCTGGGCGATCGCGCCGACCATGCCCGGATCGAGCGACTGCGCGCCGAATAGCTGAGCGGCAGGTTCGCCGAACACTTCGGCCACCTTCTTGATCTGCGAGAGGGTCCACGGGCTGTTGCCGCGCAGCTTGCGGTGTCCCTGCGAAAAACTCAGATCGAGGATGCGGCACAGCTCCGTGGTTTGCTGGCGTTTGCCGATGCCATGCCGGCTCATCAACTCGCGCACGCGCTCGGCGACTGCGATGGAGTCAGGTGAGTGTGTTTCGTTGGTCATACTGCGTAACGATCCGCCTTCTTGAAGGGTGGCTGTGGAGAGTGCGATACCGCACGCGCGGCGCGGCCATGCACATTGAATGTGCGTTGACGCGGCGGCGCAGGGGACAGCAAATGTACCGTAAAAAGTATCGCGGCTTGTGTTTTTGTATGACCGTGGTCGGGTCTTTCAGTGCGCGGCGCGAGCGGATGGACTCGGCGATTTTTTATGCATTTGGCATGACTTGCATTTTACCGATGAAACCGTACCGCATCGGTAGAGAATTATTCAGCGTCTCAAGCTGCCTTATGCGGCTGACATCTTGTTGAGCCTGGCCGCCGAGCTTTTCAGACCTTTGAAGATCCGCTCGGCGACCTTGCCCGGAAACCGCTCGGGCAATTCGGCCGAGACCCGCGCGATGACCTCGGGCGTCTGGTCGATCAGCCGCTGGATCAAAGGCTCGGCGTTCGCGCCGTACGAGCACCTCAGCGCCATGGTGTTGAAGTGGCGTCGCTGCACGTCGCGAAAGGCGTCGTGTTTGCTGCGCGACCACATCGCCATGGCGAGCCTGGCCTTGTACCACGCCCACTGGTTCGGCCCATTGCCTTCCACCGGCCAGATCGACATCACATCGTAAAGCGGCGTCAGGCGGTACTGGCCACCCGCCAGCAGGCGAATGCTGAAGTTCTTGGCGTGGCCGTCCGGCGCGGCCAGCATCCAGAACAGGATCTGGCTTGCCAGCAGCGTTTCAATGTCCTGTCGCGCCGAGACCGATTGCTGAAGAATCCGCGCGAGGTCCAGCACGCCCGGACCGCCTTCGTTTTCGTACTTGCGATGCGACGGCACGCCGTACACCTGGCAGAAGTCTTCCTGCGGCAGGCGCAGCAGCCAGTGCCCGCTCGAATGCAATTGCCGGTCGAAGCGCTCGACGCTCAGCACCCGCTGCTTGCCGAACGTCATGATCTCGGTGTTGGCCACCGGCAGACCATAGGCGCGCAGAATGCGCAGACACAGCCATTCGTTTTCGACCGAGGTGCTGAGGCCGGCGAGCTTGTTGCCGACGAGCCCAAGCGGCAACTTGAAAATATGCGTGGTGGGCGTGGCGCCGTGCGGACGCTGCCACTTGCCGTCATGCCAGAGCAGGGCGGTTTTTTCCTGCGCGCCGGCGAGCGAGATGCGGAAATCGTCCGCATCGCCGGATGCGCCGGGGGCGGGGTTGCTGACGATGCGCGCCAGCATGGTTTCGATCTGGCTGTCGGAGAGCGGCGTGCCTTCGATCCGTTCGACGCCGGCCGGCGCGTCGTCAACGGCCAGCAACTGGACGGCGCCCACGCAATCGCGGCCGATGGCTTGCAGCAGGTCGAACGCGTCGAGCGTAGCGGTCTGGTAGCGCTGGGCGATGCGCTTTCTGATCGCCTCGCTGTCGGGCAGCAGATTGTCGAAATAGTTGAGCACCCGCGGCCCTTTGTGCACCGCGTTGCTCGGCGCGAACGGCAACGAGAGCGAGAGCGGCCGGCCCGCGGAGGAGGCGACCCATGCGGGCTCGTAGGCGAACTCCATGGGGCCGCGGGTCGGCAGGCGCCAGACCCCGACACGCTCGCCGTTGGCCCACACCGAAAGCGCCCGCGAATGCGTTTGGCGGCCCATGCTTACCACTCGATCAGAGGCCCCGGCTCAGGCACCGGCTGGTTTTTGTCGCGTAGCTGCAGTTGCAGGCCGTAGGCGCCGCACAGCGCCAGCAGTTGGGTGAGGGTGAGGGCGGTGGCGTCGGTTTCCAGCGCCGAGATGCGGCTCTGGCTGATGCCGATGCGCGCGGCAGCTTCGGCCTGGGTAAGGCCGGCCTGGCGCCGACCGGCAGCAAGCAGCTGGGCCATCTGGTCCGGCGTGGCGACGAGGTGGATCATGGCAGATTATCCGCGAGACGAATAAATGCTTTTTATGCGTGACACAGATATCTGTCAAATATTCGTGTGACGCATATTTGACAAATATCTGTATGGCGAATAAAAAACAAATATCCGTTTGGCGAATAATTTACATTTGCCTGCCACGGCACAACGGCACAACGGCACAACGGCACAACGGCACAACGGCACAACGGCAGACGGCAAAACGGGCGCATTGTGGCATTGCGGACAACCGGCCTGCCTGCGAAGATTATGCCCACACTTAAAACCCGCCCGCCTGAGGAACACAACTTACCCGCTGCACGCGAGCTTCACCCTCGCCGACCAATCGTTCCCAAAACACGCCGACGTGCTGATCGCCGGCGCGTGCGGCAACGCGCGAACGGCGCGATCAATCTCGCTGACGACATGCAGGTCGACGTCGAATGACGCGCGGCCATTCCCGCGCGCTCAAGTGGTCTCTGCCCGAACTGCGGAGCCAGCGCGACGAGTTCATCCACTAACTCCGCTCCACTCATGAACCAACCGACGCTCCGCCACACCGACGTGCCGTACTACACGCAATGGGGCAGCCCCGCATGGGTGCGCCACATCGTCGAACAACAGGGCGACCCGTGCGACGACCCAGCCTGGCAGCGCAGCGGTTTCGCCGACCCGGAGCGTTACCGCTTCTGGGCCAAACGCCTGTGCGGTCTGACCTCCCTCGAATCCGCGCTCGACTACTGGCGCATCGAACACGCGCCGCGCGCCGCGCTGCTGGATGAAGCACTGCGGCACGGCGTGTACCGGCTGCGCGACGACGGTGGCGTCGACGGTTTGATTTATCGGCCGTTCGCCGATTGGATCGGCAGGGCATTCGGCGTTCAGGTCGAGGTACTGCCGCAGGCGCCGCTCGAAGAGATCGCCATGCGCATCGACGGCGAGACGCTGGCGATCGTGTCCGTGAGCCCCGAGATCCGCTATCCCGAGCAGCCGAATCAGCGCCAGGGCGGCCATTTGATCCTGCTGCATGGGCGCGATCGCGATGGCGTATGGTTTCACAACCCGTCGGGCATAGCGCCTCAGCAGGCGGATGTGTATTTGCCGCTCGCAACGATGGCGCGTTTCTACGCAGGGCGTGGCATGACGCTCACCCGCATCGCGCGCTAGCCGCGGCGGCCGGCACGCCGTATGGCGAGCGCAATGATCGGGCCCGTTTTCTGCTGAGCAACGTGTCACCGACCTTTGCGATAGCGGAACCCGTCATGAATCGAATCCACGCCCTTGCCTCCAGCCTTGTCTTCAGCCTTGCAGCGCTAAGTGCAGTGACCGAGGCGAACGCGGCCTCCGAAGATGACCAGGCCAAGGCCTGTCGCGGCGACGCAATGCATTTCTGCTCCGCCGAGATTCCGAACAAGGAAAAAATCACCGCCTGCATGAAGCGGCACGTCGACGAACTCAGTCCGGCGTGTCGCGCGATGTTCAAGGGCGGCAAGAAAGGCGACGCCAAGGCCAAAGCCGCTTCGCAGTAAAGGCGGCGGCGCGGCCGCCTGTTCCCGATCCGGCCCCACGGCGCGCGAGGCGTCGTAGAATCGCTTGTCCTCGATGCCTGGAGCCGCCGCGTGTCTGATCAGCCACACCCAGAGCCGCAGCCACGCCCGCCACGCTTTCGCTTGCCGCGCCGGGCCCGCACACCGTGGCAGGCGCCGCGCGCCCGCACGCTGTTCACGCGCCCCGCGGCGTCGCCGCAGCGCATGCTGCTGCAGCGTATCTATCTCGTGCTAGGCCTCTGCGTACTTGCCTTCGCCGTGCTCTATCTCGACCGCGATGGTCTGCGCGACGCCAACCGCAAGGTGCTCGGCATCGTCGACCTGATGTACTTCACGATGGTCACCGTCGCCACTGTCGGTTATGGCGACATCGTGCCGGTTACCGCCCGTGCGCGACTCATCGACGCCTTCTTTATCGTGCCGATCCGGATCGTGATCTGGTTCGTGTTTCTGGGCACCGCTTATCAGTTCGTCATTCAACGTGTCATCGAGGAATTCCGCATGAAACGCCTGCAAAAACAGCTGCGCGATCACGTCGTGGTGTGCGGCTACGGATTGAGCGGTTCGGTCGCGGTGCGCGAGCTGCTGGAAAGCGGCTTCGCCGCGGAGTCGATCGTCGTCATCGATTCGCAGCAGGCGGCGCTCGAAGCGGCCACGGCCTTGGGCGTGGCGGGCCTGCTCGGCGATCCATCGCGCGAGGATCTGCTGCAACAGGCGCAGGTGCGTATTGCCCGCGCGGTCATCATCGCCGTCAGCGACGACGCCATCGCGATCCTGCTGACATTGACCGTGCGCAGTGTCGCGCCGGACACGAAGATCGTCGTGCGGATCCAGGAGCAAACCTACCAGCGCCAGTTGCGCCAGGCCGGCGCGGACGTGATCGTTTCATCGACCAAGATCGGCGGCCTGTTGCTCGCCGACGCGGTGGACAGCAACTACATCGTGCCATTCGTCAACGATCTGCTGTCGGCGCGCGGCCGCGTCAATCTGGTGGAGCGTCCGGCGACGGCGCTGGAAGTGGGCCGCTGGAGCAATGCGCTGCCGGGCGCGGTGGTGGTCGGGCTGATACGCGCGGGACAGATGCTGTCGTTTTACGAAGACGAGCCGTGTCCGATCGAGCCGGGCGATCTGTTGCTGGTGATCCAGTCGTCGCGTCGCGCGAGCGAAGTGTCCGGCGGTTAATTGACCCAAGTGCGCGGCAAGCCCCGTCGTTCACGGCGGGGAAGGAAAGCGCGGACGCCGTAGGCGTCCTTCCAGGGCCTTAGTGCGGCGTTCGCTGTTGCTCGATGTATTGGCGAATCACTGAGACAGGCGCCCCGCCGCAGCTACCGGCGAAATAGGACGGCGACCAAAGCGCACCATTCCACAGGTTGCGCCGAATGCTCAGGTAGTTCTTCTTGCGGATCATGCGGCTCGAAACGCCCTTGAGGCTGTTCACGAGCGTCGAGACGGCGACTTTGGGCGGGTAGGTCACCAGAAGGTGTACGTGGTCGTCCTCGCCGTCGAACTCCACCAGTTCGGCCTCGAAGTCGGCGCACACGCTGGCGAATACCACGCGCAGGTCGTCGATGATTTCTTTCGTGAACACGCCGCGCCGATACCTGGTTACAAAGACCAAGTGCACATGCATCACGAAAACGCAGTGTCGCCCGTGTCGAATATTGTTGTCGGTAGTCATAGACCAAAGTATATTTTCAGCTATGGAACGACTTCAAGCCTTCAAATTCGAATTCATGCCGACCGGTGAGCAAGCGCGCAAGATGCGCCAGTTCGCCGGAGCAGGCCGGTTCGTTTTTAACAAGGCGCTCGCGGAGCAGCAGAAGAATCGCGAAGCTGGCGGGAAGTTCGTAGGCCATGCAGGCATGTGCAAGTGGCTCACAGAATGGCGCAACAGCGCTGATACGCCGTGGCTCAAGGATGCGCCGGTCCATACCCAGCAGCAGGCACTGAAGGACCTCGATCGCGCGTTCGTCAGTTTCTTCGGGAAGCGCACCGGGTTCCCCCGTTTCAAGCGCAAAGGCATGAGCGATTCGTTTCGCTATCCCGACGCAAAGCAGATCAGGCTGGACCGCGAGAGCGGTCGCATCTTTTTGCCGAAGCTCGGCTACGTCCGCTACCGCAACAGCCGCACCGTGCCCGGCGAGCTCCGCAGCGCGACGGTATCGCTGCGCGCGGGCAAGTGGTTCGTCTCGATCCTCACGAAGCGCGAGGTCGAACAGGCGGTTCCGCACGGCCCGGCGGTCGGTATCGACGTCGGCGTGACGCGCTTCGCCACGCTGAGCGACGGCTCGTTTATCGCGCCGCTCGCGAGCTTCAAAAGGCACGAACAGCGGCTCGCGAAGTATCAGCGCCGCATGTCGCGCAAGGTCAAGGGTTCATCGAACTGGAAAAAGGCGAAGGCCCGCGTGCAGCGCATCCATGCGCGCATCGCGAACGCGCGTAACGACTTCCTGCACAAAGCCTCGAACACGATCAGCAAAAACCACGCAATGATCGCCGTCGAGGATTTGCAGGTGCGCAACATGGCCAGGTCATCAAAGGGCAGCGTAGAAGCGCCAGGGCGCAATGTCCGCGCCAAGTCGGGCCTCAATAAGTCAATTCTCGACCAGGGCTGGTTTGAGTTTCGCCGCCAGTTGGAGTACAAAACGGCATGGCGCGGCGGGTTCTTCGTCGCCGTGCCGGCGGCCAACACGAGCCGCACGTGCCCATGCTGCGGCCATATCTCAGCCGATAACCGCCGCACGCAATCGCTGTTCGCGTGCGTGCGCTGCGGCCACGAAGCAAACGCCGATCACGTCGGCGCGATCAATGTTTTAGAGCGCGGACAGCGCTTGTTCGCCTGTGGAGAGAGGGTGCGCTCGGGCCGCTCGAAGAAGCAGGAACCCGCCGAAGTGACTCAGGCCATCGCGGCCTAAGCACCGTAGGAATCCCCGTCCTTCAGGGCGGGGAGGACGTCAAGGAACCGGTGAACGAAAGTGCTGCGCATGGGTACGGTTTTGCAAGCAGGATCGTCGACGAACGCGATCCGTTGACTGATGGTTTTCTGGTGTGCTGAATTAAACGCATCATCTCCAAAGGACAGGAAAAATCCCGCTTATGAGCCGACCGCCTCGCCAGATCACGCAGATTTTCGACGACGCCGCCACCGCGCGGCTGATCCCGTATGCAACGCTCGTCGACGCGTTGAAGCGCGCGAGCATCGACTACGCGCGGCAACGCATCGCGAGTCCCGAGCGGCTCGTCGTGCCGCTCAGCGAGGGCGACATCATGCTGTCTATGCCGGCCACCGCGCCCGATCTCGCGATCCACAAACTGGTCAACGTGTGCGCGAGCAACAGGCCGCGCGGCATCCCGACGATTCACGGCCAGGTGATGGCGTTTGACGCTGACACCGGCGAGACGCTCTTCATCCTCGACGGCCCGACGGTAACCGGGCGTCGCACGGCGGCGATGTCGATGCTTGGCATACACACTTTCGCGCTGGCCAGGCCGCGCGAATTCCTGCTGATCGGCACCGGCACGCAGGCAGCGAATCATCTGGAAGCGATCGGTGAGCTGTTCCCCGACGCGCGTGTGTGGGTGAAGGGCAGTGCGCCCGCGCGGGCCGAAGCGTTTTGCGCCGCGCATCGTTCGTATGGTACGTATGGCACTGAGGGTACGGAGGGCACGGAGGGCACATATGGCACTGAGGGCGCGCATGGCACCCGTGGCGCGCAGGGTGGCAAGGTGCGCGAACTGCAACCGCTGGCCGACCCTGCCGCGAACATTCCCGATTCAGTCGACGTGGTGATCGCGCTGACCACCAGCAGGCAGCCCGTCTACGACGAAGTGGCGCGCACCGACCGGCTCGTGATCGGCGTCGGCGCGTTCACGCCGGCCATGGTCGAGATCGGCGCGCGCACGATCGCCGGTAGCGCGCTATTCGTCGACGACGAAGCCGGCGCGAGGCATGAAGCCGGTGATTTCATCCAGGCGGGCGTCGATTGGACGCAGGTCGGCGGAATTGCCGCAGTGGTGGAAAAAACCGCTTCGTTGCCGGCGGGAAAACCGATTGTTTTCAAAAGCGTCGGTTGTGCGGCATGGGACCTGGCGGCCTGCCGCGTCGCGCGCGAAGCCTTGTCGGGCAGTTGATCGTGGACCGTCTGCGTCGCCAGGCGCGGGGTGGTTCTTCGGTCCGGGTTGGCATCTTGCGACAACCTGCGGCACATGTTGCCGTGCAAACAATCTCAAAACGTTGCACCATAGACGTTTGCCAGAAAAACGTGCCGGCCCGCCGGCGTTTTTTTGCCCTTGTCTTTTGACTTGACGCCTTCACGACGCTGCGACCGCGCTATGACGACCCAACACGCTTCTGCCACTCCCAACCTGCCGCTCGACATGATCATCTTCGGCGGCACCGGCGATCTGTCGTTCCGCAAGCTGCTGCCCGCGCTCTACATGGCGCATCTGCACTGCAATCTGCCGCCGGATACCCGCATTCTCACGATCGGCCGCAAGCCGTGGTCGCGTGAGGAGTACATCAACGAATTCATGGAAGCGAAGGCCAAGCCCTTCATCGAAAAGAAGGCGTTCGATGCTGCCGCCTGGGACAAATTCCTGGCGCTGTTCGAGTACGTGCGCATGGACGTCGATTCGGTCGAGGACTACCACCGTCTGAAAGAAGCGTCGCGCGACGGCGTGCGCCGCGTGTTCTATCTCGCGACCTCGCCGGATCTGTTCACGCATATTTGCGACAACCTTTCGGCGGCCGGATTGGTCGACGAGAATTCGCGTGTCGTGCTCGAGAAACCCCTCGGCCACGATCTGGCGTCCGCGCAGGAGATCAACACGGCGGTCGGCAAGCATTTCAGCGAAGCGCAGATCTACCGGATCGACCACTACCTCGGCAAGGAAACTGTGCAGAACCTGATGGTGCTGCGCTTTGGTAACGCGATTTTCGGCCCGCTATGGCAGGCGCCGTATATCAAGAGCGTGCAGATCACGGTAGCCGAAGAGGTCGGGGTGGGCAGCCGTGCGGGCTTCTACGACAAAACCGGCGCGCTGCGCGACATGGTGCAGAACCACTTGCTGCAGTTGTTGTGCATCGTCGCCATGGAGCCGCCGGTATCGCTCGATCCGGATGCGGTGCGCGACGAGAAGCTCAAGGTGCTGCGCTCGCTGCGTCCCATGACGCCCGAGGATATCGCGCGCGATACCGTGCGCGGTCAGTATACGGCCGGCGCGGTAAACGGCGAGCCGGTGAAGGGCTACCTTGAGGAAGACAACGTGCCGGCCGGCAGCCGCGCCGAGACTTTCGTCGCGTTGCGCGCGCATATCAACAACTGGCGCTGGGCCAACGTGCCGTTTTATCTGCGCACCGGCAAGCGTATGCAGAAGAAGGTATCGGAAATCGTTATTGAGTTTTCCGAATTGCCGTTCTCGATCATTCCGAGCGGTGGGCGCAACTACGGCAACCGTCTTGTGATCCAGTTGCAGCCGGAAGAGTCGATCCAGTTGCAAATGCTCGCGAAGGAACCGGGCAGCGGCATGCACATGCTGCCGGTGAATCTGAACCTGGACTTGCAGCAGGCCTTCACCGAGCGGCGCGCGGAAGCGTACGAGCGTTTGCTGATCGACGTGATCCGCGGGCGCCTCACGCACTTCATGCGCCGCGACGAACTCGAAGCCGCATGGGCATGGGCCGAACCGATTCTCGAAGGCTGGGCCAAGTCGGGCGACAAGCCGCGTGCCTATACGGCAGGCACGTTTGGACCGGCTGCGTCGACGGCGCTGATGGCGCGGGAGAACGCAGTGTGGGCGGAAGAATCGCAGTAAGTGGAGGGTCAAGCGTCGGCGGTACGTCGACGTTTGAAGAAAGCGTTGCATTGAAAAAGGCGGCCCGTTTTCGCGGACCGCCTTTTTCGTTATGTGCTTGCTGTTCCGATCTACGGCAGCGAGATCGTCAACGTGGCCGATTGCGGTCCGAGCTTGCCACTTGCGAATACGGCGCGAGCGTGCGCAACGTCTGATCGCCCAAACAGGTGTTCAGGCCGAGATAAGCGAGCAGTCCCACCAGCGCGAATACCGCACCGATCGACCACAACGGCACCTCGCGCTTGAGCCGGTGCGCAACCTGATCCGGCAGCGGCCAATGCGGCGCGAACGGTGCGCGCTTGCCCTTCATATGGGCGATTTCGTCGCCGATTCGCGCGGTCAGATACGCGAGCTTCTCCGGTCCCGCTCTTGTCGCCACGTTGCTTGCGTTGGCGTTGGCGTCGATCGGTCTGACACTCTGGATTACCTGGCAACTCGACGGTGGCGCAGCTGCGTGACCATGCTGTTGATCCGCCGGCTCGGTGACCCGCGCATCCGTGCGCATTCGAAGACCAGCGATATCGTGTTGCTCGTGTTGTTGTGGGTGCAACTGGTGTTGGGTCTCGGCACGATCCCGATGCCGGCGCAGTATCTGGACGGTAGCATGATGATGAAACTCGCCGGTTGGGCACAGCACATCGTCACAGTCCAGGGCGGCGCTGCGGCGCTCATCCCTGAAGCGAACGGGGTGTTCAAAGCTCATATGCTCCTTGGGATGACACTGTTTCTGGTGTTCCCGTTCACGCCCTCGTGCATATCTGGAGCGGTTTTGCATCGCTCGCGTATCTGCTGCGGTCGTGGCAGGTGGTGAGCGACCGACGTTCGAAGGTGCCCGTTGGGCAGAATACGCCGCGACGGCGTTTGTGAATTAAACGGACCATCACTGCCGAATTGACGTCTCTGGGTGCTGCGGGCCTGCATGAACCCGCCTCAGGCGGGATGCAGGCCGCGCAACAGTTGACGGACTCGCGACATGTCCTGATCGACGTGTTCGGTCTGTTCGAACAATTCCGCGAGCCAGTCAACGAAGGCCCGCACGCGTGGCGACACCCGGCGGTTCTTCACATAAGCGATCGAGACCGGCATCGGCACGGGTTTCCATTGCGGCAGTACTTCGCGCAGAAGTCCGGAATCGAGGTAGGGCTGGGCGGCGATCCGTGCGGGTTGAATCATTCCCAGGCCTTGCAATCCGCAAGTGAGATAGGCCTGCTCGTCGCTGACTTTGACGAAGCCTTTTACCTTGACGTTTTGCGCTTCACCGTCTACTTCGAAGTCGAAGTCGACTTCACGGCCGTTATGCGGCGACATGCAATTGACCGCGACGTGTCCGCGTAGATCGTCGAGATTGGCGGGCGTGCCGTGGCGGGTCAGGTAGGCCGGGCTTGCGCATGTCACGTGCTCGAGGGTGCCCAATTGCCGCGCGATCAGATTCGAGTCCGGCAATTCGCCTAACTGGATACTGCAGTCGATGGCTTCCGAGACCAGGTCGACCGTGCGGTTGCTGATGCCGATGGCCAGATCGAGGTTCGGGTAGCGGACGTGGAAGTCGTCCAGTGCCGGCAAGACGATCGCGCTCGCTACTGCACCGGGCATTTCGATGCGCAGCCGGCCGGTCAGGTTATCTGTTGCGTGACGGAGGCTGGCTTCCATTTCGTCGATGTCGGCGAGGATTTGCGCACAGCGCTCGTAGTAGGCCGCGCCTTCTGGCGTAATGCTCAGGCGCCGCGTTGTGCGGGTCAGGAGGGCGGTGCCTAGCAGGGCTTCCAGGTTCTGGACGATGGTTGTCGCGGTCGCCCGGGGGATGTCGAGGGATTCCGCTGCGCGGGTGAAGCTGTTGGTGTCCACGATTCGGATGAATGTCCGCATTGCAGTTATTCTGTCGATCACGGTTCAGACTCCAATTGGTGTTAAGGGGTGTTTTTTTTGCCTTTGGCGGCGGTTGGTTGTGTGCTTGTGGTGGTTGTTTTTTTGATTTGTTTGCCTGCGGTGGTGCTTGTTTGTCTGTGCTTTTTATGGTGTTGGCCTTTCCTTGATTTGTTATTGGTCTATTAGCGTCGCCCCTGTGCGGGGCGGGCACCTACTTTTCTTTGCCTGCCGCAAAGAAAAGTAGGCAAAAGAAAGCGGCTCAAACCGCTAACTTTTAAGCGGGTCCCCTGGCTTGGAGGGGGCAGTGGTGCATCTGGAATCTGCGCCCTCGCACATTCCGCGTGAGTGACACAGCAGTCATTCTTCCAGCGGCGCTGCGCGCGCCGAAGCGGTACCTCATAAAACCGTCCGCCGTTTTTATGCTCGCCAGTACTTCATCAGCCGCCCGCTGTATTCAATGCACACGGCGCTCTAAAAAGCAGCTAGCCGTTTTACGCTTGACAGTAGTTCGCCGAGTGGCTCGTTGTACTTGATCTCGGCGCTTCAGAACGCAGCTAGCCGTTTTATGCTTGGCAGTAGTTCACCGAGTGGGTAGTTGTACTTGATCTCGGCGCTTCAGAAAGCAGCTAGCCGTTTTACGCTTGACAGTAGTTCGCCAAGCTGGCTGCCGTACTTGATGCCAATAGCAGTTCAAAGGCTGGTTTTGCTGTTTTAAGAGCCCCGTCCGATTCCTTATGCGGCTAGTTATGTTTAGCGTTGACGGCAAATCCGAAACGCTGGATCCGTTGGCATTTCGCCGAGGCGAAGCCGACGGCTCCCAACCACGCCCAGACGAAGCCATGGGTTTGCAGCTGTGCCCTTCCGGCGAGCACATAGTGCGAGACGGGAAGTATGACTGCTTTGTCGCTAACTCGGAGTGTGCGAGAGCACGGATTCCAGATGCACCACTATTGCAACTATGCGGGGGACCCGCTTATGAGCTAGCGGGTTGAGCCGCTTTCTTTGCTTATCTTTCTTTGCGGCGGCGTAACTATTCAGCAGCCACCAAAGGCGAAACGACTAATCCGGCGAAGCTCAACGCCAGCGCATTGATCAGCGAGCGGTTCTGCTTGCGCAGGGTGGCAAGGTAGGAGCGGATCGTGCAGAACGCCTGCATGCCCGATTCTGCGCGGAAGCATCCTGAGATTTTCTGTTTGAGTTTGAGCATACGGATGTCGCGTTCGGCCTGGTTGTTATCGAACGGGACGCGGTGGTCTGCAATGAAACGCCACACTTCGCGTGCATACCTCTGAAGGCGCCGGAGCAGGTTGTATGTAAAACTTTGCCTGATTCTGCCGCGGCGGTCCTCGCGCGTCGGTTCACGTGCCTGTTGCGGATTGAGTCGGCGCGCCTGGGCAATCAGCATCCGGCTACGCCGCGCATAATGGCGTTGGCGCGATTGATCCAGCGCTGCGTTGCCCGAGGCCAGACTGAGGTCAGCCTCACGCTTTGCCTGGCAAAGCAGATCGATCATCTGCTGTGCCCAGGTTTGCTGCGTGGACTCCAGCACAAACACCAGTTCGCGCAGATGGTGCGCATTGCACAGCGCATGTTCACATTCATAGCCCGCGTACGGCCCCCAGCCGTCATGGACCGCGATGCCCTTGAAGCCGGGGAGAATGCCGAAGCTATCCAACGCCTCGCTACCGCGCTTGCGGTGTGAGCCATACCAGCTCAACATGCGTGTCGAGGCGACATGCAGCCAGTGAGGCGTGCGACCCACGCGCATTGAACTCTCATCGAAATGCACCACGGGCTGCTCGCGTAGCGCCTGTTTGATCTGTTCAACCGCCGGCGCCAGCAGCTGCGCGGCCTGATCAATGCTGTGCTGTACGGTTCCCGTACTCACAGGCAGACCAAACAGGTCTTCCAGCGCCTGAGCGGTACGCGCTACCGGCAACTGCTGGTATTGCGTCAGATAGACCGCCGCGGCGCGCACCTGGGGACCGTACTGGACCGCCTGGCTCACGCCCTGGGGAAACATGCCCGAATGCTGCTTGCCGCAGCGGCACTGCGCGATCTGGACGCGATGTTCGGTCACCTCAAAGCGCGTGGGCGGCAGATCGATCACCTGACGGCCTTCGGGCAACACGGCAATGCGGGCCGGTTTGATGCGTTTGCCGCATGCATCGCACACCGGCGCCACTGGGTGAATCTTGATGTGATCGGGCTGCGCTACGCGTTTGAGCGTCTTGCCCTTGTGCCCAGGTTGCGCACCGGGCTTGGCGCCGCTCGTGCCACGCAACGACTTCGGTTTGCGCCTGGGCCCATCGCTTGACGGCGGCTTGCTGGAGTTATGACTGTCCTTCTCCAGTTTCGCTTCGAGCTCGTTCAGACGTCTCACCAGATCAATGATGAGCGCGTCCTTCTGTTCGTGCGTCAGGTCCTTGATGTCTGGCATCTTCGTCATGTCCTTCACTATGCACAGCCTGGCAACAGTTTACAAGCTGAATAGTTACGCGGCGGCAAAGAAAGTAAGTGCCGCCCCGCACAGGGGCAACACTAATAGACCAATATCAATTCAAGGACAGGCCAACACGCTAGGCAAACAACCAGAAGCGCGCCACAGGCAATCAACCAAACAAAGCCCTTGCCTGCAAGGCACCCAAACCACCAGACACCTCGCAGGCAAAAAAATCACTTCCTCAAAGAATCCAGATCAACCACAAACCGATACTTCACATCACTCTTAAGCATCCGTTCATAAGCCTCATTAATCCCCTGCATCGGAATAACTTCAACATCCGAAGTAATCCCGTGCTCGCCACAAAAATCGAGCATTTCCTGCGTCTCGGCAATTCCGCCAATCAGCGAACCCGCCAGACGGCGACGCTTCATGATCAGATTGAACACCTGCGGCGACGGATGATCGTGCTCCGGCGCACCAACCAGCGTCATCGTCCCATCACGTTTGAGCAGATTCAAAAACGGATTCAAATCATGCGGCGCAGCAACGGTATTCACAATCAAATCGAAGCTGTTTTCATGCACTCCCATTTCTTCAGCATTCTTCGAAATGACAACCTCATGCGCACCAAGTCGCTTCGCATCTTCAATCTTCGACGGCGACGTCGTGAACAACACGACATGCGCGCCCATCGCGCGGGCCAACTTCACGCCCATGTGACCGAGGCCGCCAAGGCCGACAATCCCGACCTTCTTGCCAGGACCGGCGCCCCACGTGCGCAGCGGCGAATACGTCGTGATACCCGCGCACAGCAACGGCGCGGCGCCCGCCGGGTCGAGATTCTCCGGCACGCGCAGCGTGAATGCCTCATCCACCACCAGTTGCGTCGAATAACCGCCGTAGGTGATCTGACCGTCAACCCGGTCCACACCGTTGTACGTGCCGACAAAACCGTTTTCGCAATACTGCTCGAGATCTTCCTTGCAGCTCGCACACGTACGGCACGAGTCGACGAGGCAGCCCACGCCCACCACGTCGCCTGCCTTGTACTTCGTCACGTCCGGGCCGACCGCCGTTACGCGGCCGACAACTTCATGGCCCGGCACCACCGGAAAAACCGTGTTCTTCCATTCGTTGCGTGCCTGATGCAAGTCGGAATGGCACACGCCGCAAAACAGGACTTCCATTTGCACGTCGTGGGCGCGCAGTTCGCGTCGCTGGATTTCGAACGGGGCGAGCGGCGCGCTAGCGTCGGTCGCTGCATAGGCATAAGTCGTGCTCATGGGTAGCTCCAGCAAAAAGGGGATGTCGCAAGGCGCCGACGATGGGCGACGCGTGTCACCGATGCGGTCAAACCTTGTTGTGAACCGGGATCACCGCGCAGGCGGTGGTCGACGTATTCACCGAAACGGTGAACGGGCGACCGAGCCCGGCGCAGCGCGGAAAAAGATGATCCGGCAGGGTTCCCATAGTAGGAGCCGGGAGCGAAGCGGGGAATACCTGAATATCTTGAAGGTTTGCCTAAAACTCCTGGTGACGAGCGCAGTAGGTCGTTTGGTGATAAATTTCAAGCATTATTCTCTTGCACATCACTATATCGTCATGTCAACCCGTTCCATTGAACCTACCTCGGCCGAGTTCGACGCGCGCAATGGCGATCCGGTCGATGGCGCCCCCGGCAGTCCTGCCCAGCAGCGTCTCGTCGAATGGTTCGACGCGCTCGCGCCCAATCCGGGCATCACCCGCTCGAGCCTGGAGGGTGTCAATCTGCTGCGGGCCAATCAGCCGATGCCGCGTATGCCCGTGATGTACGAGCCGAGCATCGTGATCGTCTGCCAGGGTCGCAAGCGCGGTTTTCTCGGCGATCAGGTGTTCCAGTACGACGCGCAACAATACCTGGTGTTGTCGGTGCCGCTGCCGTTCGAATGTGAAACCGAGGCGAGCCCAGAAGAGCCATTCCTCGCGATCTCGGTGCGCGTCGATCTGACCATGGTGGCCGAGTTGCTGATGGCGCTGAACGAAACCCAAGGCGCCACGCAGAACGAACCGCTCGGCATCTATTCGACGCCGCTCGATCCGGCGTTATCCAATGCCGTGCAGCGATTGATGGAAGCATTGGCCTCGCCGCTCGATGCGCGCATTCTCGCGCCTGGCGTGGTCCGCGAAATCTGTTATCGCGTATTGACGGGCGAGCAGGGCGACGCGATTCGCGCGGCGCTCACGCATCAGAATCATTTCGGCCGCATCGCCAAAGCGCTAAGGCGCATCCACGCCGACTATCACGGAGAACTCGATGTCGATACGCTCGCCTCTGAAGCGGGTATGAGCGTCGCCGTTTTCCATGCGCAGTTCAAAGCCGTGACGGCGACTTCGCCGATGCAATACGTGAAGACCACGCGTTTGCATCACGCGCGTTTGCTGATGGTGCAGGATGGTTTGAATGCGGGCGCGGCCGCGGCGCGCGTCGGTTATGAAAGCGCGTCGCAATTCAGCCGTGAATTCAAGCGCCTGTTCGGCTTGAGCCCGGTGGATGAAGTCAAACGCATGCGCACCGTCTACGATGCGCCGCCACCACGCGTCGTCAAGCCGGTTGCACGGTATGTCACCGCGGTATGAGCGGGCGCTTGCAGGAAGCGTTATAGCCCGCTAAACCAGTTGTATCCTTGGTCTTCCCAGTAGCCACCAGGGTTCGTGTTGGTCACGAAAATCGCCGCGATGTGCTTTGGATTCTTGAAGCCGAGTTTGGTCGGTACGCGCAGCTTGAGCGGATAGCCGTATTTGGCCGGCAGCGGCGCGTCGCGGAAATCGAGTGTCAGTTGGGTTTGCGGATGCAACGCCGTCGCCATATCGAGGCTCGAATAATAGCGGTCCGCGCATTTGAAGCCGACATAGCGTGCGCTCAGATCGGCGCCGACACGTTCGAGAAAAGTGCGAAACGGCACGCCTCGCCATTGTCCGATCGCACTCCATCCTTCAATGCAGATGTGGCGCGTAATCTGTGAAGCCTGCGGTAAAGCGCGCAGTTGATCGAGATTCCATGTGCGCTTGTCGGACACTAAACCGGACACTTCCAGCTGATACGTCGAACCGTCGATATCCGGCGCGTCGAACTCCGGATAGAACGCATTGAAGGGGAACGGGTCGGTGATTTCGCTCGCCGAATAGGTCGGCGCGAGCTTGTTGCGATCGAACAGCCATCCCTGCACGCGATCGTTCCAGCGCGACATGGCCCACAACACCTTGTCGACCGAATCGCCGTCCTGCATGTTGCAGCCCGAGAGCATCGCGAGCGCGCCGATCGAAAGCGATGAGCGCAGAAACAGGCGCCGCTGCAGGCGTTCGATTTGCGGTTTGTGGTCGGCGAGAACAATGCGCGAGCTGCGCGAGTCCCGGCGTTCTGATTCGCTCATGCCTTGCTCCTTTCGTGCGTGGAGAGCCGGGCGCGGCCGGTCAACATCGGCAACAGCGTGCGCGGCACCAGCAGCACCAGCGCGAGGTGCACGACGACAAAACCCACCACGCCCGCCATCGCTATGAAGTGCACGCGACGCGCGAAATCGAAGCCGCCGAACAGTGCGGTAAGCCACGAAAATTGCACCGGCTTCCAGATCGAAAGTCCTGAGGCAACCAGCAGCACGCCAAGGAACAAGACGAACAGATAGAGCGCGCGCTGCACTGCGTTATATTTGCCGGTGTCGTGCGGCAGCTTGAATTGCATGGCTAATGTGGCATCGTGTAAGACATCGCGCGGATAGATCGGCAATAGCTTGCGACGGAAATGCCCACGCGCGAAGCCATACGCCATATATAGCAGGCCATTCGCGCATAACAGCCACATCGCCGCGAAATGCCATGCAATCGAGCCGCCCAGCCAGCCGCCAACGGTCGCCCACGCTGGGAATCTGATCGGAAAGAAGGGCGAAGCGTTATAGATCGCCCAGCCGCTCATCACCATGCAGACCATCGCAAATGCGTTGATCCAGTGCGTGATTCGTACGACGAGCGGATGGACGACAAAGCGCGCTTGCGGTTCGGGCATGGTGGGGAGTGACGACACGAGGAAAAAGTTGAAAGCCGCGTCATTAAACGACGCGACTGTTCGAACGGCTGAAGAAACGCCGTATTACATCGGCGGCGTTACACCATGCTCGCCCGCCGAAATGAAATTCGCCGCCATCGAGCCGTCGGCTTCCTTGTGGGCGAACAGCACAACCTTCGCGCCAGGCACCAGCAGCGAGCGGTCACCCGGTTCAAGCGCGACGATAGGCACGTCTTGCGGAATCACGATCTTCTTTTCTCCGTCCTTGTACTTGACGGTGATCGTACGGCCGTTGCTGACCACGAGCGAGCCGACCGTGCCGTTGGTCATCGTGCTGTTCGCGCCGAGATCCCACGGGCGATGACCATCGCCGGAGCCACGCATGCTGGCGGGGAACACGTGCACTTCGAGCGCCTTCAGCGTGCCATCGGGCTGCGGGATCGCTGCGGTACCGACATAGCTGTCCGGCTTGATGTCGTTCACATTGGCGAGCGTGACACCGCGAATCGGCGTGTCCTTGCCAAGCTTCACGTCAACGTCTTTGCCGTCGCGCGTATGGACCTTGAGCAGGTCGCCCGAGAATGCGGTCACCGTACCGCGTACGCCGGTGGGTGCGGTGCTCTGGGCCTGCGCGACGGATCCTGCGGCGAACAACGAGGCTGCGACGAGCACGGGGGCGACGAAGGTGCGCATCGCATTAGCGGAAACAATCTTCATGAGTCTGCTCTGGGTGGGTGGAGGATAGGGTCAGGTTAGGCGCGCGAGCGGCTCCGGCGAGTGACAGACGGATGACAAAAACGTCATGAACGGTGCGTCGCGGCCACGTAGAATGAGCGGCATATCCACGTCCCTATCCACGACCCACGCGCGAGACGGCGCACGGGGTGGAAATCCAGGCATCATGAGCATCCTCGTCATCGAAGACGACCCGAAAACCGGCGACTACCTGAAGAAGGGGCTGCGCGAAAGCGGCTACGCGGTCGACCTCGCGCGCACCGGCACGGACGGCCTGCACATGGCGCTCGAACACGCGTACGACCTCGTGGTGCTGGACGTGATGCTGCCAGGCATCGACGGCTGGGAAATCATGCGTGCGCTGCGGGCGCGGCGCGATTTGCCGGTCATTTTCCTGACCGCGCGCGATCACGTCAGCGACCGCATTCGCGGCCTGGAACTCGGCGCCGACGATTACCTCGTCAAGCCGTTCTCGTTCACCGAGCTGGTGTTGCGGATCCGCACGCTGTTGCGCCGTGGCGTGATCCGCGAAAGTGACGTGTTCGAGATCGCCGACCTCAAGCTCGACGTCTTGCGGCGCAAGGTGACTCGCGAAGGTGTCGAGATTCCTCTGACCAACAAGGAATTCATGCTGCTGCACCTGCTGGTACGCCGGCAGGGTGAGGCGCTCTCGCGTACGCAGATCGCCTCGGAGGTGTGGGACATGAACTTCGACAGCGACACCAATGTGGTCGACGTGGCCATCAAACGGTTGCGCGCCAAGGTCGATCATCCGTTTGAAAAGAAGCTGATTCATACGGTGCGCAGCATCGGCTACACGTTCGGCGACGGTTC
This sequence comes from Paraburkholderia sp. RL17-337-BIB-A, assembly GCF_046025895.1. Taxonomy (NCBI): domain Bacteria; kingdom Pseudomonadati; phylum Pseudomonadota; class Betaproteobacteria; order Burkholderiales; family Burkholderiaceae; genus Paraburkholderia; species Paraburkholderia sp. RL17-337-BIB-A. Next base: position 2,383,748 of record NZ_JARESY010000002.1, on the reverse strand, counting down.
ATGAAACTGTGGACCGAACGTTCGTTGACGGCTCGCACCACGGTGCTGTTCGCGACGATTGCGTGTGTCGTGATCGGCACGCTGGGCGCCTATTTCTATCACTCTGCTCAGGTGACCTTGCAGCGCCGCGCGGACCTGGTGCTCACCGGCCGTGTCGAGCATTTCAGCCGCATCGTGCACGATCTCTATTCGGTAAGCGAATTGAAGAGCCGGCCTTTGCTGTTCGAGAGCATGCTCGGCGCGGAGCAGGATGTGTTGCTGTTTCGCCGTCCGGGCGAAGCGCCGTTCATCGACGTGAATCCGGCGAACGTCGCGGTGCCTGAACTGCGGGCCGGCACCGAGGATAGGTTGCCGACGCTTTCGGATATCCGCCAGACCCTGTTGCCGGACGGCGTTCCGGTTCATTGGGCGATCGCCATCGTCAAGGCGCGTGAGGACGGCAGTGAAATCGAAGTGATCGCCGCGCATCCGATGACTCAGGAAGTACGGATGCTGGCCGCATACCGCAATCGCATCTTACTGGCCACGCTGACCGGTATGCTGGCCGCCACGTTGCTCGCTTACTACGTGTTGCGCCACGCGTTTCGGCCGGTGCGGGAGATCGCCACGCGGGCGGCGCAGATCAGTCCGGCGAGTTTGTCGGTGCGACTCGACAGTGAGGCCGCGCCGGTTGAATTACGTCAACTTACGCACGCCTTCAATGCCATGCTCGACCGTCTCGCCGATGGTTATCAACGTCTCTCGCAGTTCTCCGCCGATCTGGCGCATGAGATTCGTACCCCCGTGGGCGCGTTGATCGGCCAGACCCAGGTGACGCTCGCCAAGCCGCGCGAAACCGATGAATATCAGCAATTGCTCGAATCGAATCTCGAGGAGCTGAGCCGTTTGAGCCACATCGCGGAGAACATTCTGTTCCTCGCGCATGCGGATCATGCGGCATTGTCCATCGACCGTGAGCCGGTCGATCTGCGCGGCGAACTCGTCAAAATCGCAGACTATTTCGAAGGCCCCGCCGACGAACGCGGCATGCGCTTTACCGTCGAGGCTCAGGGCGTGGCGTCGGTCAATCCGATGCTCTGCCGGCGGGCGATCAATAATCTTGTAGTCAATGCGGTGCGATATGGTGCGGGCAATACGGTAGTGCGTTTGAGCGGCAGGCAGGACGAACGGGGCGCGACGGTGGTGGTGGAAAACGACGGTGCGCCGATTCCTGACGAGCAACTGGACCGCCTGTTCGATCGCTTTTACCGCGGGGATGCGGCGCGCAGCGAGTTTACCGAATCGAACGGGTTGGGACTCTCGATCGTCAAGGCGATCATGCATCTGCACGGCGGCACGGCGCGCGTGGTGTGTCCGGCCCCAGGCGTGGTGCGTTTCGAATTGTGTTTTCCGGGCGCTTAGCGGGCTGCCTGCGCGGCCGTGGTCGTGTCCGGTTCATGGCAACACACGCAGAGCTTGTTGCCGTCTGGATCGCGGAAGTAGGCGCCGTAATGGTCCGCGCCCGGGCGGTGCCACTGTTCGCACAGACTGTGTGCTTGAGTATTGCGGTGAAGCCGCAATGGCCAGTTATTGTCACAGTGAAAGTAGTTGCTCAAGATAATGTGCCACTCCATCCTGCTGATTTGTCAGCGCCTGTGGAAGATTCGGCAAATGACATCGCAGCTCGTGCATGGCGTTACCCATAAGCACACCATGACCGACCGACCTCAGGAGTTCCAGGTCGTTCATGGCGTCGCCTAGGGCGATCGTTTGCGTGAGCGGGATGTGTTGGCTCGCAAGGAAGAGCTTCGCGGCGGTCATCTTGCTCTGATTTTGGGAAACTATATCAATGGTTTTCGGCGATGATTTGCTTAACGCGGATACGGCACTGAAGCGCTCGCGCAATGCAATGAAAGCTGTATCGGTTGCGTTGACGTCGCCCTGTAAAAGAATCTTGAATGCCGTAATGTCGTGGAGCGTCCCTTCATCATGATAGTGGCAGGTCAGGCCGGAGCTGGCAATATAGTCGGCGAAGTAAGGATTGGGCGTTAGGGAATGCCAGCCAGTGTGCGAAAACAACGTGACATGCAAGGGAAGGCGGCGTGCAAAGCGCAAGATCTTTCCACTCAACACTAGTGGTAGCGTTTGTTCCAGTACAGGCGAAAGCAGTGGGTCAGTTTTGATCAGGGCGCCATTGCAGGAGAGAATGGTTGGCGTGAAGCTGAGCTTTTGTAGAATTCGCCTGGCATCTACATCGAGTCGTCCGGTGGCAATGACAATCACCATGTTGCGTCGATGCAGAAGTTCCAGCACGTTGACGGAGTAGTCCGAAATCATTCCGTGGTCGTTCAGAAGGGTGCCATCGAGATCGATAACGACAGCACGCCACGGTTCGGACAGTTCTCTAAAAAGTGAAGACTGCGACGGCATGGAAGCACTCCTGTTGACCAGGCCTGACGGATCCGAGGTTTGAAGAAGCTCTATTTCATTCCGTGCTTGAAAGCATGTGTTGCACGGCCGTGGGATCGATCGGCATCGTCACCATGCTGACCAGCACCGTAGTAAAGCGTGCCAGGAGTCGAGCTACTGTCTCTTGCGCCAGTTCTCGCGCGTCGTAGAACAATTGCAGCCGCAGACCCTCCGGATGGGGGCTCAGACAAAACACGGTCTGGTGGTTGCTGCCGGACACCGCATCCACCAGGCTGATTCGAAACGGTGGATCGCTGCCCAGATCAAGCTCAGGCATATTCTGAAACACGAACAAGCTGCCAAAGGGCGACTCGGGAACCCAGTTCTGATCGTATTGGTTCAATTCATAGAAGGCGAATTGCTGACGGTCGGGTTGGGTACGCGCGATATCATCAAGCAGGTCCGGCACACTGCGCTGACGAATCGCCGTCAAGCGCAGCACCGGGCTGGCGATAAACAAGCCAACCAAATGCGCAGCATCGACGATTTGTGTCGGCCGTTCACTCATCGTTGAGCCGATAGAAACGTCATCCTCGTTCAGACTTTCGGAAAGCACCAACATCCAGGCCAGCTGGCAAAGCTGATTCGCGGTATAGCAGTGTGTTTTGCCGAACTCATATAGCGCGTCATTGTGCTCCAGCGTCAGTGCCGAGTTCACGCATCGCATGCGGAATTGGCGACTAGTATCCACTGTTTCAGTGGCGTCCCTCGGCAAACGCTGGTTTCGCTTTGCGCCTTGCAAGTAAGGCTCCCAGAATATGCGCGCTTGCCGATGGTCAAAATCGCGTTGCAGAAAGCGCGGGAATGGCGCAAAACTGCGCATCCGTTTAACCGCAGGCACGCCTTCCTGGAGCGAAACATAAGCCGCGGTGATCTCCTTCAGCATGGTTCGAAAGGACCACCCGTCAAACAGAATGTGGTTGAAAGTAAAGATCAGCAGGTGGCGTTCGGCTTCAATGCGAGCAATGAGGATGCGAAACAAAGGGGGCCGGTCAAAGTCGAACGCCCGATTGCGCTGTTGCAAGACGGTCTGGCGTAAAGTGTCGCCCATCGCTTCTTCGTCGAGCAGACTCCAGTCCATGTTCTGAATAGGCGCCGTTACCTGTTTGCAAATGAATAGATGTGGATCCCCAGGAGAATCTCTGTCGCTGAACCCTGCCCGCAAGACGTCGTGTTGCGCTATGACGTGCGCCCAAGCCTCACTCATGCGCTGTGGCTCGAACGGTCCATCTATCCGCAGGACGGCCTGGTCTATCTGATAATCTGGATCGACGCGATTGAAATACATCAGTTCGCGCTGCACGTTGGTCGCGCGGTAGATATTCTCGATTTTATGTCTGTCCTGAAGCCGGTCCAGTTCGGCCAGGCTGACTGCCGTATCGGGAAAGTCACTGGGGCTAAACAAGCTGCGCTCCTGCGAGGATTCGCTCACGCATAGTTCAATGATTTCGTTGAGTACTTCAGTGAAATCGTCTGCCAGTTTTTGTGCAATATCAGGACGCAGGCGGCTTGTGATAGACAGTCGCAAAGATTGCTCGAAAACGCCGCCAGTGATGTTGATGAGATTGCTATCCGCGTTGCGAGCGTCCACCACGATGCCGCAACCTTCGGTAGAGATCTGCCATGGGCTGCCCGACTCGCCGGATGTGAATTGCCCGAGGTAGTTAAAGCTAATAGCCGGCAGGCAATGCGCTTTGAGTGCACCGATGTCGACATCGCCGGTGTACGCGTACTTGAGCGCACCGTAACTCATCCCTTTATCTGGAATTTCTCTCAGGGCCTCCTTAATACCGCGTATCGTGCTGATCAGCGTATCTTCGGTCGAGAGCTTGATGGGATACATACAGGTAAACCAGCCAACCGTGCGGCGGACATCCAGACTCGGATCGATCTCTTCTCGTCCATGGCCTTCGAGTGTGAGCCAGCTTTCCCGGTGACCGTGCCAGCGCTGCAGTGCGATGCTCAGCGCACTAAGAAGGAGGTCGTTAATCTCGGTATGAAATGCAGATGCGGTCTCCTTGAGCATGCGGCCGGTCTGCACCGTGTCGAGCCGGATTGGTGTGTGGTGGTAATCGTCGATAATGTCGGCACGTTGCCAATAGTTCGGCTGGTCCGCAATTTGTTGCTGCCACACGGCAACCTGGCCCGCATGCTCCGCCGCGTAGTTTTCCGTCGCGGCTACCCATTGCCGATAGCTGCTCCCCTTTTTCTCCAGAGTCCCTCCACTGCACAGCGTTTTCACATCATCCTGAATGATGCGCCAGGAAATCGCGTCCATCACCAGGTGATGGGCCGCAAAAAACAGGTGCTGCTGATCGGCTGCGGCGATGTTGTGAATCCATGCGATGCACCAGAGCGGGCCGCGTGTCAGGTCGAAACTGCTCTGCAACTCCGTCAGGCGGCTTTCCACCACTTGTTGGCCCATGGCTGCATCCAGTAACACCGCCTGCGGTGCCGGGAGATCTGGTTGATAGCTTTGCGAGGTGATTTCCGCCGCGTCGTAGTGGAAATTGGCGCGCAACATGTCATGGTGGGCATGTAGGGTCGCAACCAGGTCGTTCACATCCGAATGTCGTAGCGCCGGCACGCTCACGATAAAGGCCTGATTCCAATGATGAGGTTGCGAAAATCCTTGAGAGGCGAACCAGCTTTGTATTGGCAGGAGCGGAAACTGACCGGTAAGGGCCCCCTGTTCACTGATTTGCCTGTCAGTGGCTTGCTGGTTCTCCAGCCAGTGTGCCAAACGGGCAATCGTACGTTGTTCAAACACGGTGCGTACGGTGCAGGCAATGTCGTGTTTGCGTAGTTCCGAGGTCAACAAAATACTCAGAATGGAGTCGCCGCCGATGCGATAGAAATCATCCTCGACGTTGATCTGTGTCGCTCCGAGCACGTCACACCAGACAGCATGCAGGGTTTTTTCAAGTGCGGATCGTGGGGTCGGGCCTGAGGTAGTGTCTACTCGTGCTTCAAGTTTGAGCAAAGCCGCTCTATCCAGTTTGCCGTTCAGCGTCAGCGGCAAGGAGTCCAATGGAATAAAGTGGGCCGGTATCATGTAGTCGGGCAATTCCTGAGTCAGCCACGCGCTCAGATGTTCGACAGTCAAGGGCCTGGTCGCGACATACCAGGCCAACAGTTCGTGACGGCGTCCACTTTGTCCTTGCTGCTCGCGGGCCGTCACCACGCACTGGGTAATATCTGAATGCATCAGAAGTTTCGCTTCAATTTCCGCTAGCTCGATGCGATAGCCGCGAATCTTGACCTGGAGATCGTTCCGGCCCAGGTACTCCAGTTGACCATCCGGTAGCCATCTAACCAGATCGCCTGTCTTGTACATGCGCTCGTGTCCTTCCTGAGCAAAAGGATTGCTGACGAAACGATCCTGTGTCAGCGATGGCAAGTTCAGATAGCCGCGGGCGAGGCCGCCACCACCTATACAGAGCTCTCCGATGGCGCCGCGAGGAAGTAGACTGCCGTTCTGGTCGAGCACGTAGCAGGTGCGATGTCTCAGCGCACGACCAATCGGAATAGCTCCCGCGCCCTCGGTGCTTGTGATGTCTGTGATGGAGTAGGTGGTGGTAAGCACCGTACTTTCCGTCGGTCCATAGCCATTGAGAATGACCTCCGGTCGTAACGGCTGGCGCGCCAGTTGACGCATGATTTCCGGTGTCAGCGCTTCTCCTCCCACCAACAAGTAGCGAAAGCGGGAAAACTGAGTGGGATTTGCCAAATACATATGGTCGAACAGGCTCCGGGTGATCAGGCCAACGGTCACATGCTGCACACGCAGAAACGCTTCAAAAAGCCGGGCGTCGCTCCACAATTGCTCACGCTGCACTGACATCGCCAGTTTTGCGCCATTGAGCAAAGGCCCCCAAATCTCCATGGTTGCCGTATCGAAAGCAAGGCTTGCCATTTGCAGGAATGTATCCTGCTCGCTGATGCGTACGGTGTCGGAGTCGACGACAAGACCGATGACGCTGGATTGTTCGATCAAGACTCCTTTCGGATTACCTGTGGTGCCGGATGTGTAGATCACGTTCGCCAGATGATTTGGCGCGCGATAGATACCGGGATTTTCTTCACTGGCGTGAGCGGCGCAATCGTGATCGACGACGATCCACTCTGCGTCGGGTGCGCAATGCTGTAAGCCTGGTAAGAGGGCCGCCTGTGTCAATACAAGTCGACTGCCGGCGTCGGCCAGAATATAACGTTGGCGCTCGAAAGGCGCCTCCGGATCCATCGGCACATAGGCGGCTCCCGCTTTGATCACCGCCAGCATGGCGATGATCGTGTCCAGGCTACGTCCCATGCAGACCGCGACCAAAGTGTCTTCTTCTATTGGTAAGCCGGTCAGTTGCAGGTAGCGGTGGCGAATATGGTGAGCGAGTTGATTGACCCGCCGATTGACCGCCAGATAATCGTATTGGTGGGTTTCGCTCGCCAGCGCGATGCGCGTCGCGTGACGTTCGACCATCAACTCAAAACGTGCTGCCAAACCGTAATCAGGCACGGGCGCGGTAGGAGGATTCCATGTGTGGACGAGCTGATATCGTTCCTCTGCCGAGAGGATATCAAGCGTGTCATGCGGTTTATCGCCCGCGCCGGATAAGGCGAGCAGCAGGTTTCTGAACTGCACCTTCAAACGCGTGATATCCGCGAACGTGAAGCTGTTTGCATCGTATTCGAAGCGCAGTGTCAGGGCTTTTTCGTGGTGTCGGCCAACGATGGCCAACGGATAGTCGAGCTGGTCCGCCGATCTATTCGATTGTTCCTCCAATTGCCCAGCAGCAGGCCGCGCATTCGGGTAGTTCTCAAATGTGATCAGGCTGTGGAAGAGACGTTCCTCGCCTCGTTGCGGCGCTGCCGGAGCGTTGAGACAGTAGGTGTTCAACTCCGCGATGCGCTGCTGGACCTGCCTGAGCATCTCATCTACGGTCGCTCCTTGTGACCAGTTCAACACCAATGGCAAGGCATTGTCATAAAGCCGTACGCTGGTTTCAACGCCCTCCACGTCGAGATCTCGCCCACGGACCATTGTTCCTACCGTGGTTTGTGAGGAGCCGCTCCAGACCTGGAGTATTTTGTGCCAGCCGAACTGCGCCAGCTCGTGGAAGGTTAGTCCTCTGGCCTGGCAGAACGCTTGCAGTAATGCCGTGGTTGAGGCATCCAGCGTCAGCAATTGGGACGCGATATTGACTACCGCACGTACCCGTCGCGGATCGAAACGTTGGCTAGCCATGACGCCAATGTCAATAGCAGGGCCGACACCCTTACGTTGCTCTGTCCACCATGCATCGGCAACTCGTTTGGACCGGTGATGGCGAAGTGTGTCGGCAGCGTTAGGTGCGTCCAGCTTGCATTGTTCCCGTTCGTCAGCCAACGGTACAACGCCGATCGGTTCATCTGGCAGCGATAAGAGCTGCCGCAGAAAGAAGAGGTAATGGCTGGCACAGGCATGCATCTGATCAGCAGAAAACACATCACGCAAATAACGTAGACGAAAGATGAAGTTGTCCTCGTACTCGCAGTACTCCAGCAGGAGTGACGCGCCGCCCATATCGTCAAAGTAGCGTTGATTAGCTTTGGTTTTGCAGCCGGCAAACTGCATGGCGTAATCGCGCAAATTTGTTTGTGCAAACCCTATGTCGAAAATTTCCGTGCCGCAAGCTCGTGCAATCAGATGAGTGGGCAGTTCGGTATAGCGAGCGCCGCTGGCTGAACGTGCTTCGCGGAAGAAATTCAGGTTGCTCTCGTATAACTCGCGGAACGTGCCGGTCAACACGTGACGCATCGATAATACGGCGACGTTGATATGCGCTCCGAAGGAAAAATCACGCCCGGCTTCAATGGCAACCGGGAAGCTGATTTGGCTGGTCTCTGTGTTGCCGTAACGGGCAAGAAGCGCACCCCACGCACTGATAAACAGGTGAAAGGGTGCAACGTGGCGCAGCGGCTTATCTGGGCGACAGTTTTTTAAGTCTGTCTTGCTTAGCGAAAAAAACAAGGCATCACCATGCCGGTTCAAATGGTCCACTCCGGAAAATTGGAGTGCTGCGTCGTTGCGATTGAAATCATGATGACGATTTTTCCAGAAAGTCTCGCCACCCGATCGACACAGTTCTTCGCTGTCCCGCGCGATTTTTTCGTTGATATCGGCAATTTCCTTTGCTTCCAGCGGTCTTGAGGCGGCGGTCCTGTTGTAGCGTGCCTCGATACCGTGAAGAAATTGATTTAACGATGGGCCGTCGATAAGCAAATGGTGCACGACGATGATCAATTCATACTCGTTCTTTCCAATTTCAAACAAAGAAAATCTATAGAGCGGCCCATTTTCAACATCAAATGGCTGTCTTATGAACTGTTGTTGCGCATCGATGCCGCTGAAATAGTTCAGTCGTCCCGATCTATGGTTCTTTACCCAATAAATCTGGTCATCTTCGTCAAGAAGGTGGCTATCGAATAAAATGTGGTCGGCGATGAATCCGTCGATTGAATTTTCCAGATGTGGGATATCCAGTGGCCCGATGATTGTCTGATCTACAACAATGTTATAGGAGCAGGATTCCGGCGACATCTTGAATTCATTCCAGAAAAGCAATGAATAAGGGGAGCATTTGATTTTTTGCATGAGATTACCCGATATTTTAAATGGAGTCGACACGACGTCTGTGCATTGCGCTAGCGTCTGTCGAGGCGTCCGATCCACACTCGATCCTGGTCAAGAATGGGCAAGTCGTTCAGATAGCCAATGAGCATGTAGACGGGCTTTTGGAGTAATACCGGGATGTTTTCGACGATTCCAGGTGCGTGTTTTTCGTGAAGCAGAATTCGGCAATTTTTCCTGAATAGTGCTGCCACTCCGAGGCTCCACTTGAAATGGGATTCTGTAGTGTCGGAAATATCGATTACTTCGGCATATTCTTCAGTAATTCCGATGGTCAGATATTTATCTTCATCACGAAGGTAATGAATTTTTTTATATAAGGGATGGGTGGCGAGGTAATCGATAGTGCGTTGGTCTCGCTTGCGGCCAAGCTGATTTTTCCAGATGCTATCTGGAATATCGCGCGATTCAATTAACTTGCGTGATTCGATCGGCAGAGGTTGGCAGGTAACTTCCGTATAGCCAATAATCTGAGTTCTTGTTGTAAAATACTTGTTGAAAATTTTTTGATAGGCAAGAATTTTTCTTGCATCCGAAAAGCACATAACGAGGTCGGCTTTGCTGTTGTGGGCATGCCGAAACAGGTTGATGATTACGTTACGTGATTTACAGCACTTGTCGACGCCAAGATCGCCCAGCAAATTCACAATGATTTCACGATTGTTAATCCGGAAATCATAATGTCTGGAGTACATTATCCCAAGGCATTTATCATTTTCCTCAAAGCAAACGGCTTGATGATTAAATGGTCCGCAGGCAAGTGGATCATGGAAATTTTTCCAGTTGAAGTATTGTCTTCCTCCCAGATCCCGTTCAAAAAATCGAGTAAGCAGGTCATAGTCCGTTTCTTGCATCGTACGTCGAATAAACATGGGCGCCTCCGTTGAAAAAATCGACTTTGGAAAAATGCACCTTACCGACTGGGCCGAGGGGAAGAAGCGCGGTCACTAGTCGAAAGTTTTCGCCATCAGTCCTATGGCATCGCTGGCCGTTCAGATGACGTCCTCAGTGGAACGGGCGTGACTGTGCTCGTGCCGTTCAAGGGCGGCCAACGCGCAAGGCCTTTAGTCCCGCCGCGTCGACGTCCAGCGAAAACGCGGCGACGCCGCCTCTGCCTATGTGTATCGGACCGATAGGGTGTAGTACCAGTCCCAAGCGCCGATAGAGTCGTTGCATGCTACATGGGGCAACTCCGATAAAGCGACGGATTCCTAAGTATTTGGCATGCAAAAAAATGAAGCCGAGGAGTCTGCGCATTCTTTGTACGTTGACGGCGGCGCCGTCATGAAATGTTGTGAATCGGGACAACTCCCACGTAAACGGGTCGCTGATCAACGGGTTGAAACACAAGTCGGGGAAAATCTCGCCCAGAAGATAGGGCCGGGTAGTGGGCAGCAATCGCGCATAGCCGCAGATGCAGCGGTCCTGTGTATAAGCGATGACATTGGTGGAGTCGTCACGATCGAACTCGTCCCATTCCTCGACAGTTTCGGGACTGACGGATGGCAGTTCCCATTTGAGATGCTCGACGAACACCGCGTGCCGATACAAGCCAAGTTGCTGCCTCGCGGCAGGGCTCAGGCTCTTCATTTTGGTGGCTACGATATCTTCCATGACTCTTCTCCGTCCTTACAACAATCCGTAGGCAATCGCGTATGCCGCCGCGCTTCCCTTGGAAGGGGCGTCGAGTTTTCTCATGCAATTTTTCAAATGGAAATTCACGGTATCGACGGAAATGTCGAGGGCGTTTGAGATTCCCTTTGCTGACTTTCCGTCCGCGGTCCAACGGAGAACTTCGATTTCACGGTCGGTAAGCTTCACGTTGTTTGTGACGAGCTGTTGCCGATCTGAAATCTGGCTGATGTGCGAGATGGACAAATGGGCGAGTGCTGCGAGAAAAGGCCGCAGAGCTTTGATCTCGTCAGAACTGAGCGGATTGCAATCCCTTGCCAACGAGTAGATCCCCAACTGACCGCGCGGGTCCCAGCAGGGCTGCGAAATGCCGATGGCTAGTCCCGCCGATTTTGCTTCGTCCCATAGTTGTGCCGTGTCGGCAAAGAGCTCGTCGTTCCATATTACGGGAGTAAGGTCGACCGGTTCCAGTCTGGCAATGGGATCTATATCCAGATACTCCTTTTCCCGATATCTCAATACCCATGACTCAGGATAAGAACTTTTGATGAAGATATTTCTGGAACTGAAAGGAGTGCGCTCCACGTAACCAAATGCGCAATACAGGAATCCGAGATCCTGTGACGCACGTGACAGCGTGGAAAATGCGCAGTCAATATGCTCACAGGTTTGCAATTCGAAGAATAGATCGCTCCACCATTCGGCGAGGTGTTGGGACATCGCTGGGCTCCGCTATACAGGTTCTGTTAACAGACTTCTTTCGATTAAATTAGTGCGTATTCCAGGGGTATATCCTGGACCCGCATGCAGTAATTGTCCTTTTGTCTGTCGTTTCAGGGTTATATCGTAAATCAGAAAATGGCTCGTTTGGAGCGGAAATGCAATTTCCTACCATTTTTGGTAATGCGGCACAAGGACGCGCACTCACGAATTTCCCCGGGCTATATTGGATGTGTTAAGAAAATTCCTATTTTTTCCGTGTTTTTGATTGGGGCAATTTTAAGATTGAACGATCGCGAAGCCACTGCGTACGAGTGCGGTGACGCCCATCCAGGGGCGTGCATCGACGCGCAAGCAAACGGGATCTCGCGGCGCGCCTTGCTGAAAGCCTGAGCACTTGACTCCATGGGCGCGCGCACCGCCCCAGCTCCAGGTTAACGCCAGTTACGACACTCCCACTTAAGGGACAACGTATGTGGTCAATGTCGTGCTGAATGCGTGCCGCATTCCGGGCCGCGCTCGTGGCAAATCAACCATTGGCAGCCTGTTGATTTTCGCCAATCAGAATCACCATCTTATTCAAACGCGGAATTGGAAATTCAATTGGTAGCTGCCAATCATTGGAGTTTTGTCGAAATTTAACTCATGTGATTATTTGAGTTGTTGAATTTATTGTGGTAAATGATAGTAAATTCTGTGGAGTTATTAGAGGTTTTCTTTTTAAGACTTTCGCATCGAGGAGTTTTTTGTGATTAATATGCTTTACGATAATTTAGACTTTCAGGGTTTTTATCCGGATAAAGACTGGATAAAACTGAAAGAAAATCATTCGAATAGTGTATTTATTCATGCTCACGCCCGGACAGGTCAACCGGAGCGACGATCAGACATTCCAGTTCGCCTATCTGAAGTAGAGCGGGCAGCGAGCGTTGAATCCAGGGTCGGCGGAACACGCACGAAGTCCGGTGCGATGCATGCCGCGCCGTTCTCGCGCCCCTGAGGAGAATGCCGATGGCGCGCTTCCTTCAGCGGTGGCTCGTGCCCAAGAGCAAGGGCTTCGGCGCACTCGCGTGCCGGGACTTCAGGCTGTTCGTTTTCGGTAACAGCCTGTCGTTGATCGGCATGTGGGTGCAGCGGGTGGGAGCCGGCTGGCTTGTGTGGGAGATCAGTCATTCGAGCGTATGGCTCGGCGTGCTCGCCCTCGCCGATCTTTTCCCGACGGTGTTCATCGCACCGATTGCCGGCCTGATGGCGGATCGTTGCGACCCGCGCCGCGTCATGCTCTATTGTCAGTGGGTCGCGATGGCGATGGCCGTTTTGCAGGCCTGTCTGATTCTCGGTGACGCCAGTTCGATGGAGTGGCTGCTCGTGGTGACTCTGGTAACGGGTATCGCCAGTGCACTGTGTCAGCCTACGCGCCTCTCGTGGGCGTCGACGCTGGTGCCGCAACAACAGCTTGGCTCGGCAGTTGCGCTCACCTCACTGTGCTTCAGCCTGGCTCGCTTTGTGGGGCCGGCGGTGGCGGGCGCGCTATTGCTGAAGCTCGATCCTTCGGCGTTGTTCTTCGTCAGTGCGCTGGGCTATGCCGTCTTCATCGCCGCCATCGTGCGCATTCCGGCGAGCCCGCGTTTGCGTGAAGATATGCCGCCCTTGCATTGGCGCCGCGACGTCACGGACGGATTTCGCTACCTCGCATCGGACGCCCCGTTGCGGGCAATTTTCCTGCTTCTGATCGCGTGCGCCGTCTGCCTTCGCGGTATCCCTGACATGGCGCCGGCCATTGCGGACGCTATGGTGCAGCGGGGCGCACAGGGTTTCGCGTTGCTCGTCGCCGCAGCGGGGGCCGGTGCGCTTGCGGGTGGCATCTGGATCAGCGGCCGCGACACGACGGCGCCGCTAGCGAGATTGATCGAGCGGCACGTGTTGGCCGCCTCGCTGTGCGGACTCGGATTGGCCTTCACGCAGCATTTCCCAGTAGCGCTGGTTCTGTTCTTTGCGCTGGGTTTCTCCGTGGTCGTGACCGGCATCGGCGCGCAGACGCTAATTCACCTATCGGTTCCGCAGGCAATGCGCGGACGTGTGCTTGCGTTATACGGCGTGACCTATCGTGGCGGACCGGCGCTCAGCGCGTTGTGGCTCGGCGCGTGTGCACCGCTTTGGGGGCTGCGCGTGGCATTGGGCGCGGGCGCCGTGGTATGCATGGCGGCGTACTGCGCCACGAAGCTTCGCGCTCGTTACCGCGATCTGCCGGCGCGATAGCGGATTCCTCGGCGTCTCGTCAACCTGGCCATTTAGCCGGTTGCCGGCCGTCACGACGCAAACCGGTAATACCGACACCGGGATGATCGGGCACCTGGTTGCGGCTGCGCGCGGCGGATAGGATGAAACACCTCATCAGTCGCCCGAACCGTCCGCAGCGGGACGGTTCGCATAGTGTCCGCGCTTTTCCTCATACATCAGCAGATCAGCGCGTTGCACGCCGGCCTCGAGCCGGTCGCCGCGCTGACACGTCGCCGCGCCCATCGAAAAACTCAGCAGCGAGCCCGGATAGAACTGGTTGTTCAGATCGACCAACTGGCGGATCGCGTCGATCATCGCGGCGCCGCCGCGCTCGTCGGTGTCCGGCAGCAGGATGGCGAACTCGTCTCCGCCGATGCGCGCCGCGTGAAAAGGCGCGTCCGTCGCCTTGGCAAGGACTTCGCCGGCCCGCCGTAACAAGGCGTCGCCGGCCGCGTGGCCGAGCTGATCGTTCACGCGTTTGAGCCCGTTCAGATCGGCCATGATGATCGTAACCGGCCACGGACCCTTGCGTTCCAGCCGGTTCAGTTCATCCACATAGAACGAGCGGTTGCGCAGCTTGGTCAGCACGTCATGCTTGCCGAGGAACTCCAGGTAAGCTTCGGCCTTCTTGCGCGCCGTGATGTCGGTGAGGGCCACCAGCACCAGGTCCCAATTGCGTTCATGGCCAGGCAGTACGGAGAACTGCAGGTGCACGTGCACCTCGTTGCCCTCGAGCGAATAGTTGAGCACTTCGCGCTGCTGGAACAGCTTACCTTCCCACAGATCGATCAACTGCTCGCGGAAATGCGGCCGCATGTCGTCGCGGAAGACTTCGGACAGGCGCGCCAGCAGCATTTTTTTGTCTTTCGCCGCGAACATGGCGAGCGTGTACTGGTTCACGTCGAGTACGTGGATTTCCTGCATGCAGCGCTCGACAAACTCCGGATGCACGTCGGTGAACACCCGAAAATCGCTGATGCCGGCCGCGCGCGCTTCGTCGAGCAGACGCTTGACCGCGCTGAAATCCTCCACCCACAGCGACACTGGCGAATATTCGAACAGGCCGCGCGCATACTGTTCGGCAAGCGTCACGCGATGCCGCGCGCCTTCGAGTTCGGTAATGTCTTCGACGGAGACGAGCACGCGGTCCCAGCTGTCTTCATGGCCGGGCAGCACGGCGCCTTTGAGCAGCACGTCGAGGCGCCGCCCGCCAAGGGTGTAGTTGACCGTCTGACTCGTGAACTGGGTTTGCCCGGCCCACAATTGGCATAGTTCCTCGAGATGGGTCTTAAGCATGTCGTCGCGGAACACGGAGGCGAGATTGCTGGTGAGCGCCTCGAAATCGGCGGCTTCGAATTGCGTCAACGTCTTCTGATTGACCTTGATGACGCGAATGCTGTGCGCGCATTCGGCGACCCGGCTCGGATCCTCGGCGAAATGGGCGCGCAGATCTGTCACGCCTTGAGCCCGCCACGCGTTGAATAGCCCACGCACGCCGCTGAAGTCTTCGAGCCAGAGTGAGACAGGTGCGAGTTCGAACATTTCAGAGTCGTCCCCCAGGGGGACTTCCTTCGGGGCGTCGTTGGCGGGCGCTGAGCCGCGCGGGAGAATGTCCAGCATGAGATTCCCGTGGTCGGAGTTCGGGCTATTTTAATGCGGCTTGGGGCAGGCTCAAAACAAAGACGCTCGAGGCGCCCCGTTGTGCCGGTCCATTGAAGAAGATAACGGCGGGGTTTCGGACGGGCTCAAGCTGCACGCCAACGGTTCCGCTGCCGTCCCGCAACCGGCCAGTTCGCCCGCGACCGCTTGCCAGCGGGGCTTCGGGAGCCTTGTTACACTCACGCGTCGTGTCTCCCGTCCATCACCGCTCAAAGAAAAAACGCCCGTCATGAAGCCATCCCTGCTGGTTCTTATCCCCTTGAAAGATGCAAGCCGCGCCGCTGTCGAGAATGCTTTCGACGTCGTCCATGCCACCGATGCCAGCCAGCGGAGCGCCGCGATCGCCGCGCATGGCGAGACGATCCGTGCCGTGCTGACCAGCGGCACGGTCGGGCTGACAGCCGCTGAAATCGACCAGATGCCGCAGCTCGAGTTTGTCAGCGCGCTCGGTGCCGGCTATGAAAACCTCGCCCTCGACCACGCCCGCAAGCGCGGCATCGTACTCGTCAACGGCTCGGGCACCAATGCCGATTGCGTGGCCGATCACGCATTCGCCTTGCTGCTCGCGGTGGTGCGCGACGTGTCGCAACTCGATCAGGACACCCGCAAGGGCGCCTGGCGCGAAACGTTGCCGATGCGTCCGAACGTGTCCGGCAAGCGGCTCGGCATCATTGGGCTCGGCAATATCGGTGAGAAGGTCGCGCGGCGGGGTGCCGGATTCGACATGGAAATCGGTTATCACAACCGCAAAGCGCGCGAAGGCTCGTCGCTGCGCTATTTCGACAGCGTGGAGGGGCTCGCGCAGTGGTGCGATTTTCTGGTGGTAGCGACACCCGGCGGCGCCGGCACGCGTCATCTGATTGGCAAGGCGGTGCTGGACGCACTCGGACCGGACGGTTTCGTGGTCAACGTCTCGCGCGGCAGTGTGGTCGACACCGCTGCTTTAGCGCAAGCGCTTACCGCCGGCGCGATTGCCGGCGCGGGTCTCGACGTCTACGAGGGCGAGCCGCATCCACCTGAGGCCTTGCTGGCGCTGCGCAACGTGGTCCTGACGCCGCACGTGGGCGGCCGCTCGCCGGAGGCGATCACGGCCTCGGTCGACAATTTCCTCACGAACGCGCGACGCCATTTTGCGGGCGAACCGGTATTGACGCCGATCTGACATCTTGAAGGCAAATTGAAACCATCAGCGCAGCGGATAGTTTCTCTAATAAATCGCGATTTCCCTTGTGGGCCGGTGGCGAATAGGATGGTCGGTATCGAACCAACCGCTTCGACGCAACCGGAGCAGCGACGGAGATCCGCATGGAACACCACGCCCGCACTCAGGACGAACGGCTTGAGATCAAGACCACCACCTGCTACATGTGCGCCTGCCGCTGCGGCATTCGCGTGCATTTGCGCGAAGGCGAGGTGCGCTATATCGACGGCAATCCGGAGCATCCGCTCAACCAGGGGGTGATCTGCGCCAAGGGTGCCTCGGGCATCATGAAGCAATATTCGCCCGCGCGCCTGACCCAGCCGTTGATGCGCAAGGCGGGTGCGGAGCGGGGCAGTGCGCAGTTCGAACCGGTGTCGTGGGAGGTCGCGTTCGACGTGCTCGAAAAGCGTCTCGCCACGATTCGCGCCACTGATCCCAGGAAGTTCGCGTTGTTTACCGGCCGCGACCAGATGCAGGCGCTCACCGGCCTCTTCGCCAAACAGTTCGGCACGCCTAATTACGCGGCGCACGGCGGTTTCTGCTCGGCCAACATGGCGGCCGGCATGATCTATACGATCGGCGGCTCATTCTGGGAATTCGGCGGCCCCGATCTCGACAACGCCAAACTTTTCTTCATGATCGGCACGGCGGAAGATCATCATTCGAATCCGCTCAAGATTGCTATTTCGAAGTTCAAGCGCGCGGGTGGACGCTTCATCGCGATCAATCCGATCCGCACCGGCTACGCGGCGATTGCCGACGAATGGGTGCCGATCAAACCCGGCACCGACGGCGCGCTGTTCATGGCGTTTCTGCACGAACTGATCGCGGCCAACGCCTGGGATCACGAGTTCGTGCAGCGTTATACGAACGCGGCGGAACTCGTCGATCTCGACGCGGGCAGCGAGAACTTCGGCCTGTTCGTGCGTGACCCCAACCAGCCTGCCGGCAATCCGCTGTTTCCGCAGAATCATCTCTGGTGGGATGCCGAAGCCGCGCGCGCCGTGCCGCATCATTCACCCGGCGTGACGCCTGCTATTGACGGACGCTATACGCTCGACGACGGCACGCCAGTCACGCCGTCATTCGCCCTGCTGCGCGAACGCGTGGCCGACTGCACGCCCGAATGGGCTGCCGGCATCACCGGCATCGCGGCGGACACGATTCGCCGCCTCGCGGGCGAAATGATCCAGACCAGCCGCGACCACCGGATCACGCTGCCAATCCGCTGGACCGACGCGTGGGGCGAGACCCACGAGAGCGTCACCGGCAACCCGCTCGCCTTTCACGCCATGCGCGGGCTGGCCGCGCATTCCAACGGCTTCCAGTCGATCCGCGCGCTGGCGGTGCTGATGTCGCTGCTGGGCACGATCGACCGCCCCGGCGGCTTTCGTCATAAGTCACCGTTTCCGCGCGCGGTGCCGCCCTCGGCCAAACCGCCGAACAGCCCCGCCGCCGTCAAGCCGAACACGCCGCTGGCAAGCGGCCCGCTCGGCTGGCCCGCCGCGCCCGAAGATCTGTTCATCGACGAACACGGTGGCCCGGTTCGCATCGACAAGGCCTTCTCCTGGGAATATCCGCTCGCCGTGCATGGCGTGATGCATAGCGTGATCACCAACGCGTGGCGCGGCGATCCGTATCCCATCGACACATTGCTGATCTTCATGGCCAACATGGCGTGGAATTCGTCGATGAACACGATGAAGGTGCGCGAGATGCTTGCCGACAAGCACGCGAACGGCGAGTACAAGATTCCGTTTCTGGTGGTGTGCGACGCGTTCCAGTCGGAGATGACGGCGTTCGCCGATCTGATCCTGCCGGACACGACCTATCTCGAGCGGCACGACGCGATGTCGATGCTCGACCGGCCGATCTCCGAATTCGACGGTCCGGTGGATTCCGTGCGCGTGCCCGTCGTGCCGCCGACGGGCGAGTGCAAGCCGTTCCAGGAAGTGCTGATCGAACTCGCTTCACGGCTGAAGTTTCCCGCCTTCACCACCGCCGAAGGCACGCGGCGTTTTCGCGACTATCCCGACTTCATCGTCAATCACACCACGACGCCTGATTCGGGCGTCGGCTTTCTGATCGGCTGGCGCGGCAAGGACGGCGACAAGGCGCTGGTGGGCGAGCCGAATCCGCAGCAGTGGGAACAGTACGCAAAGAACAACTGCGTGTTCCATTACCGGTTGCCCGAGGCGATGCAATACATGCGCAACTGCAACGGGCCGTATCTCGACTGGGCGGTGGAAAAGGGCTTCCGTAAATTCAACGAGCCGATTCTGATCCAGTTGTACTCCGACGTCATGCAGAAGTTCAGACTCGCCGCGCAAGGCCGGACGAAGGGCAGGCAGCCGCCCGAGCATCTGCGGGCACGGGTCGAAAAGTATTTCGATCCGCTGCCGTTCTGGTATGCGCCGCTCGAAAGCGATTCCACCGATCTCGCGCGCTTCCCGCTCGCCGCCGTGACGCAGCGGCCCATGGCGATGTACCACTCGTGGGATTCGCAGAATGCATGGCTGCGGCAGATTCATGGCGAGAACTATCTCTACATGAATCCGCTGATGGCGGCCGAAAACGGTATTACCGACGGCAGCTGGATCTATGCCGAATCGCAATGGGGCCGGGTGCGCTGCATGGCGCGCTTTAGCGAGACCGTGGAGCCGGGAACGGTATGGACCTGGAACGCGATCGGCAAGGCCTCGGGTGCGTGGAATCTCGGCGCGGGCGCGAACGAATCGCAGCGCGGCTTCCTGCTCAATCACCTCATCACCGACGAGTTGCCCGGTCGTGA
Source organism: Paraburkholderia sp. RL17-337-BIB-A (assembly GCF_046025895.1). NCBI lineage: Bacteria > Pseudomonadati > Pseudomonadota > Betaproteobacteria > Burkholderiales > Burkholderiaceae > Paraburkholderia > Paraburkholderia sp. RL17-337-BIB-A. The sequence goes on along the minus strand of NZ_JARESY010000002.1, from coordinate 2,364,350 downwards.
CGAAGCGGCCGCACGCCTCTCGAATTCGGACCCGGTGACAGGCCAGGCCGCGTGGTACGACGTGCGGGTGCGGATCTATCCGGCGGAAGCGGACGCGCGGCATACGCTGCCGCAGTTCGACGCGATGCCGGCGTTGCCGGGATCAAATGGGGTGATATCGCGGGTCGTGCAGACCTATTTCGCGGGACGCGGCGAATTCGCGGCGCGGCTGCGTGGTGCGGTGGGGCGTAAATAGCACACGGATGGCACGTGAGCAGTGAGCCGGCGGCAGCGCGCGAGCGGCGCGCGCGTAGCGGGCGAGTAGCGAACAGGTGGCGCACGAGCGGCAGATAAGTGGCGCACCAGTTACGCATGGGAAAAGGAGCGATTGATGACTCAGATGGCATTGGTGATCGACCTGAACGTATGCGTGGGATGCCAGGCTTGCGTGACGAGCTGCAAGGAGTGGAACACGTCGGGCGAGTCGGGCAGTCTCGCCGATCTGAACCCGTACGACGCCGATCCGTCCGGCACGTTCTTCAATCGTGTGCAAAGCTTCGAAGCCGGCAGCTACCCGAACGCCGAGACGATCCACTTCCCGAAGTCATGCCTGCACTGCGAGGACCCGCCGTGTGTGCCGGTTTGCCCGACCGGCGCGAGCTACAAGCGCAAGGAAGACGGCCTCGTGCTGGTCGACTTCGACAAATGCATCGGCTGCAAATACTGTGCATGGGCGTGCCCATACGGCGCGCGCGAACTCGACGAGTCGCGTAAGGAGATGACCAAATGCACGCTCTGCGTCGATCGTATCCACGACGAAAATCTCTCCGAGCGCGATCGCCAACCGGCATGCGTGCTCGCCTGCCCGACCTCCGCGCGGCTGTTTGGCGATATCCACGATCCCGAGTCGGTGGTGTCGAAGGCGATCGAGGAACGCGGCGGTTATCAGTTGATGCCTGAGTGGAACACGCGTCCGGCGAACCACTATTTGCCGCGCGCGACGACGTTGGCATCCGGTTGCGGCAGCGGTGCGTGCTCGTGCAAAGACGCGGGTACGGCGCAGGAGACGCCTGAATCGCTCGATGCGCAGCTTGAGCGGGGCAAGCTGCATCTTGCGTCGATGGCGACGCGCATCTGAGGCATCCAAGGCTTCCAAGGCTTCCAAGGCTTCCACGGCTTCCACGGCTTCCACGGCTTCTAAGGCTTCTAAGGCTTCTAAGGCTTCTAAGGCATCCAAGGCTTCTAAGGCATCTAAAGGACTTCACGATGAATCCGGCTTTTTCGGTGGTTTTTCTCACTACGTTGAGCGGCGCGGCACAGGGTCTGTTGATCGCACTCGTCGGCGTGGAGACGGCGGCGCATCTCGGGCTCGTCATGGCACCCGCGGACGCGTTCTATGTCACCGGCGCGGCCTTGACGCTCGTGCTCGGCGGGCTCGGACTGATTGCCTCGTTCTTCCATCTCGGGCATCCAGAGCGCGCATGGCGAGCAATCGCGATGTGGCGAACCTCGTGGCTGTCGCGCGAATGTCTGTGCCTGCCTGCATTTCTCGCCTGTGCGTTTTTCTACGCTGTTGCACACTGGTTCGGCTCGTCGTGGTCATTGGCAATTGGTTGGCTCGGCGTGCTGGCGAGTGCCGTGCTGTTCGTCTGCACGGCGATGATCTATGCATGCCTGCGTTTTCTGCAGGAATGGGCCACGCCGCTCACACTGGTCAATTTCGTGCTGCTAGGCTGCGCGTCCGGGTTCACGCTGGCGACGGCGCTGAGCGCATGGTTCGCACCGGGACTGACAGCGGGCCTGGCGATCTGCGCTTGCGTGCTGACGCTTGCCGGTTGCGCGAGCCGCACGGCATCGCTGGTGCGCAATGCGCGATTGCGGCCGAAGTCGACCGTGCAGAGCGCGACCGGCATCAAGAACCCGAAGCTCGTGCAGGTCTCGCGCGGCTTTACTGCCGGCGCGTTCAACCTGCGCGAGTTCTTTCACGGTAAATCGGCGGGAACGCTGCGCGGCGTCAAGTGGGGATTTCTGGCGGCGGCGTTTGTTGTGCCTATTGCGTTGATCGCGCTAGGCGCGGGATTGCATTCGGTCGGCGTGTCACTGACTTTGCTGGCTGCCGCGTGTCTCGTGCAGTACGCGGGTCTCGTTGCGGAGCGGTGGTTCTTCTTCGCCGAGGCGAAGCACCCGCAGAATCTGTATTACGCGCGAGTGGGATGATGCATGCATGGGCGCGACCGCCTGATTGAAGGCTGACGGCTTACTTCCGGCCGACACTGAAGTCAGATCCTCGAAGTATCTGAATAGCCTGATCGAGCAAGACCATCGAAACATCAGGTCCCGGACGGAGGTCATGCTTGGCCTCGAGCGGTTTAAGAGCGCCGCCACCACGATTTCAGGCATCGAGTTGATGCATCGCATTCGCAAGGGGCTGTTCAATCTCTCGATGCTCGACCTCAAAAACACCACTATGCCGACCGTTTGGAATGCGCTCCTTTCGGTTCCATAAGTCATCCTATCAAAATAAAACTTCTTCGGCTACGTCCGCTATTTCCGCCAGAGCCTTCCTGCACGGCCTCTTGCAGCCGAGCATGGATCTGGTCTTCGTGTAAGCCTTGTCTGGTGCGACGGCGGGTTCAGTCAAGGTCGCTCCTAACAAAATCAAACGACAGCCTTACCTATTGCATACAATTTTATGACTCTTTGTCTACTTATTTGCTTGCAGTCTATCGGCAAGGCATCGAGAAGGCATCTGCAAGCTTGCGCCCCTTACTCTCGCACGGCGCGCCGCGCTGGTGCTGCATTGCACTGTCGGTGGGATTCTCGAAAAGCCCCGGCGCATTCCTGGATTAACGCAAACACGCCGGCCCAACGCCGTCAAAACCCCGTCTTCATTACGAACCAAGACGACTAACTTTGCATACAATTATTAGAAGTAATGTTGGCATGATGATTGCGTTATGGATTCAACTTTCTTTTCGACTTTCCTGACGCCCGCACATGAAACAACGCCTTCCTCTGAAAGATTTACGCCGCGCTTCGGCGTTGGACGAGGGGAGGAAGACTCCCATGACGCGGTTTGATGATTAACGCCGGTTGAAAGCATCAGTTGGAATGCGGTCCTCCCGGATCAATCACCCGTCTTATCAAAATTAACATCCTCGGCTATTTCCCCTAATTGCACCCAAGTGGTTGGCGATAGGACATTCACCACGTAGTAGAAGGAACGTCATGAAATTGCAGCGAACAAAACGTCGATGGCTATTTATCCCCGCGCTGCTGCTCGCCAGCGCAGCCCATGCGCAGAGCAGCGTCACGCTCTATGGGTTGATCGACGAGGGCCTTAACTTCACCAGTAACGCGCAGGGCCACAGCGCTTATCAAATGAAGAGCGGCGACTTTTACGGCAGTCGCTGGGGCGTGAAAGGCAGCGAAGATCTCGGTGATGGCTATCGGGCGATTTTCCAGTTGGAGAATGGGTTCAATGCCAGCAATGGGGCGCTTGGTCAAGATTCACGCGAATTCGGCCGCCAGGCATTTGTCGGCATCTCTTCCGACCGCTACGGCACATTGACGCTCGGCCGCCAATACGATCCGACCTCGGACGGGAACAGCTTCGGCGCCCTTACGGCTGCTGGTAACTGGGGCGGGGATCTCGCGGCGCACCCGTTCGACAACGACAACGCGGATTGGGACTTCCGCCCGAACAATGCCGTCAAGTACGTGAGTCCGACTTACCGGGGGCTCACCGCCGAGGGCATGTATGCGTTCAGCAACCAGGCCGGCGGGTTCTCCAACAACAGCCTCTATGGTGGCAGCCTCAACTATCAGAATGGGGGGCTGACGGCGGCGGCATCGTATATGAAGATGAATCACCCCGGAGCGAACACATCCGGCGCTGTGGTCGGCGATACCTTGTTCACGGCTTCTTCGGAACAGAACTACGGCGTCGGGGTCTCGTATAAGTTTTCGAAGACGCTGCTGGCGTTCGTATACTCGCATGTCGACGTGTACGACCCCACGGCTAATTCCTACTTCACGTCGAATACGGGCCCAGCCGGCGGTTCGTGGAACTCGTGGAAATTCGACAACTTCGAAATTAACGACCAGTACTTCTTCCGGCCGGACTTTTGGTTAGGTACCGCCTATACCTTTACGGACGCGCGCCTGGCATCGAGCGTCGGGTCATTCAATCCCAAATGGCATCAGGTCACTTTGACACTCGACTACGACTTGTCCAAACAGACATCCGTTTATGTGCAAGGTGCATACCAGCACGTCGTCAGCGCACATACGGGCACGGACTTTGACTTTGCGTCGAACGTGGCAGACGCGGGTATGTCGTCCAGTGAAAACCAGATGGTTTATCGCGTCGCGCTAATGCACCGCTTCTGACGGCCGGCGCCGCGCTGCGTCGCGCGGCGCAGGTCCGCCATGCTGGCTCGCCGGGAGAAACAATAATCATGGCGTCCTCAAGTCCGACCGATGCCGTATCGGACTTGAGGGCAGCGCGTTGCCTTATCGAAGGGATCGGGCTGCAACCTTCTGCTGCACGACGACGCGATCCCAGGCGCTGATCGACAGCAATCCGAACGCATCGGATGAACTTCTTCAGGAGCGGTTCGATTCGGTCAGGACGATAGCTTCGCCGGGTGAGGTTGCCAGTTGGCCTGCAGTGCCTGGGCGCGCGCGTAGACCTTCTCCATCTCCGCCCGCAGCGGCGCGACCGATTCGTCCGCGAGGTCAAACTCCGCTCCAAGTGACTCGTAAGCGGCATTGATCTCGCGTAGCAGCGCACCTTCATCGACGCGCGTGAGCTGTCCGTTCCGCATGACTGCCTCGCCCGCCACAAACACGCTGTCGATCGCGGCGCCGCGCTCGGCGTACACCAGTTGCCGTACTGGATCGGCTAACGGCGTGAAGCTGATCGCATCGGTCCGGTAGGCGACCAGGTCGGCGCGATAACCCGGCTCGATTGCGCCGAGCTGGCCGCCTAGTCCGAGCGCCGTCGCGCCGCCAATCGTCCCCGCATGCAGCGCCTCGGCCGCGGACAACCATCGCGAATAGTCGTCGCCGCGTATTTTCGACACGGCCGCGGCGCTGCCCATCACGTTGAGCATGTTGACGGTGACCGTCGACGCACAGCCGTCGGAGCCGAGACTCACGTTGACCCCTGCGTCGAGCAGCGCCCGCACCGGTTGCACACCGGAGCCGAGCATCAGATTGCTCCACGGATTGTGTTGCGCGCTCGCGCCAGATTGAGCAAGGCACGCGATCTCCGCGTCCGACAACCAGACCGCGTGGATGAGCGAGGTTCCCGGCCGCAGAAATCCCAGCTCGGCGAGGCGCATCACCATGGACTTGCCATAGAAAGCTTGCGCCGTCACCACCTGCAAGCGTGTTTCCTGAACATGGATGATGACCGGCAGATCATGCGTGTCGGCGAAGTCACGGCAACGTGCGAGAAATTCCGGCGTGCAGCGCTGCGGCGCCGAAGGCGCGATCAACATGCCCACCCGGTCATGCTGGGGATGGTGATGCGCCAACTCGCTTTCCAGCAGTGCGAAGAACGCATCGGGCGAAGGTCGCGGCTGCGCACGCAGCTGCGCGAGCAGGCCGGGGGGGAAAATGCTGTCGACTTCCGGGAAGTTATCGACGATCGCGCGATCCATCATCGAAAATCCGACCAGCGCGCGAATGCCCGCGTCCTCGTAGGCCTGGAAGATGGCTTCGACCGCGGCGGGGTCGATGATCTGACCGAGGCTCACGTCGTCCACGAGTGTGGTGGTGCCGCTGCGCAGCGATTCGAGCGCGCCGATCAGCGTGCGCAGATAGACCTGGCGCGGCGTCAGCTTGACCGGGCGCGGCGCGCGCACGTAATGCATCCACAATTCGAGTGGCAGGTTTTCGAGCCGTCCCTTGTGAAAATGCTCATGCGAATGTTGATGGCCATTGACGAGCCCTGGCACCAGCAGGCAGTCGTCGAGCGGTATGCGTTCGCCGTCGGTCGCGCTGCCGCCCGGCACGATGGCGGCGATGCGTTCGCCTTCAATCACGACGTCGACGCGCCGCGGCTCGTAATGCTGTTCGGTGCCGTGTAATGCTCTGACGTTGGAGAGTATCTTGCGCACGGTTTCTATCAGATAGAAGGAAGGGTGGACTGCGGCGGCTAGCGAAACTGCCGCGACAAGCCGGCGAGCCGCTCCATCAGCAACATGGAAATCAAGGTGGCGACAATCAGCACGCCCGAGGCCGCGGCCGCCCGGACGTCGAGGCTGTCCTCGATGATGTGCCACAGGTGGATGGGCAGCACTTCGGATCGCGCGTCCGACAGGAACAGCGACAGCGCGACGTTATCGAACGAATTCATGAACGCAATGAACGCTCCCGACGCAATGCCCGGTACCAGCGCCGGCAGTACGACGCGGCGGAACGTGAACCAGCCGCCCGCGCCGAGGCAGGTCGAGCTGTCGAGCAGCGCCGGATCGAGCTGCGCATAACTGGCCGAGGTCGTGTACAGCACATACGGTGCGCACAGCGCGATATGTCCGGCGAGCAGACTGTAGAACGAGAGCCCGGCGCTTTCGAGATTGAACAGGATCAGGATACCGAGCCCCAGCGCGAGCGACGGAATGGTCAGCGGTGCCATGAAAAACGAATCGAGCAGCCGCGCGGCGAACGTGCGGCGGCGCGCGAGCGTCACCGCCGCGGCGACCGCCAGCACGGTCGCGCAGACGGTCGCCGCGGCGGCCAGCTTCAGGCTCAACAGCAGGTCGTCGATAATCTCCGGCGAATCGAAGATCAGCGCTTCATACCAGCGCAATGACAGTCCCGGCGGCGGAAACTTCAGCGAGTAGCCCGAGGTGAGCGACGTCACCAGTACGATCAACGTGGGCCCGATCAGCATCAACAGACCGATGCCACCCAATATTCCCATCACTGCATTGAACGACAGGCGGCCCGGTTGGGAGCGGCGCGCCGGCATGACCCCCGGCGCGGCAAGCGTGGATTTAGCCATGGACGAACCCTCTGGTCTTGCGGCCGAAATAGTTGAGCAAGGTCACGACGAGCAGCACGCTCACCAGCAGGATCACTGCAAGCGCCGCTGCAAACGGATAGTTCTGCGTCTGGATGGCCTGTTCGTAGATGTAGAACGGCATGTACATCAGCTGGCCGCCGCCCACCAGGGTTTGAACCACGAACGCGCTGACCGCGCCGGTAAACACCAGCAAAGTACCGCTGAGCAAACCCGGCATGGCAAGCGGCACGGTGATCGTCCTCCACGTGCGCCAGCTGCTTGCCCCCAGCGCGTGCGACGCCTCGGGCAAGCGCGTGTCGAGCGAGGTGAGGGTGGTGACGAGCGGCAACACCATCAACGGCAGCTCGATCTGCGCAAGCGAGAGAATCACCGCCAGCGGCGTGTACAGGAGCTTGATCGGCGGGCCCGTGTGTCCGAGCGCCATCAGCAGCGTGTTGACGAGCCCTTCATTGCCGAGAATCACGACCCACGCAAACGTGCGCACCACCGAACTGGTCAGAAGCGGCAGCAGAATCAGCACGATCAGCATGCGCCGCCAGCGCGGCGGGCTCACCACATACAGATGCGCGACCGGATAACCGAGCACGATCGTCACCAGCGTGGTCGCCACGCCAAGCCAGAGCGTTTGCCAGAGGATGCCGCGGTTATAACTGTCGCCAAAGAACACCAGGTATTGGCGAATGCCGAAATGCGTCATGGCTGTGTCGTTGTGCAGGCTGATCAGCGCGACGAGCAGGAGCGGCACGCCCACAAACGCGATGAAGAACAGGCCCAGCGGCAACACTAGCAGCCAGTCGCGCGACATCCGGTGATTCGCGTTCATGATGCGTCAGACCTTGACCAGACGGTTGAAACGGTCGATATATTCCGCGCGGCGCGGATTGATACGTGCCCAATCAACCTGCACGAACGACGTCATGTCATTGGCGTTGTGAGCGATCGCGGCGAGCGCTGCACCGAACGGCACTTTGGTGTTGGTCGGCGCAACGTAGTAGGGCGCGCTCGTCATCTGTTGCTGCACTTCGACACTCAATGCGGTGTTGATATACGCCGCGGCGAGATCCGCCACCCGGGTGTTCTTCACGATGTTCATCGTGCTGCGCACGATGCCCCAGTTGCTATCGGGGCGCGTGAGCGCAACCGGCACGCCCTTGGCCTTGAGCGATTCCACGTTGTTGATGTAGTGGCACGCAATATCCACCTGACCTTGCTGGAACAGCGTGCCGAGCGCGCCTGGATTGGCGGCCACCGCGCCGACGTTCGGCATCAGACGCTTGATGTAATCGAACGCCGGGTCCATGTGATCTTCGTCGCCGCCCAGCATCTTGGCGAGCGCCACCATCCATACGGTGCCTAGCGTGGAATCGAGACTCACGAGGCCGACGCGGCCCTTGAATTCCGGCTTGAGCAGATCGTTCCAGGATTTCGGCGTGGTCTTCACACGCTCCGTGTTGTACGCAATGCCGTAGACCTGCGCGGACACATAGGCGCCCAGACCTTTCGGGTCGATGAAGTGCGCGGGCAGATTGGCCAGGTTCGGCACCCGGGCCGCGGGAATGGGTTCGAACACGCCTTGCGCGATGCCCTCCAGGTAGGGACCCTCGTCCATCATGACCACGTCGAACGGCGGGTTGTTGCGCGCGGCTACCAGCTTGGTCAGCGTGTCGACCGCTTGCGAGGCGGTGAGCACGGCGCTCACGCCCGCGGCCTTGCGAAACGCGGGCAGCAGGAGCTTGCGTTGCGATTCTTCCCACGCACCGGGAAACGTGGTGGCGGCGAGGGATTCGGACGCAGCCATGGCAAGCGGGCTGCCAAGCGAGAGGCCGACGGCTCCCGCTGCGCCCATCAGTTGCAGGAGCTTGCGGCGTTGGTGATCGATCAGCGACATAGGACCTCTGGATGGGTAATTGAACAGGATGAACCGGCGATGCTGAAGCGGGCGACGCGTTGAATCAGGACGATCGTGACCACGCGCTAGCCACCTGCGGAACCGGGTTGGGGCGCCTTGAATGTCCGTACCCGTGCACCCGATTTGAAATCGAGCGCGACGCGCAAGCCGGGGTGCAAACCGGCACCCTCGGCGCGCGGCACGGAAATCTTCACGGCCGGTCCGGCATCGGTCTGCAGATCGACCATTAGCGTGGGACCGATCGGCATCGCCAGTTGCACAGTCGCCAGCAACTGAGGCGCGCCGGCGCCGGGCTGCGGCAACTGCCACGCCCATTGCTCGGGGCGAACCGCCAGCAACGCCGCACCGGCATCGCGCCACGGGCCGGGCTGAGCCACGGCCAGCACGGCGCCATTGTCGAAGGTTGCGAGGCACTGGCTGCCGTGCACGCGCAAGGTGACCGGCAGCAGATTCGCCGTGCCGACGAAGGTGGCGACGAAGGGGGTGGCGGGCTGATCGTAGATCGCGACCGCCGAGTCGTATTGTTCGAGCCGCCCGCGATTGAGCACGGCGACGCGGTCGGCCATGCTCATCGCCTCTTCCTGATCGTGCGTCACCATCACGGTCGTGATGTTCAGTTCGCGCTGGAGACGGCGGATTTCGATTTGCATATCGAGCCGCAGGTTTTTGTCGAGCGCCGCGAAGGGCTCGTCCAGCAGCAGGATGCGCGGCTCGACGGCCAGCGTGCGGGCCAGTGCCACGCGTTGTTGCTGACCGCCCGACAACTCGCGCGGATAGCGCTTCGCAAATGCTTCCATGCGTACCATCTCGAGCATCTGCATGGCCTTGCGAGCCGCATCGCGACGCGCGACGCCGTTGGCTTCCAGACCGTAGGCGACGTTGGCGGCGACCGTCATGTGCGGAAACAGCGCGTAGTTCTGAAAGACGATGCCCACGCCGCGTTGGCGCGGCGCGAGGCCGTCCACGCGTTGGCCGCCAACACGGACTTCGCCCTCGGACTGCACCTGCAGACCGGCGAGGATGCGCAACAGGGTGCTCTTGCCACAGCCCGATGGGCCGAGCAATGCAACCAGCTCGCCTGGGGCAATTTCAAGCGTGACGTCTTCGATCACCGGCACGGCGGCGAAACGATGCCGGATGCCACGCATCTGTACGGCGGCACCGGTTTGCGAGGTGCGTGCTTGCGCGGCCGCAAGGCCGGCGCGCGCTGTGCCGTGTTCAGACTGCGAATCGATACTGTGCGGGGTGCTCACGCGCTAGCCCTCTTCCATAGTTGCGTGGCGGCGTGCTTTCCAGCCGCAATGACGGCATCGGCGTCGCAACGGGTGGGGGCGCCGCCGTCCACCACGATCTCCCCGTCCACGATGACCATCTCGACATCACGCCCAAGTCCCGTGTGCACCAGCGTGCCCAACGGATTGGGATGCGGAGTCAGATGCACGCGGTGGAAATCGAATATGGCGAGGTCGGCGAGCCAGCCTGTCTTGAGGCAGCCGAGTTCGTCGCCAAGCCCCATGGCGTGTGCGCCGTTGTGCGTCGCCATGGCGAGCGCATCGGCGGGTTGCCAGTCCGCAGCCACTTCGCCCAACTGGATGCGCGCGATGGCCAGCGCCCAGCGCATGACCTCGGTCATATCGGCGTGCATGTTGTCGGTGCCCAATGCAATGCGCGCGCCGGCGGCGCGCAGACGCGGCGTAGGCGCCATCGTGCCGCCCGTCGCGTTGCCCTTGGGGATGTGTGCCACCGTGATGCCGGCCCGGCCGACGCGTGCGATGTCGTCGTCGTCCAGATACAGGCAGTGCGCCGCTACCAGCCTTTCGTTGAGCAGCCCGACTTCGTCCAGCAACTGCGCGGGGCTCTTGCCCGAACGCTTCTTTACGACGCTGACTTCGGTGCGGCTTTGCGCGAGGTGAGTCGTCACGCCGAGGTCATGCGTACGTGCCGCCTCGGCGATCAGACGCAGAAAGTCGTCGGAGCAGGTGTCAGGCGCATGAACGGCTAGTTGGACGCCCGTGCGCCCGTTGTGTTTGCGGTTCCAGCGGCCGGCCAGCGTCAGTGCGTCGTTGAGCGTGCGCTCGCCGGTCGCGGCATGGTATTCCCAGCGTCCGTCCGCAACGCCGGAGAAGTCGACGTCGTGCAGGCGGCCGCATGAATACACTCGCAGGCCGAGGTCGGCCATGGCCTCCATGGTCAGATCGGCGTGCACGTAGGTGTCGTTGATCAGCGTCGAGCCGAACAGCATGGCTTCGAGCGCGCCGAGACGCGCCAGCGCGATCGCTTCGTCCGGACTTACGTCATGGCCGTGGGGAATCCCTGGCGTGTAAGCGGGCGCGAAGCCCAGGTCTTCAGCGACGCCGCGCACCATTGTCAGAATGGCGTGGGTGTGGACGTTCACGTAGCCGGGCACGATGACGCGTCCGGCAAGCCGGCGCGTGCTCCGCGCGCGTATCTGTACGGGCAGATCCTGCGCCCGGCCGACAAAGGCGAGCCGGTTGCCGCGAATGCCGATCGCCGCGTCGTGCAACAGCGGTTGAGCCGGGTCCATCGTCACGACAGTGGCGCCCAGCAGCAACAGGTCAAAATCAAATTCGATAGGTAAGGCAGTCATCAGCCAGGTGGTCCGGTTCAGGTCAGGTATGCAGGTGCTGCAGGAAACGCCGCGTGCGCTCTTCGCGCGGACGGCCGAAAACGTCGCCGGGGGGGCCTTGTTCGACGATAGCGCCGGCGTCCATGAAGACCACCCGATGCGCGACGTTACGCGCGAAGCTCATTTCGTGGGTCACGACCATCATCGTCATCCGGGCCGTGGCGAGATCGCGCATCACGTCGAGCACTTCGTTGACAAGTTCCGGGTCGAGCGCCGAGGTCGGTTCGTCGAACAGGATCATCTCCGGTTCCATCGCCAGCGCGCGGGCAATCGCCACGCGTTGCTGCTGGCCGCCAGAGAGTTGCGCTGGCCGTTTGCCGAGGTGTTGCGCAAGATGGACTTTTTCCAATGCCAACTGGGCGCGAGCGCGGGCCGCATCGCGCGACAGCCCCAGCACGCGCTGAGGGCCGGCGGCGACGTTATCCAGTGCACTCAGATGCGCGAACAGGTTGAAGCGCTGAAACACGAAGCCTATGCGGCTGCGCTGTCGCGCCAGTTCGGCTTCGGGCAGCGTGCGGCCTTGCTCCGACAGCCCGATACGCTCGCCGCCAAGGTGGATCGTGCCGCCGTCCGGCCGCTCCAGGAAGTTGAGACAGCGCAGGAGGGTAGTCTTACCCGAACCCGATGGCCCGATCAGCACGACGGTCTCGCCGTGTTCGACCTGCAGCGAGACGGAGGGCAGAATGACCTTGTCGCCGAAGCGCTTGTGCAGGCCTTCTATGGACAACAGCGTTGCAGCTCCGCCTGCATGCACGCGCGCGGTGGCGTCCATCGCGGGGGCTGCGGGTACGTCAGAGACGGTAACGGTGGAAGACATGCGGGAACCCGAGCTCATGAAGTCAATATTGCGGCAGTCGTCGCTCGAGGTAGCGCGACAGCCACGCCAGCGCCGAGATCAACGCGTAGTAGTAGAGGGCGATCAGCAGGAAAATCTCGAACGGCGAGAAATACGTCGCAATGATTTCCTGCCCGGCGTGCGTGAGTTCATACACGGAGATGGCGGACAGCAGCGCCGAGCCCTTGATCAGCGAGATCAGTTCGTTGGTGAGCGGCGGCAAGATGCGCCGCCAGGCTTGCGGAAAGAGCACGTGCAGAACGATCTGACCGTGCCGCATGCCGATGGATTGCGCGGCCTCAGTCTGGCCGCGATCGACGGACTGCATGCTGGCACGCACGATCTCGCAGATGAAGCCGCCCGCATTCAGGCTGAGCGCGATGACGCCGGCCCAATACTCGTCGAAGTTGATGCCGATGACCGGCAGCGCGAAGTAGACGAGAAAGATCTGCACCAGCAGCGGTGTGCCGCGCACGAAATCGACATAGGCCAGCACGGCGATGCGGACCGCCCTGAAGCGGCTGAGTGCGCCAAAGCCCAATACGAAGCCGAGCACGATGCCGATCGCGATCGCCGCGAGGCAGACCTTAAGCGTGGCGAGCAGGCCGACCGCGAGGATCGGCAACGCCATGACGATAATGCTCCAGTCCATGGACGCCGCGCTCTCAGGAAAGCGCCGGAATCGCGTCCGGCAAGTTCATGTCGAAGCCGAACCACTTCTGCTGCAGCTTATGCAACGTGCCGTCGGTTTTGAACTGATGCAACTGCTGATCGATGAAGCCGATCAGCGCGGTGTCGTCGGTGCGCGCCGCGATGCCCGCCCAGTTGTCCGCGCCGATGCCCTTGACGATGGCATATTTGCCGGGCGCATTCTTGAGGACGAGCGAAAGCGTCGGCAAAGTGTTGAGCACGCCATCGACCTTGCCTTCTGCAAGCGCAATATAAGCGGCCGGATGGTCGTCGAAGGTTTTCACGTCCTTGAAGCCCGCGCCGCCCGCTGCTTTCAATTGCGCGTCGAGTTTGGGCTCCAGTATCTGACCCGGGGAGCCGAGCTTGAGCCCCAGCACCTTGCCGTTCATGCTGGCAATGCCCGTGACGCTCTTCTGATCCGCCGCGCGGATCAGCAGCGCCTGCGAGGCTTCCACGTAAGGCACCGAGAAGTCCACGTGCTTTTCGCGCTCGACCGTATAGCTCAGGCTGCTCATCACCAGATCGAACTTCTTCGTGTAGAGAGACGGAATTACGCCCGACCACACCGTGTCGACGAACTGCGCCTTGACGCCGAGATTGCGGCAAAACGCGTTGGCGAGGTCGACGTCGTAGCCGATCATGGTGCCGCTCGCGTCGCGATAGGTCAGCGGAGGATAGGTCGCTTCGCAGCCGATGCGCAGTACGCCCGCCTTCTTGATGCCATCAAGCGTGAGCCCGGCGGCCATCGCAAAACGGGGCAGACCGATCGACACCAGGGCTGCGCCCGCGCCGGCACGTTGAAGGAATTGGCGACGAGAAAATCGTTCGGACATCAGGCTCTCCATGGAAATCACAATACGTACGAGATAAAACAGCGTGTGAAGCGGCGCGGAATGCACCAGACGCACGACCCCGCAAAGCCTTTCCTAATCCCGATAAACGGCGGGGAAGGCAAGGCGTGGCAGCACCCGGTGAGATCAACGCGTGGGTTCAATTGCCGATGCGGTTGCGCCAGTTGCGGGCGCAAGGCGGGCAGGAACTCACCGAGGACGCTAATAGAGCAAGCTCTGTGCCAACATAATATGAGTGGTTTGTACGCAATAAAATTGGGATTGTATGCAATCGCGGAGGCGCGTTGGATAGCGCATGGGCTTGTTCTCAAGCGCCTTCGGCGGAGCAAATGTTGTTATTTCAACCTTTAACTGGCGAATGGCGCGATTGCATAAAGATGGTGCGTGGACGCACCAAAGATGAATCATTGGCACCAAACGCGGGTTTGCGCGGGCAAGGAGGTATTTTCAAAGTGGTGCCTGGCGCCCCGTATCGGCAGCAACGCTGATGAACTTTTGTATACGAATGAGTTACAATTTTCTTCGCTAGAACGAGAAGCCGATGCGAGCGTGCCATCGAATTTTTGTGTGCAAAAACGCTTCAGATTGTTCTATCATCGATTCACTTCCCAGTTGCGAGAAACACTTTGAGCCGAGCCTTCTCCATGCCAGTCAGTAAAGTTGCCGGGCCCAAGGCACCGTATACGAACGAGGAAATTTACGGCCGTATCCAGAAGGCGGTGCTCGAGCATCGCCTTGCACCCGGCACAAAATTGATTGAGGAGCGGCTCGCGGAAGCCTCGGGTGTGAGCCGGACGAAAATCCGCGAAGTGCTCAACAAGCTTGCCCACGAGGGGGTGGTCGAGTTGGTGCCGAATCGCGGAGCCTTTATCGCCAGCCCGAGCGTCCAGCAGGCGCGAGACGTATTTGTCACGCGGCGTATGATCGAGCCGGAAATGGCCAGGCTGCTGAGCCGTACCGCGACATCGGCGCAAGTGCGCGCGTTACGCAAGCATGTGCGGCAGGAAAGCGATGCGCGCAAACAGAATGATCGGCCCGCCATCATCCGGTTGTCGGGTGAGTTTCATGTGCTGATCGCGGAGATGCTCGGCAACGAGATTCTCTTGCGTATGATGCGCGAACTCGCACCGTTGACGTGCCTCGTCATCACGCTTTACGACAAACCGAATGCACCGGCGTGCCCGCATCACGAGCATGGCGATTTGATCGATGCAATCGAAGCGCACGACGGCGCCAAGGCGGCGGCGTGCATGCTGGAACATCTGGAGCATATCGAGGCGACGTTGAACTTCGACGAAGTGAAGGGCGCGTCGCCGGATATCGAAGCGATCTTCTCCTGAGCATCTCACATCATCACTTTGTTGCGCCCGCCTCACGCAAATGCATCCTCCGCCGTATTGCGCTGTGCGATAGCCCTTTGCAAGGCCGTACCATTGAGCGCATCCACGTGATTCGCGTTGGTGCCTTACGTCACCGCGCCTGCGGAGTGGTTAGCTGACGCTCACCCACACGCGCCAACCTCGCCACACGCGGTACAGAAGTCGCAGCCATCCTTTCGAATCACCGCATTCGCGCCACACGAGCCGCACTTGCGTCCAAGCATGGTGTGCAGTCCTTGTGCACCGCCGGGCTGCAGCAGGGCGGCATCGTCAGCCGCGCCGGTGCCGCCCGGCGGCGGCCGGATGCCGAAATCCGCCGGCAATGCCGTCTCGGCTCTCATTTGCCCGCGCGGCAAACGCGCCAGCATGCGCGACGGCACCTGGTTGCCTTCGGCATCGAGAAAGCCGCGCCGATGCAGAATCTGCTGGATCGCAAACGCGAGCGCCGCGACTTCCGAATCATGCCAGCGCGGCGTGCGATGACCGTCAAGACGCTGCACCTCGCCGAGCCGCACCTGCCCACGATCCCACGACACCTTGCGCATGTCCTGCAAGTTACGCGCGACAAAACCGCCGCGTGCGGCGAGCGACAGCGAACGCATCGTCGCCGTGATCCATTGCTGCGACTCGTCGCGCTGACCGGTGGGAATGAAGAACTCGATGGGGCGTTCGATCGTGACGTCTTCACCGCCGAGCCGCCCCGTCACTTCGATAAA
Organism: Paraburkholderia sp. RL17-337-BIB-A; assembly: GCF_046025895.1. Taxonomy (NCBI): domain Bacteria; kingdom Pseudomonadati; phylum Pseudomonadota; class Betaproteobacteria; order Burkholderiales; family Burkholderiaceae; genus Paraburkholderia; species Paraburkholderia sp. RL17-337-BIB-A. Next base: position 2,348,308 of record NZ_JARESY010000002.1, on the reverse strand, counting down.
CGACACCGCCACGTAAAGCGACTTCTTGCCGGCTTGCGTCAGATACTCGACCTTTTCGATGATCGCCGGCAATTCGCCCTTGGGCCGATGATCGATCGCGATCCGCAGCGGATCCTGATCGGTCTCGGCCAGCGTGTCATCCGCTTGCGGCGGGCTCACGCTCAGCACCGCACCGAGCGTTTCGTTCGGACGGTAGGTGGCGAGACCCTTGAGCCCGTTTTTCCACGCGTCGAAGTAGAGGCTTTCGAACGCCTCGAACGGATAGTCCGCCGGCACATTCACCGTCTTCGAGATCGACGTGTCCACGTACGGCTGCACGGCAGCCATCATGTCGAGGTGGTCGCGTGCCGACATTTCGAGTGCGCTGACGAAGTAGTCAGGCAGGTTTTTCACATCGCCGCCGAGCTCGCGATAAAGACGATACGCGTAGTCTTCGACATCGAACGATTCGCGGCTGCCGTCGGCCATCACCTTCATGCGGGTGTAGGTCCACGAGAAGGCCGGCTCGATGCCGTTCGAGGCGTTGTCGGCGAACGCCAGGCTGACGGTGCCAGTCGGTGCGATCGACAGCAAATGGCTGTTGCGGATGCCGTCGTGGCGGATGGCCTCCTTGATGTCGTCGGGCAGGCGCGAGGCGAAGGTGCCCGCTTCCAGATAACGCCCGGCGTCGAACAATTCGAACGCGCCGCGCTCGCGCGCCAGTTCCACCGATGCCTGATAGGCTTCGTCGCGCATCAGCCGGGCGATGCGCACCGCGAAGTCGCGGCCTTCCTGCGAGTTGTAGCGCAGGCCGAGCATCACCAGCGTATCGCCGAGGCCGGTGAAACCCACCCCGATGCGCCGCTTGGCGCGCGACTCGTCATATTGCTGCTGCAGCGGCCATAGCGTGACGTCGAGCACGTCGTCGAGAAAACGCACTTGGGTGCGGGTGCGTTTGGCGAGACCGTCCCAGTCGAACGAAGGCTTGCGGCCTTTCATTTGCGCGAACGGATCGAGCACGAAACGCGTGAGATTCAACGGTCCGAGATTGCAGCAGCCGTAGGCTGGCAGCGGTTGTTCACCGCACGGGTTGGTGGCGCGGATGGTTTCGACGGCGCGCAGATTGTTATCCTCGTTCATGCGCGAGATGAACACGATGCCGGGCTCGGCGACGTCGTAGGTGGAGCGCATGATGCGATCCCAGATCTCGCGGGCGGGCCGTTCGCTGTAAACCCACAGGCCGTCCTCGCGTTGCCGGACGTCGCCGGCCGCACGCAACGCCGGCGACGGGTCGGCGCGATGCACGAGTTGCCATGGCTGATCGTCTTCGACGGCGCGCATGAATTCGTCGGTCACGCCCACCGACACATTGAAGTTGTTCCAGCGGCCTTTCGAATGTTTGGCCTCGATGAACTCGATCAGATCGGGGTGATTGCAGTCGAGCACGGCCATTTGCGCGCCGCGCCGCGAGCCGGCACTTTCGACCGTCCGGCATGAGGCGTCGAATACGTCCATATAACTGCACGGTCCGGACGCCGACGAACTGGTGGTATGAACGCGCGCGCCCTTGGGTCGGATCGCGGAGAAGTTGTAGCCGACGCCACCACCGCGGCGCATTGTTTCGGCGGCCTGAAGCAAAGCTACGTAAATGCCGGGAAGGCCCTGTTCGTCGACACCTTGAATCGCGTCGCCGACCGGTTGCACGAAGCAGTTGATGAGCGTGGCGGCGATGCCCGTGCCTGCCGCGCTCATGATGCGCCCGGCGCCCAGTGCGCCGTGCCGCAGATTGTCGACAAAGCGCGCTTCCACCGCCTCGCGCAGTGCTTCAGGTTCCGCCTGGGCGACGCCACGGGCGACGCGTTTGTACACGTCGTCGGCGGTTTGCTCGTCGCCTTTCGCGTATTTCTCGAGCAGGACGTCCAGCGAGAATTGTTGCGGTGCAACTAACTGGACGGAGGGAACCGCTGCGGCGCGGGTTTCGTGAGTGTCTTCTGCCATGGGTGTCGCCTCTCGTTTGCCGCGAGAACGGGCTGCGGCGCGTTCGAATGGGATGCGGGGCATTCATTTAACGGTGCGCATCTGGCAGGCATGGTGACCTGGCGCAACGTGGACCACCATAGCGCACGTGGCGAAGAGCCGCAATCGGGCGTTTGGGGACTGGGCCGCGGATCGACCGTGCGCCAGTTGTAGTGGCCTTTCGCACTGCCTTTATAAGGCGGGGAGGTGGTGAGGCGGGAGGCGGTGAGGCGGCGAGGTGCTGAGGCGGTGAGTGGCGAGGTGGTCAAGCGGCGAGCGGTGCCAAGCGTATGAGGGGCATCGCCGAAAAAAGGGAGCGGCGGCAAGCCCGCGCAAACAACTCACGTGGGAGGCCAACGGCGGCTGGCGCCGCAAGCGCACGGCAGCGAAGTGCCGCGCATACAAAAAACTTACGCTTCAGCAAGCTCGCATAAAACTTCAGCGCAAATCATCGCGGACGCGTTAGAAGGCGCTGGCCGTTCTGCCGGTTTGAACACCGCATCGCCGCGGCGAATCTTGCGCCGCGTGACAGCACATGTGCCCGAGGTATGCGCCGAGCGCCGCCGCCAACGTTGTTCGCCATAGTGACATCGCCCCGGTTCGACCCAGCGGATCACCAGCGTCGTGTCGGAGCGCTCGAGAATTTCGATGCGTACGCCATTCGTACCGTTAAGGGGGATGGACTCTAAGGTCATCATCGTCGGCTCCGTATTGTGGTGTGCCGAATGTAGTCCCGCACGCGCCGGATAGCTATTGTGCCGCGGTTGAAACACTGTTCTCTAAACAGCAATAATGAAACTTGACATCCGCACTTACCCGAAACGACGGGGCTTTGCGGGCCACATGCGAGGTGAATTTACGATAGGGTGGATTTTTGCAACGCAGTGTTGTGCTCGGTGTGACGAGAATGCCGCCAGCAAAGGGCGCCGGTGCTTCCTTTAAGATGTGGTTATTGATGAGCGACCGTGCGATGCAAGTGTAGCGGGCTTGCATTTTTCCGGCCGGCACGCGCGCATATCCACACGACCCTAAGAGCCCACATGATTTCTCGCCCCCCGGTAGCGCCACCCGAATCGCCGACACCGCCTGATCGCCTGAAAAAACAGAAAACGGCATTGCTCGTGCTGTATATCGCACTCGTGTTGCTGGCGCTATGGGTCGTACGCGATTTCATCGCGGTGGCGGCCTGGGCCGGCGTCATTGCAATTGCGCTGTGGCCGCTTTTGAGAAAGTTGGAGCGTAACCGCTGGTTCACGGGCCGCACGACGCTGGTCGCCGCGGTACTGACACTCGCGATCGCATTGCTGGTCGTGCTGCCGATCGGTATCGGCATTGCTGAGGCACTGCGCGAAGCCCATGACATGAATGAGTGGTTCAAGACCGCGCAGGAAAACGGCATTCCGATGCCGGACATCATCGAGCGTTTGCCGTTTGGCGTGCAACAGATTTCGAGCTGGTGGCAGGCCAATCTGGCCCCGCCGCTGCGCGATTCGGCGGCAATGAAGGGGTTGCACAGCACGACCGTGATGACGCTCGGCCGCCATTTCGGTGCGCGCGCGGCGCGCGCTGTGATGGTGTTCGGCTTCATGCTGATCACGCTGTTCGTGATCTTTCAGGCCGGCCCGCGTTTGTCCGGCTCGTTGATGAGAGGCGTGCGGCGCTGCTTCGGCGACGACGGCGCGCACCTGCTCGGGCGCATGGCCGCGGCAGTGCGCGGCACGGTGTCGGGGCTGGTGGTGGTCGGGCTCGGCGAGGGCGTGTTGATGGGCGTCGCCTATTTCGTGACCGGCTTGCCGCATGTCGCGCTGCTCGCGTTCATCACGGCGATCGCCGCGATGCTGCCGTTCTGCGCGCCGATCACGTTTGGCCTTGCAGCCTTATGGCTGTTCTCGCAAGGTGCGGTTGCCGCAGCCATCGGGCTGGCCGTGTTCGGCTCAGTTGTGGTGTTCGTCGCCGAACATTTCGTGCGGCCGGTGTTGATCGGTAACTCGACACGTCTACCTTTCCTGCTGGTGCTTTTCGGCATTCTCGGCGGGGCAGAGACGTTCGGTTTGCTGGGCCTTTTTATCGGCCCCGCGCTCATGACCGTGCTGATGGTGCTGTGGACCGATCTCGTGCAATAGTTGCACGTTAGTTGGTGGTCCGAATCGCGCGTGATCTGGCGATTCGAGCCGCACGTGAACGAGTTGTACGTGAATGAGCTGCACGTGAACGAGTTTCACGTGAATGAGTTGGACCTGGCCGAGCCGCACCTGGCCGAGCCGCAGGTGAAGGGAGCCGCACCTGAATGAGTTGCACCTCAACGAACTGCACCTCAACGAGCCGCACCTGGATTGTCGGCTCGAACGGCACGCGCGTTGCCGGCACGCCCCGTCTTGCTGATTCGCCGGTTTACTTCTCCTGATCGCGCCCGGACTGTTTCACGCAGCCCAACGTATATTTCAACGCGGCGGGCAGCAGCGCGCTCCGCACGTCCCAGGTATGGCCGCCGTCGATAATGCGCAGCGCCGCCGGATTCCCCGCCAGCCGAAGATGCGTATAAAGCGACGACGCGTCAGCCTGGATCACGAGATCGTCGTCGCCGGCGCCGATGAACATCGGCAGGCGGTATGGCCGGCTCATGTAGCGCTCCCATTGCGCCGGATAGTTGAGCGTATGCCAGACGTGCGGATCGAACTGCCGCTCGCCGAACACGCCGACGCGTCGCGCCGCCGAAGCCAGCGGCGGCTCATTCGCATAGATCGCGGGGCTTAGCAGCAGCGCGCCGCAAAAGAGTTCGGGTTGCGTCATGGCGTAGCGCAGCGCGCCGAAGCCGCCCATCGAGACGCCGCCGATCATCCGCCCGCCACGTTGCGTCGCGACCGCATAGCGCGTTTCGATCTCAGGCAGCAGATCGTCGAAGAACGCTGTCTCCATCTTCTCCTTACGATCGACATACCAGTCCGTGCCGCCTTGCGGCATCACGATCGCGACCGGCGGCATTTCCTTGCGTTCGATCAGCGCGTCGGCGGTGGATTGCAGATGGCCCTGGGTGAGCCAGTCGTTGGCGTCGCCGTTATTGCCGTGCAGGAGATAGAGCACTGGAATGCGGGCGGCGTCGTGGCGATAGCCGGTGGGCAGATAGATCGTGTAGGTCCAGTCGCGGCCGAGCGCCTCAGAGTGGAAGCTTCGGCTAATGACGGTGCTGGCGCTCGCCGGCGCGCCGACAGCAGCGCATAGCGCAAGGAGTACGGAATGTAGGAATAGACGCATGTCAGTGTAAGAGGCCGCCACGCAGATCGCGTGCGGCCGTCATGCTATCAGTATCGGCGGGGGAAATCGGCAAGCGGCAGCGAGCTAAGCGGCAAAAGCCCGCGCTGGCGTGCGCAGGCGGCCTGCTCACTCAGGGCGCCGTTCCGAGCCGCAAGCTCCAAAGGCGCGTCACGAACCGCTTGAGCGGCTCCGACGCCCTCGCGACGGCGAACAGCGCGCCGACCGCAAACGCATCCGCCACCAGCCCGAGGGGATAGTTCAGATAGCCGTCGGTCGCGGCATACAGCACCGAATCGACGACCAGCGAAATCACCGCGCCCGCGATAAAGCACAGCAGCCCCTGACGGCCGATCATGCCGACCCACGGCATCCATTGAGCGAGCTTTCTGGCCCAGCCGAGCTGGATCAGGTTCGCGACGAGCCACGCAATCGCGAGAAAATTGATTGCGCGCAGGTACGAGAGGTTTTGCTTGAGGCTGCCGTCGAGCGGCTCGCGTTCGATAAACAGCTTGTAATAGGCCGCGGCCGCCACCACGGCGAACGCCAGCACGCTGATCAGCCAGCCGAGACGGTGCGCGCTGATCCGCTGATAAACCGGCTGGCAACGTGTCAGCACGCCAAGCACGAACAGCAGCTGCCAGGCAAACGGGTTGAAATCCCAGTGCATGTCCGGCGCGGCGGGCAGGTAGGCGTCGATAGCGGGTGCGCCCGCCCACAGTGCGACGCTGCCGGCCAGCAGCAGCCACGGCTTGCTGCGCGCGAGCGGCAGGATCATGGGCACGAGCAGCGCGAAGAACGCATACATCGGCAACACGGAAGCGAGATACGGCTGACGCCGGAATAGCAGGATATCGCGCAGGGCGGCCACGGGGGCGGCCATCAGATCGTCGAGATCGGCGGTGGCGAGATTGGGGCCGTTGATACTGAACGCTGTCAGCACGGCGCTCACCAGCAGCATCAAACCGGCGGTGATGAGGAAGGCGCGATAGATTTCGAGCGAGCGCCGCAAGAAGCGGCTGCGCGCGCTCGCCTCGTTACGCCGTTCGGCCAGCGCCGCGTAGGCCGTGGCGGTGGCGAAGCCGCCGAGGAATACGAAGACTTCGGCCGCATCGCACAGCGCATAGGCATGCAGCGTGACGCGCGACAGAATGCTGCCGCCGATGTGATCGACGACGATGACCAGGAGGACCAGCCCGCGGAAAAAATCGAGCTCGATCAAGCGGGATTGCGACTTTTGCATGTGTGGCGCCAAAAGCAGCCCCGTGCGACGGCGCGCCAGTCCAGCGCGGCAGGCGTCTCATCAGGCTTTTAGAAATGGGATCAGGTACTGCGGCGGGCGGCCGCCCTGGAGGATAGCCGCCCCACGAACCGCCGCCCCGCGGGGTGGCCGTCCGCGGGGCGGCCACCTGCGGGCGGCCACCCGCTTCGCCGCTTGAACCGGCCGCGCGCGGCGCGCTTGCAGAGGCCAGTAAAAATGACCCGATTGACGGCGCGGAGTTCCGCTGCAGCGCCGCAAAAGCTTTCGAATATATTTCTTTCCGTGACAAAGCCGAGGCGGCCCGTGCTGGATGCATCCGTCCACCGGCTTCCCGGACAACCGCGCCGCCAGCCGCTCGAACAGGCGGCGATTGCTTGCATCGTGCAGGGTCGGCGCAGTCGAGGCGACAGTCGGCTTAAGTGCGGCCGGCGCGACGTCGTTTACCTGAATAAGCACCGCGAAAGAAGAGGGCGTTGCACGCAGTGGAGATTTCGCAACGTTTTGAGATATGGACGCGACACCCGATGGACGGCGAGGTAACGGCATGTGAGGATTTCCTGAAAGCGCGCCGGGGCCGATAAACGCCTCCAGAAGCGTCAAAAGAAAGCGGTCGGATCGAGTTGTCCCATTACTCGAGTGCAGGGAGATCTTCATGAACAAGCAAGTGCTCGCGCTGGCTGTCTCCACCGCTTTGTCCGCCGCCTCGTTAGCTATTGTCTCCGCGCCCGCCGGTGCCCAGACGAGTGTGACGCTCTACGGCGTGCTCGATGAAGGCATCAACTACACCAACAACGTCGGCCGCGGCCATGTCTATGAACTCGCAAGCGGCGATGCGCAAGGCAGCCGCTGGGGCTTGAAAGGCGCCGAGGAACTCGGCGGCGGCCTGAAGGCGATCTTCCAGCTGGAAAACGGCTTCGACGTCAGCTCCGGGCGGCTTAACCAGGGTGGCCGCATGTTCGGCCGTCAGGCGTTCGTCGGCTTGAGTTCGGAGCCCTACGGCACCCTGACCTTCGGGCGTCAGTACGATTCGGTGGTCGACTATCTGGCGCAGACCACGGCCAACGGCAACTGGGCCGGTTCGCTGTTCTCCCACCCGTACGATAACGACAACACCGACAACACATTCCGACTCGACAACAGCGTCAAGTACACCAGCCCGTCGCTCTCGGGCTTCCAGTTTGGCGGCGTGTACAGCTTCAGCAATGACACGGGCTTCGCTAACAATCGCGCGTACAGTTTCGGCGGCCAGTACACCTACGGCGGACTGCTGGTGGCCGCGGCGTATCTGCAGGCCGACAACCCGGGCAACGGCTCGAACGGCGCGATCACCGCAAACGACGCCAGCTTTATTGCCGCCCGCATGCGCGTGTTCGGCGGCGGCATCACGTATACCTTCGGCCCGGCCACTGCCGGCTTCGTGTACACCAACTCGAACTATCTGGATCCGACCAGCAACGGGTATCTCGGCGTGACGCCGCTCGTACCGCCCGGTGTGTTGTTGAACTCGCTGAAGTATCAGAACTTCGAGGTGAACGGCAAGTACCAGATTTCGCCGATGCTGTTTGTGGGAGCCCAGTACGTGTACACGATGGAAACCTACGATGCCTCAAACGGCGGCGTGAAGCCGAAAATTCATTCGTTCGGCTTGATGGCGGACTACAACCTGTCCAAACGCACCGACGTGTACCTTCAGGGCGAATATCAGCGGGTGACCGGCGACCCTACCTATTCGATTCTGGACGATGCCTTCACGCCCGGCACCCAGTCGCCGTCATCGACGTCGAAGCAGGTCGTGGTGCGCGCGGCGATACGGCATAAGTTCTAGAGATGACTGGGCGCGCCAGTCGTGTACTGAATGATGACCGCGAGTTCAAGCGTAATTGAATGTCGCTTTCCCGTGTGACGGGGAATCAGTTCATCACGTAATTCTGAATCAGAATGCCGATGACCACGCCGGCGGGAATGCCAAAGGTTCTACCGCGAATTGTCGCACTCAGATCTTCGTCGAGTACGAAGCTGCAGCGGCGTTCACGCCATACGGTTTTATAGGCCAATGGCTTTGCATCGACGATAACGAGGGAAATGAGCGCGGTCACGATGACCTGTTCCAAGGCATGCAGCTTCGCCACGAACGGCGAAAATTCACCGGCATTGCATAGCAATACCATCACGACCGCAGCGACCAGGGCGCCGAAAAAGAAACCACCCATGAATCTGTTCGCTGAATTAAGAGAATCCACTTAAACCTCAAATCATCCACCGGTTTTTATCGAGCCGGCGAAGTAAAAAATATACTGACGGAAATGGTTTTCCCGTTCACGGACTTGCCACGCTTTTACAGCGAGGCAAGCAGTCTTCAAACGGACCCGTAAGGATATTTTTTTGACCTTCTTCAACATATCGTCCCTTTCTCAACGTTGCGTGGGATCAGTCTGAAATGCGCGATAAACCCGCCGCCATAACGATTCATACCCGATCCGTTATTTGCGAGATAGCTGACAAAAAATGACGCACCGTGCGTCTAAACAGCGAGATAATCCCGCCCCTTGCCCTCAGTAGGACTGAGGGAAAAAGGCAACTCACGGTAGTTCAAGGTAAATCAGATCGACTGCGGCACAGCCGAAGTGATGGCCGCCGCACGTCGCCGGTACGCCCGGGCATGCAAGCGCCCGCGGATCGAACACCTCCCTCGTGGTGACAGCCGTTCGGCGCGTGTGCGTGGGCAATCGCGTGCGCGGCGCACGAAGTGTGATGTTTTTCACGAGCTATCGACCGGCTTTCCGCAGTCGTCCTGCCCGCGAGTTGCCGCTGTGTTCACTAAAGGAGAAGTCCATGGGGAAACTCGACCTTTCGCGTCGTAGTTTTCTGAAGGCCAGCGTATTGGCGGGTGTGTCGGTGTATATCGCGCCGATGGGCAGCCGCGCATTCGCTGCGTTGTTCGAAGAAAAAATCCTGACGCCGGTTCAATGGGACGCGGCTAACGGCCAGGCGAAATTCCGCATCGACGGGATCGCGAAAGTGACCGGTTCCAAAGTGTTCGCGCGTGACATTCGCGCCGCCGACATGCCGCACTGGCCACAGCAGCAGTCGCACGCCTTCATTTTGCGCACGACGCAAGCCGACCGCAGCTATGAAGGCTTCGACCTGGCGCTTCTCGGCGACGATCTGAAGCCCGATCGCGTGGTCACCGCTGAAGATCTGACGCGCGACGGTCTGATCTTCCCGGCCTTCTACGGCGACGACATGCTGCTGCCGCCAGGCAAGACGCCCGCGTATCTCGGCCAGGCCGTGGCGATCCTGATCTATCACGACTTCGTGCGCTTCCGCTTCGCGAAAGACAAGCTCAAGTTCCAGGATCAGATCATCCGTTACGGCGCGCAGACCGGGCCGCTCGAACGCGATCCGTGGGGCACGTTCCGCTTCGTGCGCGTCGGCGGCAAGACGCCGTATGACGACGACACATTCTCCAGTCTGAAAGACGCGCCGGTGTTCCCGAGCACGATGCGCAAGCACCAGCCGGTGTGGCCGGACGGCGTCGAACACGGCAAGCTCGACGAGCAGGGCATGTTCCACGCCGGGCAGATCCAGCAGGAACTGGATCATCCTTCGGCGGACTGGCTCGTGATGGAGCGCGAGTACACCACGCAGTCGATCGACACGGCCGCGCTCGAACCCGACAACGCGAACTGCTGGTACGACGCGGCGACGCAATCGTTGCACATGGTCGTGCCGACCCAGGCGCCGCTGGAAGTCGTGGAAAGCGCGGCAGGGATGGTCGCGAAATGCGCGTTCCCGGTGAAGAATCTGTTTGTGCACCCGTGCTATACGGTCGGCTACGGTTCGAAGGACCACTTCAACGTGCCGTTCTACGGTCTCGTCTGCGCGATGTATGCGGATGGCCGCCCGGTGCGCCTGGCTAACGATCGTTACGAGCAGTTCCAGACGTCCTTGAAACGCCACGCGTTCAGGATGAACTACCGGATCGCGGTCGACAGGAACACAGGGTTGCTGCAATCGTTCAAGGCCACGATGGAAGCGGACGGTGGCGGACGTTGCAACTTTTCGCCGTCGGTGGCGATGGTGGGCGCGACGGCGGCGCAGTCGATCTACTACTTCCCGAAGAACGATCTGTCCGCGGTGGCAATCGCTTCGCGCGCGATCGACGCGGGCTCGGCACGCGGCTACGGCACGCTGCAAAGCATGGCCGCGACCGAGATGATGGTCGACGAAATCGCCGCGCAATTGAATCTCGATCCGATCGAGTTCCGCCTGAAAAACGCGCTGCGTTCGGGCATGAAGAACACCCAGGGCGCCGTGCCCGCGGGCGCGATTCGCGTCGACGAGGTGTTGCAGCAGGCGAAGGTGCATCCGCTGTGGATGAATCGCGCGAAACGTAAAACGGAGTTCGAAGCCGCGCATCCGGGCAAGCGCTACGGCGTCGGCTTTGCGTGTGTGCAGAAAGACTTCGGCACCGGCGCGGAAACCTCGTTCGCGAAGGTCGAGTTCGGCGCCGACGGCAAGATCAGCCTGCAACACACGGCGGCTGAAATCGGCACGGGCGTGTCGACCTCGCAGGCAATCGCAGTCGCGAAGTGGCTCGGCAAACCGGCCACCGACGTGCATGTCGCAATTACCGATTGGCCCGATCTGCCGGTCGTCACGAGCGGCGATCCGTACATGATGTCGCAAGCGGAGCAGGACAAGCTCGCGGCGAATCCGCGCTGGTCGCCGGGTTATGCGTCGCCGTCTAGCGCGACGAACTCGGCGTTCTACTTCACGCACAGCACGCGCGAAGCTGCACGCGTCGTTTTCGCGCATGGCTTGTGGCCGGCGGCGCAGGCGATCTGGCGTCAAGGCGGCGGTGGCGGGCAGGCCGCGCCGCTGGTGGTTCGCATCGAAGATGCGCGCTGGGTCGACGGCAAGCTGTCCGCGGCGGGCCTCGAAGCGCTGCCATTCGAACAGCTCGCGAGGAAAGCGCACGAGTTGGGTCTGGTAACCGGCGCGACTGTGCACGTGTTCAACCGCTGGCAATGGACCGAAGCGGACTTCGAGATCGACGGCAGCGTCGAACGTCTGCCGCTCGATGGTCTTGCCGTGCGCTACGGCGATAGCGCTTCGGCCGATAAGCAAAAACTGCAGACCACGTCGAATCGATACCGCGTGCTCGACCGTCAGCGCGTGTTCATTCCGCCGGTGCAACGCAATAACGCCGCAGTCACGTACTACAGCGCGGTCGGCACGCTGGTCGAACTGTCGGTGCATGAAGCGAGCGGCAAGGTGGACTTGCTCGCGCATCACTCGATCATGGAATGCGGCAATCAGCTCTCGCCGCAACTCGTGTCGGGCCAACTGCAAGGCGGGCTGGCCATGGGGATTGGCCATGCGTTGCACGAGTATCTGCCGCTCTATGAGGACGGCCCCGGCAACGGCACGTGGAACTTCAATCGCTACCACTTGCCGCGCGCGACTGACGTCGCCGTCTGGACCCAGACCGGCGAAGTCCTGCCGCCGCTGACCGAAACCGATCCGCCGAAGGGCATCGCCGAGGTGGTGATGATTCCGGTGGTCGGCGCCATCGTGAACGGCATCGCCCACGCGATCGATCATCGCTTTACCGATCTGCCGGTTACCCCGCAACGTATTCAGGAGGTGCTCGCATGACGGCCCCCAATCAAACTTCCGCTCATGCCGCTAATGCCGCCCATGTCGCGAGTGGCATCGCGCACGGCAACGTCGCGTTTGCTGCCGTGTCCGGTGCTTCGGGTGCTGCTGCGGCCAATGCCGCCTCCGGCTCGGTCGCCTCGGGGGCTGCCCTCGCCAGCGCACCGGCTGCTGTCATGGTCGAGCGTCCGTTGACGCATTTCCGCACGCTGCCGGTATCGATCAAGGTGAACGGCGAGATCGTCGGCCCGACCGACGTGCCCGCCGGTCTGATGATGATCGACTTCCTGCACGAGTACCTGCATCTGACCGGCTCGCGCCTCGGCTGTGGCCAGGGCGTCTGCCACGCGTGTGTCGTGATCGTCGACAAGCCGGACGGCACCAGCGAGGAAGTGCGCACCTGCATCACCGGCGCGAATTTCTTCCACGGCAAAACCATTCGCACGATCGAAGGACACGCGAGGCGCAACGAGGCCGGCGAGGTCGTTGAGCTGTCGCCGATCCAGCAGAAGTTTCTCGAACACTTCAGTTTTCAGTGTGGCTACTGCACGCCCGGTTTCGTCAATGCGGCGACTGTGCTGATCGAACGTCTGAAGCGTCAGCCGATCGCCAAAGACCAGGTCGAGCAAACCATCACGGAGGCGCTGAACGACCATATCTGCCGTTGCACGGGCTACGTGCGCTACTACGAAGCCGTGAAGGAAGTCGTGATGACGACGCCGGGCCTCGTAAAGGACGCCAGCAAGGAAGTCTCGCACCGCGAAGGAAGTCCCCTTGGGGCATCGGGGGGCGCCGCATGATGAGTCGTTCGATGAATTTGCGCCACGTGTTGCTCTCGGTCGGCACCGCTGCTTTACTGAGCGCTTGCGCCAAACACGACGACTCCGCTGCCGCGATGCAGGCTGCCGCGGCGTCGGGACCGCAATCCACCGCCGCCGATCCGCTCGCGCGCGGACGTTATCTCGTCAAGGCCGCCGACTGTGCCGCCTGCCACACCACCTCTGACGGCGCACCGTTCGCCGGCGGCGTCAAACTGGCCTCGCCGTTCGGCACCTTCTACGGCACCAACATCACGCCGGACAAGGACCACGGTATCGGCGACTGGAGCGCGGACGATCTGTACAAGGCGCTGCACGACGGCGTCATGCCGAACAAGCAGTTGTATCCGGCAATGCCGTACACGTCCTACCGCCAACTGTCGCGTGCGGATAGCGACGCGATCTACGCGTATCTGATGGCGCAGAAGCCGGCGGCGGTGGCGAACCGCGAGCCGGAGCTGTCGTTCCCGTTCAACATGCGTTTTGGCGTGCGTTTCTGGGACTGGCTGTTCCTGACGGACACGTTGCCGGACGCATCGGAAGGGCAATCCTCCAAGGGGGCTTCGTCTGGGACGTCGCCCGAGGGGGCTTCCTCTGGGGCGTCTGCCAAGGGGACTTCGTCTGGGACATCGCCCGAGGAGGCTTCCTCTGGGGCGTCCCCCAAAGGGACTTCCTTCGTGGCGTCCCCCAAGGGGACTTCCTCTGGGGCCTCGGCGGACTGGTATCGCGGACGCTATCTGGCAAGCGCGCTTGGCCATTGCGCCGAATGCCACACGCCGCGCGGCAGGTTCGGCCAGCTCGACGGTGCCAGGCCGCTGACGGGCGCGGCGCTCGGCCGGATCGCCGCACCGGATATCACGCCCCATGGTTTGGCGTCGCGTGGCTGGACGGCCGCGGACTTGCAGACGTTTTTCGCCACGGGCATCGCGCCGCAAGGCTCGGCCTTCGGCGAGATGTATCCGGTCGTGCATCTGAGCAGCCAGTACATGACGCATGACGATCTGCGCGCAATGTCGACGTATCTGCTCGGCGACCAGCCGCCTCAGCCACAATCGTTGCAACCGTTGCAATCGGTCTCCGCCGATGCCGCGCAACTCGAGCCAGGGCGCAATGTCTATCTCGCGGTGTGTGCCGGCTGTCACGGGCTGGGCGGCGAAGGCAAGCCGCACGTCGCGATACCGATGCACGCTAATTCCACGCTGCGTCAAAGCGATCCGCACAATCTGATCGTGGCGATGCTCGATGGCATCAGGGCGCAGGATTTCCCGGGGCTCGAACGGATGCAGGACATGCCGGGCTTCGCCACGCAACTGAGCGACATGGAACTCGCGCAGCTCTCGAATTATCTGCGCGCGACGTATGGCGGCCAGCCCGCCGACGTGACGGCCGATGCGGTGAAAGCGTTGCGGTGAACGCTGCGATGCATTGAGCCCGAACGCTGAATATCAGGCGGTCAGCGTCAAGTGTTAAGCGTAATGTGAGAAACAGCCGGTGCCCGTCATGAACTGACTCCGCAAAGTTGGACGCCCGTCCAACGACTTGGGGTGCAGTTCATCAAGGCGCCGGTTTTTTTATGCGCGGACCCATGCCGCTTATCGCAAGTGACTCAACTCTGCGCCTCCAGCAACACCTTCAGTTTGTTCAGATCGCGCTCGACCCACTGCGCGTCAGCGGCGAATTTCTCGTCTGTCATACCGGGTACGCGAAACAGGGTGAACTGCACGTCGCTGCCTCTGCCGTTGGCGATCACCCGCAGCGGGATATAGATCTCGCTGCCGTCGGGCAAGAGCACGTAATGGTCGAGCACGCCGTAGTCGTTAGCGTCGGAGAAGCGCACCGTCACGGCGCCTTCGCTGCCTTCGAACACCCACATCGCGCCTTCGTGGCGCAACGGTTTGCCAAGCCCCGATGCCCACGCCGGGAACGCCTCCGGTGGCGAAGTGAAAGCATAAACATCATGCCAGTCGCGCGCGATATGGACGGTGATGATGTGTGCTTGGGCAGGCCGGGTCATCGTGGCTCCTGTGAATGGCGCGCAATGAACTCGCGCGCCGAGGCTTGCTCAAATGGTATCGCGCCGTTGCCGTCTGGCGGTGCGCCTTACGTTTCGCCGTAGACCAACTGATTCCCTTCACGGAGGTTTCATGAGCAATCGCGCGACGCAGACCCTTCCTCACCATAGTTACGCTAATTCGCTGGGTGCACCGCTGGCCTGTGTACAAGGCACGATCAGCAAGGTGTTCCTCACGCCGGAGTTTCACCATGCCGCCGAGCATCAGCAATTCGTCATCGAGATCGACAAGGTTGTGAAGTTCGAGGGTGGCACGCAGAACCTCGTCGGCACCGAAGTGTTCGTGGCGGTGCGTTTCGGCGATAGCGAGGGGCTTGCGCAGGAAATCCCCGGACTGCAGGCCGGGCAAGCGATCGAGGCGCAAGGCGAATACATCCCCGAAGCCAGCGCCTATCCCACCGCCGATAACAACAACCCCGTTCTGCCGGTGCTGCACTTCACGCATCATCCGGTCGGCTTCGTGCTGTATCACGGCAAGACCTACAGTTAGTTGCCGGTCTTATCGAGCCACGGCGGACAGCTAGTCGACTTCGGTTTTATCGAGCGGGACGGGCATGCCAGTGTCCGCTCGCCAGCACGTTTTCCCTCCGCGCTCTCCGTCGCGGCGATCGGCTATTCAAGTTTTGGCGGCGCTTTGCCGTTAAAGCAAACGTTATCGTCCGGTTGCCCGGCGGCGCAGCCGTTTTCGGGTATTTGCGACCGTGCGCGTAGAGGCTCCAGGCCGACGCCGCACATGCGGCGCGGACAGCTCCGATGCGGCGGCTGATTCAGCCCGAGCGGCGGCGCCTGGATCTGCAAGGAGCTGGGGTGGTTCGAGGGCAGACGGCGCGGGACTGGTTGCATACGCAACCATGTCGCAATACGGCGAGTAAGCTTTGTATCAGATTGTTTGGAGCGGAGCGTTTTCTGCAAAACGCACTTTACAATTCCGCGTGAATTTTAATCGGCAATCTGGCCCTTTTCGCGGAAGATCGCCTGTTATCGGGTATTGGTTGCCTCGTGTCCGGGATCTGGAATCTCGGGTGTCCGGTATCCAGATATCCGGGTTTTCGGCAAGGCGAAAGGGGTTGGTTTGAATGGCAGGGCATGGGTGGGCGCCGCGCGAGGCGGCCTCGCTGTGTCGCGACGAAAGCAGCGCTTCACGGAACGCGCGCATCGTAAGCGACGGGGCAGCACCCGGCTCACCAATAAAAAAGCAGGAGTCGAACAATGGTGGGAAAGCGCTTCGACAGAACAATGATGGCCAGTCTGGCTGGCGTGTGGGTCGCGCTGGCGGTCAGCGGTTGTGCGAATGTGGGGCAGCAGGGCGCGCAGACGGGCGCGGTATCAGGAGCATCGGGCGTATCGGCAGCGTCCAGTGTGCCGGCGGTGGCTGCAGTGCCGGCTTCCGATGCGCTCGCGGGTACACAGGTCAAGCTAGCCGCTGACGAAGGCACGCCGCTTAAAAAAGCGCCGCCGTTAATTTATCGCGTCAAACGTGGCGACACGTTGGCGCGCATCGCGCAGCATCATCATTGCAGCGTCAGACAGTTGCAGGCGTGGAATGGCCTCAAGAATTCCTCGCGGTTGAAGCTGGGGCAGATGCTGCATGTCGCCTCGCCGGAAACGGTGCGGGCGGTTAATGCGGCCAATGCGGCAGCCCATACGGCGGCGGTCGCTGCAAAGGCTGCGGCGGCGTCGGCGGCAACCGGCGCGCAGGCAGCGGCGCAATCCGCCGCGCAGGCAACGGCGCAATCCAGCGCGCAGGCAGCGGCGCAATCTACCGCGCAGGCGACTGCGCAATCAGCCACGCAACCATCTGCGCCCAGCGCCGCCGAGGCGCGCGAAGTCGCGCGGCAGACCTCCCGGCACGCGAACGGGGTGTCGCTCGCATGGCCTGCAGGCGGCCGCGTCGTCGAGGCTTTCCAGCCGGGCGAAACACGCGGCATCGAAATCGGCGGCAAGGCGGGCGATCCGGTGCGGGCCGCGGCCGACGGCAAGGTGATGTACGCAGGCACGGGCCTGAACGACTACGGCAGTCTGATCATCGTCCAGCACAACAAGGACTTTCTGACCGCCTACTCGCATAACCGCAAGCTGCTGGTCAAAATCGGCGACATTGTGCGGCAAGGTCAGCAGATCGCCGAGATGGGCGACGAGAACAACTCGCGCGTCTCCGTCGGCTTCGAGTTGCGCCGTGACGGCAAGCCGATCGATCCGATGCCGTATTTGCCACAAGGCCGCGGCTAGGTCTGCGCCCAGGCTCTCGGCAGGTTCTCGGCCCGCGTCTCGGACAAATATAAGAGCCGGCGATTTTTCGCCTTCTCTACACAAGCAGCGAACCCGGCAAATCATTTGCCCGGTTCGCTGCTTTGTCACATCCGTCTGTCCGGAAGCGGTAGTGAGCAAACGCCGGGTTTGCTGCTTCGTCGCATCCACCTGTCCGAGCGAGACGTCCTGAGCGTCGCGCTGCCCGAATTGGCCGTAGCCCGGCAGATCGTAGTAATAGACGGTGCGAATGTGCGCGAGATGTGGGGCGATGCGATGCCACACATACGAAGAGAACGGCGTGCCATGACCAGCACCAGCAGCGGACCATTGCCGGTTACGCCAAAGCGCACGGTTTGATCGCGGAATGGATAGCTTTCGGGAAGCCGTCAGCTTTGCATAGCGGTGAGCGTCGCGAGAAAGTCTGCTTACCTTGGCAGGCGTGTCCAAAGCGCGTTGAGCGAGCGTTCCTGGCGAGGCTCCCGCAAAAGCTCACCTTCGACACATCTTTGTTTTAGTCAGCAAAGCCAGGTAAATTGAAAAGAATGTCACTCACGGCGTCGCCGGATTGATCGCTGAGCGACACAGGCACAGCGCACTATTACGAATCAAGCACAAATCACCTTGAAACAAGGTGTCTTTGCGTTGGGCGAGTTCGGAAAGCCTGGTAATCGTCGAAGACGCATCGATTCCTTATTCAACAAGAAGACGCGCGATCGACTGAAATGCACGCATGGCAATGGTGAGCGAATTCGGGAGCCGCAGGCACAACCATCACGGGGCGCCGCGCGGCGCTCGGTGTGTCGCGCCAGGCGCGGCCCACAATTGCACGCCGCCCGGCGGCCGCGTTTAACCGCAGCGACGACGTCCACCCCACGCCAACGAAGCTGGCGAGTCAACGCACCGCTGCCTATTTCGCTTCAGCGCTGCGCAGCAGTTGCGAGACCTGGCCGTGGTGATGCAGGATCGCCGGGTCGGCTTGCAGGAGCGGCAAGTAGCGCGGCAGGAACGCGTTGTTGGGCTGGTCGGGAGAAAAGAGGCCGGTGACCGCTTCAACTGCGGCGAGCCGATCGGCGGCATCTGCTTCCTTGTCGTCGAGAATCTCGTCGACATTGGCGATGACCGTTGAGAGCGGCGTGAGCCAGCGAAACCCCGAGCCGTTGATGAGCACTTGCAGGAAGGCCGCCGGCGTCACGGGGCCGAATTCCTTTTCGTACGCCGCGCGCTCGTGATCGAGAATCGATTTATGCAGCGCCAGTAGTGGCCTGCGAATTTCCGAGAGGAATTGAGTGCATTGCTGGTCGTTCATCTTGCCGCTCCTTCGGATAGCCATGCCGGATCAAGCCGGGTGATCGGGTCAAGCCAGATCCATGCTAACAAAATCGTTCGAGGATGCATCAGTGAGAATGATGCGCGTACGCGAAGCACGTCAGATCACGCCAATCCCGCAATGGTAACGCATTGATTTGAAATTCGTTTCACTTCCAGCAAGGGCTGCGGCCGCGTTTTTTTCTTCGCGTGGACATGCCGCGGACCTGCCCGCGCCTCCGTTGCGGAAGTCGACCCAGGCGGCGAAGTAGCCAAATCGTTGCGGCAATAGAAAAGCGGCAACCAGAGCGGAACGGTTGCCGCTTTTTCGCGAATGTGTGTGGAGGCTACCCGGCGTGTCCGGAACAGTTCAGTGCAGCAAAGGAACAGCTAACGGCAAGTCACCGATGCTGCCCCACCTTCTGCCGCTTCTCCAGCACGCGCGCATACCACGTCAACGGAAAACACATTGCGAAGTAAATCATCGCGACCATGCCGTAGATCGGGAACGGTCGGAACGCGGCATTGGTGATCATCGTGCCAGTCTTGGTCAACTCGGTGAAGCCGATGATCGACGCCAGCGCCGTGCTTTTCACCACCTGCACGAGAAAGCCGACCGTCGGCGCCACGGCGATCTTCAGCGCTTGCGGCCAGACGATGTAGCGCAGTTGCTGGCTGAACGTCATGCCGAGACTCGCCCCCGCGGCCCATTGACCGCGCGGCACGGCTTCCACGCAGCCGCGCCAGATATCGACCAGATAGGCGCTCGTATAGAGCGTCAGCGTGACGGTCGCCGCCACCCAGGGCGAAACATCGACACCCAGCAACGGCAGGCCGAAGAATGCCAGGAACAGTTGCATCAGCAGCGGTGTGCCCTGAAACACTTCCACATACACGACGACGATCCGGCGCAGCCACGCGATCGGCGACACGCGCATTGCGAGCAGGATCAGCCCGACAACACCGCCGCCGACAAACGCGATCAACGACAACAGAACCGTCCAGCGGGCGGCGAGCAGCAGATTGCGGGCGATGTCCCACAGTGTGAATTCGACCATGATCAACGCTCCGTCGGCAGGGTGCGGGCGCCGCGCCACATCAGGCGGGTGCGCCAGTTACGCGGTGCGTTGTCGGCGCCTCGCGCGGCGCGCCCGGCAAACAGTCCGCGGCCAAACCGGTTCAGCAATTGCCGCAACAGAATCGACAAGGCCAGATACGTTGCGGTGATGATCAGATAGCTCTCGAACGAGCGGAAGTTGCGCGACTGAATGAAGTTGGCCGCATAGGTCAGATCGGGCACGGAGATCTGCGAGACCACCGCCGAGCCGAGCATCACGATCAGCACCTGGCTCAACAGCGCGGGAAACACGTTGGCGAGCGCCTGCGGCAGCACGATGTAGCGGAACACTTGCCGTCCATGCAGGCCGAGCGCTTGCGCTGCCTGCACCTGGCCACGCGAAATCGAATCGATGCCCGCGCGCACGATTTCGATCGCATACGCGCCGAGATTGACGGTCATTGCCAGAATCGAGGCCTGCACCTCGTCGATATGAATGCCGAGGCTCGGCAAGCCGAAGAAAATGAAAAACAACTGTACGATGAACGGCGTATTGCGGATCAACTCGACGTAAGTCGCGACCACCCAGCGCGCCCACTTCGGCCCGGCCACCGCGATACTCGCGCCGCCAATCCCAACGAGACCGCCGAGCACGGTGGATACGGCGGTCAGCCCAAGCGTGACGGCGACGCCGCGCGCGAGCAGCCCCGCATAGAGGCCGAAGCCGCTGAAATCGAACGCATAGGTCATGGCGTGGCGCCCATCATGAGGTCAAACTCCCGCGCAACCGCCCCGAAGGAAGTCCCCTTGGGGGGTGCCCGAAGGAACTCCCCTTGAGGGCCGCTCCGAAGGACGCCCCAGGGAACCGGCTTGGTCGGTTCGCGCAATAAAAGGTTCAGAGGTCGGCCGGCAGCGGCGCACGCAGCCATTTCTGCGAAATCGCATTCATGGTGCCGTCCTTGCGAGCCTTGGCAATCGTTTCGTCGACTTTCTGCTTCAGACGCGGCTCGTTCTTGTTCAAACCGACGTGGTCCGGCGAGCTGAACAGCGAGAACTTCTGCTCCGGATCGTTCGCCGGATGACGCGCGAGAATGGTTGCGCCGACGTCGTTGCCGACTACCATCAACTGTACCTGACCAGAAAGAAATGCCGAAATAGCGCCGTTAGGATCGTCGAAACGTTTGATGGTCGCCGTGGGCGGGGCGATCTTGGTCACGCTCAGGTCTTCCAGCGTGCCGCGCGCGACCGAAATCGACTTGCCGGCGAGGTCGGCGGCGTTTTTCACGGGCAGCGCTTTCGGGCCGAAGACGGCGAGATAGTAGGGCGCATAAGGCTGCGAGAAGTCGATCACTTTTTCGCGCTCCGGCGTCTGGCCGACTGAAAGCAACATGTCGGCCTTGTGATCGGCGAGGTAGGCCATGCGGTTGTCGCCCGTCACTTGCACGAGTTCGACTTTCGCGTTCAACGCCTTGCCGATCAGATTGGCGACGTCGATGTCGTAGCCCATCGGCTTCATATCCGGGCCGATCGAACCGAACGGCGGATAGTCCTCGAATACGCCGATGCGTACCGTGCCGGACTTCGCGATCGTGTCGAGCGCATCCGCCTTCGCGGCCGACGGAAACGCACACAATGCACCGAGGCCGGTGAAGGCGAGCGTCGCAGCGAGGGTGGCGACGACGCGGCGGGTGCTATTGCGGGCAACTTGCGGCTGGTTCATGGTCTTTCCTCTGTCGAAAACTCGGTATTGGAATGGGTATCTGTGAGCGCTACGCGGATTAACGCGCCGCCCGCGCGGCAATCAGTTTGCACGCGTGTGCTGGCAATTCCGCGAGCACCGGCATTCCGAGTGTCAGTCCCGGCGTTTCGCGCGGGGTGGTCGCGGCGGTTAGCGTGAAGCCGGCGCAATCGATCGTCGCTTCGAGCGACGCCCCCACATCGCGGATAAAAGTCACCGTGCCCGCGAGCCGGTTCGGCCCGGCATCCGCGGAGGCCGATTTGACGCACACGTCCTCCGGCCGGATCAGCAGACGGATATCGCTATGGGAGTCCGGCACCCGCGCCGGTTGCGCAACGGCGATGCGCCGGCCGCCCGGCAGACTGACACCGCCCGCGCCGTCGTAGGTGACCGGCAGGATGTTCCCAAGACCGATGAAATCAGCGACGAATTCGCTGACCGGGTCGCGATAAATATCGAGCGGTTTGCCGACCTGCGCAATCCGGCCTTTCTCCATCACCACGATTTCGTCGGCCATCGTCATCGCTTCGCGTTGATCGTGCGTGACCATGATCGTCGTGATGCCGAGGCGCTGTTGCAGCTGCCGGATTTCGACCTGCATCGCTTCGCGCAGTTTGGCGTCGAGCGCGGAAAGCGGTTCGTCGAGCAGCAGCAGCTTCGGTTGCGACGCGATCGCGCGCGCAATCGCCACGCGTTGCCGCTGGCCGCCCGAGAGTTGCGTGACCGGCCGGTTCGCCATATGCGGCAACTGGATCAACTCCAGCAATTCGGCGACGCGGCGCGCTTGCGCGTCTTTCGCGGTCTTGCGCAACCTGAGCGGATACGCGACGTTTTGCGCGACCGTCATATGCGGAAACAGCGCGAGCGACTGAAACACCATGCCGAAGTCGCGCTGGTTGGCGGGCAGATGCGTGATGTCGCGGCCGGCGAAATCGATGCTGCCTGAGCTCGGTGTTTCCAGCCCGGCGATCATCCGCAGCAGCGTGGTCTTGCCGCAGCCGGACGGCCCGAGAAAGCACACCAGCTTGCCGTCGGGCACGCTCAGATCGACGCTGTCGACGGCATACGCCGCGTTGAAGCGCTTGGTCACGGCCTGCAAGGTCAGATGGGTCATCGAATGCTCCAGCAAGAGGGCGTCATCGCAGCGCGAATTGAAGGGTGGTCCAAGGCGTTCAAAGGGCCACGCCTTCGTCGCCGATCAGCTTTTCAAGCAGCCAGATCAGCGCGAAGTCGATCGCGACGATGAATACGGCGAAACAGAACACCGTCGGATCGAGCGACGACACCGTGCGGCTGTAGAGCCACACCGGCAACGTCATCGTGTCGATGCCGTACAGGAAGAACGTCACCGTGAATTCGTTGAACGAGACGATGAACGCGAACAGCATGCCGGCGAGAATGCCGGGGCGCATCAATGGCAGGATCACATCGATCAGCGCGCGGGTCGGGCTCGCGCCCATCACGCAGGCGGCTTCCTCGAACTCGGGGCCGATCGAGGCCACCGACGCGGCGCAATTTTTCACGGTGAACGGCAGCGCCAGAATCACATGCGCGATGATCAGGCGGAATACGCCGAGTTCGACCGGCAGCACGTTGAACACCAGCAGCAGCGACAGGCCGAGCATCACCAGCGGATAGACGAGCGGCAATGCCACCAGTTGTTCGACCGCGGGCTTGCCGCGGAAACGGTAGCGGCTCAGTGCGTAGGCGGCCGGCACCGAGACGAGCGTGGCGATCACCATGGTCGAGAGCGCGACGATCAGGCTCGTGCTAAGCGCGGCGCCCATCGAGAGCGAGTCGCTCGCGTCCGGCGAGACGAAGCTGTGCCACGCCGCGCGATACCAATGCAGGCCGTAGGCGTGCGGCGGGAATTCAAGCGTGTCGGCAGCGCTGAACGACATGGTGATCATCGTCAGGATCGGCAGCGCGGCGAGGAACAGTACGATTGCGGCGAGCAGCGCGGTGGCCTTGCCGAGCTGACCGGGCATGGTCATCGGCAAGCGCGGCAGGCGCGGTGCACCCGGTGAGCCCGGTGTGCGTGTCAGGCGCGGAGTCTGGATCGGCGTGCTCATGCGTGAGGCTCCTCGGCGAGACGTTGGGTACGGCGCACGAGCCGCTGCGACAGCGCCATCACAGTCAGCGTCGCGATCATCAATACGACGCCCGATGCGGAAGCGGCGGGCCAGTTCAGCAAGGGTGCGACCTGGTCGTGGACCAGCACCGCGAGCATCGGCACACGGCGTCCGCCAAGTAGCAGGGGCACGGCGAAGGCACTGGCGTTGTACGCGAACACGAGCAGGGCGCCGGACACGAGCCCCGGCATGGCGAGCGGCAGCAAGACGTGACGCAGCGTTTGCCAACGCGTCGCGCCCAGCGTGGCCGCGGCTTCTTCATACGAACTCGAGACCGCGCGCATGGCACTCGACAACGGCAACACGGCGAGCGGAAACGCCGTCTGAATCAAACCGAGCAACACGCCGTGTTCGCGATACAGCCACATCACCGGGCGATCGACAAGGCCGCTGCCGAGCAGTGCGTGATTGAGCAGGCCGGCCGGACCGAGAATGATCAGCCAGCCATAACCCTGCAACAGCAGATTGACGAGCAAGGGCAGCAGCACGCCGGCCAGCAACAGCCGCCGCGCGAGCCGTGAGCGGGTGCGCGCCATCGCCAAAGCGACGGGAATCGCCAGCAGCACGGCGCAGACCATGCTCTGGAACGCGAGCCTCAACGTGAGCCACAACGACTTCAGGAAATAGCCGTCGAGGAGATCGGCGTAGTTCTGCAGCGTGAAGCCACGCCATTCGTTGCCTTGCGTGCCGAAGCTCATGCGCAGTACGACGAGCGCTGCCGCGCCGAGTATGGCGAGAAATAGCAGGATCGGCGTGAGCAGAAGCCAGGGACGCGCTTTCGTCATGATGGCGCCGGTGGGGGCGTGTGGTGCGTCGGCAGAGGCGGGGCGTACGCCGGGTGCCGTTCCGGATACGGCGTCGGTAGGGGACGCGCGCACGCCGGACGGAGCGTCGGACGCGGGTCCCGATGCCACATCTGTCACCGCGTCGGACAACGTTTCAGAAGCCGTGTCCTGAGCCGTTTCCGAGGCCACGTTCGACGCCACTACCGAGGCGGCTTCCGACGGCACTTCCGAGGCCGACGAGGCACGCCGCGAAAAGCGCGCTAGCATCGCAGTCATGCCGCGAAAATTTCCGTGTAGCGCTTGATCCATGCCGGCTGCACGACGGCGAGCGCCTTGTCATCATGCAGGATCGCTTTCTCGGCAATCTGCTGCGGGCTCGGCACGAACGCGCGGCTCTCTGCCGGAATCACCGCTTTCGAATTGACCGGGCCGTTCAGCACGTCGGCAGCCATGCGGCCTTGTACGCCGGCATCGAGCGAATGGTTGATGAAGGCATGGATCAGATCGCTGTCGGCCGGGTGCGACTTCGGGATCACCGTGAACATCAGTTGCGTGGCGAAGCCTTCCTTCATGCCGTAGGTCACGCCCATTTTGTATTCGGGCTTGCGGATCTGGTTTGGGAAAAAGGCCGGCGAATAGATGCCGCCAATATCGAGTGAACCCGTGCGAAACAGATCGGCCACCTGGTTCGGATTCTCGCCGAGCGTCATCACGTGGTCTTTCAACTGCATCAGTTTCTTGAAACCCGGCTCGATGTTCTGTTGCGAGCCGCCATTCATTTTCGCGGCAATGATCGCGAGGTCCACCGCTTCGGCCCATTCGGGCGGCGGCAGGAACAGGCGTCCGGCGTATTTCGGATCCCATAGCGCTTCGTACGAAGACGGCGCCGTCTTGACCGTCGAGGTGTTGTAGATCAAACCGTCCGACCACAGCAGATAGCCGACGCCGAAGCCATTCGCGCCCGTGCGGTATTGCGGCGCGACCTCCTTCAGGTTCGGCAGCTTGTCGAGATCGGGCTTCATCAGCAGACCCGCGTCGCCGAGACCCGCGGCGCCGACGCCGGCCAGCGTGATGACGTCGTAGGTAGGCCGATCGCCCGCGGCCTTGACCTTGGCGACCATGCCGGAAGTGCCGTCGGCGCGGTCGGCGATCACCTTCGCGCCGGTCTTCGCCGTGAAGGTGGCGGCGATATTGCGCAAGGCGGCAGCGCCGGTGTCGTCGGACCAGGTCAGGAGGCGCAGTGTCTTGCCGGAGAAGTTGTGCTCCTGCGCGCGCAGATTGATGAACGGCATCGGCAACGTGGACGCCGCGAGTGCCGCGCCGATCGTCTTGATGGCCTGCCTTCTACCCCGTTTGATCTCTTGCATGGCGCTCTCCTGTGTTGAACCCAACCTCTCGCTACGCCCGAAGCGTTGCGTGTTGATGCACTCTAGGTTTGTCAAAATCCTCCGCCAAACGAAATATGCGCATGGAGCGCATGACGGAATCTCATGGGCTCGCTGTCGCGGGATGCTAGCGGCGGCTTTGCTGCAATCCGTGGGAACGCCGAGGTGCTGGCGTATCGGGGTTAACGTCCATGATCATTTTGCTCGGGGCGGCGTGGTGGAGGTATGAGGAAAGCTCGGTTCTGGTGCGGTGTCCGGCGGGACCTGCCCTGAGGCGGTGCAAATGAACGCACTCACGCGCAATCGATGGCGAGGGCATGAGCGAAATGCATGCGTATGGCTTCGCGCACACCGCGTGCTGGCATTTGTGATCGCGTATGCTGTGGACTCAGTGGGCGTGATCGCGCGCAACATCGCACGCCCACGCAATGACTTTTCCTGATCCCAGACTGGACACTTCATGCGACGTCTCCCGCCGCTCAATGCGCTACAGATTTTCGAAACCGTCGCGCGGCATCGCAGCTTCACGCGCGCCGCCGACCACCTATGCCTGACGCAAGGCGCGGTGAGCCGGCAAATCATCGCGCTCGAGGACTACTACAAGTTTCCGCTCTTTAAACGCCACGCGAAAGGTCTGACGCTGACCGCCGAAGGCGAATTGCTGCTGCCGGCCGTGAAGGAGAGTTTCGCGCGCATCGAAGAGATATCGCTGCGCCTCACGCGTCAACGCACCGATCTCGCACTGAAGGTGCCGACCTGCGTGATGCGCTGGATGTTGCCGAAGATCATGCGCTTCCAGGCCGAGTATCCCGATCTGCACGTGCAGATCACCACGACCTGGCAGCACGAGGTCGATTTCCAGCTCGAGCCGTTCGATGCGGCGATCATCTACGCCTCGTCGCCGGGTGTGGACGTGCAGGCGGTGCCGTTATTCGAGGAGCGTCTGACGCCGGTGTGCGCGCCCGATCTGCTGAAAGACAAACCGCTGGACGAGATTGCGGATCTGGCGCGTCACACGCTGCTGCATCCCACCCGCGATCATCGCGACTGGAAGATGTGGCTCGCCAAGGTGACCGAGGTGGATGCCGCGAATGTGCAGGCGATCGACGCGGAACACGGACCGAGCTTCGACACACTCGACATGGCGACCAACGCCGCGTTGCAGGGCTTCGGTGTCGCCATCAGCGACCTTGCCTTGATCGACGAAGATGTCACCGCCAAGCGGCTCGTGCGGCCGTTCGATACGGTGCTCAAGACCGGTTGGCGCTATTACTTCGTGTATCCGGATTCAGTCGCGCATCAGCAGAAGCTGAACCTGTTTCGCGACTGGATCGCGGAGCATTGGGAAGAGTAGGCGAGGCGCCCGTTATTCCTGCCTCGCCTTAGGGGGCGCTCACCCAGGCCGATGAACGCTGCATAGGAAACCTTGGGCTTACGGCGAAGGCCCTTCGCCCATCTCGTCAGGGCGCGAACGACAGAAACAGATACGCCGCGAACAGCGACAGATGCACGGCGCCTTGCAGGATTGTGGTGCGCCCGCTGCTGAGCGTGAGCGTTGCAACCACCAGCGTGAGCATGAGCAGCACGGTTTCCTTGCCGTCGATACCGAGCACCAGCGGCTGGCCCGTCCACAAAAACACCCCGGCGACGGTCGGAATCGTCAGCCCGATACTGGCGAGCGCCGAGCCGAGTGCGAGATTCATACTGTTTTGCAAGCGATCGGCGCGCGCCGCGCGCACGGCGGCGAGTCCTTCGGGCAACAGCACCAGCGCGGCAATGATAATGCCGACCAGGGCCGGCGGCGCGCCCGCGTTCTGGACCGCGGTTTCCACCACCGGCGACAGCACCTTCGCCAGCAACACGACGGCGACAAGGCACACCAGCAGCAAGGCGCTGGCCGCCAGCGCGACGCCGTTGGTGGGCGGCGCGGCATGCACGTCTTCATCGGGCACGTCGGCGAGAAAATAATCGCGATGCCGCACGGTCTGCACGAACACAAACACGCCATACAGCACCAGCGACGAGACCCCCGCGAACGCCAATTGCGATGACGACAGAATCGGACCGACGCTAGTGGTGGTGTAATTCGGCATGACGAGCGTCAGCACGGATAAGGAGGCGAGCACCGCCAGCGCGGCGGCCGCGCCACGGCTCTGAAAGTCCTGCTCGCGATGCCGGATGCCGCCCACCAGCAGGCAAACGCCCACGATGCCGTTGCAGACGATCATTACCGCGGCGAACACCGTGTCGCGCGCGAGAGCGGCTTTCTCGGGGCCGGACGTCAACATCACCGAGACGATCAGCGCGACCTCGATCACTGTTACGGCCACTGCCAGCACCAGCGTGCCGAACGGCTCGCCGACGCGATGCGCGACCACTTCCGCATGGTGCACCGCCGTGAACACAGCTGCGCACAGCGCAACGCCGATCAGTGCGAGCAGCAGCGCGTTGCCCGGCAGGGCATACGCCACCCCCAGCACGATCCAGGCGACGAAGGGCGCAGCGATGGTCCAGCGGGGCAAAATGGTCGCGGTTGTGGTCATTCAGGGCTTCCTTTTATTGCTTGTTCAGGTTGCTTGCATGGACTGGCGCGACGCGCGGGGACGGACGCAGGCGAAGCTTCGAGCGAGAGCGAATGCTAATCCATCCTGTCAACAACGCGTCCTAACGCATTAAATTATAAAGGATAGTTCACTGCGGACCAGGTTTGGTCAGTATGCGGCGCAGCGTCTGCCGGATGCAGTGGTCAAGCCGACAAGGCAAGCGCCTGCTGTTGTGCGTCTGAGGGACCGAGCCGCGCGGATTGGCGTTGACGATGCGGCGCGTCCAAGCGTGACTCACCATCGGTTGAGAATGCTGGGGCTGGCCGCTTTAGTGAAACCAACCGGAATGTTCCAGTCAGGACGCATCGCCTGTTGGCCAGGTGGTGCGTCCGCGGTCCAGCGCTACGGGCTAAACACGGCTTACTGTCCGACCGGACGGATCGACAGTGCGTTCTTGACCGATGTCACGCCCGCCACGCCCTGCGCCGTCTGGGTTGCCAGGTCGATTTGCGGCTGCTCGGGCACCGTGCCGGCCAGTGTCACCGCGCCGCCACGCGCACGCACGGTGATGTTTGCCACGCTCAGGCCCTTGGTCTTCGACAATGCGGTGCGCACCTTGCGTCCCAACGCATGGTCGGCTTTCTTGGCCGACGCGGAGTTAGGTGCCGCCGGCGCCGCCGCATCGCTGCTCTGCGCGTACGCGTTGATGGATGCCAGAACGATTAGCGCGCCGCCGACCATCTTGATTGCCTGGGATGCTTTCATTCAACTCTCTCCTATTGTCATGAATACATCGGTCCCCGGATGGGACCGCTGTACTGCACCAGCGGGTACTTCGAGATCAAATGTGAATGGAATGTTGCTGCGGCCGTGCGACTTCCTGCAATCTGGCGCTGATCAGCCCACCTAAGCACCTGCATGCCGGCAAGGGCTGTCCTGCAAGCCGGAAACACACGATACTCCAATTAGTGCCATGGTGAATGCGCCGCTCCCCGGAAATGAGGTTTTGGTACAACGAATGGGCCGATGAAAACAGGCCGATGGCGCTCTACCGCTTGATGCGGCGCGGGTGGCACGCCGATCGGTGCGTCTGCTGCGCGTCGCTCGGGCGTCCCTTGAACCCGCGCTTTGCCCTTCACGACAAATTCAAACCGCATGCCGAAACAGCCGTTGCCCATCCTCCCATTGGTTCGTGACGATTTGCCGCTCGATACAGTCGCGCTCGCGCGTTTCATGGTCGGCAAATACCTCGTGCACGATTTACCCGAAGGTCGTGTCAGCGGCCGAATTGTCGAAACTGAGGCCTATCCGGTCGGCGATTCGACCAGCCATGCGTTTCAAGGCCGCCGCCCGTACAACGGTTCGATGTTTCTCGCCCCCGGCTTCGCTTATGTCCGCCTCACGTACGGGCTGTCGTACATGCTGAATATGTCCGCGGAAGCGGAGGGGACCGGCGCCGGGATTCTGCTGCGTGCCATCGAGCCGCTGGAAGGCTTGCCCCTGATGGAAGCGCGGCGCCCTGGCGTGCCGCTGCGCGACCTCGCTCGCGGTCCCGGCCGGCTGACCATGGCCTTGGGCATCGATCAGTCGTTCGATGGCCGCGATCTCTGCACCGGGCGCGGCCTGTGGATCGGCGTGATCGAGACGGGGAATGTGCCGATTGGCGTGACGACGCGGATCGGCTTGTCGCGCGAGATGCATCGGCCGTTACGGTTTTTCGAACCCGGCAGCGCGTTCGTCAGCGGGCCGCGAAAGTTGTTGCTGGCGCTGCATAGTGGCATGTCGGCAAATACGCAAAGTTGACCATCCGCGGCGGGCGCACTCGGCAAAACACACTCAACGTGGGCGTGTTTTCGAAACATCAGACACAAACGGTTACGATCCCGACAATTATTACGGTAAAGCTAGGACATCAGTATATGCAAGCAGCAACTTTCGCTGCATTTTTGCGATTTGAACAATTATGTATCTCGCAATTAAGGGTTTTCCCTTGGCGATCGGGTGACTAGACTGAAATCACTCGCTTCTCACATGGTGTGGCAAGCGAAGCAAAAAACCAGGTCTGGAGGTAGTCATCATGAAATCGCTCATCAAGGCAATCGCTATTGCAGCCGTTCTCGCCGCTCCGGTCGCTTCGTTCGCTCAATCGAACGACCAGCCCGTGACCCGCGCGGAAGTCCGCAATCAATTGATTCAGTTGGAAAAGGCGGGCTACAACCCCGGCGCGAACAACGATTCGAACTATCCGGCTGACCTGCAAGCCGCCGAAGCCCGTGTGCAGGCGCAAAACCCGGCCGTCGCGCAGAACCAGGAACCGGTCGCGAATACCAGTGGGTACGGTGGCGCCACGGGCGGTTCATCGCAGTCGGGTGGCGTGGTCCAGCCGATGTCAGGCCCGAAGTCGGTTTATTTCGGTAACTAATCCGCGCATCGCGGCGGTCCACAACTCAGAACCTCCGCTGCCGCAAGGTAGCTTTGCCCAACCTTTTCAAGGATTGGGCTTTTTTTGCTGCCTGTTTCGGTCGGCAGCGCGTGATGCGTGGCGTGGGACTGATTCGGCGGCGACCTCAGGGCCGTTCGCCGTGGATATAGAACTCCAGTTGCTGAATCGTGAATTGCTGCTCAGCGATGATGTTCTTCACCAGGTCGCCGATCGATACCATGCCCACCAGCCGATCGTTTTCGATCACCGGCAAGTGACGCATGCGCCGTTCCGTCATCAGGGCCATGCAGTCGTCGGTGGTCTGGTCCGGCCGCACGAAGCGCACGGCTTTGCTCATGATGTCGCGCACCGGCGTAGCCTTCGACGAACGGTCCATCAGGACGACTTTGCGCGCATAGTCGCGCTCCGTAATGATCCCGGCGATGCTGTCGCCGTCCGTCACGACCAGTGCGCCGATGCCTTTTTCAGCCATTAGCTTGATCGCTTCGTAGACAGAATCGTCGGCCCCCACAGTGAAGACCGTGGTGTTGTTCGGTTTCGTTTTAAGAAGTTGTGCAACGCTTGTCATGGAGCGGCTCCGTTTCGCAGTGCAGCACGCCGATGCGGCGTGCTGTCGTGAGGGACAGGCCATTCCAGTATAGGCGCGACGCGCGGCTGAAGTACCTCGGGAATACCTGTGGCGCGCCGCACGTTTAGTTTGGCAACGGATACGCCACGGCCGCGCTTCCTTGCGTGATGCATGGACATCCGGGTGCTTTGCGCCGATTAGCGGTAAACTCGCAGTCCGTACCTCACCCCGGTTTGATCGGGTTCATGTCAGCACCATTGTCCAACGCCATGCTCACGTCTCACGATCCGTCGCCAGTTGCAGACGGCGCAATCAGCGGCGAATGCGTCGTCCTTGACGCTACCGCCACGCTCCCCACGCGCTACGGCACGTTCACCTCCTACGTGTTTCGCGTGGTCGAAAGCGGCGCCGAACATCTCGCGCTCGTGATGGGCGATGTCGCGAACCAGTCGTCCGTGTTGACGCGGCTGCACTCCGAGTGCCTGACCGGTGACGTGCTCGGCTCGTATCGCTGTGATTGCGGCGAGCAGCTGGATCTGGCGCTGCGCTATATCGCGGCCGAAGGCTGCGGCGTGCTGCTCTATCTGCGCGGCCATGAAGGGCGCGGCATTGGCCTGTCGAACAAGATTCGCGCGTATGCGCTGCAGGAGCAGGGCCGCGACACGGTTGAGGCCAATCTCGATCTTGGCTTACCTGACGACTCGCGCGAATATGACTCGGCTGCGGGCATTCTGCGCACGCTGAAGGTCACCTCGGTGCGCCTGATGAGCAACAATCCGGAGAAGTTCGATACGCTTTCCAAGCACGGCATTCCGGTATGCGAGCGGGTCGCGCTGGCGATTCCGATGCGCGAGGAAAACGAGCGCTATATCCGCACCAAACAATTGAAGTTTGGGCATTACTTCGATGAGAACGAATAATTGACGCGTGCGCGCCGGCTGCTGTTTGCGAAACGGTGGCCGGCGTTGGAGCGTCGATTTCGGCGATGGATTGGGTGCCTGGCCCAGCCAGGTTCCGGCGAGTCAGAACAAGCGAAAGTCGTCGTTGCTGTCGGGGATCGCATCGAGCAAGTCCCGAAGCGCTCGCCAACCTGGCAGTCCCACAAGACTTGCTGAAATTGCCGCTATCCAGTAGCGGGCGTTCGTCGTCGCGCGCGTTCGCGGGGGGCAATGCGCCGCGATTTGCCGCGCTTCCATCGACGCGCGTAGTAATGGGCAGGTAGGCATG
This sequence comes from Paraburkholderia sp. RL17-337-BIB-A, assembly GCF_046025895.1. Classification (NCBI taxonomy): domain Bacteria; kingdom Pseudomonadati; phylum Pseudomonadota; class Betaproteobacteria; order Burkholderiales; family Burkholderiaceae; genus Paraburkholderia; species Paraburkholderia sp. RL17-337-BIB-A. Next base: position 2,315,820 of record NZ_JARESY010000002.1, on the reverse strand, counting down.
CCGTTTCTCCTTTCCCGAGTGCCGTTCAGCGCGAAGTTGCGGGCGAAGTTGCCATAGCAGTTGCAGTTCAACTTGCGGTCGCAGTCGAAGCCATGTTCGCCAGAGTCGCCGCAAGCACGTCCGCCAGCGCGGTCGCACCGAAGCGCCGCTCGCTAATCTCCGTTTCGACGTCAATGCGGCCTGCGTTGTGCGCGTCATACAGATCCGCGATGAGACGCGCGTGGTTCTCGCCGAGTCCCGCGCCCTGGAGCATGGCGGCCCACTCGCTACGCGGCACTTCGTGGGCCGTGATCGGACGGCGCGTCAATCCACCGAGCGTGCGTGCGACATCTAACGCGCTGACGCGCGTCTCACCTTCGATGCTCACTACCCGCGGCGAAACCTTTGCCGGTCTGTCGTCGAGCAGTAGTTCGGCGGCCAGCAGGCCGACGTCCTGTGCGGCGACCGTTGGAAACAGCTTGCTCAACGGATGATGCAGACTCGGCAACACGCCTCTCGCGAGCACGACCGGCAGCACGCGCGCCCAGTTATGGATGTGTTCCGCGGCGCGCAGAAAGGTCAACTGTGAGGCGACGGTCGCGAGTTGCGTTTCGAGGGTGTGAAACAGCGTCGTGATGCCGGTGCCGCTCGCGTGTTCCGCGCCGTAATCGGAGAGCGCGAGCAGGCGTTGCGGCGGGTTGGCGCGCAAAGCGTCCGCGCTCACGTCGATCATGCGCCGCATCGTGGCCGCGGGGTCGGCATCGGCATGTGGCACCGGGCACAGCATCTGTACCGCGTACGCTCCCTCGATAGCGCGCGCGACCGAGACTGGGTCGAGCAGATTGACGATAGCGATTTCGCAGCCGGCTTCCGCTAACGCTTCGCCTTGCTTCGCGTCGCGCACGACCGCGCGCACGTCACGGCCTGCCCGGCGCAATGCCGCGGCGCTCACTCTGCCTACGTTTCCTGCTGCTCCAAAGATGACGAACACGTTGGGCTCCTTGCCGTATCGGTATGTCGTCATCATAGGGACGCAGGGCGCGGGAAACGCGCGGGCACGGATCGTGATGCGCAGATCTGGATGATTGTTTTCGTGTGCGACGACGCGGCACGCATGTCGAGGCGGTGCGAGCCAGGCAGAGTCGCAAAAAACGCGCACAATGCACACACATTGGCCGCCATCCAGAGGGGGAAGCAATGAATGCCGTGACACCGATACCGCAACCGCACAGTGGTTCCCGCATGGCGTTGCACTCCAGCAAGGCACTCGGCTGGCAGGGCTTCGGCGCGGAGCTGGTGAGTGTGTCGGCCGGCCTGCACCGGATTCCGGCGCTCGAGCATCATCGCGTGGGCGTGCATGTGGGGGCGCCGGTCAAGGCGCGCTGCATGTGCAACGAGCGTCGCTACTCGCGGATTCAGGCACATGGCGATGCGGATGTGATTCCGGCGGGCGTCGACGGGCAGTGGACCGATGAATCCGCCTGCACGATCTTCAGTGTGTGGATCGGCGAAGACTTCGCGCGAAGGACCATCGAACAGTTGGAACTGAAGACGAGCGAAGCGCGGCTTCGTCCGCAGTTCCAGATGCGCGACCCGCGCTTTCAGCATCTGGCCTGGGCGTTACGCGCCGAAGTCGAAGCAGATGATGCGTCTGATCCGCTTTACGCCGAAAGCCTATGTACCGCGATGGTGGTGCGGCTGATCGGCGGCGCGCCCATGCTCGACACACTCGATAATAAACGCCGCATGCTTGCGCCGAAGGCTGCCGCTCGCGTGATCGAGTTTATCGAAGCGCACCTGGATCAGCGCCTCACGCTTGACGAACTGGCCGCGCACACCGGGTTGAGCGTGCCGCATTTCAAGGTGCTGTTTCGCGAAACGCTTGGTATGCCGGTGCATCAGTATGTGGTGCAGCGGCGAGTGGAGCGGGCGAGATCGCTATTGCTTCAAGGCAGGCTGAGCGCGAGTCAGATCGCGCTGGAAACGGGCTTTGCGCATCAGAGTCATATGGCGCATTGGATCGGGCGGTTGCTTGGCGTCACGCCGAAGGAGTTAGTCAAGTCCAGCGCGGATCCAGGCGGCAGTATCGAAGTCGATACCTTCATGCGCGCCGCAGCGCGACACGGCGATAAACCTGAAAAAAGCACTGCGTCATAGCTTGCCGCCCCAGCAACGCGACGCGCAGATCGCGCAGTTGCGCCAGCGGCTCTTCACCAATCCGGGCGACGCGATGCGCGCCGCGTCGTTCGATCGCGGCAGCGGTTCTGCAAACTGAATCATCGATCGCGGTACAACCTGGCTCGGCCTATCAACCCGGCGCCGCGCCCGTCAACTGCGAATACACGTCATGCGACAGTTGCAACAGCACCTTGCGATCGATCCCACCCGACACCGCATAGCCAAAGTCGCCGTCCACCCAATAGAACACGTTCACCGGCCCGTCCTGATACAGCTTGAACGCGGTGGTATTCGAGTTCACCTGACGATGCGAAATACACAGCGTCACACGTTCGCCGTTCGGTCCGCGATACATGAACTGCGCGGTGGGTCCGTCGGCGCCTGGCAACAGGCGCCCGCCCGAGAGGTGGAAGCCGCTCTTCGAGAGCATCGGCGGATGCACATTGGTGCCGAGCCGGTTGGACAACCATTGCACGAAATCCTGTTCGTGATCCGCGGTCATTTCAGCCGGCCGGTCGATGGCGGGCATATAGACCACATGTGCCACCGCGGCCTGCCGCGCAAACATTTCCGAACTGTCCGCACTGACCGGGCGTGTGTCCGAGTGACCGGCGACCGGCGCCACGACGTCCTGCCCCATATGCGTCCCCACGCCGATGCCCACGCCGAGCACCAGCGCCGCAGCCATCCCGGCGAACTGCGGCCAGTTGGCGGCAATGCGCCAGCGGCGCTTACTGGCCCAATGCGTCTGCAGACGTGTGGGCACGGGCTCGCTCAGCACGCGGTCGTAGCGTTCATGGAACATATTGTTCAGTGAGAAATAATCGCTGACACGGGTGGCCAACTCGGGGTTCTGTTCGAGCGCACGCTCCACCTCGACGCGTCGTTCGTCGGACAGCGTGCCGTCCACGTATGCGTGCAGATCTTCTTCGCCGATCGGCGTGTGTTGGTCGCTCATCGCACCACCTGTAATTTTGCACCGGGCTGCGTGCCCGCCATCAATGCCCGAAGCCGCTCGCGCCCGCGCGAAAGGCGCGACATCACCGTGCCGATCGGAATGTTCAGCGCGAGGGCGACGTCGGCGTAACTCATTTCCTCGAGGCCGACCAGCAGCACGACTTCGCGCTGCTCCATGGGCAGACGTTGCAACGCGTAGTCGAGGTCGCGCATTTCCAGCGAACGGACCTGGTCGGACGGCACGGCAAATTCGCTTTCGTGGACGCTGTCGTCGTCGACCGCTACGTGGACGGCACGCGCCGAAGCCTTGCGTGCCTGATTGGCGAACACGTTATGCATGATCGTGAACAGCCACGCACGCAGGTCGGTACCTGGCTGGAACAGGCCGGTGCGGCCCAGCGCGCGTTCGAGCGTGTCCTGCACCAGATCGTCGGCGAGATCGCGATTGTTGATCAGCGCTCGCGCATAGCGCCGCAAGCGCGGCACATGCTCCATCAACTCGTCACGGACATCCATGTTGTATCCCAATCGTGGGGGCTTCTCGTGAGGCGCCGCGTGGGCGGCCGTCGATTGAACCACCACGCGCATTCGACATGCGAACACGCGTGGGCGCATTTTATTCCGTTGTTTTTTGGCGTGTTGCGAAAACCGGGAAGAGGTCTACCGCATGGTCATGACGTCGGCGGCACGCATCAGACCGTGGGTGCGGGCATCGCCGGCGACCACGAAGCGTTGCCGCTGCGCCGTCCACGTGAGCAGGCGAATCTTGCCGATGCGGCGCGCGGCCCACTGCGGCTGCGACGGCGCCAGCAGTGCCAGGGTGGAAATCACGATGACTGGCTGATCGTCACCGTTCAGATAGATGAGCTCGCTCGCGCGTTGGAACGGGCCGAGCGATAGAACCCTCTGATCGACGAGCCGCAGCCCGATCGCCGCGAGGTTGGGCGCGGATACGTCGGTTCGCGTCGGCGACGCAGCGGAATACCGCGCGGCGGCGCTTTCCGCCAGCGCCATCACGGCGGCATTGTTGAGTGCCTGGCGAGACACCTGGGTAGCGGCGAGCCAGCCGCTCGCGGCGGCCAGCGCCATCACGAACACTGCCACGGTATTCAGTACCTTGCGCGGATGCCTCGCGGTCTTCAGCCGAACGAGCGCGCCACGCCATCCTTGGGCACGGTTCGAAGAAACGGGTTCGTCAGTGGTCTGGAACGCCTGCTGCATCTGCGCGTTCAGCCTGCCGTAAAACGCCACGCGACGCGCTTCCGCCGGGTCCTTGCCCAGATAGTTCCGCAGAAATGCGGCGCGTTCCGGCGTCAGGGTGCCATCGGCATAGGCCTGAATGTCGGCTTCGGAAAGCGGCGAGTCGGGGGTGGGCGCGTCGGTTGAGGTCATGGTGTTGGCAGCGTGTGTCGGATTTCAGCTATCGAGTGGCGAACACGCGCGGACGCGATTTATTCCGCTTCGAAATTTGTTTTTTCGACGGCAAGAAAGCAGGAATAAAAGCCGCAAACCCGTGGTTCTGCCTCATGCGAACCCGCACAAAACCCACAGGAGTTCATCATGAAGAAGATCGCGTTTGCTGCCTTGTCCTGCGTTGCTTTCGTCGTTCTAGCCGCTTCGTCGAGCGCTTTCGCAGATGGCAAGACACGTGCTCAGGTGTACCAGGAATTGATCGAAGCGCAACAGAACGGCCTCAACTATGTGACCGATACGTCATACCCGGAAGTGAATCCCATCTTCGCACGCCAGGTCGAGCAGCACAAGGAAGCACTCGCCGTTCAGGCGGCCACCGCGAGCCGCGTCGCGGGTGGCAGCACGGCAGGCAGCACCGCAGGCAGCAACAATTGAAGGGTTCGATAGCCGGCGCGTCCGTTCCGCGTGCGCGCCGGCTAACGAATGGAATAGATCGCTGAATGGGGCATTAGCCCATCTCGAGTATGGCGCGTGGCGGCCGTTAGCCCTTCACCCGTTCCGAACGTGGATCATAAGGCGCCTTCAGATGCACGGTCGCCGGCAGCAGTTCGCCGGCGACGTCGATCATGTATCGGCCGCTGTTCAGATACGCCGCATCGGCAACGCCGTCCGGGTTGTTGATATACCCCATCGCCACCGGACACCCCAGCGTGTGTCCGAACGCCGCCGAACTGACGAAGCCGACCGGCCTGCCGTCACGCAGAATCGCTTCGCCGCCCCACAGCATGCGCTCGGCGGCGCCGTCGGCGGTGAGCACTACCATACGGCGGCGCGGCGGTTGGGCGCGCAATTTCAGCAACGCATCGCGGCCGCGGAACGGGATGTCTTTGTCGAGCTTGCAGGCAAATGACAGGCCCGCTTCGAACGGATTCGTGTCCGGCGTCAGTTCGCGGCCCCATGCGCGATAGCCTTTCTCGATGCGCAGGGAGTCGATCGCGTAGTAGCCCGCGTTGACGAGGCCAAATGCCTTGCCCGCGGCGTGCAGCGTTTCGTACACACCCACCGCGAATTCCACCGGCACGTACAACTCCCAGCCGAGTTCGCCGACGTAGGTAAGGCGGGTGGCGCGCACCGTCGCGTAGCCGAGATCGACCTCGCGGCTTTGGCCGAACGCAAACGCCGCATTGCTCCAGTCCGCCTTCGACACGCTTTGCAGCAGCTCGCGTGAACGCGGGCCCATTACAGCGAGTACCGCGTATTGGCCGGTGACGTCGACCAGCGTGCAGTGTTTGTCGTGCGGAATGGCCTTTTCGATGGTGTCGAAATCGCGCGTGGTTTGCGCCGACCCGGTGACGATCAGGTATTGATCGTCAGCGAGGCGGGTGAGCGTGAAATCCGATTCGTAGGTGCCGCGTTCGTTGAGCATGCCGGTGTACACCGTAGTACCTGGCGGCACGGCTACATCATTGGCGACGATGCCTTGCAGCACGCTTTGTGCATCGCGTCCCTTGACGAGGAATTTGGAGAACGACGTCATGTCGAAGAGCGCGACGCCTTCGCGGCACGCGCGATGTTCGGCGCCGCTCCACGGCAGCCAGTTCTGCTGTCCGAACGCGTAGTCGATCTGAGCCTGTTCAGGCGTCGGCGCGAAAAAGTTGGCGCGCTCCCAGCCCATCTTGCTGCCGAAACACGCACCGTCGTCACGCAGCAGCGCATACAGCGGCGAGCGGCGAAACGGCCGCGCGCTGTCGAGTTCGCGATTCGGCCAGGGCATCGCATAGTGCAGGCCGAGCGTTTCCTTGACGCGATCGTGTAGCCACGTGTCGTTGCCGTTAAAGCGCGCAAAGCGGCGGATGTCGACCGGCCACAGGTCCATCGTGGGTTCGCCCGCGACGATCCATTCGGCGAGCGCCATGCCCGCGCCGCCCGCCGATGCGATCCCCATCGAATTGAAACCCGCGCCGACGAAAAAGCGCCGCAACTCCGGCGCCTCGCCGAGCATGAAATTGTTGTCCGGTGTGAACGATTCCGGCCCGTTGTAGAACTGCTTGACCTGCGCTGTTTCGAGCGCGGGCACGCGCTGCAGTGCATTTTCCATCAGGATTTCGAACTGATCCCAGTCGTCGGGCAGCAACTGGAATTCGAAATTGTCCGGGATGCCGTTCATGCCCCACGGCTTCGCGTTGGGCTCGAAGCCGCCCATCACGAGGCCACCCACTTCTTCCTTGAAGTAAATGAAGCCATCCGGATCGCGCATTACCGGCAGGTCCGGATGCACGCCGGCGATCCGCTCAGTGACGATGTAGTAGTGCTCGGCCGAGTGCAACGGCACCGTCACGCCGCACAGGCGGCCGACCGCCTTGGCCCACTGGCCCGCACAGTTGACGACGATATCCGCGCCGAGCGTGCCTTCTTCACCGTCCTTGTTGCGCCACGCGAGGCCGCTGACTTCGCGTGCGCCGGTCGTGCCGTTTGCCTTGTTTTCGAGCGCGGTGCGCGTGTGAATCGCCGTGACGCGGGTGTTCTCGACGATGCGTGCGCCGCGCGTGCGTGCGCCACGGGCAAGGGCCTGGGTCAGATCGGTGGGATTCGCCTTGCCGTCGCCGGGCAGCCACACGGCGCCGAGCAGGTCGTCGGTGCGCATGACCGGCCATAGATCGCCGGCTTCCCGCGGGCTGATCACGTCGCACGCCACGCCATAGGCGCGCGCGACGGCGGCGGTGCGCTTGAGTTGCGTCATGCGCTCGGCCGTGCGAGCCACGGAGAGCGAGCCGCATTGCTTCCAGCCGGTCGCGAGGCCTGTGTCGGCTTCGAGTTCGGCATAGAGCGCGGTCGAGTAACGGATCAGCCTGGTCATGCTTTCCTGCGCGCGCAGTTGGCCGACGAGGCCGGCCGCGTGCCACGTTGTGCCGCACGACAGTTGGCCCTGTTCGAGCAGAACCACATCGGTCCAACCCAGTTTGGTGAGGTGATAGGCAACGGAACAGCCAATGATGCCGCCCCCGATGATGACGACGCGGGCATGGGCGGGAATGTGTGTGGACATGTGTTGAAATTTGTTGAATCGACCATCGTAGATTGCAACAAAATTTGGCAAAAGGCAACGAATCGATTCGGGTGATTCGGGATTAAAGGTCTATTTGAAATTGACTGTGGTCGATGGCGTCCTCGTCGTGTCATTCAAGGAGTGGTGAACATGAAGTGCCCGAATTGCGGAGCGGACGAGCTGGTGCGCGATACGCGCAATCTGCGCTATGTCTACGAGGGCAAGACGGCCATCTTCGAGGCCGTCACTGGAGACTATTGCCCGGCATGCGAAGAGGCGGTGCTCGACATGGATGAGGCGACCCGCATAGGTCAAATGATGGCGGAAGTGAGGGGGCAGCTTGAGCTTGAGCTTGAATGTGGATATGTGGATTTGTATGGGAATTCGTTGGGATTTCTTGGCGAACCATGAGGTGTTTGCTAAACTGGCCGCCATCATCCCGGTCTCCGCCTATGTTCTCAACCCAACGCCAAGCCGAAATCCTGCGGCTCGTCCGCGAGCAGCGCACCTGCACGATCACTGATCTTGCCGGCCGCTTCGAGGTTTCCGACGAGACCATCCGCCGCAACATCAAGCCACTGATCGCCGATGGTCTGCTCATCAAGGTCCACGGCGGCATCATGCTGCCCGAGCGCCTTGACGAGCCGCCGTTCCAGCGGCGCATGGTGGCAAGCCGCGAGGGCAAGCAGGCGATTGGCGCGCGCATCGCCGAACTCGTACGGGACGGCGACTCGCTGATCCTCGAGGGCGGCACAACCTGTCTGCATATCGCGCAGGCACTGACGGCGCGTTCACGGCTCACGGTGGTGACCAATTCCATCGAAGTGGCCCGCGTGCTGGCGCCGCGCAACGGCAATCGGCTGTTTATCGCGGGGGGCGAACTGCGTGCCGACGACTCCGCCGCCTTCGGCGACAGCGTGCTGGCCTTTCTGCGCCAGTTCCACGTGCGCTACGCGATCGTCTCGGTCACCGCCGTCGACATGCAGGGTCGGTTCATGGACGCGCTGCCGGCCGACGTGGCGTTTTCGCTGGCCGCCTTTGCGCAGGCTGAGCGGCGCGTAGTCGCGGCGGATCATGCGAAATTCGGTCACAGCGCGCTGGTACACGCTTTCGGCCCAGATGCCATCGATCTGCTGGTCACCGACGAGGCGCCGGCTCCCGCACTGACCCAAGTGTTCGCGGCAGCCGGGCTGGAATTGAGTGTTGGGGCGTCGGCGCACGGCGATGCAGAGTCGGGTGGCGAAGTCGGTAGTGCAGCCAATTCCGCAATCGGCTTCTCGCGATAAGGCTGCAGGCCCGCTGAATGACGCTGCTTGCTGGCGTGGCCAACCGTTTACGTGGGTCCGGGGCTGAACGCGGAGAGCGCGGACCCATTGGCCGCTGCGTTCCCGACCAAGTCGAGCGGAGCCACGCGGAGCAAGCCGGGCAAACAGGCTTTGCCGCCCACGAAGGCCTCCAGAGCCTGTCCCACAGTGAAATGCGTCCAACGCGTAAAATGGCGGGTTTCCACGGGCAATCTACGCTGGACCGGAACTGCGCGGGCAGGCGCCATTCGTCGCCTGCCGTGCCGCTTGTGAGTCCACGCATGACCGCTTCCGCCGGCTTGAAAAGGAATGGACCCTGATGTCGTCAGTTTTCTTCGATCGGGAACGGATTACGGAATGGCTGGGTGACCACACCGTCGCCAAGGCGCGCTCGGTTGGCACGGTCACGAAGGTGGAGTGGCGCGGCGACACGCTCAGCGGCGACGTACAAGGTACGCAACGTCAACCCTACCGCACGCGAGTGCGATTTCGTACCGATGGCAGGTCCCCTTGGGCGCAAAGCGACTGCAGTTGCCCGGTCGGCCGCAACTGCAAACACGTCGCCGCGTTGCTGCTCGCCGAGCTCGCCTATCACGACGAGATGGACCACATCACCAACGTCGACATCGAGTCCGATGAGCATCCGTCTGCCAGCTACCCACAGATACGGTCGGCAAATGCAGTGCAGTCGCCGACCGGCGTGCGCCCCGAACTGGTCAGCTGGCTCGAGCGCTTTCGCGCGCGCGCCGAGGCCGCCGATGCGGTCGCCCAGAAGGCAGGCGCCGCGCGCACCCAAACGCTGGCCTATCTCCTCAACTGGTCCAACTTCCACATGCGTCATGAGGTCGTGTTGTACCGGGCGCGTTGCAATCCGGACGGCACGATCGTCGAAGTCGACGAGCCTTGGGGCAATGTGGAAGCGGCCCTGCTCAAGCAACCCAAATTCGTCTCCGACGAAGATCTGTCGATCCTGCGCGGCCTGTGGCTGGGCCGTTCCCGCGAGGACTTCGGTCAGTTCATTCTGCGCGGGACGGGCGGCGCGGAGATGCTGCAAAAGCTGATCGCCACGGGACGCCTGTTCTTCGAGCTCAAGCCGGCGCCCGGCCACGCGGGGCCGACTCCGCTGTCACGCGGCGCCGACCGGCCAGGGCGGATCGAATGGGAGCCGCTGGCGGACGAACGCCTGCGGCCCGTGCTGTGCACGGAGCCGCGCGCCACCATGGTGCTGCCCACCGAGCCGATCTGGTACGTGGATGGCGTCGCGAATGAAGCGGGCATCGTCGAGTCGTCGTTGCCGTTCCAGCAGTTGCCCGATTACCTCGCCATGCCGCCGATCTCGCTCGCCGAAGCGCCGCTCGTCGCCTCGGTGCTGCGCGAGATCGCGCCCGATCTGCCGCTGCCGCCCACCCACGACGCCTCCTCGATCCGCGTGATCGACGTCGATCCCGTGCCGGTGCTCACGCTCAACAGCCATGCACTGCCATCCGCGGCCAAGGCCGGGCAGCGCAAGTCCGAGGCGGTTGAACTGGCCGGCGTCAGCTTCGATTACGACGGCGTCAGCATCAATGTCGACAGCAGCGTCACGCTCGTGCCCATGCCCGGCGGCGACGTCATCCATATCCGCCGACGCTACGAAGCCGAAAAGAAGCGCTTGCTCGAACTGCGCAAGACCGGGCTGCAGAAGGTGCCGACCAGCCGTGTGTACGCGTCGCGCCTTCTGCCTGACACGATGCTCGGCCTGCCCGATGCCGAATCCTGGTCTGCCTTCGTCAACGACGCCGTGCCTGAGCTCGTCAACAAGGGCTGGCGGGTGACGATGGCGCCGGAGTTCCGCTACAACATCATCGAGATCGACGCGATCGACGGCACCGCGCAGCAGGCGGGCGACGGCTGGTTCGATCTGGAGATGGGCATCCGCATCGGCGAGCGCAATGTGCGGCTCGAGCCGCTGCTCGCCGACCTGTTCCGGCGCGACCGGCGCTGGCTCGGCGGCGCGCTCGAAGCCATCGCCGATGATGAGCCGATCGAACTGAAGACCGAGGAAAGCAAGCGTCTGCGTCTGCGCGCCGACCGCCTGAAGCCGGTGGTGCGCGTGCTGGTCGATCTGTTCGACGCACTCGGCGGGGCCTTGGCCGACGGCGCGCCGCTGCGCGTGCCTTCCGTCGATGCGGGCCGGCTCGAGGCATTGAACAGCACGGGTCGCTGGCAATTCCAGGGCGACGATTCGATCCGCCAGTTGGCGCGGCGTCTGCAGGCCGGCCCGGGTTTGCATGAGGTGCCGGTGCCGCGCGGCCTGAAGGCGGAGCTGCGCGCGTATCAGCAGCAGGGTCTGAACTGGATGCAGTTTCTGCGCGAACACGATCTGGCCGGCGTGCTGGCCGACGACATGGGTCTGGGCAAGACCGTGCAGACGCTCGCGCACATCCTCGCGGAGAAAGAAGCGGGACGGCTCGACCGTCCGGCGCTGATCGTCGTGCCGACCACGCTCGTGCACAACTGGCGCGAGGAAGCGCGGCGCTTCGCGCCCGACCTGAAAGTGCTGGTATTGAACGGCCCGCAACGCAAGGAGCGTTTCGAGCAGATCCGCGAGTACGAACTGATTCTCACGACTTACGCGCTGTTGTGGCGCGATCAGAAGGTGCTCGCCGAGCACGACTATCACCTGCTGATCCTGGACGAGGCGCAGTACGTCAAGAATGCCACCACCAAAGCCGCGCAGGCGATTCGCGGATTGCGCGCGCGGCACCGGCTGTGTTTGACGGGCACGCCGCTGGAGAATCACCTCGGCGAACTGTGGTCGCAGTTCGACTTTCTGTTGCCGGGCTTTCTCGGCAGCCAGAAAGATTTCACCAAACGCTGGCGCAATCCCATCGAGAAGAACGGCGACGGCGTACGCCGCGCACTGCTGGCGCGCCGCATCCGGCCGTTCATGCTGCGCCGTCGTAAGGACGAGGTCGCGAAAGAGTTGCCGGCCAAGACCACGATCGTATGTTCGGTCGATCTGGAAGGCGCGCAGCGCGATCTCTACGAAACGGTGCGTACGGCAATGCAGGAGCGGGTGCGTGCGGCGGTCAATGCGCAGGGTCTCGCGCGCAGCCACATTATCGTGCTCGATGCGTTGCTGAAGCTGCGCCAGGTTTGCTGCGATCCGCGTCTCGTGCGGAAAATCAAGGTCGACGAGAAGCCGGACGAGCCGGGCGAGAAACGCGGCAAAGTGGGAAAAGCGGAGAAAGCCGACAAAGCGAAGAGCGCGCGCATCACACGTTCGGCCAAGCTCGATTTGCTATTGTCCATGTTGCCGGAATTGATCGAGGAAGGACGGCGTGTGCTGCTGTTCTCACAGTTCACCGGCATGTTGGCGCTGATTGCAGAGGCGCTCGAGGAAGCCGCGATTCCCTATGTCATCCTGACCGGCGACACGGCGGACCGCATCACGCCGGTCGAACGCTTCCAGCAGGGCGAGGTGCCGCTATTCCTGATCAGCCTGAAGGCTGGCGGCGTGGGCTTGAACCTGACCGCCGCCGACACGGTGATTCACTACGATCCGTGGTGGAATCCGGCCGCCGAGAATCAGGCGACCGACCGCGCGCATCGGCTGGGGCAGGACAAGCCGGTGTTCGTCTACAAGTTGATTGCCGCGGGCAGCATCGAGGAAAAGATTGTGGCGTTGCAGGAGCAGAAGGCGGGACTCGCCGACAGCATTCTCTCCGAAGACGCCGCCGGCGCCACCAAGTTCTCGGACGACGATCTCGACGCGCTATTCGCGCCGATGCCCGAGATTGAGAGCGGGCGATAAAGGGTGAGGGCGGCAGCTTGTCTGGAGCGTGGGTGACGCATGGGTGACGTCACACGTCGCATGTGGCGCCTACGCGGCGCGGATGTATGACGCCGTTTCAGGCGTGCGCTGCACGCGCCAGCACTTCGTCGACCCATTGGTTGATGCTCTTGCCAGCAGCGGCTGCTGCGATACCTACCGCAGCGTGCACTTCGGGCCGAATGCGCAGCATCAATTTGCCTGACGCGGGCTTTTGCGGATCGCGTCCGGTTTTCGCGCAGTCTTCCAGGTAGTGATCGACCGCCTGATGAAAATCATCGGTTAGTTCAGTCACAGTTTCCCCGTGGAAGCTGATCCGTTCGGAAACGCCGAGCACACGCCCGACAAAAATGTTCTCACGCGCATCGAATTCAACTCGCGCGAAATAGCCTTTGTACGTCATCGAATTCATCACGGTTCGACTCCAAGTTCGGTAAACCACGCACGCAACTCTTCCACCTGATATTTCCGCGCCTCTTTACCGGGATGCGGGCGATGCAGATATCTGCGGATCCCGTGTAGCTCGAACACCACCCGGGAGCCGGCACCCTCTCGCACCTCTCCCTCGAGCGCCAGGACCAATGCTTCAATGTCCGCGAATACGATGCCGCCCAGCGTGGGCTTCTTAAATAAGGCGTGGAGCGTGCTGAGGTGTTTTGATTTCATTGTTATGATAGCAGAAATTGATAGCATGGGAGGGTGCGATGTGATCCGGGCAGGTCGCAGGCCGCTCAAACTTTCGCCGCGATACCTGTGGCGGATCACTTCGCTCATCGTCAGCCCCCTCTGACACGCCCCCAAAAGCGCCGAGTTCCCCGATACCCCCGCTAATCTTCCAATTTCAACCAAACGATCAAGTAATCCTTTTACGCCGCCCGACTGGCGCGTGAAACTGCGCAGCGAGAAGACGGGCGGCGTGCCGGAGGTGGTGTCGCTCAAGCCTCCGCGGCCGCTTCAGCCTCCACAGCAATAAGCACCCGCGTTATTCCGGCGCTTTACCGCTTTCCGGCCAGCGGTTTTCGAACACGCAATCGGCGAGCGGCATGCGGCTCGCCCAGCGCTCGGTTTCCAGCATCGGCTCGCTGTAGAACTGATCGACATGGCCGAGACACAGAATTGCCACCGGCCGCGCGCCCTCGGGCATATGCAGCAGGGTACGAACCGTCTCGACGTCGAATAGCGACACCCAGCCCATGCCCAAACCCTCCGCGCGCGCGGCCAGCCACATGTTCTGGATCGCGCATGCCACCGAAGCCAGGTCCATCTCCGGCAAGGTGCGGCGTCCGAAGATGTGCCGCTCGCGGCCGTCCATCAGCGCCATCACCAGCAGTTCGCCGCATTCCAGCATGCCTTCTACTTTCAGCTTCATGAACTCTTCGCGGCGCTTGCCGAGTGCATCGGCGGTGGCGCGGCGTTCGCCTTCGACGCTCGCGTGCAAGGCCGTGCGCAGCGCCGGGTCGGTGATGCGCGCGATGCGCCACGGCTGCATGAAGCCGACGCTCGGCGCGTGATGCGCGGCGTCGAGCAGGCGTTGCAACACGGCAGGGTCGACCGGCTCGCGCACGAAATGACGCATGTCGCGCCGTTCGTAAATCGCGCGGTAGACGGCTTCGCGTTCGGAATCGTTAAAAGGCTTCGCCATGGAACAGGGCGGCCGTGAAGGCCGGGTTGGAGGGCCAATAAGCATGCATATAGGTTGCCACGATCGAGCCAGCGCGGAAGACGGCCTCGCCGGGGGCATCGCTATGCGGCCGGGTGGCTGAACGCAGCGGCGTGAGCGGCGTCGTCAGCTTTGAATAGTGGAAGGTGTGGCCGGTCACTGGACCGTGCAGACCGTCGATCTGTTGCATGCCGAGCGAGGTAAAGCGCGGTTGCATCGTCGCATGGCCGGGCAGCAAGCCGAGCATCGGCGTCGTGGTGCCGTGCGTGTCGGTGAGTTGGTCGAGCAGGTAGAGCATGCCGCCGCATTCGGCAACGAGCGGTTTGCCTGCTGCGGCGTGCGCACGGATTGTTGCGGCACTGCGCGTGCTGGTTGCCAGCGATGCCGCATGCAGTTCGGGGTAGCCGCCTGGGAGATACAGTGCGTCGGCGTGCTGCGGCAGGGCTTCATCGGCGAGCGGTGAGAAATAGTCGATGTGCGCGCCGAGCGCCTCTAACAGCGTGACGTTGGCCGGATAGATGAACGAGAACGCGGCATCGCGCGCAATGGCGATGCGTTTGCCGGCCAGAAGACGCGGCAGCGCTTCGGGCACAGGTGCGCCGAATTCGACCGGCGGCGGCAATTCAGCCAGCGCGGTTTGCGCGAGCGCATCGGCGGCGCGATCGAGGCGGGTGTCCAGATCTGCGATCTCCTCGGCCTGATGCAAGCCTAGATGGCGATCGGGCAAGCCGATTTCGTCGGTGCCGGTGATGTGGCCGCACCAGCGCAGGTCGGGCGGCAACGCTTCTTCGAGCATTTGCGCGTGCCTTGGCGAGCCGACGCGATTGGCTAGCACGCCGTAAAACGGCACTTGCGGCCTGAATTGCGCGAGGCCGAAGGCGACCGCGCCGAAGGTCTGCGCCATCGCTTTCGCCGAAATCACCGCGAGGACCGGCACGCCGAACGTGGTTGCCAGGTCGGCGCTGCTCGGCGTGCCGTCGAACAGACCCATCACGCCTTCGATCAGGATCAGGTCCGCTTCGGCCGCCGCCTGCGCGAGCAGGTTTCGGCAGGCCGACTCGCCCACCATCCACAGATCGAGCGACAGGACCGGCGCGCCGCTGGCACGCGCCAGAATCATCGGGTCGAGAAAGTCGGGGCCGGTCTTGAAGACGCGCACGCGTCGCCCGAGCCGCCGGTGATAGCGCGCGAGACCCGCGGTGATCGTGGTCTTGCCTTGGCCCGACGCCGGCGCGCTAATGAACAGGGCGGGGCACGTCCCGATGGAAGTGTCCTTGGCGGCCGCCCCGAAGGATGTTCCCTTGGGGGACTTCCCGTAGGACGTACGCTTGGGGGACGTGGACATTGTTCAGAACTCCACGCCGCGTTGCGCTTTCACGCCTTGCTCGCGATATGGGTGTTTGACGATGCGCATTTCGGTGACGAGGTCGGCGGCTTCGATCAGCGCGTCCGGCGCGTGGCGGCCGGTTACCACCACGTGCAGCATCTGCGCCCGCGCATTCAGTACCGACAGCACTTCGTCGAGCGGCAGGTATTCGTACTTCAACACCGTGTTCAGTTCGTCGAGAATCACCATCTGATAGTCGCCGCTTTCGATCATGCGGCGCGCTTCGTTCCAGCCTTTGCGCGCGGTGGCGATGTCGGCGTCGCGATTCTGCGTGTTCCAGGTGTAGCCGTCGCCCATCGTGACGAAGTCGCAATTGGCGATCGCACCGAGGAAGTCGCGCTCCGAGGTATGCAGCGCGCCTTTGATGAATTGCACGACGCCGAGACGCATGCCGTGTCCAAGCACACGCACGGCCATGCCGAACGCTGCCGTGGTCTTGCCTTTGCCGGTGCCGGTGTTGACGATCAGCAGACCTTTTTCGACGGTGGCGCTGGCCTGCTTTTTCTCGTGGCCTTCGCGCCGGCGCTCGGTCATGCGTTGATGCGATTCGGGGTCGGTCTTCATGGCAGGTCCTATTGGTGAGGGTCGGTGTTTGTTTGTTCGCGCGCGGGGCGCGCGGTGGTCGATGCTATCGCCACGGTGATGCCGTTGTGGACGGTTTTGCGCGCGAGCAGGCGTGCAGTGAGAGGGGCGGGCGCGATGGAGGTAAGTGGGGCAAGTGACGCATTTGGGGCAACTGCGGCATCTAAGGCAGCTGACGCAACCGATGCATGGGCGGCATGCGGCGTGCTGCTGGTCACATGAAGGTCCCCCAGCGCGGCGAGCAAGGCGCACGGCTCGCAGACGCCGTCTACGCCGAGATGCTCGCGTGCGGCCGTCGATGGATTGTCCACGGATATCGCCGCAATCTGCTCGCGGCTGAACAATTTCAGCGGCAACGCATGACGTGCGCAGAATTCAAGTAAACCGGCTTCGTGGGCTTTGGTGTCGACCGAGGCAATCGTGCTGATTTCATCGAAGGCATGCGAGCCGAGTGTGGCACGCACAGCCGCTTCGATCTGCTCGGCCGAGCTATGCAAGCGACAACCGATGCCGACGGTTAGTGTTTTCATTGCGCGTCCGAAGCGTCCGAAGCGTCCGAAGCGTCCGTCGCTCCGGCAGAGTTCGCCGTGTTTGTCGCACCCATCGCTTTCACCGCATCCGCTTTCACCGCACCCGCATTCACAGCATCCCGCGCCAAAGCCAACGACGCCACGCCACCCATCACCACGATCGCCGGCGACCCCAGCCCGGCGTGCGACACCGCATCCGCGAACTCGCCGAGCCGTGCGAGCACGTGCCGTTGCTCGGGACGCGTGGCCGATTCGATCGCCGCACACGCCGTATCGGCACTCATGCCGGCCGCGAGCAACGCGCCGACGATATCGTTCAGCCGCCGCATGCCCATGTAAATCACCAGCGTCATCCGGGTGGCGACGAGCGCGGCCCAGTCCGGCTCGCCGCTGCCGGCGCCGTGTCCGGTGACGAACACCACGCCTTGCGCGTGATCGCGATGCGTGACCGGAATCCCGATCGCCGCGGGCGCTGCAATCCCGGCGGTGATGCCGTTGATCACGTCCACTTCAATACCCGCCGCGTGCAACGCCTGCTGTTCCTCGCCGCCACGGCCGAACACGAACGGATCGCCACCCTTCAAACGCGCGACGCTGCGCCCGGCCTGCAGGTGCTCGAGCATCTGCGCGACGATGCCGGCCTGCGGCGTCGACGGATGCCCGCCACGTTTGCCGACATACACGACCAGCGCGTTCGCGCGCGCGAATTGCAGCACGTCGGGATTCACCAGATCGTCGACCAGTATCACATCGGCTTGCGCGAGAGCGCGGGTCGCCTTGAGCGTCATCAGTTCGACGTCGCCGGGGCCGGCGCCGATCAGCCAGGCGCGGCTCATCGCCGCGTGCATGGCGCACGCCATGTCGTGACAAGCGGGAGCGGTTGAGGCTTGATGAGGCCGGAGGCGGCGGAAATTGAGGTCATGCGGTGCTACGGATTACGCGCGACAAAAAACGCCACTCGCCGCGTTTCCCACAGGAAAACGTCAACGGCCGCGCCATGTCGTGCTTCAGCGCCTTCAATTCCGTCCCTCGCGGATTCCGGCGGCCGGCAGCGTGACATTCACTGCCTCCGCGTCTGGCCGGTATCCGGGCTGACGGCCTCATGCGTTTTGCCTTCCCGTCAGGATTCGTCAGACAGTGGCATCAAAAACGCATGCGCGATGCAAATGCACCGCAGGTCGCTTACCGTTGCGGGGACAGCACAGGTTGAGCGCGGCGAGCGCGGCCTGTTTCCCGTTTAACTGCACATGCGAACGCATGTGCGGGCACCAAACGCGCGCATACGATAGCACACGGCAGGCCGCGCCGGCACTGCGGAAAGGCCCTGCCGGCGCCCGCGTTTCCTTGACGGCACGGAGCCGCGCGCCTAAACTCGCACGCACTTTGGTGCTCGCATGCGCGCTCGTGCGCATGCAGTTAAACGGGAAACAGGGTGCCCACCTGCAACGGATCGGGTCAACCTGTGCTGCCCCCGCAACGGTAAGCGAAAAGCGGTTCCAGGTTGATTGCCTGGCGCCGCGGAGCCGGCTTCGATGTCCACGCGCAAGGCCGCGTCGGCATATGACCACTGGGCGAGAAACCACTCGCCCGGGAAGGGGAAGCGGCGCTTTCGTCAGCCCGGATACCGGCCAGAATACGAAGAACGTCCACTGCGGGGATGCGGTGGCGCGTTCCGCGCCGGCGTGCCGCGCAGCTCCTACGGATAACCTCACGATGCAAACTCAGATGCGCAAGATCCCCGTCACGATCGTCACGGGCTTTCTCGGCAGCGGCAAGACCACGCTGCTGCGGCACATTCTTCAGCATGCGGGCGGCAAGCGCATCGCGGTGATCGTCAACGAGTTCGGCGAACTCGGCATCGACGGGGAAATCCTCAAGGGTTGCGGGATCGGTTGCGATGACAACGGCGTCGAGACCGAAGGGCAACTGTATGAACTCGCGAATGGCTGTCTGTGCTGCACCGTGCAGGAAGAGTTTTTTCCGGTGATGGAAAAGCTGGTGGAGCGCCGCGAGCAGATCGATCACGTGCTGATCGAAACCTCCGGTCTCGCGTTGCCGAAGCCGCTGGTGCAGGCGTTCAACTGGCCGCAGATCAAGAATAGCTTTACTGTCGACGCGGTCGTCACCGTGGTTGACGGCCCGGCCGCGGCGCGCGGCCAGTTCGCCGACAATCCGGTCGCGGTGGATGCGCAACGCAAGGCCGATCCGAATCTCGATCACGAATCGCCGTTGCACGAATTGTTCGAAGATCAATTGTCGGCGGCCGATCTGGTGATTCTGAACAAAACCGATCTGCTCGACGAATCGCATCAAGCTTCTGTTGAAGCCCTCATCCGTGACGAAATTCCGCCGCAAGTGAAGATCGTGCGCGCACAGATGGGCCAGCTCGATCTGCATACGTTGCTGGGCCTCGAAGCGGCCTCGGAGGAAACGATTCACCTGCGCCACGATCACCATGGTTCGGCTGACGACGCCGATCATCACCATGACGAATTCGATTCGGTGGTCGTCCACGCGAATGTTTCGTCGCGCGAGGCCGTGATCGCGGCGTTGCACGGACTCGTCGAAACCAACACGATTTACCGCGTGAAAGGATTTGCGGCATTGCCGGGTGCGGCAATGCGTCTGGTGATCCAGGGCGTGGGCCGTCGTTTCGATAGTTACTTCGACCGCCGCTGGCAAGCCGGAGAAGCGGGCGAGGGCCAGCAAAGCCGCTTCGTGCTGATCGGTGAAGACCTCGACCAGGCCGCGCTGCAACAGGCGTTCGACGCCGCATTGGGCGTCGTGGCGAGCACCCAGCCGCAACAGGCGTAACCGGCCATGCATCTGCTGCGCACCACGCCGGGCGGTTTTGTCGACGATACGCAAGGCGTGATCCGTATCGATCAGCAGCCCGCCGATATCGTGGTGCTCAGTTCCGCCGATACCACGCTGTCGCTGCTCGCGAGCGTGGTGCCTCGTCTGGGCGAGGGCTTTCCGAGCATAAGGCTCGCGAACGTCACCTATTTGCGCCAGCCGGCTTCAGTCGATTTCTATGTCGAAGACGTGTTGCAGCATGCGCGTGTCGTGGTGGTCGATCATCTCGGCGGCGAGGCGTATTGGCCGTACGGCATCGAACAGGTGGTCGCGCTCGCCGAACGCAAGCAGCAGACGCTCGCGATGTTTTCGGGCGATCTGCAGGAGGATCCGAACCTGCTCGCGCGCAGCACCGCCGACGCCGAACTGTGTCATCAGCTATGGCGCTATCTGCGTGAAGGCGGCCCGCAGAATGCCGAGGCGTTCCTGCGTTTTATCGCATACCGCTCGTTTGGTTGGGGGCGCGAACCTGCGCCGCCGCGCGCGTTGCCTGCCGCGACGCTCTACCATCCCGAACGCGATACGCCGACGATTTCCGCCTGGCAGGCGCGCTGGCGTGAGGATGCGCCGGTTGCCGCGATTCTGTTCTACAAGGCGCATCTGCAAGCGGCCAATACAGCAGTGTTCGACGCGCTGATCGAGGCGCTTGAAGCACAAGGCTTAAATCCGCTGCCGATCGCGATTACCTCGCTGAAAGATGCGATGAGCCGCGACGTCGTGCAGCAGTTGTGCGCGCAACATGATGTCTCGCTGGTGTTGAATACGACCGCATTCGCCGCCTCGGCCATCGACGACCCCGAGCCGCTTGCGCTCGCCGGCGACGCGCCGGTGATGCAGGTGATCCTGAGCGGCGGCAATCGCGAAGATTGGGTCAAGGACAATCAGGGCCTCAATTCGCGCGATATCGCCATGCATATCGCGCTGCCGGAAGTGGACGGCCGCATCATCACGCGGGCAATCAGCTTCAAGGGCCTCGCCTATCGTTGTCCGCGCACCCAGGTCGATGTAGTCCGCTATCGACCGGACCTCGAGCGCGTCGGCTTTCTGGCCGAACTGAGCCGCCGCTGGTGCCGTCTGCGCACGCTCGACAACGCGGACAAGAAGCTCGCGCTGATTCTCGCCAACTATCCGATGAGCGAAGGGCGCATCGGCAATGGTGTGGGGCTCGATACGCCGGCCTCGGTCGTCGGCATTCTGTCGATGTTGCGCGATGAGGGATATCGTCTCGCAGAGTTGCCCGCCGACGGCGACGCGCTGTTGAAGAAGCTGACCGAAGGCGTGACCAACGATCCGGTCGTGCGTGACTTGCGGCCCGCGTTGCAAAGCTTCGCGCTCGACGACTATCTCGTGTACTTCAACGCATTGCCCGGTGAAGCGCGCGATGCGCTGAACGCACGCTGGGGTTCCCCCGAACAGGATCCGACGTTGCGGCACGGCCGTTTCATGATTGCGGGCTGGCGCTGTGGGCATGCGTTCGTCGGGATTCAGCCGTCGCGTTCACGGCAGCAGGGCGATTACGCGAGCTATCACGATGCCGAACTCGTGCCGCCGCATGCGTATCTGGCTTTCTACTTCTGGCTGCGTCATCAGTTCTGTATTGACGCGGTCGTGCATGTCGGCAAGCACGGCAATCTGGAATGGCTGCCGGGCAAGAGCGTCGCGCTGAGCGATGCCTGCTGGCCCGATCTGATCCTCGGGCCGATGCCGCATCTGTATCCGTTCATCGTCAACGATCCGGGTGAAGGCAGTCAGGCGAAGCGTCGAACGCAGGCCGTCATCATCGATCATCTGATGCCGCCGCTCACGCGCGCCGAAAGCTATGGGCCATTGCAGGACCTCGAACGCCAGGTCGACGAATACTATGAAGCGCTGATGGTCGATCCGCGCCGTTCGAAGCTGCTGAGGCGCACGATTCTCGCGACCATCGTCGAGCATAAGCTGCATGAAGAACTGAGTCTCGCGGAACCGACCGGTCAGGACGATGAGGACGTGCTGCTGACGCGCGTCGATGCCTGGCTGTGTGAATTGAAGGAAGCGCAGATTCGCGATGGTTTGCACACGTTCGGGCAATCGCCTGAGGGTGTGCAGCGACGCGATACGTTGCTTGCGCTGGGCCGTTTTCCGGTTGGCGATGGTCACGGCGCCAAGGCCGGTTTGATCGATGCATTGGCGCGCGATCTGCAGATGGATCATCTGTTCGATCCGCTGTCGGTGGATTGGGCCGCTGTTTGGGACGGTCCTCGTCCGGCGGTATTGCAGCGTGTGAGCGATGCGCCCTGGCGGCACTGTGGCGATGCACGCGAGCGTCTGGAACTGTTGGCGGCCGAGATGTTGCGCGGTGTGTGTGGTGATGAAACGTCCGATGCGATGCCCGCGAGCGGGGCCTTGCCGCAGGCCGAACGCGTGATCGAACGCCTGCGCAACGACGTGCTGCCGCGGCTCGACGCCTGCGGTCCGCAGGAAATGCTGCATCTGAAGCGCGGTCTCGAAGGGCGTTTCGTGCCCCCGGGGCCGAGCGGTTCGCCGTCGCGTGGACGTCCCGACGTGCTGCCCACCGGCCGCAACTTCTATTCGGTCGATACGCGCGCGGTTCCGACTCAAGCGGCGTGGTCGCTCGGGTTGAAATCCGCGCAGCAGTTGATCGAACGGCACTTGCAGGAAAAAGGCGACTACCCGCGTGCGATTGGCCTCTCGGTATGGGGCACGGCGACCATGCGCACTGGCGGCGACGACATCGCCCAGGCACTCGCTCTACTCGGTGTGCGGCCGAAGTGGGCGCCGGGCAGTCACCGCGTGACCGACTTCGAGATCATGCCGATCGAGGCATTCGACCGGCCACGCATCGACGTCACCTTGCGCGTGTCCGGCTTTTTCCGCGATGCCTTCGCCAACGTGATGCATTTGTTCGATGCCGCCGTGCAGGCCGTGGCCGAACTCGACGAGCCTGAGGACCTGAACCCGATCCGCGCGCGCGTGCTGCGCGAACGCGACGCGCTGATAGCACGCGGCATGGACGCCACCGAAGCGCGCAAGCGCGCCGGCTGGCGCGTGTTCAGCGCGCGGCCCGGCGCTTATGGCGCGGGTCTGCAGGACATGATCGACTCGCAGCAATGGGACACCGACGCCGATCTCGCGAATGCCTATCAGGCGTGGGGTGGTTACGCCTACACGCAGAAAAGCGCCGGCGAAGAGGCGCGCCACGCCTTCGGCACGCGTCTCGCCGCGATGGATGTGGTACTGCAGAACCAGGACAACCGCGAGCACGACCTGCTCGATTCGAACGATTACTATCAGTTTCAGGGTGGTATGGTCGCGGCGGTGCGGCATCTGGCGGGCAATCAGCCGCAGGTCTATCACGCGGACCACAGTAATCCGGCGGCACCGCGCGTGCGCACGTTGCATGAAGAAATCGCGCGTGTGATCCGGTCGCGCGTGGTCAATCCGAAATGGATCGATGGGGTGAAGCGTCACGGCTATAAAGGCGCCGCTGAAATCGCCGCGACGGTCGACTATCTGTATGGCTACGACGCGACCACACGCGTGATCGCCGATCATCAGTACGCGCTCGTCACCGATGCTTATCTGAACGACGCCGATACGCGCGAGTTCTTACAGCGACACAATCCGCACGCCATGCATTCGATCTGCGAGCGTCTGCTCGAGGCGATGCAGCGCGGCTTGTGGCAAGCGCCCGGCGACTATCGCGCGCAAGTCGAGCAGCATCTGCTCGCGAGTGAACAGCAGATCGAAGGAATGCAAACATGAACGCTGCGACTCAACGGCCCGTTTTTCCCTTTGCCGCGCTGATCGGCCAAACGCCTCTGCAGCAGGCGCTATTGCTGGCCGCGATCGATCCGGGTCTGGGTGGCGTTCTGGTCAGTGGGCCGCGCGGCACGGCGAAATCGACCGCGGCGCGCGCGCTCGCTGAATTGTTGCCGGAAGGGCAATGGGTGAATTTGCCGCTCGGCGCCAGCGAAGACCGCTTGATCGGCACGCTCGATATCGAAACCGTGTTGCGTGATGGCTCCGTGCAGTTTTCACCGGGCTTGCTCGCGAAAGCGCATCGCGGCGTGCTGTATGTGGATGAAGTGAATCTGCTGCCCGATGCGCTGGTCGATGCGTTACTCGATGCGGCTGCCAGTGGCGTGAATACTGTCGAACGCGATGGGGTCTCGCATAGTCACGAGGCGAGCTTCGTGCTGATCGGCACGATGAATCCGGAAGAGGGCGAATTGCGGCCGCAACTGATCGATCGCTTTGGTTTGATGGTCGAGTTGCAGAACTGTTTTGAGCCCCGGGTGCGTCAGCAGATCGTCAAGGCACGGCTGGCGTTTGATCTCGATCCGCAGGGTTTTCGTGCGGGATATGTGCAGCAACAGGAAACGTATGTGCAGCGGATTCGTGCGGCGCGTGAAGCACTGCCGCAACTCGACTTCGACGATGCCGTGCATGCGCATGTCAGCGCGCTGTGTATTGACGCGGGGGTCGATGGGTTGCGCGCCGACCTCGTGATGTTGCGCGCAGCGCGCGCATTGGCGGCGCTGGAGCAGGCGGCTGTGGTTACGACCGGGCACGTCGAGCGGGTCGCTGAGGCGGCGCTGATGCATCGGCGCCACGATCGCGAGACGCGTGCAGATGGTGACGCACGTGAGCGCGAAGCGCCGCGGCAGACAACTGGCGACGCGGATGCAACCGCTTTGCGAGCTTCTCAGGATGCAGCGCCAGGCGCCACTGCCGGCGATAGCGATTGGGGTTATTTGCCACCGCAGCCCGCGGGCGTCGCGCAGGTCAAAGGCGTCATTGCGCTCAACGCAAAAAAACGCTGAGCCATCGAAAGGGTGCCGCCGCTGACTTGCGCAGCGGTTTTCGATGGCGGGAAGGTGCCGGTGCAGGTTCGCGTAGCCGTTTGCAAGGCGCATTTGGCAGGCGCATTGCATGGCTGCCGACGCTCACTGCGATGCGTCATGACATGCTGCGCGCCGAGCACCTGCGCTTCGTGCGCGAGGCGCCGCAAGGCGGTGTACTGCATTGCTTCGTGCTCGATTGTTCGGGTTCCATGCTCGGCGGGCAGCGTCTCGCACTTGCCAAGGGTTTGCTGATTGCGCTGTTCGATCGCGCCAGCGCCGCGCGTGCCGAGGCGGCGCTGGTATGTTTTGGCGGCGCTGACGCCGATCTGCGTTTCGGTCCCGCCGTGCCGCGCTGGTGGAACGAGCGGTGGCTCAGGCCAGTGGGTGGAGGCGGCGGGACGCCGCTGGCGTCTGGCGTGCGTCAGGCTGCGCGGGTGCTGGAGCGCAGCGCCCGGCGCAAGCCCGAGCAGCAGCGCTGGCTGTGGATTCTGACCGACGGCCGCAGCGGTGATCAGCCGGTGCGGCCGCTCCAT
This sequence comes from Paraburkholderia sp. RL17-337-BIB-A, assembly GCF_046025895.1. Lineage (NCBI taxonomy): Bacteria > Pseudomonadati > Pseudomonadota > Betaproteobacteria > Burkholderiales > Burkholderiaceae > Paraburkholderia > Paraburkholderia sp. RL17-337-BIB-A. The sequence continues at coordinate 2,290,734 of NZ_JARESY010000002.1, read as the reverse complement.
GCGGACGAGGTGGTATTCGTCGATTTCGAGCGGGAGACGGTACGGCTGGGCCGTTGCCGGACGCTTGCCGATGCATGGGGCGCGGCACTTTTGACGCCGGAAGAATTGATCGCCTGAGCGGTACGCGGGCCACGCGGCGCGTTTTCGTGCGCTTATTTCAAACCATTGGACCAGTACTGCACGTCGTCCTGGCGGTCGAATACGAAGACTTTCATCGCCATCTGTTGCGAAGCATCGAGTTGATCGAGTTCGAGGCCATGGGTCGACGGCTCGCCGGGCGCACTGCCTTTCTGCACGTTGCGGATGACCGCGGTGGTTTCGATATCGGTTTGCAGCTCCGCCGATTTGACGCAGAAGGCGATGCGCAATCGTTCGCCGACTGCGCCCAGCGTCCACGAGGCGGTCAGTGACATGCCGAGTGCGCTGATGCTTTTGGCGAGACCCACACCTTCATATGAATCGCCAGTTTCGCCGATGCCGAAGCGCACCGCGAGGTGCGCGTGCACGCGGATCGACTTGCGTTCGCGTAGGCGGCGGATTGCGCCGGGTTTGGATAGCACCACGTAGTCGAGCGGGGCGCGGCAAACAGCCTCGACCGTGCAGACGAAACGAAACACGGCATGGCTCGCGATGGCGACGACCTCGATGTTTTCGCCGAGGCGTAGCGGGAGGAGGCGGCCGTCTTCCAGTGGCGGCGTGACGAAGAGCGCGTGGTTGGGCGCGAAGCCGATGATGCGGCATGGATGCATCGGGGCGCCGCTGCTTAGCTGGGAACGGATGCCTATTAGTGCACCTATTGTGAGGTGCATGTCGTTTAGGGTGAGTTTGCCGGGAGGGGCGGCGCGGTGATCGGGTTGCGGTTGCGGTTGCGTGGCCGTGTCTAGCAAGTCGCCGCGGTGCGGGTGGAAGTTGTCGAACAGGAATTGGCGCTCGTCTGTGGTCGCCAGGATGGTGCCGGCGGCGAAGAGGAGGGTGCCGTCGGAGTCTGCGATCGGCCAGGCGAGGGGGGTGGCTATTGGGACTGCTTCCAGAGTCAGAGGGGCAGAGGTTGGCGCCGCGGTTTGAGCTTTTGCTTTTGCTTCTGCTTCTGCTTGGTTTTCCATGGTCGGCGGATTAGATATGTGGCGGGATTACTTGTTTACGGCTGCAGAGGTGGGGGCTTTAGGGTTTTTTTGTTTATCTGTTCGTCTGCGGTGGTCGGCTTGCCTCGGTTTTTGTCTGCCCGCTCGGTGCTTGTTTTTGCTGTTTGCCTAGTGGGCTTGGCTTTGGCTTTGGCCTTTCCTTGAATTGGTAGCGGTCTATTAGTGTTGCCCCTGTGCGGGGCGGCACTTACTTTCTTTGCCGCCGCAAAGAAAGATAAGCAAAGAAAGCGGCTCACACCGCCAGCTCATAAGCGGGGCCCCCGCACAGTCACGGTAGTGGTACATCTGGAATCCGTGTTCTCGCACATTCCGCGTAAGTGACCAGGCAGTCATACCTCCGGCGGCGCTACGCGCGCCGATGAGCACTTCATAAAACCGCCGCCCACGCTCACGCTTCTTTTCTGCTTCTGCTTCTGCTTCTGCTTCTGTGACTGTGACTGTGACTGTGACTGTGACTGTGACTGTGACTGTGACTGTGACTGTGACTGTGACTGTGACTGCCTCTGAGCCTGTCTCTGCTTCTGTCTCTCTGTGACTTGCGTGCGGTTTCTACTGTTCGTCTTCTGTTCCCTCGTTTCGTCGCTTCCTCTGTGCCATCCTTGTCTTCTGCGTATCGCCGCGCGAGATCGCTCGATCGTGTCTCTCGCTTGCAAAAAAATGCAATCACTGTTATTGGCTGAAAATTAACTCGGATGCCTAAGTATTTTTCTCCCGTCATAAGCAAGGACTGTTTCGGTGTCTCTCAACTTTTTGAAAATAATTGCAGGTAGGGGATTGACGACCCGCCGACCGTTCTCCATAATCTCGTTTCTCTGCTGCTGATGCAGCGACGCAGAACGAAGCGGTGCCGGGTGGTTGTGGTGTTGAAGCTTGATGCCAGCAGCGCGGTGCGGTTCCGGTAGTGAATGCGGACTCGATCTTTAAAAATTAACAGCCGATAAGTGTGGGCGCTTGATGCGCGACGCGCAGTGAGCTCTTCGGGGTTTGCTGGAAGCGAAAGTATCAAGTCTCACACAGTAATGAAAGGAAGGTTTTCCTGTTGGGGTGGAAACACGCCGGCAGGAGGATCATTCGTCAGTACGTTGAGTGAGCGACCGGTTCGTAACAGAACCGAAAAACAGTAACAGGTTTGAACTGAAGAGTTTGATCCTGGCTCAGATTGAACGCTGGCGGCATGCCTTACACATGCAAGTCGAACGGCAGCACGGGGGCAACCCTGGTGGCGAGTGGCGAACGGGTGAGTAATACATCGGAACGTGTCCTGTAGTGGGGGATAGCCCGGCGAAAGCCGGATTAATACCGCATACGCTCTACGGAGGAAAGGGGGGGATCTTAGGACCTCCCGCTACAGGGGCGGCCGATGGCAGATTAGCTAGTTGGTGGGGTAAAGGCCTACCAAGGCGACGATCTGTAGCTGGTCTGAGAGGACGACCAGCCACACTGGGACTGAGACACGGCCCAGACTCCTACGGGAGGCAGCAGTGGGGAATTTTGGACAATGGGCGCAAGCCTGATCCAGCAATGCCGCGTGTGTGAAGAAGGCCTTCGGGTTGTAAAGCACTTTTGTCCGGAAAGAAAACCTCTGGGTTAATACCCCGGGGGGATGACGGTACCGGAAGAATAAGCACCGGCTAACTACGTGCCAGCAGCCGCGGTAATACGTAGGGTGCAAGCGTTAATCGGAATTACTGGGCGTAAAGCGTGCGCAGGCGGTCCGCTAAGACAGATGTGAAATCCCCGGGCTTAACCTGGGAACTGCATTTGTGACTGGCGGGCTAGAGTATGGCAGAGGGGGGTAGAATTCCACGTGTAGCAGTGAAATGCGTAGAGATGTGGAGGAATACCGATGGCGAAGGCAGCCCCCTGGGCCAATACTGACGCTCATGCACGAAAGCGTGGGGAGCAAACAGGATTAGATACCCTGGTAGTCCACGCCCTAAACGATGTCAACTAGTTGTCGGGTCTTCATTGACTTGGTAACGTAGCTAACGCGTGAAGTTGACCGCCTGGGGAGTACGGTCGCAAGATTAAAACTCAAAGGAATTGACGGGGACCCGCACAAGCGGTGGATGATGTGGATTAATTCGATGCAACGCGAAAAACCTTACCTACCCTTGACATGTATGGAATCCTGCTGAGAGGTGGGAGTGCCCGAAAGGGAGCCATAACACAGGTGCTGCATGGCTGTCGTCAGCTCGTGTCGTGAGATGTTGGGTTAAGTCCCGCAACGAGCGCAACCCTTGTCCCTAGTTGCTACGCAAGAGCACTCTAGGGAGACTGCCGGTGACAAACCGGAGGAAGGTGGGGATGACGTCAAGTCCTCATGGCCCTTATGGGTAGGGCTTCACACGTCATACAATGGTCGGAACAGAGGGTCGCCAACCCGCGAGGGGGAGCCAATCCCAGAAAACCGATCGTAGTCCGGATCGCACTCTGCAACTCGAGTGCGTGAAGCTGGAATCGCTAGTAATCGCGGATCAGCATGCCGCGGTGAATACGTTCCCGGGTCTTGTACACACCGCCCGTCACACCATGGGAGTGGGTTTTACCAGAAGTGGCTAGTCTAACCGCAAGGAGGACGGTCACCACGGTAGGATTCATGACTGGGGTGAAGTCGTAACAAGGTAGCCGTATCGGAAGGTGCGGCTGGATCACCTCCTTTCTCGAGCTAACGTGTCAATGCGTTGAGCGCTCACGCTTATCGGCTGTGAAAAAGACAGACTCAGGGGTCTGTAGCTCAGTTGGTTAGAGCACCGTCTTGATAAGGCGGGGGTCGATGGTTCGAATCCATCCAGACCCACCACTGTTTCTGCGGTGGCTGCGCTAATGACTGAAACCCCTGGGGCATCAATACAGATAGCAATATCTGTGTGTGACTGGGGGATTAGCTCAGCTGGGAGAGCACCTGCTTTGCAAGCAGGGGGTCGTCGGTTCGATCCCGTCATCCTCCACCAATCTTCAATGCCGGTTTTACTGCGGCGGACCTTGCAAGAGGTTTGCGGTGTAGTGAAACAGGCATTGGCGATTGAGCCAGTCAGAGTGATAGGTGGTCATAGCGACCATCATATCGGCTGTCGTTCTTTAACAATCAGGAAGAAGTAGTAAAGAGATTCACGAAAGATCACTTAGAGATGGGTGGTTGAGTAGGTGAATCAGGGTTGTGATTGTATCAATGTATGAAAAGGTAATCGAAAGATTGCCTTGGAATACGGCGCAACACGAATACTCAACCTGTAGCGATTGTGGCGAGGCATGGATCTTCGGATCGGTGTTGAGACACACCCGTTATAGGGTCAAGCGAACAAGTGCATGTGGTGGATGCCTTGGCGATCACAGGCGATGAAGGACGCGGTAGCCTGCGAAAAGCGACGGGGAGCTGGCAAACGAGCTTTGATCCGTCGATGTCCGAATGGGGAAACCCACCTCTTTTGAGGTATCCGTGACTGAATACATAGGTCACGAGAAGCGAACGCGGTGAACTGAAACATCTAAGTAACCGCAGGAAAAGAAATCAACCGAGATTCCCAGAGTAGTGGCGAGCGAAATGGGATCAGCCTGTACTCTTTATCTTCATTGTTAGTCGAAGGCTCTGGAAAGTGCCGCCATAGCAGGTGATAGCCCTGTAGACGAAAACAGCGAGGAAGAACTGGGTGTACGACAAGTAGGGCGGGACACGTGAAATCCTGTCTGAAGATGGGGGGACCATCCTCCAAGGCTAAATACTCGTGATCGACCGATAGTGAACCAGTACCGTGAGGGAAAGGCGAAAAGAACCCCGGGAGGGGAGTGAAATAGATCCTGAAACCGCATGCATACAAACAGTCGGAGCCTCGTAAGGGGTGACGGCGTACCTTTTGTATAATGGGTCAGCGACTTACATTCAGTGGCAAGCTTAACCGATTAGGGCAGGCGTAGCGAAAGCGAGTCCGAACAGGGCGTTCAGTCGCTGGGTGTAGACCCGAAACCAGGTGATCTATCCATGGCCAGGATGAAGGTGCGGTAACACGTACTGGAGGTCCGAACCCACTAACGTTGAAAAGTTAGGGGATGAGCTGTGGATAGGGGTGAAAGGCTAAACAAACCTGGAAATAGCTGGTTCTCTCCGAAAACTATTTAGGTAGTGCCTCGTGTATCACCTTCGGGGGTAGAGCACTGTCATGGTTGTGGGGTCCATTGCGGATTACTACGCCATAGCAAACTCCGAATACCGAAGAGTGCAATCACGGGAGACAGACATCGGGTGCTAACGTCCGGTGTCAAGAGGGAAACAACCCAGACCGCCAGCTAAGGTCCCCAAATATTGCTAAGTGGGAAACGAAGTGGGAAGGCTAAAACAGTCAGGAGGTTGGCTTAGAAGCAGCCATCCTTTAAAGAAAGCGTAATAGCTCACTGATCGAGTCGTCCTGCGCGGAAGATGTAACGGGGCTAAGCAATATACCGAAGCTGCGGATGCACATTTATGTGCATGGTAGGAGAGCGTTCCGTAAGCCTGCGAAGGTGCATTGAAAAGTGCGCTGGAGGTATCGGAAGTGCGAATGCTGACATGAGTAGCGATAAAGGGGGTGAAAGGCCCCCTCGCCGTAAGCCCAAGGTTTCCTACGCAACGTTCATCGGCGTAGGGTGAGTCGGCCCCTAAGGCGAGGCAGAAATGCGTAGCTGATGGGAAGCAGGTTAATATTCCTGCACCATTGTTAAATGCGATGGGGGGACGGATCGCGGAAGGTTGTCCGGGTGTTGGAAGTCCCGGTCGCTGCGTTGGAGAAGGCACTCAGGCAAATCCGGGTGCGTAATTCAAGGGCGTGGCGCCATTCACTTAGGTGAAGAAGCAATCGGAAGTGGTTCCAAGAAAAGCCTCTAAGCTTCAGTTTAACAAGACCGTACCGCAAACCGACACAGGTGGGCGAGATGAGTATTCTAAGGCGCTTGAGAGAACTCGGGAGAAGGAACTCGGCAAATTGGTACCGTAACTTCGGGATAAGGTACGCCCCTGTAGCCTGACGCGCCTGCGCGCTTAGGGTGAAGGGGTTGCAATAAACTGGTGGCTGCGACTGTTTAATAAAAACACAGCACTCTGCAAACACGAAAGTGGACGTATAGGGTGTGACGCCTGCCCGGTGCCGGAAGATTAAATGATGGGGTGCAAGCTCTTGATTGAAGTCCCGGTAAACGGCGGCCGTAACTATAACGGTCCTAAGGTAGCGAAATTCCTTGTCGGGTAAGTTCCGACCTGCACGAATGGCGTAACGATGGCCACACTGTCTCCTCCCGAGACTCAGCGAAGTTGAAGTGTTTGTGATGATGCAATCTCCCCGCGGCTAGACGGAAAGACCCCATGAACCTTTACTGTAGCTTTGCATTGGACTTTGAACCGGTCTGTGTAGGATAGGTGGGAGGCTTTGAAGCGTGGACGCCAGTCTGCGTGGAGCCGCCCTTGAAATACCACCCTGGTTTGTTTGAGGTTCTAACCTTGGTCCGTGATCCGGATCGGGGACAGTGCATGGTAGGCAGTTTGACTGGGGCGGTCTCCTCCCAAAGTGTAACGGAGGAGTACGAAGGTACGCTAGGTACGGTCGGAAATCGTGCTGATAGTGCAATGGCATAAGCGTGCTTAACTGCGAGACCGACAAGTCGAGCAGGTGCGAAAGCAGGTCATAGTGATCCGGTGGTTCTGTATGGAAGGGCCATCGCTCAACGGATAAAAGGTACTCTGGGGATAACAGGCTGATACCGCCCAAGAGTTCATATCGACGGCGGTGTTTGGCACCTCGATGTCGGCTCATCTCATCCTGGGGCTGTAGCCGGTCCCAAGGGTATGGCTGTTCGCCATTTAAAGAGGTACGTGAGCTGGGTTTAAAACGTCGTGAGACAGTTTGGTCCCTATCTGCCGTGGGCGCTGGATATTTGAAGGGGGCTGCTCCTAGTACGAGAGGACCGGAGTGGACGAACCTCTGGTGTACCGGTTGTCACGCCAGTGGCATCGCCGGGTAGCTATGTTCGGAAGAGATAACCGCTGAAAGCATCTAAGCGGGAAACTCGCCTTAAGATGAGATATCCCCGGGGCTTCGAGCCCCTTGAAGGGTCGTTCAAGACCAGGACGTTGATAGGTCAGGTGTGGAAGCGCAGTAATGCGTTAAGCTAACTGATACTAATTGCCCGTAAGGCTTGATCCTATAACCGGTGTGTTTTACGCCATGAGCTGGCGCTTCAGCGCTTGCTCAGGGCCACCCCCGAAGGGGGCAGGGACACACGCACGGTTGAGTGATCAGTGTTGTGCCAGAAACAACATGACCCTGACGTGGGTTGAACACGTCAACGAGAGGCATCCTCTCAGCTACTTCTTCCAGATTGGTTGTATTGCCCCGCCCGGGCAGTACGGCAACAAGTCATGCCTGATGACCATAGCGAGTCGGTCCCACCCCTTCCCATCCCGAACAGGACCGTGAAACGACTCCACGCCGATGATAGTGCGGATTCCCGTGTGAAAGTAGGTAATCGTCAGGCTCCCCTGCAGTAACAGAAACCCCACCCCAAAAAGGTGGGGTTTCTGCGTTTACCGTGCGCAAAGGCGGGCACAGACCGGGCCTTCGCCTCCAGCCGTGCCATCACGACTGCGACGGCACGCTCACGCCGGCACTTCGCCCAGGTGGTCCATCCGTCGCAACGGCCGGATCTGGCAACATCGCGCGACAAGGCCCGATGCGCTCCCGCTGCTCCGGCGTCACTCCTTCCCGATCCGCAGTGCGTTCGCATATCCCGTCAGTTCCAGATAGGCACGTCCAACGTCCGCGCCGTCGCGGCTCACCCGCACGGCGCCTTCCCAATACACTGCGCCGGTCGACTGGCGGGAATCGAGTTCCTGGTTGTCCATCAACGGATCGAGGCGCCACGTAAGCGTGCCGGTTTTAACCGTCATCGAGACGGGATACGGCGTGTTCGTGCGTGGCGAGCGCCATGTGCGAACCGGAGCGAAATCAACCTGATCGCGGCTGAACGTCGTCACCTGGCCGTCGCGATTTCTCAGCGCTGCATGTGCCCACAGCGCGTGTCCATCGCGACTGCGGACCTTGAAAGCCATCAAGGCCGAACCGTCTGTCAAGTTGGCGCCAAGCCAATCCCATCCGACCGCGTCGGTAGCGAGCAGCGTGCTCGACCATTCATGATCGAGCCACGCCGCACCGGTAACAACTGTTTCGCCGCCCGATTTCCCGCCTGCCACAACCGGTCGAACGACGCTGCCGGTCACGCGCAATTGCGGCTCGCTGTAGTAATAGCTAGCCTGTTCGGGTCGCGGACCTTTTCGCGAGTAGCCGTGCTCACCCTGCACCAGCGGCGCTTGCGTTGGCGTCAGAGCGAGATGCAGTGCGAAGCCGTTCGCGTCGACCGTGACGTCGTAGTGGCCGTCGGCAGCACGGGTAATTTTCCATGCCTCGAGTTTGACGTCAGTATTGCCCGGCTTCGCATACACCAGCCCGAAGCCTTGGCGTGCAATGCGCTGATCATGCGCAAGGTGACCGACAGCGGGATCGCTTAACGCGGCATGGGCAATGATCAATTGCGACGGCGCGAACGCACTCGGATCGGCTGCATCATGTCCAGTTGCAGAGCGAAAGAAGGTGATCTGAAAACCAAGCGGTTGATTGTCCGGTGTAGCGAGCCAGCCCGTCGCGTACCACCATTCGGTGCGAAAAGCCGGGTGTGCGCCGGTGTCTTCCGGAAGGACGATCGGATGATCCGGCGTGACCGCTGCGAACTCGGGCGTCGCGGCGAACGCGGGTGCGACGGCCAGGAGGCCCATGCAAAACAATACAGCGCGCGCCTTGACGTTTAGCCGCTGTGCACTCGCAACACCCGCATGCGTCGACTCCTGCACCACCTTACGCGTCGACTCCTGCACCACCTTACGCGTCGCCTCCTGCACTACCTCACGCGTCGACTCCCACACCACCTCCCGCGACAATCTCCTCATCACCAATCCTCCTTCACCGCGCGCACCGCATCCACCGATACCGCGCCGCGTCCCGCCATCACCGCCGTCGAACACGACGAAGCCAGCATCACCAACGCCACTGTGCCGAGCACCGTCCATGGAACATGCAGCGACATACTCCAATGAAACGATTGCGGATTGACGACGAACACGAGGATCAGACTGATCGCGAATCCGAGAACGAAGCCCATCGCAATGCCGCAAGCGGTGAGCATTCCGCCTTCGAATGCGAGAATCGCGAGAACCTGCGAGCGGGTCACGCCCACATGTCGCAGCATGCCGAACTCACGGGCCCGCGCGAGTGTTTGCGCGGAAAACGTCGCCGCGACGCCGAACAGGCCGATTACGATCGCGACCCCCTCGAGCAGATACGTGACAGCAAAACTCCGGTCGAAGATAACCAGCGTATGCGCCCGGATGTCTCCCGGTTGCGACAGATCCAGCGACGCGCCGAAGGGCAGCGCACGCAGGCCGCTCATCACGCGTTCGACGCTCGTCCCGGGTTGAACGGTGACAGCCACATCCGTCGCGCTCGTGTCGGCGGTCAAACGCCGATAATCCGCAAGTCGTATCTGAATCGCGCCGGTCTGACGCACGTAATCACGCCATACGCCGGCCACGACGAACATGTGACTGCGTTCGCCGAGCGGCAACTGCACGCGCTGGCCAAGCTTGTACCCATACAGATCGACCATTGCTTCGGATACCCAAACAGGTGTCTCCCCGCTATGCAGTTGAGAGGGCGGCAGCACCGCGCCAGTCATCTGCAGATTCGCGCCGGGATCGGCGGCATCGACTACACGCGCGAGCACGGCGACGTCTGGCCGTGCAGGATCGAGCGTGAGATGAGAGGTGCGGGCAAACGCAGCCGTCTTGATGCCAGGCACAGCTGCCAGCAGCGTTTGTTCGTCGGGGCGCAGGCCGCCCGTATCGCCGTTCGGCGCCGCGCGAACGTACAGATCGGCCGAGAGCAGATGGCCTAACCAGTCTTCGACGGAAACGCGGAAGCTCGCCACCATGATCGCCATCGCGACGATCAGCGCAAAGCTCGACAACACGCCGCCCATTGCAATCGATGCATGGCCCGGCGCATTCGCGAGGCGCGCCAATGCCAACGTGCTCGCCGCGCCAGCGCGACGCCGCGCGCCGAACGCACGACTCGCGGCACCAAAGATCAAAGCGGTCACGCGCGGCATCAGTGCGATCCCGCCGACCAGCAGCAGCGCAACGGCCAGGTAGCCGCCGATGGGCGCATCGAACAACGGCGGCACCTGCGTGAGAGCGCCGGCAACCAATAGACATGCCAAAGCGGGCCAAGGCGTAGCGAGCCGTGCCAACGCGCCTTCTTCCGCGCCGGCTTTGAGCGCCGCTGCGGGCCGCGCACGCGCCGCTTCCAGTGCTGGGGCCAGACTGCCCAGCACCGCCACGGCAATACCGAGCGTCAGAAATAGGGCAGTCGCCAGCGGTTCGAACCCGACGTGCGGTTGCACGCCAGGAAAGTAGCCACCGCCCAGGTCGCTGCCGAAAAAGCGCAGCGCGCCGCTCGCCATTGCATAGCCGAGCACGAGTCCGGACAGCGAACCGAGCAGGCCGAGCAACGCGCCTTCCATCAGGATCTGACGTAACAACTGGCCACGCGTGAGTCCAAGCACACGCAGCATCGCGAACTGTGCACGGCGCCGCACCACACCCAGCGCCTGCGTCGAAAACACGAGGAAGGCGCCGGTGAAAAGTGCCACCAGCGCGAGCACATTCATATTGATCCGATAGGCGCGCGACAGACGATCAGTGCGGCTTTCAGCATCGCGTGGCTCGGTGATCACCCACTGGCTGCCGAGCCGCGTTTGCAAATCGCGCCTGAAGCGTTCGCGATCGATGCCGCGTTCGAGTTGCACGTCGATACGTGACAGCTTGCCCACCTTGCCGAACTTCCACTGAGCGGCGGCAATATCCATCACCGCGAGCCGCTGACCCGGCCGCGTCCTTACGAGGCCACCGGCCACGCGCAAGTGCACGATCGACGTGCCGCTTTGCAGCGCCACGTCATCGCCGATCTTCACCTTCAACCATTGTTGTGCCGCCACCGAGAGAAACACCGTATCAGCCGCGAGCGTATCGAACGGCCGCTCCGGCGATGGCACGCCGATCAGATCGGGCGCAATGAGGCTCGCCTTGAAGACGTCGATGCCGAGCACCGGCAGCGCCGCGTTCTGATCCGGCACAGTCACATCAAGAGCGAGTACAGGACTCGCCAGCGCCACACCAGGCTCAGTCGACAAACGCGGATAGATGGACTCGTCGAATCGGGGCTGTGCCGCACGCACCTGCAGATCGGCCTGGCCCGACAAGCTGCGCGCCGCGGCCGAGAATTCATTGAAAGCCGCGCTGTTGATCAATTGAACGGCGTAGCCAAGCGCGACGCCGAGCGCGATCGTTGCAATCGCAACCAGTGCGCGTCCGCGATGACTTCGCCACTCCGCGCCCAACAGCCAACGCGCGAGCATGCGATGACCTCGCATTCGCTGCAATGGGCGTGGGTCAGCGTGCATCATCGGCTGAACGCGCAGTGGATCGAGCGTCGGGGTGCGAGTCCGAAAAGGCGCTGCGTCCGGACGATGCATGCAGGCCGCCGTCGCTCAGAATCACGATTCGATCCGCCACTGCCGCAGCTGCTTCCGAGTGCGTGACCAGGATCGTGGCCGCCCCGGTTGCCTTGCTTTGCGCGCGGAACAGGCCGAGCACGTCGTGTGCGGTATCGGGATCGAGATTGCCGGTGGGTTCGTCGGCGAGAATCAGTTTCGGGCGATGCACAAGCGCTCGCGCAATGGCGACGCGTTGCAACTCGCCGCCCGACAACTGCCGCGGAAAATCATCGCCACGGCCGCTCAAGCCGACGGCCGCGAGCATGTCGAGTGCGCCGGCTGTGGGCAGCTCGTTGAGCAGCAGCGGTAGCGCGACATTCTGCGCAAGTGTCAGATGGGGTAGCACGTGAAACGCCTGGAACACGAAGCCCAGTTTTTGCCGGCGCAAACGCGTCGCGGCGTTGTCGTCCAGACGCGAGACCGGACTGCCGTCGATGATCACATCGCCGCTATCCGCGCTGTCGAGCCCTGCAATGAGATTCAGCAGCGTCGATTTGCCGACGCCGGAGTCACCCATGATCGCGACGAATTCACCCGGCGCGAGTGTGAAATCGAGGTGCGCCAGCACGATGCGGCCGGCGCCGTAGGTCTTGCTAAGCCCGCGGCACTCGAGCGCGGGGACGACACCTTCATCACGAAGCACCATGCGATATCCGATAAGTCAGGCCGGTGAGGGCGGTGTCCAACTGTGCGAAGAACCAGCGCACCGTGTGTGAGCGTCGGGCCTGTGAACCGCCGAAGTATATTCGGCTTCTGTAAGCCTCGCAGGCGCATGCCGTCATCGTCTGAAACCCATCTGAAAGCGGGCTGCCAGGCAGTCAAGTGAGTGAGTTTCAGACCGCGCGCGGACGTTTCTTTAGAGTGCCGGACCAAAAAAATTTTCTGTGCGCGGACGCGCTAAATTTTTTGCGGGGGCTCGAAATCGGCCCTCACGGCACGTTATGCACCAGCATGATCCATTCCAGTCTGATCGTCGCGTAGAAGCGTTTGTGCAAGAGTGGCTAAGCGGCCGCCATCTGCTTTCTTCTACATGCAAAAAGCATGGTGTATACCCTGCCTGAATGGGTTTGTGCATCTGCACACTTTTCGATGTTTCGCAAGGGTAGGCGTGGCTACAAGGCACTTCCGAGCGCGTTATAGCGTTGGTGCGCTGCAAAAGTTTTCTTATCTTGGTAATCTCCCACCCTTTGGCCATTCGACTGCGGGTATACGCGAGGCGGGCAGCACTGCCTCGCTGTCGATTTCAGCGAAATCCAGCCTACAGATCCATTTCAATGCTTTCGTTTTCGGAGGCGTTGATGCGGCGTTTTGTATTTCTAGTTTTCAACAGAACACATGCCATTGCCTCCGCTTCTTAGCCTACTCATCTGGATCCCTATTGTCGCCGGCCTGGTGGTTTTGCGTGCCGGATCTGACGCGGCACGTAGTCGCACGCGATGGCTCGCGCTGATCGGCGCGGTAGCGGGTTTCCTGCCGGTGATTCCGCTGGTGTCGAATTTCCGCAACGATGTGACGTCGATGCAGTTCGTTGAGAACGTCCGCTGGTCGCCCACGTTCGATATTGCGTGGCACGTGGGTGTGGATGGGATTTCGCTGTGGCTCGTCGCGTTGACCGCACTGACCACGATCATCATCGTCGTTGCCTCGTGGGAGTCGATCACCGAGCGCACTGCACAGTACTTCGGCGCCTTCCTGATGCTCTCGGGTTTCATGCAGGGCGTGTTCACGTCGATGGACGGCATGTTGTTCTTCATCTCGTTCGAAGCGACGTTGATCCCGCTGTACCTGCTGATCGGTACATGGGGCAATTCGAACCGCTCGTATGCCGCGGTGAAGTTCTTCTTCGTCTCGTTCCTCGGTTCGCTGATGATGCTGATGTCGATGCTGTATCTGTACAGCCAGACGCATAGCTTCGACCTCGCACTGTGGCGTGAAACGCATCTCGGCACCTGGCCGCAGGTCTTGATCTTCCTCGGCTTCCTTGCAGCGTTCGGCGTGAAGGTACCGATGTGGCCGCTGCATACGTGGCTGCCCGACGTCCACCTGGACGGCCCGACCGGCGCCGCCGTGATGATCGGTATGCTCAAGCTGGGCGGCTACGGGCTGCTGCGTTTCGCGCTGCCGATCGCACCGCAGGCCAGCCATTTCTTCGCGCCGATGATGATCACGCTTTCGCTCATCGCGGTGATCTATTCGAGCCTGCTGGCCCTGGTGCAGACCGACATGCGCCGCTTGCTCGCGTATTCGACGATCGCACACATGGGTCTCGTGACGCTCGGCCTGTTCGTCTTCAACCGTATCGGCCAGGCGGGCGCGATCGTGCAGATGCTGTCGTACGGCGTGGTTTCCGGTGCCATGCTGCTGTGCACGGGCATGCTTTACGACCGCACGAAGACCGCTTCGATCGCCGAGTACGGCGGCGTTGCCAACACCATGCCGCGTTTCGCCACATTCGTGATGCTGTTCTCGATGGCCAATATCGGTCTGCCGGGCACCTCGGGTTTCGTCGGCGAGTTCATGGTGTTGATGGGTACGATCCGCTTCAATTTCTGGATCGGTGCAATTGCAGCGTCCACGTTGGTGCTCAGCGCGGCCTACACGCTGTGGATGTACAAGCGCGTGATTTTCGGCGCGATTGCCAATGCACGCGTCGCGAAGCTGCAGGACCTCGGCAAGCGCGAGTTCGCGTTGCTAGGCGTGATGGCTTTGCTGGTGCTGGCCATCGGTATCCATCCGAAGCCGTTCACCGATGCTATCGACCCCTCGGTCGGTACGCTACTGGCCCAATCGGAACGAAGCGAGCATCCTTCGGACTCCGTGCCGGCTGACGGTGGCGAGCATCTGCAAGCGGCGGCACCTGCAACAGCAACCGTCGCGGCACGCACGCCGGGCTGATCGGAACGAAGCGCTGAGCAGCATTCGTTGCAAGGATGCTGCCTTTGCCGGCGCGTTCTTTCGCATCGACACACGTCTCTTCTCGAGCATGTAGGGCGGCGCAACTATTCAGATGGCGCCGCGTTTTAAGGCTTGTTTAAAGGGACTTTCGTGATCCGGCAGCTCAGCCCGGTAGTTTGCAGAACCGCATGGCAGATCCTCGCGCGCGCACAGCCGTGCGGCAACATGTCACACGGTGCTGCGACGCAATAGATCGTTGCGGAAATGAGTGTTTATATCCACTTGACTCGCCCTTATTATGCGAGCGCTTATTAATGGAGAGCGGTCCAATGACGTTCGTTGAAGACGTAAAAAAAGGGCAATGGATATGAAAGGAAAGACTCTGCGAGGGTCGATAAGTTTCCTTTCCGCCGGCCTCGTGTTGTTGCTCTCGGGTTGCAGCAACCTCGATATTCTGAATCCGAAGGGGAGCGTGGGTCTGGCCGAACGTGATCTGATCGCGACGTCCACCTGGGCCATGCTTATTGTGGTCGTTCCGGTGATCTTCCTCACGTTGCTGTTCGCGTGGCGTTATCGCGCGTCGAACAAAAGCGCTGAATACCGTCCGAAGTGGGTCCACTCGACCGGTATTGAAATCGCCATCTGGACGATTCCGACGCTGATCATTCTGTTCCTCGCCGTGCTGACGTGGAAGACCACGCACGAGCTCGATCCGTATAAACCGCTCGAGTCGCAGGTCAAGCCGATCAACGTCGAAGTCGTCGCACTCGATTGGAAGTGGCTGTTCATTTATCCCGACCTCGGTATTGCATCGGTGAATCAGCTTGCGATTCCGGTCGGCACGCCGGTGAACTTCGTGATCACCTCCGACACGGTGATGAACTCGTTCTTCATCCCGCAACTCGGTGGCCAGATCTACGCGATGGCGGGTATGCAAACGCGTCTGCATCTGATCGCGGACGAGGCCGGCAACTACGCTGGCACCTCGGCGAATTTCAGCGGCAAGGGCTTCTCGGACATGAAGTTCCGTACGCTCGCCACGTCGCCGGAAGAGTTTAACGCATGGGTTGCGAAAGTGCGCGCGTCGTCGGACACACTCAGCATGGACCGTTACCACGCGGTCTCGGCGCCGAGCGAGAAGGATCCTGTGCGCTACTTCTCGTCGGTCGATCCGAGGCTCTTTCACAACATCATTGCCCGATACAACAACGGTAACGTCATGGACAACATGAAGGACGCTAACTGTGCGCCAAAGGGTAAGGGGTAACGCATGTTCGGAAAACTCTCTCTAGACTCGATTCCGTACCACGAGCCGATCATCATGGTGACGGCTGCCGGGATCGCCATCGCCGGTGCGCTCGTTCTGGGTCTGATCACCTATTTTGGCAAGTGGCGCTACCTGTGGACCGAATGGCTCACGTCGGTCGACCACAAGAAGCTGGGCGTGATGTACATCGTGGTTGCGCTCATCATGCTGTTCCGCGGCTTCTCGGACGCGATCATGATGCGTACCCAGCTAGCGCTGTCGTATAACGCGCCAGGCTTCTTGCCGCCGCACCATTACGACCAGATCTTTACCGCGCACGGCGTCATCATGATTTTCTTCATGGCGATGACGTTCATGGTCGGCCTGATGAACATCATCGTGCCGTTGCAGATCGGTGCCCGCGACGTTGCGTTCCCGTTCCTCAACTCGTTGAGCTTCTGGATGACCGCGATCAGCGCGATCCTGATCAACATCTCGCTGGTGGTCGGTGAATTCGCGCAAACGGGCTGGCTGGCTTATCCGCCACTGTCCGAATTGCAGTTCAGTCCAGGTGTCGGGGTCGATTATTACCTGTGGAGTCTGCAGCTCTCCGGTATCGGCACGTTGCTGACTGGCGTGAACTTCTTCGCGACCATCGTCAAGATGCGCGCGCCGGGCATGACGTTCATGAAGATGCCGGTGTTCACGTGGACCGCGCTGTGCACCAACGTGCTGATCATGGCTTCGTTCCCGATCCTGACCGTCACGCTCGCGCTGCTCGGTCTGGACCGTTACCTCGGCATGCACTTCTTCACGAACGATGGCGGCGGCAACGCCATGATGTACCTGAACCTGATCTGGGCATGGGGTCACCCTGAGGTGTACATCCTGATCCTGCCGGCGTTCGGTATTTTCTCGGAAGTCGTGGCGACCTTCGCGAAGAAGCCGCTGTTCGGCTACAAGACGATGGTGTGGGCGACCTGCGCGATCATGGTGCTGTCGTTCCTCGTGTGGCTGCACCACTTCTTCACGATGGGTTCGGGCGCTGACGTCAACGCGTTCTTCGGTATCGCGACGATGGTCATTGCCATTCCGACCGGCGTGAAAGTGTTCAACTGGCTGTTCACGATCTACAAGGGCCGCCTGCAGTTCACCACGCCGATCCTGTGGACCCTCGGCTTCATGGTCACCTTCACGATCGGCGGTATGACCGGCGTGATGATGGCGATTCCGGGCGCGGACTTCGTGCTGCACAACAGCCTGTTCCTGATCGCTCACTTCCACAACGTGATTATTGGTGGCGTGCTGTTCGGCTACCTGGCCGGTTTCAACTACTGGTTCCCGAAGGCGTTCGGCTTCAAGCTGAGTGAGAAATGGGGCAAGGCGTCGTTCTGGTTCTGGCAGATCGGTTTCTGGGTTGCGTTCACGCCGCTGTACGTGCTGGGCTTCATGGGCATGACGCGTCGTCTGAATCACTATGACAATCCGGATTGGCATCCGTGGCTGCTGTTCGCGTGGGTCGGTGCTGTGCTGATTGCCATCGGTATCGTTTGCCAGGCGGTGCAACTGGTCGTCAGCATCCGCGACCGCAACCTGCCGCAAAACCGCGACGTCACGGGCGATCCGTGGGACGGTCACACGCTGGAATGGGCAACGAGCTCGCCGCCGGCCTCGTACAACTTCGCGATCCTTCCGGACGTGCGTGAACTGGACGCATTCGCTGAAATGAAGTCGCGCAAGAATCAGCCGAAGCCGGTGTATGGCGACATTCACATGCCGTCGAACACGTCCGCGGGTCTGGTGGTGGCGATGTTCTCGCTGGTGCTGGGTTTTGCCGCTGTGTGGCATATCTGGTGGCTCGCGATTATTGGTCTGGTCGGCGCGATCGGTACTGTGATCATTTACAGCTTCCAGAAGAACGAAGGCTTTTACATCCCCGCCGCCACGGTCGCGGCGATTGAAGAAAACCGTTCCGGCGCCGGTGCGCAGGTCGCGATTGAACAAAAACGCGCCGGTGCGCAGGCTGCGTTGGAGGTGGATTGATGTCAAACAACACGCTTACGGCGGACTCGCATCATCACGATGCGCATCATGCCGATCACCCGCCGTCGCATTCGGTATTCGGCTTCTGGCTGTACCTGATGACAGACTGCATCATCTTCGCGTCGCTGTTTGCGGTGTTCGCGGTGATGCAACATCAGTTCGCAGGCGGTCCGAGCGGCAAGGATCTCTTCGAGATTCCCGGCGTCGCGCTCGAAACGACGATGCTGCTGCTGAGCAGCATCACGTACGGCTTCGCGATGCTGGGCGCGCACAAGAACCGCAAGGGCGTGCTGCTGTTCTGGCTCGGCGTGACGTTTCTTCTGGGCCTCTCGTTCCTCGTGCTGGAAATGCGCGAGTTCTCGCACCTGATCGCTGAAGGCGCGGGCCCGAGCCGCAGCGCGTTCCTGTCGTCGTTTTTCACGCTGGTCGGTACGCACGGTTTGCACGTGACGTGTGGCCTGATCTGGATGGTGGTGCTCTCGATTCAGGTGATGAGTCATCGCGATCTGACAGAACGTGACATGATTCGCCTGACGTGCCTGAGCCTTTTCTGGCACTTTCTGGACGTCGTGTGGATTGGCGTCTTCACCTTTGTCTATCTTGCGAGCGTGATCTAAATGGACCATAGCCATAACGCGCACTCGACACACTCGGGTGAAAGTCACGGCAGTCTTGGCAGCTATGCGACGGGTTTTATCCTGTCGGTCATCCTGACTGTTGCGGCGTTCGGCCTTGTCATGAACGGGACTCTGACGGGCGAGAACGCATTGCTCGCTATCGCGGGTCTCGCTCTTGTGCAGATTGTCGTGCACCTGGTTTTCTTCTTGCACATGAATACGTCGTCGGCACAACGGTGGAACGTGACGGCGTTTGCTTTCACGATTCTGACCGCGGTGATCGTGGTCGGCGGTACGTTGTGGGTTATGCATAACGTCAGCATGAACATGATGTCGCGATAAGCTTTAGAAAGTTTTAGCGTGAAATAAAGCCCCGCAAGATGTAAATCTTGCGGGGCTTTTCTATTTGGCCAGTGCAATGCCGTGCTGCCGGCTGTTTTCAGGTGCCGTCGCTCAGGGGAGCGACGCGGCGCTTCGGCAGCAAGGACAGCAGGAATTTCATCGTGTAGATGACGATCAGGGTGCCGAGCAGATCTCCGACGAACATCGCGAAGAATCGGTCAACGATGTCCTGCGTATCGCCGCGCAGAAAGAACCAGATGTGATGCAGCAGTGGACTTGCCACTGAGTACGCGAGCACTAGCGCGAGCAGACGCTTCGCGGTGAGATTGGTGAGCGAAGAACGCAATCCGTAGATTTCCTGCGCGAGCCGATACACCGCGTAGGGCGCGACAGTCGCGATGATGCCGCCCACGAAAGAGCGCACCACGTCGTTCGGAAAGAAATAGAAGAAGTTGACGAGCCAGCTGGCCAGCAGCAGGCCGAGCGCGCCGTCGCCGCCGAGCAGGAGCGTTGCCAGCAATCGGATGCCTGCCGGCAAATAGATCCAGTTCACGCCACGCACGAATTCAGTGTGCGTGAAGATCTCCCGATTCGCCCAGAGCGCGATGATGAACACCGCTGCGGTGCCGACGACCGAGCAGAAATGCAAACGTAAGCTTGACATCGAGGTAGTCGGAGTAGAATTGTTGGACCCAGATTCATGAATCGCGCCATGTTAGCGCACGGCGTTTCGTTCCGCGCGCAGAGCATGCTGGCAAGAGTACCCATGACCCGTCCCGCCGACATTTACCTTCGCTTTCTGCAGTTGACCGATGCCTTGCGCGGCTTGCCCTCGCTGCCGTCGCTCGACCCGCTGGAAGAGCGCATTCTGGCGCTCGTCGCGCGGGCTGGGCAGTCGCGTGAGCGGCTCTCGGTGAGGGATATGATGGCGAAAAGCGAGCTGGGTTCGCCGGCTATGTTGCACGCGCGGTTGAAGTCGATGCGCGAGAAGGGATGGATTAGTCTTGCTGATACTGAGGACGCGCGACGTAAGCAGATCGAACTCACGCAGGCGGCGCTGCGGCATTTTGATAAGTTGTCGGAGTGTCTGGTAAAGGCGGCGAAGAGTGGGTAAGGCTTCGGACAGTACGGACTAATGCGCTCGGTTGCATCATTAAATGCTTTTGCAGCCGCTGCTGATTAGATAAGTCAATACCAGCCTTATAAACCCCCTAAGCGTATATATCGGCAAACTCGGCAAAAAGTTGAGGATTTTTTTCGGCACTCACCACGTGCCGGACTACCGCGCCAAAAATAACCTACTGAATGCTTCCTCGTGCTTGTGAAGCCGTGCGTAAACCGTTATATTTTTTATATCAAAAAAATAGAACTAGGACTTACGCAAAAAGCCGCGCCTGAACGCGGAAACGAATTGTTACGAAATGACGTATACCCGGAGCGACGCGGAGTTTCGTAATGTCGAGGACATGACGAAACATCTGAGCCGCCTGGGCTACTGCCAGTACCTGCTGACGAGCCCGACCAACTGCACGCTGACCAACTTTGCGGACCACGTCGACGGTATGAGCCACGATGCCATCAACCGGTTTTTGCGCCGCGAGCACATGACCCCGCGCCTCGTGTGGGACAACGTGCGCGCGCAGATCGTTTCGCATGACGATGGCTGCATCGTGTTCGATGACTCGGTCACCGACAAAGATTTTTCGCACAAGATCGAGCTCGTGCGGCGCCAATACAGCGGTAACGCTCACGGCCTCATCAAGGGCATTGGTGTAGTGAACTGCGTCTACGTGAACTCGCAGAGCGGCGAATACTGGATCATCGATTACCGCATCTACGATCCGGCCGGCGACGGCAAGTCCAAGCTCGATCACGTGCGCGACATGCTGACCAATGCGGTTCATCACAAGGGCCTGCCGTTTCGCCGCGTCCTGATGGATACGTGGTACGCCACGAAGGATCTGATGCTGTTCATCGAATCGCTGAGGAAGACCTACTACTGCCCGCTGCGCAGCAACCGGCTGGTCGACGACTCCGAAGGCAAATCGCCCTACCGGCATGTTGATTCGCTCCAATGGGACGCTGAAACTCTTGCGCACGGCAAGACGATCAAAATCAGGGGCTTTCCGAAACATCACAAGGTGAAGCTGTTCCGGGTCGCGGTGTCCACACACCGCACGGACTGGGTCGTGACCAACGACCTCACTCAGGACTCTTCGCCGGCGGCACAAGATGCGTGTGGCCTGCGCTGGAAGATCGAGCAGTTTCACCGCGAGCTCAAGCAGCTCACGGGCCTTCAGCGTTGCCAGTGCCGCAAGGCGCGTATCCAGCGAAACCATATCGCCAGCGCCGTGCTCGTGTGGGTCCGTCTGGCCGACATGGCGCGACAGACCAGGCGTACGCTCTATCAGGTCAAACACGAAATGCTCGATGATTTCCTCCGCCGCGAACTCAAAAATCCATCGGTCCCAATGCTTTTTGCGTAAGTCCTAAGAACCTGAGAGTAGCAGTGCGGCAAGTGCGAGAAGACCAGGACCGCCGGGGCGTCAGTGATGGCGCTTCCGGCGGCGCCGCATTTGCACGGCGAAAAAAACATCAGCGGGTTGTTAGTTCATTTCGGGTGACGCGTGAGTCTTTGTCGGAAACGCCATGACGCATGATGGATTCCATTGCGGGTCCAACGAATCGCTTTGAGCAGTGGCCGCATGCGATTGCCGCGTACTTGTTCGAGCGGCCGTGCCGCTTGCGGCGCGAGTTGATCGACCACCGCCTCCGGAGTCGTGAAAAGACGCGTGCACCAGTCCCAGTAGAGCGGGTAGTGCAGTAGTACGCCCGCGCACAACATATCCAGCGTTAGTGTTCGGTGTCGCCACGGCACGGGTGCGAGCGCGTCATGTGTCAATCCCCAACCTGCATAGAAAGGCAGGCCGTACGTGAAGACGGCTTTGCCGCGCAACAACGCGTCAAAGCCTGCGAGGGACGATAACGTGTGTACTTCGTCCGCCACGTCGACGAGCGACAGCAAGTCCGCTTCAGTGTCGACGATATCCGCGAGTTGCTGTACGTCGATCACGCCATTGCGATTGCCCGACAGAACATCCGGATGCGGTTTGTAGACCACGAACGCATCGGGACGGAGTCTGCGCACTTCGCGCAACAGCGCGTCGGCGGTGCCGATGGCGCGTGTTCCGAGGCGGATCGATGCATCATCGGACACCTGGCCGGGCACCAGTACGATCTGCTTGCCAGCAGGGGCGGTCCACGTCGGGTGACGCCGGCCGAGGTTGTACTTGGTAACGCCGAGCTTCACGACCTGATCGCGTAGCGCCGCGGCGCGTGTCAGCTCGGCGGCGCTGAATTCGGTTTCGTTGAGCAGCACGCTGAGATCGCTCGGCTGGCTCGCGTCGAAGTAGAGGCCGCGGCGGTCGATCACCTGGCTGCGCGGCGCGATCATGTCGGAGCCGAGGCCCGTCGAATGAAAGAAGCCGTCTTCTATTCTGACGCGGCGCACCTCGGGTGCAAGTCCGTCCACGCTGCGCGCGCCCCACAGTACCGCGGATTCATGCGCTCCCACCGATTGAGGTGCGTGCGTCCAGCGCAGGGCGGCGCCGCCTGCGCTGATGTACGGCGTCGCAAACGGCCGCTTCCACCACTGGAAGCGAATCCCTACCACTTGCCGCAGATCGGCGAAGCGTTGTTGTACGACTTGCTGCAATTCGATGCTGTCGAGCAGATCGTCGAGCGTGCCGGGCGCATGCGTGGCCGGATTCAGATAGCGCGCGAAACGCAGGAAAACCACATCGAATAATGCGGCGAGCGTGGGACGTGCGCTGCGGTTCGGAAAGTGCAGATCGTCGTCGGTCAATCCCCAGCCCGCGTAATAGGGCGTGCCGAATACGTGTACCGGCACGCCGGTCAGCAGCGCATGCATGCCCTCCGAAGCGCCGAGCGTATAGACGTGATCGACGTGAGGCAACGCTGCGCACAACGATTCGTGCTCGGTGAGAGTGTGGATTCCCGGTGGCATATTATCGGTTGACGCTGAAAGCCAGCGCCCGCTGCCTTTGTCATCCGATCGCGCGATCCAGAATTCGGCTTGCGGGTGGGCGGTGCGCGCGGCTTGCAGCATGCGCGTGAAAGCTTGCTGTGAGTTGCGTGTTGCTCTTGCGCCGAGTCCATGCGAGCGCGCGCGCTCGTCGATGACGAGGACACGGGTCGCGCGCCTGGTTTCGAGCAGCGCGGCGGGGCAGACGGCTTGCGGGCGACGCAGGGTCGACGCGTGGCTGCGTGCGAGCCGTTGCATCAGTCTCGCAACCTTGGGCGAAGCATCCGCGTTGCGATCGTGGTCGAGCGCGGTGGCAAGTGCTGAATTGAGTGCTTTGGCGAACGCGTCGGCGCTGGCATCGGCAATCGGCATCAAGAACCACGACAACGAGGGCGTGCCGGAGGGGCCGCGTGACCAGACCGGGCCGGGCCACGCGGCACTGGCGCGCTTGCCGCATGCATTTGCGAAGCGCAACGCGAGACGTCCGGGCCAGTGGTCAATCCACTGATGCGCCGGACGTCCGCTCAATCTGAACAGCGAGCGTGGCCCGCGCGTAATGCTGCGCAGGTCGATCGCTAGGTTCGCCGGCGGTGGCTCTTGAGCGGCGCGTTGCTTCATTTAGCGCAGCGTCTCGAGAAAGCCGTCGACGTGCTCGAAATGCTCGGCCCAGGTCGGCTCGCGAAAACGTTCGATACGGACCAATTGCGCGTCGCGCTCGGGACTATTCGCGCGCGCGTACGCCTGAATGCGCGCGAGCCAGCCGGGGCCGTCGAGCGGATCGAGATAGTCGGGAATGTCGTCGGCGATTTCATGGAAGACGTCGAGGTCGCTCGCGAGTACCGGTACTGTGAGTGCGAGTGCTTCGGCGAGCGGCATGCCGTAGCCTTCGACGAATGACGGGAACAGCAATGCCTGTGCGTGCTGCAGATAAGCGTGCAGCTGGTCATCGGAGCAGTGCGTTTCTTCTATCACGACGCCTTTGAGGCTTTCGCAGCGCTCGAGCATATCGACGACGTTTTCGCATTCCCAGCCGCGTCGGCCGATTACTACGAGCTTAGGGGCGGCCGAGCCGAGTTGTTCGACGAGACGCCGCCATACGTGCAGGATGAACCAGTGGTTCTTGCGCGGCTCGATGGTGCCGAGTATGACGAAGTAGGGGGAGGGCAGCGGACGATGTGCGAGCGGATGCTGGGTGACGCCTGAGGCGAGGCGCGCGACTACGCTCGGCGGGAGCTTGAGGCCGGCGCGCCGGGCTTCGGCCGCGAGCGAGTCCAGCGTGGCTTGCGAATTGGTGATCAGGCCGCTCGCGTGCCTGAGTGCCATGTGCATCCGGTGCCGATGAGTTGCATCGACTCCCGGGCGGCAGTACTCGGCATGGGTCAACGGGATTAGATCGTGGACCATGAATACGGGGCGAATTTCACGCTTTGTCATCGCCCGGTAATAACGGCCGAATTCCATCCCGTTGTGACTCGTATGCAACAGGATTCCGCCGAGTCTTGTTTCTCGCCAGCGAGAAATGTATGCGCGTACAACCAATGTGCGGATTGCGTTCTTGTTGCGGACAGACGAGTGAAGCCATGCAAACACTTGCTGAGAGTCTCGCTCGGCTAAAACCGTCGAAAAGCCACGTTCGCTGAGGACTGCGCGCGCATTTGCGCCGTACTTTTGAACATATGCGAGGCCGACACGATCTACGCCCGTGGGCAAAAGTCCGCCGTAAAGGCGCGTGAGGAGTCGCGTGACGTCCAGGTGGATGGTTGACACAAAGGTGCTTTTTTGTCGGATGTTGTGCGGACTCTTTTCAGTCCTTCTTGAGTATGACTTTTTTACAACGAGACATTTTACCCGAGTGCGTGAGAGAATTCGCGCTACGTTTTGTAGCGTCTTGGTAGGGCGTTAGTCGGCCGGTTGCGTGCCGAGGTATTTGTTAGTGCCGAAAACTACGCAAGGTTCTGGCGCGACGGGTAGTGGCGATCGAGGCTAGTTTCTTTTGATATCCAACTGCATCTTCGTGAGGATTAGATCTTAGGCGAGGGGGCTACCGCGATGGCGAAGAGAATTGGCAGCCTGTGTAGCCAGTTTCGTGCGTCACATGCCGATAGTGCTCACGTACTCAAGTGAGCTCGGCGGCACGTTGGCGGTTTGATTCGATGGCACAACCGGGTTAAATCTGTGTCGGCAACTTGCGCGTTGGATCGTGGCTATACATATATATCTGAGAGTGATGGAAACAAGTTATATCGGCCCAGTGGTTTCGCTGGCGTCCCAGAATGCAGAGGACAGACGCGCGTCAATGCAGCAGTGTCCGGTGGTCGTTTGGTTTACGGGCGTGTCTGGCGCCGGCAAATCAACGTTGGCAGGCATGCTTGATAAGGAGTTGAAGGCACGCGGCCTTCGCACGTACATCCTCGACGGCGACAATCTGCGGGCGGGGTTGAACAACGATCTCGACTTTTCCGATGCCAGCCGCCACGAAAGCATCAGGCGAGCCGCCGAAGTGGCGCGGTTGATGGTTGATGCGGGTATTATCGTCATTGCTTCATTCATTTCCCCGTTTCGGGCTGATCGCGATGCCGCAAGGGCGTTGTTCGCGAGTGGGCAGTTCTTCGAGGTGCACGTAGATGCGCCGTTTGAGGTCGTCGAGGCGCGGGACGTCAAAGGGTTTTATAAAAAGGCGCGAGAGGGTTCGCTTCTTCAGTTTACCGGTATTGATTCGCCGTACGAGGCGCCGATCAATCCAGAACTTTGCATTAATACGGCAGAAGTTACAGCACACGAAGCTTCGCGGGAGATTCTCGTGGCGATCGACGGGTTGACTGGTGGGCGTGAAGTGGCCGATAGTCCGTGTAGTACAGAGGCTGAATTAACTGATTTCAGTTAGGGCGGTAAATCAGGCCCTTTTGCGACTCGCGTTGCATGTGAAGCATAGTGATGCCTTGATTA
This sequence comes from Paraburkholderia sp. RL17-337-BIB-A, assembly GCF_046025895.1. Lineage (NCBI taxonomy): Bacteria > Pseudomonadati > Pseudomonadota > Betaproteobacteria > Burkholderiales > Burkholderiaceae > Paraburkholderia > Paraburkholderia sp. RL17-337-BIB-A. The sequence goes on along the minus strand of NZ_JARESY010000002.1, from coordinate 2,264,829 downwards.
ACGCATTTTGAACACCGTGCGACGTGTTCTGCTTTCACGCGTAGACCAGCTATGGACAAGTCAGTCGGGTCAGTCGAGCGGGGCGAGATAGTCCGGAGTGTTGTCGGCTTTCACGACGAGTTCTTGCCCGACTGGTTTTTTTGAGGGAGTGCCGGTCGCGTTTGTGGGAAACGATCTCGCGCATGAGCGCCACGAACGGGACATCCAGGCGACACAAGGCTGCCCATGAACATCCTCGGGTACGTTGCGTGATCTGCTTTAGTGTCATGGAGTAGTTGCGCGTAGCCGCCTGACGGCGGTCGCAAGCATGGCATCTCGCAGACCGCCTTTATGCCCGGCCGGAAATCCGCACAGGCGTTGCTCGTGCCAGCTATGGGCCCAGTTGTAGACGGTCTTGTTGCTTACATCGAGTTGCAGTGCGACTTCATGGGCCTGCTGGCCGCTACCGAGTTGCAGCAGGCGCCGCTCACGGATTCGGCAGTTCTAAGAGGGATATGTCTTAGGGCTACGCTGAAAAGGTCAACGGCATTGGGCGTTCAATCGTTAGATATGCATGAAACAACAGACTCTTGCGATGGCGGCCAATCAAGGCGCCGGATTTGAACAGTACCGTCGGCCAACCAAACGCGATGTGTTCCTTGAGACGATGGAGCAGATCGTGCCGTGGGCGCAACTGTGCGAGGTTGTCGAGCCGTACTATCCGAAGGGTCAAGGCGGTCGCCCGCCAGTGGGTCTGGAGCGCATGCTGCGCATGCACTTTGTGCAGCACTGGTTCAACGTGGCCGATGAAGCGTGCGAGGAGGCGCTGCTGGATAGCACCGCATTGCGGCGATTCGTCGGGATTGACCTGGGGCGCGAGCGGGTTCCCGATGGCACGACGCTGTTGAAGTTTCGCCGGCTGCTGGAGCGCAACAAGCTCGGCGAGCAGTTGTTCTCCAAGGTCGGCGAAGTACTGCAAGGGCATGGGCTGAAGGTTGGCACCGGCACGATCGTGGATGCCACCATCATCGGTGCGCCCAGTTCCACGAAGAATGCGGACAAGGCACGAGACCCCGAAATGCATCAGACGAGGAAGGGCCAGCAGTGGTACTTCGGCATAAAGCTGCACATCGGTGTGGATAGCCAGACGGGACTGGCACACAGCGCGGTAGTGACGGCGGCAAACGTGCATGACAAGCATCCGCTGCCGGCGCTGCTGCACGGCGACGAGCGGCGTGTGTACGGTGACAGCGCCTATGCGAGCCAGAAAGAACTCATCGCCAGCAAGGCGCCGAAAGCGAAGGACTTCACCAACCAGCGTGTGCGCAATCGCAGTGGTGCAGTCGATGAAACCAGGCGCTCGAAAAACCGCAACAAGTCGAAGATTCGTGCCCGGGTCGAACACGTCTTTGCGGTGGTCAAGCGGCTGTGGGGCTTCGGCAAGGTGCGCTATCGCGGCCTCGCGAAGAACGCCACGCGTGCCTTTACTGCACTCGCGCTGGCCAACATCTACATGAGCCGCACGCGGCTGATGGCACAGGTGCGTCCATAAGCAGCCGAAATGGGTCGAGAGTCCCGCTTGCCAGGCCCTTCAGGGCCGGGAAATCGAACCAGTCGCATCGCTGATCTCACGTTCCGAAATTCAGCATCAAGCTGTCAGCGAAAACTGTGGCTTCTTCAGCGTAGCCCTAACATGTGCCCGCGTGCCCGAGTCGCGCCAGATTCCATTAATTACTGACGGGTGCATCAAATAGTGCGTGGTTGATCAAGCGGCATATCGAACATGTTTTTCCTGGAACAGGTTGCGAATCACGTGCGGCTCCTTTTGTCGACGATGCAGGTGGCTTCGGACGTCCCGGATCATTTCCTGTTTGCTGGCCGGACGGCTCTTGCCCAGCGCGTTGGTCTTCACGTCCTGATTCAGCAACTCGTCCGGGTTCAGCTCGGGGCAGTAGCCCGGCAGTCGGATCAGACGCAGGCGATCGGCGTTTTCGGCGGCGAATTTCCTGACGGCGACAGATCGGTGGACCGGATGTCCGTCGACAATCAGATAGATCTTGCGGGTAGCCTGTTTGATCATGCGCTTCATGAACTCGATGAACGTCGCGTTCGTGAACGTTCCCTCGAAGACCATGAAGCTCAGTTCGCCGCGGTTCGTGATCGCCGAGATCATGTTGCAGCCGAAGCGTTTTCCAGTCGCCCGCACCACCGGCGTCTCGCCCTTCAAGGCAAAGCTGGTCCCGCTGATGTGGTCGCTGCGCAAGCCCATTTCGTCGCCCCAGTAGATCGTCGCCTGTTCCTGCTTTGCCTCTTTCGCAATCTGCGGATAGTCTTCGTTGAGCCACCGATCGATCGCCGCGTCATTTCGCTCGTATGCTCGCCGCACCGGCTTCTGGGCACTCATGCCCCATGCCTTGAGATACCGGCCAGCCGTCCACTTCGATACCTTGGTACCGTACTCTCGCTCGATCAACTGCGCCGCCGATTCGCGGGTCCAGAGGTAGAACGGCAGCGCCAGTTGGTCTGGCATTCGCTCGACGATCAGCTTGCGGATTCGAACAGCTTGCGTATGCGTCAGGTGGCCGCTTCCCGGTCGGCGGCCGCGCTTGCCCTGCCTCAGCGCCCTCAAGCCGCCTTCTCGTGCCAGCTTCATCCAGTTGCCAACTGCGCGCAGGCTCACGCCATACGTTCGCGACGCTTCGACTCGTGTCATTCCGTCACGCACCGCCTGCACCACCATCTTCCTCAGGTGCGCCTGCGTTGCCTGATCCAGTTTTCGGGCATCAGTTTTCGTCTTCATACCCGTATAACGCGCAAGGCATTATTTGGTGCACCCGTCAGTAACTCGGGAAATCCCCCGGCTCTGCCGGGGAGGCAGTAAAAGTTTGACGTATACGGGAGCCGTCCATCGGTGAAACTCCCCTTTGTGAGCCGCCAAGCACACTAGAGGGAGAATAATGATGGACGACTTTGATAGCCTAAGCCACAGCACTCGAGAGTGCCGAATTCAGGCGTGGTTTTTCGGCTATGTGCCCAGGCGGAACATCTCGAATGTGTCGGGGTCCTGCCTTTCTGCGATGAATTTTGCGAAGAAATGGGTTTTGGCGCTATTCACGAGAAATTCGGGCAGGCATTGGCGTAGTGCGTTGGCGACGACCAACTCCGATGGAGGGATGCCGGGGCGGATAGTGCGCAGCCAGGATCCAAAGGAACTCCAGACCTGTGAAGGGAACACCGCTGCCAGGTAGTGAAGCAGTCCCTGACAGACGATGCCAGCGTGCATAAAGACGTGGTACGCGTGGATCTTGCGCTTGACGGCGTTGCGGTACTCGAGTGACTCGCGATGAAGGTATTGATCGCCGTTTCGGCGGGCGAGCGGCTTCATGTCCTGCATCCAGAAGTGGTACGCGAATGTGCCGATCCGATGCACCGCCTGTTTGAAGCTGTACTCGATCTTGAAGCGCAATCCATACAGGCGGATGATCTCGACGGCATCCAGACTGAGGTCGGTGCACATCAGCAGACACGAACCCCTGCTTGGGTGAGTCACTGCCACGAAGCGAACCAGCCGACCGTACGCCGGCCACAGCAGATCGCAGACCCGATAGTGAATGGTGACATTGTGCTCGCCATAGACCGGACTGGGGGCCGATCGCAAGGCCTGGGGATCAGCCAGTAGCGATTTGAGTTTGATCTTCTCACCGTAGCGCCTGGGGCGCCCCCGTTTGCGCGGTCCCTGCTGCACGTACGGGGCACAGGCGACTGCATTGGACTTCACGCGTGTGACCAGGTGGTTGTCCCGATCGCGCAGGCCTTTGACGATCTTGCCAGCAGCGTAGTAGGCATCGGCCACGAAGTAGAACGGCTGCTGCACCGAGACGATGCCCAGCAGCGAGATCATCTTGTCGAGCAAGGTACGCCGATCACGGTTGGACCACACCAGACCTTCGTGAATACGCACGGCCAGCGGTACGGCGAAGACGCTCTGGGCGGCCCGCACAAGCATACTGACCGCCTGCATCGAGTGCCCCATGATGTATTCTGGCTTGGTGTTTGAGTCGGACTGTTGATGCAGCAGCTTGACGCCGGGCATCTTCCTGCCGCTCTTGGCCAATCGCGGTAGGAATGCCCGTTACCGGACACCCCCCGCACATACATGGACGCCCCCGGTTTGCCAAGCTTTCAATCCGTGACGACTAGAAGGTAAAGATTGCACTCATACATCCGGACTTTAGGTGCGGCGTTGCCGCTGTCCCTGATGGAATCCGCTGGCCAAGTTCTCAATAGATCCGTGGGCTCGCGGCACGCTGTGCGGGTCAGATTTTCTTGGCCACGGTCTTACCAGTTTTGCCATCACTTCATGATTACCTGAGCAATCGATAGAGCGGGTCTGCTACGGGGTTACGTTGACTTCTTCGAGCGCCCGGACTAAGCGAGCGCTCCAGCCGTCGCATAGTCCGAGCGGAACTCGCGGTCACCGGACAACAAGGCCCAGATAATTCGCGCATTCTTGTTCGCCAGTGCTACGGCTGCCACATTGGTGTTGCGCCGCTTAAGTAGCCGATTCAACCAGCCTTCAACGGGCTCCTTCTTTCTCTGCAACGCGTAAATCACCGAGCGTGCTCCCTGGATCAGTAGCGTCCGCAGATATGAATCCCTTCTCTTACTCATCCCTAGCAGCACCGTCTTGCCGCCAGTTGAGTTTTGCTTGGGCACTAGCCCGAGCCAGGCGCTTACCTGTCGGCCGTTCTTGAAACTCTTGGCATCGCCAATAGACGCCACCATTGCACTCGCCGTAATTGGCCCTATGCCGGGCATCTTGGCCAACTTGCGGCTGTCGTCGTTCGTACGATGCCAGGCAACGATCTCACTCTCGATCTCACGAACCTGTTGATCGAACCCCTTCAACTGCTCCAGGAGACGTTGCACAAGCAGACGGAACGAGCCCGGCAATTCATTGCTGGCATCCTCAATTAGCTCCGGCACGTTCTTGGCAATGTTGACAATGCCCAGCGGAATCACGAGTCCGAATTCGGCAAGCAGTCCACGGATCTGATTGGCTTGCGCTGTCCGTGCCTTCATGAATCCTTGACGAACCCGATGCAACGCCAGCACTCCTTGTTGCTCGATGTTCTTGATCGGCACAAACCGCATGTTTGGTCGGCCAACCGCTTCGCAGATGGCCTCCGCGTCAGCCGCGTCGTTTTTGTTCGTTTTCACGTAGGGTTTGACAAACTGCGGCGCCATCAACCTCACTTCGTGACCAAAACCGCGCAACTTACGAGCCCAATGGTGGGCGCTCCCGCAAGCTTCCATACCGATCACACACCGCGGGATGTTGGCAAAAAAGACAGCGACCTGGTTACGCTTGAGTTGCTTCCTCAGCACGGTCTTTCCATGCTCATTGACGCCATGTACCTGAAATACATTTTTGGCCAAATCGATACCAACGGTCGTGATCTTCATTGCCGGACGCTCCTCTTGGTTAGTAAAGTGGTTTCAGCAACACCTGCACTCCACTATGGCACATTGAAGCTGCTGGTTTTGGGGTGGGGGCGTCCATACCAATAGATTCCAGCGAGCCCAATTCGGGCACTGGGCTCCTACCTCGGGTTTCTGACGGCAAATCTCTGGTCCGGCCACGGGTGTAGTATGCGAGGACGCGGGAGCCATGTATCTGCGATGTGCGCCATCCGCTCCGACGACGTTCGGTCCTTTTGGCTGCGCCGCCGCAGCGCGCGCATCCAGAGGGCCGTGACGTGGTGGCGGAAGGTGCTAAGCGCGCGGAAGTTCGAGGGCACCGCATGATAGGCAAAGTAGCCCTGAACCACCCCGCTTGAGCCATTTCCCCTGCTCTGGAATCGGTTCATGCATACGCCTCCGTAGATCGCTCTTGGTCTGCCTGAGCTTCGCCCGCACGCGATCTCCACGGGTCTTCCGCTGCAGCGGGAAGGCACCGCGGCGTGAGCGCCCGCAGATAAAGATAAAACCCAGGAAGGCGAAAGTCTCCGGCCGTCCAAGGCCCCGCCGCTTTCGCCTGTCCGCTGCATAGCGGCCAAACTCCAGCAGCCTCGTCTTGTCCGGGTGCAGCGTAAGCGCGAACTTCTCCAGCCTCGTTCGCATCGCGTCCCAGAAGCGCCTCGCGTCGGCTTCATGCTCAAAGCCGACCACGATATCATCCGCGTACCGCGAGATGATTACGTTGCCTTTGGCTTCCAGCCGTCGCCATCGTTGAGCCCAGAGATCAAAAGCGTAGTGCAGGTACACGTTCGCGAGCAGCGGCGACGCCACTGCCCCCTGGGGTGTACCGGTGTCACTGACGCTCAGCTCTCCATCTTCCAGAACACCCGCCTCGAGCCACTTGCGCACAAGGCGGATGATGCGCTGGTCGCCGATCCGGTGCTCCATAAAACGGATCAGCCATTCGTGGCTCAGTCCGTCAAAGAAGTTCCGTATATCTGCGTCCAGAATCCAGTTCACCTGGGTACTGGTGATGGCCGTTGACAACGCATCCATCGCATCATGCTGACTGCGCCCGGGCCGGAACCCGTACGAGAAGCCGAGAAAATCTTCTTCGTAGATACGTCGCTACTACGGCGGAGTCTGACTTCTCCCGTCCGTTCATCATCGGCTACGGCTCCTCGCCTTGCCGACGCGGACCTGCCCATGTTGCGACAGGCCAGACGAGAGATTTCCCGGTTCCCGGCCGTTGTCAAAGTAGTTGTCGCCTCGACAATTAAATTTCAGGCGGCTTTTCGCTCCTGGTAGCGGGGTTGTGGAATGACGCCATCGTCGTCGGCCCGATCCGGATTCAGATGCACGGCATGTATGCGCTTCCAGTTGCGGGCGGGGCCTTTCCAACGCAGCGGATTACGCTGCCGCGCAGTCTCGTAGAGCGCTGCACGTCGATCCAGGATGTCCTGATCGAGATTGGCATGACGCTGGGCTGGCGTCACGAACCGGATCGCGCTGTGACGATGTTCGTGGTTGTACCAGCGCACCAACCCGGCAACCCAGGTCCGCGCGGCGCACAGGGTATCGAACGCCTCCAGCGGATAAGCGGGTCGGTACTTCAGCGTTTTGAACAGCGATTCCGAATAGGGATTGTCGTTGCTCACGCCCGGACGACTCAATGACGGCATAACGCCCAGCGCCTGCAAGGTGGCCAGCATCGTGGCCCCCTTCATCGGACCACCGTTATCGGAATGCAGAATGACCTGGTTGGGCTGTATTGCTTCACGCGCACAGAGATCCTTGAGTACCTCGCTGGCCTGGGCGCTGCTCTCTTCGGCATAGACCTGCCAGCCGACGATCATGCGGTATAGGTAGTCTGTCCTGCGTTCGGTGATACTGGTCACAGCTGGCAGGTAGCTGCCAGCGAAGGCGGGACATGCACCCCGGGGCTACGAATAATTTTGCGCAACGTTCCGACGTTTATTTAGTCAGCTTCGAGTCCTGGGGTGCGCCTGCGTCCGATAACGAACACTCAGGGTTTGCCGTTGCCCCGGCTTGCTATATCGCCTTCGCTGAACGCAGGCATGCACGTCCCTTCACGTAATCTACCACTTGCGGAGGTCCACATGTCACCGCTACTGGAGCAGCCATTCACGGCCTGGGTCGGTATCGACTGGGCCGACACCAAGCACGATATCTGCGTGCAGGCGGCAGGCGACACCCGGCGCGAGTCCGGCTGTATTGCGCATCAGGTCGCGGCCATCGATGAATGGGCAAACACGCTGCACCGGCGCTTCGGCGGACCAATTGCAGTAGGCCTTGAACTGGCCAAGGGGCCGATCGTCGCCGCGCTGCAGAAGTATGACTTCCTCGTGCTGTTTCCCATCAACCCGGCGACCCTGGCCAGGTATCGCGAGGCGTTCCAGCCCAGTGGCGCCAAGAACGATCCGGGCGACGCGGAACTCGCGCTTGACCTTCTGCTGCACCATCCAGAGCGGTTTGGCCCCTTGAGGCCGCAGAGTGTCCCGATGCGGACGCTGGTGAGCCTGGTTGAGCGGCGCCGGCAGCTGGTTGGCGACCAGAACCGGCTGACCAACCGGCTGTGCGACATGCTCAAGCAGTATTACCCGCAGGCGCTGGAATGGTTCGATGACCGGGGCACGGTGCTGTTCTGCGACTTCCTTGAGCGCTGGCCGACGTTGCGCTCGGTCCGGCAGTCCCGAACGGCGGTGCTGGAGAGGTTCTTCCATGCACACCACTGCCGTAGCGCCAGCCGGATCAGCGCGCGCATCGAATCCATCCGGAGCGCGGCGGCGCTGACTGACGACCCTGCGATCATCGGTCCGTGCCGGCTGCACGTGCTGGCACTGGTGGCACAGCTGCGCGCCGTGCTGGCTGCAATCGTGCAGTTCGATCTGGAAATCGCGGCGGTGGCGCACACCCTGCCTGACTATGCGTTGTTCGAGGACCTGCCCGGCGCCGGGGCCTGCCTGGCCCCGCGCCTGCTGGCCGCCTTCGGTGAACAGCGCGAGCGGTTCAGGAGTGCTGATGAACTGCAAAAGTATGCGGGCATTGCCCCGGTGACCGAGCGCAGCGGGAAAAAGAGCTGGGTGCACTGGCGCCTGCAGTGTCCGAAATTCCTGCGCCAGACCTTCGTGGAATGGGCCGCCCAGACCATCACCCGGTCATTCTGGGCGGGCGCCTACTACCGGCAGCAGCGCGCGAAGGGCAGCTCGCACCACATCGCCGTGAGGGCCCTCGCATTCAAGTGGATCCGCATCCTGTATCGATGCTGGCAGACGCGCACGCCGTACAACGAGACCGTTTACCTCAACGCGCTCGCGAAACGCGGTTCGCCCCTTCTCGGCAAGCAGGGCGATTCGGTCAAGATGGGGTCTTGCTCTCCTATCTGATTGGGGCAAGCCGCGAAGCGGCGCGTCAGGCCGAAGGCGAAGCTCGCGGGGAGCCGGTGGGCAACGACGGAACCGCCGTCAGGCGGCCTGTCCACAGCCTCGTGCTGTGGGCAGCGCCGTTGTCCACGGGCGGGCGCGGGATGATCGTCATAGGGAGACGTAGATGTCGCACAGAAAACTTGACAGACTTACTCAGGGCATGACTAAACACGTCCATAAACAGATACAGATAGAAATACTGCCCACGAACCGCCGCCGGCAGGTAAGTGATATCCCAGCTGTAGAGCTGGTTCGGCGCGTCGGCACAGACCGCGCGTGGCTTGCTGCGCACGGTCGTCGGGCGTTCACTACGCCGGTGTGCGAGTTGCTTCTCCTCGCGCAGTACCCTGTAGAAGGTCGATTCCGAGGCGATGTAGCGTTGCTGGTCAGCCAGGCGTGGAACGATCTGGCTCGGCGGCAGATGACCGAATTCGGCTGAGTTCGCGACAGCCAGCAATTCGGCACGTTCGGCAGCGCTCAGCTTGTGAGGCGGCTCAAAGCAGCGTAACGAGCGCCCATCCACCGCGTCAGGCTCTGCGCCCTGCCAGCGCTGTACCGTCCGGGCGCTCAGCCCCAGCACCTCACACGCGCGTGCCTGGCGAGCACCGCCCATGGTCGCCTCGCTGATCAAACCAATCAATGTTTTGCGCTCTTCGAGGGCCGTCATTCGGCCTCGTCCCCGAACAGCGCACGATACTTTTTTTGCAGCACCAGCAGCGCCGCGGCTTCAGCCAGCGCTTTCTCCTTGCGGTTCAATTCGCGCTGCAGTTGCATATTGGCGTGCTTCAGTTCACGGACTGCCTGGGCGCTCTCGCGCCGGCTTCCTGTCCCGCCGGCGGCGCAGAAGTCCGCGCGCCATTGATCGAGATGATGGACAAACAGGCCCCGTTCACGACACCACGCGTTCAGGGCCTCCTCGACCAGCCCATGGCTCTGCTGCAAGGCCAGCAGGCGCTCTTCCAACGACCAGTCTTCCGGACGTTTTGCGTGTCCGGATCCATCGCCCCGGGTCGATGCAGCGGCACCTTTCATCCAGTTCTTCAAGGTCATTACGTTCATGTTCAATTCATCGGCCACGGATCCGATGGTGCGACTTCCGCGGTGAAAGACCTTCAATAGCGCCTGCTCTTTAAACTCGACAGAATACGTTTGTTTCAACTTCAACTTGCACCTCTGATCTCTTTAAATCAAGAAAATTCAGAGGCGACATCTATTGTGACGCAGGGGGGTTCCCGCACAAGGAGCGTCCGTACATGCCAGGGTCTTTGACCGCGCCGGGTCGTCGGGGCGCTTGCGATGGCGCGCCCCGCCGTGCTGCCTTCCGCCTCAAGGACGACGTCGGCACCTAGGATCTCATGGATATCGCGGCTCAATGGCTGGGCCTGCACGCTCCCCTGCCGACGCTTCGCCGACATCCTCGCGGACGCCTGCGCACGGCTCGGGGCCGATGTGGTTCGCTACATTTTCATCGTAATGGACTTTCACCATCTACTCCTTGCCGGTCTCCCGGCGCTCCCTTGATGCCATCGCCGACCAAAACCAGTCGGCCATTGACGCGTAGCGGGTCAGGGAACAGGCGCAGCGCCGTCTGGGTCCACAGCGCTGAAAGCTGATCGAGATGCACGGCGTCGCTATGCAGGCTGTCACGCAGCTTGTTGTACAGGGCTGGCCGCAGTTTGAGAGCCCGCACAATGCTGGTCACGCCCAGCAACTCGGTGCGCACAGTCAAGCCAGCGACGACAGTTGCGAACCACATGAAGCTGCGCAGGCGAGAAAACGCTGGGCGTAGCAGCCAGATCGCGTCCCACCAAACCGTCCAGAGTTTCACTGTTGTTCTCTATATTAGTTGGTACTACGAAGTATCGCATATGGTATGCAATATGAGCAGCACAAACGGCTCCTTCAAATCGAAACACTCATTGAGACGATCAAGGCGATGCTCGCCGCGATAGATGAAAGACGCGCGGGGTCACTCACTCACCCCCATTGCAAGACCCTCCCGAACCAGTTTGGGGCAGACTGACAGACGAGCGATACGCGGGACAGGAAGATCCGCACTGAGTCCTTCGTGGGCGATGCGCTGAGCGATGTGAGCCCCTGTTAGTCAACTACGAGAGCATCAAGGCATTGACTGAGGAATAGAGCAACGTGAGTTTGATCACTGCCGCCTGACGATGAATCTGGTGCACGAAGGCAACCGGCCACGCCGGATCGATCTCATCACCAGGAAATGGATCGGTGTTCAGATGAAAAGCGCCGAGGCCAGAGCGAGTCCGAGAAAAAACAAGCGAGAAGTCGGCACTCTCGAGCACAGCAGATGGGAATATAAATATCACGTGGTATTCATTCCGAAGTGCCGTAGAAAGGTGTTGTACGCGCAACTGAGGGAACATCTGGGCGAGATCTTTCGACGACTGGCTCAGCAAAAGGAGAGCCGGGTAGAAGAAGGGCCCCTGATGGCGGATCATGTTCATATGCTGTTGTCGATACCGCCAAAGTATGCGGTGTCACAGGTGGTCGGCTACATGAAGGGTAAGAGTGCGATTCACCTGGCTCGGGTGTATGGCGAGCGCAAGCAGAACTTCGTGGGTCAGCATTTCTGGGCGCGAGGGTATTTCGTGTCCACAGTGGGACGAGACGAGCAGCTGATTCGTGAGTACATCAAGCATCAGGAGCATGAAGATCAGCGGCTAGATCAGATGCGACTGTGGTGATAGGAGCGTGCCACCGATCGGTGGCGCAAGAACCGGGGCGCGTTAGCGCCACCGATTAGCCGCTTTGAGCGGCCCACAAATTAAAGCCACCGGCTTTGCCGGTGGATATTTACTGGTAACGCGCTCACGGTCGACGATAGCCAGCGGCCGGATCCGGTGTCGTCGGAGCGGCCGAGCCAGAATTCGGCCTCAGGATGCGCCGTTTTCGCGGCGTTGAGCATTCTTACGTGCCGCGACAGCACCGATACTGTTAGAGAACACACGCTCGTCGATCAGAAGGACGCGGGTTGTCAGGCGTGGCTTGAGCAGTGCCGCGGGGCACCGTGGCACTGGGCCACCGGCACCTGTTGCATGCGCGTGAAGCATGCGGTGCATCAGCCAGGCGACGTCGGCAGACGTTCCCGCTGGCGGCTCGCGTTTGAGCGCGGCATTAAGTGCCTCGACGAAGGCATCGGGTCCTGCGTCGGAGACGGGCGCGACGAACCAGGACATGAGCGGCGCCCCGAATCGAGTTTTCGACCACACTGGTCCCGGCCATGCGGCGTCGGTGGGAACGCCGCGCGCGCGCGAGGCGCAGCGCGAGGCGGCCCGCACGCCGGTCGATCCACGGGTTCTCCCAGCGACCAAGAAGCCAGCTCGTTAGCCGGTAGCCGCGTGTGATGCTGCGCAGATCGAGCACCGTACCCGGCCGGGGCGGGAGAAAAGCTGTCGGCTGGCCCATTCAACTAATCCAGCTGGTCGAGGAAGGCGTCGACGCGCTCAAAATGCTCAGCCCAGGTCGGCTCGCGAAATGTTTCGATGCGCTTGAGTTGCGCTGCGCGCTCTAGGCTGTCTGCACGAGCGTAGGCCTGAACGCGGACCATCCAGCCGGGGCCATCGAGCGGATCGAGATAGTCCGGGATGTCCGCGGCGATCTCGCGAAACACATCCAGGTCGCTTGCGAGTACCGGCACCTGCAACGCCAACGCTTCGGCGAGCGGCATCCCATAGCCTTCAACAAACGAAGGGAAGAGGAGCGCTTGCGCATGTTGCAGCCAGGCGTGTAGGCGTTCGTCGGAGCAATTCGCTTCTTCGATCACAATCCCGCGCAGATTTGCGCAGCGTTCCAGCATATCGACGACGTTCTCACACTCCCATCCGCGCCGGCCGACTATGACGAGCTTCGGCGCGGCCGCACCGAACTGTTCGACAAGGCGCCGCCAGACATGGAGAATGAACCAGTGGTTTTTGCGCGGCTCGATGGTGCCGAGCATCACGAAATACGGTGCGTCGAGTAGGCGAGGGTGGTGTGGTTGGGCTGTGACGCCCGAGGCCAGGTGAGCGACGACGCTGTGAGGCAGAGGCAGATTTGCGTTGCGCGCTTCAGCCTCGAGCGAGTCGAGCGTTGCTTGCGAATTAGCGATCAGACCGTCGGCGTGTTTGAGCGCCGTATGAATTCTTTGCCGATGAGTGTTGTCAACTTCGGGTCTGCAGTATTCAGCGTGGGTTAACGGAATCAGGTCATGCACCATGAAGACGGATTTAACCTGCCGCCGGGTCATTGCCTAGTAATAACGCGGATATTCCATTCCATTGTGACTCGTGTGCAACAGGATGCCATTTTGAAATCTTGCTTCGCGCGGGAAGTTTAGGCATGTCCGAGCAACCAGGCATCGAATTGCATTCCGTTTGCGAATGGATGACGTAATCCATGCAAAGGCTTACTGTGAGTCACTTTCCGTTAGGACAATGGAAAAACCCCGTCCGCTCAATACGGCACGGGCACGAGTGCCGTACCGTTGAATGTACGCAAGCCCGACACGGTCAACCCCTGTGGGCAGTAATCCATCAGAAAGGCGTGTGACGAGGCGCGTGACGTCGAGAAGAATGCTTGACACTAGAGTGCGAAATGTCTTTCTTGATACCCCCCGCGCAGACTTTCTTTGTTCGTGGAGGTATGTTTTTTAAAAACATGCAGTCTACCCGACAACATGCGACAATGTGCGCCGATTTCAACTAATTAACTCATGCATTCGATGTCGCATTTCTCCTGCAACGCGTTTTTGGCCGTACTTGTGTTAAGTGCTCTCTCGCTCGCTGGGTGTTCGACTATTCCCACCTCGGGGCCCAGTACTTCGCAAGTTGATCAAGCCTCAGGGCCATCAGGCATTCAGATTGTTGATGTGACGGAAGATGTCGCGACCAAGCTCTTTTCAGAGGGGCGCACTGCTGATTTCTCGATAGCGCTGGGCGACGGTACGAAGTTCCGGCAGCAGTTGGGTGTCGGCGACCAGATTGACGTGTCGATTTGGGAGGCGCCGCCAGCGGCCCTCTTCGGCGCCGCGCAAGTTGATGTCAAGGCTGGAGGCGGCAATGCAGGGGCGGCGACCGTGCTCCCAGAGCAGACCATCGACGGTGACGGTAACGTCAATGTTCCGTTTGCTGGTGAGGTCAAAGCGGCCGGGCGCACGCCGACCCAGTTAGAGCGCGATATCACTGAGCGGCTTAAGAACATTGCCCACGATCCGCAGGTGCTCGTGAAGCTCTCGCGTAACGAGACCTCGTATGTCACTGTGGTAGGGGATGTGACGAACAGTCAACGGATGCCGCTGACGGCTCGCGGAGAGCGCGTGCTCGATGCGCTTGCCGCTGCGGGTGGGGTGAAACAACCCGTCGACAAGATCACCATTCAGGTGACGCGTGGCGATACGGTTGCCTCGTTGCCGCTCCAGACGGTTATTCGCGACCCGCGTCAGAACGTCCCGCTGCATTCCGGGGACGTGGTGACCGCGTTGTTCCAGCCCTATAGTTTCACCGCTCTCGGTGCAACGGGTAAGAGCGATGAAATCAATTTCGAGGCGCAGGGGATTACGCTTGCGCAGGCGTTGGCGCGTGCGGGTGGTTTGCAGGATTCCCGCTCCGATGCACAGGGCGTGTTCATTTTTCGGTTTGAGGACGCAAAGGCCTTGCCATGGCCAACATCTCCGGTGCGCACCACCGCCGACGGTAAGGTGCCGGTGGTCTATCGTGTGAATCTTCGTGATCCGAATTCATTGTTCGTTGCGCAGAACTTCATGCTGGATAACAAGGATCTACTGTATGTGTCGAATGCGCCGATTGCCGAGTTGCAGAAATTCTTGAATGTGGTGTTCTCGGTGGCGTATCCGTTTATCTCTGGGGTCCAGACGTTTAGGTAAACGGTGGGTTTAATTCCATTTTGTAGGATCGGGATGGTGGGACGCGGCGTGACGATCGCGGTGGGCACCACCCATCTGGACCAATCTCATAGAAAGGATCGATATCCATGTGCGGCATTGTTGGCGCGGTTGCGCAACGTAATATCGTCTCCGTCCTGATCGAAGGACTGCGGCGCCTCGAATATCGCGGCTACGACTCATGCGGGGTCACCGTGCTGGGCGCCGAAGGCCCGCAGCGCGCACGTAGCGTCGAGCGTGTGGCGGATCTCGACGCCCAGGTGCGGGAAACGCATTTCGAAGGCGTCACGGGCATCGCGCACACGCGCTGGGCGACGCACGGCGCGCCGACCATCAACAACGCGCACCCGATTTTCTCGGGCAACTCGCTCGCGATCGTGCACAACGGCATCATCGAGAACTACCAGCCGCTGCGCGAGATGCTACGCGGCGAAGGATACGAGTTCGTGTCGCAGACCGACACCGAAGTGATCGCCCACTTGATTCACAGCCTGTACCAGGGCGACCTGTTAGCGGCGGTGCGTGAGGCGGTACGGCAACTGAGCGGCGCATATGCAATCGCGGTGACCCACAAGGACCAGCCGCACACGGTGGTCGGCGCACGCGCGGGCTCGCCGCTCGTGATCGGGCTCGGCGTCGGTGAGAACTTCCTCGCTTCCGACGCACTTGCGCTCGCCGGAAGCACCGAGCGCTTCATCTACCTCGAGGAGGGGGACGTGTGCGAGCTGACGGTCGAGGGCGTGCGCGTCGCCGATCGCGACGGAAGTGAAGCCGAACGTGAAGTGCGCGAGGTGCGGGCTTACGGCGGCGCGGTTGAGCTCGGCCCGTATCGCCACTACATGCAGAAGGAGATCTTCGAGCAGCCGCGCGCGATCTCGGACACGATTCCCGCCGCGAATGAGTTCAGGCCAGAGCTCTTCGGGGCGAATGCTGCGGGGGTGCTCGAAGGCATCGACAGCGTGCTGATCCTCGCCTGCGGCACGAGCTACTACGCGGGGCTCACGGCGAAGTACTGGCTCGAATCGATCGCGAAGATTCCGACCCAGGTAGAGATTGCGAGCGAGTACCGCTATCGCGACTCGGTGCCGAATCCGCGCGCGCTCGTGGTCGCGATTTCCCAGTCGGGCGAGACGGCCGACACGATCGCCGCGGTCAAGCATGCGGTGTCGCTCGGTATGCGGCATACGCTCGCGGTGTGCAACGTCGCCACGAGTGCGATGGTGCGCCTCACCGAACTGAAGTTCCTGACGCATGCGGGCGTCGAGATCGGTGTCGCGTCTACAAAGGCGTTTACGACCCAGCTGGTCGCGCTCTTTGTCCTCTCGGTCACGCTCGGCAAGCTGCGCGGACACGTGTCGCAGATGCAGGAAGCGAACTACCTAATGCAGCTGCGCCACCTGCCGGCGGCGCTCAACGGCGTGCTCGCGTTGGAGCCGCAGATCATTGCGTGGGCGAGCGAGTTCTCGCGCAAGGAGAATGCGCTGTTTCTCGGGCGCAGCCTGCATTATCCGATCGCCCTGGAGGGTGCGCTGAAACTCAAGGAGATCTCGTATATCCACGCCGAGGCTTATCCGGCGGGCGAACTCAAGCACGGGCCGCTCGCTCTCGTGACCGAGGCGATGCCGGTGGTCACGGTCGCACCGAACGATGCGTTGCTTGAAAAACTCAAGTCGAACATGCAGGAAGTGCGCGCGCGCCGTGGCGAGCTGTACGTGTTCGCAGACGCGGATACGCACATCGTGAGCGAAGACGGAATTCGCGTGATCCGGATGCCGGAGCACTACGGGCCGCTGTCGCCGATCTTGCACGTGGTGCCGCTGCAACTGCTCGCCTATCACACTGCCTGCGAGCGCGGCACGGACGTGGACAAGCCGCGCAATCTGGCGAAGTCGGTTACGGTGGAATGAGAAGGCGGCGTGATAGCCCGCTGTAGCATATTCAAATAGGTCCACTTAAACAGCAGTGAACAGCTTCACTTGATGCCCCGCTTATTACGCCAGAACACGCTTAGCGCGCTGTTCCACGTCTTCGGTTAATTAACTCGGGAAATCCCCCGGCTCTGCCGGGGAGGCAGTAAAAGTTTGACGTATACGGGAGCCGTCCATCGGTGAAACTCCCCTTTGTGAGCCGCCAAGCACACTAGAGGGAGAATCATGATGGACGACTTTGATAGCCTAAGCCACAGCAGATGGGAATATAAATATCACGTGGTATTCATTCCGAAGTGCCGTAGAAAGGTGTTGTACGCGCAACTGAGGGAACATCTGGGCGAGATCTTTCGACGACTGGCTCAGCAAAAGGAGAGCCGGGTAGAAGAAGGGCCCCTGATGGCGGATCATGTTCATATGCTGTTGTCGATACCGCCAAAGTATGCGGTGTCACAGGTGGTCGGCTACATGAAGGGTAAGAGTGCGATTCACCTGGCTCGGGTGTATGGCGAGCGCAAGCAGAACTACGTGGGTCAGCATTTCTGGGCGCGAGGGTATTTCGTGTCCACAGTGGGACGAGACGAGCAGCTGATTCGTGAGTACATCAAGCATCAGGAGCATGAAGATCAGCGGCTAGATCAGATGCGACTGTGGTGATAGGAGCGTGCCACCGATCGGTGGCGCAAGAACCGGGGCGCGTTAGCGCCACCGATTAGCCGCTTTGAGCGGCCCACAAATTAAAGCCACCGGCTTTGCCGGTGGATATTTACTAGCCACTCCACCGACAGGGCCGGATAGTCATCCGACCACTCCCTTGCTAGCAATTGAACCACCGCCCGCATCTCCTCGATGGCATCAGCCCGTTCTATCACCGCTTGCCCAGTCACCGCTAGTTTCTCGCCGACATGACGTCCATCCCGCTGTCACGCGGCGCGATTGCGGGCGAAGCACGGGGGGCGTCACAAGGAGAGGTAGTAGGCGTTGCCCTCGTCGACGTCATCGAAAACCGTCAGCTTGCCCTGATGGAGCACGGCGACCTTCTCACAGTGCTTCTTGATGAAGTCCGCGTTGTGAGAGACCATGATCATCGCCCGGTCTTTTCTGCGCGTAAAAAGCTCGTTTTCACACTTCTCGACAAATCGATAATCTCCAACTGCAACAACCTCGTCGATCAGATAGCAATCGAATTCCACCACCATGGAGATCGCGAACGCCAGGCGTGCACTCATCCCCGACGAGTAGCTTTTGATCGGTTCGCGAATATAAGGCCCCAGCTCGGCGAAATCCTCGACGAATGAAAAAGCCTTTTCGAAATCTACATTGTAGGCACGGCAGATAAGCTTCAGGTTGTCCCTTCCCGTGAGCGAGCTTTGAAATGCGTCGCCGAACGCCAGTGGCCATGAAACCGACATGTTCCGTGTTACGTAGCCGGAATTGGGGCGCTCCGCGCCGCTAATCAACCGTACCAGGGTGGATTTCCCGGCGCCATTGCGCCCGAGAATTCCCCATTTTTCCCCGCGCCTAATCCGGAAGTTGACATTTGACAACACCTCTCTGTGTTCACGGCCGTGGCGTAGCGGGTATTTTTTTACGACATTCTGGATATCAATCACGATGTCTCCATCCTTCGGATTGCAATCCTCATCAACGATAAAGCGAAAAACGTAAGAAACAGGTTTGCGACAACCGTATAAGGAAGATTGAAATAGGTCTTCATAGCGTCACCGTAATATCCATAGCGGAAATACTCGACGCAGTCCACTAATGGGAACAGCAGCAGATAGTCCCTCAGTCCGGCCGGAATTACCGCCGTCGGAATGAACGCGCCCGATACGGGGAGCATGAAATACAGGACCACGTGGGAAACTTTGTCGATAACCTCATTTATCTCCGACAAGGCGCCCATCACCAGCACGAAGCCGAACGAAAACCACGCGATCATCAACCAGCCAAAAATCATAGCCAGCAGATCCCTCGGAGGATGCGAAATGCCGAAGACCATGAACGCGACGAAGATAATGAGAAACGTCGTGGTTACGCTGGCGAATTCGAGAATGATGCGCGAGTAGAAAAAATCCACTGGCCGGATCGGCCGATGGTGAAGCAAGGGGCGGTTGACTTCGATTGCCTTGGTGACTCGCCCGGTGGTATTGCGCCACATCAAGATCGTAGGGTAACTGACGAGCGCGAACTCCGCCACACTGCCGGTCGATATGAACCGGTGCTCGAACACGCTCCAGAGCAACACGATGCCCAAGATGAACATTAATGGCTCGACAAAGAACCAGAGAATCCCGATGTTCTCTCTGCCGTATCGCGTCACGATCTCTCGGAGCACCAACGCCCAAAGGACACGCAATTGTGTCTCAAGGGCGTTTGCGAAATCCGATGATTTCAATTTTTTACCGGTCATGATGCTCTCTGACGCCCGCCAGCAAGATGCTCAGAATTCCCCATACAATCAGCCCCAAAATGAACACGCCGCCAATAATGCGCGGCCGCTTTGGCTCAGTCGCTTTGTCGGGCAAGCTCGGTTGCACGATATACTCGATATAAAGCTGCTTGCGCCGGGCTTCGTTCCTAGCTTGATCGAGCGTCGCCAACGCGCTCGCCAGCATTTTGTCGGTGAACTCCTTGTCCAACTCCAGGCGCTGAAACTTGACTGCCTTGTCCGCGAGAGAACGGTCCCCGCCCGCGACGCGCTGCGTCATGGTCTCGATTTCGCTTTCAAGCGCTTTCTCACGCACGCGTAATACGGGTAGTTGCGGATTGTCCTTGGCCAGTGTTTCGATTTGCAGAATTTGTGTGCGAGTCGAAATCAGATCATCCTGCATTTTCGCAATTTCCTGCAGCGGAATAGTGGACTGCTTTTCCGGGTCAATCACGTTATTCTGATTCCGATAGCTCGCCAGCGCTAGCGTCGCATCGTCCGAAGCCTGTTTCGCCTCGCGCACTTCTTCGAGCGCGTATCCGATCATATCCTGACGCGCGCGCTCGTTAAGCTTGTTGACCAGGTTCTCGGCGATCGACAGCAGCGTCGCATCGATTTCGTACGCGTCTTTCGCCGTGAAGGCCTCGGTCGTCAAGGTTGTAATGGATGATGTCGAATCTTGTTTGACATTTACCATTTTTTTATAATATTTGAAAAAATCCTCGTTGCTTCGGCTTTGCCCCAGGCTTGCAAAACGGCTGAAAATATCGACGTCGTCCTTAGAATATTTCTTCCTGATAGACAATTTGTCTTCGAGCTCGTTCAGAGCGTCACGAGACAGGATGAAATCCTGGACGCTAAAAGAATCATCGTCAGACTTCGAGATGCCCGCATCCTTAAAAATTGAGCCCAAGGGCGACGATGTCTGCTTGTCCGGCGTGCGAACGACGAAATGGGATTCGGAGACGTAGACATCGGATGCCCAGAACCCGAAATACACGAGTGCAATTGAGGTAGGAATGAACGTCGTAACGATGAAAAGCTTGTTACGAAATATTCCACGAATCCAGTCAGAAGCCACAGAAAAAATCTGATTCACGCTATCTTTCATATCTTGTCTTTACACCATGTGTTACTGGTAAATCCGCTTGAAATTCGCTACCCTGGCGACTTCATGATGTCGGGGTAGCGGATGAGGTGTGTCGTCGAACTGAATGAAGCCGAGGAGACAACGGCGCAACGGCTGTTGATCAATCACAGGCAGCGTGCCATGCGCACGCCGGGCCTGCTGGTGCACGGATGGAAAATCAAGCCCAAGCTCGCGCAAATATCCGCACTGCCGGCGGCCTCTATCCGTCGAGAAGTCCGAATTCATGACCGCTGCTTTCCCAAGAGCAGCAGGTTCTTGAACCGCGTTGTGCGCTGCGACTGCGCGCGATGCGGAATCCAGGTTCCCCACTTCTCCTCGTAAATTTCCTTATTCCTGGCGAAGAGTTGCCTTCGCGCTTTCGTGTCCATTTTCATGAACGACGCCGATAAATGGTGGTGAACAAACACGTCACGCGCACACACAACACGCAATCCAATCTGCTGAACGCGCCTGTTGTAGTCGTCATCCTCGAAGAACCCCAACCCGAAGGCCTCGTCCAGTGCGCCGACCCTTTCATATACGCTGCGCCTCAACATCACGCAAAAGAACGCGAGGGTGCGCAAATCGAAAAGCTGCCCCATGTGCTTGCCGGTGTAATCAGCGGCCGCGCGATGCATGTCGTCGAAGTCCTTGTATGCCACATCCACTTTGGCCTCGTTCCCGATGTTATTCGTCACCGGCCCCAATAGCCCAATATCGGGATGCCTCCTGAGGTGTTGAAACATCGTCCGTAGCCAGCCGGATGTTACTACCGTGTCGTTATTGAGCAAGGCAATATAGTCGCCCTTGGCGACAGCCATGCCCTGGTTGTTGGCTGCTGCGAATCCGGTGTTTTCATCGTTCAGGATGACAGTCCGGCCTGGCCCGGATTTCTCCCAATTGGCCAGATAATCCTGTGACCCGTCGGTCGATGCGTTGTCAACAACAATGATTTCGAGGTTCGAATAATCACTACGGACGACTACGCTTTCGAGACATCGCCTGGTGAAATCGAGATTGTTGAACGTCACGATCACGACACTCACTAGCGGTTCATCCAACCGCTGGACAAGATCGATCAGATCCGCCACGCGATGTTGCCACGTCTGGCGCTTTGCGAACTGCTTGCGTGACGCTACCGTCTCGTCGGATTGGTGAGCTGCAAACGTATCGGCGATCCTCGCTATGAATTCTTCCGTCGTCTTGCCGATATGAACAAGGTTGGAAAACTCGGCAATTTCCGGCAAATCGACCGAGACCACCGGTTTTCCTGCGCTGAGATATTCGTATACCTTGACCGGGTTGGTCGCAAGCGTGAGAGGAATGACTTTGAATGGAACCAGACACACGCTGAAAGCGTGGAGATAATAGGGCAGGCGGCCGTATTCGACCTCGCCGACGAATCGGATGTTGGTGTGGCGCTTGAGTTTGCCGCGCGCGCCGATCGTATCGGCACCGACAAGTAGCACCGTGCAGTGCGCGAAATGCTCTGCCACGGCCGCGATTAGATCGAGATCCAGCCAATTCGCTATCGCCCCGTAATAGCCAATGATGGGGCGCCCATCGGGATCTCGATAAATATCACCGAAGGTCTTGCTGAAAAACTCGTAGTCGGCGGCGTTACGGATCACCGCGACCTGATCCGTGCGTGCAGACGCGATTTCCTTCAATTTGGTGGACGTGACGACCGTCATGTCCGCATGCTTGAAGAGCTCCTCCTCGAGCCCCAGGACTTCAGCAGAATTGTTGCCAAATCCGGCGTGATCATCAATGCAATCATAGATGACACGGTTATTCGGCATCGAAGACGCGATTTGATACCAGAATGGATGCTGAACGATCGAAACGACTTTGGTCGACTTCGACCAGCTCAACAGTTTCCCAATATCCTGGCACAGCTGCGAAGCAGCCTTCTGGCCCGGCGTCGAAAAGTAGATGATTTGCGGATTCCGCAAAAACAGCTTGACCTGGTATAAATTTCCGCGGCCGTTCAAATCCTCTGCGACAAACCCTGCTCGGTGGTCGGCCTGAAAATTCGACGATATGTAAAATACGCGGCGGCCGCTTGCGGCAAGCGCACTCGCAATTTGTTGCGGCCTTTGATGCCGGAACTTCCAATCGATCACGCCCCAAATGATGTAGTCCGGTGAGGCGCCATCCCGGGCGATCGGGGCAGGCGCGTTGCTCCGGAATGGAATGGCCGCAAGTGCATATTTCCGCGCACTAACGTACGGCTTGGTGACCAGTCTCTTCTTGAGAAAGCGAAAAGCGATTGCCAGCCCATCCCTTAGCGTCTGTCGCTGCCGTGACATACCATCCAAAAATCGAGTTATCTTGTTCATGCAGTAGGTCTTCGGTCTGACGTTGCCGGGGCTCGTTCAATCCCCTTAGGCTCATGGAGTCGCGTGGCGTTTCTGACTGCCCGCAAGTCGTGTTTCACCATGCAGCCTGACCTGGGTTGCTCAAGCGAAAAGTCCGAACCCGATTGACGGAAAACCGCCTGGATCGCGAGAGGCGAGCGCTCCTTATATCGAGCGCAATACAGAGTCGGCTTCTTGTCCGTCGCTGCGCTCCCGCAATCACCGAGTAACCCATCAATTAGCCCCTACGACACCGACGATCGCCAAGCGGGCGAAGCGCGCCGCGCACGCACCGTCTCCGGCACGTCCACGCGTTGCTCTTTGGTTCTGACCGCCGGGCGGAGGTCATGCCGGCATTACTTCTGCGCTGCTCTCAGCCGTCACGAAATGCTCGCGTAGGATCTGCGTGATCCGGGCTGAACTCTGCCCGTCACCATAGGGTGAAACGCCCTTAGCCATCCGGGCATAGGCCGCCGGATCATCGAGCAGCTCTTGCGCGGCGCTCACAATCGCCTCGTAGTCCGTTCCGATCAACCGTACGACACCTTGCTCGACTGCCTCGGGGCGCTCGGTTTCTTCCCGCAAGACGAGGACGGGCTTGCCCAGTGCGGGCGCTTCCTCTTGAACGCCACCCGAATCACTGATGATGAAATGAGCTCGCTTCATCGAAGCGATGAAGGGTGCGTAGTCCAATGGTTCGCAGAGCGTCACGTTGCTCAATCCGCTAAGCATGTCATGTGCGACGTTCCTGACATTCGGATTGGGATGGACGGGGTAGAGGATCAACACATCCGGGTTGCGTTCCGCAACCGTGCGCAGCGCTCGGCAAATCGAATTGAAAGGCGCGCCGAAGTTCTCCCGGCGGTGCGACGTAACGAGGATCATCCGTTTGCCCACATCGGCGGCGATTGGCAGATCCGATGCCTGAGACGCCGTCATCAGCAAAGCGTCGATTACGGTGTTGCCTGTGACGTACACGTCGCTGCTTGTGATCCGTTCGTTGGCCAGGTTGCGGCGTGAACTTTCTGTCGGGGCAAAGTGCCATTTTGCGAGCCGACCTGCGATGACGCGATTGCCCTCTTCAGGAAACGGACTGCGAAGATCGCCAGTGCGCAGCCCCGCCTCGACGTGGCCGAACGGGACGTTGTGATAGAAGCAGGCCAGGGCAACCGCCAGCACGGTGGTGGTATCGCCCTGTGCGAGCACAGCCGCCGGCTTTTCCGCGAGGAAGACCTCGTTTAACTCGACCAGCAAACGCGCGGTCAGCTCCGTGAGCGACTGATTCGGGCGCATGATGTTCAGATCGATATCTGGCACGATCTTGAAGTGATCTAAAACCTGATCTAGCATGCCCCGATGCTGAGCTGTAGCCAGGACCTTCACGTCAGCCCATTGCTCTGCTTGAAGCGCCAGGATCACCGGCGCCATCTTGATCGCTTCCGGACGGGTACCTACTACACAGATAATCTTCTTTTTCATTGCTTAGCACCAAGAAATTCAAAAACTTCTTCCATTGCGCGCGCGCGCTCCATCCAGGAATTCTGATCGGCAAGCTCGGACAACCGAGCCTTGAACGCCTTATCGTCCTTCACTCGGAATGCCTTGTCGATTTCGGCGCTGAGACTGCGCGCAGAGTCGCCGGCGAACACTTCCGGGAAGGACACGCACTCTGCCATATCCGACGTAGTGACGACAGGCTTCTCGAGTGCGAAATACTCGAACAGCTTGAGCGGCGAGGTGGTCTTCGCAATTTCGCCCGGCGCGAAAGGGATGAAGCACACGTCAAATTGCCGGGCGTAAGCCGGCAAGATCTTATAGTCGATCGCTCCCAAATAGAGAACATTGTCGCGTACGGGCAGCTTATTCACGCCACCGTAGTAATCCGGGCCAATGAAGACGAAACCTAAATCGGGCCGCGCTGCGGTCAGCTTTTCGATGGCCTCGTACCACAACCACGGAGCGATAGCGCCGAAATAGCCGACGATCTTCTTATATTTCATTCTGAATTGAACAAACGATTCAGGCAACACGGTTGTCTGATGTACCGGATTCCGATAGTGACCCGTGTCCACGCCATTTTGCGCAAGGATCACCCGATCGGCACCCACTGCCTCAATGGCCTCTTGCTCCAGCTTCTTCGCCGAAGCCACAACAAAGTGCACGCCACCTGAAAAAGCGTAGTCCTTTACGGACACGAGTCGGCGGATGTTGTCAGCGCTGCCGCTGATCATCGGGTCGATGTGATCGATGTATTCGTAAACAACCGCGCCTTTTTGTGCGGCCGCCTGAATTATCTCTGGGGTATTTGCATATGCCGTACTGTAGAACGAGTACACCGCATTCTCGATCGAACTCGCTTCCGCGCAATTTGTGACCCAAACGTTCTTTTCAACCTGACGGCAACCGTTTACGTTGTCGCCACCCCAGTTGCCCGTCCTGAAAATGACGAGATAGCCAAGTCGACCAAAGGCGGTTGCGATATGCTGCGGCCGCTGATAAAGCGGGACATTCCAGTCGATTACCAGCTCTTGAATGAAGATGCCTTTGTATTCATCGCGGCGGGACAAGATCTGAGTCTGGAACTGGGTCCAGGAAAGATCGGTGTTGTGGGCGAACTGATCCAGCCGGCTGGTGACCTCAGCCAGTATCTGTTTTGTCCCCGCCAGTTCCGCGTCCTTTGATGCGAGTTGCTGCTGCAGGTCGGCGATCACGCCGGCGCTGCCTTCAATGTGGCGGCTTTTCTCGGCGATCTCGCGCTCGAGATGCGGCACATACCGGGTGTTCGCCTGGCGGATCTCGAACAAGCTTTGTTCGATAGCCCGCACCTTGTAATGCGTTCTTTCGGTGCGCGGCGCCAGCCAACCGAGCAGAGGAACCCGGCTCCACTTTGTGCGGAGAATCGTTTCGTTAAGGCGTGGAAGAATGCGTCGCGCTGACTTCGCTTCGTCTGATGCACGGATTTGCGACAGGATCTCGACCTTGCTCACGCCCGTCTGAAGCCTGGAAATATAATATGACATCCCGGCGTGATCCGGCTCACGATCAAGAATCGTGCGGTACGCAGCATCGATAAACTTAGCTCCTTGAAGAGCCAGCAAGCCGTCGACAGTTTTTATTTCGCTATTTTCTAGAACTACACTCCGTAGACTCATTTCCTCGGTGTTCCTTTCTCTCAGGCAATTAGTGGTACATTTATATTCAACGCCATCACTATCTGGTGCTGGGCTTTGGTTGTTGCTTGGGGCGAGTGCCAGCTCCATGGCATGCAGCCTAGGAAGAGACTGCCGCATTCGACGTGAAAAAAAGCTGAGCAGGCGAAAAACCGAACTGGTCTCGACCGCACATCGCCATTGATCCAGCAACCTCAAATAAGAGGCTAGCGCGTGAAGGGTCTTGTCTTTCTGAGCGATCAGCGCATTTAATTCGCGCTCGCGGGCTCCGTACATTTCGACCGCACCCGACTCACGCGCCTTGAACGCCGCTAGCCTCTCGCGAGCTTCGTCCTGCTGAATTCTCAATAAATTCTGCCACTCGTTGTTGGCTCGGTTCGACTCTTCCTGTATTGATATCAAGCTCGCGACCAATTCGCGCTCGCGCTGCGCGTGCTCGTCTTCCAGTTCCAGTAGCTGTCTTGCGAAAGACTCGCTTTGCTCGACCCGCTGCTTTTCTGCAGACAGATGGATGAGCTCGATGTTCTTCGTATGCGCCTGTGTCTGCTCGCGCCGCTGCTGTTCCGCTAACTCGTGCAATTCTGATGCCAAGCTCCCAGCCAGTTCGCGATTGCTCTCTGCGTGCACGTACTCCAACTCCAGTAGCTCTCTAGCGAAGAACTCGCTTTGCTCGACCCTCTGCTTTTCTGCCGACCGTTGGATCAGCTCGATGTTCTTCGTATGCGCCTGTGTCTGCTCGCGCTGCTGCTGTTCCGTTGAATCGCGCAATTCTGCGATTTTCCTTTCGAAAATCTCTGCCTGCGCATTCTTTTCATCCGCCAACGACGAATACCGCTGTTGCAATTGGATGAGCTTGCTGTGCGCCGCTTCATTCTTGGCGGCGAACAGGAAATCCTGCTCACGGAGTTTGCTGAACCACTTTTGGCCGCTCGAACGCAATTCGTTTTGTGCTTTCGACAACTCGGATTGCGCCGCGAGGATTTGCGTACCGTATTTTTCCGTTAGCTCGTGCTCTCGACGGGCAAGCGCGTCAATCCGCTCGGCATGTTCACGCTCCGCCGAGATATTCCTCTGATGAAGGTCGCCGAGATTCGACAACGCAGATCGGATTTCTTCCAGATAGCGCCGTTCCTCTTCCAAATAGCGCTGCTCTTTGTCACCGGATTTTCCGTCCAGCTCCGTGATCGTCGTTTTGAGCGATGCGATCTCCGCATCTTTCGAATCGCACTCCGTGGAGCTTTCGTTGAGCGTCAACTTCAGCGCGTCGCCCCACTCCGAGTCGATGTACACTAGAACAATCTGTTCCCCCGGCCAGTGGGAATTTGAAATCTTCGTGCAATCGATGACCTTGGAGAAGACGAGCCGGAATCTGTCGGCAACGGCTATCGGTATATTGTTGGGTGTGAATGTGAAAAAGTGCTCCGAGTGTCGCGACACCTCGCGATACGGCAGCACAAGAATGATGGCTCGCTTTGCGCGCTGGCAAAGCACCCCTAGCACTTTCTGCGGATCGTGAAAGTGCTCCATTACGTTCGAGGAATAAACCACGTCGAACTGCTGGCCATCCGCCCCGTCGGCAAGCCAATTCTCCGCCAGAAACTGGACTTCCGGATATCGGTTCTTCGCGGTGTTGATCGCCACGGTTGAGAAGTCGACTCCGGTAATCTGCGCGACGGGCGCATAAGCCGCCCATACGTCCGTACCGTCCCCCTCGCCACAACCCCAGTCCGCGATCGTCAGACGGTTCCGTCGTATCTCTCCGACGACCCATTCCGGCAGTACGCGCAGCGCTATGTTCGAAAAAAAACGCGACTGGGCTGGCCCCCCGCTAGCCTGCCAGTTCCCGGCAAATCGGGCCTCCCAATAAGCATTTGAGTTAATTTCGGTCACTGCCGCTCCCTTAAGGCGCCGTACTGCGCTCTGGTTTCGTTACTTTGTGTTAAATACCCGCGTGTCGTATCTCGTACTTACATCGGCGCAAGATGCATCACACACGAAAAGTGGATGGTGGCATTATTCATTTCAGGTTAAGTCTGCAAATCGATATCGAGGGGCACGTCAAGGTGACCTGAGCCGGTCCCGCTACCTTGTCAATCAATCGCATTCGAGCCGCGGGAGAGGACATCAATTTTTTCTGAATTATCAATCTAGTTCAGCACCGGATTTAATGGCGGTTGTTCCGTAAAATCAATGCGAACCTTGCCTAAATTCGAACGAACTTCCGATAAAATCGGTAAAGCTCGGCGTCCATTTCGACAAATTGTTCCGGTATGGCCTCGCTTGGGAACGCATCTCCTTCGGCGTAATCTCCACGATTCTCCTTTAGGGTTTCGATCTCGAAGCCCAGCAAATCGCCTAGCCGGCGCGCGTCAGATTCGTAGTTGTCGACATCCCCGATGAAATCCAGGCGCATTAAGTTCTCTTTCGCCAAATCAAGGTCGCGCTCCGTCAGAGCACCCAGTGGGACGTAATTCCAGCGACCCGACAAATAACGGACGAGGCAGTTATCGAAGTATAGGAGTTCGTTCGCGTTGATAAATTCCCGCACTGAATCAGCGTTAAGTGCTTCCGGCAGAGCGGGGGCATCAGTACTGCTGAGGTCGGAAAAAAATCTCAAATCATAATGGAGTTGCGAGACGAAGCGCTTCCGCGGCTCCCGCAAGAACGTGAACTCGAACGACTCGCGTCCGCCGAGAATGTGGCGATTAAATCCGTAAGCGAAGTGTCCGATGACACAG
The DNA here is from genome assembly GCF_046025895.1 of Paraburkholderia sp. RL17-337-BIB-A. NCBI lineage: Bacteria > Pseudomonadati > Pseudomonadota > Betaproteobacteria > Burkholderiales > Burkholderiaceae > Paraburkholderia > Paraburkholderia sp. RL17-337-BIB-A. The sequence goes on along the minus strand of NZ_JARESY010000002.1, from coordinate 2,236,280 downwards.
TCCACGTCGTCTGGGTGATGACCGTATTTAATTCCGTCGGGGGGGTAGTGTGTGACGATTGCGTTGTAGTGCTTGCTCAAGGCCGCACCAAGTGACGTTCCCGCTGTTTTGGGGATGTGAATGAAGACGGCCGGCATCACTTTCATAACGATTTCAATTGCGATCTTTCGGTGGACATGCTTCAGTAGCGAGCGTACGAGCGCTCGCTACTGCTGTCCTGCATTGTCGGATGGTGACCCGAGCCACTACGGATCTTGTTCACGTTCGCCCAAATTCTTAATACTAGGGGTCTGTCGGAGTCTCGCCTTGCTGAGGGTGCTTGCCCATGCTTTGAGCGCACCTCGCGTGCTGCCAAGCGATTAAAGTGACCCGCGCAAGAGCCAAAGTGTTTGATGAATCTATAGCGGGCCTCAATGATCAAACTCCGACATTCTCCTAGCTAGGCTGTGCACTGGAAGTGTTCCCTGGTGTCGTGACCGGATTGGGCGGGGTACGCAGCGGTTGTTGCGTACCGGTATTCCCGGCGGATGCTTCTTGCCGCTTAGCGAACTGTTCGGCAGACGTTGCAACGCTTGCGCGTTGCCCCCTCGGCCTTCTTGGGTTGTCCTGGCTAAACGCACCAGAAGTCGTTTCACATCTGCCTTGGTGTGCGACCGGTTCGCCTGATCCCACAACGGTGCAGCGTGCGATGGCGCATTAGTCCCGGGCGCTTTCGCATCGATCGCCGTCATCTGCCTTTCCTCGTATAACGATTGGCCAAACTTCTCTCGTCATGAATGGCCGCGCGGAAGTCTGCCCGCTTTCGCGTTGGACGATCTTTCAGCCCGTAAGGCACAGCTGCGCGTCCCGAGGCGGGTTGGTCAGTGAGCGGACCTGTCGAATTGGCCTTCCAACTAAACTTACATACTTACGGCGGGCGATTATAGCGAGGCAGTATGAAATTCGCTATTGTTTTGTGTGTCTTTATTACATCGAAGTGCGGGCCCTTTTTTGATGTCCGCTATTGCTTCCGCTCGTAATGCTGTATCCTTCGCTCCTTCATGACTGCGCTACAAATCAACAATCAAAGTTAGCTTAGCGCCCTCGGGGAATACGGCTTGACGTAACGACTCCCCTTAGGCGACGGGCGCATCGCAATCCAACGCTCTCACATGCAACGCTCCTTCCTGGCCCTGCAGGGCACGGCTTCTCTGTTTTTTCAGCGGCTTGCCGTCGCATTGCGCGAACGCGGGCACGCCGTAAGTCGGGTGAACTTCTGCGGCGGGGACCTGATTTACGGAGGTGAAAGCAATGTCTGGAATTTTTCCGGTTCAATAAACGAGTTGCCCGCGTGGTACGCCAATATCATCGCAACGCGAAACTTTACCGATGTCGTTATGTTCGGTGATTGCCGCGAGATTCACCGTCCCATGCATCACGTTTCACAAAACAGTGGTATACGCGTCCACGTGTTTGAAGAAGGCTACGTTCGCCCCCACTGGCTCACGCTGGAGCGGCACGGTGTCAACGGCCGCTCACAACTGTCGCGTGACCCCGCCTGGTATCTAGACCAGCGCCGCGTGACCCCTCACAGCCCGGTTGGCAGCCCGACGGGCTATAACCTGTACGAGCGCACGTTACACGACATCCGCTATCGCAGCGCCAACGCGCTCTATGCGCCACGTTTCCCGTACTACCGGAGCCACCGCCCAAGAAACGGACTGTTCGAATACTCGGGCCTCGCATTGCGTGCGTTGCGCCAGCGTCGATACCATCGTCACGCGGAAGAGGTGACCCGAGAGTTGCTCGGCGCAGGGCGTCCCTACTACCTCTTTCCTTTGCAACTGAATTCCGACGCGCAGATCGTCGTTCATTCGCCGTTCGACGGCGTTCGTGACGCGATCGAAAAAGTGCTGCGTTCGTTCGCGAAGCACGCGCCAGCCAACACGTGGCTAGTCATCAAGAATCATCCGTTGGACACGGGTCTGATCGACTATCGCCGTTACGCGGAGCAGCTTGCTAGCGAGTTAGACATCGCCGAGCGTCTGCATTTCATTGACGCAGGCCATTTGCCAACCTTGCTCGAACACTCGCGCGGCGCAGTCGTCGTCAACAGCACGGTCGGCTTGTCCGCCTTGCATCACCGTCGCCCCCTCATTGCCCTTGGTACCGCGATCTACAGCATGCCGGGCTTGACCTGGCAGGGCTCGATGGACGACTTCTGGCTGCACGCGCAACAGCCCGATATGCATCTCTATCAGGCGTTCCTGGATTACGTCGTCCACCACACCCAGGTCAACGGCGACTTCTACACGCGAACCGGCATCGCCATGGCGACAGCCGGCGCGGTGCATCGTCTCGAGGCTGAAACGCATGAGTAGGGCGGCTCCACGTCACGTCGTCATCACAGGTGCCAGTGCCGGCTTGGGGCAAGCCCTCGCGCTCGCCTACGCGGCCCCCGGCGTCGTGCTCGGGCTGGTCGGCCGCGATGCGGCGCGCCTTGACGCCTGCGCGTCAGCTTGCCGGGCGCGCGGCGCGCAGGTCGAGACGGTACTCACCGACGTGCGCGATGCCACGACAATGCAATCTTGGCTCAACCGCTTCGACGACGCCCACCCCATCGACCTGCTGGTCGCCAACGCCGGTGCCGCAAGCACTCTCGCTCGCGCAAACGATTGGGAGGAGCTGGAACGCACGGCAGCCATCGTCGACACCAACTTTTACGGCGCTATGCACGCGGTCTTACCGGTCGTCGCCCGTATGCGTCCGCGCCGCCACGGACAGATCGCGCTCGTCTGCTCCATCGCCGCCCTGCGCGGCATGGCGATTTCACCAGCGTACTGCGCCAGCAAAGCCGCACTAAAAGCCTACGGCGACTCGGTACGTCCGCTGCTCCGCCGTGACGGTGTGCATCTCTCCGTGATATTGCCTGGCTTCGTCAAGACCGCGATGAGCGATGTCTTCCCCGGCGACAAACCCTTTCTATGGTCCGCCGACAAAGCGGCACGCCACATTCAAACCAGGCTAGCCGCCGGCCGTTCGGAAATCGAGTTCCCGAATCTGCTTGCCTTGGGCATGCGTCTCTTGACCCTTCTGCCAGCCAGGCTAGCCGATGCGATTCTCGGCAAGCTGTCCTATCTGCCACGCGAGGAGCGCTAAGAATTGGGCGCGCTAGCACTCATCCTGTTGGCCACAGCCGGCCTCACGCTGGTGCCCGATTCACGCGCGATGCCGCGTGCCGCTTTGCGCCGCCCACTGGCCGCGCTCGCGCTGCACGTCCTGGGCGTGGCGTTCGTGTTCCTGTGCGTGTTGCTGATCAGCGGCCGGGTGAGGTTCTCGACCTTCGTTGCACTCGGCCTAATAGCGCTCATGGCCGGCGTCAACAACGCCAAGTACGCGTCGCTGCGCGAGCCCTTCGTCTTCACCGACCTCAGCCTCTTTAGTCAGCTGTTCGCGCATCCGCGTCTCTATCTACCGTTTCTGAGCCCGGCCACGGTCGTAGCGATCGTCATCGGTGTCGGCGTGCTGGTGAGTGGCTTTCTGCTCGACGCGCCGCTCGCATCACGCCCGGTGGGAGCTATAAGTCTGGCAGCGTGTGCGTGTCTGGCCGCAGCCTATCTGATTGCCGCGCGCCTGCCGCTGACGCTGATTCCCGCGCACGATCAACTCAGTCATGGTTTCTTCGCCGTCTTCGTCGCCTATCTGTTGAACGGTATGCAACCGGCCACGCTGCGCCAGTTTCGCCGCGCGCTAGAAGAAGGGCCGTACGCCAAGGGCGCGCCCGCGACGCATCCCGACGTGATCGTCATTCAAAGCGAGTCGTTCTTCGATGCGCGCAACCTGTGCCGCTCGATCGATCCCGCGATCCTCAAGCACTTCGATGCTGCCCAGCGCGACTCGGTCGAATACGGCAAGCTCACCGTGCCGGCATGGGGAGCCAATACCATGCGTACCGAGTTCGCGATGCTCACGGGCTTACCGGAATCGCGCCTCGGTTACGCCCGCTTCTATCCTTACGCCTTCGTGCGGCGCACCTGTGCCTCGCTGGCGTCGTGGTTCAAACGAGGCGGCTATCAGACGCTCGCCATCCATCCGTACTACGCGGATTTCTTCGGCCGGGACCGCGCGTTCCGGCTGTTGCACATTGATCGCTTCCTCGATATCAAATCGTTTGCCGATGCGCCGCGTGAGGGCCCCTATGTGGCCGATGCCGCCGTCGCGGACGCCATCATTCGCGGACTTGACGCGCCGCGCGACAAGCCGGCCTTCATCTTCGCCATGACGATGGAAAATCATGGGCCGTTGCATCTCGAAGCGGTTGAAACCGGCGAGGGTGCGGCGTTTCACACGCTCGGCGACGCAGCGGCGTGGCGCGATCTCACCGCCTATTTGCGTCACCTCGCTAACGCGGATGCGATGATCGCGAAGCTCGTCACGCACCTGCGCACGCGGCGGCGCGACACAGTACTGTGCTTCTATGGCGATCACGTGCCGGCGTTGCCGCATGTGTTCGCAAAGCTCGGCAGCGAGCCTGCCCAAAGCGATTATTTTATCTGGCGGAATTTCGGTAAAACGGCCGCCAGGCAGCAAAATCTGTCCGTCCAGGCACTCGGCGCCGCCCTGATTCGAGCAATCGAAACAGGTGGTGTGAGCGAGGCGTCGACGGGCACGTTGCAGACGATGAAAGAACAATGACGAAACCGATTGCGATTGTGGGGATGGCGTGTCGCTTCCCTGGCCGTGTCAATGGACCGGACGAATTCTGGAGCTTGCTGCGCGACGAAAAAGACGCGATCACGCAGATTCCGGCCGACCGTTTCGGCACGGATTTCTATCAGCATCCGTCCAAGCGCGAGCCGGGCAAGAGCTATACATTTGCCGCAGGCGTACTCGACGACATAGCCGGTTTCGATGCGGCTTTCTTCGGCATTTCGCCGCGCGAGGCGCAGCAGATGGACCCGCAGCAGCGTCTATTGCTCGAACTCGCATGGGAAACCTTCGAGGATGCGGGGGTGCGTCCGCGCGACATGGAAGGCAGCAACTGCGCGGTCTACATCGGCGTGGCGAGCCCGGATTATGGCAATCGTTTCGTCGACGACCTGAACGCGGTCGATCCGTATTCGGCAACCGGCAACACGCTCAGCATCGCGTCCAACCGTCTGTCCTATCTGTTCGATCTGCGCGGGCCGAGCGTGTCGGTGGATACGGCGTGCTCGTCGTCGCTGGTCGCCCTGCATCAGGCATGTCAGGCACTGCAATCGGGCGACGCCGAGATGGCGCTCGCAGGCGGCGTCAATCTGCTGCTGCATCCATTCGGCTTCGTAACGTTCTCGAAAGCATCCATGTTGTCGCCGCGCGGACGCTGCCGTGCGTTCGACGCCACCGGCGACGGTTACGTCCGCTCCGAAGGCGGCGGCCTGGTGATGCTCAAGACGCTCGAGCGTGCATTGGCCGACGGTGACACGATCCACGCCGTGATCGCCGGTTCGGGCGTCAACTCGGACGGCTACTCGCAAGGGGGTATCAGCGTGCCGGGCGCGGCGACGCAGGCGGCCTTGCTGCGCACGGTCTACGAACGCGCGGGCGTCGATCCGCGTTCGCTCGCCTATGTCGAGGCGCACGGCACGGGCACGGCGGTCGGCGATCCGATCGAAGCGCGCGCCTTGATGGAAGTCGCGTCGGCGGGCCGGCCGGTCGATCAGCCTTTGTTGATCGGCTCAGTGAAGACCAACGTGGGTCACCTCGAAACGGCTTCGGGCATGGCCGGTTTGATGAAGGCGATCCTGTGCCTGAAGCACCGCGCGGTGCCGAAAACCCTGCACTTCGAAACGCCGAATCCGGCGATCGATTTCGTTGGTGGCCGCTTGCGTGTCGTGGATCGGCTGACGTCGCTCGAGAGTGGCACGGAACCGTTGGTGATCGGCGTCAATTCGTTCGGCTTCGGCGGCACGAATGCACACGTCGTATTGCGGGAGGCGCCGGTCGCAGGTGCCGCCGCACGAGCTGAAAACGACTCCAAGGCACTGCCGCCGCTGATCCTCTCGACCCGCACTGCAGCGGCGCTACCCGCGCTGGCCGCACGCTATCTGTCGATGTTCGACAACGGCACGCCGTGGAGCACCCTGGCATCGAACGCGGCGCATCGCCGCCAGTGGCTCAAGCATCGCGCGATCATCGCAGCGTTGACGCCGGCCGAAGCGCGCGCGGCGCTCGCCGCGCTTGCCACGCCGACGCCGGATCAGACAGAACCGGCCCTCGTGCAGGGCGAAACCCCGGCCGACGATACACGTCTCGCGCTGGTGTTCTCCGGCAACGGCTCGCAGTGGGCCGGCATGGGCAAGCAATTGCTCGAACAGGAGCCGGTGTTCCGTGCCGCGCTCGACGAACTCGACGCGCTGTGGCGCGCCGACGGCAGTGCCTCGCTGGTCGAGATGCTGCGCGAAGGCGTCACCGCCGCGACACTGGAAGCGACCGAGCACGCGCAACCGCTGTTGTTCGCGATCCAGGTGGGCGTGGTGCGCGTGATTGAAGCGCGTGGTGTCGGCTATGACGTGTGCCTCGGCCACAGCGTCGGCGAAGTCGCGGCGGCATGGGCGTCGGGTGCTTTGACACTCCCACAAGCCGTACACGTGATCAAGATTCGCAGCCGCGCTCAGGCAAGCACGCGCGGCACGGGTCGCATGGCTGCCGCCGGCCTCGGCGAAGCCGCCATGCGTGCACTGATGGCGCAACTGGGCGTGGACGCCGCGGTGGAAGTTGCAGGTGTCAACAGCCCGCAAGCGGTCACGCTGGCCGGCCCGCTTGGCGCATTGCAAGTGCTCGAAGCCGCGGTAAAGGAAAGCGGCCGCTTCTTCCAGATGCTGGAACTGGACTACGCGTTCCACAGCTGTCAGATGGACCCGATCGAGCCGAGCGTGCTGCAGGGCCTCGCGGATCTCACGCCGAATACGGCAACGCGTAGCTTCGTCTCGACAGTGACAGGCGCCGAACTCACGGGCACCGAACTCGACGCGCAGTACTGGTGGCGCAATATCCGCGAGCCGGTGCGTTTCGGCGATGCCGTTGCTCAGGTCGCCCAGACGGGCGTGCGCCTGTTCCTCGAAGTCGGCCCGCATTCGATTCTGCGCACCTATGTGACGCAGACGCTCGACGACGTGCGCATCACCGGCCGCTCGCTGCCGACGCTCAAGCGCAACCACGACAGCGCGCAGATGCTGCACCACGCGATCTACGCGATGCTGGCGAACGGCGCGCGCGTCGATATCGAACGCTTCGCGCCGTTGAGCGCACGCGTGGCGTTGCCGTCCTATCCGTGGCAACACGAACGCTATTGGCTCGGCCCGACCGCCGAGGCCTACAACCTGGTCAATCGCCGCCGCGAACATCCGCTGCTCGGTTACCGTCTGCGCGAGCATGCGCTCGCCTGGGAAAATCAGCTCGATCCGGCCGGTCTGCCGATGCTGGCCGATCACGTGGTCGACGGCGGCGTGGCGTTCCCCGGAGCGGGTTACGTCGAAATGGCGCTGGCCGCCGCGCGCGTGCATTTCGGCACGCAAAGCTGCGCTGTCGAGAACCTCGAAATCCGTCTGCCGGTGGTGTTCCAGCCGCAGCATTCGAAGCTGTTCCGCTTCACCGTCGACGTGCGCACCGCAAGCTTTACGATCGAAACACGCGACCGCATGTCCGACGAAGCGTGGTCGCTCAACGTCACCGGTCGCCTGCTGGCGAGCGGCTGCGCGCTGAACGAGGCAGGCGACGCGAGCACGCTGGCGGCCACCACGCTCACCGAGCTGTTCGCGCAGCCGGCGATGTCCGGCACTACCTTGTATGCGAACACCACCGCGATCGGTTTGAGCTACGGCCCGGCATTCCAGTGGGTGCGCACGGTGCACGTCAACGCGCCCGCCGGCATGGCGCTCGCGGAAGTGGAAGTCCCCGCTGTCCTCGTGCAGACCGGAACCGAATCCGCAACCGGGCTGAGCGCCTATGCGTTTCATCCGGCCTTGATGGATAGCGGTTTCCATCCGCTGTTCGCCTTGCTCGCGTCGGCGGATCAGGCAGAGATCGAACACGCGGCCTATGTGCCGGTGCAAATCGGGCGCATCGACTATCTGCGCGGCGACGCGGTCAGCTACGTGGTCGCCCGGATCGAGCGGCGCAGTCCGCATTCAGTAGTGGCATCGTTCGAATTCGCCGACGAGCACGGCGCGATCGTCGCGCGGCTCGGCGCATGCCGTTTCCGCCGCGTCGATCTGATGGGGCGTCGTCAGCATGCGCCGGCACGCTACGCGTATATCGCCGAAGCGAAACCGCGCGCCGCCGACCTCGACGCACGCATGTTGCCTCAGCCAGCCGCGTTGCTGGAAGAAGCCGCCGCGACATTGGCTGCGCGAGAAGATCAGCCGCGCAGACAGGCGCATCTGACTGAAATGCTGCCGCTGCTCGACGTGCTCGCGAGCGCTTACGCATTGAACGCGCTCGACGCGATGAACGTTTTTGCGCAAGCGTCGCTGCCCGACTGTGCGCATCCGGCGCTACTGGCGCGTCTCGCGCAGATCGTCGTGGAAGACGGCCTGGCGCAGCGTGACGGTACGCGTCTCGTGCGCGACAGTGCGGCCTGCGAGACTCTGCCGGGCATCGACGAATTGTGGCGCGACCTGCTTGCGCAGTCGCCCGCGCATGTGGCCGAACTGACGCTGCTCGCGCATTGTGGCGCGGCGCTGCCTGCCGTATTGCGCGGCGAGGTGAGCGGCGCGCAGATCTTGTCGCCGTCGCGCAGCAGTCTGGTCGAGCATTTCTTCGAAGCTTCGCCGACGTGGGCGCATGTCAATGCGTTGAGCGGCGCCTGCCTGCATCGGGCGATCGAAGGGTGGAGCGAAGCGCGCCGCTTGCGCATGCTCGAACTCGATTCGCCGTCGAGCGAGGTGCTTCAGCCGCTCGCGATTCACATGCCGGTGTCGCGTTGCGATTACACGATTGCAGGCACGCATGAACAGTTGAGCGGTTTCGACGCGAGCGAGCATCCCTCGATCCGGATCGCGAACATCGAATTCGGTGACGCGCCACGCCTGATCGGTACCGAGGCTGGCGAGCGCTACGACATGGTGGTGGCGAGCCACGTGCTGGCCGCACAGACCGAGCCGCGCGCGCTGCTCGCCGCGCTGCGCGGCTGGCTCGCGCCGGGCGCGCTGGTCGTGATCGCGGAGCCGCGCAATAACCGCTTCGCGGATATCGTGTTCGATCTCGACGCGGATGCCGCGCACGCCAACGCGCGCCGTGCGGCATGGTTGTCGCCGGCGGCGTTGACTAAACACCTCGAGGAAGCGGGTTTCGAACAGATCACGCGGCATAGGGAGCAGGGCCTGGATCTCGAAGGCGCGCCGACGCTGATCGTCGCACGCGAGCCGTATTCGGGCGCTTCTGCCGGCAACGAAACCGAAGCGCGAACGCCGTCAGCGCATTGGTCCTTGCTGTACGCAACGCAAGCCGGCGCCGACGAGAGCCTGGCTGCTGCCTTGCAGGCTGCCGGCCACACGACGTCGAGCACCACGCTCACGGCGTTGCGTCACGACATGAGCAAGCTGGCCGCGCCGGCAGGGCGTGCGCATCACGTCGTATTCATCGCGCCGGATCACACCTTGTCGGCCGATGCGGACGGCGCGGAGGTGATGCACGTCCAGCAGCAGACCACGCTCGCACTGGCGCAACTCGTGCGCGATCTCGCCTCGGTTGCCGGCGCGATGCAACCGCAATTGTGGATCGTGACGCGCGGCGGTGCGCCGGTCGTCACACCGTTTGCCGATGCCGCGATGCTGCGTCCCGAGCAGGCCGCGATGTGGGGGCTTGGCCGGGTGCTGGCCAACGAGCATCCGGAATTGTCGTGCCGTCTGATCGATGTATCGCCGGCGTGCCGCGATGCAGGCGCCGAGTTGGCTCGCGAACTGCTCGCGTCCGACGGCGAGGAAGAGGTCCTGCTCACGTCTCACGGCCGCTATGTGCCGCGCATGCTGCCTGCGGCTAGCGCGGCAGTGCGCCGCGATTCGGCTGCCGCGGTACGTCCGCGCAACGAAGCGGCGGTGCTCGGTTTTGCGTCGCCCGGGTCATTGCGCAATCTTGAATGGTTCGCGCCGCAGCAACGCGAACTCGCCGCGGACGAAGTGGAAATCGAACCGGTTGCAACCGGTCTGAATTTCCGCGACGTGATGTACGCGATGGGCCTGCTGTCCGACGAGGCCGTCGAAAACGGCTTTGCCGGCGCGACGATCGGCATGGAGCTGTCGGGGCGCGTCGCGCGCGTCGGCCGGGAGGTGCGGCGTTTCGCACCGGGCGATGCGGTACTCGGTTTCGCACCGGCTTCTTTCGCAAGCCACGTGCGCACGAAGGCCGAGGCCATCGCTCACAAGCCCGAGCGTCTGACGTTCGAAGAAGCCGCCACGGTGCCGACCACCTTCTTCACGGCGTACTACGCGCTGTGCGAGCTGGCGCGACTGCGCCGCGGCGAGCGCGTGCTGGTGCATGGCGCGGCGGGCGGCGTGGGCATCGCGGCGATTCAACTCGCGCGCCACCTGGGTGCGGAGGTGTTTGCCACGGCGGGCAGCCGCGAGAAGCGCGAATTCGTGCGTCTGCTCGGCGCGGATCACGTGTTCGATTCGCGCAGCCTGGCGTTTGCCGACGAAATTCGCGAGCGCACGCAAGGGGCGGGCGTCGATATCGTGCTCAATTCGCTCGCCGGTGAAGCGATGGTGCGCAGCATCGACACGCTGCGTCCGTTCGGCCGTTTCCTCGAACTCGGCAAGCGCGACTTCTACGAGAACAGTCGCATCGGCTTGCGGCCGTTCCGCAATAACATCAGCTATTTCGGCATCGATGCCGACCAGTTGATGAGTGCATTACCGGATTTGACCGCGCGTCTGTTCGAAGAGGTCATGCAACTGTTCACGGCAGGCGTGCTGCATCCGTTGCCGTATCGCGCGTTCCCGGCTGAGCGCGTCGAGGAAGCATTCCGTCACATGCAGCAGGCGCGTCAGATCGGCAAGATCCTCGTGACGTATCCGGCAGGCACGCCAAATCCGGCGCGCGCGACGGCCGGCGCTGAGGCGCTGCAACTCGATCCGGCGGCGGCGTATCTGATCGCCGGCGGCGCGGGTGGGCTCGGTTTCGCCACCGCGCGCTGGATGATGTCGCGCGGCGCGCGGCATCTGACGCTCGCGAGCCGTTCAGGCTTGCTTGCCCCGGAGCTCGCTGCCGAGGCCGCGCGTTGGCGCGAGGAAAACGGCACGCAGGTGCACACCGCAGCCTGCGACGTCACGGACGCAGCCGCGCTCGACGCACTGCTCGCCGAGATCGCCGCACGCGGCACGCCGCTCAAGGGTGTGCTCCATTCGGCGATGGTGATCGACGACGGCCTCGTGCGCAATCTCGACGACGCGCGCTTCGCCGCGGTGCTCGCACCGAAGCTGGCCGGCGCATGGAACCTGCACCGCGCCACGCACGACGCGACACTCGATTTCTTCGTCGTTTATTCGTCGGCGACGACTTACCTCGGCAATCCGGGGCAGGCGAGCTATGTGGCGGCCAATACCTTTCTCGAGGCGCTGGTCGGTCAACGACGCGCGGCCGGTTTGCCGGGTACCTACATGGCATGGGGTCCGCTGGACGACGTCGGCTTCCTCGCGCGTAATGCCGAAACTCGCGAAGCGCTGCAAGCGCGCATCGGCGGCCTGTCGATTACGTCGGCCGAAGCGCTCGCCGCATTGGAACGCGCCATCGTCGACATGAACGTCGGCGAAGCGGTGGTGCGGCTCGACTGGCAGGCGCTGTCGCTTGGCATGCCGGCCGCGCGCGCGCGCCGCTACACGGAACTGCATGCGCGCGGCAGTCATGAACCGGCGCGTCAGGGTAGCGCGCAGATGCGTGACCAGATTCTCGGCCTAGGATTCGCGGAAGCATTGCAGCTGGTCGAAGAAACCTTGCAGGCGCAAATCGCACGCATCCTGCACATGTCGCCGGAAAAAATCGAAACCGGGCGCTCGATTCTCGACATGGGCATGGATTCGCTGATGGGCATGGAACTCGGCATGGCCGTCGAAGAGAGCTTCCAGGTCAAGCTGTCGATCATGACGATGGCCGAAGGCGCAACCGTGCATTCGCTGGCGCAGCGGATCGTCGAATCGATCCAGACGCAGGATGAGGCCGCGGAACCGAACGGTGTCGCGGCTCAGGTGGCAGCGGTCGCCGCGCAACATGCGCTCGATGTCGGCGCGCATGCCTTGGCCGACGTCGCCGAGGCGCTGTCGGGGCAGGCGGACACGGCAACGCCTGTGTCGACACCCGCGGCGGCGGAGGTCGTTTGATGAACGCACCCGCAGGGTGGAACCACCGCGAAGGAACTCTCGCGCGGCCGCTGGCGTTAAGCGGTCACGGTCTGCATACCGGACGCCGTGTGAACGTGCGGATTCTGCCCGTCGGTACCGACGGTCCGCGCGGCATCGTGTTCCGGCGGACGCGGGGCGCAGGCGTGCTGGCTGAGCTCGCGGTGAGTCCGGCGTTGCGACGCGGCCAGCCGCTTTGCACGATGCTCGAAAGCGCTGATGGCGTCCGCGTGCGCACCGTCGAGCACCTGCTGGCATCGCTGCTGACCTGCGAAATCGATCGCGCGATCGTCGAACTGGACGCCGAAGAAGTGCCGATCCTGGACGGCAGCGCACAGCCGTGGATCGAGGCGATCCGTGCGTGCGGGCGCACCGAGTTACCGCATGCCAAGCGCTTCATTCGCGTATTGCGCGCGGTGAAGATTGCCGATCGTGAAGGCACGCGCGATGAGCGCAGCATCTCGATCGAGCCGTCGTCCGCGTATGAAATGGTCGTGCGTAACGAGCTCAAAGGCTTCGGCGCGTTGCGCTGGGACGGCGCGCTCACGCCCGCGAGGTTTGCCGAGGAGATCGCACCGTCACGTTCATACGGACGCGTCAAATGGGCGATCCCCGCGATTCTCGCCGGCTACGTGCGCGGCATGCCGATTCTGCGCGGCGCACGCCTTTCGTGCACCGCGGCGATCGTCGGTAACCGCGTGCTGGGCGGGATGCGCGTGCCCGATGAGTTCGTGCGGCACCGCGTGCTGGATCTGGTCGGCGACATGGCGATGGCCGGCGCGCCCTTGCTCGGTCGCGTCAGCGCTTTGCGGCCGAGTCATGAAATGAACTACCGGCTGGTTGCCGAACTGCTCGCCACGCGCGACGCGTGGGAATGGGCCGAATTTCCGGCTTGATATTGACATCAGGCCGGCACCTCACAGGGTTATCTGAACAGCATGGGATTGGGTGATCACATCCGCCAGCAACTCGCCGCGAAGGCGTTGATGCGGCAACTGGAACGCGTCTCCGAAGAGGCGCAGACGCCGGGCGCGCCGCTGGCCGCCGGCGGCACGCGCGTGGCGCAGGACGCTTCGCGCGCCGCGCTGTGCAGCTTCGAGACCATGCCGGGTTATCAGCAGGTCGAAATATTGCGGCAGATGGGCGAGAAGCTGCAGGTGCAGTCGCCGTTTTTTCGCGTGCACGAAGGGATTGCGGGTGCGACCACCCGGATCGGCGGCGTGGAGTATCTGAACTACGCAAACTACAACTATCTCGGTCTTGCCGGCGATCCGCGCGTATCTGCGCGCGCGAAAGAGGCGATCGACCGCTACGGCACGTCGGCATCGGCGAGCCGGATGGTGGCGGGCGAACGCCCGGTGCAGCGCGAACTCGAAGCGGCACTTGCCGCGTTGTACGAGGTGGACAATTGCGTCGTGTTCGTGAGCGGCCATGCAACCAACGTGACGGTGATCGGCTCGCTGTTCGGTCCCGGCGATCTGATCGTGCATGATTCGCTCGCGCACAACAGCATCGTGCAAGGCGCGCAATTGAGCGGGGCGAAGCGGCTAAGCTTCCCGCACAACGACTGGCAGGCTCTCGACGCGCTGCTCGCTCGCGTGCGGCATGACTACCGGCGCGTGCTGATTGCCATCGAAGGGCTGTACAGCATGGACGGAGATATTCCCGATCTGGCGCAGTTCGTCGACATCAAGCGCCGGCATGCGGCGTTTCTGATGGTCGACGAAGCGCACTCGCTGGGCGTGCTGGGCGAGCGGGGCAAGGGTATTCGCGAGCATTGCGGCGTGGCGAGCGGCGATGTCGATATCTGGATGGGCACGCTCAGCAAAACGTTGGCGGGATGCGGCGGTTTTATCGCGGGCTCGCAGGCGTTGATCGATATTCTGCGGCATCTTGCGCCCGGGTTTCTGTATAGCGTGGGCCTCGCGCCGACACTTGCGGCGGCGTCGCTGGCCGCGCTCGAGCGGCTGATCGCCGAACCCGAACGCGTGGCGCTGCTGCGCGCGCGCGGCAAGCAGTTCCTCGACGAAGCGCGCGCGGCGGGTCTAGATGCCGGCAAGAGCGCCGGCTATGCGGTCGTGCCCATCATCACGGGGAGCACCCTCAAGGCGGCGCAATGGGCCAACGCGATGTTCGCGGACGGCATCAACGTGCAGCCGATTTTCTATCCCGCTGTCGAAGAGAAGGCCGCGCGTCTGCGGTTTTTCATCTGCTCGACGCACGAGCCCGAGCAGATCAGCCGAACCATTGCAGCGCTCAAGCGTCTGCCTCGTTAAAGAAAAGCGACCTGTCATGTACGCCGTTGAACCCGTGCGCGCCGAAGCGCTTTATCGTGACCACGAGTGGGGCCAGTTGCGGTTTCGACCCGCGAGAGCGGAAGACGCAGAGGCTTGCGCACCGCTAATTTTCGCATCGGGCGTGCGCGAGTTTGGTTTCTTTCTCGGCGAGCCCGCCGACGCGTGCATCGAGTTTCTGGCGTTCGCGTTCACGTCGAAATTCGGGCGCTTCTCGTATAGGCGTCACCGCGTTGCCGTTGCCGGCGACGATCAGGTGGCGGCAGTACTCGCGGCGCACGACGGCCGTCTGACCTGGCTCGACGATCCACACGTCGCGCTGACGCTGCTACTGTTTTTTGGCTTGCGCCGCACCGTTCGCATGCTGTTGCGCGGGCTTGTGCTGGAAAGCGAATTGCCGTCACCGAAGACGTCTCAAACGCTGATTGCCCATTGCGCGACGCGTGAGACGATGCGCGGCACAGGAGTGTTCAGTGCGCTTTTCACCAACGCGTTGCATGCTGGCTCGATGGATGGCGACGGCGGCCGGCAGATGGTGTTGGACGTGTTGGTTAGCAATACGCGCGCGTACGATCTGTATCGACGTTTGGGGTTCGTCGAATTGCCGCGGCGTAGCCAGGTTTCGCCGCGCTTGCCGCGTGAACTTGAATCGGTGCGGATGGGGTTTGTGGGAAGGAGATGAGCGGGCGGTTCGAGGATGAGCCTGGTCAATGTGATTCAGAAATCGGCGCGCGAATAGAAGATGCAACGCCGGTACGGTTCGAGAGGCTCCGTTAGCAGATGTAGTGCCTTCGGAGTGATGTACCAATGTCCGTTAAAACAATAGGCAGAAAGGAAGTAAGACGATGCACATTCATCCGGTGATTCTTTGCGGTGGAAGCGGGACGCGACTGTGGCCGATGTCGCGCGGCGGCTACCCTAAGCAATATCTCAAGTTGACGGGGGAAAAAACCCTGATTCAGCAGACCGCATTGCGGCTGCGTGGGATCAAGGACATTTCGTCTTCGATAGTCGTGACAAATACTGAGCAGCGCTTTCTGGTTGCGGAGCAGTTGCGAGAGGTCAAGGTCGAGTCGTCGGCGATCGTGCTTGAGCCTACGAGCCGAAACACGGCGGCTGCTATCGCAGTATCGGCGCTCCTTGCCATGCGCGATTCTCCCGAGTCGTTGTTGCTTGTTCTGCCGTCTGATCACGTTATTACTGGCGAAGCGGTTTTTGTCAAAGCGGTCGAGTCTGCCGCCCAGATTGCGAAAGATGGCTACCTGGTTACCTTCGGCATTGCTCCGACTGAACCGCATACGGGTTATGGTTACATTCGTGCGGGCGCTGAACTCGTTAAAGGCGAGAAGGTGTTTGCTGTCGATTCATTTGTCGAAAAGCCAGATGTGGTGTCGGCGGGACGCTTCCTCGCGGACGGCGGATACTACTGGAACAGTGGCATGTTCATGCTGAAGGCTTCCACTTACATGGAAGAACTGCGCCGCTATGAGCCGGAAATCGCGCTGCAGGCCGAGCTTTCGCTGAACGCCGCGCAGCGCGACCACGACTTCGTGCGCCTCGACGCGCAAGCCTTCTCCGCGTGCCCGAACATCTCCGTCGACCACGCGGTGATGGAGAAGACGAAGCGCGCCGCCGTGGTGGCGGTATCGAATCTCGGCTGGAACGACATCGGTTCGTGGACCGCGCTCGCCGACATCGCCGAGCGCAATGCGCAAGACAACGCACTGATTGGCGACGTGCTAACCGATGCAGTGACGAACTCGTACATTCGCGCTGAACACCGCCTGGTGGCTGCAATCGGTCTGGACAACGTCGTGATCGTCGAGACCGCCGACGCCGTGCTGGTCGCGCATCGCGATAAGGCGCAGGACGTCAAGAAGATCGTTGCCCAATTGAATGAAATGGGCCGCCACGAATCCGTCACGCACCGCCGCGTGGTGCGACCGTGGGGTTCGTACGAAGGCATTGACAGCGGCGATCGCTTCCAGGTCAAGCGCATCGTCGTCAGTCCGGGTGCGCAACTGAGCTTGCAGATGCATCATCATCGCGCTGAACACTGGATCGTCGTGAAGGGCACCGCACTTGTCACCAATGGTGACAAGGAAATCATCCTGACCGAGAATCAATCGACGTATATCCCGCTGGGGATTACACATCGGTTGCTGAACCCAGGCAAGATTCCGCTAGAGTTGATCGAAGTACAGTCGGGCGCCTATCTTGGCGAGGACGATATTGTTCGTTTCGAAGACACGTACGGGCGTGTGGCGAAGGTGTAAGCCCACCCACGTTCAGCCTCTGCGTGCGTCTCGCAGGCCACCTGACGAAAGACAGATGGCCTCTTTCATGTTCGCCCAACATGTGTCCTCTTGTGGGCGCAGGTCCCATCACAAGTTGATGACAAGGGGCGGAGCAAGGCGCAACCGCAAAAGGGTGACCGCTTGTGGGGAGAGGGAGCTGATCGCTCCTAGTCCATTGAACCGGATGAATTGCACCGGATGCGTCGAGTTCGATCGGAACACTTCCATTTCAACGGGGTAGCCTGCTTGTTGTATTGGCGGATGTAACGCATGAGCTTTTTGTCGAGGTCTCTGGTGCTGGTGAATACGCCGCGCGCGATGACGTCACGCTGGATTCGGGCAAACCAGTGCTCGACCTGGTGAGCTTCCCTCGGTTTTTCGCGTTCCAGAGGCCCGGGTTATGCAGCCGCATCCCTTGTCCGCTGAGCCACAAGCCAGTCTTGCATGAACTGGGTTGGCGACATGAAGCCAAGCGATGAATGACGACTGCGGTTATAAAACACTTCGATGTATTCGAACAGGTCCGCGACGACGTCGCGATGCGTGCGATACCTGGTGCCATGCACGCGCTCGTTCTTCAGGCTGTTGAAAAGAAGCTTTCTGTCGGCGCGTTATCCCAGCAACTGCCCTTGCGACTCATCGAGCGTCGCATGCCGTACGAACGGAGCTTGCGCTGGAAGTCGTGGCTCGCGTATTGCCTCTGTCCGAATGATGCAGCGCGCCGGGCGCGGGCCGGCGGCGAAACCATGCCATCGTCAGCGCGTTGGCCACGAGGTCCGCCGTCATGAGCGGCTTGACGGACCAACCCACAACCTCCCGGTTGAACAGGTCCAATGTGACGGCCAGGTACAGCCAACCTTCGTCGGTCCAGATGTACGTGATGTCCGAGGTGAACACCTGCTTGGGCCCGGCCGGCGTGAAAGTTGCGGTTCAACACGTTCGGCGCGACCGCCAGTTTGTGCCGGGAATCGGTTGTCACGCGGTAACGGCGCTTGTGGCGGGCTCGAATACCGTTGGCGCTCATCAACCGCTCTACCCGTGCTTTGCTGGCTGGGAAGCCGCGAGAGCGAACTTCTTCGGTCATGCGCGGCGAGCCGTAGGTGCCTTTGACCTCGGCGTGAATCGTCCGAATCAAGGTGAGCAACTGCGCATCGGTCAGCCGCTGACGCTCGGGCGTGCCGCCGCGCTTCCATGCACGATAGCCGTTGACGCTCACGCAAAGGACCTCGCACAGCGCCGCAAGCGGGTATTGCCGGCACTGTGTGTCAATCCAGGCGAACTTCACAGGAGGTCCTTCGCGAAGAACACCGCAGCTTTTTTTGCGATTTCCAGCTCCATCTGCAAGCGCTTGTTCTCCGCTCGAAGCCGCGACAGCTCCATCTGTTCCGCCGTGACGACCTTCGCCCCGGCGCCATTCAGCTTGCCGGCCTCGAAAGCCTTCAGCCAGTTGCGCAGGGTCTGCGTCGACATACCCAATTCGCGGGCGACGGCGCTCACGCCTTGCCCGTCCTTGATTCGTTGCACGGCGGCTTCCTTGAACTCTGCCGTGTACACCTGGTGCGGTACCTTGATCATCTCTGCTTTCCTCCGTTGGGTCGAGTTTATACGCGACCTGCTGGAAGGCGAAATTTCGGGGGAAGCTCACACTTGGTTTGCCTTCTTGTTCATGGCTCCATTCTGGTAAGAAGCCATTATGACGGAGAAGCTGGCTGCACCGGGTATCCTAGATCTGTGAGGCGTTTTAGCAATCGCTTGACGGTGCTCTGCATGTCGTGCCGGCAGAAATAGTCTGCCCCGAGATCTGCATACCACGCCATCACGAAGGATGTGCCACGCTGCCGTGAGCATCGATGCAGCCACTGCGATGATTGCCTTCTTTGAACCGCGCCGCGCCTTGATGCGAGTGAACTGGGCGAGCAGATAGCTGTTCTTCGTCCGTACTGCGGCCCAAGCGGCAGTCACGAGAGCGGTCTTGAACCATGTGCCGCTTTTGCGCACGCGCGCACTGCGGCGCTTACCGGCGCTTTCATCGTTGCGGGGGCACAGTCCGGCCCACAATATGAGGTGAGCGGAATCGGGAAAGCGCTTCATGTTGACCCCAATCTCGGCCACCAGGACCCGGGCGGTCAGGTCACCGACGCCCGGAATGGTTCTCAGCAGTTGAACGTGCTGCTGGATTGGCGTCAGCGCGGGTCCCACTGCGGCATCCAGATCAGACAGCGCGTGCTCAAGGGCGTCGATGAGCTGCAAGTGGAGCGCGAGCATCGTACGGTGATGGGAAGTCACGCGTTCGCGCAATGCCTCGGGTAGTTCGCTCGTCTTCTTGCGCGCGTGGCCTTGCGCGAGTGCCGCGAGCAGCGCCGGATCGTCCTCGCCAGAGATGATGGCCTTCAGGATCGAGCGCCCGCTGCCGCCAAGAACGTCGGAAAGGACGTTACCCAGTTTTAGACTGGCATCCTCGAGCAGCTTCCGGATACGCAGACAATGCTGGGCGATCTCGCGCGTCAGCTATCTGCGTGTGCGCGTCAGATCACGTAGCTCCTGGATCGCCGCCGGCGGGACGAAGCTTGAGCGGATCAGCCCACGTGCGAGCAGGTCCGCGATCCACGTCGCGTCATTCACATCGGTTTTGCGGCCCGGTACGTTCCGGATATGCGCAGCGTTGCCCTGCACGAGTTCGAAGGAGCCCTCGAGCACGCGCCACACTGGTTTCCAGTAAACGCCGGTGGCTTCCATGGCCACGTGGGAGCAGGCATGGGTGACTAACCAGTCCGACAGCGCCAGCAATCCCTTCGTGGTACTGCAGAAGCTCTGCACGTCATGATGTTCCGGGGGAGACACACAACGGACGCAGGCAACAATGATGTCCTTATGTATGTCCAGTCCGGCTCAGGCCGGATAGAGTACCTGCATGCTGCCCTCCTGCAAGACAGAGAATCGCAGCGGCGACAACCCTCGTTATCGGATTCTGGTAAGCGTGCTCAGGCAGGGCGACATGCGCCGCAGGTCACAATTCGGGGTGCTCGCAGGGTCGCGGGTCCAACTCTCAAGCGGGCTCAGTGCACCAGATAATGGGCCGACCTCGACCACCGCTGCTTCGTGATCGTATTCCTTCCCGGATCCATCTGCATCAGCCGTGCGCTTCATACTTCGGGGTCGGGCAAACCCCGAGGAATCACTTTCAAGAATTGGAGCTTCCACCAAACCGCGGGCGGCTCACTTGGCTGGCGTCGAGATAATTCGAACTCCTGCAAATCTTTTCCTCCATATACCCTGATGACGATGTCCGGCGCAGGCTTGACTTTGCGATTTTGGGTAAATACTGGGTTAGCGAATGTCCTCCGGAACGAGGCGATCGCTAACCTCGTTAATCAGGAGAATTCAGATGACGTTTGATGAAACGCCTCGATGCCAGCGCGGCGACAATCTCGTGTGTGCTGACTGTGAATGCATTTTTGAGATGCTTGCGCATGGGCCACTCGAAGGGCGATGCACCGTCAAACACGCGATTGCCCAATCCACAGAAGATAGAGAGATCAAGGGGGCAGTGCGTGGCTTCCATTGCCGACGTTGCATGGTGAGATGCGTCGACGATCCCGACAACTGGCTGGCTTCCTATGTCCGTACGCAGCTAAGGGCGATGGCGGGCGATGTCTTTTCGGTATCCCGCCACACCGCGGACTTTACCGCACACGCGTTGCAGGATCATTTCCTCGCGGAAACGGATGCTGTGCTAAAGCGAATCCTCGATCTTGCAGCGCTAAGATATTTGCGTGATGAATCGAGCACCATCACGCAAGAGGACGTTACGTTAGCGTTGCGCCTTGTTACTTATGAGGGCCGGCGTCCCATGTGAACCTGGACTGGCTGCAGCCGTTCCCGAATCGGCACACAAGGGATCGAGTTCAGGCCTGTGCCGAAGAGCGGAAATCTCCAACAAAATGTGGGACGGAATTTGGGCCAGCACTCATGAGTGCGCCTTACGTTCTGTGCGGCGGCACACATTCCGATCTCGCTCTACATTGGCGTTTAACCTTACCGATGCTTTCAAACCATCCATCTATCTTCACTTCTGTAATGGTTGTCGCGGGCGCTAAAACATCACTCGATCAATACGAACTCGCCGAATCTTCTCGACAAAGAAAATATGCCTCTTTTGAATTCTCAGTGGGTGGTTTGGCGGGTCAAGGGCGGGCGTAAGCCCGGCGCAGCGAACCCTTGAGGCGCACTGATTCGATAAGCTGAGTCATGGCTGGTTGCGGCAGAATGCTGCAACCAGCCATGCAAGACAAAACGAACAATGACGAACCAACTGTTTGAAGCCGCTCTGGGAATCAAGGCCCCGTGGTACGTACAAAGCGTCGACTTTGATGCCGGCAAACACCAGCTCACGATTGCCGTGGACTTCGTCGCGGGCAGCCGGTTTGGTTATGCCAGCGTCGCCGGCGAGCACCCGGTGCACGACACGCAAATCAAGCGTCTGCGCCATCTGAATTTCTTCCAGCACGAGTGCTATCTGGAAGTACGGGTGCCGCGCGTGCGCTTGCCGGACGGCTCGGTACGGTTGGTGGAACCTGATTGGGTCGGCCAACTCAGCGGCTTCACGTTGCTGTTCGAGGCGCTCGTGCTGATGCTCGCCCAGCAGATGCCGTTTGCTGCCGTGGCGCGCATCGTCAACCTGTCGTGGCACCGGGTTCACGCCATCTGCTCGCGCTATGTGGAACTGGCGCTCGCGTCGGCGGACCTGTCGGATGTGACGACGGTGGCGATTGACGAGACTTCGTACCGGCGCGTTCATGAGTATCTGACACTGGTTGCAGACATGCAGGCGCGGCGGGTCGTGTTCGTGACGACCGGCAAGGATGCCAGCACGATTGAACGTTTCGCCACCTATCTGGGCCAACACGGTGGCACGCCCGAACAGGTCGGCTCGGTCAGCATCGACATGTCGCCGGCTTTCATCAAGGGCGTCAACGAACATCTGCCCGATGCGCGGCTGACCTTCGACAAGTTTCACGTCGTCGCCCACGCGTCCAAGGCGCTCGATACAGTGCGTCGTCAACAACAGAAGGTCGACCCGGAACTTAAAGGCATGCGCTGGACGCTGCTGAAAGACGCGAACAAACTCAATCTAGCCCAACTGACCGACCTCGAGGCGCTCGTCAGTCAGTACACCACCAGCCGCACGGCCCGCGCCTGGCTGTATCGCGAGCAACTGCGCGAGATTCTCGAGCGCAAGCAAATCAATGTCGTCTCCGAGATGTTGCAGCAGTGGTGCACCAACGTCATGCGCTCGAAGGTCGAACCGATGAAGGACGTGGTGCGCTTGATTCGCCGACACTTCGACGGCATCGTCGCCTGGACCCAGACCCGCCAGACCAACGGCTTCATCGAAGCCATCAACGGACTGTTTCAGGCCGCCAAGCGCAAGGCACGCGGATACGCTCGCTTCGAAACCATGCGAACGGTCCTATTTCTCATCGCAGGAAAACTCGACTTCTCCGCCTTCAACTCGCACGCCCGCTGAAGGCCGTTACCCACTCCGTTTTCAAAAGAGCCGAAAATATAAAAAAATGGCGTTCATTTAATAGTGGAATGCTAACAAAGATCGAGAGTTTAGTTTTCGTTTTTATTTTTCTTACTCGAATCATCGACCGCTCCTCAATTCTACGTTATTCGCGTTGCGCCTGAATGGCCACTTTCTGCGGCTCCAGCGGGAACACGCTCGTGCGTTGTCTTTGCGTCCATTCCATGTTTTTATCGCTTGCACGCAACGGGCGTTGTAGCGTGCTTAACCTCGCTGGCTGTGGGCACGAACTCTAACCGACAACTCGGGAGTGACCATCATACGACTCATCGGGATGATTGCTGGCTTTGGCAGTGCACTCGCGACAGTGACACAATCTGTTGTGGCTTATTCTGCTCAATGGGGCTGTCTGGTCAGGGATCCGCCTGGTTCGTGGTTCAAGCCGGCGGCAGTTCGACAGGCAGGCACTCGGGGCCGCCACAGTCGATGCACTCCGGCGACGCGGCGCACACGTCATGGACCCTTGCCTGCGCGGCGGTGGCCTCAAAATTTCAGAACCGACCTACGCGCGGATGGCTAAAAGGCGTCCCGATTTGTTTAGGCCGCTGGAAGACGCCAGGCCCTCGGCAGACACGTTGATCACGCAGTCAGCGAGACCCAAACTCGCAGGTCCGGCATGGCGCTACTCCGTGCTCGATCTGATCGTTGCTCCAGACTATGTGTTCTTTAATCCTGCACTTCGCGACAATAAAGGCCTTGATTAGAACGGCATATTACACGGCGGCGCCAACCTCACCGAGCCGGTGCCACCACACTCCCGCAATGCCGGAGTTGTAATCGCAACCCTCTTCAAATGCGCATCTGCAGGGAGCGGCCCATCCCGCAATCCTTACGACGTTACACTCCTGCAGCAGTTTTAAGTCCTTCGGATTCCGAAAAAAAACCGAACTCGACAGTCGGGTCCATCCCAACAAACAAACCTACATTCGAAACGAGGCAGGGACCGATGAGCGCTTTCGGGCGACGCGCATTGGGCAAATCTTGTGCAGGACGTGGCGATCACGTGTATTAAGCAAAACTGGATGCAACTATTCTGGTCGGATCTGCAAAAACCTGTGAAGCACCGTCTGGCCTGGCGTAGCAGTTGGTTTTCGGATAACCTGGCTCCCAGGAAGATTATCGAAGAGATAAAAATTCTGGGAGTTTTGGCCGATGAGCACACCGGATTTTTTTCGTAGCCGTCTGGACGCGATGATTGATCTGCGCCACCCACTTGCGGTGCTGGCCACGAGGATGCCGTGGGCTGCCATCGAAGCGAGGCTCGCGCCCCTGTTTGAGCGGCGCTCACGCGATGGCCGGTTAAGCGAAGCGGCGGACCTGTTTGGTGTGTGTTCTAAGGAACTGGCCGGTGGCGTTAGTGCGGCCGGACGTCCGCGCCTGCCAGTGCGGCTGATGGTCGGGCTGCTGTATTTGAAGCACACGTTTAACGAGAGCGATGAATCGGTGTGCGAGCGCTGGGCGCAGGACGTGTACTTCCAGTTCTTCTGTGGTGAGGAGTACTTTCAGCCACATCTGCCATGCGACCCGACCAATCTGGTGCGTTTCCGGCAGACGCTGGGCGAAGGCGGTGTCGAGGAGCTGCTCGCGACGACGATCGCGGCGGCGGTGCAGATGAAGGCGGTGAAGCCGGCCGAATTCGAGCGCGTTATTGTTGATACGACGGTCCAGGAGAAGGCCATTGCGTATCCGACTGACAGCCGTCTGCTGGAGGTGGCGCGGGCCAGACTCGTGCAACTTGCGCAACGCGCTGGTCTTGTGTTGAAGCAGACGTACGAACGTGAAGGCAAACGGCTGCGTCGCCGCGCGGGCGGCTATGCGCATGCGAAGCAGTTCAGGCGACTGCGGTGTGTACTCAAACGTCAGCGCACCGTATTGGGACGGCTACTGCGAGACATCGAACGCAAGCTGTCTGGAGCCTCAGACGAACGGAAGGCACAACTGCGCGCGTGGCTGGAGCGGGCGTGGCGCATTTGTCGCCAACGTCCAAAGGACAAAAACAAGCTTTACGCCCTGCACGCACCCGAAGTCGAGTGCATCGGTAAAGGCAAGGCGCGCCAGCCCTACTAGTTCGGCGTCAAGGTAAGCCTTGCGATCACGGAAAAACAAGGGCTGATCGTTGGTGCGCGCACGTTCGCGGGCAACCCATACGACGGCCACACGCTGGCAGAACAACTTGAGCAGAGCACCATCCTGTTGCAGGATCTGCCCGGTACGCCGCAACCGAAGACCGTACTGGTCGATTTCGGGTTTCGTGGGGTCGATGACGAGGTATCGTCAGTACAACTGATTCATTGCGGCAAACACAAGAGCCTGACGAGCACGCAGCGACGCTGGCTAAAACGGCGGCAGGCGATCGAACCGATCATCGGCCATGTGAAGCATGATCACGGCATGCGGCGTTGCTGGCTTAAAGGGCAGGCTGGCGATGCGCTACACGCGGTACTGTGTGCTGCCGGGTACAACCTGCGATGGTTGCTGCGCGCAATCGTCCGTCTGGGCCTGGCGCCCGTATTTTTTATCCTCGCGACGCTGCACTGGCTCGTCACTGTCACGCTCACGCCAGCACCGGCTTGCTGGAACCGTCTGCAAAGGCACTGATTCCCTTCGTTGACATCCAGGCGTTCCACCGGCCTCGCGGCGCAGACGGAGACTCTGGCCTCATTGGCCCCATGAAGTCGCGCTGATGCGAAAACTGAATTTTTCAGGACCGACTATTCTGGGGTGGCGAGGGCGCATGGCAGGTGAAAACTTCCAATGCCGTGAAATTCCGTCGACTGTGCGTTGGCGAGGGGTAGAAAATACCTGTCAGATTCGGCGCGACATCAAAAGTCACTCTGTGGGGCCAAAAGAAAGGCAGTTCGTTCAATCAGATGGCCTATGGTCATCGCGAAATTGGCGTGCGGTGTCCCGCCACCTTGCGAGAAACCACGCCGCTGGGTTGGACGAAGGTCGAATGAGTGTATGAATTCAGAGCGGGGAACCCGCCGAGCGGCGGCGGGTACCGTTCACCAAAACGGCGCTTCTTAGCGCAGTCGTGCTTTTAGGTGCCAGGCGCGTCCGCGGAATTCCCAGCGTAAGTGGTCAATGGGGTCGCGACGTATCATGAGTGTGACGCGCCTCCTGCACCAGCGACACGATTTCCGCATCGAGTTCCGCGCTCATGATTCGGGAGAGCGCGCTGGCAACGCCCGCTCGCTCTGCGGCGTTGCTTGCGTCGCAATATATATTGAGAACGCATCCCTGGACGAAGTGGCGGCCCTCAAACGGATGCACCACGCCTGGACCACTGTATTCTTCAAAGAATTCATGGATTCGTTCCGTAAGCAGAATGTCGATTGGTAGGTGCGGGACCGGGCCATCGCGGCGAGTGCTTAGGATTAGCGGATCCTCAGCGATGGCATTGAGCAGGAACTCGAGCGAAATTGCGTCGCATTTCCCGTCATCAACTTCGTTAGGGGCGAGGGGCTGCATCAACTTCAAAGCCAAGCTTCCCCACGAGGTAGCTCGATGCCAAACGGCGGCACTCTTTAACTTCGCGTGTCGACGCATGTATGCGGACGAGATGCGCAGGGAGTCGGCCCCGGTCGCCCACCGATACATATGCGTTTCATAGTTGATGCGCCGCGCCACGCGCGCTAGTGCGCTGTTCAGAGCGATGGCGTCGGTGAGGAGTGGTGGCAACGGCTCGCAGCGAAGACTGAGAGCGCGAGCGACAGATTCTACAAGGGCCTTTCGTTCAGTCTCTGACGTCATTTGATGGAACTTATTCATTGCAATATCCCTATAGTTCAACGGAACGATGTGAGAGCCAGGCTGATTCAACTGCACGGACTCCGGCAGCACAATGCCAATATTGGTGCGATGGTAGTGCCCGCATGTCTCGAATGGCGTAGGTCCGCAGTCTTCGGCGACCAAAGGCCAATTTGCTCCGCGGATCAACAGGCCCTGAGTGAAAGTGGGCCGTCGATCCGTCTTGATTGAAATCCCTTAATCGAGCGTTGTCGTCTTCGTCCGCTTCCGATTCGTGGCCGGGGCCAATTCGGCACGCCACTCGTCCTGCGAGATGGTTGGTATTCCGAGTGCATCGGCTACGCGTTTGAACGTATCAACCGCATCCAGAAGATCGCGCTGCGCGATCACCTTGTGGGCTAGCGCGTGCATGATTTTCTCCGGCGCACCGTTGAGCCGCGCTGCAGTCAGTTCTGTTTCGAAGTCGACTGCGCGGTTCAGGACAGCGGCGATCGGCATCTTGAATTGCTGCGCCTTCGCAAAAGATATTGATACAGGAAGCGTAGCCTCCGGCGACACCGCGATGCTTGCTTCGCGTGCATAGTCAGCGACTACTCGGTAGCCATCCTCGATGGCGGTGTTTGCTGGGGCGTCGGTACATAGGATCCGGATGCAGGATGGCGCCACGCCCGCTGCACAAATAGCGCCAAGCGTTTCTACGGTAGCCTGCTGTGACGCTGCGTCCGGAGACGTCGAGACAATGATCGTTTTCAGTTCGGTGAGAACAGTGCGCCTCGCCTGGATGAATGCGACCGTTGCCTTCCGATATTCGGGTGAAACATCGATAATTCCCCCGCGCCGGGAAGTCATCAAGGTGCAGTAATGATCCTGAAGTTCATTTTCAATGTCCGTCAAATTTCCGTTGCTCACTTGCTCGCTGGTCGCATCGAGCAGGCTCGGATTCAGGAGCAAGCCTCCTGTCCGTGCGTGAAGAATTTGCGCTGCCGAAGTTTGCGCGGCACTGTTCGAGCTTTGAAAGTGAGCCACAATCAGATGAGTCATGGTTGTTCCTTCGATAGATGTAGATGGAGCGATGAAAAGCGTTAAGGACGTTGCGTACATGAGGGCGTGTCGGCGCGACCATTGTCCTGCCCGCACGCTTCGCGCTTGGCCAGGCGTCTGCGACTCCGGGCGATTTCCGAAGATTCGAGCGGCTGGTAGGTTCGCAAGCGAAATGCGGCCCACTGTCGGTTCTCGACGGGTCGACGAATGCGCGGGATCACAACGGAGCGCAATATCTTGCCGTTGTAACCCGCGTGCAGGCAGACAAGAAGGACCGCGCTAAGCGCGACCAGCGCGTCATCGACATGGCAGTCCCGGTGGTCGAGATAGCTCGCGTACGCACGAAGCGTATCCTCCGGAATATCGAGGATGGAAACTGGCGACAGACTGTGCGAGCGCAGGAAGTCTTCAAACTGCAACCATAGTGGCAGCAGCGTTTCGACGGCCTTTTTGCTGCTGTACCGATTAAGCGTGGCGCGAGCGTCCCCGGTGAGTGGTGATTCAAGCACGTTGTCTTGCTCTTTCATAGATGTTCAGGTCGTGTGCGTTGTTTGATTAGGAATGGAGATTAATGTGATTTATGCTTGATTCCTTTCCCTCCATGGTTGATTTGGAAGCGCGGTCCGCGCGCCCGCCCTGGTCGTCTGGAAGCGGCGCCGTTGTCTTGAGGTTGATCGTCTGGACGACCTGTTGCCGACGTCTGCAGATTCCTCGTTCGCTGTCTGGGAACGAAGTCGCTCGGCAGCTGAATTTTTTCGGGGAACCGGTGGCGAATCTGCCAGCAGTAGACCTCAAGAATCATCTTTACCCGCGACGGGCCGTGTCCAAGGCGGTCGGATAATTGAGTCAGTACATCGACAGGCGGTATGCCTCGATCCAGTGCGGCGTTCGCAAAGTCGACAGCGTACGTGAATCTCAGGCTGTGACTAGCAAGCTCCCGGCGCATTGGCAGTTGATCAAAGCGTAACTTGAGGCGGGATTTGGCGCTTTTTAGATCGTCATGGCAGCCGCTCACCAGCTTAAAATCGCGGTCGCGGCAGAACGCCAACGCTGCGTTGATGGCCTCGAGCGTTTCGTCGACGTGATCCGCAAGCACTTCGGTGCGACGGGGACGCCCGTTCTTGGCGCCCCGCTCGATAGGCAGGCGAAGATCGCCCTGCAAGATCAGATCTCGCCAGGTTTCCAGTGACTTGCCGCACATGAGTGCTTCGCGCATGCGAAGTCCAAGCCAACGCATCAGTCGAATCACGTGCACGACACTGTTATCCAACGCTTGGGCCGCGGCGAGCAAGTCGTTGAATTCCTGCTGCGTGCGCGCACGATGCCTGCCATGTCGGTCCCGTCGCTCAAGCTGGAGGTCCCGGCTGCTGGTTGAGCCGGACATATCCTGTCCGGCAGTCGCCTGTATCACTGAGAGCGACGCCCGATAGTTCGCGAGCGTGCCAGGTTTCATCGCCCCCGCAACGAGGAACCAGACAAAGAACTCGAGCATCCAGTCTTCCGCTTCATTGACTGTTTCCAGCGTTTGACCAATCCGGGCTGCGAAACGCGAAAACTCGCTCCAATGTAAGCGACGTTGCTTCTGTGAGTCTTTGCTTCCGCCTGCATCGAGGCTCATCTGTGCGGCATGGTTGACGCCTCTTGATCTTCGTCCCATACGGCTCCTTTCCTGTGACAGGTTGTTCCGCCTCTACCTGAGCCTCAAGCGCGGGCGGGACGCGAATGAGGGCACCCTGTTCCCATCGGCTGCGATGGCGACGTGTCCCATAAGGACACTTGATTGAGCGGGATCAACGAGGGCGCGACGTTGATCTGCTGTGTGATTCGGAAGTGCAAGAAATTGGGCAGAGGCGGTTTAGCTGAGGGTCCCCGGTTGACACCGGCGGAAAGGTCTGCGCGCTTGGAAGTGAGAGCCCGGGGCGGGACGAACACCGTGCGTCGCCAGGCGACGCATTCGATGTCCAACCGCATTCGTGTGCATGCAGCACGTGGGCGATGACGGCTCGCGTGAGGGCGAGCACGATGTGGGCGGAAGTTCGGGTGAGCAAGTCACGTCGAGATCGCGCTTGAGGGTGTGGGAAATGATTGATATGCGCCATTGCGGCGCGTCGCAGACCGAAACGATCTATGGGCTCGAGCGGCTCGAGCGTCTCAAAGATGCAAAGGAAGCGTACGATTATCCGCAGGCGGACAATCGAAGCTTGCTGGTGACCCCGGCTGCACCGGGAACCAGCTCAATTGCTTGGATAAACCACACAAAACAGTGCTGTGCCACGCTCAGATGGCGAGTCATTCGGGGCGGCCTCTGCATCAGAGGAGCGTGCGATGGATGTCGACTCAGCCCGGAGTCGTCCAGATGGACGCGGGCGGGGTCGATGCGTCGACGGCGCTTGAGAAATCCGCGCTCGTTGACAGCGCAAGCAGGGAGAACACGGGCAGTTTAGGCCGCGTGCTTTGTCATGGTTGTGTGCTGCGAGCTGCAGCCAGAAAGGTGGTTTTCGCTGGGCGGACTACGAGAGCCGTGCCCGGGGCGTTCATCGATGCGTCAGAGACGCGTAGAAGCTATTTTCGCTGGACAGACAACAAGAGCCGTGCCCGAGGCGTTCTTAAAAAGGCTCTTCCGGCAGTGCAAGGGAGCTCGACCGAAGTCGTCACTGTTGCAGGGTGCCAGTCAAGCAATTGGCATGGATACCATGCCGAGCCGTTGCGTCAGAGACGCGGAACTTGGAGCAACACTATCACAGTCTTTTGCGTTTGAAAATCGTGATCATCTGAATTTGTGGGATCAATGGCAAAAGACCCGATTTTTCTCACGTAAGGCATCGAAAGACGCCAAAAAACAAGCGTCTTTCTAAGCTTCACCCTGAACAGCAGGAGCGGCGACAACGACTAGACGTCGAGCCGCCTCTGAGAATCGCGCTCGAACTGAAGCGTCGTTTGCAGCAGAACGAACTGGTCGCGGGAATCTTGACGCACTACCCGCGCTATGCCCAACTCCGTCTCGATCGACCGCTACGGCACGTCGGCGTCGGCGAACCGCATGGTCGCGAGGGAGCGCCGGTGCAGCGTGAACTCGAAATGGCGCTCGCGTTGTTCTATGAGGTCGACGATTGCGTCGTGTTCGTCAGCGGCCACGGGACCAACGTGATCGTGATCGGCTCTCTATGCGGTCCTAGCGGCCTGATCGTGCACGACTCGCTCGCACATAACAGCATCGTGCAGGGCGCGCAAGTGAGCCGCGCCAAACGGCTGAGCTTTGCGCACAAACCGGCGCGTGTTGATCACGACAGAAGGTCTGTACAGCATGGACGGAGACATTCCCGATCTCGCGCAATTCGTCGACATCTAGCGCCGTCATGCGGCGCTCTCGATGGTCGACGTGGCGCATTCGCTCGGCGCGCTCGATGAGTGCGTCAAGGGCGTGCGCGAGCATTGCGGCGTCGCGAGAGGCGACGTCGATATCTGGATGGGCACGCTCAGCAAAACGCTAGCGGGTTGCGTCGGGTTTATCGCCGGCACGCAGGCGTTGATCGATAACCTGGTGCATCTCGCGCCGGGTTCCTGTATAGCGTATGGCTCGCGACAGCGTTGGCTGCAGCGTGGCTCGCGGCGCTTGAGCGGTTGATTGCCTCGCCCGAGCGGGCCGCGCTTGTGCACGCGGGCGGCAGTTCATTGACGAAGCGCGTGCCACCGGTCTCGATTTCGGCAAGAGCGCGGGGTCTGCAGTCGTCCCGATCATTAGCGGCAGTACGCTGAAGGCCGGGCAATGTGCGAACGCGATGTTTGCCGAAAGCATCAACGTGCAGCCGATCTTCTATCCGGCCTTCGAGGAAAAGGCTGCGCGTTTGCGCTTTTTCATCTGCTCGACGCGCGAACCCGAACAGATCAGCGCACGATCGTCGCGCACAGGCGCATCGCTCGCTAACGACACCGCAACGAATCAAACACGGGGCAGCCTGTCATGTATGCCGTAAATGCCGTGCGCGTACAGTTTGCCATCGCGAACGCGAACCGCTTGCGCTGCGCTTTCGTGCCGCGCGCGCCGGGGATGCCGAAGCATGCGCGCCGCTGATCTTCGCATCGGGCGTGCGTGAATACGTTTCTTTTCTCGGCGAACCCGCCGACTTGTGCATCAAGTTTCTGGCGTTCGCGTTTGCGTCGAAATTCGGGCGCTTCTCGTACCGGCGTCACCGGGTTGCCGTTACCGGCGTCGATCAGGTGGCGGCGGTGCTCGCGGTGCACGACGGCCGCTCGACGTGGTTCGACGATCCGCATGTCGCGTTGATGCTGCTGCTGTTCTTCGGCTTGCGCCGCACGGTTCGGATGCTGTTGCGCGGGCTCGTGCTGGAGAGCGAGTTGCCAGCCCCGAAATCGTCGCAAACGCTGATCGCCCATTGCGCGACGCACGAGACGATGCGCGGCACGGGGGTGTTCAGCGCGCTGTTCGCCAACGCACTGCATGCGGGTGCGATGGATGGCGATGGCGGCCGGCAGATCGTACTGGATGTGCTGGTTAGCAATACCCGTGCATACGATCTGTATCGGCGCTTGGGGTTTGTCGAGTTGCCGCGCCGTGGCCCGGTCTCGCCGCGTTTGCCGCGTGAGCTCGAATCGGTGCGGATGGTCTTTGTGGGAAGGGGGGAGACGGCGGTTCGAGACGTCGCGAGCTGCTGGCGGTAGTTTGCGTGGCTAACGAAATTAACCACCTCGCGATCGGCTATCGCGTACCGATCGATCCGGCGTTCGAGTAGCCGCAATCGCCAATCCGCCAACGGCGCGCGCCATGCGATGACGCGCGCAAAGCAGGCAACCCGGCCATGTCATGCGAGACATGGCCGGTGCCTGCTTCGCAGTTTCGCGGGTCGACGCAGACCGCTTACAGGGGCACGATATGTCCCGGCTGCGAAGGCAGGTTCCCGTAGGGCGGAATCGTCGGTCCGCAACCGATATGAATTGGCGGAAGCTCGCCCCAGCCGCGTCGAACTACAATCGGCGGCATGATGCCACCGGGATGCGTCATGGGCATGTCGAGCGTCGGCGGAGCGGTGCCGCCGCGCACAGACTGGGACGCCGCACGGTCGAGTGCGTCGGACCGGGACAGGTCATTGAGGACTAGAGTGGTCATGGTGGATCTCCGACAAGGGTGGATTGGCAATGAGCCCGTACGCTGCCGCGCGCAAGCGTTC
Source organism: Paraburkholderia sp. RL17-337-BIB-A (assembly GCF_046025895.1). Taxonomy (NCBI): domain Bacteria; kingdom Pseudomonadati; phylum Pseudomonadota; class Betaproteobacteria; order Burkholderiales; family Burkholderiaceae; genus Paraburkholderia; species Paraburkholderia sp. RL17-337-BIB-A. The sequence goes on along the minus strand of NZ_JARESY010000002.1, from coordinate 2,203,775 downwards.
CAGTCGCACACACCATGCCATGCAGCGCAAAGCGCCACGCGCGCCATCTCACGCATGCTCGCGCGCAAAAAGTGACCGCTACGAACCAACTGGCGACGCGCCGGTGTCGTTGCGCCGCCAACATTTTTTCTGACGCGCGCTGAGCCGCACAAACATCAGGCAATCAAACGCACGCATCAAAATGCCCTCGGCGTTAGCGCGCGCCGCCGCGCCATCCCGCGAGCAACGCTGGCAATTCGGCCATGTCCCGAAAGACGTAAGCCGCGCCCGCGCCATGCAGCGCAGTCGCGCTGCTGTGGCCGAGTTCCGCCGGGCAATAGCCAAATACGGTGGCGCCCGCGGCGATCCCCGCGGTTGCGCCCGTCACCGTATCCTCGACCACCGCGCAGCGTTTCGGGTCCATGCCCAATGCCGCGGCCGCGGCCAGGTACACATCGGGAAACGGCTTGCTGCGCGGCACTTCGTGACCGCTGAAGATGCGTCCTTCGAAGCAGTCGAGAATGCCCGCCTTGGCCAGTTGCAATTCCACCTTGATCCGGTCGGCGCCAGATGCGACCGCAATACGTCCTTTCAGCGCCGCATACAGCGTGCGCGCTGTGGACGCCGCGCCGGGAATCGCCCGCAACTCGCTGTCGAGCGCCACGTTACGACGCTGGCGAAACTGCATGAGCCAGTCGGTGGTGATCGCGAAACCGGTGCGCGCTTCGATTAGCGGGGCTTCGTCCTTGACGGCTTTGCCGACGAAAATGCGCATCGTCTCTTCGACGCTCAATTGCCAGCCCAGCTCGCCAAGCATCTCGGTCAGCACGCGGTTGGTGATGGGTTCGGAGTCGACGAGCACGCCGTCGCAGTCGAAGAGTACGGCGTCGAAGGGAAAATCGGCCATCGGGTAGGCTCAGGATAAAGGTCGCGGAACCGGCAAGGATACCTCACCGGCTCACGCGCCGCAGCGCAAAGGCGGTGCGTACAGCCCCCGCGCGAAGCTCGAAAGCTCAGTCCTTATACCCGTCGCTCAGCGTCTTCATGAACGCGATGATGTCCTGGATATCCTGATCGGTCATCGCGGGTTTGTCGCCGAACTTGCGATCGAACGGCGCGTCGTCGACATCGACGTTGGCGTGATACTTCGCCGGCAGATCGTTGTACTTCTGCACGTTGCCCGATGCATCGTGAGGATAAATCTTCTCCGGCGCCGTATTGCGCAGGTTATAGAAGTCCATCACCTGCTTGAGATCGTGTACACGCCGTTGTGGAAGAACACCTTGCGTTCGGCGACATTGCGCAACGTCGGCGTGAGGAACATCCCGCAGTACTGCGTCTGCTGCGCGAGGTCGTCGCGGAACGGGCCGCACACGCCCATATCGAAGTACTTCGGATCCTTGTTGGCCGGAATCGCGGGATTGCGCGGCACGCCGAGCGCCTCGTACTGCGTGTCGGTGAAGACCGGCGGCAGGCCATTGTGGCTCGGCTGGCTCAAGTGGCAGCCCGCGCAATTCGCCTTGTCCTTGTCGTTGAACAACTGCAAGCCGTGCAACTCGGCATGCGTCAGTCGCGCCTTGCCTTCGAGCCAGTAGTCGTACTTGCTGGTGAAGGCGTGGAACGACGGATCCTCGATCTGATAGCGGCCGACCGCGAACAGCGCTTCCGAAATCAGCAGGCTCGGATTGCTGACGATCGAAGGGCCGAAGATCTGCTTGAACTGATCCAGGTACTTCGTTTGCAGCAGCTTGCGCGCGACGTCTTCTTCGGTCGCGTTGGCCACCTCGACCGGATTCATCAACGGTCCGAGCGCCTGGTTCTGCAGCGTGTCGGCGCGGCCGTCCCAGAACGGTCCGCCTTGCGGCACCGTCGCCGGAGCGGCGGGCGCGGCGAGCGCGGTCTTTTGCGCGCGTTGCACGCCGGCGGCCTGGGTGGCCAGTTGCGTCATGTCGACCGGCACGTCGGTATCGCCCTGATCCGGACCGATGCTGAACGGCGCCTGGCGATACAGATACGCGAGCGACGGCGGCGGACGGTAGCCGGCCTGGGACATATGTGCGCCGCCGAGCTGGATCGGGAACGCGTTGTCCGGCGCATATGAATGCTGCGGCGAGTGGCAGGACGCGCACGACTGCACGCCCGAAGCCGACAGCGTCGGGTCGAAGAAAATCTGTTTGCCGAGTAAAGCCACCGCGCTCAGCGGCGCGTTTTGCGGGCGCATCAATTGCACCGGATGCGGATTCGCGCCGGTGACGCCCTCGACGAGCGCGCCGACCGCGGGCGGCATCCGCTCCGGGTACACGAGCGCGTAAGGACACAGGACAGCCACCGCGAGCACGAGGCCGGCCCCGCTCCACGCAAGCAGCCTGAGCCACGAGCGGCGGGTGAAGACTGGACCCGGCTCGCCGCCCGCGGGCAGAGGCGGCCGCATGACGGCGTCTGAAGGATGGTTCATGGCGTTGACAGGTAAATCGGTCGGATGCGGTAAACAGGAAAATCGAGCCAGCACGTTTGCAGTGGCTCGATCCCAACTACACTTCGTCGTCTCTCATGCTCTTCGTCACGCGCGCTCCAGGTCGCGATGCACGCCGACGGCGGCTGCATCGCTCAAGGGCAAGCTGAAGAGAAGAGCGCTCGCCACGGCTGCCGGTCAGATGGCCGGCGCCGCCGACAGCTTGATGCCCAGGGTCTGATCCAGATACAGCGCCGGATTGTTGCCGGAGCCCGAGAAGTTGAACATGTTCATGATGCTGCCGGCGTTCGCGTCGAACGAACCATTGCCGAGGCGTTGACCACCGAGCCAGTTGTCCTCGATGAACTTCACCACGGACGCCTGGGTGATCGGCGTATCGTCGACGAAGTTGACCTTCGCCCACGGCGACACCACGATAAACGGCGTACGCGTGCCCGGGCCGCAACGGCCGTTCACCGCGCCGCCGTTCACGCCCTGCGGCTGCACTGCGCCCGCTGCCGTGCACTGGCCCGGCGCGCTCAGGTTGTCGCTGCCCGCCACCGTCTTGCCGCCGGCCGATTGCGCCGTGGTGGAGTCGAACGACGAACTCGTCGGCGCCTTGTAGCGGTGGTCGTACCAGCCGTCCGAATCGTCGTAGGCGATGATCACGGCGGTGTTCTTCCAGTCAGGCTGTTGCTGCAGGAAGTTGATCACCTTCGTGACGAACGCCTGTTCGTCGATCGGGTCCGAGTTGCCCGGGTGGCCGTCGCTGACTGCCGGCGCCTTCAGAAAGCTCACCGACGGATAGTTGCCTGCCTTCACCGCGGCGAAAAAGTCGTCGGTGTCGTACTGGTGGTGAACCGGCGTGGCGGTGTGTCGAGCGGATCGGTCGAGCCGATCGCAGCCACCGACGACGGACGCGTGTGCGCGAAGTTGGCCGTGCTCGGGTAGTACTGGAACCACGCGTGATGCTGCACGTAGTCGGCCTTGGTCGCGTTCAGCACTTGCGAGCAGGTCGAGCGCGCGCAACCGGTCGTGCCGTTCGCGTTGACGGTCTGCAGATTGAAGCCGCCCATGAAGCCGCCCCACGTGAGGCCCTTCGCGTTGAGCAGGTCGCCGATGTTCTTGTTGTTCGACGACATCAGGCCTGTCACTGTGCTGCCTGCCGTGACCGTGCAGACGTCGCCGGTCGGGTCGAGGTCGCCGACCATCGTGAAGCTGCCTGCCGAGTCAGGAATCGCGTTGGCCGACGTTCCGCCCGTCACCACCACGCCGTTGTTCTGACCGGACGCCACTTCGAGTGCGCCCGGCGTCGACGGACCATACTTGTCCGTGTACGCGTTCTGGTTCATCGCGAAGTTCTGCGCGTAGTTCCACATCGCCGTGACCCTGTTGCCGTCGAAGTAGCCGAGCACCTGGCCCTTCGTCGCAAACGCGCCGGTGCTGCCGGCGATGGTCGAACCCGATGCCGTGAACAACGGGAACGAGTCCATCGCGCCGTTGTTGTACGCGAGCTGTTCGGCGGCATAAGCGTGGTTCTGGCTCGACGTATTGGCTTGCGAGCGATCCAGACGGAACGGCAGCAGATCGGCGGCCGGCAGACCGAGACCCGCGATCGCCACCGCGCCGACCGTGCGGCCGGCCGTGTTCGGCGAGGTGGCCAGCGCGTTCGGGTTCGCCGCGATCAGGTTGTTGCTGCTGAGGTTGTTGACCGCCGGGGTGCCCGACACCGCGGTGAATTGCGGCTCGCCAACCGGATTGGACGCTTGCGGGTAGGTTGCGAAGTAGTGATCGAACGAGACGTTCTCGCCGAAGATCACCACCACGTGTTTGATCGACGTGGCCGTCGCGACGGCGTCCTGTGCCGACACGGCGGCCGTCGGCGTCGATGCGGCGGTCGGTGCCGACCCGGCCGTCGACGTGGATGCCGGCGAGCTTACGCTGTTGCTGCCGCATGCAGCGAGCGGCAATAGCGCGGCAAACGGAATGGGTAAGAGGATTCTACGGAACATGTGACTGGCTCCAGATTCGACTTCGCCGTTCAGCGTTTCCATCGACAAGCGTGTGGAGATTCTCTGGGGGATATTGTTAGAAATACCGCTTGTGGTTCTACCGCTTAAAACTGCGCGCATTGAACCATTCGATGATTAAGATTTCGGGCCGCGAACATAACGTTGGCCCTCGGCCGCCATTCAGTTGCATAACTGTTGCTGTCGTTGTGCTGACATCCGGTCTTTCGTGAGAGGCGTTGTGGCCGTCACGCAGCGCGTATCGCCGCGCGTTTTTCCCATCCCGTTCGAGTTTTTTCTTTCGACGCAAAATCCGGCGACGGTTTTTTTCGCGCTGCTGCGTTCAAGAAGAAACGGAGCCGCTTCGGGCTCCGCCTCTTATGGGAGAAACCAACATGACATCGACCCGACCGGTCGGCCTTCTGGGTTCCATGCTTGCCGCCGCGCTGTGCTGCGCGCTCACGCTGAGCGCTGCGCCCGCGTTCGCGCAGGCCGTAATCGTCGCGCCGCTGGCACCGCCGCCGCCGCGTGTGGAAGTCGTGCCCGCGCAGCGTGCCGGCTATGTGTGGGATCAAGGCCGCTGGCGTTGGGAACATGGCCGCTATGTGTGGGTGCCGGGACACTGGCAGCCGGTGCGCGTCGGCTATCACTGGGTGCCGGGGCATTGGGTGCAGCGCGGCCCGAACTGGCGCTGGGTCGAAGGACATTGGGCCTGAACGTTGTGCGGCGCGGCGTGCCTTTTCGCTTCGTGGCGTGCTTTGCAAACCGACCGGACCGGTAGGTTTCCTGTGAAAACGCTCGTGCTCATCCTTCTGACGCTCACGCTCGCCGGTTGTGTCGTCTATCCGGCGCGGCCGGCCTACTATCGGCCGGCGGTCGTCGTATATTGATTGCAATGGCTCATGGCGATGCGCATCGCAATCCGCGGTGCGCATACCGTTCAATCCGGTGCGCGCACAACGATCGATGCAGGCGCGAACTCCAACGTGCGGTGCCTTGAAAGGAGTGGCGGAAAGTGAATGACGCTCGTCCGACGACGCGATCTGTCCGGCCATCCAGGCCCATGCAACCCACGTCAACCACCCGGCGCGCGCTGCGGAGCCGCGCGCCTTGAGCGAACGCGCTCCCGATAGCGAACGCGATCCGGACGCCGAACTGCTGGCGCGGGTTGCTCGCCAGGACCCGGCCGCCGTCCGCTCGCTCGTCGCGCGCAAGCTGCCGCGTCTGCTCGCGCTCGCCACGCGCCTGCTGGGCGATCGCATGGAAGCGGAAGACGTGGTGCAGGAGGTCTTCGTGCGCATCTGGAAACAGGCTTCGCGCTGGCGGGAAGGCGAGGTGAAGGTCGATACGTGGGTACATCGCGTCGCGCTCAATCTTTGCTATGACCGCTTGCGTGGCCGCCGCGAAGTCTTGCAGGAGGACATGCCCGACGCGATCGACCCGGCCGCATTGCCCGACGCCACCCTCGAAGCGCGTGCCCGGGACGAGCGCGTTCGCGCGGCGCTCGCTGCCTTGCCGGCACCGCAGCGCGAGGCGCTGGTGCTCCATTACTACCAGGAAATGTCGAACATCGACGCTGCCGCCCTGATGGGCATCGCGGTCGATGCATTGGAAAGTCTGCTGGCACGCGCGCGCCGCAATCTGCGCGCTCAACTGGCCGGTAGCGGCCTTAGCAAGGACAAGTCATGACGCCCGAAAGATTCCATCAGATCGTCGAAGCCTACGGCGCCGATCCACGCCGCTGGCCGCAACAGGAGCGCGCGGCGGCGGAGCGCTGGGCTGCGGCACATCGTGTCGAGGCCGATACGGCGCTGGCGGCCGCGGTCGGCATCGACGCGTGGCTCGCGGCCGATAAGGTCGAGCCGCCGGGCATGACGCTGCAGCAGCGCATCTTCGGCAGCGCACCGGTAGGGCGCCCGGGCTCGCCACGCCGGCGATGGTGGTGATCGGGCGCGGCGGTGGCCGGCGCCGGACTGCTGGGCGGTGTGGCCGGCGCTTTTGCGGTGTCGTTTTTTGTGGTGACGGGGACCGTTCCGCAAGTGCATGAATCCTCTTATTTGACTTCGAGCTTCGGTGGTTCTCCCGCCGATTGGAGCGGCGAATGAACGGCCGGTCATGGAAAATCGTGCTGGTGGCGTCGCTGGTACTCAACGTGTTCTTGCTGGGCGCGATTGTCGGCGGTGCTTATCAATGGTTTGCGGCGCGTGCCGCGGGTGGCGTGGTGGTGGCGCAGCAGCACACGGCGCTGCGCTTCGCCGCCGAACCGCTGCCGGCCGAGCGTCAGAAGGCCTTTGCCGACGGTTTGAAAAATGCGCGCCGCGACGGACGGCAGTTTGCGCGCGAAGGCCGTGAAGGACGTCGCGACGCGTTGCGCCTGCTGGCCGCGCCGCACTTCGATCGTGCGGCGCTGGATGCCGCGCTGGCTCGCACCCGAGAGGCCGATAGCAGCCTGCGCGCGAAAGTGGAGGGCAGTGTGGCGGACTTTGCGGCCACGCTGTCGCCCCGAACAGCGCGTTGAATTCGGCGAGAGCCTGAAGCTGCGCGGGCAGTGGCGTGAGCCGCAACCGGCCGCCAATGCGAACAAGCCGGCGAAGTCGGGCAATGCGGCCGCGAGTGACGCATCGAGTGACGCTTCGGGCGATTAAGAAAATGCTAAACGGGCGCGACGGATTTCATCGTGCCGCTCGTTTAAAGAAGTACCCAACGCCGAAGAGGATGGCATGGCTACCTCACCGAACATGAATCCCGCGGCGATTGCGCTGAACCGCTTCGGGCTGGGCGCGCGTGCCGACGACACGCCGCCCGCCGACCCGAAAGGCTGGCTGCTCGCGCAGTTCGAGCAGTACCAGCAGCGGCCCGCCGCGTGGGCGAGCCAGCCTGATTCAGTCGCGCTGTCCACCGAGCTGGCACAGCAGCGCATGCAGATGAACCAGTTGAACCGGCAGAACCAGCAGAACCAGCAGGACCAGCAGAACCAGTAGAATCCGCAAAACGTCAGCGAACGCGGGGCAGCTAGTCAGGGGAGTGCGCAGGCCAGCACGCAAGCCAACGGACAAGGCGGCACGCAAACCAGCACGCAAGCCACCGGAAAAACCAACCCGCAAACCACCGGACAAGGCGCAACAGAAACCACCGCCCAAACTGCTAAGCAAGCCGAAAGAAAAGCGCTGCGCGGCGAAATCCTCGATATGTACCGCTCGTCGGTGAACGCGCGGGTCGCCAGCGCGTTGACCACGCAAATGCCTTTCATCGAGCGGCTGGTTCATTTCTGGGCGAACCATTTCGCGGTATCCACCGAAAGACCCGGCGTGGCCGCACTGGCCGGCTCATTCGAAGCGGAAGCGATCCGCCCGCACGTACTCGGCCGTTTCGAGGACATGCTGGTCGCGGTCGAGCGTCATCCGGCCATGCAGTTGTTCCTTGACCAGACGCGCTCGGTCGGACCAGACAGCATGCCGGCCACGCGTGCCGCACAGCGCAATCCGGACATCAAGCGTGGCCTGAATGAGAATCTGGCGCGCGAAATCATGGAGTTGCACACCCTTGGCGTGAGGAGCGGCTATAAGCAGGACGACGTCACCGAATTCGCCCGCGCGCTGACCGGCTGGAGCCTGGCCGGCAATCCTCGCACTGCGGGCAATCCTCGCAACGCGGGCCGGCAGGCCATGCCGCCGAACGCCGCCCCGGGCACCTTCGTGTTTCGCGCCGCACTGCACGAGCCGGGCGCGAGAACCGTCATGGGCCGCCGCTACGATCAGCCGGGAGAAGCGCAGGCGTTGGCGATCCTGCACGACCTCGCCAGTGCGCCCGCGACGGCGCAGCACATCGGCGGCAAGCTCGCCCGTCACTTCGTCGCGGACAATCCGCCGCCGGACGTGAGCGGGCGGCTGGCGAGCGCGTTCGCGCGCAGCGGCGGCGATCTGCCGACCGTGTACCGGACGCTGATCGACATGCGAGAGGCGTGGTCGCCGGTCGCCGTGAAGTTCAAGACGCCGTGGGAATGGGCCATTTCTTCGATGCGCGGGCTCGGCTGGCAGGATCTCGGCAACCTGCAAGCCGCTCCGATCCTGACGCAACTCGGTCAGCCGGTATGGCGTCCGGGCTCGCCCGCCGGTTACGACGACATTGTCGCGAGCTGGGCGGCGCCGGACGCGCTCGTGCGCCGGGTCGAAGTGGCGCAGCGCTTTGCCTCGCGGGTCGGCGACCGGCTCGACGCTCGCTTGCTCGGGCCCACCTTGCTGGCCGGCTCGCTGAGTGCACCGACTGCCACGGCGGTGTCGCGGGCCGAAAGCGCGTCGACGGCGATTGCGCTGCTGCTGGTTTCGCCGGATTTTCAACGGAGATGAATGCCATGCTTTCACGCCGCCAGTTTCTGGGCATCGCCGCCGCGGGCGCGGGCGCGATGCTCGTGTCGCCGCGAATCGCTTTTGCCAGCGTGGCCACCGATCGCCGCTTCGTGTTCGTGATCCAGCGCGGCGCGGCCGATGGCCTGAACATCGTCGTGCCGTATGCGGAGCCCGCTTACGCGACACTGCGCGGTGCGCTTGCGATCGATGCATCGAGCGCGACCAGGCTCGACGGCACCTTCGCGCTGCATCCCTCGCTCGCACAGACGGCCGCGATGTATGCGGATCATCAGGCGCTGTTCGTGCACGCGGTGGCGTCGCCGTATCGTGACCGCTCGCACTTCGACGGGCAGAACGTGCTGGAGACCGGCGGCACGTCGCCGTATCAGATGAAGGACGGCTGGCTGAACCGGCTCGTCGCATCGATACCGGCCACGCGCGCGAATGCGATCGCCTTCGCGCCGACCGTGCCGATGGGGCTGCGCGGCAAGGCGGCGGTGACGTCGTATGCGCCCTCGGGCTTGCCGCAGGCGCCTGACGATCTGCTCATGCGGGTTTCGCAACTGTACGACCAGGATGCGCAATTGCGGCCGTTATGGGAGTCGGCGATGACCGCGCGTGGGCTCGCGGGCGACGCCGGCGCGCGGCAGGACCCGGCGAGCCTCGGCAAACTCGCGGCTGGTTTTCTGTCGCGCGACGACGGTCCGCGTATTGCGATGATCGAAACCGGTGGCTGGGACACGCACACCGCGCAGAACGCGCGCCTTGCCAATCAGCTGAAAGCGCTCGACACGATGCTCGCGGCATTGCGCGACGGCATGGGTCCGTCATGGAGCAAGACGACTGTGGTAGTGGCAACCGAGTTCGGGCGAACCGCCGCCGCCAACGGCACGGGCGGCACCGACCATGGCACCGGCTCGGTGGCGATGGTGCTGGGCGGCTCGGTGGCGGGCGGACGCGTGCTCGCCGACTGGCCCGGCCTGAAACCGGGCGAACTTTACGAAGCGTGCGACCTCAAGCCGACCTTGTCACTGGATGCGCTGATCGCGGGCGCCGCGAGCGAAAGCCTCGGACTCGATCCGCAGCGCACGGCCGCCACGCTGTTCGGCCAAACCGCGGATACGAAGCCGATGACCGGGCTCGTGCGGGCATAGCGGTGGGGGCAAAACACAAGGCACTAGCATCCCGGCGAGCGGATTGGACCGCCGTGCGCCGGGTAACCGGTAGGGTACGACTCTGAAACGATGTCGCTACGTCGTCGGCCTGGTCCGATGGTGACGGTTCCAAATACCAGGACAACATCAGGACGATAGGCATCGCCGCAGATTGGCGATTGCGGCGATCCCTATCGCGACCTGTCCGTCGTTTATCAATCGCCAGGCGAGATCAGCCCCCGCCGCCGCCTTGCGTACCGAGCGTCAGCTTGTTGTTCACCGACTTGACGCCGGCAACGTTCTTTGCCACTTCTTCCGCTTGCGGGATCTGCGCACCATCGGGCACCGAGCCAGTCAAGGTTACCGCGCCGCCACGCGCCCGAACAAACACGTTCGACACATCAAAACCCTGCGCTTTCGACAAAGCCTTGCGCACGCTCAGCCCTAACTTGCGGTCCGCGCTCTTCACCGCCTTCGGATTCGGACTCGCACTTGCAGCCGGCGCCGCCATCGCGTCGCTGGACTGGGCATAGGCACTGGACGCAGTCGCTACACACAACGCGATGCCAAGCGCCTTCAATAGATTCACTGTTTTCACGTTTTCTCCATCCTCGAAAAGTTGAGTTCGCATCGTTGCATGCAAAAAACCACGCGCCTGTGAGCATTTTGCTGCTCGCATGGAGTTCCCTGTCTTGTAGAAGAGTGACGTTATGAAGCTCCCAGCGCGATTAAACAATACTCCAGCAAACGCACTAGTGTTGAAAAAACTGACCTGAGCGCGGTGTTGCCGGGCGCCGGTGGCGGGATTTGCCTATTATGGCAAGTTCGATCATCGAGGGGGCAGGGTGCATAGTTGCCTGCGGGGTGCTTGTTCGTCTGTGTTTTTATGGTGTTGGTCTTTTCTTGAACTGGCGTTTTGGTATTTCTTTGATCTGGCCTTTTGGCCCTTCCTTGAATTGTTAGTGGTCTATTAGCGTTGCCCCTGTGCGGGGCGGCACTTACTTTCTTTGCCGCCGTGTATGGACTGGAGACATGGGTAACAGGCGTACCGGGACATGGGTAACACTCCGGAAAGTGCATTTCTTCCGGAGCTGGCCATGTCGTGGAACCCGAGAGACACCGTGAATCTACGTCTGGAATTTGTTCAGCTGGCCCTGCTTGAAGGGGGCAACCATCGAGAGTTGTGCCGGCGTTTCGGGATCAGCCCGAAGACCGGCTACAAGTGGCTCAAGCGTTACCGCGAGGCTGGCGTGGCCGGCCTCGAAGACCGCTCGCGCCGCCCGCTGCGGAGCGTGTCAATGAGTTTGCGACACCCAGGTGTTGACATTCAGTGAGCAAGCATCAGGTTTTATATGGGTCAGGGGCTCCTTTCTTTTGGGCGGGTTGATCCAAGCGGCGACGGGCAATTCGGGTGGTCGCGGTGCAGCACGCCCGAACCGCTCGGGATGTGCCAGAAAGGCGGCGTCAAGGGTGGCTGAGCGTGTTCTGGTGAGTGCTTGAGCGCCGCCGTAATGAACGGTCTGCGGGGTCATGAGGGCGATACCTGAATGACGATGTTCGGTGTTGTACCAGGCAAAGAATGTCTGGCAGTGAGCCCGGGCATCCTCGATGCAGCCGAAACGATCCGGAAAGTCAGGACGATATTTGAGCGTCTTGAAGTGCGATTCGGAGAAGAGATTATCATTGGAAACATAAGGACGACTATGGGTCTTGACAACTTCCAGATCGACCAGCAAGGCAGCGACGGTCTTCGATCGCATGCTGGTTCCGCGATCGGCATGCAGTGTGAGACAACCCGGTTCGATGTTTTGTCCGTTGACGGTATCAGCGATCAGCATTTCGGCCAGTTCAGCAGTTTCCCGCGGAGCGATCATCCAGCCGACCACGTAGCGGCTGAAGATATCGAGGATCACGTACAGATGGAAGTACGTCCACTTGCCCGGACCGCGTAACTTCGTGATATCCCAGGACCACACCTCATTGGGCTGTACCGCTAGCAGCTCCGGCCGGGTGTAGGACGGATGGGTCAATTGCCGACGCCGCTCACGGACCTGATCGGCGTCGGCGAGCAACCGGTACATGGTGCGTACCGAGGCAAGGTTGACGCCCTGGTCAAGCAGGGTGGCGTAGGTTTGCCGCGGTGAGCAATTGGCGAAACGCTCGCTGTTGAGCACATCGAGCACGCCCCCGCGCTCGATCTCGCTCAGTGCCAGAGGTGGCCGGGGGCGATCCCTGGGCGGCACCGGCCGCGCCACCAGATGACGTGCCGCGGTGCGCTGCCGGTACACGAGCGAGCGATCGACGTTCATGACCCGGCAGGCCCGCGCCACGCCGACATCGGGCGCCAGAAGGTTCACCCCGTCCATGCGGAGTTGCCATCCGTGTCCTCTTCGGTCTGCAGGGCCATCAGGGAGGAAATTTTTTTTGGACGTCGATGATCAACCGCGCCTGCATCAGCTGTCGCCGCAGGCGATCGTTCTCGCGTGTGAGCGCAGCCGTTCGATGGGCCTGGGCGATCGCCGGGTCGGCTTTGCTTCCCCGCCTGCGCGGATCGAGTCCGGCCTTGCCCTCAGCGGCACGACGCTTGCGCCACGCCGCCAGGTTGGACAAATAGATGCCTTCGCGCCGTAGCAGTGCGCCGATCTGACCCGGCTCGCTACACCGGTCAGCCTCGGCCAGGATGCGTCGTTTCTCGCTGGCAGAGAACTGCCGGCGTCGGGCGATCGCCACCACCTCAGGCTGCGCTGGAGCCGCGCGGGAAGCCGCGTCTGCGCTCGCCCTACGGGCTCCCTCCAACGCGGCTTCCCGCTCAGCGGGCTGGGGTACAGGTTTAGCTACAGATTTCATCAGATTGGCCATGAGTTGCATCCTTCCTTTGTACTCTAATCGGTCGAAGGCTGGTGTCGCAAATCACGATGGCAGACTAAGGGCGCACCGTAAGCTTCGGGAAGGCGCGAAGCGACGGCGGGTAGAAGATGGTACCCAGGGCGGGATAAGAACCCGCACGCCTTTCGGCGCTACCCCCTCAAGATAGTGCGTCTACCAACTTCGCACCTGGGCCAAAGGGCGCGCCATTCCAACGGTTGAATGATATTTTGTGAACGGCGCTTCCGATGCTGACGCGGCGCGAACGGCCGTTGTTCCCTGGAAAGCGCCGTTGAGATGTTGCTGATAGGACTTACGCAAAAAGCATTGGGACCGATGGATTTTTGAGTTCGCGGCGGAGGAAATCATCGAGCATTTCGTGTTTGACCTGATAGAGCGTACGCCTGGTCTGTCGCGCCATGTCGGCCAGACGGACCCACACGAGCACGGCGCTGGCGATATGGTTTCGCTGGATACGCGCCTTGCGGCACTGGCAACGCTGAAGGCCCGTGAGCTGCTTGAGCTCGCGGTGAAACTGCTCGATCTTCCAGCGCAGGCCACACGCATCTTGTGCCGCCGGCGAAGAGTCCTGAGTGAGGTCGTTGGTCACGACCCAGTCCGTGCGGTGTGTGGACACCGCGACCCGGAACAGCTTCACCTTGTGATGTTTCGGAAAGCCCCTGATTTTGATCGTCTTGCCGTGCGCAAGAGTTTCAGCGTCCCATTGGAGCGAATCAACATGCCGGTAGGGCGATTTGCCTTCGGAGTCGTCGACCAGCCGGTTGCTGCGCAGCGGGCAGTAGTAGGTCTTCCTCAGCGATTCGATGAACAGCATCAGATCCTTCGTGGCGTACCACGTATCCATCAGGACGCGGCGAAACGGCAGGCCCTTGTGATGAACCGCATTGGTCAGCATGTCGCGCACGTGATCGAGCTTGGACTTGCCGTCGCCGGCCGGATCGTAGATGCGGTAATCGATGATCCAGTATTCGCCGCTCTGCGAGTTCACGTAGACGCAGTTCACTACACCAATGCCCTTGATGAGGCCGTGAGCGTTACCGCTGTATTGGCGCCGCACGAGCTCGATCTTGTGCGAAAAATCTTTGTCGGTGACCGAGTCATCGAACACGATGCAGCCATCGTCATGCGAAACGATCTGCGCGCGCACGTTGTCCCACACGAGGCGCGGGGTCATGTGCTCGCGGCGCAAAAACCGGTTGATGGCATCGTGGCTCATACCGTCGACGTGGTCCGCAAAGTTGGTCAGCGTGCAGTTGGTCGGGCTCGTCAGCAGGTACTGGCAGTAGCCCAGGCGGCTCAGATGTTTCGTCATGTCCTCGACATTACGAAACTCCGCGTCGCTCCGGGTATACGTCATTTCGTAACAATTCGTTTCCGCGTTCAGGCGCGGCTTTTTGCGTAAGTCCTAGCTGAGTCAATGGACTGCTATACCGGGTCGATCACGGTCGGCCCCGATGTCGGTGACTGTGATAGAGCGCGGGGGAATGGTCGTCAAAGCGCAGATGCAGTAAGCCAATGGCGGGGCTGCCGATGACACGCAACACGGGCATGATGCCTCGCTCCTGGATCTTGTCAATTGTGAAACAGCCCCCGCTTCGGCGCGCTCTTCTGCGGCACTCATTCGTCATCTGTTTTCCCGCGAAGGCGCGTCATTGCGGCCTGAGGCGCAGATCGTTGCTCACGGATTGCACCCCCGGCACGCCGCGCGTCACGGCAAGCGCCTTCTGAATCTGTACCTCTGAATCCACGTATCCTGACAACTGCACGACGCCTCGATACGTCGCGACGCTCATCGGCAACGATCTCAGCCCTGAGTCCGCGAGGAGCGCATGCTTCACCCGGGCGGCGAGCGCAGCGTCGTCAGTGGCGATCTCCCCTGGCGCGGCCACGGCCGGCGTCGTCGACTTGCAGCCGTTGATGAACATGAACGCGGGCAACGCGAACGCCGCGACGATCAGCAACCGGCTTTTGATGTATCGCCCGTTTCGCATGTCGGTTATGACATCCAGATTCGTGCACAACGAGCGTCGTTCGGGTTGGCTTCGCAGGTAGACATGTGCGCCCTCCTTGAGTCCACCATGATAGTGCAGTGTGGCGAACTTTGACCGCGCCGACTCGGCTAGGTCTGTTCATGCTTCGAGCCGAGTTTTTTGCGCAGTTCGGCCATCTTCGGTCGTTCGATCGAGCTCTCAGACGGACATTCGAGCGTCGGTTCCGCCCAGACAACGGACCTTCCACGACGGTCACGCTCGTCAAGTGATCGGCCATTAAGGCTGTTGGCAATGTTCACGAAGCGGTCGTCCAAGTATTGAAAATACCCCTAATCTGGTCTGTGAAATCCTGAACCGGATACGTTCGCTGACGTTCAACATGATCGGGAGACTTCGCCAGACGCCGGGGTTTCCCGATTAGAAGAATTTCATTCATCGACGTCAATCGCCTCCCGCGTCGCCATGCGAGATGAAATCGGAGTTTAGCGAGACTTACTTTTCACCGGTTGAGCACTGGCGCGCTTCCTTGTTGCAGCCTTTTTCGGCGTTGCAGGCGAGCTCGCCACGTTTGCTTTACCGGCAGCGACGTCGCTAGATGTTGATTTACGTGGCCCAGCAGATGACTTGACTGGCAACTTCTTTGGTACCGATTTATTGTCCGCCACAGTCTTCGCGGTTGCAGCTGGCTTCCGGGTTGTCGAGACAGCAGACTTGGCCGCCTTCTTTGCTGTCACCTTGCCTTCCGATGGCTTGGTACGTCCGGCAGCAGTCTTCACCGGTGTGTAAGCTTCGGCCATCTCGATGCCAAACACATCGGCCACCAACGCGTCGTCGAGCACCTTGCCGGTAGCCGGGCGTTTTCTCGATTTGGGCAGGCCGGCACCGACCTGACTGACGAGATCATTGGCATCGACCCGCCGCAAGGCGAAGAGGAATTCTGGCTGCTGGTCGAGCCGCGCGCCGACGCCGTAGAGCACGGCAGCAACGTGCTTGCACATCGAAGCCCAGTCCGGGCAGCTGCAATTGAACTTGATTTCCTTCGGCGCCGGGAAAAGACCGGTGCCAGGTTTGCAGATGCGCTCCATCACGGCTGTTGAGAGCTTGCCCTGCAAGAGTTCCACGATCGAATCGATCGACCCCGCGCAATCGGCTCCGATCGCGCGCCATTGCTTTTCAGGACACGTCGTCACGGTCACAGCAACCGTGTAGAGGCTCGAACCCATTACCTGCGCGCGGACTTCGCCGGCCGCAATCTGAAGGTCGATCACGGAACCGTTGCGCACATAGGTACGGCCTCGCGGCAGGCGGTTGGCATAGTCGCTGTAGCCTTCCAGATTGTCGCACCATGCCTTGCCCCAGAACGTCTTGGCGACGGCACCGCGATACGACGCGATTGGCGACAGGACCGCACCGGCCTTATTAGCCTTCGCGGCGGCCAGTTCAGCCTTTTTTCTGCGCTCGGCGACCGAGACATAGGGCTTCCATCCCCCGTAACTCATTGCGCTTCCTCTTGACGATCAATTTTCTTGCGCGGCATAAACGTCGAGCTTCACGAGATCGAGCAATTCACGATCGCTCAACTCGGTGAGCAGGAGTTCCGCCCCGCCCTCCAGCACGTCCTTCACCAATTGCTGCTTCGCTTCGATCAACTGGTCAATACGCTCCTCGATCGTGCCACGGCAGATGAACTTATGCACCAGAACGTTCCTCTGCTGGCCGATACGAAACGCACGATCAGTCGCCTGATTTTCCACGGCCGGGTTCCACCACCGGTCATAGTGGATCACATGCGAAGCGGCGGTGAGATTCAGACCCGCCCCGCCGGCCTTGAGCGACAGCACGAAGAAGGGCGTCAGCTCATCTTCCTGAAATTGCTTGACCAATGCGCGGCGCTTAGCTACCGGGGTGCCACCATGGAGCACCAGACCTTCGCGCCCAAAGATTGAACCCAGAAATGCCGCGAGCGGCTCAGTGGTCTCGCGGAACTGGGTGAATACCAGCACCTTTTCCTGCTTGGCGGCAATGACTTCAGCCAGTTGGCGCAGGCGGGCGAACTTGCCGCTGTCGTCCGCCTTCCACGCCGCGTCGCCCAACCATTGCGACGGATGGTTGCATATCTGTTTGAAGCGCATCAGGAAACTCAACACTACACCCTTGCGACCGATGCCTTCGGCGTCTTCAAGCGCGGCGGCCAGATCCTTCACCGCACGCTGATAAAGTGCTGCCTGGCTCGGGCTCAGGTGGCACCAAGCCTTGAGTTCGGTCTTGTCCGGAAGGTCGTCGATTACCCGCCTGTCGGTCTTCAGGCGGCGCAGGATGTAGGGCCGCACGAGCGTTCGCAGCGGACCGAAGTGGTCGGCCTTCGCCAGTCGCCGGGTAAAGTTGGCAAAGACTTTGTCTGAGCCCAGCAAACCGGGGTGGGTGAAGTCGAAAATGGACCACAGGTCAGACAGGCGGTTTTCGACGGGGGTGCCGGTCAGCGCAATGCGCGATTGTGCCTGGAGCTGCTTGACCTGTCGCGTTTGCTTGGCGCTCGGATTCTTGATCGCCTGCGCTTCGTCGACGACGGCAACGCGCCATTGGATGGTCCCCAATACCGGCTGGCGAAGAAGCGAGCCAAAGCTGGTGATGACGAGATCGATGTCCGCAAGCCACGTGGCGTCCAGCGCACGCAAATCAGCCGCCGGCATGACCGACGGATGGGCGATCAGCAGGCGCAAACCGGGGGCAAAGCGCTCGGCCTCAGCCGCCCAGTTGGACAGCAGCGATGCGGGGGCGACCAGCAGACTGGGGCGCGCCTCGGCGCTTTCGCGCTTCAAAACGAGCAGCAGCGAGAGTACCTGCATGGTCTTGCCCAGGCCCATATCGTCCGCCAGGCACGCGCCCAGCCCGAGCCGCGTGAGAAGGTACAACCATCGCACGCCGGCCTGTTGGTAGGGCCGCAGGCTGGCCTTGAGTTCCGGTCCCGGGCTGATCTGCGCCAGCCCCTCCGGCTGACGCAACTCATGCAAGATGTCGGCCAGCCAAGGCCCTGCAACAAGCTGCGACCAGTCGCGGTCAGCGGGGTCGCCGCTATCGACGAGCGAGACACCCGCCAGAAGGCGTAGGGCCTCATTAAATGGCAGACCGGCTTCCGCCGCCTTTTCCATGGCCTCGAATTGCTTCAGGAGGCGACTGAGCTTTTTGTTGTCGACCTCGACCCAGCGACCACGGATGAGTTGCAAGCCGTCGGCGCCTTTGAGCAGATCCCTGACCTCGGAGGCGCTAAGACGCTCGCCGTCGAGGGAGACCTCCATGCTGAAATCGAGCAACGCGTCCTTGCCCAGGAGCGAAGGCGGTCGTGCTCCGACGCTGGCTCTCACAACGGGCCGAGCAGGACGGCCCGACTGCCAGACGCTCGGCGTGCGAACGACAATGCCTGCGGTTTCGAGTTTGGGCAGGTCAGAGAGAAAGCGGTGCGCATCAAGCGGCGTCCAGCGCAGCGGATGGTATATCTCGCCTGTATCCACCATTTCGCGAAGCCAATCGCAGTGTTCGGCGGCGCGTTGCACCGGCAGCAGCAGCGATAAGAGTTGCGCCTTGCTCTTAGCTCCCGAATATTCCGCCAGGGCTTGCGACAGTGGCTGATGTTGCGCTTTGCCATGAGCCGACAGGCGCGAGGTGTAAGTCGCAAGGAAGGCGAACGGTGACTCCGGGTCCTTGCGGTTTTCAGCGAGGTTGAAATGCACGCGGCCGACGAGATTCCAGGCCGGGTGGCGCAACTTGAGGAAATCCTGAAGCGAGACTTTTGCGGTCGCCAGTTCCTGAAGCAAGGCGGTATTGATTTCGCCCCATAGCGTGGCCAACACATCTGGCGTCAGATATTCCCCGCCCGTCATCGGCGGCGCATCGGCAATCAGGGCATCAAAATCCTTGGCAGCAGGCGTTGCGACCGCGATCTCGTTGCCTTCGGGCGTAGCGCACAAGGCGGTGACATAGCGCGCGGCAAAATCACGCCACCAGGCCCATGCGGGGGGCAAAATGCGACCGATTTCCCCCGTGCCCAGATGCAGCAGGCCATGCCCCGCGCCAGGCGCAAAAGCACTGACTAGCCGCAGTCGCATTTCATCCGCCAATAGTGGCGCGGCGTCCACCGGTACCGCAAGCAGGTGTCCGCCGGGCGTCAGGTGTGGCGCGAGAATGTCGGGAGCAGTCAAAAGCGCCCGTCCCAATCGCACTGTTGCCGCAAGCGCTGAAGCCGCGTATTTTCAAGGAGAGCGGCTGCGGAATCAACCAGCAGGCCCCCCGGGCTAGCGCAGACTGGGCGAATCTCCGTTTGAGTCTGGTTCGACCGAATTATCGGGTGGACCAACCGTCCGGGGTATGCCCGTCCGCTGCGTTGCACATGTTTTGTGAACTGTCTTTTCATCTGCTGTACCTGATCGCCACGTAGTAACTCGCGGAAGTTCGCCCCCGGCTCTACCGCCGGCTGGCCAACCTTCAAGGCCGCCCCCGCAAATCTTCGAATTCTGCCAAAAGAAACTACCCACCATGAAAGGGTACCAAAGCCTGAGGCATACGAGATGGGATGCCGATGACGGCTCTCGCCCGCGCGGCGAAAATCAGTCGGCCGGGTTGTTACAAACGACTATATGGCAGCGTGTCTCGTTGGACCGACCTACGGACGTTCAACTCTGCTCCTTTGAACGTCCCATCATGGCGGACTACCGCCGATCACCGACCGGTGTGAGTCACTCCATCGCGGTCGCTCGCGCCTATACTTCAAGCGCCCCTTGCTCTGCCCACGCAGCCATAACTTCCCGAACCCGCTTGTCGGGCGGAGGGTGAAGGCGTAAAGACGTGGGACGCCTTGTGTACTTGGGTGACGCCGCTTACGTCACCCGGCAAGGCATGCGAGGGAGGGGGCATGACATTCAAGGCTCAGTGGTACCGGGACAAGTTTGCGAAAAAACGTGACAAAGGCTTCTGTGGCTATCCGGTGGCAACGGTCGCCTTCTACGGGCCAGACGACACGAGAGCGACGAAGGTCTCTGTTGGCGTCGTCGCGCACGAAGGTGCTGACGCCGACCCTATTGAGCGGTGGTTCTGCAAAACAACCGATGCGAGAATCGACCCAGAAATCGCCGAAGCAATCGTTCGATTCATCGATCAGCATGGTGCCAAATCGGTGGTGGCCGTCGATCGCATCATCGGCTGCCCGCATGAGGAAGGCATTGACTACCCGGAAGGCGAAAAATGCGCGCAGTGTTCGTTCTGGGCCAACCGTGATCGATGGAGCGGCGAGATCATCCGGTGAGACGTCAAGAGGCAAGCGCTTCCATCCTCGCGCTGAGGCGTTCCCTACTCTGATGAGCATCGCCGTTAATGCACGGGGCAGAACCATGGGCTTTTCTTGCCGAACGTTTCTGATCGCTCGTGACGATACCCTCTGGCGGCTGTCAACCACCAAGTTCGACCGGATGCTGCGAGATCCGGCAAGCCACTGTCTGTCCGTTTTTGCGGGGCAACGAGCGCGAATGGCCAGCGTCGTGGTCGAGCTTGTGGCCAGAAACCCGGTGCGCGTCGTTCTGAACACGTTTTCCATTCTCACTTTCGATGCCGAAGGCCGCATTGACCTGGGCAGATTCGAAACGCAGCAATTTTCCCTCGTGGAGTCGGCCGTCGCACCTGTCTTTGCTGTGTTCAATGTTGACGGCCACCAGACGGTCGTCGACGCAACCTCCCGATTCATTGCACAGGGAGGCCAATGGGTTCCGTCACGCGCTTTGGCGCGCCTCATAGATCAGACTGCGTTGGGCCAACGACAGTGCCGACACCTGTAGGCGGTCGCTCAAAGGCCGCTCTACGGTATCCAGTTTTCCATTCTCGAGTGTCGGAGATGGGTCGAAAGTGGGGAGGTCATATGGTCGTTGCGTAAGCCGCCACTCGCGAGCGATAGAATTCGCGGTTATCCGAACGGCGGCCGATGACTTGACGGGTGGCAAGCGTGCACGAATGACCGCTGGACCTCGGAAGCCGCCATTCACGTCGCGCTGGCTCCAACGACCGGAGTGGGTCGATCAGAGCCGGTCGTCGACGGACCGGGTTCAGTCACTTAGGGCATTCGCCTGCCGCCTCAATCGTCCATCAACGTGCCGCTCACACGTCGACTAATGAATTGCCGGCGGCCCGATCAGGAGATGCTGGTTCAGACGTAACCGAGTCAATCCTTCAGATCTCCCGTAATGACTCACCTTTCGGAGCGGTAATCGGGAAAGACGGATGCAACTAACCGTCTTGCGCGATCTGCCATCCGGCGACCCCAAACCCCGGTCGATAAAGAAGCGATGGTCTGCTCATGCAACCAGACACCCATACCAGCACCCGTGCTGGAATCCGACATTGACGGTTGTTCGTTCTGGTAAACCTGGACTGATCGACGCGGACAAGTCGGATGGTAACGGAGGGCGCGGCGCATCACGGCTAATAGGAGCAAAAAATCAGGTGAGCAATCCCGATATAATTTGCAAGTTCTCAAACCGCTCCCTGCAACTTCGAATCCGTGTCGACCAGGCGAAATAGGTCCCGCAGTACCCGCGACCATAAACCGCTGACCAGGGCGCTTCTGTTGCCGATGGATCGGGCGTCGGCAAATGCACAGTCTCTCGCCAGTCATCTTGCGCTGGTCGCATGCCGGAGTGGTCACGGAAACGGACACCATGTCAATGCACTCATGCGAGTGGTGTATCTGGGCTGGTTTCTGCAGCGAGCCGGATACGGCAACTGTCCGGCCGGGCTATTCAAGGTTGTCGAGTATGCCGTTGAAGCGACCCTGGCCCATGCTCACGAATGTGGCGAGTGGCGGCTACCGGAAGAGGCGATCGCAACTTCGAGGTGCTTCTTGCCCTCTACGATTCGCAACTCGCCAGTGCGCCACGGCACGAAGTACTCGCGGCGGAGCAGAAGCTCAGGGCGTTTCTCGCTGGGACGTCCAGTTCCCCAATACCCGTAACTGCCTGACTCTGGCGTGGACAGTGCGCGGCCGTCCGGCGTTATGCGGCGGTCGGTCTGTGGCTCAACGCAGTCGCCGGGCCTGGTCGTTCCTGTCCGGGTTCATGCGTCGCCCTTCGCAATGCCGGGTTCCGGGGTAGGCCGCGCTTCCCAGTTCATGCGGTGGCGTTTCACCGTTTCGCGATGGCGTTTGTTCTCTTCCTCGTGCAGGTAAAGGCTGGTGGTGTTCAGCGACACGTGACCGAGATTGTCGCGCACCGTGCGCAGGTCGACACCCCCGTCCGCCTGGTGCGAGCCCGATGTATGTCGCAGCCAGTGCGCCGATGCACGGTCCAGCTCGTCGGCGCGATCCGTGAACTCAGGTCCGCGGGCGCGCAGCCACGCGGCGGCGTTGCCGAATACGCTTTTGATCGCGTCATGCATGGCTGAGCGCGACATGCAGCGGCGCTTTCCCCTGAACGGGATGACCAGCGGCGTGTCGTCGGTGCGGCCCGGAAGCGGCGGCAGGCCGTTCACCTTCCGGTAGCGGGCCAGCTCGGCGACCAGTTCGGGCGACGCGGGGACGATCCGCTCCTTCTCGCCCTTGCCGACAATGTGAAGCCACCACTGCTCGCGTCCGTCGGCGCCGAGCCGCCGCGAGAAGTCGCCCATCTTTCCGGCGGCGACCTCGGAAACGCGCATGCCCTGCAGGTAGAAGAGGGTAGTGAGCCACCGGCAGCGGGCGGAGTACGCCTGCTGCACCGCGGTGTCCTGCGGCAACTGTGCGACGAAGCCCTTGACGTCATCCCACAGCGAGACCGACAGGTAGCGCGTAACCCGCGGCGCCGCGTGTTTTCCACGCTGCCGCAGCAACGCCATCGGGTTGCCGCGCAGGTAACCGGCGTCCACCAGCCAGGTGAACATGCCGTTCAGGATGACCAGCGCCTGGCGCTGGCTGGCCAGTGACAGCGGGCCGTTGAACGGCCGCCAGCGGGCGTCGCCGCGTGGGTGCTTGCCGCCGGTGGCGGACACCCAACGATGCTCCGGCTGGGGATCGACGAGAAACGACCTGAACAGCAGCAGATCCTCGTGCGTGAGCGACGACAGCGGCTTGCCGAGTTGCACGACGGCCCACAGCAGCAGCCGTTCGGCTTCCTTGCGGTAACTGTCGAAAGTCGTCTTCGTGTCCGCGTAGTTGGCAAGCCACGCGCGCACCGCATCGAGGTCATTGCGGGCCGCCAGCTGGGAATTGCGGGCGTCGCCGCGGTTGATGCCGTCGCGCCCGTCCAGACGTTCCGGAATGACAAGCGACTCGACGGGCTGCACGGACGCAATCCGGGTATCTGACACGGTTCGGGCGGCTCCTATGGGCGTGACGCGGTGACGGCCGGCACTTGCGACCAAATACACGACATTATAGGCCTAATGTCGTGTAACGCGTAAATGTGGTTAGAAATGGGGCGGTTTACGTAGTATTATTTTATAAATTTTCGGGAAGCTCCGCCCATGTCCGACGTCCTGCCCAACGAAACCCGCCTTGCCGCCGATATCGAGCGCCTGAAGGTCGCGCATCCGAAAACCCGCGAGCTGTATCGCGAGGTATGCGCGCTGCTGTTCTTCCGTCACGGCATCACGCCGACTGCGAACCGGCTGTATCAGCTGGTCCGGCGCGGCAGCATGGGCACGCCGACCGCCGTGCTCGGCGAGTTCTGGGCGGACCTGCGCGAGAAGAGCCGCGTGCGCATCGAGCATCCCGATCTGCCCGCCGATCTCGGTGCGGCCGCCGGCGAACTGGTATCTACCCTCTGGACGCGCGCCACCGCGTCAGCCGGGGCCGCGCTCGACGCGCTGCGTGACGAAGTCGAGGCGCAGCGGGCCGAGGCGCAACAGTCGGTCGTCGCCACCCGGGACGAACTGGATCGCGTCGAGACCGCGCTCGAGCAGCGCACCGCGGCGCTGCTTGCCGCGCAGGTCGAGGTGCGGGATCTGGACAGGGCACAGGCCGAAGGCCGCGCGCAGCGACAGGCGCTGGAGGCAGAACTGGCGCGGGTCCAGGCCGCGCTGGCCGCGCGCGAGCGCGAACTGGTGGAGGCAAGGGAAGGGTTTTCGCGCGATCTGGAAAAGCAGCGCGAAGCGGCTGAACGCGCGGAAGATCGGCTCCGTGCGTCCGAAAAGCGCGCCCTGCTCGAGATCGACCGCGAGCGCAGTACCGCAACAAAGCTGCAGAAGGAGCTGGACGAAGCCACGCGTCGCGCGGACCGGAAAGACGCCGACCATCGCCGTGCATCCGAAGCTATGCAGGCGCAGCTGGGCGATGCACGTCATCAGGCGGGCGTGCTGCAGGGGCGGCTGGATGCTGTTCAGGCGGAGAACCTGCGGCTGCAGGCGGAGGTGATGGCGCTGCGGGAGGCGGAAGCGCGTGCGCGGGAAACCCGGCCATCGGCCGCCCCGGCCGGAGTCCGGAAGGCACCACGGCCAACCCGGTCATCTCGCGCCGTGCCGACCGCCAAACCCGCAACGCGTCGCAAGAAAACGGTATCAACACCGGGTAATAACACAGAGTAATCCGCCGCCAGGGAAATGGACCGCATGGCCGATATCTACCTGCTCGCCGGACTGACGCTTCCACAGGGCGTCGCGCATGAGTCCCTGCCCGGGACCGTGACGCGCTTCATGTCGGATTGCTGGCACGGCATGAGTCGCACGCAGATGATCGCCCGCGCGAAACGACGGGGGCTGCGCCTGTCGTTTCGCGCAACGGCACCGTGCCCGTCCGGCGAAACCGGCGTGTTCGAATTGCGCTTCAACGATGGGGCAGTGGAATGCCTGATGCTGGCACGGCTACAGCGGGTCGGAGGCAGGCGCGGTAAACGCCGGCAGACCAGCCGGACTGACGTCTCCCGACCCCGGCCACGCGATCCCAGGCAGACCAGGTTGTTCTGACGGGACGGTACCCATTGCCGCGCAACGCGCTGCTCGCTATGCTCGCAGCCTTCAACGGATCAGGAGTTTCGACGTGCGGCGCGTGACGGTCAGGCAATCATCGGTTCACGGGCGGGGCGTGTTCGCGCTACAGGCGATTCCCGCCGGTCGGCGGATCTTCGAATATCGCGGCGAAGTGACGTCGTGGCGGCGGGCCTCTGCGCGGCACCGGCGATCCGGCATGCCCGGCCACACGTTCATTTTCGGCCTGGCTGACGGGCGCGTGATCGACGGCAGCGTCGGGGGCAACAGCGCCCGCTGGCTGAACCACTCCTGCCAGCCGAACTGCGAGGCGATCGAGGACGAGCGGGGGCGGGTTTTCATCGAGACGCTCACGGACGTGATGCCGGGCGATGAGCTGTTTATCGCCTATGGGCTCACCGTCGATGAGGCGATTGCTCCCGAGCTTCTCGCCGACTATTCCTGTCGCTGTGGGACGAAGCGGTGTACTGGTTCGATGCTTGCCTCGGCAAACTAGATAACAAGCGCGTCGTGACAGACGCCATCCGATACTCTGTCGAAACGGATTGGCGCCGGGAGATCCATGAGATGACTCGTCGCGCGCACCTGGCCGCAGTTCACAATGCCGGTTCCAATTTCACTTCCGTACTGCCGCATTTTTCCTTCAATGCCCGCCCTTGGGCCACGATGCGGTGCTTTCGCGCGTCGCCCCAAGCCGCATGCGGCGGCAACCGCATCCTTTGAGCTGGTCGAGCAGTTACGCCACGTCGGCGTCAATCTCAACCAGGTGGCGCGGCTGTCGCATATCGATGCCGTTCACCACGCCGAGTTGGCCGCCCCACTTATTGAACTGCGCGGCCTTCTCGCGCTGTGCGGCATTGCGCTCGGTTTCAACGTTACGGTCATCGTTCTTCTTTCAAGTCTGGCAATTGCTGGTAGCCTGGTACGGGAGCCCCGTCCGCGAATTAGCGTTGCGAACCGCGATTCACCGTGGTAGAAGCACCGCACGAACGCGCCCGTTTGCGGCGCGAAGAACACGACAGGAGTATGCGGTGAAACGAACCGCCGAAAATCAGCGGAAGGTGGTCGCGGTACGCGTCAACCCACAGATCGAGCAAAGGTTGCGGCTATTGGCAGAATTAACGGGACGTAGGCAATCGTTTTTCCTGCAGCAGATGATCGAGGGCGGCATTGGCGCAATGGAGGATGTCTGGCTGCCACCGGATGTTCTCTCGCGGGTCCGGAGCGGCACGATGCCGTCGCGGCAACAGGCGAGCGACGCGATTTCAGACCTCTTTGGCAGCTCATTGCCAAACGAGGCGAACTGATAAAGGGTAGCGTTTTGCGCAGAAAATGGCGGGGCCGAAAGATTCGCCACGTCGAGTGCGGACTGCATGCGAGCCTGCGAAACCCCGCTTTTCTCGAGCGCGCAATGCAGTCCGTTGAGAGTTCGCGGCTACTGATGTTGTCCGCGCAAATGGGATGGGACGACGAGCGCCCGTTCGGGGAGGGCGCCCTGGAGAAGGTGCTGGATCTGCTGGTGTCGAGTTTCCATTACGTATTCCTCGAAATCGGCGAGCGCGCCGATCCGCTGACCCAATAGGTAGCGATTAGTTGCTGGCGATTTCGTGGCTGGACAGCAATTCGATTGCCCTGTCGGTCATCCGCGCCTTCAGTTACCTGCCTTTGCCGATCGCATCGCCCAACAGGGTCAGGTCGCGTCCCCGCGTTTCCGTCGACAGCAGGGTGCCGATGAATGTCAGCACCGCGAGCGTCGCCATGTACACGCCCATCACCCAGAACTGTCCGCCGGACAAGCCGACAAGATAAAGTCCCAGCAACGGCGCGAGGCCGCCGGCAAGCAGTGCGCCGATTTCGCGCGACAGCGCCACGCCCGAATAGCGATAGCGGTTGCCGAAGAGTTCGGCGAAGTGCGCGCATTGCGATCCGAGCATGGCGTTCGCACCAAACGCAAAGCCGCCGACAAGCGCAACCGTCACCCACAGCGGATTGCCGGTGCCGATCATCCACCACGCCGGCACGGCCCAGATGACGGAAAAGAGTGCGCCGACCCGATAGACCAGCAGGCGTCCGATGCGGTCGGTCAACGCGCCGAAAAGCGGCGTGGTGAAGATGCTCAGCAGGCTGGCGAGCAGCACCGCGCGCGTGCCGATCGCACTGAGTTCGCCGCGCGGAAGATGGTGCTGGGCCGCGACGAATCCGGACAGATAGGCAATCGCCACCGCGGTGTAAATCGTCGATCCGCCCGTTTCGCCGAGGCGCATCAGCGCCGTTGCGATCAACGGACGGCGCCCCGACTTGAACATCAGCCGCATCGGCGCCTGGATCACTTCGCGACTGGCTGCGAGCTCCTCGAATACGGGGCTTTCCTTGAGTCTCAGACGAATCCAGATAGCCATGCCGATCAGCACGATGCTGCCCAGAAACGGCAAACGCCAGCCCCAGTCCAGCATCTCGGTTTCAGTGAGCGTCGACTGCAGGATGTTGAATGTAAACGTGGCCAGCGTAAGACCGCTGAAAATACCGATGAACGGCAGCGCGGCAAAGAAGCCGCGGTGCTTCACAGGGGCCAATTCCGCCATCAGCGTTGCAGCGCCGGTTTGCTCCGCGCCTGCGCCGAAGCCTTGCAACAGCCGTAATACCACCAGCAGCACCGCGCCGATTGCGCCGGTCGGCAATGCCCCGATCAGCGTCGTCGCCACTCCCATCAGCGCGACGGTGGCAAGCAGCACGAATTTGCGTCCCTTACGGTCGCCGAGCGAGCCGAAGAAAAGGCCGCCGAGCGGCCGGGCGAGAAAGCCCGCACCGAATGTCGCGAAGCTGGCGAGCAGGCCTGCCGTGGTGCCGAGGCTCGGAAAGAAGACACGGTTGAACACCATTGCGGAAGCCAGCCCGTAGATCGCAAAGTCGTAGTATTCGAGCGCACTGCCGATCGCCCCGGTCACGATCGCACGACGCAACTGCTCGCCTGAAGCTGCCTTACGCTCTGTGTGGGTGGTGGTCAGGGATGGTAGTCCGCTGTCGAAAACCCGTTCTGAATTCATTTCGTCTCCTGCGCGTCAGACACATTGGAAAAAGGTCGGCGCTTGTTCGTACGCCTTATCTGGCTTTGTTGTTTGCGTATCGCTGCGTCGCGGAACCGGCTCGGCGCAAGGATGGGACCTCTGCCAGTAGACGTATTAAGGTCAGGCCGCCCGTCGCGCAAGGTGAAATGGTACCGGTAACGTTTTTTAAGTTAGCACGTTACTATTCAGACGGGCAAGGCGGGGGGCGCGGGGGTTTTCCCCTGGCCGCGAAGCGCCAATGTATGTTCCGGTGAGGTGCAAGGACGCGCGCAAGCCGCATGGCGTGGCGGCCTGGCCGGTGCGCCAGGTATCATATGGGTTCCATGACTTCCTGCGCACGCTCGATGACCGACACGACGGCTCCTCTGCACTCCACTCCGCCTCGGATGTCCGACGTGGCTCGCCTCGCGGGCGTTTCGAAGATGACCGTCTCCCGCGTGCTGGCCGGGCGCAACGTGTCGCAGGCCACCCGCGCGCGGGTGCAGAAGGTGATCGACGAACTTGGCTACGTGGCCGATGCAGCGGCTGGCGCGTTGTCGTCCGGGCGCTCGGAATTCGTCGCCGTGCTGGTGCCGTCGCTGTCGAGTTCGAACTTCTCCGACACCGTGAGAGGCCTGAGCACGACGCTGGCGCCGCATGGTCTGCAACTACTGCTCGGCGACACTGACTATCGGCTCGATCAGGAAGAGCGGCTCGTGCGTTCGATGTTGCGTCATCAACCGCGCTGCATGGCGTTGACGGGCGGACAACATACCGAAGCGACGCACACGCTGCTGAAGCGGGCGGGCATTCCCGTCGTCGAGATGTGGGATCTGCCAACGGATCCGATCGATACCGCAGTGGGTTTTTCGAACGTGAAAGCGGCACGTGCGATGGTGCGTCATCTGTACGAACGCGGTTATCGCCGTATTGGTTTTCTCGGCGGGGCGAGCGAACTCGACCGCCGGGGCCTCGACCGGATGCGAGGTTACGTCACCGAAGTGAAGGCGCTGGAACTGGGCGCGCCGCGGGTCATCCGGGTCGGCGAATCGCCAATCACAATGAGCCACGGTGCGCCGGCAATTGCCGCGTTGCTCGATCAATGGCCTGACACCGAAGCAGTGATGTGCGTGAGCGACATGTCCGCGTTCGGCGCGATCATGGAATGCCATCGACTCGGGCTTTCGGTGCCGGGCGACATCGCGGTGGCGGGATTCGGCAACTTCGAAGTATCGGCGTGCTGCCATCCGACCATTACGACGGTCTCCGTGGACGCGTACGGAATCGGCTTGCGCACCGGCGAGGCACTCCTTGCGGCGCTTGGCAGCGGGTCGTCCAAATCGGGCGACACAGTACCGGCGAGGCGGCCCAGATCCATCCGGATCGAGTACACGGTCGTGCCGCGCGAAAGCGCTTGAGGTCCTTCTCCTGCGCATATACACACAGTCCGTGTTGTGAGGCCGCGAACAGGCCGTGTACCGTCATGCCACCGCTCTAAAAACCTCTGTCACTGAGCGTCGGCCATCGCTTCACGGTTGCGCGATTCAGTCCAGGGGTAACCCTTAGTTGCCCGCCTTCTGACTGCGGGGTAACATCCGTCGTGTTACCGGTAACTTAACCGCGAGCGGTCCGACCTTCAACATGACAGAGGGATAAGCGAGATGTCAGAATCCACCCCGCGCAGGCTGAGAAGCCAGAACTGGTTCGACGACCCGTCGCACGCGGACATGACCGCGCTCTATGTCGAGCGCTTTATGAACTATGGCCTGACGCGTGAAGAGTTGCAGTCCGGGCGGCCGATCATCGGCATTGCGCAAACCGGCAGCGATCTCGCACCGTGCAATCGCCACCACATCGAACTGGCGCAGCGAACCAAGGCCGCGATCCGCGACGCAGGCGGCATCCCGATGGAGTTTCCCGTCCATCCGCTCGCCGAACAGAGCCGGCGGCCGACCGCTGCGCTCGACCGCAACCTCGCCTATCTCGGCCTCGTCGAAGTGCTGCACGGCTATCCGCTCGATGGGGTGGTGCTGACCACTGGTTGCGACAAGACCACACCGGCTTGCCTGATGGCTGCCGCAACGGTCGACATGCCGGCCATCGTGCTGTCGGGTGGCCCGATGCTGGACGGCTGGCACCATGGCAAGCGCATCGGTTCGGGAACGGTCATCTGGCATGCACGCAATCTGCTTGCAGCCGGCGAGATCGACTACGAGGGCTTCATGGAGCTGACGACCGCTTCGTCACCGTCCATCGGTCATTGCAACACGATGGGCACCGCTCTGTCGATGAACAGTCTGGCCGAAGCGCTTGGCATGTCGCTGCCCGGCTGCGCGAGTATTCCCGCCGCGTATCGCGAGCGCGGGCAAATGGCCTACGCCACGGGCAAGCGGATCGTTGAGCTCGTGCGCGAGGATGTGCGGCCCTCAGACATCATGACGAAGGCGGCATTCGAAAACGCCATCGTCGTGGCCTCCGCACTTGGCGCCTCGAGCAACTGCCCGCCGCACCTGATTGCAATTGCGCGTCACATGGGCATCGAGCTGAGCCTCAATGACTGGCAGCGCGTGGGCGAGGCGGTGCCTCTGATTGTGAACTGCATGCCGGCGGGCGAGTATCTCGGCGAGAGTTTCCACCGCTCGGGTGGCGTGCCCGCCGTGCTACGCGAGCTCGCCCAGGCTGGCCTCGTACATCGCGACTGTCTGACCGTGTCGGGACGAACCATCGGCGACATCGCAGCGGCTGCGCCTGCGGCCGACCGCGACGTGATCAAGACTGCTGAGGAACCGCTCAAGCACGGCGCAGGCTTCATCGTGCTCTCGGGCAATTTCTTCGACAGCGCCATCATGAAGATGTCGGTAGTAGGGGATGTGTTCAGGCAGACTTATCTGAGCGAACCCGGTGCGGAAAACACGTTCGAAGCCCGCGCAATTGTCTTTGATGGTCCCGAAGACTACCACGCGCGCATCAACGATCCGTCGCTCGAAATCGACCAGCATTGCATTCTCGTGATTCGCGGCGCCGGCACCGTGGGCTATCCGGGTAGCGCCGAGGTGGTGAACATGGCGCCGCCGGCGGCCCTCGTGCGTCGGGGCATCACGTCTTTGCCGACGCTGGGCGATGGCCGGCAAAGCGGCACGTCCGCGAGCCCGTCGATTCTCAATATGTCGCCAGAAGCAGCTGTCGGCGGTGGGCTGTCGCTGTTGCGCACGAACGACCGTATCCGCGTCGACCTGAATTCGCGCCGCGTGACGGTGCTCGTCGATGAAGAAGAACTCGCGCGGCGCCGCGAAATGGCCGGCTTCGAAATTCCACCGGCACAAACGCCGTGGCAGGAGCTATACCGCCAGACGGTCGGCCAGCTCTCGACCGGCGGGTGTCTTGAACCCGCGACCCTTTACCTGAAAGTGATTGAAACGCGAGGCGATCCCCGCCATTCGCACTAGCTCGCGAGAGACAAGTCCATCGGCAAGCCCGATATCACCGCGCCTTGCCAATCCGGATTGCGAGGCGCTTCTCAAGGCGCGTGTCAGGTCGTCCAAGCGGGACGCGCGTGCTTAGCGCGACGCGTTTGCACAACACGGTTACGCCGCTTGAATGCCGCCGGACGGCGCGGCGGAAAGAAGCCTGGTATAAAGCGGTCATCACATCAGGCGAACAAGGTTGCAGCGCGGCGCAGCGTCCGGGCAGCTGGTGGTCCGACTGGACGGGCTGGCTTGCGCAGCAACTGCTTCGACACCTGGATCATCATGACTGGTGGTATCGCACGCGTGGGCGATGGTGACCGCGCGACTCATGTATTCAGAAAGCAGATCACATCGGGGACCAAATGTGGACTGGTACGTGTCACAAGATGATCTGGTGCATCTCGAAGCGATGGTGATCCGGCTTGAGCAGCTATCAGCCCTAGGCGATTCGATTGCCGCCACCTCCCTTGTTGGCCAACCGGAGTACTGGCGCGGACGCATCGGCATGTTGCTGGAGAGCGCCGGGGTCTCAACAGCCGACAGGGAACTGGCGCGGGCATTGCTGCGGAGACTGGCCAGGATCCCGGAAAGGCGGAGGCATCCGGTGACGTGAAATGAGCGGGCACGCATGGGTGCGGACGTGGGGCGCAAGGAACGAGTTTAGGCCTCTCGCCACAAAAAAACACGAATCACCATGGTGGGGTGCCGGACTGGCTGGCATGAACTGCGGATAGTCGAACACACTGAAAACCGACATGGCTATGCATGACCACTTGACGACAAATCGAACACCAGTGACATTTCCGGACAGCCGCCATCAGCTCACCGTTCGTGCGAAGAGCCATGGCCTGAGGGTCGCGGCAGTCTGGCAAGTGCTGATGTCTGTCGCCCGGGATATCGAAAACATAAGGATTGCGATCGATCAAAGTCAGGGATACGAGGAAATCACAATATCGTTCTCCCGCACATCTTTCGAGTCACTGCAAGTGATGGTCGATCGCCTTGAGAAGATGTCATGGGTGGCGGACATTGTGCTGTGTTGAAGATGGATTGGCGGCTGTTGATCAGGCTTGTCACGGATGGCGTGACCTGTTGGGTTCCGTCGCAACAGGAGTTTGGCCGCTTCCTGATCCGCCATATGCCGGGTCCAAAGAGCAATGCAAAAACAGCGCCCGTCGTGGAGGTTCTGCCTCCAAAATGCGACAGCAGATGACTGTCGCAGACCGGTCCAGTAAATTAATAAGGAAGGGAAGGTTTCTACCAGCATGGACGAACAACTGAAGCAAAGCGCTCTCGCGTATCACCAGAATCCGAAACCCGGCAAGATTTCGGTCACGCCGACCAAGCCGCTGTCGAACCAACTGGACCTGTCGCTCGCGTATTCGCCTGGCGTCGCGGCTGCCTGCATGGCGATCTACGACGAGCCACTGGACGCGCAGAAGTACACCTCGCGCGGCAACCTGGTTGGCGTGATCACGAACGGCACGGCCGTGCTGGGCCTCGGCAACATCGGCCCGCTCGCGGCGAAGCCGGTGATGGAAGGCAAGGGTTGCCTGTTCAAGAAGTTCGCCGGCATCGACGTGTTCGACATCGAACTTTCCGAATCCGATCCGGACAAGCTGGTCGAAGCCATCGCGATGCTCGAACCCACGCTGGGCGGTATCAATCTCGAAGACATCAAGGCGCCCGAGTGCTTCTACATCGAGAAGAAGCTGCGCGAGCGGATGAAGATTCCGGTCTTCCACGACGATCAGCACGGCACGGCGATCATCGCGTCGGCGGCGATCCTGAACGGCCTCAAAGTGGTCGGCAAGAAACTCGACGAAGTGAAGCTGGTGTGTTCGGGCGCGGGCGCGGCGGCCATCGCGTGTCTGGATCTGCTGGTGAACCTTGGCTTGTCGAAGAAGAACGTACTGGTCACGGATTCGAAGGGCGTGATCTACGAAGGCCGCGGCAATCTCGATCCGTCGAAAGAACGTTATGCGGCGAACACCGAAGCACGCACGCTGGCCGACGCGATCCGCGGCGCCGACGTGTTCCTCGGCTGCTCGAGCGCCGGCGTGCTGAAGCCGGAAATGGTCGCCGAAATGGGCACGCAGCCGCTGATTCTGGCGCTGGCGAATCCGGAACCGGAAATCCGCCCGGAAGAAGCGAAGAAGGTGCGTCCGGACTGCATCATCGCGACCGGCCGTTCGGACTACCCGAACCAGGTCAACAATGTGCTGTGCTTCCCGTTCATCTTCCGCGGCGCGCTGGATGTCGGTGCAACCACGATCACGGAAGAAATGAAGCTCGCGTGCGTGCGCGCGATTGCGGAACTGGCCGAAGAAACCGACCAGGGCGATGAAGTCGCGAAGGCGTACGAAGGCCACTCCCTCGAATTCGGCCCGGAATACCTGATTCCGAAGCCGTTCGATCCGCGTCTGATCATCAAGATCGCGCCGGCTGTCGCGCAAGCCGCGATGGATTCGGGCGTCGCGACCCGTCCGATCAAGGATATGGACGCGTACCGCGAAGAACTCGGCACGACGGTGTACCGCACCGGCATGGTGATGCGCCCGGTGTTCGCCGCTGCGAAGTCGGAGCCGGCGCGCATCGTGTTCGCCGAAGGTGAGGACGAGCGCGTGCTGCGCGCCGCGCAATTCGTGCTGCTGGAAAAGATCGCCAAGCCGATTCTGGTTGGCCGTCCGTCGGTGATCGAGATGCGTCTGAAAAAGATGGGCTCGAAGTTGAAATGCGGTGAAGACTTCGAAGTCGTCGATCCGGAAGACGATCCGCGCTATCAGCAATGCTGGCAGGCGTACCACGAACTCGGCGCGCGCGAAGGCGTGACGCCGGACGTCGCGAAGGCTGCGATGCGCAAGTTCAACACGCTGATCGGCGCGATCCTCGTGCGCCTCGGCGAAGCGGACGGCATGATCTGCGGGATGATCGGCCAGTACCACACGCATCTGAAGTTCATCGAGCAGGTGCTGGGCAAGGCGGATAACGTGCAGAACTTCGCCGCGATGAATCTGCTGATGCTGCCGGGCCGCAATCTGTTCATTTGCGACACGTACGTGAACGAAACACCGACCGCTGAACAGCTCGCTGACATGACGATGCTCGCTTCGCGTGAAATCGAAAAGTTTGGCATCACGCCGAAGGTTGCGTTGCTGTCGAATTCGAACTTCGGCAGCGCGCCGTCGTCGTCGTCGCAACGCATGGCCGCAGCTCGCAAGCTGATCGCCGAGCGTGCGCCGACGCTCGAGATCGACGGTGAGATGCATGGCGACGCGGCGTTGTCGGAAGCAGTCCGCAAGGCTGCGTTCCCGGGCACGACGCTGACCGGCGAAGCGAATCTGCTGATCATGCCGAACGTCGAAGCGGCGAACATTACGTACAACCTGCTGAAGATGGTCGGCGGCGAAGGCGTGACGGTGGGTCCGTTCCTGCTGGGCGCGGAGAAGCCGGTGCATATCCTGACGCCGGCTGCGACCGTGCGTCGGATCATCAACATGACGGCGATCGCTTCGGCGAATGCGCGGGTGAGCTCCAGCGCGAAGTCGTGATGTAGTGTGACGCCGTCGCGGTGTTTGGTCAGGGATAATCGTCCGAATCGTGCCAAATCTGGCGGTAGTCGCGTGAAGACCCGCTTGCAGTAAGGCTCAGCGGTTCTGCGACTTTCTCGCATTCGGGGATTTTGCAAGTAATTGATCCACATGGACTTTCAGGATCAAACCGCCAGATTTCGCACCGAAAGTACGATAACCCCGACTTGCTCGTCCCGCCCGCCTTATCGCGACACAACCGCGCCGTCCGGTGCGCCCGCGAACAGTTTGTGATGCACATTGAGCAGATGCGCGCGCATCGCATTTTTCGCTGCGCGCGCGTCGCGATTCAGAATCGCCTCGCCAATTCGTCTATGGTCCGCGTTCATCGCGACAGGAATGTTCTCGTCGGCATAAAAGGTCTCGAGATGAGTGAACATGGGGCTGTAGCGCTTGTTCCAGAGAACCGTCATCACCTCGGTCAGCACCGCGTTACCGGTCATTTCGCTGATAAGCAAGTGAAAGCGCCTGTCCTCATCGAGAAACGCGGCGTTGTTCACCGATTGCGCCTCCAGCATGCCGATGGTTCGCGCCAGCGCTTCTCGCTGCGCATCAGTGCCGTTTTTGGCTGCAAGCGCGGCGATCTCGCCCTCGATCACCGCGCGCGCGGACAGCAAGTCCGCCGCGCTGAAGTCCGCGTCCATCAGCGCGGGCTCGATGCGAGCTTCGTCGGGGTGACGGACGAACACGCCGGCGCCGGTGCGGATTTCGACCCAGCCTGCTATTTCGAGTGCGATCAGCGCTTCGCGCACCGACGACCGGCCAACCCCAAGTTGTTTCGACAGTTCGCGCTCGGCCGGCAATGCCTGCCCTTGTTCAAACGTGCCGTCCTTGATAAGTCCGATGAGCAACGTCGAAATCTTCTGGTACAAGCGCTCCGTTTTGAGACTCGGCAGTTCCATCTCTTCACTCCGTCAATTGAATTGCGCGCCCAAAAGGAAGCCGCTATACTGTTTTCGCGGTCTAGTGGCCTGACCACCAGACCAAAAATCGCTTTTTGTAAGCATAGCATCCCCGGAGTTCGGGATGCGTCCTTAAAAGGCAAAGGCATGAAGATGACTTTTCGGTGGTTCGGCCGGGACGACCCCGTCTCGCTGGACTATATCCGTCAGATCCCGGGCATGTACGGCATTGTTTCGGCCATCTACGACGTGCCTGTCGGTGAAGTCTGGTCGCCCGAGAAAATCGTCGAACTGAAGGACACCGTCCATGCGGCGGGCCTGGCAATCGATGTGATCGAGAGCGTGCCGGTTCATGAAGACATCAAGCTTGGGAAGCCATCGCGGGACGCATTGATTTCGAATTACGCGCGCACGCTGCGCAATCTGGGCGCGGCCGGCATCAAGGTCGTTTGCTACAACTTCATGCCGGTGTTCGACTGGACCCGGACCACGCTTGCGAAGCGCCTGCCCGACGGTTCGACCACGCTTGCGTTCGACGTGGACACGGTCGCGAGCATCAATGCTGACGACGGAATCCAGTTGCCCGGCTGGGATACGAGCTACGACGCAGGTCAGTTGCGCGCGCTGCTGGCCGAATACGCGTCCTGCAGTGAAGAGCGCCTCTGGGCAAACCTCGAATACTTCTTACAGCGCGTTATTCCCGTGGCGGAAGAAGCCGGAATCCGCATGGCAATCCATCCCGACGATCCGCCGCGACCCATTTTCGGCTTGCCGCGGATCGTCAAGAATCGCGCAGATCTTGAACGCGTACTTGCCATCGTGGATAGCCCGGCAAACGGGCTCACGTTATGTTCCGGCTCGCTCGGCGCCGATACCGCGAACGACGTCGCCGCGATGGTTCGGGAATTCGCCGCCCGCGGACGCATCCCGTTTGCGCATCTGCGCAACATCAAGGTGAACGATAAAGGCGATTTTCACGAGACCGCGCATCGAACGGCTGATGGTTCGCTCGACATGGCGGCGATCATGCAGGCCTACAGCGATGCAGATTACACCGGTTATATCCGTCCGGACCACGGCCGCATGATCTGGGGCGAGACCGGCAAGCCAGGGTATGGCCTCTACGATCGCGCACTCGGCGCGGTCTATCTGAATGGGCTCTGGGAAGGCATTCGCAAGGCAAAGGAGCTGGCCTAGTCGAAACGCAGCATCAAAATTAAAACGCTGTCATAACAGGAGACAAAATAAATGATCGGTTCAGGAAAGCAGGTGGGCGCCGTGCTTGCTCTGGCGTCGTGCATGGTGGCGTCTGCAGCGCACGCACAGGTGGCTGCGGGCGATACGTCGCAAAAGAAAATCGCACTGTCCAATAGTTTCGCGGGCAACGCCTGGCGACAATCGATGCTCAAGAGCTGGGCCGCGGTATCCACGGCTGCGGTGCAGGATAAGAAAGTCGCCGCCGCGCCTGCGTTTACGACCGCCGAGAACCAGGTGACGGAGCAGGCCCAGCAGATCCAGAATCTGATTTTGCAGGGCTATAACGCGATCGTGATCGACGCCGTCTCGCCCACCGCGCTCAACGGTACGATCAAGAAGGCTTGCGCTGCCGGCGTCGTCGTGGTGTCGTTCGATGGCATCGTCGATGAACCGTGCGCGTATCGCGTCAATTTCGATTTCCGCGGCTGGGGCGAGGCGGGCGTCGATTATCTCGCCAGGCGTCTGAACGGCAAGGGCAATATTCTCGAAGTGCGCGGCGTGGCGGGGATCTCCGTAGATAATCTCATGCACGAGGGCGTGCTCACGGAACTGAAGAAGTACCCGGGCATGAAGCTCGTCGGTTCGGTGAATGGCGATTGGACACAATCCGTGGCGCAGAAGGCGGTGGCCGGCATCCTGCCGACGCTGTCGCAAGTCGATGGCGTGGCGACGGAAGGCGAGATGTCGTTCGGCATTGCGCAGGCCTTCAAGGCGGCCAACCGCCCGGTGCCGCCGATGATTATCGGCAGCACGTATGCGGAACTCAACTGGTGGAGCGAGCAGTCGAAAAACGGCTATCAGTCGCGTTCACTGTCGAATCCCCCGGGCGCGGTATCGTTTGCATTCTGGGTGGCACAGCAGGTGCTGGCCGGCAAGAATATCCCAAAGGACATGACCATCAATGTGCCGCTCCTCGATATTTCGCAGGAACAGTTGCAGGCGAAGCTCTCGGCGACGCCACAGGGCGGTATCAGCGACGTGACCTACACGTTGCCGCAAACCGTTGCGCTGCTCGACAAGAAGTAAGCTGAACGCACCCGCCCGCGGCAGGAGCGTGAGCCCGGCCCGGGCGGTTATGTGATGTCGGAACCAGACATGCGGAGCATGTGAATGGGCGTAATAAAAAATACAGCAGAGACGGAAGAGACAGGGCGCCAGGCGCTGATCCGGTTCCATGGCATCGGCAAGACATTCGGCCGCGTGCGCGCGCTGACTGACATCGACTTCAGCTTCCTCCGGGGCGAGTGCGTCGGCATCGCCGGGCATAACGGCGCGGGAAAATCGACGCTCATGGCCGTTCTTGCGGGCGTCTTCGAACCGACGCAAGGGAACATCGAGGTCGATGGCGCGCCGTCGCCGCGCTACGACGCCAACGCCGCGCGCCACGCCGGCGTGCGCTGCGTGTTCCAGGAGTTGTCGCTCTGCGCGAATCTGAGCATCGCCGAGAACATGTGCATCGTGCATCCGCAACTGCGTGGACGCGGTTGGCGGCGGCGGGCGACCGCTCTCATGCGTGAGAAGCTGGAAGAAATCTTTCCCGGCAACGGATTGAGCGGCAACGAACTGGTCTCCGACCTCACGCTCACGCAACGGCAGATGGTCGAGATCGCCCGGGGTTTCACTATCACCGATACCCCCGTGCGTCTCGTGATTCTCGACGAACCCACCTCATCGCTCGATGCGCATACCGCGGAACAGTTGCTCGCCTTCGTGCGCAAGGCTGCGCAGGGCGGCATCACGTGTCTGTTGATCACCCATATGCTCGGCGAGATACAGCGGGTGGCAGACCGCGTGATGGTGATGCGCGACGGGAGCATTGTGGGCGTGCTTGCGCGGGACAATCTCAGCCGCGAAGCGATCATCCTCGCGATGGGCCAGCACCCCGAGGTCGACAAGACGCCGGCCGCCCAGCGTGCGCGCCTTGAACGCGTCGCCGGCCCGGAATATCAATGGGCACTCGGCGCGGGACGGCGAACGAAGATCGATGCTTCGCGCGGTGAGGTGATCGGCTTTGCGGGGCTCGCGGGACAAGGGCAGACGGAGGCGCTGCTGGCCATCTACGAAACCGCTACAAGCCGCGGAGCCGGTCGTGCGAAGGTGGCTTTCGTGGCAGGCGATCGCGCGCGCGACGGCGTGTTTCCCGAGTGGTCGATCGCGCAGAACCTCGATCTGCGCTGGTTGAGCGGCGGTATGGCTGAAGCGGGCAGGGCCGGGGCGAAGCGCTTGCCGATTCCAGGGCTCGTGGATTTTGCCGCGGCGCGCGCAGTCGTTGAGGCGTGGCGCGTGAAGATCGGGATTCGGGGTGCATCGGTGAATGCGGGCATTCTCTCGCTGTCCGGTGGCAACCAGCAAAAGGTACTGTTCGCACGCGCGCTCGCATCGGATGCCGACCTGATCCTGATGGACGATCCCACTCGCGGTGTCGATGTCGGCACCAAACGGGACATCTATCAACTCGTGCGCGACGAAGCGGCGAAGGGCCGCACCTTCATCTGGTACACGACCGAGAACGAAGAACTGAATTATTGCGACCGCACCTACGTGTTTCGTTCGGCCTCCGTCACGCGCATGCTGCACGCCGACGAATGCACGGAAGAAGCGCTCCTGGCCGCCAGTTTCGAGGAGCATGCCGCATGACGTTTGCGATTACCCAGGCGCGATTGCGCGCGTTACTTCCGGTCATTTCGCTGGTCGCCGTGCTCGTGCCGATCCTGTACCTGCAGCCGACCACGATGAGCTATTTCGGTTCGAGCCTGTTGTTGAACCTTGCCGTGCCTATCGTGCTGGCGACGCTCGCGCAACTCGCGATCATCACGGTCAACGACTTAGATTTATCGATCGGGCCATTTGTGAGCCTCGTGGCCTGCATTGGCGCGACCCTGCTGGTGAGCCGGCCGTGGCTCGGCGTACTGACGCTGGCGGGTTGCGTGCTGGCGTATGCAGCGGTCGGGGCGCTGATCGAGCTGCGGCAGATTCCATCGATTGTGGTGACGCTTGGCCTGGCATTCGTCTGGAGCGGGCTCGCGATCGTGTTGCTGCCGTCACCTGGCGGCACGAGCCCTGAATGGCTCGGCACGGTGATGAACTACCAGACACCGTGGATCGCAGCGCCTATTGTGTGGTCCGCTCTGATTGCAGGGCTCGGGCATCTGTTACTGATGCGCACGTCGGCGGGCGCCCGGATCCGCGGAGCCGGGGGAAATCCACGCGCGATGCGTCGTTTCGGCTGGTCGCTCGTGCGCAGCAAGGCGACGCTTTACGGCATCGCGGGTCTGTTCGGCGTTTTGTCGGGTTTGTCGCTTCTGGGCCTGACCACCTCTGCCGATGCCAATCTCGCTTTGCGTTATACGCTGCTGTCGATTGCGGCCGTGATTCTGGGCGGCGGGGAATTTGTCGGCGGGCGCGTGTCGGTGGTCGGTGCGGTGCTGGGCGCGATCACGCTGACGCTTGCCGCGTCGTTTCTCGCCTTCCTGAACATTTCGCCGGACTGGCAGGTCGGCATGCAAGGGGCGATCCTGATCATCGTTCTGTCGTTGCGCGTATTGCTGCAACGCGGAGACCGCCAATGAGCCCGCAAACATCCAGCGAAGTGCGCAGCGATAAGGAAGCCACCGTTGCGCTGGCGCCCAAAGCCGCCTGGCCGGCCGGGCTCAAGAGCGTTAAGGCACCGTGGGCCTGGTCGTTCGTGGGGGCGGTCCTGGTCTGGCTGGCCATTGTCACGATCTTCGGGTTTTCGATTGCGGCCAACGTGGCCCAGACGGCACTGGTGTACGGCGTTTTCATGGTGCTGGTGGGTCTCGGGCAGATGCTTGTCATCACGTCCGGCGTGGGCAACATCGACTTGTCGGTGCCGTCCACGATCGCGCTCGCGGGCGTCGTCAGCATGCACGTGATGAACGGGGCGAACGACCGGATCGTGCTGGGTCTCGCGTCGGTGCTCGGCGTGGGTATCGCGGTCGGGCTCGCCAATTACGCGCTGATCCGGTTGCTGCGCATTCCGCCGATCATCGCGACGATGTCGTCCAGCTTCATCATCCAGTCGCTGGCCATCACGCAGGGGCGTCAATTGCCTCCGCCGCCTGCCGCGCTCGGCGCGTTTGCAACCAGTCGTCTCGCGCAGATCCCGTACATTGCACTGGCGGTGCTCGTGCTGTCGCTTGCGCTCGCCTTGCTGCTGCATCGCTCCATCTACGGCCGGCGGCTTTCCGCGATCGGACAGAACTCGCGCGCTGCATGGCTCGCAGGCGTCGACGTACATTGGACGCGTTGCATTGCCTACGTGCTGTCGTCGGTGATTGCGGCGTTTACCGCGCTTCTGCTCGCGGCGGTCTCCGGTGGCGCGTCGCTCGACATGGGCGTGGAGTACATGCTGATATCGATCGCCGTTGTCGTGATCGGCGGCACGCTCGTCACAGGCGGCAAGCCGACCATCGCCGGCGTCTGGGGTGCATCGATGTTCCTGTTTCTCTCGAATGCCGTACTCAATGCGGTCGGCGCCGATTCAGGCGTGCGCTCGGTGGTGTACGGTTTGCTGATCATTGTCGTGACGGTCGCGGCCGGCGGAAAAACGTTGCGATGAAAGCGCGCTCAAAAAGGACAAGCTAATGAAATCTGACGAACTTGAAGTACACGATCCCCGCTTTCGCACGCTGGTCCAGCCTAATGCGCCGCTGCAAAAGCTCACCGACGAATGCCTGTGGGCCGAGGGGCCGGTGTACTTTCCGGCGACCGACTTGCTGATCTGGAGTGATATTCCCAACAACCGTATGTTGCGATGGGCGCCGGGCATGGGCGTGGGCGTCTATCGGTCCAACTCCAATTACAGCAACGGCAATACGCGCGACCGCGAAGGACGCCTGGTGAGCTGCGAGCACGGCGGTCGTCAAGTCACGCGCACGGAGCACGATGGCAGCGTTGTCGTACTCGCGTCGCATTACGAAGGCCTGCGACTGAATTCCCCGAATGATCTTGTCGTCGATTCGAATGGCACGATCTGGTTCACCGATCCTGACTATGGAATCCTGAGCGATTACGAAGGCTTTCGGGCACCGAGCGAAATCGGCAGCTGCAATGTGTATCGTGTTTCGCCGGACAATGGACGCGTGCACCTCGTTGCCAACGACTTCGTCAAGCCTAACGGGCTCGCGTTTTCGCCGGACGAAACACGTCTGTACATTGCGGACTCCGGTGCGTCGCATGACGTGAATGGGCCGCGCCATATCCGCGTCTTCGACGTCGCCAGTGGCGGCGCGTTGCGCAACGGACGCTTGTTCGTGGAGATGGAAAGCGGCGTGCCGGATGGCCTGAGGACGGACGAACACGGCAATGTGTGGACGAGTGCGGAAGACGGCGTGCACTGCTATGCGCCAGATGGCACTTTGCTCGGCAAAATCCTGATTCCCGAAGCGGTGGCCAACCTTACCTTTGGCGGCGTGAACCGCAACCGGCTGTTCATTACAGCGAGTTCATCGGTATATGCGCTGCATGTTAGCGTTCGGGGCGCCGCACGCTGAGGCGGAAACACCACGCAAACAACGCGCAGCGCCGGCCAGTCACGCCAGCCGGCGCTGCGGATTCATTACTTCCCTCCCACCACTGCAACCACTTCCTCGCGCGTGTATTCCTTGTTCGCGAGCGAACCCGGAGGCGTTTTTGCCAGGACGGCGTCGAGCTCTTCCGGCTTCACTTCGAGCACGGGCATACGGATGTCGTGCGGCATCTTCTTGCCTGCCAGCAATTGCTGCGTCACCCAGAATGCAAACGTCGACGCACCCGGCGGAATGGTTACCGACATGGTTTCATAGCCGCTCTTCTTCTGATCGGCCCACCACGCAAGTTCTTCCTGGCGATTGCCGAGGATGATGATCGGTGTCGGCCTGCCGGCTGCCTTCAGCGCCTGTGCTGTGCCGAAACCATCGCCACCTTGCGTGAGGACGCCGTCGATTTTCGGCAACGTCGGCAAGATGCTCGCCACCTCTTTCTGCGCAACTGTTTGTGTCCAGTCGCCATGTACCGATCCGACTACCTTCAGACCCGGATACTTTTTGAGCTCGTCGACCATGCCTTGATGAATCTCGTCATCGACCGACACGCCGGCCAGTCCGCGGACCTCGAGCAGGTTGCCCTTGCCATTGAGCCGCTTCGCCAGATAATCCACCTGCATTCTGCCCATGCCCTGGAAGTCGACGGCGATTCGGTATGCGCAAGGCTCGGATGCGATGCCGTCGAACGACACGACCGTCACGCCCGCGGCGCACGCCTGCTTGATCACGCCGTTAAGCGCGGTGGGAGACACAGCGTCGACCGTTATTGCCTTGAAGCCCTGGAGGATCAGGTTCTGGATTTGCTGGACTTGCTCGGTCGCCTGGCTTTCGGCCGTGGTAAATGTGGGCGCGGCTGCCACCACTTTCTGTTTGACTGCGACGTCCGCGACGTCGGACCAACTCTTGAGCATCATCTGACGCCAGCTGTTGCCGGCGTAGTTATTCGATAGCGCGATTTTCATTGACGATGTATCGCCTGTTGCCACCTGGGCTGACGCCGACATGGCGAACCCGGCAAAAAACGCGACGCTGAGAATCTTGCAAGCCAGTCTGCTTGATCGCACGTGCTGTCTCCTTTCGTATGTAATGTGATTCAAGCGCCGCCGACGGTTCGAGCCGCGCTCGTCACCGCATCATTTTGCCGGATTTGAGGGCATACGTGCTATGACTATTGAGGTATTTCGGATACCGGCACAAAGAGGGCGATGAAAGAAAACCCGCGCACTCACGTGACGAACCGGCCTTCTCGAATGCGATGCATCGGTTCGATGCCTGAGATCGCACCGGCGCGTTCAGCCATCATTTCGACGAGGTCCCGAAGGCTGAGCTTGTGATGCATGTATCAACGCACGGTATCGTCAAGTGTAGAACGGTGCGCACTCGAACATACAGTATGTCAGGATGCCTAATTTAAGCGGCGAGTCGCCCCAGCATCAGGGCACCCGTCACGCTTTCCAACGCCTCGAAGCCCTCGGCGCGAAGCGCCCGCTTCTGTTTTGCGTCGG
The DNA here is from genome assembly GCF_046025895.1 of Paraburkholderia sp. RL17-337-BIB-A. NCBI lineage: Bacteria > Pseudomonadati > Pseudomonadota > Betaproteobacteria > Burkholderiales > Burkholderiaceae > Paraburkholderia > Paraburkholderia sp. RL17-337-BIB-A. The sequence goes on along the minus strand of NZ_JARESY010000002.1, from coordinate 2,159,717 downwards.
TGTGGTAACGGCAATGCAGGAACAGATTGCCCACCTGATCATGGACCGAAGCGAAACGTTGCAGGTGACGCGCTGATTTGAAGCGGCGCATCACCTTCTCGCGTCCCCGTGTCGGCTGGTGCGAGTTTTCCGCCCGGTAGTTCGGCCCCTTGTGCTGACGGTGTTCGACCTTGAGTCCCAGATCCCGGTTCGCCGCCGCGTAGCTCCTGAGCTGGTTGGTGATCAACACCCTAGGCGCGCGCCCGTGCTTCCCCCGGCGTTGCACCAGCACGTCGAGCGCCGCGCCATGCTGATCCACCGCACGCCACAGCCAGTGCTTCCTGCCATCGAGCTGCCACTTGTCGGCTCGCGCCAGCACGGTGGATCGGATACGCCGCGCAATGCCCAGCCCGAACTTCACCGACAAGCGTCGCACGGTCCCGTACGTGAGTTGAATGCCGCGTGCGGCCAGCCGATCCTCGACCATGCGCCGGCTCAGCGGGAAGCGGTAGTACAGCCCCACATCGTAGCTGATCACTTCAGGCGGAGACCGGTAGCCGGCATAGGAAATGGTGTCGGTCGCCGGCGCGCGCTGCGGGAAAGTGGTTCGTTTCATGCCCGCTATTGTCGCCGTATCTCCCTCAACCTGCCATCAACGTGACAATACCCATGGATGGATATCAGCTGGAAATGTTTTGAACGGTCGACGCGCTTCAGCGAGCATGCGCTTTGGGTTCGGGCAAGGTGGCCCGCACGACGAATGTCATCGCGACGGCAAACAGCAGCGTCGCGGCGAGGAAATACAGGCCGGCTGCGAGACTACCCGTCGCGTCCTTGATGAGGCCAATACCGTAGGGGTCCCACATAGCCGCCCAGATTCGCGAGCGAGTTGATCGTCGCGATGCCGACAGCGGCGCGCGCGCCCGACAGGAACTGCCCCGGCAGGGCCCACACGACGGCCTGGATCGAATACAGGGAGAACGCGGTCAGGCAGATGAACAGGAATTGCAGCGCGGCGACATGCGTCCATGCGCTCGCCGCCATCGTGATCGCCGCGAATCCCGACACGACGACGATATGCCAGTAACGCTCGCGCTTACGATCCGAGTGACGCGGCACGACATACAGGCCGACGACCGCGAACAGATACGGCACCGCGGACAGCAGGCCCGTCGTAGCATCGCTGACGCCGAACGCCTTGATGATGGTCGGCAGCCAAAGCGACAGCCCGTAGATGCTCAACGGAAACGGCAGAAACAGCAGCGCGAGCAGCAGCACGCGTTTGTCCTTGAGCGCCGCAAGCGGATTGCCGTGTGACTTCAGGCCATACGATGCGCTATCGACGGCGAGTTCGCGCTCGATCCACGCGCGATCGGATGCCGCAAGCCATGACGCGTTCGCGGGCGACTCGGGCAGCAGGCGCAACGTCGGCATGCACAGCATCACCGCGGGCAGGCCGCTCAGCACGAACAGCGTCTGCCAGTTCGACAGGCCCAACGCGCCGTGCGTCGACAGCACGAAGCCCGCAATCGGGCCCACCAGAATCCCGGCGAGCGGTTGCGCGAGGACCAGCAAACCGATGATGCGCGCGCTATGCCGCATCGGGAACCACTTCGTGAGAAAGTACAGGATGCCCGGATACAGCCCCGCTTCCGCCGCGCCAAGCAGAAAGCGCAGCACGTAGAAGCTCGTCGGTCCGCTCACGAGCGCCATCGCCATCGTGATGACACCCCACGTGAACAGGATGCGCGTGAACCACACGCGCGCGCCGAAGCGTTCCAAGGCGAGATTGCTCGGCACTTCGCATAGAAAATAGCCGATGAAGAACAGGCCCGCGCCCAGACCATATGCGGCGTCGCTGAGACCGACTGCCGCGTTCATGTGCAGCTTCGCGAAACCGACCACGGAACGGTCGATATAGGCAACGACGTAAATCAGTGCGAGAAACGGAATCAGCCGGCGGGTCAGTAGCCTCATGATCCGCGGTTCGTCGGCGGCAGCGAAGCCGGTGCCCGCGTCGGGCGAGGGGATGGCCTGCTGCGCGCTGGCGTAGGGTGTCGTCATTCAATGTCTCCTTGTTGTAGTTATGGGCCGGTCTTGATCGGCTTGCGCGGTCAGCCGCCATCCTTGCCTGCTAATTCGATGTCGACTCGTGCTTGCCCGCGATGCGCCGATGCGCGCCAAGCGGGTTCGCATCACGCAGCGGCGCGGGCAACAGTCGGGCGGGCAGATTCTGGTAGCACGCGGGTCGCATGAAGCGCTCGATCGCGGCTGTGCCGACCGACGTGCTGCGTCCATCGGAGGTCACCGGGAACGGACCGCCGCGGACCATCGCGTCGCATACCTCGACGCCCCTTCGGAAAAGCGTTCGCCAGAATACGACCCGCCTTGCGTTCGAGAATTGGCAACAGTGCCTGCGCGGCGAGCTGATCGGCATCGTCGAGATGCAGCGTGATCGTCAGTTGACGTTCGTTGCGATTGAACACGGCGCACAGTTCGTTCGCATCGACACATTCGACCAGCACGCTGCACGGACCAAACACTTCAGCAGTTCACCCGTCAGGTTCATCCGAGCTCCCCTCAATGCGAATGGCGCGGCACAGCGGCGCCCCGGCAGCCAACGAGAAAGTCGAGATCGCAGCCCTCGTCCGCCTGCAACACATGATCGACATAAAGCCGCTGATACCCGCCACCTAGCGGCATCTCGGGCGGCGTATGCTTTTCCAGCCGACGCGCGAGTTCTTCATCGCTGATATCGACGCGCAGTGTGCCCGCATCGCAATCGAGCTCGATCCAGTCACCGTCCTGCACGGCAGCGAGCGGGCCGCCTGCCGCGGCTTCGGGCGTCACGTGCAACACGACCGTGCCGTATGCGGTTCCGCTCATCCGCGCATCGGAGATCCGCACCATGTCCTTTACACCCTGACGCAACAGCTTGGGCGGCAAGCCCATATTGCCGACTTCGGCCATGCCCGGATAACCCTTGGGTCCGCAGTTCTTCATCACGAGCACCGAATTAGCGTCGACGTCGAGCGTTTCGTCGACGATGCGCTCCTTGTAGTGCTCGAGGTTTTCGAAGACGACGGCGCGGCCCCGATGCTTGAGCAATTCAGGCGTCGCTGCCGACGGTTTCAGCACCGCGCCGCGGGGGGCGAGATTGCCCCGCAGCACGCGAATGCCGCCATCCTTTACAAGCGGCTTGTCGAGTGGACGGATCACTTCGTCGTCGTAAATCGGCGCATCCATCACGTTATGCCAGAGGGCCTTGCCGTTCACGGTCATCGCGCCCGGGTGCGGCAACAGGTCCGCTTCGCCCAGGCGCCGCAGCACGGCGGGCAAACCGCCTGCGTAATAGAACTCTTCCATCAGGAAGCGGCCCGACGGCATCAGGTCGACGACGGTCGGCGTATTGCGGCCGATGCGCACCCAGTCGTCAAGATCGAGCTTTACGCCGATACGCCCCGCAATCGCCTTGAGGTGAATGACGGCATTGGTCGAGCCGCCGATCGCCGCATTCACACGGATTGCGTTCATGAACGCCTCGCGCGTCAGGATCTTCGACAGTGTGAGCCCTTCGTGCGCCATCTCGACGATGCGCGCGCCGGACATGTGCGCGAGTACGTAGCGGCGCGAATCAACAGCGGGAATCGCCGCGTTGTGCGGTAGCGACGTGCCGAGCGCTTCGGCCATGCACGCCATCGTCGATGCCGTGCCCATCGTGTTGCAGGTGCCTGCGGAGCGCGACATGCCGGATTCTGCCGACAGGAACTTGTGCAAATCGATCTCGCCCGCCTTCAGCGATTCATGCAATTGCCACACGGCCGTGCCCGAGCCGATATTCTTGCCGTCAAGCTTGCCGTTGAGCATGGGGCCGCCCGTGACGACAATCGCGGGCACGTCGCAGCTTGCCGCGCCCATCAGCAGCGCGGGCGTGGTCTTGTCGCAGCCGGTCAGCAGCACGACGGCATCGATGGGATTACCGCGAATCGCTTCTTCGACGTCCATTGCCGCGAGATTGCGCGTGAGCATCGCCGTGGGACGCAGATTCGATTCGCCATTCGAAAACACCGGGAATTCGACGGGGAAACCGCCCGCTTCGTAGATGCCGCGTTTCACGTGCTCGGCGATCTTGCGAAAGTGCGCATTGCACGGCGTCAGTTCGGACCACGTATTACAGATGCCGATAACGGGGCGGCCGTCGAACTCATGATCAGGAATGCCCTGATTCTTCATCCAGCTTCGATACATGAAGCCGTTTTTGTCGGCGGTGCCGAACCATTGGACCGAACGCAGCTTGGTTTTCTTATCTGACATACTTAGTTCCTGAAGGCAAGTGCTGAGGCGCAGAACCGCCGACGCACGATCCGCTGTGGCTTCGCCCGACAACCCCTTTGCGAAAAGCGATGCATATGCAACGGACGGGTAGTGGGCCTGTGACGTAGTCGCGGTTCATTCGAGATGGAAAGTGTACGAAAAGGTCTGATATCTTTCTAATGAAAATTGACATCGAACTGATATCGCTTTAATTATTGGTATTAACCCTTATGCTTGACTCGAATCCCTGGTATGTCCGCACCCGGCTGAAGACGCGGCAACTGCTGCTGCTCGTTGCACTCGACGAAGAAGGCAACATCCATCGTGCCGCCGACGCGCTCAGCATGTCGCAGCCTGCAGCGTCGAAGCTGTTGCGCGAACTCGAAGAAATGCTGGATGCGGCACTGTTCGAGCGCATGCCACGCGGCATGCGGCCCACGCTATATGGCGACGTGATGATTCGTCATGCGCGCTCGGTTGTTGGCAGTCTCGATCAGGCGCGCGAAGAAGTGCTTGGCCTGAAGGCGGGGCAGCTCGGACGCGTCGCCGTCGGCACGATCACATCGCCCGCCGTCAGCCTGCTGCCCGCCGCCATCGCGCAGACCAAGTTCAATCATCCGAGCGTGAGTGTGAGCGTGGAGATCGACAGCAGCAACGTGCTGCTCGAAAACCTCGCGCAGGACAAGCTCGATCTCGTGATCGGCCGGCTTTCCGCTGAACATGACAAGCTGCATCTTCGCTACGAGCCTCTCGCTGAGGAGCAGGCACTCGCGGTCGTCCGCAAGGGGCATCCATTGCTGGCGGCGCAATCGCTGACGCTGGCCGATGTCATCGACGCCTCGTGGAGTGTGCCGCCAGCGCAAAGCGTGCTGCGCCATCGCTTCGAGCTTATGTTCCAGCGTCAAAGCCTCGCGCCCCCGTGCAACGTGGTCGAAAGTGCGGAACTGCTCTTCGTCACGAGCCTGCTGTCGCAAAGCGACATGCTTGCCGTGCTCGCCGCCGAAGTCGCGCATTACTACGCCGTGCACGGCCTGCTGTCGATCCTGCCGCTCGACATGCCGCTGCGCATGGACGACTTCGGCATCATTACGCGCACCAAGCGGCTGCTGTCACCCGCCACCACGCAAGTCGTGCGCGCGTTGAAGCAGGTGGCGAGCGAGCTTTACAGCACGGTGCCGTAACGGCTCATGTCACGTCGTGACGTATCGCGGGCATTGTCACGTTAATGGCAGGTTGAGGGAGATACGGCGACAATAGCGGGCATGAAATGACCCACTTTCCCGCAGCGCGCGCCGGCGACCGACACCATTTCCTATGCCGGCTACCGGTCTCCGCCTGAAGTGATCAGCTACGCTATGGGGCTGTACTACCGCTTCCCGCTGAGCCTGCGCATGGTCGAGGAACGGCTCTGTCAAGTTGACGGGCGCAGACTATCTGCGTGGCTTAACAGTAGTTATCCTTATTAGATAACTTTATCGGCTGCGCCAGTAACAGTCCCAACTGGTTGCGGGTTTTCTTAGGCGGCTAAATTTGTCTGCGAGCCGCATCAGGACTGGATCTGGTGATCTGCGCGGCCGGATCGGTTAAAGTCCGGATTTTTGGATGTTACGGATGGCTGGAAATCAATGCGGGCAAGCGATTCCAACGAAATTGAGCGTTGAGCAGTTCGAGCGGCGTTGTCACATTAAAGTGTTCGGGTCGCAGTAGTTCGATAAACTGACCTTTCCTCAAAAGCCAGACGGATTTTGGCTAAGCCCGGCGAAACGATGCCACGCGGCAAAGCGTTCTCCGAGTTGTTTGCGGTAGAGCGACGCACGTATCAGATGTCGCTTCAGTGCGAAGTGCTGCCGGATCGGTCCAAAGCTCGACAAGAACGCTTGCGTGCGTTCCGGATCACGAAAACCGCGCATGCGGCGCTCGCGTTCTCGCGTAGGCTGATGGCTGTTTTCAGCACGGTTGTTGACCCGGGCACTGGCTTTGACAAAGACGTGCTTGACGTTGATCAGCTCGGGGATCTCCGCCTTTGCGGCCGGATAGCTGCGCAGTTGGTCGGTCACGATCTTGCGCGGTACCTCGGGACAGGCGGCAAGCACGCGCTTGAAAAAACGCTTGGCTGCCGCCTTGTCGCGACGCTTCTGCAATAGGATATCGAGTTCGGCACCATGCTGATCAACTGCTCGCCACAGCAGGTAAGGCTCGCCGCGCAACGTCACAAACACCTCGTCGAGATGCCAGGTTGAGCCGGGCTTGCGACGCGCAGACTTAGCGCGATGCGCGAAGCCCGCACCGAACTTGTCACACCAGCGCCGAACTGTTTCGTAACTGACGATTACACCGCGCTCGAACAGCAACTCTTCGATGTCACGAAGGCTGAGCTGGAACCGGAAATACCAACGCACGGCGCAGCTGATGACTGCGGCGGGAAAGCGATGGCCGTGATAAAGCGATTTTGTCTTCTTCATCGCGCAATCTTACGCGACCGCATCGCCAATGTGACAGAGCCACAGACCGTCACCATGATCGCGGCGGCATAGACGCGCCGGCCCAGAAAACGCACGGACACCGGCGTCGTGCGGCGGCGGCAGCCGGCACAGCAGACGCTGTGGCGGAAGTCGCAATCGGGCTGGGCTTCGCGGGGAATTCCGAGCCCCCGCAGCGTCTGATATGTTGTGATTGCCTCTTCCTGGCCGCGGCGGCTTGTGTCTGTGGCGATAACATCGTTATCAAAAGACTTCGCCATGTTAGCCGCCGCCAATTGCTCCACAAAATTGGTGAAGCCAGAAGCGCCTAGGTCGACCACAACAGGCTCGATCGCCCGCAACATCTCAAGCCGCATCTCGTGGAGGTCATCACCAAAAAAACTTTCGACTGCGGCGCCGTATTGCGTCGCGTCCTGATTCACCGAGTCCACCGAGAAACGCCGGCCGCCGAGGCGGCCATCCTTTCATGGATGTCTGTGCCTTCTCGGATGAGCACTTGCAGGTGGCCTGCTTTCGGCATTGAACTCGCGGCCAAGCTGACGATCGAGACGCCAAGTCTTTCCGCCCCACGGTGCGGTTGACATGACCAGCGTAATTTCCTGCCGGGGCCGATCAGTAAGCGCCGAACAAACGATCGAGCGCGGCCAGAACCCGGGGCTGTTCGGACTTGAGCGTTCCGGTTGCAGGACCAAGCTCACTGGTTCTGATCGCGCCGAGGAATGGCGTTTCCAGTATGAACATTTCGCCACCAATCTCGATGATCGGCGCCAGATCCTGTGCGACCTTGCTGGATGTGTAATTGCCAGCCACGCGTGTCAGCGGAATAACGATCCGCGAGATCAGACTGCCCAGATGATTGCTCTGCACATCGAGGAGGAATGGCGACTTCGCCCTAGACCTGGATGAAGGATTGTTGTACAGATCAAAACGGGCCATCAGAACATCCGGAGTTCGTCGAGCGGCAGGCCGTCGCGCTCGATGCGTGCGTTCAGCTCAGCAATGAAGTCCGCATGCTGGGCAGCCCACGCGCGCGCTTCGGCCTCGCGAACTTCCTCGCGCAAGCCCCGTTCGCTGGCGCGCGAGATGTTGACGTCCAACTGTTTCGCGCGATCAAGCAGGTCGGTTGGCAACGACACGTTGGTGGGCTTGCGCGTAGATTTCCGCGCCGGTTGAGACAGAGGTGGTTCGCCAAGCCGACGAATTTGTGCGGAAATCATATGCAGCTCCTATGCGCATAAACATGCGCATAGTATCGCACATCCGTGCGCAGATAGAGCGGCGGTCGTTGGTTTGAATAGAGATCTGTTCCTGCGTGCGGCCAGTCTAATCGGGGCTCGTAGAGGCGCTGGGAACAAGTTTGCTTCAGAAAGTCTTGCAGAAAATTGTTCCTCCCGACGAGCGTTTGAGGCAATTTTGTAACCTTCCCGGGCGAGGTTCAAACCAAGGTAACAGGCGCGAGGCCTGATGAGAGCGTCATGGTCGATAATGTCAGCCCATTTTTTCAGTCGTGGTGCGTGCATGAATCGGTCCGCTGGCGCGGCAGCGAAGCTGCCGGGGAATGAGCGTAAGAAACTGGCCGTTCAGGCGTTGGCGGAGATCGGAAACGATCAGCGAACTGTCCGCGCGGCTCGGCGTGAGTCGCAAGTTCGTCTACGCGCAAAGGGGCAAGGCGAGCGACGCGCTCGATGACGCGTTCTGTTCGGCGGTGCCCGATGACGAGGTGCTGTTTCAGTTGCCGCTCACCCGGAGCTGGTTGCGTCAGGATATGCTCGGGCTGACGCTGATCTGCCGCAGTTCGTATCGCGGGGTGACGGAGTTCATGCGCGATCTGCTGGGCGTGTCCGTCAGCGTGGGCAGCGTGCACGACGTGCTGCAGTGGGCGGCGCGGCAAGCGGGCGCGATCAACCGCGAGCAGGACCTGTCGGGTATTCGCGTGGGCCTGCACGACGAGATCTTCCAGGGCGCGCGGCCGGTGCTCGCCGGCGTCGATGCGCAGTCGACCTACTGTTACCTGCTGGTTGCCGAAAAGCATCGCGACTGCGTGGGGCGTGCATCTGCTCGACGCTTCAAGGGAGGGGCTCGCTCCCGACTACACGATTGCCGATGCAGGCCAGGGCCTGCGCGCCGGGCAGAAAGCCGCCTGGGGCGACACGCCGTGCCATGGCGATGTGTTTCACATCCAGCGCCAGTGCGAGACGCTCGCCAACACGCTGGGCAATCTCGCCCGGGGCGCCCGCACACGGCGCGAGAAGCTGGAAGCCACGATCGGCAAGCCACGCTCCCGTAAGCGCGACTCCAGCTTCGCCGTCGGGCTGAGGCGGGTGCGTCAGGCTGAAGCCCATGCACATCAGTTGGCCCTCAACATGCGCACGCTCACCCAGTGGCTCAGCCATGACATCCTGGCGCTGGCGGGGCCGGCCCTCGCTACGCGGCAGGCGCTGTTCGACTTCGTCGTCCACGAGCTCGCCGCACGCGAGCCGCAAGATCCCCGGCGCATCCGCCCGGTGCGCGTCGCGCTGCAGAACCAGCGTGATGACCTGCTGGCGTTCGCCGGCGTGCTCGATGCGAAACTCGCCGGGATCGCGCAGGCCGCGGGCGTCCCCGACGATCTGGTGCGCGCCGCTTGCCTGCTGCACCGCAAGCCGACCACATCGCCCGCGTACTGGCAAGGCTGGGGCCAGCTGCGATCCAAACTGGGCGGCCAGTTCCACGCCGTCTTCGCCGCCGTCGCCCAGATCATGGAACACACGCCGCGGAGCAGTTCGCTGGTGGAAAACCTCAACTCGCGGCTGCGCAACTACTTCACGCTGCGGCGCCATCTGGGCAACCCGTACCTCGACCTGCTGCGGTTCTTCCTGAACCATCGGCGCTTCGTACGCAGCCGCCGGGCTGAACACCAGGGCAGGAGTCCGTGCGAACTGATGACCGGTCAGGATCATCCGCACTGGCTCACGCTGCTCGGGCTCGGCCCTCTTCAGCCGCAGCGGACCTGAAGCGGGGAGGTCCACGACCTCCATTTATATTGCGTTGCTAACTAATCCGGCCTTAACAGGCGGAACGACGACGCTCGTCCGTGTCACCCAAATTCGGCCGATTCTGAACCACGCCGCCTGCGGGGTTGGCCAACACCATAAAAACACATGATCAATAATCCGTGTCAGCCGCAGGGCGAAACCGGCGAAATCATCGTGAACGCGCCGCAGGTGATGCAAGGTTACTGGCGCAATCCCAAGGCAACTGAAGAAGTGTTTATCGAACTCGACGGCAAGCGCTTTCTGCGTACCGGCGAGCACGGCCGCGCTCACTGAGAGCAAGGGAGGCGACCCAGGCGCCTCCTCATGGCATGACTCAACGCGCTCTCAGCGCCTCGATCAACATGTCGACGAACGACTTGACCCGCGCGGTCATCTGCAACTGTTGCGGGTACACCGCGTAAATATCGGCACCCGGCGTGCGGTATTCCGGCAGTACCTGAATCAGGCGGCCATCGGCGAGATACTCCGCGATATCCCATTCCGCCCGCATCAGAATGCCGTGGCCGTCCAGTGCCCACTTCACCGCGATCTCGCCGTCATTGGTGGTGAGGTTGCCGCGCACGCGAACTGTCTCGGTCTTTTCGGTCGAACCGCGTCCGCTGGTCAGACGCCATAGCCCGTAGCCATCATCGCCCTGGCGAATGCCGATGCAGTTGTGCTGCGATAGCTCAGCCGGACTGCGTGGTGCGCGCCGTTCGGCGAAATACGCAGGCGATGCACAAAGCAACCTCCGGTTCGACGCGACCCGGCGCGCAATCACGCGAGCATCCGGCGGTTCGCCGAAGCGCACGCAAACGTCGAAAACGTCGTCGCTGATCGGCGGCGGGTCGACAGAGAGCTGTAATTGCACGTCCACCTCGGGAAAGCGCTGCACAAACCGGGATATCAGCGGCGCCACATGACTGCGGCCGAACCCGAGCGTCGCGTTCACGCGCAGCAGGCCTTTCGGCGCCGCTTGCGAGCCGCCAAGCAACTGCGCCAGGTCATCCATTTCGCTCAGAATGCGCCGCGCGCGCGTCAGATAGAGCTCGCCCTCCGGCGTGAGACTCATGCGCCGCGTCGTGCGATTGACGAGCGAGACGCCCGCCCGCGACTCCATTTGCGACAGATGCTTGCTCACGGCCGCCGTAGTCAACCCGAGTTCACGCGCAGCCGCCGTCAGGCTGCCGCTTGCAGCGAGCGTGGAGAAGAAGGCGAGGTCGTCCGGCTGTATCGACGAGGTCATGTTGAGGAAGCGGTTGAGTAGCCTGGTGAGCAGGGCGCCAGGTAGCCCATGAGCCGCCCATTGTTAACTCAAGGTTAAGGATGCTTTAAGTCTAGCAGCGTTTTCGCGCGTGGTCCTTGTTCTAGGATACTGCCCTACGTTTAACGTCTTGGAGACCCCAGTGAAGACCTACCACATCGCAACCATTCCCGGCGACGGCATCGGCAAGGAAGTCGTGCCCGCGGGCCAACAGGTTCTCGAAGCCATTGCCGCGCGCAGCGACGCCTTCAGATTCGAGTTCGAGAACTTCGATTGGGGTGGCGATTTTTATCGTCAGCACGGCGTGATGATGCCGGCCGATGGACTGGATGCCATTCGCAACAAGGACGCGATTCTGTTCGGCTCGGCGGGCGACCCGCATATTCCCGATCATGTGACGCTCTGGGGTTTGCGCCTCAAGATCTGCCAGGGCTTCGATCAGTATGCGAATGTGCGTCCCACGCGCATCCTGCCTGGCATCGACGGACCGTTGAAGCGTTGCGGGCCGAAGGATCTCGACTGGGTCATCGTTCGCGAGAACTCGGAGGGCGAGTACTCCGGCGTCGGCGGCCGCGCGCACCAGGGCCATCCGATCGAAGTGGCAACGGACGTTTCGATGATGACCCGCGCGGGCGTCGAGCGCATTCTCCGGTTCGCGTTCCGCCTCGCACAGTCACGGCCGCGCAAGCTGCTGACGGTGATCACCAAGAGCAATGCGCAACGTCACGCGATGGTCATGTGGGACGAGATCGCACTGGAAGTATCGAAGGAGTTTCCCGACGTCAAGTGGGACAAGGAACTCGTCGACGCTGCGACGGCCCGCATGGTCAACCGTCCCGCAACACTCGACACGATTGTCGCGACGAACCTTCATGCGGACATTCTCAGCGATCTGGCAGCGGCATTGGCCGGCAGCCTCGGCATCGCGCCGACCGCGAATCTCGACCCCGAGCGCCGCTATCCCTCGATGTTCGAGCCGATTCACGGCTCCGCTTTCGACATCATGGGCAAAGGTCTCGCCAATCCGGTCGGCACGTTCTGGTCGGTCGTGATGATGCTCGAACATTTTGGCGAGACGGCCGCCGCCCAGCAATTGATGAATGCAATCGAACGCATCACGGCTGACCCGGCGCTGCACACCGGCGACCTCGGCGGCACGGCCACGACCGTGCAGGTGACCGATGCAGTATGTGCAATCCTCGCAGCGGAACCGGCGGCGCAATTCAAGGCAGCCTGAGCACGCCGTACGCAACGCAAAACACGCAACGCGCAACCCACCGCGCGTGCGTGACACAAAAACATAACGCCCGGACGAACACGTCACGGGCGATTTAAAGTACGGAGACAGGCATGACCAATGAATTGCAAGCCCGTGTGGTTCGCAAGCTGACGTGGCGCATCTTGCCCTTCATCATGCTGCTTTACTTTGTGAGCTTTCTCGATCGTGTGAACGTCGGCTTCGCGGCGCTGACGATGAACAAGGACCTCGGACTCTCGCCGACCATGTTCGGGCTCGGCGGCGGCATCTTTTTTCTCGGGTACTTTCTGTTCGAAGTACCGTCGAACCTCATTCTCAACAAGGTCGGTGCGCGCATCTGGATTGCACGCGTGATGGTGACGTGGGGGCTGGTGTCGGCGGCTTCCGCGTTTGTCGTCGGACCGAACTCTTTCTACGCGCTGCGTTTCTTGCTCGGGCTGGCCGAAGCGGGGTTCTTCCCGGGCATCATTCTCTATCTCAGCCAATGGTTTCCCACACGGCAGCGCGCGGTCGCGGCGGCTGTGTTCATGGCGGCCGCGCCTTTGTCGACGGCAATCGGGTCGCCCATTTCAGGCGCCATCATGCAGATGCCGACGCTGTTCGGTTTGAAAGACTGGCAGTGGCTGTTCCTCATCGAAGCGATTCCCGCTGTCGTTCTCGGATTCGTGGTTTTGAAAGCACTCACCGATTCGCCGGACAAGGCGAGGTGGCTTGCCGCGGATGAGAAGGCATGGCTTATCGCGACCTTGCGCGAAGAGCGGGCGGGACGCGAGTCCCAGGCCGGGCACGCGACAGGCGCGCTCGCGGCGCTGCGCGATCCGCGCGTGTGGATCATGTCGATGATTTACTTCGGCACGTCCGCGGGTCTTTATACGCTCGGGCTGTGGGCGCCGCTGATCATTCGTCAATTCGGTTTTAGCGCGCTTGGCACTGGCGCATTGAATGCGATTCCCAGCGTGCTGGCTGTGGTCGGCATGGTGATGTGGGCTCGCCATTCGGACCGCACTGGCGAGCGCACGTGGCATGTGGTGATTCCATGCGTTGTAGCGGGTGTCGGGCTCGCGTGGGCAGGCTTTGGGGATACCGTCGTTGCGGTGGTGCTCGCGCTGATCCTCGTGAACGTGGGTATCAGCGCGGCCAAGGCGCCGCTGTGGGCCATGCCGAGCACCTTTCTCTCGGGCGCCGGCGCGGCGGCCGGTATCGCCATGATCAACTCGCTCGGCAATCTTGGCGGGTTCGTCGGGCCGTTTGCAATTGGCTGGCTGAAGAGCGTGACGGGAGGGTATGCTGCCGGGCTGTATGCGGTGGCGGCGAGTCTTGCGGTGTCCGCGATGCTTGCTTTGGCTGTTGGCAGGCGAGGATACCGGACGGCGCCCGCGCCGCAATGAGTTTGCCGCTTTTGGATTGAGAAGCCTCGCGGGTGCGCAACGGCACCTGCGAACGACCTCGCCGCTGCGCGCTGCGGCGAAGCGCCTGCTACTGCCTGCACGCAGCCGTTTTTCGGTCAACCACCCCCCACTTGCTCTGGCGCGACACGCGCAACCCACTCCCTCAGCACGCTGCAAACCCTTGTCCCGTGAGAGTTTGCCCATCTTCTACGGGCGCCCGTGCGGCGCCGGTATCGCATTTCCACATGTGGTTGTCGCAGATAGGCGGTGGCGGGGTCAGCGTGCGCAATCGCGACGTTCCAGCCGTAACGCCAGGACGGAGGTATGTGTTAGTTGGATATTCAGCGATTTACGTTATATTATTTGCTAAATCAAACCTCACATCATTACCATGTCCACTGTCCTGCCTGATGAAGCGCGCCTCGCCGGTGAAATCGATCGTCTGAAGGCCGAATTCCCGAAAACCCGCGAGTTGTATTGGGAGGTCTGCGCGCTGCTGTTCTTCCGCTTCGGCATTACGCCGACCGCAAACCGGCTGTATCAACTGGTGAAGCGCGGCAGCATGAGCACGCCCACTCAGGTGCTTGGCGAGTTCTGGGTTGAGTTGCGCGAAAAGAGCAGGGTGCGGATCGAGCATCCGGACCTACCGGCGGATCTGCAAGCGGCAGCCGGGGAACTGATCGCCACGCTGTGGACGAAGTCCACCACGTCGGCGCAAGCGGCGCTCGAGGAACTGCGGGCCGACGCCGAAGCGGAGAAGGCCGCCGCGTGCAATGGGGTAGAGACATTGCGGGCCGAACTCGCGCGAACCGAAACGGCACTCGAGCAGCGCACCGGTGCCTTGCTTACGGCGCAGGTGCGGATTCAGGAACTCGAGCAGGCGCAAGCTGCGGGCGAGGCGACGCGTCAGGCGCTCGAGACTGAAATCGCGCGGCAGCAGGACGAGATCGGCGCACGCGATCGTGCACTGGTGCAGGCGAGGGCGGATTTTTCGGGTGAACTGGAAAAGTTGCGCGGTAGCGCGGAGCTGGCCGAGGAGCGTCTGCGGGCGGCTGAGAAACGGGCATTGCTTGAGATCGAACGCGAACGGAGCACCGGCGTGCGCCTCCATAAGGATCTCGCTGCCGCGGCGCGCAGGGCGGAACAGGGCGAGACCCGGCATCGGGAGGAAATCCGGGCGTTACAGGTTCAGCTTGGTGACGCGCGTCATCGCGCAGGTGTCGTGGAAGGGAGTCTTGAAGCCCTTCGCCATTCGAACACCGCATACGTCACGGAACTCAACGAATTGCGACTGCAGTTGGCGACGGTCAAAACGAATCAGGCGGCGCCACCCAGGCGTCCGCGATCTTCTGAGGAGACGCCTAAACCTCGCCGCGCCACATCCAAAGCCGCGACGCGGAAGCAATCAACGTCCTGATCGCCACCACTATGACTCACTTTGATAATTCGTCCGGGGTAATGCACCTGCGAACCAATACTAAGTCAACGCTCGGGATCCGCGGTGCACGAGTTTTCCTGGTACACGTTTCGTTCGCCTATGCGCCGGCCTGGCTTGCGTCCTTGGTCTCGGTACTGCACAAGCCGGAGCCTTTGACGATCTCACCCAGACACTCAAACAGGGACTAGCCGACGCGGCGCATAAAAGCCTGGACTCGGCAATCGGAAGCCAGACTCCGAGCGCCGCTGCCACAAGTTAGGGCGCGCCTGACCCTGCCGGAGCCAATCAGAAGTCGAGCGGCTCGGCTGGGGCGGTCCCGGCATCTGTTGCTGGAACTCCCGTGGATCCGGCTGACCCGACATGCCTGGTAATCAGAAAAGAAAGCGACGGCTTGACCCACATCAAGAACCTGCAATGTGTCCAGGACCCTTACTTTCTGGTGCCTTCGACCAAGGTCGCCGGCTGTGCGTGGCACGCCATGAAGAGGGGCGTCTGGGTGAGCCCCCACTCGGTAATTTGCGAAGGCCGCCCTGACAAGAATCACAGTTGCGAGTGCACAGGAAAGACCTTATGGAAAGGAAGCTGAAGCAACTGCCCTCACCTTGGATCAAGTCGCCCGGCCAGGTTATTTGACACCCACCTCCTGCTGGGAAATCGGTACGGGCAATACGGGGAGGACAACGCTGAAGGTTGCTCCATGGCCATCGTTATTGGCGGCAGTCAGATGGCCTTCATGAGCCTCGACAATCGACCGGGACACCGCAAGTCCGATACCCATTCCTTTACTTTTGGTCGTGACGAAGGCATCGAATATGCTGTCGTCACCCACGATGCCCGAACCATTATCGATGACCTCGAGCAGCACGGACCGGTCGTCCCGGAGGCTTGCGGTAATGCGAATCGTAGGCGTGCGTCCCGAGTTTTCCGTGGCCTCAATCCCATTCGTGATGAGGTTAAGCAGGACCTGCTGAATCTGTATCTGATCGACGAACACCGGCGGCAGGCTATCGGGCAAGTCGAACTCGATGTCGGCGGTACGCCTGGTTTCGTCTTCCCGTAACAGTCGTACGGATTCGAGAACCATGTCTTTCACATTCCGTTCCCGTTTCTGGAATGTTTGCCGCTTGAACAATGCGCGGATGCTTTGCATCGTCTCGTCGGCGGAACGGGCATCTCGAACCACGCTTTCCACGGAAATCCTGGCTTCCGTCAAGTTTGGCGGATACGCTGCGAGCCACCGTTTGCAAGCCTGCGCATTGGCGATAACGGACGTGAGAGGCTGATTGAGTTCGTGGGCGATGGACGCGGAGAGTTCTGCAACTGTCGCAATCCGGGTTGCCCGTCCGAGTTCAGCCTGAGTCTGTCTGAGCCGGTCCTCCGCACGCTTGCGCTCGTCAATGTCAAGACTGAGTCCATACCATTGAACAATGCTGCCGTCTGAGTCTCTCATTGCTTCAGCAGTGTGCTGGTACCACCGGTAAATCCCGTCTTTTCGGCGAAGCCGGGCAACGTGGCAGTACGGTTCGCCAGTTTCGATCGAGTGTGTCCATGCCTGAACCTGGCTGTCCAGGTCGTCAGGATGGAAGGTCTGCTGATAGCCGAGGCCCGCGAGTTGCGAAATACCCAAGCCAACAAATTCCGAGGTTTTCCGATTGATGTAAGTGAGCCTGCCTTGTGGGTCATTGCACCAGAGCATGGCGGGGATGGTCTCGATAAGTTCGTGTAGCTGGTGCTCGCGCTGTTCGAGCACGGCTTCCGTTTGCTTGAGATCGTTGATGTCCGTACATACGCCGTACCAGTGCAGGACCTGCCCGGTTTCGTCGCGAAACGGTTCGCCGCGAGCGAGATACCAGCGCAGTTTTCCATCGGCGCCCGTCACCTGATAGGTGTCCTGGTAGGACGTACCTTCCCGGACAGCTTCCCGCCAGCGCGAGCGGACACGAAGTCGCTCAGCTTCCGGGATGAGGCGAAGTAACATCTCTCTGTCGAATTCTTCTTCGCTCTTTCCCATGAACGTTAGCATTTGCCGATTCCATCGGTCGACATCGCCTTGCGGTGTGGCCCTCCAGATCATCGCGGGCAATGCGTCCACGAGCCTTCGCAAATTAAGTTCGTTGGTGCGAAGGGCCTCCTGGGCCAGATGCCGCACGTGGATATCTATCGAAAGACCAAACCAGTTCGCAATGTCGCCATTGGCATCGCGCAGCGGGGTGCTTTTACATTGGAACCAGCGGTAGGTGTTGTCGGCGGCGCGGAGCCGATGGACGCAGTCATAAGGTCTCCCGCTATCGAGAGAATCTCGCCAGGCCTCAATTGTTGACCCAGCGTCATCTGGATGCACCAGGCGAATCCAGCCGTTCGCTATCAAATCATCGAGCGGTAGCCCGGTGTAGTCTTCTGTGCGCTTGTTCGCGTATTCCAGGCGGCCACGGGCGTCCGTACGCCACAGCAGGCTAGGGACAGTCTCCGCCAGCCAGTTCAGTTGAACTTCACGTTCGCGGATGAGTTCTTTGGACTTGCAAAGATCGTCAATGTCGATGGTCGTGGAGTACCACTTGTAGACGCTTCCATCTTCGTTGAAATAAGGAACGGAGCGCGAGTGCCGCCATCGATAGTTACCGTCGCGGTCTGCCCATCGGTAGGCAATTTCGTGCGCGCTCTTTTCCCGAACAGAGAGAAGATGGCGTTCTTTTACTCTGTTGCGGTCATCGGGGTGAATGAAACTCAGAAAGCCGAGATTCTGTATGTCTCCAAGCGTAGCTCCTGTTTCCTCAAGAATCTGCTGACTGACGAAGTCGAAATCGTGCTCTGTCCGAACGGCGAAGCGGCCTGGTATCCGGTCGAGGAGATCTCTGGCTTCTCTCTCGCTTGCCGTTAGCGCCTGTTGAGCCTTGATGGTCTCTTCGATTTCCGTGCCGATGAGATACCAGTTTACGACGTCGCCGTTCTGGCAGCGCGCTGGCTCCGCCAGAAGACGCTGCCAGCGGTATACGCCGTCATGCTGTAGCATCCTCACCGCAAGGTCGACCGTCTCACGCGCGGCAATGCACGCTTTCCATTGCTGCCGTGCGGCCTGCACGTCATCGGGGTGAATGTAATCCATCCATCGCTTGCCGACCAATTCCTCCATCGGTTTTCCAAGCGAAGCGACACCGACTTTATTCACGTACAGAAGTTCGCCGGCGGGACCGCCGACACATACACATGCGGGCACGCTATCCACAATGCGCCGATAGGTTTCCTCTTCGGTTCGAAGAAGAGATTCTGCAGTCTTCCGGTCGTGTATGTCCCAGCTCACACCGACCCATCGCAGTAGCCGTCCACTGTCGTTTCGTATGGCTTTGACACGGCAGAGGAACCAGTGGTACTCGCCGTCGATACGCTTGAGCCGGAATTCGAGCTCTTCCATGTCATTTCCGGCCCGGACTGCGTCCCAGTATCGGTCGTTTGCCTGCAGGTCATCAGGGTGGATTGCGGCTCGGAAAGCAGCGCAGTCAGGCACTTTTGTGATGCCTGTGTATTCGCATAGGCTGGGACCCAGGTATTCGATGTCACCATTGGGCAGCGCGGTCCACACATGGCCGGGAAAGAGACTGCCAATGCTTTGAAGCGCTTGGTCCCGTTGGCGAAGTTGCCCGCCAAATGGCTCATCCTTCAATCGGCTCGTTGAGCCTGGCCGGGGGCGCCGGGAGACCAGTTCTGCACAAAGCCATGCCGCGGCGATTGTGACGGCGCAACGACTGAAAGAGCCGGACGCAAGAGGAGCGTGACTGGAAACCAATGCCACTCCTGCTATTCCAAGCGAGGCGAACCCAGCGGCCAGACGCCCGAAGCCCCGGCCGAAAAAGTGCGCGGACAGAAACGCAAGGAGGACGCTAAGGCAACCCGTAATCGGTTCAAGCAATCCTGCCGCCCCTGACGCACCGGATATGGCGACGCCGAGGACAACATCCCGAGACGAGCGCCGTATCAACACAGTAAGCATGTCAACCTCGGAGTTCGTCGGCGCATTGGATAGCAAAACTCCACATTTTCCCTGCCAATCGCGGGATTTTTCAATGCACCGGTTCCTTGCTCGCATGAGGAGAAAGACAACTTACAACCTTATATCTGATGGTGCCATTACATGATCATGTAATGCACAACAGACCAGCGAGGTTATTGGCGCTCGAGCTTGTCGAGCAACGAGGCCAACCACCTGGACGTGCCTCGGATTACATAAACATGCAATGTCCCGGCAGGGCACAACGTTATATGTTGTCGAAGTGCCAGTGCGGCATTGTGAAACGCGCGTTCAAGCCGCACGGGGAAGCCGTTTGCATCGGCGTTGCCGATGCAACATCGATTTGAATCATCCCGCCAACAACGGATCTTTGCGCGGTTGCCTTCTGGCCACCGTGCGGGTCTCTCACATTCTCGCGAAAAGGAGCTACTCATGGCCTATGAACTGTTGACGCCCGACACGTGCGCGCTCGCGCTTATCGACCATCAGCCGCAGATGTTCTTCGGTACGCACTCGCACGAGCGCACAACTATCCTGCACAACGTCCAGATCCTCGCGAAGACCGCGAAGCTCTTCAAGGTGCCGACCGTTCTGACGACGGTTGCCGCCGACACCTTTAGCGGCCATCTGCTGCCGGAAGTGCAGTCGGTGTTTCCGCAGATCAAACCGATCGATCGCACGTCGATGAATTCGTGGGAAGACAAGGGTTTTCGCGACGCGATCAAGGCGACGGGCCGCAAGAAGATCGTGATTGCCGGTTTGTGGACGGAAGTGTGCGTCGCATTCCCGACCGTGCAGATGCTGGCCGAAGGTTTCGAGATCTACGTGCCGACAGACGCCTGCGGCGACATCACCGAGGAAGCCCATGAGCGTGCCGTCCAGCGCGTCATCCAGGCGGGCGCAGTGCCGCTGACGTCGGTACAGTTCATGTGCGAATTGCAACGTGACTGGGCGCGCGGCGAAACGTACGAAGGCGTCATGGAGATCTTCAAGGCACATACCTCGTATGGCATTGGCGTGCGCTACGCGAAGCAGATTCTCGGCGGGCACGCGAGCTAGGCAGGTCGAGCGGGGCTGATTGCCCCAAGCATTCCCTGCTATGTCTCACACGCGGCGCTTTTGTCGTCGCGTGAGAGACGTGCCTGAACAAGACCACGGAGAGCGACGATGACCGCACCCATTCAGCCCAGCCGCATTGCGGACCTGGTGATCTATAACGGCAAGATTGCGACGCAGGATGACACGCGTTCGTTCGTGACGGCGCTGGCCATCGCGAAGGGCGGGATCGTTGCGAGCGGCAACGATCACGACATGATGCAGTGGGCGAACGAGTCCACGCGCTGCATCGATTTGCGAGGACGTACAGTCGTTCCCGGTCTCAACGATTCGCATCTTCACATCATTCGTGGCGGATTGAATTTCAATCTTGAACTGCGCTGGGATGGTGTGCCGTCACTGCGCGATGCACTCGACATGCTGCGCGCGCAGGTCGCACGCACGCCCGCGCCGCAATGGGTGCGTGTTATCGGCGGATGGAACGAATTCCAGTTCGCGGAGAAGCGGGGCCCGACGCTTGAAGAGATCAACGCAATCGCGCCGGACACGCCTGTCTTCATCCTGCACCTCTACGACAGCGCACTGCTGAACGCAGCGGCGCTGCGCGCGGTCGGCTATGACCGCGATACACCGAATCCGCCGGGCGGCGAGATCCAGCACGACCGCCGCGGCAATCCGACCGGTATGCTGATCGCGCGTCCAAATGCGGGTCTGCTGTACGCGACGCTCGCCAAAGGGCCGAAGCTGCCGTTCGACGACCAGTTGAATTCGTCGCGCCAGTTCATGCGGGAGCTGAATCGCCTGGGCGTGACGAGCGCGATCGACGCGGGCGGCGGCTATCAGTCGTATCCCGACGACTACGCCGTCATCATGGAACTCGCCAAGCGCAATGAGTTGACGGTGCGAATCGCGTACAACCTGTTTACCCAGAACGCGAAGAAGGAAATCGAAGACTTCGCGAAGTGGGTCAAGATCACCAAACCGGGTGACGGCGACGATTTCCTGAAGATGAATGGCGCTGGCGAAATGCTGGTGTTCTCCGGCGCCGACTTCGAAGATTTTCTGGAGCCGCGCCCCGACCTGCCGGGCGTGATGGAAAGCGAGCTCGAAGCTGTCGTGCGGCTGCTGGTGCAAAACCGCTGGCCGTTCCGGCTGCATGCAACTTACGACGAATCGATCGAACGCTTCCTCAACGTGTTCGAGCGTGTCAACCTGGATACGCCGTTCGGCGGCTTGCGCTGGTTCTTCGACCACTGCGAAACGATTTCGGCGCGCAACATCGACCGCATTGCCGCGCTGGGCGGCGGCATCGCGGTTCAGCACCGGATGGCCTATCAGGGCGAATACTTTATCGCGCGCTATGGCGCCGAAGCGGTGGCGCACACGCCGCCCATCAGGAAGATGCTCGCTGCGGGGCTGCCCGTTGGCGCGGGGACGGACGCGACGCGCGTCGCGAGCTTCAATCCATTCGTTTCTCTCTACTGGCTTGTTTCGGGACGCACGGTGGGCGGCACACCGATGTACGCGCCGCAGGACCGGCTGGATCGCATGGAGGCGCTGCGCCGCTATACGGTGGGCAGCGCATGGTTCTCAAATGAAGAGGCACGCAAGGGCGCGCTCGTGCCAGGCCAGCTTGCCGATTTCGCGGTGCTGAGCGACGACTATTTCACGATCGACGAAGACAGTATCAAGCATCTGAGCTCGGTGCTGACGGTGGTCAACGGCCGGGTCGTCTACGCGGCCGAAGAGTTCGAAACGTTCGACCCGCCCGCGCTGCCCGTTAGTCCGTCGTGGTCGCCCGTCGCGGAGTACGGCGGCTACGCGCGCTATCGTCCCACGGCGCCGCTGCAGCAGTCGTGCAACGACGCGTGCGTGAACCTGTGCGGCGTGCATCGTCATGCGCATGCGTGGGCATGGCGCAGCAACGTGCCCGCTGGCGACGCGAACACGTTCTGGGGCGCGCTCGGTTGCAGTTGTTTCGCGTTCTAGGCGCAAGCAGACGATGAACCGCTTTTCCACCCCCGACGTCGCGTTGCTGTTTCTGCGCGTCACAGCGAGCGTGCTCGTCCTGCTCGTGCATGGACTGCCGAAGGCAATCCACTACGCGAGTCAGCTCAACGCAATCGAAGACCCGTTGCATTTCGGCAAGACATTGACGCTCGGTTTCGCGATCTTCGCGGAGGTCGTGTGTCCGCTATTGATGATCGCGGGGATTGCGACGCGGCTTGCCGCGCTGCCGATCATGGTGGTCTGCGTGGTCGCGCTGGGTCTCGTGCATCGCGAATGGACCCTGGATCAGGGGCAATTCGCGTGGATGCTGCTGATCATGTTCGGCGCGATTGCGATTGGCGGGGCGGGACGCTACCGGATTGCGCTGCGGCCGCAAGCGTCCGGGCAACGGCAGGCTTGAGCGGCGCGCGCGGAGTGAGCCATGTCATATCTGATTTCAATGGGCGCGGGTCTTGTCGTCGGCCTGTTGTATTACCTCGTGCGCGTGCAATCGCCCGCGCCGCCGCTGATTGCGCTTGCGGGGCTGCTCGGCATTGTCATTGGCGAGCATGCGATTCCGTTCGTGCGGGCGCAGATACGCACGCCCGATGCGCAAACCCAAAGCGCACCGCCCGCCGCCAGCAGTAAGCCAACTTCGTTATGCAACGAGGACCAGTAGACCAGTAAGGAGTGTTTTATGGGTGTCGTCAAGATGTATCGATTGTTACGGATAGCTATCGTGTCCATCGCGGTGTTCGGCGCGGCGCTAGCCGGATCGCCGGCCTGCGCCGAGGCCGATCATCAGAACGCGGGCAAGAGCATGCCGGTCGTGTCAGTCGGTCCGCAGTACGACACGACGCATGTCTACGTCGCGAGCGAGGACATCGACGCGTTCGTCGACAGTTTTGTCGCGACGTTCGGCGGCAAGGCTTCGCCGCGCGCCGTCTTCACGGTCACGCCGACGCCGAGCAAGACCGCTTCGCAATATGTGCAGACGCCCGTCGGCATGCTCTCGGTGTTCGCGTTCCAGACGCCGGTACCGTATCCCTTCGGCAGCGAGCGCACGGGCTATCTCGTCGCTGACATGGACAAGGCCGTTCGCGCCGCGCGCGCAGCGGGTGCGGACGTGATCGTCGATACGTTTGACGATCCGATTGGCAAGGACGCGATCATTCAGTGGCCGGGCGGCCTGAACATGCAGTTGTACTGGCATACGAAGGCGCCTTTGTATGGGCCGCTCGAGTCGATACCCGACAATCGCGTCTATGTGTCGGTGCAATCCGCGGACAACTTCATCAAGCGCTTTGTGCGCTTCTCGCACGGCAAGGTCGTGTCCGACAATCGCCGTGCGGACGGTAACGAAATCGGCAGGCCCGGCGAGACGATTCGGCGCGTGCGCATCACCTCCAGCTTCGGCAACATGCTCGTGTTCGTGACGGACGGCAAGCTGCCTTATCCGTTTGGCCGCGAGATGACGGGTTATCAGGTCGCCGATCTCGATGCGACGCTCGCGAAGGCGCAGGGCACCGGCGTGAAGCTGCTGGCGGCGCCGTACCGTACGGTCGAAGGGCGCACGACGATGGTCGAGTTTCCCGGCGGCTACGTCGCCGAGATTCACGAACTGGCGAAGTGACTGTGCGTCGACTGAGAAGACGCGCGATCTCGAATACCGCGGCTTGCGTTGCACTCGCCGTGTGCGGAATGACAGAGCGTGCGGGCGCGTTCGCCGCGGATAACACGGCGGATGCGGGCGCCGCCGCTGCATCTCAATGCACCGCGAAGCGGCCCTCGGCGCTGTCGTTCAACCGCTGGCAGGAAGACTGGTCGGCGCTGGCGAATCCGTGCGTGCCGCGCGAGCCGTTCGATGCGCTCAAGTACCTCGCGCCGGGCAGCGATCCGTCGACGTATCTGTCGCTCGGCGCGAACCTGCGCGAGCGCTTCGAGCTGAACAACACACCGCTCTTCGGGCTCGGCGGCGCGCGGCCCGACAGCTACGTGATCCAGCGCGCGGAAGTGCATGCCGATGCGCGCATCGGACAGCATGTACAGGCGTTCTTTCAACTTGAGGATGCGTGGCCGTTCGGCAAGGATTCCGTTTCGCCTGTCGACAAGAATCCGCTCGATATCGAGCAGGCGTTCGTCGCTTTCGTCTACGGGGTGGGCGGCGGCACGTTCAAGGCGCGCGTCGGTCGCCAGGAGATGGCGTTCGACTTGCAGCGGTTCGTCTCGGTGCGCGACGGACCGAACGTGCGTCAGGCGTTCGACGCGCTGTGGGCCGACTATGAAATCGACAAGTGGCGCTTCATCGGCTATATGACGCAACCCGTGCAGTATCGCGACGTCACGGCCTTCGACGATGTATCGAACCGGCATCTCACGTTCAGCGGCGTGCGTGTCGAACGCGCGAACACGGGGCCGGGCGATCTGTCCGCGTACTGGTCGCGCTACAACCGCGACAACGCGCGCTTTCTCGATGCGGCAGGCACCGAAGATCGCGATGTATTCGACGTACATTACTCGGGCAAGGTCGCGCCGTTCGACTGGGACGCGGAAACGATGGTGCAGACGGGGCATGTCGGCAAGGACACCATCGGCGCGTGGGCGTTCGGGGTGCTGGGCGGCTATACGTTCGCTTCGGTGGCGGGCTCGCCGCGTGTCGGCTTGCAGGTGGATGGCGCATCGGGCGACCGGCATCCCGGCGATGGACGCGTCGAAACGTTCAATCCGTTGTTTCCCAACGGCTACTACTTCACGCTGGCGGGATACACGGGTTATAGCAACCTGATTCACGTGAAGCCGTCTATCACGTTCAAGCTGTCGCCCAAGGTCACGTTACTGACGGCGCTCGGTTTCCAGTGGCGCGCGACGGCAGCCGATGCGATCTACGGTCAGGGGATGGCTGTGGTGCCCGGCACGGCAGGGAAGGGAACGCGCTGGACGGGGATGTATGCGCAGGTTCGCGCCGACTGGCTCGTCAGCTCGAACCTTGCGCTCGCACTGGAAGCGGTGCATTTCCAGATCGGCGATTCGATCCGCGCTCTGGGGGCGCGCAATGCCGACTATGTGGGCGTCGAAGCGAAGTTCGGATGGTGACCGTGGATTCGATCGGCTCAAGGGTGCTTTGCGGAACGCAACGCTTGTCCAACGATTTGCATAACGGCCTTCGCCACGCGTCGAATCGCGCCGATGCACCACAAGCACGCGGCTGCGAGGAGCGGCGGACCGGCCACAGTCAGCGTCGCCGCCAACGCGATCTTCAAGATAAACATCGAGGCGAGAACGAACCCTTCGCCTTCAGATAAGATGCCGTATCGTGAACGGCTCCGCCTTTGCACAGAGCCCATGATCTCCGTAGAGATGCCCAAGATGACCCCTCTCCACAGCAATCCAGCTTTTTACCAGCTCCTTACCGATAGTTATGCCCGGCTGCTTGGTGTCCCCCTGGTGCCGCAGGCCATGCCAGTAGTCGAAGCTGCCGAATGGCTCTATGAGAGTGCACCGTTCGCAGTACTTGCGCACAACACCGATCCCGACCCGCTCTTTATCTATGGCAACAAGGCCGCGCAGCGCCGCTTTGAATATAGCTGGGATGAAATCACCCGACTGCCGTCCCGGCTCTCTGCTGAAGCCCCGAATCGCGAGGAGCGACAGCAGTTCCTCGCACGCGTACAGCGGC
Source organism: Paraburkholderia sp. RL17-337-BIB-A (assembly GCF_046025895.1). Lineage (NCBI taxonomy): Bacteria > Pseudomonadati > Pseudomonadota > Betaproteobacteria > Burkholderiales > Burkholderiaceae > Paraburkholderia > Paraburkholderia sp. RL17-337-BIB-A. Next base: position 2,133,858 of record NZ_JARESY010000002.1, on the reverse strand, counting down.
TCGGCTATGAGGCGGGCTACAAGGGCGTGCGTATCACCAAGTCAGGCCAGCGCTTCATGATCGAGGAAGCAACACTGTGGCAACTTCTCGACGCGGAAGGCAAATTGCACGGCCAGGCAGTTGTCATCCCGCGCACACGCGACATCTGATCGCGCATACCAACCGTTTATGTGTGAGCCCTACGGAGATAGCTGCGAGGGGGGAGCGGAGCCGAAGCGGCGATGTCGAACAATTGCATCTTCGATGCGACAACGGTAGCAAGCCGGGTTCGCCACCGTTATTACATGATCATGTGGTGACCTCACTGCGGTATCACGGAGATGCCTGCGCAGAATTTCACCTCAGCGTTTCGCGGCGGCGTGCTGCTCTCCACCTGTTCAGCTCTGTGCGACCGGCGGCTCCCGTCTTACGCGCATCACACTGCGCAGGCCTGCGAAGCGCGGCGCGCGGGCTGTGCCGGGGGAGCGGCCGAAGCTCTCAGTGATACGGTCCAGAATGATCGCGAGCAGCACGACGGACAGACCGCTTTCAAAGCCAAGGCCGATATCCAGACGCTGGATGCTCGCGAGCGCGTCGTTGCCGAGACCGCCCGCGCCGACCATCGACGCGATGATCACCATCGACAGGGCCAGCATGATCGTCTGGTTCACGCCCTGCATGATCGACGGCAACGCGTTCGGGAATTGTACCTTGTAGAGCAATTGCCATGGCGTGCAGCCGAACGCCTGTCCCGCTTCGACGATCTCGCGATTCACGTGACGGATACCGAGGCTCGTCAGACGAACGGCGGGCGGCATCGCGAAAATCACCGTCGACAGAATGCCTGGCACGCGGCCCAGGCCGAACAGCATGGCAGCCGGAATCAGATAGACGAAAGCGGGCATCGTCTGCATCAGGTCGAGAATCGGCCGCACGACCATCGCGACGTGTTTGTTCCTCGCGGTCCAGATGCCGAGCGGCACGCCGAACACGAGGCTGATCAGCGTCGACGACAACGTCAAACCCAGCGTGATGACAGTCTGATCCCAGAACCCGGTCGCATAGATCAGCAACAGCGATAACGTCGCGAAGATCGCAAAGCGCCAGCCCACCCGCCACAGACCGATGCCAATGAAGAACGCCATCAGTGCCCACATTGGAACGGCCTGTAGGCTGTGCTCAATCAGCGCAGCAAAGCTTTCGATTGTCTTGCCGATCACATCGAACGTATTTGCATCGTGATCGAGCAGATAGTGAATTGATTGATCGACCCAGCGGCCAAGTGGAATGATCTCAGACATGGGCACCTCGATTGCGCGTGATGACCTTCAGAACGTCCGCCTGATCGACGGAGCCGCAATAGCGGTCTTCATCGTCGACCACCGGCAGCGCGGTCGAGTTCGCGCACACGCGCGACACCACGTGATCGAGCGACGCCCCGCGCGGAATGCATTCGACCTTGTGCAGCGACGGTGACGCATTGCCGATCGCCTCGCGCGTTACAAAGCCGCGAATGCGGCGCTCCGCATCGAGCACGAACGCGCATTCGGCGTTGCCGTTCAACGATGCTTCGACGCTCGACTGATCGAGATTGCGCACGAACGGTACGCCGTTCGTCTGCATCAGATCGCCGGCCGTCAGATATCGGCTTGTATCGACGCCTTCAAAGAAGGCCCGCACGTAGTCGTTAGCGGGGTTCGCGATGATGTCTTGCGGCGTACCGATCTGCACGACACGGCCACCTTCCATGATCGCGATGCGGTTGCCGATGCGCAGCGCCTCTTCGAGATCGTGCGACACGAATATGATCGTGCGGCGCTGGTTCTTTTGCAGTTCCAGCAGCACGTTCTGCATTTCCTTGCGCTTGAGTGGATCGAGTGCCGAGAACGCTTCGTCCATGATCATCAGCGACGGGTTCACCGCGAGTGCTCGCGCCAGCCCCACGCGCTGCTGCATGCCTCCGGACAGTTCGGCCGGCAGCTTCTGCGCGAACGTCGCGAGGCCGACCTGCTCGAGCACTTCGAGCGCGCGTTTTTCGCGCGCCTTGCGGCCCATGCCGCCCACCTCGAGGCCGAATGCGGCATTTGACAGCACCGTGCGCTGCGGCATCAACGCGAATGACTGGAACACCATGCTCATGTCGGTGCGCCGTAGCGACGTGAGTTCGGCGCGTCGCACGGCGGCGATGTCGCGGCCATCGATGATGACCTTGCCCGCCGTTGGCTCGACCAGCCGGTTGATCAGTCGAATCAGTGTGGACTTGCCGGACCCGGACAAGCCCATCAGTACGAAGATCTCGCCTTCCTGAACGTCGAGCGAGACATTGTGGACGCCGACCACATGGCCTGTTCTGGCAAATATCTCGTCCTTGGTGGCACCGCGCGCGAGTAAGTCAGCAGCCGCGTTGGGATTGTCTCCAAAAATCTTGCAGAGACCTTCAACCATGACTGTGGGGGAATCCATTGAATTCATGTCCTTGTGCAGGCGCCGGCCTGCACATTGATGCGGGAAACGCACAAAGAGGGCAGGTGGGCCTCGCCATCGATATCAGTCAGGCGCCACGAAACTGGTAAGTCATTGCGTCCCGGCAACCCAGCTGTCCACGCGATCCGCGTGCGCCGCAATCCACGCATCGGCCGCAGCTGTGGGGTCGCTGCCATTCTCGGTCGCCAGCATGACGCTATCGATCTCACCGGGTTTCCACTGGAATTTCTTAAGGAACGCAACCACAGGTGCGGCCTTCGTCTCGAGCTGTGGGTTGATCACGTTATCGACATGTTCGGCACCACCAAACACCTTCTTGGGATCGTCCAGAAATTTGAGCTTCCACTTCGCAAACATCCAATGCGGTGCCCAGCCAGTCACAACAACCGGCTTGCTCCCATTCATCCGTCGAGCGAGTTCCGCCGTCATTGCGCTGCCCGAGCTCGGCATCAACGTCAGGCTGAGGTTATAGGCCTTGATGGCGTCGTCGGCCTTCTTCATCACACCCGCACCTGCATCGATCCCCACGATACGATCATTGAAATCCGCTTTGTGCGCTTCGAGATCGGCAACGCTATTCTCGGGCACGCTAGCCGGTACGACCAAACCAATTTTGGCGTCGCGGAAATTGGTGCCAACGTCGGTCACTTTGCCTTTGAACTGCTCCCAGTACGCGCCATGAGTCGCCGGCAGCCACGCTGAAAGCGTCGCATCAAGATCGCCCCGCGCGACGCCCTGCCACATGACACCTGCCGCCACAGGCACGAGTCGGACCGGATAGCCCAGTCGCTTCTCTATGATGCGTGCGGCCACGTTCGACGTTGCGACGCTGTCGTCCCAACCTTCGACATAACCAATCTTGATCGGCGGTTTGGTGTCCGCTGTCGCACTGACGGATGTACTCATCGTCGCAACCATTGCGGTGCCCAACACGCTGCACAACAACAATTCTTTGAAGGCCTTCTTCATTGATTTCCTTTGCTTGTGAACCACAGGGAGAAAATTGCTGCCTTGCTCATGATCGGGCTGTCCCGATACGCGGGGTTGTGAGCAACGTGGCCAATGCTGGCGACGTCGTCCCTGTGATAAAGCTCACCGGAGGCGTGCCCAGTGTGCGTACAAGATCATCGTTCCGACGATTCAGTCATCGCATGCCGGCGGTGACATGTTCGCCGCGACGTTTCGCAAGAATGTTTCGCAGCGGCGCGCGCCGCGATCGTCTCTGTCACCGGACCGAATGCGCGTGTTCCGTGATAAGGGACGCGCGCGTCGTTAAGGATTGCACAGGTTTGTTTCAACGCGGCCAGCATCGCGCGCTTAAGGCGGCGGGGGAATGGAGTGCGGACATTCTTACTTGCTCTGCGTGCCACTCGAGGACTTCCGCCAGCTCACGCCCGGCCACGCTGCCCTCGACACAGAGAAAAGCCACGCAGTGCGCGGCCTTCGGCGCGCCGTCACGATGAGCGGAATCAGCAAACGTAACATGTCATTACCCTTCGATTTCGTTTGCACGGCTTCATTTCAACAAATGCGGCATCAAGGCGTCGAAAAAGATCCGGTTCGACGCATAAAGATACCGTCAACGTGCCGCGCTCTCGATCGATAGGGAGAACGCAATTTGATCAGCGCTTCTCGGAACGTCTCTCGGACGACATAAACATGCAATGTTTCGGCCGAGCAGAAAGCTATATCTTGTTTCTGTGGACGCTTGATCAAAGCGCCGGGAACAATGATGAAGATCGATGAAACCTCCCAACCTTGGCCCGTGACGCGGCTTGTCGTTAATGGAAAAACTGTCGACGTCACTGGGCCTGCGGACATGCCGCTTCTTTGGGCCCTGCGCGATGTGCTGGCGCTGACCGGCACAAAGTTCGGTTGCGGCATCGGCCAATGCGGGGCCTGCACCGTGCATCTGGACGGCAACCCGGTACGCTCCTGCTTACTCCCGATCTCCGCCGTGAGGGGAGAGATCACCACAATCGAGGCTGTCGGCGAGACCGTAGCAGGGAAGCGTATTCAAGCCGCGTGGCTCTCACTGGAAGTGGTGCAGTGCGGCTACTGCCAGTCAGGCCAGATCATGTCGGCCGCAGCGCTGATTGCCCGCAATCCGCATCCGAACGACCAGGATATCGATGCCGCGATGTCCGGCAATCTGTGCAGGTGCTGCACCTATTCGCGTATCCGCGCGGCGATCAAGGCGGCGTGATGCAAACGTACCGTGCAATCGGCGAAGACGCACTACCAGACAACGCGCGCCGACGTTTCCTGACCGCTGGTGCGCTCCTGGTTGGATTTGCGTTCGTGCGGCCGCTACGTGCGTTCGAGCGCGAGCCGGATCTTGCCACCGTCGGCGCGCTCGATGCGGCGGCAACGGGGTTCGACGGATTCGTGCCCGACGGTTTTATCCGCGTCGGTGTCGACGGCCGTATCGTGCTGGTGGTGCCCAGCGTTGAAATGGGGCAGGGCATTGCCACCGGCGAGGCGATGATGATTGCCGAAGAGCTGGAAGTGGGCCTGGACCAGGTCGAGGTGGCACTCGCGCCCGCGGACCAGCACGCCTATACGCAGAGCCTGCTGAAGGCCCAGGCCACCGGCGGATCCACCTCCGTGCGTGCGTTCTTCACACCGTTGAGGCAGGCCGGCGCAGCCGCTCGCACCATGCTGATCGGCGCGGCCGCCGAGCGCTGGCGAGTGCCGCCTGCCGAATGCGTCGTGGCGCGTGGCGTCATCACGCATCAGCGGACCGGTCGAACCCTGACCTATGGCGCGGTTGCCAGCGCCGCGCGGCACCAGCGGATGCCTCGCGAGGTACCGTTGAAGCCGGTGTCGCAGTTCAAACTCATCGGCAAGCCGGCGAAGCGCGTAGACACGGCGGCCAAGGTCAATGGCACCGCCCGCTTCGGCATCGACGCGATGGTTGAAGGAATGCGCGTTGCGGCGATCGCAATGTGTCCCACCATCGGCGGGCGGCTGCGCTCGCTCGACGAGCGCGCTTCGCGTGGCCTGCCCGGCGTGGTCGACATCCTTCGTATCGACGATGCCGTCGCGGTGGTCGGCGAGAACTACTGGACTGCTAAACGAGGACTCGACCTGCTGAAGATCGAATGGGACGAGGGTCCGCACACCACGCTCACGTCGGCAGCACTGGCCGAATCGCTGCGGTCCGCGCAGGGCACCCCGATCAACGGCAGCCTGAGCGGCGATCCTGATCGCGTGATCGAGGAAGCCGGCAAACAGCGCATCGAGGCGACCTATGATCTGCCGTACCTCGCCCATGCCGCGCTGGAACCCATCAACACCACGATCCATGTGCGCCGCGATGGCTGCGACATCTGGGTGGGTACCCAGGTGCCGGAGATCGCGCGCATCGTCACCGCGGAGATCATCGGGTTGCCGCCCGAGAAGGTCATCGTGCGCAATCATCTGATCGGCGGTGGGTTCGGCCGGCGGCTGGCCGTGGACACCATCCAGCAGGCCGCCCGCTTCGGTATGCAGGTCGGCTATCCGCTCAAGATCATCTGGACCCGCGAGCAGGATATCCAGCACGACCGGTTCCGGCCCGCCTATCACGACACCATAGCGGCCGCGCTCGGCAAGGACGGCTTGCCAATCGCGTGGACCCATCGGACCCGGTGCTCCACCGTGCGCAGCTACTACGATCGCAAGCCATTTCCGCAAGGCCAGCTCGACCACGATGCGGTGGCCGGCGCGGCGGACCTGCCCTATGCCATTCCCGCACTGCGTTCCGAGTGGGTACGACAAGACGGTCCGGTCGCCCTCAACTGGTGGCGCGGCGTCGGCGAAACGCATAACGTGTTCGTGGTGGAAAGTTTCCTGGACGAACTTGCGCATGCAGCCGGACAGGATCCCGTCGCCTATCGCAGGGCTCTCCTTGGCAAGAATCCGCGCTCGCTCGCCGTGCTGAACAGGGCGGCGCAAGCATCCGGATGGGGCAAGCCGCAGCCGCCACGGCACGCGCGCGGCATCTCGCTGCACGACAGCTTCGGCACACATGCCGCACTGGTGATGGAAGTGGAGGTCGATACACAAGGGGAGATTCAGCTGCGGCGCGCCACTGTCGCCGTCGATTGCGGCATCGCGGTGAACCCCGATTCCGTGATCGCGCAGATCGAAGGCGGCGTGCTGTTCGGCCTTTCGGCCGCGCTTTATAACGGCATCACCTTCGAGAACGGGCGGGTCCAGCAAAGCAACTTCCACGATTACCGGCAGATTCGCCTGAATGAAGTGCCACCGTTCGAAGTGTTGGTTATGCCAAGCGAAGAGAAGCCGGGCGGACTGGGCGAAGTCGGCACGGTGTCCGCGGCGCCTGCCTTGGCCAATGCCATCTTCGCGGCCACGGGCGTGCGGCTTCGGGCATTGCCGATCGACCGGCGCGCGCTTGGCGCGAAGGGCAAGCAGTCATGACGCGACGCAATCGTATTGGCTATGGTCTCGCGGCGCTCGCGTGCATTGTCCTGATTGGCGCGGTGCTGTTCTTTTTCTTACCGCATGGACTCGATCCGGTCTCGCCCAGCGCCGCCCAACCAACCGGCGGGCGATGCCCTTATCGCACGCGGCAAGTACCTGACCGTGGCGGCCGACTGCGCGGCCTGCCACACCACCGAGGGTGGCAAGCCTTTCGCGGGCGGCCTGGCGTTCACACTGCCATTCGGCACGATCTACTCACCGAACATCACCCCCGATCGCGAGAACGGAATCGGTGCATGGAGCGATGCCGAATTCGCGCGGGCGATGCACTCGGGCGTGGGGCGACACGGAGAGGATCTTTATCCCGCCTTTCCTTATACGTCTTATGCCTTGCTGTCCAACGACGATGTCCTCGCGATTCGCGCCTACCTGGCGACCCTCGCACCGGTTGCCACGCCGGCGCCCGCCAACTCGCTCGCCTTTCCGTTCAACCAGCGTCCCATTATGCGCGGATGGAAGCTGCTGTTTCTCGACAGCAAACCGTTTGCACCGGACCCAGCGCGCGGCGATGCATGGAACCGCGGAGCCTATCTCGTGAACGGACTGGCGCATTGCAGTGAATGCCACACACCGCGCAACCTCATGTTCGCCAGGAAACTGGACGAAGCGCTATCGGGCGGCGTGGTCGATGGCTGGAAGGCCTGGAACATCACGCCTGACAAAGAGACGGGGATCGGCCAGTGGACCGACGCCCAACTTGTGTCTTATCTTTCCACCGGCTATGCGGCCCGTCACGGCGCGGCCTCGGGAAGTATGCGCCAGGCCATCGACCTGAGCTTGAGCCTGCTTCCCGCATCGGACATCGAGGCTATCGTCACCTATCTGCGCACGGTAAAGCCGCGCCATGCGGATGCCGCCGCGGCCGTGATCCCGGTCAGCGCGGCCGTGAAGGCGTCGACTACGTGGTCGCCCGGCGGTGAAGCAAGCGACGGTACCGGCCGCCGCATCTTCGAGAGCACATGCGCGAGTTGCCATGGCTGGAACGGAAACGGCCGGCAGACCGCGCGTGCGGACCTGGCCGGTTCGCACGCCGTCAACGATCCGCAAGGGGCCAACCTGATCCGGGTGATCCTCGAGGGCACCAGCGCTGCGGACCATGCCGCAGCAACCGCCATGCCGTCGTTTGGCGCGGCCTACACCGACGCCGAAATTGCCGCGGTCGCCAACTATGCCATCGCCCATTTTGGCGGCAAGCAGGGGCAGGTCACGCCAAAGGACGTCGCGGATGCACGGCCGTGAGTCGGTCCATTAGCGTCATGCACTCTCGCATTCGCCCGGTGTCATACGAGAGTTGCTTCCCGCTTTAGCTCCGGTTCAACTCACCCTTTCGGCGTCGTCGTGCGTTCGTCACTCACAGTCGCCAGGCAATCGTGCTCGTAGCGGTTCCTTGCCATTGCAGCCGGTGAAATTTCACGTAAGTGGTTGATTTTAATGACTCTAGTTTTTCTTCGTGGCGGTAGCGGCTGAAATGACGAGGTTTTTTGACCGTAACATTCGCGCCGCGTGGCGGAATTCGGTCCGATAAGCGCCGTCGGAGCCAGAGTCACGACATCGAATTCGCGACATTTGCGCCGGCTGGGAGTTTGGACGAGGGCGTCGTTTGACGTCTGGCGAGAGATGCGAAGCTGGCGCCGCAGCGAATCCAGAGCGGAAATCGAGGCGGGTGCGTTGAGGGGGTGTTGCTGACGATTTGCGTCGACGAAGATATGTCGATCCTACGGTTGCCGACACGTGAGACACGCAAGCGAAAAAAATAGATCACTCAGCTAGGGCGTTGCGTTCAGATCTGGCCATTTCTGCTTCTGCGCTTTGTCATGACATTCATCTTCCGTTCCTATGAAGGGTCTATAGGTCCGACCGGGACCGACGGCGGCCCAGTCTCGTTCGATATAACGAACAAGAGTTCCCGAAGAGTTGATGAATTGAAATGCAATGGATCGCATCGAAGCTATCGTTGCAGTACGCAAGTGGTTGGCCTTATACGTAAGCGATGAGCCGAATCGGTCTGCGGCGCGAAATCTGATCGACTGCACATCCGTATTCAATGTATGCCTTGATAGGGGAGCCGATCTCGCGTTGGTGATAAGACTTGCATAATCGTCGGAACTCGGAAGCGGCTCAAGTCCTCGAAACCTTCGATATCTTTCCAATGCGGCGAGAAGGTCCTCAGGCACCGGCATCTTCAGTGGCGGCTGCCCGGGCCTCAGGTTCTGCCCAACATGCCACCACCAGCGGTTGCCCTCGCGGCGGAAACTGTTCATTGTTGATAGTATGAGTTCATTAGCTTTCGGCGCCAGGAAATAGATTAGTTTTAAAACAAACTGAGTGCGCTCATAGAAACAATGGTTCGCCTCCCGGCCATCTCGGAGCTCTTCCAATGCCAGCGCCATCGCTCGCCACGTATCGGAGTCGAGGAGCGGTGTGTCTGAACTCCCCTGAGGCAACCCGCGTTCCCTCCGTAGGATCCTCTTCGTTACGCGAAGACAATCGCCGATGGGATTCCCGATAATATAACCATTGACAACCCAGTAGTTGAACAGTCCTATGAGTGCCGAAGAATCCGTTGCCGGCCGCTTTCCCGATGAGTAGTTCCAGAACGGGCGCCACCGCTCGTCTGCTAGCTTGAATGTGCTTCCTGCGCCGCACCAGAAATCCCTCGGTTGAGGGGCCCGCAGGAATTGCGCGTATTCCTGAAAGTCGGTGTAAAGCAACGAGGATACGGGTTTGCGTGCCTCGATCCAGGACCAGAGAAACAGGCGCTCGATGGCTCGCCGCGAAGAGTCTTGCCATCCGTTGCAATGGTGCGTTATAGATTCGAGATACTCTTCGGCGGCCTGCCAATCGCATTTCGCCGACATTCGCAGGCCGCTAGCCGGCGCACGATTGACCCCCGTCTCGCCAGTGAGATTGTCAGGTGGCGACATTTCTTTGGGATGTCGTAGCGGGAGAAACCATTGGCCATCGGGTTTCGTTTCCATGAATGTCGCTCCCGTGATATTTGACTAAAACTACTCGTTTTTGAGACTTTTTGCTAGTATTGGGTGAAGTTTTCGATCGGATGGTCGATGTGAAACTCGTGCTCGCCGAACCCTACCCCCCGCTCGGGACCGTCCCCGCTAGCGAATGGCCAACTCTGCTAAGAAATAGGCATATCAGGGAACTGCTTTGTGTGGGGGCCTCCTGTGAAGAGATAGAGTTGTTGACTGGGCTGGATAGCCGACAGCAAGAGCGCATAGTCGAAGCTTTTGTGCCGCCCATCGAGTTATCTCACGTCCTGCAGAACTCGCGCTTCCATGACTCGCGGGACAGAAACGATACGGCGTTCGTAGAGCCGATTGGCGATTCACGCACCGCGCGCGGACTTCCCGCTGACCGATGGACCGGCGCTCGTTGGCAGCAAATGCCGCACGAATCGGTGTACTCGGTCTATGGAAGGTTTTGTCACGTGAACGTTCTAGGGTGGGCGCCGGACTGTCGAGTTGTGCGACTCGGGACTAGGTATCAAAAGAGCCCATTCGGACTCGTTCCGCTGATTGACGTATCGGAATTTGAACGAGAAACGGGAATGCTGCTAAGCGATATACAAACCTGCGCGGCGCGTGCGTTTCCTAATCTTGCCGGGCTTCTGTTCTCGGACAAGCCTCGCTTCTGCCAGCGCTGCTTACGAAGCGGCTATCACAGCATCTGGCATCAGTTTCAACTACTTGATCGATGTCCCATCCACGATGAAGAGCTGACAACACGCTGCTTAACTTGTTCCATGGAGCGTCGACGGGATATACGTCGATGCTACTTTGAGTTGTTCGGCAAACTCCTTTTTAGATGTGAGCATTGCGGTGGGCCGCCGTGCGGAGAGGAATTTCTCCTCGACCGGCATGTGAGATTCCGACATCAGGCGCCGATGATTGAGGCCGCTTTCGCTCCCTTGGATCAATGGCTACGTTGTGCCCAATCGAAGCTCTGGCCGGTGGAGCAGCTGGTGACCCAAAACGACATAGCCAGCTGGGGTTGGTGGACAAATCCTACCGAGTTTCTGTGGGGTGCTATTCACCGTCTTCATCCCCTGCCTGACTTGGTCGCTCACCGCGTGAAGGTCTCGGTGCAAGTAGCGAATTGGCACCAGGCTCGCTGCGCGTCTGCGGATACGAGGCTTGAGACCAAAGGGCGCGCAAATTCTTGCCAGAATGTAGCGGTTTACGCGAGCGTCTTCCGTCGGCTTGCACGCGCTGTGTACTGTGACAATCGCAGCTTCTCTTTGTCTGGAGACATATCTGCGCTGATCTCGAGGCAGGGCCTTGATTCAACGCAACGCGCACCGCAAGAAATAGCTTTAGCTCTGTTCCGGACCTATTTTGAATGGAATCCTCTTGTAAGCCGGGCAATCCCGGATCCTGCTGGTATTGCTCTAAAACCTTTGCCGCCCGGCAATTATGCGGGAAAGAGAATGTCTCATCTGGCTCAGCGGGCGGCGCTCACAGCCGCTTTTTGTGTTTTGGTCCAGATGGTTGCCCGGGCTGACGGTGCGAGGTTCAAAGCAAGCGAAATTGAAGCTGGCGGGCGTTGGATTGGCGGAAGTGTCCCGATGGCTTATCTACCGGCGCTCGATGGCATTGCAATGAGCGGTCGTGTCTCTGAGGGGATCGTTTTCTATATCGACCCAGGGGTTGATGTCTGGTCAAAAGGAGACGGCTGAAGGCAATTAACTATGGACCGGTCGACAACGTAGACGGCTAACGCTTAGCGCGCCAAATGTCGTAGCAAAATCCACGACGATGCATACGCTTATTACGCTAGCGCGTTTAACTATTTCGTTCGCTAAATTCGGGTTTTTCACTGTCACTAAGCAGGGCATGACTCCATCTTTTAAAGTTGCGGGAATCCGCAATCTTGTGAACTTCGAAAATCTTTTGGATGACCGTCGTGGATTCAAGCGTTTCCCACTGTTATTTGACTTTTTTGCCCGACAGCCTCAGCGGCCGAAATTACAAGTCACGTTGTCGCGTGCGAAGAGAAGCTTGCCTGGCTTGGGTTCTGGCTCGATGCAATGAGAACCAGGAGTCAAGAGTGACTTGAAGTAAGGCAAAGGACGGCCACGTCCGTGCGATGCACGACCGGATTGGGACAACCAGATAAATCTAGTACGACTACGCTATTTCAACTCTCTTTATTTTCGCCTCTTGATCGGAGGTTAATGGAGCGAACAAAACTATCTTATCGCTACCGATTATCTTGAGCACCTGCAGGAAAAACGCCATGCGATAACTGCCTCGAGTGATCTTGTTGGTCACCGAGCGTTCGGTTTCGTCAAGCCCACCTTCGCGCAACAGTTCTGCGAGCCTGCGATACGTAACTCCTTGCTTGCGTAGCTCCTTTTTCAGTACCTCCTTCGATTCGTATTCCCAGTCTATTTCCAACAAGCTTGGCCCTTGCGTCATAACCTCACCTTTGCGATTCGTTCCGCAATGCACGCAGAATTAAACAACTTCTCGTTATAGTTGCCGAGCAGCGCAAAAATTTTGCAAATTTTGCCCTCTATCATGGTAAGTCCTTCCTTTTCGCCCATTCGCCGAAAATCGAGTTGAAACCTCCCTGGTTGTGAACTACTCTCGATCTAGTCTTACTCACATACGGCTACTTAACTCTCCTCGAACTAAAAGTCTCATTTTTGAGACCTTTGCACTGCCCGTTGTAATTTTACGCCTTGGACTTGCGGGTTGCTAGGCGGGCGCGTTCACGTCCTTTTGGGGCCTCGCGCTACTTGCATTTCATCTGCAGCATCTGAGGGCCGGTCGCGGGGTGCGTGAATCTGCCGGACGGGCCATCTTGGGAAGGAGGCATCCAAAATGGGTGCGGTTGAGAATTTTCTGCACCTGCGGCCTGCGCGGCGGGTCAACAGTCACGCGGCGGCTACCTCGAAGGATCGCGGAATAAACACAGTCACCTTTATTGACTTCGAAAAGGTGCCTAAGCGCTTCGTCATCTACGGCCAGCTTCTGCTTGTCTCCCTCGTCCTCAAGGAATGGGATCCTGCGGTTGAGACATTCTGGATGGGGCAGGGAGATCGCGAGGTGACGGCCGATAATCCCGCGTACGATGCATCGGCGCCGGTTATCAGTAGGTATCGCGACGGCGCATGTGTGTGGGAGACGTGTATCCAGGAACAACCAAAATCGAGCGAGGCTCGAGCGGCAACCAAGTGCCGTGAACTTGACGCCGCGATGAGCGGCGCGAAGCATCGCATCTTTACGAGACTTGATGGCCTCGCTGCTGCCGTGCGTTTCGAAAACTGCCTTTTTCTCAATTCGCTCATACAGCGTGTTCCAATGGATCGCTTTACCTGTCGAATCGAGCGGCGGATTCTCGACGACGTTTTGAGTGACGAAGGATGTACCAGTCTCGATGACTTACTGGGCAAGCGGGGCATTGATGTCGCAAAAATGCTGGCGTCAGTTGGCCGGGCCATCCATACAGGACGTGTCACGGCCGATCTCAATCTGGAGCCAATCCATCTTCTTACACCGCTGACAACATCAGTTGGGGTAACCGCCTGACGTTGCCTGTCTGACAGACAGATCGATGAATGCCTGGCATCCGGCAGACAACGCGAGCCGCATATCGCGATGAACGCTATCAGTCAGTGGCACACGGCCTCGCATTGAAGGCCGGCAAATTTACACTGAATCGCGGCCACATACGACTTGAGTTTGCCTCGGCATTCGACGCCCGCCGACCAACGAGTCATCAGAAGCAAGGAGACCAATCATGTCAACAGGCAAGTGCGTTCCACTCAGGCTGAGAGACACAAGCCAATGGCCGTGCCCGGAAGACATTGCGGTTCCGATGGCAAAGCGAATGAGATTTCTTCAGCAGAAGGCCGCCGTCGAGATGTACTGCGCAAACGAGCCGTACTCAAAGATTGTCGCTGAGACGGGTGTTGGGGATCGCAGAGTTCGACACCTCATAAAGAACTGTCTCGATACCGATCCAAAAACGAGGGGTATTCGAGGATTCCATGCCTGCGTACCTGGCGCTCGTGCCAAGCCCTACACCCGGCGAACGCCGTTTACGGGATTCTCGAAAAAGCCGGACGAGAACGGCAACTACAAGAAAGGCAACCCGTGTGGGATGTTGCTCGTCTTTTTTGACCAGTTCCCTGAGATTGAGGAGGAGCTCATTCGCCTGTACCTCAAGCGCGGGAAAGGGCCGTTTGAGAAGCGCATCACATTTATGTCCCTCGCCGCCACTATGCGCGAAATGGCCCGCAAGCGGGGGTTGAAGGATACGCAATGGCCCTTATGCAGCACGGACGGAGGCTACGAAGTTATCAGGCGCTGGGCGCATGACCTACTCAACGAGTTTCCTGAGCAGTACATTCTCGCGCGCTTTGGCAGACAGGCCTACAAGAATCTGAGGAAGGGGACCGGTGAGCCAAGCCTTGTTGAGAACCTGCGCCCGCTCAGCGCCCGCGAAATAGATTTCCACAAGGTGGATTGCGCCTGCGTCATCGTGTTCACTGATCCGCATGGTGCCGAAATTTGCGTCCCGGTTGAAAGATTTCATCTCGGCGCGATGGTCAGCGAATACCCTGCTGTCGTCTTTGGCTATGCCATTGTCCTTGAGGCCACGCCGTCGGCCGATTCCGTCCTGGAGGTGGTTGAAAGTTGTCTGTATCCAAAGCTCCCGGGCTCAGCGCGTATGTCCCTCACGCCACGAGGAGACGTTGTAATCGGAGCCAAAATCGAGCAATTGTGGGCGAATGGCTTTAGTCTTCTCAGGATGGACAGCGGGTCAAGCAATATCGCGAATGACACCATCTCGAACATCATGGACGTAATCGGCTGTGCCATCCAGTTAGGGCCAATAGCCCAATGGTGGACGCGTGCTTTGGTGGAAAATTTCTTCGGCATCTTTACGCGTAAGACCGGTCAGCAGCTCCCCAGCTCATATGGCTCGAGCCCCTTGGATCCGATGAGAGATAAGCCAGTCGAAATGGCGCAGCGCATGCACATCAGGATTGATGACCTCGTTGAAACTTACGGGGACTTTATGGAGGAGTACAACACTCGCCAGCCGAGCAAAAAGACCGCCGGTCAGACTCCAGTCGATATGATTCGTGCGTTGCTAAAGGACAAGACTAGCGGCGTATTCTCACAACCATTGCCAGATGCAAATGGGGATAGCTGGACTCACATGGCTCATACCGTGGAGGCAAGTATCTGCGGCAGCAAGTGCGGCGGCAAGCTTAAAGCGTTAAAGCGCGGTACCAGGCCATTTATCAAAATAGATAACACAATTTATACGTCACCGACTCTTTCAAGGAGATTTGACCTCCTGGGCAAACGCGTAATCGTGTTCATGCACCGCAAAAATGCAAATATCGCGTGCGCTATCACTAAAGACGATCACGAGTATCTGGGTCGTCTCGTCCCGGATAAGGACGCCCGTCGGTTTCCACTACCTGTCTATTTGCGCAAGCGAGTCAACAGTTTTGTGCGTCGACAGCGGCATGCCCTTGCGCGGCCGGGGAATACGCGTATTTACGTCGAGGAACGTGTCAAGGCAATGCGATCGACCGAGAATCATGGAGGCGGGCGCGAAGGGCTGAGTCTGGCCCATCTCTACCAAAAAATTGAGCAGATGCCAGCGGATGACAGCATTCCCGCGACCGACGAGGTTGTCGTCCCGGCCGGGCAGCCTGCTAAGTCATTCATTGTCCGCCCTCCGGCGCCGGTTCAAATGCCCGAGACGCCAGCTATCGCCGTCCCGATTGGGCTCAAGCGCGACGTTCGCAATCGCGGACGAGGATTCTGAAGTGACAACGCATTGAGAATGGGGGCTTGATATGGGCACAGCGGCAGCCGAGAGTCGCCACAGCAGTTCAGACACAGACCGGGAGTCGACGCCTAGCTTTGAAAGACCTTCAAATCGGAATGCGTCAGACCTTCGCAGTGTTGCTTCGCCGGCAACGGCCGAAGTGCAACAGCCGGCCTGGCGTGGCGACTGGTCAGCCCATCCATTGTGTGAGAGCACCAAAGAACCATTAGCGACACCTGCGGTGGTTCGTATGTTTCCTCAGGCGATGAGGGCCCTGAGGACTGGCTTGTCAGGCCGGTATTTCGTCGGCGCACACAGGGACGGAATTACGCGCACGCTCTTTGCATTGCAGAGCATGGTTGAGCGGGCGATACCAGGAGTTGTGACGGCCTATCACAGTTTCAGCCGGGGCAAGCGCGCAGATCCGCTTCGGCACGCATATTTGAGTTTTCTGCAGTCAGGCAATTGCACGTTACTTACTGGCAAGACAGAAGATCTTCGGATTAGGGCGTCGCAGCGTTTCGTTTCAGCGGGACGAGTCAGCCCCAAACCTCTGATTATCCTCCTCGCAGATAACGTGCAGGACAGTGTCCCAGAAGATGTGCTAGCCGTTGACGACCTTCGCCACGAACTGGCGAGAAATGGCATTTCATTGACTGTACTAGCGGCTGGCCATAGTCTCGGCATGCGGACATGGATTGACAACATGAGTAGCGGTGGAATTGAAACCAGCGTGAGAAAGCAACTCGCGGGGATTGAGCTGCCGTTCACTCCAATCGCTTCCAGGGCCGATTTGAAAGCAATTCTCGCGCTCATCGATACAACAACAAGCGACGACACTGGTGAGACCTGGACATCTTTTTTCCTTCCTCAGCAAACTGCACGCGGATTTTTGTTGGCGAACGAGGTTGGCAACTTCGTTGGTTGCCTGGGTAGCCAGGAAAACGTGAACAGAATTTTTTCAACGGGGATTCCGCAGGGTGCCTTTTTTGATAGCGTCCGGCTTTATCTGGATAGCGCTGCCGAAAACGATGGCGGAATAATTAACGAGGAAATGAAGAGGGCGTTTTGGGCCACAGCGTTGCACGATTCTGGCTTCTTCGACTTGGTTGAGGACAAAGCCCTTGATGGTGTCAGAAATGGCTCCATGCCTGAGCCTTGCGAGGGTCAATTTACGACAACAGGTGAGGCATGAGATGGGCAGGATGGCAGAGTACAAAAGTAAATGGGTCGGGCTGGATTGTGGACCATTGCCCCACGAATCTACGCCGTCGTTGATAGGGCGGTTTTCCAGCCTCAATGGCATCGATCGGCGGGCGCTGCGCGAGCAGCTTGGCTTCTGGATGAATGCAAGCACCGACACTTTTGCGCGAGGCTTCGGTTTTCGGGAGGATTTAATTACGCACGAGACGGGTTGGCAGCTCCCAGGGGATGAGAAAACTGTGCTCACGTCAAGGCCCGTACTTGTACCCTGGTTGTTTGCTTCACGGGTGCGTTTTTGCCCGACTTGTCTTGAGAGCGGTTTTCATTCTTTCTGGTTTCAGCTGGAATCCGTGCAAACCTGCCCATTGCATACGACTCCGATTGCGGACAAATGCCAGTGCTGTGGTCAGCTTGCTGGCGGCTATTCGGACCTGCCAGGAAAGGCGTCGGCGTTTTACGCATGCGAGGCCTGCGGTCGACCGCTCGGGGGCCGCGCGTTTTCATGGAGCGCGCATGACATCCTGCGCAGCCGGGCCAAGCAAATCGACGAGGCGTTCGGTTCGTTACGAGCATGGTGGTGCGACTCCAATAGCGGACTGGATATCGTTGAGCAACTTGTTGTTCAGAACACTTTGGTGACGTGGTATGTCTGGTGCGATGCCAGGGATTTCCTCCGGCGCGCAACAACTGAGCTTGCACCGATGCCTCAGCAGTTTGCCGACGCCCACGCACAAGGCCAGATTACGTTGTTGCAGTGGAATATCAGGCTTACGAGCTCGCGGTGGAGGGATACGGACAGTTCACGAGGGCGGTTGCCCTATTCGTCGGTTGGCCAAGCTTTGTACGCTAGCATGCTTTCGCGTTTGTGCGCCTGGGCATTCCCCGATGGCGCTGGCGCCCGATGTGCAGGCGACATGCTTGCACTTCGGGAAAAGGGATTTATAGATGGCACAAACCGAGAAGCCAACCAGCTTGCGTTAGCATGGTTTAGACTGCTTTTTGAAGATGCGAGCAGTACGCCTTTCGAGTGGATCAACACGAGACGCGCAACCTGGTCGGGAAGACTTCGCGCGCGCCACATCGGCGCACACGTTCAACGATTGCCGGCGCGGGCAATCCTGCTCGGCGTGTTTGCTGTAATGCTCGAAATTACCAAGCGTCAGCAAGCGTCCGGTGAAGCGTTCCATCTGGATGGTCTGCGGCCAACTATTCCCTCGCTAGTGCCCCTGGTCTATCAGCCAGGGTATCCGTCGCCCGCCGGTGACGAGCGTTCCCAAGGGCTCGTCATGTTTCCTTCCATCCATAACCTCAATCTGGACACCGTGTGGCCGTCGATGCGTCACTTGAAGTGAACCTGCGATTTTCATCGCCCCCGCATGAGGAAGTCAGTTGGACGAACCCGGGGGACGGACGTTTGAGCGGTGTAGCTCCTTCGAAGGAACAAATTTCTTTGAGTCAATGCCGGGGAGCTTGCGTCGATGATTCCCATTGTGAACGTCCGCGTTCGAAGTGAGGGCGACATAAACCCGCTTCTCGCTCGTGTTCGTCTCAGCGTGTGAGACGCCATACCGGATGATGTGCGGGGTGCGAAAAACCTGCTGCGGCAAAAGGGTTGCCCACCGCGCCAAGAACCATCCTCCTTTGCAAACCAGGAGCGCCCTGAAACTGACCGGGCATGGGGCGTATGTTCTCGCGTATCCTTCGCCGATCTCTCCCCAGCTTGGCAAGGAGAGACTCCCGCCTATCGAGCCGCGTCGTGGCTCACTGGTCGTCCGTTCCGGAAATTGAGGGGCAGATATTTGTGCAGGGTCTCTCTGGGCGGTGCGGCAAAATGCATACCTTGGCTTCTCGGTTCGCCCACGGCAGGCGAAACCGAATCCGAACTTCACTGAGGATTTGCCGGCTTGACGGAAGCTGAAGAACTTGCAAGGTTTCTTTGCGCGTTCGAGCGAGACGGACAATTGCCGCCGATCACAAAATTACTGCGTGCCCGAGGCAATCCGGACGCCTGATGGCGCCACTGCATGATATCCGTGGGCGTGTTGAACGCTCGGCTCAAGACGCGTGGGCGCGCCTTGAACCTTACAGCCAACATCTGCCTGATCTGAGCGAGACAAAAATGGCAGTTGCTCTGAACGAACTGATCGTTAAAGCAGCGCCACTTGATCTCTTCGCGGTTGACACGCGTCGGCAAACCGGGCCACCTTAAAAACCATCAGCAGCACTATAGATTTTCTTCGTCGAGTCGTTTCGCCACGGAGCGCCATGAAAGGCTCGGTAATGCCTTCAGTGCGTCCGAGCAGTCTATCGATTCCGTAGGACGAAGCAGTACCGAGTCAGGATCGTTGCAGGGAAAAGTGATCACTTGATTAAAATACACTGGAAATAGTGTACAATACTTGTCTATGCCCTTGGGCGCGACGGGATGTCGCAGGCGCAGTGCTTCCCGTCAATGCGCGTAAGTGTTTTTGCATTCGTAAGGCATTCTTGCGAGCAGAGCGTCGATGTTTGGGAGCTCTTGATGCAACGAATCAAGCAGTAAGCCTCGACCAGATTGCCGATGCATTGCCACAAATACGTTCGATGCCCTGCGCCTGACGTTTCACAGTCGCGATTCTGTGCCGCCGACTCGGCGGGAAATCGGTCGCCGTTTCATTCAGTGTCGGGTGTGGCTTGAACGCGTTTGGTGGCACGCGCCGGATTGGTCGCCATGTCATGTGACCAAATCTTTTGAGTTGTCAGGAGAGTAACCGTGCAATTGCAAGTCGCTTCGGACCTCCATCACGAGCTCGCAGCCACTTCCTCTGCGTTGGCAGACCCTTTGCCTCCAGCACGCGGCGCGGATGTCTTGGTACTCGCCGGGGACGTTCATGAGGGCACAGCCGCTATCGACCTCTATCGGGACTGTCCAATTCCCGTCGTGTACGTCCATGGCAATCATGAACCGATGCACCACAGTTATCCGGCACTCATCGACGAGCTGGAAGAGCGTTCGTACGGAACGTCCATCAGGTTCTTGCAGAACGATGAGGCCTTCATATGTGGTACCAGGTTTTTGGGCGCGTGTATGTGGAGCGACTACGCGCTTTTTCCGCTTCGATTCAACGATTCGCTTGAATATGCCAGGCGCGCCGTCGCCGACTATCGGCTGATTCGAACGGGGGATAATCGGCCTTTTCATCCCGAAGACGCGATTGCGCACCAGCAAGAGACTTTGCTCTGGATACGGGAGCGACTGGATGCACCATTTGCCGGCAAAACCGTTGTGGTCACCCATCATTGCCCAAGCGGCCGGTCCATCGAGCCCCGTCACAGGGAACACAAACTTGCACCTGCATACGCATCCAACCTCGAGCTCCTGGTGCAGAGAGCCGATCTGTGGATCCATGGACACGTTCATTGGTCCGTGGACTATCAACTCGGCAGATGTCGTGTCATATGCAATCCGCGAGGACGCCCCGGGCGAAACCGAAGCTATCCGGCCGTTCCGTACAAGAACGCAGATTTCGATCCGACTTTGACCGTCGAGATTTAATCACACTCTTTGAGGTCACGCGATGACGATTGGGGTTTATACATACCGCGACGATGTAGTGCTCGAGCGTTGGTCGATAAGAGAGACCGACACGGGTGCGAGGCACTTCGTTGGCTTTAACCTCGTGAATAACGAGGGCCGCGTCAGCACCCCGATAGTGAATTTCGACCCAGACTCGCGCACGGGCACAACAGAAAGCGGAAGCACCTACACGCTGGTCGGGCGAGCCGGCCGCGACAGCGACGGGGAATATGTGTGGGGCCATGCAGCGAGAGCGTGGAAGGTAAAAAACTGGAGAGACGTTACACCAGAGTTGGTGCCCGACTGGCGCATGTGGCTGCCAAAATGCAAGCGAAATGACCACGGGGACAGCGAGGGCGAACTTCTGTCGTACTGGGACCTGACTGCCCAGCCCGCTCAATCGAACGACGGGTTTCGAGTAGATGCAGTGCGATATCGAGCGAGCGTCTACACGCGGCGCTATGGTGACAAGGTGAATACTTCCGAGCCGATTTCAACTATTAATGGAAATGGTTCAATTGTGTTTTTTCGCCCAGTTCCCGCTAATAATAAATTGCAGTTTCTGGTCGCAATGCGAGTTCTGTTGACGGAAAGATTGAAGCGAGCCCAGTTGATCGACGAGATTTCGCATATTCAGCCCTGCATGACCGTGATCCTCGAGAATTTGTCTCGCGTGAACGATGAAACCGGCGAGCAGGTAGCCCGACTTAATCTTACCGTCCATGACGGAAGCTTAAGCGGACGAATGGTAATCGCGGATCATCCTGACCTGAATTACGGACCCGTATCACTACGCAGACGACGAGGAGTCTGGGATGCAGTGCTCCGGATGCTGCCAGATTGGGGTGACGTTGGCTTGATTTCCCGCATGGATTATTGAATGAATCGCAATCAATTAGTGATATGGCGTGCACGCGCGTATCAGGGAAGTGTGCTCGGTCCTGGCTCGCCAGCGCCCGAAGTGTCGGAGGTCCTTGGTACGGCTGCGCTCGGTCCCGACTTGTCGACAGGTGACAGCTTCAACGAGCGCATCGTGTGGCATGTTCATCGCGTCATCGCGGTGCAGATTGAGTCTTCGCCCATGAGCGACCTCAATCCGGTTACTGCACTAAGACCCTTCATGACGATCGCGATTGAAACGCGCAACGAAACCGACTGCGAACGCGGAGATCCGTGGAGTCAGGTCGCACGGCTTGACCTCATTTGCGACGGTCGTGCTGCTCATGCGGGAATCTTGGTGGAAGGGGCTCCTGAGAGGCTCCTGTCGACCATTTCTGTGCTGGACGGAGACACGGCGTGGTCGGTGTTTGTCCGCTTGCTTGCACTACCAAGGAATCCGGCTTGTGCAAGGAACGCCGGACGTTCAAAAGAGCTTTCCGAGGCCACGTCGCTAACATGCGAAGACGATGCGCGGAGGCATTGCATGATCGGAGGGCGAATTGAAGTTGAGCCGCAGAAAAATCAGCACGATGCCGAAAGTTATTCCAGTTTTTAGTTTCGGCGAGAAACGTCGACTCTTGCGATCCGTTCGACAAATCGTTGTCGACGAACCAGTTTTCTCAGCGCTCCAGGCGATGTCAGATCAGGAGTTAGGCCATCGATTCAAGAGTGCATTGCGCTGCTCGCTTCGAGTGTCGCAGCGCTCGCGACGAGGCGTCAGACGACGACATGCCCAACGCTGACAATCCCGTAATGTTCAATGTCATTTTTTTCTTAACTCAACGCGATGCCCTGGCGAACACACCTATATGTCGTTTGACCTGCAAAGTTGAGCCGATATTACGTTTAGTGACAGGTATCAATGCTCTTTCGCAGGTCCCGGCTTCGACGAGGGCACAAATCATCTAGGAGCCGGGCAGTGTAGGCATGGAACATCGACACGCTAGAAGTAATTTGAAAAGGATTACGATGACGGTTCCGGATGAACGTACTCGAGCGGTGCTGAGAGCACGTGACCTCTTGACGGAGTTGGCGACCGCACCACACGACGTAAATTTAGATGTGTTGCGGGAGAGGGCGCGTACGCTGCTCCGACATTATCCAGACCTTGTGCATCTGCGTCTTTCGGCGGCGATGGCTTCGGGCATTTGGGGTGACCCTGACGCGAAGTGGCATGACTAGATGTGTGGGACATGAACTGACTGTCCCACGCTTGCAAGAGCGACGAGTCCACCGGCTGAACGATTTGAATGCCCTGCTTTGCCTGAGAAAGAGCGATGGTTAGAGCATTCCTTGAGCGACAGCCACGTCGCCGACGACGTCACGCGGATGAGAACCTGTTTGCGTGCTGCTGGCGAACTGGCGGCACAAACTGATGTTGACCTCGTACGGCATGTCCGACTATTCAGACAGCCTCTGTACCGGTTGGCTCGCGTTTCCAGATTCGAGCGATCTGCTACTACGCGTTCTATTGATGCGCTTGCCTCAGCGACGCGGCTGAAGGGCCGGAGTGTCGGAGGTGAAGCAGGGGGGCCAGGCGATGACGCGAAAGAGTAGGAAAGTCGGACCGCTCATATGGCGGGTCAAGGCCTACGATGGCGAGTGTCTGGAGCACGGCTCCAGCCTTCCGCTCGTCGCTGAAATCAGTGGCAAGATCACTAAAGAAGCAAGCAGACCAATCCAGAGCGACAAGGCACAGCGATGCTTGCTTGCAATGGTCGTAGATTTGAATAACCGTCGCAGCAGCAGATATCCGCTGACACCGTTTGCGCAAGTGGGTTCTTCGATGACTGTATGCGTCGAACAGATGAATCCGGCTGACGACAATGCTGGCGAACCAATAGCGCGCCTTGATTTGACGCGGGAGGGAAATCGCGCGTTCGCAAGCCTGCTGGTGGCAGGTCAACCGCGCATTGATCTCGAGCCAGTCGATATTGCTTTGGGTATGCGCGGCCGAAGAAAAGGCATCACAGTCGGCAAAAAAGCAGAGATAGCCTGGTGAATGCTTCGGTGTGCCGGTGACTTGCCGATTAGTTTGATCAGGTGAGCGGCTGTCTTGCGGTTGAAGTGTAAGCCTGTCAAGAACAAGGGGGCATTTTGTTTCGATCAATCTTTGACTCATCTCAGCGTTCCTACACGCTGTACTACGACGAGTCCAACAATCACAGAAAGTTCTACATCAACAGCGGTCACGATAGCTACAACGTCGACAACGACCCAGGTCGAAAGCAGGTTGCTGCGACCAACTTCATGCTCGGAGGTCTCGCGCATCACGGGGAATCCTGCACTGCGGATCCTCAGGAACTGATTGCCAGCCTGCGGCTGCAAAAAACAGCGAAAGAGTTGAAGTTCGAGCAGGTTGCTTCGGGTTGTTTCGACCTCGTACTGAAATCAGCGCGGATCAAGCAGATTCTAAAATGGATCCTTGAAGGCGATCTGTTTGTTCACTATTTCAGCTTGAACATGGAGTATTGGGCGTTTCTGGATATCGTCGACGATTGCATTTACCACTGCGTTCAGAGTGACCGGCTGAGAGTTCCTGACGGACAAGCGTTGGCCTTTATCAACCTTCAGAAAGATGCGCTTTATCGCCTGCTCGCGAGCGACAAGGCACGATTTCTGGCGACGATGCGCCGATTTAACTATCCGGCGATCGAGGGTCAGGAAAGGGAATTTATTCGAGCATTGCTCGAACTGTCACGGAGCAGAATTGGGGTGCTCCGGTCGAGCGCCGGGCCGGCAGACGATCAGTTAGAGCCCATCCTCGCGTTCAGCGAATTGCTAACCGCCTGCTGCGACATCGACGATATGGGGATGACAGTCAACGATGAAGCCGGCGCGCTGATCGATGGTCTCTCGGTATTCTATCAACATCGAGGGCAGTTGTTCGCAAACTCTACCCACGTGTTTGACGATGAGTTCTCCGTAGACGATGACCTGGCATTGCTTCATGAGGCTGACCCAGGCATTGAATTCAGTCACCGGTTTGTGAACTCGCTGAACAGCCCACTCACCCAGATATCAGACGTCGTGGCGGGGCTTTTTGCAAAATACTTCGAGTTTATCGAGCGCAACTCTGTCGACACGCTCGTTGCGATGCGTGATTCATTCAACCCATTTCAGATGGAAGCATTAGGCTTGATGGGGGGTGTCATAGACAAAAGCGACCAAGAGTGCCAACACTTCCTGCACTATGTCATGCCCGCGAGTTCTCATAGAAAGCACGGGATATTCATGTTCCCGGACGAATACATGGGCTAGCGAATCGCACGAGTTGCTCCGGACGGTGCGGGACCGCCTGCGCCCAACTTTTCAGGCGGACCGAATCGAGGGGATTAAATGGTGGATTCCCATTGCATAAACGTTGCAGTCGACCTGAAGACTGGTCGTTTCGGCGACGGTCATCGCCCCCTGTTTTTTGCGTCTACATCCTGCTGTACCTCTGGCCGGACGGGCTTGTCATGGTCGGCGTGCTTGTGACTTTGGTCTGAGTTGACTTTCTCCCTGACCTCAACCTGCGGCTGTCACGCCGGGCGCGAAAAGGACGGGGATTCCTGCTGCCAGACGGCAACGTCCTGCGGCGAGAATGTCCTCTGCCGAAGTAAGTGCCACTGAGAAAGACGGTGGGGTGTACGCGGCCTAACCTGGCGGCGCTTCCCTACGCCTTGTCCGGAGCCGGGAACATCTGGGTATGCGCAGCCTGGAAGGTGTCACGCCACTGTGCAGCTTCGGGTGCCAGCTTGGCTAGGTTAGATGGGAGGTTTTCCATTCCGGTCCCAAGAGGGGCGGCCACATAAAGCAATGTAGGGCGATGAAACATTTTGGTCCCACACCTGATTCAGTACGCGTCCATACCGTGTAAATAGTCCATGCCCCCACTTGTGGACCCTTCATAGCAAATATGCTGGATGGCGTCCTTGCTGAAGTGTGCTACAACGGAGTGCATCATCTGCGAAGTCGCGACCATCAATCGAGCGGTAGGCTGAAGATATTCGTCTTCGTTGAAGCGTGCGTAGGGATATCGGTCAACATCGAATGCTCCAAGCAACACGCTTATCCCGTAGGTAACGCACCAACATATCGCGCGCAATTCATCCGGTGTTATCCCTCTAGTTTCCATCTTTAGCTCAGTCATAAAAAGAGGACCCAGCCAGCATCCGGCGACAACATCCGCATCTACCTCTGCACATCGTCGGATGTCATCGTTGCCCGCGTGATGCTCCACCACACGTTCGTGGTACCGAAGGAGGTGAGCGGCTTCGTGCATGGCATAAAATAGGACGCCATACTTAACACATTCGTAAGCGGCCAGCGAACCCGTCTTGACCGACTCAGCTAACCGACGGTCACAGTTGGCTGCCAGCGATGAGGCAGCAATGCCGCGATGTCGCTGGCCCTGTGGGTCGGCAGTCTCGTGAGGATGTCCTTCAGGTAGGCGCGCGGGTCGTGCCCGTTGAGTTGAGCCGAGCGTATCAGGCTCATGCTGGCGGCAGCGCGCTGGCCTGCTCGTAGCGAGCCGGCGAACAACCAGTTAGCCCTGCCGATGGCCCATGGACGTATCTGGTTTTCGACCCAGTTGTTATCTATGGGCACGTGCCCGTCGTCGAGGTAGCGCGTGAGCGCCTCCCAGCGTTTGAGGCTGTAGTCCAGCGCTTTCGCAATCGCTGAACCTTCCGAAACCAGCTTGCGCTGCGCCACCATCCATTCGTAAAAAGCATCGCACACCGGTTTGGCCCGGCTCTGGCGGAGCCTGCGGCGCTCCTCGGCATCCAGCACTGCAGCGTCGCGCTCGATTTCGTAAAGAGCAGCGAAGTACGGCATGGCCTGTCCAGCGATCTGGCTGCTGTGATTGGCGCGCAGATCGAAGAACTTGCGCCTCGCGTGCGCCGCACATCCGATTTCGGTGATGCCTTGCTGGAAGCCAGCCTCGTATCCGCCGTAGTCGTCGCACACCAGCTTGCCCTGCCAGCCGGCAAGGAAGGTGCGGGCGTGTTCACCTGCACGGCTGACGGCGAAGTCGTAGACCACGGCGCGCAGCTCACTGAAGTGCGTGGGCGTATACGCCCACAGATACGCCCGGTGTGTCTTCCCCTTGCCGGGACTGAGCATCTGTACCGGTGTCTCATCCGCATGCAGCACTGCCTGCTGCAGGATTTCCTGATGGAGTGCGTCGACCAGCGGCTGCAGTTGCATACCGCATGTGCCGACCCAGGCACCCAGTGTCGATCGTGGTATTGCCACACCCGCCCGCGCAAAGATCTGTTCCTGACGATATAGCGGCAGATGGTCCGCGTATTTGGCAACCAGCACCGAG
This sequence comes from Paraburkholderia sp. RL17-337-BIB-A, assembly GCF_046025895.1. Taxonomy (NCBI): domain Bacteria; kingdom Pseudomonadati; phylum Pseudomonadota; class Betaproteobacteria; order Burkholderiales; family Burkholderiaceae; genus Paraburkholderia; species Paraburkholderia sp. RL17-337-BIB-A. The sequence goes on along the minus strand of NZ_JARESY010000002.1, from coordinate 2,107,081 downwards.
GCCAGCAGTCCCGTGGTCGGGATACCTTTGTCGATGACGTGTGCGGGCACCGGCGCCTGAATCAGCGTTTCGCAGTTCTTGCACACCCACTTGCCACGGATATGCCGCTCGACCGTGAACACGCCTGGCGTGTAGTCCAGCTTCTCGCTGATGTCCTCGCCGATGCGCACGCGCTCGCAGCAACACTGACACACGGTGCTGTCCGGCTCGTGGTGGATCTCTGTGCGCGGCAGCTGTGCCGGCAGCGATGCGCGTTTCCGTTGCTGGCGTGACTGGTCGGCGGCGGTTTCCGGCAAGCGAGCTCCAGTTCGATAGAGGCCAGATCCGCATCGACCGCTTCGTCCAGCAGGCTCATCTGATCGCTGCTGAGCTGTTCGCTGCGCCGGCCGTACTGCTGGCGCTTGAGGATTGAGATCTCGTGGCTCAGTTGCTCGATACGGGTCTGCTGGTAATGCAGCTCGCGTTCGTTCTCGTCGACCTCACGCGTCTTCTCCTCAATCCCCCGGTCTCTCTCCTGCACCTGGGCAATCAGTTGCGCTGCGAGTGCGCGCAACTGTTCAGGGCTGAGGGCGTTGAGGTCGGCAGGCAGGTTCATGCAAACCAGTCTGCCAGAACCCCTGGCACCGTGGAAGCAGAACTGTTTACGTCCCTGTTAGCCTCATACGACGCGAATCACACCGCTCGGGCCGATGCGCTGCCACGGCAAACCCACCACCAGACCTGCGAGCTGTTCCTACGTAAGCCCGTGATGCTTCGGTTCGCTACCAGCGTGAGGCCAGACGAACCGCCCCAGGTTCAGCTGTCGCGCTGCCAGCCAGATGCCAATTCCGTCGCGAACCAGCACGTTCAGGCGGTTGGCCTGCCGGTTGGCGAACAGATAGGCATGGTGTGGATGCGCAGCGCCGAACACCGTGACCACCCGCGCCAGCGCCGTATCGAAGCCGGCACGCATGTCCAGCGGGTCGACTGCCAGCCACACCTCATCAATGCGGATCACGCGAGCCACTCTCGCAGCCAGGCGGCACATTGTGCTGCCTCTGATGTCGGCCAGCTAACCGTGATCGACTGGTCCGCGCGGCGCACTTCGACGCGGATCTCAGCCGGGCGCACGTTCTTCGTGTCGAGCGGAGCGGTACGAATGCCGGCGCCACTGCCGACTGCACCGCCACATCGCTACGTGCGACGAGAAAGCGCTCGTTCCCCTCGGCCTGTTCTACCCAACGTCGGAGCAGATTCGCGTTCAGCTCGTGGTGCAACGCGATGGCCACGAGCGATATTCCTGGCCCCTAGCAGGCTGCTACCACCTCGGCTTTGAACTCAACGCTATAGCGACGGCGTCGACGCCGGCCAAGTGGGACCTCTTCTTCGATAGTGCTCACGTGTCCACCTATTTTTAGTGGATACGATGCTCCCAAGACAATCAACACAACTCAAGATGGGATGGCTAGGCGCTTACAGTTGACCCTGATGCGCTGTTGCTGGTGTTCCCGCAATACCCCGATTTTTCCGACGGTGTGGTTCTCCGCGACGTCATCGTGCCCGAAAACCTCTGGACGTGTGAGAGTGTGCTATGTAGCGAAAAGCAATACGAATTTTCTAGCTGGAGGAGCCGGATCCAGCGGCGTCGCCCCATTCGAATGTGAGCGCGGAGCGGTTGGCGGTTGTTTTCATGGGAGAGGTTCTTGGGGATTTTCGCCTGCCTCCCAGATGATAGTGGACTTCTCCGGACCCAGACGCCGGCCTGCGGCCAGTCGCGCGAGCGGCGCCAGCAACTAGAGTGGGTTTAACGTATGGAGGCCAAGCATGTTGCGTGTGACTGTGGAGCTCTTTCCAGGAGGGAGCGAGAATGGCAAGCGGATCCTCGCGCATGCTGACATTTCAAACGTTAAGCCCGGAGCCCTCGCGAGCTATCGGGTCCAGCTCTTCGATGACGTGCTCGGCGATATCGGCACCTCGCTTCTGACAGAATATCCTCGGATGGCCACGACTATCTGGGATCTGGTTGGCCGGGGCATCGCCGTTGCGCTTACGGGCAAGGAGCAATTGCCCGAACGACCTCTTTTGCCTGACGTCCCTGTCCACAAAAGCGACGGTGACGGCTCGGTACCCTATGTCAGGTTCGCAGAAATTCCCGAGCCTGCCCGAACGTTATTTAAACGGAGAATTGCCTTCTCGACCTGTCCCGTAATCGATCATGATCCTGACCCGATGGACTGTGCGTATCTGTGGGACTGGGAGGATTTTCTAGCCGGTAGGAGATGACGACGCATACTGACGTGCCGGTTCGAACTGTGGGGAAGCTTAGAAATCGGTCGTCGCGTTGTCGGCCCGAACAGCCATCAAAGTTCCTTTTCTGGCAGTGGATTGTTCGTCGTGACATGTAAACCTGAAGCCGCCTCTTCCCGCCGTCGCGAACCTTCCCGGATAAAACGATGGCCGCTCGTTCTTGAATCGTTTCGACCAGTCGAACTGGTTCATGCCCGGACCCACAGTCAACCATCGTGATTTCGCGAAGTCGTGCCCGACTCCCCCCAGGTTCTTGCTGGTCGTTTTTTTGCAAATTCCCCTTGTTGAGTCCGGAAACCGGCAGGAAACCCCGATGACCCTTTCCCAGCAACTGCTCGATCTGTCTCAAAACCACTCGGTATCAGAAGATAACGTGCACTACGTTCGGGTTGACGAAATTCCTGAACCTGTGCGTACAGAGTTTCGGGCGTGGCTCAGGTTGGCCCAGTGTCCGGTGATCGACGGCGAAGGCCCGTGTGCATATGCGCACGATTTTGAGCTTTTTCGGCAGAGGCGTGAAAAGCTGCGGACCTAGCGGATGGTCCAGCCCTTCACTTCGGCGACTCCCTATATTTCCGGGAACGTTCCGCCTTCACCGACTCCTTATACAATCTTGACGGCTGGGGTTAACAGGTCAGAGGCTGTAAACGGCAAATGCAGGGTCCGGGCTGTAACGGACGCTGGTCTTGGGAGGTGAGGTATGGCGCAGCAGTGGCTGGAGTATCTGAAGCAGAGTGGTTGGCTGGACGTCCTGAAGGTGGTTGGCCCGTCGAGCGTGATCAGTGCGACCATCTCAATCGGATGGAACGCCAGGAGGGACGCGGGACAGCGCAAAGCTGACAGGAAGGATACGGCGCTGTCCGTGGCGCTCTCCCTGGAGGGCTACGCCCGCATTTGTAGAGCTATGATGCACCGCGCAGACTGGGCGTCCAATGAAGCGATGCGCACCAATACCTATCAACCCATTAGCGGCGTCAAGCTCCCTGACTTCTCGTTCCCCGACAAGATTGAGTGGAAGTGGCTGAAGCACAAGGGGACTTCGGGCTTCGCGAGTTCCCCGCCACGCTTCACTCCACCCGTGAATACCTCGGTTCCGTCTGGGATACGGCGACCCGATCGAGATTTCCGACGAAGTGGAATTCGAATGCGCAAAGGCGGCGAAGCAAGCACTCGAACTGGCGCGGATGACGCGCCGCAACTATGGTGTGGTGCAATGGAAGCCGGGCGCGAAAGACTCGGACCTCGAAAGGGAGCTTTCCGACTACATTACTCGCTCAGAAGAGAAACGCAGGACGCTGCGCGAGCGTCATAAGCAGTTCGCAGCCGATCTGAAGCTGGAAACCGCGCCGACCGATCAGAAGTGAGCCATGACCCTCTCCATCGCTCCGTACGAAATCTATCGAACCCACATGCTTGAGTTCAAGATGCGCCTGCAACGGGCTGAAAGTATTTCGCAGTCGAAGTCACCGATGACAGGACTGGTCGCGCTCGACGTGGAATTTTGCTTTCTCCAGATTCGGAGAATGGTCGAGCTGATAACGTTTTCGGCTGCGCTGAGCGAAGAGGCTCGATACAAGAAGTTGCGAGAAATACAGAAGACCGAGAGGAAGCGAGACCATGGAGATCACACCAAGGCTTGGGAAGCGGCGGAAATCCTGAAGCGGCTCTCCAAAATGGGCGTCCACGCTCTACCGATACCAATCAAGGCGATCGCCAGGACCGGCCCGGGAACATGGCACTTGGATAGGTCGAACATTGCGGTTACGCACGGCAGGCTTATCGAAATCTACAAGAAATGCGGGGGCTTCCTGCACGCCAAGAACCCGCTCGGCAAAGACTTCGCAAAGCTTGTGAGCGCGGAGCGAGCCAAGTATGACGGCGCTCGCGAGGAAATTCGCAAGTGCCTCCAGTTTCTTCGGGAACTCATGCGGCATCACGCGGTAGTGAGTTTGGAATGGTCTGACGAGCTTGACCCGAGGGAGGCGGCAAGCCCTCAGAAGGTTTGGCTTGTCGGCTTTGGTAGCGAAGCCCAGCAGCACGTCAACCTGACGGTGGGCGAAGCACAATGACACTTAAAGGAAAGCAAGTGGCGCAAGAGACCCCGGTAAAGTTGAACATCGTCGAGGCCGCAAACCAAATTCAGCAAGGCTTGGAAACCTATGCGCCGGCTACTGCTCGCGGGCTGGCCATACTGAACTCCGTCAACCTGAAGCTGCTAACCATCGCCCAGGAGATCGGTCCGCAGCTCGCCCCACTTTTCGGCGCACTGGCTCAAATTGACTGGACTGAGGCAATGCGACGGGTAGACGAACTGCCGGCGAAGTCTAAGGCGGCAATGACTGTTGCCGCAGCTAAAGGCTGGTTCTTTGGCTGGAACGATTCGTTGCAGAGTGTGATGGAGCTGGTTGAAAAGCTCGACGTAACGCGAGAGCACACGATAGATGAGGTCATGGCACAGTATTACCGCGAGAACCTTCAATTTTTGACGGATGAGTTGGTCAGCCGCCATCCAGACAGAGCGCCCGTGATTAAGGCGGCGGTAAATGCGCACAGAACAGTCGGCGGCGACGGATATTTTTTGTCGATCCCGGTCTTTATCGCACAGGCGGACGGCTTACTGACCGAGATCACGAAGGTGAGATCCGCCTTGATGAAAGAGGGACGAGGACAGCAAGAGCTGCAAGCTTCGAAGGCGCTACGAGAGCAACTCGCGGCAGATCAGGAATCGCTCGATTTGATCCACCCGCTTCTGAAATTGCACGAACTGGATTTCATGAAAAGCACTGACGCACGTAAGCTCGCCGTGCAAACCACTGGCGAAGCCTTCACTGCGCTAAATCGCCATCAGGTCATGCACGGCGAGTCTTGGGATTACGGCACAGAGATGAACAGCCTCAAAGCTTTCTCGTTGTTGGCGTTTGTCGGCACTCATCTGCCATCGGTTCTGGAGCACGAACGATCGAATGTGGCGAGCGATAACGGCATGCCAACACCAACGGTGGAGTGATCGAACGCGGCGTATGCGTCGGCGCGCGTCGTAGGAAACATTTCCTCCTGGGCGGCCCAGAAGTCCATTGCGCCGTCGCCGACTGCCAGCAGCGGTCCGGCCTGCAGGCCAGGAGCCTTCAGGTCGAGCAGCAGCTCCTGCCATGACGCCTTCGACTCCCGGTACCCGTCGCCGATCGCAACACCCTCCTTTCGGCCCTCGGGCGTCGCGCCAATGCTGACCAGCAGGCATTGACCGTCCGAGTTCTCGCTGCGCAGCCCCGTGTGGATGCCGTCGACCCACCAGTACACGTAGCGCGACTTCGACAGTTCACGCCGGCTTCAACTGGTATGCTCGTCGGCGCCATTGCGCCTTCAGGCGGCTTACCACTTCGCCGACAACCCCTTGGCGTCCTCGCCCAGCAGCACGCTCAGCGCTTTGCTCATATCGCCGGTCGAAATGCCTTTGAGATACAGCCACGGCAGCGCGGCACTCACGCGCGGCGACTTCCTCACATACGGCGGCACAATCGATGAATTGAACTTCACACCTGATCCAGATCGATCGCGATCCGATGAAAAGAACATGAGACTGTATGATTGAGCCTGGCTCACCCATCGCCGGCCGGGGCGCACGGATGCGGCGGAATTCCAAACCCGATAATGTCGACTCCAACCGATCCTAATCAGCCAGATAGTCAATCTGCCGGCGGCAGCAACAGAGCGGCAGGTGAGCCAGCGCCAGCAAGTCCAGAGTTGACCGGCGGCGCGGGTTTTTCGTTTGAGGATGGCGCCGTCGCGATATACGCTGCTGCGCTTCTATCGCAGACTACGGCGCCGGGCATGTCGGAGCGTGTTGTAATCCGATTTGCTGTGCAGCAGGGATCATTTGGCGAGCCGCTCGACGACCTGATTGTTGACGGGGTGTCTTCTGACGGGATGACAGCTCGGGTGAGCTTGCAGGTAAAACGCTCGCTCACCATTAGCGATGCTGCTACCAACAAAGATTTCCGGGAAACTATTCTGCGCGCCCATGCCACAGTGGCGGCTGAGGGCTTTAACCGCGACCGCGACCGTGTTGGTGTAATCACCGGCGAAATAGCCGAGGGGGCAAGGCGCAGTTTCGAAGCATTGTGCGAATGGGCTCGGTCCAGTTCAGACGAGTTGTCCTTCAGCATTAAAGTTGCAACGGAAGGCGTCGCGAGCAATACGCATAGGGCGCAACTCGATGCCGTGCGCAGCATTCTCGGCGAAAAGGTTCCGACAAACGAACTCCCCGAAGCGGCGTATCGGCTTCTTTCCTGTTTTGTACTTGTCCGGTTCGACCTGTTGCACGAGGGCTCGCCGACGGCGGCGGCCACTATAGTCGCTCTTGCCCAGTGTCTTCAGCCGTCTGAGCGGGGGCATGCCGGTGACCTCTACCACCGGGTGCTTTCACTGGTTCGTGTCTCCGAGGGGCGCGCGGCCGACTTCGACCGCAAGACTTTCGTTGCGCGATTGAACGGCGCGTTCCGGCTCCAGGGCGCACCGTCACTCCAGGCGACTCTGAGGCGTCTCACCGAGGAGGCTCGATTTGCTGCAGCCGAGATCCAGAATGAGATCGGCGGCGCTCACATCGCTCGTCCCGTTCGGACAAAGAGCGCGAAGGACGCACTGGACTCACATCGCGTCGTCCTGCTCAGTGGGCTTCCCGGTACCGGTAAATCTGCTGTTCTTCGGTCAATGATTGACGAGGCACTGGAGAGCGGAGCGGTGCTGTTTCTCAAGGCAGACCGCCTTGCTGGCGCGTCCTGGAGTCAATATGCCACGGCCGTCGGCATGGAGGCCACCGCGCTGGAGGAACTTCTCGTCGAGCTTCGTGCTGTCGGCACAAACACCGTGTTCATCGACGGGTTAGACCGCATCGAAGTTCGGTGCCGGGGCGTAGTGCTGGATCTCGTGCAGACAATCTTCAGTTCCGAGCTCCTATCTGACTGGAAAGTTGTTGCGACGGTTCGCGATAATGGCCTTGAGCCGGTGCGAACGTGGCTCTCGCTTCTGCGTACTGGCAGCGGGATCGCAATAGTGGAAGTAGGTGTTCTTGGCGATAGTGAGTCAAAAGCCCTTGCTGAAAAGCATCCCGCGCTCCAGCCGCTTCTCTTTGGACCGCATCAGCTACGTGAAATCGTACGCAGGCCATTTTTTGCCAGTGTCCTCGTCCGCAACCAGAACAGCGCGGAGTCAGTCCCAAAATCCGAAGTAGAGCTTGCGACCGCGTGGTGGAATGGCGGCGGTTACCGCGCTATTGCTGGGCGCGCAGGGCATCGCCGCAAAGCGTTATTACAGTTAGCGCTCGATGGTGCAATGACGCTTGGACGGCGGATCCCGGGACTGGAAATCGACCCCGATGCGCTAGCGGAACTTCAGGAAGATGGCATCGTTATCCCGGTTCGACAGGGACACACGTACCGCTTCGCGCATGATATCTATTTCGAATGGTCTTTCCTTCAGGCGTTGGTCTCCAAAGGAGAAAAGTGGCTCGACGTTATCCGGCAGGTGGGCGAACCTCCAGTTCTTGGGCGAGCTGTCGAGTTGCTTTCCCAGAGCGAGTTAGTACATGACGAGGACTGGGCGGTACGTTTGGAAGAGCTCGAGGCGGCCAAGGACATTCGCTCGCAGTGGCTGCGTGCGTGGCTGACAGGTGTTTTTGCTGCACCCGATTTTCCGACTCGTTCAGCCGAATTCGACAAAGCGATGCTTGCTCAGGCGGGGACGCGCGTGTCAAAGCTTGCCCTCTGGTTCCAGGCCGAAAAGACAAAGCCGAATCCGAGCGCGTTCGACGTTGTACTGCTTCCGAATCTGTCGGCACTTGAGCGCATCCGGCTTGCTGACGCTGGCGCATGGCCGTCGGATTTATTGACCTGGACGCGCTTGTGCTTCTGGCTTGTCAGGCACGAGCAGGTTTTGCCGGTAGCGTGTCGCCCTGATGTTCTGACCGTCTTCGAAGTCTGGCAAAACGGTTTCCGCGATCTACCGGGGCCACTATCAAATAGCATGCTGCTCATTTCGGCGAGATGGCTTGATTCGCTGCAGACCGCTCAATCATCCGAAGCTGAGCGAACAGTGTGGGCGGACATCGACTACTCTCAACTGCACGAACTCGAGCAGCGTTTGCGCATACTGGTGCTACGCGCCGCAAGGGCATACCAGACGCAGGTCGGTGCATACCTCCATGCGCTCGGCGCCCTCGAATCACTTCCGCAACACGCGTTTGATCATGTCGTAGCCTGCAGCCGGATTCTGGCCATCGCGGTGCCGAGTAGTCTTGTGGACTTCGTTCTGGGCCAGTTGCCAGACGACGACCCCGTGAGCCTTCTGAGAAATGGCCACGACGGTCGATATCGCAGTAGTTTCCATGACCATGACTGGCAACGTCTAGCAATCCACGAAGAACACAATTTTGCGCCGGCCGCCCCGACGCGCGAGCCGTTTGCGTCATTGTTCGCCGTTGCTCCGGACGAAGCCCGAAGGCTGGTCCGCGACCTTGCTAATCATGCGGTCAAGGCGTGGCGGCAACTTCATCGGGTGGTCCCGCGCTCGCGGCGCCGTGGTACGCCTATTCCTGTTGTCCTGTCCTTCCCGTGGGGGAAACAGGTTTTTTGGGGCGACAGTCGCGTCTATGTCTGGTCGCGCGGTCGGGAAGGGCCTGCCGTGGTTGAATCTGGATTGATGGCGCTCGAAGTCTGGGCCTCGGAGCAGATATCGGCAGGGCGCCCAGCCGACGAAGTGGTTAAGTTGGTGCTCGAAGGGCACGACAGCGTTGCAGCTCTTGGTGTAGTTGCCGCCATCATGCTTGAGGCTCAGCAGTATTCCCCGATGACCCTCGCAATCTTGTGCAATCAACGGTTGTGGGCTTGGGACATTGCGCGCTGCCTTGCGGACCGTGGAATGCAGACGAACCTGATGGGCTTCATGCGAAAGTCGGACGTGCCTCATCGGGACGCAGTCGTGGCCGGAAATCAAAAACCGAGTCGGCGGGGCAATCTGCGCGACCTCGCGTCTATATGCATTCTCAGAGGCGGCGGCCTTTCCGAAGCCGCGTCGGCTGCGATCCGCAGGTTTGCCGCTGAACTACCGTTCGACTTCCATGAGGAACGAAGTGATGAGCAACATGTTGCCGAGCTTCAGCGCACTGCGGAGATCTGGGCCGAGGTTGGAAATCGCTCGAACTACACCGCCACACCAACCGACGATGGCTGCGCCACGCTCATCGAACTGAAAAATCCTAAGGCAGTCGGGCCAGATATTGATGCCATCAACCGGCGACAGGCCCAGATGGCCGAGCACTTTCGTCTGCTGAACTGGATCAAGGAAAGCTTCGATTCGCTCCAGGTTGGCAACGACCTTTCGATCGAGCAGGCCATCCTGCGCGCACGTGCCTTGGACGACAAAAGGCTCTTCGACATTCCCCACGATTTAATCGAGCCGGACGGAGAGCGGCAGAGCGCCGTAGCCGGCGCGGCTGCCGTAGTGCTGAGGTTCGGCGCAGATGTATCAGGCGAAGATCTCGCATGGGCGAATGATGTGTGTATGCGTGCCTGCCGCACGCCGGGCAATGGCGGTGGCATATACATGCGCGAATCTGTCTTACCTCATCACCCAGTTCTATTTGCGGCATACGGATTCGGTGGAGCGCTTCGCATCAGACCGAACTCGCTGGAAGTATTGAAAGAGATCATGAGGCTGGCGGGACACCCGTACGCCCAGATCTCGCTGGCCGCCATCGAGAGCCTTATGCTGCAGTGGGAGACCCAGTCTCATCTAGCCTGGTTGGGCCTTTCGCTGGGAGTAGGTCTTTCGCTTGTGCCACGCACCGATGGGAAAGAGAACTTCCAGAACTTCGAGCACCACCAGGCCCGACATATCGAGCAACTAGTGGCCTCAACTCTGTCGGCTACCCCTTCGGCCGGTGACGAGCTTGAGCCACTGCCGTCTTTGCCTGTGGCATGGATTCGTTCAGAAAAAGGTGAATGGGGCTACTCGAACGTGATCGTCGACTGGCGCTTTCTCAAGGGCATTCTGTCTCTGGTCCCTCTTGCCGACGTGCTGGCCAGCCATCCGCACCGCCAGATGTTTCTCGCGTGGTGTGATAGTGCGGTTGCGTGGACCGTCGATCGCCTTGACTCGCTATGGTTACGTGACGAGCAGAGTGGGGAGGCGGTCTTTAAGCGGAAAAAGACTGACATGTATGAGTGGCGCCGGCATCTGTATCGGTTCCTCGCCCAGGTCGCCATATATATGGACCCAGCGGAAGCTGTTTCGCGGTTCATCACGCCAATTGTGCGCACAGACGACGAGGTCTTTGAATCGCTCGCCGAGCCATTTCTCGACGCTCTTGCTGCCCGGTTGCAGGATCAGGAAGTTTTTCCGGAGTCTGTTTATACGATTGTCGAAGCAACACTTCCACGGTTGCTTGAACATGACGACTGGGACCGTGCCTCCTGGGACGACGGTGTCGTGCATAACACAGCGCTACACCAGATTGTCCAGTCGCTCTTCTTCGTTGCTATCGAACATGCCGGCGGGGCTGCGCGGTTCGCCAACGGCAACTGGTCAGAAATCGGACGGGTGCTTCCACTGATTGATCGTTTCCTGCAGAAGGCCGGCGGAACAACAACCGTTATCAATGCATTCCTGACGCTCTGCGAACGGTCCGTCGATGCATACCCCGCACGACAGTTTCTGGCGCAACTATCATCGGTGCTGTATCGCCAGGTTGGTATGCTGCCCGGGTGGCGCGGGAGCATGATTCCGAGTCGTATATCGGGACTCATTCAACGGTTTTCCGAGAAGACGCAGCCAATGCCGGCAGAGATGGCCAAAGCGATGCTTCGTGCTCTTGATACTTTGGTCGACATGGGTGACCGACGGGCGGCGGCGATCCAGACAAGCGAGATATTCAAGGATGTGCGAACGGTTTGATACCCTATCCACTCAATTAGCGGCACTTCTGAGGCAGACCTGCATCGGTTCGTTGACGATCTCGGGAAGCTGCTTGAGATTGAGCCGGAGAGGCCTGCGGCGTACAACAAATTCCTGATGGCGTTTACTACGCTCGCGGCGGCAACTGCGGTTTGATCGCGGCTGCAGGACCAACAACATCATTGGATAAGCGAGATTTGCAATGGAAGGTTCAGTACCTAACGAGCACCCGGGTGATGCGCATTTCGAGAGGGTTGGCGCCCGAGAGCTGCAGGTCGAAGAACTCTTCGACATCGTCGAACCTGCACAAGTCCCCCTTCTGGATCCTCTGGTTGACGAGTTGCCTTATCCGAAAATTGCGTGGCAAAAGTTCGAAAAGCTTTGTGCGCATCTGTTGGCCGAATCTGCCGAACTTCAGATTACCCAGGCGTTTCAATACGGTGACTCCGGGGACTGTCAGGACGAAATAGACATTCTGGCGAGGCGGGAGGGGAGCGACAAGTTGGTTATGGCGCAGTGCAAGCGGGTCCAGACGATAACGCCATCACTCATGGTCGAGTGGCTCACCGGCTTTGAAAATAGCAGCTCCGTACCACGCTGTGAAATTTACATACTCTGTGTCGGTACCCATGTCACCAAGCCAAGCGTGCTGAATGTCTGGAGCGAGTTTGCGTCCAGACTGGAGGTCCAAGGCGTTTCCGTGTGGCTTTGGGACGCAGCTGAATTGGACAAGCGCTTGCGAACCTTTCCAGGCATCGTAAGCCGGTTCTTTGGACTGCACTACGCCGAGCGGTTTTGTCATTCCGCCTATTTCGCAGATGCCTTTCCCTCCCAGTTCGAGAAAGAGTCCGAACACATTTTCGACTCGCAACTGACACTTCAAAATCAGTCGATTCACGCGGGCATCAACTTACCTGGTGAACGTTTTACTTACTGTGGTGCGATTCTTAGTTTCGCTAGGCGCGACCTCACCGGTGTCTCGTTCGCTGTGAGCGGCTCGGAGCTCGTGGAATGGATGCAGTGGAGGAACTGGGCGAAAGATGACGACGAACGGCCTTATGCGCGTAAGTCGACCGTTAGCGCCGGCAAATTCGTGTTTGCAGCCGGCGGCGTACGATTGACACTTACTTCAGATGAGGTCGAGCAGCTCGACTGGATCATAAGGAAAGCCTGGCCGCGTTTCCTAGCAAGCGCTGACAGTCTGGACCGGAAGTGGAGGTTCCTGCGCTTCCCGCGATTGCCGGATGTTGAGGCAGGCTTTTCAATAATCAAAGCATCGCGCGAGACATGGTCTGCCATGCTTCAGTTCGCCCGCGCGCACGACTATAGCAAAGGGACCAGTGAGCAACACATATTCGATGCGTCAAGCGGAATGTTGAAAGTCTACGTCGACCATCCACGCCATGGTTTGCGCAGTGGCTATCACCTGCTGTTGAGAGCGTTTTCTGAGCCAGGTATGACATTGCCTTGGGAAGGCCGGGTGATTCTTGCGTGGGAGGCTCCTCTCGAGAAGGGTGGTCTTGCATCTGAGATCGGTCCATCTGGAGTGTGGGATGCTGAATTTACCCACGACTGGCTGCTCGACGTTCTGGGCAAATGGGTGGAGGATTGGCTAGGGGGACAACGGGAGAGTCAGCCGCGTCTGCGCCTGAGACCCCGACGGGAACGTCCGGTGTTTGCATGTGATATGTGGTCTATCCCGATTCTCGACCGGAGGGATGTCGGTAGCTTTGGGACAGTTAAGGACCTGCAGGAATGCATCAGATTCTACCAATCGTACTTTCACGTGCATCGCGGTGCCGCGCAAATTCCGCCGGGTATGATTTCAGACGTCTTGCTGCTTGTGGAGAGGCACCTGAAACATGCGGACGTGGACGGTGCTCATTTTGTTGCGATGAAGCTTCACCTCGATGGTGACGCTCTGGCGAGCGAAATCGAGGCTCTGGCGAAGTCGGGGTTGCGAGCTGGGCGATTTGCCGTTGATCTGGACATCGCTTTTCGTTGTTTGTTGACGCTTGTTGAAAACATGCCCTCGTTGCCACGGTCCGAACTTGACCATGCGTCGGACCATTTGCGAACGATTGCGAGTCGGGTTAGGGAGGACCTTCTTTGCGCCGCGTTCTCAGTCCGGTGAACAGAATGGACGCCTTAATCGGATGCAGGGTCCAAACGACCGTCGCCTTGCTTGAGGCGAAGTCGGAGTCGTATCAGCGGCGTCGTGCTGGCTGCGATACGGTGCGCCTTGGTTTGCAAAAAGCGCTACTGATGAGATAGTCTGTCGCTGCCGGGCGGCGCACTCCGCGCCTGCTCATTGGGTAAGGGAGAAGAGATGAACAAGCAGGAACTGATTGACGCGGTTGCGGCCACAACGGGCGAGAGTAAGGTAGCAACGGGTGAGGCCATCGACGCCATCATCGAAACCATTTCAAAGGCAGTTGCGAACGGCGAAAACGTGCAACTTATCGGGTTCGGTTCATTCTCGACCGGTGCCCGGGCGGCGCGAGTCGGCCGCAACCCGTCCACTGGAGCGGAAATTCACATCGCTGCAGCGAAGACGGTCAAATTCACGGCCGGAAAATCCTTCAAGGAGTTGGTGAACGCGTAAGGTCGGACGGTATGGTCCAGGGTCACGTCCGCGTAATGCTCGCTCGACCGTTAGGGCAGTGATGGTCGAATGCGCGGACCGCCAGAGTGTATTCGGCCTATGAAGTCCGATCTGGGACGGTAGGGAAAGGATGCAGCGTGATCGGCTTGCGTGTTCCGATGCGGGCCCCGTCGTTCTCTTCCAAGAATCATTGGTTGATCAGGAACTTGATCCGGTCGGTGCCGTCCGATGGATACGCGGACGCGCGAGCATCTCGACGGCCGGCTCACCTACGTTTCGCCAGGCGCGACCGTGGTGATGGGGATTGCCATCGAAGGGCTTGTCGGCGTGTACTAACCAGACCTTGTTCTGCCCGACGACCGCGATGCGCTGGCCACGGCGATTGAGGTCATGTCAGGGTGGGACCTGCAAAATTCAGTTTGCGTGATGAGCGACGGCGAACGTGCGGTCTGTCGGCGAGGGGAAGCTCGCTCGTTGGAAGTGGTCGCGATGCAGAAACAATGGATGCGGCGTGACATTTGCGAGCCGATTCAGCAACGCAGGGCAAAATACAGACCTCAGGCCCAGGCGGACGATTGCTCGCGGTAACCAGCGCAAGTTGTAGTCGGCAGCACACAGCATTGTTGTCGGCGATGCCAGTTTGATCCGCAGCCGGGGGGCGGTGGCCGGCATTGCACTCAAAGCTGGCGTGAACGCGAACCAACTGCGCCGGTTGATTCGCCAGTACCAGGAGAAGCACAACGGCGCTGCCGCGATTGACGGCATCAAGATTGCGGCAGCGGCGTTCGTGCTAATCGTCGAGATCCAAGGCGTGGGGGCAAAGCCTGAACCTTGGCAACGCCGACGCGGTTTAGGGATTAAGCTCGCCGAGCCCTTCCCAAGAGGATAATGGCTGGCACAGCAGTTCTCCAGCTCCGTCAACCATCCACGTTGGAACCAAATCCGGGGGAGCAAACCATTCATCAGCTTGCGGTGACTTGAGCCATGAGCCGACATGAGCGCGCAAGACATGAGAGAACTCTTCCTGTGACCACTGACGGAGGCGACCTCCACCAAGCACATCGGTCCGAGTTGACTTGCTGTCGTCACCAACGCGCGATGAGATGTATTTAACAGTCGTCTCAATAAGGCTGACTTGATATGTCACCTTGGCGTAAAGCTCGTCGAACTGAATCGGGTGCAACTTTCTACCTTTCACCGCACTTACATAACGTCCGAAAGATTGCGTAGTCAGTCCAGCATCTTCAAGCGCTACGATCACGCCGACGTCCCCCATCCGTATAGCTGCGGTCATATAGATCGGATTGTCCGCAAAGGAGAAGCTGTGAGGGTGAGCCAGGTCATGCAGGTTGCACACAAGTACTGAGTATGGCGGAGCACTTGAAAATCTGTGTCGCCCTCGAATTCCTTGAAGAAACAAATGTAAATTCGAGAACGAGTTCAACACGGTGGAAGGAATTATGTTTCCTTCGCTAGGTCTAGCCCTGTCGCGCGCTAAGTTAATCTCCTTACGGAGTGTCCCGTAAAACAGCTTGGCCACCCAAAGATATAGACGCCAGTGGCCCAAGTTCAAGCACGCATCGTGGCCGGAAAAAACAGAAGACGATATCAATGATTCAAGTCGCGCTAAGTCCTCGTTGTTGCAGGAAGCGCAGCATGGGATCAGCAAGCTTCGGTACTGTATGTTTGTGTCATTCAGCAAGCCGATCCGTTGATTCCACAGGCCAAAACGCTGCTGAAGCCATTTCGGGAAGACATGTTCCTGCGTAATTGCACCGGACTTAGTTCCACAAAGGAAGCAGCTATCATCGCCGGTTTCAAGGTCGCTGAAAGGAGTTTCGGCCATAGGGTGCAATATATTCTCGGTTTCCAGCAACGACGCGATGAAACAGTCTATCAAACAACGGGCATTTGCTTCCTGACCGAGTTCATCACGCGGAGAGCCGGTGCAGGCTGCGGTGGCGGCTCGCGGTACAGCTTCGCCTCAGCGGCACAGACCTGTACTGCATCCGAAGGCTGGTGGGCTTTGGAAGCCTGTCAGCTGAGAAGCGGATCCTAGGCGACGATCCGGTGCGGGCCGGTGCCATCATTACGCGCGTGGCCTGAATCATCGGGCGGCCTCAAGGATTCACGTTGCGTGCCGTTATCACGGTTAATGGCCGCTAACGCCGTAACGCACGCCGGCCAGTTCCGGCTCTCGGTCGTCGTGTACCTTGGGCGTGATAGCCGCCGAAGCAGTACTGACTGAGTTTTATCTTGAGCGTGTGGAGAATGCGCCTGCCGAATCATTTCAAATCAGCGCCAAGTAGGGCGGAACAGATGTATGTTGCGCGGCGAGAGCAGCTTGTAGCGTGAGCGATTTTGCGAACACTTCAATGGGTTGAATTTTTAGCACGTCCATCGTGACGTCCTTCAACAACGCGGAGAAATGATGTCAAAGTGCAAATACTGTGGGTCATCTGGTAGCGCGGGAAGTTCGTGCAGCAAAAGCCCAACGGGTGGTCACGTCCTGTATGTTCCTGGGAAATGCATCTACTGTGGTTCATCTGGCAGTGCCGGAAGTTCTTGCTCAAAAAGCCCGTCGAAGGGCCACGTGGTCGATGCCGGGCCTAAGAAGTGCATCTACTGCGGATCAACTGGTAGCGCCGGAAGCTCATGTTCAAAAAGCCCGTCCAAGGGTCACGTGCTCGGCGGCGGAATTATCTAGGCTAGCGTGACCCCCGGCCATCGATAGGAAGACAAGACATTCGACTCGTCGAGAGCGGGCGGCTGGACATGATCGCCGTGTCGCTTGGCTCATTCCAGCCATGCACAGGTTGGCCTCGCGCCGGGAGGGGTGCGGCTATCGCCGCGAGTGGTCAGGGGTATGGGATAAATGAAAATGAGTATCGAAGTCTTCTGCAAGCTTGCGATGGTCGCCGTTGGTGTCGCCGGAAACGTGAAGTTTCTCTATGACCTGTGGACCGGAAAGCGCGGGCGTCTGCGCGATGAATACAAGTTCGCTAAGGAATTCGTGGCGGATGCTATGGATAGACCTTTATCGGAATTGCGATGACTGTGAGCTTCCTCATCGGATGCGGCATTCGGAAAAAAATCAGCGCAGCACGGCACTGTGCTTCGCGCTGTTTGCAAGCAAGGGCTTCAGATTTATGATGCCAGTGGTATCTGCAGCAAAAGTTCCTGCGCGTGTGTCGGGGTTAAGAAACATAATAGAAAGGCGCCGAGGGAAAATTGAAAGTCGAAACTGCGTGGGTTGAGCCACCGTCTTCAATCGGGGGATTGGATCACCTTGGCGCACAGGCACCGTGCGTCCTAATCTACGGGCAGCTATTGCCGGGCATCACGAACGTCACAGACCGTGCCCGATATTACTCTTTTTATCCTTGGGTAATCTGGTCTATAAACAAGCGCTTTCCGGATGACTTTGATGAGGCTACTTTCGTCGAGCGCTTTCGTCGGGCTGACTGTCTCTTCACGCTTGTTGCTGAACACCATGCCCGATGTACTGACCAGATAAACGAGCGCCACGGCGCGGCGATGGTCGGACGGCAGAAACTGGTTGGTGCGGTGCAGCGCATAATCGGCGGTGGGGCGATAAGCCTTCGCACGTTCACCGCCGATGACTCCGACCAACGGTATTTCATGAACCGTATGGGTGGGCTATCTCAGTACTACGCCGGCACATTGGCGGATCTCGGAATTCTCACAGGTGCCAAAAAGCCGTGGTTCCAGTTCACGAAAGAGGTTGGTAAGCCGCTGGCCGAAGCTTTTAACGCGTCAGTCCCGTCAGACGCGTTCTGGGAGTTGCTTGAGCTGGGAGAAGTAACCGCTTCTGATTTGGAAGGGCTTCATGCGTTTTGTCCCTGTCACCTTCGAAGTTCTGGTTCGAATGAGCGGAGGCAACTCGTCGATATTTATTATGACCGGCAACGAGCGTACGACGAGGAGGGAGCGCAACGGAAGCGCTCGTTGGCGTTGATCCAGAGACTGATCGAAAACCTGCCCCCCGGGAGTGAGTTCTCTGAATTCGTATTTCGGGCGGCAGCGTATGGCAGCTCACTACCCGACTCATCTCCTTGGGCCGTTCCCGCAGATCTTGTGTCCACTCGCGACAACTGGGCGATTTATGTGCGCAATGACCTGCTGTCGGTAGCGGCACAGACAATCTTCGCGCTAGCCTTAAACAAGCTGGCGCCGCAGACCGCTGACGACCAGTATGTTTTTGACACCGTCGAGTCTTTCGCGGAAGGGTTCAAAGAGGGAAATGAGGTCGCCGCTCTCGTGGACAACGTCGGTTGCGCAACCTTCGGAGTTTGGCTTGCGGACATGGAGGCAGCGCTGCCGGCTATCAGCGAGTGGTCATCGAAGGAGCACGAGATGTGGCTGGCTGACAGCCTGGTTTCGTCGTGGGGGCGCGCTGGCGATGCGGAACTGCTGGACCGGGCAATGCGTGTGGTTGCCATACTTGCAATTCGCGACGATTTGTCCCGCGCTCCGTATGAAGGGCTTGCGATTACGCCACAGGCACTGCACGACTATCCAATCAACCTATATACATTCCGGCGCAAAGTGGCGGCGTGGCGCGGAATGCCGCTTGATGAAGTGGTATATGACCTCGTCGCCTGGTGCATGAACACGCACTTGCGAGTCTCATTGCGTAAGCTTCATCGCACCAGTCGGGCGACGTTCCGGTTCCGTCCGTCCGAGCGCGGTTTGGAGTTAACGGACGGGGATATACCCGCACCGTCTCGCACGACGCCGCGTTTCCGTCAGGCGTTCCAGATTCTGGTCGACATCGGAGCGGTTGTGCGCGATGACGACGGGCAGATATTGCTTAGTGTTGAGGGGAAGCAGTTAATGGAGGCGGTCAGTGTCTGAGCCGATATCTCTTCTCAACGTCATCAAGCAGGGCGGCTTTGACGCATCTCTAATTACTACCTTCAACGCGAGTTTGCCCTTCTACGAAGAGGTTGTGCTTCGCCGACTAGTGGCCGCTGGCTGCCAGCAGAACATCGTCTTGATGGACCACGCTCAGTGTGCGGTCAGTTGGCAGTCGGAAGCGACACGGCCGAGGCTTGCTGGTGCCGCATACTCACTCCTGCCTGTCAAGGTGTCAGGCGCATTCCATCCCAAGGTCTGCATCCTCGCGGGCAAAAAGAAGGCGGCAATTCTCGTCGGTAGCCACAATTTGACGCTCTCAGGATTCGGCTATAACCGCGAGATAACGAACTGGGTTCAGGTGTCCGGTAGCGCGGATAAGGAAGGTGGCGCGTTGTTGGGTGCCGTTTGGGGCATGGTGCGCGAATGGATTGAACTTGTGCAGGGCGATGTACCTTCCTCGCTGATCGAAGCTGTGCTTTCCTTCTCTCAGAGCGTAGCGCCCTTGTCGGTGTCAGAGCCGCCGGCTGAAACCATCGCCATACACCAGCGGCCTGGCGGTTCTTCCCTCATTGACCAGATTGGGAGCCGAGTACAGGGAGAGGTTCGCAGAATTTGCGTCACCGGGGCCTTCTTCGATAGCGACCTGGCCTTTGTAGACCATCTGCACGAGCGCTGGCCGCAAGCTGACATCGTCGTCGGGATAGACCCGGATACGGTGCATATGCCGAGCACGCGTGAAGTGCATGCCCGTTTTGTCGACGCCAGACCTCTCTGGGCGAAATCCGACAAAGGGGGCAACAAGTACTTGCATGCCAAGGCGCTATACATCGAGCAGGCGCCGGCAAACCGAAATGTTTTGATTTCCGGAAGCGCCAATCCAAGCAGACCGGCGTGGATGGGAACGCGAACGAGCGCAAACGTCGAGGCTGTAGTTTTTCGTATGGGCTCAGAGGCGGAGTCAACGGCCGAGGCATTGGGGCTATCGGCTATGTTCGCGTTGCAGCCGCTTTCGGCGGCTGAGCTTGAGGCGACGGCGGTGCGAAGTGTTGCCGAAAGCACGGACACTGTTGAAACGCATGAACGCTTCTGGATAGGTGTCGCAACAAGCGCACACGAGCTGCAAATCTCAACTTATGGCGTGGACATGGAGGTTGACAGCGTCAATCTGCTGACTGACGGTCAGGAAATTCTCCAGTCGGATATCGCCGTCACGTTGACGGGCGCCGTTCTCAGCGTGCCCGTCGCCGTCGACATGAAGTTTGTGCGCTCCTGCGACGTGTTTTTTGAGGGCGAGCGGGTTGCGCGAGCGATGATTGCGCATCCGCACATGTTGTCAGCAGCGACCAAATCGTCGCATCGGCAGGTCCGTGATGCGCTCGGTGCTCTCGATCCGTCCGGAGAGACCATTTCGGACATGCTCAAGGCGGTTGAGAATGCAATCTTCGATGCTTCCACCGAGGAAGAGGTGGAGAACGAATTGCGCTCCCGGCGCAGTTCTGAGAAAGCAGGTGCGGTGGGCGGTCGGCCCGAAACACTTGAAATTAGCGTCACCCAACTGCGTCAGAAAAAGAAGCGTCGCCGTCTGGTTGAATCGGCAGACATCGTGACACTTATTGAGCTGCTAACACGCAAGATCGGCGAGGACCTAGACACGCAGCCACCGGTGCCGGTGGACAGCTTGGGGCGGAGCGAAGAGGAGCAGGTCAATCAGGACGATGGCGCAGACGAGTCCAACGAAAAACAGCTCGTCGACTCCGAGGCTCAGGCCCTGCTCGATGCAGAAATCGCGAAGAGGGTAGCCAGAAAAGTAGGAAAACTCGTCAACCGGATACTCGTCAAGCTGGAGGCTGCTGAGGATCCTGATGCGAAGGCGCGCGCGATTGTTCAGCTAATCGCAGTGCTTGCGCTTGTGAAAGAATTGCTGCGAATCGAGCGACTTCCTCGGTGGCGAGCGGCGCGTGAGCTTCTTGTTCGTGAAGATGACCGTCGCTACCTCTTGGATGAGTCTGTCAGTTGCCTTTTCGGTTCTAAAACCAGACTGATCAACGCTGTGTCGGATGACACGCATCAGGAAACTGAGGAAGCGCTGCAATTGCGCGTGTTGCTGCTGTGGCTCGCATGGAGCCTGGGTGACGAAGTCCCGGAATCGTCAGGTGACGCGTTCGATGCCGGAAACCAGCAGGAGATCGTACGTGCAAAAGCTATGTTCCTGGCCTTGACGCCGCCTATTGCCGTTGACGAGGTTGCGCGCAACGACCTTCGACGGCACATCGCGCTTACTCATCGGCAGAATCCCTCAGCAGCCGCGAGAGCCGAAAGATGGATGCGGCTAGTCATTGCCTTTGGCGAGGCATGGAGCAGGGACTTGGCCGACGCGGGAGAGATCGAAATCGGAGGCTGCTGTATTGTCGGAGACGGCAGCTATCCACAAGTAATTTGTAGGACAGAGGATGGCATTGTCGGGCTTTGGGATTACGGTGGCATCCGCTCTTTTCAGACCTCGCGCGTCATACCTGTGTGGCCCGAGGCGTCATCTTGACGCGGGTCGGCGGGAAGATCACGCCATCACCGATGGAACATGGCCGTCTCAGGAGACTGATGTCAGCGGCTGCCAGCGTCCGAGTTACTAATGGGATGCGCATCGCGCAGTCGGCAGGCGTCGAGTATCGTTTGTCCCTCTCTGGTATAAAGTGCAATCTGTAGTGGGCTCGGTATTCACATTGCATATGTTGGGCGAGCAATCTCCAACCGATGTGAGCTACAGGTTTGGGCATATTGGCTCACTCAGTATTCGCCGGATCGCCACGCTAGGGTTCTAGAATATGAAGAAAAGTAAGGCCCGATTCCAAGTCAATTCACGGCTCGCGCGCATACTGAGCCAGGAATACGCTTCTAGCGAGAAGGCTCTAAAGGAACTCGTTGACAATGCGTGGGACGCCGACGCTGACAAGGTGACGATATCCCTACCTGCGCCGATGAGCGACACACCGATAGTCATATTCGATGACGGCACGGGCATGACCACGGATGAGTTGCAGAATCACTACCTCTCGATTGCTTCTGATCGGCGGGAGAGGAGTGGCGAGCGTACCGCCGGAAAACAACGGCTCGTAAAAGGCAGGAAGGGCATTGGAAAATTCGCCGGGTTGATGGCTGCATCAGTGATGACGCTTGAAACCTATGCGAGAGGCATGCGGACGAGTTTTACGTTGCGCCTCCATGATTTGCTGAAAGCAGACGACATTGAGCGATTGCCTATCGATCTTACGGCTGACCCATGCGATGCTTCGACGCATGGCACCAGGATTACGCTGAGTGAACTGGACCAGCAACTGATGTTTCCCGACCCGCAAAGATTCCGCCAGATATTATTGCAGGAGTACGGTCGGGAAGCTGGCCTCGCGATATTTGTCGACGGCAAGCCCCTTGGAGTCGACGACGTTGTAGGGACATTCAAGGACAGCAGTCTGTCTGTCCAGGGTGTTGGTGACGTGAGGCTACGGTTTGCAATAGCCGAGAACAAATCTGTGTCGCGCCAACCCGGCATTGTTATTCGAGTGGACGGGAAGGTCGTCGGGAAACCCTCTTTTTTTGGTCTTGATGAACAGGATGACTTTCCGCCGAAGCTACTGAAGCGCCTTTATGGTGAAATCGACGCCGATGGTCTTCGAGACCATGTGACTGCTGGTTGGGACAGCCTTGTTGAAAACAGCGAACTTCTGGCGCGGGTAAAAGAGATGGTCGCGCCCCTTGTCCTTGCTGCATTCAAAGAAACACACGGCAGGGAGATCCAGCTTGCGCATGCACGTCTGAGGCGCGACATCAACGAAAGGCTCGCTGCTCTTCCCGAGCATCGACGCGAGTACGCAGAAAATGCAATCAAGAAGATACTTGGGCGGTTCTATCGGGAGCCGCCGGAGAAAGTAGAGCCGTTCGTTTACGTGCTCCTCGAAGCCATTGAGCGGTCAGATTATGGTGCAGTCGTCCGCCATCTTGCACAGGCGCGGCAGAAAGACATTGCCGCACTCGCTGACGCGCTTGACGAATTCGGTTTGGCAGATATGGCGCATCTTGTCGAGCAGGCGAAGGCTCGGCAGGAGTTTCTCGATAATCTCGAAGCGTTGTCGAGGGACGCCAAGACGCTCGAGGCCCAGATGCATAAGGCAATCGAAAAGAATCTCTGGATTTTTGGGCCTGAATTCTCAATTTTCAGTTCGAACAAGACGCTTCAACGACAGGTTGAGGATTTTCTCGGGAAAAAATTCATTGGAGCAAGGGCGAGCAAGCGTCCCGACCTCCTGCTCAATGAGAACCTGAACGGGGAGTGCCTTCTGCTTGAGTTCAAGAGGCCATCGCACTCATTGAACAGGGAAGACTACGCGCAGGCTATCGATTACCGCCACGATCTGGCAAAGCACATGAACAAGTCGATCAAGGTCGTGGTCGTCGGAGGTGACCGGTCGCCAGACTATCCGACTACCAATCTCGAGCCAAATGTTTTCGCCGCTACTTTCCTCGATGTCATCGGTACGGCGAGACGACAACTCGACTGGCAATTGCGGCAACTGACGTGACCACAAAAGCGATGCCTTGCCTATGCGGCATCGCCGGCCGTGCGAGCATAAGATACTCGTCCGTCTGCTGGGTCGCCAGCGCAGTCATGCTAGTGAAGTGCCCCGGATCGCAGTGGCGTATCAAGTCCAGCACTTTGCGCAAGATGGCGGGGGTTTCGGCCAGGACCGACAGATCATGCTCCGGTTGTGCGATCTGGTCGAAGTGCGAGTAGGTGTGCAGGAACCGCCGAATTCTCGTCTTTTTATTGGAATCGTATTCAACACCCTGCAGCTTTTGATACAGCTCTCCGACCTTATCCGGCACCCGACACGCGAGAAATGACTCGAGGAGAACTTATATGCTTTCCTGGTAGCTTGCCGGAAGGCCGGATCAGGCCGGGCCGACATGCTCGCCAGCCGCGTCGTTTTTCAGATGAAGGCAGGCGACGACATCCTTAGAAAATATCTATTGAGTGCACTTGATGCGGGAAGGGCCGATGCCGCAGATTCGCCGGCATATCGACTACTCAAAGAGATGGTTACGTTGAAGGTCGATATCGGAAACGAACAAACTGAGAGCAGTCCAAAGGCACAAAACGAACTGCGAGCCGAGCTTTACCTGTGAGCGAAGGGCGTCGGGGACGTCGCGAGTAGTTGCAGGCGCCTGCTAGCAGAGCTGGAGTGTGGTCGCAGGGAGGTGGGCCGACCAGAAGACGAATTGCGGCATCCTGTTGTCGGCGACAGGCTCCCTTGGACCGACGTATTTCTACGCACCTGAATCAGTCCTGATGCCGGGGAATTGGAGCGCATAACGCAATGAGGTGCCGTCAAATTGTGCTAACTCAATAATTGCGATTGCGCAACGGCACGCGAATTTTGACACAGGAGTGGCGATCACCTCTCTTAAGGAAGGTTGTTCAATCAGCGCCGTCACCGATAGGCGCAGAGCCGTCGGCAAGCACTGCTGACTATCTCTTCGTGATAGCCGACGCACCGGAACCATAGGGCGAACCTTGGGGGCAGTCATCTACACCCATTCGGTTAGATCGTAGATTGAGCATATGAAA
This sequence comes from Paraburkholderia sp. RL17-337-BIB-A, assembly GCF_046025895.1. NCBI lineage: Bacteria > Pseudomonadati > Pseudomonadota > Betaproteobacteria > Burkholderiales > Burkholderiaceae > Paraburkholderia > Paraburkholderia sp. RL17-337-BIB-A. The sequence goes on along the minus strand of NZ_JARESY010000002.1, from coordinate 2,082,743 downwards.
CGTCAAGCTGCCTCGGACCACCTACCGTCTGCGTTGATAGCGACTGGGGCATCGCCCCGTTGACAAGAAAGGAGCATCGCGCGAACAACCCGAAGGGAGGCTTAGATGCGGGTGTACATCAGGCGCGCCCTATAGCAAACTTTCATTTGACCTCGCCAAATCGCCAGCCAGACACTATATTAGTTTCTACTACGCCCACCTGCCTAGCCGTCGGTGGTCTGGTAGCGCTCGACAGGTGTCACCTTTGCGGCAGTTTCCGTGCCAAAAATCGCGGCAAGATATAGGAACTTAATACACTGTGTGGCATTGCGAGGCCGATCTCCACGACATCTATGGCCACCATGTTTTAGCGCCGCGCCGCGCGAACATCCCGGAGTCGATAAGGGCATAACTCGGCATGCAAGCGGCGTCGGCCTGTCCCGACATTTGCTAGTCAATATCCGACGGGAGTCAACTAATATGCCAATTGTCTTCGTTCACGGTGTCAATAATCGTGAAGGCGATGTGTACCGCGACAACGAGAATGGCCGCAACGGCTTTCTTCGCGAAATAGTCGCCCCGGCCCTCGAGCTACCGTCCGATGAACTCTACCTCGCGAGTCCATACTGGGGTGCACATGCAGCACAGTTCGCGTGGAACATGGCCGTGTTGCCAGACGCATCGACGCGTTTTGAGCAATTCGGAGCGGACGACGATGCAGCGGCAACTCGCGAAACTGTGGAGCTGGTCGCCATGTCGCCGGTGACGGGCAATCTCCTCGAGCATGCCCGCCGAAATTTTCCAGGGTTCGTGGATTTAATCTATGGGGCGACACTAGCTGGAGCAAGGAGTGAGCGCGAAGCTCGGCAAATCGCAGCGTCGTATCTGTTGGCTGCGAGTTATGCCGCAGCCAACCCAAAGCCGTCGTGGCTAGACGACGTATCGGAGAGAAATTTCGCCGACGTTCTGAACAAACACATCCATGAGGGCCCGGAGAGTTTCGGCGCGGGTGAGGTGTTGGATCATCTCAAAGAAGGATTTTCTCGCTTAAGTGATGCAATTCCTCGTGCTGGGACAGAACTGTTGGCGCGCATGGGGCGCAAGAAGCTTAACTCAACGGTAACGAGATTTACCGGTGATGTCTTTACCTATCTTGTCAACAGAGGAACCCCTGACTCGCCGGGCCCCATTGTCACCATTGTCCTTTCAGAGTTGCAGAAGGCGAGCGCGGCAAGGACTGCACAAGACAACAAATTGATAGTGATTGCGCACAGTTTCGGCGGCGAAATTGTGTACGACATTCTGACCCGTTTTGATCCCAGCATATCTGTCGATGTACTGATAACTGTAGGGTCTCAGGTTGGTCTTTTCGAGGAGATGAAGCTTTACCTCGCGAGCAGTACACAAATACCCAGCAATCCGCCACAAGAAAAGGTGCCAAAACCGGCCAACCTGAAGCGCTGGCTGAACGTGTTCGACCCGAACGACATTCTGAGTTATCTCGTTGCACCGATTTTCACCGATGCTGTGGACGTCGAGTACGACACGGGCTATAACTCCGTTCAGGCACACGGGGGGTATTTTCTGCGCCCAAGCTTTTACACGCGTCTTGCTGCGCGCCTGCGCACGCCGGACATCCCGTGACCATTCTCTACGAGAGAGGTACTCCAACCAGCGCAGGTACGCACATCCTCGTAGTTGGAGTTGGGAGGTACCCGTACCTAATAGACGGGACGCCTGGACTTTTGGCCGATTATCCACTGGGTCTGGGTCAACTGAGTTCGCCTCCTGTTTCGGCGAAAGCATTCATTGATTGGTGCTTTGCGCCGCTGTTTGATCCAGCTGCGGCTGGCTTTGAGAACCCCGACAGTCCATTGTTATCGCTTGAGGGGCTTGCCTCGAGCGAAGCTCCCGTCGTAGTCGACACCCCAACTGGTTCCGCAGAACTTGGCCTTGCCACTCGAAGCAACATTCAAACCGCTTTCGCCCGCTGGCGCTCTCACGTAATTAGCAACGACGCAAACATTGGGGTTTTTTATTTTTGCGGTCATGGAGTTATGGTCAACAGCCATTATCTACTGGCTGAAGACTTTGGCCAGAACGCGGACGATCCGTGGGGCGGAGCTATTGATATATCGAGGACTATCCGAGGGGTAATGAGGGCAGCCAAAGGAAGCCTTTACTTCTTTATAGACGCTTGCAGGCAAATTTCGCGGGATATGAACTCGATTGAAGGTGGTGAACCGAGAGCACTGTTGTCATTTGTCAAGAGGGACCCTGTAATTGCCAATGCTGTCTCGCTCATTGAGGCTACGGGGGAAGGAAAGCTTGCATTTTCCCTTGAAAAGGGAAAAACCTCAAGGTTCTCAGAGGCGCTGCTGGTGGCCCTTTCAGGAAATTGTGGCGTACACCATAGAGACTCGGGGACATGGGATGTTGACAGTGTAACGCTCGCATCGACCGTCCGGAGATTGTTGGAGGAAGGAAACAAGGCAACGGCTTACCGCCAATTCTGCCGTCCGGAGATTGAAGGAGCTTCAGTTCCGTTATTGCGCTTGCGAGTGAAGCCACGTCTGGCGATGGAGCTGCCACTCACAATTCCAGAGATACGCAACGGATTGGAGAGACTCGAGCATCTATTGCTCGAGAGGGCGCCGATGATGACGGAGCGTTTTGCCGAGCTAGCGCATTCGATTAAAGAGACTATGGAAGTGGATCTCGAAGCGCAGACTTCGATAGCCAGACATCGACATGAGCAGGCGTTGGCACGAGTGGATGAGTTGTGTGAGCGCGCCGTGGAAATTACCTTCCATGCACTAGCGCAAGGAGGGGTTCCGCCGCCGTATGATTCTCGGCCTCCATTCAAGGGTTTATCCCCGTTTCAAGAGGATGATAAGGACTTCTTTTTTGGGCGTGAGAAATTAGTTGAGAAACTGTTAGAGAGACTCGACGCCGACAATTTCTTGCCGCTATTGGGGCCGTCAGGATGCGGAAAGTCGTCGCTCGCGCTGGCGGGAATCGCGTCCCGGTTAAGCGAACAGCATTCAGCTCTCCGGGTGATTACCTTCACCCCGGGTAGTACCCCGGCGTCCCAACTGGAAGCCCAGGAGAAGGGGTTAGACGCGGGTCCGGTCTTGTACATTGTGGACCAGTTCGAAGAGGTGTTCACCCTGTGCAGGGAAGAGAAACAGCGGAACGATTTCATCGACGCAATCCTCCTACGGGCCAATCAGAATCGCGTAGTGATTTCGATGCGCGCGGACTTCTGGGGAGAATGCGCCCCTTATCACGTCCTGAAGGAGCGGATGCAGGCTCGGCAAGAACTTATCGCGCCAATGACTGCCGTCGAGCTTCGACACGCAATCGAGCTACAGGCAGCAAAAGTCGGGCTGAGATTCGAGCCGGAGCTCAGTAACACGATCGTCGATGAGGTGGCAGGCGAGCCGGGTGCGATGCCGATTTTGCAGTACACCTTGTCGATGCTCTGGGAGCGCCGATGCGGATGCTGGCTGAAAGCTGACGAGTATCGCATGCTGGGCGGAGTGAAAGGATCCATCGCGGCTACTGCCGAGAGGCTGTATGAAGAACTTTCTGCGACGGACCAAACTCGCGTTCGGGACATCTTTTTACGGCTTACCCGGCTTGATGAAGACGCTCGCATAGCAGAGGAACAACGTGATACGCGCCGGAGGCTCAGTTATTCTGAATTGGTTCCACAAGGCGTTGCCCCCGAGGTGATTCGAAATCTTGTAAACCGATTCATTGTCGCGAGACTGCTGGTGACTAGTTTCAACAGTGTTACCAACGAAAACGAAGTAGAAGTCTGCCATGAAGCGCTAATCCGACATTGGAATAAATTGCGGTCTTGGCTAGACGAAGACCGGGCTCTCCTTCGCATCCGGGCGGATCTTGGCGAAGCAGCGAGAGATTGGCAGAAGGATCCCCACGATGATAGTCGGTTGGTCCACCGGGGCGTTCGGCTGCAAGCGGCCGAAGAATTGCGGACCGAACGGCAGCTACCGCTGACTGGTGCTGAAATTGAGTACATCGACGCTTGCATCGCTGACAGTCAGCGATTGGAATTGCTGAAGGCAAGCCGGGTTTTGGGCAAGGCATATGAAACGGCTCTTGAGGCGATGGAGTTAACTGATCCAATCGACACCGCCCGCAGCCTTGCGCTTGCTGTCGCATCGTACCAGGCATATTCGACAGTTACTGCGTATCGCGCGATGTGGGAGCGGCGTACTTACCCGCCAGCGTTGGCGATCATCGACATTGATTTGGACTCTCTTGAGCGATTCGCATGCAGTGGGGATGGGAGGTACGTCGCGGCCGCTAACGACAAACGTGTCCGCTGCTGGAGCACGCAATCTGTGCGGGAAGAAGTTTTGGTGCAAACGAAAGAGCCTGTCCTTCATTTAGCCTTCTCTCCAACGTCGCAGTGGCTTGTTGCTGTAACGAAGCACAATCTCTTGTGGATATGTCTATCGACCGGAATTGTACGCCAGGCGAAGCTAGATGAAAAATGCTATCCCGTCCTAGAAGAACGCAGGGTGGGCGACGGGCTGGCCGCTTTGATCGAAAATATGCAACGAGAATTACCGAAGTTTGTCGTGACGCCGAAAGGTCTGGTGATATTGCAAACCGTAACAGGGCTTATCGGGTGGCGTCTTCCCCTTGATGGGGTAAGCGAAGCGACGCTTGTCGTCTGTGATGAGCGGGCAAGTCAGTTTTGCACATGTTTGAGTGGGGATCACCTGGTGGTAATCGAGAAAGACCATCTGATCTGGTGCGCCCCCGGACAACCGCCAACGCGCCGGGAGGTCCTAGTCGAAGAGGCGGGCGCTCTATCGTGTGCGGGCAACTTCATGTACACATCAAAAGATGGAAGCCTCAGAGTTTTCGATTTGGTGACAGAAAAAATGCTTTTTCAAGGGGAGCGAACGCCTACCGAAGGCACACACGCTGTGCTGTTTCACGTTGATGTAAGTCGCTTCGTTATCGTTAGCCCCACGGGCTTTGAGATCGTTTGCTGTAAGACGGGCAGCCGGGATGTCGTCGCCTGCGACATTGCCATGCCCCATGACAGTCCGAGTTCCAGTGATGATGAAAGCCATGTTCTAGTTCGTGCTGAGCCAAATAAAGTTGTGATTGTCAACCTCCTTGAAAAGGCGATAACGACGATAGTTTCTGAGTCCGCGATCTCCATGTCAAAACTCAGTCCGAGCGGTGAGTGTGTAGCGCTGGTCAATCGCTCGGGAGTTCACGTGTATTTGACCTCAAGCGGCCTCAAATTTGGATATTTTGCGATCCGAGCGTCTAGTGATAGAGGATTTATCTTCACAAAGGATTTAGGGTTTTACGAGCAAGAGGCATCTATTTTTCATTTGGCAGAGGTGGATGGTCATCTGCGGTTCGATTCTCGAGAGATACCAGACATACTGCACTTTGAGGATCACGCAGGTTATTTAATGGGGCTTAGGGGGCCAATGCTTGGCATGCCCCAAAAACCATACCGCATCACTTGGGCCGAATTGAGTCCCAACGGGAGCGCACTTGCGATGCTTATATCCCAGCGCCCAACGGGAGGGACACTTGTCGTACGGATTCCTGACTCGGGAAACCACTTTACCTTCTCTGATCTCCAGCCTTTATCTGCCGCACGCTGGCTGACCGACCATGAGATGATTTGGGCGTTTGAAAATGATGAAATTCTTTATCTATTCGATATGGTAAAGCGTAGCCTAACTAAGCTGGCCGAGGTCAATACGAACAGCACGGTCTATCGCATCGCCTCAAGAGCCGCAAGCCGATCTGTGGCATCGATTTCCGTCGATGACGCTGAAAACGTTGTTTGCCATATGTTTAGTTTAAGCCATCCCCAACCTCTGTTTTCGTCTACGATCGGCCAGTTGGATGGAGCAGCACACAGTTTGATGGATGTCGTTCGCGACGTATCTCTATCAGCGACAGGCAGGTACATAGGGATTTGCACCGCAGCGGGGAAACTCCTGCTGCTTGATGCGGAATTCGGTGAGGTCGTCTACCGTAATAACGGTGCCGGCGCATACTGTATTTGTTTCTCTAACGATGACGAATGGTGTAGTTTCGCCAGCGACCTCGGTGGGGTGAAGTTGCTGGAAATAAGTACGGGGGAGATGATTCAGAGTTTCAGTGTAGGCAAAGTACAACCAGAGAAATTTCTTCTCTTTCGATCGCTGAAGGGGCGAGCTGCCATTCGTATAAGCGATGACAAGTCGGTTCTCATGACTGCGCTTTCCGACGATTCTTGCATCCGTTATTGGTCCATCCCCGATGCTCGCGAGATTGGTCAAATACGTCATGTCAAAAACGACTTGAATATCGTTTGTGTTAGCGAGGATGTCCGGACAATTGCCATTCTAGAAAGCTCTGCTCCAATCGAAAGTAAGCTAACTATCGGTGTCTTTAAATCGAGCTGGCCGTCAAATGTGGTTGCGGCGGCGAGTAGCGCAAGTCGTCGACCGCCGGTACTCGTAAGTCACCCTCCCGACTACTCGGATGGTGAGTGGTAGGGCCGGCTTTCTCGGATAAATATGTCAATCGCGGTCGTGGACTCGCCCCAGCATTATCGTAAGCGGACGCTCGGTCGCGCGTAGTTGGTGAAGATGGGTGCTGGTGAAACTCCTGCGGAGCGTTGTATTTCAGGGCGCTGTGCGAATGCGACCCGTTGTAGTGGTCAAACGCGATGGCCAGATTCTGCAATGCAGTTCTCGCATCGGGCTTGGGTATCCACGAGAGAACGTCTCCTCATCGATTTTGATGGATCTTTTTGGACATCGCGTCGCCGTGCTGTCGGCTGACTGGTGTAGTGATAGGACTCAAACTGATTTTCCGCAAGAATGTCAGCGTCTCGTCGGCAATGTGGCCTGACCCTGCATTGCAGCCGATTGTGCCTCTTGGGGCGAAAATGCTTGCTATCCCGTGCATTCATTTTCTATCTTCGCATGCTGAGCGCAACGTGCTCAGCCTGATGGCCCGCACCGAAACAGTTCAGTTCAATTCTCAGAGCAGTCTCTTCGAAAAGGGGGTGGTTGGTCGACTGGCTGCGACGGCGTCGGTGCCGGCCAACTGCGCAATGCTAGTCAATAGAACGTTCAGGGGCGGAGGGAAGGAGGAGGAAATCGACGTTCTTCTGATCGACGAGGTGTCGCACCATATTCTCGTATGCGAACTTCGTCGGATTTTGCCACCGGCTGACCCTAAAGAGGTACGCAGCCGTAAGAGCGAATGTCTGAAGAAGGTGCGGCAGCTACGAAGAAAGAAGAAAGTCCGATTGGGTCGCAAACAACTCGGACGCTATTGCGCAGAGGGCGCTTGGATGCGAGCAAGCAGCTGAAGAGGGCTGCCTCTGGAGTGTGAGCGGAGTCGTTCTTATCGAAGGTTACGGCGGGACCCGAAGTCCTGACGCTCGCTTTCCCATAATGCCAATTGGACTATTCACAAGAGGCCTGAATATTGCGGCCTCATTGGCGTCGGTCACCCAGTGGATTTCCGGGATGTCGTGGTTGCCAATAGAGCAACAACATTTCGGTTCGAGCGACGTAGAGGTCTTGAGACAGGAAGGTCCTTGATTGTCGAAGGTCTCAGCTCCATCGTGCCGCTAGATGCATATCTCGCGGACGCTCTGAAGGGCCTACAAAAGCGCTCCGAATTCTCCAGTGTAGTGGCCGATGCAAGGGGCGCCTGTGAGTGAAACATCTAGCTACGCGATGGAAAAGAATATGGGGGCGTGCTCATATCAGGAGGACGCATTCCTAAGCAATTGGACGACCATCTTCACTCCCCGGTAACTACAAATATGATGTCTCTAGTCTGAGTTCGCAGCCCGGCATCGGTTGATGATGTTAGGGGGGCGTGAGCACGCAAATCGATGGGGCAATGAGCAGTTTTTGGCATGTTTTCAATCGTGACGGAGGCGGTTGAGTCACGGCGTCTTCTCACTCAATGTTTGAGAAGAAAACACCGGTTCTCTTAGTTTCTCGAGAAACGACGCCTGATCAACATGCATTTCCAGTTGTCGATAAGTTGGCAAGGAAGCCGGAACAAACTGGCCGTCAATGAAGCGTGACATCTGTATCACTGCTTCCATCGAACGAACACCGTGGACGTACTTTCGTGTGTGCAGGAAAGCTCTGATCAGGTTTTCGGATATGCGGGCCACTCTTTGGCCACCACCGGATGCCCGTATGATCGCGCTGGCGTGCTGATCGAGCATGGAGCGAAGGACAACTGCACGGCGTAGCCGAATCAGACGTGCGACAGGCAATTTGGCCTCTTCGTCCGAGAGAGGATTGATTCCGCCGACGTCGAGGTGCCCTCTGAGGCGACTCACAAAATCCGGTAGTTTTGCCGATTTGGCGTTCGCACCTGTCTCTTTGCTGAAGTCAGCGTATCGCTCGCTTATGCCGCCGGAAAATAGAAAGATTGCCCGTCCAACACGGTACTCCTCGCTCTTGCCCATGAACACTCCGTCCTGCATCGGAGCAAGGAAGTACTTGAGCCATCCCAGTGGCCGGTCGTCCACCGCAGCATCGAACTCGTCGAAGATGACCAAGGGCACTTCTGACGATGCCAGCGCCTTGTCCTGAACCTTGTGAAAGGCCTCTGTTAACTGATCGACAGACACAAACTGAGCCATGTTAAACGTCAAGGGGTCGCTCTTTCTATCAGGGCTCACGCGCTGGAGAACTTCCTTTACGGAAAATGACTTCCCAGAACCAGGTTGTCCGAAGACGGCGATAGAGAGCGGCGTACGCCACGTTGGACTGTTGAGATACTTGTCTATTAGTTTTGCCAGGCTGTTTAAACTCTCAATCTCATCGGACTCGAATAGCTTGAGCTTGCCAAACGGCGCATAGGGAACGGTAATGCGCGCGTCTGGTTTGGCGTTGACGGTTGCTTGTTGAGGCCCTGGTTCGTGACGAAAGACCACTTCTAGGCCTTTCTGTACGAGATCAATCAGTTTGCCATCTTCGTCATCAGTCGAGCCTCTGCATGCGTCAAAATGGGCGTCGGTCCGTTGCCAGTTTCTCGTGGCGACTAGAAGAGCGTTAAACGAAACTGTCGTGAGCAAGTATTCCGCCCCCTTTACATCTGCGGTATCTTTGATGGCGGTCTCACGTCTCGTGACGTTGAGGACGTGCTTCAGGTCATCGATCGGCCTGCACGTGGTGTTCCCCTCGGGTTTTGTGAAGCCTTTACTGAAGTGTAAATTGTAAGCCGCCACCCCCATTCTCAGGGCTCCACCAATATCCCATGGCTTCTCTACGAGAGACGCTGTCGGTTTTTTTGTAACGGCGCTCCACGATAGCTCTCTTATGACGCTTGTCACCATCGTGGTGAACTTTCCCGGCATCGCACCATAGCTTGATGGGTGAAGCTGTGCATGCCTATCGGAGTTCGGGGCGTAGGTCACGCTTCCTTCGCCTGTATCGTGATCCAGACACATTGCGCCTGTTTCCCTGAAGACGACCACAAGATGGCGGCAGACGTCTTTTAGCAGCTTGAGTGGTGAGTCGTTGAGTCGTAACACGACGTCACGAACAGAGCTCTCGAATGCCCCCAGCTCCATGATCAGCGAACCGCCCTTTCTCAAGGCATCCGCCGAGACAACGGCAATGGAGCGATTTCTGAGATCTGTACAGTCTTTGACAGAGGCCGACGTGAGACGCTGTACCAACCTGACCCAACTAGCGTCAAAGGCATCATTTATCGCAAGCACCAGCCCCGCACCGCAGCTACAGGCTAGTTCAGAGAAACGCCGATCATTTTCGTCGCTCGCTTTACTCCACTCTTCGAGTATTTCCCGGAAATAGGGGCTATGGTCGTAGAGCAGCATGATGCGTTGGGCTTTGTTGTCGTTTGCCTGAACTGCCGTCTTCACCGTCTTGACTAGCCATTCAACATATTTCAATCCGTCTTCTTCCGGCGAGCCGCCTTGAGCATTGGGAACCACAACTGTCGTCGCCAGTTGCTCATACCTCACACGGAGGACTTTTGTTTCCTGCTTTGACTTGGATGAACCGGAGGGAAAGGCGTCGAGTACGCTATGCAATTCGCCAAATCGAGTTACCGCGCGGGTTTCGGCTTCACGCAGCGTCGCGAAGCTATCGGTGCTCGGCACAAAAGTAGGCTTAGGGTAGGGAAGCAGAGCTTCCTTTCGGTTGTTTGCTTCTGTCGGGTCTTGCCGTGCCGAGTTGTCAGCGTGTTCGGAGATGGCTGTTGATGGCTCCGTCGATGGGGGGGCGGTGGTTTGTTCTAGTCGTTCCACCAACGCTTCGGTAATCATGTCGGAAAGTAAAGGAGTCGTCGCCTCCCGAACGTGGCCTGTATAGCGGTCGCCGTGCTCATCTGGGACCAGCATGACGTGTCGGATAAGATGGCCTATAAGGACGACTTCAAGGGGAACGTCAGCGTTTGCCATAACACTGTCCTACGAAGAACGGTCGTCGGGATGGGTCGAAAAACAGTGGAGATTTTCTGGTGTGCCCGGAATCCAGGCGTTGAGCCAATCGTAAATTTCTACGGGAAAGCGGCAAGGGCTACATCATCCGTTGGCTCACCAAAATTGCGTCCGGGACAGCTCGTAAATTTTTAACCAGCATTTCAAAGTGTAGGCACACTGCGTGCAGAAGTGTTCCCTCATTCTGCATGGGGTAAACGTGGACAGGCAATTGATATGGCATTAGGTTGCCTGCCGAAGCGACAATTGGACGGAGGGACGACCGGGCGCCGCTTAGTCTGGCGTTTCCTGTCCGCGTGTCTCGGGCGAGGACGATGCCCAGAACATACACCGAACCCCGCGCAATTGCAGCCTGCGGCTGCCCGCCGAAGGACTTCAGCACAGTTTCCGCAATAATTGGGAAAACCCACGCGATCAGGCGTGGGGCATTGATTACGATTGAGCAGACAGTTCTGGTGAACTCACACGGCTGATGGCATCCATCCGGAGCTACGACCGAGCGTAAAGATCCCCTGATTGGCGTGGTTACCATCATCGCTTCGACGCTCGTCGTCAACTTGTAGGAAATAAATGTGATGAAGAGTCCACCGCCAACCGTAGATGCGAAAACGCGCAGACGACGGCTTCGACATCCTCGTGACGGACATCGTCTTGCGCCTGGATGTACCGCCCCATATCTGCTAATGCAGACCGGGCCGCCAGTTCCAGCTACATCAGCCAAGTTGGCATCGCGAAGGCTAAAGCGCGCGGCTCGCGATACCGGGCCGCCGGCTTCAGCGTCGCTCCAGGTTGCACTTATACTTTCTTGTCCGGCTTCGTCGGTGGCGGTCCGCTCAGCCGAACGACTTCTTCGAGCAGATTGAACCAGTATTCTCCACCGAGGGTTACCGCAAGCGAAGAAATCACTACACCGGATAGCCAGAGCCAGAACGCACCACTGGACAAGACACCGAACATGCGTGCACCCCAAGTGGGGGCAGTGTCCGCATTGGCGTAGTACCCGGCGAAAACTAGGTTCTGTCTCGCAACGGACCATCCGATCGGAAGGGCGGAATTCTCAAGATAGGTGAATGCGACGGCCGCCGTTTCTTGCTCGCACTTCACAAGCGCCGTCACTTGTGACGCAGACCATCCTTCGTTGCTGCTTACCTTCGCATTCAGCTCCGCACACTCTGACGATACCCCGCCGCCCAGGATCGGCAGCGGCGCCGCGTTCGCGACCGCTGCTGCGCCTGCAGCCGCACCCGTACTGCTCGAAGCCGCACCGGTGCTCGCGGCCGTGGTGGAAGCCGCACTTGCACTGGTAGCCCGACCTAGCTTCGGCTTACCGGCTTGCGCAGCGGTGCCGCTGGCCGCGCTTGCAACCGCCTTGGAAGCTGGTGTTAGCGCCTGTGCCTTTGTGTTTGTGACTTGACCGGCTTTGCTTTGCGCATTGGCTTTGACGCTCGCCTCGTAGTCGGTGACTGTCTTGATTGCGGCTTGGGCGACCCGTGCCCGAAGCACCGCGTCAGACGAGAGCGCACGCACGACATAGATGACATCGGCGTTCGCGAAGACGCACAAAATGAACGCGCAGACGACACCCCACACACGCGCGTTGCGTTTGTACCATCCCGCCACGCGATCGGTGACCTCCCCGAACCAGTTTTCGACGCCCGTATAGAACATTTCCACGTCGGCGGCAGCCGCATTGACAGCCGGGTTCATGCGAGCGTAAATGGCTTGCAATCCGTTTCGAAGACTCTTCACCTCGTCCGGCAACGAGTCGATCAGGCATTTAATCCCGTCGAGCGTGTTCGTGGCGCTTCTCGTCACCTGACATGAGTTTGACTCCCACTGTTGGATGGCCTGAACATATTGATCAAGTTTGGCGTGCAGTTTGGCCTTATCGTAATTTGACGCCACATCGGTCGAGCCGGAAAAAAAATCAGTCTGGAATGCGTTATTCAACTCCGTGGTGAGCGGAGGGAGATCTTTCAGCCAGGCAGCAGGGAGCAAGTCGAACGTTTTAAGCAACGTATCCAGATTGTCCTCGTCACTCTTCGAACTCATCGCGTCACTCACAATGCCTAGCGCACTGGGCCAACAGAAGCTCAGACCAGCGAGCTTGATGATATCGACACTGCCATCATTCCGCGTGGACGCCTTGATGTCATTGTTCAACCGTGCCGAGAGCCGTGCGAGCGGTCGCGGCGTAGACGCATCCCCGGCGGGGGGCAATTCACTTACAGCTGTCGTGAGGCGTTCGGTGTCGACGGCTGCTTCCGCAAGAAGCATTTTCGCAATCGCATTGCCTCGCTTGTCGAGAATATCGATCAGCGCCGTGGCGAACGTCGCGGGCGCGATATAGGATGGCAGCCGTTTAGCCGACGATCCCAGCGCCCTGATCAACGGGTGCGCATAGAGATCGGTGCTAAGACGCGTCACCGTCTGAGACGTGTCCTTTGCCGGGCCACCAAACATGTTTTCGATTGCCAGCTTGAGTAATTCGCCACGCGTGCGCGACCCGGGCAGGATTTGCAGGATACGCGGCACCGCTTCGACAAGGACAGAATTCACAATGCCGAGCACTGCAAACATCAACAGAACGCCCAATAGCGTGTCGAAAATCTGTCCTAGCATGATGGTCTCCGTTACTGATCCAAAATACGCGTCAGCGCTGCGCGACGCCGAGCGGCTAAGACATCGCCGCGAGCCTTCGACACATCGATTTGAGGGGAATCGGTTGACCAGGAACTGAGTCTCTTGGGTCGTGGAGGCTTGAACGCCACGCACGCTTCGGCATCAGAGAATCATCGCTCTTGTCGGGGGCAAGGTTTATGATCCGCCGTATCAGTTCGGCAGATGTCGCCAGTCCAGACTGAGGGTGATGTCTGTCCGGAACGTGCGGTTATCGCAGACGAACTTTTGAAACGACGACGTTTTCGCTTGCCTCGCAAAGAACGCTTGCTTGAGCAGCGCCATGAGCCATCCCCAACGCGGCGATCTGTCCCGGGAATGGCCTGTCGTTATCACCGGGCCCACGCGCCAAGCCGATACACCGGACACCGTACTAGGCGCGCTCGTTCGAACGGCGTACAGGCATCGAAGGTCGGCAATGGCTCGAGTGACCGGCCCATGGTGATCAGGCCGGCGCGCTGCCTGACTGGTGCGCGTGGCTCTGTCGCGACTTGCGCGCGGTCGGACCGCGCACGCAGCGTTCCTTACAGTACGTTGTCATGCGTACGTCGAATCGCTTAGGATGAGCGTAGGACAGAGTCAGGCCGATATCTTATTATCGTTTTCCCGGTAAGCGCTTTGCTTCGTTATGAAAAATGCATCTTGCGGGGCGCCTGGAACGATCGCGTCAGATGCTTTGTACGAACGAACGTATTGCACTGCAAGCTTGGCTGCGCTAAGCCGCAGAGCCTGACCGTGAGTCAGTTACGCATAGACCATGCGATCGGCAGCAAGCAGTTGGTCCGCGAAATCGCCCGGCACCGCCAGCGCATCCAGAAAGTACTCGAAGACGCGAACCTGAAGCTGGGCTGCGTACCGCCGAACGTTCTCGGCTGCTGCGGCACCCCGTGCTCGCGGCCATCGTTGCCAGCATTCTGAACGGTACCGTGCCACGTCGGGCTTCGGGCGTCCCTCTGTGTTCGCCACCGCACACATTCCTCATAAAAACGATAGGCAATCCTGCCCATCTCCTAGGATTGAACTGATCAACAAAAACTCAACAAAAATAACGAGAGGCTTGGAGACTGTCCGATCGGACGGGCGTTTCTTTCCGTCCTGACCTTATTGATGGCACCTGCGTCAAGACTGCAGTTCTCTCGCATCCGTGCTCTGGGCCAGCGAGAAGGTTTCGCCTTACCCAAACTGTCAAGGAGCACCTTATGTGTCGGGGTCAGTCGAGAATCTATCTGGCGAGCGGCCTGCTTGCCTTAATTTGTGCGCTTGCTGGATGTGCCTCTGTCACCGCAATAGTTATCGACCCAGCCACGGGCCAAGCTAAGACGAATGCGATCGATGGGATCCCATACTACCAGCCGGCGCCATATCTGCTCGTCACGGAGGTGCCGCTTGATGAACAGGCAACGCCAAATGGGCGAGCAGGCGGAGCTGGCGCCGCACCTTCCGGTGACAACAAATCGCAGACTGGAAGCAACGCTTCACAGGATGGCAGTGGCACTTCTCCAAGCAGCGCTTCAGATACGTCATTCAGCATGTTCACAAAACAATATGGACTAAAGCTTATCTACCTTCCCGATATGTCGCGACCTATGGTGTTGCAACAGCATCCCGGCATCGGTTCAACCCAGCTAAACGCATCGTTGCAGAACGGATGGATGTTGACGTCAATTAGCGGATCCGCCGATAGCAAGACGGCTGAAACGCTTGCCTCCATCGGCTCACTGATATCGGCAGCAAAGGGCGGTGGAGGATCGGGAGGCACAGGTTCGGCGACCACCTCTAAGAAGGGTGGGGGCCGTGAAGGTAATCCTGTCCAAACCCCGGTGCTGCCACCGGGGCTATACCGACTTGTTTTTGACAAGGTGACAGGCGGCCTGATAAACGTTTGTCAAGTGGTCAAGTTTTCTACAACTGGCATCGAGAACGCTTCGAAGGCGGACACATGCCTCAAGTAATAATCGGTTTCGAAGGTGCGCCATGAGTACTCCAGTTGGACTTGAATCGTATCCTCTGGAGATGTCGGCCGACGATGCCGCAGCCGAACCGCAACCGCCCGGCCTTAACATTCGCGTTCAGCACCAGAAGCAAACCTACTGGTGTTGGGCAGCGGTCGCGTCGACCGTGTCCTATTTTTATGCGATTGGTAGTCCATGGAGTCAATGCGCCCTTGCATCGGAAGCCTTCCCCACGGGTAACTGCTGCGAGAACGGCAGTCTGAAATCTTGCAACGACACATTTGACCTCGACAAGGCATTCGCTTTCACTGGCAACCTCGATGGCTCCCCGGTTAACGATCAGGTTCAGGTCGCAGACCTTATCAATGCAATCGGGATCGGGGCACCAGTATGCATCCGCATCGAGTGGGACAATGGTCAAGGCCACTTCGTCATCGTCCGCAATGCGATGGACTACGGGGCCGGCGGTTCGGTGGCCATTTCAGATCCGCTATACGGGGAAAGCGTTCATTCGATTGCCGACCTCAACGGGAATTATCTCAACGGCAATGACGGTCGCTGGACGGACACATACTACACAAAAGGGTGAGACATGGCCTTCAGCGTCACACCGTATCCATCGGACATCAAGGGGCTTGGCCGTAAGGTTCGCGTGGCCCTCGGTCAGCTTGGCGAGCCAGTACCTGAGGGGTCACGTCTCTCGCTGCTAGAACCGATCCCCGTCTATAGCGGGCGCAGCGCAAGGCTTGGCAATTCACTGACGAAATTTGTGCATCCGTCAGGACGCCGGGCAATCGTTCTGGACGACGGCCGCCCAATAGCCCTCCTCGACCTGCCCGCGAATCCGGAGCATTCTAGCAAGCCATTGAGCATTCGCGGACACGATGCCGCGCGAGCACTATTTAGCGCACTGCGCGAGGCAGAACAATTGCCGAATCGGGAAAACACAGAACTGGAAGTGCGCTTTGTGATTTTCCACAGCCTGTCCGTCACTGCGCTCTGGCTGATGTCCGAGCATTCTGTCTTCATCCCCACGCGAGTCGGTTCTGCTGACAGGCCGAAGCCCATGACCTTTTCCGAGCCCGACTTCATAAAACTGTTGAGGCGCTGCCGTCAGCGACTGCGTCGTCACAAATCAACGTCTGGCGCGGTCAACCGTTGAAACCCGAGAGAAAAGGCAAAATTCTTGACCTGTATAGCGGCGGAGGTTTTGGCCGGCGGTGGGGAGTCGAGTGCAGCTAATCGCTTGCGATGACCAACATCGGCGGCCCCGGTCCCACCGGGATTTAAGCTCGTTGAGCGATGAAGAAGAGGTGGGCAGCGATAATCATCGTCGCTACCGCGACCCTTTGTGCGGTGTAGAACAGACGATGTATATCGACCTCGCGGATTCTCTTCTGAATTCCTAAGGTTGTTTCGTGATGTCGAAGATTCCTGCTTCAAAGAGGGATACGATGGAAAAGAGACTGCCAAGGTTGATGAATGCTTCCACGCAAGGGGATGGATATGGCGCATAGACCACCTGCCGGTTCAGCAAAAATCACGTTGCCTTCCATACCGGTTCCAGGCCTTCCTGGAGCGAGCATTCAAGGTTATTTCACGTTGCAGATTTCGCAGACGGGCAGCCCGTCAATCCCGTCTGGGGGAATCACATTCACAATCGGTGGGCAGCAGCCTCCGGAGAATGTACCAGATCCACTCCCACCTATCGTTGGATTTCCCCCAGATCCTGCACCGGGACCGTATCCAGATCCGGAACCCGAGCCCGAACCGCAGCCGGAACCCGAGCCGGAACCCGAGCCGCAGCCGGAACCCGAACCGCAGCCGGAACCCGAACCGGAGCCGGAACCCGAACCGCAGCCGGAACCCGAACCGGAGCCGGAACCCGAACCGGAGCCAGAATCCGATCTAGGAGATGACGGCGATCTGGTGGAAGCAAGGTCGGTGACGATCACTGCACCGGCGTTGGGCGCCTATCTAGGCAACGTGCCACAGAACCAAATTCCCGATGCGCCAGCAGGCACTTATATTTCAGGTCAGATCGGGGTAAATGTTGCTGCCGACGGTACCAGAACGATCACTGTGTGGAATGTCTTCCTCAATTTCTCGTGGGAAGGTGGCGGAACTTCGGAGCTTCCGCGACCGGGATGAGCATGTAGGGCGGGCTACTTCGAGATCGACTACGGTAGAAGGTCTCCTCGCAATCGCCAACGTGCACGAAGAGGATTGCAGAGAAAGCAAAAGTCGAGAGGTTGTAGTGTTACGCAAGGACGCTTGATCCGTGAGCATTTAAGAGACGAACTGCGCGATCCCATCCCACAGCGCGCATCGCGCTTACGAAAAGGCGCCTGGAAATATTCAAACTAACATGGCAAACGGATTCATTGCGGCTACGCACGAGGCGGAGCAAGAGCCTCGCGAGATTCTGAGCACGACCCCTCGCCTGATCCTTTACAGAAGTATTGTGGCGGCGATGGATGCACAATCGATCATTGACTCGGCAGTCCCGTTGTTGAGACCGGCCTTGGTAAGTGGTGAAAATGGCGGAGTACAGAAAGATGGGCGCAGTGCGCAGTCGGCGTGGCTGCCCCATGACGCCAATGCAAGCGTGGCAAAAGTCGTCGAGGCGATCTCCGGACTTGTCGGGCTCGACTCGACGCGGGCCGAGCAGCTACATGTGATTCGATACCGACGTGGCGACGAGTATCGGGAACACCTTGATGGTTATGACATGAACACGGAGCGCGGGAGGCGTTGCACGAAATCTCGAGGCCAACGACTGATCACAGCTCTTCTTTACATGAACGAGGGATTCATTGGCGGTCAAACCGTCTTCCCGAAGCTCGGCGTAGCAGTAACGCCGACGCAGGGCTCCGTGCTGATTTTCGAGAACTGCATGAGCGATACGCTTACACCCGACACGAGAGCTTTGCACGCTGGTCGTCCAATTCAGAACGGTGAAAAGTGGCTGGCTACGCTTTGGTATCGGGAAAGCTGACCGCCGGATGTGATGGAAGAAACCGAAGCCATATTGCGCCTTGAAGCACTCGCGAAACGTTCGCATGGACACCTCGGTGGACGGCACGGATACGCGTTGTAACGTCTAGCACTCTGTCGCTTACGAGGTTGAACATGGTTACACCCAGCGATTCTTCCGATGCCGCGTCTGAACAGGCCGAGGGGGAAGCCTTAAAGGACTGTCTGGACCGCGAAATTGCGCTCGAGGAGAGGGTGCAAGACCCCGGTGAAAAAGCGCTTGTGTCCGACCAGAATGCAAGCTCGACCTCAAGATGGAGTAACCCGTTAATCGTTGCGATCTTTGCTGCGTCACTTGCAGCGATTGGTAGTGCCTCTGTGGCACTGATCAACGCCAAGTACGGACGTGACCTCGAAGCGAGGCAGTCGGAACACGCGAGGATTCTGGAGGTAATCAAGACAGGCGATCCGGATAAGGCCGCGATCAATCTAGATTTTCTGCTGAGCGCGGGGCTGATCGTCGACCCTGACACCCAGCGAAAGCTGCACGAATTCCTGAAAAATAGACTGCCGGGCACAGGCCCAGCCCTGCTCGCGCAACCTCCGCAGCCATTCGAAAGCCCATCCGATTTCCACGCGTCTGAACTGGTCTTTCTTAGAGCATGGTTGCAGCGATTAACGCAGGCTCCAGACGTTAAAGTAAATAAGTCGACGCTCGACGAGGTAATCGTGAAAACGAGGATGGCAGAGCAGCAGGTCGCCGAAGACCGCCGTTCGAAAACAAGCTCTGGAAAACCCTAGATCCAAAAATAAATTCAGGAACTAATTATCCTAAAGATCGCTAGGTAAGGGCGACTGAAGGTTCAAAGCAATAGCGCAAAGAGCCAGGTGACTAGGCGACAAGTTGATAAGCGGAAATATTTTTTCAAGGTTGAGAATATCTTAAGCGATCAATGGTTAAAAGGAGCATCGTGGAAAATGGATACCCAAGAAATACCTTTAACGGAGATTATGATCCCTCGAGAGATACCTGTTCTTCGATTCGATCCTGGGAAGCTGCTCAGAATTCGGCTGCCGATTCCATGGTTCAGTAAAATTCTGTTCTTCGTCAAAAGTTTGATGTTCTACCTTTTAGGCGCGCAAGGTCTCTGCTATGTGCTGGGAAGGATTATCCATATACCGCCTGAGGTACCCCTACTTCTAGAAACAACCGCTATTTCACTTTGTATTTTCGCAAATTGGCGCGGAGCGACGCTCTCGCTACTGCTTGCTGAACAGAGGTTGCGAGTAGTAACCCCAATATCATGGAAAAGCGTCCGTTGTCGTCTAAAGGTACGGTTGAGCACAACGAAGATTTTAGACCAGTGGGTTTGCGACCTTTCAATCAACGGGTACGTCGTCGCGAAAAGTTTGGCCTCAATCGACGCAGCAAGTGCGGAGCGGCCGTTCACAGACTTCGCTGCAGCTTTTCCGAGCGTGGAAGATCCTGAAGATAGCGGCCCCGGATTTACGCGAGACATTGTTCAGGACGAGCCGCCTCGGGAGGATGTACAGTCGTCTCTCGTTGCAACCAACCGTCAAGACTTAGATCGAGTAACCGATAAGCCGCTCGTTTTTCTGGTTTACGGTACTTGGGCCACCCGTTCACTGTGGGCAATTCCAGATAGATCGAAGTTGGTGACCGCACTACGAAGTCGTGTAACCCAAGTCCTTGAGTTCAGGAGGTTTTGTTGGTCGGGTGCCAATAAACAGAACTCGCGACTTGAAGCGGCCGACCGGCTCGCAAACGAAATGCGACTAGCACTTAGCTCCAGTGCAAGTCCGATATTCGTTCTGGCGCACAGCCATGGCGGAAACATTGCGGTTCGTGCATTCGAGACATTGTCACAATTAGAACAGCGAAACGTAAAGATTATTCTCATGGCGACCCCATTTCTTTGTTCGGGCCGCCGTTTCAATGTTCGTGACATCTATGATGCCTTGCCTGGATTTATACGACGTAACTTGAAGGCCGTGTGCGTCATGGGCTCTTTTTCATGGGCGTACATCGCATTTTCAGCAAAAAAAGCGGCTTTTTTAGCTGACGAGCCACAGCTTCTGCCTTTCGCAACCACCCTCGGGCGGTTGCAATTTCCCCTGATTGCATTGCTTTTTTTTTGCCCGTTCGTGCTGTTTGGTTTACTTTGGAGAAAGGGAGAGCAGATGTTCGCAATGCTTCCGCCCTTTGACCCGGATATCGAATGGAGACGCAATTTTCGAGATCCTTCCAGTTTTCTGGTGCTTGCATATTCTCAGGACGAAGCATTTCAGGCGCTTTCGGTCGTCATCAACCTATTATCAATATTTCATCAAATGATGTTTTTGGGAATTCTGTCAATCGCGTGGTTAAGTGCCAGGTTTAAAGCTATCGACGCTCTCGCGGTGCTGCCGTGGATAATCATGGAGCTGTGTTCGATACTGGTTGCCACATCTGTCAGCGGATTTATAGTATTGAATTCAATCGCCGATAAATTGGTGATCCTGAAACCTTTAGTCGCGACAATGAGAGATCGTGGTTATGTCGTTTTCAGCGGTTATATTTTTCCTGCGGTGGACTACAGTTTCAAATTATTTCTGATTCTAATTTTTTTGGCAGCAACTGCAATCCTTGCGAGCATGATCAGCATGCTTATTGCCGGAGCTTTTCGCATCAGCGTGTTTTATTTTATTGGTGTATTGGAGCAGATGTGCGATCAAACGCAATTTTTGAATTCTGTTCTTGGCACTGTTTCGATTTCAATGCTTCCAATAGGCCCGTCGGAGTCTGCGATGGTAGACGGGCATGCCTTATTCAATCACGTGAAAATCTATGATGACGAGCAGGCGATTCGGCGGATTTGCGAATTCATCCAGCGTACATTAAAAACTGAATCACAAAAATGAAGGATGATAGCTTTCACCGTTCCTGTTTTCGCCATGCACAGAGTCACGAACCGCCGGAACGGGGCGGCACCCAGCATTCGATCTTCTCCAGAGCGGCCGTTCGCGGCTAAGGAGATGTGCGAGTGCGCAAATGGCACCTCCGGCCGAGCACCCGCCGGCCAACGTTGCCAAGCGAATGGCCGTTGTACCTTGAAAGCTGCAGTCGAGGCGGCGTCGGGTCGAACGGCGGCAGTGGGTCGAGGCTGTGTGAAAACGCAGAAGTACTCGGTTTTCGGGTGTCGTCTTACCCTTCCCAAGTTGCTGCTAGGCCAATACAACGCGATCTGAAGGGTCGATTTTCTAGAGCGCGCATTCAGGACGCGTTTTCACACAGCCTCGGTCGTGTGCTGCCGATCGCCCGACAGACAGGGACCGCCTAAGGGAACCTTTGCATAACATTCAGGACCGTCTTCTGCGGGCTAGAAACACACTGCTTGTCATCGCAGTGCCGCCCAGAAGCCTAGCAACGTGAGCGTTATCTAAAGTATGGCAAGGGAGCAGCCAAAACCGTCAGCGCTTGGGGCAGCAGGACGACACCGCAGGCTGTTATAGGAGGGTGGACCCGCGCGCCGCGTCAGCGACAGTTACGTCGGAAACGTGAAACGTCAGAAACGTCGGAGCCTACCAATGAGATTAGTCTTCAGCATATATCGTCGAATGGCGACGGCGCCGCGCGCTTGGCCTTACGTGTGCGCAATTTTTCCCGGACCGCTGCTCGCCTTTCCCCTCGACGCTTGAGTTTCCTGACCTCATATGCGCCGTCCAAGGCGCAGCGCAAGCGTCGCAACTCAATCAACGACATGACGCCAATGGCGGCCGTTGCTAGCGCCATGACAAGGGTGGTCGTTTGTCCCACATCGAACTGACCATCCGTCTGGGTCCAAATCGCACAGATTGCGATTACTGGCAGCCAGGCAATGCTTGAGGCCGTCATGAGGCGCGAAACTCCGTTCTTGTCGAGTCCGATCCAACAGGGTGAGAGTTCACTGGATGAGAAATCTCCGTTATCCGTAATTCGGCGTCTCGCGAGCGCGGAGTTCAGCATTTTAGCTTCGGATAGCAGAAAAAGAGAGATTGAAAGTATAAAGAGCGGCCCACCAATTGAAAAGAGTCGCTCGTCAAGCGTCTGCCCGAGCAAAGAGAATTTTTGACGTGCTTCACGTCCTTTGTCATTGAAATAGCTCGCAGCTTGCGATGTCGTCATTGATCCTACGTCGCTCATAAACCGTCTTAGATGAGGGAAGTCGTTTTCGTAGCTAGTTGCATCGAATCTGGTCAGGTGCAGGCGGTACAGCAAATGTGGCAGTTCGTCGACCGCACGGCTCAGAACGTTCTGCCGTACCCTGCTGAGCAGTGCAATGCTTGATAAAGCATTCTTGAGCTGCGCCGGGCCGAACGTATCTGTCGCAATTGTCGTGTCCAGATGGCCGATTTTTATCGCGTAAATTATTCTTTTGGAGGCTTGGTCGGTATTTGTTGGAAGAGGAACAAATTCTAGAAGTAGTACCCAATCGTGAGAAACCTTAACGCTCTCTTCCGATAATTGCACTTGTGGGACACGGCGCGGCTGCTCAGATCCGTCTTCGACATACACTCTACTCAGCTCCATGTTGAGCGGCAGTTTATCGCACGGAAAAGACGAACTCGGATTCGTACCAGGCTGCACGCACAAAGGGGTCGGCGAGGATTTGTCCCGCCGTGTAACGATGTCGAACGCGTGTCGAAGTGTAACGTCGGTCGGAGCATGTACATATCGCACTGGCGCTGTGTGCAAGTCTCTTAGAATTTCCGAAACGGTCGAGTTGTATCCCGGCAGGGGATACGAAAGTGGACCTAAATAGAGATGCCGGTGAAGTGTTCCGATGCCGAAGCGACCGGCGAACTCCGTTGCCACGCGCCTGACGCGCTCGGACTCATACTGAATAATGTCGGCCATGCCTGGAGTAAGGGAGCGTTCGCTGAGGTCAACATCGAGCGAGAATGCCATTACAACGGATTCGAGTGCTGTCGCCTCGATTTGCGCGGCTTCGTAAGCGCGCGTGTCTCCGGGCAGGCATGCGTATGCAAGCAACAAAGCACTAGCACCGACCAGTGCAAGCCAGGTTCTGGACATTGACGCCGTGATTTCTTTCACGCGGGAATCCTCCCGAAACCGGTATCGATTGCCGATGCCCTCCATCATATCTAGTGCAAGGCATCGTATCCGCGCATTCTACTTGGCGGCAAGCTCGACACGTTCTCGAAATTGAGCAAGGCAAACTTGTTCGCGTGAGGGTCCCGCGCGCGGAGATGCACACCGTCAATTGGCTGCCCCTGAGTGGGCGAAAACGAGCTCATTAACACGTGCTGGCGCAGCTTCTACCGGTCAATCCACAAACCTCGCCTGTCGCAGTGCACCAATGCGGATCACTTTTTAAAAAACAGAGTCAGTCGTCGGTTAGCGCCGAACTCCCGGCACTCGTGAGTGGCGTCTTGAAAACGCACGCTGAACGTGGCGTTCGAAAAAATCGAAGCTTCAGATCGTGCCGTGCCGGCTTGGCAGCATCTCGGAAAGGTAAACCTACCTACACCCGAAAACCGTACCTTTGCGTTTTCACACGGTCGGTCGTGTGCCGCCGGTCAACGTCAGGCAGCGACCGGCCAACCTCAGACCTTCGCTGCCTTCTCCGGTGGACGTTAGAAGATCTGTACCTCTCGGATAACGGAGGTTTTTTCGGCCACCATCTTTGTCGCTTTTTAGTCGAGCAGCCATCAGATCGGTGCTCAATCCGGCTAGCAGTGTTTGTGTATCGGCCGGCGGGCATGCTGCGGCCGCCGTGTTCGATCGGGGCGACGCATGTGATCTGCTTTCTCGGGCGACCGTCGGAGCTAGTGAACGACTGCTATTGAGTAAGTCGACCGACTGTTTCGGGTCGCGTGCCGCCGATCGCAGTCGTGCAAGGCCGGGGTAAGTACGCGCATTGCGTGAGGCGGCACGCGGCCACCAGCGGTCAGTCGCCCGTCCATTCAAGCTAACGCTCGAACGTCAGGTTCGCATCGTCACGGGACATCGGAGCGCCGGGCTCCGCCGCCGAAATCGCCTCGATGCATCTCAATGATCCCATGGACCGCCTGTGGGTCGCGGATTGCTCGCTGCGGCTTTGAAGTCGTCAAAACAACTAGCACGCCAGTTGCCCGAATGACGAGCTAAAAGGCATCAAGAACGTGTTTTGTTCTACGCCGGACGTTGACCGCCGACCGCTTAACTTGCCGGATCTAATGTTTTCGCGGACGTAGGCCCGTTAGTGTTCGCGCCAGTCTTAAGCGTGACAGTGATGTCAATTTTCTTACCTGCAACAATTGCCGCCTTCCACTCCTTGAGCAACTCGGGGTCCTGTTCGCTCTCGCCAACTGCGAATCTTATTTCTTGGAAAGCATGGGCTTTGATAGGCGTCCACGTGTCGTCGGGTTTCGGATGAAGCCACAGTTCTTTTCCGTCGAAAGTAAGCGTCGCTCGGTTCGCAATGACACCATCTGAGTCACCTGAATTCAAGACGCCCACAACGAGTTCTAAGTCTCCGGTTCTTGGAGTCTCACTCTGCCGCATAGAAGGGAAAATCCCAGCGAGATCTTTAAGCGCCGACACCTCCCGTGACAAGACCTCAGATGGCCGTTGAAGCATGTTAATAGCGCCTTGCTTATCTTTTTGTGCCTGTATCGTAAGCAGTTCGTATTGGACCGTGCCATTCGGGATTAAATTTAGGGGGGCAGGAGGGGTCCAATCTTTTAGGGCATCGATATTAGACTGGAGGGCCTCGACCTCCACAGTCGTGGTATTCATTATTCCTGCCGCAACACTTTCGACTCGGTCTATGCATTCATCCGACCAGTCTGCCCCGTCCAGCCAGCTCAGGCAGTCGGGGTCGCCCTGTTGCTGCACGCGCATCAAAGACTCACGAAGACTTGCCTTCAGTCTTTGGTCTTTCTGCAACTCGCCAAGTATTTTCGCGCCAATCTTATGATTTTCCACGAAATAGTTTTCGCTTACATATTCTATTTGCAGACGCGGCTTTTGAAGTATGTGATTCATATAATACCCCACCGCAGCCGACACCGGATTGAGACAGATTGCAACCAGTGTAGTAATAAAGGTCTTCCTCGCCGCGCTAAGCGAACCTTCTTCTTTCTGCTCTTTTTCATTCTCGAGCGGCTTCTTGTCCGAGGCATTCTGGTTTGGGCTATCAGGCTCCATCTGGCCTCTCCTGCGTGTCCCGATTATTTCAAACTGAAAGACTTCGGCGAATTTTGATGGGGAAGCAAACGTGCAGTCGAGCAGCTACCAGGAATTCCAGATTAGGCTAAAGGATGGGAACCGAAATGGCAGTCTCTACTTTCTGTCGGGCTCCGCTAGCTTTTGGCGGCTTATGCAGGTGCCCGGCTTAATGCCGCCTTATTGAAGAGACAACTGTCCAATAACGGGCATCGCTAGTGACTCGAACAATATTGGATGCGTGAATTGCGCGGTTCTCGCCGAAAAGCCGTGGCGCTCCGATACGTCGCAGAAACATAATAGAGACCCCGAGGCTAGCGCCGATACCGCGCCCATCGCGAAGATCTCGCTGGTGCGTGGGGAACAATCGCAAATATCAAGTCTGGCAAAAAAATCGAACTTTTGAGCTGGGCCGACGACCGGCCGGTGCGGCGCTTCGATGCATCGGAAGCCAGCGCCCATTACGCCGCACTTGAATCACAGCATCGAAGCGACAGTTCGATCATGATCAGGGACTTCATTAGTGTCGGCTACGATCGTTGGCGGTTCAACAAGGCGGACGTTAGCGTAGGTCACAGCAACCTAGGACTGGCCATGGGGCTGTTGAACCCTTCGAAGGAGCCGTTGGAGCGGATCGTGGCCCAGCGTCTTCAATGGGTCCAGGTTGTGTAAAAACGCGACGCTGACGCATTGACGATTGCACACGATCACCGACACGCGCCGACGACCTCTCTGAGTCCGTCCAACGGTTGCTGGTTTTCTTGACTGTTATGTGAGAGAACGAGGTGCTTAGGCGCTCTAATGCGCGGCGACGAGGCCGGCCTGATGCTAGCCCAGCCTTAGACGCGCATCTTTTGCATCACCGTTCCGGTGCCGAAGATCGCCATGACGCGCTTGAGGTTGTACGCGAGCACGTGAAGGCTCATCTCAGTGCTGACATGCTCGCGTGTCTTCATTAGGAAGTGCGCCGCGCCCATCCAGAATTTCAGCGTACCGAACGGGTGCTCGACAGTCTGACGGCGTATGCGCATCATGTCCGGCTTCTGGTCGAGCCGTTTCTGCATCTCCTCGACGACAGCCTCATGTTCCCAACGCTTTATCCGGCGAGCCTGTTTGCCCGATGTGCATTGTTTTCTGATGCCACAGGTAGAACAGGCTGAGCTCGAATAGCAATGCAGCGTCATGCCATGCTCGATGTTCGTGAAACGCCAGTTGAGCCGCTGCTGGGCGGGGCAAAGATATTCGTCGTCTTTGGCAACGTAAATAAAATCCTGCTTGCCGAAGTAGCCTTCAGCGTTCTTGCCCGACGTCAGCGGTTTGGGAACGAAGGTCGTAATGCCCGCTTCATGGCATTGCAGGACTTCCTCGCTTTTGAAGTAGCCCCGGTCGGCAACAACAGTCAGTTCCTTGATGCCTGTAGCCTCTCGCGCCTGCCTAGCCATGTTCGTCAACTGAGCACGGTCGTTGCCTACGTTGGTGACCTCGTGCGCCACGATCAGATGATGCGTATCATCAACCGCCGTCTGAACGTTGTAGCCAACCATTCCCGTTCCCCGGCCGCTGGTAGCCATTGAGCGCGCGTCTGGATCAGTCAACGATACCTGTCCATCGGGCGACTCGCGCAATCGCTGCTCCATCGCCTTGAGGTCTTGCATCTGCTGTTTGAGCTTGCTGATCTTGTCGCCGATGCGGCTCGTCTTCGCCTCAGCTACATCCGATTGAGTACGGTCTGCCGTCTCCAACGCGGAAAGATATCGCGCGATGCTTTCATCAATTTGTTGCAGGCGCGCCTTGACCTTCCCGCTAGTGAAATTCCGATCACGATTATTGACGGCTTTGAACTTGCTACCGTCGATGGCCACTATCGACTTTGAGAAAAGATCCAGATTTCGGCATAGCACGATGAACTGACTGCAAACATTGCGGATTGCCTTGCCATTGTTGCGTCGGAAATCGGCGATGGTCTTGAAGTCCGGCGAGAGGCGGCCTGTTAGCCACATAAGCTCGATGTTGCGCTGGGTCTCACGCTCCAGGCGCCGACTCGACTGAATCCGATTCAGATAACCGTAGATGTAAATCTTAAGTAGAACGCATGGATGATAGGAGGGTCGTCCCGTTGCTGCAGGTGCGGTTCCGTCAAAGCCGAGACCACGAAGATCAAGCTCATCGACAAAGACGTCAACTACGCGCACCGGATTGTCGTCGGACACATAGTCCTCGAGATACTCGGGCAGCAAGACAGCTTGCTTACGGTCTTCGCCTTCAACGAATCGCTTCATGTGCCCGCCCGACCTGAATGCGTTACTTCAGTTTAGGCGATCAGCGTGCGTTTTCACACAAGCTGGGTCGACATCTGCCCGATGAGTCCGGCGGCGCGCGGCCACTTTGCGTGCTTGCTGAGGCGCAGCTGCAGTCACCGGAGGATTTCTCGTCGACTGGTGCAAATGGCAGAAGACGTGCGGAAACGGGAGAACGACAATGATGATGAATATTGATGATTCTGCACTCGTTATGGTTGATCTCCAGGAGCGTTTGATGCCGGTAATCCATCAAGGCGGTGAGGTCCTACGGGAGGCTATCCGACTCGGCCATATCGCGCAGATACTCGGTGTTCCTGTATTCGGAACGGAGCAAAATCCGCGACATCTCGGACCGAATCTACGCGACGTGAAGAATCTATGTTCGCGAACGCTCGTGAAAAACACTTTCGACGCGCGCGGCGCTGGACTGGTTGAGATGTTGCCAACCGGTACAGGCAGTGTGGTGCTTGCAGGATCTGAGTCGCATGTTTGCGTTCTTCAGACAGCGTTTGGCCTACTCGAAAGAGGCATCGGAGTGACGGTGGCGCGCAACGCGGTGGGGTCCCGAAAGAATACCGACCTGGAAGCCGCAATGGAGCGACTTGATCGGGCAGGGGTGCAGTTGGTAACCGTCGAGATGATCGCCTTTGAATGGCTACGTAGCTGCGACCACGTCAAATTCCGCGAGGTACTCAAATTGATCAAATGACCGGCGACGCGTGCTTCACACTAGTGTTCCGTCCCAGAAATAACTTTGCATAGCCGGGCCACTTTCTGGAGAATGGAATCGGCTGTTGCGGTCCATACGAAGGGCCGCTTGTGCTGGTTGTACTGCTCGGTATAACGTTCGATGCTGGCAATGAGCTGGCGCACGTTTCTGAATGACCCACGACGGATCGCCTGTTGCGTAATCAGGCCAAACCAGCGTTCAACCTGATTCAGCCAGCTCGAGTAGGTCGGCGTGAAATGCATGTGGTAGCGCGTATGCCTGGCGAGCCACGCCCAGACCCTCGGATGCTTGTGAGTCGCGTAGTTGTCGACGACCAGATGCACGTCGAGATCGGCCGGCACCACCTGGTCAATATGCCTGAGGAACGCCAGGAATTCCTGATGCCGGTGGCGTGGCTTGCATTGAGCAATGACTTCGCCCGTCGCTGCATTGAGCGCAGCGAATAAGGTTGTGGTGCCATGCCGGACGTAATCATGCGTCACGCCTTCGAGATAGCCCAGCCCCATCGGCAGCATCGGCTGCGTGCGCTCCAGCGCCTGACACTGGCTCTTCTCGTCGACGCACAGCACCAGGGCGTTGGTGGGCGGGCTTAGGTACAGCCCGACAATATCGCGCACCTTCTCGACGAAGAATGAATCGGTAGACAGCCTGAAGCTCTTTGAACGATGGGGCTGTATACCGAACAGCGACAGATACCGGGCAACCGAACTCTTCGAAATCCCTGTCTGCGCGGCCGCAGAACGCACGCTCCAGTGCGTTGCCCCGTCCGGCTTCTCATGCAACACCCTGGCCAGTAATTCCGCGACCGCCTCGTCGTCATGTGTGCGTGGTCGGCCTGGGCGAGCTTCATCATGCAGACCCGCAAGCCCCTGAGCGACAAACCGCTTCTTCCAGTGCGTGATCGCCGGTGGCGTCACTTCGCACTGCATCGCAATTTCATTGGTCGTGAAACCGTCAGCGGCCATCAGGACGATCTTTGCCCGACGCACCAGAGAATGAGGCAACGAACGCGAGCGACTCATGGACAGCAACTGTTCTCGCTCCAGTTCCGACACCACAACCTCGATCCCCTTGCGTCCCATGATCGCCTCCTGTTCATCACGACTCGATCATAGAACAATCCATATTTACGTAAAGTTATTTCTGGGACGGAACACTAGCAGGCCGGTGAAATACCTCATGTAGCGGTCATCCGGGACGCAGGCGTAAACGTTGAACTGATGTCATCAATGAGAGCGAGATGGAACGGATGCGTGGGCCAGATAGTTTTACCGAGTCAATGTTCACGGTGTTGAAGCTGGACGATTTTGTACCGAAGGACCATCCGTTGCGTCCGATTCGCACCTGGCTCAATGACGCGCTTAAACGCATGGGCGATGTGTTCGCGCGGATGTACGAGGCTGACGCGAAGGGAGGTCGGCCGAGCATCGCGCCGGAGAAGCTGGTGCGAGCTCTTTTGCTGCAGGTGCTGTATTCGATTCGTAGCGAGCGCATGCTGGTGGAACAGATTTCCTACAACATGTTGTTCCGCTGGTTCGTCGGCCTGCCAATGGACGGGACCGTGTGGGACCACTCGACGTTCAGCAAGAACCGCGACCGGTTGCTCGAACACGATGTGCTGGTGTTGCTCTTCAACGAGACAGTCGAGACCGCGCGCGAGCGCGGATATCTTTCCGGGGAGCACTTTAGCGTCGACGGCACGTTGATTCAGGCATGGGCCGGGCACAAGAGCTTTGTGCCCAAGGCAAGTCCGGACAAAGACGACACGCCTCCTGACGAACCGCCCGCGCCGAATGACAACTGGCACGGACAGAAGCGCAGTAACGCGACGCACCAATCCACGACGGACGAGCAGGCGCGCCTGTTTCGCAAGAGCAAAGGAACCGGAGCGATGCTCTGTTATATGGGCCACGTGCTGACCGACAACCGGCATGGCCTGGTGGTCAACGCACAGGTGACGATGGCGACGGGCACCGCCGAGCGCGACGCGGCCGAGCTGATGCTTGCCGATGCCGCAAGTGTTGCGCCGCACGGCATCACGGTCGGCGCGGACAAGAACTACGACACCGCCGGTTTCGTGGCCAGTTGTCGAGCGAACCGTGTGACGCCGCATGTGGTGCAAAACGATGGGCGTCCAGGAGGTTCAGCAATTGACGAGCGAACTACGCGCTGGGCCGGTTACGCGGTCAGCCAGCAAAAACGTAAACGCATTGAGCAGGTGTTCGGATGGGGCAAGACAGTCGGACGAATTCGACAAGCGATGTATCGGGGACTTGAACGCGTAGACCAGCTCTTCGTGCTGACGCAGGTCGGCTACAACCTGACGCGTATGCGCACACTTGCCGGTTGAGGGGCAGGAAGCGATGGATAACACCGATATGGTGAACCCGCGAGTAACGCCGAATGCCCGCAAACGTGTTCCGCGTTTCAAAAGTGCAAACCCAGCATCCGTCGTAATGCATCTGAGCGCATCAACGATGGATATTTCAACGGCCTGTTAGTGCGTCGTCTAGCAGGCTGCGGAAATACCTTGCACTGAAGTCATCGCGACGGATAGCAAACGCGTCGATGTAAGAACTGCACCCGCCCCCTGGAGATCATGCGCGGCACCGACACATTCACCGAGAGTTTGTTTTCCGTGCGCAAGCTGGACGATTTCGTTCCGCCCTCGCATCCGCTGCGCTCGATTCGCGTCATGGCGAACGAGGCGCTGGCGAAGATGGATCGGGTGTTTGCCGGGATGTACGAGGCCGATATCAAGGGAGGCCGGCCGAGCATCGCGCCGGAGAAGCTGCTTCGGGCGATGCTGCTGCAGGTCCTGTACAGCATCCGGTCTGAACGCCAGCTCATGGAGCAAACGCAATACAACCTGCTGTTTCGGTGGTTTATTGGTCTGTCGATGGACGATTCAGTCTGGGTGCCGACGGTGTTCACGAAGAACCGCGAGCGTTTGATCCGGCACGATGCCGTGGTCGAATTCTGCAACGAAGTGCTGTGCGTCGCGCAGAAGAAGAACTGGTTGTCGGGCGAGCACTTCAGCGTGGACGGCACGCTGATCCAGGCGTGGGCGGGACACAAGAGCTTTGTGCGCAAGGACGGTGACGACAGGGATAACGACGGTGGCAGCGGCGAGGGCGACTTCAAGGGCTGCAAGCGGAGCAACGAAACGCACGAGTCGAAGACCGATCCCGATGCACGGCTTTACCGCAAGGGCAAGACGGCCAGCGAATTGCATTACATGGGCCACACGCTGACCGACAACCGCCATGGGCTGGTGGTCAATGCCCGGGTGAGCTGTGCTGACGGACATGCCGAACGTGAAGCGGCCAAGGTCATGATCAACGATGCGCGGCAGGCGGCGAGCGATGCGGCTGCGCAAATCACGCTGGGCGCGGACAAGGGTTACGACGCAGAGGAATTCATCGAAGCTTGCCAGCAGATGAAGGTCACGCCGCACGTGGCGCAGAACACGTCGGGTCGCCGTTCGGCCGTGCCCGATGAGATTGCGCGCAGTGTGGGCTACGCGATATCGCAGCAAAAGCGCAAGCTGATCGAACAAGGCTTTGGGTGGGCGAAGACCGTGGGGCGCATGCGCCAGGTGATGGTACGCGGGTTGAAGAAAGTCGACCAGATGTTCGTGCTGAACATGGCCGCCTACAACCTGGTGCGCATGCGTTCGCTAGGACAGGTCCGCCCGTAGTGGCAGAAATTGCGGTCATGAGGCGAAAAACAGGCCTCAAACCGTCGAAAAACAAGCTGGATTCGCGTTGAAATTTCGCAATGCAGAAAATTGCGCGGCGGTAGCCGCGCAGATCAAAGGACGTTGCTTCAGGAGGGAGGTATTTCCGCAGCCTGCTAGGGACTTAGCACTAACATTCGATCAAGCGCGCCTTCGCGCGCGGAGTTGTTTTCCGTCCATCAACCCGCCGCAAACCACCATTGCGGGCGGGATTCTACTTCTTGGTACGGCGTAGACGATGTCACGACGCGCTCTGTGAGTGCCGGCTTACCGCGAAACTTTTCATCCGGAGGACACAGATTGAGTCTCGGGAATGGTGAGGAATTCCAGGATGGTGAGCGTTTCCAGGAGTCAAGAGCCGTGGAGAGGTACTCAACCCTTCGCAAAGGTGGGGACTTCCAGGAGAGCGAATGGTTGATGGAAAGGTGAATGTTTTCAGCACATCAAGGTCACCCGAAGGAGTCGCGCGGTACGCGGCAGGCAGATTACTAGCAGGTGAAGGTTGCAGATGGAGAATAATCACCCTCCAGGTGAAGCGATTATTACGATGCGGCATACAGACGGTCTCGCGGTGAATACCCGAAATGATTTTCGAATCTCTGCGCTTTGCGCTTGCGTAAGGTGCAAAAACGTTGCGTCCAGGAACTTACCCAAGACCATGGCGCGTGCGGACAGGACTGCTGCCGCTTTGGTGTGTTTGGCAATAAGCGCGCTCATCGAATCGAGCAACTCAGTTGTCTTATCCAACTTCCGCCTCGCTCAGAAGGCTTGCCAGTCGGAATCAGCGGTTTCGACGGCGGCGATGTTTCCTTCGCTGACGTTTGACAGTGCGTTCTTCGTTCTCGCCGGCGCCGTTCGAGGCTGCAATGGAGGGCTTGCGACCGGCGGGGCGCTCCTGCCCCGGGGCGCCGGCACATGAGATCCAGCAGGTTCTGCTTCATTGACTTTGAACCCGAAACCACGTCTTTGAGATTGTTCGCCTGCGGTTCCAGCGACTGCGACGCGGCGGCGGCCTGTTCGACCAGCACCGCATTCTGCTGCGTTACTTCATCCATCTGGTTGACTGCGACGGCAATCTGTTCAACGCCGTTCTTTTGCTCCCCGGATGCGGCGGCAATTTCATCGACGATATCGGAGACCTGCTGGATTGCCTGCTTCACATGGCCCATGCCAACAGCAAGCGGAATTCTCGGGTTCATCGAATGTGTCGCCTGCTCGCACACTTGCCTTGGTCTCACGCCATAGACATCTGCGATGCGCCTTTGGAAGGCTTACTTTATTTTGAAAAACAATGTCAGTTGTATCGCTTGAGGTCCAGTCGGTATTTCTGCCCTCGTTGCTAAGTTGTGCTGACGCGATTGCTTGTCGTAAACGTGGCGATGCTATGAAAGCGACAAACGCAGACAAGAGCGCTGCCGTTTGACCAGGCAGTTGTGCAGCTCGCACTCCTCGCAGGTTTAACCACAGTAATGAACCGCCCCGGATTTCGGTGCGCGGCCGGACTTCCCGTCGACCCCTACAGTCGAACAGCCCGGCCGTCGCCGATCGGTAGGCTACTGCCGCGACGTCGTTTGTTTTAATGGCTTGATGGAGAAACCGAGCCGATTTACGTGAGCGATCTCAGTCTGGACCAACATCACTTCGGAATGCCGGGATATTTGCAGCGCTGCCCTCTGCCTGCCAGCCGCCGCCCAGCGCCTTGTACAGCGCGACGAGCGCAAGCGCGGTATCGCGATCGCTTTGCGCGAGCTTGTCATTGGCGGCGTACAGTGAGCGTTCGGCATCGAGCACCGACAGAAAGTCTTCGATACCTTGCCGGTAGAGCCGTGTCGCGATAGTCACGGCGTCCCGGTCAGCGGCGACCTCGGCCGAGAGCCTCTCGCGCCGCACTTTCGATTGCGCGTAAGACACGAGCGCTGTCTCGACATCGCGCAGCGCGCCTAGCACCGTGCGCTGGTACGCGGCGGCGGCCTGGTCGGTGCGTGCCTCTTCGGCACGCACTCCGAAGCGGACCTTTCCGGCATCGAAGATCAGCCAGCTGATGCTCGGGCCGATGGAGAAATAGCGGCTCGGCGCGGTGAGAAAGGTCGAGGCGTTCAGGCTCTCCAGGCCCGCCACCCCGGTGAGCGAGAAGTGCGGATAGAGATCGGCCTCGGCAACGCCGATCCGGGCGTTCGCGGCGGCAATCCGGCGTTCGGCCGCGCGGATATCCGGCCTGCGGCGCAGGAGGTCCGACGGCAGACCCACAGGCACGTCCGCGACCGGCAAGGGAACCGCCTCAGGTGTATCCAGTTGCGCGAGCAATTGTTCTGGCGGACGGCCGATCAGTGCGCCAATTCGATAGATGGCCGCGCGTTCGTTCGCTTCGAAAGTCGGGATCGCGGCCTCCGTATCCGAGACCTGCGACTGTGCACGCAGCACATCGAGGCGCGAGGCGAGCCCGGCGTCGAATTGCGAGCGGGTCAGCGACAGCGAGTCCTGCTGGATCGAAAGATTGCTCCGCGCGACCGCGAGTTGCCGCTGGACGCCGCGCAATTCGACATAGTTGCGTGCGATCTCCGCAACCAGCGTCAACTCGACATCGCCGAGGTCTGCCACGGTAGCCTGATAGGCCGCGTCGGCGGACTCAACGCCGCGCCGCTTGCCGCCGAACACGTCGATCTCCCAGGACGCGTCGAAGCCGGTCTGCCATAGGTTGCCATTGGCGCCCGGACCGAGACCGCCGGGCGGCACACCAATCGGCACGTTGGCGCTGCCGTGAGTCCGGTCGTATTCGGCACCTGTGTCGGCGGTCGGATACTGGGCCGCACCGGCGATTCCGCGCAATGCCCGCGCTTCGCGGATACGCGCTTCGGCCTCGGCGATGTCGGGTGCGGAGCTCAGCGCGTCTGCAATGAGCGAGTCGAGCGTGGCGTCACCAAAGTTTTCCCACCACGCGTCATCCGGCGTCGGCGATCCTTGCGCAGCACCTGTCGCTGAGCCTATATGTTCGGTAAAGCTGGCCGGCATGTCCGACTTTGGCGGCACATAGTCGGGTCCAACCGCGCAGCCGCCGAGGAGCCATGTCAGGGCCGTGACGGCAACGCCGGAGGCGACTCGTGAGCGTCGTTGCGAGAAAGCCATCCTGACCGTTCCGTATGGCATCAATTCAGAAAGCCGAACCATGCCGGGCGCTCCCTGACAAAGACTTCCGTTTCGACAGACATGCCTGGCGAGATCCACTTGAGTGCCTCTCCCGGATTGTCGAATTCGATCTTTACCGGCACACGTTGCACCACCTTCACAAAATTGCCCGTTGCGTTTTCCGGCGGCAGCAGCGCGAAGCGAGAGCCGGTTCCGCGCTGGATGCTGTCGACGTGGGCATGAAGCCGCAAGTCCGGAAAGGCGTCGACGAAGACGGTGGCCGGCTGGCCGGGTCTCACGTGAGTCAACTGTGTTTCCTTGTAATTCGCGATGACGTAGAGCTTGTCCGGGACGACAGTCAAAAGCGTCTGGCCGGGCTGCACGAAGTTGCCCTGCTCGACGCTTTTGTTCGCGACGCTTCCAGCCTGAGTTGCGTAGATCTTTGTGTACGACAGGTTGAGTGTCGCCTGTGCCAGCTCGGCTTGAGCCTGGGCGACCGAGGCCTCGGCCGTTTCGACCTGGGCGCGTGCAAGCGTGGCCTGCGCCTTCGCCGCGTCGACCTTGACCTGGGCCGCAGTAACGGATGCCCGTGTACCGTCGGCTGCCGCTTTCGCCTCGTCGACCCGCTCCGATGACACGGCGCGCACGTCGGAAACGGATTGCAGCCGGCCGAGGTTGATGGCCGCAAGCTTTGCATTGGCTCTGGCAACTTCAAGCTCCGCTTGCTGCTGGCCGGTATTGGCGTCGGCCACCAAGACCTGATTGCGCGCTTCCTCGAGTTTCCCTTCTGCGGTCGCGACATTGGCGCGTGCCAGATCCGCCTGGACGACATAGTCGCGCGGGTCTAGTTCAACGAGCAGCTGGCCCGCTGTCACCTTGCTGTTATCGTCGATATGTAGCGTCTTCACGTAGGCCGGGACCTTGGGGATGATCGAGACAGCGTGTGCGTCGACATACGCGTCGTCCGTCTGCTTTTCGTACAAGTCAGGCACCAGGAAATAGGCAGCGACGGCCAGCAGGACAAACAGTACCAGCGCGCCGACGAGCAGCCAGCGTCGTTTTTGGGGCTGCGAAGGCGCCGGATGCTCTTCGACAGAAGGCGGGGTAGTCGAGGGCTTTTGAAGCGGCGGCGCTTCGCTCATCGCTGTCTCCGGACGTACAGAGGGACTAGAGTTGGAACAGGGAGCGTTTTGACGGCCACGCTCCTTATTTTTTGACCACCGGGGTCGGCGGAATGATTGGAACGAGGCACAGCGCAACCACGCCGACGGCCGCCATAAAAGCAAATGCGTCCGCGTTGCTAAGCGTTGCAGCCTGGCGTGCACCTGCCTCGGCGAGCAGTCTTACCGCAGCGTGCTGGCTCTCGAAGGGGGTATAGCCGCCGCGTGCGACAAGCGTTGCGCTTATCGACGAGAGCCAGTCATACGTTACCGGATTGTCGTGGCGCAGGTGTTCGAACAGGCGAGATGAATGTAGTGTCTCGCGATGCCCGATGAGAATGGTCAGCAGCGCAACTCCAAGCGAAGCGCCGAACTGGCGAAAGGTCATGTACAAGGAGACGCCGTCGAGCAGCTTGTTCTGCTCGATCTTTGCAACGGTGCCGCTGCCCACCGCCGGCAACAACGGGGACAGGCAGCACGCGTACAGGATTAGCGGAGCGACGTAGTAGTAACCCGGCGTGTCGCTGGTCAGCAGGCGATTGAAGAGGATCATCGAGGCAATCAGCATGACGAGAGCGATCACGATGGTCTTGCGCTGGCCGACGCGCGCGATGAGACCGACCATTAGTGGCCGGATGGCCGCCGCAGTGAGCGCATAGACGCACATGATCTGCCCGGTCTGGGTCGCGCTATGCGTCTGGCTCGACAGATTGCGCAGAAATTCGGGCAGCACGAACAGGCTGCCCGACAGGATCATGCCGGTGAAGACGCCGATCAGCGCGGACGACAAGACGCGACGGTCACGTAGCAGGTCGAGCCAGAGGAGCGGGGTGCGGTTGAAGGGACTTGCCTGCCATGCAACGAACAGAAGCAGGGCCGCCCCGCCGGTCCAGGCCAGCAGCCGGATATGAAAGGACCCGAACCAATCGTCGATTTCGCCGCGATTGAGGATAATCTGCAGCGAAATAAGCGCAGTGGCGAGCAGGACGATGCCGAGCCAGTCGATGCTGACCGCGCGTTCGGAGGCGGGACGTGGAAGGGTCGGAAAGTAGCGCGCGAGCAGCCATATCGCGGCGCACGCGTACAACAGATTCGGCAAAAAGATCAGCCGCCAATGGAAATGGTCGGTGATATAGCCGCTTACCAGAAGCCCGGCCGCGCTCGACAGATAAAGCAGCGTGGACGCCTGCATCAGAGCCGGACTCCGCTGGGGTTTGGGCAAGAGCACATAGATGCTGGCGCGCCACCATACGACGAGACCGGCCCCGGCCAGCCCCTGGATGGCGCGCCAGATCAGCATCGAATCGAGATCCGGTGAGACCGCGCAGCCCATCGACGCAATCGCGAACACGACGATGGTCGTGATCAGGAAGCGCTTGTAGCCATAGTGTCCCGCCATCCAGATCGAGACCGGTACGCCGAGAAAGAGCGAACAGCTATATACCGTCAGCAGCCAGCTCGCCTCGTCCGCCGACACGCCCAGCGTGCCGGTCAGGTCCGCCAGTACCAGGTTCATGCTGTCGAACGTGTAAAACTCCATGCCTGTGGCGAGGCCGAGGCCGAACAGCAGCGGCCGCGTATGCGCTGGCGAAAGCGTTAGCCCCGGAGCGGGCGATGTTGGGATCGAAGCCTGCATGGCGGTATCACTCATGGGATGTACCACCCGCGTCGAGGGATGTCCGCAGCGGCCACCCCGAGTGTGGTATAGCGATGGCAGCGCCGTCGTTCCGGAAAGTGGCGGGGCCCTGATACATGGCGCGCATTCGCAACTCCATTGGATTTGCTAACCACATTGCGTACTGCAAGACTGCGTATAGCTCAAGATGACCAGCGCGGGCGCGCCGCCGGCCACCTGATGGAGACCGTCAAACCCGCGAAGCCATTGCACGCGTGTGCTCATCCTTACCATCCCGTCTCGGGGGTCTTCCCACGGATGACCCGACAAGCAAAGGCCGAATAGGTGAGCCGACGATGCCTCACAATAATCGCCCAATCGATGGAAAGACACGACTGAGCGTCGAGTAGGTGAAACAACCCGGACATGCGGCGGCAGGTTAGCAACTAACATCCCGAATGCGGAGCTATCGTGCTGAAATGCGAACTCGATGTCGGCTGAAATGACTATCTTTCTGCGGTCGAACATCAATTCCGGCTGCTGGATACGCATGCCGCGAATGACGCTTCAACTGCCGAATCGCCGAGCGCAACTCACGCCCGCCGGAGTAGTGAATTGTGTCCAGTCATGGGGAAGAAATTGTGCACACCAACTCCGAGCGTACACACTCATCATCTTCGAGACCGTTGCGATTGCCGGCGCGGGACACTACCGCATCTCCGCGCTTCCTCGATCCCGACCACCGACGCATGACACCCGACGTTAGAGCGACGTGAGTCACCGCCAAGAGACCCTGACAGGAGCGGTGGCTAGACCGCCCAGCAAGAACATCCGAGCGCACCCCAGAAACTCCCGAAGTCGGACACGGGCACAGTGCGCGAC
Source organism: Paraburkholderia sp. RL17-337-BIB-A (assembly GCF_046025895.1). Taxonomy (NCBI): domain Bacteria; kingdom Pseudomonadati; phylum Pseudomonadota; class Betaproteobacteria; order Burkholderiales; family Burkholderiaceae; genus Paraburkholderia; species Paraburkholderia sp. RL17-337-BIB-A. The sequence continues at coordinate 2,043,894 of NZ_JARESY010000002.1, read as the reverse complement.
CATGCCGTGGCATGCGCATGACCGTGCAGTCCGCACACATTTGCGCACGCGCATAGTTGCGCTGCCGTGCGTTGCAGCGGCTTATCCTCGTCGCCCCATGCGGCGTATCCGCCGAATGATCGCACCGGCGACCAGTCGGGCATTGCCGGCGGTATCGGCGCATCGAGGTCGGCGAAGGGACTGGAGGCGTAGACGACGTTTCCGCCTACAACGGTAAGCGTGGAGGTGATATCCGCTATGTCGGCTTCGGGACACGTCATGAAGTCTCGGTCAGGGACGATCAGATCTGCGAACTGGCCGCTTTGGATGCGTCCCTTTTTTCCTTCTTCATTGGAGAACCACGTAACGTTCTCCGTCCACATGCGCAGGGCCGTTTCGCGGTCCAGGCAGTTGCGCTGCGGATAGATCCTCATGCCCGCTGCCGTCTTCCCCGTGACGAGCCAGGCAAGCGACACCCACGGGTTGTAGGATGCGACGCGAGTTGCGTCGGTGCCGGCCGATACCTTGACGCCCTTTTCGAGCATACGAGCGACGGGCGGCGTGGTCTCGGCCCTCGTCGACCCGTAACGTTCGACGAAGTACTCGCCCTGATAGGCCATGCGATGCTGCACGGCAATTCCGCCGCCGAGCGCGGCGATGCGATCCATGGAACGCTCCGAAATTGTTTCCGCATGGTCGAAAAACCAATTCAACCCTGCGAGCGACGTCTCGCGGTTTACACGCTCGAATACGTCGAGAGCGCGGCTAATCGTCTCGTCGTAGGTGGCGTGCAGGCGCCACGGCCAGCGGTTTTGTGCAAGGATTTGCACGACACCTTCCAACTCGTCTTCCATCGGGTCCGGCATGTCGGGGCGAGGCTGACGGAAATCCTCGAAGTCAGCGGCAGAGAAGACGAGCATTTCCCCCGCGCCGTTGTGCCTGAAATAGTCATTGCCCTGTTTGTAGGTCGAGGTTTTTGTCCAGTTCAGGAAGTCATCCTTCTCGGACTTCGGCTTCTGCGTGAAGAGGTTGTATGCAAGACGAATGGTAAGCTGGCCTTCGTCGGAAAGCTTCTGGATTACTGCATAGTCTTCCGGATAGTTCTGGAAGCCGCCGCCTGCGTCGATCGCGCCCGTTACGCCAAGGCGGTTCAGTTCGCGCATGAAGTGACGGGTGGAATTGATCTGGTACTCGAACGGCAACTTTGGACCCTTCGCCAACGTCGCGTACAGGATGGCGGCATTGGGCTTTGCGAGCAGCAGGCCGGTCGGGTTGCCCGCCGCATCGCGCACGATTTCGCCACCCGGAGGTTCGGGTGTTTCTCTCGTGTAACCCACCACGCGCAGCGCGGCGGCGTTCAATATCGCGCGATCGTAGAGATGCAGGATGAAGACCGGCGTGTCGGGAGCGATCGCGTTGATTTCGTCAATCGTCGGCAAGCGCTTTTCAACGAACTGATGCTCCGTGAAGCCGCCTACGACGCGTACCCATTGCGGCGGTGGCGTAACGGCCACCTGACGCCTGAGCATTTCCATGGCCGTGGCGAGGGAACGCACGCCGTCCCAGCGCAGCTCCATGTTGAAATTCAGGCCGCCTCGAATGATATGCAAATGGTTATCGATTAGGCCCGGCAGCACACTTCGCCCATTCAGATCGATGACCTGCGTGGCATCTCCCGCGAGCATGAGGATTTCGATGTTGCTGCCAACGGCGGTGAACACGCCGTCCCCGATTGCGACGGCTTCCGCCGTGGGCTTGCGTTTGTCAAGCGTCGTAAAGCGGCCGTTATGAAGAATCAGGTTTGGGGCGTCTGTCGCGCGACTGCTCATGACTGTTTCTCCGGTGATTTCGCGGAGGCGATACCTTCCGTCCGTCCCGCGTGGCGGCCAGGTAGCGAGCCGAAAATGTGCTGGTCGCATTTCGATGCCTGCCAGGCCGTGTGAAAGCCGCTTCCCGAAAGCATCTGCTTAGCGACCGGAATGATCTGTTCGCCTGCGAGGATGCCAAGCAATCCGACGAGTGCCACGAGCGGAGGCGCCGGCGAGCGCACCTGGATTAGGCTGTAGATCAAGCCGACCAAAACGCCGGCAAGCAGGGAGAAGATATACATTTTCATCGGACTGACCCCCTTGGTGTCGCGTCACCGAGCTTGCCAGCGAACGAGACTACGGCTTAATCCGACAGTACGCGGCTGCTTCAACAAAACTATGCTTTCGTACGCCAATGTGCACTGACCGATGCCAAATACCATACGCCCAGATGTGCTGGTGCAGCGCCTTAAATGTCCTGAATTTAGTGTTAAGCGGGATACTCGCTCCGATGTGTGAGGACGCACGCCGAACATCTCTTTGCACGGCATGCCGGTTGTCCACAGGCGAAGCAACCGCTTCTTCAAATAGCGCCCGCCAGTCCCCCGAAAATTGCTGGGATAGCAGGTTCACTGTCTGGACTAATCGTAGGGGGTTCCCGCCTTTTACGTGCGTTCTACGCTCACGGTACTCGTCGCTGACGTACGGCACGGAGGACGCTACGCAGAGAGTCGCTTGTGAGTCACATGCTCAGGCAGGGGTGGCCGTTTATCCAGTCTGCTCAATAGATCTTCACGAACAAACCGCGATTCGCTGGGAATTCGATTCCAGAGCTGCTTTTATTCCTATGCAGCCCATCTTTGCTTCGGTTGTGGAGCGCACAGGTACGGCCTGAAATCGCGTGTCATAAACGACGTGGCGAAGGAACCGACTAGTACTAGGCCTTAAATGTATACGCAACGATATATGGACGACGTTCGGGACACCGATCTCGCTAGCTCTCTTAACGCTCTTGTCACACGACCGTCGTTTGCCCGAAGGATGAACGTTAAGAATTATTAAGCGGCATTTCACGACCTCTTCGTCTGCGATCAGCATAGACTTTAAGTTACCGGGACCCATAGCGGGACTTGCGGTCGAGACCGCACGATGTCGTTCAGGGCCGTCGGTAGTCTATTTAGCCAAAGACGGCGCAATGCAGAAAATACCTCGACATCTTGTCGAGCGGAACTTTTCGATCCAACTATCGCGGGCACTTATCTAAGTTCTGCCCGTGACCTACATTTTGCTTAAGGAGATGTACATGGCCTACGAACTGCTATCGCCCGATACATGCGCTCTCGCATTGATAGACTTCCAGCCACAGATGTTTTTCGGCGTTCATTCGCACGATCGCACAACAATCATGCAAAACGTTCAGGTCTTGGCGAAGTCGGGAAAACTGTTCAAGGTGCCTACGATTCTATCGACCATCGCCGCACAGTCATTCAGCGGACAGATGATCCCGGAGGTGCAATCGGTATTTCCGGAGCAAGTGCCGATCGACCGCACGTGGATGAACTCTTGGGAGGACCCGAACTTCCGCCAGGCAATCGAGAAAACTGGGCGCAAGAAGATTGTAGTCGCGGGCCTGTGGACTGAGGTCTGTGTCGCGTTTCCGACCATCCAGATGCGCGCCGCAGGCTACGAGGTTTATGTTGCGACCGATGCATGCGGCGACGTCACCGAAGAGGCGCACGAACGAGCAGTGCAACGGATGATTCAAGTCGGTGCGGTGCCCATGAACTCGGTGCAGTTTATGTGCGAACTGCAACGAGACTGGGCGCGCGCCGAAACATACAACGGGGTCATGGACATCTTCAAGGAGAACACCGCGTACGGCATTGGGGTGCGCTATGCAAAGCAGATTCTCGGCGAGCATGCTAGCGAAGGCGGTGCCTGAGCACACTTGCACGTAATCGAGAAGGCCCACCGCGTTGCATCGCGAGTTCAGCCGACAAGGAACAGCTCTTGCCATCGATTCAAGTGCTTCTGCGGACTAGTTCCAGATCTCGTTGGAATTGAGGTCCTTTGTCCGGCGAAGGAAAGTTTACGGTCCTCTGGAGCGCACGTTGCGCGCGACTCTGTTTACTTAGGTAAGCGACGGTTGGGGGGCAAATCGTCCGGCAGCGTTGTTTCGAAGCTTTTTTAAGCAACGGTTCGCCGCTCTCGGAGCCCGGCGGGCCGGCTGACGGGTCGGTCTGGCTTTATTTGTGTGTCGGCAGTTATCCTGCCTTGCGCAAATTCAATTGCGCGGCGCGGCTCTGTGCCTCGTCAGTGCAGTTGTTGCCTCGCGGTTGAGGAGGGCGATTTCGCGGGCCTTCTCGGGCGAAGGATTTGTCAAGCCTTTCTGCTGACGTCGGTGCTCGGCGTCACACGCGTTCAGGCGGAAGCTCGGATCGCTGGCACACAGCGGATCGATATCAGCGGGGCGGAAGTCGAGCTAATCGTGCGCGGCTGGAGCGTGAAAAGGCCCCTCTTTGAGAAACTCGTGGCAATGGACATCGGTGATCGAGTCGGGACACTGCCTGATGTCATAACTGAGCCTGATAAGCCGATCAGTTTTGTCGGTGTGTGTCATTTTTGTCGGGGTGTCTCATTACAGCGTTGCGATTCCCGTTGAGCAAATTGGCTTCGTGGCGGCCACGCTGATACTCGCCGGCGGCTCGCGAGAGGCTATACAGGTAAGGTCGCATTTCAGATAGCCGCCTGTTGCCGCCGTACTGTTGGAAAAACCGTAGTTCAGACAACACTACTTGTCAGGCGTAACAAGATGATCCGAGGCAAGCGCATGGACGAAGTCTACGGATCGCGACAAGCGATGGTACCGGGACAGGTCCGGTGTTCGTGCTCTAAGTGCCTTTGCTCGGGGACGGAGGAAATGAGTCGTGAAAATGCTCCCGGTTGACGAGTCGATTGTTCAGCGTCGCCACCTTATCGCGGAATGCCTGCGGCGGATCGTGGGGCAAGAATGGGTACTGGACAACGAGGCCGAACGCCGTCCATACGAGTGCGACGGTTTCACCGCCTATAGCGCATTGCCGCTTCTAGTCGTCCTTCCGGATAGCACTGAGCAGGTGAGAGGCGTACTTGAGTACTGCCGCGAAGAGCGAATCAAGATCGTTCCGCGCGGGTCTGGCACCTCGCTGTCCGGCGGCGCGTTGCCGGTCGAAGATGGAATCGTGCTGGGCACGGCGAGGATGAACCGGATTTTGGAGGTGGATGCTGAAAACCGCGTCGCGAGAGTGCAGCCTGGTGTGCCGAACGTCCGTGTTACCGAGGCGGTGCAGCATCTGGGTCTCTGCTATATGCCAGATCCATCCAGTCAGGCGATTGCGACCATTGGCGGCAACGCGGCGGAGAATTCGGGAGGCGTTCATTGCTTCAAATACGGCGTCACGTCAAACCACATCACCGGGATGGAGGCGGTATTGCTGACTGGGGACGTCATCCGTTTTGGTGGTCCCTTCGTTGGCGGGACTGATGGGGAATTCGATTTGACAGGCGTACTGATTGGGTCAGAAGGCATGCTCGCGATCATCACGGAGATTACGGTTCGCCTGACCCCGCAGCCGCCAATCGCGCGCGTTCTATCGCTTGGATTCGCGAACGTCGAGGACGCAAGTCGATGCGTAGGCGCGATTATCGCCCACGGCATCATTCCCGCCGGTCTGGAGTTTATGGACCGCAAGGTCATCGACACAGTCTCTTCGATGCTGGGCGAAATTCACCCCCCCGAGGTTCAGGCCATTCTGCTATGTGAACTGGACGGCACCGCGATAGAAGTGGACGCCCTCGTCGCGCGCGTCGAGGTGATTGCGAGGGAGATAGGCCTCGCGGAACTGAGGATCAGCAAGACTGAAACGGAGCGCGAACAGCTATGGCAGGGTCGCAAGGCGGCATTCGGTGCGATGGGCAAGATCGCAAGAGATGTCTACGTCACAGATGGAACCATTCCTCGCGGGAAGCTGCCGGAGGTACTTCGTCGCATCGAAAATCTATCGAAGACATATGGACTGGAGTACGCGAACTGCTTCCACGCTGGTGACGGCAATCTCCACCCAATGGTGCTGTTTGATTCGGCGAGGCCAGGTGATCTTGAAAAAGCGGAGGCGTTCGGAGCAGACGTCCTGAAGGCCTGTGTCGACCTCGGTGGTGTACTCAGTGGCGAGCACGGCGTGGGTATCGAGAAGCGCGATCTGATGCCCTACCAGTTCAATGACGCCGATCTGGCCCAGCAACTGGGTCTGAAGTGCGCTTTCGACCCTGACGAGCTACTCAATCCCGGCAAGGTGTTTCCCACACCCTGCCGCTGTGTGGAACTTGGACGCATGCGGATGCGCGACGGCAAGATGCGCTTCGCAGGAATCCCCCGGTTTTAGGGTGCGGAGATGACAGACATGTACACGCTTCATCCCCCGTGTATCGTCCGCCCTAAAAATACGGACGAACTTGTGCAGATCATTCTGGAGGCAAATACCAGCGGCCAGCCGTTCGAAATCGTCGGTGGAGGTACGAAGCGTTCGTTTGGCGACCCTGTCAAGGCCGACGCAGTTTTGGATATGTCACGTTTGTCCGGTATAGAGTTCTATGAACCTGAAGAACTCGTCATCAAGGTGCGAGCAGGAACGCCTGTTTCCGCCGTACGCGAGGCGCTAGCGGCGAATGCGCAGCACCTCTCCTTCGAGCCTCCCGACTACGCCGCTTTTTTTGGCGATGATGGGGCCGACACCATTGGAGGTGTTATCGCTTGCAATATCGCTGGCCCTCGCCGCATTCTGGCCGGTGCGGCTCGCGATGCCGTGCTTGGAGTGGAGGGTGTGAACGGGCGCGGGGAGCTGTTCAAGGGCGGGGGGCGTACCGTGAAGAACGTTACCGGCTACGATATGCCGCGCCTGTTGACCGGCTCGTTCGGGGTTCTTGCGGCGCTTACCTCCGTCACACTGAAGGTTCACCCTCGTCCGACGTGGGAGGCTACCGTACTGTTGAGCGGGCTCGATGATGCGAAGGCCGTGGGCTTGATCAGCGACATGTTGCGCCTGCCTGTCGAGATCAGCGCCGCCGTGCACCTCGGTGGCGGCCGTACCGAAGCGTCGACGACAGCGCTTCGTCTCGAGGGGTTCAGCGAGTCGGTCGCAGGGCGCAGGGCTGAAATCGAACAGCGTCTGCACAAACTCGCCGATATCCGTACGATTGTCGGTGACGAAAGCAGCCAGTTCTGGCGGGGCATCCGAGACCTGTCTTGCTTCGCCGCCGATCAGAACTCATGCGTCTGGCGCCTCGCGTTGCCATGCATGCAGGCGGCTCGCATGGTGCAATTGCTGGGCGGCGAGGCTATCTACGACTGGGGAGGCTGTCAAGTCTTCGTTCGGACCACCGTCGCAAAGGCAGAGGAGCAAGCCGGGGCGTTGCGCAATGAGGTCGCCGCCGTTGGCGGCAATGCGTGTCTGCTTCGGGCTCCAGCAAATTCGCGCCGCAAGATTGGCACGTTTCACTCCCGGTCAGAGGCGCTGCAGCGTCTTGGCGAGCGGGTCCGGCGAGCGTTCGACCCCAAGGAACTTCTCAATCCGGGAAAGTTGGGGGCAGTAACGGGAGGAGCGGTCTAACATGAGAACTCGCATTCCCGAGGGCGCTTTGGCCGATCCCAACATTGCGCTATCGAACGACATCATCCGGACGTGTGTTCATTGCGGCATTTGCCTGTCGCACTGCCCGACGTACCAGGTCCGGCACGATGAAAACGACAGCCCTCGCGGACGTATCGTGCTCATGCGGAACATGTACGAGCAGGGTGGTACGCCGGACGAGAAGACCGTGGAACACCTCGATCGCTGTCTCAGCTGCCTCGCGTGCGAGGCGATTTGCCCTTCAGGCGTGCAGTATTCAAAGCTGATCGCCAATGGACGGGAGCACATTGAAACAACCTACCGTCGGCGGCTGTCGCAACGGGTGATCCGGCGCGCTCTGACGTTGGTGATCCCCCATCCACGACTGTTTCGTCTGGGGCTACTAGCTGGGAATCTCGCTCGCCCCGTGCGGCGGATTTTCACGGGTCCGCTGCGAGCGATTCTGGAAATCGCGCCACGAGGTCGGCTACCCCACTCGAGTCCGGTAGACCGCCCACAGGTTTTTCCGGCAGAAGGTGTTCGTCGGGCGAGGGTCTGCATCCTTAACGGATGCGTGCAGACGGTGCTGGATCCTGCGATCAATGAGGCGACTATCCGTCTTTTGCGGCGTCACGGTGTGGAGGTTGTCGTGGCCAGCGGCGCAGGCTGCTGTGGTGCGCCTCCCGAGCATATGGGACTGCAGACGCATGCGCTTCCCCTGGTGAAGGCGAACATCGCTGCCTGGCTGAAGGAGGTGGAGAATCCTGGTGGTCTCGACGCAATCATCATCAATACCTCGGGATGCGGAATGTCGGTCAAGGCCTACGGGCATGCGCTGCGGCTCGATCCGGAATGGAGTGAAAAGGCCGCGCGAGTAGGTGCGCTCGCCAAGGACATTACGGAGTTCATGACGGAGGTGGGGATGCTAGCAACGCGGTCACACCGGGCGTTGAAGGTGGTCTATCACTCCGCGTGTTCAATGCAGCACGGTCAACGCATCGTGCACCAGCCTGTCAACCTGCTCCGCAATGCGGGCTTCGAGGTTGTCGAGCCGCCAGATGGCTTCTTATGCTGTGGCTCTGCCGGCGTCTATAACATGCTGCAGCCGGAGATCGCGGGTGAGTTGAAGAAGCGCAAGGTAGCTAGCATCCGTTCAGTCAACGCCGACGTTGCTGCGAGCGGCAACATCGGTTGCATGACGCAGCTCTCCGATTCGATCGGGATTCCCTTCGTGCATACAGTCGAGCTGCTTGACTGGGCTACAGGCGGTCCCATGCCCGAATCATTGTCTTCGATGAGGGCGGAGACTGGGGCTGCAATGCCGCAAAAAAGCTGATGCGAAGGGCACAGGCGCTCGATCTGGACTTGGGGGAAGTGCACAAGCCGAAATTCCCGTCGCACGTCCCGATGAGCTGCTTTCCTGAGAATGGTCTGAAACTATGTTCGTCATGCCAGATCGCAACGTGCATGGCAGCATGGTCTCGATCGGTGCCGATGTCCAGAAGATTGAACTCGTTTCCTCATATTCGCAAAGGAGAATACTATGCGTTTCGCTGTCTATGAAGTGAAGGGGCGTCGAGGCCTGGCGGTCGAACGCAATGGCAAGTGCACCGGGATGTTCGTTGACGACACGGGGTATCCAGGCGATCTCGATTTCCTGATCGCCAACGGCGTCGATTTTGCAACCGTCGCCGAGGGACTGGCAGCCGGAACAGCGGTCGATCTCGATGCTGTGCGCCTGTTGCCTCCGCTGTCGCGCCCCAACAAGATCATTTGCATCGGACTCAACTATCGGGACCATTCCGCCGAGACGGGATTTGAAGAGAAAAAGTATCCAACCGTGTTTGCCCGCTTCACCTCGAGCCTGATTGGACACCTTGATCCGATCATTCTCCCGCCCCAGTCATCACAACTGGACTATGAGGGCGAGCTGGTCGCGGTCATTGGCAAGCCGGGGCACCATATTTCACGCAACAACGCCCTTGACCACGTGGCAGGATATTCGATCTTCAATGATGCCACCCTCAGAGATTATTAGTTCAAGACGCCGCAATGGACCATGGGGAAAAACTTCGACGGCACGGGCGCTTTCGGCCCGTATTTTGTACCGGCCCAAGTTCTGCCTCCCGGCTGCAAGGGATTGAGCCTTGAGACGCGACTAAACGGGAATGCTGTGCAAGGGGCATCTATCTCGGACATGATATTCGATGTAGAGACACTCGTTACGCTGATGAGCGAGGTGCTTACGTTACAGACAGGTGACATCATCGTCACCGGCACGCCTGCAGGAGTCGGCATGGCGCGGAATCCGCCACTGTGGATGCGGGCCGGCGATGTGTGCGAAGTGGAGATTGAAGGTCTGGGGGCACTAAGAAATTCCATTAGAAACAGCGTAATTGCCAATGGGGAGCCATAGATGCTTAGTGGGCGTCATTTCCCGGATAAGGCGGGAGGAGCGATGACCATCTTGGGCGCGAACGCACGGCAATAAGTGCAACAAGGGAGAATCCGAAGCGGACAAGGAATAGGCTGAATCGAAGGAGGCTGATCGTTGTTGTCGGTGCGGTGCCGGATCACTGTTGTCGACGCGGTCGAGTGAGCGAGAGAGGATGGATGTCTTCGCACGTGCGTATCCCGGGGATATCGCGAACAATCCTAGGAGGGTGCCCGTCCACCTGAGTGAAGTATTAAGCTCGACAACATTGACGAGAATCTATTGTTTTGATGATTTGACGTGGCTAGACGATTCGAGCGCATCCAACTCCACGGGGGCCATGCTTAGCGCATTGGCAATGCAGTACGCCAATTGCGAAGGAGGCGACCACGAGCGTGATTGGCGCGAGTACTGACGTGTCGGTCACGAGGCGAGAGGCAGGCGGGGGCCTAACTCATAGAAGGTAAGCCGCCGGCCGGGGGTAACTTAATTTGTGGAAGAGCCCCGTGTTCGCTCGAATTGTCGATTTATGGATTTGACCACTAGGCGCGGGAGCGGTAGCCGTGCGAGCGATACGAGCACTTCGACCAGCGCAAGCACGACTGCGTTAATGAACGTCTTGAGGAAGCCTTAGAGGATTTTTAATCTGTCGAGCGAACCGTCGACCGACCAGGCAGGTCGAACCTGTGAGTGTTCGATCACGGTCAGCGCTGCAGACGACATGACAGCCGCAGCAGCCGTAATGGTAAGCGTGACTATTTAGGTCGCCTTGGTCCTCGTAGGCGGCGTGCAATAGCGGCAAACTGGCCGCAGCAAATCTCGGTAGCCGAGGATGGCAGCGAATTCCTTCGCTCGGGACGAGTCGACATTGAACAAGGAACGATAGTAGAAATGATGCGAGATACGATATGAGCATCACTATGGTCAGAACTAGCACAAGAATCTCGTGCCCGATTTGGTTTCCCGAGTTCATGGGTACGGTCGCGTCTGGAGAAAGCAGATCGCATTCTGCGCCTACTATTGCGGCGTTCGACCACGCGCAACAACTAGAAGCCCTGGCATGATCGACGTTTACTATTGGCCCACACCGAATGGCCTTAAGATTGTGATCTTCCTGGAAGAGTCGGGGCTTCCCTACCGGATCATCCCCGTTGATCTACTAGCGGGCGAACAACATGAACAGGAATTCGTTAAGATCTCGCCTAGCGGAAAAATGCCCGCTATCGTCGACAATGAACCGGCGGACGGTGGCAAGTCGGTAGCGATATTTGAGTCGGGGGCAATCCTCCTTTACCTCGCGGAAAAGTCTGGCCTTTTCATACCAACTGACTTGCGCGGACGAAGCGCGGTTGTCCAATGGCTGTTTTGGCAGGTAGGAGGACTCGGACCTGCTGGAGGGCTATATCACCACTTCATCGCAACTACGCAGGATAGTCAAATCCATTCGGAGAACTATTTTCATCGGGAAGTGGCGCGGCTCTACGGGGTGCTGGACCACCGACTTGGAATTACCCACTTCGTCGCTGGCGATGCGTACACGATTGCTGATATGGCAATATTTCCGTGGGTTACCGTTTGGAGAAAGCAGAAGCAAGAGCTGTCTGGCTTCCCAAACCTACTGCGGTGGGAAGAAGAGGTTAGGCGGCGCCCTGCAACCATCCGAACCTATCTTAATGCGTCTAATTTTTCCGGCGGTAGGCGGCATTAAACAACAAAGACTCGCGGACACGAGGTTCCGACGCGACCACGACGAGAGGGGGACGATCGGATGCGCGTTCATACCTTCGATAGGCCTTCCAAAAGCACGGCGACCCAATCTTTGGTCCTCGACGCCGCAAAACCGCAGCTCGACGGCGCACGGTCCGAGCCAGAGTTGTGGAAAAATATCTTCCGGACTTTGGTTCGCGAGAAGGTACGCGCGATAGTTGTTGTGCGAGCCGGAGCACTCAGGGCGGCAATGTCCCGACGGCGCCTTGCTATAGATCGTGCGATGATGTCGCAGAACAACAGGTGGTAACGCCTTCATAGCGCGAACAACCAAGCCCAAAATCCGTCGACCGGTTTCTGGACGTATCACGCCTGCCGACGTTTCGTCTCACTCTTGGCAAATCTGCAACTCTTCCGCAGCCTCTCAGGGGCCGACTACGGTGGACAGCCGTCCGCTACCCATTTGGCGAAAAGATCGATGCGGGATTGGGTCCATGGACCTTCTCCTTTGGGCGGCGGCGGTGGCATGACAGCGCCACCAATCCCGCGAATCCGATCGAAAATTGCAGCCGCGTGGGCCTTGACGTCGTCATAACTTGCTAGGTTGAATGCCTTGCTCATCGCCTGAATATCCCGCTGCGTAAAAAATGGGCGGATGTCGGCTTCGAAGCTGCTCAACTTGTTCACTACGCCTCCTTACTCTACCCGGGACCATCTAGCCTTTAAGGCTAAAAGCCGAGAGGGAACTCTTCCGTCCCGACCGCCTGCCCATAGATATCGGCGACGGCCAGATCTCACTGCTACAGGCTGATAATATACGCCGTCCTCAGTTAGAGCACCTCAAAGACACCGTAAATCAGACCATCGTCGGCCCGACCGTCCGTATCGACCACGATGACGTGGTTTATCCGATGGTAGCCCTTCACCTCGGCCTTCGGGCCGAGGTGAAGGGCTGTCGTCGCCAGCGAAAGCGCGATTGGAGCGAAAGCATGCCTATACGGAGAAGTAACCGTATCGACACATGCAGCACGCGACCCGCGAGGCGGTTGCCACTGAGGCTCAGCAATTCTCGAGTATCGGTGTCCCTGTTGCGAGGCTCGATATTTTTCAAGGTGGAACGTGGTCCGAGCTACAAGGCTTCCTCAAGCGGAACCCGGTTGAGAACTCCCGGTCGAACTCACAATCCGTTGCAGCACAGGGCGTCAAAGCAACGGCGAAAAGGTCGTCACCATCATTGCTGAAACGAATCCTCTCTGCGCTTTTGTAAGGCGCAGGTGAGCAGGGTGTGCGGTCCGTGCGGTGAGCTCAAGCGGATTCGCGCGACGCCGTTTGGGGGTTACGCTACCTCCTTCGCACACGAGAAACAGACATCGTCTCAGCCAGCAGAGGGGCCGAACGTTGACCAAAGCGCCAAGGCTTCTCCGGTGCCCAACTGTGGCTGCACGTCAAGCCGCAATTGCAAACCGTGGTGGAAACGACACGCCCAACACAGCAAGGACGCTGCCTAGTGCCAAAGCGCCTTGGCAACGTTTGCCCGCCGTCTCCCTTTCAAAAAACAGCGTCAACTCAACGTGGCGCTGGGCGGCGCGTTAGTGGCGGCGGTGCGGTCCAAAGCAAGCAACCCAGATTGCCGACGCACGGCATGCGAGGTTGGCTGAAATCAACGCCGAATTGTGGCCACTCCCGCGCGCACATCAATCTTGACAGTAGGCCAGCACGCGTTTAAATTATCATTAGCTAAATTATGCGATTTGTAGGGTGCCTTGCGAACTGATGACGGTCACGGTTCCAGAGCCACCGCAAGCTGTATCGCTACCGGATGAGGTGGACGACACTAGCACCTGTACCGTTCGGATTAGACGTCGCAAAACACCAGTCCGTGTTGTTGAGCACAGTTTCGTTCGCATTCATGCGTGCGTGATGCAAGGACAACATCGTGGCTTCGCAACAAGACAATTTAGTATATCTAAGTGAAAACGTGCTTTCAAATTTCTCGATAAGAACTCGTATTAGCGTCTCCATGCTGCTGTTGTCCGTGCTTCTTCTTACGGTTGGCACTATGGGGATTTTGGGGATGACTGCAAGCAACGGGGTGAGCCGCGACATTTTTGTCGTTCAGTTGCCTGGGGCAATTTCAATCGGCGATACGCAGATTTTCATGCTTCGTCAGCGGGTGGCACTCGACCGGGCTGCTCTGGCTAAGGACCGCGAGTCGGAGCGGCAACTGCTGGACCTGGCAGCGGATGTGAGCAAGCGGGCCGATCAGGCGTGGAATCTGTACTATTCGTTGCCAAAGTCGGGTGACGAAGAGCGTGCCAGCGCCGACGTTGCCAGTCGCCTGGCGAAGGTGCAACAAGTCTATCGGAACTTGGCCGTTGTTCTCCTGACTCCGGATCAGGGACGGCTCATAGAGCTGTCCAATGATGGATTTGCGGCTTACGTCGCGTTTCAAAAAAGCTGTGGCAATCTCAACGAAACACGAACGCGAGTTGCACAAGCGAAATTTGCTGACGCACAGTCGACCTTCAGTATGTTTCGTGCGCTTACAGCGGCGGCGCTGCTGTGTGGTCTTATCGCTGCAGGCGTTACCTATTTGAGCATTCGCGCGTCGGTCGGGGCGCCGTTGCAGGCCGCCCTCGAACAATGCAAAGCCATTGCCCTTGGGGATTTGCGTCATGACGACATGCCGGGCGCTGGCGACGAAATCGGTTCGCTGGTGAATGCCCTGGCCGAGATGCGTCTTGGTCTCGTTGACACAGTTACGCTTGTGAGAAACGGTAGCGGGGCGATTGCTACGGCCGCGCAGCAGATTGCGGCCGGTAACATAAGCCTTTCCGCGCGGACAGAGGAGCAAGCTGCCTCGCTGGAGGAGACTACCGCCGGCATGGGCGAGCTCACGGGCACCGTCCAATCAAACGCAGAGAATGCTCAAAAGGCAAGCATGCTGGCGACCGAGGCGATGCATTCGGCGGAGCGTGGTCATCTCACCGTCCTGCAAGTCACCGAGACGATGAAAGAAATCAGCGAGCGATCCGTTCGGATGGCTGACATCATTGCCATGATTGACGGGATCGCCTTCCAGACGAACATCCTAGCTTTGAACGCAGCGGTTGAAGCTGCTCGAGCTGGTGAGCAGGGACGGGGCTTCGCCGTCGTTGCAGGGGAAGTCCGTTCGCTGGCACAGCGTTCGGCGAGCGCCGCAAAGGATGTGAAAGAGCTCATTCAGGCGTCGGTCGAGCTCGTTGAAACGGGCGCATCGCTCGTGTCGGAGGCCGGTCGCAATATGACTGCAATTTCATCGGACGTTCAACGCGTCACCGGTATCGTCGCGGAGATTTCCGATGCATCTACGGCTCAGTCCGGCGGAATTCAGGAGATAGCCGGTGCGATGTCCCAAATGGACACCGTGACTCAGCAGAACGCCGCGCTCGTGGAGCAGGTCGCCGCCGCAGCACAGTCACTCGAGGACCAGACCCAGCACTTGTGGCTGTCGGTCAAATCCTTCCAGCTGCCGCCCGACGGCAGCGTGAGCCCCGTCGCAGCTTGAAGCAGAACGACTGCGCTGATTTGAAAGTGTTCTACGACACGGCGTCTCACCGACGCCGTGTCTTTTTTGGCTCTTTTGAAAACGGAGTGGGTGACGGCCTTCAGCGGGCATGCGAGTTGAAGGCGGAGAAGTCGAGTTTGCCTGCGATGAGAAACAGGACCGTTCGCATGGTTTCGAAGCGAGCGTATCCGCGTGCCTTGCGCTTGGCGGCCTGAAACAGTCCGTTGATGGCTTCGATGAAGCCGTTCGTCTGGCGGGTCTGGGTCCAGGCGACGATGCCGTCAAAGTGTCGGCGAATCAATCGCACCACGTCCTTCATCGGTTCGACCTTCGAACGCATAACGTTGGTGCACCACTGCTGCAGCATGTCGGAGACGACATTGATTTGCTTGCGCTCAAGAATCTCGCGCAGTTGCTCGCGATATAGCCATGCGCGGGCGGTGCGCTTCGTGGTGTACTGACTGACGAGCGCCTCGAGGTCGGTCAATTGCGCCAGGTTGAGTTTGTTCGAGTCTTTGAGCAGCGTCCAGCGCATACCTTTGAGTTCCGGGTCGACCTTCTGTTGCTGTCGACGCACGGTATCGAGCGCCTTGGACGCGTGAGCGACGACGTGAAACTTGTCGAAGGTCAGCCGCGCATCGGGGAGATGCTCATTTACGCCCTTGATGAAGGCCGGTGACATGTCAATGCTGACCGAGTCAACTTGCTCGGGCTTGCCACCGTGTTGGACAAGATAGGCCGCGAAGCCTTCAATTGTGCTGGCATCCTTGCCGGTCGTCACGAACACGACGCGCCGCGCCTGCATGTCGGCCACCAATGTCAGATACTCATGACCGCGCCGGTACGAGGTTTCGTCAATCGCCACCGTCGTCACCTCCGACAGGTCCGCCGACGCGAGCGCCAGTTCCACATAGCGCGAGCAGATGGCGTGAACCCGGTGCCACGACAGGTTGACGATGCGCGCCACGGCAGCAAACGGCATCTGCTGAGCGAGCATCAGCACGAGCGCCTCGAACAGCAACGTGAAGCCGCTGAGTTGGCCGACCCAATCAGGTTCCACCAACCGTACCGAGCCGTCCGGCAAGCGCACACGCGGC
Source organism: Paraburkholderia sp. RL17-337-BIB-A (assembly GCF_046025895.1). Lineage (NCBI taxonomy): Bacteria > Pseudomonadati > Pseudomonadota > Betaproteobacteria > Burkholderiales > Burkholderiaceae > Paraburkholderia > Paraburkholderia sp. RL17-337-BIB-A. The sequence continues at coordinate 2,027,677 of NZ_JARESY010000002.1, read as the reverse complement.
ACACGTACTTCCAGATAGCACTCGTGTTGAAAGAAATTCAAATGGCGCAGACGCTTGATTTGCGTGTCGTGCACGGGGTGCTCGCCGGCTACGCCAGCATAGGCAAACCGACTGCCCGCGACGAAGTCCACGGCAATCGTGAGTTGGCGTTTGCCGGTATCAAAGTCGACGCTTTGTACGTACCACGGTGCCTTGATTCCCAGGGCGGCTTCAAATAGTTGGTTCGTCATTGTTCGATTCGTCTTGCATGGCTGGTTGCAGCATTCTGCCGCAACCAGCCATGACTCAGCTTATCGAATCAGGCGCCTCAAGGGTTCGCTGCGCCGGGCTTATGCCCGCCCTTGACCCGCCAAACCACCCACTGAGAATTCAAAAGAGGCTCTTTTTTGTGGACGCTCAAATTGCCTATCTCGTCATTCGCACTGTTGGCGAGCAACTCCATCCATTGGCCGCAGTTGTATCGAGTTACCGGTCTATCGGCGTGCCGTGCCCAGCGGTCGTGACAATTACCACGGATTAAGGTAGCGGGCCGTCCTGCGGCTCATAAGATGAGGTTTGGGAGACCGCGAGCGTCGCCGGTCCTCCTCACAAAAAAAACGACGTTCGTCGCGAACATCAAAATTTGTGTCGCATGAAGAGATTCAGGTCGCACAGTTCTGCGTTCGACTGAATCACTACAGGGTACGCGCAAGCCGCGAGCTGCTAAAAATTGAGTCTCAGCGCAGTGTTCGAGATTCCTGGTTCAACACGACGACGTGCGGAAAACTTATATCAGCGCAACACCGGTGTTTCCTTTCAAGACCGCGCAAGTGTTCTATGACCAGATGGTGGCAGCTACGCCAGACCCAAAGACGGGCAAGGTAGATCCCCCAAAGATGCACGTTCTCTGGCGAACATCCCGAGTTTGGCGCCGCCTTAAAAATTATCGGCGCACGCACAGTGTCATCGGGCTTCGGTGACGCGACCTACAATTCGAACGACACATTCACATTTGTTGACGCGAATGGCAAATCGACGCCGGCCCGATGGGCTGCCGTCCCAGTGGCAGCCGTATCGTACGAACCTTCGGAGACCAAGCAGGATAGTAACGCGCTTTTTGATGCGTTCATCTTGCTGGTACTCAATCACCAGGTCCAGTGGCACCTTGTGATTACCTGGGAGGGCCTGATTACCATACGGACGACCCGACATTGCCGTGGTCAGCGACTCGAAGGCAAATCGACGCAGGAATTGTGTCGCTTGACCACGTATCGAGCGAGGACGGCGGACTTTGTTTTGGCGTGAATTACGATCCGCTCGTACTGCCGTCCGGCATAGGGGCGTCCGACGATCCAATCCCGAGTGCGCGGTCCACTGCATATTCACGTAGTTTTACCCTTCGGGAGGTGGGGCGCGCTGTCAAGCCACCGGTTCGGTTACGCCAAGTGATGTGCAACAACGGGAGCAGTCATGAGCACAGCAAGTGAAAAATTTGCGTTTCCCGCACGCTTGCTCCATTGGGTAATGGCGCTGCTGATTCGGGCCATGCTGCTGATTGGAATAGGGACGGTCAACTCGACATCTGATCGCTACGAGATGCTGGTAGAAATTCACAACCCGCTGCGAATTCTGATCCTGGTACTTGTCGTTGTCCGCCTGTTTGTCCGCCTGGACATGCCGCCTCCGGCAACCTTTGGCACAATCAATGCCGATATTCTGGACAGACTCGATCCGAACCTTCGGCGGATAATTTTTTGGGGGCTTGTTCTCGGCTCCTCATGGGCCAGACTAGGACGCAATCAACTCCGTTTCCTTTTTTCACGTTACTAGTCTCAATCCACCTCTACACTGCTTTCAGGCTTAAGAAGGCTTAAGAGTTTGGCACAGATGCGCTGCACTAAGATGAGTGGGTCGAGATTAGCAATGAGGTCCAATAAATCGTTTGGTCAGCGTCTGGCAAACCGCGTTCGAAGGTCCGTGACAAGCCTTTTAGTTATGGAGATAGAGATGAATAATCTGGTCAAGTTGATTGGTCTTACCGTTTGTATTGCCCTGTTTTCTCCACCAACGTTTGCGCAGCAGGACGATTCGACGAGCCAGTCGCAAGTCAACGTCAAGAAGCAGGTGAGAACTCTGAATCGACAAACTGAGCATGCTGTACGAAAACAGCTCGCAGCCACGAAAGGTCTGAGTTCGAACGGCATTACCGTCGTCGCGCGAGGCGGCGTCGTCACATTGAGCGGGTCGGTGCCTGACGCGCCACAACTCCAGATGGCGGAAGATGCCGCGCACAGGGCACCGCAGGTGAAGTCGGTCGCGAACCACATCGTGATCAGAGAGCATGGAAGTTGAACGTGCGAACTGGCATCGTGATTGATCGTCGAGACGCCACTCGCGGATGGACGTTGGCGCCATCTCTCAACAGCTAGTGTCGCGCTACGGCCGCAGCGAAATCGATCGTGGATGTCTATCTAGGGACTTGCAGATCAAAGGCGTAATCTGCTTGGCCCAGTCCAACTTGCTTAACCGAAGTTTCCCGCGAACGTAGCCTAGCTCTTCACCGCGAGCGCGGGGTAGCGCTAGTTTGAGGGCTCTGCCACATGCCTTGGCGGAAAGCCTGTAGTGCTGAACTGCTGGTTCACAGATTCGGAGTCGAAGATGAGGTCTGAGTTGGCAGATTCACCCTCGTTTCCTCCCGCGATCGTGCCGAGCAGACGTTGGCAGAATTCCGATATTTCTTCAGTTTGCTCTGATTTTTCGCCCATTTCCAGCACCGATCGCGCATAGAGTCTGATTTCCGATGCAAGCCCAAGCGAAAAGAAGAGTGGGGCCGTCATCGCAATCAATTCGGTGCCTAAGAGCCAATTACAATGTTTCTTTTTCAGACAGTTCAGGGAGAACCGGATGTTATCCAGGTCCGGTTGAAGCAGCCTTAATGGTTCTGTACTAGCGGCACTATAGATCGAGGCTAGAGTGCTTCTGAGGCGCGACAGGACGTAAGACACGAATCGCGCTTCCAGCCGATTCCGTTCGCCATTGTCGTCCAGTTTTTCAAGCGCATAGGCGCGACACGTCTCGAGCATGCTGTACACGGTGATTCCGTTGCTCCGGTCTGCGACGAGCAGTGATTTGTCAGTGAGTGTGCCTACGACCTGCAGCACGTCAGATGACGTCAGCCGCTCATCGGACAAGACATCGGTCGCGGCTTCTAATTCGAAACTGGAGGGGAAAACTCCGAGTCGCCGGAAGACGGTCCTCTGTTTTTCGGGCAACAGGTTGTAGCTCCAGTCGAACATCGCCTTCAAGGTTTGGTGTTGTGGCAACGCGGTTCTATAGCCACCGTTAAGCAGGATGAACCTGTCGCTGAGGTTTGAGACCAGTCGACGTATACCCAGCGTGACGGCACGCGAGGCTGCCAGCTCGATGGCTAGCGGCATTCCGTCCAGCCGCCGGCAAATGACTGCCGCCAGAAGGATATTTTCTGCATCGTCGGAAAAATGCGCGTCGATAGAACTGGCGCGATTGAGGAACAGCTGAACAGCACTGCTCTCACGTGCCGCAGGCTCGCCGTCACCTTCACGCGGGAGGTCTAGGGCCGGGACTCTGTAGACTGCCTCGCCGGGCACTCTAAGAGGCTCCCGGCTCGTTGCTAATACGGTGCACGACGCAGCGTGCGTCGCGATGGCCTGTGCTACGTCGGCGGCCGCCTCAATGAGATGTTCACAGTTGTCGAGTAGGATGAGCATCCGCTTTCCGTCGAGAGCGCTCGCGATAGTTTCCATCGGCTCACGTTCCATCGGAGCGGTGGGGTTGAAGAGGGCGGCAATCTTCGCAGCCAGAAATTCAGGCTTGCCAATTTTTGACAGTTCAACCATCCATACACCGTCGTTGTAGGCCGGCAGGAGCTGCCTAGCAACTTCAATGGCAAGTCTTGTCTTTCCGATACCTCCCGGACCGACCATGCTTACCACCCTGGTCTGCGTGCAGATGCGCATCCCATCGGATATCGCGCTCTCGCGGCCGAAGAGGCTTGAGCCCGTTGACGGCAAGTTCGAAAGCGAGCCACTTCCCGGTGATCTCGAAGGGCCGGTCTCCAAAGGGCGCCGTCTTGGGAATTCCATCGCAAGTCGATATCCTCGACCGGGTACCGCAACAAGCAATTCGGCGCGAGAGCCGAGCATTTTACGGATCGCTGCAATGTGGACATGCAGGTTGTTTTCGACAACCACGGTGTTTGGCCAGACGTGCTTCATCATCTCCGTCTTCGACACCAGTTCTCCTCGCGCGTCCGCAAGCATTTCCAGCAGGTCGTACGCCCTCGACCCCAGATTAAATGGCTTGCTAGATACAAGGACTCTGCGCTGGTCGGGGATTATCTCGACGTCACTGACTGTCAGCATGATGGCGTCCTTGGGTGTGTAAGACTTGCTCATATTGTGTTCGCACGCGCATACAATGTCCTTGTTCGAAACTTGTGCGTGCTGAATTATCCTGAACACGTAGCACGTCTTACCGCGCTGACGCACCGCATTCCGTCGCATTTTCTTGGTCGATATCTTCGATTGGAGGCGGCTAGCCGGTGTGTCGGGATATACCCCAACATTTGCTTGGGCGCCGCAGCATGGGCGAACGATTACGAGTAACTTGCGCCCGTCTCCCGGTTGGGACGCGCATCATTTCGCTCAGCAGTCGCAATCTTGGTCAATGATTTGAGCCCACCCGTGACCCATCTCAATCGAGGGCCGACGCGACAGAAGCGTCGAGTCGCCTGCACGTGTGCCGTGTAGACATATACGCCGCCGTGACGCTTCGCGTTGCACATCGTTCACGTTACGGAAAAAGACAGTCGCCATGGATGCGATTGCCCAGAATTGAGCGTTGCCGGGTCTAAAGATGGCGCGATAATGTCAGCGCAGTCATCTTTGTATGCACAGCCTCTAAATCTCTCTGACAAACGACGGTATATGCCTGCGCGTCTGGAAGAGGATCGCTACGAGAACTCGTGATTATGGACGATAATTCGCTGAAATCCCTGCAGTTCGGACGATTTGAAGTCACGCCGGCCACGCGCGAGCTACGACTCGACGGCATACCGGTTCATCTTGGCGATCGTGCTTTCGACATATTGCTGGTTCTCGTTGGATCAAACGGACGTATTGTCAGGAAGCTGGACCTGATGGAGGCAGTCTGGCCGGGGCGTATCGTTGAAGAGAACTCTCTCGAGGCCCAAATCTCAATCCTGAGACGGGCACTTGGACCGGAGCGGGGATGCATTCGAACGATTGCTGGCCGAGGGTATAAGTTCATTGCGCCGCTGGGGGTGCTTGTTCTCGAGGTGCCCGCTCGAGGCGTTGTCAGGCTTCCATCAAGCATTTCACGCCTCATAGGCCGTCAACAGAGCATTGACTCCCTATCGAGCATGCTGCTGGCCAACCGGTTGGTTACGCTGGTAGGTCCTGGCGGAATAGGCAAAACGAGGCTCGCTATCGAATTGGCGCGTCAAATGGCGCACGATTTTGCTCAGAACGTGTGTATGGCCGAACTCGCTCCCATCGTTGAACCTCAGTTCGTTTCACAGGCTGTTGCCACCGCGCTTGGGCTTGCCCCAGCGGACACCAGGGCATTACCCGAGCGAGTTTCTACGCAGTTGGGGACAAGTCCGTGCCTGCTGGTGCTGGACAATTGTGAACACGTGATCGGCGCCAGTGCGGAGATTGTCAGGACATTGCTTGAGGCGAGTCCAGGCCTCCACGTCATCGCGACGAGCCGGGAGGCGTTGCGCATCGAGGGGGAATTCTCTTTTAATGTGCCGGCGTTGGCCGTGCCCGATGTACGAGAATGCGATGTGGCATCAGCAATGGCGTCAAGCGCGATGCAGCTTTTCAACGCCCGCCTCAGCTACGGGCAATCAGGAATGGCAGACGATGCTCACAGCGTCGCATTGAAGGCACAGATCTGTCGTCGGCTGGACGGTATTCCCCTTGCCATCGAACTGGCCGCAGCACGCGTACAGGTGTTTGGGGTAGCGGGAGTTTCCGAGCGGCTTGAGAATCTGTTTGAGCTTCTAACCGGAGGTGCCCGTACGGCATTGCCTCGCCAGCAGACTCTGGCTGCGACCTTGGACTGGAGCTACGAGCTTCTTCCTGAACAGGAGCGGGTGGTACTTTCCCGTCTAAGTGTGTTTGCCGACAAATTCTCTCTTCGGGCGGCGCAGGCGGTGGTGGCAGACGCGGATGTAACCTCGGAAGGCGTGCTCGATTGCATTATCAATCTGGTCGCGAAATCTCTGATCTCTCCGGATACGGCAGACCCGGAGGCAAGATATCGTCTTCTGGACATGACCCGGGCTTATGCGAGGAAGAAACTGGAGGCGCGTGCCGAAGCTCAAACGTTCTTCGGGAGGTACGCCAAGTATCTGTGTCAGTGTTTTCAGGCAGCGCATGCCCAGAGAGAGTCAGGCAACGACATGCGCTGGACGGCGGATTACGAGATTGCTATCAAAGACCTAAGAGCGGCCATCGGTTGGTGCTTCTCGGAGGATGGCGACGTTGGGCTCGGTATTGACCTCACAGTGGCCGTCGTTCCCTACTGGTTTGAGGATTCGCTCGTTGAGGACTGTCTGGCCAATGTCACGCGGGCGCTTGAATTTATTAATGTCACAGGTCGAACCGGACTGAAGTCTGAAATGAAGCTGCAAGCGGCGTTGGGGAAAATGCTGCTTTTCGCGAGTCCTGCATCAGAGCAGGCAGCTATATTGCCGGACGCCGGCGTAGCGTTTGCACGCGCATTTAGCATAGCGGAGCAATTCGAAGACATTGAATACCAGCAGATCTCCCTGTGGGGATTATGTGCCTTCACGTATCTGTGCGGATCGTCTGATCGGTTTGCAGAGTTTGCCAGGCGTTTCCGGGATTTGTGCGCTGCGCAGCCAGGGCAGGGTGACCATTGGGTCGGTGAGCGGGTCCTTGCAACTGCACACTATTGCTGTGGTGATCTGCAGAAGGCGAAAATTGAGATCCAGAGGATGCTGTGCGCCTACAGGCACTCCGGTTCAGATTCGCATCTTGTGAGATTCAACTTCGACCAGATCGTTGTCGCGCAGGTCACATTGGCTCATCTCTGCTGGTTATCGGGCCAACCCCTTCAAGCAACAGAATTGATCGAGGAGGCCATGGCTCGCTCCGATGAGTTGGGGCACGACGCAACACAGTGGTATGTATTCATGCTTGGCGCGCTTCCGATCTCGCTGCTGACCGAAGGCATCGCCGGACTGGAGTATCCGCTACATCTGATGGGACAGAAAGGCCGTCAGTTCGGTACGTCCATCTGGGAAACGCGCGGAAGGTTCTGGCACGGACTAGTCTGCCTATGGCGCGGCGTGCCGAATGCGTATCAAAAAAAGATTGTTCCATCCCTGAATGCGCTTGGCGCCGCCAGTCAAGCCCCGTTCCTGACGGGATACCTGTCGTCGCTTTGCTCGGAACTCGTAACGAGAGGGGCGCATTCGGAGGCGTGTGAGCTTTCTGGGGCCTGGCTAGCACGTGCGCAGCGAAATCGTGGGCATATATCCTTGCCAGAACTGCTGCGAGTTCGCGCTGAGGTCGCGCTGGCGGTGAACGGGACCGGCGCTCATCCCGCTGCTGAAGAAATGTTCAGAAACTCGATTGTTGCCGCCAAATCGATGGGCGCGCTCTCGTGGGAGCTGCGCACGTCGGTCAGCATGGCAAGGCTGCTAATTATCCAGGGTCGCGAATCAGCAGCGTTGGAGACACTGTCTCCGGTGTATGAAGCATATTCAAAGGAATTTTCTACGGTAGACACGATTGCCGCGAAGGGGATACTGGACCAACTTCAATGAATCCTTGAGGTACACGAACAAATTTTCCCAGCGTTGTGCGTTGGCCGACAGGAGCTCGAGTCGCAGCGAAAACCTGAGCAGGGCCGGAGAATTGCGCTGCTTACCGCTCAGGCGTCTCCGCCGAAATTCTTGTCCTGAGCACGGATGAGCAGAGCACGTCGATGCGAATTGAGGATATTGTCGCGCTCAGCGCACATCCCGTCGTCAAGCATTTGTATCCACTCGTCAGTCAGCAGCACTGCAGCTGACGAGGAGTGCAGGACGACGGACAAAACGCGATGGATTTCTTCCGCAGACGCCGTTCCAGCCCGGTTTCGGCAAGGAACCGAACCGCCTGCGTCCGAAAGAAACTCCACTTTAAAACCTACCCGGATCGCATCGCAGATTGCAATATCGATGAGCGTTTGCGCGATGTACCCGACGACGGTGACAGTCTCAATCGAATTGGCCTGGAGCCATGTGACCAGAGTTGGTTCGCAAAAGAGGCGTGCGTGATTACGTACGAATAGCTGCGAACACGGTTTGATCGCTATCGATTGATGCAGATTCGCACCGTCGGTGCCGTCCGCAAAAACCGGTGCGTCCTGGTCCAAGACTTGTGTGGCGACGACGACTTGAACGTTGCGATTGGACGCCGCGTCCATCGCTTTTGCAATATTGGAAAGCGAGGTAGCAAGGGGAGGGTATTCGATGACGAGTTTGCCTGTCACATACTCGTTTTGAACGTCGACCACTAATAGTGCGCGCTGATGTCCTGTGTCCGCCATCACGTTTCTCCTGCGTTTTGGCTTCTTTTGGCTACGGTCGACGTGACGTTCGGCGTTCTCCAATCGCACACGAAGTGCAATCGGAAGCAGGCACGGCATGGTTAGGGCTAGGAAGCCTAGCGTTGCGAAGTTGGAGCCGCGCATGCGCAATCGTTGTGAGATTGCTCATCTGGTCACTCATGATGCAGATGGTATCGCTGTTGGGCTTGCGTGACCTTGACCACTGCTGAAAAGTTCTGAAATTTCACTCTTGTTGACATGTCCCCGACACATGATGGACGCAGTCGGGAACGTGTCAGGAGGACAAGCACGCTGGCAATTTTGATGACAATTCTTTCGTCGGCACTGATTTGCCGAGGCGTTGTCCCGCCCTGGTTATGACTCAAGCAGCGCCAATACACCTCAAAACGACACAAACGAACGAATAAGCCGGTTAAATTCGCCAGCATGAGAAACGTTCATGCCGTGGGACGCCCCGGAGATGGTATGGAGTTCGGCCAAGTCAATCCATTCGGATAGTTTTTGAACGTTGTTCCGGAACATCTTTGGACTGGTCGCGCCTTCGATTAGCAGGGTTCTGCACTTGATGTCCCGCATCGTTTCGTAAGAAAGCGTCGGCAGCGTCTCCTGAAACTGAAGGGGAAGCGTCTTTGCATTGTCGACGGCCATCGCGCGGAAGCTGGCACTGCTTTTGTTCCACACGCCGGGCATGCTCACAGAGTCGACAAACAATTCAAGTCCGGCGGCTACATCCCCGCTTTCGATCATGCACGCTATCTTGGTGCGAAGAGTATTGGTCGCAGCTGGCAACGAAGTCACCGGGCTCTCGCCAATTTGCAACGGGCCAGCCGGATCAGCAACAGTGAGGGTTTTCACCAGACGGGGGTGTCGACGGACGAGCTCCAGGGCGATGCCGCCGCCTCTGGAATGACCGACGAGATGGAGCGGCTCAATATCGAGCGCGACAATGAATTCAGCAAGCTCTGTGACGTGGTTCTCCCAGCCAAAGTCGCTTTGAATCCAGGCCTCTGCTGCAGGCCAGTAATGACTCAAGCTCGGGACAATACAGCGGAACCCCTCGGACAACGCGAAAATCTGAGGTGCCCAATAGCGGTAATCGCACAGTGAGCCGTGAACGAAGAGCAGCGGTTCCCCGGATCCCACGTCGACGTAAGGTACCGAAATACCGGACTGGACGGTCTCAAAGGACAGTTGCGGCTCTTCCAGATTGGCCGGTTCGATTCTCATATTCATGAATTGGTAATCCTCGCAAATACAGCCACTCGCCTTGATGGCGCCAGAGCCAGCTGCAGTGGAATCGCCTGCGCCGGTTACCCCGACGTTTAACTCCCGGTCGCTGCCGTGTGCCTAGCTCCAAATTCATCGTGGCGGGTTGACTGACGCTTGATTTGCGAAAGACTTACTTGCCACGCTTCAACATGCATCAAGTATAGATGATCGAATGATAAATAGAGGCGCAGCCCTTTTGGAAAAAACAGTTCTGTCGGGCGCCAATCGACACGAAGCCTTGCCAGACGGGCGTTGCGCGAGGGCAGGTCGCAGGTCAAATCACGACGCAAATGTGTATTGCGCTGACAACAAGACTCATGCGGTTGTGTGCGGCCTAGCGCCATGTGCAGAGGGTTGGCGTGGGCCGGACGTTCACCAGAGCGGTGAAGGGGAACGGGTCGATCGCTGGCGGTGCTGGCAAGGTGTTCTGCTGCGTGTAAGCACGTGCGCAAGCATCGGCTCGTCAACTTGGAGCGGATCGACGCCCGTGGAGTGAGAACAGGTAAGGAGCGCGCCTGCACCGTCGACCTGGGTGGCAGCGACCGGCTCCTGTTGGTCAGATGTTGAGTGCCCGCTTGTTGACGGCCAGTGCAGCCTCACGCACGACCTCAGAGAGAGACGGGTGGGGGTGGCTGATCATCCCGATATCCTCGGCAGATGCCTTGAACTCCAGCGCTACAACGGCTTCTGCTATGAGATCTGACGCATTGACCGAGATGATGTGCACTCCAAGGAGTTCATCGGTCTTTGCATCGGCAATGATCTTCACGAAACCTTCGGTCTGACCGATGCCCAGTGCGCGGCCGTTCGCCATCATCGGGAATTGTCCAACCCTGATAGCGCGACCTTCAGCTTTCAGGTGCTGCTCGGTCTTGCCCACCCAGGCAATCTCCGGTTCCGTATAGATGACCGAAGGGATGCAGTCGTAGTCGATATGCGGCTTCTGCCCATCGATGATTTCGGCAACCATGACCCCCTCGTCCTCGGCTTTGTGGGCCAGCATGGCGCCGCGCACGACATCGCCAACAGCGTAGATATGAGGGTCGTTGGTGCAGCAGTGCTCGCCAACCGGAATACAGCCACGTTCATCCACGAACAGGCCAACCGAGTCGAGACCAAGATTGTCGGTGTTTGGGATGCGTCCGACGGAAACGATGAGCCGGTCGGCGTCGAGTGTCTGAGCTGTGCCGTCTTTATCGGTGAAGGCGATTGACACGCCCGTCGCGCTCGTCGTCACATTCCCAAGCGTTACACCCAGATGGATCTTCAGACCTTGTTTGGTGAATTGCCTCGCTGCTTCCTTGGCGACGGTTTCGTCCGTAGCGCCTAAGAAAGTCGGCAGGGCTTCCAGTAACGTAACGTCCGAACCCAGGCGACGCCACACTGAGCCCAGTTCAAGCCCAATGACTCCCGCGCCAATCACGGCCAGTTTTTTTGGTATGGAGTCGAAGGACAGGGCGCCCTCGTTATCGGAGACAATGACGTTGTCGACAGGAACGTCGTCGAGATGCCTGGCCTTGGACCCCGTTGCGATGATGACGTCGGTTGCCCAATAGGCCTTTGTTTCATCGTCGCCACTTACCTCGACGCCAATACCCCTACCAGACTTGCCGGCAAGCTTGCCGTGTCCCTTTAACCAGGTAATCTTGTTCTTGCGGAAAAGGAATTCCACGCCGCCCGTGATCTTCTCGACGATTGCTTCTTTGCGACCCACCATCTTGTACAGATCGAGTGTGACGTTCTCGACGCCAATTCCGTGGTCGAGCAAGTGATGCAGCGTGTTCTCGTACTCTTCCGACGAAGCAAGGAGCGCCTTCGAGGGAATGCACCCTACATTCAGGCAGGTCCCTCCGAGTTTTGGCTTGCCTGCCGGGTTCTTCCATTGTTCGACACAGGCAACCGTCCGTCCCAGCTGGGCGGCGCGGATTGCCGCTATGTAGCCCCCAGGCCCGGACCCGATGACGATTACGTCAAACTGTGCGTTGTCAGCAGTCTGGGCCTGGCCTACGGCGGCGCGGGCTGAGACCCCGGCTGCTTTAGCGGCCGCAGGTGCGGTAGCAGCAGCTCCCGCAGCCGAGTCGATAACGGCAATAACGTCTCCCGCATGTACCACGTCATCTTGTTGATGGAGCAATGCCTGCAAAACTCCCGCTGCCGGCGCCGGCACCTCGAGCACGACCTTATCTGTCTCCAGTTCGATAAGGATCTCATCTTCCGCAACGGCCTCCCCAGCCTTCTTCTTCCACTGGAGGAGCGTAGCGTCCGTAACCGACTCTGAGAGCTGCGGTACCTTGACTTCTGTCGTTGCCATTTTGATCTTCCTGATGTACGAGGCGGCTTTTGGTGGAAGGCTGTTTGTGAGCCGGTCGCGGCTCCACATTTCAGCGCAAAATCCCTAGACCTTGATGCCGCGTTCTAAATCCGCGCCGTCCTTGTCGCTCGTGACGATCAGTTCATGGTCGTTCTTCTCGAGGTAGCTGCGCAGACCCAGTTCGCCCGACACGCAACCCACCAGGTCGCCCGGCTTGAAGCCAGGCGGCCCTTTGGGCGACGGCACCGTCTGGCCACCCGGATACTGGGTGATTACAGGAATATCGTCGCGAGCATCCTTCGGCGGGTACCCAGTGACCGGATCGGGATAAAGCACACACAAGATCTTTGCCATGCGGAACTCCTTGAAGGGGTAGGTAGAAAGAGCAAATGCGTTGCAGTTTCGACACAGTGACAAATCGTCCTGATCGGTATGCGGACCGCTCTCCTGCTGCTTAAGAGAGCATTTTTTCAGTTTGCCGATCAGCCCTGGTGGTGATCTGCCCATGCCAACCCAATAACGCGTTAAAGCCGAACGTCGTTAGTCGCTCCTCAGGTGGAATCACCGCGCCCTTTCCTTGGCTGCATTTCGGTCTCGCATCCAGGCTTTGCACCGGCGTGAACCTCAGAGGTGTTCGGTCGGTCCGGTCTTTTTAGAGTATGGCCGCGAGCTCGGAGATAAGCGGTCGCTTCAGGACAATTAATACCTGCCGAAAAGCGGGAGGCTTTCACTGTCAGAATGAGAAACCTCGTTCGAATCGGCGTTCATGTCTGGAGCGTCGTCGAACTGGTTGGGACCATCGGAGCGATGAGGCATAGCCTTTTCCGGCGGATGACGAACCGGCTGACGATGTCGAGATGGCACGACTTTCGTTGTTGTGTTCTGGGGGCGTGCAGACGACACATCCAGGTTGCGGACGTTGCATCGTCGCGAAGGAAGGGCCCCCTTTGCTGAGGGCCCCTCAGACAGTCGGCGCGGAGTTGACCGGCGAAGTTCTAAGGCTTGACTGCCAGCTTCACCACACCATCGCGTTGGTGGCCGAACAGGTCGTAGGCGGCCTGGATGTCGTCCAGCGAGAAGCGATGCGTTACAAGGTGATCGAGCTTGAGCCGCCCCGTTGAGACGATGTTAAGCAGACGGCGCATTCTTTCCTTGCCGCCGGGGCAGGTCGAAGTAATGATGCGTTTGTTAGCGAGGCCTGCGCCAAATCCATCGAGTGGAATAGGAATGGCCTTCGAATAGATACCCACGCTGGAAATGGCCCCACCCGGACGGGTGACGTTGACGCAGGTCGCGATGGTCTCATCTCTCCCGAGACATTCCAGAGCGACATCGGCGCCGACGCCATTCGTGAGCTTCATAACCTCTTCCAAAACGTCGCACCGGGTTGGATTCAGAAGAATATCCGCGCCCATCGTCTTTGCCTTCTCGAGGCGAGCGTCGACTGGGTCAACTGCGATAATCAACCCAGCGCCGAGCAGGCGAGCGCCAGCGGTCGCGCAAAGTCCAATCGGCCCTTGAGCGACGACAACGACAACGTCGCCGATCTTGACGCCGCCGGACTCAGCAGCGGAGAAGCCAGTGCTGACGATGTCTGGGATCAACAGGACATCTTCGTCCGTAAGGCTGTCGGGAATCCGCGCCAGGTTTGCCTGTGCGTCAGGGACTACGAAATACTCGGCCTGGCAACCGTCGAGGTAGTTGCCGATTTTCCAACCTCCGGCAATTTTCCAGCCACCGGCAGACTTGCCGCCGCATTGCGAATGGAAGCCCATCAGGCACGATGCGCATTGACCGCAAGGGGTCACGGCCGAGCAGAGGACCCGTTGGCCTTCTTCGTAGCCCTTCACCTGCGAGCCGAGTTTCTCGATGATGCCGATCGGCTCGTGGCCAAGCGTCAACCCCTTCTCCACGGGGTATTCGCCCTTGAGGATGTGGATATCTGTACCGCAGATGGTCGTCGTGGTGATGCGAATCAGCGCGTCCGTCGGGCCGATGTCGGGCACGGGTTTATCGTCCAGCGCAATCCTGCCGGGTTCCACAAAGATTGCAGCTTTCATCATTTTCATCTGAACCTCCTACGTTGGATCGGGACCCCGGTTTCTCGAGTTGACTTCGACGCGATTCGCAGCATCCGTTTCCTGAGCGTCGGCTTCATTTCCGAACTCCGGCGTGAGATGTCTTAAATAATCGATCGAACAATTACAGTGTATCGCCGTATCGTCGCTTCGGGCTGTTTTTAGGACGGGTGGTTACCCTGGCGTCGGCGCCACGGTAGCGTTACGTTGATCGAGGTCTTCGATAGGAAGGTAGGCGGAACTGTTAAAGGAGTATGGTTCCTAAGCGGAATGGATGTGTGTGGTTAAGAACAATTAACGGAGCCGCCTGCTAGCAACTAGTAAGCTTGGATTGAACGGCGGCGAATGCCGCTACAGCTCTGTAGGGCGACTGGCGAAGGGATACCAGATCGTCAATACGGGGCACTTTCAGTGGCAAGGCTTTGATGAAGCTTGTCCTGAAGATGCAGGAGCGTGTCATGATCGGCTCACAACTTCTCAGCGTCATATCCACTCTATCCAGACGCCGCTTGATTAGAATTCGGGCACAGGCGATTCCACTGCATTCGGTGACGTGCAGCGGCGTGCTATCGAAGCGATCTCGCGTGCGCGCATACCAATCTGGGGTCTACGCAATGAGACACAAGGCGCGGCGGATGTTCTGGTTCTGAAACGCCTCATTTTGCAATCAGGAGGGCGACATGGCTGGATCGCTGATGGATGTAGGAGAATCGCAAATCGGTTTTGCTTTCCACAAACTATTTGGGACCTGGATCGCCGCCCGAAGACAAAGTCGCTAGGGACTTTGTCAGGCATTCACCACGATTTGGGCGAGGCTGCCTGCCCATCATCTTCATGCTGATTTGCCTCATATTTCGAGGCGTGTCGTTCGAGGTGCGAGGGAAGGCGGGACGTACCAAGAACCTGTGGAGCCTTGCTTTTATCCTGGGGTCGGCCGGCGCATCCCTGTTCCAGGGAATCATTCTCGGCGCCTATCTGCAGGGTATTCCCGTAAAGGATCAGACGTTCTCGGGCGATGCATTTTTCTGGCTGACGCCGTTTAGCCTGTTGTCGGGCTTCGGGCTGATGATCACGTATTGCTTACTAGGTTGCTGCTGGTTGATTATGAAGATGCAGGGCAACCTTCGTGAGCGTCTCAGAGCGCTGGTCTGGCCGCTCACAATCGTTCTGCTTTTATTCATGGGGGCGGTGTCTATTTGGACACCGCTTGGCAACGTCTCGATCGCAAAACGCTGGTTCTCAGACGGTCTGCTCTTTCTTCTGATTCCTATACCGGTTCTGGTGGCAGTTACCGCGCTCTCGATTTTTGCTTCGGTCCGAAAGCACCACGACGCGTTTCCTTTCGTGCTCGCTCTCGGACTCGTTTTGCTGGGCTATATCGGTCTGCTCATCAGCGTCTGGCCATATGCGATTCCAGACAGCCTCACGCTGTGGGAGGCGGCGGCACCCATAGAGAGTCAGCGGTTCGCTCTCTATGGGGCCGTGATAATCATCCCGGTCATCATTGCCTACACAACCGCCGGCTACTGGGTCTTTCGCGGCAAGACCGACACTCCAGAGTCGTCCTATCACTAACAGGACCACGGAAGCCGCCGTTTGATGACCCTTGGCGGCTCAATGCCGGGCGATCAGACCCAGTTCGCAATCAACCAACTGGTTGTCGAAGAGGCTGCGCTCATGGGCACCCTTGGCTGATCTATCCGTCACTGAGAAAACGTAGATAGCCGCGAACGCCACGATCATTGAGAAGAGCGCCGGATATTCATACGGGTAGATGGCGTGCGCGTGGCCCAGCACCTGAACCCAGATCGTCGGGCTGAAGATGGTGAGTATCACGGCGGTTGCCAGGCCAAGCGAGCCGCCCCAGACTGCTCCACGAGTCGTCAGACCCCGCCAGTAGATCGACAGCAGAAGGACAGGGAAATTCGAGCTGGCTGCAATCGAAAACGTGAGGCTGACGATGAAGGCGATATTCTGCTTTTCGAAGACGATGCCGAGCAGGATTGCAAGCGCGCCGAGCGCAAGCGTTGTCATCCTCGAGACGCGCATCTCTTCGCTGTCGGTTGCCGTTCCTTTGCGAATCACGTTGGCGTAAAGATCGTGCGACACGGCCGACGAACCCGCGAGTGTAAGCCCGGCGACGACGGCGAGAATCGTCGAGAACGCCACTGCGCATATGAAACCCAGGAAGATGTTTCCACCCACCGCATGTGCAAGATGGATTGCCACCATATTCACGCCGCCGATGATGGCACCCGACGGGGTATGGTACTCAGGGTCTGTTGCGACGAGTGCAATGGTGCCGAAGCCGATAATGATGATCAACGCGTAGCCGATACCGACAATTCCCGTTGCGTACAGAATGCTCTTGCGCGCAGCTTTGACGTCGCCGACCGTGAAGAAGCGCATGAGAATATGCGGAAGGCCGGCTGTGCCGAATATCAGAGCCAATCCGAGTGATACAGCGGAGATCGGGTCGGAGACAAGGCCACCTGGACTCATGATCGCTGCATGCTTGGGATGGGCGCTGATTGCCTGAGTGAACAGCGCGTTCAGGCTGAAGCCGAACCGGCTAAGAACCATCATGGCCATGAATGCCGCACCAGCGAGCAGGAGCACCGCCTTGATGATCTGAATCCATGTGGTTGCCAGCATGCCGCCGAAAAACACGTACACAACCATCAGAACGCCGATAATCAGCACGGCGGCAATATAGTTGAAGCCGAACAGCAGCTCAACTAGCTTGCCTGCTCCGACCATCTGGGAAACGAGGTACAGCAGCACGATAACGATGGAACTCGATGCTGCAAACGCGCGAATCGGGCGCTGTTGCAAGCGGTATGAGACGACGTCCGCCAGCGTGTAACGCCCCAGGTTGCGTAAGGGCTCTGCAATGAGGAACAGGATGATGGGCCAGCTTGCCAGGAAGCCTATCGAATAGATGAGGCCGTCGTAGCCGCTTGTGAAAACAAGGGCTGAAATCCCGAGCAACGAGGCGGCTGACATGTAGTCGCCGGCGATCGCCCAGCCATTCTGGAAGCCCGTAATGTTGCCACCGGCCGCATAGTGGTCTGACACACTGTTATTCTTTTTGGCTGCCCAACGGGTGATGAACAAGGTCGAGGCCACGAAAACCAGGAACATGCCGATTGCAATCGGGTTGTGCGCCTGAGCGGCTGGCCAGGGGGCTGCTGCAAGTGCTGGCAAAGCATTGAGCAATAAAATCGTGAGCAGGCTGAGTCGTTTCACTTTTGTGCTCCTTGCTTGATTTCGGCAATAGCCGCGTCAAACGCTGTGTTTGCCCGGAAGACGTAGATGGCGACCAGCAGGAATGTGAAAACGAACATTCCCAGACCGACCGGAATTCCCCACGTCGACGGCATGCCCGATGAAATCGGGTGTCCGAGCGTTTGCGGCGAGAACGCGAGTGTCAGAATGAATCCGAAGTACACGATAAGCATCGTCGCGGTGAGCGACCATGCGAATGTGCGACGACGATGAACCAGCACCTGGAAGCGCGGGTCTTGCAGGATCGGATTAACGGCCACGACGTAGGCTGCGCTTGGTGGCGATGCATCGCCTGGTTGCGCGGAAGCTGTATGTACCATGCTGTCTCCTTGCATGTATTGTTATGATGGGTGCGGTTGAAGGCCGACTGAATTCCGTCGGCCTACCTTGAACTTCTACTGGAAGCGGGGTGAAACTGCCGTTTCACGCATTACTGCGTCGGGAGTCCGGTACTTCTCGGCCATCTCACGGTCGGTATCGGTTTTCAGTTGCGCCTGCATGTAGGCGCCGAGATGGCGGGCGTGCTGGACAATCGCACTACCAAACTGGGTTCGTACGGCGCTGTATTCAGCCAGAGCTGCTTCAATGCTGCTGTTATGGTTCAGTGCCTCAACCAACGCCATGGCGTCGCCTGCTGCTTTGGTTACGCCCATGCCACAGTGCGGCCGCGCGACAAATGCAGCGTCTCCGAGCAACGCAATACGCCCGAATGCCATCTCAGGCACTTCCAGGTCGAAAATGGGCTGGAAGAGGGGTTGGGTTGCCTTCGTTACTACTTCGGCAAATTGCGGCGCGAGGAGCGTATTCGCGGCTTCTTCCATGGCGGCGATTACATCAGGCCGAATCAAAGTCGGCGGAATGCCGCCAACCCAACGTTTGCCAGACGAATCGGTCAAGAGATCCGGAAGACCTTCGTCTTCACTGGTTGCCCTGTACCAGACGAAATTGTAGCGACGCTCACCCGGCTTGATACTGTTGCCCTGTCCGGCGACCGGGTAGCCCAGAATCTGCTCATGAGCGGGAAGGCAGAATGCAAACTTCTCGAACAGCGCGTCACGCGTCTCCGGCGTCAGTGCTGCTTCGTCGACGAGCCCGCGCCACGCGACATATCCTGCATACTGCAGCTTGACATCAGGAAGGAACTGGTCGCGTATCGCAGATTTGAATCCATCTGCTGCGATGATCAGCTCGGCGCGATGCTCGCTTCCGTCGCTGAGAGTCACCGACGCATACGTGGGTTCGCTTTTAACCGACGTCACAGTGCCACCGGAATGGTAGTTCACGGTCGGAAAAGCGGATCTCAAAACGTGGTACATCTTGCCCCACGCGGTCAACGTCTGGGGCATCTCACGCTCTGAGATTACACTGCCATCGCGCGCAAGAGTGACACGCGACTGAACATGGACGCCGATGCTGTCGTCGATCTCGACACCAGCTGCGTTGAGTGCGTCAAACAATTCTGGGTGAGTGACGATGCCTGCGCCACGACCGGCGAGTTCTTCGGGCACGCGCTCGAACACATCTACCTGCCAACCGTTGCGGCTAAGCAGGTTCGCCGCAAAAAGTCCACCCAGAGAGCCGCCGACTATAATGGCGCTCGGGCGTGAGGAAATAACATTCATCATCAGTCTCCAGCCTTCGATGCTTCTTCAACTGCAGCCGCGTGTGGGACTTTCAGATGTGCTACTTCAGAAGCAGGGTAATTCAACTCAATTGTGACCCCGGAAGGGTCCTCGATAAACACTTGATGCAATCCAAGGCTAGGCACGGTACGGTCGCGCCACGCGATACCCTCGGCTTCGAGGGTTTTCCACATTTCTGCGACCCCCGTTGCGAGAAAAGCGATGTGGTCCACAGTGCCGGTGCCGGTTTCCGGCAGGTCCTTGTCCCCAAGGTAGGCGAGAAGGCCTTCGGGGTTGTTGGGATCAACGCCGATAATGTGGACGGTTCCGAAGTCGTTCTCGTCACCGCCTTTGTAGAGCCACGCGCCGGGAAAATCGAACGGCGGGCGGTAGCCTTCTTTGAATCCAAGTACTCGCTCGTAAAAACGGCAGGACTTCTGCAAATCGTTGGTACGAATTGAGTAGTGCGCAAGTTTCGTGATGGGCATCGCCGCCTCCTACAATTTATCGATCGATTAGTGATCGTGTGATAAATTGTAGGCGAAGATACGTACATAGCCAAGGCCGCTGGGGGAGGTATATACCCTATGTGCGCGGTGAGGACTATTGCAGGAAACTGGGTAATCGACCAGTTTGCATCGCCATGGCGATGTTATCTATGTGCCAGGCGCAACGGATGGGACGCGTGGCTGCTGTTGCGGCAGTCGTGACTAGTCTAGAAGTTCGCGGTGCTGTTGTGCCCCAATCCAAAGAGCGCGGCGAGTTCAGGGCCTTTGCGAAGCAGCTTTTCGACTTCTTCGCGTCGACGTGAGGCCCAGCTTTGAAGGGCCGGTTGCACCTCATTTCCATACTCATGTCCAAGTGCTTCGGCAAGAGAAATGGCGTCGTCCGCTGCTTTCGACGTCCCGGAGCCAGTATGAGGGCGTACGGTGCATGCTGCGTCACCCACAAGCACAATGCGCCCAAGTGAAAAGCTCGGGCTCAGGGCGTCATAGATGGACTGAAAGAAGGGTTGCTGTGTTTTTCTTACGAGTTGTTGGAGGACGGCGGGCAGGAACTCCCTCGCTAACTGACAGAGCTCCGAGATTGACTCGGATGACAGTCTGCCCGGGCCAATGGACGAGTGGTGCAGTTGGCCAAGATTGTCGGTGAGGTGTTTATTCATTACCGACGGATCATTCTCGTTTCGATACCAGAGCCAGTTAAATCGCCTGCGTCCTGGTTCGAGTGATCCGTTGATGCCAGGAATGAGGAAGGCCATGAACATATGGCCGGATTCCCGGAACATCGTAAAAGCGTTGACGAGTGTCTCTATCGAAGATGGGGCGAATGTCGATTCGTCAACGATACCTCTCCATGCGACATAGCCGGCGTATGTGGGCACATGTTCAGGGAAGACTTTGGCACGGATCCTTGAGCCGCCTCCGTCCCCTGCGACGAGGATATCGGCAAGAATGCTGTTTCCTGCGCCAAAATGAACCTCAATACCGTTGTCCCGCTCGGTGTAGCCCGTTATTTCCTGGCCGTAGGAAATCTGATCAGCGGGAAGCATGGAACACAGCGACCTATACACGGAGTCCCATGAGGAAAACGGCAGCTTTTCAGGCTCCTCGCTGATCAACTGGCCGTCAGTTCCGATGCGTCGACGCAGCTGCGTGGGAACGCTAATCATCTCCTGGGTAAAATGGCCATGCTGTTCGAGGAATCGCAGCATGTGACGCAGAACTACGACGCCACCGCCTCTGCCGCGAAGAGGCGTTTCGGAGCGCTCGTAGACATGGACGTCATGCCCAACGCAACCAAGCGTTAGCGCACTTGAAAGTCCGGCAATGGAACCGCCTGCAATGATGATTTTCATAGGTTAATTTGAGCACGCAATCGGTCGCCAGCGATTGGGAGGGCTCGCTGACGTTTGCCTGTCGCGTTAAAAAGGGCGTTAGCAAGCGCGCCGGCGGTAGGGCCCATCGCCGCTTCAGCGGCACCAAGGAATGGCGTTCCCGGTCGATCAATGAGATGGACAGCCACTGTTTGAGGGACCTGCGAAAACCGCATGATTGGATAGGTGCTCCAGTCAAAGCTTCGGATTCGCTGAGTGTCGAAGCGGAGTTCCTCGTACAGGGTCCAACTCGTTGACTGAAGGATACCTCCCGCAATCTGATTTTTCACCCCGTCCGGGTTGACGATTTGTCCTGTATCGACGGCTGCGACCGCCTCTTCAAGGTGAACTGTTCCTGTTTCGGGCTCGACGGATATCTCAACTGCAATCGCAACGTAAGCCATAAGATTTTTGTACTTTGCGAATGCGAAACCCACGCCGGCACGAGGGTGACGTGGAGCTCGGGGCCATCCAAACTTCTTTGCAGCGAGCTTTATCACGTCGATAGCGCGTTGGTCATCCAGGTGGCTCAGGCGGAACTGAACCGGGTCTACATGTGCGGCCATCGCAAGCTCGTCCATAAAGCTCTCGATTGAGAACACATTCATGTGTGCGCCCAGCCCGCGCAGTGCGGACGTCCGCAGAGGCATGGTCGGTGAGAAGTTATTCTCTACACGTATGTTCGGCACAGCATACAGCGGGATCGCGTTGCGGTCTCCGCCGCCTTCGGGCTGGACCATTGGCACTGAAGGCGCCGATACGAAAGGCCGTTCAAGCTGTGTTGCCGGCATCAACCGGCCGGCATTCACAATGCGTTCGTTGTGAGAGCTGCTCCACAACGCGTACTGCCAGTCAACAATCCGCCCGCTCGTGTTCAACGACGCGCTCACCTCGGTCACCATGGCCGGCGTATACGGTTCCCAGGTGTGTTCCTGATCTCGCATCCACACCACGCGAACCGGCCGTCCCGGCATCGCGCGAGCGAAAAGCGCGGCATGCGCAGCGACATCGTCTGCTCCATTGTGACCGTAGCATCCGGAACCCTCAACATGGATGCAACGTACCCTGTTCTTCGGCATGTCGAGCATCTCTGCCAATGCGTCGCGTAGTGGATAGACGCCCTGCGAATGAGTCCAGACCGTTAGGGTGCCGTCTTTAAGCAGGCCGATTGAACAGGACGGCCCGATGGAGCCGTGCATCAGATAGCGTTTGATATACCGTGCGCTAAGCGTGTGTGCTGCCGGAGCTGACGGCCCGTTTTGGTTCGCAATCTCGATGCGTTCGGTGGCGATAGATTTGAGTTGGTCATGGACGCTTTCCGGCGCGGGAAGCGTCCGCCCAATGCCCCATTTGGTGACCGCAGACAGGGCGCGCTGCGCGACTATAGCTTGCCACTCGTCTTGAGCGATTGCTGCGAGGACATTGCCGTCCCGGAACACCGCCAGAACCCCTGGAAGTGACAAAGCAGCATGATCGTTTGTCTGGACCAACGGGGCGCCGTAGACAGGCGGTAGTACCACGCGAGCGTGGACCATGTCCTGCATCTTCAAGTCCTGCACGTAGTTTGAGCCGCCCGTGACTTTCCCCGGGATGTCAACGCGCTGCATCGGCGTTCCGATCAGTCTGAACGTTTTGGGGTCACTCAACGGGGAGGTCTGGGTCGCATTCCGGTGCAGGTCAACGTACTGTAGGGTGTCTCCAAATGTCATTGATCGACCATCGGAAGCGGTGATTCGTGCATCGCGAACCACGAGCTGCGAGACGTCGACGTTCAGCCGCTTCGCAGCGGCCCCCTCGAGCAGCCCGCGCACCTGCGCTGCCGCGTTCAGAAGGGCTGTCCCGCTGTCTGCAATCGTATGGCTGCCTGCGGTTAGGCCTTCGTCTGGCGACAGCAGTGTGTCGGCAGTCAGGAACGTGACAAGCGACGGCGCCGTGCGGAGTTCCTCGGCTGCAATCTGAAGCAAAGCAGTCCGCACGCCGGTTCCTAGCTCGACCTTGCCTGTGAAGACGGTAATCTGGTTTGTAGGCGTGATCTTGATCCATGCATCCAGTAGCGGATTGGTCTTCAAGCTACCCGCCAGATTTTGCGTATCCTTCCCAATGTGCACAACTGCCCCTTCGCCCGCAACCACCTGCTGGGCAAGAAGCTGGGAGCCGGGCAGCAGGCTGAACCCCACGACGAGAACTCCGGATGAAAGGAAGTGCCGACGCGCAGCGCTGAACTCCTCATCGCATTTGTCCATCGCTAGACTCCAGTTTCGGCCTTTGGCTGCTCGGGGCCTGTTCTTGTGATGTGCCGGCAACCTCTCGAATGGCGGCGAGAATGCGCATATGGGTGCCGCAGCGGCACAGATTGAATTCCATATGAGCCCTGAGGTCTATTTCAGTGGGATGCGGATTTTTGTCGAGCAATGCCTGGGCACGCATGATCATCCCCGCAATGCAGTACCCGCATTGAGCCGCCTGGTGCTTGATAAAGGCGGCCTGCAAGGCGTTGGGGCTGGTTGCTGAGCCGAGTCCTTCGATGGTACGAACGTTTCTGGAGCCTACCGCCGACACAGGCAGGAGGCACGAGAAGACCGGACGATCGCCGACGATAACTGTGCATGCCCCGCACTGACCCAATCCGCAACCAAACTTGGCTCCGTTAAGATTAAGCCGGTTCCTCAACGCGTACAGGAGAGGCATGGACGCGTCTACTTCAATTGAATGAGTGACGCCGTTTACCGATAGCTGGATGATCACCGTGCTCTCTCCCTTGGTATTTCGCTCACGGTCTTGCTGACGTCAGGCCACTCCGGCCGATGGGAGAAGTTGAATCGCACATAGGCCGCGATGTCAGCCAACTGCTCGTTGCTAAAGTCGGCTTCGAAATCTGGCATGTAATTTACGGAAGCCGTCTGGTGCCAGGCAATCCCATTCAGCATCATCTGGATCACGTTGCGTGGACTGTCAGCGTTGACGGCCGTGCTCAGCGAAAGTGACGGTCGGTTGCCGATTGACTGCATCGGTGACGCCATCCCATGGCATGCCGCGCAGGCCCCGGCGAAAATGATTGAACCTTGTGCAACGCTCGAGCTGTTGCGCCCGTCGAGTCGCGTTTTGATCGCTATGCTCTTTTGCTGCGGTTCTTGTAAGGAAAGTATGTATTGCGCAATGGCCTGTGCGTCTTCTTCGGGCGTCGTTGCGAGCTCCTGCGTAACAGGAAGCATCGGCCCGGCTGCGCCTCCGTGTTGGCTGGCTATACCTGTCCGGAGATAGGTCACCAGTTGTTCCTTTGTCCACGACACAGGCGAATTGTTCAGGTTGATCAATGGGTATGCGTCCCACCCATCGACACGGCCCCCTTCAAAAGCGAGGCTTGCTTTCTCCGCCCCGGCAAGGTTAAGCGGCGAGTGGCAGGAGGCGCAATGCCCCAAGCCATCCACCAACAGCTTTCCGCGATTCCATTCTCGCGATCTGGTCGTCTCTTCGACGTACCTGCGATCTTGTAGAAAGAGGAGATTCCAGAACGCTACCAACGGGCGAAACCCGAGCGGAAACATGAGCTCGTTCATCGGTGGCTTCGCACTGACTGGTGGACGAGACATCAAATACGCATATGCAGCGTCTATGTCTGCATCCGGGACACGGGTGAAATGCACATACGGAAATGCCGGGTACAGATGATGTCCATCCCTGGAAATTCCATGTCGCATGGCTCGCCCAAATGCCTCCAACGACCATGAACCGATACCGGTGACCTTATCTGGTGTAATGTTGGTCGTATAAATGGTACCGAACGGTGTGATGAGTGGCAGGCCGCCGGCGAGGGGCTTCCCGTCCTTCGCCGTATGGCATACGACACAGTCGCCCAGCGCTACAATTCTTGCACCGCGCGCACGCAAGCCAGCGTCGAATGAGTTCACGGGCGGCGGTTCAACCGGGGCAAAGGCAGGCTCATACATGAGCGCAACTGCCAGAATACATCCTCCAGCAACGAGCCCAAGAATGAAGCCGGGCAGGGATCGTCGACCCATGTTCTGTTTCGCCTGAAAGAAGAAGACGGAGCTTGCCGCTGCCGTCTGCCTATGGTGACGACCTTGTCAGTATCAGAATTCGCCGATTTCAAGGCCACCGGGCGTAGTCTTTTCGCCTGCATGCGTCGGATAGTCGGTATAGCCGGCCGCATCCCCGCCGTACCACCCGAACGCATTTGCGGTCGACAACGACTGTTTGTGCTCAATTCGCTCGACGAGATCGGGATTGGCGATGAAGGCCCGTGCATAAGCCACGAGTTGCGCGGTCCCGTTCTCGATAAGTGATTCGCCTTCATCGAGCGTAAGCCCGCCATTTACCATCAGTGTGCCGTCGTAGCCGCTTCTCACGATCGAGACGATTTTGGACAGATCTGGTTTGCCAACCCATCCGTTCGTATCGGCAGCATGGACATATGCGACGCCAAACTCTTGCAACATCTTGGACACAAAGGTGTAAGTCTGCTCGGGATTGCCATCGCGGACGTTGTTGTAGAGCGCGAATGGCGATATCCGAACGCCAACTCGGTTCAGTGGCAACACTTCACTTACCTGCTCAAGAATCTCGCGCAGGAAGTGGGCACGTTTTTCAACTGATCCCCCGTATCTGTCGGTTCTGACGTTGGTCGTCGACGATAGAAACTGATGGGGCAGGTATCCGTTTGCGGCGTGCACCTCCACGCCGTCGAAACCGGCCGTGTGAGCGCGCTTCGCGGCCGCTTTGAAACATGCCACGACGTCTGCAACTTCCTCCGTCGTCATTTCTCGCGACGGCGTTGCGTGAATTTTCGTGTAATGACCGTTTTGCAAATGCCCCCAGACCTGCAGTTGCTCAAGGTCGTCATTTATCCCGGACGGCGATATAGGGGATTGACCGTCGAGCAGCGCGAATGAACTGACCCGTCCGCTATGCCAGAGCTGCATGAAGATGCGCCCTCCGGCCGCGTGCACACGCGCGACAATGGACTTCCATGCTTCCATCTGCTCGTCGGTGTAGATGCCAGGAGCGAGCTCAAATGCCGCAGACATCGCGCTGACGTTTGTGGCTTCCGTTATAAGGAGGCCGGCCGACGCACGCTGCTCATAGTATTGAGCCATCAGCGAATTGGGAAGTCCGTTCATCTTCGAGCGACAGCGCGTCATCGGAGCCATCACAACCCGGTTCTTGAGGGATAGACCAAATATCTGATGAGGGGTGAGCAGGGCGGACATATTTTCTCCATAGGCCGAAGTGCGCGAGTGAACGCACATTCAAAGGCAGAAGTGGTGCTCCCGGGGCGTCTTAGTGGGATAGTCCAGAAAAGTATAAGACGGCTCGGCACTCACTCACGTGAATCTTGCGGGCGATTCAGCAAAATTAAGACGGCGATCCCCGTTCGATCTCGCATCTGGAGAGCTACTATTTGCCATGCCAACAATTACGGTACCGGCGGCGGTCTGAGAGTCAGAGCGAGAATCACGCCGACCACAGCGCATACTGCTGCTACCCTGTAGACATCAGCCAACCCTAGCGTAATCGACTGCGTTCGGACTGCTGATTTCAGGATAGCAAGCTTCAGGGAGAAGACCTCCTGACTGGCGCTATAGGTCGAACTATGCGCTACTCGGGCAAGCGCATTGATTCGGGAGAGTGTCTCCTGGTCAAAGAGGTTTACGAGCTGTCCAAGGAGATTGGAGCGGGTTTGTTCCAAAATGCGTTGGGTTACCGCGATTGAAGTCGTGCCAAGCTGTCCACCGAACAGGCGCATCATTTATACGATTGCTCCAAATGTGAGCGCGTGGACCATGATGACATGCCTCGCAAAGAAATAGATGACCTAAGTCAACGCCATGGTTTGCCCGATCCTCTGCAGCAATTGAAACGGTATGAAGTCGATTTCTGTCCAGACGGAAGTGATCTGCGTACCGAAGGCAAAGGCGAGTGCGATTGTGGAAAAGCCAATGACGATGACCATTCGCGCGTCCATGTGCAGCAGCAGAAAAGCGACACACGGAGCGAGGAAAATCTGGGGAATTGCTATCCAGCGTAAGGTATCGCCTATCTGAAGGGGACGCAGGTTATGGACGCTGGCCTGAAAGATCGGGGCAACGAAACGGGTGTTAAGGACGAGAACCTGAACAGACCGACAAGCAAAACGAGGATTGCCACGTTGCGCTTCAGGAGGTACGAGAAGGCAATGCCGGAATCCTTCGCCAACAGCTTGTATATGAAGAAAGCGGCCAGCGCGGTAACGCCGAAGAATATGCGTATGGTGATGAAAAAGCGACTGAAACCAGAAGAACCGTTCGCCCTGGTCGAGTGCAACGCAATGAACGCTAAGCCCCCGGCACCAAGCATCATTCCAGAATAGTCTCTCCTTTTGGCACATCCTGCTTGATCGACTCCTTCGGAAGCGACGTCAGCAGATAAAGGATAAGCGGTACTGCAAGCACAGCGTTTTGCCAGAAAATCCAGTGCCAGCTCATATGTTCGCTGTACCGGCCCTCCAACGTCGCCGAAATGTTCAGCGACATCTCGAGATTCATCTCATACGCAGCGATGCCAAAAGGTACGAGGTTCGGAGGAAGACTTCTCACCACAAACCAAACTGTAATCGGGATGACAAAGACGCCGGACGACAACCCCGCTAGTGTCTGGAGAAGTATGAAGATGGAGGAGGTGTGGCAAAGCGGTGTAAGTGCCTCGACCAGAAGAACAATCGCGCCGGCGAGCAGAACCCGGCGCTCGCGACCGGGTCTCGCAGACGGTAGACGATTCATTGTTCAAGTCAATGCTGAAGACCTGGTCGGTGCCGCTTGAGGCGTCTCACAACTACCTCAAGTGCGGGGACTTTGCCCAAATTATCCGGCTGGGCTACTGGTTTAACTGCATTATGTTGTCCCCGAGGGAGATGCCGAGTTCGGACATGCTAGTTCCCAGGCGTATTTGCTGCATCTCCCAACGGGAGAGCGCGGTCGCGAGGGGTGTGGCGCCGCTAGACAGGGCATGGGCAAGCGTTACCGCATTTACAGCAGCTTTGGCGGTGCTTCCGGCGGTATGTGGTCGAGGAACGAAAGCAGAATCGCCGAGCAGAATCGTCCGATTGAAAACCATCCTGTTGACGGCCAAATCCTGAATGGCCTGAACAAAGGGTTCGACCGTCGCAAAGACCAGCTTTTGCAAGGTCGGGGCGAGAAGGGCTTGAGCAGCAGACCGAAGTTCGCTGACGTCCACATCCTTCGTCGTTCCGGGAGGTAACGACGTCGAGCGCTGAGTGCCGAATCTATCCAGCATCAGAGCGACGAGCTCGCTAGCAGTCACGGGGCGATACCATACCCAATTCCACCGGCGCGTCCCCACCCGTGTTGTGCCGTTCTCGCCGGGAACAAGGTAGATCAGCATCAGGTGCGATTCGCCTTGCTGGAACGTGAACCTGTCACGTAGAACGGTTGCTGCCGAAGACGGGAGATCGTTCTCCTCAACCAGGCCACGCCATGCGACGTACCCTGCATAGCTTGGATGCGTTCCTGGAAGCACTTGGGCTCGAACTGCGGAGCGCGAACCGTCAGCTCCAATCAGGATGTCGCCGGTCGCAGTTCGCCCGCTCTCGAAATGCCCAACAACTTCATTGTCGATCTCTTCAAATCTCGTAAAACGCTCACCAGGATGAACAACGCCTGCGGGCAATCCACGCCGCATCGCGTTGTAGATCAAGCTCCACGAGGTTTGCGTTTGAGGCATGGAGAATCGCTGAACAATTCGATCCTCTCTGTCGAGATAGATGCGATCGCCGGAGTCGACGCCAATGTCTGTTGGAATTGACACGCCCCCAAACCGGAACGCTTCAAGGACGTCAGGCTGAAGGACGATTCCGCCACCACGACTGTCGAGTTCGTTCGGGGACTGCTCAAACACGTCGACATGCCATCCGATCGCACGCAGAGCTGTCGCCGTAAAAAGACCGCTAAGCGATCCGCCGACAATGACTGCGCGTTGCTGGGTACTGTCGAGCATGATGAACTCCCCATAAAAAGCAATTCTGTTGCTATCTGCGAGAGGCGCTCGCGCCGCATTGTAGTGGATGAGCGGGGATTTGAGGCCCGGTATGCATCCGTGTAGCAAAAGTTTGGTGAGGACCGAGCGCCGGCGTTGAGGAAATCTGTCCGTTGATTTCAGGACGGGAAGGCAGCAGGCAATCTGGCGTGGTTTTTAAGACGCTGTCTGGGATGCTAGTAACGGCGTGAATTTCTGGCTCTCTTACAGAGCTGCGACGATACCCCCGTCGCAACCTGTAAGGACCGTCGATGACAAAGACCCTTATCGGGCAATCGCCGGAAACGGGCTACGACGTGCGACCGGATTCAAACAGAAACCAGGTACGTCGCTCAGCCTCATCAATCCACTGTTCGAGAAGGCTTGCCGTCGCTACGTCACCGACTTCGTCGCAAAGTGAATGCGTGCCCTTCATGTAGCGGATCAAGGACATGTTGTCTTCGCGGAGCTCTGCGAGCATATCCGCCGGCGTGACGAAATCGGCATCGTTGTCCAGTATCCGTTGAAGTCTGGACAGGTGGCCGATTGAACGCAGCGTCGTGCCGCCGATTTTCCGAACCCGCTCAGCGATCGGGTCGGTTGTCGCATAGATCTGGTCGGCTTGCTCGTCAAGGAGCAGGTGATAGTCACGGAAATATGGACCAGACATGTGCCAGTGGAAATTCTTGGTCTTCATGTAGACCGCGAAAGTGTCAGCGAGCAGCGCGTTCAGCTCCGCCGAAATGTCCAGAGTTGCGTCCTGGCTCAGTGCATTCGGGGTGTGGAGCGGTGCTTTCCGTCGTTCGGTTGCCTTTCCTGCATCGTTCATATATGGCCTCGATCATGTCGTGGATTGGGAGAAAGTGCAGCTTTGGGCATTGCCGACCCGAAGGGTCGCTGCTTAAAGCAGTGTAGTTATTGAGGTGAACCAGGGCCGGAATCAAGTGCGTTAATTGTTCTGAACTTACAAACGTCCGCTTGACATGGAGCTCGCAGCCCAGACGCTTGCGGCACGTCGGCCGCCAACCTGATAGCCTGGACAACGCATTCTTCTGGGTATCAATCCCAGAGATCGATCCGAGCGCGTCAGTGCGAACTACGCAACGCGATGAGTGCTGATACCGGAAAGTCTACTTCATTCAACCAATGGAACTCTCGGCTGACGAGTGACCACGGCAACATTCTTCACCCTATGGCGCTCGGTTGATTTTCACAACAATTAACAGTACGTTGATCGTGTGGACGCGCAGACTGCAGATGGGAGCTGTTTGAAGTCGGTGATTGCTGCATGCACCCGACCCGGTCACCGCTGCCCGCCCTGGATCGACTCCGGCACGTATGCGAAGGATGATTCTGACGTTCTTGAAAGGTCGACAAGCCATGGCCGATGAGAAGGATGTGCGGACATACTCCGAACCTGCGGGTGGCTGGAGTGCGTTGAAAGCGACGGCTAAGGTACTTTCTCTCCAGGGCATCCCGAATTATGGCCCCAATACGTTTCTCCAGATGAATCAGCCTGAAGGATTCGACTGCCCAGGGTGTGCGTGGCCTGATCCGAAGCACACTTCGTCGTTCGAGTTCGGCGAGAACGGCGCTAAAGCGGTCGCGTGGGAAGCGACAACGAACCGGTGCACGTCCGAGTTTTTCGCCATGCATCCTGTCTCTGAACTACGGGCGTGGGATGACTACGATCTGGAGATGGCGGGACGACTCACGCATCCAATGGTCTATGATTCCGCAAGCGACCGATACAAGGCAATTGGGTGGCATGCAGCGTTTGAAAAGATCGCAAGCCATCTAAATGCGCTGGACGATCCAGATCACGCCGAATTCTACACGTCAGGTCGAGCCTCAAACGAGGCAGCGTTCCTTTATCAGATTTTCGTTCGGGAGTATGGCACCAACAACTTTCCGGACTGTTCAAACATGTGTCACGAAGCAACGAGCGCAGGGCTTCCAAGGTCAATTGGGGTAGGCAAGGGCACCGTAACGCTCGAAGATTTTGACGCCGCCGATGCCATTTTCATCTTTGGCCAGAATCCAGGGACGAACAGCCCTCGCATGATGACGAATCTTCACGAGGCCTCGCGAAGAGGGGCGCGAATTGTTTCGTTCAACCCTTTCCGGGAGCGTGCGCTCGAGCGTTTTCAGGCTCCGCAGGATCCGATAGAAATGGTGACGCTGAGGTCTACGCCAATCAGCACATTTCGCTATCAGGTGCGTGTCGGCGGCGACGTCGCTGCGCTGAAGGGAATCATGAAGGCCGTCTTGGAGTTCGACAACACGGAGTTGGCCACTGGGCGGCCTAGCGTACTGGATCACGATTTCATTAATCAACACACTGTCGGACTCGAACGGCTGATCGAAGATCTGTACGCAACAAAATGGGAAGCCATTGAGCGTCAATCCGGTTTGAGCAAAGAGGATCTGACCAATGTCGCCAAAATCTATATCGAATCGAAAAACGCAGTGCTCGTCTACGGGATGGGGCTGACCCAGCATCATCGCGGCACCGAAAACGTGCAGCAGGCGGCCAATCTGATACTTCTGCGTGGCAATATCGGACGGCTGGGTTCCTGGTTGTGTCGCTCAGTCATGACACGATGTCGCTGAGAAACTCGAGGAAGGCGCCGATTCGCCGTGAACCTCGATGATTGGGCATGTAAAGCGCAGTGATGGAAGACCGGGCGTCATTTGGATTGATTTCGTACTGGTCAAACAGTTTAGTCAATCGGCCGGCCTGAACATCAGAATCAATGAGCCAACTGGGAAGCAACGCGATACCAGCGCCGTTTAGCGCGACTTCCCTGAGTACTTCAGAATTGTTCGTCTTAAGGCGGCCTGTAACCGCGATTTTTGCGACGTTTCCGCCTTGGCAGAACGTCCAGACCTGTTGGTCAGAGCCGTAAGAAAAACGCAGACATTGGTGAGTGGAAAGCGCTTCAGGTGTTTCCGGGATGCCATGCATTTCCAGATAGTCCTTGCTTGCGACAACGTAACGCTCGAAGTGACCTATTGTCCGGCTGACAACGTCCGCGCTTGGCGGCGGGTCACCCAGTCTTACGGCGAGATCTATCCGGTCAGCTAAAAGATCGGAAATCCCGTCATCAAGAATGATGTCCAGTTCCAGCCTTGGATGGCTTGCCAGGAAGGAGCTTATATGAGGAACAATGCACTGCCGTCCAAAGGCTGCGGGCACGGAAACGCGAAGCGGACCCGAAGGATTCACTCCTCGATCCGAAACAGAAGCGTCCGCTTCGGCCATGTCTTCGATGATCCGCTTCGCCCTGGCGTAGTAAGTCGCGCCGGCGTCTGACAGCGCCACCTGTCTCGTAGTGCGATTGAAAAGTACCGTCCCGAGCGATTCCTCAAGTGCCTCGACGGCTCTTGTTACTGATGAGGTGGCGATATTGAGGCGTCGGGCTGCACTCGTAAACCCGCCCGTCTGTGCGACCTCGACAAACATGGATAGCGCCGTGAATTTGTCCATTCTATGGCCCCTCACGCGAAGATTCGTCGGCTTGACAGTTCATTCTATCTGGCATTGTTGATCGCTGGATTGTTCGTGGTAACCAATCGAGTTGGAGGTGTTTGATGGAAAAGCTTAGCGTTGAAGTGACGTATGACTTTATTTGCCCGTGGTGCTGGATCGGGGGCGAAAAGCTGAGACTGGCAATGTCGGAGACGGGCTCGGAGGCCAATATCAAAGTGGCCTTCATTCCCTACGAACTTAACCCGGGTATGCCAGAAAAAGGGCTTAACCGGAAAGAATACCGGTCGGCGAAATTCGGCAGCTGGAAGCGCTCTCAAGCCATGGATTCGCAGGTGGCGGAAGCAGGGCGCGATGTTGGTCTGGACTTCCATTACGAACGTGTCGAACGTACGCCCAACACGTTGGCCGCGCACCGACTGGTCTGGATGCTTCAGCAGAGGTATCCGGTGTCGACACTGGTAGAAAACATCTTTCGCGCGTATTTCTCCGTCGGTCAGGACGTCGGTGACGTCGCAGTGCTGACCGAGCTCGCTGTAACGGCCGGGTTTGACCGCGCAGAAATCAATACCTTTTTCTCGGGACGTGACGGCACAGACGAGGTTCGAACAATTGAGGCCGTCGCTATCGACCGAGGTGTTAATTCGGTTCCGACGGTTAAGATAGGGAACGACATTGTTAGCGGAGCTCAATCCGTCGCTCTATTCAGACAACTCCTGGAGAAAAATCTAAAGAGCCACTCCGTGTCTCTTTAGCCAAATCACCGATTGCCCGGTCCGGATAATACGTTGCAGATGTGCTGGCCGAACCGTGCCAGATGTTGAATACGACCAGCACTTTTCTAGTAGGTCGTTGGCGGTCTCCGGCCAGTGTCAGGCAACGATGATTGCGGGACACAGCCACTGGAACCGTGGCATGACGTGCATCGCACAGTGAATGCTGCGACGCAACCGACCTTTAGTAATCAATCGATCAATATTAAACGTGAAAAAGGCAAATGACAAGCTGCGGCTGCATGAGGTTTGACGAACGGGGGCGTGAGCGACGGCCGGGGCCAATTGGTTTGGCATGGCGGTCAGGCCGTTGGAAGTATTCGAGGCCCGGCTGCAGGAGCGTCCGGGCAACGAGCCGCCTGCAGCCTAGGTGGTGGCCCTGGTTTTGGTTGCCTTTGGGCGCTTGGTGCTACCTGCTTCCAGCACTTTCTTCAGCGCGGAGGGTGTGCCGTTCAGAAATGCATCGATCTGATGTTCGATGTGCGAGTCAATATCCTCCGTGACTGGCAACCCGTAGATCCACTTCCGCACGCCAACGTAGAAAATGCTCGCGTGCAAACTCCAGATTAGCTCGAGTTCGACGGCTCGCTCGGCCGGCCCGGCAGGCGCCGGAAGGCCGTGCGTCTGCCTGATTTCGTCCATGACGGGGTTGAAGACGCGTTCCCGGAGACGCGCGAGGTATTTAGAGTTAATACCTTCACGGGTGAGCCCTGCGAATATAAAGATTCGAATCCACTCACGACGTAGGATCGTATGAGCGTACGCCTGATAGAAACGGACCATGCGCTCCTGGAGCGGCATTGAGCGGTCTCTTATCAGTTTCTCCCAGTCGCTGTCCCAGCTGTAAACCTCTTCGTAGACGCGATCTATCAGGGCCTCTTTGCTCGGAAAATATCGATACAGGAGCGGTTGCGTCACACCAAGTTGGCGTGCGAGTTCCCGTGTGCTGCCCGAGAAACCATGTGTCGCAAAGTGGTCGATAGCTTTTTCGACAATCATGCGCTCCCGGACCTCAGGCGCAAGCCGACGAGTACCTGGTTCGTGAGGTTCGGAAAGTGCGGGGGCGTCGATCGGCCCATTTTTCTTTGGCATGTGGACCCAGAGGCGTCGAGAGATCAGACAACCATAATACAAAGATTGCCACCACCTGACTAGCTGCTAGTCTTCGCACCTTGGACATTTCTGCCGCGCCAGGCGCACTGGAGGTGCGAGTTTGTCTAGTTTTGATGCTCGAAAGACCATTTGTGTCATGGGTCTCACATATCCCCCGTTCGTTAGGTCTTTGGTGAACCGGTGCCACACTCGGCGACAATCGCGACTGGTTTGGAGCGCAAACTTGCGGATTGGCGTTTGGGGAGCGAGACGCCTTCGTGACGGCTTATGGTAGGAAAGCTTGTGCGTCAATCGTCTCTGGGCCGGCCAGCACCAATGTATCGGCACTGAAGAGCCTTCCATAGAGGATGCAGGATTGATGTGCTGGCGTGGAGCGGTGGATTGCGCTTTCGCCAGCACGCTTGAGGCGAGCAAAGCGATCTTTTCGGTCGCGCCACTCAGCGCACGGCGCGGAGAATGGGTGACTTTGTCTGGAGCAATGTCCAGCCGTCGATGTGCCGACTTGCGACAAGAGAGAACCGGTGACCTGTCGATTCTCAAGCGGCATAGGCCCGCGTCGGCATCGTTCAGGTCACTCGCAACACAATCAGCAATCGACCAAAGAGAACGCGCTATCCAGCTCACGTGAGAGGATCATAAATGCCGCGTTCGCTCGCAGGTTCCTGTTTCTGCGCGGCCGATACACAGCGTCACCCTTCTTGATGACTGCGCCGCTTAACGCGCATTGACCGGTCACGCGCGCAATACAGACTCGCCAGACCTGCTCTGTGTAGCATCCGGCAGTTGAATCCCGCCAATCAATCACGGCAGTCGTCTCGTTCAGCCGTTCGATGACCTTGACAAGACCCAGCCCGCCGGAGGCGCAGCGGGATTTTCCCTTGTTTTCCGTTGCGGCGTGCTTTATTGAGAAGTGGCTAGTGGCGCTGGGGAGAGTGGGTTCGCCATCCGGCCAAGAGCTGAGCGCGCCAACGGTGCGTTGCCACGGATCGCAAGCGGGATTTAAAAGAAGCATGATAACTCCCAAATCGACTGGCGTTGATGTTGATACGTCGCGAACTGAGACTTCAAGAATTGTGCTTACCATTCAATGTCGAGATATCGAAGGACGATGGACGCCAAAAAACCTATCTTCAGGATGCAATCAGTTAATGAAAGACAAAATGAAAATATCGAATGGTCGAACTCAAATGGCAACGCGGGAAAAATCGCGAAAATGCTTATAAAGCATAAAATTGAAAATGCTTGCTGAGCGCCCCGTATTTTTCGTAACAGGGCTACTCCGAGCACCAGCCAGATGACCTTCGAAATGAGCAGGGCGAGAAATCGTCCGAGCCCGGCGAACGCGTCATATTCGGCAGGCGTTTCAATAATTGTCCAGCCGCACACGGCGATCGAAAATAGCCGGACGCCGAATGAGATATGAACATTGCTTTTCGCCTCAACTGACCGATTGAGGTAGCTCGTGAACTCTTCGTTGTATTGGTCGAGTTCGCCGTCCGACTTGCTAACTTTTGATTCCATACTTCACACTCGACAGCGGTTACCCCCTGATAAGGGTTATAACTATTCTGGTTCAGGCAAAGCGCATACTGAAATAAATCGTTCTTAATTTGATGCGAGCTGGTTGAGGGCTGCTGAGCGTCGACCTTTACGGAAGACCCGCAAGCAAACATAGACAGTCGCGAGCTCGACTACGCATCACTACACGGCCAACGAAGCGACCGTCTACTTGCCGTCGCGTCGAATTCGCTTCAGGCCAAGGTTCAGGTGTTTTAGGTCTGCGCCGGCGCTGTCGGGCGCTGCCATCCGGAATTGCGAGCGGTTGCTGTGACGATCCTGCAGCCAATAGCCGAGGCTCATGAACACGCTGCCGCCAACCAGGTTTCCAATCGTCACAAAGACCATTTTGGCAGCCGCGCGCGCCAACGTCACGCTTTCGGGGGGGGCCGATGAGCGCCAGGGCGAACAGGAACATGTTGACGACGCTATGTTCGAATCCACAGGCGACGAATGCAAATACCGGCCAGAAAATAAGGACCAGCTTTGCGGCGTCGCTCTTTGTCCGGGCAGCCATCCACATCGCAACACAGACGAGCCAGTTCCACAGTACGCCTTTCGAGATGAGCTCCGTTGGGCTGCCGTTCAGTTTTCCCTCTACGACCGCGAAGAAGGTCGTAGCGCCATCGGTTAAGGCTACGCCCTCGCCGGAGGGGTGTATCAACATCGCCAACACGACGGCTCCAACAAAATTGCCACGCCAGGAGACTCCCCAAACCAGAAGGAGGCCACCAATTCCGCTGGACCGACGAAGGGCGGCGAAAGGCAGGTACATCGCGGTGCCCGTAAAGAGATTTGAGCCTGCGAAGACCACGATTGTCAGGCCGCAAGCAAAGACGGCCCCCATGATTAGGTGGGCGTAGGCGGTAGGCACATGCGTCCCGACGGCGAACATCAGAGTGTCGCCGAAGCCGATGTCGGCGACTACCATCATCGCGCCTATGAAACAGGAGATCTGCGAGGTCGTGATTGTTGAGATCTTGAACGCAACATCCTCGGCAAAATGGTCAATCGTCTGGGTGTACATCCAGGGAACCTCTCAATGAGCGAGGTCGTACTGGCAGTGTTCAGCGGTGTTTGCACAGAAACGCGTCGCTTCACGCGTATTAAATTCAATTAAGAAGTGCTCACTCTAGGCCATATCGGTCTATGGTTGGATTGGTGCCGGCTCGTCGAGACGATACCTCTCCGCTCCAGGCGCGGACGGCAGATAGACAAAGTCGACGGTGCTTTGAAGTGAACGGTGGAGACGGAAGCTCCCGAAACGTCCGGAAGACGAGCCAATACACGGGCTGTGTTGTGCGATCGTAGAGCCGTTTTTCCCAGCAACCTACGAGGAGCCTGTGCTGCGTTGAATTAGCGGAGAACGACCATGGATGGCGCGAAGGTTGTCAAGGTGTTTGGTGAGGCTTACAGCAAGGAAGCATACGCTATCCGGGACTTTCTGGCGCGCGGTGTCGTTGAGTATGAGTGGTGTGAGGTATCCGGAGACAGCGACTGTTTGCATCAACTGGGGGTTCTGGATTTCGAGAATACCCGCTGGCCAATCGTTGTCTTTCCCGATGGATCCACGCTGTATACCCCCACGCTTGCAGACATAGCGACCAAACTGGGGTGGGTGTCGCGTCCGCGTTACCACGAATACGATCTATCCATCTATGGGGCGGGGCCGGCAGGGCTTTCAGCAGCGGTTTACGCGGCATCTGAGGGGCTGCGTGCGGTCGTTATTGAGCGAGCCGCCGTCGGTGGGCAGGCAGGCACCAGTTCGCTCATCGAAAACTACATGGGCTTTCCGCAAGGCATTGCAGGAGCGGAATTGGCAGAGCGTGCCCGGCAACAGGCTGTCAAGTTCGGTGTCGAGTTGCTTTTGATGCGCGAAGGCATACGCGCAACTTTCACGAATGGGAAGATCGAGGTCAGTCTTGCCGATGGCTCGCTTCTTCGAGCACGCGCAAACATCTGCGCGACGGGAATCGAGTATCGCAGCCTGCGTGTACCGGGAGAGCAACGGCTGCTCAATTCAGGACTCTTTTATGGTGCGGGCGCAAGCGAAGCACCAATGTGTGATGGGAAGAAGGTTTTCGTTGTGGGCGGGGGGAATTCGGCAGGACAGGCCGTGATGAACTTCGCCAAGACGGCCAAGAAGGTAACGATGATAGTCCGTGGCCCGACTTTGGCCGCAACGCTTTCGCATTATCTTCTTGACCGTATAACCCAGACGAAAAACGTCGAAGTGCTCTTTGGCTCAGCGGTAACGCAGTTATTCGGTGACACACAGCTTGAGGCTATCCGTATCGTTCGTACTTCCGGCGAGGACGAGGTGGTCGCTGCGGAGCGACTATTCGTCTGTATCGGAGGTGCGCCCAACACTGACTGGGCCAAGGAGACAACGATAGTCCGCGACAGGAACGGATATCTGGTCACCGGCGCAGACTTGGGAGAATTCCCGGAATTCGAGCGCTGTTGGCCTCTGGAGCGACGCCCTTATTTCCTTGAGACCAGCGTACCTGGCTCCTTCGCAGCCGGCGATGTCCGATTCGGATCCGTCAAGCGGGTTGCGTCTGCGGTCGGAGAAGGGGCGATGGCTGTGACGTTTGTGCACCGGTATCTCGCGGAATCCGCCAACCAGTAAGACGGCCATGTATTCAGACGGGGACATTGATGCCGATAGATATTACGGTGACACACGATTTCGTCTGTCCTTGGTGCTACCTCGGCATCAATAGGCTACTGCACGCTATCGATTCTTTGAGTGACGACTTCGAATGGCAGTTGTCGTGGATGCCTCTCGAATTGAACCCTGCTCTACCTCTAGCAGGCCGTTGAAATACCTGATGTGGCGGTCATCCGTAACGAAGGCGTAAACGTTGAACTGATGTCATCAATGAGAGCGAGATGGAACGGATGCGTGGTCCAGATGGTTTTACCGAGTCAATGTTCACGGTGCTGAAGCTGGACGATTTTGTGCCGAAGGACCATCCGTTGCGTCCGATTCGCGCGTGGGTCAATGACGCGCTTAAACGCATGGACGATGTGTTCGCCCGGATGTACGAGGCTGACGCGAAAGGAGGTCGGCCGAGCATCGCGCCGGAGAAACTGGTGCGAGCTCTTTTGCTGCAGGTGCTGTACTCGATTCGTAGCGAGCGCATGCTAGTGGAACAGATTTCCTACAACATGCTGTTCCGCTGGTTCGTCGGCCTGCCGATGGACGGGACCGTGTGGGACCACTCGACGTTCAGCAAGAACCGCGACCGGTTGCTCGAACACGATGTGGTGGTGTTGCTTTTCAACGAGACAGTCGAGACCGCGCGCGAGCGCGGATATCTTTCTGGGGAGCACTTTAGCGTCGACGGCACGTTGATTCAGGCATGGGCCGGGCATAAGAGCTTCGTGCCGAAGGCAAGTCCAGACGAAGACGACACGCCTCCTGACGAACCGCCCGCGCCGAACGACAACTGGCACGGACAGAAACGCAGTAACGAGACGCACCAATCGACGACGGACGAGCAGGCGCGCCTGTTTCGCAAGAGCAAAGGAACCGGGGCGATGCTCTGTTATATGGGCCACGTGCTGACCGACAACCGGCACGGCCTGGTGGTCAACGCGCAGGTGACGCTG
This sequence comes from Paraburkholderia sp. RL17-337-BIB-A, assembly GCF_046025895.1. Lineage (NCBI taxonomy): Bacteria > Pseudomonadati > Pseudomonadota > Betaproteobacteria > Burkholderiales > Burkholderiaceae > Paraburkholderia > Paraburkholderia sp. RL17-337-BIB-A. Next base: position 1,988,029 of record NZ_JARESY010000002.1, on the reverse strand, counting down.
GCGACGGGCACCGCCGAGCGCGACGCGGCCGAGCTGATGCTTGCCGATGCCGCAAGTGTTGCGCCGCACGGCATCACGGTCGGCGCGGACAAGAACTACGACACCGCCGGTTTCGTGGCCAGTTGTCGAGCGAACCGTGTGACGCCGCATGTGGCGCAAAACGATGGGCGTCCAGGAGGTTCAGCAATTGACGACCGAACTACGCGCTGGCCGGGTTACGCGGTCAGCCAGCAAAAACGTAAACGCATTGAGCAGGTGTTCGGATGGGGCAAGACAGTCGGACGAATTCGACAAGCGATGTATCGGGGACTTGAACGCGTAGACCAGCTCTTCGTGCTGACGCAGGTCGGCTACAACCTGACGCGTATGCGCACACTTGCCGGTTGAGGGGCAGGAAGCGATGGATAACACCGATATGGTGAACCCGCGAGTAACGCCGAATGCCCGCAAACGTGTTCCGCGTTTCAAAAGTGCAAACCCAGCATCCGTCGTAATGCATCTGAGCGCATCAACGACGGATATTTCAACGGCCTGCTAGCCGGTATCGACAGGGCCTCATATCGAACCGCGAACTACGGGGAGTCGCACGGAAAGATGTTAGATGCGCAGATTGAAGCGCAGGCTCGGTACGACGGCATTAGTCTGGACATGCGGATACTGCAGACGATGTCCAACTCCCGGCCGGCGCATCGGGTTCGGCTGTTGGCGCAGGAGCGGAACCTTGAACGCGCCTTCATTCACGCAGTCTACAGGGCATATTTCGAATGTGGGATGAACATTGGAGTTGACTCCGAGCTTGCGCGTATCGCCCGCTCCGTTCACATCAGTGAGCAGGACGCATTGGAGTGTCTAAAAGACCCGACGACGGATCAGCGAGTCGTGGATCTGGAGCGAGGTGCGAGCCAGAAAGGAATTAGGGAGGTGCCGCATTTTCAGATCGGTCCAATCCCTGTTTCGGGCGCTGTGCCGGTGACGACGTTAAAAGAGGCGCTTGTACGCGCTGCTAACTCGGACCTTCCGCCCCCCGGTCAGGGCCTTTGCGCTCCTGATGACGAAGACTGTGCCGGATCTCCCTGAGGGGGTCGTCGCCAGGACCTTCGTTACCAGCCGGCTTGCGCCGCATTGAAATCAAATCCGAGATTCCCGTTGATCTTGGCTCGTGTGCAGTGCGCTTCAGCGCAATTAAGGCGGATGTAGCCTAGGCGTGACCGGGATCAGGCGGAAAATGCGCACGAGTGAATTTGAAATACACCGCCCGGCTCCCTGCGGCTGTCTAGCAGGAAGCTGCCATTGGGTCTGCGGCTACCGCCGCGCCCCGTGTGTGGCGATGTATCACGAATCGCGCGGACTGCAAGTGCCCGCTAAACCTGTGGATGGCTGGAGGGACCATTGAAACTAGCTTCTGAATCGATGGTGCGTATCTGCGTACTTGGTGGTGACTGGAATGGCCACGCTGTCGCCGGCCTCCCCGAACTCTCCGCCTGGCGGGCGGCTTCCACAGTCGGTGCGACTCTCTGCGGGTTCGAAACTGTGATCCGAACGGCCACCACCTCAAGGCCGTACGTACACTACGACGTGCAAACCGGCTGCGTGATGTCTGTTTCCAATGACAACGCTGAGCGTTGCGGCACTGGAAGTGCGAAGACTAAGCATGCCAGTGCGTCAGGTCATCGAGCAGTGGTGCGCGGAGCCTGTCGACGCACGCCCAAAGTGACCTGATCCTCCTTCTTTCCAACCTCTGCGTGTTGGCATCGCTGCGTTTTCGTTGCCAGCCAGCACTAGCGTTGCAGGCTTGGAAGCTACCTTCTTAATATTACTGAATCGACGGAAAGTGCATGGCCGTTGACGTATTCTTTCCGGAAATTCGGTGCTATCTCTCATGATTTTTTCCTACCGGCCAGATTGCATCGAAGCGGGACGGGCCATCAGCTATTCAACCTGATGTCGTGCTTGTGGTGCTCATCCCGCCACTCCTCATGTCGAGCGCGTTCTACACCGCGTGGCGTGAATTTCGTGAAGAGCTTGTTCCCATCATGTCGCTGGCCGTCGGCGCCGTCGGCGCCGTCGTCTGCACGACTGCCATGGTCGCGCTTGCCGCAAGATGGGCTTCGCCCAGTTTGCCATGGGGAGCTTGCATCGCGTTGGGTGCAATTGTTTCGCCGTCTGACGAAGTTGCTGCAAAAGCACTTTTGCATCTCGTTAGCCTCGCAGCAGCATTAGCACTGGCACAGGCGTTTCCCCAACGTGATCTGCTGGTCTTCACCACTTTCTGCGTCATCTTCGCTACCGTGGTCCTGCAGGGTCTCACTCTTGGATTTCTGGCCCGTGTTCTCAAATTGCACAACGACCCGGAAAATCCGAATACCCCTTATCTGACCGTGCTTGAGGCTCGGGCTCTAACGTTTCGAGCCTCGATCTCTGAACTCGAGGCAATCGACCTGAAGAATTGCTGCGGGAACGAAGATCTGGTCATGCGCCTTATCGGGGAATACAAGGTCCGCGCGGACTCAAATGGCTATGCTGTTTCAGGCGAGGTGGGGTACGTCCGGCGTCATCGGAGTCGACTGAATCTGGCCCTGAGGGCGGTTGTTGCGGCGCGGCGCGCGCTGGTCAAGCTCCATGAGGAGCGACAAATCAAGGATGCCGTCCTTCATAAAATCGAGGCCGAGCTGGACCTAGAAGAGTTCAGGCTGCGTCTACTGCTTGGACCGTGATGCGAAGCCGCCGTCGTCATCTTCACATAGAAGGAATCGCCGGGCGGCCTTGAGTACGACGCTCTCCAGATTGATCGGGAGTGGGCTGCGGAGCCGCCTCCAGCATGTGTTTTTCACCTGGTGGCGCAAAACTCCGTTGCTCACCGTTCGGATTCTCTTTCCTTTCCCTTACGCGTAACCTCCTCTCATCGACAAGGAATATGGTGAATATCTAGGAAGGGCAGTAGCCGACTTCCTGACCACTGTTTCTTCGCTTTACACCTTGTCTAGTATTCGTTTGCCGTTCAAAGGATATCTCTCGCAGGTTGGCTTGAACCGCCAGCGGTGGAATCCATCCCTGTTTGCTTCAAAGGAGGTTTGCTGTGTCGAACAAAATGTTTTCTCCGATTAAGGTTGGAGTGCTCAACTTGCCGCATCGGATCGCTATGGCGCCGCTGACGCGGTCGCGGGCATCAAAGACAGGTAATGTTCCGACCGCGATGAACGTCGAGTATTACCGTCAACGCGCGAGTGCTGCTCTGATTATCACTGAAGCCGCGCAAATCTCTCCGCAGGGTCAAGGCTATGCCTGGACTCCTGGCATTCACAGCGCCGAGCAGATTGAAGGCTGGAAGGAAGTAACCCAGGCAGTTCACGCTGAGGGCGGCCGTATCTTCATGCAGCTCTGGCACGTTGGCCGCGTGTCGCATCCGTCTTTCCAACCGGACGGCGCGTTGCCTGTTGGTCCTTCGGCGTTGCCGGTGCCGGGCAAGACCTTCATCGTCGATGAAGACGGCGCAGGAGTCTGGGCCGACGTACCGACGCCGCGCGCACTTTCTGTTGAAGAAATTGACGAGATTGTGGCCGACTACGCAGCTGCCAGCCGCAATGCGATCGCCGCCGGGATGGACGGTATCGAAATCCACTCAGGAAATGGATACCTTCTCGATCAGTTCATCAACAGCAATAGCAATAAACGCACTGACGAGTACGGTGGTTCCTCGGAAAATCGCGCTCGTTTCCTGCTTCGGGTCGTCGACGCGGTGATCAGGGAAGTAGGTGCGAATCACGTGGCCGTACGACTTACGCCGATGGGCCGGTTCATGGGCATGGGCGACGATACGCCGGAGGAAACGTTTGGCCTCATCGCCACCGAACTCAATCGACGTGAGCTTGCGTACCTGCATGTGGTTGAGCCGGAGATTCTCGGTACCGCACTGGACGACAGCTACGACGCTCGCTGGAAGACCATCATCCCCTTGATGCGAAAGAATTTCACCGGGATTCTGGTTCTGGCAGGCGGCTACGATGCGGAAAGTGCAAAGAAAGCTCTTGCGGACAGCCGTGGCGACATCATCGCGTTTGGTCGGCCGTTCATCGCTAATCCGGACCTTCCGGAGCGTCTGAAAATTGGCGCCGAGCTGAACGAAGCGGACCGGGCGACCTTCTTCGGAGGCGATGCCGCTGGCTACATCGACTATCCGGCCCTACCGACGATGAGCGGGCTGTAACTGCCTAAGTGCTTAGGGGCGCCCGTGCTTCCGAGAATGTTCGGGGGCGCGGGCGCATCATTCATTCCGTCCTCTCCATCGCGGATTGTCTGCCTGATCTGTGGCGACAGTCGTTCGGTTCGTAGTAGCGCCTCATTGAAGCGGTGATTCGGCCGGTCCAGAAAGAGAAACTTCGACTGAGCGCGAACTACCGACTCTGGGATTGTCGCGCTACGTCGACCATCCTTGTATTGCTTCTTTTCCGCCAGGCTCTCTGTACGGACGCAGCCTGCGAACGCTGGCCGCCCACCGTATCGAGGAACCGCGCGCAGCGCTTCCCAACTCAATTTTCCTCGACCGCATGTTCGACCAGTCCGCGCGAGAACGCTTCATAGCACCGTACGGCCGGCCAACCTGGCGGCTCAGCAAAGGCAGGTTCAGAAGTCTTAATAACCGCCCTTGTATCGTCGCTCTAGACTGTAAACATTTCTCCCCACCCGGCGTCGGAACCACACATCATCCGCAAAGCTGACGCTGATCAAACTGCGTTAGATCGGCAGGGCGAGGCCGCGTAACGGTGTGCCGTTAACCGCCGCTAAGCGCTAACGACCACGGAAGGTAGCCGGCACTCAACTTCACAGAGAGTCGCTTCTCGGTCACTTTCAACGAATACAGCCTGGACGAAGAAGAGGTCTGATTTCTCGCCGCAGGTCCTCCAGCCAGTGCGTAGGGACAGTCGATGTACCTGAAGGAGTGACGCGATATGAAAGTCGGAAGAGGGACGCTGTGGGGATTGACTGCGGTCATGTTGATGGTCGCGCTCGGAATATCCCTGTCCTACAAAAAAACGCATGGTGACTATCTTGTGACTCGGGCATCTGCCGCAGCTCCCGTCGCGGCACCACATCCTCAGGTCGACGTGGCGTCGGTTGTAGTCAAGACGATCACGGACTATCAGGTCTATGCCGGGAGGATTGAGGCGATAGACAAGGTTGAGATACGCCCTTTGGTCCCGGGCACTATCGTAGCCGTCCACTTCAAAGACAGTAGTCTGGTGAAGAAAGGTGACAGTCTCTTCACAATTGACCCTCGTCCGTACATAGCAGAGGTGGACCGGGCGGAAGGGCAGCTCGCCGCAGCGCAGGCGAGGAACGGCTACGCATCGACCGACGCTGAACGGGCATTGCGCCTGCTGAAGGACAATGCCATCGCTAAACGGGACTATGACCAGGCGCAAAATGCCGCCCGCAGCGCTTCGGCCGACCTGAAGACCGCTCGCGCGTCTCTCGAAGCGGCAAAGATCAACCTTGCGTACACAAATATCGTCGCGCCGGTCTCTGGCCGCGTATCCCGCGCCGAGCTAACACTGGGAAACATTGTGTCGACGGGCGCAAGTGCCCCGCTCTTGACCACACTCGTTTCTGTCTCGCCTATATATGCCTCCTTTGACGCCGATGAGCGCACCTACCTCCAGTTTCTGAGCAAGGACTCCAAGGAGAAGGTATCGGTTTCAATTGGGCTGGCAAACGAGAAGGGATATTCGCGAGAGGGCCGTATCGACTCCGTTGATAACCGGCTCGACAACGGGTCCGGGACTATCCGTGTTCGCGCACGGTTTGATAACACCGATGCTGTTCTCGTACCCGGTTTGTACGCCAGGGTGAAGGTGGGTGGAGGGGCGCCTCACCAGGCATTTCTTGTCGAAGATGCCGCTGTCGAGACCGATCAGGACAAGAAGTTCGTGCTTATCGTTGATAGCAGCAATCGGGTTCAGTACCGGAATGTCTCGATCGGCGACATGTACGACGGCTTGAGGGTTATATCAGATGGCCTGAAGGAGGGTGACCGTATCGTTGTCAACGGCCTCCAGCGAGTCAAGCCTTCTGACGTTGTGGAGGTGCACACCGTGGCGATGCGTGCTAGCCCAGCGTTGTCCGAGAACACCGCCCAGTAGCCTTCAGCGACCGAGGGAAAGATGTCATGAACATATCCCGCTTTTTCATCGACCGCCCCATCTTCGCTGCGGTCTTGTCGGTGCTGATCCTGCTGGGCGGCGTCATTTCGATATTCAAGTTGCCGATTTCGGAGTATCCCGAGATTGTTCCCCCATCTGTGGTCGTCAAAGCGTCCTATCCGGGAGCTAATCCAAAGGTCATTGCTGCAAGCGTCGCATCTCCGCTTGAGGAGCAGATCAATGGTGTCGAGGATATGTTGTACATGGAATCACAGGCTACCAGCGACGGTAACCTGAGCATCAGAATTACGTTCAAGCTGGGAACGAATCCGAACCTCGCGCAGCAACTAGTCGAAAATCGTGTCTCCCAGGCGCTGCCTCGTCTTCCAGAGGACGTCCAGCGGCTCGGCGTCACGACAGTCAAATCGTCGCCGACATTGACGATGGTGGTTCATCTGATTTCCCCGAACAGTCGATACAACCTGATTTACCTCAGAAACTATGGGTTGATCAACGTCCGCGACCGGCTCCAGCGAATTGCCGGTGTTGGGGAGGTGCAATTGAAGGGAGCGGGCGACTATTCAATGCGGATATGGCTCGATCCGCAGAAGGTCGCCCAGCGGAATATGGCCGCGACGGACGTGGTGAATGCGATTCGTGAGCAGAACGTGCAGGTTGCCGCCGGCCAGATTGGCGCGTCACCTGCAACGCCTGATGCCACCGTTCAATTGAATGTAAATGCCAGAGGGCGACTGCAGACAGAAGATGACTTCAGAAACATTGTCCTGAAGACGGGGAAAGATGGCGCTGTCACGCACCTGCGGGACGTCGCGCGGGTCGAGCTCTCTGCCGCTGAGTATGCGGACCGTTCACTGCTGAATAACAAGCCCGCTGTCGCGATGTGGGTGTTCCAGCAGCCCGGGGCAAATTCCCTCAATATCTCTGCGAACGTTCGAGAAACAATGGAGGAGCTCAAGGCCGATTTCCCTCCAGGCGTTGAGTATCGCATCGTCTACGACCCGACGCAGTTTGTAAAGGCGAGCATTCACGCGGTCATCCACACGCTTTTTGAGGCCATCATCCTTGTTGTGATCGTCGTCGTCATCTTCTTGCAGACGTGGCGGGCATCGGTAATTCCGCTGATAGCGGTTCCGGTGTCGATCATCGGGACGTTCTCGCTCATGCTGGCGTTCGGCTTCTCGATAAACGCGTTGTCCCTGTTCGGTATGGTCCTCGCCATTGGTATCGTCGTCGACGATGCGATTGTCGTCGTCGAGAATGTCGAGCGAAATATCGAGACCGGGATGTCGGTCAAAGACGCCACCTACAAAGCGATGGAGGAGGTGAGCGGGCCTATTGTTGCAATCGCGCTGACGCTAGTTGCGGTGTTTGTGCCACTCGCGTTCATGTCCGGCCTGACTGGGCAGTTCTACAAGCAGTTTGCCGTAACGATCGCGATATCTACGGTTATCTCTGCCTTCAACTCGCTCACGCTTTCGCCGGCGCTTGCAGCGCTCATGCTTAAAGGCCATGAGGAACCGAAGGACTGGTTGACACGGGGCATGGAGACCGTGTTCGGCGAATTCTTCCGTGTTTTCAACCGGACGTTCAAATCTGGATCGGAGAAGTATGGGGGCAGTGTCGGAATCATCGTCTTGCACAAAGGTCCAATGTTGTGTCTCTACGCGGTCCTGATAGGCTTGACTTTGCTAATGGGCAAGATGGTGCCAGGCGGGTTCGTGCCGGCACAGGACAAGCAGTATCTTGTGGCGTTTGCCCAGCTTCCTAACGGAGCGTCATTAGACCGGACGGAGCAGGTGGTCAGGCAGATGAGTGAAATCGCAATGAAACAACCCGGGGTACAGGACGCAGTTGAGCATCCGGGGATGTCCATCAACGGCTTTGTTCACTCGTCAAGTGCGGCGGTCATCTTCATCTGCCTCTCTGACTTCGACAAGCGAACTACCAAAGAGACTTCCGGTCCAGCGATTACGGAGGCGCTAAACAAGAAGTACGCGGCAATCAAAGAAGCGTACATCGCGGTTTTCCCTCCGCCACCTGTATTGGGGCTTGGCACAGTGGGTGGGTTCAAGCTGCAACTTGAAGATCGAGCCGCGCTAGGGTATTCCGCCTTGAACGACGCAGCTCAAAAGTTCCTGAAGGTTGCGGCGCAGACGCCTGAGTTGGGACCAGCGTTCTCCAGCTATCAGATCAACGTGCCGCAGATCAACGTCGACATCGATCGCACGCGGGCAAAACAGCTCGGCGTGGCGGTCACGGATATATTCAGCACCCTCCAGATTTACCTCGGCTCTTTCTACGTCAACGATTTCAACAAATTCGGTCGAGTCTACCAGGTTCGTGTTCAGGCCGATGCCCCATTCAGGTCCCATACAGGAGATCTGGGGTTCCTTAAGACGCGGAATGCTGATGGCGATATGGTGCCGCTCTCATCGGTGGTCACAGTCACCCCGACTTATGGTCCAGACGATGTTGTCCGGTACAACGCGTACACGGCGGCTGATATCAACTCTGGACCTTCGCTAGGCTTTTCCAACAACGAAGCCCAGAAGGCCATTGATCGGGTTGCGGCTCAAACGCTTCCAAACGGGATCAAGTACGAGTGGACCGATCTGGCGTATCAGCAGATTCTGGCAGGAAATTCGGCAGTATATGTCTTCCCGATTAGCGTCTTGCTGGTTTTCCTCGTACTGGCTGCGTTGTACGAAAGCCTCTCGTTGCCACTCGCTGTGATCATGATTGTGCCAATGAGCATCCTGGCCGCGCTTACTGGCGTGTGGCTTACTGATGGCGACAACAACATTTTCACGCAAATCGGTCTGATGGTCCTTGTCGGCCTGTCAGCGAAGAACGCAATTCTCATTGTGGAATTCGCTCGAGAGCTGGAAATGCAGGGCCGGACGATAGTCGAAGCTGCGGTCGAAGCCAGCCGGCTGCGGCTGCGTCCGATATTGATGACGTCCATCGCTTTCATCATGGGCGTCATCCCGCTGGTCGTGTCGGAAGGCGCCGGGTCGGAAATGCGGCACGCGATGGGTATCGCTGTGTTCTCCGGGATGTTAGGGATGACCGTTTTTGGACTGATGTTAATCCCCGTCTTCTACGTCTTGCTCCGCAAACTGGCGGGCGGCGAGGTGATCGCCGACCGGCACGGCAAGCGGCCGACTGTGCGGGGAATAGATGCCTCGGAATAACCGAAGGAGCAAGGCATGGTACCCACAATATATAAATGGTCTATGCGGTGGATCTCCTGCTCGGGATGCCTGGCGATAGCGGCCGGTTGCTCCCTTGCCCCCAAGTACGACAGGCCGCCAGTCAGTGGATCTGCCATACCGTTTAAAGAACTTCAGGCCGCGACACCGTCCCTCAGTTCTGATCCGGCACCACTGGCCGACGGCGGCACGTGGAAGACCGCGCAACCGTCTGAGTCAATTCCACGGGGTGAGTGGTGGACGATTTTCAACGACCCTAAACTCGACGAACTTGAGTCCGAAGCGGCGCTCAATAATCAGAATCTCGAGGCAGCAGTTGCCCGTGTGAAGGAATCGCGGGCCATTACGCAAACCGTCAGGTCCGGTCTGTTTCCGACGGTTAACGCCGGATTTGGCCCGACCCGAGAAAAGGTATCGCCCGCGTCACAGTTCCAACCGGACGGAACTGATTTCCCGTCCCAAACCCTGTGGCGTGCACAGGCGAACGCTGCCTACGAGGTAGACCTCTTCGGTCGGGTCGCTGACTCAGTGCAGGCATCGAAAGCGGATGCTCAGCGAAGTGAAGCGCTGCTCAAGTCGGTCCTTCTTGCCCTGCAAGCGGATGTCGCGCAAAACTACTTCAATCTGCGAGAGCTTGATGCAGAGATTGACGTCTTCAGACGTACCGTTACACTGCGCCAGCAAGCCTTGGAATTGGTCCAGCATAAGTATCGCGAGGGTGATATCAGTGAGCTTGACCTGGCTAGAGCTCGCTCGGAGTTGGCGACAGCTCGATCGGACGAGATGACCGTGCAGCGTATGCGCGCGGCGTCGGAGCACAGTCTGGCCGTCCTGCTGGGGCGTGCGCCGTCTGAATTTTCAATGGCCGCGAGCCCAATTGAACCCATAAAAGTTAGCGTCCCGCCGGGTCTGCCTTCGTCGCTTCTCGAACGCCGGCCCGATGTGGCGGCGGCAGAGCAGGCGATGATCGCGGCGAATGCCAGGATAGGAGTTGCGAAATCTGCATACTTTCCATCGCTAATCCTGACAGGTTCTGGCGGCTTTGAAGCAGCGACTCTAGCGGATCTGTTCAAGTGGTCGAGCCGGGTGTTTCTGCTAGGTCCTCTGGTCGGTACGGCACTTACCATCCCTCTGTTTGACGGTGGAAAGCGTAAAGGAAATCTGGCAAATTCCAGGGCAGTCTACGAGGAGAATGTTGCGCTTTACCGCCAACAGGTCCTGACGGCATTCAAGGAAGTGGAGGACAACCTGTCGGATCTGAGGATCCTACGAGACCAGGTTCAGACTCAATCCGAGGCAGTTGACGCGTCATCGAGAGCAGAGCAGCTATCAAGTACGCAGTATACAGAAGGCGCGGTCAACTACCTTGACGTTATCGATGCCCAGCGAACCGTCCTGCGGTCCCAGCGTGCCGCTGTACAGCTTTCCGGCGTGCAGGCTGTCGTTACGGTGAATCTGGTGCGTGCACTTGGAGGCGGTTGGGGGGATGCTGCAGCGACTCCACTTGCTCCCGGCATGGAAGAGAGCATTTCGGTGAAGTAACAGGGCTAGCAATCCGGGTTCAGAATTGAAGGTCGCTTTGACCATTGATGCAATCCGATGGGGGTGGGCGTCTCGAGCGAGACGCCCACCGGATGAGGCAAATCGTTACAGCTCGCCGATCTTTTCTGCAAGCCCCTGCATCAACCCACAGAGATACTGAGCTGTATCCCTTCCCGACTTCTCAGGATGATTGTAGCTGCAGGGATTTACATCCTTGATCAGACCTGCAGCCAGTGCAGTGTCCACCAGTTCAATCGCCTTGCGAACCGCCTCGTCTCTATTCAAAGTTGCCATCTCTAATCTCCTTGGTTCGGGGAAGGTCAATTACCATTGTAGGCGTTGAGATACATTCCAATAAATTATATTTCGCTATGCAAATCAACTGTCATTATATGATGCAAGGGACGTGATATTGTTGGCGATCCAGTGTTTCTTTAGAAGTTTGAACTGGCGTAACAGGGCGCGGTTGCCGCTTTGCTTGAGTCCCGGCATTTAGCGCGGGTAACGATTGAGCTCATGGCGGATTTGACCGTTGAGCGACGGCTTTTCCGGGCAGCACGCGAGACGAGGCCTCGCGTGTTCCAGTGTCTCGCCCATAAGAGCGCTGCGACCCAGCCGACAACACTCCATCCGAAGAGAAGATTGAAAAGACCAATCTTCATGACGTCCGGGCTCTGCTTCTTTATTGCAACGGTGAGCGGAAGAAAATAGATCGTGGCTGCAACGATCAACAGATTCACGAGAAAGACGGACATAGCTCACCTCAGTAGATAGATTTGCATGCCCAACATGACTCTGGGGTGGCATACACGACATGTTAATAATAGAGCGGATTAGGTGCCGGATAAATCAGCGTAAGTCGAACGATTCGTTGTGCGCAGAGCAAAAGCGACTCGCTCCAGACAGACGTGGTCAATATTTCGACTCATTTCTTGGCGGACTCGGACGCGGCAGGTTGGCGTGGTGCCAGAGGATCTTCGGGCAGGATGTTATTCTCATTTTCTTCGGGCCACGCGCGGGCATGCTCCCACTCCGAGGATACGGTCTCGGCACTCATGCCGCGCTGGGACGCAGGTGCGCCTCCGATTGGGGAGTAATGCGGTGCGGGACCGTATCCGCCGGCATAAGCAGAGCTTGCGGCAGCCCAGGCCACTACAGAAAGGGCGATCACGATTTGATTTTTCATGATGGTAAACCTATGAGGCGATATGCCTATGTGCCCCGAAAGTTGAGTTTGATGGCTAAGGCGGCCAAACAGTGACCCACGCCATGAACACGCCGAGTGGAGGGGGCGGTACTCGGGCCGCTTTTTGTCCCTTGAGCGACTGCGGGGCCACGCAGTCGACGGGACCTTGATGGGCGGTCGCAAAAGACAATTCTTAAACTCAAAAGCCCGACTACCTTGTACTTCCGGCAACCGGGTTCGCCGGCGATGGCAAAACCCGGGTTGTAGCCGTCAGCCTTTTCTTCGTGTTCTGGTCAAAGCACATTTTCCGACCTCTCGAATTCAAGTGCGTGAGACCTGCCTTGAGCACTGGTACGAGAGGACGCCGAGCGAGACTGTCAGCAAGCCAAGTACGATTGCTAGTGCGGTGATGGCAGGGTTAAGCCCGATACGGTCGGCAAGCAGTCCGAGGCCGACAATAGGAATTATTCCGCCCATATAGGCGATTGAGAAGAACGATGAAATAGCTTGTGCGCGGTTTGACGGTAGTGCGATCTGATTGACCACAGAGACGGCCGACATAAACGCCAGGCCTTGTCCAAACCCACCGATAAGGTCGCTCGCGATGAACAGCGAGCCGGAATGCAGCGGGAGCGATGCGGCCATCAGCGCGACACTTACGCCAATCGCTATGGCACCAAGCATGAGCCCGCGATGCGGTTCGACCTTGCGCAACGCAAACTGTGCGACTGCTGACCCAATAAAGAGCGTTGCGACGCCCGTGCCGGCGACAGCAGGGCCGTGCCACGGAAGAAGGTTGCCGAGAAAGGCTGGCGCAAGTGAGGCGAAGAGGCTAAAAAGTGTGTAGCCGGTGAAGGTTGTTATTGAAGCAACGGCGAAGGGCCGTACAGTCGCTGCCGTTGGTGCATGAAATCGAAGAGTAGGGCGAAAGTCGAGGATTGGACCAACATCACCGTCGGCCGGATGAATCAGGAGCGCAAGTAAAGCGAGGAGCGCCGCAATACCGAAGATGATGTACGGCGTTAATAACGGGTGAGGGAGCGCTTGTGCCACGACCCCTCCCACGAAGGGACCGATCCCAAGCCCGACGATGTTCATTATCGAGCCCACCAGCGGCGCCCTTTTAATCCGGCGGCTTGGCTCCAGCGCTACTAAACCTGCAGTCGCGGAGCTCGAGGCGATGCCGGCGGCAACTCCGATTGCGAACCGGCCCACGGCGAGGACTGGTAGCGAATGTGCGACCGCCGAGATGACCAGGCCGGAAAGCAGCAGAAGCAAAGCGATTCGCAGTGCGTGTACGAATCCAACGTGGTCACTCAGATGCGACAGTAAGAGGAGCGCTAGCAGAGCTCCAGCCATGTAGCTCGAGTAAACGATGGTGATACCGCTCGATGTGATGCCGAAGGCGTGTTCGTAGAGGGGATAGAGCGGGCTGGCGAGGGTGGCGCCGGCCATCGTGACGCCCAGCGCAAAGGCAATGGCGACGAAGCGTCGGCTTGCTGCAGGATGCTCCGTGGGGAGCGGCGGAGGGTTGTTCATATGGGTGCCTCAAAGCGATGATTTATGTGCAGATTAAAGCCGCAAGCATTGGGGCGGTATCCCATCCGTACGCAACGATTCTTTGCGCAGGGCGAAGCGGCCAGCCCTCTGTATCGAAGAAGGCACACTGACGTTCGCCGTAGAGGTGGGTAAATCTTGAAATTACCCTTCGTGGCCGCCGGCAAGTTCTCTGGAACGCCCCTGGGCTGAACTGCGGCGAACACCGGGCTTTTGAGCCAACCGCTAGCGGTGCCCAGGACCGGCTGGTGCTTCCTGTTATGTTTCAAAGAATTCGCTTGGAAGGTCGTTCACGCGTCCTGGGCGCTCCTCTTGCGGTAAGTGACCACACTCGGGAATCGGCTCCGCGCGCAGATTGACGGTCATCTCTTGCCAAAACGGACTTCACGTCGAACAAGCCGCCGACGGCATAGAAATCCTCTCCCCATATCGCCTTCGTCGGACACCGGATTTTGACGTCGGCATCGGCGAGGTCTTGCCTGAAATCCTCGGCATTCGCCCGATAGTCAGACATTGCGCCTCGGACTGCGCCAGGACGCTTATAAGCCTTGAGGTACGTTTTGAACGCAACGCCGTCTATCGCGTGTGGGTTGTAGCACCAGTCTGAAAAGAAATGCCGCAGCCATTGCGCCTCTTTGCCTATGATCAAGGCCTCGGGAAGATCGGGTACCAGGTGAAACATGAAAAACCAGTATGCGCGAGCAACCTGCGCGGTCATGTACTGCGCCACAACCCGAGTCGGCACGTTGTCCAGAACGACCAGCCTGTCTAGGCGATTCGGGAGATCGCTCGCAAATCTGGTGGCGACTCGCGCGCCCCGGTCATGACCAGCGAGGGCTGTCTTCTCGATGCCTAGTTCGCCCAGCAGTGCCACCGGATCGCAGGCCATGTTGCGTTTGTCATAGCCACTCGAGGGCTTGTCGGTTTCACCGTAACCGCGCAGGTCTGGAGCAATAACGCGAAACCTCTTGGCGACCACGGGAATCTGGAAGCGCCAGGCGAAGCCCGTTTCCGGGAAGCCACGCAACAGCACCACTACGGGACCCGATTCTGCATCGAGGTAGTGCTGGCGGATTCCGTTAGCGCGGCGAGTATGGTTGACGACCGTTACGGTGTTCGTGTTCATATTGTCTCGCCGGTTTGTGGGTTAGGGCCTTGGTGAGGTGACACTGATCGGGCGCCGTGTAGAAGGGCGTTTCCGCGCGTGTCACGCCGATGGTTGATGTTGCGAATTTCCCTTTGGGTTCGTCATCGTGCTGGAAAACACCGATCTGTAGATGGACGATATTTTCTCCTGTGCCTCGGCGCCTTTTTTAACGCCTCGCTAGGCTGGCTGCACGTCTGGCAGTCGGATCGCGCCGAGTTTTCATCGTAATCCGGAGACCGGAAAGTCGCGCTTAATACATCTGAATGGCAAGGGCACGTCAGTCGTTGCCGAACGCGTCCGTCCAGAAGGTGGGAAATTCATACGTCGTTGGCTCTGGAGCCGAGGAATCGAAGGCCGAAGGTCGACTGAGGCGGCGCAGACAAACAGACGTCGCAGTGACTTCACGTAGCTGAGTGCAGTTAATGAGGATTAAGGGTGAATCAGTAGAATTCATGCAGTATTTTGGCGCCCGGCTCATACGATAGTACGGCGAGGTTTGTCGAACAAGCCACTACCCGGGTAGATCGACATCAATTTGCGAAACGTCGATCAATACGAGTTCATCTCTTTGCCTGCTGGCCGTTCTGCCGCAGCGCGACGCCGGCACGCATTGACCCGCCCAAGTTACTCCGCCGTCGCGTGAAGTATGCGCGGCGTCCACCTCTTTCCGTCAAGGAGATGCATGTGTCTTCCGCGCTGTTTTCCCCCGCAAAAATTGGTGCAGTCGAGTTGCCTAACCGCATCGTGGTCTCTCCGATGTGCCAGTACAGCGCGGATGACGGCTGCGCGAACGATTGGCACCTGATGCATTTGATGCAGTTCGGGATATCCGGCGCTGGACTGATCGTACTGGAGGCTACTGCTGTAGAGCGGCGCGCTCGCATTACCCATGGTTGCCTCGGGCTCTACAACGATGCCAACGAGGCTTCTTTGGCACGCGTCCTGGCCGCCGCTCGACGTGTAGCATCGTTCACCACTCGGTGGGGCATCCAGATTAGCCATGCCGGCAGGAAGGCATCGTCACAGCGGCCGTGGGAGGGGCGGGGCGCCTTGTCCGCTGCTGAGGATCCGTGGCAGACAGAAGCGCCTTCCGCGCTTGAGGTGGGCAACGGTTGGCACGCGCCGTCGGCCATGACCCTGGAAGACATGAAAAAAGTTTGCGACGACTTCGTTTTGGCCACTCGTCGCGCCGTTCGTCTCAACTTCGACGTGGTCGAAATTCACGCCGCGCATGGCTATCTGATACACCAGTTCCTTTCACCTATCTCAAACCGGCGCGAGGACGACTATGGCGGCTCCCTGGAGAATCGGATGCGTTTTCCGTTGTCTGTTGTCGATGCAGTTCGGAATGCAGTCCCATATACGGTAGCGCTCGGCTTGCGCATCACCGGGTCCGACTGGATTCCGGGCGGCATTGATGTCGCGGAGGCGACGGCTTTCGCTTCGGAGTTGGAGCAACGCGGCGTTGACTACGTGTGTGTCAGTTCCGGCGGAATTGCAAACGCGCGCATCCCTGTTGCTCCCGGTTACCAGGTGCCATTCGCGGCCGAAGTCAAATCCAAGGTGGGCATCCACACCAGTGCCGTCGGCATGATTGTAGAGCCCGCACAAGCCGAGAGCATTGTCGCCTCAGGCGAGGCAGACTCGGTTGCATTGGCGCGTGCGCTTCTCGATAACCCGCGCTGGGTCTGGCACGCAGCCGATGAGCTTGGAGCACCGGGGTCTATCGACTACCCACCGCAGTATGAGCGCAGCAAGCGGGCCTTGTGGCCTGGTTCCGAGATTGTGCGTCCCGATAAGTCATTGAGCAGGTAAAGGTTTTTGTCCGACAAGCAATTGTGCGTTGCGCTTGGGGCCAATAGAGGAACAGATGCAGATAGCCTATCCTTCTCTCACTGTCAAGAACAAGGAGGTTATGTGAAACAAGTCGAGATTCAAATCACGTATGACTTCATCTGCCCTTGGTGCTGGATCGGTCACAAGAATCTGGAGAAGGCGCTCGATGTGGACGATTCGGGCGCCTCTTTTGAGGTGTCGTACCTGCCATACGAACTCAACCCTACGCTGCCTCCCGCCGGTGTTGATAGAAGGGAGTATCGAACCAGGAAGTTCGGTACGTGGCAGCGATCGCAAGCGATGGACGCCGACGTAACCACTTCAGGCAAGAGAGTCGGACTGGACTTCGACTACGATCGCGTGAAGGTCACCCCCAACACGCTTCTTGCGCACAGACTTATGGTCTTCGCGCGTCGGGCAGGTGATGCACGTCGAACTGGCGATTTGTTTAACGCCATATTCGAGGCTTACTTCTCGCGTGGCGAGAACATCGGCGATGTCTCCGTATTGGAGGTGGTTGCGATTGCCGTAGGTTTCGACGGTGACGAAGTACGCGCGTTTCTGCTCAGTGATCAGGGAAAAGCTGAAGTATTGGCGTACGAACTCGACGGTCAGGAAGGCGGGATCAATTCCGTGCCGATGATCCAGATTGGCTCCAGGCGTATTCAAGGCGCACAGCCAGCATCACTGCTGCTTCATGCTTTGGAATCGGTCACAGGGGCGTCAAACGCGAATGGAGATACGTGTGCCGAGGATTTGGTCGACACGCAGCGGTAAGCGGGGCGAGGCGCTTGGCATCGTTCCGGACATTCAGGGAGCAGCGATGAAGAAAAAATTGATTCTTCACTATATCTATGACCCGTTTTGCGGTTGGTGTTACGGGCTTGCTCCGGTAATTGATGTCGCGGTCGCCCTGAATGGCGTAGAAGTTGTCGCCCATGGCGGAGGGATGCTGACAGGCGAAAACGCCCAGATGATGTCGCCGGAGTGGAGGGAGTTTGTCAGGCCGCATGAACACCGCATTTCGGCCATTAGTGGGCAGGTGTTCGGCGAGGCGTACTCAGATGGCGCGCAGTTTGACTACAGCATTCTGCTGGACTCATCGCTGCCGACGGCGGCGATGCTCGCAGCTGAAGAGGTTGCGGGCGCCGGATTGAGGATGCTTAAGGCACTGCAAATCGCGTACTACGTGAAGGGGCGCCCTATTGCGATGAGAGAAGAAATCCCCCGTGTCGCAACTGAACTCGGGCTGGATGCTTCTGCTTTTGCGGAGGCGCTTGATCGCGCAGTCACCAGGCTTGATAAGCATTTCAGCGAAAGCCTGATCTTGCTGGCGCAACTGGACAGCGCTGGCTTTCCGACGCTGGCGCTGGAGAAGGATGGCGTCATGCGCAAGCTACATGTGGGGCAGTTCCTCGGTAAGCCTGACGCGTTTCGCGAGATGCTGACAAAGGAGCTCGAGCCGCCGACAGCCTAGGCCCGCACATTGGCCCGAGGATGGAAGACGGTTTGCGTTAGCCAGGCCTGGAGCTGACTGTTGACGAATTCGTTAACAGTCAGTTAGTGGGTGGCGCCTTTAAAGAAGACTGAATCACACCTATATTTCCGGTTCAAATCTGTTCAAGGAGTTAATCGTGTTGATGGCGGAAAGCGTGGAAAATGGGCCGCTTGTTGGCCTCAGTGGGTATTCCCGTGTGTTTGCACCGAATCACCTGACGCTCGGATTCATTCTTCCGCTCGAGACATACCCGGACGGTCCCTCGCCGACGATGAAGGAACACGCAAAGGTCACACGGCTGGCTGACGAACTTGGATTCGGTGCGCTCTGGGCGCGCGATGTGCCGACCTACGATCCAGCCTTCGGGGATGTGGGCCAGGTCTTTGATCCCTTCACGTATCTGGCCTTCCTTGCTGCAAACACCAGCCGGATTGCGCTTGGAACTGGTAGCGCGGTGATCACGTTGCGCCACCCGCTGCTTCTGGCAAAGCAGGCGGCTTCTGTAGATCGCCTATCGGACGGCCGTCTGCTCCTCGGTATTGCATCGGGGGACCGCGCGGTTGAGTATCCGGCCTTCGGAATCGGAGACGATTTTGAGTCGCGAGGCGAGCGGTTTCGGGAAGCTTTTGACATGTTCCGAACCGCAACGGAAGTCGATTTTCCCAGCGGCAGGTTCCCACGGTTTGGTGAACTGACCGGCGGCGTAGACACGATCCCAAAACCCACGGTCCGGAAGATTCCGACGTTCGTGACTGGCCGTAGTCGGCAGGAGTTGGAGTGGATCGCAAAGCACGCGGACGGCTGGTTCTTCTACAACGTCGGGATGGAGCGCGTCAAACTGATTACCCGGTCATGGATTGATGCTGTGAGTCGAGTAAATGGGGATGGTGTGTTCAAGCCGTTCTTCGAAGGGCTCTTTCTTCAACTGGAAGAGAATCCGAATTTTCCTCTCACACCGATTCCCGCAGGGCTTCGTGTCGGTCGGAATGGATTGATTTTCTATCTCGAGACCTTGCAGCGAGCGGGAGTCAACCACGTCGCATTTAACCCGAAGCCATCGCGACGTCCGTTCATCGAAATCCTGCATGAGTTGGCGGAGCACGTCCTGCCGCAATTTCCCTCATTAAATTAACCGGGCCAGGAAAAGCTCCTCCCGCGTTGACCGTGCACCTCCCTATCGGGCCGTCAGACGTCCTCCTGCGGCTCTTCCATGGCAAAACAGAGCCTCTCAGGAGAGCGAGGGGGAATCCGGGATGCTAAACACGGAGCGACGTGATGGACAAGTTTCAATCGATGGAGGTCTTCGTCCGCGTTGTTGACCTGAATGGATTCGCGAGGGCAGCAGATACGCTGAATATGGCCAGACCCGTCGTGACACGGGTGATCAAAGACCTCGAGGCCTTTCTCGGGGTCCGGTTGATGAATCGGACGACGCGGCGCCTGCACCTAACGGACGAGGGACGCCTCTATTACGAGTCCGCAGTCGAGATTCTCAAAGCCGTCGAGGATAGTGAGTCGGCCTACCGCCTGGGGGCATCGACGCCGAAAGGCACGTTGAAAATCGACGTTCAGACTTCGGTCGCGAAGTGTCTTATTGTCCCGAGGATCAAAGACTTCCACGAGCGCTTTCCAAAAATTGATTTGATATTGGGTACGGGCGACCGAATCATCGATTTAATCGAGGAAGGCGTGGATTGCGCAATCAGAGTGGGAGCGCTAGAAGACTCGTCGATGATTGCCCGACAGGTCGGCATTTTCAACCGCGTCACCGTTGCGTCTCCGGATTACATCAGGCGCGTTGGCGCTCCGGTCGCTCTGGACGATCTGCACGCTCATCGCGTCGTGCATTACACCGCGACTAAGGTAGTAAAGCAGCCCTCGTTTGATTTCCTTAGCGATTCGACACCGACAACGGTGAGGATGATTAGCAGTGTTCAGGTCAACGACTCAGACACCTACATCGAACTTGCGAAGGCTGGGTTTGGGCTGATCCAGCCGGCGCGCTTCGCCGTCGAATCGGAGCTGGAAAGCGGGGGGCTGGTTGAAGTGCTGCCGTCGTTTCCCGTGCCAATCAAGCCCATCTCGCTGGTTTTCCCGCAGCGCAGTCAGCGTGCCCCGAAATTAATGGCATTCATCACATGGGTTAGCGAAGCATTTGCAAGCTCAAAAATAGGTTTGAAAGCCTAGCTTCGCTTTCTCCCAGCGCCGTGGTTCAAATACGTCGCCGCACTGCAATCCTCTGTCCATGTTGAGCATGCCTGACCGGTCTTTGCGGCGCGTGGCAGGCATTGAGAATCCCACCGTTATCCCCATATACGACAGGTCGGACAAGGCGTCCAGACTGTGCCTCCGTGCCTAGAAGCTAGGGGGGCTTTCAACGAATGCTAGCGATTGGTCTGTCTGAGGGGCCACGGCGCATAGTCAAGCAAGGAGTCCATATAATGAAGCTTAGCAGTACAAGCGCTGCGACGAAGTCACAGCGGATGCTGGCTGGGGCAATCCGTGAAGCCGGTGCGGAGAGTTCTTGCGTTGTCGATGACACGACCGGAGTTTCTCTCAATCTGCAGAACAACATCGATGAAGCGCAAGGTCGACTGCGGGAACTAATTGCGCTCGGTCGGGAACGTGGGTACGTAACTCACGGGGAGATCACAGACCATGCGACTGGATTCTTCACCGGCAGCGTCGCAATGGAAAGTATCGTCGCGACGTTCAGCGAGATGGGCATACAGGTATTTGAGCAGACGCCCGATCGCGACTCACTCCTGCTCACCGAAGGGCCGGCGAGCGCCGACGTCGACAGCGTGGCAAGCGAAGAAGTTGCAGTAACCTTGCTCTCAGCCGATTCGGAATGGGGCCGCACTACCGATCCTGCGCGCATGTATATGCGGGAAATGGGAGCGACAGAGCTTCTTACACGCAAGCAGGAAGTGGAAATTGCGAAGCGAATAGAAGCCGGACGCAATGAGATGCTCGATGCCATTCTCATATTCCGGCCGACTGTGGAGATGATTCTCCATGCTGCCGACCGCGTAATAGGGGAAGAGTTGAACCTTCACGAGGTCATAGATACGCTTGCCATTGAGGATGAGTTAGCGCTGTCTACGGCAACTTGCGATGTTGGGATGAACGCCCCTGTCGGGCCCCAAGATGAATCGAAAGAGGGGATGTCAGCCGCAACCGTGGAACGATGCGCGATTCAATTCGAACGCATCAGAAAACTGTCTGAGCCGGTGCTGGATCGCGAGGTGGACGCACAATCCGTCTTGAGCGCCAAAGCGGCAATTCGAGAGGAATTTGACGACCTGCCGCTTGCCGGAAAGCTGATCGAGAAACTTGTCGCCGGCTTCAAGGCAGTTGTGTCAGAGATGCGTGGAATTGAGAGAAAAATATATGAGATTGCCGTAGAGACGTGTCAAATGCCCAGGGATGAGTTCCTGCGAAGTTTCGCGGGGAACGAGACAAACCTCTCGTGGGCGGACAGTCTGACCAGACAGGCGACGCCCTACGGTGATCGCCTGCGGCGCAGCATTCCGGATATCGAGAATCAGCAGCGGCAATTGGTTGATGTCGAGACTCGGATGTGCGCATCGCTTTCGGAAATCAAGGAAGCAAGCCGGTGCCTGTCCAGGGCTGAGAGCCGGGTTCGCAGCGCAAAGAACGAAATGACGAAAGCGAACCTGCGACTCGTCATTTCGGTCGCGAAGAAGTATGTAAATCGTGGGCTGCAGTTTCTCGATCTGGTGCAGGAGGGGAATATCGGATTGATGAAGGCTGTCGACAAATTTGAATATCGGCGGGGTTGGAAGTTTTCTACCTATGCGACGTGGTGGGTACGGCAGGCTGTTTCCCGTGGAGTGGCCGATCAGGCTCGAACTATCCGTGTTCCGGTTCACATGCTCGAAGCAGTCAATAAATTGAACCGGATAGCCAGAGAAATCCGTCAGAAGACAGGCGCTGAGCCAGCTGTCGAGGCATTGGCAAGCCGGATGAATTTGTCCGAGACGAAGATCCGGGAGATGATGAATATCGCAGGTGAGCCAGTATCGATGGAGGTCCTGGTAGGTCAGGGTAGCGATACAAGCCTGGGTGACTTGATCCCGGACGCCGAAGGAACTTCGCCTGAAGATAATGCGATGCTCGCGGGAATGCGATCGGCAATCGGCGCAGCCTTGGAGCAGCTCACTCCTCGCGAAGCCAAGGTGCTACGGATGAAATACGGGATCGACACCTCCGGAGAATTGTCGTTGGAAGAGATAGGAAGGCAACTCGACCTCACTCGCGAAAGAATCCGGCAAATCGAAATACAGGCTATCGGGAAATTGAGGCTTCTGCGGTCGGCCGACGCTTTGAAGGGACTTCTATGACACGTGGTCGCCGGGCTGCCCTTAGCAGGCAATGAATGAAACGAAAGCCCATTCAATCTGCTGACCATCGCGTGACCTGCGAATATCCGCTACAGGTGATGTGGCGGCCAATTCGGCTGGCGCGTGGTCAACCGACAGGCGAATCATTCCGGAATTTGCTAATAGTTAATTGGAATTAATCGGTCTAGATATCCAATAACATTAGCCTAAGATTCTCATTGATGTGAAGCTGCGCTGACCTCTATTTGCTGCGCAACCGCCACTCAACAACCTATTGGAGTGTTACGTTAAACTTAAGAATATCGCCTTGGCAATCGTTTCAGCATCCGCCTTGCTCGCTGGTTCCGCTTTCGCAAGCGGCTATGGGCCGGCACCGTTCTATCGCCCGTCGGTGGGTGCACCTGCTTCCGAGCGCGGTCAGAGTGAACAGACGATATCAGCTGAGCGTCAGGCGGCAGGCAATGATGGCGCGATCTCGTCGTACGGCGGCGTGGCCCCTGCATCGTCCGCATCGGATTCTGGTCGGCATGTGGCAGCGCCCGACAATCGCTACAAAGGTCGTTAAGCGCGGATTTCCGGCACGCGAGTTTGACCGACTATCGGCATCGGCATCGGCATCGGCATCGGCACCGCACAGCGCCTTTACGGTGAAGCGGTTCGGCTTTCCGGCCAGATGGCGATAACGACTGGTCGTTCGCTCCGAGCCTGCCATTGTTTCGGCAATTTGTTGGGATGTGAAACAACACGCCTTGGCGAGCGCGTCCGGACGAAAAGCGCGCGTTTAGCCACTATGCCGTGCATGCCGATACAGTTTCTGCATTCCACTTTGGATCGCGCGGCCAAACCGAAATCGCGGTCGTCGTCTTTCTGACGGCGAGATTGGTGGAACGGCCCGCAATTCAGACTTCGATCTATCGCTATATATCGATCGATAGATTAAGACTAAAATTTACTTCAATGTGGTGGCGCGATGACTTCCAGCGCGCCTCGTCACACAACACCCGTTGGAGTTTTCTCATGAACCACAAACCCATCGCCGCTCTGCTGATTGCAGCCTCGACACTGCTTTCAGTGCCCGCATTTGCAAGCGGATACGGCCCGGCACCGTTCTACCGTCCGTCAGTCGGCGCACCGGCTTCGCAACGTGGCCAAAGTGCACAGACAGTAGCGGCAGAACATCAGACCACCAGCAACGCTACAGCTGCTTCTTCCTACGGCGGTGCCGCGCCGCTTTCGTCTGAATCTGGCGAACGTGATGCCGTAGCCACACCGCACGGCATCTACGAAGGTCATTGATTCGTCGCGTGTGTTACTCCGCAAAGCGCGTCTTTGACGCGCTGCCGAGAACAGAGTCCCGGAGTGAAGTGATGAAGCAGTTTCTTGAAGGTGTCGGCCTCTTAGCCGCAATGACTTTGTATCTGGTATGTGCGGTGGGAGCGCACGCTCGGAATCATCCGGACGCATTCGCAATTACCGTCGTAAGCATGTTGATCGGCTGGACGGTGATAGGTTGGGGCGCCACTTCTATGTGGCGCAGAAGTGAAGCGCGTGTGTCATCGGGGGTGGGGAGCCACTCGGTCGGCTCAACGCGTAAATATTAGCAAGCTGCTCGCGCAGCGGTCAACTGCCAGATCGTTGCGGCGATGCATGAGCTTGCTGCGATCTGGGTTGCCCGGTCCGTGTCGAATCTTGAACTCCCGGCATCGAATTAGGCAAGGTCAAAGCGATCCAGGTTCATGACTTTGCACCATGCTGCTGCGAAGTCATGGACAAACTTCTCCTTAGCGTCCAAATCTCCCATAGACTTCGGCCAACGCACGAAGCTGAGAATTCGCCCCGAAGGAGAGATCTACACGGCTACCAGATCCACCTGATCTCACCCGTTACGCGGTCGCGGCCTTCGTAACTTTCCGAGGCATCGGATACGGCTTTCCACATCGGTGCCGATGTCGAGCAGGTTCACGAAGAAGTCGTTCGTGAGCGATTCCGGCCGGTCGGTGAAGATAGCCGAACAGATTTTCAAAGAAATTGTTGTTCCACTTCGTCGGCGTGGTCGTCCAGATCACTTCCAAGCCGCTGGTGATGGTGTCATTTCCCTTGCCGGTGCCGAAGCTGTTCTTCCACCCTAGACCTTGCTTCTCGATGCCGGACGCTTCCGTCTCGGCCCCAGATGAGATCCGGGCACGGCGCCATGCGTCTTGCCGATCGCGTGGCCACCGGCGATGAGTGCGACCGTTTCCTCATCGTCCATGGCCATGCGGCCGAAAACATCACGAATGTCACGCGCCGCCGCGAGCGGGTCCGGCTTGCCTCCCGGGCCCTCCCGATTGACGTAGATCAGCCCAAGCTGGACGTCGGCCAGCGGGCTGGCCAACTCACGATCTCCGGACTAGCGTTTGTCGTCACCAAGCCAGGTGGTCTCCGAGCCCCAGTAGAAGGTCGAGACCTCTGAACCCGTCGGCGAATTTGAAGTCCGCTCCCATTGGATCGGATTGATGCGAATGCTGGCGCAGGATATTCAGGTGAAGCTCATTAGGCCACCGGTCCCTGTTTGTCGTGCCGCTGCCGGCGGTGTGATCGAACGGACACTTCGCTGCAGTCGGCATGAGCACGCTCCTTTGGTCAGGTGTCGATCGAGTTTAGCCGGTTTGGATTTTTCTCGAGCAATTCGTGATCGCCTCGAATCCGAGGTCAAAAAAGACCTCCTGAAGGAGCTGCTGATAGGGCCCGAAGTTGACCGCGTTGTGACAACGAGAGCCGTCACAGTTGTCATGTGAAGGACGGGCGACAAAGGTGCTGGCAATCCGACTCGTTCTGCGATTGCGTGGCATGATCGGGACTAATTCCACATTGCCGAGGAGGCATCTTATGGCGACGTATATCGTTTTCACGCGGGAAAGCACGCAGGATCGAGCCGAACTGGATATCTACCAGAAGGAGGTCAGCGAGAGCTTCAAGGGGCATCCCATCAAAATTCTTGCGGCCTATGGGCCTCAGCAGGTACTCGAAGGCGATGCGCCGGAGGGTGTGGTGATCGCGGAGTTCCCGTCCACCGAGGCGGCGCGCGCGTGGTACGACAGTCCGGCGTATCAGGATGTTGTGCAGCACCGCTTCAAAGGGGCTCGCTATCGCGCGGTTCTCGTCGAAGGCGTGTGACAGAAGTCAACCGGGCGAGTCCAGGACCCCATGACTTCGGTCTGTTGGTAACTAAGTCGATTACTCAATGTAACTCAGATGCATTGAGACCAAAGGAAAGTTTGTGCGCGTGGACTCTCTTGTCGCGAGCCATTGGGCAAGTGTATGCGGGAGGGTCCACGTGGTCGGTTGGATAGGGCAGAACGCACGCTGCCTGAGTCCGAGCGAGCTAAGGAGCGGTTGCGATGCGGTCGATTATTTCGAGCACTTTGCTTCTTGGAATGTGTCCTCGGACTTCAGGTCGTCGCCCAAAGCAAGGAAGTCGGAAGGCATCGGCAAGTGGTGCCTCGAGAAGACAATCAAACTCACGGGCAAAGTCGACAGATACGCGTGCGTGGACGGCGCGCTGCTTGTCGAGGAATCGCTGAGTCCCGTTCAGCGCGAAGACACCTTCATGCCAGATATTCAGATGAATGTAGAGACCCTCGTGTCCGTCGAAACGAAAACACACGAATTTCTCCGGCGTGATGTCATCGCCAGGCAGAGCCAACGGAACGTAGTAAGACCGATGGTCGAGAGGAAAGAACAACTGTCCGCCGTCAGGGTGGTAGTTCGCGTGACATAACAGCGTGCGTTGCGGAGCATTGGCATGGTCTTCGCGGGCTACTTCAGGCTCTGTTGCATAGGCGAGAATGTAGTTGCCGCCCACAGCCTCGTTCCGCCCGTAGAGAAGGTCCCCGCGCCATTCGCTGACGAACGTCCTTAGGTCGTGCCGGCCTCGTCACCGGTGCCAGCGTCTATGGCCCGTGAGCCTACCGCCTGCCACTGCACGATTTCGATCGGACAGTCGGCTGGGTCTGCCACAAGCCTTCCAAAACCATCAAGCGTTTTTGGAGTTGCGTCGATCAGGGGCATTACTATGCGTCGGAGGACCTTCGGCTGATGGGGCGTTCGACTATATATAGCTGAGGGGATGCAGTGTTGCATTCATTAACTAGCCTCATTTGTGGATCTCTCATCCTTCGTGGCGTCCTACGCCAACTTGATGGCTGACAAATTTGCCGGTTAACCCCATATCGCCGCGCAATCAGCGTTACCAGCTGCGTCTTGCGCTGGACACACGGTCCACTCAAATCAGGCTACCTGCGCCGGCGACGATCACGGCGCGCGTGCGTGCGGCGGGGCGACGCGATGCCAATGGCCGTGCAGCGCATCTCGTCGCTTCAACGTCTCATCACGAACCAACGCACTTTGGTTACTGCGGGAAACCCTGGCGCGTATTCCGTTGTGATTTATCAATCGATCACTTATAGTTGTTTCCGAGGGTGCCGCCGGGGGACCGTCTAGCATGCTGTGTGCATGACGGCTTGCTCATCAGCGGCACTGTCTTTGTAGTGGACCGAACTTAAAACCCCGATTTCGAAGCTACGACTCCTTTCCATGGGCGACTCTCCCGTGGCGCTTTGTGTCGTCCGTTGAATCGGGGATTCGGTTGACATTTAAAAAACAACTGGCACGACGCTGTTTGACCGCAGCCGCGACAGCGGTTGCTTGCAGCGATGGCCGCTAGTCAAAGAGGAGATCTCGCGATGAAGAAGCTTGGGACGTCGGTAGCACTGCTTGCGTTGTCAATGAATGCGGCGTACGCGCAAAGTAGCGTCACCCTGTACGGGGTCATCGATCCCGACATTGTGTTTGTGAACAACGCGCAGACCGGGCGTTCAGGCGGCCAATTGACTGGCAAGCAGCAGTATTCCATGCTAGACGGAACTACCTCGGCATACTTCGGTAGCCGTTTCGGCTTCCGGGGCGTTGAAGACTTGGGTGGTGGAATGTCAGCGATATTCACCTTGGAAAACGGGTTCAACGCGGCGAACGGCACGTTGGGGCAGGGCGGATTGCTTTTCGGACGACAAGCTTTTGTCGGCCTGTCCTCGACCTCGATCGGTCGCGTGACTCTCGGTCGTCAATATTCTTCGCTGTGGGACTTTGTCTCGCCGCTCGCAATCATCACGCAGTGGGCCGGCTATATCGGATCCCATCCGGACGATCTCGACAACATCGGCGGCACGAACCGGGAAAATGGCTCGGTCAAGTACACGACACCGGTCTGGAATGGCGTTTCCGCCGATGCGATGTATTCGATGGGCGGAGTCTCGGGTAACTTCGCGCAGAACCAAGTCTGGTCCGTCGGGGTAGGTTACACCGGCGGGCCGGTCCGGCTGGGCGTTGCATTTGTCGATGCATTCGATCCGAACATCTCGATGTTCGGTGCAACGGCAACTGCCGGCGGCGTAACCACAAACAATCTTGGTTCGCTAGGCTCGGCCACCACGGCGCAACGTAACCCCGTCATCGCTGGCTACGCGTCCGCTCATCGGCAACAGATTTTTGGCGCTGGTGGCTCATACGCAATCGGGCGTGCAACCCTTGGAGTCGTCTACACGAATACTAGGTTCGTCGGGTTGGGCGGCAATTCGGGACCGAATCCGTTCGGGTACTCAGGCAGTTCGACTATCACCAACGTTGAAGCAAACGTCGTCTACCAGGTTGCACCCGCTGTGACTTTGGGTGCGGCATACACGTTCACCAAGGACGACGGGCCTAACAATCAGGGAGCCCGTTATCAGCAGGTTACTGCCGGCGCTCACTACCTGTTGTCCAAGCGAACGGACATCTACATGGTCGCAGCTTACCAGCGTGCCTCTGGGACAAACTCGCTGGGGCAGGCAGCTGTCGCTTCTGTCGCGGGGCTGACTCCTTCTGCGCGTAACCAGCAGGTTGTCGACACGATCGGCATCGCGCATCGGTTCTGATCGGGAAATCACGGGAGGGGCGGTACCGTCGCACGAGTGCCAGCAGCCTGAACTGGGAGCTTGCTTTCGGTCCGGATCGTCTCTCCTCAGATGCAGTGATGGGATTTGGTTTTTTAAGTTGAATCACCCTTTTAAAACGGGGAAAAATGCCACGATACCAAGTAGCCTGCATTACGCTCACTGGCGGCGTTCGAACACATCAGCACATCGCGACCATTGGCTTCTCTAACGGGGTTCGTTGGACGCGGCAACAAGGCGTCGATTTCCTTCGGCTCGCCGGAAATTCGCTCTATGTAGCCGACCGCCAGGGTACAGTTGAAATCGGCGTAGTGAACGATATCCCGCCTTACCTTCGCACGCGTGCAGATGGGCGCTACACCGACAACCTACTTGCGCTGCCGGCCTGTGGATCTGGGCTTTGATATCGGCCGTCCAGATTTGCTGACGAACGCCCGTCACGCTAATGCGCGGGCATCCGCAAGCTAGTCTCATACCTTTCGAACTACTAGAAGCTGCGGACGCTTCGCAACCAGATTAGCCGAGACGGTGGAGATACTGGGATAGCAATCTTGACGCGCTTCGTGGATTCGTGGAAGCATCAACCGGCTCTTCAGTTCTCGGTTCATGGTCGCTGCGCCTCAGCACTTACTAGCGCGCGACATTCTTCTGCCAACGCTGATAACCGGTCCGACGGGGTGGCGGCGTCGCATACAGCAATTGCTTCCTGCAAGGTTGCAGCTGTGGAGGAATCGACACCCCGGAGCTCCAATGACAGTTCGGCGCGCTGCGCCAGTGCTGCCCCTTGGCTTCGTACAGTTCGATGTGGCTGGACAGGTCAAGAATAAGGCTATCGAGCAGCAGAGACTGACGCGCCTCATTGGCTTCAGGCTCAATGGAGCGCAGGCGTTGCGCGAATGTTCAAGCAGAATCAGTGCCGCAGGTGACATGACAACTGAAGCAGTGGCAATCGCCAACGCAACGGGCAAATCACTTTGCTCGCCATAGACGGCATGGAGCAGCGGTAATCCAATCGCGGCAAAGTTCGGCATACCCACGCTCACCGCTCGCACCGCGAGCGTGCGACAAGCCACCTGAAAGAGGAAGCGCGAAAACAATAATGAGAGAAAATAAGGCACGAGCATAACGACGGCGAGAACCACAACCAGAAGAATGTGGCTCGAGAAACTGCCTCTTTGCATCTTTGCCGTATAGACGAACAATGCGAATGGAAGGGCATAGTCGACAAGCATCGTGTTAATCGATGCAACGGCCATTTTTCCCTTGCTTATCTTGCCTGCGAAATAGCCTACTCCATCGAGAAAAAGAACGGGATCAAGGGGCGGCCTCAAATCTGAAGTGCAACACCGTTTCGTATAAGGTGTTGCGATGCACGAAAGAACTCAGTACCAGCAACTTCAACCTGAAGAGCGCCTCATCATTGCAAGCCTGCATTTACAGTGTTCGAGTATCCGGGCCATGGCCCGGATACTCGGGCGCTCGCCGGCCACCGTTAGCCGTGAACTGACGCGAAACAGCTCTCCTGCAGGTTACGCATCGGTGCCGGCTGAAGCGCTCAGCGCCGCACGCCGCAGTGCGGGCCGCCGCCCCACAAAGCTTTGCCGGCAAAGCGTCTGCTGGCGTATCGTTCTCACCCTGCTCGAGTGGAAATGGTCACCCCAGCAAATATCGGGCACACTGAAGCGTATGTATCCGACTGACCCGACCCAGCAGGTTTCGCACGAAACCATCTACACGGCCATCTACGCCCAGCCGCGCGGCGAACTGCGCCGACAACTCATTGCCTGCCTGCGCCATGGTCACAGCACGCGCATGCCGCGTACACGAGGCACAGACCGGCGCGGACAGATTCCGGACATGGTCAGTATTCATGTGCGGCCGCCCGAAATCGAGGACCGGCTGCTGTCTGGGCACTGGGAAGGCGACTTCATCAAGGGCGCGGGCAACCAGTCCTCGGTAGGCGTTCTGGTCGAACGGACCAGCCGCCTGGTGCTGCTTGCGAAGATGGAAGATGCCACCGCCGCTTCAGCGCTGGCGGGCTTCTCCGCCAAACTCAATTCGATTGCCGAGCCATTGCGGCAGAGCTTCACCTACGACCAGGGCAAAGAAATGTCGCGACATAAAGAGCTCACCGCCGCGACCGGCGTGAAGGTGTACTTCTGCGACCCGCACAGTCCATGGCAAAGGGGCACCTGCGAAAACACCAACGGGCTGCTGCGACAGTATCTGCCCAAAGGCGCGGACCTTTCGGTCTACAGGCAGGACGAACTCGATGCCATTGCCGACAGTCTGAACAGCCGGCCTCGCGCCACTCACGCCTTCCATTCGCCATTCGAGGTCTTCGCCGCGACCCTTGCTTCAGCAAGTCAACCTCAAGGCTCTAAACATTAATCCGGCTGTTGCGCTTCACCCTTGAAACCGCCAGGCGTAAGAAATTTCATAGAGCATAGAAGCCGCCCTGTGGATACGCTTGTCGCATTGGATACGAGCCCTGGAGCGGAGGAGAGGGGTAGGTGGATAACGCAGATCCAGGGCGAATCCAGTCAACCTCAATCTTTCCAGCTCTCCAGAAAATCGAGCAACAGAGCATTGACCTTTTCCGGCTGCTCCTCTTGCGGGAGATGCCCGCACTGCGCGATCGGCTCAACCCGAAGATGAGCGGCCATTCCCTCCCAGACGGCTTTCATGTCGAACATGCCACCGACCGCGTAGAAGTCTTCGCCCCAAATTGCCATCGTGGGACAAGCGATTTTGGTATCAGCATCGACGAGATCCTGTTTGACGTCCTCAGAGTTTGCCCGGTAGTCGGACATTGCGCCGCGCACGGCACCCGGTTGCTTGTAAGCTTTTACATAGGTCTCAAACTCGGCGCCTTCAATCGCGTGTGGGTTGTAGCACCAATCCGCAAAAAAATGATGAAGCCATTCCGCTTCTTTACCGCTAATCAATGTTTCAGGCAGGTCCGGAACCAGATGAAACAGGAAGAACCAGTAAGCCCGTGCGGTCTGCGCTGACATGTTCTGAGCCACGACGCGCGTGGGTACGTTGTCCATCACTACCAGCCGGTCAATGCGTTGAGGATGGTCTTTTGCGAATCGTGTGGCCACCCGCGCACCTCGGTCGTGACCGACCAGGGCAATTTTGTCGATACCCAACTCGTCGAGCAGCGCGATCAGATCCATCGCCATATTTCGCTTGTCGTAACCAGTTGCTGGCTTGTCGGTTTCGCCGTAGCCGCGAAGATCCGGCGCGATGACCCGGAATTTTTTCGCCAGAACCGGGATCTGAAAACGCCATGCGAAGCTGGTTTCGGGAAAACCATGCAGCAAGACGACGACCGGGCCGCTGCCCGCGTCAAGGTAGTGTTGACGAATGCCGTTCGCGCGGCGCGTGTGATTGACGATGGGGGGGGCGGTCGAGGTCATGTTGTCTCTCTCTTGCTGTTGAGCTTGATGGAAAAAGTTAAAAGATGTTCGGTTGGAGTAAGTGCAAGACGGTTCGTCGCAGATGGCGGGATGTTTAGCGCTTACCCGGATCACCTTCGTAGTTCACCGGTATCCACTCAAATTGGTTTCCGTTGGCACGGATATGTCCGAGCCCTGGAAAGGAAATATGCGCGGCGCCGACGAGAAGCTGCTTGGATGCCGCTATTCGCAACGCCATGAGACGTGATTGTTGCGCGGCGTGGGCGTCGCTATCGTATTCGACCGAAGCCACCGGATTTCGCAGTTGGATTGATGCGACGTGGATGATGTCGCCCCAAACCAGCAAGGTCTGATTTCGACTCTCGATGAGATAGCTCGAATAGCCTGGCGTATGAGCGGGTGTTGAGAGCGCGCGAATCCCATCGTCAAGTTGTTCGTTGTCGCTGAAGGTCTTGAAGCGGCCTGCACTTTGATACGGAGTTACACACGAGATGGCGCTATCGAAGAACGAACTAAGAAAGCCCGGCGCTTTGGCTTTGTTGGCGAGATTTGACCAATAGTCCGCCTCGGACTGTGAGACCCGGAGCACGGCGTTGGGAAATGCCATCTTGCCGTCGAGAATGACGCCGCCCACGTGATCTTTGTGCAGGTGAGTGAGCAGTACCTCATCGACCTCTTCAGGCTGATGACCAGCCGCTCGTAAATTGGCCATTAGATGGTCACAACAGCTACCGTAGAGCAGGCCCGCGCCAGTATCAATCAGGATCAGCTCTGAGCCGGTGTTGATCAGGAATGCGTTGATGGCTCCCTGGATCGGGAGAGTCAGCTCATCGCGCGCGAGATCACGTGCGACTTCGTCCTTGGAGACATCAGCCATCACCGTATCGACTGGAAAGGGATGCGTGCCGTCGAGCAATGCAGTGACCTCGAAGTCGCCCAGCATTACCCGATAAAAGCCGGGACCCTGAGTGCGAACCTGGGGCGCCCCCGCTATTGCCGACAGTGGGTCGAGCGTGACAAGACAGAAACACACAACCCGCGATCTGACAGCGATATCCCAGAAATGACGTACGGTGTTCATGCCTAGATTTCTTTTTCATTTCAATGCGCCGCTGATTGACGTTGCCGTGCACGCGCACCTGCTCCTAGGATGAGAACCGGGGCACATACTTCCAAGTAAGTGCAGTACCATCCTGGCGATAAGGGTTCCGGATATTTGCTTGAGCTTACTCGACGGAGGGTTCTACGGCAGAGTAAATATTCTTAATCATTTTGAATCATTCTGAACTAGATGAATGAGGGGATGACTGGCGTGCAAAAAGTACCGTGAAAGAACCTGGGAGCAAGCGCAACGATTAAGTAGCATATCGCTCCTACACCTTATGCGAAGCGCTATTCCGCGCTTTCGCTACTTCGCGTTAAGCTCGCGGCCGCTCGAACACGTCATCGAGGAGAGTCAAGGAAATTGCGGATCTGCTTGGCTCTCGGTCAATCTATCTCCTTCCTAACGCTGTTCAACATCATTGAATTTCGTCGGCACGGAAGTAAGGCGCCTGTGGTTTTCAGAAGGAGATTGAACGGGCGGAATGGCTATCCGGGCGAATGCACTTCTTGCGCTCGCCCCCCGCCTCTGAAACTGAGAAGACGCTTCCAAGGAATCAGCCAGCACTGTCGTTCTGGGTTTACTAGCAGCCTGAATCACGTTCAATCTTCTGTTCCCGTCGCTTCTTTAACGCCCATCGGATGCGGGATCTGGAGGCACGTCACGTCTCGGGCAGGAAAGTTCAGTTCGCTCGCGAGGCCCAACGCATCTTCGGTAGAAATCTGATGTAGTCCGAGTCTGAAAGACGGTTTGGTCGCGTAGCGCGACGTTTTCCGATCTCCGTGTTCGCAACATTCCCCGGAAACCGGTTGCAGAAAACGATCTGATCAACCGAGCCGCCGCCGGCGGCCGGAATCTCAATGTTTCCCACGTGAGTCGCCAGACCGTCGTTGTCTGGATCTAGCAACGAAGGCAACCGCGCCGAAATCGGCTTCGTCTCCGACGTTGTTGAGATAGAAGCCGAGAAAATGGAAGGGCAGCCGGCGTGCATGCTGGAAAACGAATACCCATTCGTCAAACCGACGCGATTGACCAAGGCCCGTCATACGGATTGGTAATGGGCGAAATTTGTGACTACCGCAGACCATCCCTACAATTTATCGACTTCCTAGTGATCTGATGATAAATTGTGGGCTAGCGGTTCTTTAGATCGAGGTGGTCCTGCTCCGGTGTTTACCCTATCGATTGCGGCACAGCGCTAGCCTGGACGCGTATGAAAGCTAAATGTAATTAACATCGCCGTCCGGCAGGCGCGTCGTCGCAGGATCCATCCGAATCGCTATGACCTGAGACCGGCGATTGTCTTAGCATCCAAAGATGTTGGCGCCCAATTCGCCGCCTGTGATGGACAACGAGCGGCGTGTTTCGGGATGGCATAACCGGCTGAACAAACCCTTGCGGCATTTGCCTCGACATCGCCGTTGATCTCCTCAGCGGCGGTTCACATTACGATATAGTAACGCTGCACGCGATGATCCAATGGTCAGTTTCTCATCGGCTTATCTTCTGCTAGCAGCGAATTTGCACCGCATGATGGCGACGCACCTCCTTTAACTGCCCATCTGGATCCGATGCCTGTCGACTCGCTATCCCTCCGCAGCTCGAGCGTGCAAGGCTTACCCAGTTGCTATTGCCGCGTTCAACAGACGAGCGCGGCCACTGCTGGTTGCTCGGTATGACAGTTCACGGCCCAATCTCTATCTATGCGCGTTTGGCAATGGTGGGCGCGGTCGCTGCGTTCGGAACTTTCCCAGCCGTTAGTTACGGGCAAGCAATCCCAGCCGGTGCCCAACGAAATCCTAGTGTCGCTGTAGACCCAGACTCGCTTGCCGAGAGGGGGATTAACATCACGCTTCCTCGAACCACCGACGTGGTTGTTGACGCTTCGGCAGGCCTGCGCACCACCTTGGCCAGCTACGGGATCGGATATCTCGCCGCTAGCATTAACAGTTTTGCAGACAACATTTTGCCGAACTCGCAGGGTGCGTCGAGAGCCACGCAAGCGTATAGCGGTCAACGGCCAACCTATACAACGACAAACTGGCTGTTTATTACCTACGACCTTGGCCGATTTGGCATCCCGGACGGCCAAATTCTAGTCCAGGGAGTCGCCCAACAAAGCACATGGAATCCGGGAGGGCCGGCAAAATATGGCGTGGGTGCGCTCACCTACTATCAGACAATGTTTGATCGTCGCGTCGAACTGAAACTCGGTTTGTTACACAATTCTTTCGAGTTCGTCGGTACCTACATTGGCGGAGCCTTGGCATCTAGCGTATTCGGACCGTCCGCTAGTATTCCGGCGCAAGGTGGGCTTGATTCAGCGACGACACCCACCCCAGGAATTATCCTTCGATACAATTTCTCCCCGTTCTTGTATACGAAGGCGACGATTCAGCGTGCCGTAAACCCCGACGGGCAGGTTGCGGAAGTAGATGCCAATCGAAGCGGATTTGCCTGGCGAACCCCTAATACTGGCGTCCTCTACCTTGATGAGATCGGTTACAGGCGAGCGGCGTCGCGCAGCGAACCGATGACCTGGCTTCGAGGGGGGGCAGCATACAACTCAAGCGCCTATAACAACAATCAAGGACCGGGCACTCGAGCGAGTGGGAATCAATTTTACTATTTTCTTGCGGACCGGCAAATCTGGCAAGCCAGCGCTGGCTCGACCGCAGCGTCTCGTGGAATCTACGCTGGCATGTCCGTCATGTACGCCCCGCCGCGCTTGAATCGCTTTACTCAATATTATGAGTTCCGCATCTACGGTATCGGCTTGATTGAAAGTCGGCCTTCTGACGTGGTATCGGTTGTGGTGACCGATAATGTGTTTAGCAAAGATCTTGTCGAGCAAGCAGTGGACGCAGGGAAAATGGCCCACCGCGATAGCAAGGCGGTCACTCTTTCGTACAACGCTCACCTGTCCCGAGGTGTCTATGTCGGAATTGGAGTGAGCTACGTCAACAATCCGACGAGCGTCACTTATGTTGCGACGACGGGGCACGCGCTGAATGTGCTTGCGACCCTCAACCTCTTTTTCTGATCGCACCGTAATTCGACCAGCTGGCTGCATCGCTGTTGGAACAGTTGACGCGGTGCGTGTGCCAACGCTATCGATTTCCTCGACATGTGGTTATCTGCGCCACCTGGCGCCAAGCACGAGACCACAGAAGTTGATTCGCCTGTAGTTCGGGTCGATTCTGTCTAACACGTCAGCGCTCGCTGAGCCAAAAGTTGAACTCGGACGGTGCAACAGACCGGCTCCAAGCGCCTCTAGATATCGCTCCTCGAACCTATAGCCTCGTGGATAGGCCCGTAAAATTTCGTCCTTCGATTTTCGTGTGAGTGCCGACATATTTTCGCCAAACAGATCGGTGCGGACACTGGCGGCTATCAGAGAGGCCAGAGGCGAAACATGGTCGACGATACCGTGTGTCGAGTGAAGAGCAACAGCTTGCCAAACATCTGATGTTGACGCTTGGACGACACCATGGCTCTCGAGGAAGTGACGCGCGGCGTTTGCACCGTCTATCTCATAACGCAGTTGAGAATCCTTGAACGCTTGGTCTAGCCCGACATTGATGAACATGGACGCCACGTACAGGAGATCAGTGTCAACGACGAGGCCAGACTTCAAGGCAGAAAGCGATGCGAAAACGAAAACGCGTTTCGCGTGGTTTTTAAGAGGAGAGGGCAACATGATGTCCGCAAATGCACGGGCATCACGCGCAAGCGGGCTCTGCGGAATGGAAACTCCACTAACTACCCGGAGCGGCTCGTCACCAGGAGTCATTTTGGATGCCACGAATCTTCTCCATTGCGACTAGTCACACTGAGTGTTTCCCGCATTTTTCTTGATTCGGTTTCCGTCCGCCGGGAACAAAGTCATAGGCTATGGGTTAGGTATCCATGAGTTCACGCCTGCAGAAATGCGGCGACCAGACTCGTAGCAGTCTGCGGCGCCGGCGCCGCAGAGCGCCGAAGACATGATATAACTCAATGGTAAGAATAGGCGTCAAACCAGTTTAATTGTATTGAAATTTTCTGCGGAAGGTACTATGAACTTCTCTCAAAACGAATCGCATCGTCCTATCTTTTCTCCTGCCGTGTATTAGATGCCACGTTGCCAATATTTTAAGAAAAATTAAGGTATGAACAACGATATTGATATTGTAAGTCGTCAGAATCGGCTAACGGCGGCTCGCATAATGTGGGCGTTTCGAAAGTGTGTGGTGAATCAAGGCAAAACGTGGCCCTGGCGTGCCGGTATTCGCGGAACTAGGCCACTACATCTTCCATCAGAAAGAACACATGTTATCTGCACTGCTTTCGCTCATCACTAGCGGCGGGACGTCCCAGCCGCATCGTTGTGTCCAGGGTGTGCATCGAGCGCCGATGATGATTGTGCAAACGACTGGCATGCGCGCGGCTTGCGTTTCATCGAGCCGTACGAGTTGGCCATTCGATTCACCGTCAATGCGTGAGCTGCCGGCAACCGTCGGCGCGTCTGGGTTGTCGCGTGCATCAGGCTGCTCTAGCGCCCACAATTCATTCGGCTGTGTGGTCCCCTCAAGACCCGATGAAGACATCGCCGGAATCTCAACCAGATCTTCGGTTAATTGCTGCTCGCGGTATACGGCCTGCGCCGCGTCGAGGACGAGAATTCGCAGATGCGAAACAGCAACTGCCAAAACGCAGCAGATGGTCTTCTGTCACAAAGACCGGTCTAGAGACGCGAAACCACTCGCGATGATCAGATTTGCGCAGGTTTAACGCTTACAGATCGGAAATCTATGCCGGAACGTTGTCCTGCGAAAACTCGACCGAATGGTCCTGGTGCAGCCTCGCCCAGCAAAGACGAGCAACGTTCGTATAGTTAATCGGTTCGAGTCACGCGCGCCTACGCGAAATATCTCGAGTTTGCCATCCGTAAGCTTCTTTGCATTTGAAAACGGTAGGCAATGCTGTGCGCGATAGTCGATGTGAGTTTCACGGAAATTCACTTGATGATCCCTTCCGTACTAACGACCCTATGTACTGCTTTTCGCTCTGCGCTGCGCGGGGTGGTCAGCTTGGCGGGTGGCAAACGGCTTGTTCATTGCGAAGGGGCATATTGACGCCTCGAAGTCGAGCACGAAATACCAGCCTGACGGCTGTGAGCGCGTCGTCAGGCAGCAAAGCTGCGCGCGTCATTCTGCTGTATTGAAGATCGAGGCATCGCCGTGGCTCACCGCACCCAGTTCGGGCAAAACGAGTTGCCACCCCGAGGCGCCACGAATTGGAGGCGGGGATGGACAATACAAAAGTACTCAGAGTCTTTGGGGCGAAGCATAGCAAGGAGGCATACTCTGTCAGAGATTTCCTCTCCCGGGGAGCTGTTGAATACGAATGGTTCGAGGTAGCGTCGGATAGCGACTGTGTCCGCGAATTAGGCCTTTCCGGATTCGATAGCATGTGTTGGCCCGTCGTTATCTTTCCAGATAGTTCCAGACTCTACGCACCTACTTTATCTGAGATTGCCAACAAGCTCGGCTGGGTCCCGCGTCTTCAGGAATATGACCTTTCAATTTACGGAGCGGGCCCAGCAGGGCTCTCCGCAGCAGTCCATGCCGCATCGGAAGGGCTGCGGGCAGTCGTCATCGAACGCGCGGCGCTTGGCGGACAAGCGGGAACCAGTTCACTCATTGAGAATTACATGGGATTTCCCGCAGGCGTCGCTGGTGCCGAACTCGCGGAACGCGCGCGTCAGCAGGCCGTGAAGTTTGGTGTCGAGTTTCTCATGATGCGCGAGGGCGTGCACGCAAAGTTCGTCGCCGCAAAAATTGAAGTCATTCTCGCAGACGGTTCGCTGCTTAGGGCACGAGCAAACCTTTGTGCTACGGGCATTGAGTATCGCAGCCTAGGAATTCCCGACGAGCAACGACTACTTAACGTAGGCCTGTTTTACGGTACTGGTGCAAGCGAGGCGCCGATGTGCAAGGGGAAACGGATCTTTATCGTAGGAGGCGGAAACTCAGCGGGGCAAGCGGCATTGAATTTTGTAGGGATTGCTAAAAGTGTCACACTGATCGTTCGCGGCTCCTCTCTAGCCGCCACTCTCCCGCATTATCTTCTGGATCGTATCGCACACGTTGGCAACGTCAACGTCCTATTTGACTCGTATGTGTCGGGAATCTATGGCGACACGCGGCTTGAAGCGGTGCAACTGACGAGCGCGGACGGAGGCTCTCAAATCGTGCCGCTAGAGCTGCTTTTCGTCTGTATCGGCGGTGCACCGAATACCAATTGGGCAAAAGACACCGCAATAGTCCGGGACCGAAACGGCTACCTAGCAGGCCGGTGAAATACCTCATGTAGCGGTCATCCGGGACGCAGGCGTAAACGTTGAACTGATGTCATCAATGAGAGCGAGATGGAACGGATGCGTGGGCCAGATGGTTTTACCGAGTCAATGTTCACGGTGTTGAAGCTGGACGATTTTGTACCGAAGGACCATCCGTTGCGTCTGATTCGCACCTGGCTCAATGACGCGCTTAAACGCATGGACGATGTGTTCGCGCGGATGTACGAGGCTGACGCGAAAGGAGGTCGGCCGAGCATTGCGCCGGAGAAGCTGGTGCGAGCTCTTTTGCTGCAGGTGCTGTATTCGATTCGTAGCGAGCGCATGCTGGTGGAACAGATTTCCTACAACATGTTGTTCCGCTGGTTCGTCGGCCTGCCGATGGACGGGACCGTGTGGGACCACTCGACGTTCAGCAAGAACCGCGACCGGTTGCTCGAACACGATGTGCTGGTGTTGCTCTTCAACGAGACGGTCGAGACCGCGCGCGAGCGCGGATATCTTTCCGGGGAGCACTTTAGCGTCGACGGCACGTTGATTCAGGCATGGGCCGGGCACAAGAGCTTTGTGCCCAAGGCAAGTCCAGACAAAGACGACACGCCTCCTGACGAACCGCCCGCGCCGAATGACAACTGGCACGGACAGAAGCGCAGTAACGAGACGCACCAATCCACGACGGACGAGCAGGCGCGCCTGTTTCGCAAGAGCAAAGGAACCGGAGCGATGCTCTGTTATATGGGCCACGTGCTGACCGACAACCGGCATGGCCTGGTGGTCAACGCACAGGTGACGCTGGCGACGGGCACCGCCGAGCGCGACGCGGCCGAGCTGATGCTTGCCGATGCCGCAAGTGTTGCGCCGCTCGGCATCACGGTCGGCGCGGACAAGAACTACGACACCGCCGGTTTCGTGGCCAGTTGTCGAGCGAACCGTGTGACGCCGCATGTGGCGCAAAACGATGGGCGTCCAGGAGGTTCAGCAATTGACGAGCGAACTACGCGCTGGCCGGGTTACGCGGTCAGCCAGCAAAAACGTAAACGCATTGAGCAGGTGTTCGGATGGGGCAAGACAGTCGGACGAATTCGACAAGCGATGTATCGGGGACTTGAACGCGTAGACCAGCTCTTCGTGCTGACGCAGGTCGGCTACAACCTGACGCGTATGCGCACACTTGCCGGTTGAGGGGCAGGAAGCGATGGATAACACCGATATGGTGAACCCGCGAGTAACGCCGAATGCCCGCAAACGTATTCCGCGTTTCAAAAGTGCAAACCCAGCATCCGTCGTAATGCATCTGAGCGCATCAACGACGGATATTTCAACGGCCTGCTAGTGACGGGCGCTGATCTGATGGAATTCCCCCAGTTCGAAAAATCCTGGCCGCTGGAGCGGCGTCCGTACTTTCTAGAAACTAGCGTCCCCGGTTCATTCGCGGCCGGCGATGTTCGTTATGGATCAATAAAGCGAGTTGCGTCGGCCGTCGGCGAGGGGGCAATGGCGGTCACGTTTGTACATCGGTATCTTGCCGAGTCGGCGACGTAATGCGCTCGGAAAAGCTGTTGTCGGATGACCGAGCCGTATCGATCGCTGTCACACCATACGACTCGGGCAGCAATGCGAACGCGCGATCGAGTCTAAAGTGCCAGCAAGTCTCTGCCTGATACAAAGTCAAGGCGGCTCAAGGTCCTTAGACTCGCTGTTGTCCCTCACGCACACAACGGGTCACCTACCGGAGCGCAACAATGTCGCAAACGCGGCTACTAAGCAGCAGCTCGGCGTCATTCCCACAAGAGAGATCACATCTCTTAACTAGACTCTCTATGAGACAAGTCGCCCCGTATTGGCTCCTATGGCTGCGGCTAATGTTCTCAAGAGCTCGACGGGCCTCGCAGCGGTGGTGTAAGTCGGCGCTTTTGACCGCGCAACCTATCGCGATGCGATAGATGTCAGCGAGAGACTGTCGTGACCTGAGGTCAACCGGTTTGAAGCTGCTAGCACGGCGGCTAGATTGGCATGGACCAACACGCCAACCAATGCGCTCTGGGCGCCCTTTCTGAAGCAGAGGAGCGTCCATGCGCCGAGCCGCGACCAAGTCGGCGAGGAAATCGGCAGCATCCCCGCCGTTTGTGAGCAACAACTCCGCAAGCTACACGGCGTCGTCGGCAGCGTTGGACGTGCCTGAGGCTATGTGTCGTCGAGGTGTTTCGCCCGCGTCGCCGATCTACCCGGGCCTTCGGTAAAAGATGGTCCTGAGCGCGTCGAGTTGGCTTGCACGAACAATGCCGTGGTTGCAAGCACGGACCGTGCTAAAACCGTAGGCAAACGCCGCGCGGCGAGACTTGGTAAGTTCCGTCAGCCTCGCCTATATAGTGAAGATTCGCGTGCCGGACCGACTGCTACCGCCCGGTCAGCGGCGAATAATCCACCAAGCAGCACGCCAAGTACAACGACCATAGAAGTTGCGAACAAGGGAGGCGACCCCTCAGGCTTCACCTCTACCCTAACTTCATCGACACCGGCTCCCAAAAAACGACGCGTTCCACTTGTGGATCCTGTCTGGCCGAGGCGTTGCATGGAGACCTTGGCGCTCGGCAGAGCGGCGGTGACGGGGGCGGGGGCGGGTCAGACGCAAATAGAGGTGCGTGTGTTCTGACGAGGAGTCACGAATCCAATGTACTTTATGAAGTGAAAGATTTATTTATAGGTAAATTACGAGCTGCTCCGCTGTTTTGATAACGCAAAATTTTGCCGGAGTTGGCGCCCAATGCGATGTCTCGCCGCGCCCTGGCTGATTTATGCCGAGCAGCGTAGACGGCCGCACCCGTCGCAGGCGAAGAAAGGACTCAGCGGTGCCTTGGAATCCGCCTCGCGAGCTTCGTTGCGATACCAACGCTGGCTGAACTGGCGCTGAACGCGAGTCGGCATCCTTTTGTCGGCCTTTTGACGGACAAATTATTTCAATTCAATCGGCCTGGATGCCATAGGGATAGGTGAACTGTCGCTATCAATCCTGGCTAGCCAATTCGATCGCTGGTGATTTCAAACTTCCCCAAAAAATCTGACTGTGCTTCTTTTCACAGATATTCACTTGGGGTTTCGATACCAGCGGGCGATCATTAATTGACCCGAAACCCTAAGACGAGGAGAGAAGGGTAGCGCTCTGGACAAACGTTGGAATTTGTCGAAAACATAGGTCGATGGCGGCGAGTATTACTGGTAAGGGAGCACATCATGATGATCACTGGTGACGTCGAGATACTACAGGACGAGCGTCGTGTACTTGTAGGCAAGAAACCGGTCAAGCTTGGTTCCCGGGCCTTTGACATCCTTGAAGTGCTGGCAACGGCGGGTGGAGAGCTCGTATCGAAGCACGAAATAATGCGTCGTGTCTGGCCCCAAACTGTCGTTGAGGAGAATAATTTACACGTGCATATTTGCGCGATCAGAAGGATGCTTGGCGCGTCGTCCCATCTTCTGATTGCCGTCTCCGGCCGAGGTTATCGACTCGCATTGGGACAATCTAATTCGTCGTCTGAGGACGCTGGGGTAAGTGCGCATTGCCCGCCGGCTAA
The DNA here is from genome assembly GCF_046025895.1 of Paraburkholderia sp. RL17-337-BIB-A. Lineage (NCBI taxonomy): Bacteria > Pseudomonadati > Pseudomonadota > Betaproteobacteria > Burkholderiales > Burkholderiaceae > Paraburkholderia > Paraburkholderia sp. RL17-337-BIB-A. Next base: position 1,945,118 of record NZ_JARESY010000002.1, on the reverse strand, counting down.
CACGAACATTCCACCAGCAAGTTCTCTGCTCTACGGCCGGGACGCCGCAATCGCAGAAGTGGTCGAAGCCAGCGAAAGGGCATCGCTCGTTAGCCTCGTTGGACCGGGCGGCATTGGCAAGACGCGTCTCGCAATAGAAGCTGGTCGACAGGTTACGGGCCGCTTTGCGAACGGTGTCTGGATTGTCGAACTCTCGCGGGTTACCGCATCCCAGTACGTCGCGTGTGCAGTAGCCGACGTGCTAGATCCGGATGGCGCCAGCGACTGCTCGCCACTTGAGCGTGTCGTGGCCTCTTTACTCGACAAGCAGACGCTACTTGTGCTGGACAACTGTGAGCACGTGATTCAGGCCGCGACGGATGTCGTAGCTGCGATCTTGTCAGTAGTTCCGGGCTGCAAAGTGATAGTGACAAGTCGCGAGCCGTTGAAAATCCCAGGCGAACACGTTTACAAAGTCGCGGCATTAGAAGTGCCTTTGCGCGAGCAGGATTGCCACGCGGCATCTGAAAAGAGTGCAGTGCAGCTGTTTCTTGGTCGGGCGCGATCGGTCGATGGCCAATTTGCGTCCGATGAGGGAAGCGTTGCGCTCGCGGCGGTGATCTGCCGCAGGCTCGATGGGATGCCACTCGCAATTGAGCTCGCCGCTTCGCGCGCGGCAACGCTGGGGATACGCGAACTAGCTGCCAATCTCGACGACCGATTCCGTATCTTGACGGGAGGCTATAGAACCGCGCTACCTCAGCACCAAACGCTCAGGGCAACTTTCGACTGGAGCTACCGCCTTCTCTCTGGCGAGCAGCAGGCGGTGTTACGGCGCGTAAGCGTGTTCCCAGCGTTGTTTGAGATTGACGGGGCTATCGCCGTCGCTGCGGGAGAAGGCTGCAACAGAGGCGACGTGATCGATGCAATCTGCGCGTTGTCCGAGAAGTCACTCTTGGTTACTGAGACAAAACTAGGCACGGCGCAGTACAGGCTGCTTGAAACCTCCCGCGCCTATGCCCTGCAGAGATTAGCGGACAACGGGGAACAGCCGGAGATCGAACATCGCTTTCTGTCCTTTGTGAACGCCAAAGTTCACTGCGCGTTGGGAAATTTGAGCGTTGAGTGCGACCGGGGTGCGCTCGAGAATTTTCGTTTGTGTCTTGACGATGTACGTGCTGCGTTTCATCTCATCAACTTGTCACGTGCCGACCGGCGCGTGGCCGCCGAATTAGTTATCGCGGCCACGCCGTTTTTCTTTGGGCTCGGCCTTTGGTCAGAATTGCGGCAACACGCGCGTTTCGCGCTTTCGACGTGGAACGTGGACGAGAGTCACGCGGAGTCGGTACCGGATGTGAGCCTCCGACTGTTGATTGCGATAGCCGGCGGGAAACCGAGGAACGCGCAAGCCGCCGCCCGGTCACACCAGCAGCCAAGCGGGTCGGGCGTTGTGTCCTACGGGGCCGTGAGCCGCCGGCAGATTGAGACGCATTCGTCTTCTGCCGCCTGATTCACACTGGATCAGCATGAGCGCTCCTAGTAGACTGGCTCGCGGGAGCGGCTTCGGGGCGCAAAGGACAGTAGCAGCACGCTCAGGAGAAGTGTGCCTGCGATCAACAGAAACATGTTAGAAGGGCCACTTCGATGCAGGATTGGCAGCAGAACCGCAGGTGCGGCGGCGGCGCCGATACGATTAAGACTCCAAGCCATGGAAAGTGAAGAAGCCCGGGCACGCGTGCCAAATGTCTCACTACTATAGACATTGAGCGTGATGACGTAGACAACGCAACCGAATGTGTATGCGAATCCAGCGGCAACTAGCCACCCGTGGTCGTGAGTCTTGCAGAAGACATATCCTGAAGCAATCATCACAATCGCTGACGCAACCAACGACGCTTTGCGCGCAACCATGTCGACGATCGTGCTCGCGGCCAGCGTGCCGATGAAGGGGCCTAAGAAACTGAATGCCACATACATCAGCGCGTCCTTAAATGTATAGCCGCGCTGGACCAGTACTACGCCAGTGAGAATAGGAAACGCGACGGTTGACCAGGGGCTCAATAGAAACAACATACCAAAAATCACCGACCGCCAGCGTCCTGATGCGGTCGAGGTACGTTCGTTTTGCTGCAACGCGGCAGGCGTGGCGTCGGACGCGATCGTCGAACCACCCTTTAGAATGCCCGGTGACTGCTCGAAGCGCATGCAGGCAAAATCTGCGACCGCGCTTTTGCCGTTGGCCGCGAGCCATCGGGCTGATTCCGGTAGGAACAGAAACATTGCGGCGGCGAGAAAGCTACCCGTTCCGCAAAACAGCAACGTGCTGCGCCAGCCTTCGATACCCCACGGCTGTTCAATAGTCGACCACCGAAGCAGAGACACCCCGCAAACAGAGCCTAGGGTGCTGAAAGCCGTCATCGCAAATATCAAGGCCCCTCGATGTCGCGGCGGAAGGATGTCTGTGAGATAAGCAACGACGAGCGGCCAAAATGCTCCAATGGAGACACCTGCTAGCACGCGGAACAAGGTTAATGTAGCGATATTCGGTGTCATGCTCTCGCAGACCGATACTGCAGCCAACCAGAACAATAGTAACGTCAGAACGACTTTTCGGCCAAATCGGTCGGCGAGAAATCCGCATGCGGGTGCGCCGATTGCGGCGCCAATATAGAGCGACGACAACAGGAATGACAGTTCGCGAGACGTGGCAGCATGTGGAGGGGTTGAAAAAACCACCGATAGCACGTTCCCCAGCACAATTTGGAAAAGATCGAAGAAGAGGCCAGCGCCGCATACGGCGAGGGTAAGCAAGTGGAGCCGCGTAACAGGGAGCCCGTCAAGACGGGTCGCTACGAGGGTTGTGGTTGCAGATGTCCGCATGTTGATTGCGTGGAAAAGCCGACTTATCAAGGTTTTAAACCGGACGAGGGGCATCATGTTGCGCTGCCACGCAGCCCATCGCGACACGACCATGGATTTTTCAAGTATTAAAGCAGATCACTCCCTGTTTCCAATCGCATTCAAGGATCATATGCTTTTCCGGCCGGCTGCACGGCTGCACGGCTGCACGGCTGCACGGCTGAGTGGCGTGGGTCGCGGATATGTTCGTCGTCTATGGAAATGGCCGGCATCATGCTATAGTTTTTCCGAACGCATGCCCTTAATTCTCCTTAAGAACGCTTGATTCGGTGAAAACTAACGCCAACCGCGACGATACGGATTGAATCGGGTCGATCAAGCATCTAAAACGCCGATTCGAAGCCATTGTGATGGCACTTTCCGAGTCGATAAATGAGGCTGCGGGTGCAGGGCCTCGTCGCTCGCCGGTACGCGTAACCGCAGGCTGGTAGAGGATCCCGCATCACACGCGATCCCTCGTGGAGAGCTGATTACGTTTTTTGCTTCGTATGACCATTACTCCGGCTGGCGGAACGCTCGCGTTTGGGCCTTTCACTTTCGATACACAGCGCCGCGAACTTCTATTCGAGGCTGTGCGTGTGCCGTTGGGAGGCCGCGCAGCCGACCTGCTGATCACACTGCTAGCCCGGCCCGGCGAAATCTTAAGTCGCGACGAACTGGTCGCAGCCGCATGGCCCCGAATGTTCGTTGAGGAGAGCAGCCTGCGGGTACAACTCGCTGCGCTTCGAAAAGCGTTGAATCAAACGGACCCGGGTACCACATATGTGATTAATATCCCCGGCCGAGGTTATAGTTTCGTAGCGCCGGTCCGACACGCAAACCTTTCCGGGGAGTCCAGCTGGCAGGAGGATGCGGCGACTGAACCTGGAAGATGGCCGGTGAACAATCTACCGGCCCGATTGACCGCGATCATAGGCCGAAACGAGCAGATCGCGTTCCTGACTGAGACCCTGCGGTCCCAGCGACTCGTCACAATCGTGGCGCCAGGGGGGGCAGGCAAGACTACCTTGGCGGTCGCCGTCGCCGCGACACTAACCGGTGCGTTCGAGGACGGCGTTCTGTTTGTCGATTTCAGTCCGTGCGTTCACGAGGATCAGGTCATCGGAGTGCTGACGTCGACGTTCGCCGTTTCCGCGCCGCACGAGGAACCATTGCAGGAGCTGATCACCCAGTTGCGATCCCGGCGTTTGCTCGTCGTTCTGGACAATTGTGAACACGTGATCGAATCTGCCGCCCTCTGCGCGGAGACTATGCTGAAGCAACTCCCGCACTTGCATATTCTGGCGACGAGCCGTGAGCGTCTCAATGTGCAAGGCGAATGGGTTCACCTGCTTGCCACTCTAGAGATGCCGCCGGTCGGCATAGAATTGTCGGTCGAATCGGCAACCGCCTATCCTGCGTTCGCCTTGTTCGTTCAGCGGGTAACCGCCAGCCAAACTTTCTTTGAACTCGGTGACGATGACGTGCCGGTGGCATGTGAGCTGTGCAATCGGCTCGACGGTATTCCGCTGGCGATCGAGTTTGCAGCAGCGAGAGTCGGCCAACTCGGCCTCAAGCATGTTGCGAGACACGTCGACTCGCTGATAGCAGGGACGATCAGCGGGCGGCGAACATCCAATGCACGCCATCAGACACTTCGCGCAGTGTTGGAGTGGAGCTACAGGCTTTTAACCAGCAATGAAAAGATCGCCTTGGCGCGTCTAAGCGTATTCAGAACGCCTTTTTCTCTGGCCGATGCCGTTGCGGTCAACGAGGGGGGCGAGTTGGAACAAAGCTCGATCGTGCAGATCATTGTCGGGCTTTGCGAGAAGTCTTTGCTGATCAATTATCCGCATGACAATGCGCCACGCTATAGATTGCTTGATGTAACACGTCTGTTTGCGCGCGAGCGACTCGATGAGATGGATGACCATAACGAGACCTACGCGCGGCATGCAGCACTGATGCTCGAACGGACCAACGCTATGGAGTCCGATTGGGAATTGATGCCGGAGGCCGTCTGGGCCTCGACGTACCACAGCTCCTTAGGCGAGATTCGTGCGGCGATCGAATGGGCCTTTTCCCCGGAGGGCGACCTTGATATCGGGATCCCGCTTACCGAAGTCGTGACGCGTTCAGCTTATTTTCCGACGCTGGAAGCGCGCTCACTGTACCCGCAGATACTCAAGGCCATATCGGCGAAGGGCAGCGAGAGCGTCGCGCAGGTGCAATTGGTCAGTCGGTTGACGCAATGGGTAAGGGCCACGAGCGGCCAGCTTCCTTTGGTCCGGCCCGCGCTTGATGAAACCCTCGCGCGTGCCGAACGCGATGGCAATACGACGGAGCAGATTGCCTTGCTTTATTCGATATGGGAGCACCAGTACGCAACAGCGGACTATCTCGGAGCCAAACAGGCGGCCGACCGCGCGAACTCAGTGGCGATACTAGCTCGCGATTTCAAAGGCTCGTTGCATAGCGACCGTCTGCGCGCACAGGCGGAGCACTACCTCGGAAACCAAAATCTGTCATGGGATCTGGCGAATCACGTGCTCGATAACGCTGGCGTCCAGCTTCCGCTACGTTACAACAGCTGGATTGATCGCCGTGTCTCAATGAGGATCATCCTTGCGAGGATTTTGTGGCTGCGCGGGTTCGCGGATCAGGCGCTCAAAATGGTGCATGAGACACTTGACATCGCGTCGACCGGTCACCCGATTGCGCTCTGTCAAGCGCTCAGTCTAGCCGGAATCCCGATCGCCTTATGGCGCGGCGACATAGATTATGCGCGCTCACTGATTGAGCAGTTAATTGCCTATACGAGCAAACAGGGCATTTTGCAGTGGCAAATCTGGGGCAACGAGTACCAGTTCGCGCTGCAGCAAACTGAGTGTTTCGCAACTTCGGAGAACGGCCGCTTCGCATCGATTTCCCCAACATTGGGTGCCGACCTGGCCGATATGCTTGCGACACTCGCAGACGTTTATGTTACTGACGCGGTAGTTGCTCGAGTCGAACAGTCTGCGGTGGGCTGGTGCGCTCCTGAAGTGTTGCGAAGGACGGCCGATCGCCTTTTTGCGAAAAACGATGCGGCCGGGCACAGAGTGGTCGACGCGCTTCTTTACCAATCTCTGTACGCTGCACTCGACCAAGGCGCACTCAGTTGGGCGCTGCGCAGTGCCATGAGTCTCGCGCGCCTGAAACTAGCGAAAGGGGACATTTCGGAAGCGCACTCGGTGATATCGCAGGTCTACAATCAGTTTTCGGAAGCCTTTATGACGAAAGATTTGCGGGACGCTCGTGCACTTCTTGCCCGCATTGACCGGACAGTACCAATCGGTGCGCGAACTACGGCACCTGAACCACCGCTCGACATAGGAAACTGAGGATCGAGCAGTCCTCGGCAACGAGGGAGGTCGATAGTAACCGTTGAAGCTGTGAAAATTTGGGCACCGAGTTTAAAGACGGGCTCTTCATTCTGTATCAAATGACAGATGATCCGAAGCCCTAAATGTTCAGTGCAAACATCCTCCTGATGGTTTAACAGCCGCTTTTCAGTCATGTTTTTGATCAACGTGCGCTTTAATTCCGTCCCGGAACCAGCGCGGATGATGTTTGCGCGCCCATCCTAACGTGACAGTCCCTCGAATCATGGCCCCTATGGCTCCCTTGATCCAGATCCCTGCATATATGTGGACGATGATGCTGGCTATCAGCACAAACGCTGCGGTTGCGTGGAGCAGTGCACTGAGACGGGTAATGTTGATGGGGAAAAAGGCTGAATACGGGCGGCCGCCTGTTGTGTCATGTCTTCCTTCGTGCCGAACATGATCGCTCCCGTGGGGCAGGTCTTTACGCCTGCCCTTGTCCGCTGCCTCATGAGTGCACGACGACGCGTGTGGTCAAGCGTTGGACAACGCTTAACATTAGGCGACGGTCGCCTACCCAAGTGGCTTCGTGCGGCCGAGATTCCACCGATAACGGACGACGGGTGATCGGCGATCTGGATAGTTCCGAGCGTACCCGGGCCCGCTACCGTTGCAACATGTTCGGGTGCGCCTGCGCGTGCTCTTCGGTCGGCACCGCGAAGCGGAAGATGGCGCCGCGTGGTTCGTTCGGTGCGACCCCGAGCCGTCCGCCGTGCGACTTGACGATGGAGCAGCTGATCGTAAGGCCTCTCGTGCACGCCTGTCATTGCTTCGATGCCGTTGTATCTACGCTGGACACTGTAATTTTCGCGCACCGTACTCGCCGCAGCGCTTACCGACGTTTTTGCCGCCGTTCGAAGTTTTCCGCTCGCATGGGTCGCTGATAGAGATAACCCTGACAGAGCGACACACCCACTGCTCGCAGCGCCCGATGCTGCGCCTCGGTCTCCACACCTTCGGCGATGATCTGTAAACCGAAGTGCTTCGCAACGGCCACAATGGCCTTAATAAGCTCGGCGCCGCCCGTATCGACATGACTCACAAATTGGCGGTCGATCTTCACGTAGTCGAAAGGGAACCGACTGAGAAGATCGAGATTGCTATGGTGCGTGCCGAAGTCATCGATAGCGAATTTGACACCTCCTGCCTTCAGGGCCTTGAAGACAGCTAAGGTATCGGCACTTTCGTTCAGAAGAAACCGTTCGGTCAGCTCCAGGACCAGACTGATGCCTCCCGGCAGCGTTCTGCTCATGGCCAGCACTTCCGCCACAAAGCCCTTTCTCTCCAGGTCCCCTGGTGCGATATTGACCGCTACGCGCAACGGCAGCGTTGGCGCGTGACGGCTCATTTCCTCTACTGCGGTGTGCAGTACGAATCCCGTCACTGGCGCAAGAAGCGAACTGGATTCGACCTCGCCCATGAAAAAGGACGGACTGATAGGCCCCCTCTTCGGATGATCCCAGCGTAACAGGGCCTCCACTCCGACCGTGTCTCGACTGGCAATGTCGACGATTGGCTGATAGACGACGTGAAACTCGTGTTGCCGTAACCCGCGACGAACTGCGTTCAGGAGCAGACGGCTTGGAGCAAACGCCAGCAGATATAGGGCGACGATGAGCATATCCAGCAGTGCGCCGGCAGCACCAAAATATAGCCTGTACTGCCAGCGCAACTGGGAAACGAATTCGGTCGATGAGGCCAACGTGATGGAGAACGGCCACGCGCCGGATGTAACACGCGTCGCGTAAAACGGTGAGGGCTTCGAGACAGGCATGAACTCGTCGCTATCGCTCAGAAGCCCGACGCCAGCTATTGACAGGGCGACGTTTTGTGCACCGTATCTCACCCCGTGGGAGAGGGCGTCCGCAATATAGTCGCCCGCGAGAAGATACAGGATGCCGGTACCCTGGCCGGTCGCATCGAACATCGCGAGGACCGGATCGCCCGGATGGAACGGTGTCTGCGGCAGAAGGTTGAGACTGGCACCCGTCGCGGTCGACTTCAGATAGACCGACAGTGGAACGTCGATCTGTCCCAGGCCGGAGGAACAATAGACACGCCCGTCAACCACAAGGTTCAGACCGCGAACGTACCGGACGTATGTCTGCAACTGCGTCAGGGAACGTCGGACATCCCCACACGGTTGTCCCACGAGCGCCGCCAGTTCAGCTCTCCGGCGCAACCTGACGCTATTCAAGATACGGTCGACGGACGCGACCAGATCGTTGCCGATTAACTGCTCATGTGCGGCCACCGCGCGAGTCGCACTGTGCTCTCCGAGCAGAACAGCGGTCAGCAGGACAAGAGCGCTGCAGCCGGTTACGACGAGTAGCGACAGGCGTGGCCCGATCCCGCGCCATATTGGCACTGAGCCGATGGATCCAGCGGGCAATGTCTTGCCGGCAGCTTTTGAGGTGTCGGACATGGCAACGCAAAGTGAGGTGACCTGCCCACATCCGGAGAGGATGTCCATGGCCGTCGATGCGCGATTATCGAAAGATAAATGTATCAGAAATGTGGATAGCGTCAACCAGGAAGTCCGGTTTACCGACAAACATCTTGGCCGGTCGGTCGAGGTGAATGTCGCTGCGTCAGGGGGTCATGGTTGGCGCTCCGTTCGGGGTGTCAGTGGGTAATTGACGGCGGCGCTCTTTCTGTTTGTCGCTGGCTGTGCGGCGCCGATAACCGATATATCGAGGACGCCAGAGACGGCTTCGCGTCACGCATCGAGTGGATTGTGGGGCCATCACGCGTGGGCAAAACGATGCTCATCAATGCGCTCGCGCGTGAACATCGAGGGCAGAACGTCGACGGAAAGCGTAGGGTGCCTGTGCTCGTTGTGTCCGTATTGCCCAATATCTCGCCTGTGCTATTGCCCAGCAGCGTTCTGTCCGCGCTGGGTGTTCCCCTGCAGCAGAAGGGCCTCACCTCCGGGATGATGTTCAAGCGCATGTTGGACCAGTTGAAGCTTGCGGCGACGAGGGTCTTTCTCTTCGAAGAAGCGAGTCACCTCGTCGAGCCCGGCGCGAGGGTGCCTCCGCGAGCGGCGGGAGACTGGTTCAAGGCCGCCGCAGACGCTCTCAACATGACAATCATGTTGTTCGGCGTCCCTCGACTGGCGAAACTGTTCGAGGGCAACGAACCACTACGTATGCGCGCGTCGGCCAGAAGGGAATTCAGGCCATATGATTTCCGCAGCCCCTCCGACCAGAAGGCGTTTGCGTCATGCGTGCGCACCTACGCCGACCTGTTCAGCGAGTCGGGCTGGCCGATTGAGATACCCCTGAAAATGCTGGTAATCCAGTGCTATCTGCTTACGGGCGGCCTGGTGGGCGTGTTAAGCAAATTCATGCCGGAGCTCGCGAGCCAGATGAGGTATGAGGCACCTCGCCCGCTGACCATAGAAGACTGCCGGTTTGCAGCCGGCGCAATCCAGGCCGCCGGGCATCCGGACTTTCCCGCCTTCGCCAAGACGGAGGTCTCCCCGATTGAACTCACTACCGCCCATGCCTTATGTGCTCGAGACCAACGGCATGTCGATGAATCGCGTCGCGACCCCATCAGTAGACATCCGATGAGCCTGCTCCGCACCTTCTCCCCGTTCGACGATGAATCGGGATTCGGTTACTACAGGCGTCTCGCAGCGGGCAATGCGTTGTGGGGATGGCGTGAGCTGGCGGGCATCGCCAACGTGACGCGAAGCCGGAGCGCGCTTCTCGGGCATCCGGACCATATCGCTGCAGAGTTGGGTCTGGACGAAAGTTGGGCACACTTTGCGAGCCGTCAGGAGCAGCAATGCCGTAGCTGGCGGGGGCTGCGCCGTTCACAGTCCGACGCCGTACGTCCGGCGTTCCCGACAGCAGAGATTGAACGCATCCAGCAACGACGCGGTGAACGGGTCAACGACGAGCCGGCTTGCGAAGTAGGCAAAGGTTCCTCAATCGGTTCTCAATCATATGGTCCACGCTGGGGTCATCGCCGCCGACGCGAACTGGAGGCATGACATCCACAAAGGCGGACCGATCCAATTGCAGTCGTTGCAGAGCCTCCTTGAAAGCGTCAATCGCCTGGCGAAGGACGACGCACCAAATGATGAGGAACGAGTGACTTTGGTCGAGCTGACGAGCCGGCGCATGGGCGACAAGCGCGCGATTCTATCAGTCATGAAAGCTATAGCTGCCGGTGAGTTCATTGCGGTCGTTCGCGGACATTATCTCGGCCAGGTGGCCTTCCTTCGATCCAATGTGTCCAGGTACTTTGGAACGCCTCTTCTGGAATCTGGCATGTCGATACAGCAGCTGGCGAAGTCCACCGGCTGGAAGTGGGAAAGCATTTCGCACTGGATAAGCGTTGGCTTGCAGGAATCGCACGAAATCATGCTGCGAGGGCAACAATGTCGTGTTGTATCACCTCAACACCTGCTTGCGTTCCGGCGAATCTATGTCCTGCTTGCCGACCTGGCAAATGCTATGGGTACCAGGTCTTCATCGCTTGCCACCACGCTGACCGGCCTCGATATTGTCGGGGCGCGGTTGCTGCCGAACGGTTCGAAAAGAGGCGGTATCGTTCGAATGGCCGACATCGGACGACTGGCTGTCGCGGGTGCGCGAACTAAAGCTTCATCGTCATCTGTGACACCGAGTAGCGAATCACTGACAGGAGGATAGCGTGCGACCAGTTCCGGACGATTTTCCGCGTGAGCCATATGGCACGTCATTGGCTGGCTCACAACCTAAGCTCGCCGTCAGGTCCGCCGACGGTCAGTATCGCGTAGGACTCACCGATGAGGAATTGCTGGAACGGTATGGCGCATGCGAGGACCTGGCTGAGCAGCTCGCGTCGTACTGTACCCGCAAAGCGTCGTCGCGTTCGAAGCACACAGTGCGATGAGCACTCAGGCACTTGGTTCTGAGCGGGTGCGCGAAGGATTAAAAGATATTTTGCTGGGACCAGCGCAGCTATATGAAGCGTTGCGTGCCCGGTCGCCTGGTACCGGCGAGGCAGCTACGTCCAGCTGAAAGGCCAATATCGCTGACGCCACTGCAGGAGCATAGGTAAATAGCATGTCGGGAAAACTCTGTTACCCGGTAACGTGCTCCTCCTGGCGCCTTAAACCAAAACTCGGGGAATAAACTTGGTTTAGCTAAGCATCAACAACTCGATGTTGGCGGTGCGAAGTGCGCGCATTTGTCTGGCCAGGTTTGTCGAGCGCGTGAATGATGTAGAACATGAGCGTCCTCTCGAAAAGTGCCGCGACATGAATGAGCATCAGCGATGGGCGTCCATTACCGTAGGTGCGACATGGGCAATCCACAAGACAGCAATTTTCTGGGGGAGAGTACCGATGCAATGCTCGTTGAAGAACCTGTTTTTGAGCGCCGACACATTCCTGAGGAGCACGGGGCCCAGCAACTTCGCGGAGGCAGCCTAGCGCGATTCAATTCGGTGAGACGTTGGCCGGCGCCCGCGAAATCAGTTTGGTGTTGTTCAATTGGAGCGAGTGCGTAGTGTGCGTCTGCACCGCCTCCGTTTTTTGGAAAGGGAAGCGTAGTGCTCGCCAGAAGTTGGCGTCCCGTCGGAATGATTTGAGTCCCGATAACTATCCCCAGCAATCCTACGAGGGCAACCATGGGCGGTGCCGGCGAGCGAACCCGAATCAGGCTGTATATCGCCCCGGCGAGAATGCCAGCAAGGAGCGAGAAAATGTAAGGCTTCATCGGTAGAAAACCCTCGGACTCGGCTATCAGCGTGCTCGATGATTTCCACATTGCACTAAAGGCCCGCACCAGAATGATTGTTCCGGAGACGAGCCTCGCATCTCAACTGCTCAGCATGCGTTGTTAGGTCAGGTCTTCGCTGGGACTGGGGCAAGAGACTCGTGCTTTGTCTCGGTACGCTGGGGGGCATTATGAACCCTCGTGTGGGCGTAATCGACGCCCATTCCGTATGCGCCCGAATGCTCCCTCACGATTGCCATCACTGCGTCATACGTTTCTTTGCGCGCCCGGTCGCGCTGCCACTCGAGCAGGACCTGTTGCCACGTGACAGGGACGGCGCCGGCCTGGACCATTCGCTGCATCGCGAAGTCGTGCGCGTCTTTCGACGTGCCGCCGGACGCATCGGCGACCATGTAAATTTCGTAGCCGCCTTCGAGCATCGCGCAGAGCGCGAACGTCGTGTTGCAGACCTCCGTCCACAGGCCGGCGACGACGACCTTGTTCCGGCCGTTTTTCTTGAGCGCGTCGCGGACTTTCTGGTCGTCCCAGGAGTTTATCGAGGTTCGCTCGAGAGTGGGCTGGTCCGGGAACACGTCGAGCAGCTCCGGGTACGTGAAGCCGGAGAAGCTTTCGCTCTCGACCGTCGTGATAGTCGTCGGGATGTTGAATGTCTTCGCCGCCTTCGCCAGTCCGACGACGTTGTTCTTAAGTACTTGCCGGTCGATTGACTGGACGCCAAAAGCCATCTGAGGCTGCTGGTCGATGAAGATGACCTGGCTGTTGGTGGGAGTAAGTACCTCGAGTTTTTCTTGGCTCATGATGTCCTCTCGTCGTATGAGGTTTCACCGAAACGTCGCGCCAGATTTGAGCGTCAGGCCAGCCCTCGCGTTGTCTCAAGACTCCAAGGGCTAGGTGTTCCTCGCTGGAAAAACAGGACATGAGCAATGGCGTCTCGCGGTCCAAAATTAGCATAGTTCACATTGCCCGGATGTGAAGTCGCCGATAGCGATACAGGACGCTTTTCTTTGGAGATTGAAAGTCCTAAGCTGCTAGGGCACCGAAAGAGTTACGGTCCGGAGGTCGCCGCGTTCTACTTATATTTTCGGTCGGTGTGTGTACTGCTCGGAGGATTCCATACGTCGTCCGGGGGCGTTTGACGCCCGGTCATCAGTCGTCGCACCAGTGCAGGTGTTTTTCCGGCTTGGTCATCGTCGTCGCGGGCGGTTGCTTGCGGCGAACCAGAGGAGGGTTGGTCGATGAAAGCTTATGTGCTTTCGCTGCTCGCTGGAATACTGGTAGGCGTGGTCTATAGCTTGATTGGCGTGACGTCACCGGCGCCTCCTATCGCCGCCCTCGTAGGCCTTTTAGGCATACTCGGGGGCGAGCAAATTTTCCCGGTTGCAAAAAAGATGCTTTCCGGAGCCAACCTTCGTGTGGCGTGGAGGGAGGAGCATTGCAATCAACACCTGTTTGGGTCTTTGCCCGGCCGGGACTCCGGGAGCCCTCGGCCCACGGCGGGAGTATCGTCTGAGGAGAAGCATTCATGACGTCTCAGCTAGATTCGCCAGACCTGATTCTTTTTAATAGCCGGTTCACGACACTAGATAAATCGAAGCCAACTGCCACTGCAGTTGCTATCAGGGACGGCAAATTCATCGCCGTTGGTAGCGACAGCGAGATAAGGCAGCTCAAGTCCGATAGCACACGCGCTGTCGACCTGAAGGGACGCTCGGCGCTTCCGGGGTTAATCGACAACCATCTCCACATCATCCGTGGCGGGCTGAATTTCAACATGGAGCTCCGGTGGGATGGTGTGCGCTCATTGGCGATTGCGATGGACATGCTGAAGGCGCAGGTTGCTATCACGCCGCCCCCTCAATGGGTACGAGTCGTCGGGGGATTCACGGAGCACCAGTTCGACGAACGTCGCCTGCCGACCATCGAAGAACTGAACGCTGCAGCACCGGACACGCCGGTTTTCATGCTGCACCTCTACGACCGCGCGCTACTGAACGTTGCGGCGCTGCGAGTGGTGGGCTACACGAAGGACACGCCTGAGCCCCCTGATGGCGAGATTGTGCGCGATAGCGCGGGCAATCCGACAGGGTTGCTCCTGGCGAAGCCCAACGCGGCCATCCTCTATGCGACGTTGGCGAAGGGGCCCAAGCTTCCTCTCGAATATCAGCTGAACTCGACGCGGCATTTCATGCGCGAGCTGAATAGACTGGGCGTCACCGGAGCCATTGATGCCGGCGGCGGTTTCCAGAACTTCCCGGAGGACTATGAGGTCGTCAAGAAGCTTGACGCTGAGGGACTGCTGACCATCAGGCTGGCCTACAACCTGTTCACTCAAAAGCCCAAGGGTGAGAAAGAAGACTTCGTCAACTGGACGAAGACGTCGAAGTATAAGGACGGGAACGACTACTTCCGGAACAACGGCGCAGGCGAGATGCTCACGTTCTCGGCGGCGGACTTCGAGGACTTCAGGGTGGCGCGCCCGGACATGCCTCCGGAAATGGAGGGCGACCTCGAAGGGGTCATCCGCGTGCTCGTGGAAAATCGCTGGCCGTGGCGCATGCATGCGACGTACGACGAGACCATCAGTCGTGCGCTCGATGTGTTCGAAAAGGTAAACCGCGATACACCCCTTGCCGGGCTGAACTGGTTCTTTGACCACGCGGAAACGATTACAGAAAAGTCGATGGACCGTATCGCTGCTCTCGGTGGGGGGATTGCGGTCCAGCATCGAATGGCGTACCAGGGCGAGTATTTCGTCGAGCGATATGGTGAGAAGGCAGCTGAGGGAACGCCGCCTGTTGCGCGAATGCTCGAGAAAGGGATTCATACGTCAGCCGGGACCGACGCGACGCGAGTTGCGTCCTACAACCCGTGGGTCTCCCTGTCCTGGTTGGTGACCGGCAAGACGGTCGGCGGCCGGCGCATTTATCCCCAGCGCAACTGTCTGGACCGTGAGACGGCCCTGCGCATGTGGACCGAGAAGGTCACCTGGTTCTCGAATGAAGTCGGCAAGAAAGGGCAGATTGCAGTGGGTCAGCTCGCGGACCTTATCGTCCCTGACCGCGACTTCTTTGCCTGCGCCGAGGACGACATCGCTGGCACGTCGTCTTTACTTACGGTCGTAGGCGGCAAGGTTGTGTACGCGACTGGCGAATTCGCCTCGCTGGACGATAGTCCGCCACCTCCGGCGATGCCTGACTGGTCACCGGTGCGAAAGTATGGCGGATTTGCCGCGTGGAAGCAGGGCGGCGAATCGGGCACGCCGCTTCAGCAGGTGGCGTCCACAGCATGTGACTGCGCGCGCGCTTGCGGCGTTCACGGTCACGACCATCGGCGCGCGTGGCTCGGCAATGCGCCGACGTCGGACTACAAGGGCTTTTGGGGAGCACTGGGATGCGCGTGCTGGGCGGTCTAGAGCGAGGGCCAGTGGCAGACAGTCCATCTTGGGTAGCGGCGCTGCTGCGTCAACCGTGGGTGATGCCATTGGTCCGCATCTGTCTCGTCTCAGCGTACCTCATTGGCGGCGTCACCAAGCTGATGCATTTCGACGCCGCGCTCGCTGAGCAGGTGCACTTCGGTCTCCATCCTGGGTGGCTTTGGGCTATCTTGGCAATTTTCGTGGAGATAGCCGGCTCCCTGTGCATCATCTTCAACAGGTTCACGTGGCTCGGAGCGGGAGCGCTGGCTACATTGACGGTGGTGGCGATGCTCGTGGCGAACAACTTCTGGCGTCTGGAAGGTGTGGCGCGCTTCATTGCGTTGAACAGCTTTTTCGAGCACCTCGGGCTGATTGCCGCCTTCTTGATGGTCACCTATCTGGCTAGCGGTGAGCGACGCTCTCGCGTCTAAAAAAACAGGACAGGAAACTCACTATCATGCGCAGCTTTCAATCCCTCGGTGTCGCCGTTGCTCTGGCTTACAGAAACTTTGGCTTCCGGGCTCTACTGTTGCCGGTAATCGGGCTCGCCTGGCTGGCAATGCACGCGTGGATGCACCGGAACGCGGTAGTAACCTTGCCTCTTGACACCTTCTCCTGCGCGCGCAATCGCTGGTCGTGCTACAGGGAGGGAGGCATCGACGGGCCTTGATGACATCTGAAAAGTGCGTGGGGTATGCGATGGCGGAGGGCTCCTCTCCATAGAGGTTGGAAGAACAATGTTTGACAGGGCGGGAGGCCAGGTGGGATGCAACTCGCAGCATATATAGGGATTGCCGTTGCTGGGCTTGCGCTCGGGTTCTGTGAAGACACGCGGGCGGATGACGAGGGGCAACCATCTCAGCAGAGCGGCACGCCGACTGAGACGTGTGACGCCAAGCGGCCGGTTGTGATGTTCAATCGCTGGCAAGAAGATTGGTCCGTTCTCGCGAATCCTTGTGTACCGCGCAAGCCACTCGACAGCCTGAAATATATCCCGCTCGGAGGTGACCCATATTCGTATCTGTCGCTGGGTGCCAATTTACGCGAGCGCTTCGAGTTCAGCGGGACACCGCTTTTCGGGCTCGGCTCGGCAGGCTCCGATAGCTACGTGATTCAGCGAGCGCAGGTTCATGCTGACGCCCGCATCGGCCAATATCTGCAATTTTTTGTCCAACTCGAGGACGCAAGAGCCTTCGGTAAGAACCAGGTGAAGACGACAGACAAGAATCCGCTCGATCTGGAGCAGGCGTTCGTTGCCTGGGTGAGTCCGCTCGGCCCGGGAACGATAAAGTTGCGCATTGGGAGGCAGGAAATGGCCTTCGACCTGCAGCGATTTATCTCTGTGCGTGACGGTCCAAACGTGAGGCAGGCATACGATGCACTATGGGCGGACTACGAGTACGAGAAGTGGCGGTTCATCGGCTACGCGACGCGACCGGTTCAGTACCGCGACATCTCGGCATTCGACGACACGTCGAATCGCCATTTGACGTTTAGCGGCGTGCGTTTCGAACGTCAGGGCGTGGGGCCAGGAGACCTGTCTGGATATTATTCGCTTTACACCCGTGCCGGTGCGCAGTTCCTTGATGCGCAAGGCGATGAGCATCGCAATGTATTTGACCTGCGATATACGGGGAAAATCGCTGCCACAGATTGGGACGTGGAGTCGATGTACCAAACGGGCCACGTCGGCGACAAGACGATTGCTGCATGGGCGGTTGGCTCGCTGTTTGGCTATACGCTCGATTCTCCCTGGAAGCCACGGTTCGGTTTGCAGGTTGATGCGGCATCCGGTGACCGCCATTTGAACGACGGCCGCGTCGAGACCTTCAATCCGCTTTTCCCGAACGGTTATTACTTCACGTTGGCGGGCTACACGGGGTATGCAAACCTCATCCATGTCAAACCCTCGATTACGCTCAAACCGTCCAGCAAGCTAGCCTTGTTGTTTGCCGTTGGATTCCAATGGCGGATGAGCACGAACGACGCGGTTTATCAGCAGGGAAATGCTGTCGTCCCGGGTACTGCTGGCCACGGCACGCGATGGACTGGCGCCTACGCACAAATACGTGCTGACTGGACGGTGGCGACCAACCTGATTGCATCCGTTGAGGCAGTTCATTTCCGGGTCGGAGATTCCATCCGCGAACTGGGCGGGAGTAACTCCGACTATGTTGGGCTGGAGTTGAAGTATGGCTGGTAGTGTCACGCGGGCGAGGCCCGAGCGCCGTATCATGCGAGAGAAAAACAAACTTTAGCTGCCTGTCAAGGCAGCGCTCGTGCTCTCGGAATTGCCCATGGATAATGTCCAGTTTTTCCATTACCTGCTAGTGCTGATGGCGGGCGCGTGCGTTCTGACCTGGCTCGCGGACCGTGTGGCATTTCCTCCCGCTCTCGCGCTCCTGGTCGGCGGATGTTGCGCAGCCCTCATTGGAGGGCGCTCTCTGGAGCTTGACCCTGGCCTGGTGCTTGCAGCAATCCTTCCGCCGTTGCTGATGTCCAGCGCGTTCTATACCGCATGGGATGACTTTCGCAGGGAAGTCGGCCCAATCATTTCGCTTGCACTGGGAGCCGTGCTGTTTACGACGGTTGTCGTCGCAGCCGTTGTCCACACGGTCAATCCATCTCTGCAGTGGAGCGCGTGCTTTGCTTTGGGCGCCATCGTGTCTCCGCCTGATGCAGTTGCGGCGAAGGCCATACTCCAGCGGAATCCGCTGCCAGGCAGGTTGGTCACGACGCTCGAGGGGGAAAGCCTCGTCAACGACGCGTCCGGTCAGTTGCTGTACCAGATAGCCATTTTGTCCGCGTCAACGGGCAATATCACGCTGTCAAGGGGCGGCAATCTCTTTATCTCGCTGACTGCCATCGGGATCACAATCGGGGCGCTCAGTGGCACTCTGATGACCTGGTTGATAGCCAGAATAGAAGACGTCGCTATCGGCATCACCGTGACGTTCATCATGGCGTGGGCAAGCTACGCCCTCGCTGAGGAAATGGGCGGCTCTGGCGTGCTCTCGGTTGTGACGTGCGGACTGATATTAGGGATTTGCCAGCATAGGGTTTTCGGCGCGAGCATGCGACTGAAGGCGAAGGCCACGTGGGAAGCTGCGGAGTTCGTTCTCAACTCTCTGGTGTTTATCCTTATCGGGCTCGCACTGCGAGGCATCATGGTCCGCATGCAGCAGCAAGATTCGTTACTTGTCGACGGACTGAAGATGGCAATACCGACCATCGTCGCTACGTTCGTTGCGAGACTGGTATGGGTTGGCGTCATGATGTACGTTCCGGGGCAACTGCTCAAGAAGACCAATCCCGTTCGAGCCTGGTCATTTCGGGAGGCTGTGATTCTCTCATGGGCAGGTATACGAAGAGTAGTCACCCTCGTGGCCGCACTCGCGTTGCCCAACGACTTTCCCGCGCGAGACCTTATTGTCTTCAGCGCCTTCTCGCTCATCATTTCCACTCTGGTCATTCAGGGCGGGACGCTCTCCCTTTTGATTCGCCTCATTCGGATTCGACCGGTGGGGCGTCAGACGATGTCTGAACTGGAGGCGAGGTCGAAAACATTTAATGCGGCGTTGCAGGAGCTATCAGCGAGAAAGGCAGGCAGAGAGAAAGTAGATGATGTCGCGCTCGAGCGGCTCCTCGACGAATAAAAGGTTCGAGTGGGCAATAACGAACGAGCCCATCGCGAAGGAGCCCAGCGGGCCGATGTCAGAGCGCGACAACTACGCCTGGAACTCGACATGGTGAGCGTTTCACGTCGGGAGCTTTTGCAGCTCAAGGATGCAGGTCGCATCGACGATGCTGTCCTGCATCGGATAGAAGCCGAACTTGATTTCGAAGAGATGAGGCTCTTGCGCCTGCTTGAGCCTTAGCAGGCTGCGGAAATACACCCCTCCTGAAACAAGGCCCTTCGCTCTGCGCGGCTACCGCCGCGCAATTTCTGCATTGCGAAATTTCAACGCGAATCCAGCTTGTTTTTCGACGGTTTGAGGCCTGTTTTTCGCCTCATGACCGCAATTTCTGCCACTACGGGCGGACCTGTCCTAGCGAACGCATGCGCACGAGGTTGTAGGCGGCCATGTTCAGCACGAACATCTGGTCGACTTTCTTCAACCCGCGCACCATCAACTGGCGCATGCGCCCCACGGTCTTCGCCCACCCAAAGCCTTGTTCGATCAGCTTGCGCTTTTGCTGCGATATCGCGTAGCCCACACTGCGCGCAATCTCATCGGGCACGGCCGAACGGCGACCCGACGTGTTCTGCGCCACGTGCGGCGTGACCTTCATCTGCTGGCAAGCTTCGATGAACTCCTCTGCGTCGTAACCCTTGTCCGCGCCCAGCGTGATTTGCGCAGCCGCATCGCTCGCCGCCTGCCGCGCATCGTTGATCATGACCTTGGCCGCTTCACGTTCGGCATGTCCGTCAGCACAGCTCACCCGGGCATTGACCACCAGCCCATGGCGGTTGTCGGTCAGCGTGTGGCCCATGTAACGCAATTCGCTGGCCGTCTTGCCCTTGCGGTAAAGCCGTGAATCGGGATCGGTCTTCGACTCGTGCGTTTCGTTGCTCCGCTTGCTGCCCTTGAAGTCGCCCTCGCCGCTGCCACCGTCGTTATCCCTGTCGTCACCGTCCTTGCGCACAAAGCTCTTGTGTCCCGCCCACGCCTGGATCAGCGTGCCGTCCACGCTGAAGTGCTCGCCCGACAACCAGTTCTTCTTCTGCGCGACGCCCAGCACTTCGTTGAAGAATTCGACCACCGCATCGTGCCGGATCAAACGCTCGCGGTTCTTCGTGAACACCGTCGGCACCCAGACTGAATCGTCCATCGACAGACCAATAAACCACCGAAACAGCAGGTTGTATTGCGTTTGCTCCATGAGTTGGCGTTCAGACCGGATGCTGTACAGCACCTGCAGCAGCATGGCCCGAAGCAGCTTCTCCGGCGCGATGCTCGGCCGGCCTCCCTTGATGTCGGCCTCGTACATCCCGGCAAACACCCGATCCATCTTCGCCAGCGCCTCGTTCGCCATGACGCGAATCGAGCGCAGCGGATGCGAGGGCGGAACGAAATCGTCCAGCTTGCGCACGGAAAACAAACTCTCGGTAAATGTGTTGGTGCCGCGCATGATCTCCTGGGGGCGGGTGCAGTTCTTACATCAACGCTTTTGCTATCCGTCGCGATGACTTCAGTGCAAGGTATTTCCGCAGCCTGTTAGGGCGTCGCTCTTTCCGACCGCGTCTTGACAGGCGTGCGTCGAGTGACAGAGAGCGACAGTGCCCAAACAAGCTGGTCTTTGGTTCTTTAAAGGAGCGACCATGGAGAGCAAGGTAATGACGGACGAGCAACTGTCATGTGGTTTTCTGGGACTAGCTCGTATTGCATTGACTGTTCGGATTGTTCTGGTTCCGCTGCAATGAATCTTGAGAACCACAACAGCGCAACGCGCAGCGCACGATTCTCGTCGAGGGGCGCTGGGAAGACCGTCAGCGCCGCGCCAGAAGATAGTCTTTGTAGATTTTGCATCTATATTCGAACAAGGGTGGCAGAGGCAACGTGAAGGCCTCAGACGAGTCGTATTCGTTAGACTCGTAGCTTGTCTGCACATGGGCTCGATGGAGCGCACCCGGTCAGCCAGATTTGCTATCTTTTGCGGCTATAACCGATGAGCCACCGCCGGAGGTCGCGGCAACGGGGCATGACCGCTGCATCCTGCCCATAAAGCCCGAGAACATCAATGCGTGGTTGAACCCGGATGCAGCGGAGCTCGCGGCCTCGTACGCAATCCTTGATGACAGGGACCGGCCTTACTACGAACATCGATTGGCTGCGTAACCGTCAGCCCGGAACTCGACTACTGCTATGGTCCACGCGGCTTCCGACCGGAAATCAACAAGAACACGTTCGGCGCTTGAGATCTGCCTGCCGCTTGCCCTGTTCGTCGCGGCCTGCGCCTTGTCGCTTCCAACCCTGCTGATTGCTTTCCTCTGGATAACGATCGGCGTGATGGCGCTCGGACATCGTCCCCTTGAGAGCTTTCCTTCAACCGGTGTTCGTCGGGAGTGGCTCCGGGGGTATCGCGCAGCGTTCGTGTGGTTCTATCACCTGGCTTGGTGGCCTTGGTACATGCGCTCGTCGGTCCGAGACATCGCCGGTCAGATCGGAGCGGCGATGTGTCGGGCGAAGAAATCACAGGGTAAAGGGCCGGATAGCCCGTCAGACCACCAGTCAGACGGTGATCGTGAGTTAATGCGCGAGAGAGATGACGGTGACGCGTCCCAATCTATCGATCTCCCCGATCTTGCACCTTTTGATCGTTACACAATTGTCCTACGATAAAGTAATTGAGGCGCCACTGTTGGCTCGCCGAACGACGACAAGGAGCGACATGCCATGCACGCTGATCCCGTGGAATACGAGGCGTCGACGATCATGCCTCTCGCTCCGGTTTCCATCCCGGGCTACGCAGCAACTGCGATAGTCACGCACCGGAACGGCAAACGCGAAACATTTGGCATTCTTGGTTACTTCGCATCCGAGAGCGCAGCATGCAGGTTTGCCATTGAATACGCAAAAGCGCATATCGACGGTCGGCGACGCCTGAGGCCGCCGTTTTCCCTTCGGTAAGTCAGCGCCGGCCGTTTGTGCCACCGGAGTTAGTGGCGCCGGATGGCTCGCGCAAATGCTGGAGCGATTCCGGATGCATAAAAAAAGCCGCAGACATTGCTGCGGCCCAAACACACACGCTGCGCAGGGAGCGCTGACGTCGGTTCCATCCTACACATCCGTGTTTCTGAAGCAATCAGGTGTCTCATCCGAATATTTGCAATAGGCCGCATTGTCGAATCTGACGTTGCGCGGGCTTTCATCAATCGCTGATGCAAGTGTTGCGGTATGGCCACAGGGACGGTCGATTGGCGCTCAAATCTCACACAAGCGACGTCATTGATCAAAGACTGGCGATGTCCCGCTGAAACGGCCGTGGGGCAAGGCAAGCTACTGGGTAGCGATTTCAGACGCTGGTCGAGTGGCCGCTGAAAGACGGATCTCGGACACGCATGTTCTCATTTCGAACGGCGAGTCAGGGTCGCCAGCGGTCAGTCATGGCGGCGCTGTTCCCCAGTAAGCGATCAATAAACCCGCCCGTTGCTCGGGAAGGCGTAAACATTATGCGCGAGGGTGCTTACGTGCCAACCCCTGTCTCACAGAAAATCATGCTGATTTACCGATCTAAGGCGTCGCGCCGACTTCGCTTCGTATGAGCTGACCATGGTATTACGACATGGACATCGGCAACGCGCGACCAGAACAGGCATCGTTTATCATTCGCGCTGGACATCGACAGGTAACCACGTATGGGTAAGGCCAGCCGCAAAAAAATCGCTCATCGTCGCTCCGTCTGGGCGCCCGACGGCGGAGTGGCGCCGCCCGGAATCCGCCTCGTTGCCGCCGATTTGTACCTATGCCTGTAATCGAAACATTTTTAGAGGGGGACGGATGGACCGATGCAGAGTTTTACTCTGGCCCAGATCGAACGGGCCATTCAGTACTGGCACAGACACCACGATCACGCGCGGCTGCTGAACCACAACAGTTCGGATGGCGCACGCCAGGAGCAGTTGCTGACAGCGCTCTATGGACGGATGCTCCAAGCGGCGAATCGTGGCCGAGAGCATCAGTGTCAGTGTCGCAGCGAATGACCGTCCGCAGTTCGCGAGGCTGCTCGACCGGCTCGAACTCGGCGACGTGCTCATCGTGACGAAGCTGGACCGGCTGGGCCGCAATGCCGTGGACGTGCGATCGACGGTTGAGCGACTCGCTGCCGAGAGGGGGGCGCGTTCACTGTCTCGCGCTCGGTGGCGCCGATCTGGCGAGTGCCGCCGGTAAAATGACCATGGGCGTGTTGATCGCGATCGCCGACTTTGAACGCGACCTGCTGATCGAGCGAACGCATGCAGGTGTTGCCCGCGCACGCGCAGAAGGCAAGCCGCTGGAACGCTCGTCCGCACTGATCGGTCTCCCAGCTCGCGCGCGACTACGGCACGACGCGGCAGTCCATCATGCGGGCGCGCGAAAGGGCGGCGCCAGCCTGATTTTCGTCAGATGCGCGCATTGCTCGTGGCGGCGGTGCGGGATAGCTGCGCCCCGTCCCTCATCATCGCCACACGGCTTTATCGATATGGACCAAATGGAAGCAACTGAACTGGAAGCCCTTGTTTCCGCGCAACGCAGTGCCATGCTATCCGATAGCCCGACCTCGAATATCGCTGCGTCCACCGAAACGCCAACGCCCAAGAAGGCCGAACTGATCGACCTGCTCTGCGACCGCGCAGCTCTTAACGCGCAGGAAGCGAGGGAGATGGTCACGGCTCTTTTCGAAGTGATCAGCGATGCGCTGGAAAGTGGTGAAAACGTGCTGCTGTCCGGCTTCGGGGGTTTTCGATTGCGTGACAAACCGCAGCGCCCCGGGCGCAATCCGAAAACCGGAGAAGCGATTCCGATTCGGGCTCGACGAGTTGTCACGTTTCATGCAAGTCAGAAGCTCAAGACGCAGGTTGAAACCCGTGGCGAACAGCGTCGCTGTGACTCACCGCAAGCGACCCGCTTCCGCCGTTAGGTCCGACGTCGTCCTGATGGCCGTTTTCACGTGTACAAGGGTCGGGCAAAGCCTTCGTTCGAGCATCAGCGGTCGGTATGTCCGGCTCGTGTAGACTGCGCCGATGTCCAAACAGATAGACTACCTCAACCCCGCGCTTCCTCCTGGGCTCCGGCGCGTTTCAATGCCTGTGGTCGACGCGGCCCCACCAACGCCTGATGGTTTTCGCAAGCTTGTAGCAGACCCGAGCGAGACGCGATCGGGAGAGCACGTGAAAGGGGATGAGTTTCTGGAACGACCTCTGACTGAAACGGAAATCGAAGTGCTCGTTGATTGCCTGATCCGCGACGCCGCTCCGGAAGAGGCGATGAATCTCTCGGTGAATTCTCGATCCAGCGAATTCGACATCGCGACGAGTGCGCTCGCCGGCAATGGCTGGTGTGTCGTGCCGAACTTTTTGTCACAGACCCAGACGCAGGCCTTGTCGACCGAATGCATGGACATGCACGACGCGCAGCTGTTGACGCCAGCCCGTGTAGGGGCCGATCGCGCTGCCACGCTCTTGCGCGGCGATAGCACGCGCTGGTTCCAACCTGAGGCGCTGAGCATGCGGCAGCAGGCGTTCGCCGATCGCATCGAAGCGCTACGGGTCGCGCTCAACCGCGACCTGTTTCTAGGCCTGGTCGATAGCGAATCGCACTACGCGGTATATCGGCCAGGCGCCGGATATGCACGCCACCTCGACTGCCTGCGTAACAACGACAGCCGCGTGATCTCAGCCGTGTTCTACCTCAACGAAGGGTGGCAGGACGCCGAGGGCGGCGCACTGCGGCTCTACCTTGCCGATCAGTCATATCACGACGTCTTTCCGCGCGCAGGAACGCTGCTGTTGTTTCTCTCGGCACAGTTTGAACACGAGGTGCTGCCCGCCACGCGCGATCGCATGAGCATCGCATGCTGGATGAGGCAGCGGGTGCACGCCGAGGCGCGTGCGCAGCTGTGATTAACGTTCATGATCGCGATCTTGCGGATCAGGTTGACAATCAGTCGTCGGATTTCGTGAGTGTCCATATCGGCACGGTGCCGACGGGACACGCGCGAAGCCAACGCCGGGTCACGACATTGCACAACTGCCGATAGCTATAATTACATCCTCGCAGGCGGGCTTGAACTTCACGCGTGCCGGGCCGTAGCCGTAGCCGGCCTCAAAGCGAACTCAAGCCGGGTCGTCCGCGTAGCTTGGCGATTTCTGCGTATCGATTCACTACATCAGGCGAACAGCAACCGATCTACGCAGTGAAGGTCGTTGGAGTCGAAGTAGGGCTTTGTCCATCGGTCGTTCGTAGACAAAAACCATTGCGCGTTGGCAGCGGCTTGCGATTTCTGGGCGGCCGGGCTCTTTGTCGTCGTCGCTTTAGCTGGTGAAAGTCGGTCCAGGAAGTCAAAATGGTCCACAAGAGTCAACGCTTCGATTGCAAACGCGGTTGCGACGTCTGGGTCGTAGATGGCCAGCAGATTGTCCCCGTTGTGTGTTTCTCCGCCGAGCGCGAGGTTGGACGAGCCACAATACACTACAGGGTTGTCGCCGTTAAATCCGCATACGACAAACTTGTGGTGGACCTGATGGCCGATGCCTCCAATATTCCGAACCTGGTTAAACGGCGGAGGGAGTATTGTTTTTGTCGGTTTGCCGGTTACCAGAACAGCAGTCTTCTTTCCCGGCGCATACAGATATATACCGCTCGTGCTGTCAGTAATGCCGTAGCTGAATATCTTCTGGTTCTTGTGCACCTGCTTCAGCGCATCGAGTACTGGACCGGTGCCTTGGTCAACTGCCATCACCGCAAACAGAATGCTACCGATCTTGGCGCCTTTCGAGCCTTCCTTGCCGATCCGGTCTGCGATCGACTGGAGCACCTGATTCGCAAAGTCTTCGTTATGAGGTGCAAAAGTGATCTCGGTTTTGGGTGTCGCCGTCGTTGACGTGGAGAAGGTCTCTTGAGAGATCGCAGATGACACGAAATCTCCCAGTTTTGCGCTCCCGGTCCACGCTGTGTTAAACAACTCCGCGTACATGGCAGCAACTTTCTTGTCCGAGTATCCGATAACGTGATTGGAGTTGACGTACAGACCTGTAATTGAGTAGTTGGTCGACCCGGTCAGGACTTTAACGGGCATGTCACCCTGGTAGACGATCAGAATCTTGTCATGTGCAAACCGTCCAAACTTTCCTCGAAGAATCTGGGTGGGTTGCTTTGACCGCTCGGGGGCGTCGGTCTCTGACATACTTTTTGCAACCTTGACAAACTGATCTTCGAACTTGTCCTCTGGTTTTGGTTTTGTTGCGGAATTGTGCAGTGCTGCGTTATCGAGAATGATTCTAATTCGCCCTTGCTTGGCGAGCTGAAGAAAGCTCGAAACTATGGTCGGTTCATTCAAGTCGTAAGCAAAGACGTCGAGGTACTTCGACTTGTCCGCAAGGACGTCGTTCAGGAGGTCAAGAATCTTTTGACGGGCCGTGAAGCCAAGCCACCCGTATTCATCCTCGAAAGTAAATTGCTGGCCTTGCGCATTTGTTCCTGCAACCGTAGATGTATCGAAAACGAGTTCATCCCCGCTCGGTTCGATGGGCGCGTGAAGGCCGAAATGGTTGACAAATGCCTGGGACTGCGTGAACCCGCGCGTGAATCCAAGTTCGATATTTCCTTTAACAAACGGAACGACCTGCACCGACAACGATACGCTGAGATCGGGGTCGAGGGGTTGTAGCACCCCGGCGTCGTTGAAATATCGGGGGGTGGCGGTGTATGTGTATTTACCAAAAAAAGGCGAAATTCCCTGGTGCACCGAACCGGGGATGTGGATCCACCGAAACTTGTGGAAGGGTGCGTTGATGCTAGCGTTTGGCGGTTGACTTTGGTCCTGGGCATGATCTCCCGGAGTCTCAAATCTCAACGTATTTTGAAGAAAGTACGCCGGCTGGCCGTCAGGTTTGCATTGAACAGTGAAACCAGCCAGATTCTTCGCGTCGCGCTTGTCCGGAAGGTTGAAGGCAAGGAGTGTTTTTGCGTCACCGACGAAGGCTTTAAACGCGAGCTTCGTTCCTGATTTCTGGACAAAGGATGGCATGGACTGTTCCCCTATGGCGATGGTATGGACGGTGATTGACTTCTGTTTCTTTTAGGTATGAACCACTGCACGATAATTCCGGGCAAACGCCCGGAAATGCGTCGATTGATCTCGGTTGAAGAGCAGGCCGACCGAGCTAGATACTGCTGGCCGGATCTCCCTGGAGCATGACAGGCGTCACTTGATTGAAATTCCAGGGTACTTCGTTCCCTGGGCGGGTAAATCTAAAGACAACATTGAATCGATCGCCGGGCCAGTGAGATGGGATATTGCCAACGGTCGGGGCCAGTGCGGTTGCGATGTTTGCAATATCCTCGTGTTGCCAGCAGACCAACGTCACGCCGCCCAGCTGAGAAATTGCCGTTGCGAGGTCGATCTCCTGGCCTTTGCCAAAGTTGAGGTTGACTTCGATTCCCAGTTTAGCCGCGAGTGGTGAGACTGTTTCAAGGGGGCGTCGGCTTTTGCTGCCGCTATTGCCCGCAGAGATTTCGGAATGTGTCGCTGGGGCTGAAGCGAATACGACAGCCGGCTTTGGCAACACGCCTGCATGGCCAAGCGAAGGAGCGAACAGCTCCGCCCATACACCCGCCCGTTGCCAACCTCGCGGTGTCAGGGACCTCGAATCAGGGGCTCCCGATCCATCGATTCCACTGTCGCCACCTGCTTCCGGTTTCTCAGCGTGGCGGATAATCAGGACGGTTTTCTCAGGCATTGTTGTTCTCCGCAGGACGGTGTGTCGTGTGGTTCTGCAGTCACGTGTGAGACGTCCTGGTGCGGGCACAGGCGGGGCACAAGCGCTTGTTGGCGGGGCATGCTAACCCTCTGAATTGGACGATCTCTGTGTGCAAGCGTGTAAGGCTCTTAGGTAAAGTACGCTCCAGATCTGTTACTGAATCGGTCGGGCATAACGCATTGCTCACTGATCGGAAGAGTCCGTCGGATTTCCGTGGTCGTCAGTTTTGGTTGCCTGGGACGAGAACCTGACAAAGAGGGCAATCGTTTCGCCGCCTGAAAAGCGAACGAACAAAGCGCCGTCTCCGTTGATACGGTTGTCTTCTGCGAAGTGGCCGCTATTACCCTGCATCATGTGAATATCGTGTACGCCGCGACCCGTGGCGAATCCAACCTGTTCCGTTGTTTGCGAGTCGTCAAATTTGTCGCCCATTGCTACTACTACCGACAAGGAATCCTGCTTTGCACGTTCGATCTGTGCGTCAAGCAGGGCGGAGAGTGTGACTCCGCTGCCATCCGGCGGAATGGGCGCCATTTTTTCGAAAGGAAACAGGTCGTCCCGAACGTAGTCAAGCCCGTTTCCACCGGGCCCATCTGAGAGCGCCTTGAAGCCGTGCACGCCGTCCGTAAGGCTGTTCAGGTCGAGCTTCGTGTTGTTTGAATACTTCGGGTCGAAGAAGGCGAGTACCTCGCTCCCTTCGACAGACTGGATGTTCACGGCAACACGGTATGTCGTGCCAGCTGCGTCAACCAGGATTTCGTAGTGTG
Source organism: Paraburkholderia sp. RL17-337-BIB-A (assembly GCF_046025895.1). NCBI lineage: Bacteria > Pseudomonadati > Pseudomonadota > Betaproteobacteria > Burkholderiales > Burkholderiaceae > Paraburkholderia > Paraburkholderia sp. RL17-337-BIB-A. The sequence continues at coordinate 1,916,433 of NZ_JARESY010000002.1, read as the reverse complement.
GCGAATTTCCGTGCGGGTTTTCCTGGCCATCTGTGATGCGCCCCACCAAAACGCCGTACACATACTTCGATGTAGAGCTGCGGAAGCGGTTGGACATTCTTATTCTCCCGGGTATGGTTGCCCTCGAACAGTCTTCCTGTACGAGATCAATCTCATCCAAATCACGGTAAGCAAACGACATCCCGCCCTCCGATCTTAAGGAAGGGGCAATTCAGGCTGCAAGGAAGGTAAGGCCACGATCCGCAAAATCTGCTTCGCTTCGTATTGGCGCGGATTCAGACGTCGTGATAACTCTAGATCAAAAATGCAGACACAGCGAACTTTTTTCATATGCGTGTCAACAGAGATATTTGAGGACTTTTGTGAACCTTCTGTTACATCCTTGGCATGGCAGAAGAATCTCTGTGTCGATTGTTGCTTTCACGAAGGTCGGTATGCGACTCCTAACAGTGGGCGAGCTTGTTTTGGAACTGTGACGTGGCGACGGCGACTCTGCTCCGCCGACAGAGGCAGGGAGCACGCGTGCGAATCTGCTGTGCCTTCAGCGGACCTCGCCGTTAGGACTGCAATGATACGCATGCGTCGTTTGACTGGATCGCCTGAATTGGCCTGCTAAATAGCTTTAAGTCGAAAGCTGTTGAATGTTCATCGGGAGGAACTGCGTTGCTCGCCGACGGAACTGATGTTGTGGGGCGGATGATCGTCGTTCTGCGGCACGTCAAGCTATTTGGGCTCAATGAGCACGAAGGAAGGAAACGCGCTGGGGAATGCGCCACATTTGCGAAGACTTCATCGAATGAGTGGTATCTGAATATTTCCTCCTCGCAAATCTCAGGTCGTAACGTATCCAAAGCCAGATGGATGATCTTTTCTTACAGCGCCTGTGAATAGCTGCAACTTCAACTATGCAACTACGTTTGCCGTTGAGGCTGAGAGAAAATATTATTTTTGAAACCCGCCTGGAAATCATAGAAAAAATTACTGGATGCGGGTATTTTTTAAAATGGAAGGTTTACAAAAACTCGTCTGAAGCACGAGAGCATGGCACGGATTGATATCGGGCCGTGTTGTCGGTGAGCCGCTTTCCTGTAGGGCTATGATTTCGTCTGTGCGCTACCGCACGCTCGATATGCAACTTACCCATTGGCAACACGTAAGCTATACCTATACTTCGTCGCGCTAGGTAAAACAATACCTATTGTGAACGCAACCATATCGTGCGACTTGGATCGCCATTAAAGCCGCGTTCAACTTTCCGAGGAGCGATGATGAGCGATATTCCGAGGCACGGCGCCGCCGGCCAAAATCAGTTTTTGTTTGTTCGTTGCTTGCCAGCGCAATCTGATCAGCACAGCAAGGGCGATCTGGCGCGGCTGGCCCTTGATATGCAAGCTGCCGAAGATTCGGTTGACCCAGGGCCCGATGCCGAGGAAAACATGTTTGTTCCCGCCGGCTACACTTACTTCGGGCAGTTTGTCGACCATGATCTGTCGTTTGATGCGGTTTCGACATTCGACGGAAGCGTGTCACCCTTGTCGCAGCGCACGCCGCGCTTTGATCTGGACTGTCTCTATGGGCAGGGACCAACCGACCGACCGGATATGTACGATCCGACCGGCGTGTTCCTGGTTCAGGGTGCTGTGCTTGATGCGGAGAGCGGTCGCCGTGACCTGCTTCGCGACAGCGCGGATCTGGCGATCATAGGCGACAAACGAAACGACGAAAACTCCATTGTCAGCCAGATCCATGCAGCGTTCATAGCCTTTCACAACGAGATGGCAAGGAAGATTTCGGCCACTCGAGGATTGAACGGAAAGGCATTGTTCAAGGCCGCCCGACAGGAAGTCACCTGGACCTACCAGAAAGTTCTGGTTGAAGACTATCTGAAACGGATCGTCAGTCGAGAGGTAATTGAGAACTTCGATAAGCTTCGTCGACCGAACGCCAAAGGGAAGTCACAAGACGAAAACGCATTCAAGCTTTATGTCTCCGTAAATCGATCGGGCATTCCGCTGGAGTTCGCTGGGGCGGCGTACCGGTTTGGCCACTCTATGGTACGCAACGGCTACTTCCTTCAGGACGGGCAGTCGTTTCCGATTTTCGACGGCGTGATGGATGAACAGAGCCTCGTGGGATTTCAGAAGTTGCCCGTCAATCATGTGATCCGCGACTGGCGCCGCTTCTTTCCCGACTCGTCTCTTGAGAGCACTGCAGCGGGGAATACCATGAATCCGGCACCTGGCATACCCGCCGGAAAGGGAGGAAAGAACGTCGCGCCGGACGATGCTCCTGGCGCTCCGCGTCTCCAGTTTGCGTATCGCATCGACACGTCAGTTTCGAATCCTCTGGCTTCTCTCCCGGCATCGGTCGCCGATGATCCACCGCCATCGCTGATTGTCAGAAATCTCTGGCGCGGCGCCGCGTTTGAGTTGCCATCCGGCCAGGAGGTTGCTGCCAGCCTGGACATTGCTCCCGACTCGGTGAAGCTGATGGTTCGAGAACAGATCGCTTCGTCTCCCAGCAAGACGTTCCAGTATAGAGAAATCGACGCCATCTTTAAGGCCTCAACGCCGCTTTGGTTTTACGTGTTGGCCGAAGCACAACAGCATGTCGTCGCCAAGTTCGGAAGCGGAAAGTTTTCGGAGGACGACCTTCTCGAGAATGCGACGGAAACGGGTACGCAACTTGGTCCGGTCGGCGGCAGGATCGTGCTCGAGGTCTTCAACGGCTTGCTTGACTCAGATCCCGATTCATATCGCAATCACCCGGACGCTGAAAACTGGACGCCCATAGTCAAGAGCTTCCGTGTTTGGGACATCCTGACAGCCTGATGGGCGGAAATTGTCGACTTCCTTTTCGCCAGGTGCTGGTTCGCACCGACCATCCTGAGACAAGGCGCCCGCGAGGAAAATGCGTGCGCTTCTTTTAGCAGGCCGGTGAAATACCTCATGTAGCGGTCATCCGGGACGCAGGCGTAAACGTTGAACTGATGTCATCAATGAGAGCGAGATGGAACGGATGCGTGGGCCAGATGGTTTTACCGAGTCAATGTTCACGGTGTTGAAGCTGGACGATTTTGTACCGAAGGACCATCCGTTGCGTCTGATTCGCACCTGGCTCAATGACGCGCTTAAACGCATGGACGATGTGTTCGCGCGGATGTACGAGGCTGACGCGAAAGGAGGTCGGCCGAGCATTGCGCCGGAGAAGCTGGTGCGAGCTCTTTTGCTGCAGGTGCTGTATTCGATTCGTAGCGAGCGCATGCTAGTGGAACAGATTTCCTACAACATGCTGTTCCGCTGGTTCGTCGGCCTGCCGATGGACGGGACCGTGTGGGACCACTCGACGTTCAGCAAGAACCGCGACCGGTTGCTCGAACACGATGTGCTGGTGTTGCTCTTCAACGAGACGGTCGAGACCGCGCGCGAGCGCGGATATCTTTCCGGGGAGCACTTTAGCGTCGACGGCACGTTGATTCAGGCATGGGCCGGGCACAAGAGCTTTGTGCCCAAGGCAAGTCCAGACAAAGACGACACGCCTCCTGACGAACCGCCCGCGCCGAATGACAACTGGCACGGACAGAAGCGCAGTAACGCGACGCACCAATCGACGACGGACGAGCAGGCGCGCCTGTTTCGCAAGAGCAAAGGAACCGGGGCGATGCTCTGTTATATGGGCCACGTGCTGACCGACAACCGGCATGGCCTGGTGGTCAACGCACAGGTGACGCTGGCGACGGGCACCGCCGAGCGCGACGCGGCCGAGCTGATGCTTGCCGATGCCGCAAGTGTTGCGCCGCTCGGCATCACGGTCGGCGCGGACAAGAACTACGACACCGCCGGTTTCGTGGCCAGTTGTCGAGCGAACCGTGTGACGCCGCATGTGGCGCAAAACGATGGGCGTCCAGGAGGTTTTCAGCAATTGACGAGCGAACTACGCGCTGGGCCGGCTACGCCGTCAGCCAGCAAAAGCGCAAGCGCATTGAACAGGTGTTCGGATGGGGCAAGACAGTCGGACGAATTCGACAAGCGATGTATCGGGGACTTGAACGCGTAGACCAGCTCTTCGTGCTGACGCAGGTCGGCTACAACCTGACGCGTATGCGCACACTTGCCGGTTGAGGGGCAGGAAGCGATGGATAACACCGATATGGTGAACCCGCGAGTAACGCCGAATGCCCGCAAACGTGTTCCGCGTTTCAAAAGTGCAAACCCAGCATCCGTCGTAATGCATCTGAGCGCATCAACGACGGATATTTCAACGGCCTGTTAGACATTTGAACGGCACATCTCATGCACTGCGCATGCTGAGCGGCGTGTTATTGAGTCAGGTTGATGACCTTCCCGTATCGACGTGCCATTTCGGTAGCTCGGTGATGCGTTCTCCAATCCAGTTTACGGCTACTGCCATATCGTCACGTCGCTCGACTGGGTATTGCGCTCCCTCAACTGGAAGTTGTCCAGACGCGATGGCGTGTGGCTGGTCTAACCTACGTTGACCAGAACCGAAACGATGCCACGGGTATTCCACGAACAATGCGCCGGTATCGAGCAGATACAGCACGGCGATGCGACTCCGAACCAACTCAAGGTATTCGCTACTGCCCAGTATCGAAAGGCGGAGCAAGCCATCGGAGAATGTTTCGATTAGTCGCTCTGTTGACGTGCCTTTCTCAATCACAGGCGTAGCGTTCGCGGATGTTAGCGCGTGTGAACTCTCTTGCCACTCTTTCAACCGGGGTATTATCAAAACCTTCCGTTCGTTGGTCGCGTTCCCGATGATGGGTTGGAGCAAGTCGCGGTCGACATAAAATCGGTTGCCGGCTAGCCAAGGCTCCGCAAGGAAACGGGCAAGCGGTTCGCTGTCGGACGTCTTGATGAGCGTGTGTTGCAGAAATTGCATGACACCCGCCGCGTCGCCTGATGGCGACGGGAGATACCACCTGTTCATCAGCGTCAAGATTGCGTGCGGCAAGTCTTCGTGCCCATAACAGTCCCGAATGAGGGCAGGATAGTTATGGCAAAGGGACCAGAATGGAGGACGATAGTTGCCGTCAGGTTTGAGGTGAGAGTTGCCACTCACCTCAATGATGCGATGAACCCATTCAGCGGCGCATCGCATCTTCGCGAGATGCCTGGACAACAGTTCTCTCAGGTCTGTAAGCGTGTCGCGCGAGCCTAGAAGTTTCGATTTGTCAGCGTGGTCCTCGCGGACCCAAACTTCGAGAGCGGTCTCATCGATGTTTCTCCAGAATTCGACGCCCGTGTCCTGATGCAGGTCTAGCAATGATTTGGCGTACTCGAAAAGTCGCAGGACGTCGTCGTGCGGCACGGCAGAGTTGGTGTGGTTGAACATGATGTCGAGTGGTGTGATATGTGAAATACGCGTGCGGATGACTTAGAAAGGGACGTCGTCCGCCCAGAGGTCCAGACGACTTGTCGGCAGTCCTTCTACGCGGTTGACTATGAACCTGCATGGAAGAAGGTCATTCGTTACGGTAGAAGGCACGAGAGCCGGATTCTTGAAGGCCTGTATTTCTAAAGACTCTGCGGAGGCGATTCGCGCTTTTCCTGTCATGCCACGCCACGGATACTCGATGAGAAGTGCGTAGTCTGCGAACACGTATACAACCGTCAGGTGGCTTCGAATCTCTTTTAGCAGATTGCGGTTCGCGATAACTGGAATCCGCAACAGACCGCCTGCAAATACTTCGAAAGTGGCTGGCTTTCCAGAGACGTCAATTCCGAAAATGAGCTTTGACGCCGCGCGGGTGAGTGCCGAGTGCTCGGACTCGTTCAGCGAGTCACATCGGATGACGAGAACAGATTGCTCGTCAATCAAATCCTGGATTCGCTCGGGTAGCTCTTCGTAGAGGACGCGACCGTACGTGCCGGTATCTTCTGTCGGCTCGACAGGTTCAAACAGCTCCGGCCAGTCGACAGGAGTCAGACGCGAATGTTGCGCCTGGCGAGCGCTGTCGTGTTTGCACAGACGCGAACGAAATCGCCTGCGCTCGATAATCGCCTGAGCAGCCCTACGCAACCCCGGGTGTCGAAGGCTGTCGATTGCAAACGCACGTTCCGAGAAACCGAGGGTATCTAGCCAGTTCTCATCGTTCAGCAAGCGCCAGGTATCGTCGTACGTGTGGTTTGCGTACACGGAAGCACAACGCATCACATCGCAATAGAGCGTGAGAATATCTCGAAGAAGAGCCACATTTTTTGCGTCGTAGCGGTCAGGATTATTCCACGAGCTACCAAAGACCCATTCGCCGATGACGTCGGGGTCAAGGGATTCGTAGTAGGCGACACTTCCGTCATCGTGAACATCAATGAGGCGCGCAGCTTCGCTAAGGGCGCGTTGCAAATCCCGCGATGGATAGTCTGCGCCCGCATCGCCAATATCGGCCATAGCGTCATCGGTGTAGTAGCGTTGCGATTCCTCGTAAACTTCGCCGTGGACGCGTTCGCGGAAGGGTTGTGGGTCGATTATCATTGTGTCCTTCAGTTATTTTCGTGTGTTTGATATAGCTGCGCGTGTTATCCTGCGTTCGCGTATCGGACGTGGGCCTTGTGCAACGCCTCGCCAATTCGGGTCACGAGAGGCACAACTAGCGCGTTCCCCATTAACGCTGCGCGTGTGGCGTCCGAAACACCGGGCATATCGGTATGGCCCCGGGGAAATCCGTTGAGCGCCTCCAGCTCTTCTGGAGTCAGGCGGCGAAGTAGGCCGCTGGACTCGCGGATTGCGTGTTTTGTGCGCGCTGCGGTCGTCCCGCCTTCTGACGTGATGACCGTTCGCGACGGACGGTCCAAGGGGTCGGGGAACGACATTGCACCTTCTGAATAGTTATATGCAAAACCGTTTTTCGTTCGGGGAGTTTTCTTTGCTGCCTTCGCGGCGAGCCATTTTTCCTCGTCTTCTCTCTTGATGTAGAAAGTTGTCGGAACTGGACCAGTCCTGCTGACGATGTCCCCGAGCGTAAGCGGCGTTGCTTGACCGGTGAACTCGGTGAAGTCAGCGATTTCTGCCGCGTCGACAGCGAAGGTTCGAACTGCGCCGTCGAGCATCAATCCGCAGTTTGAAAATGGCGATTTGCCATTCGAGAGGGGGCGGTAATGGAGCTGTTCGTCGAACGGGTCTGAATGAAGGGTTGACGCCGGCGTGGCACCGTCAAGAGGATTGCGAGGAACGCAGGGAAGTGCGTCGTTGAGGACTGAATGGTCAAGCCACCCGGAACTGGCGGACGCAAGGCCCGCAGTCTTCATGTTCTGGTAGACGCCTGTTGACTCATGGTAAGCGACGATGAAAACTCGCCGGCGACGCTGCGCGTAGCCAAAGTCTGCTGCGTTGACGATGCGCCATTCGGCTGCGTACCCGAGCGAATTCAAAGTAGAAAGGATGACTGCGAAGTCGCGTCCCTTGCACGATGCCGGACTGGAAATCAGTCGGTCGACGTTCTCAAGCAAGATGTATTTAACCGGCTTGTCGTCCTCTTTGCGTTGCTTGAGGACTGCGGCAATAGACCACCACAGGACGCCCTTTTTTCCGGCAAGCCCGTTGGATTGCGACAGAGGTTTTGCTACCGAATAATCCTGACAGGGGAAACCACCGCAAAGCACGTCCGGTGATGCCTCGCGTATTGCCTCGCGCCCTGACTCGGACGCAAGGACCTCGAAAATATCTTGGTTAATATGCATTTGGCTCGGCCAGTGCGACGTATAGATAGTGCTGGCGTGCTGAACTTTTTTTGATGGTTCAAATTGGTTGCTGAATGTCACAGAGAAGGGTGTTCCGTGAATGGCTTCCAGACCAATTCGGAATCCACCGACTCCAGCAAACAATTCTGCGACTTTAAGTGTGTTGTTGTCCTTCGAGTACGACATCCTGATTCCTTGTTGCGATTGCGGAAACAGGTAAAGCGATGGGTTTTAGCCGGTTTTAGCCTTTCGTCGAAATTTCTCGAAAAAATTTGGAGTCGTGCCTAATGCGCGAGAGATAAAGGAGAGGCGCGGGTGGTAACGTTGTGGAGGAAGCCTCGGGGGCTATCCGGGTACCTGCAGGAAGGCGGGGCAGTGCGGATGGTGGGTATCGTGAATCGCAGGCCGCTTGTCGTCGGCGCTTGCCAGCATCGTGGCGCGGCTGGCGGCGTGCGGCGGTAAGAAGGGGTATTGATTACAGGCGAGACACTTTCGCCGCTGACCTAGGCAGAAGCGCTAAGTTTCGAATTCCGCGCTCTCAGGTGCCCTCGTCATGTCAATGCAGTCGGTAACAACAATGACGTTGCGCGGTAAGTTGCTCCGGAGTCTGCGCCGAATTTCGTCCTCGAACGAGAGTCCTGTGCAGTCCCAGTCTGCTGTGAGGCCGACGCTCGCCGCGCTGAGCATCGAGTCGAGATGCTGCGGATGGTACGGGTGAACCACTAAAGCGCACGAATCTTGTGCCTTGTAGACGATGGGCAGTTCGGCTTCAAAAATGTGAAAAACCCGATTACGCAGGCCTTCGAAATCGATGAGCAGAGTCTTGTAGTCAAAGGCAAGCAAGACCTTGAGTTGATTCATCTCGGCTGCCGGCAGCGCAAGCTCTGCGTATCCGATCAAGGCGTCCGTGGAATGAAAGGCTGCCGCGACGTCCCACTGTGTTTTCGCGGAGACGACGATGCATCCTTTCCCTGTGAATTGCTGTGTAAGTTCATCCGGCAAAGCGGTGCGATTGACCAGGAAACAGGTATCGCGATGCCGCCGCGACAGATGCCATACTCGGTCAAGTATTGGCGTTGAGCGTTCGCAGAAAAATCTTTGTACTGTTGGCGCGGTTGTCGCGATGATCGTGCCTGCGGCTGACTGCGAGGAAGACTGCACCGCGTTGGTTGAAGCAGATGTCTCCTGCCTCTGGATAATCTGGGACATTGTTGTTGATAAGTGACTCAAGTTTAGGAGCACGCGGGCGGTGTGCGCGATGAAAAACAGCGAGTGGGTATCTCTCTGTTCGGCAAATAAAATGGGGACGAGGACGCAGAAGTGCCGGATGGACTATGCGGACGAAGACTTGTCCTCTTTTGTATCCTTTCTGTGGATATGTCGGTTATCCAGAACCTGAAGTGGACTATCCGACGAGGTGTCATCCGCGTTATCCAGCAGCTCGGCGTATGTCGGTCGGCTTCCAGACTGGGCGGTTACCGCGCAAATGGATAGGTCTTCAACGAGCGACTCGGTCATCGGGACTTCTTCCAGGATTACCGCGTCGGCGAACTGGTAAACAACCAGCAGACGCCGGGCACGCGGGCCGCCCCACGCTTCGAAGGCATGGTGTGGCAAGGCGATAGCCTCGTCGCGAAGAAGAAGAGCAGCGAGATGTTCGTCCCCGGGCGTAGTGATGACCATGGCACCATAGCTCGCTGCGGTCGCTGGAAAGCCTGACGCCGCTCTGTTAGGAAGGGCCACGAGCACGCACTGTTCGTCCGGCAGCACCTCCCTGTTCGTCAATAACTCGCGAGCCGGAACATAAAACGAACACGGGTCCACTACCTCCTCGAGATAGGCGTGGATGGAGTCGAGCAGCTCGTCATTGAGGTCTCCGGCTGAGAGTTTTTCCTGTTTCACTATATTTTGAGCTGTTTGCATTTTAATTCGCGGGTTAAAGGCTTCCTGCAACGACTACGTGCGCGTGGCTTTAGAAAGCTGGATTTCGTATTGCTGGTTCCTAGCTTCGTTTGGCCATGGAGGAATTTCTCTGATGCGGTCTGACTACGTTGCGGATTCAGTGCATCGCAACTGATTGCAACATGTTGTCAAATATCTCCGGCCGATGTTCCATGAAGTACGCGAGCGTAGCGTCCGCAAGCTTTTCCGTCTGAAGCATATGCACGTCGACTGTGAGCGCGCTTTTGGCGATGCGCACGGGGCTTTTGCTTGCAACGAGAGTGGCATATTGCTCAAGAATTCCAGCTTCTCGCAGGAACACCGAACTCCGGACGAATGCATGCGCGTCGTGGTGTCGTACCTCATCCCTGAAACCGTCGAACTGCTGAAGCCGTTTCGCTGGCTCCAGGGCCGTCAGCATCTTGTCGCCGAAGACTGTCCGAGTTTGCAAACTGCCCTTCTTATTCCACGAGTCAAGCAGTCGACATACCTCCGGGTCGCCGAAGTCGGCAACCACGAACAAAAAGCACTCGCGAATGCGGTAGCTAAGGACAAGTACAGGCCCGTCGGGCGCGCGGAAGCAGAGCAAAGAGCACGGAGCCTCTTTTCCGGCGTATTTAGCCCAGCGAGGGGAATCGGTTCTCACAAGGAGGCAAGGCTCGCCTACAAACGGTCTGAGTCTCTCGGGCGCAGAGCCGTCCGGTTCGTATGTGTAGATTTTGGCGCCGGTGAATGATTTGTCGACCATAACTTGATTATTTGGCAGGTAAAGTTCTCGAGCGATTTGCTCGGAAAAATTAATAGAACGAGCAAATCATATTTGCGAGGGATGTATAAAACAAGGGGGTTTTAAAAATATCCAAATATTTAAACGGGCCGGATTGGGGGTCCGGTTATTTCGATTGGTATTTATCGAGTAAAAATTAATATTGCCTAGATAAATCAATACGTTAAATGATGTGATGTGCGGATTTATTGATGTCGTGCGTATCTCTGAGACGATGCGGTGTGCCGTGTGTGGCACTGGCGGTTATGACAATCGAGTTTGCACGCCATGATGTGCATGTCAGCAGGTTGCACGTTATGGCGTGCATCTGATGAGAAATCGGGTGACTGCCTATTCGACGAAATAGAAAAGGCAAATGCCACCACGTGTCTTCACGCGGCGAGACTATGTTCATGGAAAGGCGCCGCTAATGCGCAGCGCTGTTGCATAGCTCATCGGAACACAAAAGCGCATCGCACCGAACCTGTCCGGATTGGGCGACCGAAGTGTCAGAGGGAACGGCGAGGTGTGCCAGCGCGACCGCTTCTTGCCCCTTTGTGCGGTGGAGGCCGGTAGGGGGAGTCCGGCCGGATAAAACGACGTGCTTCACGTTGGATGCAAAAACATCCAATATCTCAAGCGACGTCGCCGCGCCGGCCGTTCCTCAAATGGGTCGGGGGCAAGACTCGAGTTCTGCCGCATGTCGTTTCGCTGCTCCCGCGCGGCAGGCGACTCCTCGAACCATTCGTGGGTGGGGGTGCTATTTTCCTTGGAACAGACTACGAGGAGTACCTGCTTGGCGATAGCAATTCGCACCTCGTCGAACTGTATCGGGAAGTCGCGGCACGACCTCATGAATTCATCGAAGTCGCAGAGCCATTTTTCGACGAGTCTTATCGGTCACAGGAGCGATACCAAGAGGTCAGAGCGTCGTTCAACACGGAAAGCAGTGGGATGTTACGAGCGGCGCAGTTTCTCTATCTAAATAAGCATGGGTTCAATGGGTTATGCCGGTATAACAAAAGGGGAATGTTTAACGTGCCGTACGGTCGGCCATCACGCTCCCCGAAGTTTCCTGTTGAGGAAATTCTCGCTTTCCATGAAAAGGCCCAACGCGCAACTTTTGTGTCTGACGACTTCGTATGGGTGATGCGTTCCGCGATGCCTGGCGACGTTGTTTACGCGGACCCTCCATATTGCGACCGGGACGATGCGGCCAGCTTCACTGGGTACGGCGCGGCGGTCTTCGGTATGGAGCGTCAGCTGGAACTTGCCCAGCTCGCGAGAGAGCTTGCTGGGCAGGGGATACCGGTTGCAATTTCGAATCACGACTGTGAGTTCGCCCACCAGCTGTACGCTGGCGCTGAGATTCACACCTACAGCGCACGCCGTTCGGTTAGTGCGGCGAGCGATAAACGTGGAGACGTTGGCGAGCTGTTGGCAATCTTTCGTTAGTTGGAGGTCCCCCATGTGTTTCGTCAAGCATTAGATGCGGATTTCGGTTGATAGGGGGTACCGTCGCGCAGCTTGGCGGGCAGGATGACCGGTAGTCCGCGACGGAAATGTGTGTGAAAACCGGCGAGATCGGTGCCCGTCCTGCCAATTCGGTTAGGCATCCCGTTCGCGGGATGCGACAACTTCAAGCGCTTTGGGCTGCCCACTCACGTCGATCACGACGACTGCGATGTGTGACCGGCGCTCGTCTGGCAGCAGGTCGACAAGTTGGGCTGACATCCCGGAAGCGGAAGCGGGCAAAGCAACGCCCTCGGGATGCCGAGGCATCGGCTTGTCCGCTACGTTGCCAAACCAGAAAACAATGTAGACGCCGTACCCTGATGCACCTGGGTCGCGCGTGTAGAGGCGATCCAGTTGCGACATCGGAGCGGCCCAGACATCAGCGTGGTAGTTCCGCTTGATCTCAACCGGTATCTTGAAATTACGCCATGTCACGACAATGTCTGCGCGCTTGCCGTGAACCATCCGGCCCTCAGGTTCAGCAGAGACGCCTTTTATGCGGAGACGGTCGCGAAGGAAATCTATCAGAACATCTCGACCACTCTCCTCGGATTTCGGGTCTTTAATCCGGGCAAAACTGTCCTCATTCCAGAAACGCTTGTAGATATTGCTGTTCGCGTTTGCAATCCATGTGCTCACATCGTGAAAAGTGTCCACAACCAACGCATGGAAGTCAGCGACGTTCGCAGGTGCGCCGTTTGACAGGGTAGCGATAGTCTGCGTCCAGTCGGGTTGCTGATATTCTGCATCACGCCGGCGTGCACGTTGTTCCGCTGCGGCATGAAGTAGATAGTCTTTGTAGGTTGACAGCGTGTCAATGTTCGCCAGGCGCTCAAGTGCGGCTGTCGCGGCTGCGCTGGTGTCGAGAGCAATCACGTTGATAAGCCTCCTCACGAATTCTGCGCCATCCCACGGGTTGCGATCGCCCGACCATCCGCCTTCAGGGTGCGGAGCATCGGGGAAATGGCTCGCCGCGACGACAACAATGCGCTCAAGTGTTGAAGTCGGAATTACGCGGCGCGAGCCTCTCCCGGCTATGCCGAAGTCTTTCAAAGTCCAGAGCAGGGCAACATGGATCCTGGCGCCCTCGACGAATCCTGACTCAAACTCGTCAGGCTGCAAAAGGACCGCCGATACCTGCCAATATGGGTAAGCGTGCGGTTCGAGTGAGCCTATCGTCAGACGATTTTTCGCGAGCGCCAGAAAGTCGTCACGGATTGAAACGTTGGCTACCACGACTTCCATCAAGCGGCGTAGATAATGCTCGGGCAGATTTGGATAACCGTTCAACACCTCCATCGCCACAGAAGCACGACACCACGCAAACTCATCCATTGAAAGCAGCTCGCTAAGGCCTGTCACGCTTTGCGGTCGCGCACGGAGGTCCGTCCGTACCACCTTTAGATAGACATCGAGCGCAAGTCCGGGCCTCTCTAGGGAAACGCTGAACAAAGCAGCATCGTGCAACGCTGTGCGCACGATGCGGATTCTTTCGTGAGGCGGCAGCGGATTTGCCCGCTAGCCACTGAGAATTTTCACTTCTGCGGGGCTTTCGCCCCCGTTTTTGCGCTCTATGGCGCCTCGCAGACGGAGTTCTCCATTGATTGCAACAACGCTTTCTTTGCAATCACCAAATTGCCCAGCGCAAACAAGGTATCGTACTGCGCACCGTTTTTAGCCAGGCCCCGGTAGCGTGCCTTCTTGTGGTTGAACAAGTTCTTCACCACATGAAACGGATGTTCAACCCGCGCCCGGATTTGCGCTTTGACCTTTTCCAGGGCCTGCGTCAACTGCTTCAGCGGCCCTTCGGCCATGCCCTTGAGCTTGGCGCGCTTCATCGCCACCGACCACCGCACCTCTGTCTTGATGGCACCGTCGGCTTGCGCCTTCACTATCTCTTCGCGCTTGTGCACCCCCGTGTAACCCGCATCGAGAAACACGTGATCCTCTTGACCGTGCAGCACCTCATGGGTGTGCGCCACATCAGACTCGTTGGCTGCCGTGTAGTGCGTGCTGTGCACCAGGCCCGACTCAGCGTCAACGCCCACGTGCGCCTTCATCCCGTGGTACCACTGATTACGCTTCTTCGTTTGATGCATCTCAGGGTCGCGCGCCTTGTCGCGATTCTTCGTCGAGGTCGGCGCGTTGATCAAGGTGGCATCCACCATTGTTCCCTCGCGCATCATCAGCCCGCGCTCGCGCAAGTGCGCGTTGATTTCCTCCAACAGCACCGCAGTCAGCTTGTGCGCCTCCAGCAGCCGACGAAACTTCAGCACCGTGGTCGCGTCCGGCGCCTCCTCATGTCCCAGATCGATACCGACAAATTGCCGGATGGCCGCGCTGTCGCTCACCGCATCTTCCAGCCCCTCGTCGGACAATGCGTACCATTGCTGCACAAAGTACAGCCGCAGCATCCGCTCCAGCCCAATCGGCGGGCGCCCCCTCGTGCCTCTCGGGTAGTGGGGCTCCAATGCTGCCAGCAAGCGCGACCACGGCACGACTTGCTCCATCTCACCCAGGAATTTCTCGCGCCGCGTAACCCGCTTCTTGCCTTGCTGTTCCGCACTCGCAAAACTGATTTGTCGCATCCGCATCGCTCTGTCGTCGTTCCAGCTCTAACAACGCTTCACTACGTCACGGCGGTTACAAACTCGTCGATTAAATCAGTGTTTCCCTAGCAACGCCGTCGTTTTCCAGTCAAAGGTTTTGCGGCGCGACGTGTTCCCGTCCCGCTCGCTGGTCGGGCAGACAAGGTCGATCGCCAACGCCGCTCCAACCAGTGTGTCTGGAATCCCTTCGATGCCGGCGTGTCGCTCGCAACGCGCATCGAGTCCGGCAACAAGTGCGAGCCACCAATGTGGTATTGAGCCGTTCAAGGATCTGGCCGCAATGGTTTCGACGTCGGGAATGTCCGGCCGTTCAATCGTCGCGATCAAGCCGATCAGGGCTGACTCGGCAAAATTGTCGCCAAGGAATTCCGAAAGACGACCGCGAGGTTTGAGGCCATGGTTGACGTCGGCCCTTTTCCCCAGATACACCTCGGCGGCCCAGCCAATCCATCCAGACGCCGTGCCTGCGCGAATTGCGGCCTCGTGTCGGGAGAAGGACGACATACCATTCACTTTCGCTGCTTCGGCCTGGGCGCGCTCGTCGCGCTTGCGCTTGGCATCAGCCGCCCTCCATTCGGAGATTTCGGAGACCAGCATGGCGTCCCTGCGGGCCCGAAGGCCCTCCTGCTCACCTAACTCGTACAATCGTTCGAAAAGAGCAGGACGCTCGGCTGTCCGCCCATACAACAGCCAGATGGCAAGCTCATATACGACTGTAAAACCTGTGTCCTCTGGCGAAGTCGACTCAATGACACTCGCGAGCGTGTCGAGAAACTCTGTGACATCAATCGCGCCCGCCGTCATCGCCTGAAGGCGCTGGAAGAACAGATACGGGTTCGTGTCGGCGGGCAACTGAAGCAGGCCCACTCTAACTGCAGCCATGACGTCAGCTTTCCTTTCGGACAACGCTTTTTTCAGACCCGTGTAGGCCGTCACCGAAGCCTTGTCGCCGCTGAGCCTATCCAGCCAGTTCCAGAGGCTCCGAGGCGCAATCTGCTGGTCGCTTTTGAAAAGCTTGCCGAGCATCAGGCTCAAAGCGTGTGACACAACTGATTCGTTGCGCGCCGGCGAATCAGGGGAGGGCGTTTCGGCGGCCACGCACATGCTGTCGAGTACCGCTGGTATGTCGGATACCGGAATCGCGTCGGACAGATGCCACAGATAGAGGCGTCTGCTCAACTTCTCGTCGCAACGCTCAACCGCTGCAAACAGCTCAGTCACGTCGTCAGGGCCGAACAGGTTTCCGTAACCTTGTGCAATCGCTTCGGCCCGAAGCTGGAGGTCAGGTGCAGTAAATCCCAGGCCGTGCCTGTAGGCATGCAGAACGGCGGCTTCGCCATCGCGACCTGACTTCAGGAGTGCCGCCAGCGCATTCTCCCGCTCCACCTGAAGCGCCTTGCTGTCTGTCATGACAACTGCAATGTCATCCCTCAACGCTAGATTCGGGGCGCCGACGGCGAGTGCCTCAAGCACAAGCGGTCGTAGTGCGTTGGCCGGTTGTGAGCGCATGATCGAACGATATTCATCCGTCATCTCCGGGCCGGACATGCCGGCAAGACGTTCGGTCCGTTGCCCGCCGTCCCCAAACCGGAACCAGGGATCCTTTGTAGCAAGGCCCGAAAGTGCGCGCAGCAGACAAAGGCGCAGGGCAGGCGCAAGCGAAGCTGGGTCGCCGTAGGACAGCACGCCATACGGGTCCGCATTGACAAGTTGCCCGGCGAACTTAGGCGCAAATACCGCAAGCCAGGCATGAAGGCCGCGCAGCTCGGATGCCGGATGGCCATTGTGCCCAAGCAGGGCGCTAAGCCGCCGGAAGGACAAGCCTTTTTCGAGCTGGGATGCAAGCCACCCTGCGGCGAGATATTCAGCTGTTGTACGATGCGTGTAGTCAGCCGCTGCGATACCTGGAATCGAAGTAAAGACGCGTCTCTGAAGCGTCGCGCGGACAACCGGCGTGTCAAGAAAAGGGATATCAGATGCGTCAGGGTGCGCAGCGTCTCGACTGCTTCGGTCTAGCGCAAAACCCTCAATATCGCTAATCAGCCGCAGAGCGCAAAGCGCGCCCGCTACCTCGCGAATCACTTCGGCGGAAAGCTCGTCGCGGCGGGAGTGCTCTCGATTCTGTTCCTCTAGCCACAGGGTGGTGGACTCCTCGAACAAATCCGCGCGCGTTGCAGGCCACTTACCGCTTGCCACAGATGTGGCGAGCATCTTGAGATCCTGCGGATTGTTCCTGAAATCGCCGAGACCGTGTTCATCGACATTCCCGAGAAACCCTTCGATCTCCGACGGGCTCATTCCGTGCTCGAGGAGCACCTCGTATTGCTCTTGCGATGACAGGGCTGACAGGCTGACCACAGTCACTCCGCCATAGCTGTCGAAATATTGCCGGAAGGCCTCGAGATCGGAATCGCCAAGCCAGTCCTGCGCGCGGCACGAGATGCGCACCTTCGCTGGTGGGTTCGAGAACAGCTTCTGCACAATCGCGTCGACCACGTCATCGTCGCCCCGGATCGAGCGTTTTTCATCGAGCGCGTCGATAAAGATCGTGTTGCAGCTACAGACAGGCGGCGCGTTCAGGAATGCACGTACCGTCAGATAACGGCCACCAGCAGCGGCCGCCGCCGATTTGAAAAGATGGGTTTTGCCAGCACCTGGGTCGCCAAGCAGCACAATGTTGCGCGCCGAGCCAAAGGACGCGAAGCCGAACAGAGATGCGGCAGAGGCTCGGTCCCTGGGCGGATACAGTTGCAACACTTGACGGTCATTCATGGCGAGCAGTTCACGACGTGACGGATTTCTGGCAAAAAGATGGTGCTCGAGAACCTGAGCCTCGAACCCACGCAGCCTATGCATGCTTTTCCGGCGACCTGGCGGCAAACCGGCCGGCTGTTAATTCGATGCCTGCGCACGTATCACAACCGGCGGCGCGCGAAGTATCAGTCCTTCCTCTGCAATGGCATGACGTGAAACCTGATAGGCCGCGCGACAGGTCGAGCCGTCTTCGTTCGTCGCTTGGGCAGTGTAACTGCAGGAGGGAGCGCCTCCCGACCTGCCTCGAGCTTGACGGAAAGTGACTCAATCCGTCGACGCAGATCGACGGTCGTCTCGGCCGCGCGACCCAGTTCTTCATCTTTCTGCTCCAGTCGCCGCTCAAGCTCACCGCATCGGCTGCCCGAGGCGGCAAGCCGTGCTTTCGTGCCGGCAAGGTCGTCGCGAAGCGTATCGCGCTCCTGCCGGTGTGTCACTTCCAACGCGGCGACACGTTCATTTGCCTGCTGAAGTTCTTTCCGGGCGCGCGACGCAGCCGCCCGCTCAGCCTCGATTTCAAGCAGCGCCCGGCGCTCGGCGGCAATGAGGCGCTGCTCATTCTGCGTCGCCGATTCCCGGAGCTTCTCAAGCTCGACGGAAAAGTCCCGACGGGCATCAGCCAGTGCGGCATTGGCTGTCCTGGCCTCGCTGCGGGCACCGGCGAGCTCTTCGCGCAGCGCAGCGTTGGCCGCCTGTTGCTCGGCCAGTTGCACTTCCAGGGCGGCAATCCGTTGCCGATCATCATTCGATTTTGCATTCGCTTCTTCGAGCGCCGCCCCGGCTGCTTCGCTACGAGCCAGGGCTTCACGGGCCTGTTGCTGTGCAGCCTCAATGGCCGCCTCAGCGTCGACGCGGAAGGCTGCCAGCGAATCGTTCGCCTCATCCAGGGACATGCGCCAGAAGCGGGCGGCCAGCTCTCCGGCTGCTGCGGCGACTTCGCCTGGAAGATCCGGCTGGCCGACGTCGACGCGACTTTTTTCCCTCATCTCGGCCCAGAAGTCACGCAGCGCTTTGGCGGGCGCGCTCATGCTGCCTTTGCGAACCAGCTGGTAAAGCCGGTTTGCAGTCGGGGTTTCGCCATGCCGGAAGAACAGCAGGGCACACACTTCGCGATAAATCGCCTGCGTGTCCTGCAGGCGCTCGCGCACGTCTGCGACGTCAGTTTCCATGGTCATGGTGGTCGTGCGCCCCGTTTATCTTGTCAGATGTTGATAATACAATGTATTAAATTAAATTCACAACACATGAGGCAGTTCGGCACGACATTATTCGCATAATGTCGTGCCGATACTCCCGAACGCACTTAGAATCGCGTGAGACGTATAAAACGAGGCTCAACGTGGCAGACGCCCTCATCATCAGCGTGGCACCGGTGGAAATGCTGGTGGTTCCGGATCATCTCAGCGGTCATCGCGGCTCCAATCGCGCGAACCCGGCTCATGCGCAGCTGGCGGCGCAGAACGACTTGGAAGCCGTGCGCGCGTGGCTTTCCAACTTCATTGACAGAAAATCGACGTTCGACAGTTATCGGAAAGAGGGAGAACGACTGCTGCTGTGGGCACTTATTGAGGCGCGCAAGCCCCTGTCATCGCTCACGCACGAAGATTTGCTGCGGTATCGAGCCTTCGTGCTTGACCCACAGCCGGCTGCCAGCTGGGTTTCGGCAACTGGTGGCGCATTCGGGCGCGCCGATCCGCGCTGGCGACCGTTTAACGGACCGTTGTCTGCCGCGAGTCAGCGGCAGACCATGGTGATCATCAATACGATGTTCACGTGGCTCGTTAGCGCCGGCTATCTGCGAGGCAATCCGGTCGCACTGGTCAGGAAGCAGAACAAACAGGCCAAACCTCGCGTTACGCGGTATTTGCCCGCGCCACTGTGGAACGAGGTGAAAAATTTCGTCGCTCAGCTGCCGCAGGACACCCCGCAGCAAAGGGCTGTTTATGCGCGCAGTCGCTGGCTCGTAACCTTGTTCTATCTGCAGGGGCTACGGATTTCGGAGGTGGCTTCGGGGCGCATGGGGCAGTTTTTTCGTCGGCTTTCCGACCGCGCCGAGGAGCAGTGGTGGCTGGAAACGTTCGGGAAGGGCGGTAAGGAGCGAATCGTGCCGGTGTCACCGGAGCTGATGACCGAGCTGTCGCGCTATCGCACCGCGATGGCCATGTCTTCACTTCCCCGGCTCGGCGAGGAAACGCCACTCGTAGTGCCGCTTGGCGGCCCCATCCGGAACCTGAGCCGCTCGGCAATACACGATGCCATTAAGGGGATTTTCAACGGGACAGCCGAGTGGCTGAGGACGCGAGGTGAAACACATTTCGCCAGTGCCGCAGAACTCGAGCGTGCATCGGCACACTGGCTTCGGCATACGGCGGGTTCCCGCATGGCGGACGGTGGCGTCGACCTCAGACTGATTCGCGACAATTTTGGCCATGTCTCATTGAACACCACCAGCATCTATCTGCACGCGGAGGATGATGAGCGCCACAGTCAAACGGTGAGCCGACATCGACTGGATTGGGGCGCCATAGAGAACTGAGGTTAGACGTTCAACGCTACCCGCCTTGCAGCGAGGCCTTAGCTCTCCGCACGCGCAGTGGACAGTGACGAAGGGTGTTCAACAGCCCCCGCCGACCGACTGGCGGAGCCGCAGCAATCCCGACACAGGATTGCGATGTATTTGACCCGCAGCGGCTGAAATTCGAGGTCCCGTGTGATGGCGATATCGGTTTCCGTGTACGTCAGGTGAAACGCTGATGTATCCACTGGCCGCCTGCACTTCGCGCACAATTCGATTGGACCAATTCCACAGGGGCGAACCGGCACCCCCTGATGCGCCATCACGGCAGCACGCCTAAGGTAGCGGCACGTTGTCGAGCAGAAATTTGCAACGCATTCCGCCTCCTCGATTGTCACGGACGGGATGCAAGCGCCGAAATCCACTTTTTCCATTGCCCGCGATATGTCGAAGAGGGCGCCTGCAAACATTCGACCGCAATGTTCGCACTCGAAAACCATTTTCTCATCTGCATGCATTGCCTCCTCCCGCCGGATAGCGAGACCCGCAGGTCGATGCCGGACCACTTGGGCCCTTCGGCCCGCAGAAGCGTCGACACTTAAACCGTCGTCACCATCTCAAATATGAGCACAATAGCTTTATATGAGACTTATTGACTATTTTCAAGGGCAAAGGAGGGCGCCCTAAGACTACGAGTTCGCTGCCTCGCCGACCGGCGGCGCGCGGTCGAGCGCTTCGTCAAAGCTATACAGCAGTGGCGACAGCACGACCGGTTCGGCATCGCAGTCCACGAAAAATTGTTCTTCCGAGTCAACCACGTAGACAAGTTTTCCATCGTCCGACACGCGCAGATCGGTGACCCTCGAAACAGATGGCTTGTCAGTGATTCGTTCGTGTTTATGTAGCACATGGACTTGGGCTGCTATCACACCGCGCGCCGTCAGCATCTTTGCGACGCCCAAGCCGGTCGACATAACGACCCGTATGGATCCTGCCTCTTCAGCACAAGTCGCCGGGTCGAGAAATAGATCGATTAAAAAAAGTGTGCGCACGGGAAGTTCATAGGCCTTCTTCACGGCGCTCGCCCATCCAGATGAATGCTTGAGGCCGGTCAAGGCGCCTCTTGGGAGTTTCTGCGAATCCATGACAAATCGCCTGGTCCTGCTGGTGTATGCAATGCGTGAATTACCCGAGCGAAAAGGTATGCTCGGGCCGCGCCTCAGATAGGTCCACAGATTGAAAGCTGTAGCACTGGGGGAATTGTAAACTATTTCCAGTGAATCCAACAACGGTGAATCTTTTATCTATCTAGAAAAAAGATTCACCCTCAGCGATCCTCTCGGCGATATGTCGAAAAAGATTGCTAAAAGCACACTTCGTTTAGGTGACGCCGTCCGGGCGAGGCGCCTGCACCTTGGCCTGACACAGCAGGCCCTCGCTGACCGCACCGGATTCTCGCGCGGGCACATTGCAACGATTGAGCGTACATCTGGGAACCTCAGGCTCTCAAGCCTCGACCGGCTGGCCCGCGTGCTTGAGCTCGATGTTGTCGATCTTGTTCGCGCTACTGGGGAAAGCCTGTCGACGGTTTCAAAACAGGACGCCGCCGTCCGGGCCGCGTGCCATATTTTTCGACTCCGAACGGATCTGAAGCTGAGCCAGGAACGCCTGTCAGAAGCCGCCGGTTTTTTCAGAACTTACGTAACGGAGATTGAGTTGCTCGTGAGCGTGCCGGCAGTGGCAAATCTGGAGGCTATTGGCGCTATTTTGAAGGTATCAGTCGCGGACCTTTTGACGCCGGTATCCGATGCTGAATACGAAGCCCGTCTTGCCCGAAAGTCGGCGCGATCTGTTGTCAGCTACGAGTAGCGGCGATGTCAATGCGCCGAAAGGCCCTTTGAATCATGTCGGTGCGGGCGGTCGCCTAGCCCTTGGCGTTGGGCGGAACACGCGAACCTGATAGCCGCCACCCGTCTGTTGAATTGCTAAACCTGAATTCAAATATCGTATTGGCCGCTGCATTGCGATGTAACAGCGTAGCGTTTGCCCGGGAGGGGAAGGGCAGAGTTCGGCCATATACGGTCGTTCGCAGCCGCTAGACGAACGTCTGTTGATGAGCCGCGACCCGCCATTTGATGAAGGAGCGAACGTCGATTGCTGGGCCAACTCATTTCATTTCCGAGCGCTACTTGAATCGGATCAGACTTCGACGGCCATTGTGGTCCACGACACCGTCCGCTCGAGAATTTGTCAACCAACGATACCGTACACAGGCCCCAGAATTTTTTCACGAGCAGCTATCATCTCCAGTCCTGAGGAATTCGCGCGCGCGACGTCCTGTTAACTGGCCGCCCTGGTCGGTGTTGACGATCTCAGGTTGCCCGTATTTCGCGAACGCTTCTTCCAACGCCTCGACAGCGTGCATCGCCTCCATCGTGATCGCCATGCGGTGGGCCAGTACCTTTCGGCTGGCCCAGTCCACCACGGCGGTTAGATACACGAAGCCGCGCGCCATCGGGATGTAACTCGTATCCAGTGCCCAGACCTGGTTTGCCCGATTGATCGTCATGCCCCGCAACAGATACGGCCAGATCTTGTGCTTCGCATGACGGCGGCTCGTGTTCGTTTTGCATAACAGCGTCTCGATGCCCATGCGCTTCATCAGGGCGCCGACATGTTTGCGCCCGACCTGGATATTTTCACGTTTGAGCAGGCGAACCAGCATCCGCGCACCGGCGAACAGAAACTCCAGATGCAGCTCACCACCCGAAGCAGCAAGAAGTGTCACTGGGGCTGGTGGTCCTCCTTGGTTCCTTCGGGGCCTGAGAGGACCATTTATGCCGTCTGGTTGAAATGCTTCAGCGCGCCGTGGCAAAGGTGAACGATCGCTTCAGCAAGTGCGGATTTAGAAAGCTAGTGTTACGAGCGCCTGCTCCGCCGCTTTTATCGCCGCGTCTTCGGCAGCGGCTAACGCCTTTTTAATCAGGTCACTTATGAATTCCTCCGGCACACTTTTTCCTCCGAGACCTCCAATCCACTTGGCTCCAGGCATGCTGTCGAAGTGGGCAGCGATTCTGGGATCGCGTCCATCAACGCCGACTTCGTCAGGATCGTTAATTGGGTTTATTGAACCTTGATGCTCGAAGCGAAACGATGGCTCCCCGGTGGGCATTAGCAGCAGGCCAGTGAGGGTGTACTCGATTTCGTCCAGACCGCTGATGTGGACGTGGCGAAAAACGTGGTAACTTCCGTCGCTTCGGACCAGAAGCTGCACGAAGGCATCCAGTGGTAGGGCACCAGGAACTGTCAGCAACCCGGAATCAAAGCTCAAACTGTTTGGGTCGTTCGATTGCACGTGCATCGCGTAATTAAAGCTGCCGTCCGGATCGTGCGCGCCGCCTGCGGGGCAAACGCCTGGAAACGGACCGAAGTAGAGTCCCCGACACTTGCTGCAGGAACGAAACTCCGATTGAGTTCCCTCGGGGGTTCCTACATCGTGAAGCATCGCGTAGGAAAAGGAGCCAGTTGAGTCGTGTGCTCCCCCGGCAGGACAGACCCCCTGATTTTGACCGAATCCGGCGAAAAACAGGCCTTGACACTTTTTACAGGAAGCAAATCCCCCTTGCGTCTTGTCATCTTGTTGTGCGTCGAACGTCATGGAATAGGCGAAGCTTTTCGCGTGACTATGCTGACCACCTGCCGGGCACACACCCTCAAAGGGTACGAAACCGGCGTAGTACATGCCTTGGCATTTGGGGCAAGAGCGCCAGCCATGTTGTAGTTGGCCCATGAATAATCTCCCTTCGAGGTTGGCAGACCTTAACGTTTTAAATACGCATGAAAGCGCATCTGAAGAATAGATGCCGTCGCGAATCACAGTTACATCTATACAGTGAACAATGTACGCTTCCACAAACAATAACAAAGTAACCTTTCACTTAAAATATCCGGCCGCCGGGCGACGGACGGCTAACAATATCGTCTCTTCTGCAGCCTCTAGTTTTTCTCGGTTACATATATTGTCTATGTCAATAGGAAAGGCTATCCCCAAGTGGTTTGATTACCTGTCGTGGAGTATTTTCAAGGTCAAACTGCAACGATCCGGGTCAATTTGATCCGGATTGCTTAAAGAAATGATCGAAGCTGAAAAGCAAAACTGTACAGAGAAAGATAGGTAATATTAAGTCTATTGCAAGATTAAATTTTCGTGACCGCACGTATTTAACGAAATCGCTGGAATCCATCACGAAACCGCTGAGCTTCTCGGAGTTTTTGTCTTCCACGGGGCTGGGCGCCGCCAACTAGACACAACGCCTGATCTACGCCGGCGGCCTCCTCATGTGGCCGCTTTTTAGCGCGGTGCCGACGTTCGAAGAAGCTAACTGAAGGGCGGGAACGGGTCGACTTCTGACGGACGAAGCCCGTCCAGGGCAGATAAGCTTCTCGACCCAGCGGCGGACCGGGTTCGGCCAGTTACTGACATTCGCGAACGTCCGTTGTCGAGTCGCCTATACCATGCGGCAAAACTATTTTGGGCGAGCTACGCTTCATGGACTAGTCTTTTGCATGCGGGTAGGCGCTTCCCTTCCACACGCTGTCCTTCGGTGCAGCGCTGAAGTAAATGGTTGGAGATCGTGCAATGAACGGCAAAGCCCTCTTCACCGGCATCTTGTTACTGGCTGGATTCTTCTGTCCCGTGTCATCTGCATTTTCTCAGTCATCTCCTCCGACGTCCGACACAGCAGCACAAACCAAAGCGCTGGTCGAGAAGGCCGCCGCGTTGATAGACAGCAAAGGCAAAGCCGCGTTTTCCGAGTTCAGGATCAAAGGCAGTGAGTGGTTCCATGGCGACACCTATCTGTTTGCTTACGATCTGAACGCAAATGTCCTTTTGAATCCGGCCTTCCCTGCGCGGGAAGGGACTAACGTCCACGGCCAGAAAGATGCCAACGGCAAGCCGTTTCATGACGCCATGATCCGGACGGCCGAAACAACGGGATCGGGCTGGGTCGACTACATGTTCCTGAGACCGGGGCAGACTGAGCCATCGCATAAGTGGACCTACGTGAAGGCAGTCAAAATTGACGGCGTTCCAGGCTTGGTGGGCTCGGGCTTCTATTCCCAGTAGGTTCGGGCCGGCGAGGTCGCGTTGTCATCTCCTGCAACCTTCCGGCAACCAGCCGTTTAGCCGCCTTACCGCACGATCATCTTCGTGCGGGCTTGTCTTCGCTGATGCGCGCCACATCGACGGTTGAACGTCTGCTTTCGGTGCTCGAGTCTCACAGCTTGAAATTCCGCTCCGGGTCGGCTACGGTCCTACGCGCGATGCGCGACCTGCGAGTTAACGGGTGCGGGACGTCGGGCAGGGTTCGGCCCAGATTGTGTCAAAACGCATTTTGGAGCGCTAAAATTTGCCATCCGATAGCGAAGGATGAGCAAGATGAAGCGGTTCGTTCAAGGCGACAATCGTACGCAAAGCTTTCTCCTCCCTGAAGCGCTCGATGACTACGTGACGGACACAAATCCCGTGCGCGTAGTTGATGTTTTTGTCGATGAGCTTGATCTTCATAAGCTTGGGTTTGAAGGCGTCGAACCAGCGTTGACTGGTCGGCCGTCGTATCACCCCGAGGTGATGCTCAAGATCTATATCTACGGTTACCTCAACCGTATTCAGTCGAGCCGCCGCCTTGAACGCGAGGCCCAGCGCAACGTCGAACTGATGTGGCTTACGGGCCGCCTGGCACCGGACTTCAAGACCATTGCGCGGTTCCGTAAAGACAACGGCAAAGCGATCCGTAGCGTCTGCCGTCAGTTCGTCGTGCTGTGCCAGCGTTTGGACCTCTTTGCCGAAGCGATCGTTGCGATTGACGGCAGCAAGTTCAAGGCAGTGAACCACCGCGACCGCAACTTCACGAGCGCGAAGCTTGAACGACGCATGCGCGACATCGAGTCAAGTATCGCTCGCTATCTCGAGGCGATGGACACAGCGGATCGTCAGGAGCCTGCAATCGCAAAGGTCAGGACGGAGCGACTGCAAGACAAGATTGTGGCCTTGAAGGAGCAGATGCGAGGCCTCAAGGAGATCGAGGTCCAACTCAACGCAGCACCCGACAAACAGGTATCGCTCACGGATCCAGATGCCCGTTCGATGAAGACTCGAGGAACGGGGGTTGTCGGGTACAACGTGCAGACTGCGGTTGACACAAAGCACCACCTGATCGTCGCGCACGTCGTTACTAATGATGGCATCGATCGTGATCAGTTGACGTCGATGGCGAAGCTTGCCCGTACAGAGATGGCCGTCGACAAGCTCACTGCAGTTGCGGATCGCGGCTACTACAAGAGCGAAGAAATACTCGCATGCCATGAGGCCGGAATAAGCGTGTTCGTTCCGAAGTCGGTGACATCGAGCGCAACGGCTAATGGACGCTTCGGCAAGGATGACTTCATTTACAACACACAGACGAACGAATATCGGTGCCCGGCGGGCCAGCGGCTAATCTGGCGATTCTCAACTGTCGAGCGCGGTCTGAAGATCAGTAAGTACTGGAGTTCTAACTGCCAGCAATGTTCGCTAAAAGCGGACTGCACTCCAGGCCCTCAACGTCGCGTGGCTCGCTGGGAACACGAAGCTGTTCTTGACGGGATGCAGGCTCGACTTGATCATGCCCCTGAGATGATGCGCATCCGGCGACAGACTGTCGAGCATCCGTTCGGGACGATCAAGGCATGGATGGGCGCCACTCATTTCCTGACACGGACCATTGAGCGCGTGAGCACAGAAATGAGCTTGCACGTGCTTGCGTACAACATGAAGCGAGTGATCAAGCTACTCGGTTCAGAAGCGTTGATAGCAGCAATGCGGGCGTGAGCCCTGTTGGGAGGTGCTGCGCCTTCGCAATACTTCCGCTGTGATTTTGACGCTCGGATCGCCGCAATCGAAAAGTCGAGACCTGCGGCAAGACAGGTTTCGTTAATTCCCGCTGACTCAGCGTTTTGACACGCTCTGGGCCATGAGCGGTCATCGGTCGATCACCGCGCACGGACGTGCGAGGGGGCAGTTCTGCTCCGTCAGCGGCCCTTCGACCACCGATGATGTGCTTCACGTCCGGCTTGAGCGGCCGTTGAGGTGCCGGCCACAGTGAGGCGGCTCATGGAAAAATTGCTGCCGTTCGCGTTAACGTTAGCCCGAAAATGCTGGTTGTCGTGGCGAGTGAATGAGTACTTGCGATCTCAATGCGGATTTGCGGGGCTGCGTATCGGGGCAAGCGCTACGAGAGGCGTGGTATCGTGACCGGCTGTTGACCACATCGAACATCAAAGCAATGGTCGGGGGGGGCGAAATTAAGAATGTACAAATTGACCAACAGCAAATGGGGCATCTTGCGGCGGCTGGGACACTACCGAGAATTTGTACGCGCCGGAAGAGACGACAGCTATCGGGACAGCGATGCTGCAGAAAACGACCGTGGACGACTTCCAGATGACGAAGGCGTTCAAATTCCTGCTGTCTGGGCGGTCGAGTTATATACCCCCTCGCAGGTAGCGCGACTAACGGAAGGCCTGCGAAAACTGGGCTGGGAACGAGGGCGCAGCCGTGAAGACAGCTTACTCCAATGGACCGAGAAAACGCGGCAAGGACGCAGCCAAAGTTGGGCCAGCCTCGGCTTGGTATCAGACGTGCGGAAGCCGCACCTAATGAGTGAACGTACTACGAGTTTGCCACCTGGTGTCGATGCCGCGCATCCCGTGCTCATCTCTCTCTCGCCAAGCATTACTGCGCTAGTCATGGGTTTTTTCTTTACCGAGGAAGAAGCCAAAACGCTAGATGGCCCGCTGCGGAAAATCTATAGTACTTACACGTCGACAAGTCCGCTACTACGGGTCCGTGATATTTGGGCGTACATCTTCTTCGGAAGGCGGGCTAGATTTACAAGGACGCTCCATCAACCTGATAATCAACGTCGAGATTCAGTACAGAACGAACTGGCGCGATTGGAGCATACGTGCGCAAACTGGATTACGGGCAATTTGCCGGGAGTGTTCGCATCGGGCATCGGTGGTGGGGATTTACCCACTGCCGTGCTTCTACTCACGGAAAAAATTGCACCAGCGACAGATGATTTTTACCCGGTACGGGCATTCGACGGACTTTCGATTCGATGGCTGAATGACCGCTGGATTTCACCCCAATGGCCGGGGGCGGCCCTCAATATCTCAGAGGATTCAGATTACAGCAAGGCACGCCTGACATTCATTTGCCGTCGGTCTGATGCGTTCCCTGCCAGTCCCGGATACAGCGACCCCACCTCGAATTGGACGATAGCTCATCGCGCACACGAGACTGTCCGAGGGGTTCTCACCCGTTGGGCACTAAGTCGAGTCCTGGATGGTTACAGCGCGGAGTTGTCAGCCTTACGCGACAAGGCGGCAGGCAATAGCAAACACCACGCGCTCAGGGACTTGAAAACGCTGCGCAGTTTGGTTCGCCATCGCCTATTTGACGCAGCAATAACAGCGCAGGAAATAGAGGAGTTCGCGGGCGATCCTTTTTCGTATCGTTACGACACCTTGGAGATGTACGTAAAGGACGGTAACGATAAACCTCGCTACTTAGCTGATGCGTTACGTAGGTCCCAGATAGCAGACGCGCGACGGACCTTACGCGACGCGAATTTGCTTCAGTCTGTTCTGTCAACGACCAGTAATATCTCGCAAACAATCAGCAACCTGCGCATCCAGCAGGCGGTTATCGGACTCACGCTAGTATCAATCGTCATTGCAGCTTGGGCGCTGGAGGTCTCCATCAAAGCTGCGCACTGAGGACATACGCGGCAATGTTAAGAGAAAGATGGCGGGCTGGTGCCGTTGAGTGTCTGCTTTGTGCATACTCGACTGGGAGCAACGGGTCGTTCTGAGTTGTCGCCATCAGGCCGAGTGGCGGGGAGGGGACGATCACTGAATGCACAATCGGACATTCGAACGTCACTGAGTATCACTCCAACAGCGGTCACGAAACCTGGCGGGTTCGATGGCATTTCATCCGCCGAAAGCACCCGTTCGCCGCAACCCCGGTGCATATTTCACGCCATGGCGACTATCCGACTGTTCGCGACATGACTTGCGGTCGACCATCGATTGCAAGTGTCGCGTCACGGTGTGCATGGGGGCATAGGAAGTGCTGCGAGCCACGTTGCATGGTAAGCAAAGAAATTATGCGGTGGAATTGAGCCGTCAGCTTCGTAAATCGTCGCAGGAGGCCGTCGCCGGGGGCCATTTGGCAATCACCAGCGTCAAATTCGTGTAACGGCATCCTCACTAGTAAGCCCGATACGTGCGTGCATCTTCCATTTGCCGTATAGAGCCGTCGTAGAATCAACGCAACCACACGCCGGGACGCCTACGAATTATGTCAACTGCGGACGTCTCATTCGGATCCAAAGATGCGGAATTGTGAAGTCTCAGACTTTCCTACCGGCTCTTGACTTGTGGAAATCGTCCGACCCGGCGACCTGAGCGCGAACGAATATAGCTTTTTTGTCCAAGAGATTCGAGCCGCAGGCTGGATTTCGCTTGGAAACGCTCAATAGGACGCAAAACGCGTGGAGAACCGGCGTCAATCGTAAGGAACCGCTCTCGTATTTTGCCGAGGGCGGACAAGAGTCCTGTGGTTTTTTAATTTGACATAAGATAAATTATCAACAATTTTAGTTGTAGAGGCTAAGTAGTAATGTCCGCTTTTAGCCAAGTTCAAATGTCCGCTTTTTCGCAGCGTAAGCTGACCAGCCGCCGGCGTTCCGGCGCGGGAGGCTTTAATGGCTGCGACCGAACGGATAACCATGACGATGCGCGAACTGGACAGGTTCAAGGTCATTCAGGACGTCGCCGACGGCAAGCTCAAGCCGTGGCGCGCGGCAGAACGGCTCAGGCTGACGACGCGGCAGATCCGGCGCCTGGTTGCGCGACTGCGCGAACATGGACCGGAAGGCCTCGTGTCGCGTCGGCGCTCGAGGCCCAGCAACAACCAGCTGGACGCGGTGATGGCCGCTCGGGCACTCTCGATCATTCGTGATCGCTATGTCGATTTCGGGCCGACACTCGCGTGCGAGAAGCTGTACGAATGTCACGGCATCCGGCTTGCAAAGGAGACGGTCAGGCGTCTGATGACGGATGCAGGTCTCTGGGTGCCCCGCCGGCAGCGGCCACCGAAGATCTACCAGCCGCGTGCGCGGCGCGCGTGTCTGGGCGAGCTGATCCAGATCGATGGCTGCGATCACCGGTGGTTCGAGGAACGGGCGCCGGCCTGCTCGCTGCTGGTGTACGTCGACGATGCGACGAGCCAGCTGATGACGCTGCATTTCACAGCCACCGAGTCGACCTTCAGCTACTTCGAAGCGACGCGTGCGTACATTGAACGCCACGGCAAGCCTGTCGCGTTCTACAGCGACAAGTACAGCGTGTTTCGCAAGACGGGTGCGAACAAGGATGGCAACAGCGTGACCCATTTCGGCCGGGCGATGTACGAGCTGAACATCGACACGTTCTGCGCGAACAGTAGCCCCGCCAAGGGGCGCGTCGAACGGGCCCACCTGACGTTGCAGGACCGGCTCGTAAAAGAATTGCGGTTGCGTGGCATCAGCACGGCGGCCGGAGCCAATGCGTATGCGCCTGCCTTCATGGCAAATTACAACGCGCGCTTCGCGAAGCCACCAAAGAGCGGATTCGATGCTCACCGTCCACTCAGGGCTGACGAGAATCTTGATCTGGTGCTCACGTGGCGCGAGCCGCGCAAGGTGAGCAAGTCATTGACTGTGCGGTATGACCGCGTCACGTATCTGCTGAACGACACGCCCGAGCACCGCAAACTGATCGGCCGGTATATCGAGGTCTGGGAGTACCCGGATGGGCGTATCGAACTCCGCGCCGATGGTCATGCACTGTCATGCAGACAGTACGACCGGCTGACCGAAGTTGACCAGGGCGCGGTCGTTGAGCATAAGCGGCTGGGTCACGTGCTTCAGGTCTCGCAGGTGATCCAGGCTCAACGCGATAACAGTCGGATCGGAAAAGCGCCTTCGCGAACCCACCTCGGCGTTGCAACCAGGGTCCAAAGCCGCTCGCCAGGCAAGAAGAAGCAACGCGAGTTCACGCAGGCCGATATCAATGGTGTGATTCTGGAACAGTCGCAGCAGCGGCAAATGCAACAACCACGCAAACCTGGCTGTCGGTCTGCAAAGGTGATCGACGCAGACGTAAGCGCCCTGCCAGTTCAGGCGTCGTCCTTCAACAAGGTGTGAGACAAAAGGCGTTAGAAACAAACCCCTTAAACCCGGACATTTCAACTTGGCCGGAAAGCGGACATTTCAGAATGGCCTCGACATTAGTTGTAGAGGCTAAGTAGTAATGTCCGCTTTTAGCCAAGTTCAAATGTCCGCTTTTTCGCAGCGTAAGCTGACCAGCCGCCGGCGTTCCGGCGCGGGAGGCTTTAATGGCTGCGACCGAACGGATAACCATGACGATGCGCGAACTGGACAGGTTCAAGGTCATTCAGGACGTCGCCGACGGCAAGCTCAAGCCGTGGCGCGCGGCAGAACGGCTCAGGCTGACGACGCGGCAGATCCGGCGCCTGGTTGCGCGACTGCGCGAACATGGACCGGAAGGCCTCGTGTCGCGTCGGCGCTCGAGGCCCAGCAACAACCAGCTGGACGCGGTGATGGCCGCTCGGGCACTCTCGATCATTCGTGATCGCTATGTCGATTTCGGGCCGACACTCGCGTGCGAGAAGCTGTACGAATGTCACGGCATCCGGCTTGCAAAGGAGACGGTCAGGCGTCTGATGACGGATGCAGGTCTCTGGGTGCCCCGCCGGCAGCGGCCACCGAAGCTCTACCAGCCGCGTGCGCGGCGCGCGTGTCTGGGCGAGCTGATCCAGATCGATGGCTGCGATCACCGGTGGTTCGAGGAACGGGCGCCGGCCTGCTCGCTGCTGGTGTACGTCGACGATGCGACGAGCCAGCTGATGACGCTGCATTTCACAGCCACCGAGTCGACCTTCAGCTACTTTGAGGCGACGCGTGGGTATCTGGAGCGCTACGGCAAGCCGGTCGCGTTCTATAGCGACAAGGCCAGCGTGTTCCGGCCGACGCACACGCAGACCGGCGACCGGGGTGTCACGCACTTTGGCCGCGCGATGTACGAACTGAACATCGACACGTGGTGCGCGAACAGCAGTTCCGCCAAGGGCCGCGTCGAGCGGGCGCACCTGACCTTGCAGGACCGGCTGGTGAAGGAACTGCGGCTGCGCGGCATCAGTACCATCGCGGCGGCCAATGCGTATGCGCCTGCCTTCATCGCGTCGTACAACGCGCACTTTGCGAAACCGCCGAAGAGCACGTTCGACGCACACCGGCCGCTGCGCGACGATGAGGATCTGGACGCGCTGCTGACGTGGCGCGAACTGCGGCGCGTGACGAAGTCGCTGACGGTGCAGTACGACCGCGTGATGTACCTGCTGGCGGACACGCCGGCGAACCGGAAACTGATCCACCGGTATATCGACGTGTGGGAGTATCCGGACGGGCGCATCGAGGTGCGGGCGGATGGCGTTGCCCTGCCCTGCGTCCCCTATGACCGGCTGTCGGAGATCGATCAGGGCGCGGTGATCGAGCACAAGCGGCTGGGGCACGCACTGCAGGTGGCGCAGGCGCTGCAGGCACAGCGTGATGACCGGCGCGCTTCGGGTTCACCGTCACGCACGCATCGTGGGCTGGCCGCCGGACGCAATCAGCGCGAACCGGGCACGAAGAAGCAGCGCGAGTTCACACGGGAAGATGTCAATGCAACGCTGACGCAGTTATCGGCAAAGCCGGTCACGATCGCGGTCAAGGCTCGCAAACCCGGGCCGCGGTCTGCAGGCACCCACTGAACGGACTGACACGCCCTGCCCGTTCACGTGCTGTCCTGCAACACTGCATTGAGCTTTAACCCATAAAAAGAGACTCAGCACCGGTGCCAGATACGACATTTCTATTTAGCTCCAGCAACGACATCTTGAAATGGCCTCGACATTTAGTGTCAGAGCTTTTTGATAATGTCCGATTCTGGCTCATTAGAAATGTCCGGTTTCACTCCCTGAGCCACGCACTGCGCGCATGCTGCGCCATGGTGGTTGCCCAGGGAGCCGGACATGAACGCACGTGGATTCATCACGATCAGCATGCACGAGCTTGAGCGGGTCAAGATCATTGAGGCGGTTGTCGAACACCGGCTGAAGGTTTTTCAGGCGGCCGGGCGTCTGCAGCTGTGCGAGCGCCAGCTCAACCGCCTGGTGCATCGCTATGAGGCCAGTGGACCGGCCGGGCTCGTGTCAGCGCGCCGTGGGCAGCCTGGCAAGCGCGAACTGCCCAGTGATCTGCGGGCACGGGCCATGGCACTGGTGCGTGAGCGCTATGCCGATTTCGGCCCGACGCTGGCGTGCGAGAAGCTCGCTGAATGTCATGGCGTGGTGCTGGCGAAGGAAACCGTGCGGCGCTGGACGCGTGAGGCCGGGCTATGGATTCCACGCAAACAGCGGCCGCCGAAGCTGCACCAGCCGAGAAACCGCCGCGCGTGTCTGGGCGAGCTGATCCAGATCGATGGCAGCGATCACCGCTGGTTCGAGGAACGGGCGCCGGCCTGCACACTGCTGGTGTATGTTGACGATACGACCAGCCGGCTGATGGCGCTGCATTTCACGGCGAGCGAATCGACCTTCAGCTATTTCGAGGCGACGCGGGCGTACATCGAATGCCACGGCAAACCCGCGGCGTTCTATAGCGACAAGGCCAGCGTGTTTCGCAGTGGCAAAGCCCATGAAACCGGCAGCAGCGTGACGCATTTCGGCCGGGCGATGTACGAGCTGAACATCGACACGTTCTGTGCGAACAGCAGTTCGGCGAAGGGCTCGCGGGTTTTGGGGAATTCGACCTTCAGCCGGCCGGTTTCAGCGGCAAGAGGGCTCGTCGGGCCGGACGTCGGACCTGGCAGCGGTTTCGGCAAATTTTATTAAATAATATAACGTAAACCGTCGTATATCTAATTCATAAGCGCTAATATTTTGACATTATGGAAATAATGTCGACATTCTGCGCATCTCCCCGATCGTAAACACGCGACGACGCTCTCAACCTCGACATAGCCGAACGTTTGCTGTTGTGGTCCGGACAAACCACTTTCGTCGCTGACCCATGAGGACCTGCTGGTCTATCAGCACTTCCTGACCGATCCGCAGCCCAGCGCACGATGGACTGCCAGTGGCGGACGCAAGCATCCGCGGAACGATCCGCGCTGGCGCCCCTTCTACGGACCGCTCTCTTCCACGAGCCAACGCCAGGCGATGGTGATCCTCAACGTCATGTTCGCGTGGCTGGTGCAGGCGGGCTATCTGGCCGGCAATCCGTTATTGCTGGAGCGCTACGCCGATTTTGGGCCGACGGTGGCCGGCGAAACACCTTTTCAAACAGCGGCACGAACCGGATCACCCAGCGGTACACCGTCGAATGGTCCACCCCGACACCGCGTTCGGCCATCATTTCCTCGATGGTTGCGAGGCTCAGCGAGTACGCCACATACCACCGCACACACAGCAGGATCACATCCAGCGGATAGTGCAGGCGTTTCAACACCTTGCCAATGCCTGCGGGCAATGTCTTGCGCAGTGTTTTCTTCTTCTTGGCCATCGCGTTCGTCATCGATATCGGACCGCGGCTTTTACCGCAGGGCCTCATTGCGACACTGCCGTTGATTGCGCTTAGCGCTTTGGCCGTCGTTAATCGCCCGCACTGAAGTTGCAGCAGCGCCGCGCAACATCCGCGACCATGTATCCCAGCGCGGAATGTGACTGTTCAAGGAAAACTGCATCGTAGCGAACCGCCGGTACGGCCGGTTCGGTCACCACGATCTGCATCAGCCCGTTCTGGATTTGCTGCCTGAAGAGATCGACTGGGAGCAAGCTCACGCCCACGCCGGCCGCCACCAGGCCGCCCACCGCGACGGCATTGTTGCCGCCGCAAATACGCTCGGGATCGACACCGGCGCTCTCGAACGCTCTCGAACTCAGGATAGTCACAATGGACAGGGGGGTCTGCTCGATCACCGGGACGGCGCCCAGTTCGCGCAGGGACACCGCACGCCGGCTGTCGAACTGGCCGGGTCGGCAGAACCAGGCGAAACAGGCGCTGCCTAGCGCAATCCGAGCGACGGACGCGGGTAACTCGGGCTCGGGCAGAATCGCCAGGTCGAGGCGTCCGTCGATCACCTGCTCTTGCAGCGGTCCGGACATATCGACGTACGGTCTTGGAATGAGATTCGGAAAAAGTTCGTGCATCTCTCTCAAGAACGCCGGAAACCACGTCAGCGCGACGAGTTCCGTCAGTCCGATATGCAGCACGCGGGCCATGCGTCGATCCGCGTCCTGATAGGCCTGGAGTCGCCCGATGCTATCCAGCAGGCTCTCGCACAGTGCCAACAGCTCATGTCCTTTTGCGGACAGCCTTGCTTTCTTTCCTCCCCCTTCGAACAAAGGTGCCGCGGACTTCGCCTCGACATCCCGCAGGCGCTTGGTCGCGGCCGACTGGGTGATATGGAGCTTGTCGGCTGCCCGCTGTACCGTGCCGAGCTTCGCTACCCAGTAAAACGTTTCGATCTGTTTTACGCTCAGCATCGCACTATTGATCCTCTGTGCCCAGCGGTTCGCGCGCGTCGGCATCCTGATAGCGCGTGCTGTAGTCGCACGTCGCGCGCGCGAGCGCAATGACCTTGCGGTGAAACGGCGTCAATGCATCGTGCCGCGCGACGGCAACATATCGCACCGGCGGCATCACCGGCGTCACGTGGACCTCCCGCAACCTGCCGAGCGTCACAAGCTCGCCGGTAATCGCATTCGGCAGACAGGCGATACCCAGTCCGGCACTCGCCATCCCGCCAAGCGCAGAGAAGCTGTTGCAGGTCATGATGTTGCGCGGTTGCACGCCGTTGCGCTCAAGCCATTGGCTCATGACATGTCCGGCGGCCGAGTCCGCAGACTGGCACAGCAGCGTCAACTGGCCAAGCTCCGACACGGCTAGTCTGCGCCGCTTCAGCTTGAACCCGGGACTGCAGTACCAGCCGTTACGCACGGTAGCGAGTGGAAATCTCGACATGTCCGTCCAGCGAGGCGTGTCGGGCACGATTGCCAGATCCAGCTGCGCCAGCCTGAGCTTTTCGTAAAGCTCCGCAGCGACGCCGCCCACTTCCAGCTCGACATCCACCAGCGGGTAGGCCGATCGCAGGGCATCGATGAAACCAGGCAGCCAGGTTAGCGCCGCAAGCTCGGTCATTCCCAGCCTCAACGTGCGCCGCAGTACTTTCTCGCTCGCATACTGGCTTAGCAAGACGTCGCGTTGCTGAAGAATCGTGCGCGCTTGCGAGAGCACCTCGAGGCCATCGACGGTCAGCCGCGCCGATCGCGAAACGCGCTCGAACAGCGGCCGCGGGAATTGACCCTCCAGTTCGCGAACGTGGCGCGACACGCCAGACTGGACGCTACCGAGCTTGCGCCCGGCGGCCTCAAACGAACCCATGTCCGCAATCGCGACCAATGCTTCGAGCTGCGGAAAAGTGATTTGATACGCCACGCTGTCACCTCGAATCCATCTAATTTCGGAATGAAGAATTATGCACAAATATCTCTTTATTCTGGATTTGTTTCCACCAAGAATACATTCTCCAAGTCCCCCGCAATGCTGACCGAGCAGCTCAAGAGCGCTCGCGGTTGCGTTTCGAAGCATCCTGTCTACGGAGATTGCATGACATCGCCTAACAAACTAGCCACAGCATTGCTTGGGCTTACATTAGTCCTGCTGGCGGGTACCGCACGGGCCGACCAGCTCTCGGACATCAAGGCGCGCGGAACGCTGGTGTGCGGCGTGTTGGCTAATTTCGAGCCCTTCGGATATCAGGATCCGGCGTCGCGCGACATCGTCGGATACGACGTGGATTACTGCAAGGGCGTCGCGAAGGCGCTGGGCGTCAAGCCCGTGTTGCAGGTGGTGTCGATGGAAGCGCGCATTCCCGAACTGCTGCAAGGCCGTATCGACGTACTCGCCGCGGTGCTCGGCTACTCGCCGGCGCGCGCCGGGCAGCTCGACTTCACTCACCAGTATTACGTCGCCAGGCAGATCCTCGCGGTCAAAAGCGGCGGCCCGTTCAAAGTACGGGACGATCTCAATGGCAAGCGCGTCAGTACGATCAAAGGCTCGAGCAACATCGCGATCATGGGTCAGGTCATGCCGAGCGTGCAGCTCGTGAGCTATGACGACGCGCCGTCCGCGTTCCTGGCCATGGTGCAGGGCAAGGCCAATGGCTTTGTGGTCTCCGAGCCGATCATGCACCGCTTCGCCGCCAAACTCGGTACCAACATCAAAGTCGAGGCGCTCTCGCCGCCGGTAGGTCTTGAGCATTGGGGGCTCGGCATCAAGAAGGGCGAACCCGCATTGCTCGACGCGGTAAACAACGCGCTGGACGGAATGGAGAAATCGGGCGAATCGCAGCAGATCTTCGACAAGTGGCTGGGAGCCAGGACGATCTACCAGATGCACCGCGATTTCAAGACCGGGCCGGTCCAGGGCTGACCTCGAAGCGGCCCGTGCAATAAGGATTACTCATGCTAGCGCATCTGAACTTCTCGAGCATCTTCGCGGCCCCGAACCTGCAGCATCTTGTGTGGGGATTGCAATACACTGCCCTGCTCACGCTGACGAGCTGGGTACTCGCGGCCGCACTTGGCACGGTGCTGGCGACGCTGCGCACGATGGGTCATCCGTTCGTCGAGAAGCTAGTTGCCGGCTACGTTGCGTACCATCAAAACGTGCCCATGCTCGCGCAGTTGTTCCTGTGGTACTTCGGATTCCCGACGCTGCTGCCGGACAGCGCGCAGGCATGGATCAACGCGCATGGTGGTGAATTCATCTTCGCGTCGCTTGCGCTTGGCCTGTGCATGGCCGCGTACTACTCCGAGGATATTCGAAGCGGCTTGCGCGCGGTGCCGCATGGTCAACATGAGGCAGCCCGCTCGCTGGGTCTGAGCTATGCGAAGTCAATGCGATACGTGATCCTGCCGCAAAGCTTTCGCATTGCCATGCCGCCTTTCATCAACCACACCGTGGTGCTCTTCAAGAACACAAGCCTGGCAATGGCAATCGGGGTTGCCGAGCTGACGTACACGGTGCGCGACATCGAGAACCAGACCTTCAGAACTTTCGAAATCTACCTCATTGGAACGGCCATCTATCTGGCCGTCTCTTTGAGCTTGATGGGCGCAGGCGCCGCCATTACACGGCGCACCCGTATCGCGGCGAAATGAACCATGCTCGACATACTGATCCACAACTCGCATTTCCTCCTGCTCGGACAATACCCCGATGGCCCGATCGGCGGACTTGCACTCACGTTGATCCTCTCGCTGACCGGTCTTGCTTTTGCCCTCCCGCTTGGCGTACTGCTCGCGTTGTGCCGGGTTTCACCCTACAAGGTGTTCAGCGTGCCTTCGGCCGCACTCGTCTATATCGTCCGCGGCGTACCGCTCGTGATGCTCGTGTTCTGGAGTTATTTCCTGGTGCCTGGATTGATCGGCCATCTCGTCAGCGCGTTCACGACGCTCGTGGTCACGCTGGTGATCTATCAGGCGGCCTATTTATGCGAGATTGTGCGCGCGGGCATCGAGTCGACACCCAAAGGACAGTCCGAATCCGCACGCTCGCTCGGACTAGGCTACGGCGCAACGATGCGCCACGTGATCCTGCCGCAGGCGCTCTACAACATGCTGCCTAGCATTCTCAGTCAATGTGTATCGACGGTGAAGGACACATCGATTGGCTATGTGATCAGCGTCCAGGAATTGACGTTTTCCGCCCAACAGATCAATGCCAGTCTTCTTACACAACCGTTTCAGGTTTTCGCGATTCTCGCGCTGATCTACTTTGCGGTGTGCTACGCACTCACCCGATGCGCGCATGTCGTCGAACGGCGCATCGCGCGCCGGCGTGCTTCAGCAAAAATGCCAGATGTCAGGAGCGTCATCGATGATTCAGTTTTCCAAAGTTAACAAGTGGTATGGCGAGTACCGAGCGCTCGTCGACGTAACTGCAGAAGTGAAGCGAGGCGAGGTCGTGGTCGTGTGTGGGCCTTCAGGGTCGGGCAAGTCGACGCTGATCCGTACCGTCAACC
The DNA here is from genome assembly GCF_046025895.1 of Paraburkholderia sp. RL17-337-BIB-A. NCBI lineage: Bacteria > Pseudomonadati > Pseudomonadota > Betaproteobacteria > Burkholderiales > Burkholderiaceae > Paraburkholderia > Paraburkholderia sp. RL17-337-BIB-A. Next base: position 1,877,334 of record NZ_JARESY010000002.1, on the reverse strand, counting down.
GTCTGGAGGAGATTCAGGGCGGCGAGATCACGGTCGACGGTACGAGCGTCCATCAGGCTTCGTTGAACCTTAACCGGTTTCGCAGCGGTGTCGGCTTTGTGTTTCAGCAGTTCAACCTGTTTCCTCATCTGTCGGCACTCGACAACATCTGCCTGGCGCCGCTGAAAGCGGCCGGAAAAAGCCGCGTGGATGCGAAGCGACTGGCCTTGTCGTTGCTCGACCGTGTTGGACTGGCGAGCAAGGCGAACGCATATCCGCAGCAGTTGTCGGGCGGACAGCAGCAGCGCGTCGCCATTGCGCGCGCGTTGGCCATGGAGCCGCCAGTCATGCTCTTCGACGAACCGACCAGCGCGCTCGATCCCGAGATGGTCGGCGAAGTGCTCAACGTCATGAAGTCACTGGCGAGAGACGGCATGACCATGATGTGCGTGACCCACGAGATGGGCTTTGCGCGTGAGGTGAGCGACAGCGTCTGGTTTATGGATCGCGGCGAGATTCTTGAGGTAGCCGACCCGCAAACCTTCTTCCGCTCGCCCGTGCATCCGCGCGCGCAGGCATTCCTGTCCGACCTGCGTCACTAATCAACCTTTCCCCTACGAAGCCGCGCTGGGCTGTACAGCAGTCGCCCGGCACGGAAGCGTCATGATCCATCACCCTATGACAACACCCAACATGACCAGCCCAATTGCCCCGCACCTGGTGCCGGCGGTTGCAACCCCTTGCTTCGTGGTGGCGGAAGACCGCGTCCTGCACAATCTGGCGGTCACCGCGCAAGCGTGTGGCGGCGTCGAGCGCCTGATGCCGCACGTGAAGACTCATCGCGCCGCGTGGCTCGTTCGCTTGTTGCTGGCGCATGGCGTCGGCGCGTTCAAGGCCAGTACGCTCGCTGAAGTCGAAATGGTATTGGCGGCTGGCGCCACGCGTGTCACCTGGGCATTTCCGACCGTCAATCCGCAGAACATTGGCCGTTTCATCGAACTGGCCCAAGCTTTTCCGGACGCCAACCTCACGGGTCTTGTCGATTCTCCCCAAGGACTGAGCGTGTGGACCGGGCTGCTGGCCGGCGCCCCGCCCTCGGTCAACCTGCGTGTCGACCTTGACCCTGGGATGGGGCGCACGGGAATCCCGATGGACGAGAGCGCACTGGAACTCGCACGCGCGGTTGCCGGGCTCGGCCGGCTTGCAGGCTGGCATCTCTACGATGGCCACATCCGGGGCGCTTTTGAAGAGCGGGAAGCGAAGGTGCACGGGCTTGCCGAAACACTCGATGCGCTGCAGTCAACCCTGCGCCGGGACGGTATCGATGTGGATGTAGTCGGAGGCTGTAGCTACACGTTCGACCTGTGGCCACGCTCTGCGATGCATTACGTATCGCCGGGCACCTGGGTTTACTCGAACGCTCAGCACCTGCGAGAACTCGCGCACCACGACTGGATTGCTGCCGGGTTTGTATTAACAACGGTCGTGTCTACGCGCAACGGCACTTGCACGCTGGATGCCGGCAGCAAGGCGATCTCCCCGGACAAGCCACAAGCACAACGCTTTCAAGGCGTCGGCGAAATTGTGATGATGAACGAAGAGCACACTGTCATCCGCAACAACACGCTCAATGTCGGCGACCGGTTGTTGCTGGTCCCGGAGCACACGTGCACGACGGCCTACCTGTATAGCAACGCGCTCGTTCGTTCCCTCGACGGGCGGTGGGAGTACCGGGATCAGCTCGGTAACGAACGCTCAGTCGTACCGTTGACCCAATGACCGTCACGAGGCGAGCAAGCGCGAACCCTCGTCGAGATATTCTTAAAGTGTCAAACTAGAAATGATCGAATCAAACAAGCAACCGTCCCGGGGTGGTCATTACAGTCTGTGGCGTCGCGCCGGCGGCCTGATTTTCGTGGCCGGCCAAGTCCCGCGAGATCCCGAGCGGAACATTCTCGGCGAAACTATCGAAGAGCAAACCACCGCCGTGCTCAATAACTTGCGCCTGGTGCTGGAAGACGCCGGTACCGATTTCAGTCGACTAGTTCGCGTCCAGGCGTATCTGTCGGATATGAGCGATTTCCAGCGGTTCAACGCTGTCTATGCCGAAATGATGGGTACCGCCGCTCCCGTACGAACCACCATCGGATGCGCGCTCAACGGCGTACTTGTGGAAATCGATGCCGTTGCAGAGCCTGGGGACAGTTCTGTTGATCCGCAAAAGTAACGAAGTCATCCGTTCTTCGAGAGGCCATCCGGTTAAAGTATTCAGCCCAACAATCCGGTGGTCGGTGATGAGCAAACGGAAAGGCCTGGAGGCGTTGTTTGAATACACTCGCGCGCTCATCGACGCCGCGCCGGGACGCGAGTGGGATTTCCAGAACTTCTGCCCTGCGGCGGCGGCTTGACCGATCGCGCGTCACGCACTCATGAAGACGGGCATCGCAGCACGCCCCGCTGTATAGACCGACTGATAAATTCAATACAAAGGAATCCCGATGAGTGATTGTTTCGATGTAGTGATCCGCAATGGAATCATTGTCGACGGAGCGGGTGCCGCCCGCTATGACGGTGATGTGGGTATCAAAGGCGATCGTATTGTGTGCATCGGCAATTTGCAAGGGACCAGCGCAACAACAGAGATCGACGCGTCGGGCCTTGCGGTTGCACCCGGCTTTATCGATGCGCATACGCACGATGACCGCCTGATGCTATCCGGGGGCGACATGGCGCCGAAAGTCAGCCAGGGCATCACTACCGTGGTGGGCGGCAATTGCGGCGTTTCGCTGGCACCGATGCCGCGGCCGATTCCCGATCCGGTCACGCCGCCGCTTAACCTGCTTGATGAAAGCGGATCGTGGTTTCGGTTCGCCAGCTTTGCTGAATATCTGGATGCGTTGCGTGCTCAGCCCGCTGCGACGAATTGCGCCATGCTGGTCGGTCATTCGACCTTGCGTGTCGCTACCATGGATGATCTCACCGTACCGGCAAATCCAGATGAAATTGCTTCCATGCGCGCGCTGGTCGATGAAGCCATGCGCGCCGGCGCGATTGGCGTGTCAACAGGATTGTTCTACGAGCCTTCGATAGCGTCACCCACGGAAGAGGTGATTGAAATATGCCAGCCGCTGCGCGAGTACGGCGGGGTGTATTGCACGCACATGCGCAACGAGGGGGATCAGGTCATTGAGTCACTGCTTGAAAGTTTCCGCGTCGGCCGCGAAGTTGGGATACCAGTCGTTATCTCGCATCATAAGGTGGTCGGTGTCAAAAATTATGGCCGCTCCGCCGAAACACTGAAGCTAATCGCCGAGAACATGGAAAAGCAGGAAATTTGTCTGGATTGCTATCCTTATCCGGCGTCTTCGACCATTTTGTCTGTACAGCGCGCACGCAACGCAACCCGAGTGACCGTCACATGGTCAAAAGGTCTACCCCAATACGCCGGCATGGATCTGACGGACATCGTTGCGGAACTCGGTGGTACGCAGGAGGAAGTGATCGACCGTCTGCTGCCAGCCGGCGCGATTTACCACATAATGGACGAGCAGGATGTGCAGCGCATTTTGGCGTTCGACCAGACCATGATCGGCTCGGATGGTTTGCCGCACGACGAGGCTCCGCACCCGCGTCTTTGGGGGAGTTTTCCGCGTGTTCTCGGACACTACGGACGGTCATTGGGCCTGTTTTCCCTTGAGACCGCCATCCATAAAATGACCGGACTGACGGCCAGGAATTTTGGGCTCGCAGGCCGTGGTGTGGTGCAGGAGGGCGCCTTCGCTGACCTGACTATTTTTAATCCTGAAACGGTTGCCGATGCAGCGTCATTTGCCAAACCGATTGCGCCGGCCAAAGGCATTCATATGGTGCTTGTCAACGGCGTCGTTGTGTGGCGTGACGGCGGGCCCAGCGGAGCACGGCCGGGCCAAGTGCTACGGCGCGAGCGCGTGCCATCTCCCGAACCCTGTAATCGATGAAAGGAAGCATCGTTGCGATGCCCGCGCAATTGACCAGCACGTCGCAACGGCCGGCGTCGCGCGCGATGGCGGCAAGGCCTTCGGCGATGGATTCGGGATTGCCCACACCCCCGGTCACGACCGCAACCCTGCCCCGCCCGCTTTCGCTCTGTTGTTCCACCCCGTCTCCTTTATATGTGGCGATCGGCCCCCCGGATGGCGCCGGCACGTCTGAGCGCGCGGCAATGCGGGTCGATCGCGGTTGGCAAATCTGGTGGACAAATTATCTGAGTCGGATGTGCGCGACTCAATGGATATTAAGGCTGGGGTAGTGTGAGGAAAAGTCACCGGCGGTGAGCGTGGGCAGGTGAGCTGTACACGGCGCGGACGTGTTTTTCTGACTGCATGCATACTGAGTCATCGTCCTTCTGAACTCCTCTGCGCATACCCCTGTGCGCATTTTCGCCCCGCTACGCGGGGCTTTTTTTGTTTGCTGCTCGAGGTATCGCACCAACGGAATAAGGTGCTGGAGAACAGACGTCCCTTAAGCACGGCTACGGGGCGCCGAGCGCCACCGAGAGCCAATGCGTCATGACGGACGCCTGATAGGGTTTTTGCAGCAGCACAAGGGCGCCGTTGCCCGTCACCTTCGCCTGTAACGATGGCGTAGGGTAGGCACTGATAAAGATAGTCGCCGGCGCTTGCTCTTGCGCCACGAGACGCGCATGCATCTCTACGCCCGACATCCCCGACATGCGGATGTCCGACACGAGACACGCGGTGTCCGACACGTCCCCCGATGCGAGAAACGCTTCCGCGGACTCGAACATGCGCGCTTCCCAGCCCATCGATCGCACGAGGCTGCCCAGCGCACGACGAACCGACTGGTCATCGTCGACAATTGATACAACGGGCGTCTTTGGCAAAATGGTGGTCCTCGACTCGCTCCCTGAATAACGGCGTGGCATTCCGCGCGTTTATCCTGCAAACCAAGCCTAGCTTACAAAACCGACGACCGCGATGATACGAATGTATAACGGGGCGCTCGTGGAGGCGACAACCTTCTCATGTCGGCCTCCTTGCGTTATACGGCCGTATAGCCGGATTACGCTATCGCGGCACTCCCATACCCCACCGTAGAATAGATTCCCTCTCCTGCGCTGCGTACGCTTGAGTCATCGCGATCGGCGCATCTCCGATGACTGCGGGAAGCCTCTCCCGATAACCCAGTCCTCATCCCCTGTGCGGACCGCGACCCGGCAGCCGGCCTTTCTACGCCCGCAATCCGTCGGCCTGACCGTGTTTCCTTTAACTGCCGCATCGCTCCAAAGGAATTGACCGTGTCGCACGCTCTTCAGACCTGGCTCTTCATCGGTGTCAACGCCTACGTGGAATTCACGTTTGTCTCGTGGCTTAACCGGAGCGTCTACCGGCGCACGGTCGACTACGCCGCGGTTTGCATCCAGTAGGCCCGTGTGCTATTGCCCCACGGTTGCTCAATCACTGCTTCGACTCTTACTAACAAGAGGAAGATGATGTTGAACGATAAGCCCCGCCATGCACCCATCGAACTTTCATCCGAGACAGATATTTCGTATTCCTCCCCTGCGCGCCAGAACGCGGCGACCATGGGGTCCACGCGCCCGCTCCCCGTCTCCGCGGGGATGGGCAGAGTCGGCCGGCGCAGGTCGGCACACCATGAGGCGATGCCGGTCGACCCGGACCCCTGGAGTCGCACACTCGCCGCGCTCCAGCAGTTCAATGCTGCGCCTCGCGAGTTCCCTGATGAGCTCATGTACTCGAGACTGCATTCGCGGCCAGCCCCTGCCCGCCAGAAAGCGCCCACGTTTACCGTGAGCGTGCTCGAGTACTTACCCAACCGGCTTGTCGTGGTCTCCTGGCACGACCCGACCATGTGCAATTACGAAGAGCAGATGTGGTCGCCGGCGCTCGCCCGGCACTCCGGGCAATGCGCGCTGTCAGGCTCGCGCATCAGCAGAGGCGACACGGTCTACAAGCCGCGCACCCGGGGGCGCATCGAACCGTTGAACAGCGGCGCCATGATTCTCGCCTCGGCACTGAAGTCGGTGCCCGCGGACTATGCCTGATTCATTCGCACGGCGAGGCCTTGACGTTTCGATTGCGCGGATGATGTCCAGTTACTGCCCGGTCTGCCGGAACGTTTCGGCGAGGTGATTGACCACCGCGCGCCTCTTCGCCGCCATTTTCTGACCCAGGGAAATGATGGCATGGACCGGCGGTCCGTTCACATCCGCTTGCGGCAGCAGATGGACCAGCCTGCTGAGCGCGCATGCGGCAGCGCGACCCCGTCGTGTATCTGCGTGATACCGAAGCCGGCAAGCGCCGCGTCCACCAGGGCTTGACCATCGGCCGGCACCAGCACCGGCGGGAGCGACACCTCGCGCACCGAAGCACCATCGCGCACGCTCCAGGCGTCGCAGACGCCCGCTCGGTTCACGAAACACAATGGCGTCATGGTGGGTGAGCTCGACGAGCGTCTTGACCCCGCCCTTGCGTTCGAGATAGTCAGGCGACGCATAAAGCCCACGCCGCAGGTCGCACAGTTTGCGCACCGTCAATTCGCTGTACGGCGGCTTGCGTAGCTGGAGCCGGCCGTCCTCCGGCATGGGCAGATTCCACTCCCTCATTCACTTTTGCGCGTTCCATCGGGGTCACACTCTTTCTCCGGTTCTTCGAACGGCCGCTTTGTGTCGCAATGTATCTGAGCGTCTCAGCGATACACAACATTGCATTTCCCCCGCCTTTTCGACACAAGCCAGATACGTCGGAACGTTCTAATGCATCCAACGCAAGACGACAGGCATCCGATACCGCGGATGCAGATCAGGCGGCCATGCTAGCTCCCTGAGGTCCATGCGCCTTTCCCATCTTTAGATTACGGAGAATGACATGAAAACTTCCATCCTCGCTTTGGCACTCGCCGCGTGCGTCACCACCGGTCTCGCTCACGCCTCTGAAACGGCGGCCGCAAATGCAGCAGATCCTGGCGTCGTCCAATCGCAGCAATGGAGCGCTGCCGGCAACGGCAAGGGCGCCGCGTTGAAAACCCGGGCAGACGTCCGACACGAACTGGAGCGGGCCGAACATGACGGACAGCTCGCCTATCTCAACAGCAATCTGTATCGGGGTAGCTAGGCATCCCTTGTCCGAAGGAGTGATTTTCCTTCGAGCGTAATAAGCCATCCTATTGATATCAGGTTCACTCGCAGAGACGAGTGGCCTGATGCAACAAAACTCATTCGAGGTTTCACCATGAAAAAGCATCTGATCGTTGCAGCAATCTTCGCAGTCGGCACAGCCATCGCCGCGCCGGTCTTTGCCAGCAGTGGATATGGTCCCGCACCCCACTACAACCCGATCGCCGGCGCACCTGCTTCGCAACGCGGTCAAAGCGCCCTGACGGTCCGCGCGGAATACGCGGACGCCAATGCAAACGCGAACGCCGCAATGCAGTCGTTTGGCGGCGTTCGGGAGACGGTCTCCCAATCGGGTGGCCCTGTCACGGCGGTTTCCGCTCGATCTTTCTACGTGCATCACTAAAACTCAACCAAAGAAGGAGTCAATCATGACGCAGCTCGAAAAAGTGCTGTACACCGGCAAAACTCACACGACGGGTGGTCGGGAAGGCGCATCTCGCAGTTCCGACGGCCGCCTTGACGTCAAGCTCTCGACCCCGGGCACGCCGGGATCGGGCACCAACCCGGAACAAATGCTCGCGGCGGGCTGGTCCGCCTGTTTCATTGGCGCAATGGGACTGGCGGCCGCCAAGCTGAAGATTGCCCTGCCCGCTGACACCGCGGTTGATGCCGAGGTCGATCTGGGCACGACCGATGGTGCCTACTTCCTGCAAGCCCGTCTGAACGTCAGCCTGCCGGGTCTGGACCGTGAAGTCGCCGAAGCGCTCGCGAATGCCGCGCACCAAACCTGCCCGTACTCCAAGGCTACACGCGGCAATATCGATGTCGTGATCAAGGTGATCTAACGCGGAGTGCGTATCGCTCCAGTCCATTCGACTCCCGGCGCCCGCGCACGGAGGATGCAGCGGCCCGGGCGCGGAAACTGCTGCTCGATAGACCCACTGATCGCGTGTGCCGGCGCCGCCGTTCTACAACGGCACGCCGGCCAGGCGGGTTCAACGGCTCAATCGGGGCGACCGGTAACGCCTTTCATGACAGGCAATCCGGTCCCATCCGTCGAATCGAAAAGGAGAAAAACGATGACTCTGCTCATTTATCTCGCAGGCTGGATCATTCTGATAGGCGGCGTGGCATGGGGCTTGATGGCGCTGCATGTCGCACAACATACGATCGCGATCGTGGCGGTCATCATGCTCGGCCTCGCCGTGATCACAGGCGCCACCCGGGCACGTAACCGCGACCGGTCATAAGGCCGGGTAACGATCGTCCTACCCCGCTCTACTCGATGGTGGCCGATCTATCGAGGCGGCTCTGCGACTTTTCAAAACCGGATCTCGCGTCTGTCATTTCGGAAGGTCCGGCTTAAGCGGCCGCCGCGCCGTTGAACATCGACATTCTTTCCAGCATCCAGCGAAGCAATTCAGCCGCGGCGCTGCCTAACGGGCGGCCGGCCCGCACCAGCAGGCGAGTCTTCGCCGAGACGAACAACGGATGCTCGATTGGCAACGCAACCAGTTCACCCGCCGCGATTTCGTGCATCGCGCCGAAGCTGCCCATCAACGTGACGCCCGCGCCTTTTTTCACGAAGCGTTTCAGCACCGTCAGCGAGTTGGTGGTGAGCGTCGGGCGAATCTGCAGGTTATCGGTGAAGGCGAGCATCTGCGCGATCTGCCCGAGTCCAAACGCCGGCGGCATCAGCGCGAGCGGATACTGGAGCATCTCCTCGACGCTGACCGGGCCGCCGCGCACGGCCAGCGGATGGCCGGCGTGCACCAGCAGCACCACGGGTTGCGGCGAGGTTGCCCGGTATTCGATATGCGGGTCGCTCGGCGGGTTGTACGCGAGCCCGATATGGGCGCGGTTTTCCACGACTTCGCTCACCACCTCGTTGACCGGCAGCGTCTCCACCGTGATGTCGAGCTTCGGGTAGCGGGCGCAGAAGTCGGTCAGCACCTCGTCCATCAAGCCGTCGATATAGCCTTCGCTGATCGCCAGCCTGATTTGCCCTTGCTGCAGGCCATGGAGCGCTTGCAGGCGTTGTTCGAACTGCTCCTGCTGCGCCTGGCAGCCGCGCCAGAACTCGATCAGATGCAGCGCTGCCTCGGTGGGCGCGACCCCGCGCGCACGGCGCTCGAACAGCGGCGCGCCGATCTCCTCTTCCAGCAGCCTGATCTGCCGCGTGATCACCGACGCAGCCGTGTTCAGCCGGTCCGCCGCCCCGCGGATCGAGCCGTGGGCGAGCACTTCGTGGAAATAGCGCAAGCGGCGCTGGTTGATTTCCCGCATCGTCTGATTCCCTGGTTTTTGGCGCCGCGCGTTTCGGTGAGTGGCTGAGCGTTGCCCAATGAGCAACATTACTTCACTTTAGTTGCTCTTGCTGGCTAATTATTGGCTTCCGACTATCGGCTCGTATTGGCAAACCGATCGCAACCCCAGTCATCAATGGACACGCCGGCGCGAGTTTCGCGCCGGCTTCTTCAACCGAGAGCATCAACTTGACATTCAAGATCCTGATTGCTGGTTTCCAGCACGAGACCAATACCTTTGCACCGTCGCCCGCGACTTACGAAAGCTTCGTGCGCGGTGAGGGTCATCCGGCCATGACGCGCGGCGACGCCGTGCTTGCGTTGCGCGATGTCAATCTGCCGATCGGCGGGTTCATCCTTGCGAGCGAACAGCACGGACATACGCTGATGCCGGTGATCTGGACCGCTGCAAGTCCCTCCGCGCAAGTAACGGAAGACGCCTACGAGCGGATTGCCGGCGAGATCGTCGCGGCCGCCGGCGCAGGCGGTTTCGACGCCATCTATCTCGACTTGCACGGCGCGATGGTCGCGCAGCATGTGGACGACGGCGAAGGTGAATTGCTGGCGCGCTTGCGGGCGAAGGTCGGTGCATCCGTGCCGATCGTCGCCTCGCTCGACCTTCATGCGAACGTGACCGAGCGCATGCTCGCGAGCGCGGATGCGCTGGTCGCCTACCGCACTTATCCGCACGTCGACATGGCCGCTGCGGGGGCGCGCGCGGAGCGCCTGCTCGCGCGTCTGCTGGACGAACGCAAACCACTCGTGCGTGCGGCGCGCCGCTTGCCGTTTCTGATTCCGATCAACGGCATGTGCACCCTGCTCGAGCCGGCTCGCTCGATGTATGCGGCACTCGGCGCGCTGGAAAAAGACCAGGTCGTCTCGCTGTCGTTCGCGCCGGGCTTTCCGGCTGCCGACTTTCCCGAATGCGGCCCGGTTATCTGGGGCTATGGCGACGACGCGGCGGCAGTGCACGCGGCCGTCGAAGCGCTCTACGACATCATGTTGCACGACGAGTCATCATGGGCGGTGCCGTTTCTGTCCCCCGCCGACGCCGTCGCGCAAGCACTGCGTCTGAGCGCCGCGGCGGACAAACCGGTGGTGATCGCGGACACGCAGGACAATCCGGGCGCGGGCGCCGATTCGAACACCACCGGCATGCTGCGCGCGTTGCTGGCCGAAGACGCACAAGACGCCGCGCTCGGTCTGCTCTGGGATCCGGAGGCGGCCGCACAGGCACACGCGGCGGGCGTGGGCGCCACGCTCGAGTTGGCGCTTGGCGGCCGCTCCGGCGCGCCGGGCGACACGCCGTTCGCGGGTCGCTTCGAAGTCGTGGCGCTGTCCGATGGCCAATGCCGCTACGACGGGCCGATGATGCACGGCATGCAGGTGGACCTTGGCCCCGTCGCCTGCCTGAAGATCGGCGGCGTGCGGATTGCCGTGAGTTCGACCAAGGCGCAGATGCTCGACCGCAATCTGTATCGCGTCGCGGGCATCGTGCCGGAGCAGATGAAAATACTCGTGAACAAGAGTTCAGTGCATTTTCGCGCCGACTTCGAACCGATTGCGCACGCCGTGCTGGTCGCCAAGGCGCCCGGTCCGATGACCGCCGATCCGGCCGACTTGCCGTGGACACGGCTCACGCCCGGCATCCGTACCCGACCGATGGGCGCGCCGTTCGTTGGCTAGGTGGTCAGGCCGGGCAACGGGGAATGGCCGCTGCCGGTTCGGATGCGACTCAGTTGTGCGTCAGTCGCGGCACAATTGCAGTTCGGTCGCGGCTCATTGCAGCTAAGCCGCGATTCAGTTGCAGTTCAATTGCGGTCAGTTGTGCTCCGCACGCTGGCCGAACGCTTCCGGGTTGTGAAGGGTCATCGCCGGCGTCAGCGGCAAGTTCTCGTTGCCCGCCTCCGGCGCTGCGGCACCTGCCTCGCCGAGCCGCTTCACGCGGGAGACAAGCTCGCGGGAAAGGCGCCGCGCGCGAATCGCCGCCAGGCCCCACACCGAATTGATGATCTGCACGGTCCACGCGGTGGACGCTTCACCCCGCGCCCAGTACGACTTGAAGCGCTCGGTTCCCACTCCGAAGTCAAGGTCGAAGCCGTTGTCGAAGGCCCATTTGACGCAATGCTCCACCGCGATCAGACCGGGACAGCATCTGCCGTATTGCGGGTCGTAACCGGCGAAGATCGCGCTCGCCCAGGGGTTGCCGAAACTGACGATGATCCCGGCAACCGGCGCGTCGTCCAGGGTGACCACGATGAGACGCGCCATCGAGGGCACATCGGGGGAATAGATCAGCTTGCCGAGAAAGCACTCGAACTCCGGTAAATCGATCCACACGCTGTGTTTGCCGACCCGATCACTCCACTGGCGTTTGCAATTGAACATCCACGCGATGATGGACGCGGTCTCGGCTTCCTCGGAAGGATCGACGACGCGCACGGCAACCTTGCCCTCCTTGGCGAGGCGGTTCACGAAAGAACCGGGCCGTTTGCCGAACAGCGTGCCTAGCGTGCGGCCATATTCCTCCCAGCTGCCCTGGCCGCGCAACGTCGCGGCAGACGCGTTGTGGGCCTCGGTAAACAACACCCTGCGTTCCTGCATCACCAGCGTGTGCAGATGCAACGTATCCCGCACATACGGCAGATGAATGAAATCGGCGCCGCAGCGCCGGCGCGCGGTCTCCCACGCGCCCGCGATCAAGGCCGGAGCCGATGCGCCGTTCTCCACCAGCACGCTCGTGTAGTCGCCGCCTTGAGGCCCGAGCGGCACGAGATACGTCCAGAGCGCGCGCCTGCTGGTTTCGAGCGGCCAGATCATGACCAGTTGCCCGTCTTCACGGCACACGATGCATTTGAGCTTGCGCCCCTGCGGCTTCGCTACGTGTTTCCAGGCGAGCCAGCAAAAGCTGAACGACTGATAGTAGTAGCCGTTCGCCTTCGACCACAACGTGTCCCATTCAGGCTGCAAAGCACGAAATTCGGCTTCGTCGCTGATGATGTCGTAGCGTCGCGTCGTCTGTGTTGTCTCGTCCATGTTGCCTCACGTTAAGCTCTGCCGCTTTCTTTGCCCTGGCTCCAGTCGACGCTGAAAACGCCGACCATGGGAGTCCGCCGGCGCGGCCTGCTGCGGATGACAGGAGCATGCACCGACGCGCTTTGACAGTGTGTGCGACGGCGCACGCTGCGGTGCGGCACGGCGCCAACGCCCTGCGGGTACGCCCGCCCAGGTAGCTGTCCGTCCGAAGCTGTTATTCTTCCCTCTCTCCCGACCGCCACCTGGTCGCCTGCCGCCTTTGAGCGGCATCCCCAAGCGGCGCGCTCACGCGCCCGGCATCAGCGAGACAGGAATTTGCATGTTCGGTTTTCTGCGCGGCTATTTTTCCAACGACCTGGCAATCGACCTCGGCACGTCGAACACCCTCATCTACATGCGTGGCAAGGGCATTGTGCTGGACGAACCCTCGGTGGTCTCGATTCGTCAGGAAGGCGGCCCGAATGGCAAGAAGATCATTCTGGCCGTCGGCAAGGAAGCGAAACAGATGCTCGGCAAGGTGCCGGGCAATATCGAGGCGATCCGCCCAATGAAAGACGGCGTGATCGCCGACTTCAACATCACCCAGCAGATGATCAAGCGTTTCATCCAGATGGCGCATGAGTCGCGGATGTTCGCGCCGTCGCCGCGCATCATCATTTGCGTGCCGTGCGGCTCGACTCAGGTCGAGCGCCGCGCGATCAAGGAAGCCGCGCATAGCGCGGGCGCCTCGCAGGTCTACCTGATCGAAGAGCCGATGGCCGCGGCCACCGGTGCGGGCTTGCCGGTGTCGGAAGCGACCGGCTCGATGGTGGTCGATATCGGCGGCGGCACGACCGAGGTAGGGGTAATCTCGCTCGGCGGCATCGTCTATAAGGGCTCGGTGCGCGTGGGTGGCGACAAGTTCGACGATGCGATCGTCAACTACATTCGCCGCAATTACGGGATGCTGATCGGCGAGCAGACCGCCGAGGCGATCAAGAAGGAAATCGGTTCGGCGTTTCCGGGCTCCGAGGTCAAGGAGATGGAAGTCAAGGGCCGCAATATGTCCGAAGGCATTCCGCGCAGCTTCACGGTGTCCAGCAACGAGATTCTCGAAGCGCTCACGGATCCGCTGAATCAGATCGTCTCGGCGGTGAAGATCGCGCTTGAACAGACGCCGCCGGAATTGGGCGCCGACATCGCCGAGCGCGGCATCATGCTCGCGGGTGGCGGCGCCTTGCTGCGCGATCTCGACCGTCTGCTGGCGGAAGAAACCGGCCTGCCGGTGTTCGTCGCCGAAGCGCCGCTGACCTGTGTGGTGCGCGGGTCGGGAATGGCGCTGGAGCGGATGGACAAGTTCGGCGGGTCGTTTTCGTACGAGTAAGCTCAGCTCGCGAACGATGGCTTACGAGGCCGTTTTTCCGCCGTTGATCCTGATGATTTCGCCCGTGATAAAGCTCGCCTTGTCAGATGCGACGAACACGATGGCGTCTGCTATTTCTTCGGGCGTTCCCGCGCGCCTCTCAATCACAGCTCATTCCTCATTGCGGAGTATCGATGCACGACACCCCACTCGCCCGTTCGAACGCCGGCATGGTCACCAGCCCTCATGCGTTGGCGAGCGAGGCGGGCCGCGACGTATTGCGTGGCGGCGGCAATGCGATCGAAGCCGCGATCGCGACCGGCGCGGCGCTCTGCGTGACGTATCCGCATTTCACCGGACTGGGCGGTGACGCGTTCTGGGTGATCGGCGACCGGCAAGGAATGTTGCGCACGGTGTCGGGCATCGGCCAGGCCGCGCAGCAGCTGCCCGCGTTCAGCGATGCGATTCCGTTGCGCGGTGCTGCCTCGGCACTCACCACGGCCGCGACCGTCGATACATGGCATCAGGCCTATGAGATCAGCAAGGACGCATGGGGCGGCGCGCAATCGTGGTCGTCGTTGTTCGACCGTGCGCTCGAATATGCATCCGATGGGTTTCCCATCACGCCCTCGCAGCATTTCTGGCAAAGCATGCGGGCCGACGAATTGCATGCTCTGCCCGGTTTTGCGGCGACTTTCGCACCGCAGGGCCGCATTCCCGCCATCGCCGAACGTTTCGTGCAGCCCGCGCTGGCGAAGAGCATCGAGCGGATTGCACGCTTCGGCGCGCGCGAATTCCATGAGGGCGAGTTAGCCGAGCGGATCGCACGCGGTTTGCGCGAGGCCGGCTCACCGCTGACGTCGAGCGATCTGGCGCGAACGCAGGCGCGCGATGAAGCGCCGCTACGTGTCGCTTATCGTGGCGGCGAACTGGTCAGCATGCGGCCGCCCACTCAAGGTGTGACGACATTGCAGATCATGGGCATCCTCGATCGTTTCGATGTCGCGCAGATTGCCGAGGGCAGCGCCGATTACTACCACCTGCTGGTGGAAGCAGTGAAATGCGCGTTCGTGGACCGCGACCGCTTCGTGTCCGATCCTGAGTTCAACGCCGTGCCGGTCGACCACATGCTGTCGCCCGCCACGCTCGATGCGCACGCACGCTCGATCAATCCGCGTGCGGCGCGCGCATGGCCCCACATGTTTCGCCCGGGCGACACGGTGTTTATCGGCGCGACGGATAGCGAAGGCCGCAGCGTCAGCGTGCTGCAAACGCTTTACTTCGACTGGGGGAGCGGCGTGGTGGCGGGCGATACGGGGATTCTCTGGCACAACCGCGGCGCGTCGTTCAGCACGAACGCCATGCATCACAACGTCGTGCAACCGGGCAAGCGGCCTTTTCATACGCTCAACCCCGGCATGTATCTGAAGGACGGCCGGCCACACCTGCTGTTCGGCACGCAAGGCGCCGACGGTCAGCCGCAAACGCTGGCCGCCATTCTCACGCGCCTGATCGACTACGGGATGGACCCGCTCACCGCCCTCGCCCGTCCGCGCTTTCTGCTTGGCAAGACCTTCTCCGATACGCGTGATGCGTTGAAGCTCGAAGAAGACGCCGGCGCCGAGGTGTTCGCCGAACTCGCTGCACGCGGGCATGAGGTGAGCGTTATTCCGGCGCGGAGTCCATTGGCGGGCCATCCGGGCGTGATCCGCCTCGAGCGGAACGGCGCGGCTTCAGGCGCTCACGATCCGCGCAGCGACGGCCGGGCGCTCGGGGTTTGAGTCAACCGAGCGTAAACCGGTCGCGTGTCGTGACATAGTCGCTCGCGCCGAAGCGTCCCACCGGAAAGTAATGCTGCAGCCGTACGCGCCAGGTCTCGGTGTCGATCAACTCATCGCGAGCATGCAGGCGATGCACGCGGCCGATGAAAATCTGCCGGCTGGTTGTCTCCAGCGTCTCCCATAGCGTGCACTCGAACGCCACCGGCGCTTCGGCGATACGCGGTGGCGCAACATGCGTACTCGCCACCGGCGTCAAGCCGACCTTGGCGAGTTCGCTCACATTCGGCGCAAGCCGCTCACCGCAACGATGCATTTTCTCCGCGATCGCCTCGTCGGCGAGATGCACGACAAATTCACCGGTTCGCGCGATGTTCACCGCCGTGTCCTTGAGCGTGCCATCGCCGACGCGATTGATACTGATCATGACGATCGGCGGTTCTTCTCCGAGCATGTTGAACATCGAAAACGGCGCGGCATTGATCGTGCCGTCCGCACCGAGCGTGGTGACGAGCGCGATCGGGCGCGGCACGATCAGGCTCGCCATCAGCTTGTAGCGCTGGTATTCGGTGATTGCGTCGAAGTCGATTTCCATGGGTGAAGGCCTAGGTCTGAGTGGCGTAGCCGGTGATGCCGAGCAACTGGCCGAGGCTTTTCTCGCCGCGCTTGCGCGACGTTTCGATCCGCTCCTCGAGATCGCGAAGATGCGCTTCCATATGGGCTATTGCGCCCGCGGCATCGCGTGCCTCGATGCAATCGACAATCGCCGCATGCTCCGCGTGCTCGCACGGCGCATGCCCCGGCGGTTCATACACCCCGACAATGAGCGAGCAGCGCGAAACCAGCTCCTTCAGATAGTTTTGCAGAATGGAGTTGCCCGCGAGCGCGGCGATGCGCATATGAAAACCACTGGCGAGCGTGACCCACGAAGGCTGGTCGAAGCGATGCATCGCCTCGTGCTCGCTCGCCAACTGCTGGCGCAAGGCCTCGATGTCCTTCGCACTGGCACGCTGCACGGCCAACTCGACCAGCACGCGTTCGACGGAGCGCCGGGCTTCGAAGATCTCGCGCGTTTCCTCCAGCGTCGGTTCGGCAATCACCGCGCCTTTGTTCGGCCGCAGCACGACGATGCCGTCGTAGGCGAGCTTTTCCAGCACCCGCCGCGCGACCGCTCGACCCACGCCGAACAGCTGGCACAACTCGGGCTCCGGCAACTTCGTGCCGGGCGTCAAACGATGGTTCAGCACGCCGTCGAAGATCGACTGATAGATGCGCGCGTCGACGTCCGCCTCTTCCTGCGGCGTTTTTCTGGCAGTGGCGGCGCCGGCTTTCGGATTCATGCTCATGCGAGCTCCGGGCGCAGCACGCCGTCACGCTCCAGTTCGTCCATGTGACGCGCGATTGCGCCTGGCGTCGTCACCCATACATCGCCTTTCGCCCGCGCCGCGGCGATATGCTCGAGCGCGCGGCGCAGATGCCGCAGCCGGTATGGTTGGCCCACCAGATAAGGATGCAGCGCGATACCCATTACGAGGGCCTGCGGCTGCGGGCCGCGATTGGCCTGTTCGAGCATCTCGTCGAACTGATCGACGATCATGTCGGCAAACGCGCGGCCGTCCATGTGGCGACCCACCATCATCGGCAGATCGTTGAGTTCCTGCGGGTACGGAATCGACCACAGCGGCCCGCCACGTGTGGCCATGCGTACCGGACGATCGTCGTGACACCAGTTCAGCGTGTAGCGATAACCGGTCTCAGCCAGCAGATCGGGCGTCAGGTGCGACTCGGATATCCATGGCGAGAGCCAGCCCTGCGGCGGCGTGCCGGAGGCTTCGGCGATACGTTCGCGGCAATGCAGAAGCAGCTCACGTTCGCCGTTTTCGTCGAGGTCGCTTTGCCGATGCGCATTGGTGTGCCCGTGGCCGATCAGTTCGTCGCCACGCGCCACGCAGGCCGCGATCAGCGCCGGGCAATGGTCGTAGAGCGCCGTATTGATCAGCGTGCCCGCCGGCATATCCAGCTGGTCGAACAGTTCGATGCAGCGCCACGCACCCACGCGGTTGCCGTACTCGCGCCAGCTATGGTTCAGCACATCCGGTTGCGGCGAGACCGGGCCGAGCGCGGCGCCGAGTCCCTCGCCGAACGCAAAGTGTTCGATGTTGAAGCCGAGATAGACCGCGAGCCCGCTATCGCCGGGCCAGCGGAACGCGTCGCTGTCCGTGATCGGGCGATACGCAAAGCGGCCATGGGTCGCGATTGGTTGACGGGCGCGATTCTCTGCTGCGGGCATGTTCCGTGTGTCGTTCATGTAAAGAAGCAGTGAGTGACGAAAAGCGACGCGTGGCACCCCGAATGATCCGAGTTGGCCGGATCATGCCCCGGGACGGACCGAAGACGCACCGCGATTGCGCAAAAGATTCTCTTTGATCGCTGACGATCGACATTGCGGATCGTTTGCAATATGTGAGCCAACTCGTCGACGTTAAGCACACCGGCGCGTTTGCAATCGGCAAGCGTAGCGATGCGATGGATGGCACATGTCTTGCGTTTGGATGGGTTCGCTTAGGCGCCGTGGGTGGTTTTGCGTGCGCCCGCTCTTCGCCGTTCACGAGGACATCCACTTCATGATTCAGCCTGCTTCAACGCTGCTCGCAACCACAGCCGCCGATATCGAACTGGTGCAGGTGTCGAAGCAATACGGCGACTCGCTTGCCGTCGACGCGATCGATCTGCGCATTGCCGGCGGTCAGTACTGCTGCCTGCTCGGGCCGTCGGGATGCGGCAAGACCTCGACCTTGCGCATGATCGCCGGGCATGAATCGGTCACCGAGGGTGACATTCTGATCGCCGGGCGCAACGTCACGCGCGAGGAACCCGCTGCCCGCGGCACGGCGATGGTGTTTCAGAACTACGCGCTGTTCCCGCATCTGAGCGCGCTCGATAACGTCGCGTTCAGCCTGAAGATGCGCGGCATAGCGAAAGATGTGCGCCGCAAGCGAGCCGGCGAGCTGCTGGAACTGGTGGCGATGTCCGCGTATGCCGAACGCAAACCGGCGCAACTGTCCGGCGGTCAACAGCAGCGTGTGGCGCTCGCGCGCGCGTTGCTGAATCAGCCTGGCTGTCTATTGCTCGACGAACCGCTGTCCGCGCTCGACCCCTTCCTGCGTGTGCAGATGCGTGCTGAACTCAAGCGCTGGCAGAAAGAACTCGGCATCACGTTCGTGCATGTCACACATTCGCAGGAAGAAGCGATGGCGCTTGCCGATCTGGTGGTCGTGATGAGCCACGGGCGGATCGAGCAAAGCGGCACACCGCACGAAGTCTTCAACCGTCCGCGTACTGAATTCGTCGCGCGTTTTCTTGGCGGTCACAACGTCTTCAACACGAATGGCCGTTCGTTTACCGTGCGCGCCGATCATCTGCGCGTGGTGCCGCACGGCGTCACGCCCGTCCAGACGGCAACCGGCGAGAACGGCCTGACCCGGATCGGTGGCGTGCCCTGCACGGTACGCGAAGCGGAGTACCAGGGTACCCATTTACGCATGACGCTCGATCCGCTCGACGGCTCGCCTGAACTGATTTCACTGGTGAGCGACGGTGACTACGACCCGGCGCGGCTCGGTCCCGACGCGCGCGTCGTGGTCTGGTGGAACGAGCAGGACGCGCATCCGTTGGCGGCCTGAACGGGCGCGCCGTTGTGTACGGCATTGCGTGACATGGCAGCGAAAAGAACGTCTGAACCGCAAGCGTGAACCGAGCTTCAACGGAACGACAAACAGGCGTTGATCAAAGATCAAGCGAACACCAAACGACCGTCAACTGAGGAGAAAGCAATGAGTGAAGCGAACGAGAGCCCGGCAGCGGCCGCATCCGATCTGAAGGAAAAAGGCCTGTCGCGCCGCACGTTCATCAAGGGCGCCGTGGCGGCGGCCGGCATTGCCGGGTTTCCGTACGTGCATGCGCAGGAGAAGATCACCTTGCGCTACCTCGGCACGGCGGTGAACCAGAGCGCCGACATCGCGAAGAAATTCAAGGAAGACACGGGCATCGACATTCAATACGTGCCGGTGACCACTGACGATGTGGCCAAGCGCATCATCACGCAGCCCAACTCGTTCGACATTGTCGACACCGAATATTTCGCGCTCAAGAAACTGATTCCGGCCGGCACGCTCGCGGGCATGGACGCGAAACGCATCAAGCTCGCCGACAAGATCACGCCGGTGCTGACACGCGGTGAAGTGAACGGCAAGAAGATCGGCGATCAGGGCACCGCGCCGAAGAAGGTGATGTTTCTGACCGGCCCGCGCTCCACCGAATTCTCCGCGACACCGACTGAATGGATGACGCTGATTCCGACCACGTACAACGCGGACACGCTCGGCATCCGTCCCGACCTCATCAAGCGCCCGATCGACAGCTGGGCCGAACTGCTCAATCCGCAATTCAAGGGCAAGGCGGCACTGTTGAACATTCCGGCGATCGGCATCATGGACTCGGCGATGGCGATCGAGGCGATGGGCCACATGAAATACGGCGACAAAGGCAACATGACCAAGGCCGAAATCGACCAGACCATCAAGATCCTGATCGAAGTCAAGCGCGCCGGCCAGTTCCGCGCGTTCTGGAAGGACTTCAACGAAAGCGTGAACCTGATGGCTTCGGGCGAGGTAGTGATCCAGTCGATGTGGTCGCCGGCCGTGACCAAAGTGCGCACCATGGGTGTCGCCTGTAAGTTCCAGCCGCTCAAGGAAGGCTATCGCTCGTGGGCGTCAGGTTTCGGCTTTCCGCGCTCGCTGCAAGGCAAGAAGCTGGACGCTGCGTACGAGTTCGTGAACTGGTTCCAGGACGGCTGGGCCGGCGCCTACCTGATGCGCCAGGGCTATTACTCGGGGGTCCTCGAGACAGCGAAGACCCACATGCAGCCTTACGAATGGGACTACTGGATCGAAGGCAAAGCTGCCGCGCAGGACATCAAGGCGCCCGATGGCCAGTTGCTCGAAAAAGCGGGCACCGTGCGCGACGGCGGCTCATACAACCAGCGCATGGGCGCGATTGCCTGCTGGAATGCGGTGATGGACGAGAACATCTACATGGTTCAGAAGTGGAACGAGTTCATCGCGGCTTGAACCTGGCCTCAGCGTGGCTTCAGCGACCGAGCCGCATGCCGGACTGCCGGTGCATGACATGCCGGCAGTTTTTCGCTGACGTGGTCATTCCGCAGCGCAATGCTTCCGCAGTGCTTCCCTAGATATCCGCCCATGGCAACGATCGACCTTCCCTCTCACGCGCAGGATGCGCCCGTCAAACACCGGCGTGCGCCGGCATGGTTGCAGGCAACGCCGCTTTCGCTGACGTTCCTGCTGTTTTTCATCGTGCCGTTGGTTATCACGTTAATCGTCAGTTTCTGGGACTTCAACGAATACCAGATCATCCCGGCTTTCACGCTGAAAAACTACGCGGCGATTTTCAACGGCTGTTCGTCGATGACGGACGTCTGCGTCACCTTGAAGACATACTGGTCGACGCTCAGGTTCTGCGCGATCGTATGGGCCGTGACCTTGCTGCTGGGTTTTTCGATCGCTTACTTCCTCGCGTTCCACGTGCGCACGACGAGCATGCAGACAATCCTGTTCCTCATCTGCACGATTCCGTTCTGGACGTCGAATGTGATCCGCATGATCTCGTGGATGCCATTGCTCGGCCGTAACGGGCTCGTCAATCAGGCGCTGCTGGGCGCGCATCTGATCGATCAACCGCTCGAGTGGTTGCTGTATTCGAACTTCTCGGTCGTGCTCGCGTTCGTGCACCTCTACACGTTCTTCATGATCGTGCCGATTTTCAACGCGATGATGCGCATCGACCGCTCGTTGCTCGAAGCGGCACGCGATGCCGGCGCGAGCGGCTGGCAAGTGATTCGCGACGTGGTGTTGCCGCTGTCGAAAACCGGCATTGTGATCGGCTCGATCTTCGTGATCACGATCGTGATGGGCGATTTCCTGACCGTCGGCGTGATGGGCGGCCAGCAGATTGCATCGGTCGGCAAAATCATTCAGGTACAGACCGGCTACCTGCAATTTCCCGCGGCGGCAGCTAACGCGATCATTCTGCTGGCTGTCGTGTTGATGATCGTGTGGGGTTTGACGCGGGTGGTCGATATCCGCAAGGAGCTGTGAGCATGCAAGCCATTCGCCTCAAACATCGGGAGCATCGACCGGCCAGCTTTTACTGGCTCGCGCTGCTGTTCGGCCTGTTCGTGCTGTTCCTGTATGGACCGGTCATTACGATTTTCATTCTTTCGTTTCAGGGACCCGAGGGTGGGCTGACGTTTCCGATGCGTGGCGTGTCGTTGCATTGGTTTGCCGTGCTGCGTGACGGCGTCGGCGATGTCGATATCTGGGCGGCATTCGGGCGGTCGGTGCGGCTTGCGCTGGCTGTGACAGTATTGACGGTGCTGTTCTCCGTGGCGGCCGGATTGGCTTTTCGCCGGCGCTTTCGTGGAGATACGGCGGTCTTCTACGTGTCGGTTGCCAGTCTGATCATGCCGTCCATTATCGTCTCGCTTGGGATCGGGTTGACGTTCCGGTTGCTCGATAACGGCGTGAAGTATCTCGCTTCCGCGTGGGGATATCAGTCCTTCGCCGACAGCTATACGACCTCGATGGGCCTGTTCACGTCGGCGCTGGGCGCGCATTTGACATGGACGCTGCCGTTTGGTCTGCTGGTGATGTTTGCTGTGTTCAACCGCTTCAATCCTGCTTATGAAGAGGCTTCGCGGGATCTGGGCGCCACGCCGTGGCAGAGCTTCCGGCACGTTGTTTTGCCTATCATCGGACCTTCGGTTGTGGGCGTCGCGATGTTCGGGTTCACGCTTTCATGGGATGAGATTGCTCGCACCTCGCAGGCGATTGGAGATCAGAATACTTTGCCGCTCGAGTTGCAGGGGCTTACCACGTCGGTGACGACGCCTGTGATTTATGCGCTTGGGACGATGACGACGGTTTTGTCGCTTGCTGTGATGGTTTTGTGTTTGCTCGCGGTGCGGGGGTTGAGGCGTCGGCGGGCAAAATAGCCATTTCGCTACGCGTTCTAAGAATCAGCCAAATACTTGGTTGGTAGCACCCTGCCCGTCCCGTACCGTTCTCTGATTGCGCCCGGCGCGCGCCCCGCTTTGGAGAACTCATGCCAGCATCTGAATCGCACCCAACCCTGAATCGGACAACCGCAGACGCAGCAGAACCGTTCGGTGAAGACGAACTAACCCGCCGCTTCGCCCCCCTATTCGCCCGCATCGCCGAAGGCGCCGTGGAACGCGAACAGAATCGGGAACTGGCCTACGCTCCCGTGGAATGGTTGCGTGAAGCCGGCTACACCAAACTGCGTGTGCCGAAGCGCTACGGCGGCGAAGGCGTCACGCTGAAAGCCTTCCTGGCGTTAGTCACGCGTCTCGGCGAGGCAGACTCGAACCTTCCGCAAATCTTGCGCGTGCACGGCGGCTTTATCGAATCGCTGCTGGAAAATGGCGATGAGCCATTGCGTGACCGTTGGCTCACGCGTATCGCTCAAGGCCAGATCATCGGCGGCGCCATATCCGAACGCACCGGCGTCACCAATAACAGCGTGCGTCTCACACAAACCAACGGCGCGTGGCATCTCGATGGCGAGAAGTACTACACCACCGGCACGCTCTACGCCGACTGGGTCGACGTCACCGCACACGACGGACAAAGCGACGTGCGCGTGCTCGTCAAGAGCGACACGCCAGGCCTCGAGCGCATCGACGATTGGGATGGCTTCGGGCAGCGTCTCACCGGCAGCGGCACGGCGCGTTTCGAGCATGTGCCGGTCTCGCTCGACAATCTGTACCGCCGCTATAGCGCCTCCAAACCTCGCCGCAACACGCTGCTTACCGCGTACTACCAGGCGCTGCATATCGCCAACCTGGCCGGTATCAGCCGCGCGGCGCTGCGCGATGCAGTGGCGTTCACGCAAGCCAAAACTCGAACCTTCGGTATCCCGGGTGAATCGAGCCCGCGCGACAATCCGCTGGTGCATCGTGTAGTCGGCCGGCTCGCGAGCCTTGCTTACTCGACGCAGAGCATCAGCGCTTCGCTAGCCAGCGCAATCGATGAAGTGTCGGTGGCGCGGCAGGAAGGCCGTACCGACGAACAGACCTACATCCATCTGGATATCCAGACCTTCCAGGCGCAGCAAATCGTCATCGAACAAACCCTGCAAGCAGCGACCTTGTTGTTCGAAGTGGGCGGCGCTTCGGCAACCAGCGAAACGCGCCGCTTCGACCGCTATTGGCGCAATGCGCGGGTGCTGGCGTCGCACAATCCGGCGATCATCCGCGAAGCCGCTATCGGTGACTTCTATCTGAACGGCAACGCGCATAACGAACGGTTCGGTGTGGCGCGCAATCCGGAAGTCGCCGCGCTTGGCCACGCCTGAAAAACAAAACCCCACGCTCCGAAAAACGTGGGGTCGGTCAGCCGTCTGAAGGCCGCTTACGCGGCCTCAAACCTTGTCGTCCGGCGGGAATAATCGGTTCGACAACGAAAACAACAGCTTCCCCGAATCACTTCGCCGGCGGCGTCCAGATACGAATGTCCGTCGGGTCCCAGATGGCCCACGCGTCAATGCGCTTTAGCCAGGGCGCTCGGCAACAGGAAGTTGCAGCCCGAGCCTTTGGAAACGGCCACGCGTTTGCCCTTCAGGTCAGCCACCGAATGAATCGGCGAATCCGGCGGCACGATGATCGCCTGAGCGGAGGGCGCCGAGGTTTCTTCAGCGTAGTACGTCGACGGCGCGTTGGCGGCCTGCGTGAAGAGCGCAAATGCATCCGCTACATCCGAATGCAAATCGATGCTGCCGGCGTTCAGCGACTGCAGTAGCCCCGTCGAAAACTCATGCCAGCTCACGTCGTAGCCGAGCGGTTTGAGTTTCTTCTCCAGATCGCCGGTTCGTTTCAACAGAATGAACAGGGTCGATGACCTCTGGTAGCTGATCGACACCGTTTCGTTGGCGCATGCCATGTCGGCGGACAGCACGCCGCCGATCAACGTCAGGCACACACAGAGGCGTCGTAGGCTTCGAGAACGGGAAAAACGCGGGGCATCGACGAGATCCATTGGTGATATGCGGAATCGCCGAATATATAAAAAGTACGACGCGCGGCCAAAGACCGATTTCATCGATCGATATGGGCAGAAATTGGAACGCGCGACGGCTGTATCGCTCATCATTCGAGGTTGGACGCAAGTTGAACGACACGCCTTTCCCGTGGAGATTTCCGCATCATGTCAGCACTACCTCCCCGCTTCGGCATCTGGGCGCTGGTTCACGGCAGCCGCGCCGCGCTGCAAGACCCCGATGAACCGTACGACGCCTCGTGGGCGCGAAATAAAGCCCTCGTTCTCGAAGCCGAGCGGCTCGGGTACGACTCCGTGCTGGTCGCGCAACACACGATCAATCCGCACAATCCCGACTTCGATCAGCTCGAAGCGTGGAGCGCATCGGCCGCGCTCGCGGCGCTGACCGAGCGCATCGAAATCATCGCTGCGATCAAGCCCTATCTGTATCACCCGGTGGTGTTGGCAAAGATGGCGCAGCAGATCGAACACATCAGCGGCGGGCGTTTCGCCCTCAATCTTGTCAACGCATGGAATCGCCCGGAACTGGAGCGCGCCGGCATCGGCTTCGCGGAGCACGACGCGCGTTACGCATACGGGCGCGAGTGGATCACGGTGGTCGACTCTTTGCTGCGGGGTGAACGCACGCGTTTTCACGGCGAGCACTTTAATGTGGATGACTATCTATTGCGTCCCGCGGATCCGTTTCGCAGCCGTCCGCGTATTTACGTCGGCGGTGAATCGGAACCGGCGCGGCAACTGGTTGCCGACAAAGGCGACGTCTGGTTCGTCAACGGCCAGCCACTGAACGACGTCAAAGCGTTGATCGCGAATGTCTCGGACCGCAAGCGCGCTGCATCGCATGAGCCGTTGGGTTTTGGTTTGTCGGCGTTCGTGATTGCCCACGAAACCGATGAAGCCGCCAATCAGCACCTCGACCATCTGTTCGCATTGGCCGCGAAAGACGCGCCGTTGCGTGCGCAACAGAAATCGAACATCGACCCGAAGGCAGTGATGTTCCAGACCTTCGCGCAAACGCCGCGGGTGGGCTCGAACGGCGGCACGGCGGCTGGCCTCGTCGGCAGCTATGACACCGTCGCGCAGCGGATCGCGGAGTTTCATCGTGCCGGGATCGAGTTGTTCATGCTGCAATTTCAGCCGTTCGAGACCGACATGCGCGTTTTTGCCGAGGAAGTGATTCCACGGGTGCGCCGGCTGCTCAACTGATCCGGGCACGCGACGCAGCGTTCAGCCCGTCGCCCTCATGTGGCACAGTATCGTCAGGCGCATGCGCTGCGCTTGCGACCCTGAACAGCCCTGACGAGCGACATGAAGAACCTGACTGCGTACGAGCCTCCGGTTGACGAAGACCAGCTTCTGCTGAAATGGATCCGGCGCGCGCGCGAATCCCAGATGAGCCATTACGACATGGCCGACCTGCTATCGGCGCGAGACCGCAGCGTGGGTTGGCTGGTCACCGCCTTGACGGCGTTTGTGGGCACGGCGGTGTTTGCGTCATTGAATTCGACAGCCGTCTCGCCCGCGCTCAGGATTTTCGTGGGCCTCGTGAGCGTTGCGGCGGCGGTCTCAGCCGCGCTGCAAACTTTCCTCAGATACGCGGAGCGCGGCGAAAAGCATCGCGCGGCGGGCGCGCGCTACGGCGCGGTGCGGCGCAGGCTGGAGGCGATCTTCGCAGGCGACGCCGATGCGCGTGACGGCCACTATCTCACCGCGATCCGCGACGAACTCGACCGGCTCGCCGAGGATTCGCCGAACGTGCCGCCGCGCGTCTTCTATCGCACCCAGCGAACCCTGTCCGACGAACCGCGACGCAGCCGCGATGCCTGAGCGGCCGCCGTTTGCATGAAAAAACTACTGCATAGCGGATGCCGGCAACATCATCGGCCGCTCGCGTTCTTCTGCCAGCTGTAGTTGTCGAAGAATACGGGGTTGTCGTAAATGTTCTGGGTCATCTGTAAATAGCATTATCCGTGACTCGAAGCAACGTGGCCGCATCTATAAAGACGGGTTTTTATTGTCTTCATCGTTTTTACCTCGCGGGGTAAACGGTTCAATCGCCCAAACAGGTCCGGCTTGCTAAAAAGAAACTGATTTCCTGAGCCTGACTCACGGACGAAAAATGCATTTCCACTGGCTTGAGCCAGACAGCATGATCTGAAATCGACGGCGCCGGCATCCAGTAGGTGAAAAATCGCTTAATAAGCATGACCTGCCAACCGTTTAAACGATCTGTTCCTCCTGGTCGGAAGACTGTATGAAAGCACAGGCCATATTCGATCCCACGGCGCCTCAGGAATACGCGTGCATTGTGCCTGAGATAGTTTAATGATGAAACGTGACATGGCAGCCGAACAGGGATATGCAAAAATAGTGGGAAATCTATAATTTCCCCGTCATGCGTTCCTATTAAGCAGGGTGGACGCCTTACCTCCTCGCGGTTATGGATACGGGGTTTGGTGCGGCAATACCGCCGTTACCAATAACGACAACGACCTCGCCACCCTCACGGCGATCGGGAAGCAGCGCCTGATATGCTTCAAAAAAAAGCCCGCCACTGGCGGGCGTAATCACCATTCACGGCTCGGGGAAGCCGTAGTGACACTCAGGGAACCATCGAACTGCATGGAAATATTAGCTCATTATTGGATGAGGCTGCGAGTAATTTTCATAAAATCGAAAAAATATCTATCCGGCATGGCTTATTTCTGCCTGTTGCGGTTGATTATCGTTTTTCGGTAAACATAATTTAAGCATTTATGCAAGAGTCTCGACCAATTAAGTATTTGCCCAAATTTAGCTCACCCTTCTCGCCGTGATAAAACTTTAGTATTGTGTCGGTTCGCGCGTTTCCCAATAAAAAACCCCGTAATGCATGGAGGTTATAAATGACGAAAACTCCCTTGCCCGGCACAACGGTCTTCAGATCAGCCATTACAAACGGCGCGCAATTTGAGGAATACGTGAACGCTATAGGGCGCCCGCTGTTCGCAGTCAGCTGTGGGGGCAATGACCCGGGCGCAGCGCGGGCGGCGCTGGATGAATGGCTTTTTGCCGATGATATTGAATCTCTGATGCGGGCATTTCTGGACTGGGATGCACGCGGTATCCACATGGAACAGGAACAGCCTGCAACGAACGAAGGCGAAGGTGGTGGGTCTTGGAGCGTCGTGGGACTGCCGGCTCATTTCAACGATGCAGCGTCGAACTTGAATAGCGGGTTGCTCGGTGTGATGTGCAAGGCGAGGGGCGCTGACGGCGCCCGCCAGGCGTTCCTCGAATCGGTGTTCAATGACGCGTGGATGTACGATTTCGTTACGCTCCGCGCGAACCGGTACGACAGCTTCATCGAGGAATGGAAATCCGACGACGACAAGAATTTCCGTCCGGATCACTATCGGGCACAGAAGCATTTCGGGGTGATCGCCGATACCGGCGAGCTGGGTATCGACAGCAGGTCGCTGCAGTACTGGGTCTATATCGGCGTGGCGAGCGGCAGCCTGACGGCCCAACAGCTCAAGGATACCGGCCTGACCTGCGAAGGGCTGATCGGTCAGGCGTGCGTGATCAATGGTCTCGGCGAGGTCGAACGGATCGGCAATATACCGATTGCGCGCCCTGCCAGTTGAGCGTTCGGCTGCGGATGAGCTTACGGTTGAGTGGGGTGTTCGCTCAAAGCTCCCCCACTTCAATCCCCAACTCCGCGGCCATGCGCCGCACTACCGCCTGGAGCCGGCTTACCTCATCGGCGAGCCGCTTCTGCTCGGCTTTCACCGCCTCGAACGCCGACAGCGGCACGACCTCATCTTCACCGCCCGGCTGTGCAAGGTCACTTGCGCTGACTTCGCCGCAGAGCAGATGCGTCCAGCGGTTTTCGCGCTCGCCCGGCGTACGGGCCAGCTTCGCCACCCGCGTCGGATCGTTGACAGCCAGTTCGTCGAGAAACGCTTCGACTGATGAAATATCGGCAAATCCATGCAAGCGCGCGCTGTTCAAGCGCAATTCAGCCGCAGTCTGCGGCCCGCGCAGAAGCAAAGTAGTCAGCAACGCAGCCGACTGACTCGGCAACCCCAACACCCGGTTCATGTTGTGCTCGAAGCGCGGCACGCGGCTGCTGCTGCCCTCCATCACCAGGCTCAGGCGCTTCAATCCGTCGACGGCGGTCAGCACCTCGGCTTCGGTCGCGTTCATCACGGGTGCGCGGCCGGTCTTCTGATTGCAGCCCAAGGTCAGCGCGTTCAGCGAAAGTGGATAACTGTCGGGCACGGTGTGCTGTTTTTCGACGAGCACGCCGAGCACGCGCCCCTCAAGCAAAGTCAAAGCGCGGATGGACGGGCGGGAAACAGCGTCGGCAGTGGAGTTCATGGAAAATGTCGCGGCATGCGCCGCCAGGTCTCGTGAATGGTGTGCTTTACCGTTGTACCGCGGCGTTGCACAGCCGCGTTGCACAGCCGGGCGGCGGGTTTTAGTTTGTGGGCACTATGATAAACGCCGGGCGGCTCGCGGTGTATGAATCCCGGCAATGGCGAGGGCGCGGCCACTTGCCACTTGCCCCGGCAGTGACGGAACGCGGCCACCCGCGCCTGGCCGTGGCAGTGACGGAATGCGGCCACCCGCCCTTGGCCCTGGCAGTGACGGAATGCAGTCACCCGCCCCGGGCCCCCGCAGTGACAGAACGCGGTCACTCGCCCCTGGCCCCGGCAGTGACAGAACGCAGTCCCTCCCAGACGCATTTTTGGTTCATTGACTATTTTCCATATTCGAGATAATTTCCCAGATATGGAAAACCCTCTCCACGACGACAACGTCAACGTCACTGACCGCCGCATCGCCCAGCGTCTGCGCGGACTGCGCGCCGAGCGCAACTGGTCGCTCGACGATCTCGCCAGGCTCAGCAACGTCAGCCGCGCCACCCTGTCGCGCCTCGAAAATGCCGCCGTGAGCCCGACGGCGAACGTGCTCGGCAAGCTGTGCGTCGCCTACGGCTTACCGATGTCGCGCCTCATGCGCATGGTCGAGGAAGACTTCGCACCGCTGGTGCCGCGCGACGCGCAGGCGGTCTGGACCGACGCGAGCGTCGGCTTCCGGCGCCGTTCGGTGTCGCCGCCGGCCCAGGCGTTGAGCGGCGAGGCGCTGGAGTGCGAACTCGAGGCCGGCGTGCGGATCGATTACGACGCGTCGCCGAGAGCCGGTCTCGAGCATCATCTGATCCTGCTCGAAGGGCAATTGCAGATCATCGTCGACGGCCGAAGCCACGAGTTGCAAGCCGGCGACTGTCTGCGCTATCAGTTGTTCGGCCCCAGCGCTTTCGTCACGCCGGCGCACTGCGCGGCCCGCTACATTCTTTTCATCGTCTGAGTTCGAACCGACATGAGCGCGACCACCATCACGACCTTCTCCGCCGACGACCTCGTTCGCCATTTATCCGAACTCGGCGCGCTGCTGCGTGCCTGCGTCCACGATGGCGCGAGCGTCGGATTTGTCCTGCCGTATGGTGTTGAAGAGAGCGAGGCGTTCTGGCGCGGCAAGGTGCTGCCGTCGCTGCGCGCGGGCACGCTGGTTCTGTTCGTCGCTCGCCATGGCGATTCGATTGCCGGCACCGTGCAACTGGATTACGACACGATGCCGAACCAGCGTCATCGCGCGGAGGTGCGCAAGCTGCTGGTTCACCCCGCGCGGCGCCGCCAGGGCATCGCCAAAGCGTTGATGACGGAACTGGAAAGCCGTGCGTGCCAGTTGCAGCGCAGCCTGCTGACGCTCGATACGCGCACCGGCGACAAGGCCGAGCCACTCTATGCCGCGTTGGGTTATCAGACGGTCGGCGTGATCCCGCAGTTTTGCCGCGACACTCGGGAGGAGCGGCTTGACTCGACCACCATCATGTATAAGGCGCTTTGAGCGAGATGTCGCTTGGGTGGTGCGCTTTGCGCAGCCAGGATGCGCGTGGTGACGGTTCAAACGGAGCGAAGCACAGCCAATACACGTGCGATGACGGTTCGGTAGAGCGAGGCAGCCAACACACGTGCGATGACGGTTCGGTAGACCGAGGCAGCCAACACACGAGCAATGACGGTTCGGTAGACCGAGGCAGCCAACACACGTGCGATGACGCTTCGGTAGAGCGAGGCAGCCAACACACGAGCGGTGACACTTCAGTAGAGCGAAGCCCAGCCAACACACGCACGAGGACGGTTCAGTAAGGCGAGGCGCAGCGAGGAACCGTGATGCACGACCGGGATGCGCGTGTCAGGCTGGGTGACCGACACAAGCGACGAAAGGCCGGAGCTTCTGGCCGATCGCCTTTCAAACTCTTCAATCTATTCAACGCGTCCCGGAGTATTTGAACGTGCCTTGCGCGCTGGCGATCAGCAGCTTGTCGTCCACCCACGCTTCGCTACGCGAGAAGAAAATCGAGCGTCCCTGACGCTCCAGGAAGCCCTTCGCGGTCACCGATTCGCCGAGTCCCTTGTCGAGATAGTTGGTGGTCAGCGAGAGCGTGAAGGCGTGCCGTACCGGCTGCCCTGCTTCGGCAAAAACCCCCGCATATCCCGCTGCCGCATCGAGCAAGGTCGCGATCGCGCCGCCTTGCAGCACGCCTTGGCGATTCAGTTTGCTGGCATCGATCGGCATATACAGTTCGGCATAGCCGTCACGCCATTGCGTTAACCGCACGCCGAGCGATTCGAGAAACGGGTTGTCGATGGGAAAGTCGGACATGTGCTGGCCTTTGTGTCATCAGTGAAGAATGCGGAGCGCGCACGGCGGCGCTTCACGAGCTCTCAGCATACCAGGGTTGTCCGCCGGTCGTTGGTTGTGCGGGCGCAGGTTTTATCGTCCAGGGCTACTGCCATAGTGAGCCGATCTCGATTGCCGGCATGCTTCATCAACCTCGTTTGCTGGGATTGACGAATGGACATCGCTCATTGGGCCATGCGATTGGCCTATTCATCAATCCGCTCCATCAGCCGACTTCGCCGGCTCGATTCCGTGCGCTCAGGCACAATCGTTCTTTCGCCGCTTCCGGCCCAATGTGTCTACAACCCGTTTCACATCTTGCCTCGATGAGTCCAGCCACACCCCCTGACGGCGCGCCGCACTGGCAGCGCAATCTCTATGTCTGCCTGTTCGGCTCCTTCACGACGATCGTCGCGATGACCCTGCTGCTGCCCTTCCTGCCGCTCTATGTGCAGCAGCTTGGCGTGCATTCGGCGGCGGCCGCCGTGCAATGGTCGGGCATCGCGTTCGGTGCGACGTTCCTTGCCGCCGCCCTCGTGTCGCCGCTGTGGGGGCGCATGGCCGACCGCTATGGACGCAAGCTGATCCTGATTCGAGCGAGCCTCGGCATGGCCGTCGTGATGTCTTTGCTCGGGCTCGCGCAGAATGTCTGGCAACTGGTCGGCCTGCGCTTTCTGGCGGGCCTCGTCGGCGGTTATGCGTCGGGCGCCACCGTGATGATCGCCACGCAAACGCCACGCGGACGCACTGGCTGGGCGCTCGGCACGCTGGCCTCGGGCGTGATGGCGGGCAATCTCGTCGGCCCGCTGATCGGCGGCGCGCTACCGCCGCTGATCGGCATTCGCAATACGTTTTTTATCGCCGGAGCGATGATTTTCTGCGCTTTCATTGCGACGACGCTGCTCGTCAAGGAGCAACCGCTCGCGCGCTCGCGCTCGACATCGCACGAACCCGATGCGGCGACTGGCTGGGCCAGCGTGCCGGATCTGCGCCCGGTGCTCGCGATGCTGTTCACCGCCGGGCTGCTGATGTTCGCCAACATGTCGATCGAGCCGATCATCACCGTCTATGTCGGCCAGCTCGTGCACGACGCGAGGCACGTGACGCTGGTGTCGGGCTTTGTGATGTCGGCGTCGGCGTTGGGCAGCGTGCTGGCGGCCTCGCGTATCGGCCGCCTCGCCGACCGGATCGGGGCGCCGAAGGTGATCGTCGCATGCCTCGCGGTGTGTGCGGCCTTGCTGGTGCCGCAGGCGTTCGTTACCAGCGGCGTGCAACTCGTGGCGTTGCGCTTTTTGATGGGGCTCGCGCTGGCCGGCTTGTTGCCGTCGATTACCAGCGTGATCCGGCATAACGTGCCGGACCGTTCCGCCGGCTATATCCTCGGTTATGCGACCTCGGCGAATTACGCCGGACAGGTGGCCGGGCCGCTCGCGGGCGGCTTTGTCGGCGCGCACTTCGGTATGCAGTCGGTGTTTCTGATCACAAGCGGGCTGATGGTGTGTGGTGCGTTGCTGAACGGATGGGTGTTTGGAGGGGGGGCGTCGCACGGCGAATAGCTGGGGTTGGGGCACGCCTGCGGCGGTGGGCTTTTCCTTGATCTGGCTCTTTGGCCTTTCCTTGAATTGATATTGGTCTATTAGCGTCGCCCCTGTGCGGGGCGGCACTTACTTTCTTTGCCGCCGCAAAGAAAGATAAGCAAAGAAAGCGGCTCACCCCGCTAATTCTTAAGCGGGGCCCCCGCACAGTCGCGGTAGTGGTACATCTGGAATCTGTGTTCTCGCACATTCGCCGTAAGTGACAAAGCACTCATATTTCCCGCCTCGCACTGCGCGCTCGCCGGAAGGGTTCATCTGGCAAACCAAGAGCTTCGTTCGTCTGCAGCAAGAGCCGTCAGCTTCGCCTCGGCGTGACGCCTCCGCACTCATACTCAATTCGCCACTTCGAACAAAACGTCTGTGTGTTGCAATTGCCTCTGCAATTGCTTCTGCCTCTGTCCCTGCCTCTGGCCGTTCTACGGCATTAGGAACAGCCGTAATCCTGCCCCGATTCTGCGACGGCGCGCCACGATTCCGAACAAAACGCGGGAGCACGAACACGGTGGGCGGTTTAGTGAAGTACCGCTTCGGCGCGCGTAGCGCCGCCGGAGGTATGACGCCCTTGTCACTCACGCAAAATGTGCGAGGGCACGGATTCCAGATGCACCACTACCGGGACTGTGCGGGGGCCCCGCTTATGAGCTGGCGGGTTGAGCCGCTTTCTTTGCTTATCTTTCTTTGCGGCGGCAAAGAAAGTAAGTGCCGCCCCGCACAGGGGCAACGCTAATAGACCACTATCAATTCAAGGGAAGGCCAACACCATAGGCAAACAGACACTAAGCGCCGAGCAGGCCCCCAACTAAAGCAAACCCCAACACCGCAGGCAAAACAGACGAACAAGCGCCGCGCAGGCAAAGATCGCAAGCAAACCCCAACGCCGTAGGCAAACATCCGAACAAGCCCTCCGCACGGACAAAAAACCCCCACCCCAAATCTGCTACTGTTCCCCAACACCACCTCGCACTGGAACCCAAAATGCCGACCCACCACTCCCGCGCCCACAATCCAGCAACCGCACGCCGAACCGACTCGCAAATCGCCGCCGAAGCAAAAACCCGCCTAACCTGGGACGCCGCCATCCCCAAAAACGCAATAAAAGTCAAAGTCTCCCACGGCCGCATCAAGCTACTAGGCGAACTTAACCATGAACAGCAAAGAACCGCGGCACTCGAAGACGTCACCCGCCTGTTCGGCGTAACAGCCGTCCTCGACCACACCACAATAAAACAACCATAATCTCAGCCAGTCCCGCCCAACATCACTCGACAATGCCTCGCAATCTGCTTCTCCTCCTCCGTATGAATCGCCCTCACCTTCCCCGCCGAGTCCCCGTCCGATAGCCCCAAAAACGCCAGCCCCTCGCACACCCGCTTGCGTATCTCCTCACTGTGCTCACCGATTCCCCCCGTGAACACCAGCAAATCGATCCCGCCCAGCAAAGCCGCATAAGCGCCAATCGTCTTGCGCACGGCAGTCGCAAATGCATCCAGCGCCAGCGAAGCATTCGCATCACCCGCCGCCGCGCGTTTCTCCAGCGCCTGCATATCGCTCTCGCCATCGGCGAAACCGGCCAGCCCGCTTTGACGATTCAACAGCGTCTCCAGCGCATCCGCATCGAGCTTCTCCACCCGCATCAGATACAGCAGCACGCCCGGATCGAGGTCGCCGCTGCGCGTGCCCATTGGCACACCGCCGGTCGGCGTCAAACCCATCGACGTATCCACGGATTTGCCATCCCGCAAGGCACACAAACTCGATCCGTTGCCCAGATGCGCGAACACCGCTCGCGGCGGCAAAGCGGCGCCAAGCCGCGTCACCAGCGACTCATACGACAGCCCATGAAAACCGTAGCGAATCACGCCGGCCTCCACATAACGGCGCGGCAATGCAAGCTGCGCCGCGCGCGGTGGCAGCGTCGCATGAAACGCCGTATCGAAGCAGGCGAAATGCTCTGCATCGGCAAAGATCGCCGACGCCTCGTCGATCAACACCAGCGCGGGCGGAATATGCAACGGCGCGAAGTGCACGGCGTCCTGCAAACGTTGCCGGACTTCCGGCGTCAAGCGCTGATGCGTTCGCAGATGCGGCCCGCCATGCACCACGCGATGTCCCACCGCCCTGGGCCGCTCGTGGTTCTGCTCCTCGAGGACCCGCGCGAGCTTCTGCAACGCGTCGGTCTGCGACTCCAGCAGCTGGTCCTGCTGCACCAGCACGCGGCCGTCGGGCGACTTGATCCGCAAGCTGCCATCGCCTCGTCCGATGCCTTCGGCGCTGCCTTCCAGTAGCAAGGATTCGTCATCGCCCGAAT
The DNA here is from genome assembly GCF_046025895.1 of Paraburkholderia sp. RL17-337-BIB-A. Classification (NCBI taxonomy): domain Bacteria; kingdom Pseudomonadati; phylum Pseudomonadota; class Betaproteobacteria; order Burkholderiales; family Burkholderiaceae; genus Paraburkholderia; species Paraburkholderia sp. RL17-337-BIB-A. The sequence continues at coordinate 1,841,968 of NZ_JARESY010000002.1, read as the reverse complement.
GCGTGAACAGCCCGAACTTCAGCGACGACGAACCGCTGTTCAACACGAGAATCGTGGGTTCGTCAGTCTGCTTATGCGTCTCCATATCGAGCCTCGCTCAGCCTTTCCACGTCCAGTTGCGGATCTCTTCCTTGTCGATGCCCTCGGCATGCGCATACGCAAGATGTTCGATAACCTGCCCGCGCAGCCACTCTTTGGCGTGATCGCCGACGCCGCGCAGCGCCGGTACGCGATCGATCACGTCGATAGCCAGCGAGAACCGGTCGACCTGGTTGATGATCGCCAGCTCGAGCGGGGTATTGATGTTGCCTTTCTCGTGGTAGCCGTGCACATGCAGGTTGTCGTGATTGGTGCGGTTATACGTCAGCTTGTGCACCAGCGACGCATACGAATGAAAGTTGAAAATCACCGGCTTGCTGGTGGTGAACAACGAATCGAAATCACGATCCGAGAGGCCGTGCGGATGCGCATTTTCAGGCATCAGGCGGAACAGATCGACCACGTTGACAAAGCGGATCTTCAGGTCGGGAAAGCGCTCCTTCAAGATCTGCACAGCCGCCAGCGCTTCCATCGTCGCGATGTCGCCCGCGCAGGCCATCACCACGTCCGGCTCAACGCCTTGATCCGTGGACGCCCAATCCCAGATGCCGATCCCCTTGGTGCAATGGATGACGGCCGAATCCATGTCGAGATACTGCAGATGCGGCTGCTTGTCGGCGACGATCACATTGACGTAATCGCGCGATCTCAAGCAATGGTCGGCGACGCTGAGCAGGCAGTTGGCGTCCGGCGGCAGATAAATACGCACCACGTCGGGGCTCTTGTTGGTGACGACATCGAGAAAGCCGGGGTCCTGGTGCGTGAAGCCGTTGTGATCCTGGCGCCACACCAGCGACGTAATCAACAGGTTGATCGACGGCACCGGTTGCCGCCAGCCGAGATCGCGTTTCGCTTTCTCCAGCCACTTGGCGTGCTGGTTGAACATGGAATCGATCACGTGGACGAACGCTTCATAGGTCGCGAAAAGCCCGTGGCGTCCAGTCAGCACGTAACCTTCGAACCAGCCTTCGAGCGTGTGCTCGCTCAGCATCTCCATCACGCGGCCGTCCACCGAGAGTTCGCCGCCGTCGGCGTCGCTTGTCATGGTTTCGGCCAGCCAGGTTTTCTCCGAGGCCTCATAGATGGCCGTCAGCTTGTTGCTGGCGGTTTCATCGGGGCCGAAGACGCGGAAGTTCGTCATGTTCCTGCGCATCACGTCGCGTAGAAACGTGCCGAGCACCTCAGTGGGCGACGTGTACGAGCCGGCAGGCTTTTTCACCGTCACCGCGTAGTCGCGAAACGCCGGCAGGTCGAGCGTTTTGCACAGCATGCCGCCATTCGCATGCGGATTGGCGCTGATGCGGCGCGTGCCTTCGGGCGCCAGTTCGCGCAGTTCTTCGATCAGACGCCCGGCTTCGTCGAATAGCGACTCCGGTTCATAACTGCGCAGCCAGTTCTCGACCAGCTTCAGACTCTTGCTATTGGTGACCGGATCGAGCACCGGCACCTGATGCGCACGCCATGAACCTTCCACCTTATGACCGTCGACTTCCTTCGGCCCGGTCCAGCCTTTCGGCGAGCGCAGCACGATCATCGGCCAGCGCGGCCGTGTGGCGTCATTGGCCTCGCGCGCATGCTGCTGGATCGCCCGGATTTCGCCGACGCATTGTTCGAGCGTCGCGGCCATTTGTTGATGCATGGTGTCCGGATCGTCGCCCTCGACGAAATACGGCGTGTGGCCGTAGCCGGTCAGCAAGGCCTCGAGTTCCTCGCGGGGAATCCGCGCGAGGATCGTCGGATTGGCGATCTTGTAGCCGTTCAGATGCAGGATCGGCAACACCGCGCCGTCGCGAATCGGGTTGAGGAACTTGTTCGAGTGCCAGGAGGTGGCGAGCGGGCCGGTTTCCGCCTCGCCGTCGCCGACCATTACCGCGACGATCAGATCGGGGTTGTCGAATGCGGCGCCATAGCCATGCGACAGGCTATAGCCGAGTTCGCCGCCTTCGTGAATCGAGCCCGGTGTTTCGGGTGTGCAATGCGAGCCGATCCCGCCGGGAAACGAAAACTGCCGGAAGAAGCGTTGCATGCCAGCTTCGTCCTCGCTGCGGTCGGGATAGATTTCCGAGTAATGGCCTTCGAGGTAGCAATGGGCCAGCGTGGCAGGCGCGCCATGGCCCGGGCCTGCGATATAGATCACGTTCAGATCGAGTTTCCTGATCAGCCGGTTCAGATGCACCAGCAGGAAGCTCTGTCCAGGATCCGAGCCCCAATGGCCGAGCAAACGGTTCTTGATATGTTCGGGTTTGAGCGGTTCGCGCAACAGCGGGTTGTCGCGCAGGTAGATCATGCCGGCCGAGAGGTAATTGCAGGCGCGCCAGTAGCGATCCATCTTGCGCAACGTATCGGGCTCAAGGGTTTGCGGCGGGGTCGGACGGGAGGGTGCTTCGGCCATGGCGTCACTCCTTGGAAAGGACTGTCAGGCAGGTTAGCGGGTGCTGCAGCGGTTGTTCCTGACGCGGCCGGCGGAGAAAAACCAGCCATGCCGGCCGTCCTGTCATGCGCATGACATCAGGCAAGCGTAGCGCCAAAGGCCCGTGACGCATGGCTTGGGAGATCGGCCGGGGATCGTCAGGGGGTGTGACAGGAAGCGCGCGTCATGGTTCGACGCGATCGTCCACAGCTTGATCCTGCGACGCGCGTGCATCGCTTTCGTGTGTGCGGCAGGCGCAGATAGTGTAGCGGCCGGTCCGATTGCCGGCCCGAGCAATGGCTAGTGCCCGCTCGACTCTTCGTACGTTCGTACGCTGGTGTTCAGTTGCAGGCGTTAACCCTGCTGCTCCTTATCGTCGCGTTGCGGCGGCCGGTAGCGCCATTTGCTGGCATTGGGATCGTTGCGCGCGTCGTCTTGCTCGCGTTGCTCGGCGCGCGCTTCATCAGCGCGACCGAGTTCGGCGCGCCGGTCGCGCACGGCGCTGGGCGAATCGGCTTGACGTGCCGGCGACGGCGCGCGCCGCTGAGAGGGTAGTGGTGACATGGAGCTTCCCTTTTTTGAGGAGGTGGGACGAATCAATGTTTCTTGCCCGTCCAGCGGCGGTCGGGGCGATGCAGAAGACGAAGCTGACGCAGGTACATCGACGCGCCGAACAGCAGCGCCGTGCCGGCCACGATGCCCCAGATTGCGGATGTCATGATTTTTCCTTTAGCCCGCGGCCCGCACAGCATTTGATTACCTGCAACGTGACGGTGGGCAACCGATTGCGCGCGTGGCGGATGTTGAACGGACCTGATGCACCGACCCGCTCATGCCGCGCGCCAAGCAAGGATCATGCGCTCATCTGGCGGACGTGTCTGTACGCTGTTGGACAGTCGGCGCGCTGGCGGCCGCCACGCTTGCGCTAGACTTTAAGCGAGCATTAAGTAAATGCGATTAAGCTCCTGCCGCCAAGTGCGCGACGGCGGAACGCATCCGGCGCTCCTGTACTGCTCACTCATTATTCTGAACCACCTCCATGCCGACACCCAGCCGCCTCAAAGCCCCCCTGATTCTCGCTCTCACGCTCGCGCTGTTGTGCGCCGGCGTCGCCGTGCTCGTCGGCGTGTTCGGCCTGCTGGTCAAACTGGTGAGCCTTGCCTAGCATGCTGCCGGGCGGGCGTCCGCGGCGCGGAATGTGTATCCTGATGGATCTTCCCGGTGCCGTCTCGGCGGCCAGAATCATTGCAAGGAGATTCCATGACGAACCACGCTGAACCTTCCCCGCCCGCCAAACCGGAGATAGATCCAGATCTGCTCGAAGTGGCGCAAGAAGTTTTCGACCTCGCACGGCGCGGCGATGCCGCGATGCTCGCCGCGGTGATCGAAAAAGGCGTGCCACCGAATCTGCGCAACGACAAGGGTGACAGTCTCGTGATGCTGGCGAGCTATCACGGCCATGCGGATGCGGTGCGCACCCTGCTCGAGCGCGGGGCCGATCCGGATCTGCGCAACGATAATGGCCAGACACCGATTGCGGGCGCCGCGTTCAAGGGTTTCACCGCCGTCATTGAAACCTTGCTCGCGCATGGCGCCGACGTTGAAGGCCCCTCGCCGGATGGCCGCACCGCACTGATGATTGCCGCGATGTTCAATCGCACCGAGATCATGGATTTGCTGATTGCCCACGGCGCGGATCCCAAGGCTCGCGATGCCAACGGCGTCACGGCTATGGACGCCGCCGGCAGGATGGGAGCCGGGGATGCGCAAGCGCGTTTGAAGGAACTGGGCCAAAAGCCTTAACCCTTCCCGCTCAAAACCTCATCCAGATCCAACTCGGCCAACTCCCCAATCCGCTCGACTGTCACATCCGCGGGCGGATTACTCGCAATCTCCTTGGGATCGAATGCATAGTGCCCCTGGCGAGGAAAGACGGTAGTCAACTTCTCGCCCCAGGCCTTCTTCATGGCGCTCAGAATCCGCAGTTTGTCATCCACCATAACGTAGTGCCTGGCCGGATAACACTCCATCACCTGATCGAGCATCTGCTCTTTATGGATGTAGATCAAAACCCGCCCTTCGACCTCCTCCCATAAGCCCGAGCGGGCAATCTTGCGCGGCTGGAACACGACGTCCCCGTCGGACAGGATCACTGCGGGCCCGCGCTTCGACACATGCCGGATCGTATCCAACGCCCCCGGATACAGACGGTTCGCAAACGGATAATCAATCAGAAACGACGACATCAACAGCAGGCGCGTGTCGCGCGGGTGTTCCTGCCGATACCGTTGCAACGCGCCCAGGTAATCGGCGTAGCCAAGCTCCGAGCGCAAGTCTTCGAAAATTTCCCAATACCGTACGCTGTTCTGCTCGCCGAATTCCCGCATCATGTGCGCGCGCAGGTCCGCCAGCACATGATCGTTGTCCAGCAACGTGTTATCGCAATCGAACAGAAACACGACGTCGTGAGGGGGGGCGTTAGCGGTATCCATGGCGTCTCCGGTGAATCAGCGCTTCGTTCCGTCGACCGGCGTGGCCGGTTTCTCGACGTGACCGCCGAAGTCATTGCGCATGGCCGACAACACCCGGTTCGCGAAATCCGCCTCGCCGCGCGAGCTGAAACGCGCGAATAGCGCGGCGCTCAGCACGGGCGTCGGCACACCTTCGTCGATCGCCGCGGCCACCGTCCAGCGCCCTTCGCCTGAATCCGATACGCGTCCTGTGTAGTTCGTCAGATCGGCGTCGCTGACGAGCGATCCTGCTATCAGGTCCAGCAACCACGAACCGATCACGCTGCCGCGCCGCCATACCTCGGTAACCTCGGCGAGATTCAGGTTGTATTGGTAAAGCTCGGGACGGCGCAGCGGCGAGGTTTCGGCATCGGCTTCGCGCGCCTGTTTGCCGGCGTCGGCGTGGCGCAAAATGTTCAGGCCCTCGGCATACGCGGCCATCACGCCGTACTCGATGCCGTTATGGACCATCTTCACAAAGTGCCCCGCGCCCTGTGGACCGCAATGCAGGAAACCCTGATCGGCCGTACTCTCGCCGGCGCTACGGCCCGGTGTGGCCGGTGCGGAGCCCGCGCCCGGCGCGAGCGTCGAGAAAATCGGTTCGAGCCGCTGCACGACCTCGGCCTCGCCGCCGATCATCAGACAATAACCGCGCTCACGTCCCGCGACGCCGCCGCTCGTGCCGACGTCCACATAGTGCAGCTGACGCTTGGCCAGATCGGCGCCGCGGCGAATGTCGTCGTGGTAATAGGAGTTGCCGCCGTCAATGACGATGTCGCCCGGTTCCAGCAAGGGCACGAGGTTCTCGAGCGTCTTGTCGACGACGGCCGCCGGCACCATCAGCCACACCGCTCGCGGTTTCTCCAGCTGCGCGATCAGGTCTGCGAGCGATGTTGCGCCCGCGACACCATCCTGTTTCAGCTTTTCCACCGCGGCCGGTTGCACGTCGTAAGCGATACATTGCTGACCGCCCTTCGTCAGGCGTCGCACCATGTCGGCGCCCATGCGCCCCAATCCAATCATGCCTAGCTGCATATCTCGCTCCGGTAAGTAGCTCGTTGCGCTGCTCGATCTGTTTCGCTGTGTTTCCGTATGTCCGTATGTTGCGCCACGCCGTGTGCTTCATCCGCGGCAAGTGGCTCTCCTAACTGTAGTTGCCTTCGCGTGATCCGACGGACACACGGTAGCAGCCTCGCGTCACCGATGCAGCAAATCGGGCATGCCCGGCTGCACCAGAGACGATACGCCTCTTTGCAGAGATTTTGCGCCGCCTGAAGTTCCAATCGTGCGTTGATGCGAGCCGTAATCGGGACGAATATTTCTATTTTGCCGACTTAATTCTTACATTTCCCATTTTGCATGCAAGCGCTTATGTTTCCAACGCGGCCTTCAAACGCGTACCGGCAAGCGGCAGTTCGCGCAGGCGCGCGCCAGTCGCATCGGCGATCGCATTCGCCAGCACGGCCGCGCCCGGCCCCTGCGCCGCCTCACCGACACCCAGAAACGGTAAGCCGGGCCGGTCGATCAGATGGACTTCGAGCACCTTCGGCATCGACGAAAACCGCATGATCGGATACGTGCTCCAGTCGAAACTGGTGATGCGGCGCGTGTCGAAGGTGGTTTGCTCGTAGAGCGTCCAGCTCGCCGTTTGCAGGATGCCGCCCTCGGCCTGGTTGCGCACACCATCCGGATTGACGATCTGCCCGCAGTCGATCGCCGCCACCACGCGCTCGATGTGCACCTCGCCGGTATCGCGCTCGACCGACACCTCCATCGCGATCGCGAAGTAAGCCATCAGGTTTTTGTATTGCGCGAAGGCGAAGCCCGTGCCACGGGTTCCATTCGTGCCGTTCGCGCCAACGACGCCTTGCGCGCCTCCGCTGCCGCCTTGCGGCGCATGCGCCAAGCCGCCCTGTTGCGTTCGCGGCTGCCAGCCGAAGCGGCGCGCCGCCAACTGGATCACATCGCGCGCCCGGGGATCGTCCAGATGCTTCAGACGAAACGCGACCGGATCGGCCTGCGCCGCGAGCGCCAGTTCGTCCATGAAACTCTCGATCGCGAACACGTTCATGTGCGCGCCGAGCGAGCGCATCGCGGAGACGCGGATCGGCATCGACGGAATGAAGTGATGCCGCACGCGCAGGTTCGGCACGCGATAAAGCGGAATGCTGTTACGGTCGCCGCCGCCTTCGGGCATGGGGATCGGTTTGGGCGGCGCGGGCGTGAAGGGTCGCGCGAGCAGCGTGGCGGGCAGCAGGCGGCCGGCGTTGTCGATACGGTTGTTGTGTGTATTGCTCCACAGCTCGTAATTCCATTCGACGATGCTGCCCGATGCGTCGAGCGATGCACTCGCTTCCACCGTCATCGCCGGCGCGAACGGTTCCCACGTGTGTTCCTGCTCGCGCATCAACTGCACGCGAACCGGCCGGCCCGGCAGCGCGCGGGCAATGAGGGCGGCGTCGGCGGCGACATCGTCCGCGCCGTTGTGGCCATAGCAGCCTGAGCCTTCCACGTGGATGCAGCGCACGGTGTCCGGCGGCATCGACAGCATTTCCGCGAGGCCCGCGCGCAGCGGATAGACGCCTTGTGTATGCGTCCAGATTGTCATCGTGTCTTTTGCGCTGGTCGTGTCTTTTGTGCCGGTCGTGTCTTTTGCGCCGGTCGTGTCTTTTGCGGCGGTCGTGTTTTTTGCGCCGGTCGTGTCTTTTGCGCCGGTCGTGTCCTTTCCGCCATTCGTGTCCTTTGCCCCCGTCGCGCCATTGGTGCCGTTCGCGCCGTTCGCGCCATTCGTCAGCTGCGCGAGCGCGCAGGCGGGGCCGATCGAGCCGTGCGTGAGATACGGTTTGCGGTAACGCGCCCGAAGCGTTTGCGCGGCGGCGGCCGCCGTGCCGTGCTGGTCCGCAACCGCAATCTCCTGCACGGGCAGGTGCATCAAGGTTTGATGAATCGTCGCCAGCTCGGGCAATGGCGGTCCGGCATGCCATCGCGCAGCTTCGGTCAGCGCGCGCATTGCCAGCACGGCGCGCCACTCATCGTCGGCGACGACGGCGAGGTAGCTGCCGTCACGGATCACCTTCACGACGCCCGGCATCTTTTCAACCGCCGACGTGTCGACCGAAGCGAGCGTCGCGCCATAAGCAGGCGGCCGCACGACACGCGCGTGCAGCATCCCGGGCAGCCGCATGTCCTGCACGTAGCTCGGGTCGCCGGTGACTTTGCCCGGTATGTCGACACGCGGCAGCGTGCGTCCCACCACCTGAAAACGCGCCGGTGCCTTGAGCGGCACGCCGGGTTGCGCGTCCTGATGCAGATTCACGCCGGCCACGGCGTCGCCATACGAAAGACGCCGGCCGTCCGGGGCGACGATCATGCCCGCCTCGGTCGACAGTTGCGCGGCGTCCACGCCGAGTTGCGTCGCCGCGGCTTGCAGCAGCAGCGCGCGGACCTGCGCGGCGGCGTTGAAAATCGCGGTGCCGCTGTCGGCCATCGAATGACTGCCGGCGGTATAACCTTCGTTCGGCGTCGCGCCGGTGTCGGCGGTGACGATCGAAATCGCCTGCGGCGCGAGGTCGAGTTGCTCGGCCGCGAGTTGCAGAAACGCCGTGCGGATGCCCGTGCCGAGCTCGGCCTTGCCGGTGCAGACGGTGACCTTGCCCTGTGCGTCGAGCTTGATCCAGGCGTCGAGCGGCGGGGTCGTTTTCAGGCTGCCCGGCAGCGCCGGCGCGGCGGCGGCGAAGGTGCCGGCTTCGGTGGTGCTGGATTGCGGCCACGCGCGTTCGGGCCGCAGCAGGGTGAAGCTGACCAGCAGCGCGCCGCCACTCGCGAGGAAGCGCCGGCGTCCGGCGTCGACGGCGTCGTCGTGGCTCATGACGGCGTTCCTTCGAATGCCGAAGGCACGGCGGCGCTGGAGAATGTGCCGCAGTGCGCCTCGCCTGCCGCAGCGGTGCCGGCGTGAGCCTCGGCTGCCGCAGCGGTGTTGGCATGCGTCTCGGCTGCCGCAGCCGTGCCGGCATGCGCTCCGGCTCCGGCAGCGGTGCCGGCATGCGCCTCGCCTACGGCAGCGGTGCCGGCGTGAGCTTCGGCATGTGCAATGGCCGCAGCGGAACTGTCGGCACGCGCGTCAAGCCCCACGCCACCCGCCTGCCGGATCGCCGCGACGATGCGCATATGCGTGCCGCAGCGGCACAGATTCGGCTGCATGTGGCGGCGAATCTGCTCGTCGCCCGGCGATGGTGTGTGATCCAGCAATGTCTGCGCGCGCACCAGCATCCCCGCGATGCAGTAGCCGCACTGCGCCGCCTGCTGATCGATGAAGGCCTGCTGCAAGCGGCCCGGATGCGCGGCCGTCCCCAGTCCTTCGACAGTCCGCACCGGACGTTCGCCCACCGCCACGACTGGCAGCAGACACGAAAACACCGCCTCGCCGCCGACCATCACCGTGCAGGCGCCGCACTGTCCCAAGCCGCAGCCGAACTTCGCGCCGTTCAGTTGCAACTGATTGCGCAGGACGTAGAGCAGCGGCGTCGACGGATCGATCTCGAGCGTGTGCCGCACATTGTTGACGGTAAGCGTGACGGCACTCATGGCTGACGGCTCTCCTTGCGAATCCGGGCGACCGCGGCCGCGTCGAGCGACGGCCACGGCTCGCGCGTGCTGAAGCGGGCGCGGGTGTAGTTGGCGAGATCGGCGATCTGCGCATCGGTGAAGAGTTGCGCGTACGGCGGCATGAAGTGGGCAGACGTGCTGCCCTGCCAGCCGATGCCGTCGAGAATCATTCGCAGTGCGTTGCGCGGGCTGTCCGCATTCACCGCCGTGCCTTGCGCGAGCGAGGGACGCTCGCCGTTCGTCGACATCGGCGCGGATGCGCCATGGCACGACGCGCAGGCGGTGGCAAAGAGCGTCGCGCCGGGCAGCGTGGCGGCTTGCGCCTGAGGGGGTGGTTCTACCGGTCTTTCCGCTGTTTGCGACGCGGCTTGCGCCGGCAGCGCGCTCAACTGAACGCGCGCGGGCGTTTGCAGCGACAACAGATAAACCGCGATCGCCTCGACGTCCTCATGGGTTGCGCCCGCAAGCGTTTCGGTCACCGGCCGCATCGGCCCGGCGGCAGCACCGTGCTCGCTGGCGAGCCCGCTGCGCAGATAGTCGACGAGTTGTTCCCTGGTCCATGGCGTGGGCGCCTGCAACAGCGCGGTCAGCGGCGGTGCGTCCCAGCCGTCGATCGTGCCGCCTTGCAGTGCTGCTTTGCGCTTCTCCGCGCCGAGCAGGTTCAACGGCGTGTGGCATGCGGCGCAATGGCCGAGACCGTCGACGAGATAGCGTCCGCGCTGCCATTGCGGGTCGTGGAGGTTCGTCGCGTTTAGCGTGTTTTGCGCTGCGGCATTTGCGACACCTATAGAACCTGCCGGGCTATCAGGCGCATCGAGCGCTTCAGGTCCCGGATGCAGATACAGCAAATTCCATCCCGCGATCAGTGGGCGGAAGTTCAGCGGAAAGATCAGCTTGTTCGACGGCGCTGTGGCGCGCACCGGGTCGCGGCTCATCAGATACGCGTAGACGGCGGCGATGTCGGCATCGCTCATCCGCGTGTAGTGCACGTAGGGAAAGGCGGGATACAGCAAATGGCCGTCGCGTGAGACGCCGTGGCGCATCGCCCGCGTGAATGCAGCAAGTGTCCAGCTGCCGATGCCGGTTTCGGTGTCCGGCGTGATGTTGGTCGAGTAAATCGTGCCGAACGGTGTGTTCAGCGCGCGGCCGCCGGCGAACGGTGCACTGTCCGGCGCGCTATGGCACACGATGCAATCGCCCACCGCCGCGAGTCGCGAGCCGAGCGTGATCTGCGCGGTATCAAGGCTCTGTGGTGCGGGCGGCGGCGCTGGTTCGATCGCCCGCTCCCCAGCGCGCGACAGCGCCGCCGCGCCAATGAGCGCAATGGCAACGAGAACGGCAAGTCCTTTCATCGAACCTCCGCACGGTGGCATCGAGCATGAGTAAGGCGCTCAGCAAAATGCGTGCCGCTGGTGGATTGCGAGTCACCGGTTGGCTCATCGCAGCCCAACTGCTGGCCGGCGGCAAATCAACAACCGCAGGGCCGCAGCACGCCAACTGCTGAGCAAAGGCAAGTCAACTGCAGGCCAACCGCAAGCCAACTGCGTGTCAACCGCCCCCGCCGCAGGCCCTATCGCCGCCGTGCCTGCAGCTTCCCATATTGTGTGCGCGCGAAACGCCGCACCGCGCGCCACATCTGCGGATAGCGGTAACCCGGCACGGCGAACAGCACCAGCGCGCAAAGCGCCAGCAAGCCGCAGAACAGGAACGTGCCGCGATAGCTGAATGCCTGGACCAGCAACCCCGACAATACACCGGAGAGAATCGAACCGACCCGCGCCGCGTTGAAGAACAGCGCGGTCGCGCGGCCCGGCGCCAGCGGCATCAGATCCTGCACGTAGACCATGCCGAGGCAGGAGGTCACCGCGACCACGAACGCATTGAGCATTTGCATCGGAATCAGCACGTGGACAGTCCCCGCCAGCGACATGCCGACGAAATACACCGCGTGAACCGCGGCGCAGGCGGCCAGCCAGTTGGGCTTGTGCAGCGTCGACGACTTCGCGCCGAGCGCGAGCATCATCGGAATCTCCATCAAGGCGCCGAGACCGAGCATGACCGACACGTCCAGATGCGTGCCGTTCAGACCGTGCACGATGTAAAGCGGCAACACGATCATCGTGGCGTTGGCGGCGAGACCGAGCAAAGTAAGCGCGGCCACGGCACGGCGAATGTCGTTCGGCGAGGCGACGCCCGGCAGGTCCTCGTGGGCATCTTCGCCGGGCGCGGTCAGCGGCGGCACACTGATCGAGGCGGACGGCTCCGACGCCGTGTCTTCCACCGTGTGATCGCCCAGATGGCCTTGCGGCTCACGCATACGCCAGACGATGGTGGCGCAGGTCGCAAAACTCGCCGCCGCGAACAGGAAGAGCCCGTAGAAGCCGGCGCCGGCGAGCACCAGCGCGCCCACCGACGGCCCGAACACCCACGCCGCCGAAAGAATGGTCCGCAAGGTGGCGCTGGCGAACGCGCGTTCCGCGGGGTCCGGTACCGGCAGGGCCGCGCGGCTGAACGAGAACACCATCGAAATGGCCGAGCCGCCCGCGCCGATAAAGACAATGCCGACCGCCAGCAACAAACGGTAGTCTCGCACCACGCATAGACAGAGATAGCCGAGTGCGGCGGCCACCAGGGCCGCCAGCAACAATGGCCGATGCCGCCCGCTCGCATCGCTCCAACGGCCGGCGAAGGTGCTGGCGAGCACCCCGCTGGCGGCGATCAGCGTCATGAAGATGCCGAGCTTGAGCGGCGTCATGCCGGCGCGCTCGACGCCGAACAGCGACAGATACGGAGCGGTGAACGACATCGCCACCCCGAGCATGAGGGTGGCGGCGGCCAGCGGCTTGAAGCCAGGGATGTGCAGCAGGTCGAAAAAACGGGAGGTTTTCAACACGAGGGGCGGAGGGTCAGGGGAAGCGGGTCGGCAACGCGCGATGCGCGCCGCTGACTTCGTGGCCGGAACGACCGGGGCATTATCGTCCTGGTGTGCGGGCACGTAAACCCGCATTCCCCTCTCCCAAAAGCGCGTTGCGCGCCATTGCCAACGCGCTGGCGACGCAGACGCCGCTACTTGCCGTCCGTTGCGCGTATTTGCTGCGCTTGCGCCTTGTAATCGTAGGTCGGATAAAACTCGGTGCGATAGCCTCCCCATGCCGTCGTCTCGATGGCCCGATTGACTTCACGCAGACGGCTGGCCGGCACGCGCAGCGTGACCACCTGGCCTATGCCCATCATCACGTACCAGGACACGACCTCGATGCCTGGCGGCGGAAAGGTCTTGAAGAATCCTTGCGCGCGCAACTGGTCGTTGATTTTCGGCAGCGGCTTCGACTCGTCGTGACGCAGGAAGATGGTGAGCAGGAAGGTGTCGTCGGGCGCGCCGGCCGACCCTGCGGCAGACAGGGCGGCTTGCATGCCGGGTGCGGCTGGTGTGACCGGGACGCCCGGCGCCGGCGCGGCGGCGGGATCGGCGCTATGCGCAAGCGGCGCGGCACAGAGGGAGGCGATGACTGCCACGCAACGCACGCCGCGGCGCAGCATGTCGATAGGCGTGATAGGCGTGATAGACGGGGCGAACGTGCTTAAGGCAATGGCAATCGGCATCGGATGGCTCCTTGGCGGCGGGAAGAGACTCGGCTGCGTACTTCAAACTCGGCTGCGTACTTCAGGGGACTTGCTTAGGTGGACGCGCGTGAGTGGCTTGTTTAGCAACATCCACTCCCGTCAGACTGCCCTCGCCGGCCGGCGGCACGACGACGTATCCGCGCTGCTCGAGCGCCGAGCGGTGCCACTGGTTGCCATAGACACCACAGGCAATGCCGAACAGCACGGACAGCACCAGTCCGATCGTGCCGATCGTATCGCCCCACAAGCCGGAGAAAAACAGCAGCGTATTGACTGCCAGCATGATGAAAGCGGCAAACCACATTCTCTTCGACATGGCCCAGACGAAGCCCAACAGCAACGCGCCCCAACTGAAGCCGGTAGCGACCGCCACGATGTCGTCGCTGGCCGGATGCCGAAGGTAGATCTTGTTTGCCATTCCATTTTCCTGAACGCGAGGGTGCCGCTAGAGCGAATCTTGATGTTTAACATGTCGAGCTGACAACAACATGCGTTTGTGTGAAATTTGCGCGGCCAGGCACGCGCCCGCCCCACTGACGATCCCGGCCATAGCTGCTACTCTTTACCCCATCCACACGCGGCCGGGCGCCGCGCAAGCGAAAACCCGTGTCGGCCACGGTAAATGCATTGGAGCACCGCACTCATGGCAACCCTGACGCCCTACTCTTCTCAAGCACCCTCGCGAGCCGAGGTCGACGCCCTGCCCGGCGTCACGGTGATGGAATTCGGCACGAACTGGTGTGGCATCTGTCAGGGCGCGCAAGCGCCGATTGCCAAAGCCTTCGCACCGCATGCCGGCATCAGGCATCTCAAAGTGGAAGACGGCCCTGGCCGTCCGCTGGGCCGCTCCTTCAAGGTGAAACTCTGGCCCACGCTGATTTTCCTGCGCGATGGCGCCGAAGTCGCACGCGTCGTCCGTCCGGCTAACGCCACGGAGATCGCCGAGGCTTTCGCTTCGCTCTGAGCCTCACCCGCCAACCGCATAGCGGTCCGCGCGCCACGTCGGCGCCCGGCGGACCGCTTGCCTGAGTTCGATCAGGCTCGCGCGGCCGTGTCGCTGCCGCGCCCCCTCAAAACCAGACGCGCCACTCGCTTCAACCCAGGGTCAACCTGCAAACGGGCTGCTCCGTCGCGGCCTCATCAAAGCGGCGCCGCGCCAAACGCCTGACGTTGCGCCAACGACACGAAGGTCTGTGCATCGCGCGCCGCCTCCACCACCGCGGCCATGCCGAAGAATTCGTGCGTCGCGCCGCGGTAATTGCGATGCTCGACGGCGACGCCCGCGTTTTTCAGTTTCTCCGCGAGTTTCTCCCCGTCCGACCGTAACGGATCGATGCCGGCCGTCACCACCACAGCGGGCGGCAAACCTGACAGGTTGGCGCTGACCACGTCGATCAGCGGGCTGGTCAGATCGCTCTTGTCATTGATCACGTTGTGGACGAACCAGAGCATCATCGGCTTGTTCAGCGGTTTGGCGTTGCGATTCTCTTCATAAGAAATCGACACGATGTTGTTGCTCGCCACGGGATAGACCAGCGCCTGATGAATCGGCATCTGCAACCCCGTATCGCGCGCGTGGATCGACACGTTGATCGCCAGATTGCCGCCCGCGCTCTCGCCCATCACGGCAATCTTGCCCGGGTCGCCACCGAGACTCGCGGCGTTGTCCACCAGCCAGCGCCATGCGGCGAAGGCGTCCTCGTGCGCGGCCGGCAGCCGGTGCTCGGGGGCCTGCCGGTAATGCGCGGACACGACGATCGCGTTGCTCTGCGCGGCCATCGAGCGCGGCGTGGCATCGTAAGTGTCGAGATCGGCAATCACCCAGCCGCCGCCGTGGAAATACAGGATCACCGGAAACGGCGCTGCCCCTTGCGGCGTGTAGACCCGCGCCGGGTTGCTGCCGGCCGCACCGGGAATCATGATGTCCTGCGTGCGCACCGCTTCGAGTTCCGGCGACGGTCTCGAACTGTAGGCGGGATTGGTCATCAGCTGCTTGACGGCGTCCGCGGGCGTGGGCTGCTTTCTTGCCTCGGCGACCGAACAGTCTTCGATCGGTTTCGGATTGAGGCTCTTGAGTGCGTCGAGCACCGCTTTCATGTCGGGGTCGGCATGCCCCGTGGGATCCATGCCGACCATGCCTTTGATAGTGTCGCCGAGTGTCATGTCAAAGCTCCTGTGAGTGGGCCAACGGACCCATCGGAGGCTTTTCCAGCAGCGCTCGACAGCCGTGTGTGCCGTCACTTTTCAGCAAGCGTTATACCTGTGGAACGGCGCCTGTTGAACGGCACCTGCAGGCGCCCGTCGAACGGCCCTCGTCGAACGGCGGAAGGCCGAAGCCGTCGAGACAGGAAAGCTCAGTCGAGCGGCGGTAGGCTGAAGCCGCCGAGACAGGAAAGCTCAGGCCAGACTCAACGATTCGCAGTGGTGGCGCGCGCGATCTTGTCGAGCAGCGCCTGCAGCGAGACCGGCTTGCCGAGGTGGCCGTCGTAGCCCGCGCGGATTGCACGCGTGGCGTCCTGCGGCCGGCCGAAGCCCGACAGCGCGAGCGCCGGCACGGAGGCGGTAGCGGGCAGTTTGCGCAGCGCCGCGATCAGTTCGTAGCCGTCCATGCCCGGCATGCCGATATCGGACAGGATCAGATCGAACGGTTGCTGGGCGGCGACCGCAAGCGCGTCAGGGCCATTGGTTTGCGGCCAGACTTGCGCGCCTTCAAGTTCGAGCAGGCTCTGGAACGCCTGCAAACTTTCGACTGCGTCGTCAACCAGCAGAATCCGCATGCCCTTGAGCAAACTGACGTCGCCCGGCGTGTCGCGGCTTTCCGGTTGCAGCACGGTACTGTCGGCCGGCAGCCAGACGCGGAAACGCGCGCCCTTGCCAGGGCCGGGCGATTCCGCCTTCACATGGCCGCCATGCATTTCCGCGAGCTGTTTGACGAGCGCAAGCCCGATACCCAGCCCGCCGCTATGGCGCCGATGCGAGCCCTCGGCCTGACTGAACATGTCGAACACGTGCGGCAGGAAGGCCGGCTCGATGCCGCGCCCGGTATCCTGCACCTCGACACAGGCATAGCCGTTGTCACGCGAGAGCTTCAGGTTCACCCGTCCTCCGGGCGGCGTGAACTTCATCGCGTTACTGACAAGGTTCCACAGAATCTGCTCGAAGCGCACGGCGTCGGCGACGATAAAGAACGGCTCGGCTACCCCCTGGATAGCGACGCTCAACTGATGCGCCAGCGCATCGGCCTCGATCGCGCTGCCCATCGAAGCCGTAATCGCCGCGATGTCCACGCGCGAGCGTTCCAGTGCCAGCTTGCCCGTGCGCACGCGCGACAGATCGAGCAGGTCGTCGATGATCTTGGCGAGGCTGATCACGGAGCGGCGAATCGCATCGGCCGCATCGCGCACCACCGGCAGGCCCTGCGTCGACGGCGCGCGCTCGAGCATGTCCGCTTTCACGTGAATCAGATTCAGCGGGTTTTTCAGTTCGTGCGACAGCACTGCGAGGAATTCGTCCTTCAGACGGCTGGCCGCCTCCACCTTCTGGCGTACCGAGCGTTCAAGGGAAATCTTGCGCTGTTCGAGCGCCTCGGTGCCCTTGCGCTGCGTCAGATCGCGCATGATCTTCGCGAAGCCGCTGAAGCTATCCGACGACACCGGCGTCATCACGCCGCTGCAATAAAGCCGCGTGCCGCTTTTATGCAAGTACCAGCGCTCGTCTTCGACGCGGCCATCGTTCTGCGCGCGCTGCCGCTCCACCGAAGGCGCATTGGCTTCGCGCTCTTCCGGCAGATAGAGCCGGTCGAGCAATTGCTCCGCCATCTCGCTCTCGCTGTAGCCGAAGATTCGCTCCGCGCCCTTGTTCCACGTCACCACCCGGCCGTCGATATCCTGCACGATGATCGCGAAATCGTTGGTGCTTTGCGCGGCGAGATGCAAGCGCTCTTCGCTGATGCGCACCAGCTGCTCGGCGCGCCGCAATGCCGTGATATCGACGATGGTCAGCACCGCGCCGTCGATATGGTCGTCGGTCGTGCGATACGGCGAGAGGCGCGTCAGGAAATAGCGGCCGTCGACACCACGAATCTCACGTTCGATCAGCTGCAGCGAATCGAAAACGGTGATCGTGTCCTCAGCCATCCGCGGGTAGTCGAGCCGGTGCGTGATGTCGTGCAGCGGGCGGCCCACGTCGGAGGGAATCACGTTGAACAATTCGGTCGCGGCCGGTGTATAGCGCTTGATGCGCATCTGGCGATCGACGAACACCGTCGCAATGCCGGTCGAGGCGATCACGTTCTGCAGATCGTCCTTGGCCTTGCCGGTTTCCTCGATCTTGGCCTGCAACTCGGCGTTGACGGTAAACAACTCCTCGTTCAACGATTGCAGTTCTTCCTTGCTGGTCTCGAGTTCTTCGGTGGCCGCGCGCAATTCCTCGTTGATCGCCTGTAATTCTTCGTTCGATGCTTTCAGCTCTTCAGTCGAGGCCTCCGACTGCTCGACCGTGGAGCGCAACTCCTGCCGGGTGCGATGCAGTTCGTCCTCGAGGTGCCCGAGCAGCGAATCCTGCGCGGCCGGGCTGGCCGGCTGAACAGTTACCACGGGCGCGCTGGCTGCGCTCTCGTCGAACAGCACCAGCGCGAATTCCGGTGCATCCTCAGTGCGCCGGTAAGGGCGCACGATGATCCGCACGTGCGCCTCGGCGGTGAATTCGATCGGCTCAGTGACAATCTCGCCAGTGCTGCGCATGGCCTGAAACAGCGCCCCGCGCAATTGCAGGCGCAAGGCCGGATTGACCAGCATGATCAGGTTATACGACGGCTCGCCGCGCACGAAACGCAGGAAGCGGCCGGCGTGCTCGGACATATGCAGGATGTTCGCATCGGTATCGACCACGACGCTCGGCGGCGCGTACAACTCGAGAATGCGGTGATGCAAGGCGGAAAACGGCAAGGTCTGCGGCAGGGGCGGCGTCGGCCCGGCGCTGGCGGCGGCGCTCACCCCGCCGTGCTGAACGACCGGCATGCTGATCGGCGGCCGCACCGTGCTGGTGACCACGTTGGCGCGGTAAATACGATTCTTCTTGTCGACCGGTGTGAACAGTTCGCCCGCCGCCTCCGCGGATTCCGAACTGCCGAGCAGCAGATAGCCGCCGGGCTGCAACGCGAAGTGAAACATTTGCAGTACCTGGCTCTGCACGCTGCGATCGAGATAGATCAGCAGATTGCGGCACGACACCAGGTCGACACGCGAAAACGGCGGATCGCGCAGCACGTTATGCACGGCGAACAGCACCTTTTCGCGGATGCCTTTGGAGACGCGAAAGTGCGCGCGTTCCGGGGTGAAGAACTGGCGCAGTCGCTGCGCGGAGACATCCGCAGTGATCGACTCGGGATAGAGGCCCGCCCGGGCGAAAGCAATCGCGCGTTCGTCGATGTCGGTCGCGAACAACTGGACCGGTATCCCTTCATTGCGCTCCGGATGATCGGCGAGCAGCATGGCCAGCGAATAGGCTTCTTCCCCGGTCGCGCAACCGGCGACCCACACGCGCACCGGATCGTCCTCGGATTTCTTCTGGAACAGCTTCGGCACGATCTCGTGCTCGACCACCTCGAACGTTTCGCGATCGCGGAAGAAATTGGTCACGCCGATCAGCATGTCCTTGAGCAGCGCCGGGACTTCGTCGGGATGCGTGAGGACATAATCCTGATACGCCTGCAGATCGGGAATGCCATTGACCTGCAAACGGCGCTCGATGCGCCGCAGGATCGTGGCGCGCTTGTAGTGGCGGAAATCGTGGCCGGTGCGCGCGCGCAAGGTGGCGAGCACGCCCAGCAGAGCCCGTTCGGCGCTCGACACCGGATCGGGCTGCGCGACCGCGAGCGTTTCGGGTTCGTCGTCCGCCGGCGGCAGACGGATCGCGCGGGCGTTGTCGGCGAGTTCGCGAAGTTTGCCCGGCATCTCGGCCGCCGCCAGCGTCAGGTCGATCATGCCTGTCGCCATCGCGTTCTGCGGCATTTCCGGGTATTCGGCGTCCGCCGGCTCTTGCGCGATGGTCACGCCGCCCTGCTCCTTGATGCGGCCAATGCCGGTCGCGCCGTCCGCGCCGGTGCCCGAGAGCACGATTGCAATTGCCCGCTCGCGGTGGGCGTCGGCGAGGCTGCGGAAAAACAGGTCGATGGCGATCGGCCGGCCGCGCGGCCGGTCGACTTCCACGGGTTTCAGATGGCCGTCGTCGAGCGACAGATCGTGCGACGGTGAAATCACATACACGTGATTCTTTTCGACGGGCATGGCGTGCTGCACCTGGCGCACCGGCATGCCGGTGGCGTGCTGCAGAACCTGGTCGGCGCTGCTGGTATGGTCGGGAGAGAGATGCAGCACCACCACAAAAGCCATGCCGATGTCGCACGGCGCGTTCTCGAAGAAGCGCAGAAGCGCCTGCACGCCGCCCGCGGACGCACCGATGCCGACCACCGGAAAGTCCAGCTGGCCGACTGCACGCGCGGGAGCGGCCCCCGCCGCGGTATCCGGATTGTCGGCGTTCGTTGCTGTGCCTATCGGCGTGCTCGTCTGCGCGGTCGACTGCGTTTTTGTTGGAGACGCCCCTGCTTCACTACCCGCCATACTCATCCCTTGTGCGCTACCCTGCGTCTCAGCGCCCTCGCCTTTTGGCGGCAATGGGCCCGTGCGTTCCGCTCGCATTGTCGCGTGTGTTGCGTTGCATTGCAAAGACCGGCATGCCGCCCACTTCCTCCCTACTGCCCCTTGGTAGCGCTGCTGGCGTCTGCGCCCGGCGTACTGGTCGTATCGGTGGCCGGCTTCTTCGTCTGCTTCATGTGGTGTTGCTTCGTCGACTTATGCGCCATCGCGCCAGAAGCCTGCATGTCGCCGCCCTCGCGCGTCGCTCCGGCGTTGGTGCCCGCATTCGGGTCGTTGCCTGCCGGGCCGCCCCCGCCCCCGCCGCCGCTGCCCTGGGCCATTGCGAGCGACGACGCGGCGAGCAGTGTCGAGACGAGCAATGCGTTTCTGATCTTCATGGGTATTCTCCTGTCCGGAAAGAAGCGGGTTGCGCCGGCTGGTCCAGCCGGATACGCATCCTCGTCAGCCTCTCAGCAAGGCTTGTGCCGCGAGTCATGAAACGCTTCGAACACGGCTGGAAGCGCAGATGTGGGGCCGTCACGAACCGCTGTGTGTCATCGAAAGTAATCAGCGCCTTGATCGCGTCGGGCATGCCGACGAAGCTGCGAGCCCTAAGGTTGGCAGACCACCAGCGCGTGCAGTTCGTCGATGTTGAAGGGTTTGGCGAGTATCGCCACGCCGAGGCGGCGCGCCCGTTCGAGCTCGTCGGCATAGCCGGTCATCAGCGCGATCTTCTGCGCGGGCCACGCGCTGCGCACTTTCTCCGCGAGGTCGATGCCGTTGAGCTTGCCCGGCATCTGGATGTCGGACAGCACGAGTTCGAACTGGGCGCCACCGGTCAGCACGTCGAGCGCCTGGTCGGCGGTCGGTTCGTGCCGCACTTCGCAGCCGAAGGTTTCCAGCACGGCGGCTACGCCCGCCGCGACGTCTTCGTTGTCTTCCACCAGCAGCACGACGCCTTTTGTCATCGGCGCCGGCAGGTGCGCCGTTTCGGCGTCGGGCGCCGACGCCTTCTCGCGCTCGCGATAACGCGGCAAGTAAAGTCTGACCGTCGTGCCGCTGCCCGGCACGCTGTCGATTTTGGCCATGCCGCCTGCCTGTTCGCACATGGCGAGGACCTGGGCGAGGCCGAGGCCGGTGCCCGAGCCGCGCAGCTTGGTGGTGAAGAGCGGCTCGAAGGCGCGACGGGCGACCGCTTCGGGCATCCCTTCGCCGTCGTCGGAACAGGCGATCAGCACATATTCGCCGTCGGGCAGCAAGGTGTCGCTGCCCACCAGACGGTTGTTCTGGCAACGAATCACGAAGCGGCCGCCGCGCGGCATCGCATCGCGCGCGTTGACCGCCAGATTCATGATCGCGAATTCGAGGTCGATCGGATCGGCCAGCACCTGCCAGAGGTTGTCGACCATACTTAAGGTCATTTCGATGTTGTCGCCGAGCGCTGCGTCGATGAGCGGTGCGGCGCTCGGCAGCCATGTGGCGAGATCGACCGCTTCCTGCTTGAGCGGCTGCTTCTTCGCCACACTCAGGAGCCGCCGCGTCAGCGATTCCGCCGTGGCCGTGGCGGGCTCGACGGCCTGCACTTCTTTTTGCAGATTGTTATAGCGCTTGAGCCGCGCGAGTTCGGTGTTAGCCGACACCACCATCAGCAGATTATTGAAGTCGTGCGCGACATTGGCGACGAGATTGCCAAGCGCGCCCATGCGCTGCAATTGCCGGCTCGACGCCTCCGCGGAAAGACGCATGGCCACTTCGCCCTGCCAGCGTTCCCACGCGCGGCGCTCGCCGGCGAGCTGGCGCAGCGAGAAAAACACCAGCAGCCAGATCGCCACGCAGGGCACGGCCGTGAGCGCCGCGATCATCATGAAGTGCTGGCGCCACGCGCTGCCGATCGAGGCAGTTTCATACGCGCTCATCACATAGAGCGGATAGTCGCCGACGCGGCGAAACGCCAGCAGCCGTTCGATACCGTCGACCGTGGACTTCAGGCGGATGTGACCGAACAGCTGTTTGTCGCGCAAGGCCGCGGTGAATGCGCTCTGCGGGGTGGGCTGCGCGCCCTCGGCCCAAGCCGGATAGCGCACCAGCAGACTGCCGTCCTGACGATACAGTCCCAACGCGAGCGACGTATCGCCGTTGATCAACTCGCGGTAGAAGCGCGAAAAGTACTCGGTGCGCAGCGCCACGGACACCACGCCGAGGAATTGCCCATTCTCGCCGGACCGGCCGGTTGCGGTGTTGAACACATTGGTTTGCGACAGCGGCCCGAACATGGCCTGAGAAAAATACGGCTGCGGCCGCATCGCCTTCGCGGTGATGAAGTCTTCGCGGCGGCTGGTCGACATGACCGGCGCCGGGTAACTCAGGTTCGACACCAGCAGATCGCCGTTCGCGCCGAGCAGGTAAATCGACGCCACCTGCGGAAAGTCGCCACCGATTTGCCGCAGACGATCGTGCAGGCCGGCTTGCTGCGCGCGAATCCGCGCGTCGTCGTCATTGCCGAGCAGGTCGACGATACGCGAGGCCATTTGCTGGTTGAGGTCCAGCACCTTGACGGCCTGTTCTTCGGTCACGCGCGCGAGCCGGTCGATCATGTCGTTCGAATCGGCGATGCGGCGCTGGTAATCGAAATAGCCGTAACCCGCGAGACACGCAAGGGGGAACACAATCGAAACGGCAAGCACGATCAGCAGCACGCGCCGCGTCGCCGCGAAATTACGCGACGGCATGGGGACATCGACTGCGACACGCTCCGCACGTTGCACGGTCACGATCTCCATGAAAGGTAAATACAGGTCAGGGTGAGCGTACAAACTGCTCCCCACGCGCCACGCTGTTCGTGCGCTATTTCCTTTTCCCGGAATTTACCGCACTTCCGCCGTTCTCCCTAGGCCGGCGTGCGAGCAAAACGTCACACGTACAGCGGCGCGTGAGCAGGCACACGGTTTGCTGTCCCAAGGAGGTTCGGGGTGTCCGCTTATCTTCCACGAGGAATCGACCATGTCAACGTCTGCCCGATGCGTCGCGCAGCTATCGCAACTGCGAGCGGACCGCGCCGAACGCGTCGTGGTGGACGGCGAAAACATTCTGCTGGTGCGCGATGGCGACACCGTGCGCGCGTATGCGGCGGACTGTCCGCATGCCGGCGGACCACTGGAGAAAGGCGCGTTGTGCAACGGCCGGATCATCTGTCCGTGGCATAAGGCCATTTTCGATGTGAGCACCGGCGACGTGCTCGAACCGCCCGCGCTGGTCGCGCTCGACCGATATCCGGTGACGGTGACGGGCGACGAGGTGATGGTCACACCGGAGAAACTGCCTCAGCCGATGCGCAATGCGTCCGCGAAAAGCCCACATTTCGTGGTGATCGGCGCGGGCGCGGCAGGTGCCGCGGCGTGCGCGGCGCTACGTGAATGCGGTTTTACTGGCCGCGTCACGCTAGTCGGCGAAGAGCCGCACGCGCCCTACGACCGCACTGCGCTCAGCAAATTCGTGCCGTCCGGCGAGATGACACCCGGCGATGTGCCGCCCCTGCTTGCGCCGGATTGGCTCGCGCGGCACGACGTCGAACGTCTGGTCGCGAAGGTCGCGCGGCTCGATGTGCCCGGGCGCACGATCCATTTCGAAACCGGCGGCGAACTGGCGTACGACACCGCGCTACTTGCCAGCGGCAGCGTGCCGAAGATCCCATCCATTCCCGGGCATGACCTCGGCGGCGTATACGTGCTGCGCACGCTCGACGACGCCGCCACGCTCGTCGATGCGCTCGGCGAGGACGCCCAGAACGCGCAGGTCGTGATTCTCGGCAGCAGCTTCATCGGTCTGGAAACGGCTTCGTCGCTGCGCAAACGCGGCACGCAAGTCACCGTCGTTTCGCCGGAAACAATCCCCTTCGCCAGGCAGTTCGGTGAGCGCGCGGGCACCATGTTTCGCGAACTGCACGAGCGCAACGGCGTGGTGTTCCATCTCGAAGCAACGGTCGCCTCGCTCGAAGGCGAGGAAGGCAATGTGCATGAGGTGATGCTCGAAAGTGGCGAGCATGTCGCCGCTGATCTCGTGCTACTGGGTACGGGCGTTGCACCGGCCACCGGGTTCGTTGAAGGATTGCCGCTGCAAAAGGATGGCGGCGTGATCGTCAACGCGGGCATGCAGGCCGCGCCTCACCTTTACGCAGCCGGCGATATCGCCGTCTTTCCGCTGCATGAAGATCAGGAACCGGTGCGCATCGAACATTGGCGCGTCGCGCAGCAACATGCGCGCATCGCCGCCGAAAACATGTGCGGCGCGCGTCACCGTTACGTCGGCGTGCCGTATTTCTGGACCTATCACTTCGGCAAGCGCTTCGAATATCTCGGTCATGCGAGCGAGTGGGACGACATTGTGATCGACGGCGAGCTCGATCGGCAGAAATTCGTCGCGCTGTATGTGAAGGAGGAGAAGGTAGTCGCCGTGCTCGCCTGCGAACGCGAAGCGCAAACCGCGCAACTGATCGATGCGATGGGTAGCGGCTTGTCTCGCGCTGATGCTTTGAAAATCGTGCTGAGCGATTGACGCGAGGCATGCGGTGATTGAAGAGTCTGCCCGCGCGGTTTTCCGCGCTTACATGAAGGAGAAGTTGCCATGCCAGAGCACAAGGAAAAACATCCGCACGCCGACAAGACTGAGAAGCAGATCGACAAGGAAGTCGAAGACAGCTTCCCGGCTAGCGATCCACCTTCCACAGGTGGTACGACGAAGATCGTCCCCGATAAGGACGCCGCCTCGAAAAACAAGCCTTCGACCGGCAAGCCGGCAGGCCGCTAGGCGCCTCTACTTGACCCAGGCCGTCCGGCCAGGCTGCCGGGCGGCCTTTACAAGGTACTTGGAGGCGGATGGCAGGATGCGCTGGATGCAGCGGGTGTTTCCCGAGCATTAGATTCGCCGAACGGCGGTTGATGAGTTTCACCGCTCGAAGAGGCAATAAGGATCATCCATTGACGATGGCCAGTCCCGGATCCTCCTGGGTCACCTCGATCCGCCGGCAGGCGGCCAACACTTCCTGCAAGGAGCTGGCATAACAGTCCGCGCCCATCGCACTTTGCAGATCCGCACTCCACTTCTCCGTATCCTGCGCGGCCCACAACCCCACCACGATCGACACCTCCGGCAACTTCGCGCGAATGCGTCGGACCAGATAGCGCAGATGCGAAGGAATCCCGTCGATCTGCAGGTAGAGAATGCAAACGGTCCCGACATCGTCCGCCTCGAGGCTATCGATCGACGCCCGCGACGCGGCTTCATGCGGCAATGCCCGCGCCGCGAATCCGTGCTTGCCGAGTAACTGCAACAAGATCGTAGTCGCGAGCGGATCGAGCGGACCGCGACCGGGAATGCACAACACGCGATTCGCTGCCGCGTTCGCATCGCTGCCGCGCCCGTCTTCCGTAGCGCCCGTCGAGGTGGTCCGCAGCGCGCGCGGGGTGCCTTGCGCCTCGACTGCCGGCGTCATTGGCCCCGCCGCGCTCCAGTCGTCTTCCGTCGCTTGAGGTGCCGGTCTGCTGTCCTCGTAGCCGTCCAGACCGTCCACCAGGTCGTTCGTGGTCGCCTCGATCCGCGCAAGCTGGGCCGCCGTCACGCTGCCACGCGTCACGTCGTTGGCCGCGAGTTGCAAGCCCTTGATCGCCACTTCGTCGTAGTAAGCCGAGAGCGAGCGCTCGCGCAAGAGTGCTTCCGCTTGCTCGATCGCTTCGTCGGGATCGCCCGCAAGCGCTCGCTGGTAAAAGTTCTCTATCGGCGTCAGCGCCGGCTGATCGCCCAGCAGGACATCGAGAAACTCCAGGCGCCTCACGTGCCGTCCGAGCACCAGCAGGCATAAGGTCAAGGGTGTCGACAGAATCAACCCGATGGGCCCCCAGATCCAGCTCCAGAAAATCGCCGCGACAACGACGGAAAACGGCGAGAGCCCGGTGCTTCGTCCGTATAGCAGCGGCTCGACCACTTGCCCCACCACCAATTCGATCGTCACGAACAGCGCCAGCGACCAGATCGCCATGGTCCAGCCAGGACTCACGGCAGCGGCGAGCGCGGTGGCAAGTGTCGCGGAAATCCAGATGCCGACGTACGGCACGAGCCGCAACAACGCGGCGAGAATCCCCCACAAGATCGGACTCGGCACGCCGATGAGGAACAAACCCGCGCCGATCACCACCCCGACGCCGGCATTCAGGCCGAGTTGCGAAACGAAGTACCGGCTCAGGCGCCGCGCGGCTTCGTCCATCACGGTGGTTGTGCGATGCAGGTCGCGTGAACCGAACAGACGTATGGCACGGTCGCGCAGATCGTCGCGTTGCAGCAGGATCACCACCATCACGACGAATACGATAAACGCCGTCTCCAGCGGACTGATCGCGGGCGACACTACGCGCCGCGCGAGTTCGAACGGTGTGGGTACCGGTTCGCGCACTTCGACAGGCACGGCCGCAGGCGCGTGAACATTCGCGGGCGATGAAGCATTGCGCGATGCTTGCGGCTGGGGCGGTTCGACGGTCGCGCGTTGCAAGGCCTGGCCGGCCGCGCCCGCGAGCCGGTTCAGCTTGCCAATGGTCAGGCTGTGCGCGGCGTCCATCTTGCGCTCGATGGTCGCCTGATAACGAGGCATGCCCGCGGCAAGGTCGGTCAGCTGGGTAGCGATCACCGCGCCAAGCATGCCGATCACCGAGACCGAAATCACCACCGCGGCGAACACGGACGCGACATGTCCGAGCTTCAGACGTCCGAGCGCATTCGCCAGCGGCGCGACAAGGAAACTCAGGAGGATGGCGAGCGTGATCGGAATCAGCACGGCACGCGCAAAGTACAGGCAGGCAACGATGGTGACGCCGACCGCAATCGCGATCAAGCCGTCAATGCCGAATGCGGCAGGCGGTGCGTGAATGCGGGCGGCGGGCCGGGCGCCACGCGGGTCGGGGAAATCCTTCACGGCGTGTCCGTTCAGACCTCTTTCACTTCTTCTGCTTGCCAGTTACCGGGCCGCTTTCTACCGGCGGCGCTTCCTTCTCGACCTCGTCGCGGGCCTGGTCCCAATACTCGTCCGGTGTTCCCTTCGGATCCCCCGCCTGCTCCCAGAGGTAGTAGGCGCGTGTACGAATCTGTTCTTCCTTGGACGTTTGTTCCTGTTCCATTTGTTCACCCTCAGTTGGACCGGGCGGGAATCGACACCGGTTGCAGTGCACATCTGTCGCGGGATACGGCAGACGCGTGGCTATGCGGAATCGAGCAAGCGCTATGCCCGGCGCAGTACCTCGCGGCTTGCGCTCACGCCCAGCCTCAAGCTCCGTCTCACACTCCGGCGGGAGGGTCGTTTTCGTCAGTCGTAAGCTGCTCCTCCAGGCGGTCGAACACGCGTTGCGTCGCGCGACTCGGTGCTTCGAGTGCGAACAGCAGCAACGAACGGCCGGTCACCTGATACGCGTCGCCCGCACTGAATTGCGGCAACTCGGAACGCACCGGCATATTGGTGTCCAGCAGACACGTCCACTGATCGCCCTCGGGGATATCGGGCAGCGTGAAATTGACCACGTCGTGATGCGCGTTCAGCACCAGCAGCAAGGTCGCATCCGACGCGGGACGTCGAATGCCGCTCGCCTGAGCGCGTCCGTCGATCACGAGGCCGAAGCAGCGCATCGACGGATCGTCCCACTGTTCCTGCGAAAGATCGGTGCCGTCCGGCGAGAGCCAACGCGCGTCGTTCACCTCGAGCGCCTCGTTGTATTCGCCGCTGAGAAAGCGTCCACGCCGCAGCACCGGCAAACGATGCCGCAGCGTGGTCAGATTCTTGACGAACTCGATCAGCGCGCGCCCGTCGTCGTCGATGCCTTCCCAATCGACCCAGCTGATCTCGTTGTCCTGGCAATACGCATTGTTGTTGCCCTGCTGCGTGCGGCCGAATTCGTCGCCCGCGAGCATCATCGGCGTGCCTTGCGAGAGCAACAGCGTGGCGAGCAGATTGCGCTTCTGGCGCTCGCGCTGCTGACGGATTTCCGGATCGTCAGTCGGCCCTTCCACACCCATGTTCCATGATTTGTTGTCCGAGTGGCCGTCGTTGTTGTCTTCGCCGTTGGCCTCGTTGTGCTTGTCGTTGTACGAGACCAGATCGTTGAGCGTGAAGCCGTCGTGGGCGGCCACGAAGTTCACGCTGGCCCATGGGCGGCGCCCGCGACGATTGAACCTGTCGCCCGAGCCGGTCAGGCGCCTGGCGAGATCGGGGGCCTCCCCTTCGTCGCCCTTCCAGTAGCCGCGCACGGTGTCGCGAAAGCGATCGTTCCATTCGGCCCAGCCGGGCGGAAAGCCGCCCACCTGATAGCCGCCGGGACCACAGTCCCACGGCTCGGCGACCAGCCGCACGGAGGAGAGCACCGGATCCTGCCGGCAACTGTCGAGGAAGCCGCCGCCTTCGTCGAAGCCGTGCAGCTCGCGGCCGAGAATCGTGGCGAGATCGAAACGGAAACCGTCGACTTTCATCTCGGTCACCCAATAGCGCAGGCTGTCGGTGACCATCTGCAGCACGCGCGGATGGGACAGATTGAGCGTGTTGCCGGTGCCGGTATCGTTGATGTAGTAGCGCGGCTTGTCGGGCATCAGCCGGTAGTACGAGGCGTTGTCGATGCCTTTGAAGGAGATAGTCGGGCCGCGCTCGTTGCCTTCCGCTGTGTGGTTGTAGACCACGTCGAGAATGACTTCGAGGTTGGCGTTGTGGAAACGGTCCACCATTTCCTTGAATTCGCCCACCGAGTCGATCGATGACGCGAAAAAGCGCGGATCGGCCGCGAAGAAGCCGATCGTGTTGTAGCCCCAGTAATTGGTGAGGCCTTTGTCGAGCAGATAGCTGTCGTTGACGAAGGTCTGAATCGGCATCAACTCGACCGACGTAACGCCGAGGCTCTTGATGTAATCGAGCACCACGGGTTGGCCGAGTCCGGCGAAAGTGCCGCGCAGATTCTCCGGTACCTCCGGATGACGTTTGGTAAAACCGCGCACATGGGTTTCATAGAAAATCACGCGTTCCCAAGGCTGCGCATTGCGTTCCGGATGACTCCAGGAAAAGTTGGCGTCGACCACCTTGCATTTCGGCACGAAGGGCGCGCTGTCGCGCTCGTCGAATGACAGGTCGCCCTCTTCCGAATCGAGCGTATAGCCGAAGATTTCCGGTGCCCATTTGAGCTCGCCGATATGGGCCTTGGCATAGGGATCGAGCAGAAGCTTGTTCGGATTGAAGCGATGCCCTTTCTCAGGTTCATAAGGACCGTGGACCCGATAGCCGTACACGGCACCCGGTTTGAGATTCGGCACGAACACGTGCCAGACCTCGTCGGTGTACTCCGGCAGCTCGATGCGTTCAATTTCCGTTGCGCCGGTTTCGTCGAACAGACACAGTTCGACCTTCGTTGCATGCGCGGAGAACAGCGCGAAGTTGACACCGCTTCCGTTCCACGTCGCACCGAGCGGGAAAGGCGTGCCTTCCGCGATGCGCGTGGAGTAGTTGGCCTGGGATGACATAGAGATTCCTGTGGAAGCTAAAGGCGCTAACGCGCGTGTTTGAAGTGTGCAAGCTTGCTGACACAGCAAATTCCAGACCCGGACATTGGGCGCATGGCTTCGGGGTGCCAAGGCACAATTTTTGCAGCCCGCAAGGTGAGAGACGACCCATGGCCCGCACTACGCGTGCCTATCAGGGACACACAACAGACACAGGGAGAACAATCATCATGCGAACCATGTCAACCAAACCGCTCGTTGCAGCAGCGCTGCTCCTCGGCACGCTGGCGGGCAGCAACGCCACGTATGCCCAGGGTGCCCCGCAAGCCATCACCGAGAAACGTACGGACGTCGTTCAGCTGGCGAGCGGCTATCGAGCCTCGAAGCTGAGCGGCGCGGACGTTTACAACAAGAACAAGGACACCATCGGCACACTGGACGATCTGATCGTTTCGCCGAGCGCGGATCGCAGCACGTACGCGATCCTGTCGGTCGGCGGTTTTCTCGGCATGGGCAAACATCTTGTCGCCGTGCCGTTCACCGACTTGCAGATCAACAACCGGCGCGTCGTTCTGCCAGAGGCGACAAAAAAGTCGCTCGAAGCGCTACCTGAATTCAAGTACGCGCCGGAGTGAAAGAACAATGCAACCGGCAGCGTTGTCACGCAGCGCACCGAGCATTCTGTTAACCGGTTGCCATGGACCGGCGCGCATCGGCCGGGCGGTGAAGATCGCCGCGCCCGCTGGACTGACGCGTGGACCGGAGCCCGATGATGAGAATTTTTGAGCGCAGGGGGACGAACCGAACCGAGCGGAGCTGGCTGGCTGGCTGGCTGGATCAGCTATTATCAAGTAATAACGCTTGACGTTAATAACGCACCGCGTTATTATTCTGGAATGATTACTTCGTTCGCCTGTCGCGATACAGAAACCCTCTTCAAGGGCACTCGTATTGCCCGGTTCGCTAATATCGAAAAGGTGGCGATGCGCAAGTTGCAGCAGATTCATGCTGCCGCAACGCTTGAGTTTGTGCGCATTCCACCGGCGAACCGGCTTGAGTTGCTAAAAGGCGATCGGGCTGGCCACTACAGCATCCGGATCAACGATCAGTGGCGAGTCTGCTTCCAGTTCGAGGCAGGCCACGCAAGCGACGTTGGAATCGTCCGACTACCATTGAAGGAGAGTTTTATGTCCCGCCAAGTCCCACTCGCAACGCCCGGCGAAATTCTCGCCGAGGAATGGCTCGAGCCCATGCACGTTACCCAGTACGCGCTCGCCAAGGCCATCGGTGTGCCGGCGCGCCGTATCAACGAGATCGTAAAAGGCGAACGCGCGATCACGGCTGACACGGCTGTACGCCTCGGGGCATTCTTCGGCACGGACGCACAGAGCTGGATGAATTTGCAAACCCATTTCGATACGGTAATGGCACGCGAAAAGATCGGCGAAGAGACCATCAGGCAAATCGAGCAGCACCAGCTCGCCGCTTGAAGGGGTCGTTTATCGTCCGCAGCACCCTCGCTGCTACGACACTTCTTACATCTTCAATTTGATGTGCGGAGCGCATCGCGCCCTGGCTTGAGCAGAGCAGCAAGCCAGCACACACCATTCAAGAACCCTAAATAATCGGCGATCCGCCGGTGACCGCGATTGTCGCGCCGGAGATATAACTGGCTTCATCAGATGCCAGCATCACATACGCTGCCGCAAGTTCGGCAGGTTGGCCAGGCCGTTTCATCGGCACCTGCTCGCCGAACTTTGCCACTTTCTCGGGCGGCATCGTCGAGGGGATCAGCGGTGTCCAGATCGGCCCCGGCGCCACACAGTTCGCACGAATGCCCTGCTGCGCCAGTAATTGCGCAAGCCCGCCCGTAAAGTTCTGGATCGCGCCCTTGGTCGTCGCATAGGCATCAAGCCGGGACTCGGATGATCCGCGTTGATCGACGACGTGTTCACAATCGAAGCGCCCGGCTTCATGTGTTTGACTGCGGCACGCGTGATCCTGAACATGGCGCCGACGTTGGTATCGAAGGTTTTATCCCATTCTTCGTCGCTGATCGCTTCGAGCGACGGGTAGCTCATCTGATAGGCGGCGTTGTTGACCAGTACGTCGAGGCGGC
The DNA here is from genome assembly GCF_046025895.1 of Paraburkholderia sp. RL17-337-BIB-A. Lineage (NCBI taxonomy): Bacteria > Pseudomonadati > Pseudomonadota > Betaproteobacteria > Burkholderiales > Burkholderiaceae > Paraburkholderia > Paraburkholderia sp. RL17-337-BIB-A. The sequence goes on along the minus strand of NZ_JARESY010000002.1, from coordinate 1,810,453 downwards.
CGAATGCTTCCACCGCCCGCTTGACGATCTCGTTGCAATGCTCGGGGCTTGTGATATCGCCACGCAGCAGCACGGCTTTACGACCCGCCTCTTCCACCCAGCGCGCGGTTTCGCGCGCGTCGTCGTCCTCGTCGAGATAAGCGATGAGCACATCCGCCCCTTCGCGTGCAAATGCAATGGCAACGGCGCGGCCGATCCCGCTATCGCCGCCGGTCACAATAGCGGCTTTGCCGGCGAGACGTCCGGAGCCCTTGTACGATTTCTCGCCATGGTCCGGTTGAGGGTTCATCTCCGCCGTGCGGCCGGGGGGTTGGATTTGCTGTTGATTGGGAAACGGCGGGCTGGGATAGTGCGCGTCGGTCATGACGAATCTCCAGAGTGCGAATGAACATACGCGACACGCGTCAGGCGCGCGGCGTTGCGAATGTCACAGCAATCAGCGGACCCGCGCGCACGCACAGTGCGCGAAGCGACGCGCTCACGGTGAACGTAAATGGAGAAACGAATAATGCGGACTCGACTCGACTTGCTACACCCCGAGGGAAAACATCATTAAGTATTTTTTTCAAACGTTTCAAGCTTTTCAACCCGCTGCAACTGCAGGTCGTCTTTAAGGTGGCCCAATCGCATGCAGCGCGGCGGCGGATTCAAGCACGCGCAAGAGCCGCTTCGGCGTCAAGGGTTTGGCGCAATGCGCATCGAAACCGGCGGCCTTGGCGCGCACGCGGTCTTCGCGCGAAGCGAACGCCGTACAGGCCACCAGCAGCATGTCCGAAGTCAGCGGGTCGGCCCGCAGGCGGCGAGCCAGCTCAAGGCCATCGAGGCCGGGCATCTTGATGTCGAGCACAACGGCGAACGGCTGCCACTCACAGGCCATCTCACAGACGGCGAGCGGATCTTCCAACGCGCGGCACTCGAAGCCATCGGCATCGAGCAGTATCTGCAAAGCGTCGGCTGCTTCACGGTAATCGTCGACCACGAGCACGCGGCGATTTGACGCCATCGCATACTGGATAGGCCGCCAGACTACGACGTCATCGTTCTCGTCCATTCTGTCGTCGAACGTCACCATATTCTCCTTGGCTTCTTCTCTCAGTGCCGTCTTCGGGTCTTTGGGCACTGCGGAACCGGTTCGCAAGATTCGCTCCTGCGGGGAAGCGAGCGCTCATTGCGCGCCAGGCGTTTGCTTCGGTTTTAACCCCGCTTCGCTCCGATGCGCCCACCACACCGACGTTACCTCCTCACCATAACTCACGGACTGCGTCGCCGCTTCCTGATTTATGCTCTCTTGACTCCTGCCGATACATCGTTGCAAGCACGGGATGTTGCGTTGAAGTATGGAAGTAGCGCACTTCCGTCGTGCATGCCGCCCTCGCCGCGTGCATTGCGCATAACTTCGCGTTCCACCTGCATCATTAGCCCGCTATATACGTGCGAATATAGTGGCGACGAGTTGGGGAAAACACGCAGTTATCGGTTGAATACGACGGTGAGATTGACCGCAATCACGGCAACGCGTGATGCAATCCGGCCTGCGGGTTATCCCGCGCGGTCGTCGATAAAACCCTTCAACATGGCGAGCGTATCGGCGTCGTCGATATGTTTATCGGTGCGCCAGCGCAGCATGCGCGGAAACCGCACCGCGACCCCAGACTTATGGCGCGGACTCGCCTGAATCCCCTCGAAACCGATTTCGAAGACCAGCGTCGGCGTCACGCTGCGCACCGGGCCGAATTTTTCGATCGTGGTCTTGCGCACGATCGCGTCCACCTGGCGCATTTCTTCATCGGTCAGTCCGGAATAGGCCTTGGCAAACGGCACGAGCGTGCGGACCCCGTTCGCTTCGTCCCAAACCGCGAAGGTGAAGTCGGTGTACAGGCTCGCACGCCGCCCATGACCGCGTTGGGCGTAGACCAGTACCGCATCCACCGCATAGGGATCGATCTTCCACTTCCACCATGTGCCGGACGCTTTGGTGCGGCCCACCCCGTACATCGATTCGCGTTGTTTCAACATCAGACCTTCTACGCCGCGTGCCCGGCTCTCGTCGCGCAGCTTCGCAAGCGCCGCCCAGTCCGACGCGGAAATCACCGGTGACACGCGTAAGAGATCGCGTGCGAACGTGCCGTCCAATGAAGTTGCAAGCGCATCGAGTTGCGCACGCCGCTCTGCCAGTGGCGTCATGCGCAGATCTTTGCCGTGCGCTTCGAGCAGATCGTAGGCGAGCAGCGTGGCGGGCGAATCGGCGAGAATTTTTTTGGTCAAGGTTTTGCGGGCGATCCGCGGTTGCAGTCGCGCGAACGGCAACGGCGACGCCGCGCCCGGCTCCCACGCGAGTATTTCGCCGTCGATCACGAAGCCGTCGGGCAACGCTTCACCGAGTGCCGCCACTTCGGGGAATCGCTCCGTAATCAGGTCCTCGCCGCGCGACCATAGCCATACGCGGCCGCCGCGATTCACCAATTGCGCGCGAATGCCGTCCCACTTCCATTCGATCTGCCAGTTCGACGGCTCGCCGAGCGTTGCCGGATCGGCCTGCAAGGGATGCGCAAGAAAGAACGGATAAGGCAGGCCGAGATCGCTGTCATGTATTTGCTCGCTGGATGGCGCATCACCGCCTGGCTCCGGCGCGATCAAACGCAGATACCGTGCCGCATCCGGTGTCTGTTGCGAGTCGGTCCAGCCGACCATGCGCTGCGCGATCCGCTTATGATCGACGCCCGCCACTGACGCCAGTGCCCGCACCACCAGTTGCCGCGCAACGCCAACCCGAAAGCCGCCGCCGATCAGTTTGGTCAGCAGAAAGCGGCCGCCCCAGTCGAGTTCGTCCCAATAGCTGAGCAATCGCACGCGTAATTCTTCCGGCGCCACGCCGCGTAGCGTTAGCACGCGTTGCTCGATCCATTGCGTGAGGCCGAGTTCGGTGCTGCGTTGCGCGGGCGGCAGGATATGCGCGATGGTTTCAGCCAGATCGCCGACTGCGTGATACGACTCCTCGAATAACCACTCCGGCAGGCCGGCGCGTTCACGGGCGATCTCGCTCAGGAGCCGCGTCGGTACAGATTGGCGTGGCTTGCCGCCGGCGAGAAAGTACGACGCCCACGCGGCATCCTCGGGCGCCGCGGCGGCGAAATAGCTGGTGAGCGCCTCGAGTTTGTCGTGCGTGGAGGTCGTCGCGTCGAGCGCGGTATAGAGAGCGGCGAAGCGTTTCATGAGTGTTTACGAACCGCCTGCTGCGTTGCCGGCGTCGTGCGCGTCATTCGCCGTTTGATTGATTTCGATACGTGCTGCGTCGTCCTCGCCGGTATCCTGGGTACTGGTTTGCGCGCCGTGCTCCGCGAGGGGTTCGTCCGCACCTGCGGCGTCCGCTTCAACCGTGTCGTCCCCGTATTGCGTTGCGAACGCGCCTGCCTCGAGGCCCTGCTCGCACAGCCAGCGCACCATCGGTTCGACCGAACCATGCGTAACGATTACACGTTCAGCCCCTGTCGCCTGAATCGCGCTTTGCAGGCTGGGCCAATCCGCGTGATCCGATAGCACGAAGCCGCGATCGACGCCACGTCTGCGCCGCGCGCCGCGCAGACGCATCCATCCCGAAGCGAATGCATCGCTATAGTCGCCGAAACGTTTGAGCCAGGCGCTGCCTTGCGCCGACGGCGGCGCCACGATCAGCGCGTGTCTGAAAGCCGCTTTATCTTTCGCCGGAATTTCGCTGACGAGACGCACCGGCGGCAAGCGCACGCCGGCGTCGCGATAGGCCCGATTGAGCGGCTCGACCGCGCCATGGCAGAAGAGCGGCCCGATTCCCGCATCGACACTGGCGAGCACGCGTTGCGCCTTGCCGAACGAATAGCAGAACAGCACCGACGCGCGCCCTTCTGCCGCGTTATGACGCCACCACGAATCGATGCCGTCGAAGATCGTTTGCGGCGCATCCCATCGATAGATCGGCAGACCGAAGGTCGATTCGGTAATGAAGGTATCGCAACGCACCGGTTCGAACGCGTCGCAGGTTGGATCCGGATCGAGCTTGTAATCGCCCGAGGCGACCCACACGCGGCCTTTGCACTCGATCCTGAGTTGCGAGGAACCCAGCACGTGCCCCGCGGGATGGAGTGACACGCTAGTGCCGCCAATCTCGAGCCGCTCGCCGTACGCAAGGGTTTGCAGCGTGATGCCGGGGAGGCGCGAAAGCAGCACGTTCGCGCCTGCCCGCGACGCGAGATAGTGCCGATGCCCAAAGCGCGCATGATCGGAATGCGCGTGCGTGATCACGGCCCGCTCAACGGGTTGCCATGGGTCGATGTAGAAGTCGCCAGACGGGCAATACAAACCCTCCGGGCGCGCGACCACGAGGTCAGCGAGTTCGGCTTGATCAGTCGCGTTGTTCATTGTGATTGGATGAGCCATTCTGCTGTCGATGCAGAGCAAACTACATTCCCGACGCCCCACGGCCCATGTATTCCATGTCCCTCAGGGGGTGGCTGCGTTCTTGCTTCAAATACAGGGTACGCGCCGAAACCTGCGGCTTTCCCAGCAGACGCGGTGACGCGCAACGTGAGGCACCATGCAATCCATCATCGACGAACACGCGCTGTATGTGGCGAAACATCCCGGCACGTTCATCCTGCAGACGCTGAAAGCTTTCCGCGCGAACCAGGGATTGCTGCTCGCGGGGGCGGTCGCGTATTACGCGCTATTGTCGATTGTGCCGCTGATGATCCTGATCGTGATCGTGTTGTCACGGCTCGTACCCCAGCACGTTCTGCTGGCGGCGCTGGCTCATCTGCTGCAGTGGCTCGTGCCGGGGCAATCCACGGCGCTGGTACACGAATTGGCCAACTTTCTGGCGCATCGCGCGGTGATCGGCTGGGTTCTGCTGCTGACGATGATCTTTTTCAGCTCGCTCGCCTTCACGGTGCTCGAGAATGCGATGTCGTTGATTTTCGTGCATCGCGTGGTAGTGCGGCGGCGGCACTTTTTGCTCTCCGCGCTGCTGCCCTATTGCTACATCCTTTTTCTCGGCGTCGGATTATTGATCGTGACATTCGTATCGAGCGGGCTGGAGGCCGTGGGCGCCGAAGGTATCGATCTGTTCGGCCTGCATGTTTCGTTACAGGGATTGTCGCGTGTGGTCTTGTATCTGCTTGGTCTCGCGGGCGAGATCTTTGTGTTGACGTCGATCTATATGGTCATGCCGGTCGGGCGGCCGTCGCTCAAACATGCGCTGTTCGGCGGCATTGTTGCCGCCGTGTTGTGGGAGATTACGCGGCATGTGCTGGTCTGGTATTTTGCCACCCTCTCCCAGGTGAGCGTAGTGTACGGTTCGCTCACCATGGCGATCGTGATCCTGTTCAGCCTGGAGTGGCTCGCTACCTTGCTCCTGTTCGGCGCGCAGGTGATTTCGCAATACGAACGATTTGGAATCGAGCCAGCTGAGGCGAAGCCGCAGGAAATCAAAACGGCGTGAGGCCCATCGTGCTCGTCCCGCCGCCTCTCACGCCCGGCTTTGCGGCAAGACTGCGGTAACATTGCCCCATCCATGCCGCACCTCGCGTATCCGCCGCTTAGGCCGGCAGGCCTCAGGACTCGACAATGAGCATCAGCAAGCGCAATAACGTAAAGATTTCCGGCAGCGGCGAGCGGACCATGGTGCTGGCGCACGGCTTCGGCTGCGATCAGACCATGTGGCGCTATCTCGTGCCCGCGTTCCACGACGAGTATCGCACCGTGCTATTCGATCTGGTCGGCAGCGGCGCGTCGGATCTGTCCGCCTACGACATCGGCAAATACGATTCGCTGCAGGGTTATGCCGACGACCTGATCGAAATCGTCAAGGAAGTCGCCAACGCGCCCGTGGTGTTCGTCGGCCACTCGGTGAGCGCGATGATCGGGTTGCTCGCCAGTCTGAAGGCGCCCGAGCTCTTTGCCGCGCAAATCATGGTGGGGCCGTCGCCCTGCTACGTGAATGACGGCGACTATATCGGCGGCTTCACGCGCGAGGATATCGAAGACCTGCTACGCACGCTCGAAAGCAATTACCTCGGCTGGTCGAGCACGATGGCGCCGGCCATCATGGGCGCGCCGGCGCAGCCCGAGCTCGGCGTCGAGTTGACCAACAGTTTCTGCCGCACCGACCCCGAGATCGCGCGGCATTTCGCGCGCGTCACCTTTCTCTCCGATCACCGTGCCATCCTACCGCGCGCCACCACGCCCACGCTGATCCTGCAATGCAGCGACGACATCATCGCGCCACGCGCCGTCGGCGAATACATGCAACGGATGATGCCCGCCAGTACGCTGCACATCATCGAGAACGTCGGCCATTGCCCGCATCTGAGCTCGCCTGGCGCGAGCGCCGCGGCCATGCACGCCTTTCTCGTGCCGCTGAGCCTGTAAGACGATGCAAAGCACGCAGCGTCCATTGCCGTCCGCCGATGCCTTGTTCGAGCACGCCGCCTGCGGCCTGCTGCTGGCCGCCTCCGACGGCCGGATCCTGCGCGTGAACGCAACCTTTTGCGGCTGGCTCGGCTATGAGGCGGCGGAGCTCGCCGAGGTGAAACATATTCAGGATCTGCTCACCGCCGGCGGCAAGGTGTTCTATCAGACGCATTGGTCGCCGCTGCTGCAAATGCAGGGCTCGGTGGCCGAGGTCAAACTGAACATGATGCATCGGGAAGGCCACATTGTGCCGATGCTGCTCAACGCAGTGCTGCGCCGTCATGGCGACAGCAGCTACCTCGAAGTGGCGGTGCTGATCGTCGCGGATCGTCACAAGTACGAGCAGGAGTTGCTGTTTGCGCGCCGCAACGCGGAAGCGTCGGTCGCCGCGCACAAACTCGCGCAGAAAGAGTTGCAGGAAAGCCGTGACGTGCTGAGCCTCGCCATGCGCGGCGCGCGCATGGGGGCATGGTCGCTCGAGCCGAAGTCGGGCAAGTTCTGGTGGAGCCGCGAACTGGAAGCGCTCGCGGGCTACGCCGAGGGACGCTTTGCGAACATGCCCCGTGGCTTTTTCGAACTGATTCATCCCGGCGACCTGATCGCGCTCAACGAGGCGGTCGACCATGCCGTGGCCAGCAGTGACGATTACGTGGCCGAGTTCCGCTTTCTGCATGCAAGCGGCGACTGGTGCTGGATGGAAGGCCGCGGCCGCGCCACCTACGACCGTCACGGCGAGCCAATGACGATCTACGGCCTCGGCACCGACATCACCGAACGCAAGGATGCGCAGACGGTGCTGCTGCGCCAGGCGGCGATTTTCGAGCACCTGAGCGACGCAATCGTCATCACCGGCCTGCGCGGCAACATCACCGATGTCAACGCCGGCGCCGAGCGCATGCTGGGTTATCGCATGCGCGAAATGCTCGGTAAGCCGATCGCGATCTTCCATCCGCCGGAAGACGCGTTGCGCATCCGCCGGGAAGCGCTCGCCGCCCTCGCCGCCGACGGCACGTGGCGCAGCGAACTGACTTTCGTACGGCGCGACGGCAGCCGCGGGGTCTGTGAAACGGTGGTCAAACCGCTGGCGAACGCACGCGGCGACATCTACGGCGCGGTCAGCGTGAGTCGCGACATCACCGGGCGCAGGCGTGCCGAACAGCAATTGCAGCGTCTGAATCTGGAACTCTCAAAGGCCGATCGCCGCAAGGACGAATTTCTCGCCACGCTCGCGCATGAGCTGCGTAATCCGCTCGCGCCGATGCGCAATGTACTCGAAATCCTGCGGCTGAAGGAATTTGCCGACCCGCAACTGAGCTGGTCTCGCGACGTGTTCGACCGGCAATTGCAACACATGACGCACCTGGTCGACGACCTGCTGGAAGTGTCGCGCATCACGCAGGGCAAGCTCGAATTGCGCAAACAACGGCTCGAACTCGCGCGCGCGATGCAGTCCGCCATGGAAGCGGCGCGGCCCACCGTGCAGGCATCGGCGCATCACCTGAGCGTGACCTTGCCGCGCGAGGCGCTCTATCTCGACGCCGATCCCACCCGCCTCTCGCAAATGATCCTGAACCTGCTGAACAACGCGGCCAAATACACGCCGCCCGGCGGCAGCATTTCGCTCGCCGCGGAGCGCGAAGGCGATGAAGCGGTGATCGTCGTGCGCGATTCGGGCATCGGTATTCCGCGCGAACATCTGGACAGCGTCTTCGAAATGTTCTCGCAACTCGCCCCGGCGCTGGAGCGCTCGCAAGGCGGCCTCGGCATCGGTCTCGCGCTGGTGCGCGGTCTCGCCGAACTGCACGGCGGCACGGTTGCCGCGTTGAGCAGCGGTCCGGGCAGCGGCAGCGAGTTCGTGATCCGTCTGCCGCTCTCGAAAGCGACGCCGGAGCAGGCCGACAGTGCACCGGCCGAGGTGCCGCGCTCGGCGGGCTTGCGCGTGGCGATCGTCGACGACAATGCGGACGCCGCCGACAGCCTCGCCATGGTGCTCGAACTCGAAGGCCACGAGGTGCGCACAGCCGGCGATGGCATTGCCGGCCTGGAGCTGATCGGTGAATTCGCGCCGCACGTGGTGATCCTCGACATCGGCTTGCCGCGCCTGAACGGCTATGAAGTGGCGCGGCGTATTCGCCTCGATCATCGCGACGCAGGCATGCTGCTGATCGCCGTCACCGGCTGGGGCCAGCAGCAGGACAAACAGGCCGCCGAACAGGCCGGCTTCGACCATCATTTCACCAAGCCGGTCGATCCGCGGGAATTGCAACGCGTGTTGAGCCGCTAACCGACTAACCGACTAACCGACGGAAAATTCGATTCATGCTCGATGAAGCTCAGGTACTCAACGCCCTCGCCGCGTGCGATATCGTTCCCGATGCAACGCAGCGCGATGCCATCGCGGCGCTGGTCGCGTTACTGGGCGCTCATGGACGGCACGCGAAACCGGCATCCGCGTCTGCGCATCAGGGCGTCTATTGCCACGGGCTGCCAGGCCGCGGCAAAAGTCTGGTGGTCGATACGGTGTTCGAGCTGGCAAGCTGCCGGAAGCGGCGCCTGCATTTTCACGAGTTTCTACGCGAGATGAACCGGCGTCTGGTGAGCGAGCCGCGCGGCGACGACCGGCTCGGGTCGGTCTCGCGACAATGGCTCGATGGTGTGGAACTGTTGTGCTTCGACGAATTTCATGTGCACGATATCGCCGACGCGTTCCTGATGGGCCGTTTTCTCGATACCGCGATCAGCCTCGGTACGCGCATCGTGCTGACCTCGAACTACGCACCGGACACCTTGCTGTCCGACCCCGAGTTTCACGAGCGTTTCCTGCCGACCATCGAACAGATCAAGCGTTGCTTCACCGTGATTCACTTCGACGGCGAACGTGATTACCGGTTCGGTGGCGAAGAAGCGGCGCTGCCGCATTTTTTTGCGCCGCTCGACGCGGCCACCGGCGACGCGCTGCTGCAAATTTTCGTGCGCTATGAAGGCAGCGAGACGCTGGAGCCTGCCACCGTCAGCGCGGCAGGCCGACCGCTCGCGGCACGCGCCGCGGGTGCCGCCTTGCTATGGGCGAACTTCGAGAACCTGTGCGTGGCGAGCCGTTCGCACCTCGATTATCTGGATCTCGCCGAGCAATGGCGCGGTCTGATTCTCGATCAGGTGCACACCGAATGGCTGGAGAAAGCCCACACATTGCAGCGGCTCATCTGGCTCGTGGATATTTTCTACGATCGCAAATGCGCACTGTTCATCGCGTCCAATCAGCCGATCGAGGCGGCGCTAAGCGGACTCGAAGGGGCGCACGATCTGTCGCGAACGCTCAGCCGGCTCGCTGAAATGCAATCGCGTGGGTATCGCAGCACGCTCGACGGCACGCATCGTTCAACGAATGTGGGTGACGTAGCCGCGCCGACTGTTGCTCAAGCGTTGTGACGTTGTGAAGTCGCGCGTCAGCAAACGCGCCTGGTCGCGTGCAGAATCTGATGGCCTTGGCCGAGGCGGATACGAGCAGCAAGGCGCCGGTTGTGACGATTCCCGCGAACTAGCCGCGCTTGAGCGGCCAAACTCGCGGCTATAAGAGGCGAATAAACAGCCGGCGGTCATCACGCCGCCGGCTTCTTCTCTACCCACAACGTCTCAATCGCGCAGACGCCCTATTTCTACTCCTGGCTGCGCTTGCCCTTTACTCGTGCAATCTGCTGCTTCGCCGCGTCATAGACACGTTCCGGGGTGAAGCCGAACTTCTTCTTCAGATCGGAGAGCGGCGCGGACGCGCCGAACGTATGCATCACCACCTGCGCGCCGAGCCGCCCGACATAACGGTCCCAACCGAGCGATGCCGCCTGTTCGACCGCGACGCGCGCATCCACGTCGGATGGCAGCACGGAGTCCTGATACGCCTCGTCCTGGCGCTCGAACAGATCCCACGACGGCATCGACACCACCCGTGCCGCGATCCCTTCGCTCTTGAGCTTTTCATACGCGTCGACGACCAGTGACAGTTCACTGCCCGTGGCGAGCAAGATCACCTCGGGTTTCTGTCCGTCGGGCGCATCGGCGAGCACATAACCGCCCTTCTGCACCCCTTCGGCCGACGCATAGCGCGTGCGGTCCAGGGTCGGCAACGCCTGACGCGACACGACAATGCACGACGGCCGCCGCGGATGCGACATCGCCACGCGCCATGCTTGCGCGACTTCGTTCGCGTCGCCCGGGCGCAGCACGGTCAAGCCCGGCACGCCGCGCAGCGAGGCCAGCTGCTCGATCGGCTGATGAGTCGGACCATCTTCGCCGACGCCGATCGAATCGTGCGTGAACACGTAGATGGCCGGCACTTCCATGATTGCCGAGAGGCGGATCGGCGGCTTCATGTAGTCGCTGAAAATCAGGAACGTCGAACCGAATGGCCGCAAATTCGACAACGCAAGGCCGTTGACGGCGGCGCCCATGCCGTGCTCGCGAATGCCGAAGTGCAGGTTGACCCCGCCATAATTGTCGTGCTCGAAGCTGCCCGCGCCTTCGAATTTCAGATTCGTTTTGGTGGACGGCGAGAGATCGGCCGCACCGCCGATCATCCATGGCACGCGCGCGGCAATCGCGTTGAGCACCTTGCCCGACGATTCACGCGTGGCGACGCCCTTCGGGTCGGCATCGAAGGTTGGAATGTCTTTGTCCCAGCCCGCCGGCAATTCATGGGCTTCCATCTGCGCGAATTCACGCGACAGTTCCGGGTATTGCTTGACGTAGGCGTCGTACTTTGCCTGCCATTCCTCGCGCGCCGTCTTGCCGCGCGCGCCGATGCCTTGCGCGAAGCGTTCATGCACGCCATCCGGCACATAGAAGAATTTGTCTTCGGGCCAGCCATAGAACTTCTTGGTCAGCGCCACTTCTTCGACACCGAGCGCCTCGCCATGCGCGGCGGAGGTGTCCTGCTTATGCGGCGCGCCCCAGCCGATGATGCTGTGGACCACGATCAGCGTCGGCCGGTCGGTGATGCTTTTTGCTTCGACGAAGGCGGCTTCGAGCGCGGCAGCGTCATTCGCGTCGTTCACATGCAGCGTGTGCCAGTTGTAACCGCGAAAGCGGCTCTCCACATCGTCGCTATAGGCGAGATCAGTGTGGCCTTCAATCGTCACGCGGTTACTGTCGTAGATCCAGATCAGATTCGATAGCTTCAGATGCCCTGCGAGCGAGGCCGCTTCGTGCGAGATGCCTTCCATCATGTCGCCGTCGCCGCATAGCGCGTAGACGCGATAGTCGAACAGCGGCGCATCGGGCTTGTTGAAATGGCTTTCGTACCAGCGTGCCGCCATCGCCATGCCGACGCTATTGCCCAGCCCCTGGCCGAGCGGCCCGGTGGTCGTCTCCACACCGGTGGTCATGCGGTACTCGGGGTGCCCCGGCGTCTTGCTGTCGATCTGGCGGAAATGTTCGATGTCATCCAGCGACACGGCGGGCGAGCCGGTCGGCTTGCCCTCGTCGTCCACGGCCTTCACGTTCGCCAGATGCAGCAGCGAGTACAACAGCATCGAGGCGTGCCCCACCGACAGCACGAAGCGGTCGCGGTTGGGCCACAGCGGCTCGTCCGGGTCATAGCGAAGGTGGTTTTGCCATAGATGATATGCAACCGGTGCTAGTGCCATCGGCGTGCCGGGGTGACCGGAATTGGCCTTTTGCACAGCGTCCATCGATAGTGTGCGAATCGTGTTGATGCACAGCTGATCGAGGGCGGGATCGTTTTGCATGGGGACACTCCTTGTTCGGCGGTTGGAGATATCGCCGGGGCGCAGGATGGGCGTGGCCGGCGACCGGTGTTCGGCTTGACGAGCGTGGAACGACACATGAAGACCGCAAGGCCTATCGATGATGCGCCGATGCGCGCAAATCTGCACGGCGCTTTACATCCGCAGCGCGTTGCATCGCGTATTGCATTGCGCAATGAATCGGCTTCCACCGATGATCGGAGACGGTTCTTTCAGACAGCTTGCGGTTTTGCGTGAGCTCAAAAGCTGCCGCAATCAAGTCCTTCCGCTGCGATCAGGCCGCAGCATGCAGCCAGTGTTCGGTCAGCGGGCCACGCTTGCCGTCGATCGGATCCATGGCGGGGAATGGCAAGGCGTCCATCGTCGCCTGCTCCTCCGGCGTGAGGGCTTCGCGGCGGATATCCCACTGCTGGCCTGCCGGATAGCCGGCCACTACCTGGAAGTGGCGCGCGAACGATTGCAGACAATGACCCGTGCCCGCGGGCAGCAGCAAGGCGTCGCCCGCGGATATTTTCACCACACGTCCGCCGGGGCCGCCGACGATCACTTCGGCGGAGCCGTCGGTCACACCGAGTACTTCATGCGCGGTCGCATGAAAATGGTGGTAGTCGAAGATCCCGTCGCGCCATTGCGGCGGCCAGTCATTGTTTTCGAACAGAATCTCGAACGCCGCGGCGAGGTCGCCGCTGTCCGGCGCGAGCGCGCGGTGGTAGAGGATGACTGGCAACGTGCGGTTATTCGGCACCCAGCCGTGCGGCTCCAGCATGAATGCTTCGTACCCGGTCTGAGCCGCGTCGAATCCATGCTTCGAATCGTTGTACATGGTCAACTCCTTTGCTTGCTGGCGCGCGTAAGGTGTGTCTGCCGCGCGTGACGCGGGCGGATGCGGTTGCGTCCCGCCAGCGTCCCGTGATGTCGTTGCGGGCGGTTCCTGCCGCTCGCGCGCCGAATGCGGGAATCCGTGCAGCGCTGCATAAAACGCGCCCGCTTTTTTACGCGCGTGCTGCTGAAACGCACGGCGTGCAGCGCTGCGGTCGCGGATAAATTTTCCAAACATATGACGATATTCCCGTAGCGAGCACCACGCGCAGTTCAGTGCGTGCGGTTCAATCATCCGCCGCCAATGCCTTGCAGCACCTTCCCCGTCCCGCCGCAAATCGCGCACTGGGCGCCTTCCACCTTGCCGGTTCCGTGGCAGGCCTGGCAGGTGTCTTCGCCGACGCCGGGTGCGTCGGGCGATGCTTCGTCGCCGGGATTCAGCGGCTCGTTGTCCTGTGGCATGTGTTTCCCCGTTCGATGTTCTGCTTCGTGATGCGCGCGGTGCGTAAGGCGCTTTGGTCGCTCAAGTTGCTCGGATCGCTCAGATCGCTTAGTTGATCATCTGCGTCGATTGCGCGCCGCGTCACTTCTTGCCCTGCGACTCGCGACCGCCGCCGCCCGGCGGCTCGGCATGTGTACCGGTGCCCAGCGGGACCTCGGCGGTTTGCTTTGGACACTCGCTCGAACGCTGCGGATTGGTCTGCGCGGCGACCTCGGTTTGTTCTACTGGCTCGATGCCAAGCGGACTGGGCTCGACGTAATGGGTGCCGCTGGGTTTGCTGCGTACTTTCGGGTCCGCTGCTTCGCGTTCTGCGTTGGGGCCTTCGGGTTTGCTGTCCTGCATGGTGCGCTCCTTGAAGTCGGCTGCTACATCATGGGGTGCAGCAACAACCGGTCCCTCTCCGCAACAACCGTCTCGCCAATTCGGCAGGCGCCCGTGGGCACGGGCGTTGCGGCACCCATGCTGAAGGTCTGGACCATTTTTTGTAAAAAAGGAGAGCGTCATGACGATCACGACGATTCGCGTTTCGGATACCGAAGTGCAAGTTGAACGGACCCTGTACACCTTCTCGCAGAAAACCGACGCCGATGCTTTCCAGCGCTGCCTGGCCGATACCTCGATCGATAGCTGCTATCGGAACCATCCGCCGGTGTCGGTGCGTCCCAGGGTGCCGGACGAGCATCCGGACGATCCGAGCCGCGGCAGCACGATTTCGCCTTCGCTCGGCGGGATGCCTTGAGGCCGTGCGCAAGATCGTCGTTTCACCGTTGTTGGGATTCCACGCCGACGGCGGACCAACTGCATTAATGGGTTTAAATACATCGCCGGGCTTTCAATACAGCGCCGCACAGGGCCCGGCGCTCCTGCCCCGGTTACTTTTCCGGGGCCGCGCGGTCGGCGGCCACGATCTCTCGACCGTAATCGATCGCGGCGCGGCGTGCCTCGTCGGCGGTCGCGTAGGGGCCGATCTGCGGCGCACCGTCGAATGGAAACAGAATCCGTCTGTCAGCTTTTCTGACGACCTTCAGTCCACCTACGTAACGGCCGTCGCCTGTTCCGTGATAGCTGGCGTAAATCTCGAAGTCGTCGTCAGCAACGTCGGCCTTATGTCGCGCCATGTTTATTTCCCTTATCCCTGCACCGTGGGTGCGTCAATTCCGGTGTCGTATTGCGCCGTCGGATGCCGTAGCGGCAGCGAGCGCGTGCCGACGTCGAGCAATACCTGTTCCACACGATGCAGGTACTGGCGAAGCGCGCACAGACCGGCGCGCAGGCCAAACCGCTCAACGCACGAATAAGCAGGTGCAAACAGTGCGAGCCTGGCACCCGCTGCGTCCTGGCTCAACGCGTTGTAAGCGCAAATTAAGACGCTGGTCCGGGAATTGCGCGCGCCTGATGCAAACCGGTTGACCCAACCGCGTCGATCCGCCAGGAGCCAGCATGAGCACCGAAGACATCACCGAACACGCGACTGACACCGGCACCGACACCGCGCCCATCAAGCCGTACCGCCACCCCGCAGGCGGTTGGGGGTCGCTCAAGGCGGTCGCGACGATCCTCGTGCAGGAACACGTGGCATTGAACGGCAGCCGCATACTCTCGCATCAGAACAAAGCGGATGGCTTTGCGTGCGTGAGCTGTTCGTGGGCCAAACCGGCGGACCCGCACCTGTTCGAGTTCTGCGAAAACGGCGCAAAGGCCACCGCGTGGGAAATCACCAACAAGCGCATCGACACCGGCTTCTTCGCCGACCATACCGTGAGCGAGCTTCAATCGTGGAGCGGCCTCGAACTGGAATCGCGCGGCCGCTTGACCGCGCCGACGCGCTGGGACGCCGCCACCGATCGTTACGTGCCCACGACGTGGCAACACGCATTCGCTGAAATCGGTAGCGAACTGCGCGCGCTGGATCCGAACGAAGCGGTGTTCTACGCGTCGGGGCGTGCGTCGCTGGAAACCTCGTACATGTATGCCCTGCTCGCCCGCATGTACGGCACCAACAATCTGCCCGACAGCTCGAACATGTGTCACGAGAGCACTTCGGTCGGCTTGCCGAAGAGCATCGGCGCGCCGGTCGGCACCGTGCAACTCGAAGACTTCGAACATACGGATTGCATGCTGTTCTTCGGCCACAACACCGGCACGAACGCGCCGCGCATGTTGCATCAGTTGCAGGATGCGCGTAAGCGCGGCGTGGAAATCATCACCTTCAATCCGCTCAGGGAGCGCGGGCTCGTCAGCTTCGCCAATCCGCAGTCGCCGCTTGAAATGCTCACGCCGAGAGAAACGCAGATCAGCACGCAATACCATCAGGTGAAGATCGGCGGCGATGCGGCAGCGATTGCCGGACTGTGCAAACTGCTGATCCAATGGGACGACGAGGCGCAACGCGACGGCACGCAGCGGGTGCTCGACGCGGGCTTCATCGCCGAACATACGCATGGCTTCGAGGCGTTCGCCGAGTCCATGCGCGCGACAACGTGGGAAGAGATCGAACGCCACTCGCAACTGACGCGCGCGGCGCTTGAAGCGGCGGCACGTGTCTACGCGCAAGCGAACGCCGCGATGGTGCTGTACGGCATGGGGATCACGCAGCATCGCAGCGGCGTGCACAACGTGCAGATGCTGTCGAATCTCCTGCTACTGCGCGGCAATATTGGCCGGCCCGGCGCCGGCATCTGCCCGATTCGCGGTCATTCGAATGTGCAAGGACAGCGCACGGTCGGTATTACCGAAAAACCCGAACTCGCGCCGCTCGACCAGCTGAAAGAACTCTATGGCTTCGAGCCGCCGCGCGAGAAAGGCATGACCACCGTCGAGGCTTGCCAGGGCGTGCTCGACGGCAAGGTCAAAGCGTTCATCGGTCTCGGCGGGAATTTTCAGGTGGCGATCCCCGATCATCACGTGATGGACCCGGCGTGGCGGCAGCTCAGGCTCACCGTGCAGATCGCCACCAAGCTCAACCGCAGCCACCTGCTGCACGGCGAGGTTGCGTACTTGCTGCCGTGCCTTGGGCGCATTGAAATCGACGCGCAGGCGAGCGGCGAACAGTGGGTCAGTGTGGAGGACAGTACGGCGTGCGTACATGGTTCGCACGGGATGGCTGAGCCTGCCAGCGACATGCTGTTGTCGGAGCCGGCGATCGTTGCGGGCATCGCCAAGGCGCTATTGCCCGGCAATCCGAAGGTGGATTGGGATGCATGGGTCGGCGACTATGCGCTCGTGCGCGACGCCATCGAGCGCACTTATCCCGACCAGTTTCAAGATTTCAACCAGCGCTTCAGACAGCCGGGTGGTTTTCACCGGCCATTGCCAGCCTGCAAGCGCGAATGGAAAACGGAAAACGGCAAGGCCAATTTCATCGTGCCTGATACGCTCGATGAAGATGCCGATATGCCGTCGACCGGCCCCGACGTGCTGCGCCTGATGACGACGCGTGGAGACAGCCAGTTCAATACGACCGTCTACACACTCGACGACCGTTTTCGCGGCGTGTACGGCACGCGCGACGTGCTGCTGATGCATCAGGACGACTTGGTGCGCCTCGGATTCGCAGAGGGCGACGCTGTGTGCATCTCGACCGTCTTCAACGACGGCGTGACGCGCGAAGTGGATGGCATGCGCGTGCATGCATTTGATATTCCAAGAGGTTGCATCATGGGCTACTACCCTGAATGCAACCGCCTGATCCCGCTCTCGCATCACGCGAAATCGAGTCAGGTGCCGGCGTCGAAATCGATTCCGGTGCGTTTGCGCAAGTCGGCGGTGGTCGAAGGAGCCGCCGCCTGAGTGCGGGAACAGCACGACAGTGTGCCCGCGCCGATCCGGCAGTAAAAAAGGCGCACCGGTTTAAAGCCGCTGCGCCTTTTTCGTTGCTACCCACGTCCGGAATGTATCGCAGGCCGTTGTACGGTATTCGCCACGTCAAAACTGATAAGCAGCTCCCCCACATACGCGCCAGTCTGCGATTCTCCCGCGAGTGGACTCGTGTTATTCGCGGCATCGCGCGGCGATGCTTCAAGCGAAAAATTCGAGTTGCTGCCGTTGCGCGCGTAACCCACCGTGCCGTACGAAGGTGCTGGATCTTCACCGCGTCGAAATGCACATAGGCGCCGACGAAATATTCACGCGACGCCTGGAAGATGTTGCTAAAGCGGCCATTGCCGTCGCGCAGTTCATCGTAAATGCCCTGCCAGGAGATCGAAAGGTACGCACGATAAAATAGACGGTCATTCGGCCTCAGCCAAATCGAAACAGCATTCCTTGTTTTTTGACCACTTATCATTTGCCATTTGCCATGAACGCGCCAGAATTGACCGAAGACGAACACTTGGGCCTTTACCAACGCGCGACCGAAAACGGCGCGGAATGGTGGCGCGTCAGCGTGGCGGACCGGCCGGAAAACTATCGGCTTGAGCATGGCGTCGATGACAGCAACGGCGCCGGATCGGTCGATATCGATCTGGTGGTCGACGGGGAAAACCTGCGCGCCAAGCTGAAGAAGTGGCGCCGCGAAGGCTTCGCGATCGATACGCCCGACGCCGCGAGCGAAGCGGGCGCGGCCGGACGGGTGGCGTTCATGCCTGAGTTGCAGCGCGTCGCGGCGCGGGCCTTGGCGGCGAAAAGCCGTCTGCAGAGCGAAGACACGGCCGAAACCGTGCGCATCGGTCATGTCGACGTGCCTTGCGGCGTCGACAATCCGCTCGTGCCGCGCATCAATCCCGCCTATCTGTTCTCCGAGCGCTTTAACGACATCGTCGAGGATATTGTCGAGAACCGGCGCGTCATGCTGATCGGTCACACTGGCGCCGGCAAGACCAGCCTGATCGAACAGGTCGCCGCGCGTTCGCACCACGGCGTGTTGCGCTCGAATATGAATGGGCAAACCACGGTCGGCGATTTTGTCGGTTTCTGGACGGTCAAGGGCGGCGAGACGATCTGGGTGGACGGCGTGCTGCCCACGGCCATGCGTGAAGGCTTGTGGCTGATCGTCGACGAAATCGACTTCGCCGAACCGTCGATTCTCGCCGCGCTCACCGCCGTGCTCGAACCGCACGGCCGCCTCGTGCTGAAAGAGAAAGGCAATGAGATCGTCGCGCCGCATCCCGCGTTCAGGCTGTTCGCCACGGCGAATGCGGTCGGTGCGATGAGCCAGTTCCGTCATCTGTATCAGGGCTCGAATCTGATGAACGAGGCGTTTCTCGATCGCTGGCGCGTCTACATGCTGGACTATCTGACGCCCGCCGAAGAAGCCGACGTGCTGATGGGTACCCTCGCCCCGCATATGACACGCGCGCTCGCCACCACCCTCGCCGCGATTGCCGCCGACTGCCGCGCGGCATTCGCCCGCGAAGACCTGTCGAGTGCGTTCTCGACGCGGCGCCTGCTCGACTGGGCCGAGCTGATGCTGCGCACCGGCGACCCCGAACGCGCCGCCGGTCCCGCGATTTACGCGAAGGTCAGTCCGGAAGACGCGGCGCTGATTCGCGGCATCGTTCGCCATCACATCGCGCCGGCCGGCTGACGCGGCCAGTGAGCACACCGAGCACCACAGGCACAATGAACGCCAGGCACACATCGCATGCAGCGCGCGACACGCGAGGCTTCGCGTTCGAATCGACGCTCAGCAAAGTGGCACGCGTACTGACCGGGCAGTACGGCGTGACCGTCGCCTTCAGTCCGGATGGGCCGCGTGTGGAACCCGGGCGCATCGTGATTCCCGACTATGAGTTGAGCGGCGGCGTCGAGCGCGACGTGCTGATCGGTTATCTGGATCTGCTGGTGGCGCGCGCCAAGCATTCGTCGCTCGCGCAGATCGACGCGCTGCCGCGCGGCGTCGCGGCGAATCTCGCGCAAGTGATCGAAGACCGCCGCGTGTGCACGCAATTGCTCGATGAATATCCGGGCGCGCGCTGGTTCATCGGCAAACTGCGTGTGCATGCCGCCGAGCAGGCGCGGCAGCGCTGGCCCAAGCTGCACTGGCGCGACCGGCTGGTGTGGCTGGTGGAGCGCGCGCTATGGGACGAGCAACCGAGCTTGACCGAAGCGAGCCATTCACTGCTGGCCGCGCTGCACGCCGCGCAGGATCTGCTGGAGGAGGCGCGCAGCAGCCGTTCGACAGCGCATAGCATCGCCGCGGCGCAAGCCTTGGTGGCGCGCGTGCGGGCTTTGTCGGCGGGCAATGTCAACAGCATGGTGTTCACCGCGGATGCGGTGGAAGACATCGATACGGAAACCGCCGCTTTTTCGTCCGAGCCGCTCAGCGATGACGACACCACCCTGCCCGACCAGGACAGCGCAGCCTCGCCGCCGTCCGACCAAAGCGGTGGCGCGCAAGCGGACAATGCGGTGGGCATGGGGCAATCGCTCGCCGATGCGCAGCAAGCGTCGGCCCGCTCCGAAGGCGAAGCAGGCGCGGCGGCAGATTCAGCTCGCAGGCTGCTATCGATTCCGTTCGCCACCGAATTCGACGAAATCACCGACTTGACTGGCCAGGGCGACAGCACGACATGGCGCGAACTGCGCGCGCAGGCCCGCGCGGATACCGCGCCGCTCAAGGAAAAACTCGAACGCGCGCTAAGCGCCGACGAGCGCACCCGTTGGCGCCGCGAACAGGAACGCGGCGAGATCGACCGCACCTCGCTCGCGAAGCTCGCGACGTCGCCTGGCTACCGCACGCCGTTTCGCACGCAGCGCGCGGCCAAAGGGCGCGACGTCGCCGTGACCTTGCTGATCGATCGCAGCGGTTCGATGGCCGGGCGCAAGATCGAGCTCGCGCGGCTGTGTGCGACCGCGCTGTGCGATGCGCTGACGCAGTTGTCGTTCGACTGCGAAGTGCTCGGCTATTGCTCGCTCGAATCCGCGCCGATGAAGCAGCTCTATGAGCGGCAACGGGCGGCCGGCGCCGATTTGGGGCGCTATAACCGCCTCGTCGAACGGCTCGATCTGAAAGTCTACAAACGCTTTGGCGCGATCGATCTGAGCGGGATCGCCGCGATCGATTGCGGCCACGAGAATCCGGACGGCGAGGCGCTGGCCTGGGCCGCGACGCGGCTCGCGGATCATCAGGCCGAGCGGCGCATCCTGATCGTGTTCTCGGACGGCTATCCGTCGACCGGCGACGGCGATCCGCAGGTGTTGCGCAGCGATCTGCGCGAACGCGTCGCGGCGATCCAGAAACGCGGCATCGAACTGGTGGGCATCGGCGTCCTGACCGATGCGGTCGAGGATTTCTATCCACACAACGTCGTGGTGAGCCGCCTTGCCGAATTACCGTCGACGGTGTTCTCGGTATTGAGTTCCATGCTGCTGACGCGCTGACGCCTGCGTCATGACGGCATCAAATGCATTCAACGTATCTTCAGCTAGCGCACGCCATTGATGCGGCGCTACACCAGTTTAGGTTCGAACGGATACTGCTCGATCTCGCCGCCCCGCGCGACCACCGCCGTGCTCTCCGGGATCTCCTTCCACCAGCCCGGCAAATCCGCGAGCGGCTCCGACAACACCAGGAACGCGTCCTCGCCGGCCGCCACGATGCGTGGGTCGTCCGGATACAGCTCATGCAGCTGCCGGAACGAGCTACTGTGAAAAAGCGAGCGCGACTGCCCTTCGCTCGAATACCGCACCGCGACGATCTGCTCGCCGTCGGTTGCGCAAACGGTCATGTTCAACGGCTCATCGACGCCGTGTTTGCGCCCGATGTCCTCGACGAAACCCACCATTCGTTCTATCGCGGTAACGGGCGCCAGCTCCAGGCCGAACGTCAGCGCGAGAAAAAACAGCACCTCGGAATCCGTCGAGCCTTCGATGGACGGAAACAGTTCAGGATCGATCGCCAGCATCAGGTCGCGCCGCACCTTCGGATAGTCGCGCACCAGCCCGTTATGCGCGAAGAGCCACCGGCCATGGCGGAACGGATGACAGTTGGTTTCTTGCGACGGCGTGTCGGTCGCCGAGCGCACGTGCGCGACGAACAGCGGCGCGCGGATCGCCCGCGCGGCCTCGCGCAGATTGCGGTCGCTCCATGCGGGCTGAATGCAGCGATAGCGGAACGGAATATCGGTCGGATGACCGTACCAGCCGATGCCGAACCCATCGCCGTTCGTGGTGGTGTGGCCGAGCCGCGAATGCAGACTCTGGTCGATCAAGGAGTGTTTGGCGTTGAACAACACCGTTTCGAGTTGAAGCGGGTTGCCGGTATAAGCGAGCCAGCGGCACATAAACTTCCCTCCTGTTGCGACGCGATGTGTGACGAACCTCGCGCAACCTCGAACAGCCGCGCGCCGCCGTTCGCTATTTGACCACGGGTTGCATCTGGGCGATGGGTATCAGGAACTCCGAAAAACCGGTCAGGATAATCTGCACGCCGATGCACAGCAGCAGAAATGACGAGACGCGCATCGCGACCTTGGTGCCGTCCACGCCGAGATACTTGGCGAAAACCACCGCGCGGCTATAGATCAGGTAGACGGTTGCCGCTACCAGGATCGAGATCACCACCGAAGCGATGCTCGACAGCACGAATGCCGAGAGCTTATGCGTGCGGTTCGCGGTCAGCGCGATGGCGGTGGCGATCGAACCCGGCCCGGTGGTGAGCGGAATGGTGAGGGGGAAAAACGCCTTCGACATGGCGTTATCCGAATCCACGCGCTTGACGGCCGGCTGCTCGGCCGGTTGCGTGTCCGGCGCATTGAGCATCTGCCAGCCGCCGACGGCGACCGCGAGGCCCCCACCGATACGCAAGGCCTGCATGGAAATGCCGAAGAAATGGAGAATCGGCGTGCCGACAAAGAAGGCGACGAGCATCACGCACATGACGTTGAAGGCGATTTTCTTGGCGAGCGCGGTACGGTCTTCCGTGGTGAGCGATGCGGTCCGGTCGAGAAAGACGAAGGCCATGCCGATTGGGTTGATGATGCTGATCAACCCGGTGAAGCCAAACAGGATATCCGAGATCAGACTTTCGACCATATGCGATCCGTTTCGGGCGACGGCTCGGGCGGGCTGATTGACTGACTGCCCCCGGCGCGCCGCGCTGAGTTGAATTGCTGGACGCCTTCGGGTTGTCCAGAGTGGTGCTCGCGTTGCGTGGGTCAGATCATATCGTGGCGCGGCATGCGCATTCGAAAAAAGGGTGGCCACACAAGCAGCGCGCGGCGTTGCACCGCAGCAGAGCGGTGCCGGAAGATGCGCGCACAACTTTCAGAAAGCCTACACTTTTTTGACTTGCTTTACGCAATAGAAGCATCGGGCATACAGTCCCCAGCGAAGCTGCACTTTCAACGAGACGTAATTACCCCTTCGAGGAGTTGTCCCTATGTTGCTTCGCGTACTCGCCGCGCTGCCGTTCGTCGGCATGCTGCTCGGCGTTCCGTTTGTGAATCGTGTCGAGCCGCTGGTGCTCGGCATGCCATTCGTGCTGGCCTGGATCGTCATGTGGGTGGTGTTGAGTTCGATCATCATGGCGATCGTCTACCGTCTGGATCCCACCAATCGTCAGCTCGCCGTGGACGGCGAGGAGGCCCGGCCATGAGCGCACTCGTCATCATTGCGGCCATTACGCTGTTTGCGCTGTACCTGGGCGTGCGCGCGCGGCGCGGCCACGACATGAATCTCGAACAGTGGACCGTGGGCGGCCGCAGTTTCGGCACCGCGTTCGTGTTCCTGCTGATGGCGGGCGAAATCTACACGACCTTCACCTTCCTCGGCGGCAGCGGCTTTGCTTACGGCAAAGGCGCGCCGGTCTACTACATTCTTGCCTACGGCACGCTGGCGTACATCATCTCGTACTGGATGCTGCCGCCGATCTGGCGTTACGCGAAACAACACCGTCTCGTTTCGCAGCCGCACTTCTTCGCGCGCAAGTACGACAGCCCGGCGCTTGGCACGCTCGTCGCGCTGGTCGGCGTGGCAGCGCTGATTCCGTATCTCGTGCTGCAACTCAAGGGCCTCGGCATCATCGTGGCAACGGCCTCGTATGGCGCGATTTCGTCGACGGCGGCTGTATGGATCGGCGCCGGCGTGGTGACGTCCTATGTGATCGTTTCCGGCGTGCGCGGTTCCGCGTGGAATTCGGTGGTGAAGGACATGCTGATTCTGGCGATCGTGCTGTTCCTCGGCATTTATCTGCCGTTGCACTACTACGGCGGCTTCAGCGACATGTTCCGGGCCATCGACGCCGCGCGTCCGGGGTTCCTGACCTTCCCGGCCAAGGGGTCGAGCGTGACCTGGTTCCAGTCGACGGTGCTCCTGACCGCGCTGGGCTTCTTCATGTGGCCGCACACATTCGGTTCGATTTTCACGGCGAGGGACGAGCGTATTTTCCGGCGTAACGCGATGGTGCTGCCGCTGTACCAGTTGATCCTGCTGTTCGTGTTCTTTGTCGGTTTTGCGGCGACGCTGAAGGTGCCGGGCCTGAAGGGTGGCGACATTGACCTGTCGTTGTTCCGCCTGTCGTTGCAGACGTTCGACCCGTGGTTAGTCGGCGTGATTGGCGCGGCGGGGATTCTGACGGCGCTGGTACCGGGATCGATGATTTTGACGTCGGCGTCCACGCTGCTTGCCAACGACGTGTATCGCGGCATGGTGAGCCGCAATGCATCGGATGCGACGGTGACCAAACTCGCGCGCTTCCTGGTGCCGGCAGTGGCGCTGGTGGCTGTGGGTTTTACGCTGCATGGTGGAGAGACGATCGTGGCATTGCTGCTGATGGGGTACAACTTCGTGACCCAGCTGTTTCCGGCGGTGATCTGCAGTTTGCTGCCGAAGAATCGCGCGACCAAGCAAGGCGCGTTTTGCGGGATTCTTGCGGGGGTTGCGGTGGTGGCGGTGACGACCATGATGCATTTGAGTATTGGGCAGTTGATGCCGTTTTTGTCTGATGCTCTTAAGGATGTCAATATTGGGTTTTTGGCGCTTGCTGTGAATGTGGTTGTTTTTGCTGTTGTTAGTGCTGTTACGCGGCCGCGGGCTGTTGAGGGAGGGCAGGCTTCTTCAGTGCACTGAGGGTGGGCGCCTGCGGCGGTGGTTTTTTTGGGGGTTTTTTTTGCCTCCGCGGCGCTTATTGTTTGTTTGCCTACGGTGTTGGGTTTCCTTGGGCTGGGTGCCCGGCGCCGTGCTTATCTTCTGTCTGCCTACGGCGTTGGCCTTTCCCTGAGTTGTTTGCCTGCGCGGCGCTTGTTTGTCTGTGCTTTTATGGCGGTGGCCTTTCCTTGAATTGATATTGGTCTATTAGCGTTGCCCCTGTGCGGGGCGGCACTTACTTTCTTTGCCGCCGCAAAGAAAGATAAGCAAAGAAAGCGGCTCAAACCGCCAGCTCATAAGCGGGTCCCCCGCACAGTCGCGGTAGTGGCGCATCTGGAATCCGTGTTCTCGCACATTCCGCATTGGTGACACAGCAGTCATACTTCCGGCGGCGCTGCGCGCGCCGAAGGGCACTTCTTGAAACCGTCCGCTGCATTTTCGCGCTCATGCTTCATTTGGCGTAGTGGCTCGGCGAGTATCGTGTATATCGCATCTTCACCTCTGCCTCTCTGCCTCTCTGTCTCTCTGCCTCTGTCTCTCTGCCTCTGCCTCTCTGACTCTGCCTCTGCCTCTGCCTCTGCTTTTGTCTCTCTGCCTCTCTGTCTGTTGTCCCAGGGGGTATCGCCGAGGCGAAGCCGATGGCTCCCCAACCGTGTTGAAACGAAGCTCAATGGTTTTGATGAACCCTTCCGGCGAGCACGCAGTGCGAGGCGGGAAGTATGAGCGCCTTGTCACTCACGTCGAATGCGCGAGGGCACGGATTCCAGATGCACCACTACCGCGACTGTGCGGGGGACCCGCTTATGCGCTGGCGGTGTGAGCCGCTTTCTTTGCTTATCTTTCTTTGCGGCGGCAAAGAAAGTAAGTGCTGCCCCGCACAGGGGCGACGCTAATAGACCAATATCAATTCAAGGAAAGGCCAACGCCATAGGCAAACAGAAAACAAGCGCTGCGCAGGCACCCAGCTAAAGCAAACCCCAACGCCGTAGGCACCCAGCCGCTAGCTCCGCGAAGACAATCCGAACAGCGAGGACAAAACTCAAAAGTCAAAAGTCAAAATCTACACACAATTGAAAAAACACGCTCCCTCCCGGCAACGGACCTCAAAGCAAAACCCTCCACCCGTGCTACATCACAACCCGCCAGCGGCAAAAAAAACCTAGGCACACCCCTTGCTCAAGCTTCGCGCTAGCGAACTCCACCGCACTGTCCAAGTGCAAAAAAACCCATCCTTTGGGGGCCATTTTGTCGCTCAATGTTCTTCTTGTCGCTTCCGAAGCTTTGCCCCTCGCCAAATCTGGCGGCCTCGGCGATATGGTCAGCGCATACGCCGCCGCCCTGCGCGAGGCCGGCGTCGACGTATCGATCCTGATGCCCGCGTACCCCGCCGCCCTCGAGCGCGCCGTCGGCGTCACGCCCGTGGCTCGCATGACCGGCCTGCCCGGCGGCGACGCCAAACTGCTGCGCGCCCAGATGCCCGACACCGACATTCCCGTGCTGCTGCTGCAGATGGACCACCTGTTCGCGCGCGAAGGCCTCTACCGCGACCCGCAAGGACGCGACTACCTCGACAATCTCACCCGCTTCGCATCGCTCGCGGCAGCGGCCACCCGAGTCGCGCGCGGCGTGCGCTGCGTGAAGCGCCCCGACATCGTGCACGCGCACGATTGGCATGCGGGACTCACGCCGCTGTATATGCGCCTCGCCGGCGTCGCCGCAAAAAGCGTCTTCACGATTCACAACCTGGCATTTCAGGGCAACCACCCGCTCGCGATGGGTGGCTGGATCGGCGTGCCGCCCGAATTGCTGGCGCCGGCACTGTCCGATGAACGCAGTATCGAGTTTTACGGCTCGCTCAGCATGATGAAAGCCGGCATCGTGCACGCCGACCGCGTCACGACCGTCAGCCAGCGTTATGCACGCGAGATTCTGACGCCACGCTTCGGCCACGGCATGGAAGGCGTTCTGCAGGCGCACGCCGGCAAGCTCTCGGGCATCGTCAACGGCATCGACGCGACAAGCTGGAATCCGGCAACCGACCCGCTCATCGCGCGCCCCTATTCCGTCGACGACACCGCCGGCAAGCAGGCCTGCAAGCGCGAACTCCAGCAGGCCTTCAGCCTGACGCGCGATCCGTTCGCGCCGCTGGTCGCCATCGGCAGCCGGCTGACCGAGCAGAAACTCGCGGATGTCGTGGTGCGGGCGCTGCCGGAGCTGCTCGAACGGCATCCGCGTCTGCAGTTTGCGATTCTCGGTCAAGGCGAGCACGGACTCGAACAGGCACTACGGGCACTGGCAGCCGCATGGCCCGGACGGGTAGGCGTGCAGATCGACTACGACGAGCGGCGCGCGCACATGCTGCACGCGGGCGCGGACATCCTGTTGCACGGCAGCCGCTTCGAGCCGTGCGGACTCACGCAACTCTATGCAATGCGCTACGGCACGATTCCGGTAGCGTCGCGCGTGGGCGGTCTTGCCGATACGATCATCGACTATGCGCCACACAAACGCCGGGGCATCGATCTCGCGACCGGCTTCCTGTTCGACGGCGAGAGCACGGGTGACGTCATCTATGCAATCGGACGCGCATTGGACGCGTTCATGCAACCGTCGTCATGGCATGCGTTGCAACGGAATGCGATGAGCCGTGACTTCGGCTGGGAAGTGTCGACATCGAGCTATCTCGCGCTCTACGCGGATCTGGTCGAAGCGCGGCCAGTCCTGCACGATGCTCGCGTTCGCAAGACGCCGGCCCGGGCACGCCCGGCAGTGTCCGACGGGACGCGCAGTGCACGCTCGGACGAGGGCTTTAACGCAGGTGTGGGGGAGATGGCGCGGAGTGCCTAGTGTCGCTGCCGGATAATCTCCCGGAGCGATCCGCTAATGCGATCGACCGCACGGGAACAGTGGTTGACACGCTACGCCCCGCTTCATGCAGGTCATACGCCGTCCATGGAATCGCCGATGCAGTCACTTGTTCTCCGAGTCGCTCGACCGGGAAAAACGTTTTAAGGTCCCGACGGCCATCGGATCGTTTTGCAGAACGCTGCGTGCGGGTGAAAAACTTCCGGCCGCCGTTGAGGATGTGCGGCGTGATTCAATCGTCTGCGCTTTTCACTCTCGTGAAGCCGTCGGTGCTCCACATTGCCGAGTTCACGCCGCGATGAACGAAGCACAAGCCGTCGGGATCGTATTTACGCTTCGCCGCCGCTACCCGCGCGTAGATGCTGCCCCAGTTCGCTTGCTGCCAGTCACCCTCGAAGAAATTGCACCCCGATAAATACGTCCCCACGTTGGAGACGATTGCGGCAGGGCCTGTGACGCCGAACGGTTGCCAGACGTGTGCGGCCTCGTCGCGCTTCATGCCCTGATACAGCATCGAAATGCCCAACGAAGTGTCGCCGTGAAAAGCGACCGTTACGAATCGCGCTAGACTACACCCGAATTCAAGTCGATGAAATCCAACAAGCATGCGGAGTGAATGAATGGACTACCTTCTTTACTACTCGCCGGGCGCGGCAAGCATGGCGGTTCATTGGATGATGATAGAAATGGGCATCCCGTTCGAGGCCCATCTCGTCGACATCGACGCCGGCAAGCAACGAAACCCGGAATATCTGCGGCTGAATCCGTCAGGCCGCGTTCCCACGCTGATGGTCGACGGCATGCCGCGCCACGAATCGGCCGCGTTGCTGATGCTGCTGGCCGAGCGGCATCCCGAAGCCGCACTCGCGCCTGCGCCAGGCTCGGCCGACCGCGCGGCGTGGCTGGAACTCATGATCTATCTGGCCAACACGCTGCTGCCCTGCATGCGCGACTGGTTCTACGCGGACGTCGACGGCGATCCTGCCGGTGCCGAAGCAGTCCGGGCGCTCGCGCGGCACCGTATCGAAGAAGCCTGTGACCGGCTCGACACCGATCTCGCTGACGGCCGTGATTATCTGGTCGGCGGCACGCTCAGCACTGTCGATTTTCTCGCCGTGGTGCTGATGCGTTGGACACGCAATATGCCGCGCCCCGCATTGGGCTGGCCGCATCTCGCGCGCTACATTCGCGGACTGCGCGCCATGCCCTCGTTCATCGAACTGAACACGCGCGAGGGGCTCACCGAATGGCGTAACCAGGACGATTGATGCGCGCTCAACCAATTCGCCCCCGAGGCTGGTAAGCGAGACGAACACGCCATGAAAGCCGCCAGTCAGTTCGTTCGCGTGCCGACGATCACAATGCCGCGTGAAAGTCCGCTCACGTTATCGACCGCCTGGGCTGCGGCATACAGTTGCGTAAGCGGCACCCACACTGCCGGATACTTGTAGCGCGCAACATCGAGAAGCAGCGCGCTGTCGCTTGCGGCGTCGTATGCGGCAAGCGGCGACCAGTGACCACCGCCTGCCTCACCGATCTCCACCCGTCTGAAGTTCAATAGCGCAAAGCGGTCGCTGTGGCCGGTCGTGTCGCGAATCAGATCGCGAAACTGGGCGAGCGTCAGATCAGCAGCGTGGAATTTCTTCACCTCGACAGGAAACGCACTCAGGGCCGCGCTGAGCTGATCGAGCGTCATGCCCTCTTTCGATACCCGCGCGGCGTTGGCCACCTGCGGATCGACGTTGCGAAAGAAATCCTCTTGTGAGAAGTATGGGAAATCCGGGTACTGCGTCGACTCCGGGCGGCGGATCCCCAATGCATTGAGCGCCATCACCGAGGTCGCGACCGAACAGTAGGCTTCGTTGCGCTGCGTTTCGAAATACTCCGAAAGCGGCCAGTACGACTGGTTATCGGGGGTGGCAATCAGACGTTTCTGGCCCGCCGGCTGCGTCAAGGCAACGAGGTTAGGCGGAACCGGCAGCGGCCCGTCGGCCGGGCGTGCCGCGCTTGCTGCGGGAACCTGATACGAATCCTGATGGGCAATTTGATCCGCGACTTGATTTGCTGCCGGCGGCAGCTGCGCACAGGCCGCCAGGGTTGCCGTCAGAAAAGCGGTCAGCCATCCAGATGGACTCGTACGTCGCACGGCATCAATCAAGGAATATCTGGACATTGCCCTTTCCGCAGTGGATAAGTTTCGAACGATTGCCATCTTCCAACGCTTCCTGCGCATCGGCGACGCATGGAATTTTTAACACGAAACCAATCGACGCGTGAGTTTGCGCCCCAGCCGTGCGTTTGTTCAGCCGCTTGCTATACTCCAGCGGCCTATCCTGGCGCGCGCGACCGAACAGCTTATCGAAGTCGCTCACAGCCAATTCAAGTAGACCGGACAAGTAGACCGGATTCGAATATGAGTGACTTAAAAAGCGCCGCGTCTGGCGCACAACGCGACCCCGCCTCGCTAGACACCTCCGATAAAAAGCAAAGTCAATCCGGCGGCCCCAATGCGCCGATTGCGACAGTGCTCTCTCCTTGCATTGACGTCTGCAAAATCGATGGAAATACGGGCATGTGCATCGGTTGTCTACGCACACGCGACGAAATTCGCGGATGGAAAAACATGACCGATGATTTGCGCCTCCAGATGATAGAGGAACTGTCGCACCGTAAAGCGAATCTGGAAACTAGCAACACAAGGACTCTATAGAGTCGGCACCGTTGAGCGCGTGGATCAACTTGCCGGCTCAGCGAACGCGTAACTGTTCTTGCCGCTGCGCTTGACCCGATACATCGCCTCATCGGCCGCGGTCACGAGGCTATGGTAATCGCCAACGGGATCGGGAAAACTGGCAATGCCGATGCTGGCACGAACCAACCCGTTGCCCATCTCCTCGTCCGTCTGAACCACACAGTCGATCAGTCGCCGGGCAATTTCGCCCAGCTCTGCATTCGTCGAAAATTCCCGGACCAGTACGGCGAATTCGTCGCCGCCAATCCGCGCGACGACATCGACTTTGCGCACCGACTCACGAAAGCGTTTCGAAACCGCAATCAGAAATTCATCGCCAACGCGGTGACCGAGCGAGTCGTTGACCTGCTTGAAGCCATCCAGATCGACGTACAGCACGGCGATTTTTCGAGGCGCCCCGCCCGCGAGCGATTTGGTCGCCGCCGCTTCGAGCGTGGCAAACAGCTTGCGCCGGTTCGGCAAGCCGGTCATCGCGTCATGCAGCGCCGCCTGCTCGAATTCACGCGACTGGCCCGCGAGCAAGCGATTCCGTTTGGCATACATCCCCAGCGCGGTAATCAGCATGCAGAACAGCAACGCCGCCGATGCGATCAGTGTGTGCGCGACGTAGGTAATCCGTGCGCGTACATCGGCGCTGGCAGCGTCGCGCTGCACGCGCCACCAGCTCGACACGGTAGTGAGCCAGGCATCTGTGTCGCGCAGATCGGCATCGGGTGTCAGCGCCGACGAAGACACATGCGGCGCCGCCGACGGACTCACGTTCACCAGTGCCGCCAGTGACATGAGGCGATGGGTGAGTTCGGTGCGCGCCTGCCGATACCCGGCGGCTCGCGTTGCCGTGGCGTCGGGCAATTGCTGCCAGATGCCAACTATGCTCCGGGCGCTTTCCGCCCGCTCGACCGCGTCGAGAACGAGCTCCGCATATTCCTGCTTCAACTGTTCGGAGAAGATCGTCCTGATTTGCAGCGCAAGGTATAGAAGGCCAATCAGCAGACAAACCAGCGCGGCGGCGGCGATCGCAGCCGGCCCTGGCCTGAAGCGGATCGCGAGGGCGCGCCCACGAGCGGCGCGCGAGGTACGCGTGCGCTCAGGGATGGGAATAGATGTCTTGCCGGCTTCCGGTGCCATGCTGGCGATAACTTACGCGGCGAAAGAACGAACCCATTCGGGCGAACAGGCTGCCTTTGCGCCTGGCATCGGCCGTCGAAGAAGATCGGCGATCCTGTTGAGCGAGACGCGCATCCCTGGCCGCTCGACTGGACGCCAGCTGCTGTTGCGTAACGGCATTGGAGGGGGGCGCCGCGCGGCGAGCCGCAGGGGCGGAAGATGCGGCCACGGCGGGCGTTGCATCGGCCACGCTGGTTTGGCGAGCCGGTGGCGTAGCGCGTTGCGTGACTGGACCCGCCCAGGAGGCTTGCTGTTTTCCTGCTTCGTCCGGTGCTGCCGGCGTGCTCGCCGTGGCCGCCGGGCGCGGCGCTGCCACGGCAGTCGCCACCTTTGCAGGCGCAATCAATTTCGCGGACGCCGGCGGTCCTGCCGTCGCTAGCGCAGCCGTCCCGAGCGCCTGGCGCGCGCCTGCCATGGCGTCGGCATACGCCTGCTGATCGTGGTTGAACCAGACGCCGTAAGCGACCGTACCCACGACGCCAAAAGTCAGCGCGCTTGCAGCCGCGACGCATAGGGCGAGACGTCCGAATCGTAAGGGCGGTGCTGCGGCCGATGGCTCAGCGCCAGCGTCATCGCCGGCATCCGGATGCTCTACAGCAGATTTAGGGAACTCGGTATCGTTGAACATTGCACTACTCTCCGGAATCCTTACGTCTGACATGTCGGCAGACTTTAATCACACGATTCAGCGGTGGCCGTTCTGGAGTTATTGGAAGATTTAACCCGCGCGCCGGGTAGCGACAATACGGTAATGCTGCGCTTTAAACGGCCGCTTTGCGAGCCGTGTGTGCACCGATAAAATCTGGTAAAAAATTCAACGTCGCGTGCATCGACGAGTCGTGCCGGAAGTCCTTGTAGGTCGGGTCTGTACGCCGGGCCGCGAGTGATGACGTGAGCATGCGCTGATCGCCATCGAGCACGCAACAAACACGCCCAAGGAAACGGTGCCGACCTCGTCGCATTCAGCCGCCACTTCTAGTCGAATTCGGACTTGCCGTATCGTGCTGAAGCACAAGCCGCCACTCGTGCCTTACGTGCGCACCGCCTTGTGAGGCGGCGCAGAAAGCATTGCTCTGATTTCCCGGTTTATTCGTCTACTGTAGGAATCGCCGCGGTCGTGTGAGTCAATGCGCCGTCGCCCCGCTCCAACCCTGCTACCCAACCTTGGGGTTTTCATGTCACGCACCATCATGTGGATGCACATCGCTATCTGAAGACCAACGGACAATTCTGGAAGGTCGTTGTGACGGTGTAAGCGGCTTAAAGAAAACCTACTGCACGGTAATGGTTTCCTTCATATTCGGGTGGATGCCGCAAAACACCTTATATACACCCGGCTTGTCGAACTTGAACTGGAACGTGTCGTTCTGATCGAGCGCGGCGGAGCGAAATATACCCGCGTCGTTCACGACGGTGTGGGGCTCACCGTCGAGATTTTTCCACGTCACCGTCGAGCCGGTTTTGACCGTCATCGCCATCGGCGAAAACATGAAGTTCTTGATGACCACGGCGCTGGGCGTCTCTGCCCGTGCAACGGACATTCCGGCCGACGCCGCGATTAGCATCGAACTTCCAAGCAGCACAAAGAAGGCGCGGCGAATTGCATTAGTTTGCATAACTGATCTCCAATTAATTAAATAAAAAACTTGAATCAGACGAGTGTCGTATCGGCAAGCGTCGCATGGAGCGGATGACGCACAACCTTGATGCTGGTCACCCCGAGCATTCTGGGAAGCTGATCGCTCGCCACCGTGAGCGGCCCAGGGCCGGGGCCATTGCCGGCGGTCGGCTGGGGATAGGCCGTCGAGCGCGCGGTATGGAAAGTGATATTGCCTTCCACCTTCGACACGATCTGGTGAATATGACCGTTCAGGACGGTCACCGAGCCGAAGCGTTTCAGATAGCTCATTGCCTGACCGGCATCGCCCGTGCCCCAACCCCACGGCTCGTAGATCGTCCACATCGGCATATGCGCAAAAACGACGATCGGCGTGCTGGACGAGCGGCCCTTCAGGTCATTTTCGAGCCAGGCAAGTTGCTCGTCGCCGAGGCCGCCCAAACCGTTCGGCTTGAAATGCATCACGTTGACCAGCGCGACGAAGTGCACGCCGTTATGGTCGAAGCTGTAATACCCCTTGTTGTCCGACGCCTTGCCGAAGCGGCTGAAGTATTCGGTTCCCGGGCCGTCCGTTACGTCGTGCTCGCCGGGCACGGTGTGCAGTTCCGTGATATTCAGACCCGCCATCAACTGAGCCGCGAGATCGAACTCCGCGGGCTTGGAAAGATGCGTGATGTCGCCCGTGTGGATAGTCAGCGCGGGCTTGACCGGCATGGCGTTGACGTAGTCGATCGTCTGTTTGAGCGTGCCCGCGACGTCGGGGTTGGCTTCTTTATTGAAGCCGATATGCGAATCGCTGATCTGCAGGAAAAGCGGCACACCCGTGGTCGTCGAGGATGATTTCGCATCGGCCGCGAGGGCCAACTCCACGGGCGTGAGAATGCCGCCGGCAAGTACGAACACCGTGCCTACGCCGCCGAAGGCGAGACATTTCAGTGCCCCGCGGCGCGATTGGTTGAAAGCAGGGTCGAAGGCATGATCGGATGAATGATGTGACGACATGTTGACCTCACGAAAAGGATTCGCGAGCAACCGCGGGGTCATCCCGCGGGCATCGCGACTCGGTTCATGAGCAAGACTGCCGCGCCATCGGTTTTATTCCAGGCGCGGAAAAATAGCATCGGCCAGTGAGTGCCGCCCCTCAGGCTTATACGTGTCGTGTCAGGATCAATGTGGGAATAGCCACGCTGCGGCCGCAGTCATGCAGACCAGGAACCTGAAAGGAGTAACACCATGGACATCATCGACATGGCCCGTGCCTCGGGCATCACAGTCATCCTCGACGGCAGGATCGGCCGCGAGGAGTACCAGAGCGTGTGCGGCTCGCTATCCGCATTGCAGCGATTTGCCGAAGCCGTGCGTCAAGGCACGGTGCAACAAAGTGACAATCAGAAGCGCGCCAGAACGGCTGTGCGCCTCGGTTGAGACCAGAACGGCGACGCAGCGCTGCTTGAATTCGCTCAATCGCCGCGTCTGAAACAGACTTTCTGAACATACGGTAATAACGGAGGAAGATGTGCAACCCGCTTTACGCCGCCTGCAACTCGGATCGGGCGTGGTGCTGCTGATTTATCTGTTTTTGCACCTGGTCAATCATGCGCTCGGCATCTGGTCGCTCGATCTTGCCGGGCGCGGACTCACGTTCGCGCTGTGGATCTGGCATAGCGTGCCTGGAACAATCGCGCTGTACGGTTCGGCCCTTCTCCATTTCGTGCTGGCCGTGCGCACGATTTACGGGCGCCGCCACTGGACGCTTCCGCCGGCCGAATGGATTCGCCTGTGGGCCGGACTCAGCCTGCCTCTGCTGCTGATCCGGCATGCGGTGGCAACGCGTCTCGCGGCGTCGCTGTACGGCTTCGAGCCGAACTACGAACGGATCGTGATATCGCTGATCGTGAGCGGCACGCAAGGCTTGCAACTTGCGCTGCTCGCGCCGGGCTGGATTCACGGCTGCCTCGGCCTGTGGTTTCGATTGCGCCACTATCCGGCGGCGCAACGCGCGAGACCCGTTCTGCTTGCTTTTCTCATTCTTTTGCCATTGCTGTCCGCTGCGGGTTTTCTGCGGATGGAGCAAGCCGTCGTCGCCATGCATGCTGTTCTCCCCGCGCCTGATTCGACATTGCTGGCGCACCAGCTTGCGCTCGATACGTGGCGTCATGGTCTCGTCACGCTTTACCTTGTTGTGCTGGTTGGCGCGCTTCTGGCAGGTCTGTTGCGCAATTGGCTCGAGCGCCGGCTGCGTGCGGCATGACGTTGACCGTTGCCAACCGGGGGCGAAGCAGTGAACTGATGAGCACAGATGACGGGCACATCATAAGCAGATAGGCTGGAAGGATGAGCAGATTCTGTGCGTTCGCCAATTCGGCGAAATACGCGGGAATCGGGCTCCAGTATCCTTCGCCGGTTAGCCACACTGATATCAACACCGCGATGTGGACAGACTGTTCAAGTACAAACGGCCACGCGGACTGCGCCGGCTCAACAGAATCATTTCCCCCCACCAGCGGACGTTCACACGCGAGCCCACGCTCAACCATTCACCGCCGACACGATTCGCGCGCACATCGCTTTGTCAGGCAGGGGACCGGACCCCGCTCGAACGTTGTCAGCCATGTATTGCGGACGCCCGGTTCCTGGGATCACCACCGTCACCGCTGGTTGCGCGAGTACGAATTTGAGCAGGACTTGCGCCCAGCTCGTGCAGCCGATTTCAGCAGCCCAACCAGGTAGTGCTTGCTTGCCGACGCGCGCAAGCAGGCCGCCACCACCGAAAGGTTGATTGACCACGACACCGATGCCCAACTCCGCCGCAAGCGGCAGGATGCGCTGCTCCGCGTCACGATCGTCCGCGGCGTAGTTGATCTGCACGAAGTCGGGTTTTTCACTGCGCATCACGGCTGCGACCTCGCCGAACGCACTGGACGTGTAATGCGTAATGCCGATATAGCGAATCCGGCCTCGTGCTTTCCAGTCGCGCAGTGTGGCGAGCTGGGTGCGCCAGTCGAGCAGGTTGTGAACCTGCATCAGATCGATATGCGGTTGCTGAAAGCGGCGCAGCGATTCTTCCATCTGCGCGATGCCCGCCTCGCGCCCTTCGGTCCAGACTTTTGTGGCAACGAAGGCTTTGTTGTGCGCGTCGAGCCGTGTAAGCAACGCCCCGGCCACCGCTTCCGACGAGCCATACATCGGCGACGAATCGATCGTCGAACCGCCGGCTTCGAACAGAATCCGCAACACGTCGGCAAGTTGCGACTGCGCGGCGGCGTCATTGCCGACATCGAAGGTGCGCCACGTGCCGCAGCCGACCACGGGCAGGCGTTCGCCTGCCGAGGGAATCACGCGTTGCGCCATGCGCGGCAGCGGCGTCGTGGTGGATTCAGTTTGTGTTTGGGATTGGGCCTGGGCCTGGCCTTGAGCCGGCGTGATATGCGGCAAAGCAAGCGAGACAGGCAAGCCAATTGCGGCGCT
This sequence comes from Paraburkholderia sp. RL17-337-BIB-A, assembly GCF_046025895.1. NCBI lineage: Bacteria > Pseudomonadati > Pseudomonadota > Betaproteobacteria > Burkholderiales > Burkholderiaceae > Paraburkholderia > Paraburkholderia sp. RL17-337-BIB-A. Next base: position 1,774,037 of record NZ_JARESY010000002.1, on the reverse strand, counting down.
GCCCACTGTGCGCAGAAAGCGGCGTCTGCCGTGACGCCGTGCATCGTGGTTCGACGGAAGTGCCATAGCGTGCCCTCGATAAGCAAGCAGTATTGTGACTCTGCACGATACGGCAATTCGGCGCTGCGCGTGATGGCGCCGGGCGTGCCCGTCTAAAGGGCCGACGGCTCGCTCGATGGCTCGCTATGAGTTGAATTCGATCCAATGCACCGGTCAGTTTGTTGCGCTTCCAGTTCCGTAACGAGCGCGTCGAGCTTTTCGAATGCGCTGTTCCAGCCGGCTTGATGATCATCGCGCGCGATCTCGTCGAAGAACTGCGCGTGCGTGAAATGGAGTTCGGTTCCGCCTTCGATCGGGCGCAGTCTGAGGGTGACGAGTGAGCGGCGTTCGGGCATCGTGACCCACTCCCACGTAAAGACGAGCTTGCGGTCCGCTTCGACTTCCCGGTATTCGCCACGGCAGTCATGCGTTTCACCGTCCAGCGTCTGAAACACCACGCGAAAACGGCCGCCCACGCGCGGATCGGCTTCGGCACTCAGTACCGGTCCGGCGTCGGGCCCCCACCAGCGCGCCATCAGTTCGGGCTTGGTCCACGCTGCGTAGACCCGGGCCGGCGATGCCTTGATGCGCCGGACGATCGTCAAGATCGGCTTTTCCATGGTCATTCCTCTTGTCCCTCCACAAAATCGGCAAGCCGGTCGAGGCTTGCGGACCAGAAGCGCTCGTAGCGCCTCAACCATGCCATCGCCTCCTCCATTGGACCGGCGACCAGATCGACCGACACGGTTCGCCCGTTCTTCGTGCGCGCTACCAGACCCGCGTCGCTCAGCACGTCGAGGTGCTTCATGACCGCAGGGAGCTTGAGCGGCAGCGGACGCGCGATTTCCGTGATCGACAGGCCGGGCTCCCGTTCGAGGCGAACGAGGATGGCCCGGCGCGTCGGGTCCACAAGGGCGGCAAACGTGCGATCGAGCTGACTGACTGGAGACTTTGCCATATGGTGAACTATAGGCGGTAAGTGGTTGGTGTCAATATTTTTCATGAACTGCACGGGTCGCCCGGCGTCCTGTTTGCGGCCTGTTGCCAGTCCGTTCTAGACTTCGGGTCGGTGACAATCGAGAGAGCAACCCTGTATGGACATTCTTCAAGGCATGGCGGTGTTCAAGCGTGTCGTCGAAGCATCGAGCTTCTCGAAGGCGGCCGATTCGCTGGAGATGCCGCGTGCGTCGGTATCGATCCTCGTGCAGAATCTGGAGAGCTATCTGGGGGTACGCCTGCTGAATCGCACGACGCGCAGTGTGCGGGTTACCGACGACGGTGCGCTCTACTACGAATACTGCGCACGCATTCTCGCCGAGGTTTCCGACGCCGAGTCCGCGCTATCGAACAAGCGGCAAAATCCGCGCGGCACGATTCGGGTGGACACGTCCGCCACATTTGCCGCCAACGTGCTGCTGCCCGTGATGGGTAATTTCAATGCGCGCTACCCCGACATCACCGTGAAGTTGGGGCTGGCCGACCGCAACGTCGATCTCGTGCAGGAAGGCGTCGATTGCGTGATACGGATCGGCACGCTCGACGATTCCAATCTTGTCGCACGTCCGATCGGCAGCGTGCGCATGTGCATCTGCGCTGCGCCTGCCTATCTCGAGCAGATGGGCGAGCCCGCCACGCCCGATGATCTTGACCGCCATCGTGCCGTCAATTATTTTTCCGCGCGCACGGGACGTGTCTATCCCTTCGAGTTCAAAGTGGACGGCGAGCTCATTCGAAAGCCGGTGGACGGCATACTCGCGGTCAACGACGGCCTCGTGTACGCAATGTCCGCAACCGAAGGACTGGGGATGATCCAGACGCCGCGCTTCATGGTCGCGAAGGCGATTCACACTGGCGCGTTACGTGAAATTCTCCGCGCCTATCCGTGCCCGCCTGTGCCGCTTTCCTTGCTGTATCCGCAGCGTCGGCTGAGCATGTGCGTGCGCGTGTTCAGCGAGTGGGTTCACGAACTCGCGCAGAACAATCCGGACCTCAATGGCGAGGGGTACGCCTGAGCGCACATTTCGCCGAAAATCAGACGCCGTTGCCGCCGACTGTCTTGATGCTCTTCCATTGTCCTTGCTGGACCTGAAACAGCGTGTACGGCGGCTTGATCAGATCGCCATAGGGATCGAAGGTAATATCGCCGGTCACACCGGTCACCTTGACCTTCGAGAGGCTGTCGACGATCTTCGCGCGATCGAGCGAGTCGGCGCCGTGAATCGCCTTGATCATGGCAAGCGCGGCGTCATAGGCAAACGGCGCATACAGTTCGACATCCTGATTGAAGCGTGCTTTATAGCGCTTGCCGAATGCCTGCGCGGCGGGCAACTTATCGAGCGCCGGACCGGGCTCCAGATCCTGAGTACCATCACCCGCCGTGCCGGCGATCTGCAGGAAAGCATTGCTCTTCAGCGCACCCGCGCCGAACAGTTGCGCAGTCATGCCCAGCGAGCGCATCTGCTTAACCAGCATCGCACCCTGTTCGTCCAGACCGCCGAAGAAAATCAGATCGACGTTCTTGCTCTTGAGCGTCGTCAGGATGGCGCGGAAATCGACCGCTTTGTCATTGGTGAATTCGCGGTCGACCACGTTGCCGTTCGCCTCTTTCGCCCCCTTTTCGAATGCATCCGCGAGCCCTTGCCCGAATGCGGTACGGTCGTCGATGATGCCGATGCGCTTCGCTTTCATCTGCTCCACCACGAAATGCCCGGCCACGACACCGCCAATGCCGTCGTGCCCCATGGTGCGAAACACGTTTTTGTAGCCTTGTTTGGTGAGTTGGGGATTGGTGGAGCCCGGCGTAATCATCGCAACGTTCGCCTGGTGATAGACCGTCGACGCCGGAATACTGCACCCCGAGTTGTAATGCCCAATCACACCGACTACGCCGTCGTCGACCAGTTTCTGCGCGACCTGAATCGCCACGCGGGGGTCCGCCTGATCGTCCTGTACATCGAGCACGAATTTGACCGGTTTTCCGCCGATAACCGGATGCTTCGCGTTCTCCTCATCGAGCGCTAGTTGGGCGCCGTACTGCAGGTCTTTGCCGACTCGTGCAACCGGCCCGGTCAGCGGCCCGACGAAACCGATCTTGACGACTTCAGGATCGACCGCCCACGACGACGGTATATATGTGACGAGTGCGCAAACGGTGACACTCAACAGCCAATAGCGGCGATTCATGATGCGCTCCTTGCGAGATGTAACGTCGCGCGACGTATAAATTGGCCGATCCGATGCGCGACGCGTCGAAACCGTCCTGCGATGTTTGTCGTGAAGCGAGACAACCTGTACGGCCAAAACCTCTACGAAATTCAAAAACGCGTTGCCGCGTAAGGCGCCAGATCGAGCGGCGGCGCACGCTGCGCGATCAGATCGGCGACGATGCGCCCGCTCACCCCGGCTAGCGTCAACCCGAGATGCTGGTGGCCGAATGCGTAGATCACCCGCTCGCTGGCGCGCGATCTCCCGAGTACCGGCACGCCGTCGGGCAGCGTCGGACGGAAGCCGAGCCAGTTGCGATCCGGCGTATCGAGTGCGGGTAAAGCGCGCTTCGAAGAAAACGTCAACAGGTCGATCAGCGAACGGTTGCGCGCATCACCAAAGCCAGCCAGTTCGACCGTGCCGGCGACGCGCAAGCCATCGCTCATCGGCGTCATGTAGAAGCCGCGCTCGGCCCACCCGACCGGTCGCGACACCAGCTGCTGCGCGCCCGGAAAGCGGACGTGATAGCCCCGCTCCGTATCGAGCGGGACGGGATCGCCGCATTGTTCGGCGAACTGGGCGGAACGCGCGCCGGTGGCGATCACGACATGACTGAAATGGCGCGTAACGCCCTCAATCGTCACACTCGCGCCTTTCGCGCAAGGCTGCACCGCGTCGACAGCGAGACGTTCCAGCTTTAAACCTTGCGCCGCAAGCTGCTGATAAAGCGTCTGCAGAAAACCTTGTGGATCGGCGAAGTGCCAACTGTTGCTGAACAACACGCCTCGCTCGAAGATCGGTGCCAGCGACGGTTCGAGCGCGCGGATATCGCCACCGTTGAGCACCTCGAAGGCGACGCCGAGCTTTTGACGCAGATCGAGCGCAGGACGCGCGGCATCGAACGAAGCCGCGTTCGAATACAGATACAGGCACTCACGCGGCCGGACGAAACGCGCCAGGTCCGTATTGGCAAGCAACGGCGCATAACCTTCCTGCGCGAGATCGAGCAACGCGGCGAGTGCGCCGGCGCTCGCTTCGTACCGGCGTGGCAGCGAACTCATCATGAAACGCGCAAGCCATGGTGCAAGATGGGGTAGATACCCCCAGCGCAATCTGAACGGGCTCTGGTTCGAGAGCAGAAAGCGCGGCAAATCGCGGAACACGGACGGGTTGTTGACCGGAATACAGGCATAGTGCGCGAAGGTCCCGGCGTTGCCGAACGACGCACCTTGCCCCACCCCGGCCGGATCGAACAGCGTGACTCGATGGCCGTCGCGCATCAATGCCGCGGCGCTCGCGAGGCCGATGAATCCCGCACCGATGATGGCAATTTCCGGCATCACTTGCGCCCTTCCACCGGAATCCAGGGTTGCGGAAAGCTCATCGGAAAACTCCTCCTGACAGAATCTGGACATGGCCCAGTGGCGCCTCAATACACACACCACCAGACAAACACTTGCAATCAGAATCACACAATATTTTTTTGTGTGCAATTAAAACGCACATTGTGTGGCCCTGGCACTTTCCCTGGATGGCCCATGGCGCAATCCTTGCCAACCCCGCAGCCGCAGAGCGCAAGCAAGCCGAATGGTCTCGTTTAAGCGTTGCACCGGCGCATGTCTGGTATAGAATCGGCAAAAATCCGCACAATCGCGGACAAAGTCGATTTTGTATGGAGACATTGGTTCTTATGGCTTCTGGCAAAGACACGGCGCGTGAGGCCAACGGGGCACCGGCGCAGACGAAGCGCTCGACGTATGTCGAAGTGTCCAGTTCGATCGAGAGTGAGATTCGCAGCGGCGTCTATCCACCGGGCAGCCGCTTGCCGCCGCAGCGGCAACTTGCCACCGAACTCGGCATCAATGTCTCGACCGTGTCCCGCGCATACAAGGAATTGCAGTTGCGTGGGCTGGTGATCGGCAGCAAGCGGCGCGGTTCCCTCGTAACCGGCGGCGCGATGCCGAGCGTCGAACCTGCGCAAGCCACGAGCAATGCCGCGATCGACCTGACCGTCAATCGGCCGGCCACAGGTGAATTCCTGAACTGCCTCGCACGCACGCTGGCGGATTTGCCGCGCGACCCGCGTTATCCGCAATTGCAGGAATACCAGCCTCCGCAAGGGCCGTTATGGGCGCGCGCCGCCGGCGCCCGCTGGATGGCAGCGCCTGGCTTTACGCCGCCGCCCGATCACGTCATTGTCACGAGCGGTGCGCAGCATGGCTTGTATGCGGTGCTGAACAGTCTGATCGGCACGGACGGTGTGATCCTCGCCGATCAGCTCACCTACTACGGCCTGAAGGCCCTTGCACCGGTTTTCCAGTTCGAGATCGTCGGCATTCCGAGCGACCGCGACGGCCTGCTGACCGACGAGGTCGAGCGTGCCTGCCGGCGCATGCCGGTGAAGGCGATTTTCACGGTACCGAATCTGCAGAACCCGACCGTGACGACGATGAGTCTGGCGCGCCGCATGGCGCTCGTCGACATAGCACGCCGGCATGGTGTGGCGATCATCGAAGACGACGTCTATGGGCCGCTGGTTTCGCAGCGGCTGCCGACTATCGCCAGTCTGTGTCCGGAATTGACGTTCCACCTCGCGGCGACCTCGAAGATCCTCGCCCCCGGCTTGCGGCTCGGCTATCTGCTGAGTCCGCCGGACAGTTCCGCGCTTTGTGCGGAGGCGGTGCGCACCACGGCGTGGATGCCCGCGCCGATGTCGATGCTGATCGCGTCCATCTGGATCGAGGACGGGACCGCGCGCCACATCATGGACGCGCAACTCGCCGAAATTCGCGCAAGGCAGGATCTCGCGCGCGAGTTGTTGCCGCAGGAATTGCTGCAAACCGACCCGGCGTGCATGTTCGTTTGGCTCAAGCTGCCGCCGCCGTGGCGTGCCGACGACTTTGCGGCCAATGCGAAGGCGCGTGGCGTGGTGGTGATGCCGTCGTCGGCATTTGCCGTGGACCGCTCGGAGATCGAGCACGGCGTGCGGATCAACCTCGCGTGCGCGACGAGCCGCGATCAACTCGTGAGTGCATTAAGACTGCTGACAGGCACGCTGAAGGATCGTCCTCGAGCATTGTTCGGGACCATCTGATCGACGCCACCAGGGGCGTCGCCTCAGATCAAATCAAATTGTTCGATCGCCAACGGAATAAACCCGCCACCCCGCACGTTCAATAACCGCAACGACCATCGGTCAGAGAGAGGTGCGGTCATGAAGTCTGTGCTTAAAGTATTGGGCGGCGTCGTGAGTGGCGCGGCGTTGACGGCTCTCGTCGCGTGCGGGGGCGGGTCCGGGTCGATCACTGCGCAGTCGTTCACCACGACCACGCTGGTCTCGGACGGCGCGGTCTCCGCACCACACACCGACGTGAATCTGAAAAACGCATGGGGCATCGCATTCAATCCAAAGGGCTTCGTCTGGGTTGCCGATAACGGGACCTCCGTCGCGACACTCTACGACGGCAACGGCGTACCGCAATCGCTGGTCGTCAGCATTCCGAATGGAATCAACGGCCCGGCGAATCCGACCGGCATCGTGTTCAACGGCACGACGGATTTCACGGTCACTCAGGGTGGCAAGACCGGCGTGGGTGCCTTTATCTTTTCCGGCGAAGGTGGCACGATCACCGCGTGGGCGCCGGCGGTCGCTCCCACGACCGCGATCGTCATGTTCGACGGCGGCAGTGGTGGTGCGGTCTATAAGGGGCTCGCACTCGCCAGCAATGGCACGGCGAACTTTCTCTATGCCACCGACTTCCACAACAACAAGATCGACGTGTTCGACAAGAACTTCGCGAAGGTCGCGATGCCCGGCAAGTTTCAGGACGCGTCGCTGCCGGCCGGCTTTGCGCCGTTCGGCATTCAGGCGATCGGCGCAAAACTTTTCGTGACCTACGCCAAACAGGACGCCGACGCGCATGACAATCTCGACGGTGCCGGGCTCGGCTTCGTCGACGTATTCGATACGTCCGGCAATCTGATGCAGCACTTCGCGTCGGCCGGTCCGCTGAACGCACCGTGGGGCATCGCACAGGCGCCGGGCAACTTTGGCCGCTTCAGCGGCGACGTGCTGATCGGCAATTTTGGCGACGGCACGATCAACGCCTTCGATCCGGCAAGCGGGCAATCCCTCGGCGCCGTCAATCTGCCGAATGGAACCACGTTCGTACAACGGGGGCTTTGGGGTATCGCGTTCGGCAACGGGCTCGATAATCAGCCGGTCAACACGCTGTTTTTTGCTGCGGGGCCTAATGACGAAGCGAACGGGGTTTATGGGCGTATCGACGTGAAAATGTGAGCGGCGCCGCGCGCGTTCGTGGTGCAACGTCGAACGCGCGCTCACCCTGCGCCGCCACGCGGCGCGGCTTCGCACTCGGCATGAGCCGCTCCATCAGCGCCTGACTCTTCACGCTGCGCGAAGCGCAAGCAGACAGCGCCGCGAGGCGCCCCACACTCAGCATCCGCGCGATGCGGCTCGCGCCTTCATGGCGTCACGCTTGAGCCGGGTGTACTGATCTGCGGCGATGGAGTCGGATGAACCGGGGCGCAGGTATCAGGTATGAGCTATCGCTTCACGTCCTTGCATTGCCTTTCGGCCAAAAGCCAGCGTGACGCAACCCAGCTGCCGTCATTCGGCTTTCGGCGTGTCGGAAGTACGCGACAGAATGGGTGTTTTAGCGGTACAGCTCCGCACGAAAACGCCCGTCTTCGATCTCGGCCCTCATGTCGACGCCGGGGCCGAGATGATGCGCACGTCGACATCGATCGAACCCGTGCCATCCAGGCGGTCGATGGTGCGTTCCTGCAGAAAACGCAGCAGGTCGCCTGACTCTCGAACGGCAGATCGCCGATTTCGTCGAGAAACAGCGTGCCGCCGTGAGCGGCTTCGACGCGCCCTATTCCGCGTTAACTCGCGCAGCCCAGCGGCGCCGATATCGGATTGGCGCCGTGTGCCTCGGCGTAGTTGCGTCGCCTAGCGCCGCAACTTTCTGAAAAACTTGCGAATCTCGGCGGCGAGTAAGTCAGGCTTTTCCATCGCGGCGAAATGACCGCCGCTCGGCATGTCGGTCCATTGCACGACGTTGAAGGTCCGCTCGAGCCACGTGCGCGGCGGATGATGGATTTCCTTTGGAAAACGGGCGAACCCCACCGGCGGCACGATGCGTTGCCCGTCGGTGAAGCGCATGGGCTGCAAGCGGTTTTCCCAATACAGCTGCATTGCCGTGCCGGCACTCTGCGTGTACCAGTAGAGCGAAATGTTGGTAAGCAATTCGTCTTTCGAAAATACCCGCTCGATGTCGCCGTCGCAGTCGCTCCACGCGCGAAACTTCTCGCCGATCCAGGCGGCGAGTCCCACGGGCGAATCGTTCAGCGAAGCCGCCACGGTCTGCGGTTTTGTGGTGTGCATGTGGGCATAGCCGCCCTCGAGGGCCGCCCATTCGTTCTTCTCGCGCAGATAGTTTTCCTCTGCGGGCGTGAGCGGGGTCTGCGCGGCGCCGTTTGCGGGCTCGTATGAACTCGGCAAGAAGTTGAGATGAATGCCGTCGACGGCGTCGTGATGTCGAGCCGCCAGCGCGACGGAGACGCCAGCGCCCAGATCGCCGCCCTGGGCGCCGAAATGCTCATAGCCAAGGCCGCGCATTAACGAAGCCCACAGATCCGCCACCTGAAACGCGGACGTACCGGGCTCGACGGGCGCCTGCGAGAACGCGAAGCCGGGCAACGAAGGAACGACGACGTCGAATGCATCGGCCGGATCGCAACCGAACGCAGCCGGGTCGCATAGCCGGTCGAGCAACGCCTGGAACTCGAAAAACGAGCCCGGCCAGCCATGCGTGATCACCAGCGGATAAGACGCGGGGCCCACGCCACGACGATGCACGAAGTGCACGCGCTGACCCTCGACTTCGGCGACAAATTGCGGTTGCAGATTCAACCTGCGCTCAGCCTCGCGCCAATCGAAACGATCGGCCCAGTACTGCGCGAATTCTCGCAGCCAGGCGGAATCGGTGCCTTGCTGCCAGGCCGGCGACGGCGTTGCCGGTGCCCAACGTGTTGCACGAATACGCCGGCGAAGATCGTCGATGTCAGCGTCGGGCACAGCAATCTGAAACGGCTCTATCTGCATGTCAGTTCATCCGGCACAGGGTGTGAGAGAGCGGGCGCTTCGGATTCGATGACACTCGTCACGGAGTCCAGCGGGAGGGAAGTCCCGACGCGGCCATGAAGCACGCCCGGAGCGGGCACGAAGCGCACGAAGCAATTTGCATGGTACACAATGAGCGCGTGTCCCGTTTTGTGTTCCGGCGACCTCCATGCATGCAGCGCGCGCGGCACTACTCGCATCTCAATGCCTTGGTGAAGGCGTGTCCCATGTGTTCCCCCTGCCGCAGCCCGTTTCGCTACACGCCCTGCTCAATAGCCGGATAATAAGACTTCCCTTACCTATCGAGAGGAGCGTGTTGCGATGTCTGCCTATGAATCCAAAGTGCCGCGGGTACTGTTGACCAACGACGACGGTATCGACGCGCCCGGCCTCGCCGTGCTCGAAGCGGTTGCCGCCGAGCTTGCCCACGAAGTCTGGGTGGTCGCGCCTGAGCACGATCAGAGCGGCACATCGCATTCCATCAGTCTGCATTCGCCGCTGCGCGTGAGCCGCCAGGGCGAGCGGCGTTTTGGCGTGGTGGGTACGCCGGGCGATTGCGTCGTGATGGGTGTGCGGCATCTGATGCGCGACGCGCCGCCTACGCTGATTCTGTCCGGCATCAATCGCGGCGGCAATCTCGGGGTCGAGACGATGTTCTCGGGCACGGTCGGCGCCGCGATGACGGGTCTGTTGCTTGGGTTGCCGTCGTTTGCGTTGAGCCAGACTTTCAGCGACCGCGACAAGGTGCGCTGGGACACCGCGCGCGCACTCGCGCCTGGCGTGATTCGCCAGTTGCTCGCGATCGGGCACGATGCGCCTACCTGCCTGAACATCAATTTTCCCGACGTCGACGCCGCCTCCGCGGGGCCGCTTACGCCGAGCAAACAGGGCGTCGGACTCGTCGAAGATATCGAGGTGCTGCCGCAAGTCGATCCACGCGGTATCGCTTATCACTGGTTGCGGTTTCAACGCGGCACGCGCGCGAATGACCCCGATAGCGAAACAGCCGTGGTGGCGTCCGGACGTGTGTCGGTTACGCCCCTTGCGTTCGATCGCACGGATGAGCCCACTTTTGCACGGCTTGCTGTGTCGTTGCGATAACGGGCGGTCTGCGCGGTTTGCTGCGTCGCTGCGCTAGGCGGTGGTCTGCGCGGCTTGCCGCGTGGCTGCGCTAAGGCGGTGGTCTGCGCGGCTTGCCGCGTGGCTGCGCTAAGCCGGTGGTCTGCGCGGCTTGCCACGTCGCTGCGCTGAGCGGCGGTCTGCGCCGCTTCACGGACGCGGCGCTGTAGTCAGGCTCGGTGCACCGCCGGGTCCAGCGGGGTCCGGATTGCCAAACGCGGGAAGGCTGCCATCGGCGCGAGCACGGGCGATTTCCGCGCGTACCTGCGCGCGTGTTTTCGGGCCGCCCTCCGTTTTCAGCTGCGTACCGGCGGAGGACACGATCTGAGGCGACGATGATGATGGCGCCGCTTCGGTTTGTGCGGTCAGCTCGGCTTGTGAGCCTGGCGACAGCGCTGATGTCGGCCGTGCTGGCTGCACCGGTTGTTCTGCCTGCGTCGCCTGTGTCTGTGTCACCTGTGTCTGTGTCACCTGTGTCTGTGTCACCTGTGTCTGTGTCACCTGTGACGCAGCAGCCATGCCGGTGACCTTCGAGACGACCTTCACCTCCGCCAGCCCAGAAGATGACGAGCTGGCGACAACAGATGCGCCGGCGCCACCCGCTCTCCCCTGCGAAGACCTGACGGCGCCCACAGCGGCTCCTGCCGTTCCAGTACCACGTCGGAGTTTCGCCTCACCAGATCCACGATTCGCGTGTTCGTGCCTCGCGACATAACTTTCATGCGAGCGGCCGGTTTTCCCGGAAGACGCCAACGACGATCGTGTCAATTTCGATCCTTGCCGCGTCAGCTTCTCCCCTTGCGCTGGTGCTAGCGCGTGCTGCACCAACTCCGCGCGCGCCTCCACTTCCCGTTGCAGCGCGAGAACCTGATCGTCGTCCCGGTGTGCCGCACGCACCGCGTCCAGTTGCGCCTGGGCGGAGGCAAGATCATTGCGCTGCAAACTATCGCGCGCCGCCCGGAGATCACCGGCGATCGCCGCCGCCGAACCGCTACGTCCAGCAACCGGTCCGGAACTCACCGAACCGGTCATGGTGTCGCTGCGTGTCTGATGAGCCGCCCCACTGTCGCGTTCCAGGCCGAGTTCGTCCGACGACAACCAGCTTTTGTCCGCCTGCGAAATATAAGCCGCGATCGCAACCGCGCCGACAAACAGGCCCATGAGAACTACCTTCCTGGATTCACTAACCATGACGTCTCCCTCGCAATTCGTGACCCTGCGCGCCTCGCGAAATCGCAAAACGTGCCCGAATTCATCAGAGGGTTCACAGCGAATCCATCAATCGATGCCGCCGCAACGACCGCGAGTTCGGGCCGGTACAGTCACGTACGAATAAGAGTGCAAGGCGGATGCCCGCTATTGGCTATTTTTAGACTCGAAAGTTCGATTCGTCCGCTCGCGCAGGGCGTGTTGTCCGAAAAAGCCAGTTTGCCGACCAACCATTCCTACGACGATTTTTTGAACTCCGAAGCAATGTCGGACGCAAAGGCCTCGGCCAACAGTTCAGCATGACGCCCGCAGGCGTCCACCCTCCCCGCCTAACCGCAAAGCGAGATCAGCCGTTGCCGCCGTGCCAAAGCGTAAGCTTGTTCACCACGACAAGCACACCCGGTACGGTTCGGGCGATCTGCTCCGCTTGCCGGATCTGGTCGGCGCTGTGCACCGTGCCGCTCAAGATCACCGCGCCATCCTGTGCGCGCACGAACACGCCCGACACATTGAAGCCCGGGGCCTTATCGAGCGCTTGCCGGACTGCCGTTGCCAGACTGCTGTCCGACTGCGGCGCGGCTTTGCCGCGTGCCATTGCCGCCGGCGCATTGGCGTTCGAGATCCCGTTGCCTGTTTGCACACAAGCCGAAAACGCCGTGGTCATGCAGACAGCCGTTAACAGAACACGTACGGGTTTGCGGTTCATGGGTTTTGTCCGGTCGAAGCTTGAGGCACGCCGCGAAATACTGTATAAAAACACAGTACCATGATCGATATGGACGGCCCTGCGATTCGTGTCCGGGCTGTCGCTCCTCCAGGTTTGAATCATGATGTCCCAGCAAGGCCTGTTTGCCCCCGAGCCGGTACGCCTCGTCAGTGACGAGCAAGGCGGGATTCGCTATTTGCCCGAGTCGATTCCGGCGCTCACGGCGCAACAGTGGTTCAGCCAGGCGCTTGAAAATGTCGGCTGGATGAGCCGGCAGCGCATGATGTACGACCGCGAGGTCGCCGTTCCACGTCTGCTCGCCACTTTCTCCCGCGAGTCTGATGACCTGCCTGCGCCGCTCGCCGAAGCTTTTGAAGCCATCCGCTCACTGCTCGGCGCGCCGTTCAATCGCGTCGGCCTCAATCTCTATCGCGACGGCAACGACAGCGTCGCGCTTCACAGCGACAAGACAGAAAAGCTGCTGCCGGCCCAGCCGATTGCCGTCGTCTCGCTCGGCGCGAGCCGCCGCATGTCGATCCGGCCGAAGGCGGGTTCCCGCCGGATCGTGCATGTGGAGTTGGAGCCAGGCAGTTGCATCGTCATGAGCTATGCCTCGCAATTCACGCATGAACACGGCATCCCCAAGCTGGCCGGTATGACCGAGCCGCGTATCAGCCTGGCGTTTCGCTGCTTTACCGGCTGAGCGTCACATCCAAACGGCAAATCCGAAGGTCACAGGCTGAGCGTCACATCCAAACGGCAAATCCAAACGTCACACCCGCGCGTCACATCAAACAGCATAAATCTCGGTGTTCTCCACCAACGGCAAAAACTCCCCAGTCCGTCCGTCAAGTGCCAGCATCACGCCGCTTTCGATATCGAAAATCCAGCCGTGCAGCCGCAGCGTTTTTTTCGCGAGGCCCACGGCCACCGACGGATGCGTGCGAATGTTCGCGAGCTGCGCCAACACGTTGTCTTTGACCAGAGCGTCGAGACGCTCCGCATCCGACTGGTAAGTCCGCGACGCATTGATCGCTCGCGCCGCGTCTGCGTGACGGAGCCAACCCGCCACGGCCGGCAGATGGTCGAGGTTCATGCACGTGCAGATCGCCGTCATCGCCCCGCAATTGGAGTGACCGCAAATCACGATATCCCGCACGCCCAGCACGGCCACCGCATACTCGACGGTGGCCGAGACGCCGCCCGGTTCCGGGCCATAAGACGGCACGATGTTGCCCGCGTTGCGGATCACGAACAGCGAGCCGGGTTCCACCTGGGTCAGCAATTCGGGGACGACACGGCTGTCCGAGCAGGTCACGAACAACGCGCTCGGACTTTGCGCCGTCGACAAGCGTTTGAACAGGGCGCTTTGCTGCGGGAAGACTTCGCGTTGAAAGCGGATGAATCCTTCTATGATGTCCTGCACAACGTTCTCCGGATAATCAAAGCCTCAGCCAGCCGGGCCTACGGCAAAAGTCCAAGGCATGTCTACAATCGGCCGACGCGACTATACCGCAGCCTGTGCGGCGGTCTCATCCCTCGTTGGGCGACGCCACGAGCTTGTGGTCGATCAGCCGCGTGGCCCACTCGATGCCATCGCGCACGGCCTCCGCCTCGGTGAGCCATTCCGGCTGCACCGTCTCCGGACGGAATTGCGCGACCGTGTCCACCGTGTGGCGCACGCTCACTTTCGCGTGCCACGCGCCCAACTCGTTCCGCTCGGGCTGCACGACGATCTCGTAGCCACGATGATCAAGCGTATGCATCTGCATGAAGAGTTCCCACAGTCGAACGCGAGCGTGCCCGATTGCGCGACGTTGCCGCCGTGATGTTCGCGACCAGGACGACACCTGGATAGTGTTCGAGCGCTTTGAAGCGTAGGTGGTTTGCTAGGGAAAAGCTATTGGAACGGGCCCGGCGCTCAGATGCCGGACCGTTCTCCTGTGTCAAGAGCTGGGCCGCTTGCAACTCAGTTGAAATCCCCGCTTTCGAGCTCCACGGATTGCCCCCCGTTTTTTTCGAGGACCCGCCGGGTAGCATTTTCAATCCGCGCGCGGTTTGCCTCGAAGGTACCGACCAGATTGTGGGCCGATGGACCCTCGTTGCCGAAATGGTCGTTCAGCGCGTCCAGCGACACGCTGCACCAGACGTCTGCTCCATCGACATTGGCTTCGAAGGCGACGCGCGCCGCTGCCACCACTTCACGGCGTCCGGTGAATTCGATCCTCATAATGACCCTCCATTTGTCGAAGTAACGCTGAGCGCGCAAAGGCTGTGCCAAGCCGCTTCGGCTTCGTCATCACCTCGCCATACCGGCTTGTCGTTCAGCGCACATTCTCCACAAGGTGCATACTCGTGATCGGCCGCCTTCGGGCGGCCGCGCTTATGCGTCGCGGCGTGCATATCATCTGTCACGCCGTCAGACGCTTCCAACATCCTAATACTAACCTCCCCATGTCCCGCAGCCCGCAATCGTCGCGTCCTCTAGTCATTGCCGCAGTCATGGCTTCGATGGCAATGGTCGCCATCGAAGCCACCATCGTTTCTACCGCCATGCCACAGATCGTCACGCAACTCGGCGATCTACATCTGTATAGCTGGGTCTTTTCCTCGTTCCTGCTGACGCAAACCGCGATGACCGTGGTGTTCGGCAAACTCGCCGACCTGTATGGGCGCAAGCCCGTCATGCTGGCCGGCATCGCGATCTTTCTGCTCGGCTCGGTGCTGGCCGGCTTCGCCTGGTCGATGCCCGCCATGATCGTGTTCCGCCTGATTCAAGGGGTCGGCGCGGGTGCGATCCAGCCGGTCACGCTGACCATCGTCGCCGATCTCTATCCGGCGCGCGAACGCGGCAAGGTGCAAGGCTATCTTGCCAGCGTGTGGGCCATTTCGGCAGTGATCGGACCGATGGTGGGCGGCTTCATCATTCACAACCTCTCGTGGGCGTGGATCTTCTGGATGAACGTGCCGATCGGTCTTGCGTCCGCGGCGGGCTTCATTGCGTTCCTGCGCGAATCGGAGCGGCACGCGCGTCCGTCGATCGACTACGCGGGCGCGGCGCTGTTCATGGCGGCGATCGCCGCATTGATGATGGCGCTGACTTACGCTGGCGACGAAGACATCGCCAAGGCATCGCTCGCGGGTGGCGCGTTCATACTGTGCCTGCTGGCGTTTGTGTTTCAGGAGCGCCGCGCGGCCGAGCCGATGATCTCGTTCGCACTGTGGAGCCGCCGGCCGATTGCCGCGTGCAATGCCTCGACCGTGCTGTCCGGCATGATCCTGATGGGCTCCACTACCTTCCTGCCGATGTATGTTCAGGGCGTGCTGCACCGCTCGCCCGTGGTCGCCGGTCTTGCACTCACGATGATGATGGTGGGCTGGCCGACGGGCGCGACGCTCGCGGCGAAAACATTTCACCGCATCGGCTTGCGGCGCATCCTGATCGGCGGCAGCGCCTTCGTGCCGCTCGGCGCGGTGCTGCTGCTGTTCCTGCAGCCCGGCGGCTCGCCGCTCGTCGCGGCGTTCGGTTCGCTCATCATGGGCTTCGGCATGGGCACGTCGAGCGTCAGTTCGCTGATGCTGATCCAGGAGATCGTCAAGATGGACGAGCGCGGCAGCGCCACCGCATCGAATCTGTTTTCGCGCAATCTCGGCAGCACGCTGGGCGCAACGGTGTTCGGCGCGGTGCTCAACTTCGGGCTCGGTCACTCGAAGGGTGTCGCCGTGGTCACCTCGGACCAGTTGAAAGCCCTGCTGCAGAATCAGGTAACGAGTCTCGCCGATAGCGACATGATCCGCATGGTGTTGCACCAGTCGCTGCACCTGACCTTCATCGCGATCTTTGTGATTGCGATTTTTCTGGTCGCGCTGCTGCGGCTCGTGCCGGCGATCAGCATTGGGGCGGAGAAGCAGATGCCGCTTGAAGCGCTCGCGCCGCTTGAGGATTGAGCTTCGAGTTTCGCTACGGGCCGCTCGCGGCCCAGCCGAATCGACTCAACCGCCTTTCGCATACAGCGTCGACTCCGCGAATCCTTCGGCGGCGAGCACCTGTCCCACCAGAATCAGCGCGGTCCGCTCGATGTTGGTCGACCGCACCTTGCCGACGATATCGTCGAGCGTGCCCGTGATCTTTTCCTCATCCGGCCAGCTCGCGCGATAGATCACCGCGATCGGACACTCACCGCCGTAATGCGGCCGCAATTCATCGACGATGCGCGCGAGATGGCGCACGCCGAGGTGAATGGCCATCGTCGCGCGATGTCTCGCGAGGTCGGCGAGCTGTTCGCCTGCGGGCATGGTCGTTTTGCTTGCGAAGCGCGTGAGGATCAGCGTCTGCGAAATATCGGGCAACGTGAGCTCGCAACCGAGCGCCGCCGCGCATGCCGCGGTCGCCGTCACGCCGGGCACGATCTCGTAGGGAATGCGGAGTTCGCGAAGTCGGCGGATCTGTTCGCCGATCGCGCCATACAACGACGGGTCGCCGGAATGCACGCGCGCCACGTCCTGGCCTTTGTCGTGTGCCGCTTTGAGTAACGCGACGATCTGATCGAGGTCGAGCTCGGCGGTATTCACGACCTGCTCCGCGCCATGCCCTTCCAACACAGCGGCCGGCACCAGCGAGCCGGCGTACAGGATCACCGGGCAGCCACGCACGAGGCGTTGGCCTTTCACTGTGATCAGTTCCGGGTCGCCGGGACCCGCGCCGATAAAAAACACCGTCATTCAATACTCCAGATTCGTTCGGCCGGCATGTCATTCATGCGCCATTTAACCTAAGCCTTGCACTTGCACTTGCACTTGCACTTGCAATGCTTCCAGCAAGTCGGCCACGTTTGCAAACTCGCGATCGACTGCGGGCAATTCAGGCCGCCGCCGCATGACGATCGGCAAACCGCGTTCGCGCGCGACCTCGAGTTTCGCTTCTGTGGCGTTCCCGCCGCTGTTTTTGCTGACGACGACATCGAACGCTTCGGCGCTGAACAGCGCTCGCTCGCCTTCGAGCGTGAATGGGCCGCGTGTCGCCAGAATCCGCGCACGGGGATGGGTCTCGTGTGCTTCAAGGCAGCGTATCGTCCAGAACTGCTGCGGCGGGATTTCGTCGAGATGCGCGAGCGGTTCGCGGCCGAGCGTGAACAGCGGCCGTTTGAACGGAGCGAGCGCGCCCGTGAGTTCGGCCCAAGCGTCGACCATGCGCCAGTCGTCACCCGCTTGCGGCAGCCATCCCGCGCGACGCAGTGCCCAGCATGGCACGCGCGCGGCGCCGCTCGCGTGCGCCGCATTGGCGCTAATCCGCGCGGCGTATGGATGCGTTGCGTCGATCACGAGGCCGATGCGTTCGTCTTCGAGATAGCGCGCCATGCCTTCGCCGCCGCCGAAGCCGCCCACGCGCACGCCACATGAGAGATCGTCCGGCACGTTGCCGAGGCCCGCGAGACTGTACACGTGTTCGGAGCCGAGCTGTCTTGCGATACGCAACGCGTCGCCGGTGCCACCGAGCAGCAGGATCCGCATCACTGCGCGACTCCGATCAGATTGCCCTGGCGGTCGATCGCGAACATTTCGACCGCGACCTGCGGCGGCACGATATCGCGCGCGACAGCAAGCGCATGCCGGCAGACGATATCGCCGAGCAGCACGTGTTGCGCGTGCGCCAACGCGACGGCCTGCTGGCTCGTGTTGGCGGCGAGGATCGCCGCCTGCAATGCAGCGTCAGCGCCCTGCCCGGCGGCCCATGCTGCGAGCCGCTCCAGATCGATGCTCGAATTGCGGCTATGCAGATCGAGGTGCCCGGCTGCCAGCTTGCTGAGTTTGCCGAACCCGCCGCACACGCTCAAGCGCTCGACCGGCGCGCGCTTCATATGCTTGAGCACCGCGCCGACGAAGTCGCCCATTTCGATGAGCGCAATATCCGGCAGACCATAATGCGCGCGCATCGCGTCTTCGCTCGCGTTGCCGGTGCAGGCCGCGAGATGCATGTAACCGTTGGCACGCGCGACGTCGATGCCCTGATGAATGGACGCGATATAGGCCGAGCACGAGAACGGCCGCACGATCCCGGTGGTGCCCAGAATCGACAGACCGCCGAGGATGCCGAGGCGCGGGTTCATCGTCTTCAGGGCGAGTGCCTCGCCGCCTTCGACGCCGATCGTCACTTCGAAACCGCCTTCGTATCCATGGTCGGCCGCGAGCGCGATCAGATGCTCGGTCATCATCTTGCGCGGTACGGGATTGATCGCCGGTTCGCCGACCGGCAGCGTGAGGCCGGCGCGCGTGACCGTGCCGACGCCCGGCCCCGCGCGGAATATCACGCCCGGCTCGGCACGCAGGCGCACGCGGGCGAATACGATCGCGCCGTGGGTCACGTCGGGGTCATCGCCGGCGTCTTTCACTGTGCCGGCTTCCGCGCCGTCCGCAGTGAGGCGGCAAAACACCAGCCGCATCGGCACATGCTGGCCCTTCGGCAACACGATCTCCGCGACCTCGCTGACGATACCCGCGAGCAACAGGCGCGCGGCCGCGAGCGACGTCGCGGTGGCGCAACTGCCGGTGGTGTAGCCGCTACGCAGCGGCGCGGGTGATTCGGGCGTTTCTTCGCGCATTACGGTTGGGGCCGGGAGTCGGCCGGCTTCATGACATCCAGCAACGTGATCGGCAGCGCCTGGCGCCATGTATCGAAGCCGCCGAGCGGCTGTGCGTCGGCAAGCGCGATGCGGGTCAGCGTGCCGCCATGCTGTTCCCGCCACGCCACGAGCGCCGCCTCGCCCTGCAAAGTGACCGCATTCGCCACCAGCCGCCCGCCGTCACGCAGACGCGCCCAGCACGTCTCGAGCACACCCGGCGCCGTCACACCGCCGCCGATGAACACGGCATCCGGCACCGCCAATCCTTCCAGCGCATCCGGCGCGCGGCCGGCCACCAGTTGCAAGCCCGGCACGCCCAACGCATCGCGATTGTGTTCGATAAACCGCTGCCGCTCCGCATGCCCTTCGATTGCGATCGCGCGGCAAGTCCGGTGCGCGCGCATCCATTCGATGCCGATCGAGCCGCTGCCCGCGCCCACATCCCACAGCAATTCGCCCGGCGTCGGCGCGAGACGCGCCAGCGTGATCGCGCGCACGTCGCGTTTGGTCAATTGACCATCATGGCGAAAGGCGTCATCGGGCAAGCCGGAGGTCAACGGCAAACGCGGCGCGCCTGCCGTGGCCCGGCATTCGAGTGCGATCAGGTTCAGCGCCGCTGCTTCGCCCGCGGACCACTGATCCGCGCGGCCATCGATACACCGTTCCAGCGCACCGCCCAGATGTTCCAGCACGGTCATCCGCGTCGCGCCGAAGCCGCGCGCATTCAGCAGTTCGGCCAGCGCCGCGGGCGTGCGCCCGTCGGCACTCAGCACGAAGACACGCGCGCCGTCGTGCAGATGAGCATTCAGGGTCGGCAACGGTCTTCCCACCAGCGAAACCGTGACGACATCCTGCAACGGCCAACCCAGCCGCGCGGCCGCCAGCGACAGCGACGACGGTGCGGGCAGCACCCGCAACTCGCCCGCCGGCAACTGCCGCGCCAGGGTCGCGCCGACGCCGAATAGCATCGGGTCACCACTCGCCAGCACACACACGGAGCCGCTATGCTCGGCCAGCAAAGGCGCCAGATCGAACGGCCGCGGCCATGCCGCACGGCGCGCGGCGAGACGCGCGGGCAGCATCGCCAGATGCCGTTCGCCGCCGTAGACCACCGACGCCTCCAGCAAAGCACGCCGCGCGGCCCGCCCCAAGCCGGCGAAGCCGTCATCGCCTATGCCCACCACGGTCAGCCACGCCGGCATGCATCCATCCTTGTTCTGTATCTTCAAATAGTGCGCTGTGCCACGCCGATCAAAGCGTCCAGCCTCGTTGTGCTGTTCGAAAAAAGGCATAATACAGCCGCCGGTGCCCTTCGGGGCCGAAGAGGGAACACAGAGCCACTGTGGCTGCCCCCGCAACTGTATGCAGCGAGTCCGCCTGCGCTCCGCGCCACTGGTTCGACCGGGAAGGCAGCGGCGGACCACGACCTGCCAGCCAGGAGACCTGCCGGCCAGACTGTTCGTGCCAGCCACCATCGGGCGGGGTGTACCGATGCCGCAGCAATGCCCACCTGGGCGGCGCTCGGGCCATCGCGCGACGCTAAACCCGGTGTCCGTCTTGAAGCAAGTTTCGCCCTCCACTGTTTTGCCCGACGCGGCCTTCGCGCTGCGGCCCTCGGCGTGCCCGGGGCTGCTGCGCATCGTCGCTGCCCGCGATGGCGGGATTTGCCGGATCAAATTGCCCGGCGGCGAGCTGAGCGCGGCGCAGGCGGCGGTGATCGCAGACGTTAGCGAGCACCATGCGGCTGGTGTGGTCGAACTGACCAATCGCGCCAATCTGCAGGTGCGTGGCGTGCGCGGCGGGCATGAGGCGGCGCTGATCGCGGCGCTGGTCGATGCGGGGCTCGGGCCGATGCCGATACCGTTGCCGACGTCGGGCGCAGCGGATGCGGCTCTCGGATTGACAGTGGGCGAAGCGGCCGCTTCGACGGCAAGGTCGGCGGACTTGCGGCATGCATCTTCCAGTCTGCAACTAGCCTCCGCCGCCGACGACGTGCGCAACGTCATGATCAGCCCTGCAGCCGGGCGTGATCCGTTCGCGCTGTTCGACACGAGACCGCTTTGCGCCGAGCTTCTCGCGCTGCTGCAAAGCGATGCGCGTTTCGCGGCGCTGTCGCCGAAATTTGCGTTGTTGCTCGACGGGGGTGAGCGCCTTGCGAGGCTCGATCATCCGCATGATGTCTGGCTGGCGGCAACGCAAGCTGGAGACGGTGTGCGATTTGTGTTTGGTTTGGCGGGTTGTCCGCCTGTGATGGCGAACGCGAATACCGGCGCCCTCGCCGCCGTGCTGCCATCGCAAGTCGCCGCCCTTGTCCGCGCACTGCTGCATACGTTCCTCGATCTGGCCGCCGCCGATGCCACGCGCATGCGTCATGTGCTTACCGCACATTCCATCGACGCAATATTGCGGCACGCTCAAACGTACGTCGATTTCCCGCTGTCACGCGACACGTCGCTTGCAAACTGGCAACGCGGCACGCCTGCCGATGCCTCGCTGCGATTCGGCGCGCACGCACAGCGCGTAGTGGGAATGCTGCATGTAGGCGGCCACCCCCCGCTCGGACGCCTCGACGCAGCGACCCTGCGCGGCCTCGCCGCGCTCTCGCAACAGCAAGGCAACGGCACGCTACACATGACGCCCTGGCAAAGCGTGTTGCTGCCCGATATCGCCGCCCATGCCGCGCCCGCCGTGCTCGCTGAAATGAACACGCTAGGCCTTGCCTGCGATCTCACGCAGCCTCTTGCGCGCTTGATCGCCTGCGCCGGTTCCACTGGCTGCGTAAAAGGCCTCGCCGATACCAAAGCCGACGCGCTGCTTCTAGCGGATCGCTTGCCCAACGGCGTCGACGTACATCTCAGCGGCTGTCCGCGCTCGTGCGCCGCCGCCCACTGCGCGCCATACACGCTGCTGGCCGCCGCGCCCGGAATCTACGACCTTTATCGACGCGACGGCCAGCCAGGTTTCGGTTCGTGCGTCGCGCGCCAACTCACGATCGAACAGGCCGCCGACCTGCTCGGCCCATTGGCACACCCGACCCGGAGCCCTTTAGATGCTTGATTACATTCGCGACGGTCAGGAGATCTATCGCCAATCCTTCGCGACGATACGTGCGGAGGCCGATCTCTCGCGCATCCCCGCCGACCTCGAGAAACTCGCGGTGCGCGTGATCCACGCTTGCGGCATGGTCGACGTTATTGAAGACCTGCGGTTTTCTGAAGGCGCAGGCGCGGCGGGCCGCACGGCACTCGCACAAGGTGCGCCGATTCTGTGCGATGCCGGCATGGTGGCGCAAGGCATCACGCGCGCACGACTGCCCGCGAACAACGAGGTGATCTGCACACTCACGCATCAGAACGTGCCCGCGCTCGCGCGCGAACTCGGCAATACCCGCTCGGCCGCCGCGCTCGAATTGTGGCAGCCGCATCTGGCCGGCAGCGTGGTCGTGATCGGCAACGCACCAACCGCGCTCTTTCATTTGCTCGACATGCTCGATGCCGGCGCGCCGAAGCCTGCGTTGATCCTTGGCTTTCCGGTCGGCTTTGTGGGCGCGGCCGAATCGAAAGCGCTGCTTGCCGAAGACAGCCGCGGCGTGCCCTACGTCGTGGTTCACGGTCGACGCGGCGGCAGCGCGATGGCGGCCGCCGCTGTGAATGCACTGGCGACGGAGGTCGAGTAAATGACCGTGCAAGGACGTTTATTCGGACTGGGCGTCGGCCCTGGCGACCCCGAACTCATCACGCTGAAAGCGCTGCGTTTGCTGAAAGCGGCACCCGTGGTCGCGTATTTCGTTGCGAAGGGTAAGAAGGGCAACGCGTTCAGCATCATCGAAGCGCATTTGCATGACGCCCAGCAGCATTTGCCGCTCGTTTATCCTGTCACGACCGAAGCGCTCGAGCCGCCGCTTTCGTATGAAGCGATCATCGCCGACTTCTACGACACCGCTGCGCAGATCGTCGCGGGTCACCTGGATGCGGGCCGCGACGTCGCGGTGATTTGCGAAGGCGATCCGTTTTTCTACGGCTCGTATATGTATTTGCACGACCGGCTCGCGCCCCGCTTCGAGGCCGAAGTCGTGCCCGGCGTGTGCTCGATGCTCGGTGGCGCGGCGGTACTCGGTGCGCCGCTGGTGTATCGCAATCAGAGTTTGTCGGTGCTCTCCGGCGTATTGCCCGAAGACGAATTGCGCCGGCGTCTTGCCGATGCCGACGCTGCCGTCATCATGAAACTCGGCCGCAATTTCGATAAAGTGAGGCGCGTGCTCGGTGAACTGGGACTCGCGCATCGTGCGCTTTACGTTGAGCGCGCAACGATGGGCAATCAACGCATCGTGCCGCTTGCCGAGGTCGATCCGATGGCTTCGCCGTATTTTTCGCTGCTCGTCGTGCCGGGGGAAAAATGGCAAGGATGATGCCACCTGCGATCGTGATTCTCGGTGCGGGCGCGCTGGCGACTGCGCGACGTATTCAGGCGCTGTATGCAGGTTGCGAGGTGCATGCGTTGCGGGGGCGAGTCGAGGCCGACATCGCGTATACGGAGCTTGGCGCGCATTTGCGTGAACTGTATGCGCGCGGCACGCCGATCGTCGCGCTGTGCGCCGCCGGGATTGTGATTCGGTGCGTTGGGCCGTTGCTGTCGAACAAGGGCGTTGAGCCGCCCGTTCTAGCGGTTGCCGAAGATGGCAGCGCGGTCGTGCCGTTGCTCGGCGGCCTTGCAGGCGTCAACTTGATGGCGCGTGAGATTGCGGCCGCATTGGGCGTGTCGCCTGCGATTACGACGAGCGGAGAACTGCGCTTCGGCACGTGTGTGCTCAATCCGCCTGAAGGCTATGCACTCGCCGATATCGCGCAAGGTAAGCGCTTCGTGTCGGATTTGCTCGCCGGAGAAAGCACGCGGATTGAAGGCGAAGCGCCGTGGCTCGACGATGCGCAACTGCCCCGTTCTGATTCGGCACGTCTCGCGATTCGCGTGACGCCGCGCGCCTCGCGTGGACGTGATGATGAGTTGGTGATTCATCCGCGAAGTGTGGTGGCGGCGGTGACGGTGCGCGGGGCTAGTGCTGATGCTTGGGCTGGGGCTAATGCAAGGGCCGCGGGCGGGACGATCTTGGCTACTGCCGCCGACGCAACCAATTCCAGTCCTGAAGCGCAATCGCACTCAGGCGAACAGATAGCAGCTCGCGTGCGCCAGGCATTGGACGCACACGGTCTCGCCGCGCTTTCTCTCGCCGCATTACTGGCATCTGCTGAGCAAATGGCAAACCCAGCGTTCGCTGACGCGGCGGCGAGCCTGAACGTGCCGCTGCGTTTTACTCAAATACGCCCGGAGGATGGCGAGCCGCCGGGCAACCTGCTGCATGCCGCGCTGCGGATCCCCTACGAAACGCTGCACAACGGCACAGATACAGGCGTTGCGCTGGCATTAGCGCCTTTGGCCATCGACGCGGATACGATCGGCCGACCACGCGGCCGCTTGACGGTGATCGGCCTCGGTCCCGGCAGCGCCGATCTGATGGTGCCCGCCGCTCGAACAGCGCTGAACGAAGCCACCGATATCCTCGGCTACGAAACCTACGTGAAAATGGCCGGCCCGTTTCGCGCGGATCAGCGCGTAGACGGCACGGATAATCGTGAGGAGATGCAGCGCGCGCGTCACGCGTTCGAACTCGCTAGCACAGGACGATCCGTGGTGATGGTGTCATCGGGCGATCCTGGCGTGTTTGCGATGGCGGCTGCGGTGCTCGAGGCGCTCGAAGAAGGAAGTTCGACGCACGCTGACTGGCGCGCGGTGCAACTCGCCATCGTGCCGGGGGTATCCGCGGCCATGGCGACCGCAGCCCAAGCCGGTGCACCGTTGGGCCATGACTTCTGCATGCTGTCGTTATCCGACAATCTGAAACCGTGGACCATCATCGAGAAGCGTCTCAGGCATGCGGCCGAAGCAGACCTGGTGATGGCTTTCTACAACCCGATCTCTCGCGCACGGCCGTGGCAACTGGACAAGGCACTGGACATTGTGCGGGAATACCGCGCCGCAGCGACGAAGGTGGTGCTCGGCCGCGACATCGGCAGACCGGGCAGCACACTGCGAACGACCACGCTCGGCGAACTGCGTTCGTCGGATGTGGATATGCGGACGATGGTGATCGTGGGCTCGTCGACGACGCGGGGGTTTGCTAATGGAATCGACGGTGGCGAGTGGGTTTATACGCCGCGCCGGTATGAGTGAGCACTCTGCTCGCTTGACTCCTTTTTTCTCAACCGGTCCCTGCGAGGGCGGAAACCTTTAAAATCGCCTTCGTTAAATTATAAAAACCCTTCAAAATGGGCTGAAATCTTAATTCGACGTCGCATTTTTTAGACTAAGTAAGAATTTTCAAAGCCTGGCTTTCTGAGTTGTAATAGTAAGCATCCCAAAGATTTCGCCATTCACCCGTTTTCGGATTTCTCCGATTTCGTCGCCGCTCTGCTTCACCAAAACTCAGCGACTACTTACTTCCGACGCAGCGTTCGGCGCCTCTCTCACAAGGCGCTGATCGCGTCGTGTTTTCTTACGCTGAGAGACGAACATAACGATGGGCCAAAATCATGCTCTGCGCGATGGACGACTGACGAGTCCCGCGGCAATTGTCCTGAGCATCTTCGTTTTGCTATCCGGCGTGCTGCCCCTTCAGGCAGAGAGTCTGTCCCAGTTCGCCGCCGACGCTTTCGCGCACGACGCCAGGCTCGCTAGCGCCGAAGCAAGTTATCGCGCAGGTTTGGAGAAGGAACCCGAAGCACGCGCCGTGTTCCTTCCGCACCTCGGCCTCAATCAGTCAGATTTTAAAAATGCGATTCACGTGCCGGGCCAACCTGCCGCGCCCTATTCCACTGTCGGCGCGACACTCTCGCTAAACCAGTCGATCTTCAAGTGGGACGACTGGCAGACCTGGCAGCAAGGCAGGCTATCTGTCGCAGACGCCGGCCTCGCGTTCTCAAGTGCCAAACAGGATTTGCTGCTGCGCGTCGCGCAGGCCTATTTCGACGCACTCGCGGCGAAGGACGATTTCTCGCTTGCCCAGCTGCATCAACGCTCCGTGAATGAGCAACTTGCATTGGCAAAGCGAAGCTTCGCGTTGGGCGCGGCGACTGTCGTTGATCTGAATGAAGCGCGGGCGGGAGCGGACTCAGCGTTGTCTGATCTCGTTGAGGCGCAAAGCACACTCGACAGGCGCTACGCCGCGCTGCAAAAGATTGTCGGTCATCCCGTGGATGCCATCGACCCGTTCGATGCCGACGCGAACATTACCCGGATCGCCGCCGGTTCGATCGAGCAGTGGATAAGCGACGCGGCAGTATCGGGTCTCGACGTCAGGCGGCAGCAGATCGCGCTCGAAATTGCGCGACGCGATGTCAGCAAGGTCGATGCGGGCTACATGCCGACGGTGTCGCTCATCGGCAATGCGAGCCATGGCAACGCCGCGTTCATTAACGGACAAACCAACTTCTACACCGGCGCCAACCGTGCGACCTCGGGCGAAATCGGCATCCAGATCAGCATTCCGCTCTTCGACGGACTATCGACGATGAGCAGGAAACGCGAGGCCCTCGCGCTCAAAGACAAAGCCCAGGACGACCTGGAAGATGCACGCCGCTCGGCCGCTCTCGACGCCCAGCAGGCGTTCCTCGGTGTGCGCGACGGACAGGCGCAGGTCACGGCGCCACGCACCGCGCAACGTTCCGCGCGGACATCGCTCGACTCCAACCGCAAAGGATTCAAAGTCGGCGTACGGATCAATGCGGATGTGCTCAGCGCTGAAGACAAATTGTTCAGCACACAGCGCGATCTCGCCAAAGCGTGCTACGACACCTTGATGCAGTTTCTGCGGCTGAAGGCCAGCGTCGCTCAGCTCGACGAGACAGCGATTGACCAGCTGAGCGCGGGCACAGAACCGCGTCCCGAGCAAGAAGACGTGCAGGCCAACAATTCAAAATAATCATGCTAGACGCCATCAAACGACATCTAGGGTTCATTGCACTCTTCGGCATCGCCAGCAATGTGCTCGTGCTTGCCCCTACCCTTTACCTGTTGCAGGTCTACGACCGCGTTCTGCCGAGTCGCAGCCTCGAGACGCTGTCGATGTTGATGATTTTCATGGGCATCGCGCTTCTGATGATGCTCGCCGTCGATATCGTCCGGCACCGTCTGTTGAGCGATCTCGGCAGGCAGTTAGCCGATCGCCTGGACCGCCTCGCGCTGGCGGCCCGCATCGACACTCATGCGAGGCGCCTTAACAGGTTGAGGCGTGGATGAAATCGCGCGCCAGGCCCGCTGCGGCACCTCAGGGCGCAGAGCAACGTCAGGAGGCCGCGGCGCCATGAAACTCCGCGACGTTTTGAGGCGCCTTCGCGGTGCTGTCATTCGCATGTGGCCTGCTGTGGCCGAGGGTGAAACCAATGGCGAGCGCTTGCGCTTGCCGCGCCGGACCATCGCGTCCGGTTTCGCCGCGCTGGCGCTTGGTGCAAGCGCGCTCGGCGTCTGGGCCGCGCTGGCACCGCTATCGGGTGCGGTCGTCGCGGAAGGCGTAGTGCGTGACGACGGCGAACGCAAGACTGTGCAGAACCAGGAAGGCGGTTTAGTCAAAGCCATTCATGTGAAAGACGGTGATCACGTGAACGCCGGCCAGGTGCTGATTACGCTCGATAACGTGCGGCCCGATGCGGAAGTCACGGCATTGCAGTCGCAACTCGATGATGAGACCGCAAAGGGGGCAAGGTTAGCGGCTGAGCGGGATTTGAAGCGCGCCATTGCATTCCCTGCCAATCTCAACGAACGCTCGTCTGATCCACACCTTGCCGCGTTGTTGCAGCGTGAACAGACGCTCTTCGACTCTGAACGCCAGACGCTTACCGACCAGTTGACGTTGCTGCAGGAGCAAGCGGCTCAGACCCGCCAGGAAATCGCCATGGAGACTGCGCTGGTTAGTACGAGCGAACAGAGTCTCGGCATTTCGAAGCAGGAGTTGCAGGTCAACGAGCAGCTTCGCAGCGAAGGCTACGTCACCGAAACAAAGATGATGGAGCTGAGGCGTGCCGCTGCGGATTATCAGTCGCGTCAGCAATCGGATGCCGCGGAGCTGATCCGCTCGCGGCAGAAGCAAACGGATCTCGAACTGAAGATCGCCACGCTGCGTAACGACTATGTGAAATCGGCTGATAGCCAGTTAAAGGACACGACAGCAAAGATTCTGCAGATCACGGAACAGTTGCGACCGGCACGGGACGTCGACACGCGCACGCGCACGCGCATCGTCGCGCCAGTTGCGGGTGAAGTTGTGGGCCTTAGGGTGCATACGATGGGTGCGAGCATCGGGCCGCGTGAGCCGATTCTCGATCTGGTGCCCACTGGGGTGCCGTTAATCGTCGAAGCGAAGATCAAGCCGGACAACGTGCGCGAGATCGTGCCGAACAGCAAGGCCGATGTGCGGCTGACTGCCTATAACCCGCGGACTTCTCCTGTGCTCGAAGGCACGGTGACTTACCTGTCCGCGGACGCACTGAACGATAAGGTCACGCGGCAACCGTTTTATCTGGCGCATATCGAGGTTTCACCCGAGGCGATCGCGAAGGCGAACCGGCTGGCGAAAGAGCCGATCGTGCTCGGGCCGGGATTGCGGGCTGAGGTTTTTATCAAGACGCGGTCGAGAAGCGCGTTCGACTATCTGTTTGAGCCGGTTTGGGATGGGATTCAGAGGTCTATGCGGGATTGAAAATGGCACGCTATATGAAACACAAAAAAACGATTCTTTCTATTGCAATCTGCGCTGTTCTGGTTGTGGCCTGTATTCGGCCGTCCAGTACCAGGAAGCGCATCGATCCAAACACGCCAACGCTCGGGAATCTGAATGGCGTGCAAATGGCGATTCCTTTGAAGTACCAGTTTTTTCCGGTGGAATATGAGGGAGATGATATCTGGAATGCTGAGTGGCAGAGAAAGAATCTGGGACGTGTTCCTACGCCGGACATGAAAATTCGTTTTTTTTCGATGCTGCTACATCTTCCAGATTTCATGCCTCTGAGCAAGGCAAACCGGCTCAGTTGGATTAAGCCGAACAACAAATATGGAACCAATAGAGACTGGATAAACGTCGGTGTCCGATGGAACGGCGGCGATCAGCGTATAAACCAGAAGGGCTGGCTCGAGAGTTACATTGGAAAAGCTAAATATGGAAACTCCACCAGAGTCTCATCCGACTGGCGCTACCAGACCGTCGACGAAGACTTTTATGGACTGAGACACGAAACTCTTGTTGGCTCAACGACGCCCGCTAATTATTACGAAAGAAATCTGCATCGAGAGCTCTACTACGACGCGACAGCGTGGAGTACAAAAATTGAATGCGATCGAATGTTGGTGGAACCATTCTCCGAATCAACCTGCACGCAAGTATATGGCGTGCCAGAACTAAATTCTATAGTTGAAGTTACTTACCATCCCGATAACATCAAAAATTGGAGGTAAATTCAGCGCGAGACACACTTAATAATTGAAAGTTTTGAACCAAAAATTGCATTACCCATTTCTCATTGGTAAATTAATATGCCGAACAAATTAACGCAAACGCAACTCAACTCTGTTGAGAATATGGTTACGAACGGCGATATCGCCGGTGCTTACAAGTATCTCCAGGCCAACGGCTACCAGTATGCCGGGCTAGCAATGGGAGTGGCACTCGACAATACTGTGAGCGGAGCTGCTGCGCTGGGGTTTCTGACAACTTCGGCCAGTCTGTCCGGCGTAACGATAACCGACGCGCAACTGGCACAAATAAAAATGATCTTGCCAAGCAATACATCGATTTCTTGCAAACACAGGTCAATAACAATGGCTTTGCTAGTACGGACGTTAACTCGGGCAATGCATGGAATATGCACAATGCCGTGTTTGACCTAGATCATCTATCGCGCGACGTCTGGACCCTGAACACGCCATTCAGTGTGCTCGACCCGTCCACCCGCGAAAAATTATGGCAGGACCTCCTGAACGACCAAAACGGCACCTTCATCGGCACTACAAGCTCGATCCTCGAACTCGGCCGTGATATGGAAGACGCCTACTTCCACACAACCGACCCCGCCGTCAAAACACAAATCGGCAACTGGTTCTCCAAAATCACGACCGACAACGTCATCGAAGGCGAGGCCGGCATGTTCTTCAATTCAATGAAGGGCTTCCTGCTGAACAGCACTGACGGCGTCGAAAACTACTCGAATCAGTCTGCGCACGACATTGCCCAGGATGCATACCCATCGATGCCTCTGGCCGGCGACGATCCGGATGCGACGGCCGCAGCGCTCGCTCAGGCCCAAAAACAAACGAACCTGGAAAATGCAATCGACAAATACTTCGGCACTCAGCCGGGTTCATTGAGCATATTGGATGACGGGACTACGTTGACCATCACCAACGGAAGCAAACAGGTCTCGTTTGACGGCACCCATACGCTCATCAGCACTCGCGATGCTTCGGGAAACATCACAGCGTCCCAATACGACCAGAACGGCGTGTTGCAAGACACGATGCATATCAACGCCAGCAACGGTCTGACAGACAATACCGTCTACCAGGCGAACGGCCAGGTCGAGCACGACACTTACGCTACAAACGGCAACACTACCCAAGACATCTACGACACCAGCGGTCATCTCATTCAGGAAAACGACATCCTGAGCGCAGGTGGTGAAACCGATCACGCGATCAATCCCGATGGCACACAGACCGCCATGGTCTTCGACGCGAACGGCCACGAGACTGAATACGCCACTTTCGGCACCAACGACGTCAAAACCCAGGACCTCTTCTACGACGCCACCACCGGCCACCTGACCCAGGAAAACGACTTCAACGCCGATGGCAGCCAGACCGACCACATCATCAACAGCGACGGCACGCAGAACGCCATCGTCTACAACGCGAGCGGCCACGAAACCGAATACGCCACCTTCAACACCAACGGCACCAAAACCCAGGACCTCTTCTACGACGCCACCACCGGCAACCTGACGCGCGAAAACGACTTCAACGCCGACGGCAGCCAGACCGACCACATCATCAACAGCGACGGCACGCAAAACTCGGTCGTCTTCGATGCCGCAGGTCACGAAACCGAATACGCCACCTTCAACGCCAACGGCGCCAAAACCCAAGACCTGTTCTACAACGCCACAACTGGACAGCTCACGCAAGAAGACGACTTCAACGCCGATGGCAGTCAGATCGACCGCGTCTACAACACCAACGGTATGCAGAGCGCAACGGTATTCAATGCGGGCGGTCATGAAACCGAGCAAGCCACCTTTGACGCGAGCGGCAAGATAAGCAAAGACCTCGTCTTCGATGGGAAAACGGGCGCTGAACTCCAGGAGACCGACTACAACGCGAACGGAAGTGGAGTCGCGCACATCTTCAATCCAGACGGCACGCAAAACGCCGCAGTCTTCGACCCATCGGGACACATCTCCGAGTACGCGACGTACGGAACGAACGGCAAGCTCGCCACCGATATCTTCTACGACGCCAACGGCCGCGCCACGCAATACAACGAGTACACGTCCAATCAAATCACGACCCACCAGTTCAACGCGGACAATACGCAAACGGCGACCGTCTACAACAGCGCAGGCCAGGAAACCGAATTCGCCAGGTTCGACACGAGCGGCCACAAAACCGATGACTATTTTTTCAACGGTTCGACCGGTCGGGAAACACAGTATGACTCGTACGGCAGCGATGGCAGCATGGTCGAACACCTGTTCAACAGCGACAACTCGCAGGACGCCATCATCTACGATGCATCGGGCCGTGAGACGCAGTACGACGCATTCAATAGCCAGGGGCAGTTGACCGGCTTCACCGACTTCACCTACACAGTCGGCGGCGGCTACGACGCGCTCGCCTACGGCCCGACCGGGTTCGAAACCGGCTGGTCAGATTACAACGGGGACGGCTCGTTAATATCGTCAAGCGGCGGCCAGTACAACTTCTCACTGGATGACGGTTACGGAGATGGAACAGGCGACTGGGACTTTAGCGCCCCGGTGTACGACGACGGTTACGCGTCGGATTTCGGCTTCTACTATTGATGCCGTTGTCAATCGCCAGCCGGGGTTCCTAAGCCGCCACCTTCAAATCCTCGATCGCCCGCTGCCTCACTCCCAGATCGTCCCAAAGCTCCGGATGGCACGTGAACACGAGGATCTGGTGCCGTGTGGCCGCATCGATCAGCGCGCGCTTGATCGCATCGCGCCGCGCCGCATCGGTGTGCACGGCGGCGTCGTCGAGCATTAGCAAGGTGGGGCGACCCGATGCTTTCAAAAGATCCGCATAGGCTAGCCGCGTCAGAATACCGAGCTGTTCCCGTGTACCAAAGCTCAACGCATCGAGCGTATCCGCACGGCCATAACGATCCAGCGTCGCGGGGCTCAGATCGTCGCCGAGCGCGATCGTCGACTGCGGGAAAATCCGCTTCAGGTAGTGCCCAAGCCGCTCGGTCAGCGGCGCACGGAGTTGCGCCACCGCTGCATCGCGTTCGTCGACGAGCACTTCGTCCAGTAAGCTCAAAGCACTCGCGCGCAAGCTGAGTTCGTCCTTGCGGCGCGTGGCCTGCTCGACCGCCGCTTTGACCGCCGCAAGACGCTCGCCGAGGCCGGACGCCCCCACCGTCTCGAGCTGACTGCGCAACTGCGCAATCCGCACTTGCCGTTCGTGCTGCTCGTTGCGCGCGAGTTCCGCCGACGCGCGATAGCGCTTCGCCTCCGCCGCCGGATCGTCCAGACGCGCGGCCTCCAACTCACGCTCGCGGCCCTCGAGCTGCTTTTTCAGAGCCTCGACCTGCACACGCTGCTCGACGATTTTCGTCTGCCACTGTGCGCGGTTGCGGCAGAACGCTTCGTCGCTTAAGTACACTTCCTTGCGCTGCAACTGGACGGCGAGCGATTCCGTCGTGGCCGTTGCGGTCGAGCGCTTCTCGGCGGCTTGCGCCAGGACTGCCCTGGCGGCGTCCAGCGCATCACGCGCGATGTCGGCGTTGCGGCGCGCCTCGTCGAGCGGGGCTGCGGCGGACACATCGGGCAAGGCCGCAAGCCGTCCATTAGCCGATTGCAATCGTGCATCCGCCGAAGCCAACGCCGCCCGCAGCGCGTCGATACCCTTGGGCGCATGCACTTCAAGTATCTTCGCCTGACTTTTCTGCTGCGCGACTAGCGCCTTCCACTGCTCCTGCCTGGCCTCGGCCTCGCCCAGTGAAGCAACGCCCAGCGCCTGCAACAACTGCGTATGCCGGGCTTCGAGCGACGCCAGTTCAGACAGCTGCGCGGACAGATCGGACACGCCCGGAATCACCCGCAATTCACCGAGCGCGCCAAGACCAATCCGTTTCTCGTCGTCGAGCCGCAGCACGCCCTCGCCGCTCACCTCGATATCGCCGACAGTAATCGCGCCATTCAAGCGGTACTCGATGCGCGTCATCGCCGCTTCAGTCCGTGCGCGCAGCACGGTCAACTCGGCATCGAGCGATTGGAGCCGCTTCAATTGCGCCCCGTCGATTTCAAGAGCGGCCGCCGCGCGCGTCGCTTCCAGCACGGCCTCGTTCGCCTTACCGGCGGCCTCGATCGACGCTTCCAGCCGCTCGCGCTCGGTGCGATGAAGCGCAATCTGACTCCGCAAATCGCCGGCGGTAACAGCAGCGTTCGCCAGTTCCTGCGCGCGGCTGGCATCGGCGTACACCTGTTCGAATTGCGTCACGCTCGCCTGCGCCTGCGCGTGTTCGTTCTGAACCGCCGACACATTGGCTCGCGCGGCATCGAGTTGCTGCCGCTCGCGAGCGACGGCCGCTTCCAGCTCCGTTGCGGCCTGTTCCTGCTGCACCGAGAGTGCCAGTTCCGCATCGCTCAATTTCAGCGACTGCGCCAGCCCCTGAAGACTGCGCTCGAGTTCCGCCGCGGCATCGGCGCGTTGTTGCGCCTGCACGGCCTTCTGCTCGTGAAGCTCCCAGGGGCGCTTGCGTTGCGCGTCCTCGAAAGCTTCCTGCTGCGTGGCAAGGCGCGCGATATTCTCATCGAACTGCTGACGCTGCTGCTCCAGATCGTCGCGTTCGACAATCAGCGCCGCCAAGGTCTGTTCGGCCTCAGCCAACGGTCCGGTGGACTTCTGCGTACGCGCCGTGAGCAGTTGCCGCAGCTCGCGCTGCACCGCCGCGATCAGCGCATCCTCACCCGCCGATTCATGGCCACCCGACAGTTGCGACAATGCATCGCGCAGATACTGCGCCGCATGCCCGGTGGAATCGCGCACTTCCTGCGTGCCACCTTGTTGCACCCACAACAAACCGGGAACGCCCGCGTTTTCCGCCTTCAACGGCCCACGCGCGGCACGCGAGAAACCGAGCAGCGCAGCGAGCTTGTCTTCCGCTTCATCCTCGCCGAACACTGCCTGGCCGATCTTCAGCTCGCAGCGCTGGCGCGTGACGAACTGCTTCGACAGGCGGCACGCCGTGCCATCCATATCGAATGTCACTTCAACCGACGGTTGTCCGCTCGCCTTGCCCCACGGCAACAGGTCTTTCAGATGCGAAGCCTTGTAGCGTTCGAGAAACACCGCCCGCACGGCTTCGGCGATCGTGCTCTTGCCGGCCTCGTTCGGGCCGGTGAACAGATTGAGCCCGGGCTGCAGATCGTCGATAACGAGCCGGCCGGTGAACTGCTTGAACTCCTGAATCGCGATACTTTCCAGCTTCATGCGGACCTCGCTTCGCGCGGAAGTTCACGTTGAAAACGCGCCAGCAGCAATAACGCCTCCGCCGCGCGTTTGACTTGTTGCGGGTCGGACTGTGGGTCCTCCTGCAGGCCGCGCAAGCGCGCGACCACCTTCGACAGGTAACCGCTTTGCGCGCCGAGTTCGGCGAGGTCGTCGGCGGTGGGCAGCACTTGCAGGCCGCTCAGGTCGACGCGTAGCGCACGCACCCGCGCGCGGGTTTCTTCCACCGCGACGTGAATCGCTTCGGCCTCGGCCAATGCGGTCGTGCCGCTGACAGTGACCCGCAGCACGTCCTGACTGCCCAACGCGCCGAGGCGCAGCTTGAGAGAATCCACATCGGTCGGCACCGAGATCGTCTCTTCCCAGCGATGCCATTGATATTTGCCGACCCGCACCGCTTCGACCACCGGCGCGGCGCCAGGCTCAGTCAGCGTGACGTCGAGCATGAAGCCGGGATCGTTGGCGCGGAACCGGTCCTGCTCATGCGTGCCGGCATACCAGGTGCGCTCATCGACACGCAAATGGCCGTGCCAGTCGCCAAGCGCGAGATAGTCCAGACGCGCGCTCGCGGCACGCGTCGGCGCGATCGGGTTCGACGAATCGATCCCCTCCTGCAGAATCCCGCTCACGCTGCCGTGCGCGAGCCCGATGCGGTGATAGCCGGGCGGCGTCGGTGTTGTGTCGAAGAAGCCGGTTGTGTCGTCGTAGGTGATACGTTGCGTGAGGGGCGCGCAGAGCAATGCGGCCTTGCACGCGTCGAGCGTCACCACGCCGGGTTCGAGCACTACCCGCACGTTGGGCGCAATGCAGTTCAATCGCTGCGCACGAGTCCACACGCTCTCGACCAGCGCGGCGTCGTGGTTGCCGGGCAGCATGATCCATGGGCCCGGGAAGGCTTGCAGCGCGCCGAACAAACGGCGGATCACCGTGTCCGATACGGTCTGCAGGTCGAATACGTCGCCGGCAACCAGCACGGCGTCGACCTGGCGCGCTGCCGCTTCCCCGGCGATCCGGCGCACGGTTTCGAAGCGTGCTTCCGCGAGATGCGCGGCTTCGTCCGGCTCGAACTGGCCGAATTGCGTGCCGATCTGCCAGTCCGCAGTGTGCAGAAACCTGATCAATGTGCCTCCATTCCATTCAATTGCATCGTCATTCAGCGGGCATGCAATGCTCGTTCAGGCATCGCCACGCAGTCTAACCGCAGATGTTACCGCGCCAGCGGATCAAGCAATGTCCAAAGCCTGGCACATTGCCGGAACAGCGGCGCTACACTCGCGTTTTCTGGACGAGCATGCCCATCGCACCGCACCATTTCAATCGACTTGAACTCCGCCGCCCTGCTGCCGATGAACAAAGAAACCGAACTGAAGCAAGCCAAGCGCACCCCGTTGCTGCTGTTGGCGGCTGCCGCCTGCGTTTTCGTCGTGACTGCCTTCATGCCGCGCGGCATCTGGGTGGACGGCATCAAAGCGGTGGCCGAGGCCGCCATGGTCGGCGCGCTCGCCGACTGGTTCGCCGTGGTGGCACTGTTTCGCCGCGTGCCGATCCCCATCGTCTCCGCGCACACAGCGATCATTCCGAAGAACAAGCACAAGATCGCCGACAACCTCGCGGTCTTCGTGCAGGACAAGTTTCTCGACGTGCCGTCGCTGGTCGGCCTGATCCAGAAACACGATCCGGCCCAAAGCATCACCGCGTGGCTGACCACGCCGGCCAACACCGCGCGTCTGGGCGACTATGTCGTCAAACTGACGGGCGGCATTCTCGAACTGACCGATGACGTGCGCATCCAGGTCTTCATTAAAGACGCACTGCGCGACGTACTGGCCAAAGTCGATCTGTCGCAATCCATGGGCGCGATTCTCGATACGCTCACCAAAGACGGCCGTCACCAGGAATTGCTCGACGCCGGCATCGAACAGGTCGTGGCGCTGTTGCGCGAACCGCAGGCGCGCGAGTTTATCGCGGAGCGCATCGTCGAGTGGGTGAAGAGCGAATATCCGAAGATGGAAAAAATCCTGCCGTCGGCGTGGCTCGGCGAAAAAGGCGCCGAGGCGATCGCCAATGCGGTGAACCGGATGCTCGAGCAGATCAGCGAGAATCCCACTCATCAACTGCGCCAGAAATTCGACGACGCGGCGCAGAAGCTGATCGACAAACTCAAAAGCGATCCGGCGTTCCTGCAAAAAGGCGAGGAACTGAAGCGTTATCTGGTGGAAGGCGACGCGCTCAGCACATATGTGAAGGACATGTGGGGCGAATTGCGCGCATGGCTCAAGCGCGATCTGCAAAGCAGCGAATCGGCGCTGCACGCCAGAGTGATGGCGATGGGCCAATGGGTGGGCCGCGAACTGGCGCACGACCCCGCGCTGCGTCAGTCACTGAACGATCACCTGGAAGAAGCGGCGCGCGCCATGGCGCCGGATTTCGCCCAGTTCCTCACGCGCCACATCAGCGATACAGTGAAGAACTGGGACGCGCGCGACATGTCACGGCAAATCGAGTTGAACATCGGCAAGGATTTGCAGTACATCCGCATCAACGGCACGATTGTGGGCGGCTTTATCGGCTTGCTGCTCTATGCGAGTTCGCAGCTGTTCGAGCTGCTGCGTTTGCACATGGACTAAGGGGCCGGTTCGCCGCGCATCAAAGCGCCTACAATTCAGGCATATGAATTGCTCAGGCGCTAGTCTCACTGCCGCCGTTCCATCCGCGCGCCCCTCATGGAAGCGACAGCGTCAAGATCGAGAAGTGTGCTCATGAAAATATCGTTACCGCCGCATGGACGGCCGAACCGCGTATACCCGCCAGGCACGCCCAACCTGCACGGTTTGGCGTCGGTGATTACCGGCGTGGTGGTGGTATGCGCGCTGTACTTCGGCCGCGCGGTGTTGATCCCGATCACCCTCTCCGTGATGCTCAGCTTTTTGCTCGCACCGCTGGTGCAGGCATTGCGGCGCTTGCACATGGGTCAATTGCCGTCGATCTTTATCGCGGTGCTGTTCGCCCTCGCCACCTTGCTGGCCGTGGGTGCGTTGATCGGGGCGCAACTTGTGCAACTGGCGGGCGATCTGCCGCAGTATCAGGTGGCGATCGAGCAAAAGATCGAGACTGTGCAGGAGAAAACCGTCGGCCGGGCCGACTCGCTGATGAGCCGCGCCGCCGCCACGCTGCAACGGGTCGCGCCGAGCAAGCCGAACCCGCCGCGTCCCACCGGACGCGCGGCGCGCAATGCCCCGGCCGTGCCGCAGCCCGTCGAAGTCCACGAGCCTTCGCCCACGCCGATGCAACTCGCGCAGCGTGCGCTGTCACCGGCGATTGCGCCGATCGAGACCACCTTCATCGTGCTGGTCGTGACGATCTTCATCTTGCTGCAGCGCGAGGATCTGCGCGACCGTTTGATCAGCCTTTTCGGTTCGCGCGATCTGCACCGCACTACCACCGCGATTAACGACGCCGCCGTGCGGCTGAGCCGCTATTTCGTCGCGCAACTGGGCGTGAACCTCAGCGCGGGCGGCATCATCGCTATTGGTCTGGCGATCATCGGCGTGCCGGGGGCGCTGCTGTTCGGCGTGATCGCCGCGTTGCTGCGCTTCGTGCCATACATCGGCATCTGGATCGCCGCGATTCTCGCGGTGTTTCTCGCCGCCGCCATCCAGCCTCAATGGACCATGGCGGTCTATACGCTGATCCTGTTTATCGTCGTCGATGTGGTGGCCGGGCAGATCGCCGAGCCGCTGCTGTATGGCCATCGCTCGGGTCTGTCGCCGCTCGCGGTAGTGGTGGCGGCGATTTTCTGGAGCTGGCTGTGGGGGCCGATCGGGCTCGTGCTCTCCACGCCGCTCACGCTGTGCGTCGTCACGCTGGGCCGCTATGCCGATCGTCTTAACTTTCTCACGGTGCTGCTGGGCGATCAGCCCGCGCTCACGCCCGCGCAGAACTTTTATCAAAGGCTTCTGGCGGACGATCCGCATGAAGCCATCGTGCAGGCCGAGCGCCTGCTGCGCGAGATGTCGCTGATCGATTACTACGACAAGGTCGCGCTGGAAGGCCTCAAGCTCGCGCGCAACGACGCAATGCGCGGCGTGTTGATGCCCGACCAGTTGGCGAGGGTCAACGACGCGCTGGTCGATATCGTCGAAAACCTGGAAATCGCCGACGGGCTCCCGGACCGCCTGTCGCGCACCGACTCGGCCGACGCCGCCGAGGCGCTCCTGGCTTCGGCTTCAGCCGATCTTTCGGAGCGGCATGACAGCGACGCCTCGGCACGCCAGCACGCGCGCCATGAAGCCGACAAGACCTCGGTGCTGTGCGTGCCCGGCCGTGGCGCATTCGACGAGGTCACCACCGCGATCGCCGTGCAATTGCTCGGGCGCCAGGGGCTCGCACCGATGATGGCGACGCACTCGGGTTATCGCAGCGCGCGTGCCGACGAACCGAGCTTCAAGGACGCGCCGATCATCTGCATCATCTCGCTCGACGCCCCGGACTCGCCGCCGTATCTGCGCAATATGCTGCGGCGCACGCGGGAATGGCGGCCCAGGGCGACACTGGTGGTGGGCGTGGGCGGCGCACCGGAAGGCGGGCCGGAGATGGGCGCGACCGGTGCTTCGCATACGGCGCCGACGTTCCGCGCAATGATCGAGGAATGCCAGGCGGGTGCCAGCCTGCAGCACACGCGGCAGCCTTCGCATGCGGCTGGGGCTGACTGAGCTGGTCTGCGGCAGCGCGCGAGGCGGTGTAGCGTGGGCATGTGCCGTGTGCCGTGCGCCGAGATCCGAGATCCGAGAGCCGAGCCCACAGTCCGCGGCGCAAACTCCAACGTGCTGGGTCATGTACCCAAAATGAGGACAGCCGCGCGCCGCCCCTCCTCCATACTTCACCTATCGACTAGCACCGCCTCCAGAGCGCACTCAGGCCGCGGCGGGCAGTCCATAGGCATCGAAGATCCGGGAGACACGCATGAGCCGCAGCTTCAAACCCTATCCATTCACGCCTCGTCAGTACGCCGGCGTGGTGCCGCCGCTGATTGACGGCCGCGACCCAGTACAGCGCGCCGTCGTCATTGTCGGCGGCGGGCCGGTAGGCATGACGCTGGCGCTCGCGCTGGCTCGCCAGGGCGTGCGCTCGGTACTGATCGAGGCCGACGACGGCGTCTGCACCGGCAGCCGCGCGATCTGCATTTCCCGGCGCAGCCTGGAGATTTTCAAGCGCCTCGGCGCCGTGCACGGCTTCCTGCAAAAGGGCTTGCCGTGGACGGGCGGCCGCAGCTTCTACCGCGACGCCGAAGTGTTCCGCTTCACGATGCATCAGGACGACGAGCAATCGCTGCCGCCGATGATCAACATCGCGCAATACCAGATCGAACAGTTGCTGCTCGACGAAGTGGAACAGCACACCGATCTGATCGACATCCGTTGGCAAACCCGCGTGACCGGCATCGAGCAACATGCCGACCATGGCGCCGCCGGCGCTACGCTGGACCTTCGCACCGGCGACACCGCCTGGAAAATGCACGCGGACTGGGTCGTCGCATGCGACGGCGGCCGCAGCACGATTCGTGAGGCGCTCGGCCTCAAACTCACCGGTACCACGTACGAAGGCCGCTACGTTATCGTCGATATCGAACTGAAGAGCGGGCGCGCCACCGAGCGTCTCGCGTATTTCGATCCGCCCTCCAATCCCGGCTCGACGGTGCTGGTGCACAAGCAGCCCGACAACGTCTGGCGCATCGACTACCAGCTTCGCGACGATGAAGACCCGGAGGCCGCGATCCAGCCTGAAAACGTGATGCCGCGCGTGCAGAGCGTGCTCGACTCGATGGGTGAAACAGGCGAATGGTCGCCGATCTGGATTACCGTCTACAAGGCCAATGCCTTGACGCTCGAACGCTATCGTCACGGCTCGGTGCTATTCGCGGGCGATGCCGCGCATCTCGTGCCGATTTTCGGCGTGCGCGGCGCGAATTCCGGCATCGACGACGCCGACAATCTCGGCTGGAAACTCGCTTGCGTGGTCAACGGCATTGCATCGGAGCGCCTGCTCGACAGCTACAGCGACGAGCGCGTGTTCGCCGCGCGTGAAAACCTGAGCTACGGGATGAAGAGCACGGAATTCATGGCGCCGCCCTCGTTCGCATTCGAGCTGATGCGCCGGGCAGTGTTGGGACTTGCCGAGCGTCACCCCGCCGTGCGGCCGCTGATCAATCCGCGGCAGACGCATGCGATTGCGTATGCGAAGTCGCCGCTCAACTGGATCGCGGCGGTAGCGTCGGGCA
Source organism: Paraburkholderia sp. RL17-337-BIB-A (assembly GCF_046025895.1). Lineage (NCBI taxonomy): Bacteria > Pseudomonadati > Pseudomonadota > Betaproteobacteria > Burkholderiales > Burkholderiaceae > Paraburkholderia > Paraburkholderia sp. RL17-337-BIB-A. Next base: position 1,732,926 of record NZ_JARESY010000002.1, on the reverse strand, counting down.
CGTTCTCCAAAGGGCCGGCTCCCGGCACGGTACTGCCGGAGTGCCGCCTGCAACGGTTTTGCGAGGGAGCAGCAGTCGATATCCATCTCACCGATCTGCTTGGGCCGTGCTTCACCGCACTACGCTTCGGTGCGGACACGGCACAAGACGACGCATGGCAGCAATTGCACCACGCGCTTGGCGAACACAGCATTCCGTTCAAAGCAGTCACGCTGATCACCGGCGATGCGCCGCGCCCCGCTAGCGCGCATGTGGTCGATCCGGCGGGCCGCTTGCACGAGATGCTCGACGCGAAGCCGGGCACCGTCTATCTGATCAGGCCGGATGGGCATGTGCTGGCCCGCTGGCGCAACGGCAATGCGGTGAACGTGCAAAGCGCCGTGACGGCCAGTCTGACGAACTGACGCAAGAGGAACCCAAACCATGACCGATAGCGAACTCGACCTCGTCTACACGACGCTCTGTAAGACGCTGACCGCTGAAGGCGAAGCGCAGGCGCCCTTGTATCTGGCACGCCTTGCGCTGCTTTCCATGACGGAGATCGGCGACCCGCAACGGGCGTTGTCGCTGATCGAGGCGGCGAGGCTGCCGGCCTCTGCCGCTGTGACTGCTTAATGCGAAACCTTCACTGCCGCGGATATAACCCCAACGTGCTCGCATGCAGACGTGCGAGGCCGAGCAACGCGTCCGTATAGGGCGTCGGCACATCGGTAAGCTGCCCCAACTCACGTACGGCGGCTACCAGCGCGTCGAGTTCCACCTGCTTGCCCGCTTGCACGTCCTGCAGCATCGAGGTTTTCATCGCGCCGAGTTTGAGCGTGACCTTATTGCGATCGTCTGGTGCCTGTTCGATTGGAATACCGAAGCGCGCGCCGATCTCCTTCGCCTCCAGCATGATGCTCGTGACGAAGTTGCGCACCAGTTCGTCGCTGAGAATCCGGTCGGTGGTCGCGCCGGTGATGGCGCTGACCGGGTTCATCGTCATATTGCCCCACAGCTTGTACCAGACGTCGCGCTGGATCTGCTCCGACACCGTTGCATTGAAGCCCGCAGCGGCGAACGTGGCGGTGAGCGCTTCGACGCGTTCGCTCGGCTGCCCTGACGCCTCGCCGATGATCAAGCCATTGCCCTGATGATGCTTGATGACACCCGGTGCTTCGACCAGACAGCTCGCATGCACGACGCAACCCACCGCCTGCGCGGTCGGAATCGCGCTAGCGATCGCGCCGTCAGGATCGATCGACTTCAAGCGCTGGCCGGCGAAATCACGGCCGAGGCCGTCGCAGAACCACCATGGCACGCCGTTCATGGCGGTCAGCACGATCGTCCGCGGGTTCAGCAGCGGCGCGATATGCGCGGCCACCGACGCCATTGCCGGGCCCTTGACCGCCACCACGACGAGGTCCTGCACGCCGAGGTCCGCCGGCTGTTCGCTCGCGTTCACCTTTGCGGAGTGCGTCACGCCGCCTTCGATCAAACGTAAGCCGTGCTGCTGCAACGCATCGAGCGTGGCGCCGCGCGCCACCACGCTTACGCCGTGACCGGCCTGCGCAAGCTTCACGCCTATCCAGCCGCCGATCGCGCCTGCACCGTAGATTCCTACTTTCATCACTTCAATCCTTGCGTTAGTTCCCGGGGCAATCTTCGCCTCAAGCTTTGCGTCGATCCTCGCATTAATCTTCGCGTTAGTTTTCGCGTTAATCCTTGCCGCGTTAATCCTTATAGCTCGCGTCAATGCGATCCACGCGCCGCACTAAAGCATCGAACACATCCTGTCCGGCACCGTGACGCGGATCGAACTGCAACGAGTCGCGCGAGCAACGGATCGCCACCTCTTCCGGCACCGGGCGCGCGCGGCCCATTGAGAACGTGGCCATCTGGATTTCGCATGCGCGATTGAGCGTCCACAAGATAGCGAAAGTCTGCGGCAACGTGTGGCCCCATGCAAGCAGGCCGTGGTTGCGCAAGATCACCGCCTGCCGGTTGCCGATATGTTCCAGCAGACGCGGCCCTTCTTCCGCATGCACCGTGATGCCTTCGAAGTCGTGATACGCGATGCGATCGTGCAACTGCGCGCTATAGAAGTTGGTTTGCTCCAGACCGTTTTCGAGGCAGGCTACCGCGACGCCGGCAGTGGTGTGCGTGTGCATCACGCAGTGCGCGTCGGCGAGGCCTTCGTGAATCGCGGCATGCACGACGAAACCCGCGGGATTCACCGGATACGGCGAGTTGTCGAGCACGCGCCCTTGTGCATCGATCTTCACCAGATTGCTCGCCGTCACTTCACTGTAGTGCAGTCCGAATGGATTGATCAGGAAGTGCCGCTCGCCGCCGCTCACGCTCGCCGGCACGCGCAACGTGATGTGGTTGTAGATCATCTCGGTCCAGCCCAGCATGTCGAAGATGCGATAGGCCGCGGCGAGCTGCACGCGCGCCTGCCATTCGTCGGGATGCATCGCGGCGAATTTCGGCGGACTTGCCGGTTGCTTTTCAAGTGTCGTCATCAGGGTCTCCATCGTTATAGTTCGCTGTCGTTCGTTAGGTTGGCTACATTCGTTATCGTCTGGTGCTGGCGAACCTCTGCCCTTATGCGCCCGCTACCACCGCCGCGATCGACGATGCAACATAACCAGCGTTGCGTGCATTCAATCCGGCGACGCACATACGTCCCGAACGCAGCACATACACGGCGTATTCGCTGCGCAAACGCTCGACCTGGGCTTCGCTCAAGCCTGTGTACGTGAACATGCCGCGCTGCGCGACGTAACGCGCGCGCATCACTTCATCGACGCGGCCGGCAAGGCCTGCGTGAATCGTGCCGCGCATGGCGAGAATCCGTTCGCGCATGGTGGCGAGTTCCGCCTCCCACGATGCACGCAGCGACGCGTCCGACAGCACGTTGGCCACGAGGCGCGCGCCATGCGTGGGCGGATTGCTGTAATTGGAGCGCACCGTCGACATCAATTGACCGAGCACGCGAGCCGCCTCTTCCTTGCTCTTGCACACCACGCTCAACGCACCGCAGCGCTCGCCGTACAGCGAGAAATTCTTCGAAAACGAATTGGCGGCGATCAACGGCACACCCGCGTCGGCGAGCAGGCGCACGCAGGCGGCGTCTTCTTCCAGACCCGCGCCGAAACCTTGATAGGCCATGTCGACAAAAGCGATCAGTTTGCGGCGCTGCAATACCGGCACGAGTTCTGCCCATTGCGCTGGGCTCAGATCGACGCCGGTGGGGTTGTGGCAGCACGCGTGCAACAGCACGATGCTTTGTTCCGGCAAGCGGTCGATCGTTTCGACCATATCGGCGAAACGCAAGCCGCCGGTGTATTCGTCGTAATACGGATAGGTGTTGACCGTGAGGCCCGCGCCTTCGAACACCACGCGATGGTTTTCCCAGCTCGGATCGCTGATCCAGATCTGCGAGCCCGGGAAATAGCGCTTCAGAAAATCCGCGCCGACTTTCAGCGCGCCCGAGCCGCCGATGGTCTGCAACGTCGCGATCCGGCCCGCCGCCCGCGCTTCATGGCCTGCGCCGAATACCAGCGCCTGGGCCGCGTCGCGATAGAGCGGCAGACCCGCCATCGGCAGGTAGGAGCGCGGGCCGATCGAATCGAGCAACGCGGATTCGGCGCGCCGTACGGCGTCCATCACGGGCAACGTGCCGGCGTCGTCGAAATAGATGCCGATGCTCAAGTTGACCTTGTTGGGCCGCGGATCGAGTTGAAAATCCTCGTTCAGGCTCAGTATCGGGTCGCCCGGGTAGGCGGGAATGTGGTCGAACATGGCGATTCCTTGCGTGGAGCCCGGCATAGGGCTGGATAGTGGCCGGTGTGCGCCCGGAATACGGACTCTTGCAGGTCAGCACTCTCCGGCTTGCATGAGCCGTGTGGGCGAGACGGAAGTCTAAGCGGGTTAGCGCCTTCGCGTCGATGAGGACGAGTGTCGGCCAATGGCGCGTCACTTACAATCAATCGATTTTTCACGATTAGTAAGTTTTTCTTTAGAATCGCCGGATGCCACTCACTCGCGTCACCATTCGTCAGTTCGAGGCTTTTCTCGCCATCGTCGATCTGCATAGTATCGGCGCGGCGGCGGAACGGCTCGGGCTGAGCTCGTCGGCGGTCAGCCAGTTGCTGGCCGAACTGGAAACGGAACTGGGCTTTCGCCTCTTCGACCGTACGACGCGGCGCGTCAATCTGTCGAGTGCGGGACAGGATTTTCTGTCGTCGGCCGAATCCGTGCTGCGCTATGTCCGCGCCGCCGCCCAATCCGCCGACGACATTCGCAATCGCGCAGCCGGCATCGTGCGAGTCGGCGCGCCGCTGGTGCTCGCGGCGACCGCGCTGCCGGCGGCTATTGCCGAATATGCGCGCGACAAACCGAAGGTGGTCGTGCGCATAGTCGACACCGTGGTCGAACAGCTGGTGGAGCGCGTGGAAAGCGGCGACGTGGATCTCGCGATCGGTCCGGATCGTCAGAGCGGCACGCGGGTGCGCTGCGATCCGGCGTTCGCGAGCCCGTGGGTGATGTGGTGCGCGCCGGCGCATCCGTTGAGCGCGCGGCGCCGGGTGCAGTGGCAGCATGTGCGCGACGTGCCGATTGTTGCCACTGGCCGCGATCACGAGCGCGCCGTGGAGCAGATGCTGGCTAATCTGCCGGTGGAGGCGCGCATCATTCCGGTGGACGTGGTGGACAACGTCACCACGGCGTTCGGCGTGGCTTCACAGGGGCTTGCCGTGACGCTCGCGCCCGCCTATGTCGCGCCGCTCGCGCGAACCTTCGGGCTGGTGATGAAGCGGATCGTCGACCCTGAAACGATCCGCGAAGTGTGCGTGTATCGCTCCACCGAACGTGCGCTGTCGCCGCCCGCAGACGGATTCGCGGAATTCATCATGCCGTGGCTGAAGCGCTGGGATAGGGAGACCCAAGCCGACGGGCGGACGAAGCGAGCCGGATCAAGACCGCTCAGGCAGCAAACATAGCGCAAACAACTGGCGCTGACTGGAGATGCCTAACCGGGCGTAAGCGCGCTTCTGATACGTGATCACGCTGGTGGCCTTGATACCCATCTGATCGGCGATCTCGGCGGCGTTGGCGCCTTCGAGCGTGCCGCGCAGCACGTCGATCTCGCGCGGTGTAAGCGCAGGACAGGCGCGTCTGACGCGTGCCAGCATCGCGGCTGCCGTGCCTTGCTGATGCTGCCCGTTGATGGCGTAATGGTTTTTCGCGGCGTGCGCGAACAGATGCGCCAGGTTTTCCACGTGCTCGAGTTCGCCTGGCTGAAACATGCCATAGGCGCTATCACGATACAGATTGATCGACAGCCAGACGCTTTCCACGGGTTGCAGAAGCAACGATAGCCGGTCGGACACATTGGGCTGTGCGTAACATGCGGCACGGTAGGCTTCGTTCTCGATCTCTTCGCTGTGCTGCTGGTGCAACACCAATGGCTGGTGCGGCTGTTTCGCCTGCGGGCGACCGATGATGGCGCGGTTGCCGTCGAGCGCATGGAAGTGCGTGGCGTAGCGCTCGGCGACATCACGGAGAAACCGGCCGCCGCGATGGTCGGCGGCGGAGACGGTGCGCGGTCTCGCGTCGAATTCGTAGGCGAAGATGGTGCATTGCGAAATGGGGAGTGTGTCGCCGACGGTTTTCAGAATGCTTGCAGCGAGCGCGTCCGGGTCGGCATGCGAGATCGACATGACGAGGTCGGTCACACGCGAAGTGTTGATTTGCCCCGTGCGGGGCGGCGTGGATGATATGCGCCAGGAACGCATGATGGTGTGATGGTGGCGGCGTCGCCGCCGGTGTGTGAGGTTTGGGTCTGGGTAGCGTAGCACAATGGATTTTTTTTGCCGGGGGCTGCGGGGGTAGTGCTTTTTTTTGATGTGGTTGCCTGTGCGGCGCTTGTTCGTTGGTGCTTTTATGGCGGTGGCCTTTCCTTGATCTGTCTGCCTGAGTGGCGCTTGTTTGTCTGTGCTTTTATGGCGGTGGCCTTTCCTTGAATTGTTAGTGGTCTATTAGCGTTGCCCCTGTGCGGGGCGGCACTTACTTTCTTTGCCGCCGCAAAGAAAGATAAGCAAAGAAAGCGGCTCAACCCGCCAGCTCATAAGCGGGTCCCCCGCACAGTCGCGGTAGTGGCGCATCTGGAATCTGTGCCATCGCACATTTCGCGTGAGTGACAACGCGCTCATCAGCGCCCACTCCGCACTGCGTGCGTCGCGGATGGGTATGTATGGGAAATCAAGGGCCTCGTTTCGGCGTGGCGGGAGCCATCGGCTTCGCCTCGGCGAGGACGGGCTTGCATGGGAAACCAGGGGCTTCGCTTAGGCGCGGTGGGGGGCCATCGGCTTCGCCTCGGCGCAAACGGTCGGTGCAGTCAGGCCGCCGCGAGGTCCGACGATATGCCATGGCAACAATCGAGAGAGGCGGAGGCAAAAATGCATACACACGATACGCGCCCAGTCACCGCGCCCACTGAAGCGTGAGCGTGAAAACGCAGCGGACGGCTTCAAGAAGTGCCCCTCGGCGCGCGAGGACGGCTTTGCGAAGAGAAGCAGAAGCCTGCACTACGAGCCCGATCCGCTGGCGCCAGCCTACGGCAAGGAATTAGCGGCCGCGTCCAGCTACGGTTGATGAGCATGACTCACACGATTCCCAAGCGACCCCGCCGATCTTCGTGATGTCCCGTTCCGACGAGCACGCAGTGCGAGGCGGGAAGTATGAGCCCTTTGTCACCAACGCGGAATGTGCGAGAACACAGATTCCAGATGCACCACTACCGCCACTGCGCGAGGGACCCGCTTAAGAATTAGCGGTGTGAGCCGCTTTCTTTGCTTATCTTTCTTTGCGGCGGCAAAGAAAGTAAGTGCCGCCCCGCACAGGGGCAACACGAATAGACCAATATCAATTCAAGGAAAGGCCAACGCCACAAAAGCACAGACAACCAAGCGCCGCTGGCAACAAATTCAAGAAAAGGCCAACGCCACAGGCAAACAGACAATAAGCCCCGCACGGGCAACCAAATCAGGGAAATACCAACACCGCAGTCAAACAAACAATAAGCGCCACGCAGGCAACCAAATCAACGCCCCCCAACGCCGCAGGCAAAACCAACCCCTTATCTCCCAGTAAAAGACCCCCTCACCAACGTCACCATCCTCGGCAATTCAATAACAAAAACAGTACCAGCAGCCTCATCAGAGTTAACACTGACACTCCCGCCGTGCATGCGGGCAATCTCCTGCACGATATGCAACCCAAGCCCCAACCCCTCCCGCGACCGCGCCCCACTGCTATTCGGCCCGAAGGCCTTGAAAAGATGCGGAAACACTTCAGGCGGAATCGTCCCGCGATTGGCAACCTTCAACCGCACTGACTCGACGGAATCGCCGTCCACCTCGACACCGATATCCCCTCCCTGCGTGCCATGATGCAACGCATTACTCACCAGATTCGACACCGCCTGCCAAACCAGATCCGTATCCCACGCACCCGCAGTGTTCCCCCGGCTCGCAAACACGATCCGCTTGCCGTTCTCCCGCGAAGCGAACTCATCGATCACCGATCTGCACAACGTCGCTAATTCGATCGAGCGCGGCTGCAACGGCAAGCGGCCACCCTGCAGGCGCGCAAGATTGAGCAACTGATCCACCATCCGCGCCATGCGCAACGAACTGTTCTTCACGCGCGTCGCCACCGTCATCGATTGATCGTCGGCCGCGGTGCGCATCAGATATTCCGCCGACGCCAGCACCGCGCCGAGCGGCGTGCGCAAATCGTGACTCAGCACCGCCATCAACATCTCGTTGGCTTCGAGCATCTGCCGCGTCGTGACGAGCTGCGCCGCAAGCTGGCGCTTCTGCTGCTCCAGTTGCACGAACACATCGACCTTCGATTGCAGAATCCGCGGATCGAACGGCTTATAAAGGAAATCAACCGCGCCGGCCTCGTAGCCGCGAAACGTGCGCGATGAATCCTGCGCGGTCGCGGTCAGAAAGATGATCGGCACATGCGAAGTGCGCGGGCTGCCGCGCATCAAGGCAGCCAGTTCGAAGCCGTTCATGCCCGGCATGTTGACATCGAGAATCGCCAGCGCCACCTCGTGCTTGAGCAGCAGATCGAGCGCCGCGGTGCCCGAGTCCGCCACCAGCACGGCAAGGTCCGGCCGCGCCAGCAAAGCTTCGAGCGCGGTAATGTTGTGCACGATGTCGTCGACGATCAGGATGTTCACGGGTGGGTTCGTCATGGCATCGGGTCAGAGAGAGGCCGGCAATGCTGCAAGCAGCCGGGCCATGGTTTCGGGAGAATAGATGTGATCCACCGCACCGCGCTCAATCGCGGCGCGCGGCATTTCGGGCGAACTGGCGCTGTCGGGCGCCTGCACCCAGGCCGTGCCGCCTAACGCCCGCACGCGCTTCATGCCGCGCGCGCCGTCGTCGTTGGCGCCAGACAGCAGAATCGCCAGTAAACGCTCGCCATATACCGAGGCAGCGGAATCGAACAACACATCGATCGACGGCCGCGAAAAACGTACGGCGGCATCGGTCGAAAGCGCGACGGTGCGGTCCACTTCCACCAGCATGTGATAGCCGGGCGGCGCGACATGCACGCGGCCCGGCATGATCCGCTCGCCCGCGTCGGGTTCGAGCACGGGCAACGCGCAGCGATGCGCGAACGCGTGCACCAGGTAGCTCGGCGAATCCGGCGGCAGGTGGGTGACGATCATCACCGCCGGCGCAAAGCTCGCGGGCAGCGCGCCAAGCAGCACGTTCAACACTTCAATGCCGCCGGCCGAGCCGCCGATCACCACGAGCTCGAAGCCGCGTGCTTCGGCAGCACCCGGCTGGGATTCGACGGCTGGTGTGGCGTTTGAGCGAGACATGATGGCCGTGCTAGCGCTTCTGATAAATGCGTTCGCTCGGACGGAACTCGTCGAACGCTTCGGAATGGTTCGAAAAACGCAAACTTTCCTTGCTGCCCAAGCCGAGAAAACCGCGCCGCACCAACGCGTTTTCAAACAGACCCAGCGCACGATCCTGCAAGCCGCGATCGAAATAGATCAGCACGTTGCGGCACGATACCAGGTGCGCCTCGAGAAAGACTTCGTCAGTGGACAGGCTATGGTCGGCGAACACAACGCGATCCTTCAGCGAACCCGCGAAGCGCGCGCCGCCATACGCCGCATGATAGTAATCCGATAACGACCGCTTGCCGCCGGCCGCCAGGTAATTCTGCGTGAAGCCCTGAACCCGATCGAGCGCATAGATGCCGGACTCGGCGCGCCCCAATGCGTCAGGGCTGATGTCGGTCGCGTAAAACAGCGTGCGTTCCGTCAACCCCTCTTCGTCGAAGAGGATTTTCAGCGACCATAATTCCTCGCCCGTGCTGCACCCCGCTACCCACACTTTGATCGACGGATAGGTGCGCAGACGCGGCAGCACATGTTCGCGCAGCGCGAGGAAATACGACGGATCGCGGAACATGTCGCTGACCTGCACCGTCAGGTACTGGAACAGCCGCGAAAACTCGTCGCCGTTGCGCATGATGCGGTCCTGCAACTGCGACAGCGTCCTCAGCCCGAACTCCTCGAGCGCCTGTGACAGCCGGCGGCGCAGCGACGACATCGCGTAATGCCGGAAATCGTGCTGGTATTTGAGGTAAATCGCCTCCAGCAGCAGTTTCAACTCGATGTCGAAATCGCTGATGCGCTGCGGCACGTCAAACTCGGACTGGCTCATCGTGTTCCTGTTTCCCAACTACCGTTGCCGCAGCCACACGCGGCACAGCGAAACCAGCTTGTCCACGTCGATCGGCTTGGACACGTAGTCGTCGGCACCGGCTTCGAGGCAGCGGGTACGGTCGTTCGCCATCGCCTTGGCGGTCAGCGCAATGATCGGCAGATGCGCAAAGCGCGGATTGCGGCGGATCTCCCCCATTGCCGTCAAACCGTCCATCTCCGGCATCATGATATCCATCAGGATCAGATGCACCTCAGGACCGTTTTTCAGCGCCTCGAGCGCTTCGCGTCCGTTGCGCGCAATCTCCAGTTTCGCACCGAGCGGCTCCAATACATGTGAGAGCGCAAAAATATTGCGCACGTCGTCTTCGGCCAGCAGGATGGTGCGACCCTCGAAGGCATTGTCGCGCTGCCGCACGGTGCGCAGCATGCGCTGCTGCTCGGGTGCCAGCGACGACTCCACGCTGTGCAGGAACAGCGTGACTTCATCGAGCAGACGCTCGGGTGACTTCGCCCCCTTGATGATGATCGACTTCGAATAGCGGCGCAGGCGGTGCTCTTCCTCGTCGGACAGCATGCGCCCCGTGTAGACGATCACCGGCAGCGCGGCGTGCGCGGTGTTCGCAGCTAGCCGTTCGAGCAGATCGTAGCCGGTGCCGTCGGGCAGCGCGAGGTCGGTCACCACGCAATCGAATGTGAACTTCGCCAGATATTCGAGCGCCTCCGCCAAGGTTGCAACCGCAACGATCTCGGTGTTTTCGTTTTGCAGCAACGCGCGGATGCTTTCGCGCATCGGCGCGTCGTCCTCGATCACCAGCACGCGCTTGAGGCGCTGTTGCAGGCGGGCTTCGAGACGGCGGATCGCGGCTTCCATCGTGCTGCGCGCGGTCGGCTTGAGCGTATAGCCAATGGCGCCGAGGTGCAGCGCCTTGTCGGCGTGGTCGGTGGCCGAAACGATATGAATCGGGATGTGGCGCGTGAGCGGATCGTTCTTCAGCCACTCCAGCACGGTCAGGCCGGAGCGGTCCGGCAAGCCGACATCGAGCAGCACCGCGGCCGGGCACATGTCGCGTACCAGCGCGAGGCCGGTGGCGGCGCTGCTAGCGTGGACGAAATCGAAATCGAGCTCGTGCGTCAGCTCGCGCAGGATTTCGGCAAAGGCGAGATCGTCTTCAATGGCAACGATCAGACGGCCGGCACGCGTGCGGTTGTCGCGGTCGTCGGCGATCGGGCCGCTGGTGGCTTCGGGTGCATTGCCCTCAGACAAGCCGTTGGCGGCCGTGATGACGGCCGCTTGGGCGCCGCTCGAGGGCGTGCGCGTCAGCAGCGGCTCCGGCGCCGCCTGGACCGGGCTCGCCATGGCTGCGGGCGCGTGATTCTGCGCAAACGCCGGCGCCGGCATTGGCACATTCCGGCTGCCCGCCAACGCCGCCTCGGCGTCGAGCGGCAACCAGAGCGAGAACACACTGCCCTTGCCCACTTCGCTGGCCACCGTAATCCGGCCACCGAGCAGACGGGAAAACTCGCGCGAAATGGACAGCCCCAAACCACTGCCGCCGTATTGGCGGCTAGTGGACCCGTCGGCCTGCTGGAATGCTTCAAAGATCATTTCCAGCTTGTCCGCCGGAATGCCAATGCCGGAATCGCGCACGTCGATACGCAGCATATTGCCTTCAGCCGGCGCGGCCGACACAGCCACTTCGCCGTGTTCAGTGAACTTCACGGCGTTCGAGAGCAGGTTACGCAGAATCTGCGAGACCCGCTGACCGTCGGTAATGAACGTGTCGGGCGTGCCGGGCAGACGGTCGAAGGCGAGGCTCAAGTGCTTCGCGGCGGCCATCGGGCTGAACATTTCCTGTAACGACTGCAGGGTTGCATCGACCGATACGGTTTCGAGTTCGACCGTCACCTGTCCCGCCTCGACCTTCGACAAATCGAGAATGTCGTTGATCAGCACCAGCAAATCGCTGTTCGACGCGTGAATGGTTTCCGCGTAGCGCACCTGCTCTTCGTTCAGATTGCCGGTGCGGTTCTGCTGCAACAGCTTCGCGAGAATCAACGAACTGTTCAGCGGAGTACGCAATTCATGCGACATGTTCGCGAGGAACTCGGACTTGTAGCGGCTCGACTGTTCGAGGCGCGCTGCGTTGGCGGCGAGATCGTCTTGCGCGCGCAGCAGGTCCGACTTCTGCCGCTCGAGACGCTGGGCATATTCTTCGAGCTGTACGTTGGTCTGCTCGAGTTCGGCCTGCTGCGCCTCGAGCCGCGTTTGCGACTCCATCAGCGCGCGGCCGCGTTCTTCCAGGCCCTCGTTGGAGACGCGCAGTTCCTCCTGCTGAACCTGAAGCTCTTCGTTCAACTGTTGCGTCTCGACAAGTGCATCTTGCAGACGTTCGCGATACAGGGCCGCTTCGGCGAAATCGCCCATGCTATTGCTGATCAGATTCATGAACTCCTGATCGCGCGCCGTCAGCTGGCGGATAAAGCCGAGCTCGACGACACCGTTGACCTGGCCGTCGTTTTCGATCGGCATGATCAGCAGATTCTTCGGCGCACTTTTGCCCGTGGCGGAAACTACTTGCACGTAGTTATCCGGCACATCGCGCAGCACCAGCATGCGGCGTGCGACCGATGCCTGGCCGATCAATGTTTCCGATTCCTCGACGTTGCGCGCGGTAGCCTGCTCGCTTTCACGGCTGAAGCCATAGGTGGCGATGCGCTGCAACGTGCCGTGCTGTTTGTCCCGCACATAGAGCGCACCGACGGCGGCATCGAGATATTGCGCGAGGAAGTCGAGCATCGCGCGGCCGACCAGTTGCGGAGTCGCCTGGCCGACGACCTTTTCCGCAAGCAGGCGCTGGCCGGAGCGCAACCACACTTGCTCCTGCAATATGTCGGTCTGTTCGGCCTGTTTGCGCAGCACGCCGTCGTATGTGGATGACAGGCCCATCAGTTCGCGGCGCCCCACCCATGCGAGCAGGCCGCTCACGCCCAGGCTGAAGAGCAGGAACACGCTGACCAAGGTGGTGGTGACGCGGCGCGTCGCCTCGGCACGCTCCTGGCGCAGGCGCAATTCGACATCGAGAAATTCACCGAATTCGCGGCGCGTTTCGTCGAATTCAGTCTTGCCGCGATTGCTCGCCACGGCGCTTTCGTAGTCCTGATTCCGGCGGCGCGCATCGATCAGGCCCTCGGCGATATTGGTCCAGCGTTGCTGGATCGCTTCGATCTGCTTGAGTTTTTCGACTTGCGGGGGATTGTCGGAGACCAGTTGCTGGAGTGCTTCGATCTGCGCCTTGAAGTTGGGGCCGCCGGATTCGTACGGCGCGAGGAAGCTTTCGTTGCCCGTGATCAGGAAGCCACGCATCGAGGATTCGCGGTCCACCGCGAGACGCAGCATTTCGTTCGCCTGGCCGATGACGCGTTCGGAGTGCTCCGCCCAGTTCATGGTTGAAACGAGGTAGGCGATCAGGCCGACGAATACAGCCATCGTGAGGAGGCCGACGCCTAAAGGCAATGCGATGTTGCGGCGGATGATGCTGCGAAAACGGTTTTGATCGACAGCTTGGGATGCGGTCATTTTTTCTGTCTTCGGCTTGGGTGTTCGGAATTTTTTTCGGGTACTCGATGGTGGTTCTTGGGTCGCTGCGCGACGGGCGTAATCATACAGGATGGGGTTGGTTTTTTTTGATGGTTTTGGGGAGGCGGCCATGATGGGCGCGGGGTTTTGGTTTGTTTTCCTCATTGTATGAGGGGGTGGGTTTTCTCTGGATCTGGGGTTTTTTGGTCTTTTCCTTGGTCTAGGTTTTTGGCCTTTCCTTGCATTGGTATTGGTCTATTAGCGTCGCCCCTGTGCGGGGCGGCACTTACTTTCTTTGCCGCCGCAAAGAAAGATAAGCAAAGAAAGCGGCTCACACCGCCAGCTCATAAGCGGGGCCCCCGCACAGCTACGGTTGTGGTGCATCTGGAATCTGTGTTCTCGCACATTCCGCGTTGGTGACAAAGGACTCATACTTCCCGCCTCGCACTGCGTGCTCGTCGGAATGGAACATCATGAAGATCGGCGGGTTCGCTCGGTAATCGTGTGAGTCATCGGCCTCTCTTCGCAAAGCCTCATACTTCCGGTAGCGCTGCGCGTGTCGGTGCGGTGATTCGTAAAGCTGTCTGGGATGCGCCGGTGTTGGGTATGCAGGTCGCTTAATTTGCTTTGGTTTTCCTGTGTCGTGCAATTGTGTGCAACTTTGCGTTGCTAACGTGAGTCAATCGTGAGAAGAATAACTGTCCTTCATCGTTTACGTCCCCACTCTTGCCCGTCGCCGATGACCTATCCCATTCTCACCACTCTCTGTCGCATTCGTCTTCGTTCCGCACTTGTCGCTGCGGTCCTGTGGTACGCGTCTTTTGCCGGGGCTGTTCAGCCGATTGCGCCAGCCGTCGGCGGGAGCGTCGCGAGTGCCGCCATGCACGTGGCGCCTCCCACGCAAGCGTCGCCCGTCGTGGCCGTGCCGCCGTCCGAGCAGTACCCCGCGTTGTATCGTGATGTCGAACTCGCTCATCTCTTTCCAGACAGCAAAACCTTCGCCGATATGGTGCCGCTTTCGTCGCCCGCGCGAATCACGGCCGCTTATGAGGCGGCAAAGTCGCAGGCTAATTTCAGTCTCGGCGATTTTGTGAAGCGCAATTTCGTACTCCCCACTCGTGCGACAAAGGCCTACGTCTCCGATCCGAATCAGGATGTGGTCAGTCATATCGATACGCTCTGGAATGTCCTGCGCCGGGAACCGGATTCGACGGCAAGCCCGTGGTCGTCGCTGTTGCCGCTGCCCTATGCGTATATCGTGCCGGGCGATCGTTTCGATGAGATCTATTACTGGGATTCGTACTTCATCATGCTCGGTCTGGAACAGAGCGGACAACACGCGCTGGTCGTCGACGAATTGAAAAACTTCGCAACCCTGATCGATCGGTATGGGCATATTCCAAACGGCAATCGCACCTACTATCTGAGCCGTTCGCAGCCGCCGTTCTTCGCGCAAATGGTGCGCCTTGTCGCCGAGAAGGACGGCGACGCCGTCTATGTGCAGTACCTGCCTGAATTGCAGCGCGAATACGCCTACTGGATGGATGGCAGCGATGGCCTTCCGGCAGGCCAGGCTAGCCGGCATGTGGTGCGCCTCGCCGACGGCTCGCTGCTCAACCGCTATTGGGACGAGCGCGCAGCGCCCCGTGACGAGTCGTATCGCGAAGACGTTGTCACCGCGCAGCAAACGCCTCAACGCGACTCCGCCGATCTGTGGCGCAATCTGCGCGCAGGCGGTGAAACCGGTTGGGATTTCAGCTCGCGATGGTTTGCGGACGGCAAGACGCTCGCCACCGTCGACGTGACCTCGCTCGTGCCCGTTGACCTGAATTGCCTGCTGGTCGATCTGGAACGCACACTGGCGAAAGCGTACCGTCTGCGCGGCGATGTCACGCATGCGGAAAATATGGAGCAGCGCGCCACCACGCGCGCGGACGCGATCCGGCGCGTGCTGTGGGACCCGCAACTGCAAGCGTTCGGGGACTATGACTTCGTGCATCGCTCACTCACCCACCGTCTCACCGCCGCCACGGTCTATCCGTTGTACACGGGTGTAGCGAGCCGTCAGCAGGCGAAAACCGTCGCCGCCACCCTGCAGCGCGAATTGCTGCGCCCCGGCGGGCTCGCCACCACGCAGGTGATTAGCGGTCAACAATGGGATGCACCAAACGGTTGGGCACCCCTGCAGTATCTGGCAGTGATCGGCTTGCGCCGCTATAGCGAACCGGTCCTCGCGCAAACCATCGCCACGCGCTGGATCAGGACCAACGTCTCCTACTATCAGCACACCGGCAAACTGGTCGAGAAGTACGACGTCGATGCGGCCGCACCAGGTGTCGCTGCTGGCGGTGGCGAGTATCCGCTGCAAGATGGCTTCGGTTGGACCAATGGGGTGTTGCGCGCCCTTCTCGTGCTCTACCCGCAAACGGTGCAGGCCTCGCGGCCCAGCGATATTCCTGAAGGTCCCGCGGGAGTGTCGGCGGCCGCGGCTTCCGCTGCCGCGGCCCCGAAGAATACGCATCGGCTGCATGAGATGCGAATCAATCCGTAACCTTCGGTTTCATCATTTCAGCACGCAAAAAAACTGGCCGGTTCACACCGGCCAGTCCGCTTAAGCAACGCGGCTGCTTGAAGCGCCGCAATGCTCAGACAAACCTGATGTTCAAGTCATACCGTCATTACGCCGGCACTGTCTCCGCCTGCGCGGCTCGCGACCACACGCGATGCTGTTCAGCCACCTTGATGAAGTTCTTCAGCACATCGGCCGCCTGCTTGTCGTCGCCGCTGATCACGCCGTCGGCATGGTCCGGCAAGTGGGCCGCAGCCAGCACGTCGCGCCCCGCGCCGATCGCCGCAAGCGCCTTCAGATGCTTGAAGGCTTCGAGCACGAAGTGCCGTGCATCGCCCGATTGCGCCAGCGTCTTCGCACCCGCTTCGCCGCCTACCACGACCACCGCGTCGAACATGATCGACGGCAACCCGGCAATGGTTGCGTCCGGCGCCATGCCGTCGATGGCGGCAAGCGTCGGTGCAATCAACATCGGCGCCGCGCCCTCGCTTTTCAGCGCCTGTTGCAGCTTCCTGATCGCCGCGCCGTCGGAACCAGGCGCGGCCAGCAAGGCGATCTTGCGGGTCTTGATGCCGGGCTTCACGCGATTGAGCAAACTAAGCGCCGGCGACTCCTTCGGCCCCGTGAGCTTCGCCGTTCCTTTCTTCGGGGCGGGCAAGCCGAGTCCTTCGGCGACCTTCGCTGCGAGCCCCGCATCGAAGTTTGCGAGAATCTCGTTCACCACGCGCGCGCGAATCTCCGGCTTGGTGACCTTGCCGAGTTCGAACTGATACGCCGCCGCGATATGATCTTTCTCAGGCTGGGACATGCTGTTATAAAACAGCGCGGCCTGCGAAAAATGATCGGCGAACGACTCGCTGCGCACACGAATCTTCGTGCCCTCCACGCGTTCCTGATAGCTTTCGAAGCCCCCATCCGAAGGCGCCGGATCCGTTTCCTTCGGCCAGCCGCCGCTCACCGAATTCGGCTCATACGAGGCTTGCCCAACATTGATCGCCTGGCGATGCATCGCATCGCGCTGATTGTTATTGAATGGGCATACCGGGCGGTTGATCGGAATCTCGTGGAAGTTCGGTCCGCCAAGGCGGCTGATCTGCGTGTCGGTGTACGAGAACAAACGCCCTTGCAATAGCGGATCGTTCGAGAAATCCAGACCCGGTACGATGTGGCCCGGATGGAATGCAACCTGTTCGGTCTCGGCGAAGAAGTTGTCCGGATTACGATTGAGCGTCATCTTGCCGATGATCTTCACCGGCACCCGTTCTTCCGGAATCAGTTTGGTCGGATCGAGCAGGTCGAAATCGAACTTATGCTCGTCGGCTTCCTCGACGATCTGCACGCCCAGCTCGAATTCGGGGAAGTCGCCCCGTTCGATCGCTTCCCACAGGTCACGCCGATGGAAATCCGGGTCTTTGCCGGCGAGTTTCTGCGCCTCGTCCCACAGCAGCGAATACGAGCCCAGCACCGGGCGCCAGTGAAATTTGACGAAACGCGCCTTGCCTTCTGCATTCACGAAGCGGAACGTGTGAATGCCGAAGCCTTCCATGGTGCGCAGGCTGCGTGGAATCGCGCGGTCGGACATGGTCCACAGCACCATATGCGTGGACTCGGGCACGAGCGACACGAAGTCCCAGAAGGTATCGTGCGCGGAGCCGCCGGTCGGCATTTCATTCGGCGCCTCCGGTTTTACCGCATGCACGAAGTCGGGAAACTTGATGGCGTCCTGAATGAAGAACACTGGCATGTTGTTGCCGACCAGATCGTAATTACCTTCCTGCGTGTAGAACTTCACCGCAAAGCCGCGCACGTCGCGCACGGTATCGGCCGAGCCGCGCGGGCCCTGCACCGTCGAGAAACGTACGTACACCGGCGTCTGCTCGTTCGGGTCCTGCAGGAAGGCGGCCTCGGTGTACTCGCGCATCGACTCGTACACCTGAAACACGCCATGCGCCGCCGAGCCGCGTGCATGCACAATGCGTTCAGGGATCCGCTCGTGGTCGAAATGCGTGATCTTCTCACGCATGATGAAATCTTCCAGCAGCGAGGGGCCGCGCGGACCCGCGCGCAGGGTGTTCTGATTGTCGGCGATTTTCACGCCCTGGTTGGTTCTCAGCGCCTGGCCTTCCGGAGAGACTCGAAACTGTTCGAGGTCCTTCGATTTCGGATCGTCGGCCTGCGCAGGCTTTGCTGCGGGCTTCTGCGTATTCGCTTTACCTGCCATGGGGATTTGCTCCTTGCATTCGGGCGCGCCGGGAGGAATATCCGGTCTAACGCATCAGAAGAAAGCAGCAAACGATGTACCCGCGACTTAACTTGCGTAGGGTCCCCCGCGAATCCTCCACCGCACTTCACCGAGGCGTGCCGCAATGGCACGCCTTTGTCCCATACGCTCAGACGCGAAAACGCTGTGTCAGAAGCGATAGTTGATGGAGATATCGGCCACACCGGTGGCGCGTGTGTGTGCAAGCGGACTATTGCCCGCACCGCCGACCAGTTGTTCAAATGCGCCGTCCGCAGTGGCAAACCAGTGCTTGTCGAACAGCCACACTGCGCTAATGCCGAAGCCCACCGACTTGAAGCCGGCACTCGCGTGATACTGCGAGTATTGCGAGTGCGCCGCCTGATTCTGATTCACGCCGTACCAGCTATTCATGTAGTTGGAGTCGGCGAGCGATACATTTGGCCCGGCAAACCAGAAGAATTTCTCTGTGCTGCCCGGCATCGGCATATAAGCGCCCAGATCGCCGATCCAGCCGTTCGATCCGCCGAAGTAGCGGCGCACGTCGGCGCGCAACACAAGCGGGAAATCCTTCGACACGACATATTCGCCGGAGAGTTTGAGGCCCGGCGCCGGATTGATGTTGCCGAGGCCGTTCAGTTCCTGCGCATCGTCGTGAGCGCGACGTCCGAGGTCGTAGACCGCCGCGAGGCTCGCGCGCCAGTTCTGCCCCTGCGCGAAGTTGACACCGAGGCCCTCGCCGCTTGAAAAGAAGAACAGGTCCTTGTAGCGCACGTCGATGCTCGGACCGGCCATTAGGTGATACCGGTCGGATCCCTCATAGCGCGGCTGGAACGACGTCGCCGCGCCGACGCGCACCTGCCAGTCCGGGACAGTCGGCTGCCACATCTTCTGCAGCGGAATGCCGACGGAGTACTGCCATTCGCCCAAGGGCGACGGTGTCTGGGCCAGAGCCGATTCCGGTAAAACGGCAATACCGCCGATGGTCGCGGCGACTAGAGACGTTGCCGCGATGCTTGTTTGTTTATTGCGAACCTTGCCGATCCGCTTTCTACGGCTGTTCAACACAGTGCCTCCGTTCTCGCGTATCGCGAAGGGGTTTATGTTCTCGCCCGAAAATCCAAATGGATTGAAAAACTTCGGTACGACCGCCACACTGCTACGCACGACGTGTAATTTTTTCAGCAGACGACACGCATTGCCCGGCAAAACGCGCTGTTCGAAGCTGATGCCACCCCGTAAATCGGGCTTTTGTATGAACAGCGACGTGCGAAAGATTTGCCGACGCAGGGTCCCGTGCCAAATGCGGGCCTGGTCGCTGGAGCATCGGCCTGGATAGTAAAGCTAAGGACGGATCGATGGCGAGCGCAAGCACGCCGTGGCGACAATGACTGGCAGAATACAAGCACAAAAATTGGGCGGCGGCCGACGCATTGCCGGCAGCGATCATCCAGTCGCACGGCGAGAACCGCCCGGTCCTGTTCGACGCGCTGGGCGAACGCGTCCCGCGATACATCGTCGGGCGATGCCCGCTGCCGCGCAGGCGCGGTGCCGGACCCGTCAGTTTGCCGCTGACGCGGCGCTCGCGTCTTACTGCGCTGCTTCGACCAGCACAGGCTTGTCGCGATAGAGATTCGGAAACAGCCGCTTCAGGTTTGCGACTTTCGGGATGTCGTAGAGTGCGATATACGCGGAGTTTGGATGCAGCGTCAGGTAGTTCTGATGGTAGAACTCAGCCGGGTAGAAGCCTTTGAACGGCTCCGTCTTCGTGACGATCGGCGCGGGGAAAGCGTGTGCCTTTTCGAGTTGTGCGATATAGCTTTGCGCGACGTGGCGCTGCGTGTCATTCAGCGGGAACACCGCTGAACGGTATTGCGCGCCGCTATCCGGCCCTTGACGGTTCAACTCGGTTGGATCCTGAATCACCGAGAAATAGATCTGCAACAACTGCCCGTAAGTGACCTTGGTCGGATCGAACGTGACCTGCACGGATTCAGCATGACCGGTGTCGCCGCCACTGACGGTCTCGTACTGCGCGGTGCCGCGCTGGCCCCCCGAATAACCCGACACCGCCTTCGTGACGCCCCGCACGTGCTGGAACACGCCCTGCACGCCCCAGAAGCAGCCGCCCGCGAACACGGCGGTTTCTTCGTGCGCGGCCGTGGCCGGGATCGGCTCATCGAGCGCGGGCGGCGCAATGACAACCCCGGTCTCCGATGAAAACGCGATGCGCTGCGCCAGCAGCAACGCCAGCGCGCCGAGCCCCACCGAAAGCGCGACAGCGCCCACACGCGAGCGGGCCGGTTTGCCGATGATGCGTTTCTCGATGTTCATGATGTCCGTCCTGATTCGATCAACTCGTGCCGGGCGTGGCGGGCGCGGCGGGCGTAAAAGTTAAAGCGAGGCCGTTCATGCAATAGCGCAGGCCGGTCGGCTTGGGACCGTCGTCGAATACGTGACCCAGATGGCCGCCGCAACGCCGGCACAGCACTTCGTCGCGAGTCATGCCGAAGGACTTGTCGGTATGCGTGATCACCGCGTGATCCAGCGGCTGCCAGAAACTCGGCCAGCCGGTGCGGCTATCGAACTTTGTCTTCGATGAAAACAGCGGCAATGCACAACCCGCGCACGCGAATGTGCCGGCACGGTGCTCGTCGTTTAGCGGGCTGCTGAACGGCCGCTCCGTGCCGGCTTCGCGCAGCACGCGGTATTGCGCGTCCGTGAGCAGCTTGTGCCACTCGGCGTCGCTGTGCGCAACCTCGTAGGCCGCCGCCGCACCCATATCCGCCGCGCTTGCCGTGCGCCAGGCGGCGGTACTGCCGGCAAGCGACGCCGCGCCGATTAACCTGAAGAATAGCCGTCTGCTGCAAGTCATGATGATCGTCCCGGAAAGTCCGCACCGTTCACCCGTTCAGGCGCTGATGCGCCGCTCGCGGGTGGTCTCGCCATTTAGTCGGCCAGCAGGGAGCCTTATGACAGCATGCGCGTCTTTTTATGTGACTGCGGCGATTACAACGGAAATTTCGTGGTCGACAGGATTTCCTTGAGCACCATGAATGAACGGATTTGCCGGACGCCCGGCAGATACAGCAACTGCTCTGCGTGCAGACGATTGAAGCTGTCGCTATCGCGTGTGCGGATCGTCATGAAATAGTCGAACTCGCCGGTCACGACGTGGCACTCCATGCATCCCGCCACTTTCTGCGCCGCTTTCTCGAACTCGGCAAACGACTCCGGCGTGGATCGATCCAGCACCACGCCGATGATGACCAGCATGCCCGCCCCAGCCGCCTTCGGGTCGATCAACGCGACGACGCCGCGGATCAGCCCCGACTCCTTCAGCCGCTCGACGCGCCGCAAACAAGCCGGCGCACTCAGTTTGACTTTGGCCGCGAGCGCGACATTCGAAATCGACGCATCGGTTTGCAGCTGACGCAGGATCGCCCGGTCGATGCGATCGAGCACGTGAAGCGGATCGGCTTCGGAAGTTGCGGTTGCTACTGTCGCTACGGCTCTTGCGGCTCTTGCGGTCCTCTCGGTCCCTCCGGTCTTTCCGTGCGCCGCCGGGATAGCACGAACTTTTATTGTGTTCATTGGCGTCCATTCGGCCTTTTATTAAGCCGTGGGTAATTATTAAGTTTCAAAATTATGCCGAATGGACTTTCTTTGCAAGCTCATTTCTACCGCTTTTCCCTACCATTTGTTTAGAGCGACGACTTCCTGCTCGCGTCGAATCTACAACTTGGAGCTGCCATGAACCTGCAACGATTCCCTCGCTACCCGCTGACTTTTGGGCCGACGCCGATCCAGCCGTTGAAGCGGCTGAGCGACCATCTGGGCGGTAAGGTGCATCTGTATGCGAAGCGCGAGGACTGCAACAGCGGCTTTGCGTTCGGCGGCAACAAGACGCGCAAGCTTGAGTATCTGATTCCCGAGGCGTTGGCGCAGGGTTGTGACACGCTGGTGTCGATTGGCGGGATCCAGTCGAACCAGACCCGTCAGGTGGCGGCTGTTGCTGCGCATCTGGGGATGAAGTGCGTGCTGGTTCAGGAGAACTGGGTGAACTATTCGGATGCCGTGTACGACCGCGTCGGCAACATTCAGATGTCGCGCATTCTGGGCGCTGATGTCCGGCTGGTCGCCGACGGCTTTGACATTGGTTTTCGCAAGAGTTGGGAGGACGCATTGGAGAGCGTGCGAGCTGCGGGCGGCAGGCCGTATGCGATTCCGGCTGGCTGTTCCGACCATCCGCTGGGCGGCTTGGGTTTCGTGGGTTTCGCCGAGGAGGTGCGTCAACAGGAAGCCGACTTGGGCTTCAAGTTCGACTACATCGTGGTGTGCTCTGTCACGGGCAGCACGCAAGCCGGCATGATAGTGGGCTTCGCCGCCGACGGCCGTGCCGAGCGCGTGATTGGCATCGACGCGTCGGCGAAGCCGGGACAAACGCGCGAGCAGATCACCCGAATCGCCAAACAGACAGCGGAAAAAGTCGGCCTTGGCCGCGACATCACGGACAAGGATGTGGTGTTGGACGAGCGCTATGGCGGTCCGGAATACGGTTTGCCGAACGCGGGGACATTGGAGGCAATCCGTCTATGCGCGCGGTTGGAGGGTATATTGACCGACCCGGTATACGAGGGCAAATCGATGCACGGCATGCTCGACATGGTAAGAAACGGCGAATTCCCGGAAGGCTCACGCGTGTTATACGCGCACCTGGGCGGCGTACCGGCGCTGAACGGCTACAGCTTCATTTTCCGGAACGGCTAAGCAGCAGCGAGGAATCTCCCCGAGGTCCCGTTCCGATGAGCACGCAGTGCGAAGCGGGAAGTATGAGCGCCTTGTCACTCACGCCGAATGTGCGAGGGCACAGATTCCAGATGCACCACTACCGCGACTGCGCGGGGGACCCGCTTCTGAGCTGGCGGTGTGAGCCGCTTTCTCTTGCTTACTTCTCTTTGCGGCCGGCAAAGAGAAGTAAGTGCCGCCCCGCACAGGGGCAACACTAATAGACCACTAACAAATCAAGGAAAGGCCAACCCCATAGGCAAACAGACAACAAGCGCCGCACAGGCAAAAAAAAAATCAAACCATCAACCTCCCCCTCAACCCCTCCCTCAAAAACTCCACAAAAACCCGCACCGCGACAGAACTCTGCCGATGCTGCGGATAAACCGCATAAACCGTAACCGGCATCGGCAAAAACTCCTCCAACACAGTCACAAGCTGACCGCCACTCAGCGCATCAGAAACAATAAAATCAGGAAGCCGAACAATCCCCAACCCCGCCACTGCCGCATCGCGGATCAACTCCCCATTATTAGCCCGCAGCGGCCCCTCCACTTCAAACCCTTTCGAAACACCATCAACAACAAAATCCCAACTCACCACCCCACCATGCCCATACAACAGACACGAATGCCGCGCCAGCTCAGCAGGATGACGAGGCGCTCCACGCCGCCGCACATACCCCGGACTACAACACGCCACCATTCTGACATCGACAAGTTTCTGCGCGATCAGCGTGGAATCCGGCAACGTGCCGATCCGGATTGCCATATCGAACCCCTCGCCCACCACGTCGACGGTGCGATCGCTCAACTCCATATCGAAGCGCACATCGCCATGCTCACGCAAAAAGTTCGCCACCAACGGCGATAGATGCATCATCCCGAACGACATCGGCGCACTGACCCGCAACAGCCCACGCGGCCCGGCGCGACGCAACGACATTGCCTGCTCGGCGTCTTCCACTTCGCTGAGGATTCGTTTGGCACGCTCGTAAAACTCCTGACCGAGTTCGGTCACGGCCAGCTTGCGCGTATTGCGGATCAGCAGTTGCACGCCAAGCGCCTCTTCGAGCGCCATCACGCGCCGGCTGACGAATTGCTTCGACAGCGCTAGCCGCTTCGCTGCGGCGGTGAAGTTACGGGCGTCGACCGTGGCGACAAAGATCCGCACATCATCGATTTGCATCGTATTGTCCACTCCGACGAGACAGTGTTTCCATTTATCCAAAGATTATACGCATTCAGATTGACCTAAACTGTCACTCATGGATCGCGGACAAACCTCTGGCCGGATCGCACAACGGAACCCAAGGAGAAATACGATGCTCGATATCAGACACGCCAATCAACGCGGCCGCGCGGAGCACGGCTGGCTCAGTTCGCGTCATACGTTTTCCTTCGCGAACTATCACGATCCGAAGCAGAACGGCTTTTCCGACCTGCTCGTGATCAACGACGACCGTGTCGCACCGGCGCAAGGTTTCGGCAAACACCCGCACCGTGACATGGAGATTTTTTCGTACGTGCTGGAAGGCGCGCTCGAGCATAAGGACACAATGGGCACCGGCTCGGTGATCGTGCCTGGCGACATCCAGTTGATGAGCGCAGGAACCGGCGTCGCGCACAGCGAATACAACCATTCGAAGAGCGACCCGGTGCACTTCATGCAAATCTGGATTGCGCCGGCGCAGAAAGGCACCGCGCCGCGTTATCAGCAACGCCACTTTGGCGCGGATCAGAAGCGCGGCGTATTGCGCCTCGTGATGTCACCGGACGGCGCGCAAGACTCGCTGATGCTGCAACAGGATGCGCGGGTCTATGCCGGTCTTTTCGACGGTGACGAAACTGCGCGCCTCGAGCTGGCCAGCAATCGCTATGCTTATATTCATGTGGCGCGCGGCAGCGTCACGGTGAACGGTGTCGAACTTGGTGAAGGCGACGGCGCACGGGTCCGCGGCGAGGAAGCTCTGACCTTCACGCAAGGTCACGACGCGGAGGTGTTGGTGTTCGATTTGCGTAACATCGAAATGTCGGAGTTGTGGGCTTAAGCGGCTTGATCCTGTCGATCGATCTGGCCGGCTCAAGTGCGGCTCGCCGCGAAGTCTTGCGGCGAGCCGCACCCTTGCTGACCTACAGAGAAAAATCGTGCGCTATACGCTATTTGAAAACCAGAAAGACGCAGTCATTCTCGTCGCCCGCGCATGAAGCAATCCGTACTAGCCGGCGAACTGCGCCAACACGCGTTCACGAATTGCCGGCCGGATATTCGACTGCGCCATATCGCCTTGATAGTGCGCGACCACGCGTGCGTTCATCACACGAAACCAGAGTGGCGGCACATACGCGAGATGATCATCGTCGCGTAACCAGAGGGCAATTGCGGCGCGCCGTCGAAATGGCGCAGCGCCTGGTAAGAGCGCGTCGGATTCGCATGATGATCGGCGTGACGTTGCAACTGATACACACAAACAGATTGGTCACGATGCGATTGCTGTTCCACGAATGCTGCGGCTGGCAGCGCTCATAACGGCCACTCGCGAGTTGCTTGCGACCGAGCCCATAGTGCTCCAGATAGTCGACCACCTCGAGCAGCGAGGCGCCATACGCCGCCTGAATCAGCAGAAACGGAATCACCGTCTTGCCGAACAGCGCGATCATCGCGCCCCACAGCACGACGATCATGGCCCGCCCGTGCAGGATTTCATTGCGCCATGTCCAGGGCGATTTGCCGAGGCGTTCGAGCCGCTGCTTTTCGAGGCGCCACGCCGAGGCGATGCTGCCGAATACCGTGCGTGGCAGAAAACCCCAGAACGATTCGCCGTAGCGCGCACTCGCCGGATCCGGCGGCGTCGCCACACGCACATGATGTCCACGATTGTGTTCGACGAAGAAATGACCGCAGGCGACCGGCGCCAGCGTGAGCCCGGCCGAAACAGCAAGATCCGCATCAATACGGAGCGCTCTGAACAAAAAAAGGCGGCCCGAAGGCCGCCGTCCACTACTCAAACAAAATCATCAAACTGTCGCTTCAGCCTCTGCTTCGCTCACCACTTCGTCCGCGTCGCTATTGCGGATCAGGTGATCAAACGCGGAGAGCGATGCCTTCGCGCCCTCGCCCACGGCAATCACGATCTGCTTGAACGGCACGGTGGTCACGTCGCCGGCGGCGAACACGCCCGGCACCGAGGTTGCGCCGCGTGCATCGACAACGATCTCGCCGTGCTTCGACAACTCGACCGTGCCCTTCAACCATTCGGTGTTCGGCACGAGACCGATCTGCACGAACACGCCCTCAAGCTCGATGCTCTTCGTTTCGCCCGAACGCAGGTCCTTGTAGACCAGACCGTTGACCTTCTTGCCGTCGCCGGTGATTTCCGTGGTTTGTGCCTGCGTGACGATCGTCACATTGGCGAGGCTGCGCAGCTTACGTTGCAGCACTTCGTCAGCACGCAGTTGTGCGCCGAATTCGAACAGCGTCACTTCACGCACGATACCCGCGAGGTCGATTGCCGCTTCCACGCCCGAGTTGCCGCCGCCGATCACCGCAACGCGCTTACCCTTGAACAGCGGACCATCGCAATGCGGGCAGTACGCCACGCCGTGGTTACGGTATTCGCGCTCGCCCGGCACGTTGATTTCGCGCCAGCGGGCGCCCGTGGCCAGAATGATCGTCTTGGCCTTGAGCACAGCGCCGTTTGCCAGACGCACTTCGTTGATGCGGCCCGGGATCAGCGCTTCAGCGCGCTGCACGTCCATGATGTCGACTTCGTAGCTCTTTACGTGCTGTTCGAGCGCCATGGCGAACTTCGGTCCTTCGGTTTCCGTCACGGAGACAAAGTTCTCGATCGCCAGTGTGTCGAGGACCTGGCCGCCGAAGCGTTCCGCCACGACACCCGTGGCAATCCCCTTGCGCGCCGAGTAAATCGC
The DNA here is from genome assembly GCF_046025895.1 of Paraburkholderia sp. RL17-337-BIB-A. NCBI lineage: Bacteria > Pseudomonadati > Pseudomonadota > Betaproteobacteria > Burkholderiales > Burkholderiaceae > Paraburkholderia > Paraburkholderia sp. RL17-337-BIB-A. The sequence continues at coordinate 1,706,079 of NZ_JARESY010000002.1, read as the reverse complement.
CGCAGCCGCGCCCGCAGGTCCGCCGCCGACGATCAGCGTATCGAACACCGGCTTCTTTTCCAGTTCCTTGGCCGCACGGGCCCCGGCGTTGGTGTCGAGCTTCGCGAGGATTTCCTTCACGCCGCTGCGACCCTGGCCGAACACTTCGCCGTTCATGAACATGGTCGGTACCGCCATGATCTGGCGCGCTTCGACTTCGTTCTGGAACAACGCGCCGTCGATCGCCACGTGGCGGATGCGCGGGTTGATCAGCGCCATCACGTTCAGTGCCTGGACGACTTCCGGGCAGTTCTGGCATGACAGCGAAAAATACGTTTCGAACTGATAGTCGCCGTCGAGACTGCGGATCTGTTCGATCACCGCATCTTCGAGTTTGACCGGATGGCCGCCGACCTGCAAAAGCGCGAGGACGAGCGACGTGAATTCATGCCCCATCGGAATGCCGGCGAAACGGATGCCCGTTTCCTTGCCCGGCTCGCCGATCGAGAACGACGGTTTGCGTTGCGCGTCGTCACGGCGTTCGATCACGGTGACGCGTTCCGACAACGTTGCGATATCGTTCAGCAATGCCAGCAGTTCCCGGGATTTCGCGCTGTCGTCGAGCGAGGCGACGATCTCGATAGGCCTGCTAACCTTTTCGAGGTAGGTTTTCAACTGAGTCTTGAGACTGGCGTCCAGCATGGCTTTCGATTCCGTGGCGAGGGTATTGGGCCCCGGGCGCCGCACGCACCAGATAGGAGGCGCGCAGCCCGGGGACGCGCGAACCGCTGTAAAAAGCGGTCCGCACGGCGGTGCGCCGTGAGGCGCTTACTGCTAGAGGCTTTTGGACCTTAGATCTTGCCGATCAGGTCGAGCGACGGGGTCAGCGTATCAGCGCCCGGCGTCCACTTGGCGGGGCAAACTTCACCCGGGTGAGCCGCGATGTATTGCGCAGCTTGCACCTTGCGCAGCAATTCACCAGCGTCACGGCCAATGCCGTTGTCGTGAATTTCGGCCAGCTTGATCTCGCCTTCCGGATTGATCACGAACGTGCCGCGCAGTGCCAGACCTTCTTCTTCGATCAGCACGTCAAAGTTGCGCGAGATTGCCAGGGTCGGGTCAGCGATCATCGGGTACTTGATCTTCTGGATCGTATCCGACGTGTCGTGCCATGCCTTGTGCGTGAAGTGCGTATCGGTCGACACGCTGTAGATTTCGACGCCGAGCTTCTTGAATTCGTCGTAACGATCGGCCAGGTCACCCAGTTCGGTCGGGCAAACAAACGTGAAGTCAGCCGGGTAGAAAACAAAAACCGACCACTTGCCCTTCAGGCTTTCTTCAGTGACGGTCTGGAAATCGCCATTGTGATAAGCCTGTGCCTTGAACGGTTTGACTTGACTATTGATGATCGGCATTTACTGAGTCCTCTTTCGAAGTGGTTGGAAAGTGGAGTCAGTATGTCAGACAGCGCTTGATAGGTAAAGCAGAGTGTTTCAATAACGCTGATAGTCTGGCGCTATTTATTGTCTGACCAGTGACTATTGCGCTGCGTCAGTCCTTCATGAGCCGCCAGAGGGTCGTGCGGCCGATTCCCAGCGCCCGGCTTGCTGCAGCGCGATTGCCGCCGGCCTGTTCGAGCGCGTGTAGCGCGTCCTCACGGGTGGGTGGCGTGCGAACTGCCAGGTCAGCGGTATGGGCCACTGCATCTGGCACTTTCAAAGCCTGTGCCTGCTGCATCCGGCCGAATTCCGGAAAGACCGCCTGCAGATCCTGCCAGTCTTCCCCGCCCGAATCGCCCAGATAAATCGCGGCACGCGCCAGCAGATTTTCCAGCTCCCGCACATTGCCCGGCCACGCATACTGCTCGAACAACGGCGCGAGGAACGCCAGCACCCGCTCTAGCGTGGCACCCGACAGCCCGTATTGGAGCGCGCTGCGGTTCAACAGGTGCCGCGCAAGCGGCCCGACATCGTCACGTCTTTCGCGTAGCGGCGGCAATTCTATCTGAAGCAGGTTCAAACGAAAATACAGATCCGCGCGAAACACGCCCTGCTCGACCAGCGCGTGCAGATCGCGATGCGTGGCGGCGATCACCCGCACGTCGATGGGGGTTGCCCGCCCGGAGCCGAGCTTCATGACTTCGCGCTCCTGCAATACCCGCAGCAGCCGGCTTTGCAGCGCCGCCGGCATCTCGCCGATTTCATCGAGAAAGATCGTCCCGGTGTGGGCAATCTCGAAGAGGCCAGGCTTGCCGCCCCGGCGCGCGCCGGTGAACGCACCTTCCTCATGGCCGAACAATTCGCTTTCGATCAGGCCTTCGGGCAACGCCGCGCAATTGAAGGCGACAAACGGATTACCGCGGCGCCGGCTGGCATTGTGGATGCCCTGCGCGACCAGTTCCTTGCCGGTGCCGCTTTCGCCGCTCAACAGCACGGTGGCATCGTGCGCCGCGCCGGCACGCGCGAGCCGCCGCACCCGCTCGAGCGCCGCCGAATTGCCCACCAGATCGTCCAGCTGGTGCCGCGCGACCAGATGCTTCGGCCGCTGGCTGGTACGCAGCGAGCGGTCGATCCGCTGCGCGACCAGCGCGTCCTGCACCGTGACCACCGAGCCCGAGCGCAGACCCTGCTCGACGATCGGCACACAGTTGACGATCAGCGCGCGGCCGCCAATCTGCTCGATACGCTCTTCGACCGGCATGTCATGCTCGAGCGTCTCGCGCAACAACGGGCCGACGGCGCGTGTCAATTGCGCCGGGACGTCCTGTTCGCGGTCGAGGCCGAGCAGATCGAGCATCGCCGGATTGACTGCCTCGAGCTGGCCGGCGTCGTCAAAGGCGGCCACGCCATCGCGCAGATGGGCGACGATCGTATTCAGGCGAACCCGCTTCGATTCCTTCTGGCGGCTCACGCGCGCCAGCTCGACCGAGCGCTCGAATGCTTCTTCGACGGCGCCCAGCGAGTACAGAAAGACACTCTCCAGACCGGCCTGCTGGGCGAAATCGCAGGCCATGCCGGGGCCGATGATCACGCTGCAGCCTTCGGCCGCGAGGTTGCCGACGGCGAGCCGCACTTCGTCGATCGAGCGGTAGGCGCGCTGTTTCAGGCCGACATTCAGCCATGCGCTCAGGTCGGCGAGTTCGTGCGAGATGGTTTCGTGCAGGACAAGGCCGATCTGCGCGCCAGGCCAGGCCGTCGTGGTGCGGGTGATCGCGCTCAGCACGTCGAAGCCGTTCACCTTGACCATGACCACCGGCACGTTCAGATTGTCGCGCAGGTAGGCACCGTTCGAGCCGGCTGCCAGCACGACATCCACCGAGCCGGCGTCGACATATGCCTGCAGGGCCGTAACAGCGGCGCCATAGCCCTCGCGGACTGAAAAGAACCTGGCCCGTCCGGTATAACGCGGCGCGACCGCCTCGCAAAGCGATTGCAATCGGCTGATACTGACCAGGGCGACGCCGGGGCGGCCAGAATTAGAATTCGCAAGCGATGACGTGAAAGTGGACACTGCGACGCTCCGTCCGTAGTTGAAACGTTCCATGAAACGTTTCACGGAACATGCCATCATTCTGCCATGAATCGCGGCAACGCTCCGTCTCAACCGAACCTGTTGATTACTCGACACAAACCCAAGAAGTCGGCAAATGGCATGCTTCCTGCCAAATCATCTCGGCGTTCTATATCTACTTTCCTCTCTGGAGACAACCTCATGAGCACATCCGCCAACCGCCGCGCCGCCTTCCGCGCCAAAGTCAACCAGCGCCAGGGCCTGCTCGTGCCGGGCGCCTTCAACGCAATGAGCGCGCGCGTGATTGAAGACGCCGGCTTCGAAGCGATCTACATCACGGGCGCGGGCGTCACTAACATGTCGCTCGGGCTGCCCGATCTCGGCTTCATCGGTCTTGCCGAAGTCGCCGAGCATTGCGCGCGGATTCGCGACGCGGTCGCGCTGCCGCTGATCGTCGATGCTGACACCGGCTTTGGCAACGCACTGAATGTACGCCAGACCGTACGCGTGCTGGAGCGCAGCGGCGCCGACTTGATCCAGTTTGAAGATCAGATCATGCCGAAGAAATGCGGCCACTTCTCCGGCAAGGAAGTGGTCAGCGCGAGCGAGATGGTCGGCAAGATCCGCGCCGCTGTGGATGCCCGCGAAGACGGCAATCTGCAGATCATGGCGCGCACCGATTCGGCCGCGGTCCATGGTATCGAAGACGCGATCGAGCGCGGCCATCGTTTCATCGAAGCCGGCGCCGACATTCTGTTTATCGAGGCGACCGAATCGCTCGCCGATATCGAACGTTTGCCGTCGCTGTTCGATACGCCGCAATTGATCAACATCGTGATCGGCGGCAAGACGCCCGTGCAATCGCGTGAAGCGCTTGCCAAGCTCGGCTACGGCATCGTCCTGTACGCGAACGCGGCGCTGCAAGGCGCGGTGCTCGGCATGCAGCGCGCGCTCGGCACGCTGAAGAGCAATGGCCGCCTCGATGAAGACGCGACGCTCGTCGCGCCGTTCAGCGAGCGGCAACGGCTCGTCAACAAGCCGCTGTACGACAAGCTCGACCGCGAGTACGCGGCGAAGGATTGAGCCATATAGACAGCACGAGACGGCGCGCAAATCCATAACAACCTGAATAGGGCACCAGCGCGACCGGCGCGCATCCGCGCCCTCGCCGCGGGCTTGCTGTATGCGCTTTCCACTGCGATTCCCGGGGGTACAACCGAATTTGTTGCGTTACGATTCAAGGCTAGCGGTTCTACCGGTACGTTACCGTATGGGCCGCCATCTCCCCGCTCGTGTATATCCGGATGCCGGAAATACGTTTTCGAAAGGTCGTCGCAAGAATATGAAGTCAACACAATATCGCGGTACAGCCCGGCACGTTAAAGGCCCCAACGGATCCACGCGCGCTGCAATGAGGGCAGTGCAATGACGGCTGGCGGCACACGCAATTCACACGTCGGCTGGCTGCCGTATATCGTGGCGGCCACCTTCTTCATGGAGTACCTCGACACCACGGTGATCGCCACTGCACTACCGCAGATGGCGCATTCGTTCGGTGTCGGCCCGAACAGCCTGAGCCTCGGCATGACGGCTTACATGCTGGCGCTGGCGATTTTCATTCCGGCGAGCGGCTGGGTCGCCGACCGCTGCGGCTCACGCACCGTGTTCTTCAGCGCAATCGGCGTTTTCACGGTGGCTTCGGTGTTGTGCGGGTTATCGCAGAACGTCACCGAGTTCACCGCGGCACGGCTCCTGCAAGGCATCGGCGGCGCATTGATGGTGCCGGTGGGCCGTCTGGTCGTGGTCCGCAGCACCGAGAAGAGCCGCATGATGCAGGCCATCTCGACCATTACCTGGCCGGCGATCGCCGCGCCGGTGGTCGGTCCGCCGATCGGCGGTTTCATCACGACTTATGCGTCATGGCGATGGATTTTTCTGCTGAACGTGCCGTTCGGCCTGGCGGCAATGGCGATTGCACTCGTCATGGTGCCGAACCTGCGCGGGAGTGAACGCAAGCCGCTCGACCTCGTGGGCCTGCTGCTGAGCGGCGTCACGTTGACCGCGATCCTGTACGGCGCCGAACTGGCGAGCCAGCCTGGCGAGAATCCGTGGATTGCCGCGGCGTTCATTGTGGGCGGCTTGCTGGCCGGCGTGGTGGCGTTCCAGCATGCAAAGCGGCATCCGCACCCGCTGATCGACGTATCCACGCTGAAGATTCCGACCTTTTCCGTGACCGTGGTGACAGGATCGTTCACGCGTATCGGCATTGGCGCGGTGCCCTATCTGATGCCGCTGCTGTTCCAGATCGGCTTCGGTTTGTCCGCGTTCAAATCGGGCTTGCTGCTGCTCGCGAGCGCGGTGGGCAACCTCGGCATGAAGGCGTTGACCACGCGCATTTTGCAGCGTTACGGTTTCCGGATGGTGTCGATTGTCGACGTGACGCTGGCCGGCATCTTCATCATTGCATGCGGGCTGTTGACGCCGCACGTACCGCTCGTGCTGGTCCTGTTGGTCGTCTTCGTCTACGGCGTGGCGCGTTCGATGCAATTCTCGACGCTTGCCACCCTCGCCTACGCCGACGTTGCCCAGCCGCAGATGAGCGCGGCCAGCACGCTGTGGAGCGCGGCGGCACAGATGACGCTCGGCCTGGGGATCGCCTTCGGCGCCGTGTCGCTGCGCGCCGCTGCGTTCTTCAACGGCGAGACGACCGGCCGCGCTTTCACACTCGACGACTTCCGCCTGGCGTTTCTGTTTGCCGGCGTGCTGACGCTGATCTCGGTGATCGGCTACATGGGCCTCGCGCACGACGCCGGCCAAAGCGTCGGTGGCGGTTCGCGCGGCACCGAAGACCCGGCGAAGAGCTGAACGCGAAGCGAGCTGGATGACAGAATTTGCAGCGGAGTTGAAACGGCGGCGCCCAACCGGCGCCGCATCCTTCAATTGCTTGATCGGAACAAGTGGAGACATGACCGCTCGATCATCTCATCGCATTCCTCATCCGACATCACATCGGCAAACGCGACGATCTGCGGCCGTTCGCAGCGCATCAACAGCTTGACGTCGCGATCATAGGCACGAATCACATTGCCCGCGGCGAGCGGCACCGGATCGTAGCGGTATTCGCTCGCTGCCGCCTCGATACCGCATGGCGCGTCAGCAACGGCGGCGTGTACTGCCTCGGCGGCATTGAACGAAGCATTCACCGTGGCTCGCGCGAGTTCCGGCTCGAAGCCGGCGCCCACCATCGCTTCCACCAAAACAGCCGTTTCCGAATTGGCATGTGAATTGAGACGGGATGGCCACCTATCATCCTTTGCTTTTAGTCTGCCTCGCTCGATTGACCGCGTGCCCGGTCTGCATGTGCTGAGCCAGCGAACTCTGGATGTGGGATAAGAAGACGTATGCCTGTCGTAAATGATGCCGTGAAAACCTGGTTGAACAATCACCTGGAGCGCGGCTTTAGCCCGGCCGACGCTAAAACTGATTCAATGTCAGATTTGAGGCATCACCATCCGAGAAACTTCTCGCTCAACTGTTCTTGAGCGGGCGAGATGTCTCCGTTCGCCGGCCGCGGTGCTCCTGCCGTGCGGCAGTTCGATGTGCTGATACCGAATTAGAACACCACGGCTTGGGGGTGGCCGGCCGCATAGCCGGTATGCCGATGCTCGATCACGTGGCAGATGCCGCGATCGGCCTGATGATCATGCGCATGGGGTATGTCAGCGCGCGCGGCGCATTCAAACAACTGTCGGCCGGCGCGCCTGGAAAAACCGCCGCGCCTCACGCGGCAGAATAGCGTGTGTCGCGGGTGGGCAGGAACGCGTTCTTTCCGCCCGCGGCATGCCCAGGCGACTGTCAGCCGTAGGCCCGCTCGCGCATCCACTTCGTCATGATCCATTTGTCGCCGCCGAGTACCGGCTCGCCGCCGTGCAACGTCAGCGGATCGAGTTGACGCTGGCCGTTCATATAGCGGAAATAGACGGCACCCCCTTGTTTCGCGGCGACCGACAGACCCGCTTCCGGGAAAATCGTTTCGCCACCGTCGGACACGTCGTTCAGATAGATCACTAGGGTCGCCACCCGCTGGCCGCCTTGGGCGGTATGCACTGCGCTGCCGGCCTGATCGGGCGGGAAATAGTCGAAGTGTGGGCGATATTCGCCGCTTGTGCCGTAGTGCAGAATCTGCAGCCCCTCGCCGTTTTCAACCGGCCAGTTCATCAGACTCGATATGCGCCGCTCCATCTGTTCGATGAACGCGTCTTCGCCGCGCTGGTACCAGATGCCCTCGCTGGTGCGGTTGCGGATCACGTCTTCCTTGCCGGTGACGGGGTTGACCGTGGTCGAGCGTTTCAGCCGATGACGCGAGCGTTCGATCATCTCGTTGCATTCGTCCGGCGACAACACATCCGCGAACACGATCACTTGCGGCCGCTCGCAGCGCATCAACACGTGGACATCGCGATCGTGCGCGCGGATCACATTGCCGCGCGCAACCGGCGACTCGTCGTACTGGTACGTTTGCGGCGCGGCTTTTATCAGCGCGGCCTCGGTCGCTGCGAGCGCGGGGGCCGCCGCTTCCGCCGGATCCCTGCCGAACGCTTTGTGCACCGCCGCGCGCGCGGCATCGGTTGCAAACCCGGCTTGCACCATCGCGTCGATCATCGAGTCGATGCTGCATCCGCGCGCTACGTTGCCGCTCAACCATGTTTCCCATGAAGCATCCACTACAGACATAGCATTCCTCGCTTTTCCATGTCACGAAATACTGCCTCAACTGCCCGGCTCATGGCAAGGCTGGGCCTGGGGCGCCGAACCGACCGGTTACGCACGACGCTGGCGGCGTCGATAGAGGTCGAGGCCCTTTCTCGCCTGCAGCCGGATTGCGCGCTGCATGGCGCGATCGCCTCCCTAACCGTTCGAGGCAACCCCACTCACCCGTACAGCTTCGCCCTTGCGACCCAACAGCCAGATGCCCGCCGCAATCGACACCGCCATTGCGCCAGCCAGATAAAGCGCCGCGGCAAAGCCACTGGCAAAGCTCGCGTGCGCGGCCGACATCAATATAACCCGCAGCGCCGGCGGCAGCTGCGCGGCGGCTTGCGCCGTATCGCCAGCCAGCACGCGCGACATGAAACCCGCGTCGAGCGCGCTGCCGATATCAGGCGTCATCTGCGTGGCGGCGACGAACGCGGCGTGGGTGCGGGCCGCGAGCACCGCGCCCAGCACACCCACTGAGGTAACGATGGCCGTGAAGCGCGTCGTCGTGCTGATACCGGACGCCATGCCGGTTCGATCAGGCGGCACGCACGCCATGATGGCCTTCTGCGTATCGCCATTCATGATGCCCGCGCCCAGTCCGGTCACGACCATGCCGAGCGCCACCAGCGCATAGCGTGCGTTGCCGGCGACCAGCGCCGTCAGCAGATTGCCGGCCGCGATCAGCAACAGCCCGCTCGACAGCAACGCCATGCCTGACATCCGCCTCGCCAGCGCCGCGCCGATGTACGGCCCGAGCACCATCGCCAGCGCGAACGGCAGCATGCCGACGCCAGCCATCACCGCCGACAGGCCGAACGCGTTCTGCAGATAGAGCGGCAAAAACGTCATCATCACCTGGGCGCAAGCGGCGTAGCCGAACATCGCGAGCACGGCGGCGACAAAGCGCGGCTGGCGGAACAGCGCAAGGTCGACCATCGCATGGGCTCGCGAGCGTTGCACCTGAACGAAGGCGGCAAGCAGCAGCACGCATGCAGCGAGTCTTGCACCGGTGGGCCAGCTCGCAAGCCCGTCGGCCGGCACCTCGATCAGCGCCCAGATGCCGAGCGCGAGCGCAAGGCCGAACAGCATGCTGCCGGCGGCATCGAGTGGGCCGGGGTGAGGATTCCTCGACTCGCGAATCGAGCGTGACGCGCACCACGCGAGCACGGCGCACACGGGCAGATTGAGCAGGAAGATCCAGCGCCAGCCGAGCCATTGAGTAATCACACCGCCGACGAGCGGCGCCACCGTCGTCGCAAGGCCCATGCAGGTGCCCCACACGGCCCATGCGCGTACGCGTGCGGGCCCTTCGTGAAACGTATTGGCGATCACGGCAAGCGCCGCGGTGAGCAGCATCGCGGCGCCGACGCCCTTGACCGCGCGCGCCACGTTCAGCATGGCCGCCGATGGCGCCACTCCGCAGCCCAGCGACGCCAGGAAGAACACCGCGAGCCCGAGCAGCAGCATCCGCTTGCGGCCGACGCGGTCGGCGAGACCGCCCGCGGGCAGCAGACACGACGCGAACGCGACCATGTACGCGCTGACCACCCATTCGACATCGGCGAAACTCGCGTGAAACGAGCGTGCAATCGACGGCAGGGAGACGGCCACGACGTTGGTATCGAGAACGATCAGCGCACAGGTCGCCGATGCGGTGGCCAGCACGAATGCGGGGTTGACGGGTTTTAAGCCCTTTGGGTCTTTGGAGCCGGAGGGCTGCGCGGGCGGTGTCGGACGGCCGGACGGGGATGGCATACGGGCAGGTGGAGTCGAATCGAAGTGATTCGATGGTAGCGAAGCGTCTATTACCTGTCATTAGCATAGAATCACAAAATAATTAGCTCTGGTGGCAATACTGATGACCGTGCGAAAACTCGAACTCCGCCATATCCACGCGTTCGTTTGCGTCGCAAAGCATCTGCACTTCTCCCGCGCCGCGGATGAATTGGACATCGCTGCCCCAACGCTGACCAAGCTGATTCAGGAAGCGGAACGGCTGCTCGGCGTACGGCTCTTCCATCGCACCAAGCGGTCGGTAGTGTTGAGCGCGGCAGGCAGCGCCTACCTCGCTGAAGCGCTCAGCGCGCTCGACCACCTCGCGCGCGGCGAAGAACGCGCGATTCTCGCCGAGCGCGGCGAGTTGGGCAGGATCGAAGTCGGTTACGTTGCTTCGGCTGCCTATGCGGGCGTCTTGCAAGCGGCGGTCAGCGGCTTTCGCGCCAGGTATCCGGGCGTCGACATTTCGATTCGCGAGGTGCCAATGGACAGCGCAGCCGACATGCTGCGTGACGGCCTGCTCGACGCCGCCTATGTGCGCCCGCCAATGCCGCTCGTCGACGGTATTCAGGCAATCACCGTGCACCGCGATACGTTCGTTCTCGCGCTGCCGGCAAGCTCCGCCCTGGCCGGCTCGCCGGACATCAAGCCGTCCCAACTGCGCGATCAATGTTTCGTGCTGCCGGAACAGGAAGCCGGCACCTTCGAAGTTGCACGGCGCGGGCGCTTTTCGCCGCGGCTCGGATCTCGTCCCGGCACGCTCGCGGCGGTGCTGGCCTGCGTATCGCTAGGCGGCAATGTGGCGGTCGTACCCCATACGCTGGCCGATTGCATCGCCTTGCCGGGCGTCGTCTACCGAAACATCGCCGGCAAATCCATCGCCTCGGAAATCGCCCTTGCCTATCGAAAGTTCGAACGGGCGCCCGCCGTGCGGGCGTTTCTCGAGTTCGCGCGAAGCAGGTAAAACCGCCTGCGCTACACGCGCGGCGTCTTTCGTTATATCCTGTCGAATATCACGGTATGCTTCGTGGAGCTCGGTGGCACGCCCGTCAATCGCGCACGACGAAGCAAAACAAGCAAGCAGGAGCCAGCAGCAGTGCCTAGTCGATCCCCCTCGCGATCCACAGCGCGAGCCACCTCGCGATCCACATTGTCCGACCCGGCGGGGCGCCTCCCGAATGGGCTTTCGTCGACCATCGTCGCGGTGAAGTCGGCGTCTGAACGCGGCCGCGCCGAGTTGATCCGCGATGTGGTCGACGCTTACCGGCGCCTTTACGGCAGCGTGCAGCGCTTCGTGCTGATGTTGACGGACGACCAGCTGAACTTCGCATCGGTCGGCACCTTAGGCTCGCACTCATTGAACCAGTTGCTGTCGATCCTCGCCGAACAGGCCAAGGCGGCCGCTTTCGTCCGTTTGCGCGATCTGAAAACCTCGATCGAAGAAGCGCGTTCAGCCGAGCAGCTTCGCGACGCGATTTTCTCGGACGCGTCCAGCAACGACCTGGCGGCGTTACGCAAGGTGGTGGCGGAACTCGAACGACTCGACGCGGCATTCATCGGCCTGTGCGTCGGGCATGTTCTGGAGCAGCATGCGCGGGCAGCATCCGACTCGCAGACGGCCGTCGTCCGGCGCGCCGCAGGCCGCACTACCGCTGCTTCTGCTCCTACCGCTCCTGCCACCAGGCGCAAATCACAGTCGCGCGTTGCGGCCACGCTCGTCCGCCCCAACGATTAATGCGTCATTGCCGCACATGAACGTTTTCTTTCGCTCATCGTTATATCCTTTCGAATATATCGCCAGTAATATGCCGATGGCGAGCGCGTCCAGCCCGCTCGTTCAGTCAGCCTGACGCCAGAACCGGATTCGAGGTCCTCATGCACACGCCGCCGTTTCGTCTCGCCCAGCCCTCGCGCCTCAAACTGTCCGGTGACGAGCCTGCCCGCGCCGGCCTGCAGGCGGCCGACCCGTGCTGCACCCCCGCCAAGGCGTCGTTTTCGAACGCCAAACGGCGTGCGCGCCTCGCGGAACTCGATGGTCAACTGCATTGTTCGATCATCGGCACCTGTCTCAGCACGCACGAACTGCGCAAGCTGGTGCCTAAATTCACCAGCCTCGATCGCCACGACGCGAGCGACCTGGAGATTCACCACTCGGCCGTGGAACTCGCGATCAATGGCAACGCAGGCGCCAAAGCGCTGCACAAATTGCTCGACGAGCACTATGCCGCGGCGATCCGCCGTTTCGACAAAGCCGCCGACGAGGTCGAGTTGCTCAAGCTCTGGGACGAAGCGCTGAAAAGCGGCGACATCCCGCCTGCCTACTGGGCTTTGATGACGCATCCGTGCGCGACCTTGCAGGTGCGCCAGAAAGCGTTCGGCGAATTGCACATGCTGTCGCACCTGGTCGGCGCGGCAAATCGCGCGGACATCCGCAGGCTGGTCGCGCTCGAAGCGGAAAACGCCGGGTTGAAAGAGAAAATCGAGCGGCAGCAAAACCGCTTGCAGGAGATCAGCACGCAGCGCGACGCATCGATCGCCGCGCTCAACGAGCAGATCGCGCAGCTCACCGCCTTGGCCACGCGCCAGACGCCGACGGATCCCGGCGATCTCGAAGCCGAGGTAGCCAGGCTGCGCGACAAGCTGGCCGACACCGACCAGCGGCTGGCGCTGCACACGAGCCGTCGCGAGGCGGCGGAACAGCGCGTGCAGCAGGAACAAGGCGCGGCGTTCGCATTACGCAAGAGCCGCGATGAGGCATTGGCGCAGCTCTTGCGGGTGCAAAGCGAATGCGATGCGCTGGAACGCGCAACCGTGGATGCAGCGGCCGGCCATGGCGCGGGCGTACACCAAGCCAGCCTCGACGGCATACGCGGCAAACGGATTGTGTATGTGGGCGGCCGGCCCGGCTCGAACGCCGCGCTCAAGCGGCTGGTGGAAGCGGCCGGAGGGGATTTCGTGGTGCACGACGGCGGCGTGGAAGATCGCAAAGGTCTGCTCGCCGCGGCGTTGCCGGGTGCGGATATCGTCGTGTTTCCGGTCGATTGCGTCGATCACGATTCGATGAGTACGCTCAAACGGGTGTGCGAGCGCCATCAGATCGACTATCACCCATTGCGCACGGCGAGCGTGGCGAGCTTCGTGGAGTTGGTGGGCCGCCTGCGCTCCGAGCATCTTGCCCAGTTGGGCAATCCGCCGCCGTCGGCGTTTTGCCTGCGCCACGGCTGAGCACTCAGGAGCGAATCAGCCTTGTCAGCTCGGCGAGCTGTTTCGCGCAGCATCGTTGCGCCTCGACTTCCACGTCACGGTAGAGCCGGATGATGCTTTCGCCCACCGGCGTCAGCGTACAGCCACCGCCGCTTTGACCGCCCTGCTCCGAGTGCGTGGCGGGCGCCTTGAGCGAACGGTTCAGCTCGTCGATCAGGAGCCATGCGCGCCGGTACGACATGTCGAGGCTGCGCGCCGCAGCCGAGATCGAGCCGTATTCGCGCACGGCTTCAAGCAGATCGACTTTGCCGGGTCCGAGCGCAACCGAATCGCCGGTGCGGATGCGCATTCTGAAGCGCACTTCAGGGCGCGGCCTCGCGGATTTCGTTGCCGGTCTGGGTTTGGTTTTTGCGGTATCAGCCATGCGCAAAAGCATACACGAAGCGCCTCGCGCTGCCATCCTGGCATGCGCTCTAGTGGCCGTTCGGGAAGCAATGCCCGTAGTCTTCGCAGCCCGGGCAACCGGGCGCCGGGCCGGGCTCGAGGCCGACAGAAAGCGCGCGTTGCTGGGCAAGGAATTTCTTCCAGCGCAGATTGCCGACGTTCAGCACGACGAGCGTCGGGAAATAACGCGTCAGCATCCATGTGACTTCTTCACGGCTCGCGAGGCCGAGGTCGCGCCACAGGTGGTCCGGCCGCAGGCACGCGTGAGCGATGATCGAGGCGAGACACTGGGCGTCGTTCGCATCGACGGCGGTGCTGGAATGCGTCAGCAGCAGCGCGTGCAGCGTTTCGACGAATAGCACGTGTTCGCGGGCGTCGACGGGCGGTAACGCCGACCGAGGCGCAAGCACGGACGCGGGCGCGTGTGCGAAATGCCGTTTCAGTAATGCGCGCCAGGCTTGCGGCGGCAAGCCAAGCAAGGCAAGTTCGTGACGCACGTCGCGTGCGGCAATTAGCCTCGCGAACAATTGCGTATCGGGCGACGCCGCGTTCGTGGCCGCTGCCAGCCACTCCGCCGTGCGTTCGGCAACCTGCGCATCGAGCGCCGTAAGCAAGGGTTCGGCGCCCGGCGGAGCAACATCCGCGGCAGGCGAAAGCGGTTCGTCAGACATGGCGGCAACGCGATGATGAAGAGCGGACCATGTTACGCCTGTCGCTCGAATCCCCTACGCCAAAGGCTTCAAAACATGCGCCTCGATACGCGCGAGACGTTTGACGTGGCGTGGCGCGGGCAGAATGTCCGACCCGGAAAACAGAATCGGCACGCCGTCTTCAACATCGAGCGCGCGACCACCGCATTCGTACGCAATCAGGACGTTCTCGCCGACCGGCGTATTGAATAGTTCATGCCACGAGAACGTCACAGCATAGCCGTCGTGCCCCACCGCCACGAACACCGTGCGCTTGAACTCAACGGGCTCGGAGTTCGGCAGGCCCGCTTCCAGAATCAGGGTCGTCAGACGCACGCCGCGATACGGCTGGACGCTGCGGATGAAACGATTCGTCGTGTAGCAGCGCAGATCGAACGGCGTGGCCTGCACGCTCTCGTAAGCCTTGAGCCGCTCCAGGTCGAAAGACAATGAGCGCTGAAACCGTCCGCTCAGGACGAGCGCGCTTTCGAGGGCAGGTGCGGCAATCACATTCACACTATCCATAAACGGTTATCTCCAGCATCGATACTTGAGCAGCTTGCTCATTCGTTATGTCCGTGTGTATATTACGCTGCGATGGGCGCCTCGGTGCAAAACCGTGTCGATACGCAATATATCGCCAGGCATATCGGCCACTGTAGACGTTGCCCTATCGGGCGACTCCGTGTACGTCTCGGATCAGGCGAACAACGACATCGTCAAATCGAGCCTGAGCGCGCTGCTCGGCGGATCGCAGGCGGTGGCGCCGGGCGCGAAGTTCGCGCAGATCAACAGCCCCGACCTCATGGCCGTCGACGCAAGCGGCACCCTTTACACCAAGTGCAACACCACCGGCCTGTGCCGGATCGCGCCGGACGGCACCATCAGCCTGCTTGCAAACGACTTTCAGGACGCCCGCGGCATGGCCGTGGACGCCCCCCGCCATCTGCTCTACGCGATCGACCGCGCCGGCGGCACGGGCGGCACCAGCTACGTGCGGATTTTCCCGCTCAACTAACCTCACTTGACCCCACTGAGCGCGCAGCGACCTACAACACCACGCGATGACGTCGTAATATAGCGGTCTTAATAACGCATCGGGGTTAATCGCATGATTCGCAAGCTGCTTGCTTCTTTCGTGGTCGTCACTGGCATCATGGCGGCCGTGCCCGCCTTCGCGCAGGACAACACAGTCAACGTGCTGTATGCCGGTTCGCTCGTCAATCTGATGGAGCGCAGTGTCGGCCCCGCCTTCGAAAAGGCCACCGGTCAGCAATTCCGCGGCTATGCGGCGGGTTCGAACAAGATCGCCAACGAGATCAAAGGCAAGCTGCGCCGCGGCGACGTGTTCATCAGCGCAAGCCCGACGGTGAACAGCAGCCTGATGGGCGAGGCGAACGGCGACCACGTCACGTGGTACGTGACCTTCGCCGAATCGCCGTTGATGATCGGCTACAACCCGAAAAGCAAGTTCGCGGCGGACTTCAAGACCAAGCGCTGGGATCAGGTGTTGCAGGAGCCGGGCATCCGTATCGGCCGTACCGATCCGAAGCTCGATCCGAAGGGCGCCTTTACCGTCGAAATGATGACGAAGGCCGCGGCGCTCTATCAACAGTCCGACCTCGTCGAGAAGACACTCGGCGACGCGGAAAATCCCGCCCAGGTTTTGCCTGAAGAAACGCTGGTGGGCCGCCTCCAATCCGGTCAGCTCGATGCCGGTTTCTTCTATTCGACCGAAACCTCCGACCTGAAAATCCCGGCGCTCCGCCCGGCGCCCGAATTGCAGGCCAAGGCCAGCTACACGCTGACGATTCTCAGCGATGCACCGAACCGCACGGGCGCGAGCAGCTTCGTCGACTTCCTGCTGAGCGCACAGGGCCGCGCGCTGCTCAAGCAACACGGCGTGGACGTCGTCAAACCGACCATTTCCGGCAACGTGCAAGGCGTACCGCCTTCGGTGCAAGCCGTGATCGACGCCGCCCAGTAAGGTGTGGTGAAACAGATGGTGAAACAGGCGGTGAAACGGTCCGCCGCGCGACCGCTATTGTGGCTGGCGGCGCTGCTTGCCGTCTATTTATGCGCGCCGTTTATCGCCAGCGTGCCGGAACTCGGCGCGGCCGATTGGCCGAATGTCGACTGGCACGCGGTGTGGTCGGCGGTTGGCATATCGGCGGCGAGCGCCAGTGTGGCCTCGCTCGTGATTCTGCTGGGCGGCGTGCCGCTCGGCTATTTTCTGGCGCGCTCGAACTCGCGCAAGATGGCGCTGCTCGGCTTCGTCGTGCAGTTGCCGCTTGCGTTGCCGCCGCTCACGAGCGGCGTGCTGCTGCTGTTTCTGCTGGGCCCGTATAGCTGGGTTGGCCGGTTCACGGGCGGCACGCTGACGGATTCGTTCGCCGGTATCGTGCTCGCGGAAACCTTCGTGGCCGCGCCCTTCCTGATCATCGCCGCGAAATCGGCGTTCGCCGCCGTCGATCCCGTGCTCGACGACGTCGCCGCGACGCTCGGCCATCATGCGAACAGCCGCTTTTTCCGTGTGATCCTGCCGATTGCGTGGCCGGCGATTCGCGCGGGACTCGCGCTTGCCTGGTTGCGTGCGTTCGGCGAATTCGGCGCGACGGTGATGGTGGCCTATCACCCGTATTCGCTGCCGGTGTACACGTACGTCGTGTTCGGCGGCCAGGGCTTGCCGGCGATGATGCCCTTGCTGCTGCCGACGCTCGCGATTGCGATTGTCTGCGCGGCGCTGTCGATTTATAGCCTGCGTGCAAAAGCCGCGCGCGAACAAACCGAAAACGGCGACGACGCGCTGGAGCCCGGCACGGATCTAACGGCGAGCCGCGGCGAGACCGCCGATCTGCGCCTCGCATTTCATTTGCAGCGCCGCCTCGGGGCGTTCGGACTCGACATAGCGTGGGCGCCTGCAACGCGGCGGCTGGCGATCATCGGGCCATCGGGCTCGGGCAAATCGCTGGCGTTGCGTCTGATTGCGGGGCTCGAATCCAACGCGTCGAGCGACGTGCGGCTCGGCACGACCGACTTGAGCACACTGCCGCCCGAGCGCCGTCAGATCGGCTATATGCCGCAAGACTACGGTTTGTTCCCGCACATGACGGTCGCGCAGCAACTCGCGTTTCCTATCGATGCCGACGCCGCTAGCGCGCGTTACTGGCTCGATCATCTCGGCCTCACGCAACTGGTTGCGCGCTTGCCGCATCAATTGTCGTTCGGTCAGCGGCAACGCGTGGCGCTGGCGCGGGCCCTCACGCGTCATAGCGAATTGTTGCTGTTCGACGAGCCGTTCGCGGCCCTCGATACGCCGCGGCGGCGGCGTTTGCAGCAGTCGCTGCGGGCCTTGCAGCGCGAGATTACGGCGGTGACGATCATCGTCACGCACGATCCCGACGAAGCGGCGCTGCTTGCCGACGAGGTGCTGGTCGTCGAACAGGGGCGCGTGCTGCAGGCGGGTTCCATCGACGCGGTGTTCGAACGGCCGGCTTCGATGCGCGTTGCGGAACTGCTCGGCTTGCACAACGTGGGCATTGGATCGATGACTGCGCCTCGGCAGATCGAGATCGGCAACGGGCTGGTGATCGCGACGGGCGATAGCGGTTCCGCCATGCCTGCCGGGCAACGGGTGATGTGGCGCATCTCTTCGCACGCCGTGGCTATTTCACCCGACGGCGCGCATGCCGGCGTGGTCGACGCTGTCGAGTTACGGCGCGGCGAGCGATATGTCCGGTTGAATATCGCGGGGGTGCGCTTCGATATCGCGAACGAAGATGCCCGGCTGCGGGAAGGAAGCCCTTGCCGGATTGATGTCGATGCCTCCGGCGTTTCGGTCTGGAAGGCGAGCTGACGGGTTTATTCCAGCGCTAGCAGCGGCATGGCGATTGGGCCGCCTCGCCTTTGCCCCGCTGCTGCCCCTGCGCTGCGAGCGCCAAACGCCCGATTAACCCTCGCCCGCGTGTGCTCGCTTCCTGACTTCAGAAAACGCAACGTCGACGAGCAATTTCCCGGAATCGAAAACGGTGACGAGCGCCTCGTCCCAGTCTGCTTCAACGGTACGGGCGTCCCACGCCAAAGGCAGCGTCGCCGTCCGATACTCGCCTGTGCGGCGATTCACCAGCAACGTAAGCCGGCCCTTCATCGACCGCTTACCGGCATCCGTCACCGGGTCCTTGCGGACGTCGTGCCATTCATCCCCGAGCCGGATGGCCGAGCACTTCATGGCGAAGCGCTGCGTATCGCGATTGATCTGCTGCAACAACGCGCCGCCCATGCCGAACACGATGTTGTCCGCTGCAAAGCCGGCCTCATCCATGGCCGCGAGGATCGCCTCGATCGAATCCGGATTCACGCCGTCGCCCTGAATCACGCGGACGTTATTGAGCACGCGCCGCCCCTTGCCATTCACCGTCGAACCAAACGATGCCTCGAGCGCCCGCATGGTCTGCAGGACGATCGTTAGCGGATCGCCGGAATCAGGCCGGATCACCAGCATGCCGCCGGAATCGAGCACCGCCTGCTGGAGGTCCGTGCCCCATACCTCGAGTGCGGCGAACAGGTCGTAGGAATCGGACACCACCGAAACGATCGCCCCCGGCTTGCCGAACTTCGCGATCATGTTGCGGAACGCGTCCGTTTCGCGCTCGCGCCCCCATGAGGTGATGGTGCTGTGCTCCGCGGCCGGCACCGAAAACGCCGCCATCGGTTCGTTGTAGTAGTGGTTCGCGGCGACCACACCGAGCACCGTGTCCGAGCCCATGAAACTGACGAGATGCGCCGAGCCGCCAATTGCCGCCGACTCCGCGCTCGACACGCCGCGCGCGCCGAAATCGTGCAACTTGAACGGCAGTTGCGTCAGATCGTCGCTACTCTTCTCCAGATAGGCGCGGATCGTCTTGCGCAGATGCCAGCTTTGCGTCGCCACCGTAATCGGATACCACACGCGCAACAGCATCGTTTCCAGATACGAGGCGAGCCAGAAAACCTGGGGATCGTCGCATTCCACCGTGACCAGCACATTGTGCGTGGGCACCACCGAGCCTTCCGGCACCGCGCGGATTCGCACGGGCAGATAGCCGTCATGGTGCTCGACGATGTAGCGCCAGCCGGCTTCGTTGAACGGCTCGCCGTGCGCCGTGAAAAACGCCTTC
This sequence comes from Paraburkholderia sp. RL17-337-BIB-A, assembly GCF_046025895.1. NCBI lineage: Bacteria > Pseudomonadati > Pseudomonadota > Betaproteobacteria > Burkholderiales > Burkholderiaceae > Paraburkholderia > Paraburkholderia sp. RL17-337-BIB-A. The sequence goes on along the minus strand of NZ_JARESY010000002.1, from coordinate 1,686,563 downwards.
GCCTGCCCGATCATCTCCGCGGTAATGGGGCGGCACAGATACTCCTTGATCAGCATCTGCAGACCGAAGAACAGCGTGCGGTCATAGCGTCCGCCGCGCGACTCGATGTACGAAAACATCGCCGTCGCTTCAGGCGGATATTGCAGGTAATGCGACGCCTTGTACGAATCCGTGTTGAGGATCGGATTGGACAGGATCGACGCCATGGCGTTGAGTGGGCTTGTATCGTTTTGCATGGGTGATGCAGCGCGCGTGCGGTTCTCTCAAGAGTAATCAGGTGGGTTGGGGGACGTGGCGCTTACGTCGTAGGTGAAACTACACCATACACCGCCAAAACACGCCCGGAACCGCACCTTACCTCGTTGCGCCCGATACCGCCTGCCGTCGGGCAGAAGGTGTTCCTCCCGCACAATGCGCTCGACCTGCAGCCGGCTGTCCATGTCATGCCACGCGCGCCGCATGCCATTCCGGCGCGACGCGGCAAGCGGCCGGGTTCAGTGCCCGGGCTTCAGTTGCGGCGGCGCATTCGGCCGCGCCGCAAACAGGCGTCCGAGCATGCCTTTGCGGAGTTCGGCGATAGCGGGCCACAGCATGTCGGCGAGTAGACAGATGCCTTGCGCCAATGCACTGCCGTCGGCAGAGGTGACGAGCGGCACGCCGCGGTTGAGTGCCTCGTTGACCTGCTTTTCGTCACGCGGAAGCTGGTGCGCGACTTTCGCGCCGAGCGTCTGTTCGAGCGTGGGCAGGTTGATGGCTGCGTTCTTGTCGTATTGATTCACCACCACCCGCACCTTGCTGGACGGATACCCCAGTTCCCTGAAAATATCGAGCATGCGGCGCCCGCCGTGCAGGTAAAGCAGGTTTTGCCGCACCACCATGCAGATGGCATCGCTATGATCGAGTGCATGGATCGTCAGCGGATTGAGGCTTTGACCGATGTCGATCAGTACTGCGTCATACCGCTCGCGTACCAGCATCAGAATTTGCTCCAGTTGCGCGGGCTGCACTTCGGCTGCCTTGAGCGGGTCACCGGCGCCCGCCAGCACGTCGAGATTCGCGTGTACACGCATGACACATGCGTCCAGCAAGGCGGCATCCAGGCTGTCGATCTGCGAGCACAGATCGGCAAGCGTCGCGGGCGGCGGTTTGTCGGCCATCAGCAGGCTGGCATCGCCGAATTGCTGGCTGAGGTCGATCAGCAGCACGCGGCTGTTGCGCAGCGAGGCCAGGGAATAGGCGAGATTCACGGCGATCAGCGTCGTACCGCTGCCGCCCTTGCACGAGACAAGCGAGACGATCCGCCCGGCGCGGTGGCCGCCCGCGTTCTTTTTCGCGGCGCTATGCGTGAGCGCCGCGGCGATCTCGCAGGCATCCAGCGGCCATGACAGTACGTCTCGCACGCCGACGCGCATCGCGGCAGTCCGCAAGGCAGTGGATGGCGCCGGCGTGACGAGCATGCAATGCAAGGCGGGCGAGCAGGCCAGCGTCTCCTCGACCCCGTCCAGATCGCGCGCGCTCAGATCGACATCGTCGACGATCAGCAGATCGGCGCTCCTGATTGCGCGGGCGTGCATGCGCAACTGCCGCAGCGTGCAGTACGCGATGCGCAAGCGATACATCACGCCGCTTTCGTCGAGACGCGCGACGATATGCGTCGCACGCTCCGCGCTGGACGAAATCAGGAAGATGTCGATCATGCTAGGGTCTCCGCCGGCCTGAGGCCTGTCAGTTGGCAAGGCCGCGTCAATAACAGTCGACGTTCAGGTGTAGTCGTCGGGATCGGCTGGGTAGATGTCCACGCCGCGATCCTGGCCTCGTTCGGGCGCAACCGGCATCTCGAACATCGCGTCGCGCAGCGCATCCCGTTGAATCTCGGCCTGAGCCTTGCGTTTCACCGCCTCGGCGATGACCAGGGTGAGCAGATCGGCCGACGGCGCGGCGAACAAGGCGCGCTGCCGCGCCAAAAGACGCCGATAGGACAGAGCAGCGCCGTGCGCCGTGATGTGGTGGTCCAACCGCGATGCGGCCAGCTTGCTGTTCGTTTTCATGACACCCCCGAATGATGGACCCTCTGCGGACCGCATCCAGGTAAGCCGTGCCTGCGCTAATGCGCGGGCACGGCGCCCGGTTCACCTCGTAACATGCGCCCCTCTATGGAGACTCAGGCCGTTCCTCCCCGCTTCGTCGCGCCGGCCGGTCCTGACCGCGCTGCTCCTTCCCTGTTCTGTGCGTCGCGTGCCTGTAAATTGCATTGACACGGTACCTGTCGCTTTTTCCACTTATTTATTTCGGCCAACTACATTGGCCGGCTACTTCGGTCATCCACTTCGAATCCGTCCAGCTTGACGGAAAAAGTGGCAAGGTCAGCGCTTCACGTTGTCGGGTGACGAATGACCGAAACTCCGTTCCGATCATTCACCCCGTTTTTCTGACATCCGTTTTTCAGTGGCCCCGCCGCACCCTCGCAAGACACATTGGCATCCCCGGCCGCGCTTACGAAGTCTATGTTTGCCGCCGGGCTCCAGTTGCTATTTCCCCGTGCTTCCGGACCCCGGCGGCAATGCATTGGCTTGCGAAGCTCTTATTGCAATGGCTGTGCCAAGTACCTTCAATCCCTTGCCGCACGGCAATTTCTGCTGCAATGCAGTCTGTCCGGAGCGGCTTCCCGTCGCGCGTTGATTCGAATTCGACACGCGCTTGAATTGCCGCAAGCGCAGGGCGGGCCAATCTACCTGTCCGCATAATTGGGCACGGCCCTCATCCCACCCTGTCAGGCCGCGCTTTGCGGCGCAACCCGGTCAAATGTGCCGATACTTCGGGGCACGAAGCAGCATTTATGGCCGCTGCCCAACCTGTCGCAGGCTTGAGACGCGGCGACTCGCTGGCCCGGCACCCGTTTGCACGATAATCGTCATGCGATTTGCCACGCTCTGTGGTACACCTCGCATAGCCGGGGTTGACTGACCATTTTTAAACAGCCAGCAAACACCTCGCAGCAGGAAAAACGTTTCTGAATCCCGATTTGTTTGTATGGCGTTCGAAAGCACTTTCGCTTATGGTTAAGGCATGCGCCACATAGAGCGCCTGTGCCAGTCCACCGAGGTAAAAAACGGCTGTTGTGATTCGGGGATGAAATAGTCAGACGGGTTCCGCGCCGATCGCTGTTCCCATTATCTGGCCGCTGCGCCTCGCGGCCCGTGCCGCCGATCCATACCCCCGCCATTGCCGCTACCGTGATTTGTCATTGCCGGTCCGACCAGTACGTCCAAGCGCAGTTCTGAGAGCAGCAACGATCTGGGGGTTACATGAATACGACTTGCACGCCTGTCGAAGTCGAACGCACCGTTCTGTATGTGTCGAACTCGCCCGATCAGGATCTCGCCAGCTTCCTCGCCGCATCGGGCTGGCAAGCGGTGCACGCCAAAAGCACGGCAGTCGCCGAACGCATGATCGAACGCGGCAACATCAAGGTTGGCCTGGTCGAATTGCCGGGTGACTGCACGTCGCAGCATTTGTCCGCGCTGGCCTCGTGCATGCGGCGCGTCGAAACCAATTGGGTGGCACAGATCGCGCCGGGCCAGGCGGAAAACGAACTCGTCAGCCGCTTCATTCTCGACTACTGCTTCGATTTCGTTACCCGGCCGTGGCTGAACGATCGGCTCGTGTTCGCGCTCGGCCACGCGCACGGGCTATCGAGCCTGCGGCATGCGCCGGTCGTGCCGGAGCCGTCGCTTGGCCGGCACGGCATGGTGGGACAATGCGAGGCGATGCAGCAGTTGTACCGGCGTATCGACAAATGCGGCGTGACCGATGCGCCAGTGTTCGTCGCCGGTGAATCGGGCACCGGCAAGGAACTGACCGCCCGTGCGATTCATGAGCGCTCGCCGCGCGCGGGCCGGGCGTTCGTCGCGATCAATTGCGCGGCCATTCCGCCGAGCCTGCTGCAAGCCGAATTGTTTGGCCACGAACGCGGCGCCTTTACCGGTGCGTTGCAACGCAAGATCGGCCGGATCGAAAGCGCTAACGAGGGCACGCTGTTTCTGGATGAAATCGGCGATATGCCGCATGAATGCCAGGCGGTGCTGCTGCGCTTCCTGCAGGAAGGCACCATTGAACGGCTGGGCGGCAATGGGCCGATCAACGTCGATGTACGAGTGATTTCGGCGACACACGTCGATCTGGACAAAGCCGTCGAAGACGGCCGCTTCCGCTCCGACCTGTATCACCGCCTGTGCGTGCTGCGGCTCGTCGAGCCGCCGTTGCGCGAGCGCGGTGGCGACATCAAGCTGCTCGCCAACTATGCGCTCAGCATGTACCGGCAGGACGGCGCGCGCAAACTGCGCGGACTCTCGAGCGACGCAATCGTCGCCATGTCGAACTATCCGTGGCCGGGCAACGTGCGCGAGCTGATCAACTGCGTGCGCCGTGCCGTGGTCATGAGCGAGGGGCGCTTTATCACGGCAAGCGATCTCGGCTTGCCGGAAACCGACCACGGCCCGGCCGTGACGCTGGCGGAAATTCGCAGCAAAGCCGAAAAGGACGCTATCGAGCATGCGTTGCAGCGACATGGCTATAAATTGTCCGAGGCCGCCGCTGAGCTCGGCATTTCGCGGGCAACCCTGTATCGCCTGATGCATGCGAACCGGCTGCATCAGGAACCGGCGGCCGGGCGCTCGTCGAGCGCCAACGGCGGCGCGGATTCCGACGACGAGGCGGAGCGGCACGCGCCATCGCTGGTCTGACTTCGTAGGCCGCCTAAGCGGGGCAAGCCTTTTTGCTCATCGAACCGTAGCGCTTTTATCCCGCGCATCCGGTGCCGATGCGATGGGTCTCGCATGGCCGCATTCCCGAACAACGTTTAAATCCAACGGTTCCGTGCCGTTTGCCGCGGCCCGGCGCACCGGACGTTCTGAGCGCCTATCGGATCGCCCCAGGCGTTGCTATGCTGAAGGCCGTTCATCCATCTGGGAGTGGACTTGGCCGATCAGCACGCTCCGGTGGTTATGCGCCGCCCCGGCTCCGTTCTCCCCGCCCAGGCGAGCCCATGCGACGCGCTCGCCATCCGCGCTCAGCCCCTTAGCTTCGCTCACCCGTGCCGGCGCAAAAAGCTCGCGCTCGCCGCGACCATTCTCGGCTCGAGCATGGCGTTCATCGACGGTTCCGTCGTCAACGTCGCGCTGCCGTCGATCCAGACCGAGCTTGGCGCGAGCGTCGCGGCGATCCAGTGGGTAGTCAACGCGTATCTGCTGTTTCTCGCCGCGCTGGTGCTGGTGGGCGGCTCGCTCGGCGACAAGCTCGGCCGGCGCACCGTGTTTATCGCGGGAATCGGCCTGTTCACGCTGGCCTCGATCGGCTGCGGCCTCGCGCCCGGCGCCGGCGCCCTGATCGCGGCGCGCGCCGTGCAAGGCATCGGCGCGGCGTTGCTGGTGCCGAGCAGTCTCAGCATCATCGGCGCGGTGTTCGACGACAAGGAGCGTGGCCAGGCGATCGGCACCTGGGCCGGCGTCGGCGCGATCACGTCGGCGCTCGGGCCGGTGGCGGGCGGCTGGCTCGTCGATGCGTTTTCGTGGCGGGCGATTTTCTTTCTGAATGTACCGGTTGCGTGCGCGACCATCGCGCTGGCGATCGTCGCCGTGCCGGATAGCCGGGAGGAAGACGACACACTGGACCTCGATCCTGTGCTCAAGGGGAGCGCGCGGCCGAAGCTCGATCACGCGCTCAAGGGGAGCGCGCAGCCGAAGCTCGATCACGCGCTCAAGGGGAGCGCGCAGCCGAAGCTCGATCCCACGCTCAAGGGGAGCGCGCAGCCGAAGCTCGATCCCGCGATTAAGGCAAGCGCGCAGCCGAACCTCGATCCCACGCTCAAAGCGAGCCCGCAGCCGAAGCTCGACTGGTTGGGCGCCGTCACAGCGGCTGCGGGGCTGGCCGCGTTGACTTACGGCCTGACCATCGCCTCGGCGCGCGGCTTCGGCGACCGCCGGGTGCTGATGTCGATCCTCGGCGGCCTGCTGGTGCTGACCGGTTTCGTGGCGCTCGAAGCAAAGACCCGCAATCCGATGATGCCGCTCGACGTGTTCCGTTCGCGCGACTTCGTCGGCGCGAATCTCGTTACGCTATTGCTCTACTTCGGGCTAGGCGGCGCGCTGTTTTTCCTGCCGTTCACGCTGATCCGCGCGTATGGCTATAGCGCGACCGAGGCAGGCGCGGCATTGCTGCCGGTGCCGGTCACAATCGGCCTGTTGTCGCGCTTTACCGGCGGCCTGATGAGCCGTTACGGCGCGCGGGCCTTGCTAGGCATCGGCCCGGTGATCGCGGCGCTCGGCTTCGCGATGCTCGCGCTGCCCTGGGTACGCGGCGAATATTGGCGCGGCTTTTTTCCGGCGCTTATCGTGCTCGGACTCGGGATGACGATCACCGTCGCACCGTTGACGACGACGGTGATGTCCTCCGTATCCGCCGCGCGGACGGGCGTCGCTTCGGGGATCAATAATGCCGTCGCCCGGGTGGCGAGTTTGCTGGCGATTGCGGTGCTCGGCATCGTGTTCGTGTGGTCGCACGACGCGGCGCTCGATGCGCGGCTCGATGCGTTGCATGTCCCGCAAGCGGCGCGTCTGGCGGCACAGCTGACGCAAGACTCGATGGATACGAGTCCGGCGGCGCCAGGTGCTTCGGTTGCTTCGGTTGCTTCGGTTGCTTCGGTTGCTTCGGTTGCTTCGGTTGCTTCGGTTGCTTCGGTTGCTTCGGTTGCTTCGGTTGCTTCGGTTGCTTCGGTTGCTTCGGTTGCTTCGGTTGCTTCGGTTTCTTCGGTTTCTTCGGGTGCTTCGGGTGCTTCGGGTGCGGCGGGTAAAACGGGCGCGCCAGGCGCAACGGACGCGGCGGCACGGGCTGAAGTGACGCACGCGCAAGCAGAGGCTCTCGGCGCGGCATTGCAAGCGGTGGCGCTGGCATCGGCGGGATGCGCGTTGGCCGGCGCGGCGCTGGCGGCCTTGACGATCCGCGCAGCGACCGGTAAAACAGCCGTGCCGCCGCGCTAAAGGATGTGCCTCAAGGCGCGACGCCGCTTGCTCCACCGCCCCGTGCGCGGTTTTCGTGGTCAGAGAATGCGGCGCCGCGTGCACAACCACAGTTCAGAAACGGATGAAACGTCCCGAGCGAACGATCGCCATACTGGTTGGTACTCGGAGGTTCGAGTCTCCGAGCCAACTGGGAGCCCGCACATGACGATTACCTGCTTTATCCGCTACCAGATCGACCCATTTCAACGCGATGCATTCGACGAATACGCGCGCAACTGGGGACGCACATTCCGCGCTGCGGCGGTCATCTGATCGGCTATTTTCATGCCCCATGAAGGGACCAACGACATCGCCTGGGGCTTGATCGCATTCAACAGCCTCGCTGCCTATGAAGCCTATCGTGCGACCCTGCGAGCCGACCCCGAAGCGCGGGAGAATTTCAGGTTCGCGCAGACGAAGCGCTTCATTCTGCGCGAGGAGCGCACCTTCACCGAGGTGGTCGACGGCACGCTCGGGGTGGCGGCAATGGGGGCGATGTAAGCAGCGCGAGCGGAATCTCGTGCGCAGCGGCTGGCGTTGCCGGTCCGCGTGGTCTGCCAGGCAAGCTTTCTGCTACCTGACGTTACAGTTCGCACCGGCTCATCAACCGCTTGCGTAAGCGCTGGAAATCGCGGAAGGAACTTGTACGACCAAAACGGTGTCGGTCAAGGGTCACACCGGCGCACCGCTCCGCGCGTTCCGGCACCGCTGTCCGCACCTGGTACCCCGCCTTACACCCTATGCGCAAAATACTTCACGCCTGCTTTCTCGTTCTTCTTATTCTCGGCGCCTCGCCGGTCTTTGCCGCCCCGGCGCAGCCCTCCGCCGCATCCGCGCCATCCCGCGCCGCGGTCACACTGACGCCCGAGCAGGCCCGCCAGGCCCTCAGCGTCCTCAATGACCCCAAACGCCGCGCGCAAGTCAGCGACACCCTCCAGGCGATCGCCGCCGCGGGCGCACTCAGCGCGCCGCCCGCCTCGGCGGCGGCTGCTGCGTCAGCACCCGCCGCGGCCAGCAGCGCCGCCGCACTCGTTCCAGCCGCGTTCCAGTCCAATGGCCTCGCCTCGCAACTGGCCCGTCAGGGCGCGCGTTGGGCCGTACACCTGGGTGTGTCGTTGCGCGGTTCGGTCGCCGCGTTGCTCGACGTCGCTTCGGTGCGCGCCTGGTGGAATTGGCAGTTCACCAACCCACACGCGCGTAGCGTGCTCGCTCATGTAGCGCTGTCGCTGCTGGCGGCACTGCTGCCCGCGCTCGTGCTCGAATGGCTCGCGCGTCGCTTGTTGCGCCGCGCCTATGCGGCTCTTGCCGCGCGCCGCGAACTGCGCGATGAAGACAGCGCGGCGCAAGCCGACCCGCCCGTCGACGTCCTGCCGCAGCCGGCCGATGCGCCGAATGCCGCCCCGCCGCTGCCGGTCTCTTCGGGCGTGCCCGCTTCACCTGCTTCACCCGCTTCACCTGCTTCGTCGGCTTCACCCGCTTCGGCCACTTCACCCGCTTCGTCCGCTTCACCCGCTTCGGCCACTTCACCCGCTTCGGCCACTTCGCCCGCTTCGTCCACTTCACCTGCTTCGTCGGCTTCACCCGCTTCGGCCACTTCACCCGCTTCGTCCGCTTCACCCGCTTCGGCCACTTCACCCGCTTCGGCCACTTCGCCCGCTTCGTCCACTTCACCTGCTTCGTCGGCTTCACCCGCTTCGTCCGATGCAACGGCCCAGACGGCGAAGCCCGGCGCGTCCTCGCCCGCAGCCACTTCCACCACCGGCAAAGCCACTGAAGTCAAAGGCAAGCAAAGCGCCGTGCATCACTGGACGCTCCTGCAGCGCCTGCCGCGCGCGCTGCTGACGCTGGTGCTGCGCCTGTTGCCGCTAGCGGTATTCGTCGGCGCGGCGAGCGCGCTGATGTCGATCTTCACCGACGACGGCACGCCGCAAGACCGCGCACTCGATTCGCTGATCGACATCTATGTGCTGTGCCGCGTGATCGTGATCGTCAGCGGCTTTTTCCTGCAGCCGAGCGCACCGCGCCTGCGTCTGTTGCGCATGAGCGATGCATGGGCGACTTTCGTGCAGCGCTGGATGGTGCGGATCGTCACCGTGGTCGGCGTCGGTTCCGCGATCGCGGAGATCGCGCAGTCGCTCGGTTTGAACGACGCCGCGCATCTCGCGCTGATGAAGGTGGTCGCACTCGCCGGCCACATCATGATCTCGATCCTGATCCTCCAATGCGCGAGTCCGGTCGGCGAATTGATCCGCAGGCGTTTCGCCGCGCGCGAATCGCTGCAGATGCTCGGCAATGCGCTCGCCGACGCGTGGGCGTGGTTCGCGGTGTTCATCGTGATGGCGCTGTGGTTCGTCTGGGCGCTCGACGTGCAGAACGGCTATCACACCCTCATGCATCTCGGCGGCATAACGCTCGCGATCCTGGTAGGCGCGCGGGTCGCCTCGATCGTGATATTGGGTGCGATGGCGCGGCTCTTCCATGCCCAGGACGACGCGGCAAAGTCGCTCCTGCATCAGCATGCCTACCGCTATTACCCACTGCTGCGGCGCGTCGTCGCGTGGATCATCGGCATCGTCACCGCGCTTGCGCTGTTGCAGGTATGGGGTGTCGACGTGGTCGACCTGTTCCGGAGCGGTTCGGTCGGCCATCGGCTGGCTTCAGCGATCGTCACGATCGGCGTCGCCGCCGTGATCGCGTTGGTGGTGTGGGAAAGCGTCAACGTCTCTGTCGAACAGCGGCTGGACCGCTGGACCACCAGCGGCGACCTGGTGCGCGCCGCGCGCCTGCGCACGCTGCTGCCGATGTTGCGTAGCGCGCTCTTCTGCGTGATCGCTCTGGTGGTGGTGCTCACCGGCCTGAGCGAACTCGGCGTGAACATCGGGCCGCTGCTGGCCGGCGCGAGTATTTTCGGCGTGGCGCTCGGCTTCGGCTCGCAAAAGCTGGTGCAGGATTTCATCACCGGCATTTTCCTGTTGATGGAAAACGCCATGCAGGTCGGCGACTGGGTCACACTCGCGGGCGTGTCCGGCACGGTCGAATATCTGTCGATCCGCACGGTGCGGCTGCGGGGCGGCGACGGCTCGCTGTACACCGTGCCGTTCAGTTCGGTCTCGACGGTCAACAACACCAATCGCGGGCTCGGCAATGCGGCGGTGAAGGTGAACATCGTGTTCGGCGCGGATGTCGATCTGGCGATCGACACGCTGAAGGAAATTGGCGCCGCGCTGCGCGAGGACGAGAAGTACAAGGACGGCATTCTGTCCGACTTTAGCTTCTGGGGCGTGGATGGAGTGGACGGTTCCGCGGTGACGCTGGCCGGCCAGATCCAATGCCGCGACAGCGCGCGTTGGGGCGTGCAGCGCGAATTCAACCGGCGCGTTGTCGACCAGTTCAGCGCGCGCGGCATCGAAATCGCCAACCCGCAGCGGCAATTGCTGACGTGGGACCCAGAGAACGTACCGGCCAAAGTCGATTCGAACGGCGCGCCGGATGACAGCCGCAAGCCGTTGGCGAAGGACGCACCGCCTGCAACGGCGAAGGACGAACCTCCCGCGATGGCGAAAGACGAACCTCCCGCAACGGCGAGCGCCGATGCCCCCGCGAAGGCGGCGGTCGGCAAAGCCGACGCGCCGGTGGAAGATCAACTGCCGGTCGACCCTAAGCCGGCCGGTGGCCCTGGAACGCCAACAAATCCTGGCTCAACCTCTCCGCATGAGTGAAGTACAGGCCGTGGGCGGCGCCTTCGTAGACGGTTAGCGAGGCGCATCGGCCTGTTGCACCTGCCTGCTGTACCTGCCTATTGCACTTGCCCGTTGCGCCTGCCTGCTGTACCTGCCTATTGCACCTGTCTACTGCACCTGCCACCAGTGCGGCAACAACCGCCGCACTTCCGGCCGCCGGTAGCGGTCGTCAATCAGATGCACCACACCCTGGTCCTGCTCCGTGCGGATAACGCGGCCAGCGGCCTGCACGACTTTCTGCAAACCCGGATACAGATACATGTAGTCGTAGCCGTTGCCGAACTTCGCCTCCATGGTGCGTCGCATCTGCTCGTTGACGTCGTTCATTTGCGGCAGGCCGAGCGTCGCGATAAAGGCGCCGATCAACTGCTGGCCGACCAGATCGACGCCCTCCGAGAACGCGCCGCCCAGCACGGCGAAGCCCACTCCCTGGTTCATGATGCGAAAGCGCGCGAGGAACGCGTCGCGCGCCGCCTCGTCCATGCCCGGCTCCTGCGCCCACACCGGCAATTCCGGATGACGCTCGCGCATCAATTCCACCACCTGCTGCAGATAGTCGAAGCTGCTCAGAAAGCCGAGATAATTGCCCGGCTGCGCTGCATACTGCCTCGCGATCAGATCGACGATCGGCACGAGCGAACGTTCCCGGTCACGCCAGCGCGTCGAGACATGGCCGGCCACACGCACCTGCAACTGCTCGGCGCGAAACGGCCCTTCGACGTCGAGCCAGCGGGTCTGCTCGGGCAGACCCAGCGTGTCGCGATAGAAATGATGCGGATTGAGCGTGCCGGAAAACATCACCGTGGTGCGCGCGGCAGCGTAGCGCCCCGCGAGAAACGGTGCCGGGATCACATTTCGCACGCACAGCGTGGCACTGGTTTTGTCGCGCGGCGTGTAGCGGTCCGCGGTGAAGGTGATGTCGAAAATCGAATGCTCGCCGAATTGCTCCGCCAGCGCGACGAAGTGCATGGCGTCGAAGAAAAACCGCAGCGACGCATCATCGATTGATAGCGGGGCTTCGGCGAGTTGCTCGGTCACCTCGCCGATCAGATTCTGGGCAGCCGAAAGCAGTTTGTGCGGGACGTCGGCATAGACCTGATACGTGCCGGCCTGTGCGCGCTTGACGGCGTTCCACTCGCGCTGAAGCCGTTCAAGCGGCTTCTTCAACGTGGCGGGCGCGCTTTTGCGTGCGAGCCGGAACCCCGCCTGATCGAGCGACGCGCTGTACATGCGCCGTGCCCGCTCGAGCAGGTTATGCGCCTCGTCGACCAGCACGCCGACGCGCCACTGATTGATCTGCGTCAGCGCGTACAGCATCGCGCTGCCGTCGTAGTAGTAGTTGTAATCGCCGACCACCACGTCGGACCAGCGCGCCAGTTCCTGCGCGAGATAGTACGGGCAGATGTCGTGCGCGAGGGCCGCTTCGCGCACCGACGCCCGGTCGAGCCTCGGCCCCGCCAACGCTGCGCTGCGGGCCGCGTCGAGCCGGTCATAGAAGCCGCGCGCGAGCGGACAGGACTCGCCGTTGCAGGCCTTGTCGGGATGCTCGCAGGCTTTATCTCGCGCGACCAGTTCCAGCGTTCTCAACGGCAAGCGCACGGCGGACTGGTCGGCGCCTTGATGGAGCGTTTCGATCGCGTCGAGGGCGAGCGCGCGGCCCGGCGTCTTGGCGGTGAGGAAGAACACGCGGTCGATCTGGTCCGATGCGCACGCCTTGAGCAGCGGAAAAATCGTCGCCAGCGTCTTGCCGATGCCGGTCGGCGCCTGCGCCATCAACGGCTTGCCGTCACGCGCCGCGCGATACACCGACACCGCCAGTTCGCGCTGACCGCTACGGAACTGGCCATGCGGAAACTGCAAGGCGCCGAGCGCGGCGTTACGCGCGGCGCGATGTGCCGCTTCCTGCACGGCCCAATCGAGAAAGCGTTCGCATTGCTCGACGAAGAATATCTCCAGTTCACGGGCGGTGTGCGTTTCGCTCAGCAGCGTTTCCTTCTGACTGCCGACATCGAAGTACACCAGCGCGACCGTCAATTCGGCGAGCCCACGGGCACGGCACAGCAGATGACCGTACACCAGCGCCTGCGCCCAATGCAGCGCGCGGTGATTGGCGGGCATTCGTTCGAGCGCGCCACGATGGGTCTTGACCTCTTCCAGCCGGTTCGCCACCGGGTCGTAACCGTCGGCGCGGCCACGCACGGTCAAACGACGATGCGTGCCGGTCAGCGTGATCTCGGTTTCGTAGCCAGTCGCGCGCCGCCCGGCGACTGTGACGTGGCCGGCCATACCTTCCAGCGAGGTGGGCGCGGGCGTGAAGCGCAGATCCAGATCGCCGCGCCTCGCGGTGAATTCGCACATCGCCCGCACGGCGACCACGTAGGTCATGCGGTGGCCTCTTTCGGAACCATGGGTCTGAGTTCGGCGGCGGCGCCGTTCGGAGCCGCTGCCCTGGCTTCGGCGGCGGCGCCGTTCGGAGCCACTGCCCCGGCTTCCGCAGCGGCGCCGTTCGAAACCGCTGTCGCACCCACCTCCACGACCTCTGCCGCCTCGCCGATCTCGACTTTCGCCATCACGTCGGACACCGCGACGTCCTCATCGGCCCACCGCACGTCGAGCACGCGCACCGGCATACCGTGCTCCGCGCAGTAAGCGAGCCAGCGGATCTGGTTGTCCTGCAAACGGTCGCCGGGGCCCTTTACTTCGATCAACTCATAACGGCGCTCGGCCGGCCAGAAACGAATCAGGTCCGGCAGGCCTGAACGGTTGCCACGGATATCGCGCAGCAAGCGCTCGAACCAGAGTTTCAGATGCGCGGCGGGCAGGCAATCGAGCGCCAATGCGACCAGTTCCGGCGTCAGCAAGCCCCAGAATACAAACGGCGATTGCAGACCCGCCTTGCTTTGCAGATGCCGCAGAATCGGCTCGCGATAGGCACCGCTGTCGATTTGCGCGAGACACGCCGCGAATTGTCCGGCGCGACGCGCATGAAAATCCGCTGCATGCAGATCGGCCGGCCCGCGCTGGAACGGATGGAAAAACGCGCCGGGCAGCGCCGCGAACACCGGCTCCCAGCACAGCAAACCGAACAGCGAATTGATCAACGCGTTTTCGACGTAATGAACCGGCGCCGAGTCGCACGTCAAATGATCGCGTGCGACGTATTCGACCGATTGCGGCGTCTGGGGCCTCGGCAGCACCAGCGTGCTGCGCTCGACCGGCCGGGCGGCAGGCACACGCGCCACCCGCACTCCACGCTTGCGCTGCAAACGAGGCAGCATGCGGGCGACGCGCTGCGCTTCCTCTTCGCTTTCCGGCGTGGCGGCGGCTTGCGAAGCGAGGGCGAAGGCTTCGTCGAAGCGCTCGCTGCGCTCCAGCACCCGCAAACGCCGATGGCGCGCGCCGGGCCACGCACAACGCTCATAGACGGCAAGTGCGGCGGGCCAGTTCTGTCGACGCTCGCAATGCTGGCCAATACGAAACAGCAGTTTCGCGCGACGCGTTTCGAGCCAGGGGTTCGAAATTTCGATCGCGGCGATCACGGCGATGAGCTCGTCGATCGCCTCGGCTTCCGGCTCGCCTGTGGGCAGCCATTCGAGCGCTTCGCGGCACGCATGCAACGCAAGGTACACGTCGACGTCCGCCCGTTGCTGGAATGCGCGCGACGATGCAGCAAAAGCCACCTTTTCGTACTGGAACACGCCGAGATCGGCAAGCACGAACTCCGACCAGTCTTGCTGCAGATTGCCGAAGAACATCAGACGCAGACGCTCGCAAAGCGGTGCGATCGCGACGTGGAAGACGCGATCGGTGGTTTGGCTGTGCCATGTGGACAGGGGAAACGCGGCGGCGCCTCGTTCTTTGCCTTCGTCTACGCTTTTGTCTTCGCTTTTGTCTACGCTTTTGCCTTCGCTTTCGCTTTCACCTTCGCTTTCGTCTTCGTAAAACGGTCGCAGTGCTTCCAGCAGATCGGGCTTGCGCAAGCCCTTCGCACCGGGGATCAACGCGATGGTGTCCGCAAAGATCAGCAGCAGCTCGGGACGCGTGGTGAGTGCGAACAGCTCGTCGAGCGTCAGAGCCGGTTCGGCGTCGACCCAGCCGAGCGCAGTCAGCGGCGCAGCCACCTGCAAGGGGCAACCGATCTCGTCGTAAGAAAGACGGCTGGCGCGGAATAGCGTGCCTTTGCGCATCAGCATGCGAACCAGCAACGCGCGCGAATGCTGCGGCAAAGCGGCGAAATCGCGCAGGAAGCCATGTTCGTGCGCGTCCAGCAGATCGTCGTAACGCTCGGCGAGCCACGCCAGCGCACGCTCGAAGTTCAGCAGGTAATAAGGGGCATCAGAGCGGATGTCTGACGAAGCGTCTGTCGCCACGGAGCTTTCACGAAACCTGTATGTTTATACAGTGATGATATCAAAATCCGTGGCTACATCGACCGGTTCGCCAGCAATCTCGCATGTGAATGTAATCGTGGCGCCCGCTGTCGGCTTCATAAGCCCCCACCCGCCGCATAAAAGCTCGCCAGATCCCGCCTGAGCGCATGCAACGCGGCATCGTCGAGATAGATCATGTGACCGGTCGGGTAGTACGCGATTCGCACGTTGGCGCGCAGCGGCGCGTCAAGCCCCAGATGCGCGAGCGCGTACTCGGTTGCATAGAACGGCGTGGCGAGGTCGAAATAGCCGTTCAACGACATCACGCGCAGTTGCGGATTCTGCCGCATCGCTTCGGCGAGGTCGCCTGCCGCATAGGGCACGCTCTGATGTTCACCCGACCACTCGCGATGCTTCCAGTCCCACTGCGTCAACGCTGCGTCGTTGAAGACGCGATAGCGGTCAGTGGGGATGAAGTGCAGGTCTTGCGCGAAGTGCTGATGGAGCGCGGCGTCGAAAGCGCTCGACACGCTGCTCACCGACGCATCGAAATCCGGACGCTCTGACACGCCGTCATAGTCGATCCCTTCAAAACGTGCATCGTATCGGCCGATGCTGCGCGACTGGTCGCGCAGCAATTGACTGCGAAAGCGCGATGGATAGAGACGCAGCCGGCTTCGCTTCACGTAATCGACGTCGAGCCCGGTGAACCGCGCAATGCGCGCGGCGATCTCGTCGCGCTGCGCGTCAGGTAATGCGTCGCCCAGCGCGAGCGCTTGCGCATAGGGCCCTCGTGCGAACGCGCGGGCTTCGTCGAGAAAGGCCGGCAGACTGGTGGGCTTCGGCACGATCTTGTCGTGGTACCAGGCAATGGCCGCGAAGCTCGGCAAGTAGCTTTCGCTTTTGAAATCGGAGCCCGATGAAAACGCCGCGGAATCGAGTACGGACGACATCAGGATCACGCCGTTAAGCGCGATATTGTTTTGCCCCAGCTGATACGCGAGCATCGCGGCGCGCGCGGTGCCGTACGATTCACCGAGCAGATACTTCGGCGAATTCCAGCGCTGGTTCACCGTCAGATAGCGATCGATGAATTGCGAAAACGCGTCGAGATCCTTGTCGACGCCCCAGAAGTCTTTGCCGGTGCCATGCCCGACGACCTTCGACAGGCCCGTGCCGACGGCATCGATAAAGACCAGATCGGTGGAACCGAGCAGGCTGTCGGGGTTGTCGTCCAGCACATAAGGCGCGGGCGGCGTGATCGCGGGACTCGCCGTGCGCGCCCGCTTCGGCCCGAACGAGCCGATCATCAGGAACACACTGCCAGCCCCCGGTCCGCCGTTAAAGAGGAACGTGACGGGGCGCGTCGCGGGCGCCTTGGTGGCGACCGTGTAGGCGACATAGAAAACGCTCGCATTGGCCTGGCCGGTTCTATCATGCAGCAGCAGGTTGCCGGCAGTCGCCGTGTAATCGATCTTGCGGCCGTCGAGCCGGATCGAATGCTGGGTCACCGCGGCGCTTTCCGGCGGCACGGGGATCGCCGCCGCCTCGGGTTTGGTGTTGTGCTGTGGGTTGTCTTGCGCATCGTTCTGGCCGGCCGCGGAAACCTGTGACGCACGGCCGGTACGCGATGGATTCGCACGGGGCTGCTTGACTGGTTGACGGTTTGTATCGACGGCTTGGCCGGAAGTCTCTGCCTGAGGGTCGGACACGCCGGGCATGGCGGGCATGTCGGCCACTGCGGGCATGTCGGGCATGGCGGGCACACTTACCGGGCTGGCCGGCGACGCGGCTGTTTCCGTGCGGCCAGTTGCGGCGGATGAATCGTCCACTTCGGCTGCCGCGCACATCTGACTGAACGCGGCGAGAACGGCGAAGACGAGAGCCATCGCCACCAGCGCGGCCGCTATGGATCCTGCTGCCAGTGATTGACGCAACGAAAGATAGAAGCGAAGGGCCATGTCGTTTCCGGCTGCGAGTCGATATGCGTCGATGTTGCGTCGCGGTGTTGCGTCGCGCTGTTGCGTCGATATGGCGGTTGCCCATACTAAGACGAACTCGGCGAACGATTCTTGACGCAAGCATCGAAGCCGTCAATCGAAAACTGGCCGCGATTCAGGCGCCTTGCTTTCGCCTGGCTTTCGCCCGCCTACACCCTCGTTCACGCCCGCAATCCGCCGACGAACGCGGCAATCCGTTCGCAAGCGTCGATCAGGCTGGCTTCCTCGACCACGAACCCCAGCCGCACGAAACCATTCGCGGTCTCGCCGAAGGCGCTGGCGTCGAGCAGCGACACGCCTTGGGCGCGAAACAGTTGCCAGGTGAAATCGACCGTGTCGAGGCCCGTGCCGCTGACGTCGACCATCATGAACATGCCCGCTTCGGGCAGCAGGCAACGCAAGCCCGGTACACGATGCAAGCGCTCGAACACCACGTCGCGGCGGCGCCGGTATATTTCGCGCATCTCGGCGACGACCTGCGCCTTGTTCTGCAAGGCTGTCAACGCTGCCTGCTGGATAAAGCCCGGCAAACCATAGTGCATGGCCAGCGCGAGCCGCCCCATATGCTCGATCAGCGTGGCAGGTCCGATCGCCCAGCCCACCCGCCACCCCGCCATGGCATGCGACTTCGACAGACTGCCGAGCGTCACGGTACGTTCCGCCATGCCAGGCAGCGCGGCAATGCTGACGTGTTCGCGCTCGAAGGTGAGGTCTGCATAGACCTCGTCGGAGAGTACCCACAAGTCGTGCTCGCAAGCGATCCGCGCGATGCGTTCGAGATCGGCGCGCGGCATCACCACGCCGGTCGGATTACAGGGTGTCGCGAAGAAGATGGCCTGGGTGCGCGGTGTGACGGCCGCTTCGAGCGCGTCGCAGTCGAGGTGAAAAGCGCGCGCGGGATCCACCGGCACCGGCACGAGCGTGGCGCCCGCAGCACGTACGCAGGCCTCGTAGGTGAGATACATCGGCTCCGGAACGATCACTTCGTCGCCCGCTTGCAGCAGGCACAGCGAGGTTGCGAATACGCCGTTCTGCGCACCCGCCGTCAGGATCACGTTGGCGGCGCTCACGGCACAACCGGTGGCGCGCGTGTGTTCGGCGGCAATCGCCGCACGCAGCGGTTCACGTCCGGACACCGCGCTGTAGTGCGTATCGCCACCGCGCAAGGCCTCGACGGCTCGCTCGACAATCGGCGCGGGCGTCGCGAAGTCGGGATCGCCCACGCTTAACACGATCACATCTTCGCCCTTGGCGAGGGCCTGTTGAGCGACGCGATGAATTTCCCACGCAGACGTACGCCTGCCTTGCAAACGCTCGACCAGATTCGAATACTTCATGGAACACACCCCGTTTCGACTTGAGCCGCCAATGTAATGGGGCGTGCGCGAAACGTCCAGATACGAAAAAGCGCCACGCGAGCACTGAGTCTCGCGTGGCGCATGAGCGATGGCCCTCGTGTGAGAGCCCGCAATAAGGCTGCCTTTAAATCTGGCGGCGCAGTTCCGCCGGCGGCACCTTCATCAGGTGACGGTATTTCGCCACCGTGCGCCGCGCCACCAGCACACCCTGATCGGCGAGCATCCTCGCGAGCGTCACATCCGACAGCGGGTCGCGTGTATTCTCCGCTGCGATCATTTCCTTGAGCAGCGCGCGCACGGCCGCAGCCGAGCACGTGCCGCCGCTTTCCGTGCCGAGTTCGCGCGGGAAAAAGTGTTTGAACTCGAAAATGCCGCGCGGCGTAGCCATATATTTGTTGCCGGTCGCACGCGAGATGGTGGACTCATGCAGGCCGAGTTCTTCGGCCACATCGCGCAGCACCATCGGCTTGAGCGCGATTTCGCCGTACTGGAAAAACGCCTTCTGATGCGCGACGATGCACTCGGCCACGCGTTGAATCGTATCGAAGCGCTGCTGCGCATTGCGGATCAGCCAGCGCGCTTCCTGCAATTGCTGCGCGAGCGGCGAGCGGCTTGCACCGGCCGACTGCGCGAACAGTTCGGCATACATGCGATGGATGCGAGCGCGCGGCTGCACGGCCGGATTGATCGTCACCACCCACTTGTTGCGCACCTGACGCACGATGACGTCCGGCACCACGTAGTTGTCTTCGGTACGGCCGTAGCTGTTGCCCGGCTTCGGGTCGAGCTTGCGCACCAGCGCGCAGGCCACCCGCAGTTCTTCGGCGCTGCAGCCGATCTGCTTTTGCAGCTCAGCCTGTTCGCGGCGCGCGAGACGTTCAAGATGATGTTCGACGATCTGCCGCGCCACCTCGCGGCCCGGCGTGTCGGCGGGCAACGCGTTGACTTGCAGCGATAGACACTCGGACAGCGAGCGGGCACCGAGACCCGGGCGATCGAGCGACTGCACGAGGCGCAGCGCAACCAGCAATTCTTCTTCGGTCAGTTCAGGTTCGAGGTCGACGCTGTCCGCGAGATCGGAGAGCTCCTGACGCAGATAGCCGTCGTCGTCGAGTGCCTCGATGATGAAACGGGCCACCGCGCGGTCGCGGTCATCGAGCCGGTACAGCCGCAGCGAGTCGTGCAACTGCTCGCGCAAGGTGGGCTGGGAACGCGCCCATTCGGCGGGATCGCTACTTTCGGAGTCGCCGTTCTGGCGCGTTGAACTGCGGCTGCTGTAGTCGCCCGAAAAATCTCCGGGCATGTCATCCTGCCCCGCGCCTTCCATCGTGTCGTTGCCGCCGGCTTCAGACGGCATGGATTCAGGTTCGGCCGCGGCGACCGTGTCGGTGGCGGGCATCGCGCCCATGTCTTCGCCGGGCGCCGCGGTGGCGAGGGCGACATCTTCAGTGTCCGTCGAGTCGTACTCGAGGAACGGATTGGTGTCGAGTGCAGTGCGCAATTCCTGCTGGAACTCCAGAGACGACAACTGCAACAGACGCACCGATTGCTGCAGACGCGGCGTGAGTGCGAGAGACTGCCTTGTGCGTAGTTCAATTGAAGGCATTGTAGTGAGGTCCCTTAATAGCTGAGAAATGGTGTGCGAGTGTTTGGCCTCTACAGAGCAACTGTCATACCAGCGCGCCCAACGCACTGTTTTTTCTGAGTTTTGCCTTTTCAGGCGCGCGGATTGCGCAGCAAGTGGGGCGCCATTTTTACAAGACCCCGGCAATTTCCGGCCCCGGGCCTTGCGGGCCGCCGTATCGCGCGCCGCACCTGCCCGTTGCTCTATTCCTCAGCCTAAATGCATGTGCCGTAACGGCTTTTCCCATCATGGGGTAAGCCTGCCGGGTGCCGGGCACGCACCTTGCGCCTCAGCACTATGTGGACGGACGTTGGTCTTTGCACGCGAGTCGATCGCTCCGGTAGCGCGGTGGCGAAACAAAGGGAGCGCATGCATAGACCGTCGTCCGGTGTCGATAACGGGCCCTGACGGAACCGTAGCGGCAACGACCCCACGCGAGTCATCAACGGTTTGAACCGCGATCGACCGCAGGCAACAAGACCGCATTTTTCATCAACACCCGAAGGAGAAACCATGAAGACCATCCAACTTTTGAAGACCGCAGGTAGCATCGTTTGCGTCGCATTCGCACTGAACGCTACGGCGCAAACCAGCGCCCCGTCGGCAGCCTCTGAAACCATCGGCCAGCACGTCGACGACGGCACCATCACCACCAAGGCCAAGGCTTCGCTGCTGAGCGCGAAGAACGTCAAGTCGACCCATATCCACGTGAAGACCCGCAACGGCGTGGTGTGGCTCACCGGTTCAGTGCCGTCGGCCGACGACAAGGCTGCCGCTGGAGACGTCGTCAAGAGCCTGGACGGTGTCTCGAGCGTGAAGAACCATCTGAAGGTCACTGCGGAATAAGATCGGGCGGATCCGATAGAAAGGAGTCGGCTTCGGCCGGCTCTTTTTTGGCTGGGCGCTTCTGGTGAGACAGAGAGCCACCGTTTTCCGGTGAGACAGACTTTTCGGCGGGACTATCACCCATCGTTTTTGGCGGGACAGACAGTCGACGTTTTTGGCGGGACAGTCGTCAGGATAGCGTCGTGGCAACAATAGAAAAGCCGTCCGCAATTCAAATGTGGACGGCTTTTTTCGTTGCACGGCGGCCTATGTCGCGGCGTTATCTTTGTACTGGCCCGAGGAGGGTCGACGCCTCATTGCATGGCATTTCCAACTGCCCCTCTGTTGCCATTGTCAGAAACAAACCGGCGCTCGTTAAAGCGCCGGCCTGCGGCTCACTCCACCGTTACCGCCGCTGACAATCAACGCTTCGCTGCGGCGTACTGATCGCGCAGATCGCGCACCCGGTCGTGATTTTGCAGCACGCCTTGATATTGGCGCTCGACGATGGCGCGCACGTCCGCAGGCAATTCCTTTTCGAGCGCGTCGTGATAACGCTTCTTCGCGACGTCTTCGCCCTTTTCGCATTCGGCGAGAATGTCGTGATCGCTGCGATTCGCCACCGCCGACTTCACATCGACCCACCCGCGATGCAATGCGCCGCTGACGCTGCCGCCCGTTTCGGGCTTGCCGCCCAAAGCCTGCACCGCGTCCTGCAATTCACGCGCGCCGCGCGTGCAGTCTTCGGCACGGGAGAGGAACAGCGTCTTCAGTTGTGCCTCATGCGCGTCTTCTGCTGCTTTGCGAAAGCCCTTCTCGCCATCCTTCGACGTTTCGACCAGATCGTTCAACACGGAAACAACGTTCGTAGCCATTCAATACCTCCAGGGGTTTCGTTAATCGTGGAACCCGCCACTAAGCACTTCCATCGAGCGACGGGGTTCATAGGTCTATGCGCATGAGTCGTGCCCGGCGCAATCGGCCATCGCTGCGTCGGATAACGCAGGCGGCGCGCAGCGATACGCATTGCAATCTTGCCGCCGCACGTAAATATTGCGCGCTGCGGCTGCTGCCTGACGGCGTCAGGTGCGCCGCCCCAGCGGACTTCTGCCGGATGGCATGCTGGTTGCTTTATCTCCCTGCCCGCGCCACACCGTTCAGTGCATGAACACACTGCAAGACGTGCCAAGGAATTGAAAACAATGGGCAGGCAAAACGATAGGGAGAATCACCATGAAAATCAGGAGCGCGGAATATCTGGTCGCGATTGCGATCGTCACGTCAGCCGGCGTGCTGCAAATCCGCGAGCATATGCAACCTCTAGAAACGCCGCCTGCGAGCGCCCAACCTGCATCGACGTGTGGAGTCACGCGTGATGGGTTGGTGCCCGCGGCTTGCGAGCCGACCCGCGGTGAGCGCCAGCAGGTTGAGCGTGCGCCGCAACCGCAACCGCAACATAACGCAGCGCGTATCTGGGTATGAGGGACGGTTTAGAAGTCGAGACGAGACGACACGTCAGCGGCGCTTGTTTAAAGCCCGCTGCCGGCGCAGATTCGAATGAATGCAGATGCAAACGGCCCGACATACGTCGGGCCGTTTTGCTGTTTACCGCGCTGCGCTCACTCAATCGACAGCGCTCACCCCTCAAGCGCGCTTCTCGCTGAACTCGTTGAGCGGCACGGGCGTTTTGAGCGGATCGAAGTCGGCCCAGCGCCCTTGTTGCCAGCGTCCGCTCGCACGTTCGATTGCCACGCCCCCTGCTTCGCGCAATACCCGGGCAGCGTCGAACTGATTGTCGGGGCTCACGTGCACGGCGACCAGCACGCCGGAATCGCGCGATTCCTCGTGAAAAGCCGAACGGTGGACGCCTTTGCCGCCTTCGCGAGTGCCTAACATCGCTCCAACAAGCGAGCCGACATATGCGCCGACGCCGGCCGCGATCAGCGACACAATAAGGGGCGCCGAAAACGCCGCGAATATCCCGACGCCGACCACCGCCCCCGCCACCGCGCCGAGCGTCACGCCCATCCCGGCGCCTTTTGGCGCGTCCTTCGCGCCCGCGTCGGTGCTGGTATCGCCGCCGATCGGATAACGCGCGTGCTGGCCACGTGGATTGACAAAGAACAGCGTGACGTCTTCTTCGACGAAACCTGCGTTGAAGAGCTTTTGCGCCGCATCTTCGGCGGCCGGGAAAGTCGTAAACCGTGCTGCGACGATGAGTGACATGAGGCCTCCTTGCATCGTTGAATCGCGTTTTGCGGACCCGTTTTGAGGACCCTTCACGCCGCACAACACCGCGCCGAAAAATGTGCGCAGGCGGCCGGCGTACCCGCCCTATGCGGTGGTGCCGCGATCGGGTTCCATGCCTTCCACTCTGAACAGTCCGCTATGCAACACTACGCTATCGCCACCGTTCTGGTCGAGCGCTTCCGCGCAAACCGAACGGATACGATGGCGACCTTTGTCGAAAGCGGCCATCAGGGTGGCTTCGAGCGCGGAATCAGCGCCGAAATGATCTTCCAGCGCCTCAGCGGTAATCGCACATACCACCGCTTCGCCGTCGACGCGCGCCATGAAGCGCACGGTCAGATTCGTTCCGTCGAAGAGCGGCTTGTCGTCGGAGAAAGTGATGTGCATAAGGGAATCCTCATAGGCCGGCCGCGGCAGGGTCGCGTTCATGACGCACCCTTCATTGAGCCGGCGAGTTGCTGCGCCATGGCAAGGTGATGCTTGATCGTCGGCAACGCATGGGCGGCCGCCGCCTTCAATTGCGAGTCGGTGCCGCTCTGGCTCTCCTGCTGGAACAGGTCGACCGCGCGCTGATGCGCTTCCACCCCGATCTGCTCGACGTAGGCCTGATCGAATTCGCGGCCCTTGAGGGTTTGCAGTTTGCCGACCAGTGCCGAATCGGCGGACGGCGCCGTGGCGAGCCCCTTCCTCGCAGCCAGTGCGGCCATGCCGTGCGAGAGTCTCGTATGGTCCGTGATCATTTGCTGCGCGAATTTTTTGACGTTCGGATCGCTCGAATTCTTGAGCGCGATTTTGCTTGCCGCGATTTCGGTGGCATCGGACTTCGAGGCGTCCTGCACGAACTGCTGATCGGCGGGCGAGAGCTTCGTGGCGCTCGTCGGTGCGTCGCTCGCGGGCGCGTCACTGGCTTGCGCATACACCGCGCCGATCGACGCCGCGCCAAGTCCCAGCGCAACCGTCATCACTTGTAGGGGATACCGGAATTTCATGCATTTTCTCCCTGGTCGACCTGCCCATCGAAAGCGGGCAAAGCGACGAGGCGCGACGTGCAAAAACCGCTTCTACGCGCCTCGTCCGTCACGCTTCACTTATGCAGCCTTGCGCTTCGACAATTGCGCAATCAGAGTCTTGTTGAAAGCCGGAAGATCG
Source organism: Paraburkholderia sp. RL17-337-BIB-A (assembly GCF_046025895.1). Lineage (NCBI taxonomy): Bacteria > Pseudomonadati > Pseudomonadota > Betaproteobacteria > Burkholderiales > Burkholderiaceae > Paraburkholderia > Paraburkholderia sp. RL17-337-BIB-A. Next base: position 1,662,192 of record NZ_JARESY010000002.1, on the reverse strand, counting down.
TCGGGCTTGCGGCTCGTGATCAGATTGCCGTCCTCGACCACTTCCCGGTCCACCCACGTGCCGCCCGCATTGCGAATGTCATCTTGCAGACTCGGCCAGCTCGTGACGGTGCGCCCCTTGATGATCCCTGCCGAGACCGGCAGCCACGTGCCGTGGCAGATCACCGCGATTGGCTTGCTGGCGTTGTCGGCGGATTTGACGAAGGCTTGCGCCTGCGGCAGCAAGCGGATGGCGTCGCCATTCACCACACCGCCGGGCAGTACGACGGCGTCATAGTCGTCCGCGGTGGTTTTGTCGAAAGTCGAATCGACGTCCACCGTGTCACCCTTGTCGACATGTTTGAAGCCCTGGATCTTGCCGGGCTTCGCGGAGATGACGTGTACCGTTGCGCCCGCCTCAGTAAGCGCGCGTCGCGGTTCGAACAGTTCGGCTTGCTCGAAGCCATCCACCGCGAGTATCGCTACCTTGTAACCATTCAACGTGTTAGCCATGCGTCGCTCCATCACATGATTGCAGGGGGCTGAGCGCGTCAAGCGGCCGGCCCCTTCGTTATATCTTTCGTTACATCACCAAGCAGCAAAAGACGTGCCTATATCGGATGCCTGCCTAGAGACCTTGCGGATCGTCGTCGAGACCGTCGTCATCGGCGGCCAGTGGCTCGACAATGCGGTCGGGTTCGATATCGCCGTTCTCCACCAGTGTCGAATCGCCGTCGGCGGCGGCCCGCTCGCCGGTGCCGGCGCGATCGGTGTCACTGCCGAGTTCGGTGTCGCCGGTTTCCAGCGCGTGGTTGTCCAGTTCGGAATCGACATCGAATGCATGACGCTTCGCACCGGCGACATCGCTGCCGCTATCGGACGAATCGCTCGGACCGAGCGCGCCGGTTGTGCCTGAGATTTCCTTGACTACGTGTTGCGGCTCTTCATCGGGATTCAATGTGCTGCTCATGGCGCCCTCCTTAGCTGATTCAGTAACCCACTGAGCGTTCGCAAGGACCGTTCCGCTCGCGCGTCGAGTGCTTCAACAGATAGGACGCGATCCGCTCGCGCATCGCCACCCCTCAAGAGAAAAGACCGTTCCGTTCGCGGCTCCCTGATCGCGCGTCGCGCATTCGTCCGCGCAGTCGTCCGCGCAGTCGTCAATACGCCGCCCTGTTCAGTCGTCACTCCCGGCGCCGGGCATCGCCTTTGCTTACAGCCATACATGGCGCAAACCGCGTCTCCTGCTTGAAACTTCTACCTGCGACGATGGCTGCCACGACCACACAGATTCGACGCCAACCCGAACGCCGTGCCGAACACCCGGACGACAACGCGCGACAAGCCGCGCCCGCAGTCATGCCGCCGGGCTTGCGGCACGCCGACGACACCAGGCCCGGCTATACGCGCAAGCGTGAAAAAGACGGCTTCGTCTATTTCGATCTGGCGGGCGAGCGCATCGACGACGAAGACGAAATCAAACGCATCAATGCGCTCGCCATTCCGCCGGCTTACGAAGACGTCTGGATCTGTCCCGACGCGCGTGGCCATATTCAGGCGACGGGCCGTGACGCACGCGGGCGCAAGCAATACCGCTATCACCCACGCTGGCGCGAGACACGCGACGCTGACAAATACGAACGCATGGCGGAGTTTGGCCGCGCCTTACCGAAGATCCGCGCACGCGTGGCACGCGATCTGAAACTGGCGGGCATGCCATGCGACAAGGTCATCGCCGCGATCGTGCAATTGCTCGACACCACGTTGATTCGCATTGGCAGTGTGGAATACGCGCGTGACAACCAGTCGTACGGCTTGACGACGCTGCGCAAGAAGCATGTGAAGATCGAAGCCGGCCAGTTGCGTTTCAGGTTTCGCGGCAAGAGCGGCATCGAGCACGACGTGACCGTGGACAATCCACGCATCAAACGCATCGTGCGCCGCTGCGCCGAGCTGCCGGGTCACGAGTTGTTTCAGTATCTCGACGAAGACGGCACGCGCCGCACGATCGGTTCTGCCGACATCAACGAATATCTGCGCCGCGCGAGCGATGCCGACTTTACCGCGAAGGACTATCGGACGTGGGCCGGCAGCGTCTATGCATTGGCCGCGCTGCGGCGCCTGATGTGCGGCAGCGCGGCGGAAGCGCGCCGCCATATCGTTGCGACCGTCAAGGACGTGGCGGTGCTATTGCGCAATACCCCGGCAGTTTGCCGCCGTTGCTACATTCATCCCGTGATAATCAGTGCGTTCGAGGCGGACGAGTTACAGAGCTTGCCGCCCGGCCAGGCACGCCGTGGACTGAGAGTGGACGAAGTGGCCTTTGCCGCCTTGCTCGCGCATGCGGAGAAACGCGCGGCGCAGCAGGCGCGCAAGGCCGGCGCCAAGGGCCGAACGATGCGCGAGGCGGCGGTGACGGACAGCGTCAATGGCTCGCTGACCAGCCTGCTGAAAAAATCGCGCGTGGTGCGCAAAGAAGCGGTGGCGAAGACCGACGCCAAGGCGGGTGCGCAGACCGCGAGGCGGCCGGACGCCGCCGCTGTGCGGCCGACAAAAATGCAGTGAAGTCGCCGAGGCGGCGATTCCTTGCGGCAATCCAGAAGACTGCTGTTCCTTCAGGCCTCTTATCTAGCTCATTGACTCGCGCCTGATGCCGCGGCCGCGCCCGGCGTGCTTGCCCCGGCGGCGGCCGCCGCCGCACCGCTGCTCGTGTCCGCTGTGCTGCCTGTCGCCGCGTTACCGTTCATCACGCCACTGCTGCTCATCGCGGAACTCGCCCCTGTGCTATCGCTATCGGAGCGTTTGCAGCCGGACGCGGCTGTCAGCACTACGATAGCCACCACCATCAATGCCTGTTTGCCCACGCTGCCGCTGAATCGTTGTTTCATCACTGCCTCCCTGATCGATCGGGCGAAACCGCTCCCGTGCTAAACGAGCACCATCTCGCCTGCCCTCACTCACTTTTGGCGCTACTCATTGGCCCTTGGTGTCGCTGCTCGCGTCGGCGCCTGGCATGTTGGTCGAATCGCTCATCGGCTTCTTTGCTTTCGATTTCGAGGTGTGATGCATTTTCGACGTGCCGGAACTCATCGCGCCCGACGCCGGTTCGCCACCCGCCGTCGGCCCTGCCGTTGCCGCGCCGTGCGCGTTACCCGAACCGCCGGTGCCACCGTTGCTGCCGTTGCCGTTACCGCCGCCCGCTTGCGCGAAAGCGACGCCCGACATCGCGACGAGTGCCGACACGAGTAATGCCTTCGAATATTTCATCGAAATCTCCCTGAGTGAATGGTTGGATGAATAGCAAGAACACAGCAAGACGTCTTAGCAAGGGTTGTGCCTCCCGAAGTCGGTAAGGATGGCTGAATGCGTGATAGTGCGTTCCGGCGTTCCGGCAAGCACGCGGCTGATGACCGACCGGAGCTCTCCACTCGCCTCCTTCGCATGTTTATCGCTTCCTGCCCTCCTCTACCCATTTATCAGTTCTCCTCGACGAGACAGACGAAATAATTTCAAATACCTCAGCATCCTTACGCGCAGTTCGGACGCTTCGTCGGATACGTTGTTTGAACGGACGCCCGCAGTTCGCCGGTACCGCTTATGCAGCGGTACTGCAACCCGGAGGAACGGCGGTTGCTGGATTCTCCGTACATCGAACCGGTAAAGGAGGAACATCATGCTCAACCAGACACAAACCCAAGGCGGCATGCGCCAGAGCCAGGGCGCCCGTATCGTCGGCAAGGGCAGCGCGAGCGCCGACGGTCCCGGTCCGGACGTGATGGCGGCAGCCACCCTCGACGGCGACAAAGTGGTCAGCAGCGATGGCGAGGACATCGGCAAGGTCAAGGACATCATGCTCGACGTCGGCTCGGGCCGCATCGCGTATGTCGTGCTGTCGAGCGGCGGTTTTCTTGGCATCGGCGACAAGCTGCTGGCGATTCCGTGGAGCGCCTTGACGCTCGATACGCAGCAGAAGTGCTTCGTCCTCGATATGACAGCCGAGCGCGTGAAAAACGCACCGGGCTTCGACAAGGACCACTGGCCGGCCATGGCGGACCAGACATGGGCCACGTCAGTCCACCAGTACTACGGCAGCGAGCCCTACTGGGGACGCGATCGGTATGAGCGCCGCGAAGACCTCGGCGTAGGCGACATTCCGGCGGGGTCGTCGGATGCGCCTGAAGCCGGCGGACTGAAGCTGTAATCCGATCCGCACAGGCGTTGCGGGCAAATCCGCTGGGTTGCTTGCATCGTTGAGCCGCTGCTGCGGTAACGCGCCGGCAGCCGCTAAAGCGGCAGCCGGCGCGTTTTGCTTTGAGCAGACGATTGAATGAGCGATTGACCAGGCCACGCCTGGAAGCGAGTATGCAAGCGGGGCAAAGTCATCGCGAGCACGACGTAACAGGGAGGCGAAAGCATGGCCACCAGAAAAGCCGCCGGCAAATCGAAACGCCCGGTCACGCGCGGCAAGTCGGGACGCCCACCGCGTCAGCGGCATGCCCAGGCGCATGCCGCGCATCGCGCGAAGGCCGCGAGCCAAGGCAGCGCAAAGAGTCCGAAGAAGTGGTCGCATCACGTGATGGAAACCAGCGATGCGATGGATATCGAGCACGATATTTTCAAAACCGGAAGCGCGGAGTCGATTGCGAAATCGCTAAAGCAGTCTTCAACGCATAGCCGCCGCCGCAAGGGCACGCCGTTCCAGTCGGCGATGTCGATGCTGAACTTCTACATCAATCGCGCCGGCAGGAATCTGCCGAAGACGCGCCGCGACACCTTGCAACAGGCCAAACGGAAGTTGCGCGAAGCGTTCGGGCGCGCGCCTTGAGCGTTCAGGCTCGCGCCTCGAAGTAGCGCGTTCATTGATGCATTCGGGCGAGGCCCCTTACCCGGCCGCGCATGCGTCGTCCGCATGCCGGCCTTCACCGGACGTCCATGCACGAAACACTGTGGTTTCTCATCGTCGGCGCCGTGCTCGTTTCGATGGGCGTGGCGGCGACCACACTCCGGCGGCTGCCCGTAAGCGCCGCGATGTTCTACCTCGCCATCGGCTACGCGCTCGGCCCTCCCGGCCTCGACCTGTTGCGCCTCGACATCGCCGCCGAAGCACATCTGCTACGAATCATCACCGAAGTCGCGCTGCTGGTCTCGCTGTTCGCCATCGGCCTGCGTCTGCGGCTCGGCGTATTCGAAAAGCTCTGGACCGTGCCATTGCGTCTCGGCTTCCTCGCGATGCTGACAACCATTCCCCTGCTCACGCTGTTCGGCGTGTACGTACTGCATCTCGGCTGGGGACCATCCCTGGTGCTCGCGGCAATCCTCGCGCCGACCGATCCCGTGCTGGCCCACGACGTCCAGGTCCACAATCCCGGCGATCACGACCTGCTGCGCTTCGCGCTTTCCGGCGAAGGCGGCCTGAACGACGGCATCGCCCTTCCGTTCGCCATGCTCGGCCTCGCGATCTGCGCGGCGCCCGCCGCCCCGATCGGCGACGTGCTGACCGTCGGACTCGCCGGCAGCATCGTCTGGGGCGTGGCGGGCGCGATCGCGATCGGCGGCCTGCTCGGCTGGGCCACGACGCATGCGGTCACCTGGTTGCGCACGCGCCATGCGCAGGCGCTCGGACTCGAAGGCTTCTTCGCATTGGGGCTGATCGAACTTTCGTTCGGCGCCGCGCAGCTCGCGCATACCTATGGCTTTCTCGCGGTATTCGCCGCGGGCGTCGCGATGCGCCGCGTCGAACATCGCGCGAGTGGCGGCGTGTCGGCTCGCCAGGCGATCGGCACGGTCGATTCCGAAGACGTCGACGCGACCGCGGCGAACCCGAGCAAAGCGCACGCGTACATGGCGGAATCGGTGATGGGCTTCACGATCGAACTCGAACGCATCGCCGAGGTCGCGGTCATGGCGATGGTCGGCAATGTGCTCGCCGCGCTGCAAGTACCGCTTTTCACGTGGCAAACGGTCGCGCTTACCTTTGCGCTGTTCGTGGTCGTGCGGCCGGTGTCGGTGGAGTTGTCACTGCTGGGGTCGAGCGCGACGCCCACGCAGCGGCATTTGATGAGCTGGTTCGGCATTCGCGGCATCGGCTCGTTTTACTATCTGGCGTATGCGCTCGAACATGGGGAGGCGTCCGATATCACGCCATTGGTGCCACTCGCGCTGGCGGTCGTCGCGGCTTCAGTCGTGATTCACGGTGTCTCGGCGACGCCGCTGATGAACTGGTATCACCGGTTGCGTAGCGGCGAACACTAGCGCCTGACGCCCGATCGTGCCACCCGGCCTATCCGCTCGATCGTAAATTGGAGCCGCTAGAATACGAGACCTTCATGCCGCAACAGGCCCCTTCCTCATTCGATGACCGCTCCCAACGATTCACGACGTGCCGCACGGACCAGCGCCGCCAACTCGCTATTTGGTTTTCTCAAGACGCTGCCGTTGAGCGACCGCCTGCTCGAAGGCAGCGTGATGGCCGCGCAGGCCGTGGCCGGCGCAAGCCTTGCGTTCGTGATCGGCCGCTGGCTGCACACCGAACAAGCCTTCTGGGCCGCGATTACGGCGATCGCGGTCAGCCAGCATAGCTACATCGACACGCGCAACCTCTCGCGCGACCAGTTTATCGGCGCGATGGTCGGGGCCGTTTGCGGCCTCATCGGCGCGACGTTGGGCGGCGGCAATCTGGCTGCCTACGCGGCCACGGTTGCCGCGGCAATCCTGATTTGCTGGGTCGTGAACGTGGGCAGCGCGGCGCGTCTGGGCGGCGTCACCGCGACCATCATGCTGCTGGCGCCGGGCGTCGGCTCGCCGTGGGACAAGGCGCTCCTGCGCCTCGGTGAAGTGACGCTGGGCACCGTCTGCGCGTTGCTGGTGACCTGGATCATGGCGTGGATCGAGAAGCGCTGGTTCGGCAGACCCGACGCGGCTTAACGAGCCGGCTGACCGTTCGCTTGCGATTGACGCCGGTAACGTCCCGGCGTCAACCCGACGCTCTGCTGAAACGCCTTGCCGAAAGCGGCTTCCGATTGGTACCCCACGGCTTCCCCGATCTCAGCGGCGCTACGTTGCGTACGCAGCAGCAGATCGCACGCGATCGTCATGCGGATCTGCGTGAGGAAATCCATCACCGTCATGCCCGCCCGCTCGTTGAAGTGGCGCGCGTACGTCGCGCGGGACATCGCCGCGAGTTCACCGAGTTCGGCGATGGTCCAGGCCCGTTCGGGGGCGCTCAGCATGCCTTGTACGGAAGCACCCAAACGCGCGTCGGCCAGCAGCGCCAGCACGCCCGAGCCGGATGCATGCTGTTCGCCATGCACGCGCAAGGCCATCGCGAAGAGCGCCTGACTCAATGCCGTGACGATTGCGAGCGCGCCGGGCTGACGGCGTTGCGCTTCGGCGCGCATCAATGCAATCAGCGTCTGCAATGCACCGGTCGATTGCACGCCACCGAGCGACACATGGAACGGATCAGGCAGCGCATTGAGCAGCAAAGCGGAGGGACCGGGCGCGTAGACAAAGCGGCCGCATAGGAGATCGAGCTCGGGGGCGTCAGCAGCGCGAGCGTCGTTGCGGCGCAAAGGCAGCATGCCGTCATGACTCGATGTCAGCGGTGCGGTAACAGCTCCGCGGCCCACGTCGCGCACCCGATGCGCGGCGCCGCGCGGAAACAGCATGAAATCTCCGGCGTTGAGCGCAACACACGCGCCGCCGGCGGTTTCCACGACACACGCACCGCCGAGCACCAGATGAAAAGGCGCAATACCCGCCTCCAGCGAAGCTTGATCGATATCGAAGCCGCCCGTGAGCAGGCAGCGCAGATCAAGGCTGGCTTGCGGCCTGGCAACCTCGATCAGTCGGCTAAGCGTATCCATGAGACGATCGCGCTAAAAATTGAGCGAATCGAGTATTCAGCATATCGCGGCACAGCGCAATACTTTGTCTAACGGAACCGGCACCCGCCGGGCCGCTGCAAACAACGGAGCACTGTCATGTTGAACTGGATCGATTACCGCAAGGAACTGTTCGGCCGCATTGGTGAGATCGCCAAACTGTCGCCGGATACCGCGAGGGGCTATCAGGCGCTGTCGAGCGCGGGCCAGAAGGCCGACCTGCTCGGCGCGAAAACGCGCGAGCTGATTTCGCTTGCGGTAGCCGTGACGCTGCGATGCGACGGCTGTATCACCGTGCACACCGCCGAAGCTCTGAAACACGGCGCGACACGCGAAGAGATCGCCGAGGCGCTGGGCGTGGCGGTCGCGATGAACGCGGGCGCCACCATGGTCTACTCGGCACGCACGATGGACGCCGTAGCCGCTTATCAGGCGGACAGCAAGCCGACGGCGTGAAGGAAGCAGCACCGCCCGCAACCCATTGCCATCAGCTACAAGGCATATGGCGAAGGCGGCGACGGCCGCCTAGCGTTGTGCCGGATGACGCGCCTCTGCAAGCTGTTTGCGGCGCGCCTCACCCTGGCGCTCCAGCATCCAGCCTGGGTACTCCGCCGGCAGTGTGCTGACCTGGTCGAGCTTCGCCAGCTCGTCGGCGGTCAACGCGACGCCGGTGGCGGCGATGTTGTCGTCGAGTTGCTCGACTTTCTTCGCGCCGACGATCACCGAGGTCACCACGCGTTGATGCAACAGCCACGCGAGCGCGATCTGCGCCACCGACACCCTCTTCGCCTCGGCGATGTCGCGCATCACGTCGATACAGTCATAAGCGCGCTCGCGATTGACCGGCGGAAAGTCGAACGTCGTGCGACGGCTGCCTGCCTCGCCCTGCTGCTCGCGCCCATATTTGCCGCTCAGCAAGCCGCCGGCGAGCGGACTCCACACCATCAGTCCAAGACCTTCGCTCTGCAGCATCGGCACGAGTTCGCGTTCGAGATCGCGGCCCGCCAGCGTGTAATACGCCTGTAGGGTTTCAAAGCGCGCGAGCCCGAGGCGCTCCGCAATGCCCAGCGCTTTCACGATCTGCCACGCGGCCCAGTTCGACACACCGACATAGCGCACGTGGCCATGCTGCACCAGCGTATCGAGCGCGCGCACGGTTTCTTCGATCGGCGTGGCCGGGTCGAAACCGTGGATCTGATACAGATCGACGTGATCGAGTTGCAGGCGCTTCAGGCTCGCCTTGACACCGTCGATGATGTGATAGCGCGAGGCGCCGCGCGCGTTCGGGAACGCTGCCGTCGGTCCGAATACCTTGGTTGCGACCACAACCTTGTCGCGCGGCACTTTGAGGTTCTTCAGCGCCTGTCCCGTGATCTGTTCCGAGATGCCCTCGGCATAGACGTCGGCCGTGTCGATGAAATTGATGCCTGCGTCGAGCGCACGGCCGACCAGCCGCTCCGCGTCTCCCTGCTGCAGATCGCCGATCTGCTTCCACATGCCCTCGCCACCGCCGAAGGTCATCGTGCCCATACATAGTTCTGAAACAAACACACCGGTACGGCCTAGCTGGTTGTATCGCATCGTCGAGACTCCGTCATCGATTGGTGGGGGAATGAGCCGTACAGAGTACTGCACCTGGCGAGATCCAGCAGGGCACCACTCAAGTCTGCGTGAGCGACCTAACGAATGCTTCAAACTCCTTTCGATTCCGATCGCGCGCGTAGCAATTTACCGGCCCGTGAAAATTACCATTCCCGCCTAAGAGCAAGGCGCCATGCGGCTCTCCGCAAAGCGTCGGCGATCCATAACATATTCGTAAGATGCACCGTGCCCATTTGGAACGTTTGCGTAAGACGCGTATAAGTCGGACCATTCCGCTCGTATGGTGTAGTCGAACAAACCGCGGCGCAACTCGGTGCGGGCGTGGTCGGTAAATTCAGCAGGTCGGGCAGCGTGTTCGCGACGCTCGGCTGGGTGACGAACCTCGGCGGTGCGCACCAGAGAACGGTGACGGGCGATGCGGGGGTGCGTTGGGTCTGGTAGTCTGGATATCGCTCGACGCGTCCCCACCTATGCAAGCATGACTTCGGCCTCGACATCCGCCACCGCCTTGGGGGCGCATCCTGATTCCCCGGCTTTCGATCCGGCATTGCCGGCGCCTCCCAATGCCGCTTTGAGCCCCACTTTGAGCCCCGCTTCGGGCTCCCTCACGGCCAACGCGCTGCGCGACTTTCATCCCGCGGTGTCCGGCTGGTTCCTGAAGACCTTCCCCGCTCCCACCGACGCCCAGGCTGCCGCCTGGCCGCAGATTCGCAGCGGGCGCTCAACCCTCGTCGCCGCGCCCACCGGTTCGGGCAAAACCCTCACGGCGTTTCTTTCCGCACTCGACGATCTGGTCCAGCAAGGCCTCGCCAACGGCGGCGCGTTGCCCGACGAAACCCTCGTGGTCTACGTCTCGCCGCTGAAAGCGCTCTCCAACGACATCCGCCTCAACCTGCAGATGCCCTTGCAAGGCATCGCCGCCGAACTCGATGCGCGCGGCCTGCCGCCGCTCGACATCCGCACCGCCGTGCGCACCGGCGACACCTCGCAGCAGGAGCGCAACGCGCTAAAAAAGCGCGCGCCGCATATTCTCGTCACCACGCCGGAATCGCTGTACGTGCTGCTCGGTTCGGACTCCGGCCGCCGCATGCTGTCGACGGTGCGCACGGTGATCGTCGATGAAATTCATGCGCTCGCCGGGAGCAAGCGCGGCAGTCATCTGGCGCTCAGCCTCGAACGGCTCGACGCGCTGTGTCAGCGACGCCTGCCACGTATCGGCCTCTCCGCCACGCAAAAGCCCGTCGGCGCGGTCGCACGCTTTCTGGTCGGCGGCGTGAGCATCGATAGCGGCGTTCCCGCGGACTGCGCGATCATCGACGTGGGTCACATCCGCGAGCGCGATCTCGCGCTGGAGATTCCGCCGGTGCCGCTCGAAGCGGTCATGCCCAACGAGGTGTGGGAGCGCGTCTATGACCGCCTCGCCGAGTTGGTCGCGATGCATCGCACCACGCTGATTTTCGTCAACACGCGCCGCATGGCGGAGCGCGCCGCGCGCCATCTGACCGAACGACTCGGCAAGGAAGCGGTCGCCGCGCATCACGGCAGTCTCGCCAAGGAACACCGTTTCGACGCCGAACAGCGCCTGAAACGCGGCGAGTTGCGCGTGCTGATCGCCACTGCCTCGCTGGAACTGGGCATCGATATCGGCGACGTCGATCTGGTCTGCCAGATGGGTTCGCCGCGCGCGATCGCGCCGTTCCTGCAACGGGTGGGGCGCTCGGGCCACCACGTCGGCGGCATGCCGAAGGGCCGGCTGTTTCCGGCTTCGCGCGACGATCTGATCGAATGCGCGGCGCTGCTCGATTGCGTGCGGCGGGGCGAACTCGACGCGTTACGGATTCCGCGCGCGCCGCTCGATGTGCTCGCCCAACAGATCGTCGCTGAAGTATCGAGCGCCGAGTGGAACGAAGAAGCGCTGTTCGAGATGATGCGGCGCGCGGCACCCTACGCCGATCTGAAACGCGAGCAATACGACAGTGTGCTGCGCATGCTCGCCGAAGGCTATACGAGCCGCAACGGTCCGCGTGGCGCCTATATTCATCGCGACGTGGTGAGCGGCACCTTGCGCGGTCGGCGCGGCGGCAAACTCGTTGCCGTCACTTCAGGCGGCACGATTCCCGAGAACGCCGACTACGCGGTGGTGCTCGAACCGCAGGCGATCAATATCGGCACCGTCAACGAGGATTTCGCCGTCGAGAGTCTGGCCGGCGATGTATTTCAACTCGGCAATGCGTCGTACCGGATTCTACGCATCGAGAGCGGCCGCGTGCGGGTCGAGGACGCGCAGGGGCAGCCGCCGAATATCCCGTTCTGGCTCGGCGAGGCACCGGGGCGCAGCGATGAACTATCGTTCGGCGTGGCGCGTTTGCGTGAGCAGATTGGGCGCCTGCTCGATGGGAAGCTGGCCGATACCGACTCCGGCTCCGACATCGACACCGACACCGATCTCATGCCCGCGCGCCTCGAACGCGCAATCGACTGGCTCATCGACACCCTGCGTCTGGACGAAGCCGCCGCCCGCCAGATCGTCGACTATCTCGCCCGCGCACGCGCCGCACTGAGCGTACTGCCGTCGCAAAACACGCTCGTGATGGAGCGTTTCTTCGACGAATCCGGCGGCACGCAGCTCGTGATCCATGCGCCGTTCGGCAGCCGCGTGAACCGCGCATGGGGCCTCGCGTTGCGCAAGCGTTTTTGCCGGACCTTCAACTTCGAACTGCAAGCCGCCGCGACGGAAGACGCGATCGTGTTGTCGCTGACCGGCAGCCATTCGTTCGTGCTCGACGAAGTATGGCGTTACCTGCATTCGAACAGCGCCGAACATCTGCTGATCCAGGCGCTGCTCGACGCGCCGCTATTCGGCGTGCGCTGGCGCTGGAACGCGACCACCGCGCTCGGCCTGCCGCGTTACACCGGCGGCCGCAAGACTCCGCCGCAATTGCAGCGCATGCGCAGCGAAGACCTGCTGACGAGCGTGTTTCCCGAGCAGGCCGCGTGTCTGGAGAACGTCGTCGGCGAGCGCGAACTGCCGCATCATCCGTTAGTGGACCAAACCGTCGACGACTGCCTGCACGAAGCGATGGACAGCGACAGCTGGATTGCGTTGCTGCGTCGTATCGAACAGGGCGACGTGCAACTGATCGCCCGCGACCTGCCGGCGCCCTCGCCGCTTGCCGCCGAAATCCTCAACGCCAAGCCCTACGCCTACCTCGACGACGCGCCGATCGAAGAGCGCCGCACACAAGCCGTGCTGAATCGCCGCTGGACCGATCCGTCCAGCGCCGACGACCTGGGCGCGCTCGATGCCGACGCGATCGACAGCGTGCGCGACGAAGCATGGCCGCAGGCACGCACCGCCGATGAGATGCACGAAGCGCTCACGGGCCTTGCCTGCATCACCGAGGCCGAAGCGCGTCATAACGAAGGCTGGCCGGCATGGCTCGGGTCGCTCGCCGAATCCGGCCGCGCAACGCTTCTGCGGATCGCCGCCGACGACGCGCTGTGGCTGCCCGCCGAGCGCCTGACCTGTTTCCAGGCGCTCTACCCCGACGCCCCGTTCGAACCGCCGCTGAGCGCGCCGAAAGGCTATACCGACAGCTGGAGCGCCGACGACGCCCTGCTCGACGTGCTGCGCGCCCGGCTGACCGGCTTCGGCCCGCTGCCGGTGCGCGTGATCGCAGAGGCGCTGAATTTGCCCGCGGCATCGGTCGAACACGCGCTGGCGTGTCTCGAAGCGGAAGGCTACGTGATGCGCGGCCGCTTCTCGCCGGGCGCAACCGAGGAAGAATGGTGCGAGCGTCATTTGCTGGCGCGGATTCATCGTTACACAGTGAAACGCTTGCGACGCGAGATCGAGCCGGTGGAACGGCACGACTTCATGCGTTTTCTGTTCGAGTGGCAACATTTGACACTGGACACCCGCAGCGAGGGACGCGACGCGTTGGCCGCCGTACTCGAGCAAATGGAGGGTTTTCAGGCTGCGGCGGGCGCATGGGAAGAAGATATTCTGCCGGCGCGCGTGAAGGCGTACGCGAACGTTTCGCTAGACGAACTATGCCGCGCCGGCAAGATCGTCTGGACCCGTCTGACCGAGCGGGCACGCGGTGCCGCCGGACCGGTGCGCAGCACGCCGATCGTGCTTTTGCCGCGTGCTCAGGTGCGCGTATGGCGCGCGCTGCTCGACTTGTCGAAACAACCGGAGCTATCGGCTCGCGCACAAAGCGTCCATGACACGTTAGCGCAACATGGCGCGATGTTCTTCGACGAATTGCTGACTGAGGTCGGCGGCTTGCGGATGGAACTGGAGAGTGCGCTGGGCGAACTGGTTGCGGCGGGCCTCGTGAATTCCGACAGCTTCGCCGGCTTGCGGGCGTTGTTGAAGCCGGTCGCCAAACGCAGTGCGTATTCGAGTAGCCGGCGCGTCAGGTCGAGTGCATTGATCGGAGGCATGGACGACGCAGGGCGCTGGGCGCTCATCAAACGGCCGGCGAAAGCAGGACCCGAACGCGGCAACGGCGAAGACAATGGCAGCGAAAACGGCGGCCGGCCCGCGTTAGCCGTCAATGGACGGCGTGCGCCGCTCGCCCCGGAGATACTCGAACACATTGCGATGACGCTGCTACGCCGCTACGGTGTCGTGTTCTGGCGTCTACTCGAACGCGAAGCCGAATGGCTGCCGCCATGGCGCGATCTGCTGCGGGTCTTTCAGCGACTCGAGGCGCGGGGCCAGGTTCGTGGCGGGCGCTTCGTCAATGGGCTCGCAGGGGAACAATTTGCGTTGCCCGAGGCGATCCCCTTGCTGCGGGAAGTGCGCCGGCATGTGAACGACGGTGTCTGGGTGTGCGTAGCGGCAACCGATCCGCTCAATCTCGCCGGCACCTTGCTGACCGGTGACAAGGTACCGGCGGTGGCCGGCAACCGCCTGCTGTTTCGCGACGGTATCCTCGTCGCCACACTGGTGGCAGGAAAATTTGATTTTCTGCCTGCGCTTGGTGCCGACACCGACACAGGCGCAGAGGCAAAGACACAGGCCAGAATGCGACTCGCGCGGCGCTATTGACGAGTCGTGCGCCGATTTGTCACGCCGCGTAACACATATTAAGGATGCCAAATAATTCCCCTTTCTGAGAGACTCCTCTCCGGGTAGCAAATCAATGCGACGTCAGAAATAACGTTGCTGGCCGTTTCGATGAGCTGCTCGCCAAACCGGTAACCCATCTTTTATCGCAGTCCGCGCGGCTGGCGAGGACGCGACGCGCCAGCGCACTCAAAGGGAGCAGAAAATGTGGTCCAGTGATGCATCGAACAATCTCATTCTGTCGCAATCAACCGGAGATGTCGCCGCGACATCGATCTGTCCTATTCCCGACGGCGGCTTCTATGTCAGTTGGCTCGACAGCGCCAACGGGTACTCGTTATACCTCCAGCGCCTCGACGTAAGTGGCAACGCACTGTGGGAGGCCAACGGCAAGCTGATCTATCAGCGCGACATCCACAGCACCATCGGCTATGGCTTGAGCATCGATTCCGATGGCAACGCGATTGTCGGCATCGACTCGAGCATTGCCGCGCTTCATGCACCGGGTGGTCGGGTACTTGCATTCAAGATTTCGCCCGCGGGTGAATTGTTGTGGGGCTCAACCGGTATCACGCTGTCGCAGCCGGACGAGGACATCTCTGTCGTGCTCTGTTGCGGGACAAGCGATGGAGGGGCGGCGTTTATCTGGGGGAAACTCGAACAGGAAGACCTGATCCGCATAACGAAGCTCGATTCGGCAGGCAATCAGTTGTGGTCCACGAATGTGGCACGCGATACGCCAGATGCGGGGCTCACACCCACGAACATCGTGGCATCCGATGACGGCTCCGTCATCTACGCCTTTATTCAGGTTATCAACAAGATGAGCGGTACTTACGACAGCGTGTTCGCACAGAAGCTTGCGGCCGGCGACGGCGCCAATCTTTGGGGCGGCACGCCAGTCACGGTGGTCGACAGCAGCGCGGCCACCGCCGTGACATTACCGATGGGCGAAGTGCCAACGCTGATCTCTGACGGAGCCGGCGGGGCCGTGTTTGGTTATCCGCTCGCCAACAATACGACTCAACGAATCTTCGCACAACGCGTGAATCCAACTGGCCAGACATCGTACGCGCCGAACGGCGTGCTGGTCTCGGGGAATGGGGCCGACGCTTCGGCTGCGAGCTTCGGTTTAGATCCACTCAGCGGGAGGCTTTATATCGCGTGGAATGCCAATTCCGCCGGCATGTCCGGCGTGCGCGCGCAATGCGTCGATAGTACCGGCGCGCTGCTGTGGGGCGAGGCCGGCATTGCACTCGCAGCGTATGAGCCCCTTGCCCTCATGTCGCCGGTAGCCATGTTGCCCGTGGCGGGCGGCGTAATGGCCGCGTGGATACAACAACCGCCGCAAGCGGCCTTTTTACCGCAACCGCTTCGTGTGTCCATGCTGGATCCGGGCGGCGCGCCGGTCTGGCAGAACCCGGTTGTGGATCTCAAGTCTTCCGCCACTCACACTACAGACAACGCTGTTGGAGCAGTCGGCACGACAGGCTATGGCGCGTTTGCATGGACCAGCAACGACTACACGGTACGCGCGCAGAACATTAACCTCGACGGCACGCTTGGCGTGGCGACATAACATCAAACGAAACATCCGACTTAACAACACGCTGCAAGACGGAAGCGCCGACATTGCAGACTGAAAGCGCTTCCAACTCTACAAGACCACTGTGCCGTCCCTCGACCTCAGCACAGCGACAAAGCGTGCCGCTCCCCAGCAAGCGCAAAAAAAGCACGCCTGTGCGTGTATTGAAGGAAGCCGCCGGCCGGCTCTCGGCAGGGCGAAACAAACTGGCATGCAACGCGTCTGCACGGATTCCCCAACAAAAAAGCCTTAAAGAAGAAGGCTTACATTTCCGTTAATGTTAATAGGCCCGAACGCCAGCCGCTTAGCTACAATGGGGCCAGTCTTTTAAGTATGATGAAGACTGTTTGCCGCCATCCCGCCTTCACGACGGACTCATCGGCACACACGCCCCGGGGATCTCATGAACGACGACCAACACGATCAGGTGCTTTTTGCGCAGTTCGGCACAAGCAGCCCTTGCTGGCGTCTGTCGAACGACAGCAACGCACTGGAACTCACGCCTGTCACCGGCGACGTGCCCGCCAATGTCGCCATTCCTCTGAATCCCCAACAGGCTTCGCAAATCCGTTGCCTGACCGGCGTCACCTCGCACCTCATCCTCGACGTGCGGCTGTTCGGCGACCCCCTGCGCCTGCACCTCGTCGGTAAAAAACTCGCCAGCAATACGTGGGCCGGCACCGCCTCGGCTTATGACGACACCGAATCCGTCGCGCGCGATCTGGTCCACGGTCTTTCGTTTGCCGAACAGGTTGTCTCCGAAGTCAATTCGGTCGTGGTCATCGTCGACAGGCACGGCCGTATACAGCGCTTCAACCGTCTCGCCGAAGAACTCACCGGCGTCAAGGAAGAAGACATCGTCGGCCGCAATGTGTGGGCGCTGTTCATGACCACCGAATCCGGTGCGGCGTCGAGCCAGAACATCACGGGGTTTTTCAATCGCGGCGTCTCGTACGAAGTCGAGCGGCGCGTCAAAACCATCCATGGCGAGCGGCTCTTCCTGTTTCGCAACAAGTTCGTTCACAGCGGCAGCGGCGTCGAAGAGCAATTTCTGATCTGCTCGGGCACTGACATTACCGAAGAGCGGCTCGCGCAGGAAAGGCTTACCGAACTGGCGAACACCGATTCGCTCACCGGCCTTGCCAATCGCAACGCGATCCAGGACAAGATCCGTACTGCGATCGAAGAAGCCGGCCCGGGCGAATCGGTCGGCGTGCTGTTCCTCGATCTCGACAACTTCAAGAAGGTCAACGACCACTACGGCCATGTGTTCGGCGACCGGCTGATCCGCGATGTGTCGGCGGCCATCCGTACCTGTCTGAACGAAGACGACGCGCTCGCGCGCCTTGGCGGCGACGAATTCATCGTGCTCGCCGCCAAGGGCACCGCTCACGATCTCGAAGCCACCGCGCAGCGCATTCTCGAACGTCTGCGCACACCGTTCAGCCTGGGGCTCGTCGAGGTCTACACCGGCTGCTCGATTGGCATTGCGCTCTATCCGGAACACGGCGACAGCCTCGAATCGGTGATCCGTTCCGCGGACACGGCAATGTACGTTGCCAAAGATGAAGGCAAGTGCACCTATCGCGTGTTCTCGCCCGGCATGAACCGCAAGGTCGCCGAGTACATGTGGCTCGATACCAACCTGCGGCGCGGCCTCGAAGAGGGTCAACTGACCCTGCACTATCAACCCAAGCTCGTGCTCGCCACCGGTGCCGTGCAGGGCGCGGAGGCGCTGGTCCGCTGGAATTCGCCGGAGCGCGGCCAGATCATGCCGGCCGAATTCATCCCTTATGCCGAAGAATCCGGGCTGATCGGCGTGCTCGGCCGCTGGGTCATGGAAACGGCTGCGAGGCAAGCGGCCAAATGGAAGGCGGACGGTTACAACCTGCGCATCGCGATCAACGTATCGGCTCGGCAACTGGTCGATACCGCCGTGGTGCGGCATTTCAGCGAAGCGCTGCAGCGCGCGAATCTCGATCCGTGTCTGATCGACCTGGAACTCACCGAGAGTTGCCTGATCGAGGACGAAGCGGCTGCGATCGATCTGATCAAGCAATTCCGCCAGCTCGGCGCTCAGGTTCATCTGGACGACTTCGGCACCGGCTACTCGTCGCTCTCCCAATTGGGCCGGATTCCGCTCGACGTCATCAAGCTCGACCGCAGTTTCGTCCGTTCGATCAATGCCGACACCAAAGCGCAAGCCTTGGTGCGCTCGATGGTGGCGGTCGCGCAGGAACTGGATTTCAAGGTGGTCGCCGAAGGTATCGAAACCGAATCGGAAGAGCTGTTCATGAAGGGACTGGGCGTCGAGTACGTGCAGGGCTTCCTGTACGGTCAGGCCATGCCGGCCGCGGAATTCGAACGCTGGTTGCAGGATAGACAGAAGCTCAGACTGATTGCCTGAGCTTCCGCGCGTCCCGAAGGAAGTCGCACTGGGGGCGCTCCGAAGGAAGTCCCCTTGGGGGGCGCCCCGAAGGAAGTCTTCCAGGGGGAAGCGCCGCTCGCGCCCGAGAGATCGTCGCGAGCCAGCTCGATTCAGGCGAAATTGGCCGCGCTGGCCCCCGCCTGGCGCAGGTTCGAAGTCCGGCGGTTTTGCAGCATCACCAGCCGCTCCATGAAGGCGAGGTCCTTTTCCTCGATCGTGAAGGCCGCGTCCACCCAATCCTCGGTAATTTCCATCAATTCGGCACGCGAAAGCTGGAGCACGCGCTGACGCGCGCGCAGCATCGCGCGGATGCCGTTCATCTTCGGCCGGAGCGTGTCGATAAAGGTGCGCGTCGCCATATAGGCGTCGCCCGGTTCGAACAGCTGGTCAACCAGTCCCTTGCCGAAGTGCCATTCAGCCGTATGCGACTCCCCCACGCCGATCAATTCCTCGGCCAGACGCATGCCCGCCTTGCGCGCGACCAGTGAATAACCGCCCATGCCCGGGAACAGGTTGAACGCGATCTCCGGAAACCCCATGCGCGCGTCGTTCTGCGCCAGCAGGAAATGATGCGCGAGCGCCGCCTCGAAGCCGCCGCCCAGCGCCGTGCCCTCCACCATCGCGATCGAAATTGCCCCCGTATCGAAGCCGCGGGCCGCGCCATGCACACAATCGACGCAGGCGCGCGCGTACGCCATCAGCGCCTGGCGCTTCCCGGCGCGGATCGTCTCGGCGAAGAAATCGAGGTCGCCCCCGACGTTGAACATGGTCGGGATCAACGAGCCGGTCACCCAGAAGTCGATCGGCAAGCCCGAGTCTCGTGCTGCCTGCGCGAGGCTCAGAATGTCGTGCACCAGATCGAGATTGAAACAGGGACGCGGCTGCGCCCGCAGCATCATCCACATGATGTTTCGGCCTTCTTCATAGTAAGCGGAGACTTGCGACAAATTGCCGGCTTCGAGAAACGGGCGGCAGGCGTGGTGATTATGCAAGTTCATTTTGATCGGTCCTTTTAGGGTTAATCACTGGCATTGCAATGCGAGCCTAAAGCAGACCGGAATAGGTTGGGAGCGGGGTAACCAACAGATGAATGCAACACACGCGTGAAGCCCCGTCAGACGGTGTTCTGCGAGGAGGAGAATCGGGCACCGAAAGATGCCGGCAGCGCAAACGGTTGCACACCGGAGATGGGCGAAATTAACCCGCAAAAGGAATACGTTGCCGCAATAAGTTGGCGCGCGAACAAAGCTGGAATTTCTTGCCGGATTTGAAAGAGAAGAATGGTCTTCGACCAGGAAATGCAATCGAAATATAGCTTGTAGATGATTGTTTTTTTATTTGTGGGACAACAGACGGAATATTCAATTTGAATAATTAAATGCAGGCGCGGCAAAGCACCCGCTATTTGCAAGCAATGAATGCTATTGCAGCTTCGCGGACCATCGCTCAGCCTGCTCCGCGCTCATGCCGACAACTAATGCCGCCGCGCGGATCTGCGCCCACGTAGCCGGATCGACGGGAACGCCCTCAGCCTCGCGTTGCGCGCGCATCACCCGCTCTGGTTCGCCTGGCTCATAGATGCGGTCTGCGCCGGCCGCGAGCGGTGAAGCCTTCACCCAGTCGATGAACGCATCGGCCTCGGCTTGCGCGTCGGGGGCATCGAACGCGGCCGGGTCGACGATCACCGAGAGCATGCAGTTGATGATCGCGTTGGTCGTGCCGAGCGTGTCCTTGTGCGTGGTGAAGCCACCTGAGAGCGCACCGGCGAAAATCTCGCACATTGCCGCGAGCCCAAAACCCTTGTGACCACCGAACGGCGTCAACGAGCCGAACGGCGCTTCGAGCATGACTTTGGGGTCGAGAGTCGGAGCGCCCTCGTGATCGATCAGCGCGCCGGGCGGCAAATGCTTGCCCTGGTTATAGGCGACGCGCGCTTTGCCGTAAGCCACCGTGCTGGTCGCGAAGTCGAGCACGAGCGGCGGCTTGCCGGGCCGCGGATACGCCGCGCAAAACGGATTCGTGCCGATGCGGCGGTCCGCGCCGCCAAATGGCGCGACGAGCGGGTCGCCCGCCACATTGACGAAATGGAAGGAGACGAGGCCGGCGCGTGCGCATTGTTCGGCCCAGTGGCCGATGCGCCCGATATGGTGCGCGCTGCGCAAACCGACGGCGCAGATGCCGAAGCGTTGCGCGCGCTCGATGCCCTGCTCCATCGCCTCGAACGCGACAACCTGACCGAAGCCCCTCGCGCCTTCGACGGTCAGGACCGCGCCCGCGTCCTTCACAACCTGCGCGTGCAGGTTCAGTTGCAGTTGCGCGTCGGCCAACGACGCCACATAGCGCGGGATCATCCCCACGCCATGCGAATCATGACCGGTCAGATTCGCCGCTACCAGATGATCCGCAACCAGCCCGGCTTCGCGCGGCGTGCTGCCCGCCTGCTCCCAGATTGCCCGCACGTAGGCGTGCAGTTGATCGGCCGGAATCCGGAGCGAGGTGGGTTCAGCAGTCGGGTTATCGGTCATTCACAGTGTCGGCGTGGTTGGAAAGGTCACGGCGCGATCAACCCGGCACCCAAACAGGATCAAGGCGCGGCGGCGATCACCTGGGCAACGGCTGCCGTCAGCTTCTTGCCGTACGGCACGTGCAGGAACTCGTTGGGCCCGTGCGCATTCGACTTCGGCCCGAGCACGCCGCACACCATGAACTGCGACTTCGGGAAGCCCGACTTCAGTACGTTCATCAACGGGATCGTGCCGCCCTGCCCCATGTAGGCAACGTCGGCGCCGTAATGCGCGCGCGACGCGTCATTGAGCGCCGTGGCAAGCCACGGTGCGAGATCGGGCGCGCTCCAGCCGCTCGCCGCGCCGGCGTCCGGCTTGAAAGTCACCTTGGCGTTGTACGGCGGGTCGAATTCGAGCAGCGCTTTCAGCTCGGCGACGGCCTTTTCCGCTTCGATCAGCGGCGGCAGGCGCAGCGACAGCTTGAACCCCGTGCGCGGACGCAGCACGTTGCCGGCGTCGGCGAGCGCGGGCAAGCCGGCCGCGCCGGTCACCGACAGCGACGGACGCCACGTCGAGTTGAGCAAGGCTTCCTGCGGATCGGTGGTGGTGGGCAGCACCTGACGGCCGTCCTGGCCGCAGGCCCACGGCAGCTTCTTCCAGACGTCGTCGCCGAGAATCTGGGCGGTTGCTTCCGCTTCGCGCAGACGCTCCGCCGGGATCTGGACGTGGAACCCCTTTGGCAGCAGCGTGCCGTTGGCGGAATCTTCGAGACGGTCGAACAGTTGCCGCATGATGCGGAAACTCGACGGCGCAATACCGCCGTAACCGCCCGAGTGAATGCCTTCGTCGAGTACCTGGACTTCGAGGTCGCCGGCAACCAGACCGCGCAGCGAGGTGGTGAGCCAGAGTTGATCGTAATTGCCCGCGCCCGAGTCCAGACATACGACGAGACCGACTTTGCCCAGCCGCTCGCGCAACGCGTCGACGTACGGCAGCAGATCGTAGCTGCCCGATTCCTCGCAGGTTTCGATCAGGCCGACACAGCGCGGACGCTCGACGCCTTGCGCGTCCAGCGCGGCCAGCGCCGTGAGGCTCGCGTAGATCGCGTAGCCGTCGTCGGCCCCGCCGCGGCCGTACAGCTTGTCGTTTTCGAGCTTCGGCGTCCAGGGGCCGAGGTCGTTGCGCCAGCCGTCGAACTCAGGCTGCTTGTCGAGGTGGCCGTACAGCACGATGGTTTCTTCGCTGCCCGAGCGGGTCGCGGCCGTTTCGAAGAAAATCACCGGCGTGCGGCCTGGCAGGCGGATCACTTCGAGTTTCAGGCCGCGCACGGGTTGCTGTTCGGCCCATTGCGCCGCGTCGGTGATCACGCGTTCGAGGTAGCCGTGCTTGACCCACTCCGGATCGAACGCCGGGCTCTTGGCCGGCACCGCGATGTAGTCCGTGAGCGCGGGCACGATCTCGTCGTTCCATTTGCGGTCTACGAAGTCGCGTAGCGTGTCCTGGTTGATGCGCTGCGTCTGCTGGGTCGTATCGTCGGAGATCATGGTGGCGGTCCGTGGCGGTTCTGTTCAGTCGAAACGTCCATGATAGTCCCGATGCGCGACCGGCTGAACCCCTTGCCGTGCATTCCATCACAGCGACTATTCACAACCGACGCTCACACCGGACCTGCGCCAGCAAAACAATCGCGCGACAATCGCGGTATGGATCGCGTCCTGAGGAGCCGGACTATGAGTGGCATTGTCGTACTTCAGGCCATCGCCGCGGTGTTCGCGCTGGCACTGTATTTCCTGCCGAGCATTCTCGCGGACCGGCGCAAGCGCCATGACGTGCTGACGCTGGCGCTCTTCAATGCGTGCCTCGGCTGGACGGGTTTTGGCTGGCTGCTTGCGCTCTACTGGTCGTTGCAACCGAACCCGCCGAAGAACGTAGCCGGCGAAGTGGTAGAGACGCGGAAAATCATGCGGATGCGGGCGTTTTCGTCGGCGCTTCTGGTGCGTGTGCAACGGCGTACAACGGCGCGTGAGCGCGGGGAGAAATAATCGAGCCGAGAATCACGCCGCGCGGCTCATCCTGCCCCACAGCACCGAGCCGGCGGGAATCGAGCGTGGCTCGGCCCGCACGCTATCGTGCGCGAACATCTCGCGGCGCAATTCGCCGTGTTCGTCGAACCACTCGCAAATCAGCCAGTCGCCAGGATTGAGCGCTACCGGACCTGCGTAAGTCACGGTCATGCGCGAGCCACCTTCTTTCAATGTGACGACGTCGCCGACATTGAAACGTGCGGCTGGCGGTGTGTCGAATTCTTCGATGGTCGCGCTCAGCATATTCAATCCCCTACGGAACCCGTTGTGTGGAATTAAGTCTCGCATCGTGCTTTGCAACATTGAACTGCCGAAGGAAAACTTTAAAAAGTTTGCCAAGATTAACAATTGAAATTAACCTCGGCAAGCGCTTTTTATTGATACCTTTTTCATCGCTGGTGGAATAAGTTTCCTTGCCGGGCGATCGACTCGTGGATCCAGATAAACCGCTCAGAACGGCGCCAATCCCCGGCCCAGCAGCCCCTGCGTGCAAGCAAAAATTACGGTAGCACGCTCAACCGCAAGTAGAAAATGCGCAATGTATTTGTCATATCTAACGCTGCCGCTGACAAAGCCAGATCAGGGTTTATTCTAATCAGTGGCAAACGGGGAATTACCTGTGAACGCAAAACTCATCGGTAAATGCAGATCTCCAAAACCGGTTTTGTTTAAAGTGCATAATAATTTTCGGGAGCCGCCGTTGAAAAAGGAGCCATTGAAAACGATTTCGGGCCGCTATTTTTCAAACCGGCTGAGCAGCGCGGCGCAACGCCAGTTGTTGATGCCGCACCAACAGCACGCTCAAACCGATACACACGAACATCAGACACGCGTTGATCGCGAGGCTGAACTGGAAGGCGTGCGCATAGGCATCCGGCGTCACGCGGCCGCCAATCACACCGAAGAACGCGCCGCTGATGGCCGCCGTGCCGAACGCCGAACCGATCTGCAAGGTCGACGACACGACGCCCGAAGCTAGCCCCGCCTTCTCCGGCGCGACTTCCAGCAGCACGATGCGCATGATCGACGGCAGCAGCAGGCCGTGACCGACGCCCGCGCACACCAGTCCGCAATAGAACAGCAGGTCGGGCGTCGCGGCATGGGTCGCCGACCAGCCGGTGACCGTGAAGCCGATCGTCATCATCGAGAAGCCCAACGCCAGCACATGGCCGCCGATGCGCTTGACCACCGCGGGCGACGTCAGCGGCCCGACCACGAAGCCGATCGCGAACGGCATGATGGCCATGCCCGAGGCGAGCGGCGTCCAGTGCAAACCGGTTTGCAGGAAGATCCCGTAGGTCAGGAAAAACGCGCTGTTGCAATAGAACAGGAACGCGAGCACAAGGCCCAGCGCAAAAGCCGGATTGCGGAACAATTGCAGGTCCACCAGCGGATGGCCGCCACTGCGCTCGACGCGCCGTTCGGCCGCCACGAATAGCGCGAACGCGGGCACGGCAAGCGCGAACATCACGAAGGTCCATGCTGGCCAGCCGGCTTCGCGGCCATGTGTCATCGGATAGATGACGAGCAGCAACACCATCGAGAGCAACGCGACGCCCTTCAGGTCGATGCCGGTGCTCGTGGCCAGCTGATTTTCCGGCACGAACTTCCAGGTGCCGATAAAGGCCACGATGCCGATCGGAATATTGATCAGAAAGATGATGCGCCAGTCGAGCCCGAACGGATGGTAGGTGATCAGCGCGCCGCCGCCGAGCTGGCCGACGATCGACGAAAGCCCGAACACGAAACCATAGAGACTCATGACCTTGGTCTGCCGATGCAGCGGCACGACCGCGCGGATGGTCGCGAGCACTTGCGGCGCCATGACCGCGGCGGCGATGCCCTGCACGATCCGCGAGATCACCAGCATGTGGCCGCTGGTGGCGAAGCCGCACAGCGCGGACGCGACCACGAACGCCGCCATCCCCGTCATGAACATGCGACGCCGGCCGAACAGGTCGCCAAGGCGTCCGCCCGTGATCAGCAACACGGCGTAAGCGGATGCGTAGGCGGACACCACCAGTTGCAATTGCGCGTCGGTGGCGTTCAGGCCGGTGTGAATCGACGGCAACGCGAGGTTGACGATGAAATAGTCGAGCGGCGCAAGGAAGGCGCCCACGAACAGCACGGCGAGCGCCAAGCCCTGGCGCTCGAAGCCGGACGCAGCCTTGCCGGCGGCAGCGGCGGCGGCAACCGCAGTGGCGGCCACCGCCCCCACGCCGGGGCAGACGGCGGCGCCCGCACCACCGGCTGCGGGCCGCGCCGCCGGTTCAACGAATGCCGCTGCAGCGGGCTTGATCGCTTTACTATTCATGACTGACCGTTCAAAAATTAGGCAAAAAAAATTTAGACGAGCGCGCGCATAGCGACGTCCACGATGCCGATCAGCGCGTCTTCCTGATGCGCCACCCGCCCTAATACTCGCAGCCCTTGCATCACGCACAGCAGGAAATCGCCAACGGCTTTTTCGTCCAGCGCGGAATTGAAGGCGCCGCTCGCCTGCCCGCGAATCACCGACGCTGCCAGCAAGGTTGCCATGCGACGTTGAATGGCCGCGACGCGGGTGCGCAGTTCCTCGTCGTCGGGTTGCATCTCCAGCGTGGTGTTGGTGATGAAGCAACTGCGCTCGCCGGTCAGCGCGCAGGCAACCCGTGCGTAATGCAGCAAAGCGTTGCGCAGCGCCTCTTCCGCCGGCACCGGCGCGTTCAGCCGCTCGGCGAGCCGCGCGACGGAGCCTTCGGCGTAGTGATCGAGCGCGGCGAGCATGATGCCGTGCTTGTCGCCGAATACGCCGTACAGACTGCCGCGCAACAGGCCAGTGGCCTTGCAGAGGTCGTCGATCGAGGTGGCGTGGTAGCCGTGATTCCAGAAAACCTGGCTCGCGCTCGCCAGTACCGTGTCCGTATCGAACTCGCGCGGTCGGCCCCGAGGGCACACCTCGCCCGCTTTTTTTGCGGATTGCTTCGAATTGGCTGATTGCTTCATTTGACGGATATTATGACTAACCGTTCAACAAAGCAAGGCGAGATTTCGTCGGCTACGCGCCGGAGCCGTCTCGGCGCGGCTTCTGTCGCGTGGGCGCGGCGCACTTGAAGCGCGCGTTGATCCATTGCCGCTGGCGATTTCTTTTCGTCGTCGTAGTCAATAAATGGGAAATAGGCGGCAAATCGGCGGCCTGAATGGGACCTGACAGCCGGCGGCCTGGCTACCCCGGCCAGCCGGCCCTGCATGAGTCTGCAGTGGATGAACGGCTCGCTCAGCTTTCGAGCTTCGCGTCCATCGTGATGGTGGCATTCAGCACCTTGGAAACCGGACAGTTCGCCTTGGCGTCCGCGGTGGCCTTTTCGAACGCGGCCTTGTCGCCACCGGGGATTTTTACGGCCACATCGAGATGCACCGCGGTGATCGCGAAACCGCCGCCGTCCTTATCGAGCGTGACAGCTGCCGTGGTCGCGATGCGTTCCGGCGTGATGCCCGCCTTACCCAGTTCGGCCGACAGCGCCATCGAGAAACAACCCGCGTGCGCTGCGGCAATCAGCTCTTCCGGATTCGTGCCGATGCCGTCCGCGAAGCGTGTCGCAAACGAATACTGCGTGTCCTTGAGGACGCCGCTGTCGGTGGAAATCGAGCCCTTGCCGTCTTGCAGGCCGCCTTGCCAGACTGCTGATCCCTTGCGCTTCATCGCTCTCTCCTTGTTTGCCCTGCTTCGCGCCGCTGCACAACCGCCGCACAACCTGGTGACGCCGCCCGCAATGGTCCAGCCCGGGTATTCGCGGTATCGGCATCGGTTGTGAATCCCCTCAGGGGACTTCCTTCAGGACGTATCGCGCGGCGCTGCAGGCGCGGGTTGGACCGAACCTCATCATAGGCGCTTCCGTGTGCCAGTGTCGTGACGATGCCGGGCGTCTTTGCAAAGACCCCCGGCACGACCGGAGACCACCAGCGCGGCCTGCTACTCGGCGAACGGCAGGCTCTCCTGTCCCACCGCCCGCATGTCAAACGCGTTCAGCGTCATCGCGACCAGCGCGTAGTAGCCGAGCAGGCCCACCAGATTGATCACCACCTGATGACCGAAGCGCTCAACCGCCTTTGTATAGGTCACATCCGACACGCGCTTCGTGTCATACAGTTCGCTCGCGAAGTCATGGATCAACGCATCATCGGCGTCCGCGAAGACTGGGCGACAACCCTGGCGGATCGCCTCGGCGTCAGCTTCGGCCACCCCGGCTTGCAACGCGATCGGGTAATGGATGTGCCACTCGGCCTGTGCCCGCCAACGCGCTGCGGTTAGCAGAATCGCGAGTTCCGACAGGCGCAGCGGCAAGCCCGTGCGATAGCGGCAAAACGCGCCGAGGCGCTGCGCCTGCTGCGCCAACTCCGGGCTATGAATCCAGCCGAGAAACGGCCCGTTCAGATTGCCGCGCGGGCCGGCCAGGATCTCGTCGAGCACGGTCTTCTGTTCGGGCGTGGCATCGGACAGTTCGAAGTGAGGCAAACGCTGGGACATCGCAAATCTCGCAGGAATGGAAAGGGTCTCAGACGGCGGCCAACGCGCCTTCGATCGCATCGGCAAGGCGACTGACGATCTCGTCGATGTCGCGCGCGGTGCAGATGAACGGCGGCGCCAGCAGCACATGATCGCCGATCTTGCCGTCGACCGTGCCGCCCATCGGATACCCCATCAAGCCGCGCGCGAACGCTTCGCGCCGGATCGCCGCGTGCAGTTTCAGCTTCGCGTCGAATGGCGCCTTGGTGGCGCGGTCCCGCCCCAGTTCAACGCCGACAAAGAGGCCTCGCCCGCGGACGTCGCCGATATGCGGATGTGCGCATAGTGCTCGCGCAGCCGGCCACGGAGTTGCTCGCCGCGCGCCTGCACGTTCGGCAGCCGGTGCTCGTCGGCAATCACGCGTTGCACTTCGAGCGCCGCGGCGCCGGCGGTGGCGTGGCGCTGGACCTGGCTTTACGTTCCTTTCTGGTGGCGACAGCCGCTCAGGCGCCGGTCTGCACAGCCGGCATGCAGGCGATGACAGCCGCTCACCGAATCAACAATCGGTACGCATTTATATGGAAAAACAACATTTGTTGTAAAACGATGGACGACGAAGCAAACGGCGCATCCGTACGCCGCAGCAAAAACCGGCTCAGACGACAAACATCAAGGCACGTACGCGCCCTTGTCATGCAGCGATTGTTCGGCGATGCCGAGTTGTTCGACGGCACCCGCCCCTTCCAGCGCGAGCAGATGCGCAACCAGCGCTTCGGAAATCGCCGTGGCCGCCACCAGCGAAGGAAAAAACGACGGGCTTTCGTGCGAAAAGATCAGCACCTTGTCGGCATTCAGCGCGATCGGCGAGACCGCGCTGTCCGTGATCGCGATCAGCTTGCTGCCCTTTTCCAGAGCGGCTTCGGCCACGCGCGCCGCTTCGACCGAATACGGCGCGAAACTGATGACGATGGTCGCGCTGTCACGCTCGACCGTGCGCAGTTGCATCTCCAGCGTGCCAGCCTCGCCGTTGAGCAACGACACCGACGAGCGGAACAGCCGGTAGCCGTAGACAAGACCGAACGCCACCGCATAACAGGAGCGAAAGCCTGCGACATGTACATGCGGCGAGCGCCGCAACAGGCGCGCCGCTTCCACGATCACGCGACCGTTATGTGAGGCGGTGACTTCGAGATTGTGTTGTTGCGCGACCAGCAGGTCGTTGGCCAGCGCATCTTTTGATTTGACGAGCGAACGGGCGCGGCTGGTGAGCGGCTCGGGCCGCGTACGCACGCGCGCAACGAACAGATTGCGCAATTCGTTCCAGCCGGGGAAGCCCAATTGCTGCGACAGACGCACCAGCGAGGCCGGTTGCACCTGCGCCCGCTCGGCCACTTTGCGCATGGACGAGACCGCGACTTCGTCCGGATGATCGAGCAGGAACCCTGCTCCCATCTGGAACTGCGGACTCAGTTCTGAGAAGCGCACCCGGATCAGGGCGGCGAGCTGATCGAAACTGTCTGGCATGCGATATACCGGGCGAACGGTCGATAAGGATGACAACAAATGTTACCACCCGGTCCCGACTGAGCTTGTCGAAGACAAGTCTGTGTCGGCTTCTGAAGCCTGTGGTGACGACCCTCGCGGACGGCACCCTTGTGACCCATCGGTGCCGACATGTTCGAGCCATCCGCGCGACTTCCCAGGCATGGTGGCTCACACATATTGCGCTATCCGACAACAACGACGGCTACAGACGCGTCGTCATTCTCTATAAAAGATGACTTGATAAACTGGAGGTTTTGCATAGACCGCGGGGAAAGCGCGTGCGCCTCGATGAATATTACAAACGACTTGGCTTGCCGAGCACTGCCTCGTCAGCAGAAGTAAAACGTGCGTATCGACGCCTAAGAGCAACGTACCACCCTGACCGTAACAAGGGCCGCGAATCAAAGGTTGAGCCTGTATTCAAGCGAGTCCAGGAGGCATTTGAAATTCTAACTGGCGAACGCGAATCTCCGCTCGATACGCGAGCCCCCGCGAATGATAGCGGTCGCAATGCAAAGCCCCCGCAACAAGAATCCTCGTCCCGGCAAGCTGACCATTCGGCGTGGTCTGCGTCCAGGCGATGGGACGCATATGGTTCAAAAGATAGGCCGCCAATGCGCGGAGCGAACCGACACCACCAACTGCATGTACCGCTTGAAGTGGCTTTGAATGGCGGAGATGTCCCGACCAGGTACGAGTCGACCGAAATCTGCAGTCAATGTCATGGCGCAAGTGCTAAATACATCGTCAAGCAATGTTCAGACTGCGGCGGGGTCGGTCAACTTGCCGACGGCAAACGTTGCGGTGGCTGCGCCGGTACGGGCCGTACAGGCAGTAGCGAGTGGTGCCCAACGTGTCAAAGCAAAGGTATTGAAAACTTCTGGAAGTCGGATACCGTAAAGGTGTCACCAGGCGCCTGGGATGGTCAGCGACTGGTAGTCGCAGGCGGAGGACATCCGGGTCCGAACGGGGGACCTGCCGGAGACGCGATATTCTCTGTAGTCGTGGTGTGCGGCTCTGATTTCCATCGCGAAGGGCTAAACCTGACCGGAGAGATCCACGTCGACTTTGTCACGGCAACTCTCGGGGGCACTTTCGAAGCAAGGATACTCGGGCGTGAACTGCGCATGACGATTCCACCGAACTCTCAACACGGCAGTAACGTTCGTCTACCGGCTCTCGGACTATCCGACGGGGCGGGAAA
This sequence comes from Paraburkholderia sp. RL17-337-BIB-A, assembly GCF_046025895.1. Taxonomy (NCBI): domain Bacteria; kingdom Pseudomonadati; phylum Pseudomonadota; class Betaproteobacteria; order Burkholderiales; family Burkholderiaceae; genus Paraburkholderia; species Paraburkholderia sp. RL17-337-BIB-A. The sequence continues at coordinate 1,631,816 of NZ_JARESY010000002.1, read as the reverse complement.
ACAGGGCGACCTCAAGCTTCACATAGTCCTTGCAATGCATCCGGCGGCAATGCGTTTAACAAACGAGCAACGTCAACTTTTTCAAGAAATGTTTGCGGATGCAGCGCGCCGTACTGCATCGGATACTTGATATCGGGCGACCGTCAGGCTGCAGTTGAGAATGGGCTCAACACCACATTGCGAATCGCACGCGGCGACATCACCCCGTCGTCGGTTCCGTCGGCAGGCGCATAGCGGAAAACACGCCGATGAACAGGCCACGCAGAGACACGCGGCACACGTGCAACTGCGTCTGGTCGAAGGGGTCAGTGTCGCGCCAGACAGTCTCCGTGCGCTACGCTGATATCAATTGTCATGGTCGCCACGAGGTGCTCGCCTTAGCTCCTGCGCTGCCGGTGGTCCCCCCGGGGGCCTATCTGACGGTGCCTAACGGGTGCCGCTGCCGATAATGACTCGATGCAAAAATTGATGAATGCCTCAACTTTCGCAGCTCGATGGCGCCGTGACGGAAAGAGTGCGTACAGCGGAAATCTTTCGTCCGACCAGTCCGGGAAGAGGTCCACGAGCAAGCCATCGCGCATCACCTGCTCGACGCCAATCTCCATCACCTGGGCGATGCCGGCGCCGGCGATACACGCACCGAGCATGGTTTCCACGTCCGACACGAGGAGTCGCCCCTCTGCGGGTATCTCCGCGACCTTCTTACCCCGATGGAATTCCCACTCAAAGGGCTTGGCCGTCACCGGGTTATAAAACATGATTCGCTGATGTTTGCTCACCTCCTCCGGATTTGCTGGCTTCCCGTGCTCAGCCACATACCGCGGAGACGCGACCGTAATGATGCGCGTCTCGAGGAGCTTGCGTGCAATCAGTGTTCCCATTGGCGGAGGTCCAAAGCGCACGGCGAGGTCAAATCCATCTGCCACGAGGTCGCCAACGTCGTCGCGCATGATGAGTTCGAGCGAAAGGTCAGGATGGTGTGCCAAAAACGCTGGCAATCCCGACGCCAGCACCGTCCTTGAAAAGAATGGGTCGACGTTAACACGAAGCTTTCCCTGCACGACGTTCGCTGAACCCGACGCTGCTGAAGCCGCCTCTTCAATGCCTGTCAGATGCGGGCCAACTGCGTCATATAGACGCCTCCCTTCGTCGGTCAGCGTCTGCGAGCGTGTCGTACGGTCAAGCAGCCGCACGCCTACCCGCTTCTCGAGGCGTGAAACAGCGCGGCTAACGCCCGATGGCGACAATCCGAGGGCGTCTGCTGCGCGCACGAAACTGCCACTCTCCGCGACTGCGGCGAGTACGGTGATGCCAGAAAACAGCCGACCATCAAATGTCATTCCCTCTCCGAGGCGCGTGTCATTCAGATAGTTTAGTCACGAGTGATTTGAACAGCACGTACTTTATTCAACAATCAAAAAATGAGAAATTGTCCTCCTGAACGCTGCGGCGGCTTGCGCTGCAGACCTGAACCAGCTTGGGAGAGCATCAATGGAAGCTTTGAAGACACAGGGCATTGAACTGCCGCGCCTCGGATTCGGTACGTACCGTATGCCCGGTGGAGATTGCCAACCGGTAGTCGAGAGCGCACTGGAACTCGGATATCGGCACATCGACACTGCCGAGATGTATCAGAACGAGGAAGCTGTAGGCGCTGCAATTGCTGCCTCGGGTCTTGCGCGGAAGCAACTGCATCTGACGACCAAGGTATGGCACGAGAACCTCAAGCCGGAGTCCCTCCGTCGCGCACTGGACGCCAGCCTTGGGAAGCTCGGTGTCGACTATGTCGACCTGTACATGGTGCATTGGCCGTCGCGTGACATGGACCTCGGCGCCGTCATGGAGACAATGCAAGGCTTTCTGCAGAACGGCACGGTTCGCTCAATCGGTGTGTGCAATTTCAACGTGACGATGCTGCGAACAGCCATCGAGGAAATCGGCGCACCCATCGCCTGCCATCAGATTGAATACCACGCGTTTCTGGACCAGTCGAAAATGCTGAGCTACTTGCGCGAGAAAGGCATTCCGCTCGTCGCCTATGCGCCGCTTGCACAAGGCCGTGCAGCAAGCGACCCCGTACTTCATGGAATCGGTGTCAAGCATGGCGTGACCGCTGCCCAGGTTGCGCTTGCGTGGCTGCTGGAACAGGACGGGGTGGCCGTCATTCCCAAGGCTCAACGCCACGAAAGTCAGAAGTCCAATCTCGACGCACTGGCGGTGAAACTCGACGATGATGACCGGCACGCTATTGCGGTCTTGCCGAAGAACCACCGCTTCGTCACTCCGCCGTTCGCGCCGGAATGGGACGCGTAACCATTGTCTTTGCGTAGCAGGCAGTCCATCTGTTAGTCATCGTCGCAGCGCCAGCGCGCAATCGACGATGATTCATCGACATCCGCTCAACAGAACTTCAGACCCTCTCGTGAGCGGCCGTCGATTACGGCAACGTGAGAATCGTCCCGATTTTCCATAACCTGCGGTTTTTCACAACGCGCGAGTTGCTAGTGTCGGCTCCGCAGGCAACATATAAGCCGAAACGTTTGTCCGAACCCGACATCCAGTCGTCCTTTCTCCCGCTCACGCAGGGCATCCGCCAGCCAGACCATCCGAGCGTGCGCCGATATTGCGTCAATGCTGGCCGGCGTTCAGTAGCATCCAGATCTGTCGCGTCGGCGGCCCGGCGAGAATTCGCGCAAACACAGCGCGGCACCGAACGCAGGTGTAGTGCTCTTCTGCTCGCGCATCTTTCAACGCGCCGGTGCCGTTGAGCGTGAGGTCCTGATGCGGAGGTTCAGCCGCCAACTTGCCGTACAGGTCAGCGCACCGCGCGCAGGGTTGAATCCAAAGGTCCATTCGTCAGTTGTCGGCAATTTCGAGCGTCATGCGGCCAGTCGGTGCTCGTAGAAAGCATAGGTTTCAAAGCGAGTGCTCAAGCCAGTCTAGCGCAAGTGAGGCGTTCCGCGACCTGGCGATGAAATGCAAAGTGCCTGAGAGAGAGCAGGCGCCTTGGTCCGTCGGGGTGCGTCAGTAAGTCAGCAAGTCAGTACGCGACAATCTCGACGCCGCTTCCGCCAATGCCACGACCACCGATGCGCGCACCGTCCCCACCACCACCGATGTTCGCCTCGCCAATCGCTATGCCGCAAGTCTGTGCTCATAGTACGGCCGGTCCCGGCGACCTGAGTCGGGGGGCAGCCCGTAGTGCAACCCAAAAGGTGACAGCGTTGAGCAGGACCTTGATTGCCCGGAAGCTCTCTCGCCCTCGGCAGTCAACTTATCCACAGATTTTGTTCGCAAGGTTGTGGACAACCCGCTCGCATTCGTCGCAAGCACTTGAGGGACTGGAGCTTTGCTCTTTGGCTGCGGCAGCGGGAGGCGCTTCTTCCCGCGCCACCACCTTGCTCGACCTTCCAGTTCGACGCCCGTTTCCCGCAGACGCACATATCGATGTGCAAGATGGTATCAATTGCCTTGACTTCCCCCAAAGGTTGCGTCAATTCGCTGGCAGTTCAAACCTGAGGGCAAATTCAAGCATTAGACCTTGCGGGATACGAGGCACGGCAGGCCTCGTATCCAACGCCGTTTAGCAGTTGAGGCGGGCAAAATGCATTGGTAAATCTGGCCACGCCACCTATAAATCATTTGGTAAGGACTCGCTGCTAAAAAAGGACCGGCTATGGGCGCTTTCCAGGACCATCGGGCATCTCGCCGTCTTCTGCTATTGCTGGCGGTTTTCGTGCTGCTTCTAGCACCGCCGGATACGAGCTACGCGCAAATTGCGCGGATGGAGGTCATCCCCTTCGAATCCCTGACCTTGACGGACCAGGAATTCCTGAGCGGCCGCGAAGACGGCAAACCTGTCACGGTGGCCGGAGAACTCCGGTTGCCACGCGCGGGCACCGAGCGATTCCCGCTCGTTATTCTGCTTCACGCATCCGGGGGAATCGGCGGCGCGGTGACGGACTGGGAACAGTATTTTCTGTCGATGGGTGTAGCCACGTTTGTTATCGACAGTTTCACCAGTCGGGGTATTGTCAGCACCATCAATGACCAGAGTCAGCTGGGTCGGCTGGCCCAAACAGAAGATGCCTACCGCGCACTCGCACTGCTGGCAAAGCATCCCAGGATCGATGCGAGCCGGGTGATGCTAATCGGCTTCTCCCGGGGCGGTCAGAATGCGCTCTATGCGAGCATGACCCGGTTCCAGAAGATGCACGCATCCGCGTCTGCGCCCGGCTTCGCGGCTTACGTCGCGTTTTACCCCGATTGCAGCACGCGCTATCGTGAGGACGAAGACCTCGCAGCGAAGCCCGTGCGCATCTTTCACGGAAGCGCCGACAACTACGACCCGGTGGCGCCATGCACGGCATACGTCGAACGGTTGAAGGCCAAGGGCAGAGACGTCAGCCTCACCGAGTATCCCGGAGCAACGCATATTTTCGATGGGCGTGCGTTCAAACCGGGCACGACGCTCCCGCAAGCCCAGACTGTACGTCACTGCGAGCTGGAGGAAGCGGGAAACGGACAAATTCTAGATGCGAAAACGAAGCAGCCATTCTCCTACAGCGACCCTTGCGTGGAGCGCGGCACGACCATCGGATATGACGAAAATGCGGCGACGCAGGCGAGGCAAGCGGTCGCGGACCTGGTGAAAGCCATCCTTAAACCAACGCAATCGCCGTAGATCGTTGTCGAGCGTGCGCTCGCGTCGCAGTCAACGTTTCATGAGCCGCCGACCGGACTCAATGCGAAGGAGAAGCAGGAGCGTGCTACGCGCCTAACGGCGTATATCAATACGTGTCGCTTCAATTGCAGCGCATAGGTGAAACGTTCTGCGGAAAATACGCTTACCCCCTATCGAACGAGGAAACCGTATGTCAACGGGTCTCGTTCATCCACTATCTAGTTGGCAAAGCCGCATACGAAAGCGTTGCCTTCGGTATCTGAATCCAACTCTGCCAGCGAGCCACCTGCGCCTAGCTGCTGCCGTGCTTTTCCCCAATATTCCTGGGAGCGCCCGTCGGGACTTCCATCTTTCTCCCAAAGATAGAACGCGAGCGTTTGAATTTGCTCTTCGGTAACTGGCACATCCATTTTCAATCTCCAGAAAAACGCATCGGATGGTCTGAACATCTCTGCGTCATCAACTGTTCGAATCAAGGCTTCGCAGAAAGGCTCATCAGAAGTCACGACTCACATTCGACTCACGTCCGCGAAGACAATTAGCCTTTGCTCCGAGACGGGTGCTTACATCAATGCGTGCGACGATTGGCACCAGGCGACGGTTCAACACGGGGACTGCGCCAGCGCGACCTTCCACTCGGGCAACAAGCGCATCAATGGTCACCTTTGCGACCTTGCGTTTCGCCCGCATCGCGAGGTGCTTCAGACTGCGGTTGCTCACCGGATGCCGAGCCCACAACAACGCTGCGAACCAACCGATAACCGTCCAGCCGAGCAGGATATTCACCATGGTCACAGCGAAGGCGTCTGAGCGCTCTCTCGCGTCCGCAATCATTGCAGGAGCCAGATACAGCATCAGCGCTCCCACTTCCACAGCACCTTCGAAAATCTTCAACATTTTGATTACCTCTTTGCAGCCACGGTCAGCAAACACCCCTTCGATTAGTGACCGTTGTACACATGACCAACAATCTCGACCGGCTGACGACGACTGCCAGCCTCATAGGTTGAAGCCACCACGCCACCATACGAGTCATTGACAGAGCCAACCGCATCATTGCGTTCAGCCGCAACGGTTTGAGCACTTTGCCCTCGCTGTGACGCGGGAGCTCCCACCGAAGGCCGGTAAGAAGGTGTCGGGCCATAACCGCTGGCAAATGCAGGTGCAGCGACGACAGTGGTAGCGGCAATGAGCAACGCCGCAACAAGTTTGGTGTTCATCATGCAATCTCCAGCAGGATTCCAGGAACGCCGCGAGTCCAGTGGGACGCGCGCCGCTAACAAGATTCATTTTAGACACGACCTATCTTTTTTCTATGCCGATAGCGTGAAATCACAATTGCAAAAAGGCAAACCAATGGCGCCCCCTACCCCCATTGCGGGTTCGGGAGTATTTCTATGGTGCTGGAGGTCTGCGCACTGTCCCCTGCGCGCCAACGACCGCAGAAGCGCATACTCCTGTAAAACATCAGGAGACGACAATGACCCTTGCAGGCAAGACATTATTCATGTCTGGTGGCAGTCGCGGCATCGGACTCGCGATTGCACTCAGAGCCGCACGCGACGGCGCGAATGTCGTGATTTGCGCAAAGACTGCCGACCCAGACCCGCGTCTCGAGGGGACGATTCATACGGCGGCTGCAGCTATTGAAGCTGCTGGCGGCAAGGCGCTCCCGCTGGTTGTGGATATTCGCGACGAAGAACGCGTGAAAGCCGCGGTTGCCGAGACCGTTGTGTTGTTCGGCGGCATCGATATCCTCGTCAACAATGCCAGCGCCATTCGATTAACCGGCACGCTTGACACACCCGTCAAACGGTACGACCTGATGCATGGGGTCAATGGCAGAGGAACGTTCGTGTGCGCGCAAGCGTGTCTACCTCACCTCCTCAATTCGTCGAACCCGCACATCCTCACGCTGTCGCCGCCACTAGTCAGCGACGCGAAGTGGTTTAAGGATTTTCCGGCATACGCCATCGCTAAATACACGATGAGCCTATTCACGCTGGCTCTTGCGGAAGAGTTCAAAGACCGAGGTGTCGCAGTCAATTCGTTATGGCCTCGAACAGCTATCGCGACCGCTGCTGTGCGAAACGAGATTGGCGGTAAGGAAATGATTGCAGCATGTCGCAAGCCTGAGATAGTCGCCGACGCGGCCCACTATATTCTGACGCGCCCAGCCAACGAGTGTTCGGGAAACTTCTTCCTCGACGACGAAATTCTGCTGGCGGCCGGTGTGCGTGACTTCGCACAGTATGACGTGCAGGCTGGGGCTGCATTACAGTCAGATTTCTTTGTAGATGCATTACCGGGCATGCTACCGGCGGACAACATGACAAAGCGACCATCCCGCAACTCACTACGTTAAAAAGTCAGGGTGCGCGCCAGTGCAGCGTAACTGACTGCGTTCGATGAGGTCGGAATGCCGGACAAAAACGCCGAAAAACTACTAGGTCGTGTTAACAATCAAAGCTTTGGTGCAAATGCGCACGCGAGTTGCGCAAAGGCCATGAAGTTACGGGCGAGTTTGTCATAGCGAGTAGCGAGGCGTCGAAAATGTTTGATGCGACTGAAGAAGCGTTCGATAAGGTTGCGACAACGATACGGCTCGGGCTCGAAAGCGCGCGGATCGCGTCGATTGGCGCGCGGCGGGATCACGGCCTGGGCACCAGAAGCTTCGATCTGCTGGACGAACGCGTTGCTGTCGTAGCCCTTGTCAGCGATGACGGCTTGAGACGCGAGATCGGCAATCAGTTCCGGGGCGCAGTCGATGTCGGCGACTTGGCCGGCGCTCAATATGATCCGCAGCGGATTGCCCCGCGCGTCGACCGCGACATGCAGTTTCGTGCTCAATCCTCCCCGCGACCGCCCAAGTGCCTGCGGCCCCGCTTTTTTTGGGCGCCGGCTGAATGCTGGTGCGCCCGCACGATGGTCGAATCGATGAGCAATTGCTGCAAGTCCGCTTCGCCTGCCAAGGCATGGGCCACACGTTCCCATACGCCCTTTCTGCTCCATCGGGAAAAGCGCATGTACGTGCGCTCCCACCGACCAAATTCGCTGGGCAGGTCGCGCCACGGTGCGCCAGTACGAGCGATCCATAGCACCGCTTCGACAAACAGCCGATTGTCTGCCGCTGTGCGTCCCGGATCGCTTGCCTTGCCTGATAACAGATGCTCGATCTTCGTCCATTGCGCGTCACTCATCAGCCAGCGAACCATCCTGATCTCCCATAAAAATCAGGATGTAAACACAATTCATTGATTGTTAACAGACCCTAGTGCGCTTACCAAAGCGACATGTGGCTGCTTTACGTACGGCGAAAGCCCAGCCCCCCGGTAGCATTCCCATGCTCGGCGCAGGAAGGTTCACAGCGCTTTTTCCAGTCTCGACCATGCGGCTCTCAGGTCTCAAAACCGACTGGGCGGTATTCGAACCTCCGGTTACAGACGACAGTCTTCCGTGGGACCGTGCTCACAAGTATGCAACGTCCTTCGCGAATACATTGAGTGGCCGGGACAAAACCGCGGTGTATGTCGAGCCTAACATTGTTCACCAACGCAAATTTGTCAACGCAACGCCGGACCGGGCCGCACAACTGTCCGACCAGGCTTCAACCGAAACAAAACGGCAGAAACCTCCTTACCTTCCCCAAGTGGGTCTCAATAGCTACTACCCTCCCAGCAGCGGGACGCCGTTCTGTCCCGCGTGGCATCTGGGCCGGGACCACGGACGGCTTCCTCAAGCGTGGAAGGTGACGATGGGAGACGATATACGCATAGCGCATTTGGACATAGGGTGGTGGCCCGGCCACTATTCGGCTCCTCTCCATATGCGACGCGACCTGGGGTGGAACTTTGTCGAAGGGGGAAAAGATACCGTCGACCCGGGAGAAGGCATCAATGCAGGACACGGAACAGCCACTCTCGCCCTTCTCGCCGGGAATAAAGTCACTCTGTGTGGAACCTCAGCTGAGAATCGAGGCAAGGTGTACGAGGGATTCATTGGAGGAGCACCAGAGGCAGAAATCGTCCCAGTCCGAATCGCGGGCGTTGCCGGCTCGGTCATCTACCTATACGGCGAAACAATGGCGCGCGGGCTGACCCATGCTCTCAATCCGGGCGACGGTAAGCCTTGCGACGTAGTAAGTTTAAGCCACGGCGGTTTGCCGATGAAGTCCTGGGCTCGCGCTGTCAACTCGCTGTTCGAAGCCGGGATTGTTGTCGTTGCAGCGGCTGGTGACAGTTTTTGGGCGGAGGTTACGGACATCGCTACCCACTTTACTGTCTATCCTTCTGCTTTCTATCGCGTCGTAACGGCGACTGGCGTGACCTATGATGGGGGCGCCTACAAGCGCAACGAGCTGGGCGTTATGCAGGGTTGCTGGGGGCCGGACGCGGTCATGAAGAAAGCCACAGGAGCCTACACGCCGAACGTCCCGTGGATGGTTTACAGAACGGAACACGGTTGGGACATGAACGGGGGTGGTACGTCGGCAAGCGCGCCGCAAATCGCTGCGGCGTGCGCCCTCTGGCTTGCAGCGTATGGGAAGGATTACGCTCGCAATTGGCGCCGCGTTGCCGCCTGCAGGAAGGCTCTCGCGCTATCAGCGGCTGATAAGGAAAAGAACTTTAGTGAAATTGGGCTCGGACGCCTGGATATCGCAGCAATGCTGGATAAAAAACTCGCGATAAAAGTTAAGACTCTGGCTGAACAGGGCAAGTTACAGCATATCCCGCCTGATGATGTCTCTTTTCCATTCTTTCGCCTTCTCTTTGGACTACCGCCGCCGGGCGACGGTATCAAGGAGATGTATGAAGTGGAGGCAATGCAAATAGTGTACGGCAGCCGTAACAAATTCCTGTTTCAGGCAATGGAGGCCTATGCAAATGGGCGAAGGCCCAGCAAGGAACAACGCACAAATCTGAAGGCGCTATTTCTTCAGGAACAGAATATGTCCAGGTCCCTGAGGACCTTCCTGGGGGCCCACACGTAAGGGCCGGCACAGCTACTCGCCGCACATGCGCAGGCGGCGAAGCGGAATATATTTTGCAACCGGTGGACTATACGGCGAGCGCCACACCCAAACCGCCGACCGGTTGCGGCATCCGACATGCTCAGCTATTTCGACATATGGAAAGAAGCGCAACAGGTCGGACTAGCGCGGCTACATAGTCACGAATAAGCCGCTAGTCCGTGCTCGAATCGGGAGGCTTCGTGAAAATACTCTGTGGGTCAGCTGGCTGGACTGACAAAACGCTTATCGCATGCAAGCGGTTCTATCCGCCCGACTGTAGAAGCGCCGAGGCACGCTTACGGTTCTACGCGTCGCAGTTCCCATTGGTTGAGGTCGATTCCAGTTACTACGGAATGCCTTCGGCGTCGAACTCAGCGTTGTGGGCGGAGCGCACATCCACCGACTTTACTTTCGATATCAAGGCGTTCCGACTATTGACGGGGCATCAGACCGCGCGGGAGGCTCTGCCGAAGGACATCGCGATGGCGATTCCGGAGACGGGCAAAAAGAACCTTTACTATCTCGACATTACGGCAGAGGTCCTTGACGAACTCTGGCGGCGCTATCGCGAGGCTCTGGAACCACTACGGCACGCCGGCAAACTCGGCGCTGTTCTTTTTCAGTTTGCTCCCTGGCTGAACTGCGGCCCCGAAGGAAGCGCCCATGTCGAAGAGTGTGCAGAGCGAATGCATGGATACACCGTCGCGGTGGAGTTTCGCAACAATTCGTGGCTGAATGACAAACACGCGCCCGGCACATTGGACTTGCTCAGGCGATACAAACTCGTACACGTCATCATGGATGCTCCAGAGGCGGTGACCAACCGTGCGCACACCGTGTGGGAGGTGACCAATCCTGACCTCGCGTTTGTACGGCTGCATGGTCGCAATGCAGATACGTGGAATGCGACCGGTGCCGCAACTGCTTCGGGCCGCTTCGACTACGATTACAGCAACGACGAACTCGGGCAACTGTCCGGGCCAATCCGCGACATCTCCAGCCGGGCAGCAAAGACGCACGTCATTTTCAATAACTGCTTTGAAGACCAGGGGCAGCGCAACGCACGCACCCTTATGGAGATACTTGGCAGCTGATGTCAGCTTCTGTTAAAGCTAAAAATCACCGGCCTGCGCTCACCGCAAATTGCTTTGAGTGCCGTTGAAATCTATGAACAATCTTCTCGGAAGAAGCGCCTCTTTCCGCTGACAAAAACGCTTGTCATCTTCGGTGCGTCTCTTCAGCTCGTCATTACGTGCTGGCTCTGCTCGGCCGCGCCTCCCAGGATCGCCCAACTGCCCGAGGCAGTCTCGTATTCCTCGGCAACACGCCAAGGCAAATCATCGGAGAAGCCTGCATAGAGGCGCCGGGGTCCGTTGCGGGGCCGGCCGCCTCAAACTGTTCCCGTCGCCGGGAAGCTCTCCAACGCCGGAAGCCAATCCGTAACCTTCAACTGCCACCCGAGCCTGGATTGGTGGCCGAAGCTGGCGTGGCGGCGCCGGATTTCTTGTGCATCTTCTTGTGTGAGCTAGTGCCGGCGGGTGCCATGCTATTCGCCCCCGACGCGCCCGACACCGTGTCCGTCGAGCCACCTGCGTTCGGCTTACTCATGCCCGTGCCGCCTTGCCCCCCGCCCGCCCCACCGCCACCCGCGCCTTGTGCGTAGACAGTCCCTGATATACCGACAAATAATGCTGAAATCAAAATTTCTCTCGTCGCATTTCGCATGGCAGCCTCCTCAAGTGTGAAGGGGTCGTTGGCACCGGAAGGTGTGACCCGCATTCTCATTCTGCATGCGCAATTCCCGTGCCGCATGTCGGCCAGGGGAAGCGTCGTTGGTTGCAGCCTCTCGAGGCCGGCAAAGCGGTCAGACCAAGAACCCGGAACGGTGGGCGATTGGCTGACCGGCGAGCTGGCGCCGATGCCGGAAGTTGGCATCTCCACTTCGACTCTTCGCGTTGTCCCCAGGCGTCGGCCAGCCGAGCCGCTGCCGGGGATTTTGACGATGGTTCACACGCTGTAGCCGTCGTGGGCCTATAGAACGCAGAAGGTGCTCGCTGGCTTGCTCACGGCTGGTAGCCGACATCAGCGTGTTGGTCGACAGCGGTGGCACAGTCGGTCTGCTTAAAGTGCATCTCCTGCCGAATCCAGCCGCGAGTATTCCCCGTATATGCGGTCAGAGCCACGCAATTACGCATGGCCACTCAGGAGGAGTACGCAATGAAATACAGGACTGTGTTCGTTGCTGCCGCATTGTCGGCAGCTTTTTCAGGTGCCTTTGCTGCCAGTGACACGGTTACGGTCGGCGGTCAGGCCATGTACCCGAGCAAGGACATCGTGGATAACGCCATCAACTCGGCCGACCACACCACGCTCGTTGCTGCGGTCAAAGCCGCAGGTCTCGTCGATACGTTAAAGAGCCCCGGTCCGTTCACGGTGTTTGCGCCGACGAACGAGGCGTTTGCTGCGTTACCGGCTGGCACGGTCGATACGCTGGTCAAGCCAGAGAACAAGGCAATGCTGACCAGCATCCTGACATACCACGTCATTCCGGGACGCTATGACTTTCGCAAGCTCGACCGGGCCATCAAGGAAGGTGGCGGCAAGGCAGAATTGAAAACAGTTAATGGAGAGGAACTGACGTTTACCGAGAACGGTCCGCACAACATCGTAGTAAGGGATGCCAGTGGCCGCACCGCCGATATTTCCACCTATGACGTCACCCAGAGCAACGGCGTCATCATGGTCGTAGACAAGGTTCTGATGCCGAAGCAATAGAACAGGCACTCAGCATCAGGCGCTCGAATTCAGCGTAATGCCGTCATTTTCGATGCTGCCCCACCACCAACCCACATGCCTCGCATCTGGACACAGCAAATGTCCGTTCTGCTCAGAGGCAGCTGCTTGCGAGTCGCCGCAGCGCAACCAGTCAGCCTGTAGCGGTACACGAGACTTCGGCGCGGACAACGCACGAGCCTGCATCAAATGGGAAATATCATGGAAAAGTTGACGATGAAAGTTCTGTTCGCGCGTGTCGCTGTCGCGTCACTTTGCGCGTGCGCCGCGACGCTTGCGCAGGCTGGCGGGAATGGCAATGGTGGAAATGGCAGCGGCGGCGCTCACGGTGCCGCAACCGCAGGGATGACGTACCACAGCGAGCCCGTCTCGAGCCCCTGGAACCGGGTTCCTGGCGACATGAGCAAGAGCACGGACACCGCGCATAGGGATATGCCCGGCATGACGCCCGACGACAGCACGATGCCTAAGAAAACCTGGCAGTAAATGCTTTAAAGTTTGCCGGCGCCAGAAGGCTCATGCTCTGCGCGTCCGGCAACATCTCATGGTTCTGCTCATAGGCTCGACTCTCCCGGTAACTGTAGAAAGTCCTCGATGAGCCGCAGCAAGTCTGCCTCGTCCGGGCGGGTGCCCCATCGGCTGTATCCCGCAACCGATGCAATAGCAAACCAGGAGTGCGGTGGAAACCATTCTGCTCGCACTGTTACGCCACCGAGAATTCGCAGTCGTCCCGTGTCACTCAGAAATTCAGCCCGAATGTTTTCGCCACCTACGATCTTGCTGGCAATGACTGGCGTGGACCGAAACATAGTGTCCTCCTGCGGTTTCTGCGGCTAAAAGCGGACGCTCGTCTGATAGCTCTCCCAAAAGAAACGACCACGGACCCCGGTGTTTGCAATACGCCCTCACATCGCGGATGAACAGGAAGCCGAGGGATAGTCCCTAAGTTCAAGGACGCAAGTTACATGCCGGATCGAACAAACGACCGCCAACCGGTCTTTTGACCATTTTCTGCGTCGAATGTAGGCCCATTGCTGGAGCAGTTACCCTCGGCGACGCCCCGGGTTGAGGAACAAGGCACCCGTTCCGTGCTGCGTCGGCCACCAATCAACCCTCATTAGTTTATTTTTTTACGCTTGCGCCAGCGCTCCACGGAGTCGGATACTGAATTGGCCGGCGTTGTCTCCTCTGCGGGTGCATCACTCTTCGCCCGCTGCGCGCGGGCTTCTTTTGAAGGATGCGCACGAACGCGCCTGTGCCTGTTATGTGATTCAGGAGGCGCCATGGAAGTCTGCAACGGATGCTCTGACATTGACGGCCTGCCCGTGGATGTCCTAAGGCGGGAAGGACTTACATTGATTGGCGTTGCGCAGTGCAACGGATTGCTTGCGCTCGAGCACTATCGTTGCGACAAATGCCGGGCTGTTATCTCCCGACGATTCATGGGCGACTCCGATGAACGTGTTTGGAGCGTTATCGAAGCCGCGCAATAACAGCCGATACCGCTGAATTGCAATCGTCTTCTCATTCAACCGAATCTTCGGCTGAACCGGAAGCGCTCTCGTCAATTGCGCTCTGCGTCCTCCCGCAGCCACGCCGTCAATGTTCGAAACAGGCGGCGCGAGGCGTGTACTCTTACGATTGGGTCGGCAAATTCGTTCCTGAAGCCGGCTCCGCCGGCAATGAACGGCCTACACACTAGCCAAACGCATAGAAACCGTGGTCGAGTTGCAGCAGGTCCGAACAACTACATAGCGCCGGGGCCCGGCTCCACGGTGCGGTTTGGAGACATCATGAGCGCAGGCTTTCAACACCCGTTTCTCGCCACTGCAAACAGCGTCGTCGGGAAAGGCAAAATCGTCAGTGCCCAGCAGGCCGTCAGACTGATTCGTCCGGGCAACACGGTGGCAACGGGCGGCTTCGTCGGCATTGGCTTTGCAGAAGAAATCGCAGTCGCACTGGAACAGCTGTTCCTCGACTCAGCCGCGGGCGATAGCGAAGCACCTCGAAATCTGACGCTAGTCTACGCGGGCGGTCAGGGCGACGGCGCCCGCAAAGGCCTGAATCACTTTGCCCACCAAGGTCTGGTTCGACGGGTCATCGGCGGTCACTGGGGACTCGTTCCGGGGCTTCAACGCCTGGCCGTAGAAGGCCACATCGAGGCGTATAACCTCCCCCAAGGCGTCATCTCCCAGCTGTTTCGCGATATCGCGGCTCATCGGCCTGGTCATTTGTCCACGGTCGGGCTCGATACGTTCGTCGACCCGCGCAACGGTGGCGGCAAGCTCAACGCCCGCACAACAGAGGACCTGGTTAGCCTGATATCAGTCAACGGTGCTGACTGCCTCCTGTACAAGACATTTCCGATCGACGTCGCCATCGTGCGCGGTACCACTGCCGATGCAAACGGTAATGTGACGATGGAAAAGGAAGCGCTGACGCTTGAGTCCCTTGCCATTGCAATGGCCGCACGCAACTCGGGTGGCATCGTGATCGTTCAGGTCGAGCGCATTGCCGAGTCAGGCACCTTGAATCCGCGACAGGTCAAAATACCAGGGATTCTGGTCGATTGCGTTGTGGTCGCAAAACAGGAAAACCACTGGCAAACCTTCGCCGAGTCGTACAGCCCCGGTTTTTCGAGCGAGCTTCGCATTGCGACAAGTTCAATTCCAACCATGGCACTGACTGAGCGAAAAGTCATCGCGCGGCGTGCTTCGTTTGAGCTGATGGTCAATAGCGTCGTCAATCTTGGGATTGGGATGCCGGAAGGGATTGCTAGCGTCGCGAACGAAGAGAAGGTGTGCGACCTCTTCACGATGACAACCGAGCCGGGCGTCATCGGGGGTATCCCAGCCGGAGGCTTGAATTTTGGTGCGGCGACCAATACCGACGCCATCATCGACCAGCCCTACCAGTTCGACTTCTACGACGGCGGTGGCCTGGACATTGCATTTCTCGGGCTCGCGCAAGTCGACCGGGAAGGCAACCTCAACGTGAGCAAGTTCGGGCCAAAGCTTGCAGGCGCAGGTGGTTTTATCAACATCTCGCAGGCGGCGAAGAAGGTTGTGTTTGTCGGAACGTTCAACGCCGGCAAACTGGAAGTCAATATCAAGGATGGGCGCCTGCAAATTCTTCAGGATGGCGTCTGTCAAAAGTTCGTGGACGCGGTGGAACATCGAACCTTCGGCGGTCGTTACGCCAACGAGCGGCAGCAGCCCGTGCTCTACATTACGGAGCGATGCGTCTTTACCCTGACGCCTGACGGACTCGAACTCGTCGAGATTGCACCGGGGGTCGACCTCCAGCGAGACATCGTTTCCCAGATGGGTTTCGCTCCCATAATCAAATCGCCGCCGCGTCTGATGGACGCCCGCATTTTCGACAATAAGCCGATGGGTTTGCGAGCAGTGCTGTTGAGGCTGACGCTCAGTGAGCGGTTTAGCTACGACGCCGACAAAAACATGTTGTTTATCAACTTCGAAGGACACGAGGTCACGACTGTTGACGACATTGAAGCAGTCAGAGCCGAGGTTAACCGCGCCCTGTCCGGCCTCAAGGTCCGGCCCCACGCAATCGTCAACTACGACAATTTCTCGATAGCGCCCGAACTCATCGATGCCTATTCCGAAATGGTGACTGGCCTGGTCGCCCGATATTACTCGGACGTGACGCGTTACACGACAAGCAGCTTCCTTCGAATGAAACTGGGGGACGCGCTGCAGCGGCGCAGTGTCGCTACGTACATTTATGAGAGCCCCGAGGAGGCCTCGTCTCACGACGCACGTTAGCCCGACGGATGCGCTTACGACGTTGAAACCATGAGACGCGCCTGAAAGATGCGCCGCCGCTGCCTACTTCTTGTCTGCCGCCCACACCGCTATCTGCACCGGGGCGTCACCTCGCGACGGCGTAATTTCACCGGAGTTATCGAGCGCAGGCTCGACCGCAGCCTGCGCTTGCGCCTTCACTTGCGGCGCTTTCATGCCTGCTGAAAGCGCGTAGCTAGAGAAGCGCGACCACCCGCACGTCGCCCTGCTCGGCCGACGCGACCACCTTCTCGCCGATCCGCCGAAACATGATCGACACCGACGAATCGCCCACCTTCAGATCGCCGACTTCGAGCCAGTCGATGCCCTCCGGCAGCATGGGCTGCTCGATGACCACTTCGCGCCGGGTCGCATCGATCGTGATGCCCAGACACGCTTCGAGCATCATGAACGGCGAACCCGCTGCCCAGGCCTGCGGCAGACACGCGACCGGATAGGCAGTGGGCGGCTCGCCGCGCCGACGCGGGAACCCACAGAACAGTTCCGGCAGACGCATGTCGAAATTGACTGCCGCCTGGAACAGCGCCTGCAACAGCCGCACGGCCGCCGCCTTGCCGCCGTAACGCGACAGGCCGCGCGCGCAGAGCGCGTTGTCATGCGGCCAGACGGAGCCGTTGTGATACGCCATCGGGTTGAAGCGCGCCTGGCTCGCGGCCAGCGTGCGCACGCCCCAGCCGGTGTGGAACAACGTGGAGTCGAGCGCGCGCACCACCGCTTCGCCACGCTCGCGCGAAGGCAAACCGAAGGCCAGCAGGTGGCCTGCATTCGACGCCATCACGCGGCACAATTCGCCGTGGCCGTCGAGCGCGATGCCGTAGAAGCCGGACTCGTCCATCCAGTACTTTTCTTCGACGCACTGACGGATTTTCTTCGCGCGCTCGCTGTATTGCTTCGTCTGATCATGCAGGCCGCGCAGCTTGGCGAAGTGAGCCATTGTGTCGAAGGCGGCGCTCGCATACGCCTGCACTTCGACGAGCGCGATCGGGCCGTCAGGGAAACGGCCGTCGGCGTGGAAGACCGAATCGTGGCTGTCCTTCCAGCCTTGATTCGCAAGACCGCCATCGGACTCGCGCTGATAGTCCAGCAGACCGTAACGGTTCTTGTCGCAGACACCCGCAACCCACTGCGCCGCGCGTTCCAACGCGGGCCACAATTCGTCAATCAGCGCGAGGTCGCCCGTGCGTGCCGCGTAGGCGCCGGCCAGCACGATAAACAGCGGCGTGGTGTCGACGCCGCCGTAGTACAGCGCGAACGGCACTTCGCCGGTGGCGGCCATTTCGCCCTTGCGCATCTCGTGCATGATCTTGCCAGGCGCGGCGTCACGAAACGGCGAATTTTCGCGCGCCTGATGTTCGGCTAGAAAGCACAGCACGCCTGCGGCCAACTGCGGCTGCAACCACAGTGTCTGCAACGACGTGATGACCGCATCGCGCCCGAACGGCGTCGAGAACCACGGGATGCCGGCATAGGGATAAGGGCCGGTGGCGAGATCGGTAGTCAGGAGACCCAGGTCGGCAAGCGAACGATCGATCCACGCGTTGAAGAGCGGATTGCTCGAACGCACCCGGGCCGTGACACGGCGCCGTTCACGCATCACCAGGTGGGCGTCGACCAGTGCGGCGCGCACGGCGGCGCGGCCCACGCGGGGACGCTCCGCATCGATTTGCGACAGATGGGCTTCGCTCACCGCGTGAGTGGGCTGCGCGACGCCTGCAATTGGCTTGTTGGCTTGCGCGACTACTTGCACGGCGACTGACAGATAGATCGACACGCAGGCTTGCGCGGGCAGTTTGACGGTGTAGTCGGCGCGATCGGCGAAGAGCTTGTCGGGTTCCGGCGAGAAGGCGATCTGCACATTGCGCGCCACGTCGTCGAGACCGATATAGCCGAGCAGCACCTCGCGATTCTCGACGCGCGCCGGTTCGACGCGGCCCTGTTTGTTGCGTTTGAGGCCGCGCACTTCGAACATGTCGCGGAAGTCGCTGGCGAAGGAGATGGACAGCGGCACGACGGCGTCGCTCGTGCCGTAGTTGGTGAGTTCGATGGCTTCGTTGAGGACGGTACCCGAGAGCACGCGCACGCGTTCGACGTGGATCACGCCTTCCGGCGTGCTGTCGCCGCCGAGCGGCGGCAGAGGGCGATTGGTCAGATGCGCGGTGAAGGAGGTGTTGTCGCTGCTGACGCTGCCTGACAGCAACGAGGGCGCGCGTCCGCCGAAGGTGAGACGCAGGCTCGACAGGACGCGGGTGTCGTTGACGAACAGGCCGTCGTCGTGGCCGGTGATATCGCCGAGGGGATCGTTGACGATGAAGGTGTCGCCAGACTTCAGCACGTGCTGGGTAGCGCTCGCGACGTTGAGGTTTTCCGTCGGGATGAATGCGCCGTCCGGCTCGGGTTCGCGGTGGTCGATTCCGCCCGAGTGGGACAGGCCGCCGAGGGCTTCTGGCTGCTGCATCAGGGTCGCTCCTATGGGGTTCGCTTGCGCGTTGGCTTTCAGTTTCGGTTCACTTTCGGTTGCTGATGGTGATGCCTGGTCGCTTCCGATTGTAGAGGGTCTGTCCGCGTCAGACGAACTTATCATCGGAGAGTTTCGGGTTTTTTGGTGGCACGGGACGTGCAGAGGGGGTTTGTTGTTCTGTGCGGGGTTTTTGGGGGGGTGTCTGGGGTGTTGCGGTTTTCTTGATTTTGTTGCTCGCGGCGCGGGTTTGGCTGGGTGCCTGCGGCGGGGGTTTTTCTTGATTTGGTTGCCTGTGCGGCGCTTGTTGTTTGTGCTTTTATGGTGTTGGCCTTTCCTTGATTTGTTATTGGTCTATTAGCGTCGCCCCTGTGCGGGGCAGGCACCTACTTTTCTTTGCCTGCCGCAAAGAAAAGTAGGCAAAAGAAAGCGGCTCAAACCGCTAGCGCATAAGCGGGTCCCCCGCGCAGTGACAGTAGTGGTGCATCTGGAATCCGTGCCCTCGCACATTCGGCGCGAGTGACAAGGCAGTCATACTTCCCGCCTCGCACTGCGTGCTCGCCGGAAGGGTTCATCATGCAAACCAGTGGCTTCGTTGGGGCACAGTGGGGGCATCGGCTTCGCCTCGGCGAGGTGCTCACGTGGGGTAATGACAAACCCGCAAGCGAATGAACGTAGCGAGCACGGACCAAACGAAACGGGCCATCGCGGCTGCAGGGGCGGCAATCGCGCTAACAGTAGCCAGGGCCGTGACGATTTATGCGAGCCACGGTACTGAGCATAAACGCGCGTGTGAAAACGCAGCGATCGGTTTGTGAAGTGCGCTTCGGCGCGCGCAGCGCCGCTGGAAGAATGACTGCTGTGTCACTCACGCGGAATGTGCGAGGGCGCAGATTCCAGATGCACCACTGCCCCCTCCAAGCCAGGGGACCCGCTTAAAAGTTAGCGGTTTGAGCCGCTTTCTTTTGCCTACTTTTCTTTGCGGCGGGCAAAGAAAAGTAGGTGCCCGCCCCGCACAGGGGCGACGCTAATAGACCAATAACAATTCAAGCAAAGGCCAACGCCATAAAAGCACAGACAACAAGCGCCGCACAGGCAAAAACCCTAAACCTTCACCGCTTGGCAAGCGGCCGAGCCCCACGTTGAGTCTCGCCAACAAACAACTGCCGCGGCCGCCCGATCTTCTGTTCCGGATCAGCGATCATCTCATTCCACTGCGCAATCCACCCAACCGTCCGCGCCATCGAGAAGATACAGGTAAACATAGCAGTAGGAATCCCCAACGCCCGCTGCACAATCCCCGAATAAAAATCCACATTCGGATAAAGCTTCCGTGAAACGAAGTACTCATCCTCAAGCGCGATCTTCTCAAGCGCCATGGCAAGCTTGAACAACGGGTCATCATGCAGCCCCAGCTCCTCCAGCACTTCATGACACGTCTCACGCATCAGCTTCGCACGCGGATCATAATTCTTGTACACGCGGTGACCAAATCCCATCAGCTTCACGCCTGAGTTCTTGTCCTTCACCTTCGCAATAAACTCAGGAATGTTGTCGACTGAACCAATCTCTTCCAGCATATTCAATGCGGCTTCATTCGCGCCGCCATGCGCCGGACCCCACAAACACGCAATGCCCGCCGCAATGCAGGCAAACGGATTCGCACCCGACGAACCGGCTAACCGAACCGTCGAGGTCGACGCATTCTGCTCGTGATCCGCATGCAGGATCAGAATACGATCCAGCGCGCGTACCAGCACGTCATTGACCTGGTACTCTTCCGCCGGATTGGCGAACATCATCCGCATGAAATTCGCGCTGTATGACAAGTCGTTCTTCGGATAAACAAACGGCTGCCCCACGGTGTACTTGTACGCCATCGCCACCAGGGTCGGCAGCTTCGCGATCATGCGAATCGCGGATACGTCGCGATGCTGCGGATTGTTGATGTCAAGCGAGTCATGATAGAACGCCGACAACGCGCCGACGGCCGCCACCAGAATCGCCATCGGGTGCGCATCACGGCGGAAACCGCGGAAAAAGAAGTGCATCTGCTCGTGCACCATCGTGTGCTGCGTCACGGTGTGGACGAACTCTTCCTTCTGCTGCGCATTCGGCAACTCGCCCTTCAGCAACAGATAACACGTCTCGAGGAAGTCGGCGTTTTGCGCCAGATTCTCGATCGGATAACCGCGATATAGCAGCTCGCCTTTGTCACCGTCGATATACGTGATTTCAGAATTGCATGCCGCCGTGGACATGAAACCCGGGTCGTACGTGAACTTGCCGGTCTGGCCGTACAGCTTGCGAATGTCGATGACATCCGGCCCGAGCGTGCCCTGATAAATGGGCAAATCAATCGTCTGGTCGCTGTCGGAAAAGCTCAGCGTTGCGTGTGTCTTCGAATTCATCTGCACGTTCCTCTTACTTTCACATCGCACACATGCCGGCATGCTCGATCGTCGGATCGCCGCGTGGCATGCTCAGGCGCCGCTTCGCATTCTACGATCCGCAAGGGCTTTGATTGCGACGATTGGCCGCAACAATCCATCTCGACTCGCGCAACATTGGTTGTCTGAAAGATGCGTGTAATCGCCTGAACCAGACAGAAAGATGCAGAAGTGCGCGGCACTGAAACGCGTTCGGTGCGCTCAACGGCATTGCCAGCCAAATGAAAGTTGGTACGCCTACTGCAACAATGTGTTGCGGCAGTCAAGCTACACAAGCGCTAGGGCTCTGCGATACTGAACCCGTGTTTTGCTTCCCCTGCGAACACATCGCTGTCATTGCCCGCCGTCCAACGGCGGGCTTTTTTCATCAGCCAGAAGAACAGGAAGGACCAGATGAACGCCTCTCTCGAAACGCTGTTTCCGGATCACGTCCACAACGAAGACAACATCGTCACCGCGCTGAATCATCAGGACATCGTCGTGGCGTTGTCGGCGGCGCTAAAGACGCAAAAGGTGGCGGTGCTGCATATGCTTTACCCGCGTACCGATGCGCGTACCCACCGCAGTCTCGATGCCCTCGTGAACGTGCTGCACGGTCATGGCCTGCATGAAGTCGCGGATCTGATCGCGCAGGAGTCGCACTATCTCCTCTTCAAAGACCCTGTGAAGGCATGGAGAGCCTTCCACGAAATTCGCAACGACTCGCTCGCGATCGGCGTGCATCTGTATTACCACGGCCTCGTCGGCGAAGCCGCGGAACGCGCGCTCGATAAAGACGCGCATCGCAAGGCTTGAACTGCAACCGTTGAGCAAGTGCTGAGTGTTGAGTTCGGGGCGCTGAGTGCCGGGCACTGAGTGCCGAGTACTGAGTTCGGGGTGCTGAGCGCCTCGCGCGCGAATCGCCGCGAGGCAAGTAGCATCAGTTCATTGCGGGTTAATTGCAGGCGTTTCGCACACTCGTTGTCCATTCGGTGGCGCGCGCTAGCGCGCGAATCAAGCACCCAATGTCCACTCATGTCACGCGTTTATCAAACGTCCACTGAGCGAATGAACTCGTCGACGTAGCGATTGAACGCCGCCGGATGCGCGAGATTCATCCCGTGCGAGGCGCCGCGTACTGTTTCGCGGCGCGCATCCGGCAGCCATGTTTGCAGCGCCGTCGCAGTGCGGCGGAACATGTCGGGACTCTTTTCGCCATCGATCAGCAGCACCGGGCAGCGCACTTCGGCCGCTTGCCCGGGTACGTAAGCGGGCAACGGATCGCGGAATTGACGCGCGAGCGTGTGCGCGTTGTCGGTCGCCATCCTGCGAAAACCGGGCGTGCTCATTGCCCAGAAACCGGGCCGGCTCACTGAATCGACGAATAGTTGCAAGCCGGCTTCCACTTCGCCTGTTTCGATCAGTTGGGCGGCTTTCGCGCGCAAGGCGTTGACGGTCTCCGGCAAACTCGCGGGCGGTCGCCCGGCGATCTGCAAGGGACCGCCCGGATCGGCGAGCGTCAGCGTACGCACGTACTGTGGATGGCGTCGCGCGAAATGAAACGCCACGCAGCCGCCACGCGAATGGCCTACCACGTGCGCCGGCCCGGCGCCAAAACGATCGATGAATTCGGCCACCTCGTCCGCATGTTCGCTCCAGCTGAACGGCTGATCGGGCTCGGCATCCGTCACTGGCCAGTAATGCGTGAGACTCACCGCGACGCAGCGGTACTGCTTCGACAGACCCGCGAGTTGCGGTTGCCAATAACGGTAATCGCACAGCGAGCCGTGCACGAACAGCAGCAGTTCGCCAGCGCCCGCTTCCACATAGGGCATACGCAAGCCGCTATGCAGTTCGATAAAAGACGAGGATCCGGACGACGGCGAAGCGGAAACAGATTGATTCACGGGTGGTTCACGGACGGCGCGGCAACGCCTGAATACGGCGACGCTGGCTGGAAATGGATTCGAGGAAGAAAACGTGTTTGCGTCCCTGACATTGGGATGCGAGGCGTATTGTCACACAGCTGTCAGATAGGCGCCGAGGCATGTTCGGCTGTGTGAAATGGCGTGAATCGAGTGGCGTGAATCAGGTGGCGTGCGTATGGTGGCGTGAATCGGTGATGTGAATCTGGCGGTGTGCATGTAGTGACTTGAAGCGAACGCCAGGGCATCTGTGCGTCATGCCCAGAAACCCAGGCGGCTCACCTCACGGCCAGTGCATCATGCTCAGAAACCCATGCAACTCACCTCACGGCCGGCGCATCGTACCCGTGGGCCCATGCGGTCACCCTCGCCTCGGCCACCCGCCACCTGCCACGCGGACGTCCCGCGCCGAATCACTCGTAGGCGCTGTCGTCGAGCAAACCGGCGGCAACCGCCGCGCCCGCGCCACGCACCGCGCAGGTGAGCGGCTCGTCGGCGACGTGGACGTCGAGCCCGAGTTCGTTGGTCAGGCGCCGACCCAGATTGCCGAGCAGCGCACCGCCGCCGGTCAGCATGATGCCGCTGTGCGCGATATCCGTCACCAGTTCGGCAGGCGCCGTTTCAAGCGCGCGTTTCACGGCGCCGATCACCTGACGCAGCGGGCCTTCGATCGCATCGGCGATATCGTGGTTGCTCAATTGAACCGTGCGCGGCAAGCCGTCGTCGACGCTGCGCCCGGTCGCGTTCATGTGCTCGACCGGCACGTCGCGCACAGCCGAACCGATGCCCTTCTTCACGTGTTCGGCGGTTTGCTCGCCGAGCAACACGCCATACAGGTTGCGCACATAACTGACGATCGCCATATCGAAACTGTCGCCGCCCACGCGAATCGAGCCGCTATACGCGAGGCCGCCTAGCGAGATCACGCCGACTTCGGTCGTGCCGCCGCCGATGTCGACCACCATCGAGCCGACCGCCTCCGACACCGGCAGGCCCGCACCGACCGCCGACGCCAGCGATTCGCCGATCAGACTGACCTTCCACGCGCCGGCCGCCACTGCGGCTTCCTTGATCGCGCGACGCTCGACCTGGGTCGCGCCCTCCGGCACGCACACGGTGAATGCGGCGCGCCGGCTGAACAGCGGCCGCGGGCGGGCCATGTCGACGAATTGCCGGATCATCTGCTCAGCGGCGGAAAAATTGGCGATCACGCCATGGCGCAGCGGCCGCACGGCTTCGACGTTACCCGGCGCGCGGCCGAGCAGCTGGCGCGCTTCGGCGCCCACTGCCGCGACGCGTTTGTGCCCGGCGGCGGGCTCTTTCTGGAACGCCACGACGGACGGCTCGTTCAGCACGATGCCGCCGTTGTCGGTATAAATGAGGGTATTGGCCGTACCGAGGTCAACTGCGACGGAATGACGGAGCAGTCGATCGAAAAGCGGGTAATGCGGCGTCGGTCTGGCCATAGGAAGGCTCTGATATGTCGTTATCCGCCCTTGCCGGGCAGTCTGGAAAATGCGCCCCCGGTCACCCCGTGCCGCCTGGTACGCCCGGATGGGCGTTGCGCGTTCCGCGCGGCGGAGGTGATTTTCATACTAATGATCAGTTAACGGCAAGCAAAACAGAATCTTTAGGGCCACTTTTCAATTTCAGGCGGGTCAGTCGCGTGACAAGGCGCCCAGCGCATGCTCCAACGCCTGCTTGCCGAGTTCGACGCCGTCCGCGTCAATGGTGTGTCCAATCCCGGGCAAGGCGTAGGCATCAACCGTGTAGCCGGCGTTGCTGAATGCATCCGCGGCGTATTCCAGTTCCTGTACCGGGATCACTTCGTCGTCTTCACCGTGCACGAGCGTGAGTGGTGTGCCGTTCTGCGCGACGATCGCCGAGGCGAGCCGCCCAGAATACGCGACCACGGCGGCAGCGCCTTGCGCGCTGGTTGCCACGTGATGCATCGCCATGATCGAGCCTTGCGAGAAACCCACCAGTGCAAGCCGGCCGAAAGGAATCTGCCAGTACGCCAGTTCCGCTTCGAGCATGCGCCGCAAGGCCGGATAGGCAGCGGCGACACGCGCCTCGCGGTTACCTTGGTTGACATCGCGCAGGCTGAACCATTGGCGGCCGCCAAAGCCGCCGTCGAAAGCGTCGGTGCCGTCGAACGAAGTGAACGCCACGTCCGGCAGACTCTCGCTCCAGATGTCCGCGAGCGGCATCAGATCGCGCGCATTGCTGCCCACGCCGTGCATCAGCACCACCAATGCCCTGGCGGGCAGGGTCGCCGGCGCACACCGCCAGCCGTGTTCGAATTGCGCCCAGGCCATCTTCAACTCCTCTTTGTGCTCGCTGTATTGCCGGTTTTGCCGGTTCGTGTTTCCGCATGCATAGCCAGGCACTGGTCAACGTGCTACCGACTTGCGGGCGCCCGCCGCTTCGCGAAGCTGCATGCAGCCTCAGCCGGGAGCATACGCTGCCGGACTGGTTTGCGCCGTCGGACCTGCGTGGGTCGAAGACGCCAAAACCCGAATACAGGTATGCTTTTGCGATAATTCGCCAGGTTCTCCGATTCGCTGCCCGGGCAGTGAATAGAACACCTGCATAGAACATCCGTCACACCGGAATCCGGAGAACCGTTTGAGCCAGCCCTCTTCCGCGCCCGCTGCCACGCCACCCGCCCCACCGCCGCCGTTACAAGGCGGCAAACTGGTTCTCGCGACCCTTGCCGTCGCGCTCGCCACTTTCATGAACGTGCTCGACACGTCGATTGCGAACGTTGCGATTCCAACCATTTCGGGCAACCTCGGCGTCTCGGTCGATGAAGGCACGTGGGTCATCACCGTGTTCGCCGCGGCCAACGCCGTCTCGATTCCGCTGACCGGCTGGCTCACGCAACGCATCGGCCAGGTCAAGCTGTTCGTCGGCGCGATTCTCATGTTCGTGCTGGCTTCGTGGCTATGCGGCATTGCGCCCACGCTGCCGATCCTGCTGGTCGCGCGGATTTTCCAGGGCGCAGTGGCCGGCCCGCTGATTCCACTCTCGCAAGCGATTCTGCTCGGCTCGTATCCCAGGGAGAAATCCTCGACCGCGCTCGCGCTATGGGCGATGACGGCCACCGTCGGCCCGATTGCCGGCCCCGCGCTCGGCGGCTGGATCACGGATAGCTATAGTTGGTCGTGGATCTTCTACATCAACATCCCGATCGGCATTTTCGCGGCCGGCGTCACGTGGATGATCTATCGCACGCGCGAATCGGCAACCCGCAAGCCCCCCATCGACATAATCGGGCTCGGCCTGCTGATTACGTGGGTCGCGTCGCTGCAGATCATGCTCGACAAGGGCAAGGACCTGGACTGGTTCTCGTCGCCGGTGATCGTGATTCTCGGCATTACCGCGGTGATCAGTTTCGCTTTCTTCCTCGTGTGGGAATTGACCGAAGAGAATCCGATTGTCGATTTGCGGCTCTTCCAGCAGCGCAACTTTCTCGGCGGCACGATTGCGATTTCAGTGGCGTACGGCGTGTTCTTCGGCAACCTGGTGCTGCTGCCGCAATGGATGCAGGAGTATCTGAACTACCGCTCGGTGGATGCCGGTCTGGTTACCGCGCCGCTCGGCATCTTCGCGGTGCTGCTTGCGCCGGTGATGGGCCGCGTGCTGCCGCGCTCGGACGCACGCATCATTGCAACCCTCGCGTTTATCGGCTTTGCGGTCGTGTTTTATATGCGCTCGAAGTACGTGATCGAAATCGATACCTGGCACCTCGTGCTCCCCACGCTGCTGCAAGGCATTCCGATGGCGCTGTTCTTTGTGCCGCTGACTGCGATCATTTTGTCCGGTCAGCCACCGAGCAAAATTCCTGCAGCCGCGGGTCTGTCGAATTTCGCGCGGGTGTTTTGCGGCGCAGTAGGCACCTCGATCGCCGGCAACGAGTGGAACAACCGCACGGCGCTGCACCATGAACGGCTCACCGAGCAGGCCAGCGTCAACAACCCATTGTTTAACCAGCAGATCGATTCGACCCAGTCGCTGCTGCATCTGAATCCGCAATCGGCGCATGCGCTGTTCGATTTCACCGTGAACACCCAGGCCGCGATGATGGGCCTGAACGACATTTTCTTTGTGTCGTCGATCATTTTCATTCTGATCATTCCACTGATCTGGATTACGAAGCCGGCCAAGGGCGGCGGCGGCCCGGGTGCGGCGGGCGCGCACTGATTGCGGTGTTTTCAGTCCTCGCGATTCCAGGCTATGACGACGGATCGCGGCGATTCCAGTCGATGAAGACGCAAAGGGCGCGGGGTCAGCGGAAATAGCGTGCCGGCGTGTCGCCAAAGGTATCGCGGAATACCGCGATAAATGACGAGACGTCGTTGTAGCCGACCTCAAGTGCCACCTGCGTGACGCTTGCCCCGGCGCCTAGACGCTCCAGCGCAACCAGCAGCCGCAGTTGCTGCCGCCACTGGCCGAAGGTCTGCCCGGTCTCCTTGACGAAGAGGCGTGCCGCTGTGCGCGCGGTCACGCCGGCGCTCGCCGCCAGATCGTCGAGTACCGCCGGCTCCGCCGGGTTGGTGTTCAGCGCCTGGGCAATCCGCTGGATGCGTGGATCGCGCGGCCAGTGCAGCGCCAGCGGCGCCGCAGGCAAGCCGGACAGGCGGTCCAGCATGACTTGTAGAAGGCGCTCAGCGGGTTCGTCGAGCGGTTGGTCGAGCGGCAGATCGGCTGCGGCATCCAGCAAAGCTTCCGCCAACCGGTCGAGCGCCAGCGCGACGTGTTGCGCGGGGAGTGGCGCGGCGTCCGGAGCGGCATACAGCGAATCGAGCCGCACAGGCTCGGCAGCAGACAGGCAATGCTGCACGTTCGCCATCAGCCAGAGCCCATGACCCGACGGCACGACCCATCGGCAGGTTTCGGTGCGCACGGTCAGCACGCCGGCGCTCACGTGGATCAAGCGCACGCGATGATAAGCGCGCCACGGTTCGTCCAGCGCGTCGTAGCGCTCGTCGACCACGAATACCGGACGCTCGACGGCGTCCGGATCGAAGGCTTCCGTCATGTATGTCCGTTTTTCCCCGTTTCGGTGAAAAATACCGCAAGATTAGCATAGCTTTGCGAAACGCTGCTCCAAACCGGCAGCGCTTCTCCGCACGAACTATTGACGCCGGGTTGCCAGTAGAATCGCCGCTTCAACGGTCCGAGCCCAATGAACTACGCATCCATCCTCGAACAGATCCATCGCGATCTTCAGCCCTATCTGGGCAGCGGCAAGGTCGCCGATTACATTCCCGAACTGGCGAACGTCCCGGCCGACAGTTTCGGCATGGCGATCGTCACGGCCTCGGGCGACGTGTTCCGCACCGGCGCCGCTGACACGCGCTTTTCCATTCAGAGTATTTCGAAGCTGTTCGCCTGCACGATGGCGTTCCGGCTGCTTGGCGACGAACTCTGGCAACGCGTGGGACGCGAGCCGTCCGGCAACGCCTTCAATTCGCTGGTCCAACTTGAAGCCGAACACGGCAAGCCACGCAATCCGTTCATCAACGCGGGCGCGCTGGTCGTTACCGACGTGCTGTGCCGCCGGTTCGTACAGGCCGAAACGGCGCTGGTCGAATTCATGCGGCGGCTAACGGGCGAGGCCAGCGTCGACTACGATTCGCGCGTCGCGCTCTCGGAATTGCAGCACGCCCACCGCAACCGTGCGATGGCGCATTTCATGGCGAGCTTCGGCAACATGGAGATGCCGCCAGAAGTCGTCGTCGACGCATATTGCCGGCAGTGTGCGATTTCCATGAGCTGCGTCGAGCTGGCGAAGGCGGCGCTGTTTCTGACCAATCATGGTGTTGTGCCCGCCACCGGTGAGCGAATTCTCGACACGAGTTCAGCCAAGCGGCTCTCTGCGCTGATGCTGACCTGCGGCACCTATGACGCGGCGGGCGATTTCGTCTATCGCGTCGGCTTGCCGGCGAAAAGCGGCGTGGGCGGTGGGATCGTGGCGGTGCTGCCGGGCGAGATGGCCGTGTGCGTGTGGTCGCCGGGGCTCGACAGCAACGGCAATTCGCTGGCGGGGGTGCTGGCGCTGGAGTGGTTGACGACTTACACGGGGCGGTCGATTTTTTGATTCGTGCCACAACGACGGCGGCGTGGCGACCCTGTCTGATATTCCTATCCTCGCCCTGCCGCCCCGCCTCGATTGAACGCTCTCCTAATTCGCGCGCTCAACCAACTCCGCCAACACCGTCTGATAAGCGGTCGCGCCGACCACCCGCTCGTTCACACCGTCTTCGAAATCGATCCATCCCGAATTGAAACCGTCAATCATCTCGATGCGCGGCGCGGGCCACGACGTGCCTTGCGACTGGAACAGCGCCTCCCACTGATCGTGCGGCACCCCCTGAGCCTTCACCGACCGGCCAAGCACGTGGCCTAACATCGCGGCGATTTCATTTTGCGTATAACGCCGCGGCCCTTCGATCTCGATTACGCGGCGCCCCTGCCACGACTGAGCAAGTGTCTCAGCGATCACGCGGCCGATATCCGCAGTTGCGATCATTGGATAAGCACGGTCGAGCGGTTGCAGAAAACTCGGCATCACGCCCGTTTCGCGCGCGGGCGCGATATCCCACAGCGAGTTCTCCATGAACCACGCGGGCCGCACGATCGCCGTCGGAATGGGCAGATCCGCGAGCGCTTCTTCGAGAATATGCACTTGCGTGATGAGACCGAGACCCGACTTGCGCTGCCCACCAACCGATGAGAGCGCCACGAGGCGCTCCGGCCTCGCCTGCATCAGTGCCGCTTTCAGCACCGCCGCCGCTGCGTGCGCATTCGGATAGCCCGGCTGCGGCGCGAAGTTCGGCGCCACCATGACGAAGACGCCCGCCGTTCCGCTGAACGCCGCAGCGAGCGCGTCCGTATCCTCAAAGGACGCGATTGCCACTTCGGCGCCCCGCTCCGTCCACTCCGCCGCCTTGTTTTTGTCGCGTAACACGGCGCGTACCGCGTGTCCCGCGTTCAATAAGGCGCGTGCTGCCGCGCCGCCCACCTGCCCCGTCACACCGGTAATTGCATACATGCTCGTTGCTCCCTGGATGCGGCGAATGCCGCGCTGAGCAACATTCTCGGTGCTTCGCAGTGATTTCGCGAGAGCATGGATGTCATTAATTTAATGACGTTATGGCATTTAATACCACGATCCAGCGCCCTGCGATGCTATGGAGAAACATCAAAGTTTGCGGGGAAAATTGATCCGAAGGCCGCTACCACTGTTGAAGTCTCAAGCATGAGACAGGTCGAAGTTTGCCGCGGCAATCGCGATCTTTGAGACTGCACCAGGTCAAGACGCTTTTCCTTCTGTACCTTATCTCTTGCTGCGCCTGAGCGAAGTTCATAATCCACCAGCGCGGAATAAGCGGTCGGACCAGGACAGATAATCCTGTCGGGCATGTCACGCCGGCGTAAGTGGCGCCTGCAAGCCGGACGACGCGGAGCTCAAACGAAGTTGTGGTCTCAGGTGCGCCTAACAATGATGCACTTGCGATAAGTCTTGTTATCGCAAGTGCCCCGCAATAGCCACGATCACGGGCTTGCACACTAGCCGTCGGCCTCAGTGCGCGATGAGTTGCAATTTTTAGACGTCCGTCGTCGAAGTTTGAAGCGCTCAACGCCGCTCACGCGCCCATGACTTCCGGAGGATGTTTTTTCACATAACGCCCAGGCGCCGGCTCGATCGGCTTGTACTTCGCGTTGCCCGGCTTCTTCGGCGCTGCGACCTGCTTGCCCGCATGCGCCTGCAGCCAGTTGTTCCAGTGCGTCCACCAGCTTCCGGGCTGCGATTTCGCCGACTCAAGCCACGCCTGCGGATCGTCGCCGAGCGTGCCGTCGCTCCAGTAGCTGCGCTTGTTCTTCGACGCCGGATTGATCACGCCTGCGATATGCCCGCTGGCGCCGAGCACGAACTGCGTGTCACCTCCGACGAGTTGCGTCGAACGGTACGCGCCCTTCCACGGCACGATGTGGTCTTCCTGGGTGCCGAAGATATAGCTCGGCATGTCGATGCTGCCGAGCTCCACCTGCGTGCCGCACATCGAGAGGCGGCCCGCCTTGCACAGATTGTTTTCCAGATACATGTTGCGCAGGTACCAGGCGTACATCGGGCCGGGCAGATTGGTGCCGTCGGCGTTCCAGTAGAGCAGGTCGAATGCCTGCGGCGCGCCACCCTTAAGATAGTTGTTCACGACATACGGCCAGATCAGATCGTTCGCGCGTAGCGTCTGGAACACGAAGCCGAGTTCACCACCGGAATAGATGCCGCCCTTGCCGATCGTCTGCTCGCGTTGCGACACGCCCTGCTCGTCGATGAACACGCCGAGGTCGCCGGGATCACTGAAGTCGAGCATCGTCGTGAGGAGCGTCACACTCGCGACCGACTCGTCGCCGCGCGCGCGCAGCACCGCGAGCGCCGACGACAGGATTGTTCCGCCGACACACCAGCCGACTGCATTGACCTTGTCGGCGCCGCTGATCGCGAGGCCGACTTCAATCGCCTTGATCGCGCCGTTTTCGACGTAGTCGTCCCAGGTGATGTGGCCGAGTTCTGCGTCGGGGTTGCGCCACGACACGAGGAACACGGTCAGCCCCTGCTCGGTCGCGTAGCGCACGAACGAGTTCTCGGGCTGCAGATCGAGGATGTAGAACTTGTTGATGCAGGGCGGCACAATCACGAGCGGCCGCTCGGCGACCTGCCCGGTGAGCGGCGCGTACTGGATCAGCTGGAACAGTTCGTTCTCGAACACCACCGATCCCTTCGATACTGCGACGTTCTTCCCCACTTCGAACGCGTTTTCATCAGTGATGGAGATGCGTCCGCGCTTCAGATCTCCGAGCAGGTTTGCAAAGCCCGCGCGCATGCTTTCGCCCTGCGTCTCGATGGCGGTCTTCATCGCTTCCGGATTGGTCGCGGCGAAATTGGCGGGGCTCATCGAATCGATGAACTGGCGCGCGTAGAAACGCAGCTTGTGCTTGTCCTTTTCGCCGACGCCCGCAGCCTCGACCATGTCGTTGAGCAGACGCGAGTTGAGCAGGTAAGTCTGCTTGAGCATGCTGTACCAGGGATTCTCGCGCCAGGCATCGGCACTGAAGCGGCGGTCGCCGCGCTCGGGTTCGACGGCGGGCGTGGGCTTTTGCCCCATCGCCCTCGTCGCCATGCCCATGTACAGCGCCATCTGCTGCTGCCAGTAATGCGCCTGTGCTTCTGCCAGCGCGAGCGCCGGCATCCTGGCGGGGGTCGAAGGCACTTCGCCGATCTTGCCCGCCGCGCCGGTGTAGGCTTGCAGCAGCGTTTGCCCCGATTTAAAGAAGCCTTGGACGAACTCGTCCGGCATGTTGAACGGTGCGGCCATGCTGCCTCCTGAGAGTGATGATTAAACGTTGCTGCCCGTCCCGCGATGACGACGCACCGCTCGCGCAACGGGCCAAGGCGCGCCAGCTATTTGCGCTGCAGCATCTGCTTGATCTCTGCCGCGTGTTCATTCGCGCGTTTGGTGAGGCTCGCCGTTGCCGCCAGTTGCGACTTGCGCGCGATTTCTGCCAGATCCTTTACATCTTCGACTGCCTTCAGCCACGCATTGCGCGCCACCTCAGCGTGTTTGCCTGGGTCCGCCGCGCCCGCAGTGGTGGCTGCCTGAATGTCCTGCATCGCCTGAGTCAGCATCTCGGTCTGCTTGCGGGCAAACGCCTGCATCGCGTCGTAAGCGGACTTGTTCGCTTCGACGATCGCCTCGATGTCTTTCTTGCGCGACGCGACCAACGCGGACATATCGACGCCCGGCACCTTGAACTGTTCGAGCATCTTCGTCAGATCGCCAAAGGGATTTGTTTGATCAGCCATGACTGTCTTCTCCTGGATCGTTCGGTAAGCTACGTATGGAGTTAGTTACCTACACTCACTCCGAGCGGGCAATTCCTGATGTCGGGATCACGAGCGCATGGTCATCGATTACCATCTTTTTTGCACTGCGCATACGGTCGTCGACACGCCGCCCGCTTTTTCCCAATCAGTTCCTTCAACATCACCGAGGTGTGCATAGCATCGCCCCGTCGAACCTGGCGCTCTAGATACCGACGCAAACCTCCAGAGGGTGCGGACCCCAGCCCAGCGCTCCAATGTGATGTTTGACCTGCACATCGCCGCCCGTTGGTGAAGCTATCCTCAGTCCGCCGTTACGGCTTGGAGAGGCGGGTAATCCGTGTATCCCTTCGCGTCAGCGCCGTAGAACCGACTCGGGTCGGGTTTGCTTAGTGGCGCATCCGACCGAAAGCGCTCGACGAGATCCGGATTGGCGATATAGGGCACACCGAACGCCACCAGATCTGCATCTCCTTTTACTAAAATTGCATTGGCTTTCGACTTGTCGAATCCGGTGTTGACCATGATTGGCACGGACGTCATCGGCCGAAAGGTCTCGGCGACATTGGGTATTTGCACGCCGCGCTCCGCGTCCTTAGCGTTTGGCTCCAGGAGGCATAGGTAACCGACGCGTAGCGCGTCGAGCGCTCGGACAACGAAGCCAAAGGTGGCAAGCTTGTCGCTGTCGTCCACGCCATAGAGATGGCTTGACGGCGACAGCCGCACGCCGATTCGCTCTGAAGACCAGGCGTCGATCATTGCCTTGGCGGTTTCTAGCATGAGCCGCGCGCGATTTTCGACTGTTCCGCCGTAGGCGTCTGTGCGGTGATTACTGCCATCTTGAAGAAACTGATCCTGTAGGTAGCCGTTGGCACCATGCAGTTCAACGCCATCGAAGCCAGCCTGCCGTGCATTTTGCGTCGCCTTGGCAAAGTCGCTCACGATGCCAGAAATCTCATCAATGCTGAGCTCCTGGGGTATGGTGAAATCCACGCGACCGGTTGGCAGAACGAAATCTCCGGTCGCCGCTATCGGAGAAGGTCCAACCGGTGGCGCGCCGTCCCGCATGTCTGGATGGGCGACTCGGCCACAGTGCCAGATCTGGCAGTAGATTCGGCCTCCAGCGGCGTGAACTGCGTCGGTAATTTTCCGCCATGCCGCGATCTGATCCGGACGGTGCAAACCAGGGGCGCGGATGATGCCATGCCCTTGGTCAGAAACCTGCGTGCACTCGGTCACAATCAGTCCGGCAGAAGCACGCTGGACATAATACTCACGCATCAAATCAGTTGGCACGTCGTTTTCGGATGCCCGCGTACGGGTCATTGCGGACATCACGATCCGGTTTGGCAGTTTGAGGACGTTAAGGTCAAAGCTTTGAAAGAGTTCGTCCATGGTCGTTTCCTGGTGTGCACTGTTCAGCGTATGTTGAGGCCGCCGTCGAGCTTAACGGTCGGAGCAGAAATGAGCCGGCGTTAGGCGAGCCGGGGAGTAACGCCGGACTCCAAGCCTCCGCCAAAGCGCTGGCCAGGCATCCGGTCTCGCCGCCCACTCATCTACAGCTTGCGTGCGCCCAAAAAAAAGCCGCAGCAATTCGCTGCTGCGGCATTCCAATCCCACGCGCGAGCGTCAGCCATACGCCAAAATATGATCTCCAGAAACGGGACAAATATCGGTACGAAAACGTACATTCTCCCGGTCAGTAACGAAAAGCGTCGTGCTCGGAAGGGTCCCACCGATGGCCCTGTCTGCGGGCAATAGGTCGATGCTCTTCGTTGCGGCTCGCATGTCAAGGCGTTCCTGGTTCGAGCGTCCGCTCTGGGCCGTGGCTTATCTCTGCGCCAGAAAGTCAACACAAACCTGGGCGGATGTCACACACGGTCGGCGAGCGGTATTCAGGCATCCAGCTATCGAGGAACAGCGGCACCCGTGACCGCTTCGTGTCGAGCTTGAGTGCCGCGAGAACACCGGGCGCAGTTGCGCCGCAGGACGTGCGATCGCGAGACGATCCTTCCAGTCACACTGTGTTCCGTTTGCCTTCAGTCAGATACGCGAAGATTCGACGCGGCGATCAGTGCGCAGCCATCCACTGGTTCGTGCCATCGCGACGCGCTCGGCGATGACGAGATAACCGGGCAAAGGCCGCATGCGTTGCACTGCAACACAAAAAGAGTATGATTAAGGGTAATCCCTTAGCCAATTACCCTGAAACTCACTATGAAAACCGTCGCTCAAACCTCAGTTGTTACCTCTTTCGGTTCGTGGCTGCGCAACGCAACGGCCATCGCGCGTCGAGAATGGAATCGGGCGCTGGAACTGCACCTGCAGAACTGCGAGATCGTCGTCGAAGCTTATCGTCGCAAGTAACCAGCGAACTGTTTCGCCTGTCTTCGACAATCAAGATCGGGTGCTAACCGTAAATAGACGGACGTTATTCGCCATCGGTGACAATACCGCAAGGGGGCGATAGCGCTTCCGGCAGTATCCGCCAGGCCCATTTGCATCCTGACGCGCCTTGAGCAAAGCGGTGGCCGGCGTGAGTCTGCCCATCGGGTTGCTTATTCAGCGCGAGGCTCGGACGCTTGTTGTCGAACCTCCAGTTCAGAACCAGGAACTGTATGGCGACGCCGTCGTCGTGCGCGCCGAGTCCCTTTTGACAAAGAAACGGCCCGATTGGGCCGTTTCTTTTGCTCGTGACCGTTTAGCTGCGCGTGACCTGTCCGTCCCGGCGTCGCCACAACTCGAGCGGGTTGTCGTCGAGAAGCGCCTCAGGCAACAGGTCTTCAGGAAAGTCCTGGTAGCAAACGGGGCGCAGAAAGCGCTCGATCGACGTAGTCCCCACCGACGTCACCCGACTGTCGGAAGTGGCCGGAAATGGGCCGCCATGCACCATCGCGTGTGATACCTCAACGCCCGTCGGGTAGCCATTGACGAGAATACGGCCGGCCTTACGCTCGAGGATCGGCACGAGCTTTTTCGCCGTGGACACGTCTGGCCGGTCCATCTGGATGGTCGCGGTGAGTTGACCGACGAAGTGTTCTGCGACGTCGAGGAGTTCCTGCTCGTCCTTGCACCGCACGATCGTTGATGCCGGGCCGAACACCTCGTCTTCCAACTCGGGGGTCGCAAGAAAGGTCCGGGCATCGGTCACGAACAGCGCGGCGCAGGCTTGTGTGGGGCCTGTGGCCTCCAGCCCATACGCGACCGGGGCGACGCCTTTCGTTGCGGCCAACTTACCCTCGCCCTGCTGATATGCCGCGTGGATGCCTGGGGTCAGCATCGTCTGCGCGGGCCGCGCGCTCAGTTCTGTCGTGGCGCCTTCTATAAATGCTTTCAACGCCTCGCCGTCGATTCCAATACCGAGGCCCGGGTTGGTGCAGAACTGGCCGCCGCCAAGCACAAGTGAATCGACAAAGCCTCGCGCGATGCCGTCACCGCGAGCCGCAAGCGCGCCCGGTAATAGAAATACGGGGTTGATGCTACTCATCTCGGCATACACAGGAATCGGCTCGGGCCGGCGGGCGGCCACGCGCATCAGCGACGTGCCGCCTGCTCGAGAACCCGTAAAGCCGACCGCCTTGATTGCCGGGTGAGCGACCAGCGCCTCCCCTACTGTGTTTCCGGCGCCGACGATCATCGAAAACACGCCTTCCGGAAGATCCATCTCTGTCGCGACGCGTTGGACGACGCGGCCCACCATTTCAGAAGTTCCCAGGTGAGCCCGATGGGCTTTCACGACCACCGGACAGCCGGCCGCAAGTGCCGCCGCCGTGTCGCCGCCGGCCACTGAAAAAGCTAACGGAAAGTTGCTCGCACCGAAGACGGCCACGGGACCCACTGGGATCCGCTGCATGCGCAAATCCGAGCGTGGCGCGGGCTTGCGTTCGGGCAGCGGGGAATCGAGCGTCGCGCTGAGCCATTGGCCGGAGCGTACGACTTCTGCGAACAACTTGAGCTGGCCAATCGTACGGCCTCGCTCCCCTTCAAGACGGGCTTTGGGTAAGCCGGATTCTTCGTGGGCCCGCTGAATGAGGGCGTCGCCAAGTGCGGCGATGCCATCCGCGATGCGCTCCAGGAATTCGGCGCGCACCTCGAGCGATAGTTGCCGGAACGGATCAAACGCCTTTGCGGCTAGATCACATGCCATTGCAACGTCTGCGACGGAGCCGCTGCCGAAGACAGGCGCGTCAATTTCCTTTCCCGTAATCGGGCTCAAGGCCCGAATCGGCTCTTCGGAGCCCCGGATGGCTTGTCGGCCGATCAGCATTTCGCCGGTGATAAACATTGCATTTCCTCCTAAGAAATCCATTATCTCATCAGTCATCGTATGTCGAAAGCGAGTCTGTCGCAAGAATTTTCCGTTATGGTACAAGTCACTACGGGTAAACATCCCTGTTTCTCGTCGATCATCCGACATACTATGTGTTCAGACGTCAGACAACATGTAGTAACCGCTGACGGCCCCTTACTTCCCACCGAGGAAAACAGCCATGGCAACGTCAACCCCTTATCAGCCGTTACCGAACAGGTTTCGCGATTCCGTTCGCAACGGCGAACGCCTGATCGGGGCATGGTCCTCCCTCGCAAGCCCGATCACGACAGAATTGCTTGGCCTCATCGGTTTCGACTGGCTGCTGCTGGATGCGGAACATGCGCCCAACGACGTTCTAACGCTCATCCCCCAGCTTATGGCATTGAAGGACAGCCCGAGTGCGCCTTTCGTGCGGCCACCGGCGAATGAAAGCGTCGTCATCAAGCGCATGCTGGACGCGGGGTTTTTCAACTTCCTGATCCCTTTCGTCGATAGCGCTGACGATGCAAAGCGCGCCGTCGCCGCGACACGCTACCCGCCGCTGGGCGTGCGAGGGGTTTCGGTCGGTCAGCGAGGTAATCGCTACGGGACCGTCGCTAATTATTTCGACATTGCGAACGACAACATCTGCGTTGTAGTGCAGATCGAGAGCCGCGCTGCAGTTGAGGCGATCGATGAGATTGCTGCAGTCGATGGCGTCGATGCCGTGTTCGTCGGTCCGTCCGATCTTGCCGCCTCCTACGGTCATATCGGCAATGCGAACCACCCCGAAGTGCAGCAGGCCATCGCCCACGTTTTCGAGCGTGTTAAGGCCGCCGGCAAGGCAAGCGGCATTCTCGCGCCCGTGCAGGCAGATGCGGAACGCTACCTTTCGATGGGGAGCACGCTCGTGGCGGTCTGCGCCGACATGGGATTGCTTCGGAACGCCGCACAGGCCGTAAAGAACCACTTCATGCAGAAGTAAGCACGCGTGGTCAACGTGAAATCACAATGTTTGGAGAATCACATGCACAAAGCAGGCTTTATCGGACTTGGGATCATGGGCACGCCGATGGCGGCCAATCTTCGAAAGAACGGCATCGAACTTGTTGCGTTCACGAAAGGTGCGGTGCCGACGGAACTCACGCAGGCTGGCGTCCTCCCTGCAGACAGTGCCGCTGCGGTCGCCGCCCAGGCCGACATCATCTTCATCATGGTTCCCGACACGCCCGACGTCGAACGCGTCTTGTTCGGTGAAAACGGCGTGGCCGAGAGCCTGCGCGCCGGTCAGATTGTGGTCGATATGAGCTCGATCTCGCCGATGGCCACGCGCGATTTCGCCGCCCGCGTGCGCGAGCGCGGCGCGGAGTATCTCGAT
This sequence comes from Paraburkholderia sp. RL17-337-BIB-A, assembly GCF_046025895.1. NCBI lineage: Bacteria > Pseudomonadati > Pseudomonadota > Betaproteobacteria > Burkholderiales > Burkholderiaceae > Paraburkholderia > Paraburkholderia sp. RL17-337-BIB-A. The sequence goes on along the minus strand of NZ_JARESY010000002.1, from coordinate 1,593,131 downwards.
GCGCCTGTCTCGGGAGGCGAAGTCGGAGCGAAAGCGGGATCGCTCACGATCATGGTGGGTGGCTCACAGGCGAGCTTCGACGCAGTGAAGCCCTACTTCGACCTGATGGGCAAAAACGTGTCGCTGATTGGCGAAGTCGGCGCGGGCCAGGTCTGCAAGGTCGCAAACCAGGTGATCGTCGCTGCGACCATCGAGGCGGTCGGCGAGGCGTTGCTGCTGGCATCAAAGGCCGGAGTGGATGCGGAAAAGGTTCGTCAGGCGCTGATGGGCGGCTTCGCCTCGTCGAGGATTCTGGAAGTACACGGCGAGCGCATGACGAAGCGCACTTTCAATCCCGGATTCCGCATTGAACTGCATCAGAAAGATCTGAATCTGGCGCTCTCCACGGCACAAGCGCTTGGCGTCTCGTTGCCCAATACCGCGACCTGCCAGGCGCTGTTTAGCGCCTGCACGGCCCATGGCGGCAAGGCGTGGGACCACTCTGCAATGGTGCGTGCGCTTGAAATCATGGCGAACCACGAGATAGGCAAGACTGCCGGATAAGCAAATACAGCTCTCCGGCGAAAGCTCGGTAACGGCCCAAAGTGAGCGATATCAGTAAGTACACCTTGGTTCAACCTCGTCACGGCGAAGACAGGACGCCGAGCCATGTCCTCAACATCGATTAACTGAAATCTGGAGCATTCAATCATGACCACACCGCAAGAACTCAAGCAGATCGTCTCCGAAGGGCTGCTGTCGTTCCCCGTCACCGACTTCGACGAGCGAGGCGACTTTCGCGCCGATACCTACGCTGAACGTCTTGAGTGGCTCGCCCCTTACGGCGCGACCGCCCTTTTTGCTGCCGGCGGAACTGGCGAGTTCTTCTCGCTTACGCAAAGCGAATACTCGGACGTGATTCGCACGGCAACTGAAACCTGCAAGGGCAAAGTACCGATTCTCGCCGGCGCCGGTGGCCCGACGCGCGTCGCGATTGGCTACGCGCAGGAAGCGGAACGGCTCGGTGCCAATGGCATCCTGCTGATGCCCCACTATCTGACCGAGGCATGTCAGGAAGGCATCGCCGCGCACGCCGAACAGGTGTGCAAGTCCGTTCCGAACATCGGCGTGATCATCTACAACCGCGCCAACTCCAAGCTCAATGCCGACATGCTCGAGCGCCTGGCCGACAGTTGCCCGAACCTGATTGGCTTCAAGGACGGCGTGGGCGAAATTGAGAACATGGTGACGATTCGACGTCGCCTGGGAGATCGCTTTTCCTATCTCGGCGGGCTGCCGACCGCCGAAGTCTATGCGGCCGCTTACAAAGCTCTCGGCGTGCCGGTGTATTCGTCGGCGGTATTCAACTTCGTTCCGAAGACTGCGATGGACTTCTATCGCGCAATCGCCGCTGACGACCATGCAACGGTTGGCAAGCTGATCGACGAGTTCTTCCTGCCCTACCTCAAGATCCGCAACCGCCGGAAGGGTTACGCGGTGAGTATCGTAAAAGCAGGAGCAACGCTCGTCGGCCACAGCGCCGGCCCGGTGCGCCCACCGTTGACCGATCTGGATGACGAGGAAATGACCGAGCTCGACGCCCTGATCAGGAAAATGGGTCCCCAGTAATCGTTGACAGCGGCCCGGCGACCCAGAATCGCCGGGGCTGCATGCGGACTCGCACGCATGGACACGACATCGGCACTGCCGTGAATATAAGCATACCGAAATTGACCGTCATCGGCCGGATGAGCGCGCTCAATTGCGACTCACCGCTGAATGGCACCAGAACTCGAGCCCGCCCGCATCTTCGATTAGCGGCATCGGCGCACATCTGGAAACCATGTGGCGCAAGTTGCCGGTCGCTGAACCCGGGAACCGGCGTGCCGTCGACGCCGTTGCAACCAACATTGATTGTGAATTGAATAGACAAGGAGTCTGTCCGTGAAAGCTTCCGACCTGTTCGTCAAGGCGCTAGAAAACGAAGGTGTCGATCGCATCTTCGCTGTGCCTGGCGAGGAGAACCTCGACGTCGTGGAATCGCTGCGCCGCTCGAGCATCCAATTGATCCTGACCCGCCATGAACAGACGGCTGCCTTCATGGCCGCGACCCACGGCCGGCTTACCGGCAAGCCGGGCGTTTGTATGGCAACACTCGGGCCTGGCGCCTTGAACCTCGTGACTGGCGCGGCGTACGCGCATCTTGGCGCGATGCCGATGATCCTGATCACCGGTCAGAAGCCGATCATGACTGCGCGCCAGGCGCGTTTTCAGATCGTCGATATCGTCGCCACGATGAAGCCGCTCACCAAGGCCTCCAGACAAATTGTCAGCGGCGCCAGCATTCCCACCGTGGTGCGCGAAGCATTCCGCCTGGCCCAGGACGAGCGACCCGGGCCGGTCCATCTGGAATTGCCCGAAGACGTGGCAGGCGAGCAAGTGAGCGACGACCTGACCGTCATTCCGGTGCACCCTGTCGAGCTTCCGGTCGCACAGGAGGCTGCCATCGAGCGGGCCGCAGCGATGCTAAAAAGCGCCGAGCGGCCGCTCGTGATGTTCGGTGCGGCGAGCAACCGGCCGCGGCTCGTGGGTCAATTGACGGATTTCATTCGACGCACCGGCATTCCGTTCTTCAACACCCAGATGGGTAAAGGCACCGTCGCCGCCATCGGCAGCGATGAAGCCGCCCAACTGTGGATGGGGACGGCGGCGCTCAGCGAACGCGACTACCTGCATGAGGCGATCGATCGCGCCGACCTGATCCTTACCATTGGCCACGACACGGTCGAAAAGCCGCCGTTCATCATGGGGCCGAAGGGCCCAAAGGTCATTCACGTCGGATACACGGCGGCTAGCGTCGAACAGGTCTTCTTTCCACACGCCGAGGTGGTGGGCGACCTGGGTTTAAGCCTGTCACGACTTGCCGACGTGGTCGAAGGAAAGCTCCCGAACGCTGCGACGCTAGCGCCTTTGCGCGACGGCATTCTGAAGCGCACGCTTGATCGCGCGACGGAATCGCGCTTTCCCCTGACGCCGCAGCGCATTGTCCACGACGTGCGCGAAGTGATGCCCGCCGATGGCATCGTCGCGCTAGACAACGGCATGTACAAGATCTGGTTCGCACGCTGCTACCGCACGCGCAGCGCCAACACGCTCCTGCTGGACAACGCGTTGGCCACGATGGGTGCGGGCCTGCCGTCGGCGATGATGGCATCGCTCCTCTACCCCAACCGCCGCGTGATGGCCGTATGTGGCGACGGCGGCTTCATGATGAACTCGCAGGAACTCGAGACCGCTGTCCGACTGAAGCTCAACCTCGTCGTGCTGATCATTCAGGACGACGCCTACGGAATGATCCGCTGGAAGCAAGCGGTCGACGATTTCGCCGATTGGGGATTGAGTTTCGGCAATCCGGACTTCGTTAAGTACGCAGAGGCCTACGGAGCGAAAGGCCGGCGCGTCGAGGCGGCCGAAGGGTTGGCTCCGACGCTGGAGGCGGCATTTGAAGAAGGCGGAGTGCAACTCGTCGTCGTACCGGTCGACTACTCAGAGAACAGTCGTGTGCTCGTCGATGAACTCAGAAACCGTGTGATGGAGGTGACGCAATGAAGATCAAGGCAGCTGTTTTGCAAGAGATGGGCGCAACATCGCCGTACGCAATCTCCCGCCCTCTACGCATCGAAGAAATCGACCTCGCGCCGCCGGGCCCCGACGAGGTATTGATCAAGATTGCGGCGGCGGGTCTTTGCCACTCTGACTTGTCCGTAATCAACGGCGACCGGCCGCGGCCGATGCCGATGGCACTCGGCCATGAAGCCTCCGGCGTCGTGCAGGAACTGGGCGCCGGAGTGACTGACCTTCAGGTCGGTGACCACGTCGTCGTGGTGTTCGTCCCAAGTTGCGGGCACTGCGCACCGTGCGCGGAAGGTCGGCCTGCCTTGTGCGAGCCGGGTGCGGCGGCGAACGGTGCGGGCACCTTGCTCTCCGGTGCCCGTCGTCTCACCCGGAACGGTGAAATCGTCAACCATCACCTGGGATGTTCAGTGTTTGCCGAGTACGCGACCGTGTCGCGCCACTCCGTCATCAAGATCGATCCCACCGTACCGCTTGACGAAGCCGCGCTGTTTGGATGCGCTGTGCTCACCGGCGTGGGTGCCGTCGTCAACACGGCGCAGGTTCGAGTCGGGGCATCCGTTGCCGTCATCGGTCTGGGCGGTGTCGGACTGGCCGCGCTTATCGGCGCGCATGCGGCGGGTGCCCGGCAGATCATCGCGGTCGATCTGTCGGACGACAAACTGGAGCAGGCTCGCACTCTCGGCGCCACGCACACGGTCAATGCCGGCCGCGAGGACGCACTCGGACATATTCGCGAGCTGAGTTCGGGTGGCGTCGAGTTCGCCTTTGAATTCGCCGGCTCGATTCGCGCGTTGGATCTGGCGTACAGCATCACGCGTCGCGGGGGTTCGACCGTCACCGCCGGGTTGCCGCCCTCGACGGCGCGCTGGCCGATGCCTGCGGTAAGTCTGGTTGCCGAAGAGCGCACGGTAAAGGGCAGCTATATCGGCACATGTGTACCGTCACGCGACATCCCGCGCTTCATCGACCTTTACAAGCAGGGTCGCTTGCCAGTCAACAAATTGCTCACGGGCCGATTGAAGCTCGACGAGATCAATCACGGCTTTGACCTGCTGCACGAAGGCAAGGCGATCCGCCAGGTGGTGGTGTTCGAATGAGCCACGCCAACCAGAATTGGGCCGACGGGTGGATCGCGATGCAGCAAGCGTTTCTGAAGTCGATGAGTCCCTCTCCAGCCGCGCCGGACACAACAGTAGAAGAAGCGAAGCCACCCATAGAGGAGCAGTTCGCCGACTTGCAGGAAACTTGGAAAGAGTCGATCGAGAAATGGACTGCATTCGTCAAGGACGGCTCGAACTCTGACACATGGACGCCGAAGGCGTTGCGCGAGATGTTCTCACCGGCTCGATGGAGTGGAGGTGGCGCGGGCGCGTTCGACGCCGGTCTGCAGCACGTCATCGCAGGCCCGAAATACGCAACGCTGTGGGATCTCGACCGCACGCTCGCGGAACTGCAGCAGTTGTCGATCAAACGTGACAAGGCAGTCCTTGCGTATCAGGGAATTGTGCAGCGCGCCTGGAACTCTGCACTTGAGCGCTTCATGAAAATCCTGTCATCCGCCGAGGGAGGCACGCCAACCACATGGCGTGACCTGACTGACCGCTGGCTAAAGGTTGCGAACGAGACGCTGATCGAGGCGCATCGATCCGAGAAATTCGTCAAAGCCCAAACCCTGATGCTGCGCGCCGCTTCCGACTATCGATTGAAGGAACGCGCGCTCGCCGAATCGTGGTGTCAGGTTTATCACATTCCGACACGTACTGAAGTGGACGAGATCCAGCGCACGGTGACGGAATTGCGACGGCAAATCCGACTGCTGCAGCGGCAGAACGCGCCTCAGCCGGAGACACGCACCAGCCCTGCGCCCGTCCCCCCGACGCGCGCCGTCATCCGGAAATCCGCCCGCCCCACCCACTCCTGAGAGAACCGTATGGCTACCGCCAAGAAATCGATCGCTGCGCGGGCGCTCGCCGAATTCAGCGACTTCAACCTGAAGATCGCCCGTGGACAGCAGATGCTCGACCGGATCAGGGACGAGCATGTGGAGATCGCGACCGCCGACAAGGAAGTGGTGTTCCGCGAAGACAAGACGACGCTGTACCGCTATAAGGCGACGGCCGAACGCACGCTCGGTGTACCCGTGCTCGTGGCGTACGGCCAGGTCGGCCGCTACACGATGACCGACCTGCAGGAGGATCGCTCGATGCTGCGCAACCTGCTCGCGCTCGGCGTCGACGTGTATGCGGTGGATTGGGGCAGCCCGACCCGCAGCGACCGCTGGCTCACCTTCGAGGACTATGTCGACGTCTATCTGAATGACTGCATTGAATTCATCTGCCGGCAGCACGGACTGCCCGCGATCAACCTGCTCGGCATCTGCGAAGGCGGCGTCTTCTCGTTGTGCTATGCGGCGCTCTATCCGGAGCGCGTCAAGAACCTGATCCTGACCATCACACCAGTGGACTTTCATCAGGACCAGGCCGAGGGCCGGGTCAATCACGGGCTGCTCAACCTCTGGATGCGGGGTCTGAGCGAGGACGACATCGACCAGCTGATCGAAGCCAACGGCAACTTGCCGGGCGAGTTGATGAGCTATGTCTTCGCGCAGATGACACCAGGTGCGACCTTGTCGAAGTACAACGTGGGTCTGCTCGACACATTCGATGACGAGAAGAAGCTCCTGAATTTTCTGCGTATGGAAAAGTGGCTCGCCGATCGGCCGCATCACCCTGGGGAAGCTGCGAAACAGTTACTGGTCAATCTCTACAAGAACAACGAACTGATTCGCGGTGAGTTTCAGTTGGGCAACCGAACCGTCAACCTGGCCGACATCCGCATCCCGATACTGAACGTCTATGCGAAGGACGATCACATCATTCCGCCGAAAACAACTCAGGCGCTGCGAGAGGCAGTCGGTAGCGCCGACTATCAGGAGATTGGCCTCGACGGTGGACATGTCGGAGTCTTCGTGAGTGGCAAGTCCCAGGGGGTGCTCGGTAAAGGCATCGCCGAGTGGCTGCACGAGCGTGACGATGCCCCCGCCTGATACGGACCCCGCGCAATGCAACCAAAACTGAAGCAGGTCTCCGTGATTGGCCGAGGCGGCTTTCATAAGCTCGCCTATACCGAGTGGGGGCCGCCGACGGCCGAGCAGACCGTTGTCTGTGTTCACGGGGTGTCTCGCACCGGTCGCGACTTCGACATGCTGGCGGCGGCGCTCGCGGCAAAAGGCATGCGGGTCATCGTGCCCGATCTACCCGGACGCGGACGCAGCGAATGGCTTGCATCGCCATCCCATTACACCGACCGTGCCTATACCCGCGCGATGTCGACATTGATCGCCCGCCTCGATGTCGAAAAGGTGGATTGGGTCGGCACTTCCCTTGGCGGCCATATCGGCATGTTGATGGCAGCGGAACCGGGCACGCCGGTGCGACGGCTGGTGCTCAATGATTTCGGCGCGCGCGTTTCGGCCCGGGCATTGCGCCGGATTGGCAGTTATCTGACGCGTTCCTGGCGCTTCGCATCGATTGACGAGGTCGAAACGCACCTGCGCGAAGTGCATGCCCCGTTTGGCAAGCTTACCGACGCCCAATGGCGTCATCTGGCGCAGCACAGCGCGGTCCCGGACGACTCAGGCGGCTTTCGTTTTCACTTCGATCCGGGCATCGGCTTCCGATTTGCGATACCGGTCTTACTGGACGTGGTCCTGTGGCACGTCTGGGACAAGATCGATTGTCCGGTGCTGATTTTGCGCGGGGAGGACTCCGATTTGCTGACGCGCAGCACGGTGGACGCGATGCTCAAGCGCGGCCCGGCATCCTCCGACGGCCGGGTCATAACGTTCGAATTTCCCGACTGTGGACATGCACCAGCGTTGATGGACGATGCGCAAATCGCTGTCATAAAGAAGTACCTTTTAACCGAGTAGCTGACGCTCAACAAGCGAAACCGAGACTGCCATGATTCGAGACAAGGTCGTTACCGCCGACGAGGCCATCGCATTGATACGCGACGGCGATGTCGTGAGCTGCTCAGGGTTCGTCGGCATCGGCACGCCCGAGGAACTGATTACGGCGCTCGAACGGCGCTTCGTCGAAACCGGGGGTCCGCGTGACCTCACACTGGTCTTCGCAGCCGCGCCCGGTGACGGCAAGGATCGAGGGCTGAACCGGCTTGCCCGCGAAGGGCTGGTGCAGCGTGCGATCGGCGGGCACTGGTCGCTCGTGCCCAAGCTCGGAAAGCTGGCGACGGACAATCGTATCCAGGCGTACAACCTGCCGCTCGGCACGATTTCGCACCTGTATCGGGACGCGGCGGCCCATCGTGCCGGCACACTCACCAAGGTGGGTCTGGGTACCTTCGTCGACCCGAGGCAAAACGGCGGCAAGATCAACGCACGAACGACGGAAGACCTCGTGCGGGTGATGGAGATCGATGGCGAGGAGTGGCTCTTTTACAAGGCGTTTCCAATCAACGTCGCTTTGATTCGCGGCACTACCGCCGACGCAGAAGGCAACATCACGATGGAACGTGAGGCACTGCTGCTCGATGCTCAGGCCGCCGCAATGGCCGCGCGGAATGCCAATGGTCTCGTTATCGCGCAGGTGGAGCGCATTGCGTCGAGCGGTTCGCTCGACGCGCGCAATGTGGTCGTCCCCGGCGTGCTGGTCGATTGCGTGGTGGTGGCCCCACAGGCGTCACACACGCAAACCTATGGCACGGACTACAACGCGGCGTACTCAGGCGAAATCCGCGTTCCCGTGAACAAGATTCCGGCCTTGGCGCTCGACGAGCGGAAGTTGATCGCGAGGCGCTGCGCTTTCGAATTGCCGCTGGGCGGTGTCATCAATTTAGGAATCGGCATGCCCGAGGCGGTGGCTGCCGTCGCTGCCGAAGAGCGCGTACTCGATCATCTGACGTTGACCGCTGAACCTGGCGTCATCGGCGGTATGCCGCAAGGCGGTCTTGATTTCGGCGCGGGCATCAATACGCAGGCGCTGTTGCACCAGAACCAGCAGTTCGACTTCTATGACGGTGGCGGGCTCGACCTCGCCTGTCTGGGCATGGCCGAGATCGACCGTATGGGCAACGTGAATGTCAGCCGATTCGGTTCCCGGCTCGCGGGTTCCGGAGGCTTTATCAACATCAGCCAGAACGCTCGCCGGCTTGTGTTCGCCGGGACTTTCACCGCCGGAGGAATGTCCACGTGCGTCGAAGGTGGCCAGATGCGAATCGTGGCCGAAGGAAAAACCCGCAAGTTCGTCGAAGCGGTTGAGCAGATTACCTTTAGCGGTCCGCTCGCAGCGGCGAAGGGACAATCGGTGCATTACGTCACCGAGCGATGCGTCTTCAAGCTTCAACCGGAAGGCTTGCAACTGATTGAAGTCGCACCTGGCATCGACATTGAACGGGATGTGCTCGCGCACATGGCGTTTCGCCCCATCATCGGCGAGGTGATGTCAATGGATCCGCGCATCTATCGATCCAAACCGATGGGACTCGCCGCGGTGCTGGAGGATCTGCAACTGACTGATCGCGTCAGCTATGACGAGGACCGCAACATCCTCTTTGCGAACTTTGAGGGGATGGCGATCCAGAGTGAGGATGACATCGAGTGCGTGCGGCGCGTGTTCGATGCGCTTTGTACCAGAGTGGGACGCCGGGTGGCCCTGATCGTCAACTACGACGGCTTCCGGCTAGACGAGTCAATGGCTGACGCGTACTTCGAGATGGTCGCGGACCTCCAGGCGAAGCACTACACAACGACCACGCGATACACCACCAGCGCCTTCATGCGTGTGAAGTTGGGCAAGGCATTGTTCTCACGCCACGCGGCGGCGCACGTCTTCGAAACACATGCCGAAGCAATCGCATTTCTTCACCGGCCCTAGCGGGTCGCTAGCCTCGAATATTGCTCCTGAAAATTCGCCTTTGTAGCGCTACGCCCTGGGTGAGGTTTTCGAAACGGAGGAGACAAACATGAACGCCATAAGCGGTATGACGGATGCGAGACCAACACGTGTCCGCTACGGGATCGTCGCGATGCTGTTTGTCGTGACGGCCGTGAACTATGCGGACCGGGCGACGATCTCGATTACAGGAACTTCGCTATCGAAAGATCTGGGCCTCGACGCCGTGACGATGGGATTTATCTTTTCCGCGTTCGGCTGGTCGTACGTGATCGGACAGTTGCCGGGCGGCTGGCTGTTGGACCGCTTCGGGTCCAAGCCGGTCTACGCCGCGAGTATCTTCATCTGGTCGGTATTTACGATCCTTCAGGGCTCCGTCACCTATCTCAGCGTCACCGCCGCCATTGGTACGCTGTTCGCATTGCGCTTTCTCGTAGGCTTAAGCGAGGCGCCATCGTTTCCCGCCAACGGCCGCATCGTCGCCGCATGGTTTCCGGCCGCCGAACGCGGGACCGCGTCGGCGGTGTTCAACTCGGCCCAGTATTTCGCCACCGTGCTGTTCGCGCCCATCATGGGATGGATCACCCACGCGTTCGGCTGGCCCTACGTCTTCTATTTCATGGGCACTGTGGGCATCGTCGTGAGCGGGATATGGCTCAAGGTGATTTATAGCCCGAGGGACCATCCAGGCATCAACAAGGCCGAGTTCGACCATATCGAACAAGGCGGCGCCCTCGTCGATATGGACCGCCCGAAAAAGGATACGCGCCTTACCGAAGCCGAACTCGAACTGGACTATGTCGAGCAGGCAGATGTCGAGCCGGGCGTCGTGAAGACGGCCGACATCCTGCCGGCCGCGGGACCGGGCGCGAACGCGGCGCCCAAACTTTCTTACGTGAAGCAGTTGCTCAGCAACCGGATGCTGCTCGGCGTCTATATCGGCCAGTACTGCATCACCACCATCACCTATTTCTTTCTCACGTGGTTTCCGGTGTACCTCGTCAAGGAGCGCGGCATGTCGATCCTCAACGCGGGCTTCGTCGCCGCGCTGCCGGCGATCTGCGGCTTCCTGGGAGGAGTGCTGGGCGGCTTGCTGTCCGATTACTTCATCCGCAAGGGACATTCGCTCACCTTCTCCCGGAAGACGCCGATCGTCATTGGGATGCTTTTGTCCACGACAATGATCGCCTGCAACTACGTGAGTTCGTCGACAGTTGTAGTAGGGATCATGGCCTTCGCGTTCTTCGGCAAAGGGCTGGGTGCGTTGGGCTGGGCGGTGGTCGCCGATACATCACCGAAGGAAATTGCCGGCTTGAGCGGCGCCATGTTCAACATGTTCGGCAATGTCGCGGCCATCACGACGCCGATTGTGATTGGCTACATCGTCAAAGCCACCGGGAATTTCAGTGGCGCGCTGATCTTCGTCGCCTGTAATGCGCTCGTCGCGATCGTCAGCTACCTGGTCATCGTAGGCGAGATCAAGCGCGTGCAGCTTAAAAGCGCGTGACCAATGCAGCAGGCTCATTCACTTCTGCCCAGCAAGGAGATAAAAAATGACCGTTTCGAAGGCGTCGGATAGCCGCGATTCCATGCATCAGTGGCACAGGCGACAGGTAACCGGTACCTCGTCCCACGTTGCCGCGCCCGCTGAATCGCATGAGTGCGTGGTTCCAGGCATGACTGATTGCTGGCCCGCACTGCCTGGCTAAGACTTGAAATCTTCACAGCTACCGACGCTTGGCTACTTCTGCAAAATGGTGTATCGCAAAGGTTCGAAAGTGCTCCACGGCCGGACTGCGTTGCTCTTCGCTCCACGCGAGGTCGATATCCGCGTATGCGTCGGGCGTCCATGTAGGACGAAAGACGACATCGTCGAAGCACAACTCCCGGGCTGACGCAGGCACGATGGCGACGCCAATCCCGGCACGAACAAGTGCAACGATGGTATGGGTCTGGTCGATGTACTGTACGTAGTTCACCCGAACCCCAGCCGCGTTCAACAGCCCGGCTATCCGGTCGTGGAAATATTTCCCACCGTCTGGCGAATACATCACGAACGCAGAGTCTTCCAGGTCTTTAGCAGCGATCGACCGGCGCTTTGCGAGCGGGTGCGTTGCCGGCATCGCAACGAGAAGAGGCTCTCGCACCAGATGACAAAACGCGAGTCCCTTCGTCGCAAACTGCGCACGCATGATGCCAAGGTCGATGACGCGCGTCTCGAGTGCCTTTACCTGCTGAACCGAGACCATCTCCTTCAGCACCAGCTTGATGCCGGGCAATTTCTCGCGTGCGGCGGAAAGCAACTCAGGCATTAGCTGATACCCGGACACTGCAGTAAAACCCAGCGTGATCTGGCCTGCATCTCCACGCGCGACCCGGCGTGCTGAATCGGCAGCCTGGTCCGAGAGCCTCAGGATTCTCACGGCGTCGTCGTAGTACACGCGCCCTGCATCAGTCAGCCGGACGCTTCGGCTGTTGCGTTCAAATAGCACCAGACCAAGCGCCTCCTCCAACAGCTGGATCTGTCTACTCAGCGGCGGTTGGGTCATGAATAGCCGTGCCGCGGCCCGTCCGAAGTGCAGTTCCTCCGCAACCGCCACAAAACAGCGCAGATGATTCAGCTCGATAATCATTTCAATTATTGAATTGGTTGATGCCGAATATAGCTTAGACCTTAATCAATCGCACGCCTATACTCAATTTCAGTTTCTTGAGTCTCGTGACCATTTCTCGTACGCGAGCCCAGTCTTTTCCAACGCCGTTTCCTGACGTGCGTCCTGTCCGAAGGAAAATGTATGTCTGAAGTTCTTCTCATCAACCCGGTTCTTCCGGCGCTCGACGAGCAGCTCAGCGCGCTCTATACCGTTCACCGGTATTACCAGCATGCGGACAAGCGGGGCTTTCTTCGGGAGGTTGGTCCGGTCATCACGGGTGTCGTTACTGGAGGCGCATCAGGCATCAGCAACGAAGTCATGGACGCTCTTCCGGCCTTGCGCATCATCGCGATTAACGGGATCGGGACCGATGCTGTCGACCTCCCCTACGCGCGGGTACGCGGCATTCATGTTTCGACCACACCGGGCGTGCTGACCGACGACGTCGCTGACCTCGCCGTCGGCCTTCTGATTTCAGTGTGTCGCGGACTGTGCGTCGGTGACGAGTATGTGCGCGGTGGTCAATGGGGAAAGTCGGCGCTACCGCTCGCACGGAAGTTCAGCGGCATGAAGGTCGGCATTGTCGGCCTGGGGCGAGTGGGACGGGCGATTGCCACCCGCGCTGCGGCGTTCGGGTGCCCAATCAGCTACACGGATTTGCGCGCAATCGATGACGTCCCCTACCGGTTTGTGCCAGGACTACGCCAACTAGCAGACGAAAGCGACGCGCTGATTCTTGCGGCTTCGGCCGACGAGGCTGAAGGCATCATCAATGCTGATGTGCTCGACGCCCTCGGCCCCGACGGATACCTCATCAACGTCGCGCGCGGCAAGCTCGTCAACGAAGCGGATCTCGTACAGGCGCTCGCAACGAACCGCATCGCCGGCGCGGGCCTTGACGTTTTCGTCGACGAGCCGAACGTACCGACCGAACTGTATTCATTCACAAACGTCGTCCTGCAACCGCATCGCGCGAGCGCGACCGTTCAGACCCGCGTAGCGATGGGAGAAATCGTACTAGCCAGCCTCGCCGCTACCTTCGCAGGCCGTCGCCCGGAGACCAGCGTGACACCTTGACCCTCAACGCATGAGCGCCGCCGGCGCCAGCGCTTGCAAGAACCCATCCCGAAAACTGGGAGGAGACACATGAAAACCTTTGATATCGCGGCTGACCCTGCCTCGGCCACCACGGCCAGAATTGGACACTTCCGTTACTACATCCTCGGACTGATTTTTTTCGTCACCGTCCTCAACTACGCGGACCGGGCAACGCTCTCGATTGCCGGAACGTTCGTAGCGAAAGACCTCGGGCTCACAGCAGCCGCGCTCGGTATCGTGTTTTCTGCTTTCGGGTGGGCTTATGCAATCGGCCAAATCCCGGGCGGGTGGCTACTCGACCGCTTCGGTGCGAAGCGGGTGTACGGCGCCAGCATTGTACTGTGGTCAGTCTTCACAATTAGCCAGGGCACGGTCTCCGTTTTCAGCACGGCCGCTTCCGCCACCGCCGCGCTGTTCGTCATGCGATTCATGCTGGGTCTCGTCGAATCGCCAGCGTTTCCGGGCAATGCGCGCGTAGTAGCGACCTGGTTCCCTACCGCCGAGCGCGGTACCGCGAGCGCGCTGTTCAACTCGGCACAGTATCTGGCCGTCGTCATCTTTACGCCTTTGATGGCATGGCTCACCCATATGCTCGGCTGGCACCACGTGTTCTTCTTTATGGGTGGCCTTGGCCTGGTGGTTGCATGCATCTGGTTCGCCACGATGGGCGACCCGAAGACGCACTCACGCATGAGCAAAAGCGAATTCGACTACATCGCGGAGAACGGCGCGCTTGTTGGGCTCGATACAGGCGCTGCGAAGGATCGTCGGCGCTTCACGCGACGAGAAATCAGCACGCTTTTCACAAGCCGCATGCTGTGGGCAATCTACATCGGCCAATACTGCATCACCGCCCTGACATACTTCTTCATCACCTGGTTTCCGATTTACCTCGTCAAAGAACGCGGTATGAACATCATGACCGTCGGCATGGTCGCAGCGCTGCCGGCTATCTGCGGATTTAGCGGCGGCATTCTCGGTGGAGTGCTGTCGGACTATCTGATCCGCAGGGGCTTCTCTGTTTCATTCGCTCGCAAGACACCATTCATGATCGGGATGGTCCTTGCAACCGCAATCATGGCCGCGCCATTCGCCGCGAGCGACACAGCCGTCGTCATGATCATGTCGCTAGCCTTCTTCGGCAAGGGCCTTGGTGCAATCGGTTGGGCCGTTGTCGCCGACGTCGCACCGCGCGAAATGACTGGTATGAGCGGCGGCGTCTTCAACGGTATCGGCAACACGGCCGGAATCGTGACCCCTCTCGTTATCGGATTTGTTGTCGCGAGTACAGGTTCGTTTGATCGCGCGTTGTGGTTCGTCGGGGCGCACGGCATTGTGGCGATTCTCGCTTATGGCGTTCTCGCTGGGCGGTTCAAGCGCATTGAACTCAAGTCGTAGTGAAGCCGAAGTCGGGCGGGTGATGGCACGTCGAGATTCTGCAAAGCGCGATGGCAGCGCCGACTTCTGGTTGGCTCCAACATCGCGCCTTGCTTTGTCTCGGGCGATAGTAGTGTTTGCGGGTGGGGTATCGGACGTCGGTTTCTCCACATTCGCCGGCAAAGCTTCAGGAGAACCAGTCATTGCCGGCCGTACAACCCCTGAGATGACTGCAAAACCGCTGCGTGATGACCCATTTGATATCTCCGGGTGCAGGCCATGTTATCAGACGTCTGATCAATTATCGCGAACGGTAGACCGTTCCACAAACCGCCCCGCCCTCTTTTTTCTACGGTAAATCATTGGGTTAGCAGGGTAAACACCCCATTGGAAAATCTCTCTAAACGTCATAGTATGTCATCAGACAACGTACCACGAGTTCTAAAAAGCGGCCCACCCGCTTCTACCGAATGTGCCGCGTTGCGTTCGACCAGGCCAACCGGCCGACACTGGAGACAACCTTGACATCCGCCCTCGCCACCCAGACCAATGACGTGCTGGAATCCGCCGTCTCGAAGGTCAAGCGGCACGTATTGCCGCTGTTTCTTATCATGTTTATCGCGAACTACATCGACCGTGTGAACGTCGGTTTCGTCAACGCTCACATGCAGACCGACCTGGGCATTGGCGCGGCCGCATACGGGCTTGGAAGTGGACTGTTCTTCATCGGGTATGCGCTGTTCGAAGTGCCGTCGAACGTCTTGATGCAAAAGTACGGCGCGCGCGCCTGGCTGACACGCATCATGGGTACGTGGGGCCTTGTCGCAGCCGCGATGGCATTCGTCTGGAACGACACCTCATTCTATGTGTTGAGGTTTTTGCTCGGCGTCGCTGAGGCGGGCTTCTTTCCTGGCGTGGTTTTCTACTTCACCCAATGGCTGCCCCAAAAGCATCGCGGCAAAGCGGTGGCGGTCTTCCTTGCCGGTTCGGCGCTTGCATCGGTGCTTTCAGGGCCCATTACGGGAGGTCTCCTGTCGATTCGCGGCTTTGGGCTGCACGGCTGGCAGTGGATGTTCCTTGTCGAAGGCGGGTTCTCGATTCTGTTGTGCGGTGCGAGCTGGATGTTGCTGAAATCCCGCATTCGCGACGCCGCGTGGTTGACGTCCGAAGAGCAGAACGTACTGGAGAGCTCGATCGCCGCGGAGCAAGCGGAGCGCGAAGCAAGCGGGGGAGCGCACGTTCCCACGATGAAGCTGCTGAAGGACCCGCAAATCGTCTTGTTCTGCCTGCTCTATTTCGCGATTCAATTGACCATCTACGCCGCCACCTTCTGGCTGCCGACGATTATCCGAAAAATGGGTGGACTGACTGACTTTGAGGTCGGCATGTTCAACACCATCCCCTGGCTTATCGCGATGGTCGCCATGTACTGCTTCGCCGTGCTCTCCGCCAAATGGCGCTTCCAGCAAGCCTGGCTTGCTGTTGCACTCGTCATAGCGGCTGGCGGACTTTTTATGTCGACCTCCGGCAACGCGGTGCTCTCGTTCGTCGCAATCTGCTTCGCTGCGATTGGCTTCAAGGCGGCAGCGGCGCTGTTCTGGCCGATTCCGCAGGGGTATCTCGATGCACGTGTCGCCGCCGGTGTGATTGCGCTCATCAACTCGGTCGGCAATCTGGGAGGCTTCTTCGCGCCCGCTACTTTCGGTTACCTTCAACAGCACACCGGTTCGATTACCGGCGGCCTGTACGGGCTCGGAGTGGCTTCACTGGTTGCCGCTGCGGCCGGCTTCCTGACTCGTAACCGGCGCGTGAGTCATGACCTCGTGCCCCATTCCGCACATTAGCAAGCTCACTGACTACCACGAAGCAACCCGGTTAACTCATCTACAGGTATCCCGATCATGTCCACGAACTCAACTCAACCGAACGCTACCCCGACGGTCACTGAACTGCGGGTTGTTCCTGTCGCCGGTCGCGACAGCATGCTGATGAACCTGAGCGGCGCGCACGGCCCGTTCTTCACCCGTAACATCGTCATTCTGAAAGATAGTTCAGGAAACACGGGGGTGGGTGAAGTGCCGGGCGGCGAAGCCATTCGCAAGACCATCGACGATGCGCGTCCGCTTGTCGTCGGGCAGTCGATTGGTAACTTGCAGGCGGTGCTCAACAAGGCACGCAAGGAATTTGCCGACCGCGACGCTGGCGGCCGCGGATTGCAGACTTTCGACCTGCGCACGATGATTCACGCCGTTACCGCACTGGAAGCTGCGCTGCTCGACCTGCTCGGCCAGCATCTGGGCGTACCTGTCGCCGCGCTTCTTGGTGAAGGCCAACAGCGCGACGAAGTCGAAATGCTCGGCTATCTGTTCTACATCGGGGACCGCACGAAGACCGACCTGCCGTATGCGAGCGGCGCGGAAGGCCGCGACGACTGGGAGCGCGTACGCACCGAAGTCGCCATGACGCCTGAGGCTGTCGTGCGTCTGGCTGAAGCCGCCCAGGCGCGCTACGGCTTCAACGACTTCAAGCTGAAGGGCGGCGTCCTTCCTGGCGACGCCGAAATCGAAGCGGTGACAGCGCTTGCTGAACGATTCCCGAACGCTCGCGTAACGCTCGATCCAAACGGCGCCTGGTCACTGTCAGAAGCAATCCGCCTCTGCCGCGACCAGCACGACGTGCTCGCCTACGCTGAAGACCCTTGCGGTGCCGAGAACGGCTACTCAGGCCGCGAAGTGATGGCCGAATTCCGCCGTGCGACCGGCCTGCCGACAGCGACCAACATGATCGCCACCGACTGGCGTCAGATGGGCCACGCGATTCAGCTTCAATCGGTCGATATCCCGCTCGCCGATCCGCACTTCTGGACCATGCAGGGTTCGGTGCGCGTCGCGCAGATGTGCAACGAATGGGGCCTGACCTGGGGCTCGCATTCGAACAATCACTTTGACATCTCGCTCGCGATGTTCACGCATGTCGCCGCCGCTGCACCGGGCAAGATCACTGCGATCGATACGCACTGGATCTGGCAGGACGGCCAGCGCCTCACGCGCGATCCGCTGCAGATCGTCGGCGGAAAGGTGAAGGTGCCGGCGAAGTCCGGCCTGGGCGTCGAACTCGATATGGACGAACTCGACAAGGCGCACGCGCTGTATCAGCAGCACGGACTCGGCGCGCGCGACGACGGTGTCGCGATGCAGTTCCTGATTCCGAACTGGAAGTTCGACAACAAGCGTCCGAGCCTCGTGCGCTAACCGAGCGTCAACTTTCAAAATCAACCCTGTGACGGTCTGAATGACCGCCCTTCCCCAACTCGAATTCAAAGCGACTGACATCATGACTACCCCGCAAGAACTCAAAGCCATCGTTTCCGAAGGCCTGCTGTCCTTCCCCGTCACTGACTTCGACGCAAAGGGCGACTTCCGTGCCGACACCTACGCCGAGCGCCTCGATTGGCTCGCACCCTACGGCGCAACGGCGCTGTTCGCCGCTGGCGGCACCGGCGAATTCTTTTCGCTCACCAAGTCCGATTACACCAACGTGATTCGTACGGCCACAGAGACCTGCAAAGGCAAGGTACCCATTCTCGCTGGCGCGGGTGGCCCTACGCGTGTTGCGATTGAGTATGCGCAGGAAGCTGAGCGCCTTGGCGCAAACGGCGTGCTGCTGATGCCGCACTACCTCACCGAAGCGTGCCAGGAAGGCATCGCCGCGCATGCCGAAGAAGTGTGCAAGTCCGTGCCGAACATCGGCGTGATCATCTACAACCGCGCCAACTCGAAACTCAACGCCGACATGCTCGAGCGTCTCGCCGATAGCTGCCCGAACCTCATTGGCTTCAAGGACGGCGTTGGTGAAATCGAGAACATGGTGACGATTCGCCGCCGGCTCGGAGATCGCTTCGCGTATCTAGGAGGACTTCCGACGGCCGAGGTCTACGCAGCAGCGTACAAGGCGCTTGGGGTGCCGGCGTATTCGTCGGCGGTGTTCAACTTCATCCCGAAGACGGCAATGGACTTCTATCGCGCGACTGCCGCCGATGACCACGCTACGGTCGGCAAGCTCATTGATGACTTCTTCCTGCCGTACCTGAAAATTCGCAACTACCGAAAGGGTTACGCCGTGAGCATCGTGAAGGCCGGTGCAAAGCTGGTCGGCCACGATGCAGGTCCGGTACGCGCTCCGCTCACCGACCTCACCGACGACGAGATGGCGCAACTCGACGTTCTGATCAAAAAGCTCGGCGCTCAGTAAGACCCTGGCTTCGCGCGACGACGCGCATGTCGGCTTGTGGCGCAGCGGCGCTGCAAGAAGGAATCAGGAGACGTGAATGACGAGCTTTTATTTCAGACAACCGGCCAGGGCCGTTCTAGTTTGCGTGCTTTGGGCATGTGGCGTTACTCACTCATCGGCCGCGGCACCCCAGTTCATACTGTCGAGCCAGGACGGAAAGGTAATGGTCATCAACGGGGACATCAAGACCGTCGAGGGCAGTGACACTGTCGCAGTTATAAAGGTGACCGGCCACCACGCTGAAATCGTCACGGAGTTTCCGGTGCCGAACTCCGTCTTTGGTCCTCCGCAGTCAGTGGACACGACCCCGGATGGTCGCCTGGCGTTCGTCACGGCGGGTGCGAAACGTGATCCAGCCGACCCTGCGAAGACATCGTTGGACGACCTCGTCAGCATCGTCGACCTCACAGAAAAGCCGCCTCGTGTTATCGACACGCTCCACGCCGGGATGGGCGTCGGTGGAATTTCCGTTAGCCCCGACGGCAAGCTCGCAATCGCCGCGTCTCGGGCAGACGGGTTACCGACCGGCGGCTGGACTCAAGGGCTCGCATTCACTCCTGATGGCAAAACAGTCCTTGTACAAAACACCATGCAAAAACAGATTGAAGTAATAGCTATCAATGGAGACCGCGCCGTGGATACCGGGCAGCGGCTTCAATTTGATTCTGCGCCGAGCGGCATGCGTACGATGCACACAGCGCCGTAACGAGTCCATGAGGCAATGCGAACGCTTGCGCAACGGCTCGGAAGCGCGAAAAAACACATATAGGTCGCGTTCAACCCGCCTCGATCCGTCGAGCGCGATCGATGATCGGCTTGTCGACCAGCTTGCCGTCGACAGCAATGGCGCCGCGCGGATCGGCAGCCACTGCGGCGAGGACGCGCGCAGCCCACGCACGATCATCGTCGCTGGGCGCAAAACCCCGGTTCACGGCGTCGACCTGTTTTGGATGAATACACAGCTTGCCGCCAAAGCCGAAGCGCCGGCCGAGCGCTACGTCTTCCGCGATCACCGCCGCGTCGTCGATGGCGAGCGTCACACCGTCGACCGGCGGGGGCAATCCAGCATAGCGAGATTCAACAACGAACCGTGAGCGCGCGTAGTCGAGCTCCCTTCCAAACCCATCGATGCCGGCGTCGACGCAATAGTCAAACGATCCGAACGCGAGTCGTGCGACCGCCCTTTCACCTGCTATTTTCCGCATGTTCACCAGTCCCACGACCGTCTCCACCAGTGCGGTCAGCGCGACTCCGTCGCCGCAGCGGGTGCCTATATCACCAAGCTGTCCGGGCTCCTCGGCTTTCGGGATCATGACGTTACGAACCGGCGACGCGTGCACCATCAACACATCGTCCGCATGCCACGGCGTGCCGAACGCGTTCACCCGCACGACCACGCGCGACCTGTCGGCATCTGCCAACTCCGTGCGCAACCAGGTCGCGAGCTGTTCGCGCGAGTGCGCCTTCACCTCAGGCATTAACGCGTCTTCAAGGTCGATCACCACCTGGTGCGCGGCGGTTGCGAGCGCCTTTGCAAATCGCTCGGGGCGGTCGGCCGGTACAAACAGGTAACTGCGGAAAATCATGTGTATCTCCTGACGCTGCTTCTTGGAAGATGGGTTATTCGACATTCCAGCCGGCGGTTCCGCGGCCCTTAGTATCTAAACCGCTCCTCGATGAATGCGGCTCACCGCTTCGAGGATCTGGTCGCCAAGGTTGAAATGGCGCCAACAAAGGCACGACGCAGCGCTATCGGCAAGTGCAGTCCTGGGCGTCACTGAATCACGCGATCTCGTCTCAACGCATCGATGCGCGCGGCATCGTAGTCGAGCAGGCCTGCGAGGACGTTTTCCGTGTCCCGCCCAAGCGTCGGTGGCGGCTCAAAGCTCGTTTGGTTCGATTCGGAGAATTTCATCGGTATGCCAGGCATGCGCAGACTGCCGCCGCCCGACAGCGGCACCTCGACGACCATGTCCCGCGCAAGCACCTGGGTGTCGGTGAGCGCTGACGCAAAGTCGTTCACCGGTCCACACGGAACACGCGCCGCCTGCAATCGGGTCAGCCAGTAAGCCGAGGTCTGCTGGATCAGTTCTTCATTGATCACTTGCTCGATAAGCGCCTTGTCGGCATAGCGCGCCGGCTGTTCGAGATACTCTGGCTTGCGCAGTTCGGGACGCTCGACCACCGCGAGAAAGCGCTCGAAGAACGCGTCGCCGATGCAGGCAATAATGATGTGGCCGTCCTTCGTCTGGTACGTGTTGTACGGCACATGCACGAAGTGCGAGTTGCCGATTCGCTCCGGCACGTGACCCGACATCAGATGCATCGTTGCCATATACGTGAGGAGCGAGATTTGCACATCGAGCATCGAAACATCGACGTGCTGTCCACGACCGCTGCGCTCACGCGCCTGCAACGCGGCGAGCACGCCCATCGCGCCGAAGATGCCGCCACCCAGGTCGCCGATCGGAATGCCCCCTCGCACGGGCGCGTGCTCGGGCATGCCGGTAATGCTCATCCCGCCACCCATTCCCTGGACGACCTGATCGAAGGCCGGTCGCTGGGTTTCCGGCCCAGTCTCGCCGAAGCCCGTCACCGAGCAGGTGATGATGCGCGGATTGATCTCACTCAAGGTCTCGTGATCGATGGCGAGGCGCTTGGGAACGCCCGCACCGAAGTTATCGAACACGACGTCGGCCTTGCGCACCAGGTCGTAAAATATCTCGCGGCCAGCGTCGCTTTTCAGGTCGATGCACACACTCTCCTTGCTGCGGTTAAGCGTCAGGAAATACGCGCCCATGCCATGCCGCGAGTATTCGGGATGGCTCGCGAGCAGCGCTCGCGTGCCCTCGCCGCGCCCAAGGGGTTCGACCTTGATCGTGCGCGCGCCCAAATCTGTCAGTGTCATCGTGCCGTAGGGGCCCGAGAGCATGTGAGTGAGATCCAGCACGGTGATGCCGTCGAGAGGACGATTCATAGCATGGCTTCCTTATTTCAATGAGGAGGCGCGACCCGGCCGCCTGGGCCGCATCGGGCCTCAGATGCGGTAGCGTTCTACGAGTTGCTTTGCGATCACCTGGCGCAGGATTTCGTTGCTCCCTTCACCGATCACCATCAACATGCAGTCGCGGTAGAACCGTTCGATTTCGTACTCGACCGAATAGCTGTAACCGCCGAAAATGCGCATCGCTTCCTGCGCGCAGAAGACTCCGGCTTCGGAACCCGCGAGCTTCGCCATCGCGGCCTCGAGGTCGCACCGTTCGCCGCGGTCGAACTTGCGCGCAGCAGCTTCGATCAGATGTTTCGCACCTTCCACCTGCGTGACCATGTCGGCTAGTTTCAGCTGGATGGCCTGGTGCTGGCAGATCGGCTTGCCAAATGCGCTGCGCTCTTGCGCGTAGCGCAACGAATGCTCCAGCGCGCCTTGTGCGATGCCGGCACCGCGCGCGGCCACGTTGATACGTCCCAGTTCCAGTCCGCCTGCGGTTTGCACGAAGCCCTTGCCCTCGACGCCGCCGAGCAGGTTCTCGACCGGCACCCGATAGTTATCGAAATTCAGTTCGCAGGTATCGATGGCGCGATAGCCCATCTTCTTCAGTTTGCCAACGACGTTATAGCCCGGACCGCGCTCGGCGATCAGCATGCTCATGCCCTTGTGGCGCGGCTCCGCGGCGGGATCAGTCTTGACAAGAAGCAGCGTGAAGTTGCCGTACATGCTATTCGTGATCCAGGTCTTGTTCCCGTTCACGATGTAATGCTCCCCTTCGCGCCGGGCGGTGGTGAGGATCGCCTGCAGATCCGAGCCCGCGTTCGGCTCCGTTAGACCCAAGCTACCGCGGAATTCGCCCGTAGCCATGATCGGCAGATACTTGTCCTTCTGCGCTTGCGTGCCGCTGCGCTCGATCGCGGACGCCACGATGAGATGCGAGTTGAAAATGCCTGATGGTGCCATCCATACCGACGCCACTTTCATGACAATCCGCGCGTAGGTCCAGGCGGACAGGCCAAGGCCGCCGTATGGCTCGCCGATCGTCGCACCGAAGAGCCCGAGTTCCTTCATCTGGTCCACAATGTCCTGCGGATATTCGTCGGCCAGGTCGTATTTGCGCGCGACCGGCCGCAGCTCCCGCTCGACCCACGTGTCGACCGCGTCGATAAATTCCTTCTGATCGTCATTCTCGAAAGCCATGAGTGTCACCGTTGCTCAATAGTTGATCTTGTCTTCCACGCTGTGGCCGCGTCGCGCGATCAGCATGGTGCGAGTGAACGTACCGACCACCTTGCCGTCCTGGTTCAGCCCGGTGGTTCTGACCGAGACGATGCCGGCGCCCGGCCTCGAGTTCGACTCGCGCTTATCGAGCACTTCAGACTCGGAATAGAGCGTGTCGCCTGCGAACAGCGGGAAGGTCAGCTTGATATCGGTCCAGCCTAGATTGGCGATGGCCTTCTGGCTCGTGTCGGTGACGCTCATGCCGACCATCAGTGCGACGGTGAACGGGCTTGCGACCACGCAACGGCCGAACTCGCTGGCTTTCGCGTATTCAGCATCGAAGTGCAGCGGGTGGGTGTTCATGGTGAGCAGCGTGAACCAGGTGTTCTCGGTTTCCGTGACCGTTCGCCCTGGCCGGTGCTCGTAGATGTCTCCAACGTTGAAGTCTTCGTAGTAACGTCCGAAGCTTTCGCGAAAGCGATGCTCGCCCACCTGTTTTACGTTTTGCACCATGAACCTGTCTCCAATGAAAGAAAAGGGAAGTCACAACCGCGCGGTGGCGCTCGTGGGGCCGGCATCGGCCGTCCGCCGCAGCGTCTGCCGCTGGCAATCGATCACCTTTGTTCGCTCAAGGCGGAAAAATCAGCTGCTGACCGACTCGGCCGCTCTAATCCGGACAAGCAAGCTCAATTTGTCCGTACATTATTTTGGTGCCGCACATAAAAGTCAACAAATCTCGATGTAAAATGTGTCCATACAATCCCTAATGAAAAATCGCCGTTTGTGGTGAAACTGAGAACCTATGCCCGCCAGCACCGCTGTCATTGACTCGACATCGCCGGAAGCATCGCCGGCAGAACAGCCCGAGTTGGAGGCCGTCAGCCAGTCACCGCTTTACGTGCAACTCGCCCAGAAACTCAGGCACGCCATCACGGCCGGCATGTATCCGATAGGCGCGCGCCTGCCCACGGAGCAACAGCTATGCAAGCAGTACGAAGTCAGCCGGTTCACCGCGCGGGAGGCGGTGCGCATCCTGGCCGACAGCGGCCTCGTGGTACGCAAGCAGCGCGTCGGCACCATCGTTACCGCAACCTCCGGGTCGCCCCGCTACACGCACAACGCCACGTCGGTGCGAGATCTGCTGCAGTACGCGCAAGACACCCAGTTGCGCTTCGCCTATATCGGCAAGCTCGCCCTGAGCAAGGCGCTAGCTGAGGAATTCGGCGCGGAATCCGGTGCGGAGTGGGTCTACTGCGTGGGCATTCGCGTCGCGGGAACGCTGGCGGAGCAGGCTGCCGGCGCAGTACGACCGATTTGCGTGACCCGCCTCTATCTGAACCCCATGCTGGAGGGCATCGAAACGCGGCTACGTGGACGGCGCGACGCAGTCCACACGCTGATCGAAAGCGACTACGGGGTCCTGATCGAGCGCGTCGAGCAGGATTTGCAAGGCATCTCGCTTGACGCCGAAGACGCCGCAAACCTGGGCGCCATGCCAGGCGCAGCAGGACTGCGCATCGTGCGCCGGTATTACAGCGCCAAGGGTGAACTGGTGGAGATCGCGGACAACGTGCACGCCGGCGACCGGTTCACCTATCACATGGAAATGCGTAAGTAGCGCCACTCGGCGCGACGCGACGCTGCATCCTGCCCGCGCGCACCGCGCGGGTTCTTTCCTTTTTTGAAACCGCGGGCTCCTGGATGAAGCACGGAGCGCGCGGATGCGCCGTCGCTCAATCCGCGGGAAAACCCCTTGACGCTTCTTATTGACAGGACAAATCAGCGTCAATTATGATTTTATTTATCCGGACAATTTAAGAGGCGAGCATGAGTTCAGCATCAGAAACGGCTTGCCTCTCCGCGATTCCGGTGCATAGGAAGGGCGGGTGTCCGCGGTGCTCGCCGTCCTTCCGTGCGAGATAGTCATGGACACTCGAACGCCCGATACCGCGCCTGACATCATCGCAACCACGCTAGCCGGTTTCGTCCGGCAAATGCGGCTCGATCAGATTCCCCCCGCTGTGCGCCTGCGCGCCAAGTACCTCATGCTCGACGCCATCGGCTGCGGACTTGCGGCGCGGTGCGACCCGTTTGCGAAACGCTTTTCAGAAACTTCGTATGCACTCGCCGCCGACGCACCGGGGGCCGCCAGTGTGGTTGGCTTCACAAGGCGCCTGCCGGTACGCGATGCGGCCATGCTAAACGGCGTATTGCTGCATGGCCTCGACTACGACGACACGCACATGGCCGGCGTGATTCATCTGACAGTCAGCGTGCTGCCCGCCTTGCTGGCAACAGCTGGACAGTTCAGCGTGAGCGGGGCCGATCTGTTGGCCGCCTATATCGCGGCCCTCGAAGCCGGCGCGCGGCTTGCCAGCGTCATGCGGGGCGGCTTGCACGCGCAGGGGTTCCATCCCACCGGGGTGATCGGGGCTTTCGCGTGCGCGCTCGCCGTCGGCCGGGTCATGGGCCTGAGTGCGGAGCAGCTTGTGCATGCGCAGGGCGCAGCACTGTCGTTCGCGAGCGGCAGCCTGCAGTTCATCGAAGACGGCGCCTGGACCAAACGCATTCATCCGGGCTGGGCCGCGCAATCAGGCATCGTCGCGGCCACGCTTGCGGCCCACGGCATTCAAGCGCCGCAGGCGCCTTATACCGGGCGCTACGGACTGTATCGAATCTACCTGGATGAAGCCGCACGCGCTGGACTAGACCCGACGCTCGCCATCGCAGGCCTCTCGATCGATGGCAGCGCGATGGTATGGCAAACCGCGAATGTCGCGGTCAAGCCTTATGCGATGTGTCACTTCGTGCACGCCGCGATCGATGCAGCAATCGTCCTGCATCGTCGTGGCGTAGACGTGGCGTCGGTCAGCGACATCGAAGTGCTTGTGCCCGCCGCTGCGGTGCAACTAGTGTGCGAACCCGCTGGCCACAAGCGCCGTCCGGAGAACGACTACGACGCCAAATTCAGTCTTCCGTATGCGGTCGCATGCGGGCTATTGCGTGGGCGGCTCGGGCTGAAGGAGTTGGAGCCCGCCGCGTATCGCGATCCGCAAATTCTGGCGTTGATGGACATGGTGCGCTATCGCGAAGATGCCGACTCTACTTTCCCTCGCCATTACACAGGTGAAGTACGGGTCACGCTCACGGATGGCACCACCTTGCGCCATCGCGAAGCTGTAAACCGCGGCCACGTGGACAAGCCGCTAAGCAACGAAGACGTCCACGAGAAATTCATGCAGAACGCGACGCTGCACTTTCCGCCTGCGCACGCGCGCGCACTAAGCGAACTGATTCTGGGTCTCGACGCATTGCCCAGCCTGACCGGGCTGGAAACGCTACTCGCCCGCGATCCGCCGGACGCGGCTTCGGCCCGGGAGCTTGATGTGACACACGCCTGAGCAAGGGCCTCCGTCGCGGCTACCGATGTACAACCCCAGAGCCGGACACGTTCGAGGGGCATCAAATCCTGAAGGGAGATAGCATGAGCCAAGTCATCGGTCGTTCCACAATCGTCGATTCCGCAGCGGTTAGTTCGTCGGCGGTCAATTCCGGGGCTCGCCTCGACCGCCTGCCGATTTCGCGTTTTCACTGGAAGATACTATGGCTGATTGCCGGCGGTGCCATGGTGGATGCTTTCGACATCTATCTGGCCGGCGGCGTGAGCGCGGGCATGGCGAAGGAAGGCTTCTCGACAATGGGCCAGAATGCGCTTTTCATTTCGGCCACCTTTATCGGCATGATGCTGGGCGCAGGCTTTGCCGGGTTTATCGGCGACAGGTTCGGCCGTCGTGTCTCCTACCAGATCAACTTGCTGATCTTCGGCTTGGCCTCGCTGGCCGCGTGCTTCGCGCCCAACATCCAGGTTCTGTCATTGCTGCGCTTTGTCATGGGCGTGGGCCTGGGCGCCGAACTGGTCGTAGCGGCAGCTACGCTGGGCGAGTTCGTTCCGCCGAGCCATCGCGGTCGATGGGCCGCATTGCTCTCTATGATTATTGCAGCCGGCTTGCCGCTAGCGTCATGGACAAGCTATATGGTCATCCCGACCCTCGGATGGCGGTATATGTTCGCGATCGCGGGTATCGCTGCGCTCTTCATCTGGGTGCTGCGCAAGAAGATGCCCGAGTCCCCGCGCTGGCTCGAGTCGGTGGGTCGCCACGAGGAGGCCGAAGCCACGCTTGGCGCAATCGAACGTGAGGTCGCAGCCAGCAAGGGCGTCTTGCCGCCCGTTAGCCGCGTGCAAAACCTTCGCGTCGAGCATGCGCCGTTCAGCGCGCTGTTTTCCCGCAAGATATGGCCTCGGTTTCTGGTCGCCGCGACCATCCTGATCACGATCAATGTCACCGTTTATGGCTTCATCATCTGGATGCCGAGCTTCTTCGTGCAACAGGGCATGACGGTCACGAAATCGCTGGGCTTTACGACGATGATGACTGCGGGTGCGATTTTTGGACCCTTGGTCGCGTTCCTGCTGGCCGACCGAATCGGCCGAACCCGGGGCATCGTCGCGTCGGCGATGGTCCTGATCGCGCTCGGAATCGCCTTTCCGTTTATGAGGGCCGAAGCGATCATCATTGCGATCGGCTTCGCACTCGTCTCATCCTTCTACTTCATGGTTTCGCTCGGCCAGTTCGGTTTCGTACCCGAACTGTTCCCCACGCAATACCGGCTGCGCGGGGCTGGCGTCGCCGGTATGCTCGGTCGTGCCGTCGCAATTGGCACTCCATTCGCAACCGTATTTCTCTTCAAGCGCTTCGGTGTATATGGGGTGTTAGCGACAGTCATCACATTTCTCTGCGTGCTGATCATTTCCATATTAGCCTTGCGCCTGGAAACCAACGGCACCTCTCTCGAGGATATCTAAGTTCTTCGGAACGTCGAGTTGGCCACAACGATCGACTTGAACGAGTGGATCATCGAGCCGTCCCCGGGCCCTGCCCGGGGCAGTCGCAAAGTTTCGTCAGGTAGTGTGTTCATCCGAGCTTATCGTAAGCATTCGATAATCGACGACCGAGCTCAGTGCCCGCTGGGCTGCCGTGCGATCACGACCTGCCGCCCCATTGGCTATGGCTGGTCATACTTGCCACTGCTGCAGCGGGAAGTCGTCGTGAATGAGATGCGCCGCCAGCAGGAACGTCTTTACACCGCCCAGGCGTTGCAGCCCATTGGACGGACCCGCGTCGACAGGGAAGTTCGCCAAAGGATGCGATGCCTTGATCGCATCCAACGGGAAACCGCCTTGTGATTTGTGGAACGCGTAGTAGGCCTCGCTGTCGCGCTGGATGTCCGCGATCGCAGCACGACGGGCACGATTCCAGGCATTGGGCAGTTGTGGCGCACGACTCAGAATATCGTTGGACGCCACGATCACCGAGGAGCCGAGCAGGTTCGGGTGCTGTGCCGCCTGGTCGATGGCCGGAAAGCCGTGCGACACCGGTACCGGGCCAAGGTCGATCGGGGCCGCATAGGCGCCGATCGAAGCGTGTTGCAGCGTTGCCTCCGCGTCGCCGCCGAGCATATACACGACGTGGGTACGACCGGTGAGGCCCGCCGCGTCCAGCACGCCTAGAAGATAGCGGTGCATGTACGACCCCAAGGCCACCGCCACCGTCTTGCCCTCCAGCTCCTTCACACTTTGCACACCGCCGTGCGGCGTCACCAGCCAACTGTTCAGGCCGATCTCCTCGAACCCGATGAGCCGCCCTTTAAGTCCTTGCGAACGGGCCACGACGGCCGGCGTGTCACCGTAGATGCCCACGTCGAGCGCCCCGGAAAAAAAGGCTTCGTTGAGGTCCGGCCCGTTGGCGAACACGTGGACCGCCACGCTGGTGAACCCCAGCGGCGCCAGTTCACGCTGAAGATACCCACGCGCGATCGCGTATCCCGTCGGCGCCACCGGCGCGCGCGTAGGGCCAATCACGCCGAGCCGCAGCACACCGCCATCGTTCGCCGCGGCACGCGCTGCGGCACTTGCCAGCATCACACCACCAATCGCTGCTCCCTTGAGTAAGGCACGACGGGTTCGGGAAAACGTCTTCTTGTCGTTATCGCTCATTCTCTTCAGTGTGCCCGCATCAACAGTTCAAAACTTGCGTCCGCCGCAGCGGTCGAGCGACGGCCTTGCCCCAGCCGACCGCACTGCGATAACTCCCCATGAGTTCATCTTTCTTTACGCGCACCTCGTCTACCTCCACATGGACGTCGGCGTTCGGCGCAACGAATAGCGCGTCTTCAGGGCAGTAAAGTTCGCACATGAAGCACGTCTGGCAATCCTCCTGCCGTGCAATCCTGGGAATGCCTCCCGCCACAGGTTCGAACACGTTGGTGGGGCATGCGTGCACGCAGATGTTGCAGCCCGTGCAGCGTGATTGGCTCACGATTTTCGATCATGCGAGTGCTCCTGCTGGTTGTTCGATCGTCCGGCCGGCTTGACCGACCGGCGTCCTGCGAACCCATACGTCGTCCAGGCCGCCGCTGACCAGACGATGGCGCTGGGTCGTATCGGTCGACCCGAACTCGGCACGGCGGTGCATACCGCGTGTTTCGGTGCGGACCTGGGCGCTGCGATACATCCACCGGGCGGTGGCCACCATCGCAGCAGCCTCCCGCGCGCGCACCGCTTCCTGCGCGGTTCCTCGCCGTGCCCGTCGGCTTTTCCATCGGCATCTCGTCGTCCGCTCACGCGCAAAGCAGCGTCACTCTTACCGGAAATCTCGACGCCGGCGTGCTCTACGCCAACAACAGCAATCGCCATTCGGTCTCGACGGCCACCAGCGGCCAGATTGTGCCCTCGCGGTTCTGGCTTCGTGGCAAGGAGGATCTCGGCGGCGGCCTGGCCGCGGTCTTTACTTTGCTGTTGCCGTTCAACATTCAGAACGGGCGGGGGTTGGGGGCACGCGAGTTCAACGTCTCGTACGTCGGTCTGTCCGATCAGCGCTGGGGCACCTTGACATTCGGCCGTCAATGGGACCCGACGATCGATGCCGTTGGAAACTTTGCCAGCGCGGGGACGTGGGCCGGGGTCGTCGGTTCGCATGTCGGCGACAGCGACAACACGGACGTGACGATCAAGACCAGCAACACCGTGAAATACTCGAGTCCGGACCTAGCCGGCTTCAAGTGGGGTGCCAGCTACGCGTTCAGCAACGCGGCGTCCAGCTCCGACGGTTCCGGCTTTACTGACAACCGCAGCTTCGCCGGCGGGGCATCCTACGCGCGCGGCCCGCTCGCCCTGGGGATCGGATTCTGGGAAGCCGACCGCCCGAACGGACAATCGGCCGGCGCCATCGGCTCCGCCAGCTCCTCCGTCGTGAACGATTACGGCAACGTCTTCGACACCAGCGTGAACGGAGCCGGGGTGCTGCGCCAGCGTACCTACCTCGCGGGCGGTTCGTAACAGTTCGGGCGCTTCGGCCTCGGCGGCATCTTTACGAGGGTGCAGTTCGATTACCTGGACGCCACCTCGCTGTCACTCGACAATTACGAGGTAAACGCCGGTTTCCAGTGGACGTCAACGCTGAGGACGTCAATCGCGTACATCCGGACCGACGGTCGCTACGAAGGCACTGGGACCGCCTCACCGGGCTGGGATCAGATCAACGTTGGAGCCCTGTACGCGCTCTCGAAGCGCTCTCGAAGCGCACCCGGCTCTACCTGATCGGTGTGGCGCAGCAAGGCCGCCATGCCGACGCCCAGATCTACGGCGTGTCACCGTCCAGCACGCGGCGCCAACTCGTCGTGACCACCGGCGTTCAGACAAACTTCTAGCGAGACGGTTCTGTCGCGGTAAGGCAGTTGAGTCGTATAAAGGCAATATGCTAAGGATAGCTTACGTCGGTCTGACGATGGCCGCGCTTCAGCGCGAGAACGAACGCGCCCACCGTTTCGATCATGAGATCTCCTCGGGCATCGCAGATCTTTGGACCGTCATGCAGGCTTGCGTCGCAAGGCGGCGAAGACTGCGCCGGGTCATCAAAGCCGATCTGACATTATTTGCAATCGCTTTGCATGATCGAACAAAAACGGTCTCCCGCCCCATTTTTTCGTAACCAGGTTTGCGAACTCGCGCGGCGAACGCCACATCCCTTTCAGCGACTTCTCTACCAGCAGTTTTTCGAGGATCTTGACGACCGCAAAGCGCCTCGCATCGCGCAAATTCGGGAACATGACCAGATGGCCCGGGAATTCATCCGGGCCATTGGAGATCAGAACCCGCAACAGAAGCAGCGTCTGCGGCAAGACCGGCATCTGATTGGCGACCGGGTAGACTAGTCATCAAGTCGTTGCGGGTCACGAAGTGGTGATCGTGGCCAACACGCATCCGGACCTGCGTTCAGGCAATAGCGGAAACGCAATGCACTGGTGTCGGGCAGGTCGCCGGCGGGACAAAGGGGGGGCAATGATCATCGCGAACTGTCAGATTCTTCACCGGACCTGCACGACAGCGGGCTCGGACCTTTACCGTGCCTGCCGCTTAACGGATGGGATGCCGGTGCTGTTGAAGCTGCCGCCGGAACACGCCGACGCAGGCCAATCCGCTCGTTTCAAGCGCGAATACCTGCTGCTGCAATCGTTGGATGTCGTAGGCATTGTCAAACCGCTTGCGTTCATCGATGAGCGCGGCACCTTCGCACTGGTCCTGGAAGACTTCGCAGGCGAATCGCTCGAAGCCGTTCTGGATCGTGAGCCGCACATGGGCCTGGATGTTTGCCTGCGTATCGCCCGCCATCTTGCCGATACGTTGGCGGGGATCGATGCCGCCCGGGTCATCCATTGCGATATCCGGCCCGCCAATATTCTGGTCTTGCCAGAAACTGGCGAGGTGCTGCTGGTCGATTTCAGCCTCGCGACGACCCAGGAACACAACACGGCCTCGTGCGAAGACGTTGTGGTACCCGCAGGCGATTGGGCTTATGTGTCGCCCGAGCAGACTGGCCGCATGAATCGTCCGGTGGATTACCGGACCGATGGCTATTCGATGGGTGTGTTGCTCTATCGGATGCTGACCGGCCAGTTGCCGTTCCAGGCGAGCGATCCGCTGGAATGGACGCATTGCCATATCGCCCGCCTGCCGACCCCGCCAAGTGAGATCGCGCCGGAGGTGCCCCAAGTGGTGTCGGATATCGTGATGAAGTTGTTGGCCAAGCTGCCGGAAGACCGCTACCAAAGTGCGCACGGGCTGTGCGCCGACCTCAATCGGTGTCTTGCACAATGGCAGGCATTGGGCCGGGTCGAACCGTTCCGGCTTGGCATGGATGATCTGTCGGAACGCTTCCAGATCCCGCGCAAACTGTACGGGCGCGAGGAGGAAGTGGAGAGGCTCCTCGGCGCATTCGAACGCATGGCCAGCACCGGTCGGCCAGCGCTGGCGTCCGTATCCGGCTACTCGGGCATCGGCAAGTCGCTGCTGGTCGACGCCCTGCGCAAGCCGATTGTCATGAAGCATGGCTACTTCATTTCAGGCAAGTTCGATCAGTACCAGCGAGACATTCCCTATGCCACCCTGACACAGGCGTTTGGCGAGTTGGTGCAGCAACTGCTGGGCGAAAGTTCGGCGCGCATCGCTGACTGGCGGCAACAGCTTCACGCGGCAGTCGGAGGAAATGGCCAGCTCATTGTCGATGTGTTACCGAAAGTAGAGCTGATCATCGGCCCGCAAAGTCCGGCACCGGAACTGCCGCCGACCGAGGCGCAAAACCGGTTCCGCATGGTATTTCGCCAGTTCGTGACTGTGTTCACGAGTGCGGCACACCCGCTGGTGCTCTTCCTGGACGACCTGCAGTGGATCGATGCGGCCAGTCTGGAGCTCGTCGAGCACTTGCTCCTTCATGCGGACACGCGCTATCTGCTGTTGATCGGCGCCTACCGCGATAACGAAGTGAGCGCGGCGCATCCGCTTGCGACGAGCCTCGATGCGATACGCCGCAGCGACACACCGGTAATCGACATCCAGCTCGCGCCGCTGTCGGCCGGGCATCTGAACCAGTTGGTGGCCGACACGCTGCATGCGCTACCCGCGTCCTGCGAGCCGCTCACACACCTCATTTGTGAACGCACCGAAAGCAATCCGTTCTTCTTTACCCAGTTCATGGATGCGCTGCACAAGGAAGGATTGCTACGGCATGATGTCCAGCTGCGGGAATGGCGATGGGATCTGGAACAGATCAACGCGAAAGATTTTGCCGACAACGTCGTCGATCTGATGTTGGGCAAGTTACGGCAACTGCCGATCCCGGCACAGGAAGCGCTTCAGCTAGCCGCTTGCCTGGGCAACAAGTTCGATCTGCGAGTTCTCGCGCTGGTCAGCGACCAGGCCGAGGTCGAGCAACACCTTGCGCCCGCGGTGCGCGAAAGTCTGATCTTACGCACCCACGACAGCGGCAAGTTCCTGCATGACCGGATCCAGCAAGCGGCTTATTCACTGATCCCCGAAGGAAGCCGCAGTGAGGTACACCTGCGCATCGGTCGCGTACTCCTCGCGAACACGGCGCCCGACGAGCGCCCCGCGCGTCTGTTCGATGTGGCGAACCAGTTCAATCGGGGCGCTGCGCTGATTACGACGCAGGAGGAGCGCGAGCGCGTAGCCGCACTTAACCTCACCGCTGGCATGCGCGCCAAGGCAGCGACGGCTTACGCATCGGCACTGGCCTACTTCACTGCCGGCGACGCACTGGTGGCAGAGGATGGTACGAACCGGCACGATGCGCTCACCTTCTCGCTCGGTGTTCAGCGTGCCGAATGCGAATTCCTGACCGGCTGCCTGGCGACGGCGGAACAGCGACTGTCGACGCTTTCAGAGCGCGCCGCAAACCTCATCGATAAGGCCGCCGTCGCGTGCCTGCGCATGGCACTTTATATGAATGCGGGACAGGCCGACCGGGCCGTTGAAGTGGGCCTCGAATATCTCCGCGCCGTCGGCGTCATGTGGTCGGCGCACCCGAGGAAGGAGGACGTGCAACAGGAGTACGGGCAATTGTGGCAACAGATGGGCAACCGCTCGATCGAGCAGCTCCTCGATTTGCCTCTGATGACCGATTCCGTCTGCCGCGGCACCCTGGACGTGCTAACAGCCTTCCAGCCGCCAGCCCATGCCACCGACATGAACCTGTATTGTCTCATCGCCGGCCGTATGGCGAATCTGAGCCTCAAGCATGGAAACAGCGACGGATCGGGATTCGCCTATGTCATGCTCGGCATGACCCTCGGGCCGCAATTCGGCGATTACCGGGCCGGGTTCCAGTTCGGCAAGCTCGGCGTCGATCTCGTCGAGAAGCACGGGATGGATCGCTTCAAATCCCGCGTCTACTTGTGCTTTGGCGCCTTCATCGTTCCCTGGACCAGGCACATACGTTCGGGGCGCGCGTTACTGCGGCTCGCCTTTGACACGGCCAACCAGACCGGCGACCTCACGAATTCGGGCTACTGCTGCAACAACCTGATTACCAATCTTCTAGGTGCCGGAGATCCGCTCGGCGACGTGCAGCGAGAAGCCGAAAACGGCTTCGAGCTCGCGCACAAAATGAGGTTCGACTTCGTCGCCGACATAATCTCTACACAACTCGCGCTGATCAAAGCACTCCGCGGTCTCACTCCTGAATTCGGCTCCTTCAACGATGCTGCGTTCGACGAACACCGGTTCGAGCAGCATCTGGGTGCAGATCCGCAGTTGGCGCTCGCCGCTTGCTGGTATTGGATTCGCAAGTTGCAAGCGCGCTTCCATGCAGCTGACTACGCTTGCGCCATCGCGGCGGCATCGAACGCTGAGCTGTTGCTGTGGACGTCACCCTTCTGCTTCGAGGTGGCGGAATATCATTTCTATGCCGCGCTGGCGCGCGCCGCACACTGCGATTCGGTATCGGCTGACGAACAAACCGGGCATCTGGAGGCGCTGTCCGCTCACCATGAGCAGCTCAAGACGTGGGCGAACAATTGCCCCGAGAATTTCGCAGACCGCGTCACGCTGATCGACGCGGAGGTTGCCCGACTCGAGGGGCGCGACTCCGACGCCATGCGTCAGTACGACGATGCCATTGAAGCGGCCCGCGAGCAGGGCTTCGTCCAGAACGAAGGCATCGCGCACGAGCTGGCCGCGGGATTTTATGTCGCCCGCGGTGCGATGACAGCCGGCCGCGCCCACCTTGCCGAAGCGCGCAGCTGCTATACACGCTGGGGCGCCCTCGGCAAGGTCAGGCAACTCGACGCGCGCATGCCGCCTCTGACGCTTTTGCGCGAAGGGTTGGCGTCATTTGCCGCCACTTCGCCCGGCAACGGGGCGCAACTGGATCTGCTGTCGGTCACCAAGGCCTCGCAGGCCATGTCCGGCCAGATCGTGCTTGAGGATCTGATCGACACGCTGATGCACATTCTGCTCGAAAACGCCGGTTCGCAGACGGGCCAGTTGCTGCTCGCACGCAACGAGAGCCTGGTCCTCGCAGCCCAAGCGAGCGTGGAGCAGCAGACGATTCACGTGCGGCAGTACCTGAACCAGCCGCCACCCGTCTCGGCACTGCCGGGATCAGCGACGCCCAAACCGGCGTGGCCGACCTCCATCGTCAATTACGTCCAGCGCTGCCAGGAGCGGGTGCTGCTGGACGATGCGACGCAATCGAACCCGTTTTCGGCGGACGATTATGTGGCTTGCCGACAGCCGAAGTCGGTGTTGTGCCTGCCGCTTATGCGGCGCTCCGACTTGATCGGCGTGTTGTATCTGGAGAACAACCTGGCCACGCACGCGTTCACGCCTGAACGCGTGACGGTCCTGGAACTGCTGGCCTCGCAGGCCGCGATCACTCTTGAGAACGCGCTCTTGTACCGCGATCTCGCAGAACGCGAAGCCAGGATCCGGCGCCTCGTCGACGCCAACATTGTCGGCATTTTTATCTGGGACCTGGCGGGTGGGATTCTCGAGGCCAATGACGCATTTCTCCGTATCGTGGGATACGACCGCGGGGACCTCGCGTCGGGGCGTATGCGCTGGACGGACCTGACGCCGCCGGAGTGGCTCGATCGCACTAAACAACGGTCGGTGCCAGAGCTCAAACTTACGGGGACGCTACAGCCCTACGAGAAGGAGTTCTTCAGGAAGGACGGCAGTCGCGTGTCGGTGCTGATCGGCGCGGCGAGGTTCGAAGAAGGTGCGAACCAAGGTGTCGCTTTCGTGCTCGATTTAACCGAGCGCAAGCGGGCGGAAGCCGAAGCGCGCGAGAACGAGCGGCGCTACCGCGAAGTGCAGATGGAGCTCGCGCACTCGAACCGGGCTGCGACGATGGGGCAGCTCACGGCCTCGATCGCCCACGAAGTGCAGCAGCCGATCGCCGCGACAGCAACCAGTGCTTCGGCCGCCTTACGCTGGCTGGACGCCAACCCGGCGAATCTTAAGGAGGTCAGGCGGGCGCTCGATCACATCGTCAATGAGGCCATGCGTGCCGGTGGTATCGTTAGCGGGATTCGCGATCTGATCAAGAAAGCGCCTCCACGCAAGGACAGGGTGGACATTAACGAGGCGGTCCGCGAGGTGATCGAACTGACGGGCGGCGAAGCGGCGAAGAACGGCGTCTCAGTGCTGACCGTATTCGGCGAGGGTATGTCACTCGTCCTGGGAGATCGCGTGCAGCTGCAACAGGTGATGCTGAACCTGATCGTCAATGCCGTCGAAGCGATGAGCGCAACGAGCATGGGCCCGCGCGAGTTGCTGATCGCCACGGCCGCGGATTCATCGAATGGCGTGGCTATCACCGTGCGGGACTCTGGCCCGGGACTGCCCACGACGGAGGTCAAGCGGATCTTCGATCCGTTCTACACGACGAAGGCACATGGCCTGGGCATGGGTTTGTCGATCTGCCGATCAATTGTCGAGGCGCACGGTGGACGACTGTGGGCAAGCGCAAACACGCCCCGTGGCGCCGTCTTTCAACTGGTTCTTCCGCGCGGGGAAGTCGAACATGCCCCGTCCGGTGAGAACGAGGGGCTGCCGGTGGCCTGAGAAAGTACTGCGCCCGGAGATCGGCTCCACAGCGCGCCCACGCTGCACCGCTTCTTCACATCCCGTTTGCGCTCGAGTGAAACCCGCAACCAGTTGTTCGACTGAAAAGTCTGTGCACGCGCTCGTGGCGGCGCCTGGCTATCTGAAGCGGCACGGTCCGATCACTGAGGCCTCTGATCTGGCCAAAAATCCGTTCATCCGAGTCCAATGACGCGCTGCTTCTCTCCGTGGCTCAATCCTCCACGAGGATGGTCACGCGGCGATTCGCAGCACGCGCTGCCGCAGTATCTCCGAGAATCAAAGGGAAATTATCAGCCCGGCCAATCGCGGCCATCCTGTGGGCTTCGATGCCTTTGTCGGCGAAGAATCGAACTACAGATCCCGCCCGTGCCGACGACAGCTCCCAGTTGGATTCGTATTTCGCCGTGGATATCGGCGAACTGTCAGTGTGCCCCTCGACGAGGATGTTGTTGGTGGAATGATCTCGCAGCACTACCGCAACCTGGTTCAACACGCCAATAGATTGCGGCAACAAGCGTGCGTCGCCGGAGTAAAACAGAATCTTCGCGTTGATTGCGATCTCGATGCCATGGCTGGCGCTCGCAATCGTGATCTGACCTGCGTCGCGAAGCGGTTTCAGAAGAGCAAGTAGCTGCTGCCTCGCCGCCTCAGGCTTGGGCGGCGTGGCGTCCGGCGCCTGAGCGAAGGTGCCCTTCGTTCTTTCCTTGTCAACGCGTTGCTGGAAAATTTTCATTTCCAGCTCTTTGTAGCGGGCGAGTTGCAATGCGTACAGCGCGAGGAACAGCACCATCAGCGTGGTGATGAGGTCCGAGTAGGAAATCAGCCATCGCCCGGACTGCGCCTCGGCGTCGTCTTCATACGCAGTCACGGCCGAGGCGGCGCGTTTGCTGGCAGAGGAGGTGTTCATCGATGAAAAGTCTGCTGCCAAAGAGATTGAATGGTATGCCAGCGCGAGCCTGACGCAGACTATCCCAGCAACTCAGCTGATCTTTCGCGCACGTCGCCCGCCAGCCGGGTTTCGATCGTATGGGGCGATTCCTTGCGCGATATCGCCAGCAAGCCGTCCAGATACAAACGCCGAAACCGCAACTCGCTATCCACTTGCGCCCTGATCTTCCCGTACAAGGGCAGAAAGACCAGGTTCGCCAAAGCGAGGCCGTAAAGCGTGGCGACGAACGCAACCGCGATACCGGCGCCGAGTTGCGCGGGTTCGAGCATATGACCCGTAACTTGAATCAAGCCGAGTACGGCACCGAGGATGCCAAAGGTCGGCGCATACCCGCCCGCCTGTTGCCAGATTCGCGCGGCGGCCATGTGATTGCGCTCGTAGGCTTCCAGCTCTCTTTGCAAGGCGTCTTCCAGCACCGGGGTAGATACGCCGTTGGCCAGCAACTCCAGGCCTCTTCTGGCGAACGGGGTGATGCCGCCGGCTTCGATCGACTCGAATGCCAGCATGCCGTTCAGCTTCGCCTGATCGCCCCACTCGAGCAGAACCGCCAGACTTTCGCGGTCAACCTGGCGCGCTTTCACAAACGCGAGCCGCAGTTGCTTGACGCCGTCATAGAACCTCGCCCAGGTGTTCTGGATCATCACCGCGCCGAGGGTCCCCCCAAACACGACAACGAACGCCTCCACCTGAAAGAGGCTGGTGAATTGTCCGCCCTCGAGCAGGAATCCGGCGACGACGGCCGTCCCGCCGAACAATGCGCCGAACAGGGTCAAAAGATCCATACATCCTCTCCAACGGCCGCGCTTATCACAAGCCCAACCGCAATAACCTGGTGTCCGCGAACCGGGTATCAGGCACCCAAACTCGAAAGCGACGCTGTGTTGCCCGCCGGAGATTTGATGGCCCGTACCGTATCGAGCAATCGCTCCTCGATCCCGGCTATCTCGAGCGGATCGATCTTGATGTCCCGCCGCATGACCCACGACACCTCTTTCTTTCTCGCCTCGGTCATCACCGACAGCAGGCGCTCGCCAATAGGCTGGTCCGTCACGGCAGACAGCAGTTTGGCGAGGTCATAGGTGTCGAAAGCACTCACAGCCTCGAACAAGGTTCGCTGGTCGACGAACTCCAGATCGTCAAGCGATTTTAGATCGCTCGCGCCACGTGAATTGCGTCGCGAAAAATACGTAATGCCGTTTTCCTCGACGTAATTCAGGACTTTGGTCTTGCGGAACGCAAAAATGTCTTCCGCGATTTCCGCGTGGGACAGCTTGTTCAAAATCAGCTTCTTATCGACCCCGATCAGTGCTTCCAGGTCCGCCAGTTCGATCAGTTCGAGTTCGCTGCTAATGGAGATGTCCAGTTCCTGGTCCGCCACCTGTTGGGCTCGATCTGTGATCCGGATGGGATCGAAAGTGACGAGCTGCCGGCTGGTC
The DNA here is from genome assembly GCF_046025895.1 of Paraburkholderia sp. RL17-337-BIB-A. Lineage (NCBI taxonomy): Bacteria > Pseudomonadati > Pseudomonadota > Betaproteobacteria > Burkholderiales > Burkholderiaceae > Paraburkholderia > Paraburkholderia sp. RL17-337-BIB-A. Next base: position 1,553,588 of record NZ_JARESY010000002.1, on the reverse strand, counting down.
GCGCCGTCTTGCGCTGAATATCGTGTTGACATGCTGCTCAAACGGTCGGAGCGGCCAGGTTCGAGCGTGACCAGGTTGAGTTTCTCCATGCGCTTGAGCATCGCCATCACATGCGGACGGGAATGGCCGGCAATGGCATGGCACTTCTTGATGACTTCGGGCAAAGGCACCGAGAACTCTTCGCCTGGCGCGCGGCGCATGCGCGCGTCAGGCCGATCCGCGCCCTCGCTGCCCGCCATCAGCGCCAGAACGTGTGCGTATGAAACGACGCCCGGCAGGAAATCGGCGTGCGTGTAAGTGGCAAGGATGTCGTCCTTCTTCTTGACCCGTCGAATCATGGTGCGCGCGATATGGCGCAGCAGCGGCGACACGCGCCCGAGCTCCTCTTCGACGACGTCGGCCGCGATAACGGTCAACTGACAGAAGCTCAGTGCTTTTGCGGTGTGTGCTCGCGGTTCAGAAGACAACAGGACTGCTTCGCCGAAAAATTCGCCCTTGCCTAAGGTGGCGAGGACGACCTTCTTCTCGTCGCAATAGGTGGAGATTTCGACTTTGCCGTCTGCGATCACGAAGATAGCGGCATCGCCTGCGTAACCTTCAGAATAGATGACCTCGCCTGGGGCCGCGGTGCGCGACCATGACGATCGTTGTTGATTCAAAATTCATTCCCCGGAAGAGCTTATTGCCTTGCTCAGCTGGCGCCATGCTGAAGCACAGGAATGTCAGATGGTTTCTGCTGATTGATTGGTTAACGACAGGCAATACCCAATCTTTAACCCGCTACCAACCTTTAACCCGCCACCATCAAGACCTGACGAGACCTCCTGAGGGGCGGCATGCGAGCTAACCCCGGCATGCCGCCCACGTCGTGGAAACACGCGTTACACAGTCGTCCAGCCGCCATCAACTCCCATTGAGTGGCCAGTGACGAACGATGCGGCGTCGGACAGAAGCCACTCCGCCGTCCTCGCGACTTCCTCTGGCAGCCCGACACGGCCCACCAGATGCTGCGCCTTGTACTTCTCGAAGTGCGACGCATACTCCGGGTCGCGCAGCGCTTCCTTGACGAGCGGCGTCATGATCAGGCCCGGGAGGACCGCGTTGACGCGGATGTTGCGAATGCCGTAATCCACCGCAGCGGCCTTGGTCAGACCGATCACACCGTGCTTCGCGGCGATGTAGTCCCCGGCGCTCGGCACAGCCACGACGCCCAGCGCAGAGGCCGTATTCACGATCGAACCGCCGCCGCTTTGCAGCATGGCCGCAATCTCGTGCTTCATGCAAAGAAATGCGCCGGTCAGGTCGACGTCGATGACGCGTTGCCACTCGGCCCGGCTGATGTCGTGAAACGCCTTGTGACTGGGGGCAATGCCCGCGTTGTTAAATGCGCCATCGAGCTTTCCGTATGCCGCCACCGTCTGCTCAACCAGCGCTGCGACGCTCGCCTCATTCGCGATGTCCGTCTTGACGAACATCGCCGTGCCGCCCTGGGCAGCAATCTGATTGACCGTTTCTTCGCCGTTCGCGACATCGACGTCGGAGACGACTACGCGCGCGCCGGCTTGAGCAAAAATCAGGCTCGCTGCACGCCCGATTCCGCCGCCCGCACCCGTCACAATGATTGCACGATTATCCAGGGTTCTTTGCATGTCTACCTCCATGTGAGTTGGTATCGTCGAGGACGGGAAGACGCGACGTCTGCGGGCCTCGCAATCCGTACGTCGCGTTCAGACCGCGGTCCAGCCGCCGTCGACGGCCATCGAATGGCCCGTCACGAACGACGCGGCATCGGAGAGCAACCACTTCGCCGCGGCAGCGACCTCTTCCGGCTGCCCCGGGCGCCCGACCAGGTGTTTCGCCTTGATTTCGTCAAAGTGCTCGGCATAGGCCGGCGCGCGCAGCGCTTCAACGACGATGGGCGTCATGATGAGGGCCGGTAGCACCGCATTGACCCGGATGCCACGCGTGCCGTAGTCGACCGCCGCGGACTTCGTCAGGCCGATAACGCCGTGTTTGGCAGCCGTGTAGTCGCCCGCGACGGGCATGCCAACGACACCCAGCACCGATGCGGTATTCACAATCGCGCCGCCGCCGTGTTTGAGCATCGCTTCGATTTCGTACTTCATGCAGAGGAAGACGCCCGTCAGGTCGACGTCGATCACCCGCTGCCATTCTTCGAGGCTGATTTCGTGAATGACCTTGTGGCTCTGCGCGATGCCTGCATTGTTGAACGCGCCGTCGAGCCGTCCATAGCTCGTGAGCACCTTTTCCACCATGGCCGCCACGCTGTCCTCGTTGGCGACGTCCGTCCTGATGAACATCGCTGTACCGCCCTGGGCGGTCACCAGTTCGACCGTCTCCGCGCCGTTCTTCTCGTCGCGATCAGACACGACGACCTTTGCCCCTGCGGCGGCAAACGAAAGACTCGCTGCCCGGCCGATTCCACCACCTGCGCCCGTGACGATAATTGCGCGGCCGTCCAGTTCCTTATCCATAACTTCCTCCATGTCTCAAATCGGGATGTAATTGCACTACGGTGAACGGCCGTTCGGAACCACTAGAGCGGTTGCCTCACGAGCCTGACTTTGTTATTGCGGTCGATTCAGTTGGGACGCGTCGACGTACACGCGGTAATCCGTGATGAGGCCATCCGCGTTGACGTTCAGGACATCGACGAAGGGCGCGTCGAGTTTCTGACCCAGCCCGTCAACGTACAACACACGTCCTTCGCAAATGGCCACACCATCCATCGACCAGAACCGCTGGGCGGTATGCGCGATGGACTGGAGTGACTGAAGAACGGCCCGAACCGTTGTGACGATGAGCTCGCGTCCGTGAATCGCTTCGCCATTGCCGAATACAAAGCGGGCGTCGTTCGCAAGGAAGGTGCCAAATGCGGTCATGTCCTGCCGGTCAATGGCAGAAAGCATGTCGCGAATCTTCTGTTCCATAAGAGTTTCCTGTCTCCATCAAGTCAACGAAAAGCGGCCGGCAATCCTGCCCGTTTGCCTCAGACCGCGCGCCTGACATCAGAACCACGCACGGGCAACGTGACCTTGTTGCCCTCCGGGTGGCCGATATCTCTCCCTTTCCAGAAATTTATATCGCACTACTGTTTATAAAGATTGGACGGCCCCCGCCAACTGAACCAGCCCTGACTACACGATGTTCAAAAGCGCTTCGCCCTCTCGGCGAATGGCTCGGTTGCGAATATATGAAATCCTGCGGCAGCCGCAGTGACCGGCGTCAGGACATGAAGCAAGACGTCCGCATCCTCAAGCTCCTGACACAGCGCGTTTGCGTCGCTTTCACCGACAAAAAGTGATGTCGAGGCATTTAGGCGCGCCTTCCAGCAAGGCCTCCCGAAAACCCGAGCTCGCGCGACATTGCCGAACGGCTTTCATGCAGGGCTGCGCATCGGCAGCGCCGACCAGCCGGCAAAGGTGGCACTCGCGCCCATCTGCTCTTCAATGCGCAGCCCCTCATTCCACTTCGCCATTCGCTCAGAGCGGGAGAACGAGCCGACCTTCAACTGCCCGGTATTCCAGCCGGTCGCAAGATGAACGATGGTGGTGTCCTCGCTTTCTCCCGACCGGGCGGACACAATCATCCCCCAGCCGAGCTTCTTCGCTGCTTCCATCGTCTGGCGTGTCTCGGTGATGGTGCCTGCCTGGTTGGGCTTGAGCAGTACGGCGTTGCACTGGCTTTGCGCGGCAGCCGCGTTCACGCGGGCTGCGCTGGTGACGAGGAAGTCGTCCCCTATGACCTGCACCGACTCGCCGACAGCCGCGGTAAAGGCGCGCATGCCTTCGGGGTCGTCTTCAGCGAACGGGTCTTCGACCGATACAATGGGATAGCGCTTCAACCAGCCGAGCATCACCTCGAGCCATTCGTGTGTGTCGTACTCACGGCTCTCGAGCGCAAGCTTGTAACACCCGTTACGGCCGAATTCGGAAGCGGCAATGTCGAGCGAGATTGCCACCTCATCGTGCCGGTACCCAGCCCGCTCGATGGCGCGTGTCAGCATCTCCAGCGCCTCCTCGTTCGAAGAGAACGCCGGCCACCATCCGCCCTCGTCGGCCACACCCGTCCGACGGCCAAGCGAGTCCATCAGATCGCCTGCCGCGCGATAGACTTCCGCCACCATGACGAGCGCTTCATCAAAGCTTTGGGCACCGAGCGGCATCACCAGAAAATCCTGAATGTCGGTACGCCGACCGGCGTGCGCGCCGCCACCAAAAATCTGGATTTCCGGCAGCGGCAGGCGCACCGGCGCACCGGCAGCCAGATACCGCCACAGTGGGACGCCGGCTGCCGCAGCTGCCGCGTTCAGCACCGCCATGGAGGTCGCGATGGTCGCGTTGCCGCCAAGGTAGGCCTTATTCGCTGTGCCATCGAGTGCAATCAATGCGGCGTCCACGCCGGCCTGGTTCATCGCGTCCATGCCGGTCAATGCGGGCGCAATGATGCCCCTGACGTTGGCCAGTGCGCGCTGCACATCAAAGCCGGCAAGCTGGGTGCCACCATCGCGCAAGTCGATCGCTTCGTTGCTGCCGCGCGATGCGCCGGCGGGTGCAATGCCGCGGCCCCGCGATCCGTCCTCCAGCTCGACGTCGACCTCGACCGTTGGTCGGCCGCGTGAATCCCAGATGCGGCGCCCCGTGATTTTCCTGATGGCTGTTTTCATGCTTGTTCCTTGCTCCACTGGTCCCGGATGGCGTCGAGCGTTCGGGGTGCTTCCACGACGAATCGTTTTGCAAAGCGCCGCACGGTGGCGCGTTCGTCTGCCGCTTTCAGATATTCGACGGGAGACTTCCCATCGACCCGCCCAAGCATGATGGCCGGCAGCAGTCTTGCCACGCGCGCCTCCAGCGCAGTGGGGTCTTCCCACGACGCACCCGCGAAGTACGCATCGCTGAGCGCATCGAAACAGGCGAGATAGCCCGCCATGGCGTCAGGCCGCCGCACGCACTTGAGTAGCAGGTGCGTGAGGCAGAACGCGACATCGAATGCGGGGTCGCCGTACCACGCGCACTCGGCATCAAGAAACACCGGCCCTGCTTTACCGACGAGGATGTTCTTCGGGCTGATATCGCCATGAACCAGCGCACGCCGCGTTCTCGCGGTGTCTTCGCTCAACCGCTTCAATGCGTCGGCGCAGTCCGGATTGGCCGCCGCGCTCGCGAGAAAGTACGGCTCGAGGCGCAACGCGAAGAAGTTCGCGTCAGTAGAAAACGTGTTCGCCAGAGTCTCGTCATCCGCCGTGGCACGATGAATGGTCGCGAGCGTCTCGCCGACTGCACGCGCTGTCGCGACGCTGGCGATGCCCTCCAGAAGGTCGGCCTTCCACAGCCGGTAGTCGCTCGGCTCAAGGAATGCCATCGCGAAGGCACGGCCTTCTTCATCCTCACCCAGAATCGACGGGACACAGCCAGGAACCAGCGTCGACGCAAGTCGCATCCATGCCACTTCAGCGGCGTTGCGCTCGAGCGGTGCCGACCAGTCCGCAGCGACCTTGAGTTTGACGAGGGCCCGCTTCACGCAGACAACGCCTTGCAAGGTCTCGACACGTACGATTTCCGAGGAAACGCCACCGGTCAGTGGTGTCAGCACCGGCCGCTCGGCCGGGCCAACCAGCCCCATCCTGCGCAACGACTCCAAAAGCGCGAGCGTGCTGTCCGCGTCCAAGGCAACTTCCATTCCGCTGTCTCCTGCTTTTTTGATCTGTGTTGAGATGACTATAGTCGGAACGGCACACGTGTGCAAAGTAATTTGTATCAACTCGGTTCGGCAGCACCGGCGTCCGCCCGTCGCTTTTGGATTACTCGCGTTTACCCTGTACTCATAGCCGTCAACGCGGAAAACGAACCCTTGACAAACCCGGGGTCGAGTCTGATCATAGGCACACGTGAGCCTTACCGATTGACCGGAACGTGCGAGTTCCGACCGCTTACCACTGGAGCATCGTATGAAAATCACCCGTTTCCAACAGGGCGAGCTTGTCGCCTTCGGCAATCTGCGCGATGACGGCAACATCGAATATCTTTCGGGCTCGCCGTTTGAGGGCAACGTTCACCTGACGGGCGAGTTCGTTGCGCTCGACAGCGTGAAGGTGTTGTCGCCGGTCGCACGGCCGCGCATCTTCGGCGCCGGGTTCAACTATGTGTCGCATATCAAGGAGACGGGTTGGGATATACCCACGCGGCCGGCTCTCTTCGTGAAACCCGAATCGGCACTCGCCGGCCCGAACGACCCGATCGTCTATCCGTCGGCGGGCGAGGTGGTGCACTACGAGGCTGAACTGGTCGTGGTTATCGGTCGCACCGCGAGGCGTGTGTCCGAAGCCGATGCGCTCAACTATGTGCTCGGTTATACCTGCGGTAACGACGTGAGCGAACGTGTTATCCAGAAGGAAGAAATGGCCTTCGGCTGCCTGTTCGCGGGCAAGGCCTTCGACACATTTGCCCCGCTCGGTCCCGTTATCAATACCGAACTGGACCCGTCGAACCTGAACATCATTGGCCGCCTGAACGGCGAAGTGGTGCAGAACGGCAACACTTCCGACCTGCTCTTTTCGGTGCCCTATCTCGTTGCTTATCTGAGCTCCTTCATGACGCTCGAACCCGGCGACGTCATCATGACGGGCACGCCTTCTGGCATCGGGACAATCAAGCCGGGCGACGTCTTCGAAGTCGAAATTGAAGGGATTGGGGTTCTCTCCAATCCTGTGATTGCCGACCGGTAAGCGCGACGCCCTCGTTTGGCCCTGCGGCGGCCGCGTTGAGCCGTCGACGTTGCAAGCTATAAAAGCACCTACACACAAAACGGAACGCAGGTAACCAACATGTGGAGCGACGCAACGTCCGCCCCCAAGACTTCCACCCGCGGCGGAGCGGGCATCACCATTCGGGACATCGCGCAGGCCCTGAACGTCTCGCACACCACCGTCTCGCGCGCGCTCGCTGATAGCCCGAAAATCAGCGAAGAGACTAAAGTGCGGGTGCGCAACGCGGTCGAACAGTTCGGCTACGTGCCATCGGCGTCTGCGCGCATGATGCGCGGCGCTCGCAGTTCGCTTGTCGGGCTGGTCATCCCGGACGTTCAGAACGATTTCTACGCAACCGTAGCAAAGAGCGTCACCGACGCGCTTGCCGCACGCTCGATGCACCTGCTGCTGTCGGTTACGGACGACAATAGCGACCGGGAACTGCGGGAGTTGCGGGCGATTCTGGAAACCCGACCCGCCGGCATTATCATCGTCCCCACGGCCTCGCCGCGCGCGGAGACGTTGGCCCTGCTCGAGAACGTTGAAACGGTCCAACTGGTCCGGGTCGCTTCGCGGCTTGCAACGCAAGCGGTGGTTATCAATGACCGTGAGGGCACCTATACCGCTACACGGCATCTGCTCGCCTATGGACACAAGCGTCTTGCCTTCATCGGCGGAGACGCTTCGCTCAGCACGGGACGGAACCGGCTTGCGGGCTTTGAGGGCGCGCTCGAGGAACAGGGTCTTCAACCGGTCGCTGTGGCGCTTGGCGCACCGAGGCCGGAATTCGCGCGGCACGCGGTTACAACCATGATGTCGGCTCGGATCCGGCCGACCGGCATCATTCTCGGCAGCGCGGAGCTTACGCTGGGCGCCCTGCAGGCATTGCGCGCGTTGCACCTCGACTGGCCGCGCGACATCTCCGTCGTCGGCTACCACGACCCTGCATGGTTTGAACTCGCGGTAGGCGGCATCACCACGGTTCGCCTGCCAGTACAGGACATCGCCGCAACGGCGACGAGCGTGCTGCTCTCCCGTGCGCTCGCAAAACATTCAAATGAAGAGCACACCGAACAGGCAGCCAACATCGAGTTCGCACCCACGCTGGTTCTGCGGGGGTCTACCGCCCCATACGCCGACTAGCAGGCCAAAAGCACTTCCCACATACGAGACCGACGCTCGTTGCGGCCAGCAATGAGCGGCGCAATTCTCTTCATGCCATTTCCAATGGCGCACCAACGCGCAGCACGCCCACAGGCTCGCTGGCGTTTCGCGTAACTTCCTCCTCGGTATCCTTTAACGCAAGGAGAATATCGTGCACGCGCTCGTAGTACGTCCGTCCCTCCTCTGTTAGCTCCAGTCTTCGGGGCGTACGAGTGGCTAGCGTCTCGCCGAAGCGTCGTTCCAGCGTCGTAAGGCAGTGACTCATCAGAGATGTCGACCAATCGAGTTGTCGCGTGACGACGGACAGATTTCCAGTCTCGGCAATAGCCGCAGAAATGCGAAGCTGACGGATTTCACCCCTGGTTCCCTACCTATCTTAAACAGACGACCAGCACAACTCGAAGCAGAACCGGCGAAGGCCCCGGCTGGATTCTGGGGATTCCCAGCACGGCGAAGGGAGTGTCTTCGCATCAAGACACCGGCATTGGGTTCTTGCGCCACCTCGAGACATCCCTCGATGCCAAACCGCTTCGCAATTTCATACTAATACCGTACCGTATGGTATCATTTAGCATCGACCTCGACTGGCCAGTGACGTCGATTGCGAAATAGCTCGCACAACGCATCGGTGTAATCGTCGCGAGATTTTAACGATCAGCTGGACACGCAGTACCTCGTTGACCTTGAAAAGTGAAACTATGAAATTCAGCAACATGAAATTGGGTACCAGACTGATCAGTGCCTTCATCCTGGTGTGTGCCATCGGCGCCATCGTCAGCGGGATCGGCATCCGCGATATGGATCAGATTAACGACAACGGCGACGATATCTACCGTGTCAATCTGATCGGGCTTGACCTTACCCAGGAGGCGAACATCGACCTGCTGTATGTCAGCCGCTCCCTGCGCGACGCCATCCTGGCCACGAGCGCCGAGCAGCGGGCCGCATTCCTCGCCGACAGCGAAAAAAACCTGGCACTGACGCGTGAGAACCTCGATAAAGCCAAACAGACATTAGTTAGCGAGAAGGGTAAGGCTGCCTTCGCCGAGCTCGACCAGAGCTGGCAGGATTACGCGCAGGCCGTCAGGGAGATGCAGGCCCGGGCCCGTGCTGCTTCGCTACAGGATCGCAGTGACCTGACCGACTACCTGTTCGGCGATTTCCGCTCGAGGACCAACAAGGTCGACGACCTGATGGACGTAGTGGTGAATCTGAAGCAGAAAGGCGCGAAGGATCGTGCCGACTCGAACCGGATGCTCTATCAGGAAAGCCGCACGCTGATGATCGCCCTGGTGGTCCTCTCCGTGTTGAGTGGTGTCGGAATCGGGGTCTGGCTCACGCGCAGCGTGACGCGGCAGTTGGGGGCCGAGCCGGCGACCGCCGCCGAACTGGCCAGGAGCGTCGCCACCGGCGATCTGGGCGTCAGGATCGACCTGCGTCCCGGCGACACGAGCAGCCTGATGGCATCGCTGAAGGCCATGCGCGACAGCCTGTTGGGGGTGGTGTCGGAGGTGCGCGAGAACGCCGAAGGCGTGGCGACCGCGAGTGCGCAGATCGCCCAGGGCAATCTGGATCTGTCGAGCCGCACCGAAGAGCAGGCGGCCTCTCTCGAAGAAACCGCCTCCAGCATGGAACAGCTGACCGCCACGGTCCGCCATAACACGGATAACGCAAGGCAGGCAGCGACGCTGGCCGGCACGGCCTCGGGCATCGCGCAGCGCGGCGGCGAGGTGGTCGGGCGGGTGGTTGAGACGATGCATGAGATCGCCGGCAGTTCAGCAAAGATGTCGGAGATCATCACGGTGATCGAGGGCATCGCCTTCCAGACCAACATCCTCGCGCTCAACGCGGCGGTCGAGGCAGCCCGCGCGGGCGAACAGGGTCGGGGGTTTGCTGTCGTGGCCGGTGAGGTCCGCACGCTTGCCCAGCGCAGCGCCACTGCGGCGAAGGAAATCAAGGATCTGATCGGCAGCTCGCTGAACCGGGTGGACGCCGGCTCGAAGCTCGTCGAGGAAGCAGGCAGCACGATCAACGAGATCGTCGTGTCGGTGAAGCGCGTGACCGATATCGTGGGCGAAATCTCGTCGGCGTCGCAGGAGCAGAGCACCGGCATCGAACAGGTGAATCAGGCCGTCAGCCAGATGGACCAGGTGACCCAGCAGAATGCCGCGCTGGTCGAAGAGGCCTCGGCGGCGGCGCAGTCGATGGCCGGGCAGGCCCAAAGCCTGCGTGAAACGGTGGCGTTCTTCAAGGTCGGCGAAACGGGACCCTCGGCGTCACGAGCGGTTGCCCAGCGGAGTGAACCGCGCCGCTCGGCACTGACCGTTCGCACGACTCCTCGTGCACCATTGACCGGGCCAGTGACGAGTTCAGTCGTGCGGGCAGACCGGAGCACCACCGTCGCGACAGACAGCAGTGATGCCGTGGACTGGCAGGCATTCTGAGCGGGTGGAAAATTGAACAATACCGACGAGGTGCTGGGCAAGATGGCCGGGATCATGACCACCAACACGAAAACCGTCAGCATGCTTGGCGCGCGGTCCATGGTGCTGGGCGCGTTTTTTGATGCCACCCTGCCGCACCTCACGACGTCGCAGCGTGCTGCGGTCACCCGGTCATTCCGGCAGGGCATTGAAGATGCCCTGTCGTACATGGACGATATGCCCTTGCCCGCTGAATATCACTCGACGCTGCTTGAACTCACCAATGCCATCCTCGCCACACTGGATCAGGAATCAGCCACGCATGGATAGCGGATAGTTTCATACGCCTGGTGCGGCACATGTCCGCGAACGCGTCGGTCGACACAGGAGCCCGCGTCCGCCTGGCTGTCTCAGGCGCATTGAGCGGCCAATGAATATCGGATGCCTGATTTTCTCTCAGGTTCTGGCATGACCCCCGAATGGCCAGAATCTTTAGCCGACCCTAACCCGGTCGGTTTTTTTTTGCGGCGGGATGCGTATCCCCTCAGCGCCGAAAAGCCGCAATTGAGCGAGACGTTGGAAGTTGAAATGGATCGTCTTTTTTTGACACGCGCAAGTGCCGTGTCGTATCTGCTTAACCGTCGGCGCGCGCTGCTCGAAAAAATCGCAGTCACGCCGAGCGGCAACGTTGACTCTGAATTTCAGGGAGTCGAGTTGATCGAGCGGCTGATACTCGACGTCCGCGCGGGACGCGTCCACGCGTTCGGGTTGGACGATCCAGAGGCCATTACGGTATTCGTCTCAGACTAACGCCTGACCGGCTGCGCCCAGGTACGTGTGGATTTCACGCCGGCCCCGACTACACGTTACGCCAGGTGCCTATCGCAACACCGACTCGCCTGCATGACTACTTCAATATGATCGTGATCACAAAACTGACTGCCGCCGTATTTCATCGCGCTGTCGCTGTGGCGTTGCGTCCGTGGAAGACGTGGACTTCGGCCGCGGCTCTCTTTGGTGCCGCTGTGGCAGCTTCGCTGGCGGTGGGCTACCACATCGCGGCAGAGCGCACACTTCAGCGCGAGGCAGCGCTGGCGCAGGATATTGGCCGGTCCCTGGCGCGGATCATCGCCATCGTCGAACGCGACAGGCAGCAACTTGCACCGTTTGAGGGACAGTCCTGCGCCAGGGTCGTCGCAGGCCTCACGGGCGACAAGAGGATTGCCCTGTACGTTCGCAATGCCTTTTTTTCCAGGGACAATCGCGTCTACTGCACGACGGTATCGGGAGCCAGCGACGTCCCGTTGAGTGCGTATATTTCGCCGTTCCGACCAGGCATCAGCGTAGCGATGCGTGCTGGCACGCCGCTTTTCCCGAAGAGTCCAGCGATGGTCGTGTACGACCGCCTGTCCGACAGAGCCGGAATTGGCCTCGTCGTCAGCGGCATATACATTGACGATCTGCTTGGACGGGTGCGGGCGTCTGGGGCCCAGTCAGCGACAATTACCAGCACCGATGGCAGTGCGTTCACCAGCGACGGACAGATTCTGGCGTCTTTCGCCCCGGGCAAGGGATGGGCGAGTTATTCGGCTCCTGACGCCCTGTTTTCCGTATCGGTACAAGGTGGTCCAACGTGGCGGCAACAGGATCTGGGCGATGTCGAAAACGTTGCCATGCTGATCGGCATGATGGTGGGGCTGGCGATCGCCGCCGGCTATCTGAGCGGATACACGCCACGACAACGTCTGATCCGTCGGGTTCGCCGAGGTCTCGCGCGCGGCGAATTCCTCGTGGTCTATCAGCCGATCGTCGAAGTGGCGACAGGGAAATGGGTGGGCGCCGAGGCGCTGGTGCGCTGGCAGCATCCCCGCCGGGGCCTGGTGATGCCGGGTCATTTCATTGGCGAAGTGGAGGATAGTCCGGTGATCGCGGACCTGACGCAATTCGTCCTCCGGCGAGCGCTCAAGGAATTGGGTGCCATGAAGCTGCCAAACGGGTTCAGGCTCACCGTCAACCTTTCGGCATTCCATGCAGGTCTGCGCGGCTTTCCCGGCGACTTGAGCGAGATCCTCTCTGCCAGCCAGACCCGACTTCAGCTTGTGCTCGAAATCACCGAACGCGGCTTGCTCGCGGGCATCGACGGCGTGAAAGACAGCTTGGCCCGGCTGCAGCGCCAGGGTGTCAAATTCGCCGTCGACGACTTCGGGACAGAGAACAGCAATCTTGCCTTGCTGCAGCGGTTTCATTTCGACTACATCAAGATCGACCGGCAATTCGTCCAGGGCGTTGCCGGCAACGATCGCGCGCTGCTCGAAGGTATTACTTTCCTCGCAGCACAAGTCGGGGCACTCGTTGTCGCCGAAGGCGTCGAAGAGCGCGCACAGCAGGATGTGCTGGACACGATCGGCGTGCCACTTGCGCAGGGCTTCCTGTTTGCGAGGCCGGAGCGCGCCAAAGAATTCGCACAAGGCTATGCGACGTCCGCCGGGCGTCCCGCTTCACGTGCATTCCATGGGCAGGGTTCGTTGGCGGTATTGAGTTCATAGTGGTCGAGTCAATTCCTGCATCGTGCATTCTCGTCGGGTGGATATCTTCTGGTGGAACGCGGCACCTGCTAACTCTTGAGCAGGGCGCTCAGAAGATCTCGGCGGCGGGAACAGGCGATTTTTCGTCTTGAGCGTGGTTTTTCGGTGTCGAGCGGAGTGAAGTACGGCTTCTTGCCCTTACGCGAGTTCCGTGGCCTCGTCGACGCCAACCTCCCCGGATACACGCCTGGGCGATGAACGAGGCCGGCAACCGCATTCATGGTACTGCGCGCGAGATGCCTCTGAAGCGCTGCGCGGAGGTTGAACGAAGCCTGCTGATCAACTTGCCAGACCGTCCCGCCGGAGTTCGCAGTTTGGGCTAGTGGGAAGGTGCACGGCGGAGGCTCATGTTCAGTTCGAGCAGAGCTTTTACTCGGTCCCGTATTGCCTCGTCGGCCAGGAATTATGGCTCAACGCAAGCACCATGGCCGGTCATTGAAAGAGGTCGCAGGCGCGACCTCTTCTGCTTCAACGCTGCTGTTACGCGCGCGTGGCGGCCCACTTCTTAAGCTCAGCATGGGCGACCTTCGTCGCCCGGAGCATAAATTCCTCCGCCATCGGAGGTGAGTAGCATAGCTCAAGATTCATGCCGCTCGGATCCTTAAGGTAGAGCGAATGAAACGCTCCGTGATCGATGTAGGTGCTGCCATACCCCTCGGCCTCCAGCTTGCCGCGAAAGTACTCAATCGCTTCGTCGCTATCTACATTGATGGCGATATGATGGTGATAGACGGTCGGCACCTGGAATGGCGGCTCACCGTCATAAAAGTCAGGATAGTCAAAAAATGCAATCGAGCTTCCGTCCCCCATCTCAAAGAAGAAATGGCAGTACGGCGACGCCTTGCCTGTGAACACTTCCTCCGGAATGCGCAATGCAATCGTCATGGGCAGCTCCAGGATATCTTCATAGAAGTGCCGCGTCTTTTCGACATCGGTGCAGTAGTACGCGTGATGGTTGACTCCGCGAATTCGATTCTTCGCGCGACGAGCTACAACCGCCTCCTTATCCGCCGGGTCAATCGCGGCTTCGCCGACCGCGCCAAGGACATTTTCTTCCTGATGGGACATGCTCGTGCTCCTTCATGGACCTATGAAACCGGCCTGGCAAGGCTGGTTAGTAATGCCGCTTATGTCTATGCGAGCGGCGTAGAGTCAACAGCCAACGTGTTCGAGATTCGAGGTGCTACCCATTCAGCACCTGGGGACGCGGCGCGAGCCACACGTCGTCGTTCGCTTGAGTCTTTCGAGGAATTCGCGCAGGACCTGCCGCAACCATCGGTCAGTTCCGTTGCTCTTCCCGGAGTAGGTTGAGGCAAGTTCCCTTGACTTCGCTTCCCTCAGCCGACAACCCTGTGCGCTGTCTCCCGCCCAATTTCAACGTCTCAGGACCAAGCATAGGAGAAAAGGCACACGTGAGCAATCTGGTTTACCCGAGCATATGCGCAATTGGGAGACGGCGGAGACCATGCGCCAAGTATGGTCCGATCCAAGCTGCGAGACGAACGTTGCGCGCCGCTCCGTTAAACAGCAAGAACATGAGGAGGGTTAGAGTAACGGAACTGAAGAACTCCCACATGGCTAGTGCGCGCATTCACAAGGCCGAAGCACAAAACACGGTCTCGCTCGTGTATGAAGGATATCTGCATGAAGCATACCTGGTGTTCGCGCGATAGTTGATCTATTCAACGATACAAAGCTTCTAGGTACCGCTTGAGTCGAATCGCTTCGATGTTCGCTATATGGACGATCGCACCGAAGACAGCGCAGTGCGGAAACTACACGCGTTAGGATGGCCCGGCGGCACCGATTGAAAGTCCGGGCGGAATGCTTCGGCGAAATACACGTTTTGATAGAGGCGTAAGCCGAGCACGCCGGCCGTCAGCTGCTCATAAAGACAGCCTTGCGCCGCGGGCGTTGATCACCGATACCCTCGGGCTCTTGTCCTGCGCGGCTCTAGCGATGTGGCCGGTCGATCGGATCGCGCCCCGGACCAATTCGAAGTGCCCGGGCGGTACGCGCTCGTATTTTCTGCGCTCATCCGTTTCTCCTACAACGTCATTGCCGTTGGTTAGGTCGCGCCCTCTTGCACTTGGCAAGATGTGGTTGCGGCCCAAATGGAGTTTTGTCATTCCACGTGATGGATACTGAACTCGACCCAACGAAGCAACGATCACTACCCTCGCAGTTTTTCCTATGAATTTCCAACTCAGTACACTAGCGATCGGCATGCGATGCACGCTCGCGCTCCTGTGCGTTCTCCACTAAACCAGATTCAACAACGCTTCGCCATCACGCAGCCTGCGGCAGTTCTCCACGATCACGGCGATGCTCCGCTCGAGCGTTTGCGGGGTAAGCCACGCGATATGGGGCGTTGCGACCACATTCGGCAGCGACAATAGAGGATTGTCGGCAACGGTGGGCTCTGTTGCGAACACATCGAGTCCCGCTGCAGACACCCTGCCCGATTGCAGCGCATCGAAAAGCGCGGGTTCGTCGATCAGTTCGCCGCGTGCGGTATTGATCAGCACAGCGCCCGGCTTCATCAAACGAAGCGCGTCGGCGTCAAGCAGACAGCGCGTGTCGGGCGTGAGCGGAATGTGCAGCGACACGATGTCCGCCTGCGCGAGCAAGGCCTGCAGCGACGCTAGATGCCGCGCGGCGGGGTCCGCTGCGGGGTTGCGCGCGTAATAGACCACCTGGGCACCGAGCGCAACCAGCGCAGCCGTCAGTCTGCGCGGAATCGCCCCGTATCCGACGAAGCCTACCGTGCGGCCCGACAGTTCGCCCACCGTATCGAACGTGTCGAGCGGCAGGTTCCAGCCGCTGCCGCGGCGGCACGCACTGTCGAGGTAGGCGACCCGCCGCAGCGCGGCCAGCATCAGTGCCAGCGTATGCTCGGCGACGGCCTGGCTGTTGGTTCCTGGCATATTCGCCACGGCGATGCCACGTGACTTCGCCGAGTCGACCGCAATCGTGTTCGTGCCCACACCGATTTTCTGCACAAGCTTGAGCCTGGGTGCCGCGTCAAGCATCTCGGCGGTGACGGGTGTCAGCACATGCAGTAGCACGTCCGCGTTCTCGAGTTCACGTCGAATCGCGTAGGCGTCGTTCTCGTCCACGACCACGATGTCGAGCCACTCAGGCGCACTCGCGCGTAGCCGCTCGCGAAAGCCGGGGCTCGCGCGGTATTGAAGCACGGCCTTCATGCGAGACTCCGCAGCGGTAACGCCGACCAGCCCGCGAAATTTGCACTGCTGCCGATCTGCTCTTCGATGCGCAGGCCTTCGTTCCACTTCGCCATGCGCTCGGAACGTGCGAACGAACCAACCTTCAGCTGTCCGGTATTCCAGCCCGTTGCGAGATGCGCGATCATCGTATCCTCGCTCTCCCCCGATCGTGCCGATACAACCATACCCCAGCCGAGCGCTTTCGCCGCTTCCATGGTACGGCGCGTTTCTGTGATCGTGCCCGCCTGATTCGGTTTGAGGAGCACTGCGTTGCATTGCCCGGCTACCGCGGCGGCGTTGACGCGATCCGCATTGCTGACGAGAAAATCGTCTCCGATTACCTGCACGCTATCGCCCACCGCGGAGGTGAAGGCACGCATGCCTTCGGGATCATCCTCGGCAACCGGATCTTCCACCGACACGATCGGATAGCGCTTGAGCCATTCGTACATCTGCTCCAGCCATTCGCCGGTATCGTATTCGCGGTTCTCGACTGCGAGCTTGTAACGCCCGTTACGACCGAATTCCGATGCGGCGATATCCAGCGAGATCGCAACCTGATCGTGGCGATAGCCGGCAAGCTCGATCGATCGGGTCAGCAGCTCGAGCGGTTCTTCGTTCGACGTGAAATCCGGCCACCATCCGCCCTCGTCCGCCACCCCGGCGCGCCGACCCAGGGACTCCATCAGATCGCCCGCGGCCCGGTAGACATCCGCCACCATGCACAGCGCTTCGTCGAAGCTCTGGGCGCCGAGCGGCATCACGAGGAAATCCTGAATGTCGATGCGGCGGCCGGCATGCGCGCCGCCACCAAAAATCTGAATTTCCGGCAACGGCATGCGCACTGGCTGGCCGCCCGCGAGATATCGCCACAACGGCATGCCGGCTGCCGCCGCCGCCGCGTTGAGCACCGCCATCGAAGTGGCGATCGTCGCGTTGCCGCCGAGATGCGACTTGTTCGGTGTACCGTCGAGTGCGATCAGACGCGCGTCGACAGACTCCTGGTCGAGCGCTTCCATGCCGGTCAATGCCGGTGCGATGATCTCATTGACGTTCTGCAATGCGCGCTGCACGCCGAAGCCCGCGAATGCGCTGCCGCCGTCGCGCAGGTCGATGGCCTCGTTGCTGCCGCGCGATGCCCCGGCCGGTGCGATGCCGCGCCCCCATGCGCCGCTCACGAGTTCGACGTCGACCTCCACGGTCGGTCTGCCGCGCGAGTCCCAGATCCGGCGGCCAATGATTTTCCTGATACCTGTGTTCATGCTCGTTCCTTGTTCCAGCGATTTCGGATGGCGTCGAGTGTCTTCGGTGGATCGACGATAAAAGGCTTGGTGAAGCTGCGCACGCGCGCGAGGTCTTCAGGCGTCTTCAGATATTCGACAGGAGACTTTCCGTCGACCCGTGCAAGCATCAGCGCCGGCAGCAGGCGCGCCGCGCGTGCCTCCACGTCCGCCGGGTTCTCCCACGCGACGCCCGCGAAATACGCATCGTTGAGCGCGTCGAAACAGGCAAGAAAGCGCGCCGTCGCGTCGGGTCGCTGCAGACATTTCAGCAGCAGATGGGTGAGGCAAAACGCAACATCGAACGCGGGATCGCCATACCATGCACACTCGGCGTCCAGCAGAACCGGTCCCGCCGAACCGATCAGAATATTTTTCGGGCTGACGTCCCCGTGAACGAGCGCGCACTTCGTTGCTGCCGTGTCGTCACTCAGCTGGATCAGCTCGGCCGCGCAATCCGGGTTCGCCTCCGCCGCCGCGAGAAAATAAGGTTCGAGACGGAGCGCGAAAAAACTCGCATCGTTCGCGAAGCTCCGCGCCAGGTCGCATTTGCCGGCGCTCGCCTGATGGATCGCAGCGAGCCTCGCACCGAGCTGGCGCGCAGTGAAGATCTTCGCATTGCCGGCGAGCAGTTCATCTTTCCAGACCCGGTAGTTTTCAGGGTCGAGATAGGCCATCGCGAAAGCACGCGCCGTCTGATCCTCGGCAATGATCTGCGGCACGAAACCGGGAACCAGCGTGGAGGCGAATTTCATCCACGCCACCTCGGCTGTATTGCGCTCCAGCGGCGCTAACCATTGCGCGGCCACCTTGAGTCTTGCCAGTGCGCGCTTGATGCACACCGTGCCGCGAGCGGTGTCCGCACGCACGATCTGCGACGACACCCCGCCGGTCAGCGGCGTCAGCCGCGGCGCCTCATCCGCACCGACGAGGCCCATGCGGCGCAGCGACGCAACCAGTGCCGATACATCTTCCGCATCCAGTTCAACATTCATCGGAACATCCCACTCTGTACTTGTCTCGTTCGTAATATAGCGAATTGAGCACACGTGTGCCATGAAAAATGTTTAGGGGTTTACCCCGGTCCAGATTGAGACAGCGTGCTCTGGTTTCGCCAAACCGCTCATTCAGGGGACGTTCGTGATTCTGCCAATGTAGTTCGCATTCTCGATTCTCTTTACAGAAACAATACCGCTCGACATAATGGGCACACGTGAATCCTTCCGGATGGTAAGCAAACAGGCCGGATTCGACCTTCCCTCAACTGGAGCAAATCATGAAGATCACGCGTTTCAAGCTGGGCGACGTCGTTGCATACGGCGATCTGCGAGACGACGGTACGATCGAGCACCTTTCC
Source organism: Paraburkholderia sp. RL17-337-BIB-A (assembly GCF_046025895.1). Classification (NCBI taxonomy): domain Bacteria; kingdom Pseudomonadati; phylum Pseudomonadota; class Betaproteobacteria; order Burkholderiales; family Burkholderiaceae; genus Paraburkholderia; species Paraburkholderia sp. RL17-337-BIB-A. Next base: position 1,534,786 of record NZ_JARESY010000002.1, on the reverse strand, counting down.
GGCTCGCCGTTTGACGGCGAGGTCCGGCTGACCGGCACCTACGTAGCTGCTAATGACGTGACGTTACTCGCGCCAGTCGAGAATCCGCGGATTTTCGGTGCCGGATTCAACTATGTGTCGCACATCAAGGAAACCGGCTGGGACACTCCCACGGTGCCCATACTGTTTGTCAAACCGGAGTCGGCGCTGGCCGGCCCCAACGACCCGATCGTGTATCCGAAGCTGGGCGAAGTGATCCATTACGAAGCGGAACTCGTGGCGGTGATCGGGCGTATCGCGAGGCGTGTGTCCGAAGCAGACGCGCTCGATTATGTGCTCGGCTACACCTGCGGCAACGACGTCAGCGACCGCGTTATCCAGAAAGAGGAAATGCGCTTCGGCTGCCTGTTCGCGGGCAAGGCCTTCGATACGTTTGCACCGCTCGGCCCAGTGATCAGCACCGACCTGAAGCCGGGGAATCTTGAGATCGTCGGCCGCTTGAACGGAGAGGTCAAACAGCGAGGCAATACCTCGGATCTGCTATTTTCGGTACCCCGGCTGATTGCCTACCTGAGCTCGTTCATGACACTCGTTCCAGGCGACGTGATCATGACCGGCACACCGTCGGGCGTCGGACCGATCAAGCCTGGCGACGTGTTCGAGGTGGAGATCGAAGGGATTGGGACACTGTCGAATCCAGTCGTCGCGGAGCAGTAGAACGTACTGCTGCATTGCAGCCGGCGGTTATGTATGCCGCCGGCATTGCACGGTATATCGGGCGCTACACGACGCTAGTGCAGGTAATCGATGTGTTGGGCAAGGTAGCATCGGACCCGAAGTTGCCATCCGGAAGCGGCGCGAGCGTGACCATCCACGACATCGCACGAGCACTGAACATTTCGCATACGACTTTCGCACGCGCTGGCCGATAGCCCAAGATCAGCGCGATCCTTGAGACGCGTCCGGCAGGCATTATTATTGTTTTGACAACGTCCGATCGTTCCAAAACCGAAGCATTCCTGAAGAAGTTCGAAACCATCTGATGGCTCCGAACCTCTGCCCCGGCATCACCCGTTGCTACGCGCGCGTGGCAACCCATGCTTTCAATTCTGCGTGCGCCGTCTTTTCGGCACGAAGGTTGTACTCCTCCGCCATAGGAGGCGTATACGTCAATTCAAGGTTCATGCCGTTCGGGTCCCTCAGGTAAAGGGAGAAGAAAGTGCCATGGTCAACATAAGTGCCTTCGTAGCCCTCAGACGAAAGCTTTTTCTGGAAATATTCAATCGCCGCAACACTGTCCACGTTAACTGCGATGTGATGGTGATAGACAGTCGACACCGTGAACGGCGGCTCGCCATCGAAGATATCCGGATAGTCAAAAAACGCGATGCTGCTCCCATCCCCCATCTCAAAGAAAAAGTGGCAGTACGGGGCTGGTTTGCCAGTAAACACCTCGTCCGGAATGCGCAGCGCAATGGTCATCGGCAATTCCAGAATATCTTCGTAAAAATGCCGTGTCTTCTCTGCATCCGTGGTGTAGTAAGCATGGTGGCTAAGCCCGCGGATCCGGTTACGGGCCCGACGCGTGATTGCCCGCTCTTTGTCTTTCGGGTCAATAGCGGCATCGCTGACCGCTCCCAGAACATTCTTTTCCTGATGTGACATTCTCTTGCTCCTCCGACGAATTAAAGAAACGGCCCGCAAAGGCCAGTAATCAGGGCGCCGGCGTGCCTATGCGGGCGGCGCGACAGAAGTCAGCGCCGACGTGCCTGACAGAAGCGGTCTTGTCCATTCTGCAACTTCACGACACGAGGCGAGCCATACATCGTCGCGCGCTCGCACACGGTGCAGAAACCTGCTCAGGACCTGCCATAGTCGTTCGTCGGCACCGAAAAGATAGGGATGAAAAATGACCGTCAGATGCTGACCGGCGCTCACCGCCTCATCGAAGGCATGATTGAGCGTTTGCTCCCACTCATCCGCCGACGCGGGAGTGCGGTGATCACCGTTGGATGCGCGAAACTCAGCCAGGTCGGGATCGATCAGATAGGCGTCAACGTGCTGCCACGCGAACGGCAGAACGACCATCCCCTGCTGTAACCGTATCTGCCTGTCGCCCGACACAGGGGAGCAATAGGTGAAGCCGCTCTCGTGTAGCAAAGCGAGTGAGTCTGCATCGATTGCGCCGCCGGGCGGACGAAAACCCGTCGGATCAACGCCGATCGAACGGAGTGCCGCGACGCTCGTTGCGAGGTTCGAGCGTTGTTCGTCCGAAGTCAGACGCCCCCAGTTTTCATGTCTCCACGCGTGCAAGCCAATTTCGTGCCCCGCATCCCGTAACGCCTTCAGTTCTGCCGGATACAGTTCGGCATTCACCGCCTCGATGAAGTAAGTAACGGACAGGCCATCAAGCTCGGCCAGCAACCGGGGCAGCACGCGAGTTGCGGTGTAGTGGTCGCCGACGGGGTCCGCTGTGGACCAGCGGCCCATGCTGATATCGCAGGCCTCTCCCAGGTTGTCGAAGGTCACGCTGACGGAGGCGCGCTTTCCGGCCGGTCCCCGCGTGAAAAAAACAGTTTCGTTCATCAGATTGTCCTGAAAACCTCGTCCAGAAAAGCCCCGCTCCCGCGATGCACTGCGTGCGGCGGCCTCTGCATCGCACAGGCAAAAGATTATTGGCAAAAGCACACGTGTGCAATACGGGGTTTACCATGCAACTCCATGCGGCGAGCGAAACTGAATCGAACCGTCGTCGCTGCGAGCAAGCCGCCCATGCCGTAATTCAAAACTTTTCGCTGTGCGCGGACCCTTCTGGCCGCCGTGGAGACCGTGCGAATGATCGCCCAAGGACAGATGAAAGTGCTCGCAGGACGCATCCATCTGGCACCTATCAATCCTTTGACGTGGCAACCTAGGGACTCCTTTGCATAGCGGCCGCAGTTCCTTCACGCGTCATACTGCGACACCGCCGTGGACAAGTCGTGGCAGACATCCTCGGGAGAGCACCCAACACTAACAAAAAAGCGCTACGCGGTTGCGCTGGGCACACGTGTGCTCTAGGATGTGGCGGGAGACGCACGGCGTTGGCAAAGCAGCCTTTTACCTGGCCCGTCTCGGTTCATAGCCCTTCAGGAAACCAAACATGACGCCTTTCAAAGCAGCGCCGTTGACACGGCCTCACTCTCTGGGCCGCAATAACTCCGAGGCCAGCGCCACGTTATCTGGGCGCGACGTTGAACTGCTCGGGGAGGCAACGCTACGGGCGTGTGGCAGCGCAGCGGACGCGTCGTCAAGCCTACGCGCCAGCCGCACTCGCGCGGATAAGGGCCAGCAGCTGTCACAGGATATCCGCTATCTAGGACGGCTGCTCGGCGACGTGGTACGCGAACAGGAGGGTGACGCGGTGTTTGACGTGATCGAGACGATCCGCCAGGCCGCCGTGCGGTTTCGCCGCGAAGACGACAGCAGCGCCGCGCAGATGCTCGACAAGAAACTCAGCTCGCTGAGCCCCGAGCAGACCATGAGCGTCGTGCGGGCGTTCAGCTATTTTTCGCATCTGGCGAACATTGCGGAAGACCGCCATCGCAATCGCCGGCACCGGATTGATGCGCTGGCCGGTTCGGCGGCGCAGGCCGGCACCATTGCCTACGCGCTCGAACGGCTGACACATGCCAACGCGGCCGCCACGCCGGTCTTGCAACAGTTCTTCAACGAAGCGCTGATCGTGCCGGTGCTGACGGCGCACCCGACTGAAGTGCAGCGCAAGAGTATTCTGGATGCCCAGCACGACATCGCCCGCCTGCTTGCGGAGCGCGACCAGCCGCTAACCGAGCGAGAACACGCGCACAACGAAACGATGCTGCGCGCCCGCGTCACCTCGCTGTGGCAAACACGAATGCTGCGCGACGCACGCCTGACGGTGGCCGACGAAATCGAAAACGCGCTGTCGTATTACCGGACCACTTTCCTCGACGAGATCCCGGCGCTGTATGCGGATATCGAGTTCGCGCTCGCCGAGCACGGACTCGACGCGCGCCTGCCGCCCTTCTTACAGATGGGCAGCTGGATCGGCGGCGACCGCGACGGCAATCCGAACGTGACAGCCGCGACCCTCCAGGAAGCGATCACGCGCCAAGCCGCGGTGATCTTCGAACATTATCTCGAACAGGTGCACAAGCTCGGCGCCGAGCTCTCGGTGTCAAATCTGCTGACGGGCGCAAGCGACACGCTGAAGGCGCTTGCCGCGGCGTCGCCGGACCAGTCGCCACATCGCGTCGACGAGCCCTACCGCCGTGCCCTGATCGGCGTATATGCACGGCTCGCCGCGACAGTCCGCAAGCGGCTCGGCGAAGGCGTGATCGCAACGCGCGGCGCGCATCTCGACGCCGAGCCATATTACGACGCCGCCGCTTTCGCACAAGATCTGCATGTGCTGCTCGATTCGCTCACCGAGCATCATGGCGCGGCGCTCGCCGCGCCGCGTCTGGCGCCGCTCGTGCGTGCCGCTGAAGTATTCGGCTTCCACCTCGCCAGCATCGACCTGCGCCAGAGCTCGGACATTCACGAAGCCGTGATCGCCGAATTGCTCAAGCGCGCTGGCGTCGAAGAGGATTACGCCGGGTTGTCCGAAGCCAACAAGCTGCGCGTACTACTGGCCGAACTCGCACAGCCGCGTCTGCTCCGCTCCCCGTACCTCGAGTACTCCGATCTCGTGATAAGCGAACTGGGCGTGCTCGAAGCGGCCCGCATGACGCGCGAGACGTTCGGCGCACGCGCCGTGCGGAACTACATCATTTCGCACACGGAAACCGTCAGCGATCTGGTTGAAGTGATCTTGTTGCAAAAAGAAGCCGGCCTGCTGCATGGACACTTCGGTGACCCGCACGAGCCCGCCAAAGCCGGCCTGATGGTGATTCCGCTATTCGAGACGATCCCCGACTTGCGCGAAGCGTCGCATATTATGCGAGATCTGATCGCGCTGCCAGGCGTCGATTCGCTGATCGAACATCAAGGCGGTGAGCAGGAAGTGATGCTGGGCTATTCGGACAGCAACAAGGATGGCGGCTTCCTCACGTCGAACTGGGAACTGTACCGTGCGGAACGCGCGCTGGTGTCGCTCTTCAACGAGCGAGGCATAACGCTGCGGCTGTTCCACGGCCGGGGCGGCACAGTCGGACGTGGCGGCGGTCCGACCTATCAGGCCATCCTGTCGCAACCGCCGGGCGCAGTCGAAGGCCAGATTCGTCTAACCGAACAGGGCGAAGTGATTGCCAGCAAGTTCGGCAATCCGGAGATCGGCCGGCGCAACCTCGAAACCGTGGTCGCCGCGACACTCGAAGCCTCGCTCCTGCCGCACGGCAAAACGCCCGCGCAATTGCCAGCCTTCGAGAAAACGATGCAGCAATTGTCCGACGCGGCAATGGCCTCGTACCGCGCACTGGTCTACGAAACGCCCGGCTTCAAGGACTATTTCTTCGAATCGACACCGATTTCGGAAATTGCCGAACTGAACATCGGCAGCCGGCCGGCGTCGCGCAAGCTGCAGGATCCGAAGCAACGCAAGATTGAGGATCTGCGGGCGATTCCGTGGGGCTTCTCGTGGGGTCAGTGCCGCGTGCTGCTGACCGGCTGGTATGGCTTCGGTAGCGCAGTGGCTGCGCATCTGGACAGCGCGCCGTCCGACGCCGAGCGCGCGCGGCGTCTTGCGTTGCTAAAGAAGATGTACAAAACGTGGCCGTTCTTTGCGAACCTGCTGTCGAACATGGACATGGTGCTGGCGAAAACCGACCTCGCGGTCGCGTCGCGCTACACACAGTTAGTGTCCGACAAGAAGCTGCGCAAGCATGTGTTCGAGCGGATCGTCGCGGAATGGGAGCGCACGTCGAAGACGCTCGGTGAGATCACCGGCAAGAGCGAGCGACTCGCGGACAATGCCCTGCTCGCGCGTTCGATCAGGAACCGCTTCCCGTACCTCGATCCGCTGAATCACTTGCAGGTTGAGTTGCTCAAGCGTCGCCGCGCGGGCGATACGAACGCGCGCGTGCGCCGCGGGATTCATCTGACCATCAACGGGATCGCGGCCGGACTGCGCAATACAGGGTAACGATGTAAACCGGCAGCGGATCGCGCTGATCTCGTCACGCTTGAAGAGACGCTGCCCACGTCGTCACCCGGTTACGGTACAAGTCATGAAGTCCTAACCAATCTCGACATCCCGGGTCTTCTGATATCAGCGCCTTACGTTCGGCGGTATGCATCAAGATCGTTCAGATCCTGCATGGTGGCATCTCTATCGTTCTATTGATAGAACACAACGTTCAAACTATGCCGCTATCCAGCATATCGCCCGAGGTCTATCATCTGGTCCTCGATGTCTGGCCCCTTGGCTTGACGTTCACAGGAGATTGTCATGACGAAGATCCTCGGGATTATCAGCGCACCGGCAGGCCATTGGGTCGGCGACGGCTTCCCCGTTCGCTCGTTGTTTACCTATGACAGGCATGGTCACCAATTAAGCCCATTCCTGTTGCTGGACTATGCTGGGCCGACAACATTCAATCCCACTACCAAACCTCGCGGCGTTGGCCAGCATCCACACCGAGGATTTGAAACGGTGACCATCGTCTACGAGGGCGAGGTCGAACATAACGACTCCACTGGAGCGGGCGGCAAGATTGGCCCGGGCGACGTCCAGTGGATGACAGCAGCCTCCGGCATCCTGCACAAGGAATTTCACTCGCGCGATTTCACCCGTACTGGCGGAGCATTGGAAATGGTGCAGTTGTGGGTGAATTTACCTGCCAAGGACAAGATGGCAGCACCGCGCTACCAGACCTTGCTCAACCAGGACATCCCCACCGTCGTACTGTCTGACGGCGCCGGCACGGTGCGGGTAATCGCTGGCGAATACAAAGGACATCGCGGTTCGGCGCAGACTTTTACACCAATCGATGTGTGGGATATCCGGCTGAATAAGGGACACGTTACGAGCTTTAGCGTGCCCGAGGGACACACATTGGCATTGGTGATTCTGCGAGGCTCCGTGCAAATTAACGGTTCACAGCTTGCCCGAGAAGCGCAGATGGTGGTACTCGATCGCGAAGGTAGCGACACCAAACTGGAAGCCAACAGCGATGCCACGGTACTCCTCCTCAGTGGTGAGCCGATCGACGAACCCATCGTCGGTCACGGTCCGTTCGTGATGAACACGATCGAGGAGATCAACCAGGCTATTACGGATTTCAACAGCGGTCGCTTTGGTCAGATGGTCGATTGACCCGGAACACTAATCAGGTACCCAATCAAAAAATAGCTTTGCGGTCGGGGCGGTATTCGTAGGCCCCAACCGAAGCACGCATTAGCCTCGCAACAGATCTACGTCAGTCAGTGAGTCGAGGCGCATGCCACGATCCAAACCTCGCCCGTTCCGTGAATACTCAGCGTGTTTCATGGAAAATGCAGTCCCGACAAAGTCACGCAGAAACGCAACTCATGTTTTGATTTTGTGTCCAAATACTCTCGCGTTGGTTATATCGTGTAGATGGTCGGGCTCTGTAGTTTGTATTCTGGAAGAATCTGACCAGGGCATCACTACGCGCCGACGAGCGCAAAGAACACCGCCGAGCGGGTGTTCGGCATCATCAAGCGCGTAATGGGATTCCGGCAGTTCTCGCTGCGCGGGCTGTCCAATGTTCCCGCGGAATGGTCGCTGGTCGCGCTCGCGTGAAGCATCAAGCGGATGAGTGTATTCCGCGGCGAATAGGACTATAAGGGAACGCCTTGCACGCCTTCAATGCCCCGATTGTTTGACCTAGGGCTTCGAGCTTCGTCTGAAGCCACGGCGAACCGCATCAGCTTTTACTCAATGACCGGCGCCGCAATATCGCTGCCAGTCATCGCACGGCATCACTCTTCCTCGATGCTTCGCATATCACGCTGCTGCATCGCATTCATTGTCATCCCGTTATTTGATTGGCGAGAACGCCGTCGGCACGAGAATCTTGGTTTCCATTGCTTCAATCAGCTCGAAAAGCTTTTTTGCCACTGCTTGCCAGACTGGGTCAGCATACAGTGCTGCACGGCACCGTGTACGCTCGTTCAGGTCGGCGTAGCCCCACATATGAATAATCTGGTTAAGCGGGCCGATGTCGGTCGAAAAGTACCCCACCATCTGAGGAAGGTGTTTCGTTTGGACCTCCATGGCTTCCCGCAGATAGAGGTCCAGATATGCCGGTACCGCACCCGGTTTGACCGTGTAGGTCCGCTGCTCGACAATCATCGCCATTCCTTCCTATGCCTGTACGTGGATCGCCAGATGACCGATCCCTTCGTTTTCCGCGTCCAACCAGTCTTCCGGCATCACCATGGTTCCCCATTGCTCAATGGATACGGTGTTTCATTGCAGCCCCGAAAGAAGGCGCGCTCAGGCATAAGTATAGGGCAAACTAACGCACACGTGTGCATTTCAATTTTCCGGCCTCATTCATCATGCCCCTTGCAGCTGCAGTGTCGACCACCGCTCCGGCCCGGCGTCAGTAGCGCCCGGCAGGAAATACGCGGCACAAGTGATTGGGGTTAGTCACGCCGATGGCGACGTTGGGTCAACTGTAGCCGCTTCGTGGCAACCGCCCTGATTGGTTTTGGCCGGACTTTTAATGTCAGCTGCGCTTACCGGATTGGCCTGTCGGACGTTCCAGCACGGCAGGCTGGTGCGGGAAGCGCAATGCTTGCGACGGTTCAGCAGGCTGCGTTTGGACCCGGATCCGCAATCTTGGGAGGCATATTCAGCTAGTCCTGGGTGAAAGTTGTGGGAGTTATCTGCGCGCGATGCACGCTGCATTACTCACCGAACTGGCCCTAGTGTCCCTTCTTGTGTCGGTGGCATCCTGTTACCAGTGGCGGCAGCAGCCACTCAAATGCGCACGCTGTGAAGTGGCGTAGGAGATAGGCCGGGAACGGGGAGTTGAGGCGGTGCATACCGGCCCGTGCGGCTACAGCGGGCGGCCCGGGCCAGCCCGCGGCTGTGTGGGATCGGTCAGGGCCTGGAAGCTCCGATCGTCCTCCAGCTAATGGGGGATCGTGGCCGCCCTTCTCGCCTGACAGATAACTCACAACGATCTGGTCGATCCTCGCAGCACCAAAGACGGTTCAAACTGGACGGTGCCGTGCGAGACCTCCGGTGCGCCATTCGTTTGGCGCTCGTCGAGACGGGACAGCAGGACAGTAGTCGCAGTGGTGGCGATGTCTTCCACCGGCAACCGCACTGTTGTAATGCCCCCTTCGGCTAATTCGAACCACGCAGGATCGTGATACCCAACGACGGAGACATCTCGTGGCCAGGCGAGTTTCAGTGCCCTCAGCGCCTGCAGCGCACCCAGAGTCAACTCAGCGCTGCCGAGGATGATTCCCGTCGGGCGGTTCCTTGCCGACATCATGGAGGTGACAGCGTATCGCGCAAACTCCGGACGCGGGGATCCGAGCGCTATATTCGCGGGCTTCAGGCGACGTTCGGCCAGCGCGTCCTGGAAGCCGCCAAGCCTCTCTCGTCCCGTACTGAGTGTTTCGTCGCCACCCACGAATGCGAGTCGTCTATGCCCACTATCAAGGAGGTGCCGGGTCGCCCCTTTGATCCCTGCACGATCATCGATAACGACTGCACTGCCGGCAAGGTCGGCGTGAACACGTACGAGTTGTACAGTTTCGACGTTCTGCAACAACGCGGCGGTTTCCGGCCGGGGCTGCGCTGTCGGGACAATGATTAAGCCAGCCGGGCGCGTCTCGAGAATGGCCCTCAGTTCGCGCAATTCGCGGTCCGGGTTATCATCGGTGACGGAAAGCAGAAGCTGCATCGAATGCGATGCGAGGGAGTCAGCCACGATTTTTGCGACGGTCGCGTAAAAGTCGTTCTGTACGTCTGGAATGACGAGGCCCACAAGCGAGCTGCGCTTACCACGCATCATTCTCGCTGAGGCGGATGGGAGATAGCCCATCTGCGCAACCACCGCTCGAACACGCGATTTGGTCAGCTCGCTAATTTTCGGGCTATCGGCCAACGCGCGTGAGACCGTTGTATGCGAGATGTTCAGCGCTTTCGCTATATCGCGTATCGTGACACCCGCGTCCCCTCGCAGTGGCGGTCTTGCTCCCTGCGTGTCGTTGGAACCCATATTGATAATCTCTCCACTAGAAGCACATTAAATTTAGAGGGCCTTTCTGGCACGTAAACGCCCTGGTCATTGGCGCGAGGACAATCATCTGCGATCGTGTCGGTGCGGCATTTTACACCGCGCAATATCGCCACCATGACGTATGGCATCGCATACCCGTCGGTCGAAGCAGAGTCAGGAAGCCGATTGGCTGCCTTCGCTCGGCGTCGGACTGTCGGCGGCGAACTGCACGCTGTTCGTGTTCATCTCGTGGATGCCTGGCTACTTCACTAACGCCCTCCCACCTCAACATGAAGCAAATGAGCGTCCTGAGCGCGGCGCTCTGAGCGTGTGGCGGCATTGACTACTTTGGCGGCAGTCCGGTCGCCGACGCCGTCTTCAAGCGCACGAAGGGCAAGCTGCCCGCTCGAATGATCTCGGCGGTGGTACTGCTCGCGCTGTCGGTTCGGGCGATGCCTGGCTTCAGCATGGTTGATTCCACCTTGCAAGCCGTGATCCTGGTCGCATGCGCCGTAACGTTTCTCACGGCGCCGTCGCAGGCGTGCTTGGCCACCATGCATGAGCTCGTGCCAGGCCGGCATATCGGTGACGGGAGCGGCTTTGTGCACCTGATGAAAAACATCGCCGGCATCGTCGGTCCTACGATGATGGGCTTCGCGGTGCAGTACCTCGGCGGCTATGGCAGCGGCTTCATGCTCGGCGCCGCTATCGAACTGATCGGCATGCTGACGACGATCGTCGTGGCCAGCGACCGCAAGCCGGAAGTACGGTCGAGACGGGCGGCACGGTGGCCTGACGGTTTCACGTCTGCTTGCCGAAGACGCAGGTAAGCGATGCGATGGGTGCACGACACCCAGCACTTCGGCGGTTATCGCAGTGTTTCTGCTCAGAGCGCCAGTGATTTTTGTCGAAGTGCTTACTCCGTGCTAGCGCCCATATGCGCGCATTGGGCTTGATGCAACAGGTGAGAAACCATCTGAGCAGTTGGTCCGGGTTAACTCCATATTGCACACGTGTGCCCCTATAACTATGCTGCACAACATAGACCGCTCCCATCCCCCGGAACAGGAATAGCGACATGAGAAGAACATGGTTTGTGACAGGCGCCGGCCGCGCTATCGGCTCTCAGATCGTCAAGGCGGCGCTTGCCGCCGGAGATTGCGTCATCGCATCGGCCGGCAACCCAGAAGCAATCCCATCCATCCCGGGCGTTCGCGGCTGCCAGGGCGGCACGCTGTATTCCGCGATCAAATTTGCGATCGAGGGCTTCTCGGAATCGCTCGCGCTCGAAGTGGCCCAGTTCGGCGCCAAAGTCACGCCGCTCGAACCCGGTTGCTTTCGCACGGATTTTCTGGACCGTCGCCCTCTTGAATTCGGCATGCGAAACATTTCCGACTACGACGAACATTCATGGACGATTAAGTCCGCACTCCAGTTGAAGAGCTATTAGCACTTGGCGATCCGGTCAAACTGGTCCGGGTGATCGACAAGCTCGCCGGACATGAGCATCCGCCATTCACTGGCAGCCGAAACTGACACCGTCGACGCGATTGCCGTCAAGGTAGACGCAATGCGCGCCGAACTCGATTGGTGGCAAGACCCTTCGCGAACCACCGACATTGCGCCGGGAATTGCGTAGCAGCGTTCGTGGCGAAACACTGGGAGCGCAAACCAGCATGACCTGCCGTCAACAACGAACACGGCCCGATGTAGTTTTTATTATTAAGTATTACTTATATATTTAACTTTAAATCTGGTTCCCATACGCGCGGACTGCGAACCATTACGTTGGCCATGACGCACGAGGAGACACGAATGCTGCAAAAATCGAAGTGTGTATTGCGCCTTGCCGGTTGCACGGCGGGCATGCTGATCTGTGGCCTAACCCACGCGCAAAGCAATGTCACGCTGTTCGGGCTAGTTGACGGTGGCCTCCTTTATACGAGCAAGACTCTCAACGCCACCACGGGCGGCGACGTCGGAAAGCAGTTTTCAATGATCGATGGCGGTTCGTCGTATTCGCAGTTTGGGATCCTGGGGGCCGAAGACCTCGGCGGCGGCCTGCAGGCGAAATTCAAGCTCGAAAGCGGGATCAGCATTGCCAACGGGGGACTCGCCCACTGCAACGGCAACCTCTTTGGCTGCGAGGCGTGGGTTGCACTGGATAGCAACTATGGCGAAGTGAAGGCGGGCCTTCAGTTCTCACCGTTCTTCCTCGCCCTGTACGCGTCGGACCCGCGCAACATGTCCTTTTTCGGCAGCGGCGGCGTCAATCTCGTCGACAATTTCCTTGGCACGAGTATTTTCAGCGCCAGTTCGGTATCCTACACGAGCCCGGAGCTATGGGGCCTGCAGGCCAGCCTCCTGTATTCATTCGGTGGCAAGCCCGGGGATTTTCAGGCAGGCCGCCAATACTCCGCCAGTATCAAGTACGAGTACGGCGGCCTGATGATCAATGCGGCGATCTTCGACGGCAACAGCGGCAGCGCAAACCCGACGCCCACTCCGTCCAACCTCTCAGCCGAAGGCCGCACGATCGGCGCCGCGTTCAAGTTCGGCGCGTTGACGGCAAAGATGTCGTTCGTCAACTACAAGGTCGCCGGCTCTTTCAACAACAATGTCTACGGCGGCGGCCTATCCTGGTACGTCGCGCCGACGCTCGATCTCGACGGCGGCGTGTGGGTGACCAGCGACCGCAACAACACGACCAATCATTCGCTTCTGGCCGCGCTGGGAGCGAGCTATTACCTCTCAAAGAGGACCACGCTCTATGCGCAGGTCGCCTCAGTGAATAATCACGGCGCGATGAACACGGGCCTGTCCGTCAACGGCGCGCTATTCGGCACACATGGCACGACGATGGGCGCCACGGTGGGAATTCGGCATTCATTCTAGGGCTCCGTTCCGCTGATTCGCGAACAAAGTCTGTGAAGCTTTTCGAGCACGGAATCAGAGGAAACGGTCCACGTGAATGGTTTGCAGTTTTCGTTGTAGTGGGAAACGAACTGATCGATACGCGTAATCAGTTGTTTGACCGAGCGAAACGAGCCCCTGCGAATGGCCTTGTCGGTGATCAGCGCAAAGAAGCGTTGGACCTGGTTAAGCCACAAACTTTAGGTAGGAATTAAATGCATATGCCAGCGGGCCTTTGCGGCCAGCCACGTCTTGACCTTGGGATGCCTGTGACTGCTGTAGTTGTCCACGACGCAGTGCACGTCGATTTCAGCCGGTACGGCCTTGTCGATTTCGCGCAGAAACGACAGGAACCCCTGATGTCGATGACGCGGCTTGCAGGTGGCGAGTACTGCGCTATTGAGTACGTTCAGGGCGGCGAACAGCGTGGTGGTGCCATGACGAACGTAGTCGTGCGTGACGCCTTCGACATAGCCGAAGCCCATCGGCAGCATGGGCTGCGTGCGTTCGAGCGCCTAACACTGACTCTTCTCGTCCATGCACAGTACCAGTGTGTTCTCCGGTGGGCTCAAGTACAGACCGACCACGTCACGCTGTTTTCTGACCGAGAATGCATTGATAGAGAGTTCGAAGCTTTCGTTGCGATGCGGTTGTTGCGGACCGAGCAGCTTGAAGTAACGGTGCACACTGCTCGGCGAAATAGCCGTTTCGGCGGCGATCGTGCGCACGCTCCAGTGCGTGGAGCCATCCGCTGGCTTGGTGTGCAGGGTCTTGTGAATCAGTTGAGCCAGCCGCTCATCGTCAATCGTGCGCGGCTTGCCAGGACGTACTTCGTCATACAGCCCGTTGATGCGATACTCCAGGAACCGGATACGCCACTTGCCCACCGTGACGCGCGTGAACTGAAGACGCTGGGCATTTGCGCTGTTGGGCTCCCCGCCGCAGCAGCGAGCACGATGCGCGCACGCATCACCAGCGCCGCCGAAATCGAGCGCGAACGCACTATCGAAGTCAGTTGCGCGCGCTCATCTTTACTCAACACCAGTTCGGCCTTTGGTCGTCCCATGTGCACGCTGGGTATCTCCCGTTCCGTTGATACGAGCATGCTATGTGAATATAGATTAGTTAACAACAGATCGGAACACTAGGCGTGCGCCTCCCGCGGCGACGCACTCGATACCAAAGGCCATCCGTCTGGCCGCTCTATCGCCACTATCACGGATATTCAAGTTGAAAGCCGTTCGCTCAGCCCTCCTTTCCGTTTCACTTTATATCGGCCTTAGCGGGACAGACAGTGCGACAATCGCGCTCGCACAAATCCAGGCTGCCGGTTCGCAAGCGTCGTCGCAGACCGTCGAGGCATCAAATGCCAAAGCCGCGAAGGCCCCCAACCGGGTACTCAGGAAAGTCGTCATTCGCCAACTTTCGCGTACACGCGGACTCAACGTCGACGGGATAAACGTCGTAGCCGAGGACGGCATCGTCACGCTATTGGGTACGGTGCCCGACACCCACCAGATCGATCTTGCGACGGACGCGACAAGAGACATGGCCGGTGTGCGAGAAGTTCGCAATAGCCTGACGCTGCAGACCAATGGGAAATAACGCAGTGGGCATCCTTTGACGCGACGCGGTACCTGAATCGATCCGTGTCGCCAAGGATACAAACACCGTTTTGAACGCGAGGGCAGCCTCGGTCTCTGTACAGTTGACAGGCGCGGGCTACTCTTTTACTTATGAGTAGTTATCCGTATTAGATATTTTTATCGCCTGAGATCGTAATAGTCCAGCCATGCGATGTGGCAAAGCGTTCGTCGGCGCTGTCACGTTACCTTGACGAGGACGAGAAAGCGCAGAGGAGACGTCTTTGCTCAGAAATAAGACGGTTTTTGGGCCAGTCCTGTAAAGCGGGGCCTTGCGGCAAAGTGTTCGCCCAGCAGTTTTCCATACAGCGACGCCCGCAGAAAAGGTCGTTTGAGCGCGGATCAAAGCGGACTACTAACACAGATTCTCCCGATTCGAATCTCGCGCAGGCCGGCCTGCCCGCCCCAAAATACGTTCACGCTGCTTGCTTCGTGTGAGTAGTGGTTCGCACACCGATCCATGCAAAATCACTAGCACTACGATATGACGAGGACTCACAACTAGACTGCTATCGTAATTGTTCCCGTTCACAACGGCGCAGCATACATGTACTTTCTCGAATTTGGTATAGAAACGGCCGGCTGCCCGGATTTCTGACACAAAACCTGGAAGATCGCAACATTATCGACTGAAAATGCGTGAGCACAACCAGCCAAATACACACGCCAAATACGATACTTTTTCTCACCCAGCATTTCTCGGATCTGCGACCCGTTGCGCTCATACTCAGATGTCCACATCTGCAGCGTCTTCATATAGTGACGCCTGAGATTTTCAACGTCCAGCACCTCCAACCCGCCCTCTTGCATGCATTTCAGCGCCATCGAAATGTGAGGAAGTTCGCCCGCCGGGAAGACGTATTTATCAATGAAGGTTCCGCCGCCAAACGGCGTGTCACCGCTCTCAGCGTCGGTGGACGTGATGCCGTGGTTCAACGCAACGCCATCATCCACCAGAAGTCTCTGTAGCTTACTAAAGTAGCGTGGCAGGTTGGCAAGACCAACGTGCTCAAACATGCCAACGCTAGTAATACGATCGAACGTGCCGGTTACATCGCGATAATCCTGCAAACGGATATCAACAAGGTGACAGAGACCTGCCGCAGCGACCCGCTCCCTCGCCAATTCAAATTGGCGTTCTGATAACGTGATACCGACACATTTAATGCCGAAGCGCTCCGCGGCCCGAATCACAAGGGCTCCCCAGCCACAACCGATATCGAGAAGCGTGTTTCCGGGCACTATCCGGATCTTGTTGAGGATGTGATCGATCTTCTTCAGTTGAGCCTGCTCGAGTGTCTCATCACCACGCTCAAAGTAGGCACATGAGTACACCATCCGTTTATCAAGCCACAACTGGTAGAACTCGTTGGAGACATCGTAGTGGTATTGAATCGCCTCCTCATCCTCCTTTTTTGAGTGAGCAACCCGTTTCGCAAGACGAGCCGCAAACCCCGGTTGGTCCCCTTCCACCCGAGCTAGCTTATAAGCCACATCGATGACGTCCGTGAGTTCGCCCTCTACATCAAGCTTCTGCTGCACGTACGCTTCGCCCAGTGTATCAAGTGACGGGTTCAGCAACGCCGGAACGACACTGGAGTCTGCTACTCGGAGGCGAACCGCCGGCTTGTCGAAGTTACCCAATTTGTACGCCTGCCCCGACCAGAGCGTTAGCTCAATTGGGAGATCAGCTACCTGTTTTGCCCGGTCAACCCATCGCCCCACCGCGACCTCAAATACCTTGTCTAGCATTTTCTTCAAGCACCCTTTCGAATATGTTCAATTGAAGAGCGAATGAAAAATGAATTGATGGCCGGGCTTGCACCGCTCATGCCATTTCAACAACATTTAACATTGGCTGGATAGCACAACAACGAGGTCCTCATGACAAGTTGTGCAGCCAGGCTAATATAGTTGAGCCAGGCCGCTATTTCCAATCGAATCTGCGTATTAGCGGTATCAACGCCGGCTATTCCGAAGCGTGTGCCGCAAGCACCTGAGTCGTTTCCTTATATCTTGATCAGCCGTCGACGCAAGCTGTGATTTCCTGCTTAAGAATGCGTAGTGACGACGCGTGACCCGTCAAACGCGATATGCCTATCGCGCCTTCTTGATGAGAAAAGGCGTGCGGTCCTCGCCTTGAATCCACCGAGGGCTGCGCCCCCTTCCGCACCAGGTCTTGCCCGTCCGAGGATCGCGGTACTTAGGCGACCGCGTCCCTCCAACATTTGTGCTTCTCTCTACAGGCTTGTCCACCAATCCCTCCGCTCTATGAAGTTGGTATAGCAACCCACCACTCGAACAACTCGGTCACTGGATATCCGTCTTTGTCAGCTCACTTTGTCAATCATTCAGAGTTGGCGGTTGCATCGAAATCTTGCATTACCCTTTGTTGAACCGACTCCGATCTGCATGCTCCGAGAATTGGAGCATGGCACCGCAAAACCGTGACTCGTGGTCGGCCAAAATATACGGTCCGACATGATGCGCTCCAAGAATCCGCTATTGGGTTGCACCGATACGTTGTAACCAAGATACATTGATGTCGCGCCCGCTCCGGTTGCCAGCACGATGCTTTTGGCTCTGGGCAACGCGCCGCTCGCGAGACACACTCGTGAATACGATTCTGAACCAATGACTCGGCGCGCTACACATCCATGATGTCGACGTCGTAACACTTCACATGCTTTCGAGTGGTGCGGCGGCGAACTTCAACCCCTGGCTTCCTGCATGGAGACGAATCTTGCGATCATCAGCGTACCGACCACTTGCAACCTCGCTGCCCCGAGGCTGTTATGAGCCAGGCCTGAGGCACTACGCCTCGCACACGACATCGCATTTCCGTCGCAGGGGTCGTCGGATCGAATCGGGTTCACGTCCCAATCAGTATGTCGATGTCCACGGAAGCGAAGTTGCCGCCACATACGTTGCTAACGGTGACTCCGATGACGCCGTACTACAGACTGCGGGAAAGTAATTGGACGCTCTCGTAACAACAATCGTCTTATTCCTCGAAGAAGGCCCCGAATTCAAGGGTGCACGACCAGTCTGGATCGGTCGTCTGACCGGCTAACGCTCATCCTGAAGGAATGTAGATTTCCCTGTGGCGGACGATGACTCAATGCCCAAAATACATACTGCAAAAGCTTTTCGGCCCAACGCATCCGCTCGATGGTTTCGTTGTCAGCGTCGAGCACCCCGCAAACAACACTACAACTGCCGCCGCAGCCACCAGGCTGACGGTGTTTGCCGCAGTACGGCCGAACCTGCGAGTCGCGCCGCGGAGTTCATCTTTTCCTGATACTGCAAAAGTTGCTTTCGTTTGGACTGTCTTCATCACATTACCTTGTCTGAATCATTCAGGGCGGGTGTGGTTCTATATACGCCTGCGCCCCCATTAAGTGTTAGTGTGCTTAATCCGGCATGGAAGAACCGATCGGAACGGATTTACCTTCTTGGGCCGTGGGTTGAGCGTGCTATTCGAGTTGAGCAACCAGTGGGGCGAACTGCGGAACGACATCTGGGTAAGACGTCTCGGTTACAAAACGCCGACCTTGCTGGTTGGCCTGTTCCAGTTCTCGGTAGACCTCACCCGGCGTCTTTCGGATTGCCCAGCGTGCGATGATGCAAGAGCAGAAATCGATGCTGCCAATAATGCAAACTTCTTCATCTTCCTCACTCTTAAAGACGATTGCTAACGGAAATGAGATTCTTATCTATTAGATAGGTCAACGCAAAACAAAAATTTCTATAGGTGCGATTGCCACTCATTGACGAGATATGAATGGTACTTATCTCCTCCACAATGGGTGTATTACTAGTTGATTTTCCGTATGATGACGTGACGCAATCGCTTGATTTTCGTTGCACGTTCGCATAGATCGCGCCGTCAAGGATATCTGGCGTTCCCACTTTTTTTCTTCTTCCGCGAACGCACTCACTGACAGTGAAAGTTGCTTCCGTCTTATACGATTCAGTTTGACCTCGCCTATTATCAGCAAGCGGTCATCGACTTTTCAATAGAGCACTGCAATCCCCGTTGGATCATAACTCGCATCGGAGAATATGGTGATTCTGGAAAGCCGTCGATTTCTGCCAATCATGGCTGAAAATGCGCCATCGGAGGTCACCACGTCGCCCATATAGACGCGACAGTCACGCACGTCCCACACCAAACCTCAATGGGTGAGGTTGCGTCGAACCTTCAATGACCCGTTACTTATGGATAGCAGACCGTACGTCTATTGATTTAATTGAAAACCGGTATTGGAGTGATCTTCGTCGTTGCTTGTAGGATTCGTCCCAGCAGACATATTGGTCTCTATCAACCGCCACCGTTCAGGAGTAGAAATGGCAGTCATACACCGAATCCTCAAGCAAACCGTCATCTCGGTGGCGGTCGGCGTTGCGTCGCTGCACTTCGCCAATGCACAAGACATGACGCGCGATAACGGCTCGCCCGTTGGCGATAACGAGAATTCGCAAACCGCTGGTCCGCAGGGCCCTGTGGTCCTCCAGGACTCGCACCTTATCGAGAAGCTCCAGCGTTTCGACCGCGAACGCATCCCCGAGCGTGTCGTTCACGCTCGAGGCACTGGCGCATTCGGTGAGTTCGTACCCACCGCCGATATATCGAATCTGACGGTGGCGAAGGTGTTCACTCCCGGCACGAAAACGCCGGTCTTCGTTCGGTTCTCGACCGTAATGGGTTACAGAGGTTCGCCCGAACAAGCGCGTGACCCGCGTGGTTTCGCTACGAAGTTCTACACCGCACAGGGGAACTGGGACATCGTTGGGATCAACAAGCCGATCTTTTTCATACGCGACGCAATCAAGTTTCCTGATTTCGTTCATGCAAACAAGCCTGGCGCGGTAACTGGTGTTCAGGACGCTAATCTGGCGTACGACTTCTTTGCTCATACTCCGGAATCGACGAACATGTTGACGCACATGTACGCTAATGAGGGCATGCCTGATTCGTATCGGCATATGGACGGATGGGGAGTACACGCGTTCAAGATGATCAATGCCAAGGGCGAGGTGCACTACGTCAAGTTCCACTGGCGCAGCGACCAGGGTCTCAAGAATCTGCGTCCGCAGGAGATTCCGGCGTCGATCGGCAACGACTGGAACATGATGACCAATGATCTGTATGGCGCAATCCGCAAAGGCGACAATCCGAAGTGGGATCTGTACATTCAGGTGCTCAGTCCATCTGACCTCGACAAGTTTGACTACGATGCCCTGGACGACACAAAGGAATGGTTGAACGTGCCGGAGATGAAGGTCGGCACCATGACGCTGAATCGCGTTCCAGACAATTACTTCGAAAGTACGGAAGAATCCGCCTTTGCCCCGTCTCGTCTGGTACCTGGCATCGAGGCCTCAGAAGACCGCATGCTCCAGGGTCGCCTGTTTGCTTATGCCGACACGCAGATGTATCGTCTGGGCGCGAACTACAACTCGCTGCCAATCAATCGACCGCTCATCACTGTCCAAAATAACAACCAGGACGGCCCTATGAATTCAGGTCATCGCACAGGCGAAGTTAACTACGAACCGTCCGGAATCAATGAGATTTCTCAGGACCCGAAATATAAATACACGCAGACACCGCTTGCCGGCACCACCCAGCAGATCGCGATTCACAAGCAGCAGGACTTCAAGCAGGCGGGAATGTACTATCGTGCGCTGCCGGCGTCCGAAAAGGCCGACCTCGTGACAGCGCTGTCTGGCGATCTGCGCCATGTGACGAACGACAAGAACAGGTACACCATGCTGTCGTATTTCAACAAGGCCGATTCGGATCTTGGAGCGCGACTTGAGCGAGCACTGGGTGCCGACCCGGCGCGCGTCCAGTCGCTGTCGGCGAAGCTTTCTGACAATTAACCAAAATGGTGATGCGCGGCTTCAAATCCGCGCGTTGCCTGCAACGTTTCGCTTCGGTCCATGATCGAGTGGGCAATCTCTTCAGGTATTGCCGTTACCACACCGACAGAAAACAGAAGCGGCGCTTCGCTCTTAGGCGTTTGAAGCTTTGGGAAGACATTACGGACGCTCCGGTACTGGAGCGACTTGCTGCTTAAATTAGGTATGCGTTTTTTCTGCGAGCTCGAACGCATGTCGTTCGACGACTTGACAATACCAAACCCCCATATTTTTCCATTTCGTGCCCCGTACCTCATACAGGAAAGCTTCACCATGAATGTCAGAACTCTTTTTTCCGCCGTCGCGCTCGCGTCGGCCTTGGCCGCGCCGGCAGTATCGTTCGCTCAACAATCGAACGGGCCGGTGACGCGTGCGCAGGTGCGCGCCGAACTCGTCGAGCTTGAAAGGGCCGGCTTTACCCCCCGCGGCGAAAATGTCAACTACCCCGAAGATATCCAGGCTGCCGAAGCTCGGGTGGTGGCAAAAAAAAGTGGGGCGAGCAGCTACGGTGGCGTGGTCAGTTCGTCGGCCTCCGGCGCTCCCGCAGCAGTCCGCGCTGGAGCCAATGACGGCATGAAACCGATTGACTCCGGTTCCTAAACGTCAGGTGACGAGTGGCCGGCAGCGTGACCGGTCGCAAGGCACCGTCTGCTCAGGCGAGCACAGATCCTGCACGCGTCGGCAGACGAACCTGGCCCGGCTCGCCGGCAACGCTTCTGGTCGCTGACGTCGTCAACCGGTCGCAGAACTGGTACGAAGTGAATAACAGCATAAAAGGCAACGTGGATGAGCGTCACGATCTATCACAAGGGTGTCTCGCCAATTTCTGCCGCGACGATCTGGGCGGTCGACGGCGACTATCTCCCGGTTGAGTGGTCGGTGCTGCTCGTGTCACTGTTGTCCGTTGCGGCGCTCGTCATTGCGATGCGCCTGGGGTCCCGAAAGGAAATGCGTCGGCCGTGCCCGTCCCGTCCAGCGGGGCCAGGCTGTCGCCGAGTGCTTCCGCGTCCGCGCCATCAGCAAATCCATCAACGCTAACAGGACAGCAGGGACGACGAACGTCATGTGGATACTGATTCCCCAGGCGAGTTCACGACTGATCATGGCTTTTCTCGTCCATGCACAGCACCATGGCCTTGAGCGGCGGGTCCAGGTAAAGCCCGACGATATCTCGGACCTTGTCGACGAACATCGGATCGCTGGAAAGCTTGAACGTTTCCTGCCGATGCGGCTGCAAACCAAAGGCACGCCAGATCCGCGTGACCGCCGTCTGCGACAATTTCATTTCGCGAGCCATCGTGCGCGTGCTCCAGTGAGTCGCGCCGACAGGCACGGACTCGAGCGTCCTGGCGATGACCGCATCGACGCACGCGTCATCAATCGTCCTCGGTGCGCCGGGCCGTGGTGCATCGAGCAGTCCGTCCACACGATGGATCACGAACCGCGCCCGCCACTTCGAAACCGTTTGCTGAGTGACCCGCTGTTTCGCCGCGACTGTCTTGTTGTCCATGCCATCGGCACAGGCCAACACGATGCGCGCCCGCAATGCCAGGGCCTGAGCAGTCTTGCGTCGCATAGTCAGCGCTTGCAGGTCTTCGCGCTCCGATTCGCTCAGCACGAGTTCCCCTTTGGGCCTTCCACTCATCGTTGCCTCCGCGTATCAAGTGCTACACAGAACACGTTATGCGTGATCGGCATCATTTAATGAATTTTTAACTCAAGACACTAGACCGTTGAACATATAGGTGGCAATTCCGAGTCGATGAACAACCCTTCTTCTGACGGCCAGCATCCGGTCGATGCAGGTCTTTTCTATCAGGGTTATTTCGCATGCCTGACGACCTACGGTCTGATCGGCCACTGCGTCAGGCAGCACTGCCAGCAGGATCAGTTTCGTCCGACATACATGCAATGCACGCGTTATATCGATTTCCATATCATTCTGTGAATAACGGTCGGGCGTCACAGATTAGCGGCGTCGGCGACGAATTTTTCAGATCCGCGTCGGGCAGCCCGATACCGTCGCAGTGTTGCCGCGCGAGGAGCACCTGCCATCGATAATCGACACAGTTCGCATGCGAAAAAGATTCATTCTCGACCGTTTGAGACGCCGACCTGGGCTGGTACGTGTTAGGCACCAAGCTGGTTCGCATTCGGACGTCAGTGGACACAGGCCATGGCTGCGTCGGCTTTCGCGAGCCGAGCGTGTGGCGATGGACGAGGCAAAGCAGCGCGCGGAGCAACCGCGCACTGCCTAACCACGCGTCGTTTTTTGTCGTCCTTGCCAAGAACTAGGGAAAACCCTTATATTGCATCAATACTAGGTGTTAACCCTAGAATCGTTTCCATATCAGGCCACGCCACTCTCAAGGATAGATACCGATGAATTTTCATACCCGAAAATGGGTCAAGCCCGAAGACCTGAACCCGAACGGCACGCTGTTCGGCGGTAGCCTGCTGCGCTGGATCGACGAAGAAGCCGCGATCTATGCGATCTGCCAGCTCGACAACCAGCGCATTGTCACGAAGTTCATGTCAGAGATCAATTTCGTTAGCTCGGCTCGTCAAGGCGACGTCATCGAGCTCGGCATGACTGCGACGCACTTCGGCAGCACGTCGATCACGCTGCGCTGCGAAGTTCGCAACAAGATCACGCGTAAGAGCATTCTGACTGTCGAGAAGATGGTATTCGTCAATCTCAACGAGAACGGCGAGCCGGCGCCGCATGGGCGGACGAAGATCTGTTACGCGGATGAGGCGTTTGAGCGGTACCGCGAGAACATGTCGCTCGTCGTGCAGCCGGCGGTGGGCGACACTGACGCAATAGCGCGAGTCGAAGCAGATACGATGCACTGAGCGGCTTGCGCGGCCTGTCATTGCGAGGGGCATACGCGCGTGGGTTCAGCGTAACCATTGCCGTGGACTCCATGACCGATCTGAGCGCTGAAGCCTACGTCAACAGCATCGCCCGAATCTTCCCGAGGCTGGGTCAGACCGGCACGACCCAGGAAATCATTGATGTCCTTAAAAGGAGAGATTGACAATGGAATGGATTCACTACGTGTCTTACTTCTTCGGCGGCGCTTTTCTTATGAACGCCCTCCCGCACCTGGTCAGCGGAATAATGGGGAGACCGTTTCAGAGTCCCTTTGCCAGACCGCCGGGGCAAGGACTCTCCTCTTCGACCGTGAACGTGCTGTGGGGATTTCTCAACATCGTCGCCGGATATGTTCTTGTATTACGTGTTGGGAATTTTGATCTGCGCTCGACGGACCATGTTGTTGCCGCCGGGCTAGGCGCCCTTCTCACCGGCATGATGCTGGCGCGCATGTTCGGGCGGTTCAACGGTGGTAATTCACTCAGTGCCTCGTAAGCTGGCCGGCGAAAGACACTCCCGTTGGCCCCGCGGTTTCAACTACCGGGTTTGAGCAGGCGGGGCGCAAGTATCCAACGTGTGAACCTGGACAGCTTCACTTCTTCAGTAGCCTCCAAAGCGCGGTACGTCCGATCCCGAGCGCACGGCTCGCCGCGGCACGGTTGTTGCCGTTTCTTTCCAGAGCACGTAGTACGTCGTCGCGAGTCACGGCCGCGGGCGGCGAGCCGACGACCTTGCCATTGGCCGCTGGGGCGGGCGGCGCATGCATGCGTCCGAACTCCGAAAAAACGTCCCGCAGATCCTGCCATCCGCAGCTCGCCGCATCGCCCAGATAAATCGCCGCGCGCTAGCAGGTTCTCAAGCTCCCGCACGTTGCCGGGCCACGCGTAATGTTCGAACAGCGGCGCCAGAAATTCCAGCACGCGCTCCGCGGTGCTGGCATCTTGCATCGTGACCACCGACCCGGAACGCAAGTCATGCTCGACGATCGGCACACAGTTCACGATCAGCGCACGGCCGTCGATCTGCTCGATGCGCTCGTCGATCGGCGCGTCGGTGTCGAGCGTTTCGCGCAGCAGCGGGCCGACCGCGATACCGCTCAGCACGTCGAAGCCGTTCACCTTGACCATCACGACCGGCACGCTAAGGTTGTCGCGCAGATACGCGCCGTTTGAGCCGGCGGCGAGTACGACGTCGACCGTGCCAGCATCGACATACGCCTGCAGCGCGGTCACGGCAGCGCCGTAGCCCTCGCGTACCGAAAAGAACTTTGCGCGCTCCGCATAGCGGGGCGCGACGGTTTCGCACAGCGCTCTCAGCCGGCTGATGCTGACCAGCGCGATGCCCGGGCGGCCCTGGTTCGGGTTCGAGACAAGCGTTGACACGATGGAGTCTCCGGAGACGATGGAACGATCATGAAACGTTCCGCGGAACAAGTGGAACATTTTTGCACGACCGCCTCTCAGCACACTGCTTTCGATAAGTCCATGTTTTTGCAAACGAAACAGAAAGAGGCTCACGATCGGCACGCTTCCTGCGTAAGTCGGCCACCTCAAGCAATTATCCGGAGACACAAGCTATGACTATCTCTTCCACTGCTCGCCGCGCGGCGTTCCGCGCCAAAGTCAACCAACGCCAGGGCCTGCTCGTGCCGGGCGCCTTCAACGCAATGAGCGCGCGCGTGATTGAAGACGCCGGCTTCGAAGCGCTCTACATCACGGGCGCGGGCGTCACCAACATGTCGCTCGGGCTGCCCGATCTCGGCTTCATCGGTCTTGCCGAAGTCGCCGAGCATTGCGCGCGGATTCGCGACGCGGTCGCGCTGCCGCTGATCGTCGATGCTGACACCGGCTTTGGCAACGCACTGAATGTACGCCAGACCGTACGCGTGCTGGAGCGCAGCGGCGCCGACGTGATCCAGTTTGAAGATCAGATCATGCCGAAGAAATGCGGCCACTTCTCCGGCAAGGAAGTGGTCAGCGCGAGCGAGATGGTCGGCAAGATCCGCGCCGCTGTGGATGCCCGTGAAGACGGCAATCTGCAAATCATGGCGCGCACCGATTCGGCCGCGGTCCATGGTATCGAAGACGCGATCGAGCGCGGCCATCGTTTCATCGAAGCCGGCGCCGACATTCTGTTTATCGAAGCGACCGAATCGCTCGCCGATATCGAACGTTTGCCGTCGCTGTTCGACACGCCGCAATTGATCAACATCGTGATCGGCGGCAAGACGCCCGTGCAATCGCGTGAAGCGCTTGCCAAGCTCGGCTACGGCATCGTCCTGTACGCGAACGCGGCGCTGCAAGGCGCGGTGCTCGGCATGCAGCGCGCGCTCGGCACGCTGAAGAGCAATGGGCGCCTCGATGAAGACGCGACGCTCGTCGCGCCGTTCAGCGAACGCCAGCGGCTCGTCAACAAGCCGCTGTACGACCAGCTCGACCGCGAATACGCAGCAAAAGACAAGTGAACAGCACCATCATTCGATCACATCAATAAAATCTAGGAGACTTCATGGAAATGCCCCCTAACCTACGCGACACGCGTGACATCAATGCAGCCGCCATCGCGAGCGCCCGACATGCTGGGAGCACAGAGAGCGCTGCGGCGCCGGTGCGCATCCGCTCGATTGTCGGCGGCTTGGCTGGCAATCTGATCGAGTGGTACGACTTTCTCGCATACAGCATCTTCTCGATCTATTTCGCGAAATCGTTCTTCCCGAGCGACAAGCCAACGGTGCAATTGATGAACACCGCCGCGATCGCGGCGGTCGGCTATGTGGCGCGGCCGCTCGGCAGTTGGCTGATCGGGCTCTACGCGGATCGGCGCGGCCGTAAATCGGCGTTGACCTGGTCCGTCACGGCAATGTGCGTCGGCTCTTTGATGATCGCCGTCACGCCGGGGTACGCGACGATCGGCGTGTTCGCGCCGATTGCGCTGATTCTCGCGCGGTTGTTACAAGGCTTGAGCATGGGGGGCGAATACGGCACCAGTGCGACCTATTTGAGCGAAATTGCTCCGCCAAACCGCCGCGGCTTCTATCTTGGCTTTCTGCAGGTCAGCGTGGTGGCCGGGCAACTGGTCGCGCTCGCGTTGATGCTGGTGATGCAGAACGTGCTGTTCACGTCGCAGCAGATCGAGCGTTGGGGCTGGCGCATTCCTTTCGTGATCGGCGGCGCGCTCGCGCTGTTTGCGCTGTACATGCGCCGTAACGTCACTGAAACCGAAGCGTTCAAACAGAGTGCGCGGCAAACGGGGCCATCGGTCGGCCGGCAGATGCTGCAGCACTGGCGGCAGCTCGCGCTTGCCATCGGCATCACGGTTGGCGGCACTGTCGGCTTCTATACCTACACGGTGTACATGCAGAAGTACCTGGTCAATTCGGTCGGGCTCAGCAAGGAAACATCAACGCTTATCTCCGCCGGCGCGCTGCTGCTGTATATGCCGCTGCAGCCGCTGTTCGGCCTCGCGTCGGATGTGTTTGGCCGGCGCCCGGTGCTGATCTGTTTCGGCGTGTGCTGCACGTTCTTCTCAGTGCCGTTGTTTACGGCGCTCAGTCACACCAAAGATCCGCTCATTGCGTTCCTGCTGTCGTTCGCCGGACTCGTGATGCTGAGCGGATTCACGTCGGTCCACATGCTCGCGAAGACCGAGCTGTTTCCGGCGCGAATCCGTGCACTCGCAGTCGGCTTGCCTTACGCGCTGACCACCGCGATTCTAGGTGGCACGACGGAGTTCGTCGCGTTGCGCTTCAAGGCGAACGGTCACGAACAGTACTTTTATTGGTACGTTACCGCGTGGGCGGCGGTGTCGCTTCTCGTCTATCTACGGATGCCGGAAACCCATTGTCGAAAAATCGCAGCAATTGAAACGCGCGAGGTAGCCTGATAAAAATGGACGCAGTTTTAACTCAGTTAAAAACTGTTTTACTACTGGGTCCGCTTTTCTTATAAAGAGACGACAAATGAAAATTGCGATACTTGATGACTATCACGACACCATACGCACGCTACCTTGTTTCGACAAATTGATAGGCCACGACGTCACGATCTGGAACGATCATGTACAAAATGTTGATGTGCTAGCTGAACGATTACAAGAGACCGAAGTACTAGTATTGAATCGCGAGCGCACCAAAATTCAGGCTGCGTTATTAGAGCGCCTCCCTAATCTCAAACTGATCAGCCAACGTAGCGTTTATCCACACATCGACATTATTGCCTGCACACGACTCGGCGTGATCGTCTCATCTAGTCAGCACGCTGATACCCCCAACTATGCTGCAGCAGAAATGACGTGGGGCCTGGTGCTTGCTGGTGTGCGCCAGATTCCCCAGCAAATGTCGGCTCTCCAGACAGGGAAGTGGCAAATTGGTGCTGGTAGTACTTTGCGTGAGAAGACCTTAGGTGTTTACGGTTATGGCCGGATCGGGCGCGTGGTTGCTGGATATGGCAAAGCCTTTGGTATGAAAGTGTTGATATGGGCGCGCGCAGAATCGCTCAAGAAAGCAATAGAGGATGGCTACGAAATTGCTGAGAATAAGCAGGCTTTTTTTGAAACATCTGATGTCATTTCTCTGCATATGCGATTGTACGATGCAACGCGCGGCATCGTCACCGCTGAGGATCTCGCCCACATGAAGACGACCGCACTGATCGTCAACACCAGCCGGGCAGCACTTATAGTACCAGGCGCATTGGTACAGGCTCTGCAAGCAGGGCGCCCAGGAATGGCTGCCGTGGATGTGTTCGAAGATGAGCCGGTGCTGGACATTAAACATCCTTTACTCAACATGGATAATGTTGTTTGTACGCCGCATCTCGGCTATGTATCGCGTGATGAATTTGAAATCCAGTTTACCGATATTTTTGATCAGATTGTTGCCTTTGCAAATGGCCACCCAACGCATGTTGTGAATCCAGAAGTGCTAAAAAAACGTCGTTAGTCTACAACCCTCACCCAGGGAGTGAATCGGTATGAACTCCAGCGACAAGTACAAGGCTCTGCTGATGATCTGGATGCTCCTTTGAGGGACGTGGCGAAGCCGGCGATTACCGGCTCTGTGCGCTAGTTGAGCGAACCGGCTTGCCTCAGCACATCGATCACCGTGCCGTCGCGATACTGCTGAAGCGCGACGATCTTCTTCCCCTGGTCAACGGTAGCGTCGGCGCGCAGCGTGGGCGATGCATCGGTTTGAGACAGATCGTGAAGACGTGCAAGCGGCACGACATTTACACCGGCAGCGACGAGCCGCGCGGCAAGCTCTTCGCGAAGCGGGTTCACCGCCACACCTGCTTCGGTGACGACCACATCGATGGTGGACCCGGGGGTGGTCACCGTCGTCACGCTGTCGACGATCTTCGGATACTTGCCGGCCTTCAGACGCGTCGTCACGATCGCGAGCCTCGCGCCGCACGCGGTATCAGCGTGACCACCCGAGCCGCCCATTAGAACGCCGTTGGAGCGGGTGGTGACATTGACATTGAAATCCAGGTCGACTTCGGCTGCACCCAGAATCATCGTGTCCAGCCGGTTCGCTACCGCGCCCCGATTCCACGGATTCGCGTACAGCGACGCAGACATCCCCTGATGAGCCGGATTGTCGCGGTACGAGCGCACCGCACGAAGGTCGAAGCACTGTACGTCGAAGAGCGTGCGGAACAGTCCGGCCTCCAGCATGTCGACGATCTGCCCGGTAATGCCGCCGGCAGCGAAGCTGCCTTGAACATGCTTGTCGCGCATCAGTTGCCCCACATATTTCGCAACCGCGAGCGAAATCCCGCCTGCGCCGGTCTGAAAAGAGAACCCGTCCACGAGCAGACCCGACGCATCGATAACCGCAGCGGCGCTCTGAGCGATCTGCAGACCCACCGGATCCTCGGTCACGCGGGTGCTGCCCGACACGATCTGCGAAGCGTCGCCGATTTCCGGCACGGCTACGACGAAGTCGACAAGGTCCTGAGTGATTTCGCCCGGACAGGCGGGATACGGCACGAGGTTGTCGGTCACGGCGACCACCCGGCGCGCCGAGCGCGCATCGACCTGCGCATAACCCAGTGTGCCGCAAGCGGACGGACCGTCGACGCCGTTCAGGTTGCCGTAGTCATCGGCAGTCGGCGCCGCGATAAAGGCGACATCGATGGGCAGCTCGCCGGACTCGATCGCTCGTGCACGGCCGCCGTGGGTTTGCAGGACTGCAGGGTTGCGCAGCAAGCCTGCGCTGATCGCCTCGGCGACGGGTCCGGCAACATAGGCTGTATATATGCCGGTCACCACGCCCGTGCGCATGTGCTCCACCAAAGGTGCATGGACCGGAAAGATTGAACTGGGTGCGATCGTTAGATCGCGCAACCCCCT
The DNA here is from genome assembly GCF_046025895.1 of Paraburkholderia sp. RL17-337-BIB-A. Lineage (NCBI taxonomy): Bacteria > Pseudomonadati > Pseudomonadota > Betaproteobacteria > Burkholderiales > Burkholderiaceae > Paraburkholderia > Paraburkholderia sp. RL17-337-BIB-A. The sequence continues at coordinate 1,504,928 of NZ_JARESY010000002.1, read as the reverse complement.
TTTGGCCGCTTCGGCGAGCACCAGATTCAGCAGATGATCGCCGTTACGCATGTGGTGATGAAAGGACAGCGTCGCGCCGTCGCGCACCCCGCATGCGTCGAGCGCGGCGCCGATGTCGGACAGAAGCTTGCTCGCCCCGGTCTGTTCCGAGATTGACCGCACCGAGGCGAAGACAACCTCCTGCGGCTCGCGACTGACGCCGGAAAAACGCTGGACCTTGCCATAGCCGTCGACATAGTCAGGAATCGTTCGCGCTGAAATGCTCGCCATGCTGGTTCTCCCAAGTGATTGCACGTTGGGAGCCAGTGTAGGGAGTGCCTCTGCACTAGAGGAAATACGAAATCGCGAAAGGTCCTATAGGTAAAACCTTTGGTTCAGTCAAAACCTTGCGCACCCGGCGAGCCACCCGTGTCGGCCAGCGTCGCCGCATCGGGCGGCGGCCGCAAGGTAATTCCAGTCCACAGGCCCTGCGCATGCAGTTCGCCGATCAGTTCCACAATCGACTTTCGCACCGCAAGCGCGGCTGCACTAATCGGAAGCGCATGCGACCAGCAGACGCTTGCCGGCCTCGACATCACGGGGTCGACAATCCGGCGCATCGCAGGCCGCGTCAACAGTTCGTGCCGCGCCAGCGCGGAGGCCGGCAAAATCGTGCAGGCCTCGCCCGTGCCGGCAATCGCGATGAGCGTAGGCAGTGAATCGATGTCCGCAACCAGATTCAACTCGACGTCTTCGCGCTGAAAAGTGCGCTCGATAATGAGCCGCAGCCCATTGCTGGTACTCGGCGCCACTAGCGGCACGTTCGACAGCAGGTGCAGCGGACACACGGTTTGATCCTCGGGCAGCGAAAGCCCCGCGTCGCCGAGCACGTAAAGCTCCTCATCGAAGACGGGAATCACCGACATGCCGCGCGTTTCAGAGTCGCGAAACAACAGCGCGAGATCGAGTCGTCCGTTCGGCAGCATTTCACTGATGTATCCGCTCATGCCTTCGAAAAGCTGCAGGCGGATGCCGGGAAAGCGCTGGCGGATCCGCTCGAACAGCGGCAGCGCGAGGATGGACGCCACCGTGGTAGGTAACCCCACCGCGACCGCGCCCGCCTCGCTGCCGCTGTCCTCACGGACGTCCTCGCGGATCTGGCCAATCTGCCGCAATACAAGTCTCGCGTGCCGGTACAGGGTGCTGCCCGCCGTCGTCGGCTTGACGCCCTGAGCGCTTCGCAGCAGCAGCTTCGTCTTCAGCTCGGCCTCGAGCCCGGCTATCTGCTGACTAAGTGACGGCTGTGCCACATAAAGCTTTTGCGAGGCTTTCGACAAGCTGCCGGCATCGACGATAGCGATGAAGTATTTGAGTTGCCTGACGTCCATAGGCTACGCAGTTCCTGCTGGAAGGTTCGGGGGAAAATCGGCGTGCCGATAGGTTGATCCTATACCACTTAGACCTGACCTGTATTTCCGCAGGGCTTCGTCGATCTCTTACATTGGGTGCATCAAAACCATCCTCACGAGGAGCCCTGGATCATGTCCACTGCCACAAACAGTCAGCTTGCGATCCGTACACGGAGCTGGATGTTCACTCCGGCGACACGTCCCGATCGCTTCGCGAATGCCGCTAAAAGCCATGTGGATGTCCTCATCGTAGATCTTGAAGACGCCGTGCAGCCGGACGAAAAAGCGGCAGCACGTGGCAACGTTCGAACCTTGCTCGATACAGCCGACAATGCGGCGCAGCTACCCTTGGCTGTTCGTATCAATTCGCCGCTGACCCGCTTCGGTATCGACGACCTCGTCATGCTGCTCGATGCGAAGCACGCGCCACAGTTCGTTTTATTGCCGAAGATCGAATCGCCCGAGCAGGTCTTGCAGATCGACACACTATTGACGGCCGCCGGCAAAACCACCTGGCTTGTGCCGATGATCGAATCGGCGCGCGGCCTTTCGGTCATCGCGTCGATTGCACTATCCTGCTCCCGCGTCGCCGCACTGATGTTTGGCGCGGCCGACTATGCGTCAGACGTCAAGGCACAACCCGAGGCGCTTGCGCTCCAGCTTGCACGCTGCGGCATCGCCGCGGCCTGTGCGCAGGCGGGCGTGTTCGCGATCGATGCGCCTTGTTTCGCGCTTCACGACGCTGACCGGTTACAGGCCGATCTGACGTTTGCTGCGGCCAACGGGTTCGAGGCCAAGGCCGCGATTCATCCGTCGCACATCGAGTCGATCAACATAATGTTCACCCCTTCGGCCGAACGCATCACGTGGGCGAAGCGCGTCGTTGAAGCCGCCGAACGGGGGGCCGGCACCGTCGATGGCCGCATGGTGGACGAGGCGATCGCCCGCGAAGCGCGCCGCGTGCTAGCCGTCGCCTGATAGGCATTGACCGCACCCCGGGCCGGTCCCAATCCTGAATGAGGAATGCGTTATGGCCAGAACCATCGCCAATCATTTGGCACTAACCCTCGCCGCCGCCGGCGGTGTCGAATATCTGGAGCGATCGACGATCGCACCTTTCGCCTCATCTCGCCCCTCCCCAGATATCCCTCGTATGGCGCCGTTGCCCGTCCAGATATTCTGAGGTTCAACGACAAAAAGCGCGCGACCGCGCGATCGTTCGACCGCCGGTCCCATCAGGACTTTCCCCTACGCCGCTCCGTCGCACGCTCGGCGAAACAGCGTCAACGCGAATATAGGATTTTCCTATACAGGGCATCTGCAACTCGTATTTCGTGCGCTCTTCGCTTCACCGCTAACTTGTCTTCACGGCTTACGGCCGGATAACGATAACGACGTTGCAAAGGCGAATCGCAACCATGAGGCCAGAACGTCAGACGGTAATCCTGAAGCTTTATGACGCATAGCCCTTGGCAAACTTGGAGACGGCTTATGAACCCGCGAACAATTGATGTCCAGCAGTTTCTGGACGACCACCGCTTTTCCGCCTTTCAGTGGGCAATTTTAGTTCTGTGCTTCTTCGTCGTCGCCGTCGACGGCCTGGATACAGCCGCAATGGGCTTCATTGCACCGTCGCTCGTATCTGAATGGAGCGTGACGAAAGCTGCGCTCGCACCGGTCATGAGCGCAGCGCTGTTTGGTCTGGCGATTGGCGCTTTGACCGCTGGTCCACTTGCCGATAAGTATGGCCGCAAGAAGGTAATCGTCGCATCGGCGCTGATTTTCGGGTTGGCCAGTCTTTCCAGCGCGGCCTGCTGGTCACTGTGGTCGCTGACCGGCTTTCGCTTTTTGACGGGTCTTGGACTCGGTGCGGCGATGCCGAACACGGTCACCTTAATGAGTGAGTACGCGCCTCGCGGAAGACGCGCACTGCTGTCGACGTTGATGTTCTGCGGCTTCACTTTGGGCTCCGCTTCGTCCGGTTTCGTCGCTTCCCACATTATTCCGGCATACGGATGGCGGAGCCTGCTCGTGGTCGGAGGTGTACTGCCAATCATCCTCGTCGTGTTTCTCGCCATCATCCTTCCTGAATCCGTTCGCTTCCTGGTTTGCAAGGGGGCGCCCGCTGACCGCGTAGCGAAGATACTTCGTCGTATTTGCGCGAAGACCGACTTCACGAACATCGCGTTCACCGTACCGGAGGACATCGGCGCCCAGTCCGAGTCGTCAATCAAGGCACTCTTCCGTCACGACAACACGACAGGCACGCTCTTGCTATGGATAACGTACTTCATGGGCCTGGTGGTCGTCTACCTGCTGACGGGGTGGTTGCCGACTCTCATGAAGGAAGCGGGCGTGCCGATGGCGCAGGCTGCAGTTGTAACTGGGATGTTCATGTTCGGTAGCACTTTCGGAACGGTTCTCATGGGCTGGCTGATGGACCGCATCAATAACCACCTTGTCATGGGCGTCTCGTACGCGGCGGCCGCTCTTTGCGTAGTGGCAATCGGTATCCATCCAGGCGAAGTGGCGTTGCTCCGCGTCCTCGTGTTCGCCGCGGGCTTCGCGATGGGCGCCCAGACGTCAATGGTCATTCTGGCTGCCCAGTTTTACCAGACACAGTACCGTGCGACCGGTGTGAGCTGGATGCTCGGCATCGGTCGGTTTGGCGGGATTCTGGGTGCATCGATGGGTGGTGTGTTGATGACGCTGGGCTGGGACTTCCGCACCATCTTCTTCGGATTGGCGGTTCCCGCAGTGTTGGCTGCGGTTGCCATAGGCTTGAAGGGTATTTACTACGCCCACCGGCCGACCGCTTTGCCGGTTGGACCCGCAACAGTAGCTGAACTTGAGATGCACTGAGGCAAGCGTGCCTGTCTCAAGAACGCGGCGAGCCAGTTGTCGTTTAAGAGACCGGGGCTACACCGAGTAATTGAACCTGCCAACTCTCCAGGCGTACCCAGCGGCGCTTGTGGACTTGCGCCGTACCGCCAACATAAAAAGAAGGAAACAAATGAAAAAGACCATCTTCGCAACGGCAGTCCTTGGGAGCTTCACGCTGACCGCCCATGCACAAGGTAGTGTGACGCTTTACGGATTGATCGACACCGGTATCAGCTACGTAAGCAATGCACGCTCCGGCACGGGCCATGAGAGCCTCATCAAGTACGACGATGGCGTCGCATCGGGCAGCCGTTGGGGCCTGCGCGGCAACGAAGATCTCGGCGGCGGCCTGAAAGCCCTTTTTGTTCTCGAAAACGGTTTTAACAGCGGTAACGGTACGCTCGGCCAAGGCGGCGCCCTGTTCGGGCGACAGGCATATGTCGGTCTTTCGAAAGACACCATCGGCGCACTGACTTTCGGACGGCAGTATTCGTTCTCGTCCGAATACCTCGGCGGCAGTTACTCGACCGGCAGCCAGACTGTCGCAGGCAATTACGCCTACCACATCAACGACGTGGACCAGCTGGTGTCGAGCCGCATTAACAACGCAGTGAAGTTCAGCAGCGTGAATTTCTCGGGCTTCACGTTCGGCGCGATGTACGGGTTCTCGAATCAGGCCGGCGCATTCGCCGGCGCACCGGCCGCGGGTACGGCCGCGGCACCGGTCGCAGGATCGTCGCGTGCATACAGCTTCGGCGTGAATTATGCCAACGGCCCGTTCGGCATCGGCGCGGCTTACACGGATATCCGTTACCCGAGCCAGGCGGTCCCCGCGTTCTCAACGACCATCGCAAACGTGTCGGCAGGCAATGTGCGCGATCTGCGCACATTCGGCATCGGCAGCCGTTACGCGATCGGCGCGGCTGCATTTTGGGCTCTCTATACGAATACGCGTTTGGAAACGCTAACGGGTGCGGCAACGACATTCACTGCGTACGAAGCGGGCGCGAGGTACACGTTCACGCCGGCGCTGACAGCAGGCGTCGGCTATACATACATGCACCTGGGCAACGCGAACACGGGGCACTGGAACCAGGCCGACCTGAGTGTCGACTATGCGCTGAGCAAGCGCACTGACGCGTACGCTCTGGGCATCTACCAGATCGCCGCGGGCCGTGACGGGACGCAGGATGTGCAGGCGCAGATTGGCTCCAGCACGAGCTTCTTCGGGCCTTCAGGTCCGGGGGCGAATAGTCAGCTGGCGTTCCGGGTCGGCGTGCGTCACCGGTTCTGATCAGGAAGCGGTGAAGAGCGCCTCATCATTGCGAGCCTGGTCTTTGCCGCGACACTCGCTTGCGCAGGTCAACCTCGGTGCTCTAACGGGCCGCTGTAATACCGCGTGGAGCGGTCATCCGTGGCCTAAACGTTGAAGTGATGTCATCAATGAGAGCGAGATGGAACGGATGCGTGGGCCAGATGGTTTTACCGAGTCAATGTTCACGGTGTTGGAGCTGCACGACTTTGTGCCGAAGGCTGCAAATGTAGCCCCGAGAGGCATTATCGTCGGCGCGGACAAGAACTACGACACCGCCGGCTTCGTGGCCAGTTGTCGAGCGGATCGCGTCACGCCGCATGTAGCGCAAAACGTCGTATGCGCACACTTGCCGGTTGAGCGGCACGAATCGATGGATAACACCGATATGGTCAAATGGCGAGCGGCTCGAATGCCCGCAAAGGTGTTGTCCCCAGCTTAAAAGTGAGAACTCAGCGCCCGTCGTAATGCATCCGGATGAATCAACGACGCATATTTCAACGGCCTGCTAAGGCTGCCAGTGAGGAATCGCTCCGCGTGACGGCCAGCCGTTGTGCATGCTCGGCAGCGACCTTTGCCTCTGCCGCCTGGATGTTGGCCGGGTAGTCTGCCTCATCGCCGGCGGAGGGAGTGTAACCGGCCTTTTCAAGCTGCATGAGTTCCGCTTGCACCTGCGCGCGGGTCAGCGGGGCCGATGGCGGCACGGCGAAGGCGGCAATAGGGGCAGCGAGCCCACAGGCCGCAAACGTAATACATAGAAGCGTTTTCATGATGTATATCTCCATGGATACTCGGGAATTTCCCGGCGCCGCGCTGCGCGCCGGGACTGATGGAGATTTAATCGGCCGCCCGTTACTTCATCATTTCATACAGGCTATCGATTGATTCCAATTGAAACGTTCGTGTATGCCTTCATTTCACTTGAAACGCGTCATCCGCTTGCCGCGCGGCACTACCGACCAGCAGCCAATCGTGTGCTTTGCCAAATAGGTCGCTGCACTGGTTCCCGCGGCCAGCCAAGCCTCCTGTGGGCGATGGTGAGTGAGCGCGTCATGGCCGACGACTGGTTGATTTCAGTCGACAGCCACTCGTGTTCGGCGCCGCAGCGATTGGTTGGCAAGTACGGACGGCGGTATCGTTAGGGGCCGTGACGGATGCAGCTTGCAAGAACGTCGCCGATATAGCTGCCTGCGCATCGGCCACGCACACACGTCCAGGGAGAGTGTCCGATCGCAAATCGATTGCGGCGAACCGTTCCTTGCCCGGTCTCTGCCCCACGCGACTGGCGTACAAGGCGCCTTCAGACACGGCAACGTTACCGATACACGGAAACCGTAAATTGAAATGTCATTCCCGAGCCGGTATTGTGGAACGCCCACATGTGCCCTCCGTGAGCCTCGATGATCGAACGGCAGATGCAGAGTCCCATACCCATACCATCGGGCTTTGTCGTATAAAACGCGCTGAAAAGCTGCTCCAGACCGTCAGGCTCCGTGCCGATGCCGACATCCTGTACGGCCACAAGCACCTGGTCGGATTCGCGCTGTTCGGTTCGGATGGTTAGCACACGCGCGCGATTGGTGACTGTCGCCATGGCCTGGACACCGTTGATGGCAAGGTTGGTGATCACTTGCTGCAGCTGGATCCGGTCGCCACGCACCAGGGGCAATTCCGGCGCAAGCTGCACTTGCACAGTCACTCGATGGCTGAGCGCCTCCTGCTTTACGAGAGCGACTGCCTCTCCGATGACCTCGTTGATGTCGAGTGGGATCACCTTCGGATCTGCCCTCCTGGCAAGATCGCGAACGCTCCGGATGACTTCGCTCGCACGATTGGCTTCTTTGGCAATGTGATTCACGCAGGCGCGCGCCTCCTCTACGTCCGGAACGTCGCGGGTCAGCCAGCGCAAGCTGGCTGCGGCGCTGGTGGCGATGGCAGCCAAAGGCTGATTCACTTCATGCGCAATCGAAGCACTCATTTGCCCGAGGGCTGTTACACGCTCGACGTGGGCGAGTTCTGCCTGTGCCATGTGCAATGCCTCTTGCGATTTTCGTGTTGCCGTGACGTCCATCAGTGCACCAACGATTTCCTCCCCGCCTGACTTGTATTTCACGCGCTGGGCTCGGACGTGCAGGTGTTTGATCGCGCCATCCGGCATCAGGAGACGGTGTTCGTAGTCGTAGTCTTGTCCGCCTTGCGCCGCACGATCTATTTCGTGCTGTACAAGTTCCTGGTCATCCGGGTGAACACGTTGGAGGACGAAGTCGATCGTAGGGTTGACCGTTTCGTCCGCTCCAAATATCCGATACGTTTCTTTCGACCAGACAATGTCGCCGCTGGCTACCTTCCAGCCAAAACTCCCCGTCTGACTTAGCTGTTGAGCTTGAGCCAGATAGGCCTCACTCCGCCGCAACGCGCCTTCAGCGCCTCTTCGCGCGACGCTCAGCCACACCACAAACAGAGCTGTCACCGCAAGCAGGATAATGCGCAGGAAGTCCGTAGGCGCAACCTCGAATACATAATAAGTGTAACCCGCAACACACAGTGCGGTAGCGAGCAATCCCGGGCCGAGGCCACCGAACCAGGCACTAAACATGATCGCGCAAAGAGACAGCGACACGAACGGACCAACTTGCATGTGAGTTGCTAGTAGCAGCGCGGCGATGAGCGCCGCAGCAACCGACAGAACTGCAACTGCATAGTTAGAAAAAGCGAACCGCGCAGACGACCGTAGAGGACTAGACCGCAACATATTTCTTGCCTCCGCAAATCAGCATTGCGTCGCGCAATCATGCTGCCTAAGCCATTCGGATCGACATCCGAAAGGCGCGACGTCTCTTCGGGGAAATTCGCACTCCAGAGGCCGTCGAGCGCGGCGCGGACTAGCCTGCTCGCCTCATTCGCCGTCAGGCCGTCGTCGACGACGGCCTCGAACAAGCGCAACACCATCCGCAGGAAGTCGCGGCCGCCAAGACCAGCATCAGTGTGCGTATCACCCCACCACCGCATTATCCTCCCTCCGGCGCTTCGGCAAGTACTGGGCGAGGTTGCAAGCAGCACGAACCTCGGTCTGATCAGTACGTGCCAGTTGACGGTACAGGAGCGGTCGACGATTTTGTGCCGGCATTTCAAGCCTGTGATCTTCCTGCTGAATCACGACGTTCCGCCGAGCTTCGAGTCGACGCTCGGCGCGCATTGCAGTTGTAACGTAGCGCCGCCGGCTTGCAATCTGCCAGTAGTCGTAAAGTGCGAAGCTCATTTGCAACACAGACTTTCACGGAGGCCGGCAATGGAATTGCTATCTCTGGCGTGGCTTCGGGTTCCGCATTAAGGCGTTTTGTGTAGTGTCCACAAATCGATTTCGGGTGCATAGGACGCGAAGGCAGCACAGATATGGGTTACCCGAAGCCGCAGTCCCAAGTGAGCGGCACCGAATTGCTGGACGTTTGTCGAAAATTTGAGTTCGCTTACTGATGTTTGAGAGCTATGAATACTTTACAGAATATGCTGGCGTTCGCGCGCGTGGTAGACACTGGCAGTTTCACCGCTGCGGCTGAATCGCTTGATTCGACCACCGGTGTGATGTCCCGTGCGGTATCCGAGCTGGAAGCTCATTTGCGGACCCGCTTGATGAATCGCACGACGCGACGACACTCGCTTACGACCGCGGGCGAACGCTATCTGGCTCGCTGTCGGCGAATTCTCGCGGATGTCGCGCTTGCCGAAGAAGAAGCGAGTGCCGCGCATGAGCGCCCTGCGGGGACCTTGAAGATGCTCAGCTTCGCCAGTGTGGGGCAGCATTACATACTGCCGGCAATTTCAAAATATCGTGAGCAGTATCCAGAAGTGAAGGTAGAGCTGAACTTATCCCAAACGAAGCCTGACCTGTTTGAAAGCAGTAATGACGTCGCGGTTATTAGCGCGTCTTCACTGCCCGACTCCGATCTCGTGTCTCATCAGTTGGGAACGACATTCAATATCCTATGTGCATCACCTGAGTACCTGCGTATTCGCGGATTTCCGTGCAAGCCATCCGATCTTACGCAGCACGATTGTCTGATGCTGCAAACACCTGCGTTTCCGACGCATAAGTGGTTGCTGGTGGGACCCGAGGGAAAGGAGATGGTCGAAGTGAACGGTCCCATACAGGTGAACATCGCCGAATCGCTGGCTGTGGCGATTCGCGCGGGTATGGGCATCGGGATGTTGCCAATCTATGCGGCGGTCGCAGGTCTGCAAGACGGAACCCTTGTTCGTGTATTGCCGAACCACAAACTGCACATAATGAACCTCTATGCGATCTACGCGTCGCGCAGATTCACTGATGCGAAGATCACGACCTGGGTCAAATTTCTGCGTACTCACGTGCCTCAACTTATCGCGCGTGACGAAGCCATAGTGGCTCAGATCGGACAGGAAGACGTGTCGGAATTTGATCTGCCCATGACTCCGGCCGAAGTTGTACAGGCCGATCGCGTACCCGCGCCTGGGCGGGACGCAAGTGCTCTGACTTTGCGGCTAAATTGAGTTGAAGCGTGGTGCTGAACGTCATTGTCTGGCGAGCCGGGGCGAAGCTTGATGCTTTCGCCAGATATTCCATAGTGCACGTTAGTCGGGAAGTCGCCGATCTAAAGTTACGGATTGACCGTCGCCATAGCGTAGGCAATCGACAATTCTGTCGTGCAGGTCCGACGAAAGTACATGTTTACCGGTCGTGAACAGCGACTTCACTTTTGGTTGACGGGATGAGTCTGTGTTTGTGACGAACGATAAAGCAGCAAGAAATACCTCAGATCCGATTTGCCGGTGGTGTGTCTGGACGCGCGTGACGAAGAACGTTGTCAGGGAATGGGCGGCGGGTGACGGTCTTGTCTGGCTGCACGTGTTGAAGACGGTATCCGCCGCGTTACTCGCGTTAGGCATCGCGATGCGAATGGAACTACCCAGCCCGCGTACGGCGATGGTTACAGTGTTCGTCCTTATGCAGCCTATGAGTGGCATGGTTCTGGCGAAGAGCTTTTATCGGGTCGTTGGAACCGCGGCCGGGATGATCGCGGCGTTGGTGCTAGGCGGAGTACTTGCTCAACAGCCTGAGCTTTACATGCTTGGGATGACGTTGTGGATCGGTGCGTGCACGGCGGCCGCGGTCCGCTATCGCCACTTTCGCTGGTATAGCTTCGTGCTCGCGGGGTACACCGCCGCACTGATCGGCATCCCGAACGTGATGGAGCCAAACAACCTGTTCATGGCCGCACTGACCCGCGTCGCTGAGGTGATGGTCGGCATCCTTTGTTCTAGCGCGGTTAGCGCTTTGGTGCTGCCGCTGAAATCGGGTACGGCGCTGCAGCACAGTGTGCGAAGCCTGCATATGCGTTTCTGTGCGTTTGCGGCGAGCGTGCTCGGAGAGCGGGTTGAGCACGCCGCGTTCGAAGCGCACTTCGCGGATCTCGTCGACGAGATTGTGGGATTTGAAGCTGCCCGTGGATTTGCTTCATTCGACGACCCGAACATACGTGTCCGGGGCAGACGCCTTGCGCGACTGAATAGCGAATTCATGGACGTGTGTACGCGACTGCACATGCTTCACCAGTGGCTGAAGCGTTTGCATGCTGCACAGGCGGGGCCGGTGATTGCCGTAGCAACGCCATATTTCCATGAACTTTCGGTCTTGCTCACCGGGCAGCACAACCTGACGGACACAAACGAGGAGCATGTGGCGAATACAGCGCTTCATCTCAGGCAGCTTCAGGCGGGCTTGCCGCGACGCTTTCTTGAGGCGCGGCGCTCGTTCGAGGTAAGTGCGCCGGAACTGTTGCTCGACTTTGATACGACGATGGAACTGCTGCATCGCTTCGTCAACGGCTTTCTTCACTATACGCATACGTATGCGTCGTTGGCTGACCAAAACCACGTTCTTGAGCGATCAGTAACGAAATACACTGTCAGGACTAGCCCCTACGTCGTTGGATTCACGTTTTTGCGTACAGTCGTGACCGTCGCAGCGACGGCAGCGTTCTGGATCGCAACCGACTGGCCGAGTGGGGGCCTTGCCGTAATCGGGGCGGCGATAACCTGCGCTCTCTGTTCGACCTCGGCTAACCCGTCGAAATTCGCTTCTCAAATTACGGGGGGCACGGTACTTTCGGTCGTTGTGGGATATCTGGTTACATGTTACGCGTATCCGAATATCGACGGTTTCCCGTTGCTATGCGCCGTATTGGCGCCCGTGATGGCGTGCGGCGTGATGCTCGCGACGCGGCCGGACACGACCGGATACGGGGTTGGCTTTTGCATCTTCTTTGGCCTGCTTGCGGGGCCGGACAACCCGACTGTCTATGGCCCCGATGTTCTCATCAATAATGGCATTGCATTGATTGCTGCAATGGTGGTGTCTTGCGTCGCGTGCGCAGTGATCTTTCCGCCGCAGATGCCCTGGCGGATTGAGAAAATGAAGCGCGATTTACGGCGCCAAATGGTGCTCGCCGGCCAGGGAGCACTCGCGGGACTCAATCAGCAGTTCCATTCGAGCACGCATGACCTGATGTTTCAGCTCAGAGCGTTGCTAACCAAACAATCCCCGCAGCATCGCGAGGCTTTGCGTTGGATGCTCGTCACCCTCGAAGTGGGGCAATTGGTGATCGATCTCCGCAACGACGCGATTAACACGGGCTATGCAGAGCGATTGCGGCCGGGTTGGCACAAGTCGATCGGTGCAGTCAGGAAGAACCTGGCTGACCTCTTTGAACAGCCAGACACCGGCGCGCTCGAGCGAGCGCTGTTGTCCGTCGACGTGGCAATCCAGATGGCACAGTCCGTATGCGATTCGCTGCACGACTGCCTGGAAAAACGCGATTGCGTGCAGCGAATTCTTGGTCATCTGCATTTTATCCGGACGTCGCTGCTCGATCGGGACGCACCTCTCTATGCCAGTTGAGTCTGGTCGATCGATTGTCCAGTGTCCGCGACCCCGCGCTTTCTGCAGGAGTTCGTCGCCGGGCCGGTTGTTCCACAGACCCACCCGCCCCGCGCAACGATTCAGCTGTGCGGCGTCCAACGCGCCTGCCGCTTGATAGGTGCCGCCAACAGTCAGATTCGTCTGTTTTGCGAGATTGCGAATCGCCTCGACGTTTTCGGGATGACTCGCCAGCAGGCCAAGCAGTACTACGGGATTGCGGGCGTTCCGAATCACCTTGGCGGCTTCCTTGATGAATTCCTGCGCAGCGGCGCCCTTCACTGGCAGGTCTGCTTTGCCAAGCACATCGCCCTTTGGGGTGCGTTGATCAGGTCCATTGGCAGGCTAACGAACGAAGCGCCTGGGCGCCCTCGCTCGGCTGCCCGAACGCGTTTGCCGCGACCTCGGAATTCGACGACGACGCCACCACTTCGGCACGGTACTTGGGGATCGGTTTATAGAGGCTCACCGTATCCATTGTCTGGGGGACCTGCTTCAGACGGTCTTCCAATTTGACAGCGCCACCGGTCGCGACCAGAGGGGCTCCAAGATTGCGAACCACCAGATCTGCACCGCACTTCCACTGCAATTCAACGTTGCTGTCACTCATGACGACAACTGTTCTGAAACAAAACATTTATAGAGAAAACTGATAGGGCTGTTACCGTGTGCTGCGTTCTTACCATCAGCCCTCCGCCTCTCGAATAGCATGCTCAAGTTCGTCCGAGTGCAGCGTCGCGTTCGCGAAATCTTCGGTCTGCGGGAGGTCAATGCGGAGGTTTGAAACCTTGGCGACCTCGATCTTCCCGTCGAGCAATGTATAGGCGAGTACATGGCCGCCACCGCAGCGGTCCTCCGTGATGAAATGCACGTGAAAGCCGGCGACATTCACACCCTGCAGATACTCAGGGCAGCGAAAACCAATCAGAGTGCCGCTCACATCTTCGAAGACGAACTTCGGTTGACGCTCGATTGCCTTGAGCATCGGCGAATCAGACAGTTTCACGCTGAGGGGGTGACCTATCGGCCGATCGGTGGCAATGCACGTAACGCCAGTATCGCGCTCGCTTACCGGGCGGCGGAGCGTTCAAAGGTGATGCTGAACTTCGCGACCATTGCAAAGCAGGTGAGCCAGGAGGAAGCGACAACGGCGAGGAAATGAGCGTCAAGCTTCCGCTGGCCAAGCGCCGCTGACGAAACGCGTCACGACTTTTTCACTGAGAGCGCAGAGATGCTGCCGCCGCGCGCGGCTTGCAAACGTCGAACGAGCCAAAAATAACCCGGAGATTCGGCGCCTTCTGACTTTCGCCCGCCAGGGACCGGTCGCCTCTTTTAAACGCCCGCTTGTTTTAGGGAAGGTCTGCAAAAGTCCTGGCGTTGACGTGTGTGTGGACTATCCTGGAAGAAGGATGGTTAATCAGGGGGAGTGTTGATGACGCAACTGGGACTTGGTCTGGATCTGTCGACGAAACGCACGCGCAAGCGCGAATTTCTCGAAGAAATGAGGCGCGTGGTGCCGTGGTCGAAGCTGATTGCACTGATCGAGCCGCACTACCCGAAGGGTAAGACGGGACGCCCGCCCTTTCCGATTGCCACGATGCTGCAGATCCATTTCATGCAGCAGTTATATGGATGCCTCCTGTTTGCCAAGAGCCGGCAATGATGCTGTCAAACAGAATCAGGTTGCGGTTTTATATCCGGCCTGTTGTCGAGGCCTATACCTCTTGGCCCTGATGGAATCCGCTGACCCGCGCCTCATTTGGTTCATGGACTCGAAGTCCTCTGCTGCATGCAGGCTTGGCGTGTCACGGTCTGACCTGTTTGCCATCATTCGTTGTCGTACCTTGCGCAACCGTTGATAGAGATACGTACTTAATCCCGGTTTATCTAGGCGACTGCGGGCTTACCGACAAAATCCCGTTGATACCTTCGGTCATGGGCTAGCAATGCCCAGATCGTACGGGCCATCTTGTTGGCCAGCGCAACAACCGCGACATTCTGTGGTCGACGTTGCGCCAGTTTCACTGCCCAGACCGGCGGCTCCTTGCTATGCGTGAGTACCGATCGCGCGCCGTGGATCAGCAACGTTCGCAAATAAGTGTCGCCGTGCTTGCTGATGCCTAGCAGTCGTAGCCGGCCGCCCGTTCCACTTTGCCGGGGCACAAGACCCAGCCATGCCGCCAGTTCACGGCCGGATTTGAACGCCCTGGGATCACCTATCGATGCGATAGCCGCAGTCGCCGTGAGCAACCCGACGCCGGGTATCTCGGCGATGCGGCGGCTTGCTGGGTCATTTCGATGCCATATCTGAAGTCGCCGTTCAATCTCGTTGACCTGGTCATCAAGCGCTCCGATGCGTGCCCACTGCTCGCGTAAAGTGTCCATTAGCACAGCCGGAAGTCGGCCAGCGATCCGCTCGAAGGCGGCAACCAGACCCGTTGCCAGAGCAGCTCTGCCGAGCGGCATGACTTCGCCGTATTCAGTAAGCAAGCCTCGAAGCGCATTTATCTGGGCGGTACGGAACTTGACCAGTTGCTGGCGCATGCGGTGGAGTGCCAACACTGCTTGCTGAGCTTCACTTTTTACCGCGACGGTCCTGGCACCAGGCTGCTGTACTGCCGTCCAGATCGCTCTGGCGTCCTGGACGTCACTCTTGTTGCTGCCGCAAAACGGTTTAACCCAGCAGGCGGGCATCAATCTGACTTCGTGACCGAGAGCTGTAAGTTGCCTCGCCCAGTGGTGTGAACCTCCGCAAGCTTCCATACCGATCAGACACGGGGATCGATTGGTGAAGTATTCCAGAAATTTATCGCGCTTAAGCTGCCGGCTCACGACCTCTCCGGTCGCGGGCTCGACCCAGTGCAATTGAAAGACACGCTTCGCGATGTCAACACCGACAACAGTTTTGCTGGAAATCATCACAATTCTCCAGTTGTCCACGATGAACCATTCATCTTCCGCTTTTAGCTGGGAAGCGTCGTGCGCTTGCGACGACCTTCGTTAGTGGGCTGCCGCCAGGGCGGAGGCATCCATACCATTTGGTTTGGCTTGTCAGACCCGGCGATGGAAGAGGCACTCTATGACGTGCCGCTGTACCGCGACTTTGCAGGGCTGGACGGCGGCATGACGCGTTTGCCCGACGAGAGCACGATCCTGAGGTTTCGTCACCTGCTCGAAGCACATGATCTGGCGGTACAGATGTTTGCGCTGGTCAATGAGATTCTGATCAGCAAGGGATTGATGCTCAAAGCGGGATCAGTCGTCGACGCTACCCTGATATCGGCGCCCACATCGACGAAGAATGCCTCGGGTGAGCGAGACCCGGAAATGCACCAGACACAGAAAGGCCGTAGCTGGTACTTCGGGATGAAAACGCATGTGCGACCTGCAAGTCGCTTGAATTTCTGTTCGACTCAACGTGATCCGTTGTGATCGAACCGGCTGTTCCATCAGCCGTTTCCTACCCAGACATGCGGAGCCGGTAACGGCTCGGTGTGAAGCTCCGGGGACAATGTAACCACCGATCTGTATCGGTACGTGGACCCGTGAGGGAAAGCGGAATCTGCCAGCACAAGTGCGGTGAGGGACTAGGAACGAGCGGTAACGACCAACATACGTGAACCTCTATTAAACGTCGTCATCATTGACAAGCCAAATGTGCTGACAGGCTTGAGCCAAAATGGCGCGCGGCAAGGTCTGGCCTCTGTGTGCTGGGTCAGCATGGACATTGCGCCGCCGGCGGATAGGAGGGGTCCGTCCCGCTCTGAAATTCATGCGGAACAGGATAAGCCCGTAGTGCTGCCGGCAACGGCAGGCGAACCGCAAGGAACGCTGTTGGCACTGCGGGTAAGGGATTGCGGAAAAAGCGAACGCCTTCCTGTAATGGGGAGGATACCGACTGCTGCATGGTCGGACGCGAAAGCGGGCAGACTTCCGCGTGGTCATTCATGGCGAGAGAACTTGATTAATCGTTATACGAGGGAAGGCAGATGACGGCAATCGGTGGCGCTGCACAAGCAGAGGCGATCGATGCTGGTGCGTCCTCGCGCCCCGCTGAGATGTGGCTTCAGGCTGATTGGCCTCGCATCACAGATGAGGTGAAACGACTCCAGGCGCGTATCGCCCAGGCAACCAAGGAAGGCAGATGGGGCAAAGTAAGTGCCCTGCAGCGTCTGCTGACCCGCTCGCATAGCGGCAAAATGCTAGCCGTGAAACGAGTGACAGAGAATCGCGGCAAGAGAACGCCGGGCGTTGACGGCAAGACTTGGCCAACTCCGGCGGCCAAATGGAAAGGGGTGGAGGCGATGCAACACCGCAGTTACCGAGCGTTGCCGCTTCGACGTATCTACATCCCCAAGAGCAACGGCAAGAAGCGTCCGCTAGGAATTCCCCGCATGCTATGCAGATCAATGCAGGCGCTATGGAAGCTCGCGTTAGAGCCCATTGCGGAAAGCCTGGCGGATCCAAACTCGTACGGGTTTCGCCCCAAACGTTCGACTGCCGACGCCATTGAATGTTGTTTCACCACGCTGGCTAAGCGCAAGTCACCAGAGTGGGTTTTAGAGGGAGACATCCGTGGCTGTTTCGATAATTTTAGCCATGACTGGATCCTCAAACATATACCGATGGATAAGGTTATCCTGCGGCGATGGCTTAAGGCCGGATTTATCGATAAAGGAACCTTGTTTGCGACCGATGCGGGAACTCCGCAAGGGGGCATCATCTCGCCCGTCATCGCAAACATGACGTTGGACGGACTCGAAGCAGCAGTAGATGCCAGCGTGGGGCCGACGCAACGCGCACGCAGAAGGTTCAAAGTCAACGTCAACAGGTATGCGGACGACTTCGTTGTGACCGGAGTCTCGAAAGAAATTCTGGAGCAGAACGTACTCCCTGCGGTCAGGCAATTCCTGGCTGTTCGGGGGCTGGAACTCTCAGATGAGAAAACCAGCGTTACTCACATTGCCGATGGGTTCGATTTCCTCGGGCAGAATGTCCGCAAGTACGCGGATAAGCTGCTTATCAAACCAGCCAGCAAGAGTGTGAAGGCACTTCTGGAAAAGGTTAGGGAGATCGTGAGGCAGCACAGGAGCGCTACACAGACGAATCTGATTCTACAACTCAACCCTGTGATTCGGGGTTGGGCCATGTATCACCGTCATGTGGTTTCCAAGTCTCATTTTACGTCGGTAGACGCTCACATCTGGCAGCTCTTATGGAAATGGGCTATGCGTCGGCATCCCACGAAAGGCACGGGTTGGGTGAAGCAAAAATACTTCCACGTAGAGGGACATCGTACTTGGGCGTTTACCGCGCGAACCAAAGATCGCGGGGTCATCCGACTGTTTCGAGCTACGATGATTCCAATTGTTCGGCACGTGAAGATACGTGGTCAGGCAAATCCCTTTGACCCTGCGTGGTCGTCTTACTTTGCCCGTCGTCGAACCGCGACCGCTGGTTGATTGCCCGGTCCCATCCGATGGGGCTGCCGAGTGGCTTGAGCCGGATGCGGGGCGACTCGCACGTCCGGTTCTTAGGGGGCGGTGGCGCAGCAATGCGCTACCGCTACCCGACATCGGCGTGGACGCGGAATCGGGGCTGGTTCACACGGTTATCGGCACAGCGGCCAACACGGCCGACATCAATCAGGCCCAGTCGCTGCTGCACGGCGAAGAAACGGATGTGTACGCAGATGCCGGCTATCAGGGTATTCACAAGCGATGCGAGGAGGGCTCGGCGCGCTGGCATGTCGCGATGAGGCCATCCAGGCGAAAACAACTGAATCTGAAAGACCGTCTGGACGCGATATTCGATCGGATTGAGCGTCTTAAAGCCGGAATCCGGGCCAAGGTCGAGCATCCATTCCGCGTGCTGAAGCAGCAGTTTGGTTATACAAAGACCCGATACCGGGGCCTGGCGAAAAACACTGCCCAGATCACGACGCTGTTCGCGCTGGGTAACCTGTGGATGGCGCGTAGGCAATTGCTCAAAGCATGAAACGGGGAAGGTGTCGGCACCCTGCGCTCAGCCAAACGCGAATCACAAAGCCGAATCAGAACCCTGTGATCAAGGTGCCAGCAGGTTTGCAGTGTGAAGCAGCATGCGCTGCAAACAATCAATGCACAGAAAACGGGTTGTGCAGACCTTCCTTAGCTGTTTTCGCTAGTTTAGCTGTACAGCTAAAACAACCGCCGGCGGTCCGAATGCCGATAGCCCGTAGTGCTGACATTGAATTTCGTAAGGTGTCGGAGCCCCGATGACGGGGTTGTTAGCCTTGCGTTTGCCAAGAGAAATCGAAGAAGACGGCAGCCAAGAAAGCCTTTCTGCAAATGCTCCTTGTCACGCTTACTCCCGATATCGTTAATTCATACCAACGAGGATCGCGCTCATGCATCCGACGCCTCGGGACCACCGACGAACGTCACGAGGATCGGCTTCGCTCGGACTTACGTTGATCAAGTTGAGAGCGGAAACGTCGCGGTGACGTTGGGTGGACTGGCCGCGCCCGCTCGCGCGGTTCAGGTCGAGGCTCGGCAGCTTTTGACGTAGGCGGTTGCGTCGTGGGCCGGGAAAGGTTATGTCCGAGGACAGTTGGCACGAAGGTTGTTGTCATGCCATGAAGAGGTTCCAGAGCGCACAAAAATTGCTGCGCCACAATTAATTTATCAACTGCCGCGGACTTTGTTGCCTCTGAACGCCGTTTTCTTGAATGCCGCAGACTTTGTTGCGCGCCGATAGATGCAAAGAAGAAGTTTGACAAACTATCTTTAGATATATATCTTAAGACACATCTTAAGACACAAACGGGAGTGCCAAGATGCGTCATCACCATCGTTTTTCCCGTTCGCGCGGTGCGGACGACAGTTTATTCACTGGGCATAACCGCTCGTCCCTACATGCGCTTTGGCATGCGTTCGCCCGACAATACGAGCCCCATGGCGAGCGCCGCGCTGAGGCACGTGGCGAAGGCTTCGACCGCCTCCGTGGCGGGCGCGGCGAGTGGCACGAGCTTCACGGCGATGTGCGTGGCCGTAGCGGCCGGCACGCGTTCCACGACGACGAGCCTGGCCGCGGCGGCCGGCACGCGTTCCACGGCGACGAGTCTGGCCGTGGCGGCCGACACGAGTTCCACGACGACGAGCGCGGTCGCCGCGGCCGACAAGAGGCCCACGACAACGAGCGTGGCCGCCGCAGCCAACAAGAATTTCACAACGACGAACGCGGCCACGGCCGCCCTGACGACCACCGCAGTGAACGCGACGACCGCGGCGGCTTCGACCACGGCCATCGCTTCGGCCGCCACAGCCACGCCCGCGTCTCATTTCACGCACTGTGGCACGCAATCGGCCGCCATCACGAGCATCGTGGCGGCGGTCGCGGCGGGCGTTTCGGCGGTGGCCCGGGCGGCTTCGGTGGCGACGGCGACGGTTTTCCGCGCGGCCGCAAATTCAGCTCCGACGACCTGCAACTGCTGCTGCTCTCGATGATCGACGCACAGCCGAGCCACGGTTACGAGTTGATCAAGGCACTGGAAACGCGCTCGAACGGTTTCTACAGTCCGAGCCCCGGCATGGTCTATCCGGCGCTCACGTATCTGGAAGAACTCGGCTATGTGACGGTGCAACTCGAAGGCAACCGCAAGCGTTACGAACTGTCGGAAACGGGCCGCGAGTATCTGGCGACCAACCGCGATCGCGTCGAATTGATGCTCGCCAAACTGACGCATATCGCCCGCAAGATGGATTCCGTGCGCCGCGCGTTTGCCGGTGAAGAACCGGCCGATATCAGCGAAGGCGGCTGGCTGCCCGAACTGAACGAAGCACGCCGCGCACTGAAGCATGCGCTTGTGCGCCGTGACAACGCACCGGCTGCCGAACAGCGCCGCATCGCCGCGATCCTGATGCGCGCGGCAAATGAGATCGAAGGCGAAGACACTCCCGGCAGCGACGCAGGCGGCAGCGAACCGGCTGCTTGAGTTCGCGCTACCTGACATTCGCGCGAACACTCACGCGTGAAGTTGCCGATCAACACCTTCACGCCAACCAAACCAACAGGAGCAGCACCCTTATGCTGACACATGACAACCGAGCCGATCTGGCAGTCCATCGCGTGCGGCACCCGCTGAAATTCCGTCTGTTGCAGGTCAAAGCGGTGCACGCGCTAACTCCGCATCTGATTCGCGTCACCTTGACGGGCGAGGATCTGCGCGATTTCGTCTCCGCTTCGTTCGATGACCACATCAAAGTGTTCTTCCCCGAACCTGGCGCCGACAAACCCGCGCTGCCGGAAGCCGGCCCTGACGGCCCGGTGTTCCCCGCCGGCCAGCCGCGGCCGATCGCACGCGATTTCACGCCGCGCCGCTTCGACGCCGAGGCGCGCGAACTGGACATCGAGTTCGCCATGCACGAGGCCGGCCCGGCTGCAACGTGGGCGGCGCAAGCCAAAGTGGGCCAGTATCTCGGCATTGGCGGCCCGCGCGGCTCGCTGGTGATACCAACCGGCTTCGACTGGCATCTGTTGATCGGCGACGACACCGCGCTGCCGGCCATTGCTCGCCGCCTCGAAGAGTTGCCTGCCGGCACGCGCGTCGCGGCGGTGATCGAAGTGGCCGATCCGTCGGCACAGATCGAATTTGCGACGCGGGCAGAACTGCATATCATCTGGCGCCATCGCAGCGAGTCGGGCTATCGCGGCGAGGCCTTGCTGCAAGCGGTCCGCGAAATGTACTTGCCCGAACACGGCGAAGGCTACGTGTGGGCCGCCGGCGAATCCGCGACGATGCGCGCGGTGCGCTACCACCTGTGCGCGGAACGGGGCGTCGACAAGTCACGTATTCGCGCGGCGAGCTACTGGAAACAGGGGGCCGAAGCGGTACATGAATCGCTCGATGACTGAGGTACGTGCGTGCGCGCAATGAAGGTTGGGCAAGCTATCCGGACAGTTCCGCCTGAAAATACAGAAAGACGTCATATGGATTCCTTATCATATCGATATCCCGAAAAATAGCTGGCCGGCTACCATGCGGCGGCGAGGAATTCGTCGTCCTGTTCGTGGACTGGGGATATGACTGGAGGCTAGGCTGCCAGAAGACAGCTCGCACTGCAGCTGCGCCGCGCGTCTTCGAGAACCCGCATGAGCGTTTCCATAGAGAACGGCTTCTGCAGGCAAACATCGAAGAGCCGGGCAAACTCTTCGTTGCTATAGCTGTCACCTGTCATGGAGGCAACAAAGGGCCGGGGGAAGACCGCCCTGTCCCGCAGCGACAGCGCGACGGCACTGCCTTTGATGCCGGGGAGGTCTTCGTCCAGCAAAACGAGGTCGAAAGCGCCGGCATGGAGCAGCTCCAGCGCAGTCTCCCCATCAGGCGCCATAACGGCGCGGTGACCAATGCAGTCCAGCAGGAAAGCCAGACTGTCCGCGACGACCTCACTATCGTCGACGACGAGCACATTCATTCAATATCCTTTATTACGGGAAGTTCGCGGCGCTGCCAAGAATGCTTCTTATGTAATACGATATTATTAAATGGCGTTGCCTATACGTCAGTTTACATATTAATACCTAAGTATAATCTGGAAACCGTTCGGCAAGAATTTAAATACAACCTCCCTCGTGCGTCGAAAATCCTATAAACGAGGAAATCACACTGAACTTCGACGCCGCTGCGTCACACAGGTCCAGGCAAACGGAACGCGCGCTCAACGTGCCCGCAGCGACGCGCCTGCGATTATCATGCCGTCGACAATGCGCTGGGCAGCGCCATAGCCGCGCATCAGTGTTTCGGCTTCGGTAGCGAACGGACAGCCATTGTCGCGACCGAAGCGCAACGGCTGTATCGTTGGAGGACCTGTGCCCTGGAAAATGTGGACAATGGCAACGTATCCGACTGGCCCTGAAAGACCTCTTGCTCGAGGAATTCCGTCGACGGACTCCACCTCGACCTCAATGGTGAAATCTCTGTAACCGTATGTCCGCTGCATGTCGAGACCGCCCTCGATTGCGCCTTCGTGAAACGTCTTCGCTCTCACCCATCATGCAGATACTCTGGCGCCTCGTTGTGGGCGCCAGAGCCACGAGAGTGCATGGCCGCGCTTACGCTGTCCGGCTCGATACCTAACCCATGTGCAAACCACCATTCAGCGAAAAGTCTGCCCCGGTGGCGAAGCCCGCTTCGTCGCTGGCAAGCCAGGAGACAATGGAGGCAATTTCGTTCGCTTCTCCGAGCCGGCGTACCGGAATGCTCTGCACGATTGCATCCAGTACCTCAGGGCGTACAGACCGAACCATATCGGTCCCAATGTAACCGGGCGATACCGTATTCACGGTGATGCCCTTGGTTGCCACTTCCTGGGCAAGCGACATCGTAAAGCCGTGAATGCCTGCCTTGGCAGTCGAGTAATTGGTCTGGCCGAACTGTCCCTTCTGTCCGTTTACCGACGAGATACTGATTATCCGGCCCCACTCCTTGCTGACCATCTCTTCGATGACCTGTTTGGTCACGTTGAACAGGCTCGTCAGATTCGTATCAATGACATCGTTCCAGCTCTCAAGCGACATTTTCCGGAACACGCCGTCCCGCGTAATGCCGGCATTGTTCACCAGCACGTCAATCTCACCGACCTCCTTCTTTACCTTCGCAAAAGCGGCTTCGGTCGATTCCCAGTCGCCGACGTTGCCCTCCGAGGCGATAAAGGAGAACCCAAACTCAGCCTGCTCGGCCAGCCATCGTTCCCGTCGCGGCGAGTTGGGTCCACATCCGGCAACGACGGTCAGGCCGTCCTTGTAAAGCCGCTGGCATATCGCTGTTCCAATTCCACCCATTCCACCGGTTACGTAAGCGATTCGCTTTGACATGTTCTATCTCTGGTTCTTGCTACGGTTAAAGGACCAACGTACTTTTGCCTGGAAGCTACCCCGCGTTTCCGCTGTGCGCGCCGGACCAGCCTTCTTTCCGCCGCACCGTCCGGTGGCGTTCAGGCAACTTCGGTCATTGCACCCGCCCGACTCATCCGTGACCGGGTAAATTGCTGCTTTGGGGCGATGGACTTCCAGGCAGACACCGGTTTGGGCAGCACGCCGGGTGTCTGCTCTGGCTGGCAACCATGCTCGATAAAGTCGTGAAGCACCTTGACTGCCTCCGGCTTGCAGCGCTGCTCCAGTCTCCCGAGAAGTGCATACGCAAATCCCTTCAGGTCCTCGCGGCCGTGACATGCCTCGAACTGAAGAAGGGTTTCCCTGACCGCCGCGTGAATACTGTGCTCGTACAGCACGCTCGCGATATGCGAAGCGCCTCGCGCCAACTCCATCTCGCAACCATTGAAGCGCCGGACGTCATCAGTCGACCGTTTACGTTTAGCTCCCTTCACATCGATACCCCGTTTTCCGGCAAGCGGCCTCCGCGTCGATTTATAAACGCCGGCTGGCGCGTCGCCGCGCGCCAGTTCGACTGAGTTGGCAACAGAAGGATGAACACGGACACACGGCACGCTGCCTCCAATTCCGCCATCTCCACGAAATGCAGCCTAGGCGACCTGAGCGTGCCCGGTGCAAAGCCAGTGAAGGTCGAGATTGAGGACGGCGGCCAGACGCATACAGGCGTTCAATGGCGGCACGGTGATTCCGCGTCGCCAATATTGCACCTCGTATTCACTCACGCCCAGCCACCTCGCTGCGCGCGCCGAACTGATGCCGGCCCGTTTGAATGCCCGGTCGAGGCGGGCGGCCAAGGCCCGCCTGAGGCGGTCGTCCTCAATGCTACGCTCGAGGTGACCGATATTCGTGGTAGGTCGATTCATCTTGTTTAACGTCTCTCAGATTTTATTTTTATGCGTTTCAGCGCCAACGCATTCGCGGCGTCGAATGAAGCTACGTGTTCGCCATGACAACTTTGTGACTCCGTGTTGGCCCGCTCGTCACTCGACCCCGAACTTTCTCGACCGTTGTATGCACAACTATTTATCTTCATGCATATCGACGTCAAGTGAAAAATAAGTATGAGAAAAGATTTGCGCTACATCAAGCTCGCTCTCCGCTTCTTTGCAGTCGAGAAATGTGCAGAACGCACAGACAATTTCAATTAATCCGTAATGCCAATGATTAACGACCGACCGTTCTTTTTTGCCAGAAACTTCAGAAGGGACGTCACTGACAGGGCTCGTCGATGTCGGGCTGCTGACCGGACGGTCGACAATAGGGAACCGCGAACACCGGAAGTGCCGACCTGGACCCCGAATTGCCGGGAGGCGTCGCCGCGCGGCTACCGGCGGAAATACGTGGCATTGACTGAGCAAATCCAGCTTGTGCCGCTGCCGGAGCAGGTGCAGCTTGATGTCCCTGCGAAGTTCCATCCCTTGGACAGCCAATTAACCCTGTCCTGCTCCGCAGCGGCGGTTGCAGAACGGCAAGCGTCCTGCTGATCGTGGCCATTCCTCGAGTAGGACCTCATGGAATTGGCGGCTATCGCAGCCACGCTAAAAAGCGATGAAGGCAATTGCGGGTACTGAATTCATTCTGCGTCTCCTTTGCGTGAGCGGGCTGCGCCCTGCGTGCAGGCAGAGACGCGCGCTCAAGAATGCCGATTCAGTGAGCGCGCATTCCGTTGGCCTCGATCCTTGAAGTTATTGATCTCTGTACTGGCGATGACTACTGTGGTAACAACTGGCCACTGCCGACCTCTATCCCACCCCCGTCGGCGTGTCCCGCCCCTGAAGCGGCTGCTTCGAACAATAGGTGAGGTTCGCCGTGAACATCAATGAACGTTGTTACCTACCTACTTCGGCATTGCTCCGGCCCATCCGGCCGTGAAGGTTCGCTGTTTGAGGGCAGGACGGGCCGCGCATCTCGGGCTGGGCGGGTTC
This sequence comes from Paraburkholderia sp. RL17-337-BIB-A, assembly GCF_046025895.1. Classification (NCBI taxonomy): domain Bacteria; kingdom Pseudomonadati; phylum Pseudomonadota; class Betaproteobacteria; order Burkholderiales; family Burkholderiaceae; genus Paraburkholderia; species Paraburkholderia sp. RL17-337-BIB-A. The sequence goes on along the minus strand of NZ_JARESY010000002.1, from coordinate 1,479,536 downwards.
CACGTCCAGATGTGCACGCCTGAGGTTCTCAACGGCAGTGTGGCCCTCAGTGTCTCTCGACTGTTAGCACGTCGGTGAACTCTTCTTGCGCCGTTTTAGCCTAAGGGGAAGGCCGTAGCCCGGGGGACCCACACAACGGGCATTTGGACGCAAATTTTCAGCAGGCTGTTACCGTGCGCCGATGGTTACCTGACATAACTTCCGGATCTCGCCCTCTGTATCTGAAGCTCGTCCAGGAGCTTGAGACGGCGATTCATACCGGTGTTTTTGAGGCGGGGACGCAGCTACCGCCGCAGCGGCTACTGGCCGATCAGTTGGGAATCCACTTAAATACTGTAAATCGTGCCTACGTCGAGATTCGTCGGCGCGGCTTAACCGAAAGCAGAACGCGACGCGGGACTATCGTGCTCCCGCCCCATAGAAAAACAAAGAGCTCACATGCGCCCTGAGATAAGGAGGGAGCGGCTGAGTCTCGCGCCTTTCGCTTTTTCGTTCGTACGTTCGAACGAGCATTCAGGAACGGAAAGGGAATCGCGAACAATGGAACGGCCAGGTGACCGGAGCGGCGGTCGTTCGATCGAGCAACTGCTGAGACAGGCTGAGGCACTAAAGGCGAGTCAAGAGGACTCTAACAATGAAGCGTGATATAGACCACCTGATCCGTGAGCTGATGCTCAACTCGAGCCAGACCGACTCGGCTCCGCCGGTGGCTCGCGAGCAGGACCGGCGGTGCGCTCCCGATGATTTCCTGGGGGTGGCAGGAGCTGGAGAGAGCCATGGCGAGGCCGGCAAGTGAAAGCGGGGTTCCCAACGATGTCGCGGAGCAAAGCATTACGCTCCTGAAGCAAAGTTCGCGGGTCGTTGTGACAATCTTATGGACGGGTGTACGCTCCCAGACATATTAACGAATTTGCGAAGTGCAAGCATACCGTTCAGCTCGCGCTCCGTTGCAACTGGCCGCCCCCACCAATAGGTACGCGATTCGTAAACCAACATGTCCCGCCAAGGCCAATCATGAACAGCTTCGACTCGACAATCCTGGCTATCGTGACACAGGATGCGATGCGCTCGGAGACTTTCAGCCACGCAGTCAGGGGCGTTGCGGCCTTCTACCTGTTCAAGGGCGTTCTGCCACTAGCCATGCTGTGTGCCATCTGGTTCGACACAAGGGAGCGTCGGCAGTGGCAACGGGAAATGGTTGTTGCCACCATCGTGGGCGGTTTGCTGGCGCTTTTCATTGGCAGAGTTCTCGCTTACTGTTTGCCCTTCCGCCAGCGACCGCTCTACGACCAAAGCCTGCACCTGACGTTTCCGATAGCGGCCACTCCGGAAGCGCTTCTTCGAACCTGGAGTTCGTTTCCTAGCGACCATGCCATGATGTGGGCGGCCGTCGCGATGGGTATTTTTCTCGTCTCCAGATGGATGGGCGTGCTCGCGCTGCTGCAATGCGTTTTTCTGATCTGTATTCCGCGCGTTTATCTAGGCTTGCATTATCCGAGCGACGTTCTGGCAGGAATCATCCTTGGCGTTGGCGTTACCTGCGTTGTAACGCGAAAACCGATCATGGAGCGATTTGCGCCAGCCATCGTGCGACTCATCGACAGGTATCCAAGCGTTTCGTATGCCTGCTTGTTTGTCATGTTATTTGAACTTGCGACTATGTTCGATGAGCCACGGCAGCTTGCGCAATCTATCTTTCGACATGTTCTACACGGTTAATGCGCGACGTCCGTTTTCACTTCGCCTGGCGGACTTCCCTCACCCGATTACCGCGTTCGCCGAGCCAGACCCGGCACACCAGAATGAGGCCGATAAGATATTTCGAAAGCGGCCTTCCTGGCCGGTTTTAGGCTTTAGCGATGGACCACCATTGTTGTGTCATTGTTTGTTCGAAAGTTCCCCTTGCGAAACGGGCTGAATGCGAATGGCTCGTATGGCCGATGCTGATGACTTGACGGGCAGCACGCGTGCACGAATAACTGGGCTGCTGTGGGTCCAGATGGAATGGACACCGTCCTCCCTTCGGGGACGCAGGGTCCAGCAGGAACGCGGAGGCCCTCCAGAACCGAACGGCATCAATGTGCCAGAGTGGAGTTTCGACACGTCCACTTGAGGAACGGAGGGCTCAAATGAATGCTACGACATACGGACTGGATGTTGCAAAGCAGATTTTCCAGATGTACTGGGTCGACGCGCAAACCGGTGAGATTGCCAATCGGCGCTTTCGACGCGACGAGCTGATCGCGTTTCTGGCGAAGCGGCCTGCGGGTCGTGTGGCGCTTGAAGCATGCGGCAGCGCGCACTGGTGGGCCCGCAAGATCAAGGCGCTCGGGCACGAGGTGGTGCTGTTGCATGCGAAGTTCATCCGACCGTTTGTCCAGACGAACAAGACCGACGCGGCGGATGCGCGGGCAATCTGGACGGCTGTACAGCAGCCGGGGATGCGAACGGTAGCGGCAAAGACGGAAGACCAGCAGGCGATGCTCGGCCTTCACCGGATGCGCTCGCTGCTGATCAAGTTCCGCACCATGCAGGTGAACCAGTTACGAGGCCTCCTCTACGAGTTCGGTGTGTCATTCCGGGCCGGACGCGTGGCCGGCCTCACCGAGATGCGGGCCCGCATGGCAGAGCTCGAGGATGCGCTGCCGGGAACCATGTTCAGCAGTCTGCGCGACCAGTTGAGACGCATCGACGGGATCGAGCAGGATATCGACCACCTTGAGAAGCAGATAAGTGGCTGGCACAAGCAGGAAGCTGCATGCCGGGCAATCGCGGAAGTGCCAGGCATCGGCAGGCTTACCGCGACTGCGCTGGTCGCTACGATTGGGGATGCAAAAACGTTCAGGTCCGGGCGCGAGTTTGCCTCGTTCCTCGGGCTGGTGCCCAGGCAAAGCGGCACCGGCGGCAAGATCCGGCTGGGATCGATCTCCCGGCGAGGTGATCCGTATCTGCGCACGCTGTTGATCCACGGCGCGCGCTCGGTGATGTGTCACGCCAAAGTGCCGACTACATGGCAGAAGGCGATCCAGGAGCGACGACCAGCGAATGTTGCGGCGGTGGCCCTCGCCAACAAGATGGCACGCACCGCATGGGCCATTCTGGCCCACGGCAAGACGTACGAGAAGAATCACGTCAGCGTGAAACCCGCTTAGCAGATGAGCAACGAAAGACGAGGTGAAGGCCGATAGGTTGCTGAGGTTGATTAACATGTGATGGCGAAACAGGTCGGACCGCAGGAACATAAACCTGAACACAGCCTTGCGCTTAAAAGTGCGTGGCCCAGATGAGGATGTTCCCGGCGAATTCCATCAGGGCCCGCGGGCTTCGGCTTGCACTACAGGCCGGATATAAGACCGCAGCCGATACCTCGTTTTAACATCACATCAAGATCAACCTGGCAAACCGGACGGTGTCCATATAAGGTTGTGTGGAAACGTCCACAGAATCGCAGTGCGACGCGCGACTCTGACACCGCCTGGCGTGTTTAACTGCCGCTTCGACCGATGCGGCGACAACGAACCATTGACCGGCTTTAATGCCTTATAAACGGCTATTCTGGGTTTGTGTTAGGACCTACGGGGTGCTCACGCACCCACCAGCCGCATCGCTTTCATTGTTTTCTTGAACCCCAGGATTCGCAGCACTCGCATGAGATTGTAGGCAAGTACGTTAAGACTCATTTCGGTCCCCACGTTGGGCAGCCTCCGTGTCAGGAAATGCGTGTAGCCCATCCAATGCTTGAACGTCCCAAAGACATGTTCGACGGTCCGTCTGCGTATCGTCATTGCGTCTGGTGTCCTGTCGAGCCGACGCTGGACCGCTTCCAGAACGGACTCATGTTCCCATCGACTTATTCGTCGCTGGACGCTCGGCGTGCACTGTGACTTTATTGCACATTGCGAACAGGCACTGCTCCAGTAACGGCGCAGCTGCAGCCCATGTTCCTCGCTGGTGTAGCGGTATATTGCGCGTTCGCCGGCGGGACACTGGTATTCGTCGTCCCGGGCAATGTAGATGAAGTCTGCTTTGTCGAACCGCCCATTGAATTTCGCGCCTGACGTCGTTGGCTTCGGCAGGATGACGGCAATGCCGGCATCTGCGCATGCCTTGATCTGAGGTCCACTGTAGTAGCCACGATCAGCGACTGCCCGAAGTTTGGGCCTATTCATAGCATCGCGGGCAGCTTGAGCCATGGGACTTAGCTGTGCCCGGTCACTGCCAGAGTTTGTGACCTCGTGAGCAACGATGAGGTGGTGTTTGGCGTCTACTGCCACCTGTACGTTGTAGCCCACCATTCCCGAGCCTTTGCCGCTCGTTGCCATGGAACGCGCGTCGGGATCAGTCATCGAGAGTTGGCCATCAGGCTGCGTCTTGAGTTGCTCCTTGATCTGCTCAAGGTTTCGCATCTGCTCGCGCAAGCGCGCGATCTTGTCCTGCAATCGGATCGTCTTTGCTTCCAGCTCAGCGGGCTGCGTACGATCGGCAGTCTCCAGCGCGTTCAGATACCGCTGGATGCTCTCCTCGATCTGCTTCTGCCGCTTGTCGACCTTACCCTCAGTGAAGTTGCGGTCGCGAGTGTTGACCGCCTTGAACTTGCTGCCGTCAATGGCAACGAGCGCTTGCGAGAACAGTTTCAGATCACGACATAAGACGACGAAGCGGCGACATACGTTGCGGATGCCAGTGCCGTTGTCACGACGGAAGTCAGCTATGGTCTTGAAGTCCGGCGCCAAACGGCCGGTGAGCCACATCAATTCAACATTGCGTTGGCATTCACGTTCCAGGCGGCGGCTCGACTGAATCCGATTCAGGTAGCCGTAGATATAGATCTTCAACAGAACGCCAGGATGATAGGACGGTCGACCTGTAGTCGACGGCATCGCTCCATCGAAGCCCAGTGATCCAAGGTCAAGCTCTTCAACGAACGCCTCGATGATCCTGATCGGATTGTCCTCGGCGACGAAGTCATCGAGGCACTCTGGAAGCAGCGTCACCTGCTTGCGATCTTCACCTTCTATGAATCGCTTCATCCGGTCACCCAAGCTGAATGAGTTAATCCAGTTTAGGCGATCATGGCGTTTTCACACACCCTCGGTCGATTACAGCCAAGCCAAGTGTGTCGGCAAGGGCGCCTTGAAGACGGTTTGAAGATGGTGTTGAGGCGCGTCCGCGACGAAATCGCGGCCGGCATGACATCGCACCGGCTACGATTTTCCTATGCGACAACATCCGATCAGTCACCCTGGGCCACCATCGAGGTGTAGGCCGTAGGACGACAGTGGAGACGTAAGCCAACGGTCGACGCCGCGGGTGCACGAATCTCGCGTCATGTTCGAAAGTCACTTTGCCTATTTTCGTACGGCCTCATGGCGGCCATACGTAACCGGTCGTTTTCGTATACGAGCCTAGCGCGTGCCTACTCGCAAAATCTGGCCCGTAACGGCCGATGTACACGGAAAGTGATGGTTTCCACGCGCGACGTTGCCAGTCAGATTGCCACGGGTTGAAGGGTATGATTTCAAATCGCAACCTTGCCGTCAAATACCTTGTGGGTCGGGAGTGATTGATTCGATTGGTGCCGGAAAAAGGAATCGAACCTCTGACCTTCGCATTACGAATGCGCTGCTCTACCGTCTGAGCTATTCCGGCATCAGGAGAAACGTGGAGATTGTAAGGGACGCTGTCGGGGACATCTGTGCCGCCCCCAACATAACCGCTGGGTTTTTTCCAACTACGGGAAAATCCGCAGTAAGGGGGACGTCTCAGAATTCGTAAAAAATCGTACGCTAAGGGTTGGCCAGAGGTCGTAGCGGCCTGAAGTTGCCTGTGCCGACCTTGGCGCTGTTACGCCACAGATAATCGCCGGTCAGGTTGATGTGCTTCCAGCCCAACGGGTGATAGGTATTGCAGTAGCGTGTCGTCCACCAAGTGTCCGTGGCCGCGCAAGGCGCCATGGTCAGCGCGCGATCGCTCATCCGCGCTTGACATGACATCTGTACTCAGTTGGCCAACGACGGTCGTTCACGACGGAAGCATGCGTTGAGTTGACTGTTCAGCATCATCCGCTTCGCGTTCTGCTCTGCGGCACTCTTCTTGGTTTTGTCGCGTTAAGGCGGGAGAAGTAGTATTCGAGGCTGACAAATATGCTTTGGCTGGCCGATGAAGAAGACCGAAACACCGCGAAAGACGCTTGCCGCGGGCATCGCCCTCGTGCTAAAGCGCCTTCACTATCCGCTCGATGTGATGTTGCTGTGCGTGCGGTGGTACGTCGCCTACTCACTGAGTTTGCGTAATCTCGAAGAAATGATGACCGAGCGCAGTATTGAGGTTGATCATTCCACGGTGCATCGTTGGGTGATCAAGTTGGTGCCGCTGTTCGAGCAGACGTTCCGTAAGTACAAGCAGCCGGTAGACAAGAGCTGGCGAATGGACGAAACGTATATCAAATCAAAGGCCAGTGGAAGTACCTCTACCGGGCGGTGGACAAGGCGGGCAAAACCATTGATTTCCTGTTCAGAGCCAAGCGCGACAAGGTGGCAGCGCGGCGCTTCTTTGAAAAGTCGATCGCTCAGAACGGTGTACCCGAGACGATAACCATCGACAAAAGCGGCTCTAATCTGGCTGCGCTGCACGCGGTGAACGCCGAGCGGGAGACGCCCATCACGATCCGTCAAGTCAAGTACCTGGATAACGTGGTCGAGCAAGACCATCTGGCCATCAAAAGCATCACCCGACCGATGCTGGGCTTCAAGGATTTTCGTTGCGCCCGCATCATCCTGTCCGGCATCGAAGTCATGCATATGATCAGGAAGGGGCAAATGAAAACCGAGGATGGAACCTATTCGTCCGCCGCCGAGCAGTTTTATTCGATAGTTATGTTAGCAATCCTTGTCATTTCGGGTCTGCTCATCAAGATGGCCTTATCGCGACAGAACCCGCCTTTACGCCGGCTGCCATCAGGTCCGTAAGCAGGTATCGTCCTGACTGATTCTGGAGTAACGAGCAGGACCATCGCAATGTCAAGTCCAGAGCGAACGCGATGCTCGGTTTCAAACTTTTCAGGAACGCCGCAATCACCCTTGCGAGTATTGAATTGATGCACCGCATTCGCAAGGGCAATTTGACCTGAACCGCTTGCGCCTCAAAGATACCATTACACGCGCCGTCTGGAATGCGGTCCTCGTTGCTCAATGAGATTTCCTGATCTGCTGGCATGATCTCGCCGAGGCTATCTATTTGCACTAGAGCCCGCGTGAGCGCGCTCGGCGATCTAGCCCGGCGTCAGAATGTGATCCGCCAACAAGGCATCGAAACGGAGACTGGCGGCCTCTTCAACCGCGGCCAACATGGGGCGCGCAAGCATGACGCGATATTTCATCAAATGCTCCGAGTGGGGGATGAGTCGAATGTCAGGTGATCAGGTGGTTTGCAGGGTGGCAATCGCATCTTTCTCGACGACGGTGATCGGACCGCGCACCAAAAAGAGATAGGAACACGCCGCGAGCAGGCACAACCCCGCGCCCACGAAGAGCGCCGGCACGAAGGAGCCAGTCTGTTGCACGATCAGCCCGGTGACGATCGGCGCCAAGGCGCCGCCCACATAACCGCCAAAATTCTGCAACGCGCCCAGCGAGCCGGTGCAAATCGCGGGGCTCAGCACGCTGATCGCAGACCAGGCGATGGTGGACGCGGCCGTGCCGCAAAACATGGCCCCGGACACGGCGGCAATGGCGACCGTGTTGCTGGGGACGAGCGCGGCAACCACAACGAGAGCGGTTTCAAGAAGCAGGAACGCACACGCTGGCACCTTGCGGCTATTCGTCAGGCTCATGCCGCGTTTGGCAAGAAGGTCGACCAGGTATCCCGCGCTCAACGCGCCTGCAACGGCGAAGGTATAGGGAATGGCCGCGGCCCAGCCCACGCGCGCGATGCTCATGTGCCGCTCCATTTGCAGATAGCCAGGTAACCAGCTGTTGAACAGCCAATTCACATAGGTCATGCCGAAAAAGCCGACGATGAGGCCGACCGTCGTGGGCGATTTGAAGAGACCGCGCCATTGCTTGCCGCTGATAGGCGCGACGGCGCGTTGGCTGCGCGTGGTCACCTCCCCGCTTTGCCGATACGCATGCTCACGGTCGCTCAACGGCACTTGCGCCGGATCCTTGTAGAAAACGCCCCATAGGAGCGCCACTAGCAACCCGAGCACACCCATGATGATGAACATGTCACGCCAGCCAAAGTTCAACATCAGTGCCGTCAGCAACGGCGCGGCCAATCCCGTGCCCAGATAGGACGCACACATGAAGACCCCGGTCGCGCCACCACGATGTCGCGCCGCGAACCAGTCCCGTACGACGCGTGCCGCCGTGGGAAACTGCGGCGCCTCGCCGACACCCAGTATTACTCGGGCAATGGCAAATTGCAGCGTGCCATTGACAAATCCACACATCCCTTGCGCACTCGACCAGATCACGAGGCCACAAGTCAGCAACCAGCGTGGACCAAACCGGTCGATCAGGACACCCACCGGCAATTGGGACAGCGCATAAGCCCAGAGAAACGCGGACAGCAGAAAGCCCATCTCGGAAATCGACAAGCCCAAATCATGTCTAATCAGAGGATTCGCGAGCGCGAGCGCGGCGCGATCGATGGTGCTGATGGCACCGCTGATCAGCAGCATCGTCAACGCGCCGCGCTGGATCGCTTTAACTCTCGGGGAAGGTTCAATCGGCTCGATCATGACGTCTCCAAATATTTGCTTTTTTATATGACGGCCCATTCGCTCCAACACGCCTAGCGGTACTGCTGCAAGCGTGCTGAGAGTCGCGACGTCAGAAAATCAATCTCTCCCATATCCGTCACACTGAGCTTCGGTCCCGGCATTCTCATCGTCGCGTGTTTGATCGCGCCACGCCGGCGCATGATTTCCTTGCGGGCACTGACTCCCCAGAATCCCATCGCTTCATAGCGAAGCAAGGGCAAATAGATGTCGAAGAGATCGTTGGCGGCGTTGATATCGCCCTGGCAGACGAGGCGATACACCTGGGACAGCATTTCCGGATGCGAGAATCCGGCCATCGGACCATCCGCGCCGCGCTGCAATTCCAGCGGAAGATACATCGCGTTGTTGCCAGTCAAGATGGCCACGCGGCGTCCCGCCGTATCACGCAAACGTGTGATCTTGTTCAAGCAAGGCAGATCCTCCTCCTTAACCATCTGGATCTGCGGAAAGGCCTCGACGAGGGACTGGATCGCCGGAACCGACATCGATACCTGCGTCGCGAACGGGAAGTCCTGCAGCACCACGGGCACGTCCGGCATGTCCCGGAAAACGTGAGCGAAATAGTCAAACAGCGCTTCGTCGGTCTTGATGCCGGTTGGCGGTGCGATCATCACGCCCGCCGCCCCTTTGTCCATGACAACTGCAGCCAGGCGCGTTTGCTGGGCCAGGCTGGCATTGCTCACGCCCACGATCACGGGACGCCCTTTCGCCTGCCCGATATAACGCGCGGCCACGGCTTCGGCTTCGTCAGGCGTCAATTTGTTGGCCTCGCCACTCACGCCCAGAACCGTGAAGCCGTCCGCACCGTGACCAACGTAAAAATCGACCAAGGTGTCGATGCTTGTGAGATCAACAGCTCCCCGCTCGTCGAACGGCGTCTGTGCAACGATAAACACCCCTTTGCTATTGGATAACACGGCTTACTCCTGGCTCGATGGACCTGCATGTGCAGGGTGTGGGCGCAAATCCGTCTCAGGGGACACATTTGCTATGTTTGACTGCTGAAATGGTTGCGCAACCATTTCAGCAGTCAAACACGTGCCTGTCGATGAGGGTGAACCCTTAATATCGCCTCATGCCGCGTCTTCACCGCCGATACAGCGTCACCGCCGACGCCTTCCCCTTTGGCGGTTGTACGCGCCGTGCGTAGGTGGCACTGCGATAAAATGCTCTTCTCACGTCGCGGCGGGCAGTCGGCGGGGCCCGCTCCACTACGAAGACCACCATGCCATTCAAGAAGACCGAGGCCAGTCCCATTGCGAATCCCGGCGCGCTTCCCGGCCCGCTTTCCAGCTCGCTTCCCAACGCAGCCGCCTCGAAGGCGCGTGCCGAGCCCGAATCCCTTGCGGCATCGCATACGTCGAAAGCGCCGGCCAAGACGTTGATCGATGTGGCGCGCGTGGCCGGTGTGGCACCCATCACCGTGTCACGCGTGATGACCAACCCCGACAAGGTCAAGGCCTCCACCTTGCAGAAAGTGCGTCGCGCGATCGAGGAGACGGGATACGTGCCCAATTTTCTCGCGGGGGCGCTGTCATCCAATCGGAGCAAATTGATCGCCGTGATCTTGCCCACGATCGTCAACTCCATTTATGCCGAATACGTGCAAGCGGTGACCACCCGCATGACGAAGGCTGGCTATCAGGTTCTGTTGGGTATCTCGAACTACGACGAGGACGAAGAGGCGCACTTGATCGCGACTATTCTGAGCCGTCGACCTGAAGGCATGATCCTGATCGGCACGCAGCACAGCGAATCCGCCATGCGCCTGTTGCGTCGCGCCGATATCCCGATTGTGGAAACATGGGACTTGATTGCCGACCCGATCGATCTCCTGGTGGGGTTCTCGCATCGCCGCGTGGGGGTCGCGATCGGGGAGCATTTGCTCGCCAAGGGTTATCGTCGCTTCGGCCTTCTGTGGCTCGACGATGCACGAGGCAAGCAGCGGCGCGAAGGACTCGAGAGTGCCTTGGCGGCCGAGGGGATCGAGAACCCCGCGACCTGCACGGTGGCAGCACCGGCCACGTTGAAATTGGGTCGTGAAGGACTGAGCCGATTGTTGGCACAGGATGCGGACATCGATGTGATCGTGTGCAGTTCCGACGAGCTGGCGCTCGGTGTCATGGCTGAGGCGGCGAACCGGGGTCTGCTGATCCCACACGATCTGGCCTTGATGGGCTTCGGTGACCTGAGTGCCGCGGAGCAAACCTTCCCCTCGTTGTCCACGGTCAGGATCAACGGCAGCCGGATCGGAACGGTGGCGTCCGAGAAGCTGCTTGCGCGCCTGCGCAATACGCCGGATACCCACGAGAAAATCACCGATACAGGTTTCACCATCATTGACCGCGACAGTGGTTGATGGGACATCGGACGGCTCTGCAAACTTGTCGAAACGGCGTCGCGAAATCAGCGCGTAAGCGACAGCATCAATCCGGTGTGTGGAATACTTCCGAAGTAGTCCGCAAGGTCGGCATCAACAACGTCCGTTTGCCCTCGATGCAGCCGTTCCTCCACCTCGATCACCGCTTGCTGGGCGTTTCGCCCTGGGCGGTAAGCGTATTGCTCTGGCGGTAGGTCTGCTTCGAAGATCGGTTCGAGCACCAGCATCGCTGCTGTCATGCACACCCGATCTCGCAAGGTCAAGATGCCCAGTGGCCTCAGCTTGCCATTGGCCTTCGGGATAAACACTCTTCCGATAGGGTCCGGCCGGTAACGCTCCTGCCTGAGCGCAAGCGCCAGTTCACCGAGCCACCTCTGCACCGCGTACGCTTCGACCGCCGAGAAGTCCTGCAGATCGACACCCGGCGCGCCTGTTCGAGCGACACTGGGCGGACGCGTGCGCCAGCACGTCTTCACGATAGATCTTGTCGTACAGAGCGTAAAAGCGGTATCCGGCTTCTGCCTTCGCTTTCGCGTGTAACGCCATCTGCAGCTTCTGAACACGAATCGGAGTTGATAGGTTGCCCAATCTCCACGTCCTCACTACGTATTGCGTCTGTCTTGAACTGAGGCCCCTTCTCCACCAGCATTACCCGGCTTCAGCGGTACTGCGGGCCTCTCCGTCATCCCAAGACGCCCGGCCTGTCCCTCGCGGGCGTCCGGTTGGTCATCCCTGACCACGCCAGGGGACTTCCCGTGTTGCGTACGCTTTCCTTGCGTATATGCTGTCGCCACTACCCCGGCGCAGCGACTGGGCGTCCAGCCTGTTCATTTCGCCCAGTCGTATCAGCCTTCCCCGATAGGGTTGTCGGGTCGGCCTGCGCATCGACCTTTTCGAGGTTTGCTCGGCGGTTGCGGTAGGAACGGCGGTTGCCCGCCGCCCCCCGCGCAGATCCGTACGTGCCCAATTAAGGCATACGGCTCCTGCCTTAGGTCATGACGCGAAGACGCTCCAGCGGATGATTGTGGACAAGGCGCAACGGGGGCAGAAAGCGCTCAATGAGCGGCGCGAAGCGCGGCCAGGGCATGCGAGGCCGCTGGCTGCGTCGTCGCAGGGCACACAACCAGGCCCGTTCCACCTCGGCGCGAAATCCGTTGAGGCGGTAGATATTGCCAGGCACCGCAAAGTAGTTGTAGTACCCGCGCAAGACCTGTCCGAGCCAACGCCCCACAACAGCTATCGGCTCATGCCGACGACGCAGGAGGGTTTCCCGTATCGCCTTCAGGGTACCGCGCATGCGCTTCTTGACCGTCAGACGCAGGATGTCGAAGGCACCCCGCCTGCTGCGAGTGCAGCAGTGGGTAAAGCCAAGAAAGTCAAACGTCCCTGGCTTGCCAAGGTGACGCACGCGCCGACGCTCCGCAGCATATCGACCGAACTCAATCAGGCGCGTTTTCTCAGCATTGAGAGCCAGCCCAAATTTGCCCAGTCGCTCTTCTACCGCAGCCAGGAACCGTCTGGCCTCGTGTTCGTGCTGGAAACCTAGCACGGTATCGTCGGCGTACCGCACGACGATGACGCGGCCATTCGCTTCCTTTTTCCGCCAGCGATGCGCCCAGAGATCGAGAACATAGTGAAGGTACACATTCGCGAGCATTGGGGACAGCACAGACCCTTGCGGGCAGCCCCGTTGGCTCACGATCCTACGGCCGTCCTCGACCACCCCTGCCTTCAGCCCCTTGTGGATAAGCCGCAGTAGCCGCTTGTCCGCAATCCGGTGTTCCAGAAACTTGACCATCCATTCGTGCGAGATTTCATCAAAGAACCCCCGAATGTCCAGGTCGAGAATCCAGTTCACCTTTTGCGTCTTGATTCCAATGTAGAGCGCGTCCAACGCATCGTGCTGGCCGCGCCCGACACGGAACCCATATGAGAATCCAAGGAAGTCCGCTTCATAGATCGCACCTAGTACGGTCGAAACCGCCTGTTGCACGATCTTGTCCTCCAGGGAAGCAATCCCCAGTGGCCGCTGTCTGCCATCTGCTTTGGGGATGTATACCCGCCGCGATGGCTGTGCACGATACGTACCGGTATGAATCTCCCGATGCAGCTCGTGCACCCGCGTATAGAGAACTCCCTCGTATTCCCGCCACGTCACTCCGTCCACACCCACCGCTGCGTTCTGGCGCAAAGCGTAGAAGCTCTCCACCAGCAGCGACGGCGTGATGTGGTGCATCAATGCCGTGAACCTCGTCCGCCGATCCCGGCGGGCGACTTCGCGTACACCTTCAAGTCCCATCGACGCGCCGGCCCGGCTCTGTGTCCGGGGCGCGGGAGGCTTTCCAGTGTTCCCCTTGGCTGCGTCCCTTCCCTCCATCGCCTCCGCAGGGGGAACCCCTTTGTTCGACGACTTCTCAGGTACTACTGACGCATCCGACTTCTCATCGACGTAGACGGCGGGCGTACGGCTTGTGGCCTTCCCCGCCCCATCCGGGCAAACGGCCCCGAATGCCGATGAGATCTCCCAGTTCCTGTGCAGGAAGCTTCCCGACATGCGCAGGGTCTCCGACCGCGCGGGATCGTCACATGACTCGCATCTAACGCCATGTTCCGTGTTGCCTTCCGAGAAGTGAAACTCCGTCGGCATCCCGAATTCCTGATTACGCGGCTCAATGGCTGGCCTGCCGGTTTCCCCTGTCAACGCTTCGATGGATGCCTCACGACAGCCACCGCATGACTCGGGGTCAGCGTGGTTTGCTAGACCTTCGCTGCATCGAACTTTCATCGACTACCTCCTGCCAGTTTGTACTGGCGCACTTCACTCGCGTTACGGCCTGCACACTCGCGCTGTCACCAATTCGTGACACGCATCACCGAAGGCTTCAGCCATTTCGTTGCCTCCATAGCTGCTCCGGTTGCTTCCGGCTGGAGCATTTGCCGGGCGGGGCTTGCACCCGCTGGAAAGCGCCACCTTTTCACGGCGCACACCCGGAGCGGTCCTTCAGCTCGTTTCTTCGGATGTCCCAACAGCGATCAAAAGCGGTCGATCCTTCCATACGCTTAAGGAAGTGCGATCCGTTTGATGCGACCACTCGATCGTCTATCGCGCTTCACGCCCCTTGTAGTCGGCGCTTGCCTCGCATTGCGCCGCAAACGGTCGCCGACCGGACGCGAGAATGATCTGCGGCAGCATCGAGGCGCTGGCAAAGACGAGCCCAACGCCGCACACACCCGGCCAGTGCCACACGCTCCACGCATAGTTGCCAAGCGTCGCGCCGATCGCCCCGCCCGCGAAGCGGCATGTCATGTAAAGCGTGTTGGCGCGACTCATCGCAGTGCTCTTAACCGCCAGGCTGCGCGCCATGTTCGAGACATGGGCGCTTTGCATGCCGAGGTCGAGCAGAATCACCCCGACGATGAGCCCGCCGATGCTCGAGCCTTTCCACGCAAGCACCACGTACGAGGCAATGAGGACAATGCTGGCGGCGAAGATGATACGACGCGGATCGCGCGTATCGGTCAGCTTTCCCGCAGCATAGGACGCGCTCGCGCCGGCGACGCCGACAAGCCCGAACAACCCCGCCGTCTCGCTGCCGTAACGGGCGTCGAGGCCGTGCAGATGAAACGCGAGCGTGGTCCAGAAGGCGCTGAATGCGGCAAATTGCAACGCCGCGATCGAAGCGGTCTGCCGTACGACGGGCTCCTCGCGCAGCAACGCAAACAGCGAACGCATCAACGCACCATAGCTGCCCGAGAAGGTCGGCTCGACGCGCGGGAGCACGCGCACAAGCATGACGGCAACACCCACCATCGCGACTGCCGCGAACCCGTAGACGGCGCGCCATCCGAAATGCGCTGCAATCGTGCCCGATACCGTGCGAGAGACGAGGATGCCGCAAAGTAGACCGAACATCACGATTCCGACGGCCTTGCCGCGGTTTTGGGGCCCCGCAATCTTCGCCGCATAAGGCGTGAGCAGTTGCGGCGCGACACTCGCCATGCCCGCGGCAAAGCTTGCCGCTACGGCCCAAGGCAGCGTAGGCGCCGCCGCCAATGTGAGCGCGAAGAGCTTGCGGAGTTCGATCTTGTCCCCGAGCGGAATGAACAGGAGCAAGCCCAGCGCATAACCAGCCTGCGCAGCGATGGAAACCGCGCCGGCCTGACCTTCGGTAGCGCCGAACGTATGCGCGAAATCGACAAGCAGCGGCTGGTTGTAATAGTTGTTGGCGACGACGAGTCCGGCTGCGAGTGCCATGACCCAATAGATCGACTGTTTCATCTGCGTCCATCCTTTGCCGGAAATGTTCGAAGCGCTCACGCGCTCGATCCGAGACGTGGCGTGCGGGCTTTTGCGGTTTTGCGCACAGGGGAATGTAGACTATTCCTCGTCTCGGGAGTACGGTCGTACAGCGGTAATGATTCTTGCGATTTAAGGAAAGGTGACCAATGGACCGATTCGACGCGATGAATGTGTTTGTCCGGGTGGTGGAAGCCGGCAGTCTGTCTGCCGCGGCCCGTGCCATTCCGATGTCGCTGACTTCGGTGAGTCGCCACTTGTCGGCGCTGGAGACGCAATTCGGCATGCAGCTGCTGCGCCGCACGACACGGCACATTGCGCTGACGAACGAGGGGCGCCTATTTTTCGAGCGCGCGAAGTCGATCCTCGCGGAGCTGGACGAAGTGGGCACGTTGCTCAGCGCGGGCCGCAACGAGCCGGCAGGCCGTTTGCGCATCGCTGCGCCCACGCTGCTCGGCCGAACCGTCATCGCGCCGCTCCTGCCGTGCTTTCTTGCGCGCCACACCGGCGTTTCGGTCGAGCTGCTGCTGATCGACCGCGCCGTGAATCTCGTCGAGGAGGACATCCACCTCGCGATTCGTGTGGGCCGCCTGCCCGATTCGGCGCTCGTGGCACGCAAGCTCGGTGACGTACGCATGATCGTTTGCGCCGCGCCGTCTTATATCGAGCGCCGCGGCGCGCCTTGCTCGCCTGACGAGCTGCGCCAGCACGACTGCCTCGTTTTCTCCGACCAGCCTGGCCCCGTCGATTGGCGCTTCAAGTCCGCAGGCACGCGCCATTCCGCGCGCATTACAGGCCGCCTCTGGGCCAACGCGCTCGACGTCCTGGCAGCCGCGGCGATCGACGGTGCGGGCATCGTGCGCGCCCCCTCGTGGCAAGTGGCGAACGACATCGAGCGTGGCCGGCTGCGGCGCATCCTTCAGGATTACGAGACAATGCCTGCGCCCGTGAACGTGCTATTCGAACGCGCGCGGCGCACGTCGCCCTCGGTGCGGGCCTTCCTCGACTACCTGGTCGAATCGACGGAAACGGGCCCGCTCGCGGGCATGTCCCGTTCCAGTGCAGCGCTCGGCGCGGCAAACGGGTGATATCCCATTACGCCGGGCGCCTACGCTACGTGTTCGTCTGTGATTCTTAGCTCCCACGCTTTCGCACCCTGAGCGCGTGCGAGCGTCAACGCTTGTTGCAAAATCAACGACCGTGGCGCTCGCCGGGATGACCTCTTCTCCGATAGCGTCCGAGACTTGACTCTCATCAGTTCGGGGGCGTTCCAAAACTGTCCAGCGGCGTCGCCTGCCAGCCGGGCATTAATGAGGCTGACTGCTTCTCGCGTACGTCCCTGTTCCAGCATTGCGTTCGCAAAGTCGGCCAGGAATACGGAATAGGCCGGATCAAATCCACGGGCTTGAAGCGTCTCCAGTGTCGATCGAAGCTCAAGGAAAGAGACAGCATTGGGGTCCTGGAATACTTTCGCCCATAGTAAAAAAGCCGAACCATAGAGTCCCCAGAAGTGCAGGCCGTGATTTCCTGCCACCTGGTTAAGCTGCTGCGACACACGCTGGACTCCTTCCACGTCTCCTGAAAGCGCTGCCACGGTACAGCCTCCCTCCGCAAGGGCACAGCACAAGGTGCAGGCGTGGTCGAGTGCCATAGCCTCGTCAATCGCGACCTGGGCAGCCCGTCGAGCTTTGGCCGTGTTCCCCATTAACCACAGAACGCGGGAAAGAAAGGCCCAACCCGCTACGCGCTGGTCCATGCCGAATCTGAAATGGGAGCCATGACGTTCGTCGCGTGTATAGCTGTCGAGCATGGATTCAATTTCAATCAAAGCTTCAGTGTGATTACCCAAAAAATGAAGAGATGTCCCGATCAGACGACGTGCTGTCAGAAGCGCTGCCTGATCGCGATGCCTCAGGGCTAAATCGGCCATGCTTTTCCCGTGCTGGAGGGCCTGGGCGTAGCAGCCGCTACGGAGATGATAAAGCCATAGACCGTATTCAGCCTGCAGTTGCGTTTCCGCGTCGTCCAGCCGGAGCGCGAGATCGCTGGCCCTGGTCCAGGCCCGCCCATTAGCGGGAACGGGTCCACGTGACCAGGTCAGCGACGTGGCCAGTGCGGCCTGAATCATCATCTCCTGCCGCTCCTCAACGGGAGGAACTTTCGTTTCTTCCAGTACGTTCGTAATCCGCTGGCGACACTCGTCGTAGAGTGATAGTTGTATCCAGAATGGGGCCGAGTTCGCGAGGATGAGCAGTCCCGTGGCGCGGCGCTTACTATCTGACAATGACCAGTCAAGAGCGGCCCTGATATCGTCAATGTGGTGTTCGTATTGTCGCTTCCATTGCGTCGTGGGTAGCGACATCCAATCCTGTTGGGCTTGAGAAATCAATTGCTCAACGTAGCGGGCATGCTTTTCGGTCATGGCCGCCGTGCGGTTCGCAAGCTGCTCCAGGGCGTATGCCCGCACCATGGTTAGATAGCGATAGCGAATCGGCTGGGTTCCGGCCTGCAACGTGATTAGCGACTTTTCAACGAGGCTGCAAAGAACATCAACCAGTCGGTTGGGCCTTTCCAGCCTGGTGGATACGATGCGTTCTGCGGCAGCGACGGTGAAATCGGCAGGAAAAATGGCCAACTCCTGGAACACCGCTTGTTCTGCGGAGTCGAGTAATTGGTAACTCCACTGCAGAGCGTCACCAAGCGTGCGATGGCGACCTGGAGTCTGGCGTTTCTGAGCGGCAAGCAATCCGGACGAGACGGCTAAATCCTCGGTGACCGCTGCGAGACCCAGCGATGGCACGCGAGCTGCGGCGATTTCCAATGCCAGTGGAACCCCATCGAGCGCCCTGCATAACGCCGTAACCTGCTCTACGTTCGTTTCGGTAAGCGCGAAATGATAGTCCGCGGAAGTGACACGGCGGACAAACAGTTCAACCGCACTATAGGTTCTCGCGTTTGCTGCATTGATGGTGTGCGGAGGTAACGCGAGGGGACTGAGCCGGTACACCTGCTCACCGTCCAGCCCCAATGGGGTCTGGCTGGTGAGCAGCACGCTCAATTGAGGATCAGATTCCAGCAGCCGCTCGAGGACCGCCGCACAGGCCGACGTAACGTGTTCACAGTTATCGACGACCAGTAGCGCCCTTCCCGGATGAGGCGCTAACTGTGTGCTGGTTCCAGCAAGCCCCGCCAACGCGCTCGAAATAGCTGGCGTTACTAAGGCTTCGCTTAGTTGCGACAAGTCGGCGAAGTAAACCCCATCGGGGAAACAAGGACTGGATTCTGATGCGGCCTCTATCGCCAGGCGAGTCTTACCTATGCCGGCAGGGCCTGTGAGCGTGCATAGCGTCTGGGTAGCCAGCAGCCGGCTCAATTCCAGTAGCTCCGTAACGCGGCCGATCAAAGGAGACCGTGGATTCGGGAGTCCGACTCGTGCTTGAGGTGCGCCTATGGACGACGTGACAGCCCGATGCGCCTGCACTGAACCTGTAAAACGATAGCCCCGACCAAATTCCGTCGCAATCAGGTCCCTGTCGTCCCCCAGTATTTTTCGCAACGACGAGATCTGCGCCTGCAGGCTGTTTTCCTCGATGACTTCCTTCGCCCATATCCGGGACAGAAGCAAATCTTTGGATACGACCTGGCCTGCCGTACCGACAAGCTGGACCAGCACGTCCAGCGCACGCTCGCCTACGTCCAGTCGTACGCCGTCTCTTAACAATAGCCGCAAACGTGGGAACAACTGGTAACGGCCGAAAGCAACCATATCGTCGTCGCGGGAGTCAGGGCCCTTCGACGGCCTTTCATGGCGAGTCTTTGTACCTGTAGGCATTTCTTAATGTCACATCGCAAGATTGCGGGGATCAACGGCAATTTCAGACGTCTGAAATTGTAGGCCAAAGACTTCTTGTGTGCGCTGCATCAGGATGAAGGTCCCTGTACTAAGTCGTGAGTCTGGACATGTCACCCAATACGGTTGGTAGCGAATCTCCGGCGCAGTGCGCCGCCCCTGAAGAGCACGGGTTAACACATCACCTGGACAGTTCATTGCTAATGGTGATGGCGGTTGCCTGCGGTATCTTCGTCGCTAATATTTACTACAACCAGCCGATCCTGGAACTATTGCAGCAGGCTTTCCCACGATCGATTGGCCTCGTCAATCTGGTTCCGACGGCGACACAACTGGGTTTCGCCTGTGGTCTGTTTTTTCTGGTACCTCTGGGAGACCGGATTGATCGGAGAAAATTGATTCTCTGGCAAGCAGCAGTGTTAATCGCGGCATTGGTATGCCTTGCTGCAGCCCCGAATGCCTGGTTGCTGGTAATCGCTTCAGCGGCAGTAGGTATTTCAGGATCCGTTGCCCAACAGGTTGTACCGTTCGCGGCAGAGCTAGCCGGATCCAATCGCCGTGGCCAGGTCGTCGGTACCGTGATGAGCGGCCTGCTTTGCGGCATTCTGCTGGGAAGGGCCGTCGGCGGATTTACTGCCGATCATTGGGGCTGGCGTGCCACGTTCTGGCTAGGGGCCGCGATGACCGCCATTATCTGGGTCATGTTGCTAGTCAAACTCCCACACAGTGAACCCAGGACGAACCACAGCTACTTTGGTCTCATGAGGTCACTCATCGAGTTGTGGCGAGAAGAACGGTCACTGCGCCGTGCAACGTGTATTCAAGCCGCGATGTTCGGTTCCTTTATTGGGCTATGGACAATTCTGGCATTGCGTCTGCATGAGGCCTTCGGCTTGGGGGCTGATGTGGCAGGCCTCATGGGAATCGTTGGCGCGGCGGGTATTCTGATTGCCCCACTTGCCGGCCGTGTCGCCGATCGTCGTGGACCCCATGTCGTTATCGGACTTGGTTGCCTGATCATGCTGCTGTCATACGCGGTTCTGGGCCTTTGGGGCAGCCTCGCTGGCCTGGTCGTCGGCATCATCCTGCTGGACTTCGGTGAGCAGTCGGCTCTCATTTCCAACCAACATGTGGTTTACGCTCTTCGACCGGAGGCAAGAAGTCGGCTCAACACGCTATTCATGAGCGGAATGTTCGTAGGCGGCGCCGCGGGTTCCTGGGGAGCAAGTATCAGTTGGCGACTCGGTGGATGGCATGCAGCATGCGTATTTGGTGGCGCGTTGGCGTTGCTCGGGTTCGTTCTCCATTTCTCAGGGAGACTGGCTGCTTACGCCACCACCAGGAGTTGAAACGTCGACAGTGGTCGAAAGCAACCGGAAATAGAACGGATGCCTCCCCCGTAAGAGCCGACGAACGTAACAGTTCGAAGGAATCAGGAAACTTTCATTCATGAACTCCTCACACTTTTCTGGCGCTCATGGCACGTTGTCGTTACTGACGGAAATTGATCCGCAGACGGAGACGATTAACCGTACGATGCGCCTCGAAGCTTCAGCGGATGGTCGCAGCGTGCTCCTGGTCGCACTAGATATTCGCAAGCCTGGCAGCCAGCGGGAATGGCGTGTCGAGATTACGCCGGAAGAACTTATTGCACTGATTCGCGCGCACGGTACGGAAGTATCGGGATATCTTGTCGATTTCGAGATTCAGGTGCGATAGGCAGGCACGATCCATCAAGTCAATGGGCTTGGACTATTGTCGAGAGCGAATCGCCACGTACTACCGGATTTCGCTCGATGAACTGTTGCGAGAGCAGTGCGCGACAGATCGAGTTGGCTGCGACGACGTTCCGAACGACCGCTTGCGGCTTTCAATGGGTCGTTGGGAGCAGATTGGTCAGCGGCAGCTCCTGGGCCGGGAGCACGCATTCGCCCCGCCTGCCGGAGAGCTGCCGTCGATGAGTCCAACGGCCGCTCTAGAGAGCGTTCGCCGAGCTGGTGCTATCGGCCAGGAGCCGCCACTCACCGTTTGTTCGCTGGCCCCGCAGCCGGAACGCCCGGTGCGCCAGTGCCCGCCTCGCTTTGTGGCCGATGGGCGCCGCAAAGCGCAAGCGGCTTTTCACTCGTGCGACCAGAAAAGAGACAGCCCTGTACGTCCGGTCAGCTATCATGCCTATCCCCTCCAAAGTAGCTCCTTATGATTTCCGTCCGTAATGTCACGCTGCGCCGTGGCGTCAATGTCGTACTCGACCGCGCGTCCGTCACCTTCACCCCCGGCGAAAAGATCGGCCTTGTCGGCCGCAATGGCGCCGGCAAATCATCCTTCTTCGGCCTTCTCAACGGCACTTTGCACGAAGACGGCGGCGAGTTCTCGATTCCCGCTGCATGGAAGATGGGCCAGGTCGCGCAGGAGATGCCGGAGACCGAGCAGAGTGCGACCGACTTCGTCATCGAGGGTGACACCCTACTGCTGGCCGCGCAGGCCGAAGTGGCCGCCGCTGAGGCCAGCGACGATGGCATGCGCATGGCGCACGCCTACATGGCCCTGCACGACGCCGGTGCCCATGATGCCCCCGCGCGTGCCCAAGCGCTGATCCTGGGCCTTGGCTTTAGTGCTGCGCAGCTTAGCCAGCCGGTCAACAGTTTCTCCGGCGGCTGGCGCATGCGACTGCAACTGGCGCGCGCGCTCATGTGCCCGTCCGACTTGCTGTTGCTCGACGAGCCGACCAATCACCTCGACCTCGACGCCCTGGTCTGGCTGGAAGCCTGGCTCAAGCGCTATCAAGGAACCTTGGTAGTGATCAGCCACGATCGCGAATTCCTCGACGCGGTGACGCAGGTGACGGTGCACGTCGACAACGCCCAGCTCGTGCGTTATGGCGGCAACTACAGCAAGTTCGAAGAGATGCGCGCTGAGCAACTGGTGTTGCAGCAGGCCGCGATGGCCAAACAGGCGGACAAGATCGCCCACCTGCAGAAATTCATCGACCGTTTCAAGGCCAAGGCCTCGAAGGCAAAGCAGGCGCAGAGCCGGGTCAAGGCGCTCGAACGCATGGAGAAGATCGCACCGGTGCTTGCCGACGCCGAGTTCACCTTCGAGTTCAAGGAGCCGCTCAACGTCCCGAACCCGCTGTTGTCGATGCTGGACGCGAGCTTCGGCTACCCGGCACCGACCGACGCACCGCCGGACACGCCGCCCACGGTCATCGTGCGGGGCATCAACCGATCCGTGCTGGCCGGGCAGCGCATCGGCATTCTCGGTGCCAACGGCCAGGGCAAGTCCACGCTGGTGAAGACGGTGGCGCACGAGCTGGCGCCGATTGCCGGCGAAATCAGCGAAGGAAAGGGCCTGAACATCGGCTACTTCGCACAGCAGGAACTCGACGTGCTGCGTCCTCTCGACACGCCGCTGGAACACATGATCCGCCTTGCCAAGGAGACGCCGGCGCACCTGCGTGCCCCCGGCCAGAGCGGCACCGAACAATCGCTACGCACCTTCCTCGGCACCTTCAATTTCAGTGGCGACATGGTCCATCAGGCGGTCGGCACGATGAGCGGCGGCGAAAAGGCGCGGCTCGTGTTGTGCATGATCGTGTGGCAGCGACCCAACCTGCTGCTGCTCGACGAGCCGACCAACCACCTCGACCTGGCCACACGCGAAGCGCTAGGCATGGCACTCAACGAATTCGAAGGCACAGTGATGCTGGTCAGTCACGACCGGTCCCTGCTGCGCGCGGTCTGTGACGAGTTCTGGCTCGTCACCAAGGGTGGCGTCGAGCCCTTCGACGGCGATCTGGACGATTACCAGCAGTTCCTGCGCGACGAAGCCCGTCGCATGCGCGAGCAGGCTGCCGGGGAGCAGAAGGTCATCGCCTGAACTATAACCCTCGGGCAGTTCCAGTTTGGAAGCTGCCATAGCGCTCGCATCGAATCGGAGGGGCACTTACGGCCGAAAAGTACGCATTCGTCGATGTCGCAGCGGCTGTTCACGATTTTCGTTTTCGAACGACCGCTGTGCTGCAGTGAGCGGGCATCCCGACATCAACATGCGAACGGCGGCTCTGGCCGAAAGCCAGCCGAGCGACCTGAAAGTGCTAGGGCCGGCAGAGCAGGCAGTCGCAACTAAAAGAGACGGGATGTGGAGATTTGGGCAGAATCCTCAGTAATCCGCCGGCTGAGGTGAGTCACGCACCTTTCAGAAAGACTACAGACTTATCTGGCGACTGCTCATTCAAGCCAACTCTGAAACTTGGCGCAAAAGAGGAAGAATCGGCACTTATCTCCTGCCCGAGTTAAAGATTTATGGTTCCCGGACCAGCCCGCACGCACGCTTCGCCGTTCAGACGCTCGACGGTCTGCTGTAACTGCAGCAAACCATCCGGCGTGAACGCGTTCGCGGGTGGTCATTTTAGCGTCAGCAGCGGGACGGCGCCGTGGTGTGAGTAGTCGAGTTCGATCATCACGCGTCTCCGTCCTTGCCGTCCCGGCGATAGAGCTTGATCACCGCCGAGAAGTCCAGACGTCCCGCGCCCTTCGTGCTCATCGTCTGATAAAGCTGCTGCGCGAGCGCGCCGAGATACACCGGTTGACGCGCGGATTTCGCGGCGTCGGTGGCGAGGCCCAGGTCCTTGAGCATCAGATCCGTGCCGAAGCCACCGGTATAGCCGCGCGTGGACGGCGCGGTTTCGATCACGCCGGGCATCGGGTTATACGTGTCCGAACTCCAGCAGCGGCCCGTCGAGGTATTGATGATGCCGCCCAGCACTTTAGAGTCGATGCCGAGCGCCTCGCCCAGCGACATCGCCTCGGCCACGCCCGCCATCGTGATGCCGAGCACGAGGTTGTTGCAGATCTTCGCGACCTGGCCGGTGCCGGTCTCGCCGCAATGCACGATGTTCTTGCCCATCGACGCCAACACCGGTTTCACCCGCTCGTAAACCGCCGCACTGCCGCCGACCATGAAGGTCAGCGTGCCCGCCGCCGCGCCGCCGGTGCCGCCCGAAACGGGCGCGTCGACGAAGCTGTTGCCGTGCTGCGCGGCCAGTTCGGCGAACGCCTTCACGCTTGCCGGGTCGATAGTGCTCGAATCGATGATCGTCACGCCTTTCGCAATGCCGGCGAACACGCCGTCGTCCGCTGTCAGCACGCTGCGAACGTGCGCGGCAGCGGGCAGCATCGTCACCACACACTCGACGTCGGTCACCGCTGCTTTCGGCGAGCCCCCAGCTTTAGCCCCGGCGTCGACCAGCGCCTGCACCGCCTGCGCGTTGAGGTCGAATACGTTGACCGTGTGGCCCGCCTTGAGCAGATTGAGCGCCATTGGCGCGCCCATGTTGCCGAGTCCGATAAAGCCTATTTTCATGGTGTCATCTCCTGTCGATGGGAGTTAGGGCTTTAGCCATTACTCCCATCCCATGCAAAGCTGTCGATGGGAGTTAGGGGCTCAGCCCTTACTCCCATCCCATCCAAAGCATCGACCTTGGAAATCAGCGCAGGCTGATCGTCGTATTGACGCCGTCGTTGACGGTGTCGTCGTCGAACCAGCGGGCGGTGACGGTCTTAGTCTGCGTATAGAACTGCACGACCTGCTTACCATAGGGTCCGAGGTCGCCGAGTTTCGAGCCACGCGAGCCGGTAAAACTGAAGAACGGCACGGGCACTGGAATCGGAATGTTGATGCCGACCTGGCCGATATCGATCTCGCTCTGGAACTTGCGCGCCGCCGCACCGCTCTGCGTGAAGAGGCCCACGCCGTTGCCGAACGGATTGCTGTTGACGAGCGCGATCGCGTCATCGAGCGTCGCGGCGTTCAGCACCACCAGCACCGGGCCGAAGATTTCCTGGCGGTAGATCTCCATCTCGGTGGTGACATCGGTAAAGACCGTCGGGCCAATGAAGTTGCCTTGCTCGTAGCCCGGCACCGTCACGCCGCGGCCGTCGAGCGCCAGCGTGGCGCCCTCTTTCACGCCCGTTTCGATCAGGCCGAGAATCCGTTGCTTCGCCGCGCGTGAGACCACCGGCCCAATGTCCGTATTCGGCTCGTTGCCCGCGTTGACCTTGAGCGTCTTCGCCTTCGCGACCAGATCGGGCAGCCATTGCTGCGCGGCGCCCACCAGCACGACCACCGAGGTCGCCATGCAGCGCTGTCCCGCTGCGCCAAAACCGGCACCCGCCAGCGCGTTCAAGGTCTGCTTACGATTCGCATCGGGCAGCACGACCGCGTGATTCTTCGCGCCCATCATCGATTGGACGCGTTTGCCATGTTCGCTACCGAGGCGATAGACGTGCGTGCCGACCGCCGTCGAGCCGACGAACGAAATCGCCTTCACCAGATCGTGCGTGCAGAGCGCGTCGACCACGTCCTTGCCGCCGTGCACGACATTCAGCACGCCCTTCGGCACACCGGCTTCGAGCGCCAGTTCAACCAGTTGCATGGTCGACATCGGATCCTGCTCGGACGGTTTCAGTACAAACGTATTGCCGCAAACGATCGCCATCGGAAACATCCACAGCGGAATCATTGCGGGGAAATTGAACGGCGTGATGCCGGCGCATACGCCGATCGGTTGACGCAACGTGTACGTATCCACACCACCCGCCACGTTTTCCGCGAATTCACCCTGCTGCAAGGTGCCAATCGAGCAGGCGTGCTCGACCACTTCCAGCCCGCGGAAGATATCGCCTTCCGCATCGGGAATCGTCTTGCCCTGCTCGGCGCTGAGGGCCTTCGCGATGCGCGGCGAATGCTCGCGAATCAGTGCCTGGAACTTCAGCATGATCCGCATGCGCGCGCCGATCGGCGTGTCCTTCCAGGTCTTGAACGCGGCGTGCGCGGAGCGGATCGCTTCGTTCACTTCGTCGGCGGTGGCGAACGGTACGCGCGCCAGCACTTCCTGCGTAGCCGGATTGACGATGTCGCGCCATTCAGTGGTTTTGGATTCGACGAACTCGCCGTTGATCAGCAGTTTAACGGTGGCGGCATGGTTCGAAGCAATTGCGCTCATGCTGGAACTCCTGTGCAGTGGCCGCCTGGCGGCCGAACAGTGACGGGAAATAAAAATAATCAACGCAAGTCCGGAAAATCTTCTTCCCAATACTCGCCGGGCAGGCGCGCGGGCTCGGCCTCGCGCTCCATTTCGCGGCGCCGCAGTTCGACGCGGCGAATCTTGCCGGAGATGGTTTTCGGCAGCTCGCTGAATTGCAGGCGGCGAATCCGCTTGTACGGTGCCAGTTTTTCGCGCGAGAACGCGAAGACCGCGCGGGCGAGTTCGGGGCTGGCTTCGTAACCCTGACGCACGGTGACGAACGCTTTGGGCACCGACAAACGCAACGCGTCGGCACTCGGCACCACGGCCGCTTCGCCAATCGCCTCGTGTTCGATCAACACGCTTTCGAGTTCGAATGGACTCAGCCGGTAATCGGACGATTTGAAAACGTCATCGGCGCGGCCAACGTAGACGTAGTAGCCGTCCTCACGGCGCATCGCGACGTCGGAGGTGCGGTAGAAACCGTTGCGCATGGCTTGCGCGGTGGCGTTGGGATTGTTCGCGTAGCCGGTCATCAGACCGAGCGGACGGTCGGCCAACGGCAGCGAAATTTCGCCTTCGGTGACGGGTTGATCGTCCGCATCGAGAAGCTCGATCCGGTAGCCCGGCAGCGGACGGCCCATCGAGCCCGGCACCACCGGTTGCCCCGGCGGGTTGCCGATCTGGCAGGTCGTTTCGGTCTGGCCGAAGCCGTCGCGAATCGTGATGCCCCACGCATGTTTGACGCGTTCGATGATCTCGGGATTCAACGGCTCGCCCGCGCCGACGATCTCGCGCAGCTTCACCGGATAGTCGGTGAGATGCTCCTGCACCAGCATGCGCCAGACGGTGGGCGGTGCGCACAGCGTGGTGACGTTGAAACGCACCAGCGCGTCGAGCGTCTCTTTCGGGACGAAGCGCGGAAAGTTGAAAACGAACACGCAGGCCTGCGCGTTCCACGGCGCGTAGAAGCAACTCCACGCGTGCTTGGCCCAGCCCGGCGAACTGATGTTCCAGTGGATGTCGTTCGGTTGCAGGCCGATCCAGTACATCGTGGATAGATGCCCGACCGGGTAGCTCTGGTGCGTATGCTCGACCAGCTTCGGTTTGGACGTGGTGCCCGACGTGAAATACAGCAGCAGCGGATCGGTGGAGTGCGTGACGCCCTCGGGCGTGAATTCAGGCGATGCGTCATAGGCCGCGGCGAGGTCGATCCAGCCGTCGCGCGGCGCGCCGACGGAGATGCGGGTGAGCGGCACGTCGAGTGCATCGAACTTGGCCAGCTCCGCGCTATCGACTACCACGAACGTCGCGCCGCCAATCTGCACGCGGTCGCGCACGTCGTCGGCGGAAAGCTGGGTGGTGGCGGGCAACACGATCGCGCCGAGCTTCATGGCCGCGAGCATCACGTCCCAGAGTTCGACGCGGTTCGGCAGCATCAGCAGCAATTTGTCGCCGCGCCCCACGCCGAGGCCGCGCAGGAAGTTTGCCATGCGCGCCGAGCGCTCCGACATTTGCGCGTAGGAGAGGCGCACGCCGTCGCTGGCCGGATCGTCGACGATCCACAGCGCGGGGCTGTCGTTGTTTCGCGCGATCACGTCGAAGTAGTCGAGCGCCCAGTTGAACTCGCCCGGCGCCGGCCACGCGAATTCGCGGTAGGCGCGCTCGTAGTCGGTTCGATGGCGCAACAACAGATCGCGCGCTTCGAGAAAGCCCTTCGCTGCAGTCATCGTCGTCTCCTGTCGGTCGGAGTTAGCGTGTCGACCAGAGTTAATGCTTTATCACTTACTCTGGTCCCATAGCGCTTACTCCGATCCCATGCTGGCGCGGTATGCGCTCTGTTTTTTGCCTCTGCTTCTTACTACTAGCAAGCTATTTTGCACTCAAACGCCGTCTAACCTGCGTTTAAACATGGCGTGCGATAACCATCCGCTGCACTTCGCTGGTTCCTTCGTAAATCTGCGTGATGCGGGCATCACGATAGTGGCGCTCCACCGCATAGTCCTCGAGATAGCCGTAGCCGCCGTGAATCTGGATCGCGTTCGAGCAGATTTCCTCGGCGAGTTCCGACGCAAACAGCTTGGCCTGCGAGGCCTCGGACAAACACGGCCTGCCCGCCGTGCGCAGCCGCGCCGCGTGATGCACGAGCAGGCGCGCGGCGTTCAGGCGGGTCGCCATGTCGGCGAGCATGTTGGCGATGGTCTGGTGGTCCTTCAGCGCCTTGCCGAATTGAATGCGTTCGTTCGCGTAGCGGCGTGCGGCGTCGAATGCGGCTCGCGCGATGCCGACCGCCTGCGCCGCGATACCAATGCGGCCACCCTCGAGATTCGACAACGCGATGCGCAGGCCTTCGCCCGGTTCGCCGAGCAGATTGGCTTCGGGCACCGCGCAATCGTCGAGCGAGATCGGGCAGGTGTCCGAGGCGCGAATGCCGAGCTTGTGTTCGGGCTTGCCGACGTTGAAGCCCGGCGTATCGGTCGGCACGATGAAGGCTGATAGACCACGCTTGCCGCGCTCAGGATCGGTGACGGCAAACACGATCGCGATATTGGCGCGCGCGCCGTTGGTCACGAACTGCTTGTTGCCGTTGAGAATCCATTTGCCGTCGCGCAGCACCGCGCGGGTGCGCAGGTTGTTCGCCTCGGAGCCGGCTTGCGGCTCGGTCAGGCAGAACGCGCCGATGCGGCGGCCCGTGGCGAGGTCTTGCAGATAGCGGTCTTTTTGCGCGGCGGTGCCGAAGTTCAGGATCGGCCCGCAGCCAACCGAGTTGTGCACGCTCATCAGCGTGGCGCAGGCGGCGCAGCCCGCGGCGATCTCTTCGAGCGCGAGCGCATAGGCCACGTAGTCGGTATAGGAGCCGCCCCACTCGGACGGCACGATCATGCCGAGAAAGCCGAGCTCGCCCATTTGCGTGACGACTTCCGCCGGCAGCTTCGCGTCGCGATCCCACTGCCCGGCGTACGGCGCGAGGCGTTCGGTGGCGAAGTCGCGGGCGGCGTCGCGGATCATGCGTTGTTCGTCGGTGTAGAAGCTGTCCATGGGCTCGGTCCTGTTATGTGCAGCGAGTCGCGGTGGCGAGGCGCATGCGCTTCGACTCGCGGTGGCGCCGCCTCATCATCCACGGTTCGTCGCGGGGGCGTGATGGGCCTCTCTCCGCGACCTTGCCGCGGCCTCGCCGTGTGTCGCCGGGCGATGCGGTCCGCTATCGGTTGACGCCAAGTGTAGGGAAGCGGTGGCACACGTTCGATGCTCAGCCCGATCATTCTGGCTGAGCGCATTTGCCATGGCGGTATCATGTCAACCCGGTTCGGGCCGCGTTTTCAAAGGCTTAGCGGATCGTGACAAGGAAAATGTTGAGCGCGTTTGCCAGACCTTCACGAAAATATGAAGAACCTCAAGAACGATAAAGGCACGATTTCCGTCAGTCTGGTCGATGAGACCCTCGCGCTGGCACGCGCGCGCGGTTTCGATGCGCTGCCGCTCGCCGAAGCCGCCGGCATTGCGGGGCCGCTGCTGGCGTCGCCGAAGAGCCGCGTGTCGTCGGCGCAGTACGGCGCGCTGTGGGCCGGCATCGCCCGCGCGCTGGACGACGAGTTCTTTGGCCAGGACTCGCACCGCATGAAAAGCGGCAGCTTCATCGCGATGACACAAACGGCGCTGACCGCGCGCAACGGCGCGCAGGCGCTCGCGCGTGCGGTCCGCTTCATGCGCCTGGTGCTCGACGATCTAAGCGCGCAAATCGAAACAGATGCCGGGCGCGTACGGCTCAGGTTCATGGAACGCGAAGGCATGAGGCCACCCGCGATGTTCGCCTATGCGACCTACTTCATCCTTGTCTATGGCCTGTTGTGCTGGCTGGTCGGGCGGCGCATTCCATTGCTCGAGGCGCGCTTTCGCTGCGCCGAGCCGCCTGCCGCGCATGAATACCGTCTGATGTTCTGCGACGATATGACCTTCGATCAAGCCGAGTCATATGTCGACCTGTCGCCGGCGTTTCTCGAACTGCCGGTGATCCAGACCACCAAGTCGGTCAAGCCGTTCCTGCGCGACGCGCCCGGCAGCTTCATCGTCAAATACCGCAATCCCGGCTCGCTCGCCGCGCGGGTGCGCAAGATGCTGCGCGCGCTGCCGATGGCCGGCTGGCCCGCCGCCGATCAGATGGCGGAACGCTTGCATGTCGCCGAGGCCACCATGCGGCGACGTCTGAAGCAGGAAGGCTATACGTATCAGTCGATCAAGGACGACTTGCGGCGCGACATCGCGATCGGCGAACTGCAGGACACCGATCGTACGATCGCCGACATCGCCACCTCGGTGGGTTTCGCCGAGCCGAGCGCGTTTCACCGCGCGTTTCGCAAATGGACCGGCATGCGGCCGACCGATTACCGGACGGCGCGTGCGGATTTCACGCGTCGCCCGGAATCGGACTAAGCTGTAATGAGCAGGCCAGCCAATTTGGGGTATCGGCCCGCGCCTGCCGATACCCGTCGACATGGCGCGGCAGCCGTCAGCGATGAGTACGTTTCCGCGTCTCCCGTTCCGGCAGTCTGGTCCGCGCCCTGCGCTTATCCGTGGCGGTGTCGTGGGCCGGTTGATGCGCGGCATGACCGCGTTCGGCGTACTGTTGGCGCTCGGCTTCGCATTGTGCGAAAACGCGCCGCGCGGGTGGGTCGCCGAGACCGCTCAGGCCGCGGTGGCGCCGAATAGCGTTGTCGTGATTCCCGTGAACGGCGCGATCAGTCCGGCCAGCGCCGACTTCATCGTGCGCAGCCTGCAGCGCGCCGCCGAAGAACGCGCGCAACTCGCCGTGCTGCAACTCGATACGCCCGGCGGGCTGGATACGTCGATGCGGCAGATCATCAAGGCGATTCTCGGCTCGGCGGTGCCGGTTGCCACGTTTATCGCGCCGAGCGGTGCGCGCGCGGCGAGCGCCGGCACTTATATCGTCTACGCCAGCCATATCGCGGCGATGGCCCCGGGCACCAATCTCGGCGCGGCGACGCCGATCCAGATGGGCATCGGCGGGGCGGAGCCGCCTGCGGGCGGCGGTATGCCTGGATTGCCGGGCACGGGAGGCGGAAGCGGCGCCGGCGCCCAAAAGAACGAGCCCGGCGTGCCTGCCTCAGCCGGTTCGACGAACTCAGCCGGTTCGGTGAACTCAGCCGGTTCGACGAGCTCAGCCAGTTCAGCGAACCCAGCCAACTCGTCCGCGAGTACGCCCAGCGCCTCCCTTCCGCTCGACACCCAATCCACCGAACTGCGCAAGCAGGTCCACGACGCAGCCGCCTACATCCGCGGCCTCGCGCAAATGCGCGGACGCAACGCCGACTGGGCCGAACGCGCCGTGCGCGAAGCCGTCAGCCTGTCGGCGAGCGAAGCCCTCGCGCAGCACGTGGTCGATCTGAACGCGCGCGACATTCCCGACCTGTTGCGCCAGCTGGACGGCCGCACAATCGGCACGAGCCACGGCGACGTCAAACTCAGCACCGTCAACGCACCGGTGGTCACGCTCGAAGCCGACTGGCGCAGCCAATTCCTCGCGGTCATCACCGACCCGAACGTCGCGCTGGTTCTGTTGATGATCGGCATGTACGGCCTCTTTTTCGAGTTCGCCAATCCGGGCTTCGTGCTGCCGGGCGTGGTCGGCGCCATCAGTCTGCTGATGGGCCTCTTCGCGATGCAGATGCTGCCGGTCAATTACGTTGGACTCGGCCTGATCTTTCTGGGCATCGCCTTCCTGATCGGCGAGGCGTTTCTGCCGACTTTCGGCTCGCTCGGCTTCGGCGGGGTGGTCGCCTTCGTGATCGGCGCGCTGATGCTGATCGATACCGACGTGCCCGGCTATGGCATTCCGCTGCCCCTGATCGCGGCCGTGGTCGTGTTCAGCGTCGCGTTTGTGTTCGGGGTGTCGAGGCTCGCCTTGCACGCGCGGCGCAAGCCGGTGGTGACCGGCTCGGAAGGGCTGATCGGCAGTGTCGGCGTCGTGCTCGACGGTGGCCTGCTGCCGGAAGGTGGCCTGCTGCCGGGGGATGCTACGGCAGACGCAACAGCGGGCGGTACGCTGGCCGGCTGGGCGCAGGTGCACGGTGAACGCTGGCGGGTGTCCAGCACGGCCCCGGTCGCGGCCGGTCACGCGGTGCGCGTCACGGCGCGGCGCGGACTGACGCTGACCGTGGTGCCCGCGGAAACACGACAACAAGGAGAACGCTCATGATCGGTTTCACATTCGGCTTCAGCAGCATTCTGATTCTGCTGGTGATCGCGCTGATTGCCTCATCGATACGGATTTTTCGCGAGTACGAACGCGGCGTGGTGTTCATGCTCGGGCGCTTCTGGAAGGTCAAGGGGCCTGGCCTCGTCCTGATCATCCCCATCGTGCAACAGGCGGTGCGCATGGATTTGCGCACCATCGTGTTCGACGTGCCGCCACAAGACGTGATCACGCGCGACAACGTTTCAGTGAAGGTCAACGCGGTCGTGTATTTCCGCGTCGTCGATCCGGAGAAGGCCGTGATACAGGTGGCGCGTTATTTCGAGGCGACCAGCCAGCTATCGCAAACCACGCTGCGCGCGGTGCTCGGCAAGCATGAACTCGATGAACTGCTGGCCGATCGCGAACAACTGAACGCCGATATTCAGAAGGTGCTCGATGCGCAAACGGATGCGTGGGGTATCAAGGTGTCGATCGTCGAGATCAAGCATGTGGACATCAACGAAACGATGATCCGCGCCATTGCTCGTCAGGCCGAAGCCGAGCGTGAACGGCGCGCCAAGGTGATTCATGCGGAAGGTGAATTGCAAGCCTCGCAGCATCTGCTGGAGGCAGCGCAGACGCTCGCGAAGCAGCCGCAGGCCATGCAGTTGCGTTACCTGCAAACCCTCACGACGATTGCCGCCGACAAGAATTCGACAATCGTGTTTCCGCTGCCGATCGATCTGCTGAGCGCGGTGCTGGATCGCTTCGGCAAACCGTCGCCGTCCTGAATCGGGATCGCGCGCGGGTTCAAGCGGGGCCGATTGAGTCACTGGATGAAACGGTGCATTTCCTTCAACCGCCTTACTCGAAAGGCTTACGAAAATTAAAATCTTGAGGTGTTTTTAACCGCTCCATAGGAGCTCATCATGAAAATCGCTTCACTCGTTGGACTCGGCGCGCTGTTGGCCGCCGTTGGCATGAACAGCGCGTTTGCGCAGACCTCGCGGCCTTACGACCCATCGGCTCCGAAAACGCGCGCCGAGGTGAAAGCCGATCTGGCCGAATGGCTCGCCGCCGGCTACGATCCGCTCGACTGGATCGACTATCCGCAGAATGCGCAACGCGCGGGTCGCATTGTCGCCGCGCGGCGGGCGCAGCAAGCGGGCGGGAGCATGACGCAGTAAGCAGTTTCATCGTTGTCTTGAAGCGGCATGCCGGGCCGCCCGCGACCGCAAGGGTCGCCGGCGACGTGGGTCTCGCATGCCCGCAGCCTGCACGTCAGTCATCTGCCTCTCGCTCGCCGCCCGGCTTCCGCGCGACTTTTCGCGCGACTTTTCGAGGTTAGCTTCTGCCCGAATCGTTTCAATCCACGTCATCCCGCCAGGCTCTGCCGCTCTCGGTTCCCGCGGAAACCCACCGTTCCCAGCCGTAACATCGTAAATTCGCTTGCCGCGCCGCCCCGCGCGCTGGCAAGGTATCATCTCGCCCCTTCAGCCAGGCTCCCAGTGACACGATAGGGGCGGCGCCGTCAATCGTGATGACAATCCGCCCGCGGGCCTGGCTGCGCGGCGCATCGGTGCCATGCCATTGCGTGCCGTGCGGGACGGGAAGGTAAGTCGCCCGCCTGTTAGCTGCGCATCGCCCGTATCAACCACAAGAAACGCTTTTTGAACAACGAGAGACCCGCCTCATGGACTCCATAAAACGATACTTCGGCTTCGAAGCCGCCGGCACCAACCTGCGCACCGAAGTGCTCGCCGGGCTGACCACCTTCCTGACGATGGCCTACATCATCTTCGTCAACCCGGCGATTCTCGGCGACGCCGGCATGCCGAAGGACGCGGTGTTCGTCGCCACCTGCATCGTGGCCGCGCTGGCCTCGCTGATCATGGGCCTTTACGCGAACTACCCGATCGCGCTCGCGCCGGGCATGGGCCTGAACGCCTATTTCGCGTACACCGTCGTGAAAGGCATGGGTTTCACGTGGCAGGCCGCGCTCGGCGCGGTGTTCATCTCCGGCTGCCTGTTCCTGATCGTCACGCTGTTTCGCGTACGTGAGGTCATCGTGAACGGCATTCCGCATTCGATACGCATTGCGATTACCGGCGGCATCGGTCTGTTTCTCGCGATCATTTCGCTGAAGTCGGCCGGTGTGGTGGTTGGCAATCCGGCCACGCTCGTCACGCTCGGCGATCTGCACAACCCGCATGCGATCCTCGCGGTGATCGGCTTCTTTGCGATTGTCACGCTCGACTATCTGCGGGTGCGCGGTGCGATCCTGATCGGCATTGTCGGCGTGACGGTGCTGAGCTTTTTCTTCGGCGGCAATCAGTTCCACGGCATCGTCTCCGCGCCGCCGTCGATTGCACCGACGCTGTTCCAGCTCGACATTCGCGGCGCGCTCTCCGGTGGCGTGCTGAACGTGATCCTGGTGTTCTTCCTCGTCGAACTGTTCGATGCGACCGGCACGCTGATGGGCGTGGCCAATCGCGCCGGGCTGCTGGTCGAAGGCAAGATGCATCGGCTGAACCGCGCCCTGCTCGCCGACAGCACGGCGATTCTGGCCGGCTCGATGCTGGGCACCTCGTCGACCACGGCGTATATCGAAAGCGCGTCGGGCGTGCAGGCCGGCGGCCGCACAGGTGTGACGGCGATCACCGTCGCCATCCTGTTCCTCGCGGCGTTGTTTTTCGCGCCGCTGGCGGGCGTGGTGCCCGGCTACGCGACGGCGCCGGCCCTGCTGTATGTGTCGTGCCTGATGTTGCGCGAAATGCTGGACCTGCCGTGGGACGACGCCACCGAAGTCGTGCCGGCCGCCCTCACCGCCCTGCTGATGCCGTTCACCTACTCGATCGCCAATGGCGTCGCGTTCGGTTTCATCTCGTATGCCGGCCTGAAACTGCTGACCGGGCAGGCGCGCAAAGTGAAACTGGTGGTGTGGATCATCGCGGCGATTTTCCTGTTCCGGTATTTCTACCTGGGCAGCGAGTAAGCGCGGCGGCTCCTTCCTGCACCGTGCGGCGTCGTGCAACGCGGCGCAGCCTGCCGCAAAGCATCGCGGCATTGACACTGTGTCTGGTTGTGGTTCGGTCT
This sequence comes from Paraburkholderia sp. RL17-337-BIB-A, assembly GCF_046025895.1. Classification (NCBI taxonomy): domain Bacteria; kingdom Pseudomonadati; phylum Pseudomonadota; class Betaproteobacteria; order Burkholderiales; family Burkholderiaceae; genus Paraburkholderia; species Paraburkholderia sp. RL17-337-BIB-A. Next base: position 1,443,914 of record NZ_JARESY010000002.1, on the reverse strand, counting down.
GGATCAACAATCGTTTTATTGAAGGCGCCCGTTCTGGTCGGGCACCCTTTATCATCTGATGATTGATAAAAACTACCGAACTGGTCACAGGAGTTTCCTGCATGTCCTACAACCGCGCCACGGACCGTTACACGACACCCGCCATCTTCTTCCACTGGGCGATCTTTCTGCTGGTCGCGCTCGCTTATCTGGCAATCGAAATACGCGGGCCGAAAGGCTCCGACAGCCGGGTTTTCTGGAGCAACGTGCATTTCTGGGCCGGCACCCTCGTGCTGGCACTGGCGGTCCTGCGCCTGCTATGGCGGTTGTGGGCCGGCGCGCCCGCGGAAATCGAAGGCAATCGCCTGCTCGCTTTTCTGGCGCGGGCCGCGCATCTCGCCCTGTACGTCTTTATCTTCGCGCAGCCGCTGCTCGGCATCCTGATGACTAATACCGGTGGGCATCCGGTGACGCTCGCGTGGGCCAATTTCAATTACACACTGGTCGGCGCGGATCCGATTGCGCGGCCATTGCTCAAGACAGCGCATGTGTGGCTTGGCAATGCGTTTTACTGGGTGATCGGATTGCATGCGCTGGCGGCGATTGCGCATCACGTGGTGTTCAAGGACCGGACGCTGCGGCGGATGGTTTGATCCGCTTGCTGTCTTACGCTCGCAGCATCTGGACGATACTGCCGCGCCGGGTAGCCACCCGGACGGCACGACTTCACTCAGTTGCGCCAGTTCGCTTCATAGAAACGCACGTAGCCGCTTCTCAACACCAGACATTGCGCCCGCGTTTCCGATAGCAGACGCCGCGTCGCTGCTTCGATGCGCCCGCGGTGCGCGTCGAACGCGCCGACCATGTCCTCCAGACGCGGCGAGGCGGCGCCAAAGTGATCTTCCAGCGCTTCAGCGGTGATCATGCACTCCACCCTTTGCCCATCCACCATCGCCGGGAACGCCAAGGTAAGTTCGCGACCTGAATATTCAGGAGTTTCGTTCGGGAATAGGATCTGCATGGGAGTTCACCTAATGGGTTGGGTGCTGCGCATGGGTCGGTTGGTACTGCGCACGCTGGTTGAGTCTGGTCGCACCTGCAGCGGTACTCCTCCCTGTCGAATGCTGGTGGTGCGGGTCCGTCACCCCACGGCTGCGAACGCACTGTACTTCGCGCCCCGCGGAGGTGATTTGATCCACTGTAGACGAGTTCGGGCGCGGCGCAAGTTTTCCTTCCTGTTTGCTTGATTTTGGTGCCCGACGTGGTGTTTTGAGGCGCCGTTCCTCTATAGGGCCACGCGGCTGGTCCCCGCCGCGCGGCTTTCGCCGGGTCCTGTTTCGTCCTGTAATATCAGTGTTCGGCCGCACACGCGTTTGTTGCAGTGCGGAACGCAACGGCGGGCAATGCACCCGCCGGGTCCGATAACCGGAGACATTCCTTGAGCCATCGTCCTGCCACGCCGCCCACCACCGGTCGGCCCGATGTCATCGCGCAAGCTCATGCCCGCTCGCTCGAAGTCGGCCTGCGGGCGTCGGAAACGCCGGACTTTCATCCGCTGCGGCGCCCTGCATTACGTGAGCTCGTCGATCGTAACCAGTCGCTCTATACCCATGCGCTCCCCGTGATGGAGACGCTGCACGCGCAGATCGTCGACACGCAGAGCATGGTGCTGCTCACCGACACTCATGGCGTGATTCTCCACAGTCTCGGTGACAGCGATTTCGTCGAAAAAGCCAGTCGCGTCGCGTTGTGTCCGGGCGTGTCATGGGCCGAAGCGGATCGCGGCACGAACGCGATCGGCACCGCTCTCGTCGACGGCCAGCCGACCGTCGTGCACGCCGGCGAGCACTTCCTGCATGCCAACCGCATCCTCACCTGTTCGTGCGCGCCCATCGCGGATCCGTTCGGGCGCACCATCGGCGCGCTCGACGTCAGCGGCGACACGCGCGGCTTCCACAAACACACGCTCGCGCTCGTGCGGATGTCGGCGCAGATGATCGAAAATCATCTGTTCTCCAATCAATTCGTCGACGCCATTCGCATCCACTTTCACGCGCGCGCGGAATTCATCGGCACGCTGTACGAAGGGCTCGCCGCATTCGCGCCAGACGGCACGTTCCTGTCGGCGAATCGCAGCGCGCTGTTTCAATTCGGGCAGCCGCTCGCCGAGCTGACACGGCAACCGTTCGAGGCACTGTTTGGCGTTGCGTTATCGAGGTTGTTGCAGCAGATCGCTCGCGCGCCAGGCGAAAATATTGTGCTGACGCTACCGAGCGGTGTGCGCGTGGTCGCGCGCGGCGAATTTGCGGCGCCGCGCTACGTGGGTCCGGTTGCCTCGGCAGAAGGCTTTTCTGACGCGGCGCGTACGGCCACGTCGCGCGGCACGCGTGCCGCGACTCGGCCCGGCGAGCCCGCGCCTCTCGCCACGCTCGAAACGCTCGATACCGGCGACGCGCAAGTTTCCGCCATCCTGCGGCGCGTCGCCAAACTGCGCGGACGCGATATTCCGATTCTCGTCCTCGGCAAAACCGGTACCGGCAAGGAGTGGCTTGCCCGCGCGATCCATCACGATTCGCCGCGGCGGGCCGCGCCCTTCATCGCGCTGAATTGCGCATCGCTGCCCGAAACGCTGATCGAGGCAGAGTTGTTCGGCTACGAGGACGGCGCATTCACCGGCGCAAAAAAACGCGGCAGCGTCGGCAAGATCGTGCAAGCCGATGGCGGCACACTGTTCCTCGACGAAATCGGCGACATGCCGCTCGCCCAGCAGGTGCGCCTGATGCGCGTGCTGCAGGAGCGTACCGTCGTGCCGCTCGGCGGGACGCGTGCGATTCCGGTCGATCTGCGCATCGTCTGCGCGACCCACCGCAATCTGCGCACGATGATCGAGGCCGGCACCTTCCGCGAAGACCTGTATTACCGGATCAACGGCCTTGTGGTCACCTTGCCGGCGCTGCGCGAGCGCAGCGATCTGGCGGCGCTCGTCGAGCGCATGCTGGCGTTGCAGCCGGACGGCGAGCGTTTGCCGCGCCGTGTGTCCGATGAGGTGCTGGAACAGTTTGCGCAATGCCGCTGGCCAGGCAATCTGCGGCAATTGGCCAACGTGCTGCGCACCGCGAGCATCATGGCTGAAGGCACGGAACAGATCGAACTCGAGGATTTGCCGGAGGATTTTCTGCAGGATTGTGTCAGTCACGGCGGCACGAGCGGCGCATCCCAGGTCGGCGGCAGTGCTCCTCGGTTCGCGGCGGCACGCGCAAATGACGGCGCGCCGCGCGCGGCCGACACGCCTGCGACGCCCGCCCGTATGGATGAATGGCAAGCCACGCTGATCGCGCAAACGCTCGCAAGGCATAGCGGCAACGTGTCGGCGGCAGCACGCGAATTGGGACTCGCGCGCAACACGGTGTACAAGTACCTGCGGCGCAGCGGCACGCATTGAATGCGTCAGCACGCGCGTCCTGCGTCGGTAGCTGGATCGGCCATTTCAACTGCGGGCCGATCAGCGCCGCCGACGATAAAGGTTTTGAAACCTGCTTGCTATAAAAACGGCGATCCGCAAGGATCGCCGTTTTGCTTTGACGTGATCAAGTCGAGAAGCATCTGCGCGGCTGACCAGTCGATCCTGGAGTTCGCTCAGCGCCGACCATTTGCCGTCTTGCAGCTTCGACCACAGTACCGGCGCATCGGCCGCTGCACCGCATGCCTGCCCGCCACCGTGTACAGTCGAAGTCCGACCTTTTGCGCATTCGCATCGAATTCACTCATGACTGATAGTCCACGCGCTTTTTCAGTTCGCGTCGAGCCCCTCGGCCAAAGCTTCGAAGCGCCCGATCCGCTCACGATCCTCGAAGCCGCCGGCTTTGCGAACCTGCGTCTGCCGCGCTCGTGCCGCAACGGCACGTGCCGCACGTGTCTGTGCAAAATGACAGCGGGGCGCGTGCGCTACACGATCGAGTGGCCGGGGCTGAGTCGCGAAGAAAAAGCGGAAGGCTATATCCTGCCGTGCGTGGCGATCGCTGAAACCGACGTGGTGATCGAAGCGCCGGACGCGGTTGAATTCCAGCAGCGCGGCGACGCGCATCGGATTCGGCCTTAACGGCCATTGCCCATTGCCCGGGCGATTTTCTTGTCGGTGTTGTACTGGCTCAACGCATATACCGACCAGATCGCGGCCGGAATCCAGCCGATCAGCGTGATCTGCAAGATCAGGCAGATGATGCCGGCGAACGGCCGGCCAATCGTGAAGAACTGAAACCACGGCAGAATGATGGCAAGCAATAGACGCATTCAGATTTCCTGTTTGTATCGACCTGACGGCGCGCGTTCTTCGGCTACGATCGCACTTGAAAATCGCTCGAACGAGGCCGCCTAATTGATTGGTGAAAAACGCGGCACCTTGACGCCCTCGACTTCGACCAGCTCGAAAAAAACCGAAGCCGGACGCGTCCAGATCGTACCATTGCCCGCTTTATAGACGATCATCGTGACCGTCGGATCGGACTCCAGCGTGGCCTCGCAAACCAGCTCGTAAATGCCGCCTTTGTAGTGTCGATAACGCACCATTTAACTACTCCTGTTCCGATCAACGAAATTTCATAAACGGACCGACGTCCTCCGAAGCAGAGCACGCGGTTTTGTTGGGACCGTCATTTTAAACCGGTGCCGGCGCGCGAAAGATCACGGATGCGGCCTTGTGCTGCCGCCATTCACCGTCGCGATGCACGGCGGCTTGAGCGATGAAAAGCGCCATCCGATTCGGGAATGCGGATACAGGCGTCGCAATCTTCGACGCCCCAACTGCCTCGGCTCGCGGCGTTTGAAAAGATATAAGAGGTAGTGGGCTGGACGACGTCGATTTCAGACGTTCCGGTTCGTCGTAGCAGTAAGGGCCGGCATGATTCTGAATCGATTTCGGGGTCGTACGGCTCCCACAACTCACTCAAGGAGAATTGACAATGCGCGTCATGGTGATCGTGAAAGCTACAAGCGAATCAGAGGCCGGCAAAATGCCCAGCACGGCGCTGCTTACGGCAATGGGCAATTTCAATGAAGAACTCGTCAAGGCCGGCGTGATGCTCGCAGGCGAGGGTTTGCACCCGAGCGCGAGAGGCAAGCGGGTGCGCTTCTCAGGCAGCCAGCGGAGCGTGATCGATGGACCGTTCACGGAGACCAAGGAACTCATCGCGGGGTTCTGGCTGTGGCAAGTCAAGTCGATGGAAGAAGCCGTCGATTGGGTCAGGCGCTGCCCCAATCCCATGGAAGGCGAAAGCGAGATCGAGATCCGACCGGTGTTCGAAGCCGATGATTTCGGCTCCGAACTGACGCCGGAGTTGCGGGCCCAGGAAGAGCGTCTGCGTGCTCAGACCGAAGGCGGGGCGAACCCGCCGCGATAATGCGCAGGGCAATGGAGCATGCCACCGCGATGCGAGGGCCGTCAGCCGCCCTCTTTCATCTGCTTCAGAATCTTGTAGACGGTGGCACGCCCCATGGTCAGCACGGCGGCCACATAGTTGGCGGAACTGCGACCGCGAAACGCGCCTTGCCCGTGCAGCGCCTCAACGATTTCACGCTTGTGCTCGCGCGTGAGCGCATTGATGCCGATTTGCCGCTCGCGCAGCCACGTATGCAGGAAGGTGTTGATGCGGTCTTGCCAATCGTCGCGGAACAGTTCCTCCGCGGGCGCGTCCGTCAGATTGCCGCCCTTGATGAACAGATCGAGCGTGGAGCGCACATCCTCGAACACCGCGATGTTGAAGTTGATGCACAACATGCCGGCCGGCTTGCCGTCGTCGTCGAACAGGATGTTGCTCACGCAGCGCATGCGGCGGCCGTCCCAGTTGAGCTTCTCATACGGCCCGATCGTCCGGCCGCGCGCCGCGTAGTGGACTTCATCGAGCACCGAGGGACCGCCGACTTCGAGCTTCGACAGATTGTTCACGAGATACGCGATGGTCTGATCGCGCAGGTCGTGAATCACGACTTCGGCGCACGGATAGAACAGCGCCGCGATGCCATCCGCGATGGGTGCGTAGCGGTCCAGCAGCAGGTCTTTCACAGGAGGGACGGTTGTCTTGCGCATTGAGAAATCGCAGTGTTCGAGGGATGCGGCGCTGGTTTTACCCGATGAGCCGAAATCAACTCCAGTCAGTCCAAACGGCGCGCCGAACTCATGGCCGGCAAGCGGGACAAGCATAACGATGCCGCGCGCCTTAGCGCGGCAACTCGCCATTGTAACGACCCCAATCGGCGGCGGCGTCCGCGACGGCGTGCTGACATGCGCAGCGGCTATTTTATTGCGGGGCCGCATCGCGCGCGGGGCTTTGATGGGTGCTCGACGGCATGCTGCTTGAAAACGTTCCGGTTGTTGCGTCTGCGCCGGCGATTTTTGTCCGCTTGGCGAGCTATTTTTTTTCGTGAGATAAAAGAACCCACCATTCCACGGAGCAACAGATGGCCACGCTCGAAGCGTTTCGCGCCGTGCTCGATGACAAAGGCACGCCGGAAATCATCCGCAATCACATCATTGATTCGTTGCAATACGCGCTGCGCAATCACGGGCAGATTTTTACGTCGAAGGAAGTCGAGTGGCTGGCCGGCTGGGACGATGCGCGCATTCCGCTCGCCGCTTCACGCGAGCTGCAAAAGCGCGTTGCCGAAACCGCCCGCTGAAGCCCGCCTGCGCGGTTGCCTCCACCTGCGCAGCTCACTTCGATCCGCACGTCAGCGCCCACGTTGCCGGTGAACTTGTGCCTCGCGTTCGCGTTTCCATTCGCGGCGAGGCCTCCCACGCGGCGTGACAGCCATACCGCGGGGTGCCGTGCGCACTGCCCCTTTCCTGCCCAAAGCCCGCCAGCTGGGCGATTTGCCCGCCCGTCGAACTTTTCGCTATCCAATTAGCCCTATTTAGTGCATCATATTGGAATAGCTGTATTCCGCATCCGCAGTAATCGACAGTAAAAGCGGCAATACAAGCGGCAGTACCAAGCACAGTATCGATCGGCGTCTCCGCACCACCCCCGACTGTTCGACCGTTGCCTGTCAGCGATCCCGTCACTCCGGCAATGCGCCGCCTGCATTCGCCGTCGCGAGTTGTGCAGCTGAGTTGTTCAGCTTTTACGCGCCCGATGTCCGCGCGACATCAGCGTGTTTCTTCTCCATCGAATCCGCGACTTTGCGCGGTCGCGCTCATGCCCTTGCCATCGGGCCTGTGCCAACCTTTTTCCATGGCGGCGCGCCCCAAGGTGCTGCGCCGCCGGGCCCGTTGTGCCGCGCGTAACACGCGTGACACGGGGCCCACGTAATACAGGACACATGCTTCATGAATTCAGTTGTCAAGACGTACAAGGGTTATGAAATTCACCCGCTCGTCTATCCGCGCCGCCCGGCGGACGGTCAGACGAGCCGCAATCCGGACGCAGGTTACGACGCGTCGGTGCGCATCTGCCGGGTGGGCGCCAATCCGGCAGCCGACGGGCGTGTGTTCCGTCTGCAGTATCTGTTTCCGTTCGACGGCACGGGCAAGGCGCGCATTGCGTGCATGGCCCACGCCGAGCAATTGATCGACGGTCGCGTAGACGGCCAGTCCGTTGCCGATCTTTGAGCGGTACTATCAGCGAATCGGCTGTTACCGCAACGCAGCTGGCCTGAAAGCCAGCTGCCCACCGTATCAGATGTTGTGCCGGGCGGCCTCGCCGAACGACTCAACACCCCCTTATCCCATCGACCAGGAGTTATGCATGGCGAAAGAAGAACTGCTTGAACTTGACGGTATCGTCGACGAAGTACTTCCGGATAGCCGTTACCGCGTGACGCTCGACAACGGCGTCGTGGTTGGCGCTTACGCGTCCGGACGCATGCGCAAGAACCATATCCGAATTCTCGCGGGCGACCGCGTAACGCTGGAGCTGTCGGTTTACGATCTGACCAAAGGCCGGATCAATTTCCGTCATAAAGACGAGCGCGCCACCGGTGGCGGCGGCGCACGCAATACGCAATTCCGTCGCCGTTAAGGCTGGCGGCACGCTGACCGTTCATTGAGTTGCCGATCTAGCTGCTTATCTGGCTGACTTTTGATCGGTTTTTGCGTGGCCCATTGCGGGTTTTGTTGTTCGCGAAGCCTTTCGCGCGCCTCCTCCGGCTGGATTCGTTGACTCGAGCCTGAGCGGCGCGCCGCGGCTCTTCGCTGCCTCTCTTCTTTACGCCCCGAACACCGCACCGATATCCTCTTCGGCGGCACGCCCGCGCACCTGCGCGACCACCCGCTCCTCCAACTCCGACAGATGCTCGCGCATCGCCGCCAGTGCCGCATGCAGGTCCCCGGCATCGAGCGCTTCGATGATCTGCATGTGCTCGTCCGCGGAGCAGGTCGAACCCTTCGACGGATCGAATAACGCCTTGTACAACTCGGTCTTCGCGACAAGTTGCCCAACGAGGCCAAGCAATTCCGTGCCGCCTGCCAGTTCCGTCAACAACACATGAAACCGGCCCGCAAGCCGAACCGATTCCTCGAGCGCGCCTGCGCGCGACGCCTTCTCTTCGCTGCGCACATGAGCGCGCAGGCGCCGCTTGTGCGCCGCACTCAAACTCCCGCATAAAGCCGCGACGATGCCCGCCTCGACAATCTGCCGGGCGCGATACACGTGGCGAATGTCTTCTTCCGATGGCGACGGCACAAACGCGCCGCGATTCGCCTCGAGCACCAGCTTGCCCTCGAAGCCCAGCCGCGCCAGCACTTTCCGCAATGCGCCGCGTGTGCAGCCGAAGGCTGCGGCGAGATCGCGCTCCACCAGTTGCGCGCCCGGCCGCAAACGGCCTTGCAACAACGCCGCGGTGATCGACGCATAAATGCGCTCCTCCACGCTGATCGGATCGTCGTCGGGCGCGCTGCGGATGGGGGTGCCGCTGTCGACGGACGACGTACGCGAGGAACGGGATGCCATGAATTCAGTGATGAAGAACAGGGAGATATTGCCCGGCATTGTAGCGATGCGAGGTAGTGGACGCCATCCGCGGGCGCCGGGACTTATACCGGGAATCATAAAAATAGTTAACCATTTCCGGTTATTATTGTTGACCAAAATGGGTTCGCACAGTCTTTTTCCCATTCTGTCCGAGCCTCGTTACCCGTTTTGCCGTCCCGGTCGCGCAGCGTCCTTCTTCCACTGGCAAGGCGTCGCCCACTCCCGCCTTCAGGACCATTGTGAATTCGCACTCCAGCGCCAGCCCGACCCAAGCCCAAGCCAACGCCAACGCCAACGACGCATCTCGCGCGCTCACGTGGCGGGACGCGTTATGGCTGTGCGCGATTGTGGTGATCGGCGTCAATCTGCGGCCCCTGCTGACGTCGATCAGCCCCTTGATGACGACGATCCGCGACGCTACCGGGCTGAGCTTTTACGGCGCGTCGTTGCTGACCAGCCTGCCGGTCGTCGCGATGGGCATCGGTGCATTCGGCGCCGGCGCGCTAAGCCGGTCAATCGGTGAAACGCGTGGCATTGCGCTCGGCTTGCTGGCGATCGCGCTGGCCTGCGGCGCCCGCTGGTCGACCGCCAGCGGCGCAGCGCTCCTTGCGACGGCTGTGCTCGCAGGCGTCGGTGTCGCGGCGATCCAGGCGCTGCTGCCCGCCGTCATGAAACAGCGCTTCCCTGCACGCGTGCCGCTGGCGATGGGGGTTTTCTCGGCATCGATCATGGGAGGTGGCGGCCTCGGGGCGCGCTTGAGTCCGTGGGTGAGCGCAGCGATGGGGTCGTGGCATGCGGGGCTCGCGGTCTGGGCACTCCCCGCTGTCGCGGCGTTGCTGTGCTGGCTGGGTTTGAACCGCCGATCTTTGCATGGCCCCGCGGCACAGCCCGTTCCGGCAGACGCGATGGCTTTTTCGCTTTGGCGCAAGCGGCGCGCGTGGACGCTTGGCTTGTACTTCGGCATCGTGAACGGCGGCTATACGACGCTCGTCGCGTGGTTGCCGGCTTTCTATCAACAGCATGGCGCGAGTGTTGCCGATAGTGGTTCGCTACTTGCTGGCATGACGGTGTTTCAGGCCGCGGCCGCCTTATTGCTGCCGCTTGCCGCCGCACCGTTTCGCGATCGGCGCCCCTGGTTAGTCGTCGGATTGTCGGCGCAGCTGCTCGGCTTGCTTGGCTTGATCTTCTGGCCCGATACCGCGCCGTTGGTGTGGGTTGGCGTTGCCGGCGCCGGGCTTGGCGGCACTTTCTCCCTGACGCTTGTGACTGCCATGGACCATTCGGCGCACCACAGCGTGGCCGGAAAACTCGTCGCGTTTACACAAGGGGTCGGCTTTGTTGTTGCGGCCATTGCGCCCGTTTTTGCCGGCATGGTCCGGAGCTGGACAGATGGGTTCGGGGCCGCCTGGGTCATGCTGGCCGTTAGCATTGCCGCCATGATCATGGTGAGTCTTTTCTTCTCGCCACGCAGTTACGCGAAATGGCATTGATTCGGGCGGACTTTGCCCTCGTGCTTGTGCGCTGACGCGGCAGCGAGCAAGCCATCGCTTGGCCCCCACGCAGCGCGTGCCACCGAATGCGCAATACGCGCAATTCCACGCGATTCCCTCGGCCCTTCCCCCTTCCCACCTTAGTCGTCGGACTGATTTGATTCGTTGGCTGGCGAGGGCACACGCCAATAGTCCTACGCGACAGGTAAGTTATCTGACGGACAAATAGAAACCCCTGATTGCTTATATCAATCAGGCTATTTATTATCCTTTTCACGCTATTTACTGCACCCGTCCAAACACAAGAACCTGACTGGCTGATTAACAGCCGCAGAAGGTCACGTACCACCCAGCCGTCACCAACGGTCATTAGTTAGGAATCTTAACCCCGCCTGGAAACAGTCCGCACCGTCCGACCAGATGGTGGCCCAGGGCTATAGCACCGCTGATGACCGCAGTACGACTACTTCATCAAACAGGGGCAATCATTTCTGTATGTCGTACCAGGAATAAACGTGAAACAGATGAGAGATGAGAGCGTGCGGAACGGCTCTCGTAGAACAACGGCCTACATCGGCGCGCTGTGGTCCAAAGCAGGCGCGCGCTGTGTGTTAGCGGGCGCCGTCGGTATATCGCTTGCGCTGACACTCGCGGCATGCGGCGCGAGCAGCGCCAGCGATACGGCTTCCGAAACTCAGGAGGCTCCCGGAGCTCAAGAGGCAGTCGCGGCGGCGGCAAGCAGCGCCAGTTCAGGCAACGTTTCGCTGCAAACGGCGCTGAAGATGAATACGACCAGCCTGTCGCCAGATGCGTCCAGCGACCGCTTTATTGTCAAGTACAAAACCGGCACCGCCGAGCGCGGAGCGGCATCGGCGGTCCAGTCAAAACTTGACCGGCTGGCCAATGCCTTCCCGTCGAAGGCGCGCCACATGCGCCGCATGGGCACCGGCGCCGACGTGTTGACGACGGAACGCAAGCTGACGGCGAAGGAGACCAGGGCATTCATGCGCGCTATCGCATCGGACCCTAACGTCGAATATGTCGAACCCGATACGGAAATGTCGACAACCATGGTTCCAACCGATCCGGAGTATTTCAGGCAGTGGAGTTTGGCCTCGAACCTGAAACCTTCTACGCCCTATCCGGGAATCCGGGCTGAGGGTGCGTGGGATATTGCCAACGGTTCCGGCTCCGTGATCGCGTTAGTGGATAACGGCGTAACGAGTCATGGCGACCTGGATGCCAACATCCTGCCCGGCTACGATTTCACCGCTAACAACCGCGGCGGCAACGGCAGCAATCCGGGCATCACGACAGAGACGTGTTCGGTCCAGTGGCACGGCACGCACGTCGCGGGCATCATGGCCGCGCCGGCCAACAACGGCCTCGGTATCGCCGGCATTGCTTCCGCGGCGAAGGTCGTGCCAGTCCGGGTGATGAACGGGTGCGGGAAAGGCTATACGTCCGATATCGCCGACGGCATCGTATGGGCCGCGGGCGGCAGTATTCCGGGCGTGCCCGCCAACGCCCACCCGGCCAGGATCATCAATGTGAGCCTTGGCGGTAACGGAATCTGCGAGACGACATTTCAGAACGCGATCGACTATGCAGTCAGTCAGGGCGCCGTGGTTACCGCGGCAGCGGGCAACGATCAGACCAGCGCAACGAATTTTGAGCCGGCTAATTGCCGCAACGTCATCAATGTCGGCGGTAGCAATCGCTATGGCGCAAGGTGGATCGGTTCGAACTTCGGGGCGGTGGTCGATATCGCTGCGCCGGGCGACTCGATCTGGTCCACGTACAACAGCGGGACAATTTCGCCGCGGGCTGAAGCCTATGCCTTCATGAACGGCACGTCGATGGCGACACCCATGGTCAGCGCCGTTATCGCGCTCGCCCAGTCTGTGGCTCCCACGCCCCTGAGCGCTGCGGAAATGCGAACCCTGCTCACGCAGAATGCACAGCCCTTTCCCACCGGTCAGCCGGATCAGGCACTCGGGCGCGGCATTCTGGATGCGAACGCAACTGTCGTTGCCGCGAGATCCGGCAAGATTCCCGCCGCGGCGGACTTCAGGTGCGTGCAGAGTACGACGATCATGCAAGTGTCATGTACCGACCTCTCTACCGCGAGGGGTGTGCCCATCAAGTCATGGGCGTGGAATTTCGGCATGGGTGGCGCTGATCAGACGCGTGCGCAATCGGTCAATCCAACCGTGAACTATGACTATCCCGGCATTTACGAAATCGCGCTCACCGTGACGGATAACACGGGGGCCGTTAGCCGCCTGACGCGCCCGTTCCGGGTCATACCACCGGCCATTACAGACATCAGCCCCAATGTTCCGACAACGTTCTCAGCAAACTCAGGCGATATGCTGTATTTCGCACTGGACGTTCCCGCGGGCGTAAAGAGCCTCACTTTCAGGCTTTCACCTGGCGCCAACGGCGAAACCGGAACCCTGTATCTCAGAGCGGGCACGCCTTCCGTGCTTCATCCTGACTGCGGGTCCGCGTGGACCAAAGGTGCGAATGCGACCTGCACGCTCGCCAACCCGGCGTCAGGGACCTACTACGGCATCGTGAGTGCCACTAACGCAACCGTCCGCGGCGCTTCCGTTCTGGCGTCCTATACACAATAAGACCGCGACAGCGGAATGATATCCCCCGCCCCTGCCGCGCACCGCAGGGGCGGCTTCCCGCGCACGATAAGCTTGCATCAGGACCTCCTTTCGATGTTCAGAATCCCCCGTTTCAATAACGATGACAAAGACGTCGAGGCTCTAGTCGCGCGCGCGGACGCACACTTTTCCGCCCTGCGTATGACAGAGGCGATCGTCGCTTACCAGAAGGTGCTCAGCGTGCGCCCACGCGACGCTCACGCGCTGCATCGCCTGGGACTCGCCTGCGTTCATACCAACGACATGGAGCAGGCTCGCGGCTACCTGGAGCAGGCACTGCACGTCGCCCCGGACCGGGCTGAATTATGGGAGCACGCGGGCCTGCTTGCCGCGTCGATGGGCAATCACACATCGGCTGAAGCGTTCTATCGGCGCGCAATCCGCCTTGCGGGCAGTACGGCCAGTGCCCACAGGAACCTGGGAGACTGTCTGCGGCAAGCCGGCCGCCTCACGGAGGCGATCACTCACTACGAGAAGTCGATTGATATCGAACCGGGGTTGCACCATGCGATTCGTGCTCTCGCCCGTATCCATGCGCAACTCGGACAGCCCAATAGCGCCGTGCACTACTGGCACCGCGCATGGACGCTCGATCCGGGCAGCCTGAATGATGGACTCGGCCTGATTACCGTGCTCGCAAAAGCCGGCCATACGCACCAGCTTGCCGATGCGATCACGCAGATGCGAACCCATTTTGCCGGCGACGCCACGGCCTTGAAAGCGCTGGCCGTCGTACTGAACACAAGCGATCGTTTCAACGACGCGCTCAGTGTCGCAAGGCAAGGTCTCGCTATCGATCCGCACCACGCACTCCTGCATCACAATGCGGCGCGCGCACTCAGCATAAGCGGCAGAACCGCCGAAAGCCGGCCGCACAGTATGGAAGCGGCGCGGCTGCTGCCCGATAACCCACACATGCAATTCCATCTTGCAGGCGTGCTGCTCGCGCTGGGTGAATTCGAAGAAGGCTGGAAGCGATACAAATGGTTCCATGACCTGCCGGACAGGCGCACGGAGCGAGTCCGGCCCGTCTTCCGCGAGTGGCAAGGGGAAACCGTTGTGGGTTGCCGGTTCCTGCTCGTGGGCGAACAAGGGCTCGGCGATCAAATACAGTTCATCAGATTCGCCGAATGGCTGCATCGGCAACAGGCCACCGTCGATGTACTTGTCAGTGAACCGGTAGCGGCACTGGCGAGCCATATGACGGGCGTGCGAGCCGCATTCACCACCATGCCGGCCGGACCGTACGACTACTGGTGCACCATGCTAAGGATGCCGGAACATATGAAACTCGATGTGTCGATGCTCCCCGTCGCCATGCCGTATCTGACGGCGACGCCCGAAAAGCCGCGCCAATGGCAAGCGCGTATCGAAGCGATTTCATCGGGCAGAAGACATGCCGAAAACAGACGCGTCGGCGTGGTTTGGGCAGGCAGCCCAAACCACGTGCTCGACCGTTACCGGTCGGTTCGGCTAGCTGCACTACAGCCCCTGTTTGGGCTTGCCGGGATCACCTGGTATTCAGTGCAAAAAGGCGACCGCGAGCGTGAAAGCGAAGGTCTGGCGCATGAATACGACTTGCACACGCTGGGCCCCTCAATCAACGACTTCACGGACACCCTGGCGATACTGCAGACGCTCGATCTTCTGATTACCGTCGACACGTCGGTCGCCCATCTCGCCGGTGCGGCCGGGCTTCCCGTTTGGGTGCTGGTCCCAGCCTATTCCGAGTGGCGATGGTTGACCGACAGAACGGATAGCCCATGGTATCCGTCAATGCGCCTGTTCCGGCAGCGGGAACTGCGTGAGTGGGATCCCGTTGTCAAAGACGTGCGGGCCGCGCTGCAACTGTGGCGTGACGCCCCGGCAGCCGGGCTTTGCGTTCATTGAATTTGGTCTCACCAGTGATGGCGCCGGGCTCGTGGCGCTGCCCCGGTGTTGCCACGCTCGTTGCCGCGCTCGTTGCCGCGCCGGCGCCTTGCCGGTGCCGCGTCGGTGCCATGCTTATGTTGCCAAGCTAGCGTTGCCGAGGCGAGTCGCGTCAAGTCTCAGCGAGCTGCACCTGTCCGGTGCTTACCCTCTCATGCGCCGCTTCGGTGCATGTCTTACGCATGCCCCGTGTGGGTGCGGCCCCATGTGCCTCGCCTGCCCCACTTGTTTCCAAGCCCACGGGTAAGCCCATGATTGCGTTGCGCTCGATGCAATCGTGCTGCACTGGCATACACGTTGCTTTATGAGTAGTCAGCCGTCGATAAACCCAACCTCATGCTGCGCGTTCTCCTCGTAACCGATACCGACAAGCCGATAGGCGATCTGCGCGACGCCCTTGCACGACTTGGCTACGAGATGCTGGCCGGCACGGCGACGCCGCAAGCGCTGCACCGCGTGGTTGAGAGCGAACGGCCGGACGTCATCATCATCGATACGGAATCGCCGTCGCGTGACACGCTCGAACAACTCGCGGTCATGAATGCCACCGCGCCACGTCCGGTCCTGATGTTCAGTCACGATGCGAACCAGCAGCTGATCCGCGACGCGGTGGGTGCCGGCGTCACGGCCTACCTCGTCGAAGGTCTCGCCACGGAACGGCTCGCGCCGATTCTCGAAGTTGCGCTCGCACGGTTTGCGCAGGAGTCGCAGTTGCGAGAGCGCCTCGCGCAAGTCGAGAACGAACTCACTGAGCGCAAGCTGATCGATCGCGCCAAACGCCTGCTGATGGATCAACAGAAGCTCACCGAACCCGCCGCCTACGCCAATCTGCGCAAGCGCGCAATGAACCAGGGCGTCAAGCTCGCCGAAGTCGCGCGTGCCGTCATCGCGTCGGCGGATTCGCTCAAATGAAGCGCCGCTTATGAACTCTGCCGCCTCCCACGCCCCATCGTCCGCGCCTGCTCGCCTTGAGAAAACGCATCTGCGGCTCGGCTTCGTCGCGCTGTCCGATGCCGCGCCGCTCGTCGCCGCGAAGCTGCTCGAATTCGGCCACGCCCATGGATTGACGCTGGAGTTGTGCAGGCAGCCATCATGGGCTGCCGTGCGCGACAAACTGCTGTCGGGCGATCTCGATGCCGCGCATGTGCTCTACGGTCTCGTCTACGGCGTGCAACTCGGCCTCGGCGGTCCGCAAACGGATATGGCCGTGCTGATGGTGCTCAATCGGAATGGCCAGGCGATCACGCTATCGAATCGCCTTGCCGACGCATTGGCCGAACACGGCACCTTGCCCCAGGCTTTGGCGACGCTCGGCCGCAAGCCGGTATTCGCGCAGACCTTTCCCACCGGCACCCACGCAATGTGGCTGTACTACTGGCTCGCGTCGCAAGGCGTGCATCCGTTGCGCGATATCGAGAGCGTCGTGATTCCGCCACCGCAAATGGTCGCCGCGCTCGCCGAAGACAAACTCGATGGCCTGTGCGTCGGCGAACCGTGGAATGCGATGGCAGAGGTGCGAGGCGTCGGCAGGACGGTCGCTTATACGAGCGAGGTGTGGCCCGATCATCCCGAGAAAGTGCTGGCGTGCCGGCGCGATTTTGTCGGCGCGAATCCCAATGCAGCGCGAGCTTTGGTGCGGACCATGCTCGAAGCGTGCCGCTGGCTCGACGGTGCGGGACATCGCGAGGACATTGCGCGCTGGCTCGCGCGACCCGAATTCATCGGTATCGATGAAGCGTTGATCGCCGCGCGGCTCGGCGACGAAATCGCTGGCTCGGTGCCGCAGGGGCAGCCCGTGCGGTTCTTCGACAACGGTGCGGTGAACTACCCGCGCGCCGCCGACGGTGCCTGGTTCCTCACGCAGTTCGATCGCTGGGGCATGATCGACGCCCGCGCGGATTACGCGGAAATCGCGGCGCAAATCAATCAGACGCAGTTGTATCGCGATGCCGCGGCGCAAATCGGGGTGACGGTGCCAGGCGATGAGCGTTCTCATGTGCTGATCGACGGCAAGGTGTGGGGCAACGACACGGTATCCACGGCTTACGCGCGGAGCTTCACTATCCGCGCATAGCGTTGCAGTTGCGCTTGCGCTTGCGCTTGCAGTTGCGCTTGCGCTTGCGCTTGCGGTTGCGGTTGCGCTTGCGGTTAGCAATGCATCACTAGCGTCAACACCAACCTGATGCCTACGCGTCCGGGCGTGACACGTCGTGCTCAGTGCTGCTCAAGTGTTTTCGGTAACTGTCCAAGTTGCCGGAACACCGATAGCCAGTCCTCGAGGTGCCATGTTTTCGCAATCAGATTTCCGCGCATCTGGTGGAAAGAGTGGATCGCGAAATGAATGTGTTTGGAACTGGCGGCAATGCCGAGTAGTTTCCCCGTTTGAGTGCCACTGATCTCCGCGCGAACGGCCACCCGGTCCCCATGAACCAGCAAGTCGAGAATGGTGACCTTCATATCGGGAAGTGCGGCAGCGATGTCGGCGAACACCGGAATCATCTGGTCAGGTCCCGGCGCGACCCCGGCGGGCTCCGGAATATATTCCCAATCCGGCGTGACGATCTTTCGTAACGACTCAACGTTTCTCTGCTCGATGGCGCGATAGAACGCGTCAATCGCCTGACGGGTGATATCTTCGTTGGCAGTTGTGGTCATGTTCGGTTACTCCTGAAGAACGCCGACGCCAAAGTCTGGACCGAACCATTCTGCACGCGTGCCGGCATCACCTTTGCTTGCGGACATTCGAGGCGGTACGCATCTGGTTTATTCTGGAGTCTACATCGACGAACATTCGCGCGCTTCGCGCTCATGATCAGGCAAGTGGTTTGCGAAAAACGCTCCCGCCATAACCGAGCACGATATTGTCGACTTCAAACGGTGACGCCTCCTGCGCCTCGAGGATGAACGCGACGCGGCCGGGAGTCAGTTTGCTGGATATCGAGGCGACCAGTTCGGCGTCAAGCGTGTCCTTGATCGCATGCTCAGCCAGTCCACCGCTCGCCCCTATCGTGAAGCCAACTACCGCACCCACCGGTCCGCCAAGCATCCCGATCAAACCGCCCGTTAGTGCGCCGATCACTGTTCCCCAAAACGGTCGAGTGTGCTTGTCGAGCAGGGTCAGTTTGCCTGTGGCGTCTTTTTGAACCAGCACGCCGCTCGCGATTTTGAAACCAAGATCTTTTTCCTCAAAATTCCTGAAATCTCGACCCGCTCTTTCGGCGACGTCGACGCTGTCGAAAACCGCGACGATCAACTGTTGTGCCATTTGATAGCTCCTTGTATCTCCGACCTTATCTATCAAAGATAGTGACTTTCGCAGGGCGCGCCAATTTTTCAGTTCCGAAAAGCGCCGGGGCGCGGCGATGCAAATGGTTCGATACGCATGGCTTCGAGCAGATTCACAGTACCCAACCTCCATTCGCAATGCGAATTGTCTGGCACCGCCTTTCTTGCTGCGACAGACGAACCTGAACAGAAGAATCTTTGGTCTACTGGCTACCATAACGGATGGTAGCTCGCTTCGCATACCCTATGCGCACTCATCCACAGCCTTGCACAGTTTCCATAAAGTGGCCGGCCGGTATAACATCTCCTGACGTAGCGAACGCCAACAATGTCAGATGGTTTTGCGCTTCTCTTATGGCGAAGCAACGCTCTGCGGGTGCTTATGGCGACCGCGACTGCAAACGTGCTTCACGTCATTAGGACGAGTATTTGCGCCCGTCTCAGGCAGATGATCACGAAGGCGGTAAGACATTCGTTCCATTCCACAAATCAGTAACGGTTTATCAATATCCAATCCGATGCCGAAAGAAACCCCAGAGACCCCTGACGCCCCAGAATCGCAAGCCATCTGTAATGACGTCACTCCAAGCGCGATCTTCATCGTCGCGACGGTCGTGCCCGGCAGCGACGCAGCTGAAAAGGTGCGCGCGTGGTGCGGGGACGTTGCCGCCCTGGTGCGTTCGGTCGGCAGGCGCTCCCCTTCCCGCCACCTCTCGTGCGTGGTCGGCTTCGGCTCCGACGTGTGGGACTCGCTGTTCGGCACTCCGCGCCCAGCGTCCCTGCATCCGTTTCGCGAATTCGGTACGGGCGAACGCCGCGCCGTGAGCACGCCGGGAGATATCCTGCTGCATATCCGCGCGGATCATATGGACCTTTGTTTCGAGCTCGCCACGCAACTGATCGGACGGCTCGGCGATGCGGTCACGGTAGTCGACGAAGTGCACGGCTTTCGCAACTTCGATCTGCGCAGCATGGTGGGCTTTGTCGACGGTACGGAGAATCCGTCGGGCCGTAAGGCCGTCGAGTCGACCCTCATCCGTGACGAGGATCCGGAGTTCGAGGCCGGCAGCTATGTCATCGTGCAAAAGTATCTGCACGACATGACCGGCTGGAACGCGCTTTCCGTCGAGACCCAGGAGCGCATCATCGGGCGCACGAAGCTGGCCGACATCGAACTCGACGAGGCGGTCAAACCGTCGTGTTCGCACAGCTCGCTCACCACGATCACCGAGAACGGCGAGGAAGTGAAGATCCTCCGCGACAACATGCCGTTCGGCCGCCCCGGCATGGGCGAGTTCGGCACGTACTTCATCGGTTATGCCCGTTCGCCCCAGCCGATCGAGCTGATGATGGAGAACATGTTCGTCGGGCGGCCGCCGGGCAACTACGACCGGCTGCTCGACTATAGCCGCGCGGTCACGGGCAGCCTGTTCTTCGTTCCGTCGGCCACCCTGCTCGAGGCGCTCCCGGATCGCGATCCGCAAGCCGCCGCCCCCGCTGCCGCGCAACTACCCGAACCGTCTTCGTCCACCGAGCCGCGTCACGACGGCTCGCTGAATATTGGCTCTCTCAAGGGAATCTCCCAACATGAATAACTTGCATCGCGAGCTTGCCCCCATCTCCCGTGCCGCCTGGTCGCAGCTCGAAGACGAAGTGGCGCGGACCTTCAAGCGCAGCGTAGCCGGCCGTCGTGTGGTTGACGTCAAGGGTCCCGGCGGCCCGGAACTGTCCAGCGTCGGCACGGGGCACCAGATCGCGATTCCCGCGCCACAGCCAGGCGTGGTGGCGAAACTGTCCGAGGTAAAGAGCCTTGTCGAGTTGACCGTGCCGTTCGAGTTGCAGCGCGAAGCGATCGACAGCGTCGTGCGCGGCGCGAAAGATGCGGACTGGCAGCCCGCCAAGGAAGCGGCAAAGCAGCTCGCTTATGCCGAAGATCGGGCGATCTTCGATGGCTATAAGGCTGCCGGCATAAGCGGCCTTCGCGAAGGCTCGTCGAATCCGCCGCTCGCGCTGCCGGCCGATGTCAGCGCTTATCCGAATGCGATCGGTAACGCGCTCGAGGAACTGCGGCTTGCCGGCGTCGACGGGCCCTATTCGGTGCTGCTCGGCGCCGACGCGTACACGGCGCTCGGCGAGGCACGCGAGCAGGGTTATCCGGTTATCGGGCACATCAAGCGGATCGTGAACGGCGACATCGTCTGGGCACCCGCGCTTGCGGGTGGCAGCGTGCTATCCATGCGCGGCGGCGACTTCGAGTTGCATCTTGGCGAAGAGTTGTCGATTGGTTACACGAGCCATACCGACACGGTAGTACGCCTTTATCTGCGCGAGACGCTGACCTTCCTGATGCTGACCAGCGAAGCATCGGTATCGCTGACGCAAGCAGAATAGCGCGCAGACCGCACCTCAGTGATACCCGGCATCTCCTTCTCGCACCTTGCCCCGGAACACGCGATACTGCATGAAGTTGTAGACGAGAATGACCGGCAGCACGATCACGGTGCCGACCAACGTAAACAGCTGGCTCGAGTGGCTCGACGATGCTTCCCAGATCGTCAGCGAAGGCGGCACGATGTTCGGCCAGATGCTGATCAGCAAACCGCTGTAGCCAAGAAAGCTCAGCGCGAGCGTGAGAAGGAACGGGGTCGCTTCGTGCTGCAAGCGCAAAGTGCGAAAGATGCCCCACACACACGCGATGACCAGAATCGGCACCGGTAGAAACCAGCCGAGATTGCCGCTGCCAAACCAGCGATGGGCAACCGCCGGCAACCCGATCACGGTCCACAGACTCACAACGGCAATCACCCCAAGCAGAACACTCACGAGCGGGCGCATCACCTCGCGCATCTTGCGCTGCAATTCGCCGTCCGTCTTCAGGATGAGCCAGCCGCAGCCGAGCGTCGCATAGGTGAAGAGCACGCCGATTCCGCAGAACAGGCTGAACGGCGAGAGCCAATCGAACGGGCCGCCGGCGAAACGGCCATCCACAATCTTGATGCCTTGCAGCAGCGATCCCAGCACGATGCCCTGGCAAAACCCCGCGAGCGCGGAACCGCCAATGAAGGCGAGGTCCCACGCGTGCTGGGTCCTGACGGCTTTTGCACGCAGTTCGAAGGCCGCCCCGCGAAAGATCAGACCCACCACCATCAGGATCAGCGGAAGATAATTCGCGGGCAGCAGCGTCGAATAGACCCCTGGGAACGCGCCGTAAAGCCCGGCGCCGCCGAGCACGAGGAACGTTTCGTTACCGTCCCAGACCGGCGCGATGGTGTTGACCATCACTTGCCGATCGCCCTTCGCCTCGAAGAACGGAAACAGCAGGCCGACGCCGAGATCGAAACCGTCCAGCATCACATAGAGGAAAACGCCGAGTCCGATGATCGCGGCCCACACGACAGGAAGATCGATTTGCATGGCGTCACTCTCCTTTCGGCGTGCCCGGTGCGTCTAGTGCGTCCAGCGGGCGATTGCGCAACACCGGATGCGTGCGGGACTCGCGCCGGTCGATATGCTCCTCGGGTCCGCGCTTCATCATCTTCAGCATGTAGTAGACGCCCATGCCAAACACCAGGAAATACACCAGAACAAAAATCAGCAATGAGACGCCCGCTTGCTGGGCACTGATCGGCGAGAGAGAATCGGCGGTACGCAGGACACCGTAGACCGTCCAGGGTTGGCGGCCGACCTCCGTCGTGACCCACCCGGCCAATAGCGCCACAATTCCAGAAGGCCCCATGCACAGCACGAGACTCTGATACCACCGGGTCTCGTACAGGCGGCCGCGCACTCTGAGCAGCAGGCCAAGCAGTGCAGTCAACACCATCAACATGCCAAGACCCGCCATGATCCGGAAGGTCCAGAACACGATTGGCGAATACGGGCGATCTTCCGGCGGAAAGTCTTTCAGGCCGCGAATCTCACCATCCCAACTGTGGGTCAGAATCAGGCTGCCCAGATGCGGTATCTGGATCGTGTATCGCGTCACCTCTGCATTCATGTCGGGCAGACCGACCAGATTGAGCGCGGTGCCACCCTTCTCGGTTTCCCAGAGCCCTTCAATCGCAGCGATCTTGGCCGGCTGATATTTGCGTGTGTTGAGGCCGTGCGCGTCACCGACGAAAATCTGTATCGGCGTCAGAAAAAGCAGGATCCACAGCGCCATCGAAAAGCTACGCGTGACAGGTTTGTCGCGCCGGCCCTGCAACAGATGCCAGGCGCCGCACGCGGCCACGATGAAGCCCGCAACGATGAATGCGGCGATCGTCATATGCGCCAGGCGATACGGAAACGACGGATTGAAAATCACCTTCATCCAGTCGACCGGCACGATACGGCCATTCTGGATGGCAAATCCTTGCGGCGTCTGCATGAAGCTATTCGACGCGAGAATCCAGAAGGTTGAAATGAGCGTGCCCACCGCGACCATCAGCGTTGCAAAGAAGTGCGCGCGAGGACTGACTCGTTGCCAGCCGAACAGCATGACGCCGAGAAAACCAGCCTCGAGAAAGAACGCCGTCAGCACTTCATAGGTCAGGAGCGGGCCCGTGATGTTGCCGGCAATGCGGGAAAATGCACTCCAGTTGGTGCCGAACTCGTAGGCCATCACCACACCCGAAATCACCCCCATGCCGAAGCCGACCGCGAAGATCTTCGACCAGAACAGAAACATGTCCTTGTAGGCGATGTCACCCGTCAATAACCAGCGCGCTTCCAGCACGGCCAGGAAGCTTGCCGTGCCGATGCTGATCGCGGGGAAAATGATATGAAACGAAACCGTGAACGCAAACTGCAACCTGGCAAGGTGGAATGCATCGAAGATTTCCATGATCGATCAACGGCTCCGAGTAGCAACGGCATGTGCGTAAAGACGGACACCATGTGGCGACGGAACGGCTACGCGGCACATCGTAGCGCGATAACGCGAGGTCTGCATAAAAACGGGGGTAATCAGGAATCGCGCGTATGTAACACACATGCGGGTGCGCGATTAGCGCGAACCCGGATTCGGGGTGCCCCGAGCCTTCGCGGCGTGTCCCCGTCATGCACGCGTGATTCGTCCCGGAGTCTGGTCTCACCGAAGTTGATGTATGGCGAAAGGTACAGGCAAACAGCGGCCCACGTGCACAGTGCAAGTACAGTGAGACCGCTGCCTGTTTCAACCGGTCTTCAGAGGCCGCACATCGTCAGCGATGACGCTGCGGCTTCTCCCGGCTCGGTGGATACGTCATTTCTTCGACTCGGCGCTTTCAGCTGGCTCGGGGCTGCTGGTTTCTTTAGACGGCTTTTTCTTCGCGCGTCCGTTGCCACCCTTTCCGCCTGTCGCCTTGGGTGTCGGCGGCGCCTCGCTCTTGCTGAACTTCACTTCGTCGCTTGCCTTGTCGTAACTGACGTCGACGGTATCGCCCGACTTCAGCCGGTCACCGAGAATCTCCTTCGCGAGCCGTGTTTCCAGTTCCTGGCGAATCTGGCGCTTCAATTCGCGTGCCCCGAATTCCGGCCGATAGCCGGCATCGGCGAGATGATCGATCACGGATTCGTCTATCTTGAGGGTAATGTCCTGGGCGGCCGCCGTGCGCTCCACCCGTTCGAGCTGGATCTGCACGATCGAATGGATGTTCTCACGCGAGAGCCCATGGAAGACGATGATCTCGTCGATCCGGTTCAGGAATTCAGGGCGGAAGTGTCCCTTGAGCACCCCCATCAATTCCTCGCGGATCGCTTTTTCGGCCTGGCGATCCGCTTCGGGTTTCTCGAGGTTGTCCATGATGATCGATGCGCCGAGATTGCTCGTCGCAATGATGATCGTGTTGCTGAAATCCACTACACGTCCCTTGCCGTCGGTCAGCCGCCCGTCGTCGAACACCTGCAGCAGCACGTTGTTCACGTCGGGGTGGGCCTTCTCGATCTCATCGAGCAGGATCACGCTGTACGGGCGGCGCCGGACGCGTTCGGTCAACTGACCGCCTTCGTCGTAACCGACGTAGCCCGGCGGGGCGCCGATCAGCCGTGCAACCGCGTGACGCTCCATGTATTCGGACATGTCGATACGGATGACCGCCTGCTCGTCGCCGAACACCGTCTCCGCCAGCGCCTTCGCGAGTTCGGTCTTGCCGACGCCGGTGGGTCCGAGGAACAGGAACGTTGCAATCGGCCGGTTCGCCTGGCCCAGCCCCGCACGTGACAGCCGCACGGCATCGCTCACGGCAATCACCGCGTCGTCCTGGCCGACCACACGCTCGCGCAGCTTCTTCTCCATATCCAGTAGTTTCTGCCGCTCTTCCTGCGTGAGTTCCGTGACCGGAATGCCGGTGAGACGCGACACGACTTCGGCGATGGACTCCACGGTCACTTCGAGTGTTTCCGAGCCGGTCTTGCGCTGCCAGGCCTCCATCTGCTCGTCGAGTTTCGCCTGCTTCTCGCCAATCCGCGCCTCGAAATTCTTCGCCTCATCGAAGCGCTTGCGCGAGGACGCATAGTCCTGCTCACGCTTGAGCTGGGCGGTTTCGGCTTCGAGCTCCTGAATGGCCGCCGGTCGCGAGGTCGCGCCGATACGCACGCGTGCCGCCGCCTGGTCGATCAGGTCGATGGCCTTGTCCGGCAAAAAGCGCGACGTGATGTAGCGATCGGAAAGTTCGGCGGCGGCAACGAACGCATCGTCGGCAAACGTCACCTGATGGTGCGCCTCGAGCTTATCGCGAAGCCCACGCAGAATGACGATGGTCTGCTCCACCGTGGGTTCGGGTACTAACACCGGTTGGAAGCGCCGTTCGAGCGCGGCGTCTTTTTCGATGTACTTCTGATATTCGTTGAGTGTCGTGGCGCCAATCAGACTGAGCTCGCCACGCGCAAGCGCGGGCTTCAGCACGTTCGCGATATCGAGGCCGCCTTCGCCACCGCCTTGTCCCGCGCCGACGATCGTGTGCAGTTCGTCGATGAACAGGATCAATTCGGCCTGCTTCGCCGTGACCTCATCGATCAGCTGCTTGGCGCGCTCCTCGAATTCGCCGCGATATTTCGCGCCGGCCACCATCGAGTTGATGTTGACCTCGACAAGCCGCTTGCCGCGCAGAACCTCGGGCACGTCGCCGTTGATGATGCGCTGTGCCAGCCCTTCGACGATCGCGGTCTTGCCGACACCCGGCTCGCCGATCAGTACAGGGTTGTTCTTCTTGCGCCGCGCGAGCACTTCGATCGTGCTCTCGATTTCCTGCGCGCGGCCGAGCACCGGATCGAGCTTGCCCTGACGCGCCATGGCCGTGAGGTCGCGCCCGAATTTGTCGAGCGTGGGTGTGCCGGTTGGCGTGTCGACGCGGCCGTCCTCCGCGCCTTTGCCGACGACTTTCACGACCTTCTGCCGCAACGCCTCCGGCGTCACGCCATACTTCTTCAGCAGTGCGCCCGCGATGCTGTCCGGCACCGCCGCGAGGCCGATAAGCAGATGCTCAGGGCCAACATAGGAATGCCCCAGATCACGCGACGCCTGAAACGCGTATTGGAACGCCTTTTTCAGGCGCGGCGAAACCGTCATCTTCTCGATCGGCGCGTCAGGTGAGACGGTGCCCTTTTGCGCATGCTGGTCGATATAAGCCTTGATGTCCTGCGGTGAGAGCTTGAGCTCCTTCAGCAGCGCGGCGCACACGTCGGCGTCCGCGAGCACGTAAAGCAGGTGCTCAGTGTCGAGTTCGTTGCGGCCGAGCTCGTGTGCTTTTTCCGCGGCGCGCTGCAACAACTCGAGTGTTTGCTCGCTGAAAGCATCGGTTGCATCAACCGACTCACGTGGCAGTTCGGCCTCGAAACCCGCGTCTTCGTCTTCATCTTCGTCATTGGCTCCTGCGCTTCCCAGGCCGCCGAAGAAGCGCGACAAGCCGCCTCCTCCGAGCAGGGAATCGAATGGGTTCACCATGCTTTGGTGCCGCATTAATTGCCGATAGTCGTAGTCGCAAATCGATAAGGTTTTCCGCTCGCCGTTTTGCACAACGGTCACACGAGCAACAGCGGGACGGGCGTTACAGATTTCGCAGAGGGCGGGCATCGAGAGTCACCTTTTCGGTTAAGGCATCCGGCTATAACAGAAGAACTCTGATAGCGTGGCGCGGCGGGCGCGGTATATGCGTGGACGTCGAGTGAACTTTGTCTGAAACATGCGGGGCGCGTGCTGAGATCGATCTAGTCAACGCGCAAGACCTCGTAGCTCAGGTTTATAGTAGTACGCTGCGCGAGTGTTTCCAGAAGTGCTTATCAATCGAGCCCATCATGCGAATCCAGACATCATTTTTGTTCGACCTCGACGGGACACTCGTCGATAGCGTCTATCAGCATGTGCTCGCCTGGAAAGAGGCCCTCGACGGGGAAAGCATTCCATTGTCGGTCTGGCGAATTCATCGCAAGATTGGCATGAGCGGTGGCCTCTTTACGAACCAGCTTCTGCGGGAAACGCACGATGAAATTAGCGCTGAACTCAGCGAGCGGCTTCGTCGCGCTCATGCAGCCGCCTACCAACGATTACGTGCTCAAGTGCGCCCATTGCCGGGCGCTCGCGAACTGCTCGACGCGCTGACACAAGCCGGCACCCCGTGGGCAGTGGCAACGAGCGGCCGGATGGAGACCGCGGCGCTCAATCTGGAGGCGCTGGGCGTGGATCCGGCAAAAGCCGTGGTCGTCACCCGCGACGACGTCAAATACGCGAAGCCGGACCCGGACCTGTTTATTGCCGCGGCAATGCGGCTCGGCGTACCGATCGAGCAAGCGGTGGTCGTGGGGGACAGCATCTGGGACATGCTCGCCGCCCAGCGATGTCGCGCGCTGGGCGTTGGCGTGTTGTCAGGCGGATACGGCACTGAAGAACTGGAGCGCGCAGGCGCGCTGCGCGTTTATGACGACCCGGCCGACCTGCTGGTCCACCTGGATGAGGTTGCCTCGCGACCGTAAATCTCCAGTATGGTCGAAGGCGATTCGATACGCGCCGCTACACATTGGAAGCCGTCATTTTGCAAGCCGTCATTTGCGGGCCTCGCGGCTACTCTGCTCTGCAACGGTGAGAATAGCTTCCGGGACGGATTCGAGCCGTGCTTTCGGTATCGGCTCGCCACTGGCATCGGAGAGACCGTAAGTCCCCTCGTCGATCTTCTCAAGCGCGCGCCCGATATCGCTGATGCGTTGGTCGTTCACGTCATGCAGTGCCTGGTTGACCTCGTTCTGCGCCATTCCCTGCGCCTCGTCCTCGAACTCTTCGGCCTCGTCGCCGTGCTCTTCTTCGGCCGTCCGCTGATTCGCGATCGTGTTTTCCTCTCCGCCTAGCAGTTGCTGGCGCAACGCATCGAGGCGCTGGCGTTGCTGCGCGATGAACTCATCACTCAATTTGCCCTGTTGCTCCGACATGATTCTCTCCTCGGCATGGCCGACGTGTGATTTCAACAATCACCCACCCAACTCCTGAAATGCGTGGCCGTTGGCCTCGAGCCCCTTCAGGATGTCGGGTGTCAGCTCGCTTTGCCACACGTGTCCGTCGAATTGCCACTGGCTTGTGTCAACGAGGTCGGGAAGTCCGGCGCCCTTGCGCACATAGAGTCCGAGTGTCGGCTTCTTCAGGTTGATGTAGAAATCGAATTCCTGCATTTCAATACCTCATGCAAGGTAGCGTTTGCGGCCAGACGCAAGAATCAACTATCGTCGACGTTGTTTGCGTAATGGTCGATAGTCACTTTACATTCGTCCACAACGACCTGAAGAAAGGCAGGATCATTTCTTTCAACCCACCGCTCAACGTGGAGGAAGCGTTCCGTGCCGAGATCGGCAATACGCTCCGGATCCGAGGTCAAGACGTCGACTGTCACGATTCCCCGGTTACCCTGCAGAGGGGAGATCGTCGCGGAAATGACAAACCGCCGGTATGAGATTTCATTCTGTGCCATGCAGCCTCCCGTCAATCGAGAATATGGAGCCTCGCGCGCCCGCCACACAGGAAGTCTACGAGCAAGTCACGACGATGTGAACGCCGGTTTTCTCCGATGCTGGATATTGGTGAAATACGTCTATCGGATTGCCATTGCGCCTTGATATCCGCACTCCCGGAATGCTGGAATTGCGGCATGATGGTGTTCAGGATCACGCATCGGATTGTGGACGGATACCCATCGAACGCTGCAAAGGAGAAAACGATGCCAGCAAGCACTGCTTCTTACGGCGAGTTTGAGATCGCCGTGCACCCTGAGCGCAACCAGCGCGGCGCCTGGATCGCAAGGGTGAACGTGACTCGCGGCGATCGCACGGTTGTCAGTGTTCGCCCCGAGACCGTTCAACCCGAGTGGCTCACTGAAGAAGAAGCGACAAGAGACGGGGTCGAATGGGGGCGCCGGTTCATCGACCGTGAGTTCAACACGCCGCAGTCCCGCTCCTGGGTTGCCGACCGCGCTCACGCAGAAAGCTGGTTTCGCGATGTCGAAGAACCGCCCGGCTCCGAAACCAGCGCGTAAGTCTTGCGACCGAAGGCGGCCAGTCAGTGCCGCCGCAGATGGGCCTCGATTTCTTTCGTATTGAGTGCCGACAGATCCTCGCTTAGTTGCTCGAATATCAATCGACGGGTCTGCTCACTCAGATTTGCTTTGACCATGCCGAGAAATTTCGACTCCATGGCGAGTCTCAGCCGAGCGTAGCGCTGATGGAGCCGCCCTTCTTCCAGATAATCGGATACCCGCTTTGCAAATTTTAGCCGGTCCTTTTCCGTCAGCATCGTGCCGGTAAATTCATTGTTGATGAGATCTTCGATTTCCTGCAAGTCGAGTGTGAGTCCCGGCGCCTGGAAAACACGCCCGCGGCCTCCGTCGGCCACAACAAGCCAGGTAACTTCGGTCATCATGCACCTCTTGGCAGGAATTTTTTCCGCTCGTTCGGCGCTCGCCGCGACGGGTCGCTTTCGTTCTCGCCGAAGACCGCGACCATCGACTGCTGTATCAACGACCATCCGCTGTCCGAACGACTCTTACTCAAGATAGCAGTTCGGGCCAACTACGCCCAAGGTCAATTTGCCAATTTATCGTATCGGTCCAAAGTCGTGTGAAAGGGCCGCGTTCGCCTATCGCAAGCAATTCCGGATCGGTCGCTTCACATGCATATCCTGTACCTGCA
This sequence comes from Paraburkholderia sp. RL17-337-BIB-A, assembly GCF_046025895.1. NCBI lineage: Bacteria > Pseudomonadati > Pseudomonadota > Betaproteobacteria > Burkholderiales > Burkholderiaceae > Paraburkholderia > Paraburkholderia sp. RL17-337-BIB-A. The sequence continues at coordinate 1,414,466 of NZ_JARESY010000002.1, read as the reverse complement.
TTCTGGCGGATGGAACCGATCAGCCCAGGATCGGGCTCGTCGCACGATCTGCGACGGCGCGATTGAGAAACGAGCGGCCCCGTCGTCGATTGATCAGACGGGGCCGCTGTAGTCGAGGTACACCAAAATTTCCAAAGGCTTGCAATACGAAAGCTTCTGCCTCGCGCCGCGCACTTTGCGTAGCAATGCCCGGCGTCGCGGCGCCCGGCTCGCTGCCTAGAAATTGAAGTTGTCGATATTGCTCGAATCGAACGTGGTCGGCGGTCCGAGAATGATTTCGCCTTGCGGTCCGATCGTGCGCTTGCCGAGTTTGCCCGCATCAAACGACTCGCCTTCCTTGCCGCTGATCGTCCCCGACGACAGCGCCGCAGCGGCATAACCCGCCAGATAGCCAAGCTGATTCGGATCCCAAAGCTGGAACGCCTTAACCGTCCCGTTCTTTACGAACGCACGCATCTGGTTCGGCGTGCCCAAGCCGGTCACCTGCACCTTACCCTTGCTCGATGACGACGAGATGTAACGCGCCGCTGCCGCGATGCCGACCGTAGTCGGCGCGACGATCGCCTTCAGATTTGGATACGCCTGCAGCAAGCCTTGCGTTTCGACGAACGACTTCTGGTCGTCGTCGTTGCCGTACGCGATCTTCACGAGTTTGATCTTCGAGTACTCGGGCTTTTTCAACTCCTCCTGCATCCACTTGATCCACGTGTTCTGATTGGTTGCATTAGGCGTAGCCGAAAGCACCGCGAATTCGCCCTCGCCGCCCATCAGTTTCGCCACCAGCTGGATCTGCCCCCGGCCGATACCTTCCGCGTTCGCCTGGTTGACGAACAATTGACGGCCTTCGGGCGCTGTGTCCGAGTCGAAGGTCACGACCTTGATGCCTTGCGACATCGCTTTCTTCAGATACGGCACGACGGCGTTCGCGTCGTTGGCCGCGATCACGATCGCGTCCTGCCGCTGCGTGATCAACGTGTTGATGTATTGCACCTGCGACGACGCGCCGGCATCCGAGGGCCCCACGACCTTGCCCACGCCGCCGAACTCCTTGATCGCTGCCATGCCGCCGTCGTCGGCAATCACTTCGTATGGGTTATTGATCTGCTTCGGCACGAAAGCAATCTTCAGACCGCTTTTCAGCCCCGCTGCCGACGCGGCACAACTGAGCGCGACCAAGGCAATGCACAGCGCAGCTTTGCCGGTGTGACGTAGAGGATTGAACATAAGGCGTCTCCTGCTTTGTTGTTGGACGAAAACCTGTCCGGGTTGTAGGTATCTGGTATTCGATGTCTGGTGTTTCTTCTGGAGCCGGTTTTAAGAAGAACGTTATAAAGAAGAAGCGGACTTCGCAATGAAACGCCGGTCACGCGCCGCCCGCCAGCGGGCAACCAGATTGGGAATCAGCACCGATGCCAACAGCAGGACGCCCGTGACGATCGTCAGCGTTTCGCTCGATACATCATCTAGCGTTAGCGCGTTTTTCAACACGCCGATAATCAGCAGCGACAGCAGGACACCGAACATCGAACCACGTCCACCGAAAATACTCACGCCGCCGAACAGCACCGCCGCGATCACCGACAATTCGAACCCTTCGCCGTTATCGCCGCGCGCGCTGGTGAAGCGCAGCGTATAGACGACGCCGGCCAGCGCGCTCATCGCGCCGGACAACACGAACAGCCGCAGCCGGATCTTCGCGACTTCGATGCCGGAGAACGCCGCGGCGGTGGGATTCGCGCCGATTGCGTAGAGGCTGCGGCCGAATGCAGTGGACTGCAGCAACACCGTAAACAGCACCGCGCCGACGATCACGATCGCAAACGGCAACGGAATGAAGGTCGAGCCAACCGTATCCATGCCGAACGCCGTATACCCCGCCGGAAAATCCGCGACAGCCTGATCGCCGAGCAGCACATACGCGAGACCGCGAAACAGTGCCAGCGTGCCGATCGTGACCGCAAGCGAAGGCAGATTGAGCTTCACGATCACGAGCCCGTTCAGCAAGCCCGCCAACGCACCGGCAATCAATACCAGCACGATCACCACCGGCATCGGCAAGCCCATATGCCACAGCACGCCCATTAGCGCACTGGACGCGCCCAGCACCGACGCCACCGAAAGATCGATTTCCGCGGCGACGATAATCAGCGTCATGGGCAGCGCCATCAACGCGATCTCGGTCAGATCGGCGAGGATGTTGCTGACATTCGCACTGGTTAGAAACACCGGCGACAACCAGCGCCCGAGTGCGAGCGATAGCGCCAGCACGATGACCAGCAACACTTCCCATTGCAACGGCGTTTCGCGTTTACGCGCGAGCAATGCGGAATCGGGTTTAGCCATGATCGCGCTTCCTCATCATGCGTTTGGCGACGGAGCGGGCCAGCAAGGTATCGGCGGTAATCGCGGCGACGATCAGCGCGCCCTGGATCGCCTGCTCCCAGAATGGCGAGACGTGCAGCACGACGAGCGCGATGCTGATCACCCCCAGCACGAGCGCGCCGAGCGTGGCGCCGAGAATGGTGCCCACACCACCCGTGATCGCGACACTGCCCACCACGGCAGCCGCAACCACCTGCAACTCAATGCCCTTTGCCGTGCTTGCATCGACGGTGCCGAAGCGCGCGAGCCACAATGCGCCCGCAAAGCCGGCAATCGCGCCGGACAGCAGAAAGCCCGCCATCACGCGACGTTCGACGTTCACGCCGGCAAGCCGTGCCGCCTCCGGGTTCGAGCCGATCGCGTAGTGTTCGCGTCCGCCGCGAAACTGCTTCAGGTAGACAGCCAACGCCGCCAGCACGACGATCGCGATGAGCGCGAGCGTCGGTATGCCGAAGAATGTACCGGTGGCGAGACGGGAAAACGCATCGGGCAAACTGGTTGCATTGATCTGCCCGCCGTGGACCCACGCGTAATCCGCGCCGCGAAAGATGTAGAGCGTGGAGAGCGTGGCCACCAGCGACGGCACGCGTCCCACGGCGACCAGCAACGCATTGATCCCGCCCGCCACCAGACCGATCGCAAGTCCGGCCAGCAACGCGACGATCACCGGCATATGCGGAAACGCCACATACAGACTGCCGACCGCATAGGCGCTCACGCCGACCGTCGACCCCACCGACAGATCGATATGCCGCATCAGGATCACGACCGTCATGCCGGCTGTCAGCAAGCTGATAATCGACACATTGAGCAGCACGTCACGCAGATTCTGCAGATTCAGAAACTGCGGCTTCGCGAGCCCGGTGCCCACGATCAACAGGATCAGCACGACGAAAAGCGTCGTCTCGCGGCTCCTGGCAATGCTCGCGACGAAGCCGCCTGGCGCGCTGCCGGTACGCTTGGGGACGGGTGCCCGAACCGGCGCGGGATGAGTTGGCGAATGGCGCATCATGCGGCGTGTCCCAACGGGGGAATCGGTTGGCCGAGCGCGGCGCCCATGATGCGTTCTTCGTCGGCTTCAGCGCGCGCTATATCGGCGCTAATACGGCCCTCGTGCATCACCAGCACGCGATCGGCCATGCCGAGTACTTCCGGCAGTTCGCTCGAAATCATCAGCACGGCCATGCCGTCGCGCACCAGTTCCGCCAACGCGCTATACACCTCCGCCTTGGCGCCGACGTCGATACCGCGCGTAGGTTCGTCGATGATCAGGACTTTCGGGTTGGTGGCGAGCCACTTGCCCAGCACGACTTTTTGCTGATTGCCGCCGGAAAGCGTGCCGACCGGCGCATTCGGATCGCCCGCTTTGAGACGCAAGCGTGTGCCCCACTGATTGGCCAGCTGCGTTTCGCTGCGGGTGGAAATCAGGCCATGTTTGACGAGCCGTCCGAGCACGGTCATCGAGGCATTGCGCGCAATGCTCAGCTCCAATGCCAGCCCTTGCTGGCGACGGTCCTCCGGTACCAGCGCGAGGCCGGCACGCACCGCCGCGGCCGGACTGCCCGCGGCGAGACGCTTGCCAACTATGAAAATTTCGCCCGAGTCGAGGGGATCGATGCCGAAGATCGCGCGGGCCACTTCGCTGCGGCCCGCACCCACGAGACCCGCCAACGCGACGATCTCGCCGGCGCGGACGTCGAAGGAAATGTCCTTGAAGACGCCCACGCGCGTGAGTCCACGCACTGACAGGCGCACTTCACCCGGCGGCCGGTCGGCCTTGGGATAGAACGTTTCCAGATCACGGCCCACCATCTTTGCCACGATGGCTTCGGTGGTGAGATCGGCGGTAAGGCCGTCGAATACCTTCGCACCGTCGCGCATGATCGTTACGCGTTGCGTTAGCGTGAAGACTTCATCGAGCCGGTGCGTAATGAACAGAATCGCCACCTCGCGCTCGCGCAGCTTGCGTACGATCGCAAAGAGCCGCGCCACTTCGGGCAGCGACAAGGCGGCGGTCGGCTCGTCCATGATCAGCACGTTCGCGTTCAACGACAACGCCTTGGCAATTTCGATCACCTGCTGATCGGCGATCGACAAACCGCGCACCAGTTGATCCGCGCGCAGATCGACCCCGAGCGAGGCCAGCAAGCCATCCACCTCGCGGCGCATGGCGTCGTATTGAATACGGCCGATCCGGTCGACGGGTTGCCGTCCCATGAAGATGTTCTCTGCGATCGAGAGATCGAAGAACAGCGTCGGCTCCTGATAGATCACCGCGAGGCCCGCGTCGCGCGCTTCCGCGGGCGTGGCGAAACGGCGCGCCACGCCGTCAACCAGCAGCTCGCCGGTATCCGGCTGATGCACGCCCGCGAGAATCTTGACGACCGTCGATTTGCCCGCGCCGTTTTCGCCGAGCAGCGCATGCACTTCGCCCGGCCACAACGCGAGATCGCCGTCGGATAACGCACGGACCCGGCCGAAGGATTTGCTGGCGTTCCGGAGTTCGAGCCTGGGCGCCGCGGTTGGGGATTGCTGCACTACGTGTCTCCTTCCTGTTCGCTTTCGAGTGTGCGTCGGATGCGCTGTGTCGGGTGAGCTGAGTCAGGTTCGCTAGGTCAGGTTCGCTGAGTCAGGTCCGCTGGGTCAGGACGTTTGAGTCCGGTCCGCCAGGTCAGATACGATAAAAGCGCTCCGCGTTACGGCAAAACAGCGCTTCTTTTTCAGCAACGCTCGCGCCATCCACAATCGACGCATACGCGTGCCACAAATCCGCATAAGAGCCGAACAACCGGTCGACCGGAAAGTTAGACGCGAACATCGCGCGCTCCACGCCGAAGGTGTCGATCGTTTCAAGCACATAAGGCCGCAGGCTTTCGATCGTCCACTGATGATCGAACATTGCGAGTCCGCTGATCTTCACCGCGACGTTCCTGCAACCCGCGAGCAGTCGCAACCCGTCACGCCAGGCGCGATAACCGGCAATGCTGCTGCGCTCCACGAACATGCCCGCATGGTTGATGATAAAAATCGTCTCGCCATGCGCGCGCGCCAACGCAGCCGCTTCTTCCATCTGCGACGGATACAGTTGCAGATCGAACGACATGTCGTAACGGCGCAGCAACGCAAAATGGTCGCGCCACTGCGGCTCGCGCATGAAATGGCGGCCGACGTAATCGAACAGCTTGTTCTCGTGCACGTTCAGGATCTGCCTGATGCCACGCGTATTGGCGAACGACGCATGCGCTTCAAGTATTTCAGGTGCGTTCGCCGCGGACAGATCCACGGCGGCGACAAGCGCATTCGGCATGCCGCGCGACGCCGGACGATCCGCAATGGATTGCAGCCAGCGGGTCTCCTCGACCGGATCGGCGGGATCGTGATTCGCTTCGACGTGCACCAGTTTCAGCACGTCGATATCGCCGGCCTCAGCGAGCAGGTCGTCGAGCAGATAGTCGTGCTTGAGCTCGCGCGCGTCCCCCACGAACGACACACCCGGATTTTCCAGCCACGGATAGCGATGCGTCTTCAGATCCCACAAGTGGATATGCGAATCGACAACCTGCATGCGACACCCTCCGCCCATAAGGCCCAAGCAAAGTCTGCAATGTCAGCTAAGTGAATTCAGATGAAAGACCGGCTCGAGTGGTTGCTGAAGCGGTGTATGGTCAGGGGCTGTCTGCATGATGTCGGCCATGTAATCCCACCATTTGCGCATCACGTCAAGTTGCGGCAGCGCATTCATGGTGTGATTCGTGGTGCGCGTCAGAATGGCGAAAAGGTGATCCGAGTCCGCGTCGAAGAAGATCCGATAGTCGCGCACACCGGCGTTGTGCAACGCATCAACCAGCTCGGGCCAGATTTGCGCATGACGTCGTTCGTATTCCTCGCGCATGCCGGGGTTGAGCACCATCCGGAAAGCGATTGTTTCCATTGCGGCCTGTCTCCCGTCGTATCCGGGCGCTTTCTATGAGAAGCGACTGATACGACTATAATTCCTGCGTCGATAGCATCTCAATCCGTTGTTGGGATTGAGCGATCCACAAACCGAATCGCACCGGGAACCATGAGCCAACACTCAGCTGCCATCGCACTCGTCAATCGGCTCAAGTTCAAGCACCTCGCACTGCTCGTCGCGCTCGACGACGCGCGCAATCTCCATCAAGCCGCCGAGGCGATCAACGTCGCGCAACCCAGCGCGAGCCGCATGCTCGGCGACATCGAGGAAGCGTTCGGCTTCCTGCTGTTCGAGCGCAACGCGCGCGGCATGACACCCACGCCGCTCGGCGTGGTCACGCTGGCGTATGCGCGGCGGGCGTTGGCCGAGTTGACCCGCTTTGCCGAAGACCTCGACGTCAAACGCCGCGGCGGGCATGGACAATTGACCGTCGGCGCCATCATGGGCGCCGCGCCCGATCTGCTGGCCATGGCGGTTGGCGCCCTGAAAACCGAAAGCCCCTTGCTGAACGTGCGCATTCTTGGCGAAACCAGTGACCAGGTCGTGCAATTGCTGCATCGCCGCGAAGTCGATCTGGCATTGGGACGCCTGACCAATCCGTTGCAACACAACGATTTCAGTTTCGAGCCGCTCGCCCGCGAGACGTTGCTGCTGGTGGTGCGTTCGGTGCATCCGCTGGCGCAGCGCTCGCGCATCACGTTGCGGGAGCTGATCGACTGGCCGTGGGTGGCGCAACCGGTAACGAGCCCGGCGCGCGTGCTGTTCGAAGAGGAACTCGCGCGTGCCGGCCTTGCGACGCCAGTCAATCTGACCGAGTGCGCGTCGATCTTCGCCACGTTGCAATTGCTCGAGAACTACGACGCCGTGGCCATGCTGCCCGAGTCGGTGGTGCGCGATCATGTGCGCGGCAAACTGCTGGTCGCGTTGCCGCTCGAAATCGGCAAGAGCCTCGCCGGCTTCGGCATTCTCACGCGCAAGGAAGAAGCCCTTGCCGAACCGGCGCTGCGCTTTATCGATTTGCTGCGCGGCTTCTCGCGCAAGCTCGCTCGCGACGATTCCGCCGTAACTGAAGCCACGCCTGTGATCGTCTCCGCACCGGTTCATTGACGTCGGCATCGCGCGTTACTGCAAGTTGACGAACAGGCCGCCGTCCACCAGCAGCGCGGCGCCTGTTACGTAACGCGCGCGCTCAGAAGCGAGGAATACCACGCAGTCGGCCACATCCTCCGGGCGGCCCAGTCTGCCCAATGGAATGCGCTTTTCGAAGTAGGCTTTTTTCGCTTCGTCGGCGAGATCTTCCGCGTTCAGATCGGTGGCGATCGTGCCGGGCATCACCGAATTGCAGCGAATGCCGTATGGCCCCAATGCCACCGCGCACGACTGCATCAACGAATGCACACCCGCCTTGGTCGGCGTGTAGTGGGTTTGCATGCCCCCGCCTACCAGCGCGCTGATCGAACTCGTCGCCACGATCGCGCCGCCCGTACCCTGCGCTTTCATCTGCTGCGCGGCGGCCTGCGTGACGTAGAACGCGCCGTTCAGATTGACTGCCACCGTCGACTCCAATATTTCAGGCGGCATGTCGAGAAAGGCATGGAATGGGCAGATGCCGGCATTGCTCGCGAGCACGTCCACTTTGCCGAAGGCCTCGACGGTCTGGCGAACGAGTTCGTGACCGGTTTCGCGCGCGGCTACGTTGCCTTCGATCGCGATCACACGTCGCCCCAACGCTTCAATTTCGCCGACTACTTCCGCAACGGCCGAGCGGCGCCCGTAAGATGCGTCGTTATCGCCCCAGTAGTTGATCGCCACATCCGCGCCTTCGGTTGCGCACGCAACCGCTATCGCGCGGCCAATGCCACGCGAGCCGCCGGTGACGATCACGACCTTGTCCTTGAGCAACACGTCATTCTCCTGTTGGCTGGGTCAATACTCGGTCTTGCAGGTTGGGCCTGAGTTCACCGCGCATTCATCAAAGCGCATTCACCACGCAATCATCGAGCATTCATCGCGGATAAGGGCGCACCAGCGCGCATTCCGGATTCAATCGCACACCGAAGCCCGGCGTGTCCGGCACTTTCATCCGTCCGTTCACAGGGACCGGTTCATCGAGCAGCAGCGGCGTAAACATCGGCACCACTTCATCGGCCTTCGGCGCCATCATCAGAAACTCGGCGAACGGCGAGTTGTGCCGCGTGACGACGAAGTGATAGCTATACACCGATGAACCGTGCGGCACCACCATCACATTGTGGGCATCGGCAAGCGCGGAGATCTTGATGAGTTCGGTCATGCCGCCGCACCAGCCCACATCTGGCTGAATCAGATCGCAGCACTCCATCTCCAGCAGCATGCGAAAACCCCAGCGCGTCGCTTCATGCTCGCCGGTCGACACCATCATGCCGCGTGGCACGTTGCGGCGCAGTTCGGCGTAACCCCAGTAGTCGTCCGGCGGCAGACATTCTTCGAGCCATTTCAGACCGTATTCGTGCGCCGCCTGCGCGAGCCGCGTGGCATACGGCACGTCCAGGCTCATCCAGCAGTCGTACATCAGCCAGAAGTCGTCGCCGACGCGGCTACGCATCTCGGCGAGCTTCTCCAGGTTCTTCCTGAGACCGGCCTCGCCTTCCGCGGGACCATGCTGCAACGGCAATTTACCGCCGATGAAACCCATCTCTTTCGCCAGATCCGGACGCGCGCCAGTCGCGTAGAACACGAGTTCGTCGCGCACCGGGCCGCCCAATAGTTGGTACACCGGTTCCTTGCGGACCTTCGCGAGCAAATCCCACAACGCGAGATCGACGCCCGAGATCGTATTCAGCACCACGCCTTTTCGGCCGTAATACAGTGTCGAGAAATACATCTGATCCCACATCTTCTCGATGTCGGTAACAAGCTGGCCTTCGAGAAAGCGCGCGAGATGTTTTTCGACGATGAATGCGCCGATCTCACCGCCCGTCGTGACCGCGAAACCGACTGTGCCGTCGCTCGCTTCAATCTCGACGACCAGCGTGCCGAGCACATTGATACCGAACGACTGGCGGCTCTGGCGATACTCCGGATAGCGCGCCATCGGCGTGGAAATGTGATCGTCGATCCAGTGTCCGCCGGGTTGATCGTGATAGTCCGCACCGCCGCCGCGGACGATAAAGGCACGCACGTGCCGGATAGTAGGCATGGCCATGGAAAGGGCTCCGTTGTTGGTGCGCAGAACGTACAGCCGAAAATGCGCCTAGCGGGCGCGGTGCAGTAAGTGTTGGGAAGACCAGCTTGAATCTGTACCGTCACGGCGCAACAACGTGCCGATCATCAGCGCCGCCAGCAGACTCGACACGCCCAATACGATCAGCCCTGCCGAGGTCGACGAAAACGCCCGTTCCGCCGCGGTGCGCAGGCTCGGCGCAATGAATCCGCCAAGGCCGCCGAGCGAATTGATCAACGCGATCCCGCCTGCCGCCGCGGCCCCCGTGAGGTAGCGCGTCGGAAATGTCCAGAACAGCGGTTGCGCCGCGATGAAACCACTGGCCGCGCAGCACAGCGCGATCAAACCGATCGACGGGTTATGCGCGAGCCCCGAGGCGCCAATGCCAAGGCCTGCCAGCACCAGCAGCGCCACCGCCCAGCGCCGGTGACCACCCGTGCGATCCGCACGACGCGGCACGTACCACGTCACGGCCAACGCACACAGCCAGGGCAACGCGGCCACGAGGCCCACGCGCAAGCCGACGGTCGTGCCGAGCAAAGCGGCCACTTGCTGCGGCAAATAGAAGATCACGCCGTAGACGCTCATCTGAATCAGCAGATAGATCGCCGAGAGCAGCAACACACGGCGGTCCACCAGCGCGGCGAGAATATGATGCGGTCCATGAGAGGAGGCGGCGCGCGCATCGTCGTCCAGTGCGCTGCGCAACAGGGTGCGCTCCTCTGCGTCGAGCCAGCGCGCGTCTTCGGGGCGGTTGTCGAGATACCAGAACGCCCATACGCCGACCAGCGAGGCCAACGTTCCCTCGATCAGAAACAGCCACTGCCAGCCGGCCAAACCCATCGTGCCGTGCAATTCGAGCAGCGAACCCGACAGCGGACTGCCGAAGATGAACGCCAGCGGCGCGCCGAAATAAAACACGCCCACCGCGCGCGCTCGCGCCGCTTGTGGAAACCAATGGGTCAGGTAATAGATCACGCCGGGGAAGAAACCTGCTTCGGCGACACCAAGCAGAAAACGCAGTGAGTAGAACGCCGTCGGCGTATGCGCAAGACACATCGCCGCCGAGACGAGCCCCCATGTCACCATGATCCGGCACATCCACGCACGCGCGCCGACCTTATGCAGTAGAAGATTGCTCGGTACTTCGAACAAAGCATAGCCGACGAAGAACACGCCCGCACCGAAGGCAAAAGCCGCATTGGACAAACCCGTATCGTGCTGCAACGCTTTCTGCGCGAAGCCGATATTGGCACGGTCGAGAAACGCCAACACGTACATCAGCAGCAGGAACGGCAACAGCCGGCGCATGACCTTTCTGTTGATCGCCTCCAGTGACGTGGGCGAATGCGGATTCATGTCGTCTCCTTCGCAGAGCATGCGGGTCGCGCTCTGCATTTTTCTACCTTCTGCATGGCTACTGCTACCGCCACGGTCCAGGTGACGCGGTGACGACTCAGTAAGTAGCGCGACCGCCTGACAGATCGAACACCGCGCCGGTGCTGAACGCGCAGTCTTCAGAAGAGAGCCAGAGAATCAGCGAGGCCGCCTCTTCCGGCAACAGGAACCGGTTCATTGGGATCTTCGAGAGCATGTAGTCGATATGCTGCTGCGACATCGAATCGAAGATCTCCGTTTTGGCCGCTGCGGGCGTGACCGCATTGACGAGGATGTTCTTCGTCGCAAGCTCTTTGCCGAGCGATTTGGTCAAGCCGATGAGCCCGGCTTTGGACGCGCTGTAGTGCGAGGCGTTCGGGTTGCCCTCCTTACCGGCCACCGAAGCAATATTGACGATCCGTCCGTAGCCCTGCTTGAGCATTTGCGGTACGACGGCGCGGCAGGTGAGATAGGGGCCGATCAGATTCACGTCGATCACGCGGCGCCAGACCTCGGGGTCGAGTTCCCACGTCGTGCCGTTACCGCCGGTGATGCCGGCGCAGTTGATCAACACGTCGATCGCGCCATGGGCGGCAACGGTTTGCGCCACCGCCTGATCCACTGAGACTTCCTGGGTGAGTTCGACCGTGACGGCCGTTACTTTGCCCAGTCCGCTGAGTTCGCGCAGGCTGCGCGCGAGGCGCTCGGCGTCGATGTCCCATAGCGCAACCGACGCGCCTGAGTTCAGCGCCCGTTGAGCCACTGCGTAGCCAATGCCGCGCGCGCCGCCGGTAATGGCGACAACCCTTCCTTCCAGATCGATTCGATTCATCGCTGTGCTCCTGTGGCAGGCCTCGGCGGCTTGCCTTTCAGTTGTTGTATTTCTGCTGTCCGTGAGGCTTCTGCTTTGGTTCAGCAAATATACGAGCGGTGCGATGCGCTAACAATCCGTGTATTGGAGGGGGTGATAACAAAAATGGATCGCCTTTCCAGATGCAAGGTATCTGGAAAGGCGCTTTGTGGTTGCTCGTAAATCAAACCTGTCCTAAGTAAATAAACCTGTCCTGGCGATATTTTGCAATTACAACTGGCCAGACTCCACGGGCGCAAGGTTGGCGTTCGCAAATAGATATGGCCTAGCAACCGTCTATCCGTTGCCTGGCTTGAGGTGTACGACATCAATGCTTGAAAGAAAATAACAAAAACTTCATCATCGAGTCAGTTCCAGGCCACTTCATTTGCCTACAGTAGGGATCTCAGATTGCAAAATCGGAACAGATTCCATGAAGTTGATGAAACGGGTCTTCTCAATCGTTGTGCCGTTATGCATCGCATTCGGGATGGCGGCCCATGCGTTCGCCGATCAGGATAATCAGGCACTAGTCCCGCAGTCCGCGACGATTCAGCGCACGCCTGAAGAGCTGCAGCAACTTGTTGCTCCCATCGCGCTGTATCCGGACCCATTGGTCGCACAAATTCTCGCGGCGGCCACACATGTGGCGGAAATCGTCGCAGCGGACCGCTGGATGCAATCGAATTCCCAATTGACGGGGGACGCGCTGGCCGCTCAAGTCGATCAGCAGGTCTGGGATGCCAGCGTCAAGGCGCTTACAGGATTTCCCGCCGTGCTCGCGAACATGGACCAGAATGTGGTCTGGACATCCTCGCTTGGCGACGCGTACCTGAGCCAGCCACAGCAATTGATGGCGGCCATCCAGACGATGCGGCAGCAGGCCAGCACAGCGGGTAACCTGAAAATCAACCAACAGGAAACGGTCACGAACGATGGTGGATTGATCAGCATCCTGCCCACCGATCCCGCAGTCGTGTACGTGCCCGAATACGATCCGTCGCTCGTGTATGGCGTGCCGGTGGCGCTCTGGCCAGGCTGGTATGGCGATCCGGACCTCTACCTTGATGGGCCGGGAATCGTGTTCGGCGTTGGATTCGATTTGGGATATTTCGGCGGCTACGGATGGGGCTGGCGACACTGGAGAACCGACTGGCATCATCAGGCGGTATGGTTCAATGGCGGCCGGTATGTGTGGCACAACCGCAGTCTCATCGACGCCAATCACTTTCACGACAACGAAGGTTTCAATCCTCCCCACGGCGCTTACGGCATGCGCGGCATGTACGGCGCGGCGTACGCGCATCTGCCTGCGGTGTCGCCGCGACAATTCGTCGGATCGCATCCGGCTCCGGGCATCGGATTGAACCGGTTCGGCGGAATCGGCCCTGAAGGCTTCGGTCGCGCAGAGTTCAGTAGCGGGCGTCCGGGCTTCGGCGCGATGGGACGCGCCGGGGTAGGACACGTGAGCGCAGGTGCCCACGGCGGAAGCGGACGCGGTTAGGCGCAGTGCGAGCGTCGCCCGCGGTCACTGTCACCGCGCCGGTTCCTGGCGGCTATTCGGCGACGCCCAAAGTCTCGCCGCATTGGCTTCCGAGTTCGCGGGCTGTTGCCCGGCTCGAATCTCTCTCGCACCATCGCCAGCTTCTCTTGCGCTGACCACCGCCGCAGCGCTCCATCGCGTGACGCCAGTTTGCCGTCTGATGGCATGCAACAGCACTGCGCAAAACACTACCTAAATAAAAGTTAATCTGCGTGGTGTCGTTCGCTTATGCTGCGCCCGCGATCATGGCCTCTGCTTACACACCTCGTCGGTTCCCGCAGGACCAGGGCGCCGACGCAATGCTCATCCGACACAGACACCTTTACATGAACGCCATTGTCCTGGTTGCCTTGCGCCGCCCCCTCACCTTCGTGGTGATGAGCATCCTCATTATCCTGTTCGGCGCGATGGCCGTACTGAAGACGCCGACGGACATCTTTCCCGCCATCCGCATCCCGGTGATCGCGGTCGTGTGGAACTACAACGGCCTGTCCCCGCAGGATATGTCCGGCCGCGTGGTCTACTACTACGAGCGAGCCTTGACCGCGACGGTGGCTAACGTCGAGCATATCGAGAGCCAGTCCCTGTACGGTGCCGGCATCGTGAAGATCTTCTTTCAGCCGGGCACCGACATCGCTGCTGCCCAGGCCCAGGTCGCATCTATCTCGCAGACCGTGCTGAAGCAAATGCCGGCGGGCATCACGCCGCCTCAAGTGCTGGTGTACAACGCGTCCTCGGTCCCGGTGCTGGATCTTCAGGTCTCCGCACCGAACATGACGGCCGCGCAGGTGTACGACATGGCGTCTAACCTGGTGCGGCCACAACTGGTGGGCGTGCCGGGCGTCTCGATTCCGAATCCGTATGGCGGCGCTGCTTTGAACGTCGAAATCGATCTGGACCAGACGAAGCTGCTGGCGCACGGCCTCTCGGCCGCCGATGTAGCGGCGGCGCTCAGGTCGCAGAACGTGGTACTTCCCGCGGGCGACCAGAAGATTGGCGGACTCGACTTTATGGTTGAAACGAATTCGACGCCTCTCAATGTGCCGACGTTCAACAACATGCCGATCAAGACGGTCAACGGCGCGACGGTCTATCTGCGCGATGTCGCCTACGTGCATCGCGGGGCGCCACCGCAGACGAACGCGGTGCTGGTGAAAGGCAAGCAGTCGGTGCTGATCCAGATCTTCAAGAGCGGCAACGCTTCGACACTCGCCGTGGTGGCGGGTATCAAGCAGGCGCTGCCCGGCATTATCCGGACGCTGCCAGCGGGCGTGAAGATCACGCCGCTCAACGATGCCTCGGGGTTCGTGCGCGATTCGGTGGCAGAGGTGGTTCAGGAGATGATCACGGCAGCGATCCTGACAGGGCTGACTGTGCTGCTCTTTCTCGGCAGTTGGCGTTCGACGTTGATCGTCGCGACATCGATTCCGCTCGCGATCCTGTCTTCGATCCTGGTACTGCACTATACCGGGCAGACGATCAATGTCATGACGCTTGGCGGATTGGCGCTCGCGGTCGGTATTCTGGTCGACGATGCGACCGTCATGATCGAAAACATCGATTCCCACCTCGAAGGGGGCGCCGAGCTGGAGCAGGGAATCATTACGGCGGCAAACCAGATCGTTGTGCCGACGCTCGTCGCGACGCTGTGCATCTGCATCGTCTGGCTGCCGTTGTTCCAGCTGGACGGCATCTCAGGGTATCTGTTCCGTCCGCTTGCCGAAGCCATCATCTTTGCGATGATCGCCTCGTTCATCCTCTCGCGCACGCTGGTGCCGACGATGGCCGCATGGCTGCTGCGCGGCCAGGTGAAAGCGCACGGGCATGAACACAACGCCAATGCGGGTTTTTTCACCCGGTTTCAGCGACGCTTCGAGCAGGGTTTCCTGCGCTTTCGCGATCAATACCGGGACGTGCTGACCGCCGCCGTGCTTCATCGCAAGCGCTTCATCATAGGCTTCGTTGCCTTTGCGGTTGCGTCGATGAGTCTGGTCGCTTTCCTCGGCCGTGACTTTTTCCCAAGCATCAAGTCGGGCGAAATCGATATGCACATGCGCGCTCCGATCGGTACGCGGCTTGAAGATGCATCGAAGATCGCGGTGCTCGCCAATGCCCAAATCCGGAAGATTCTGCCGGGCCAGGTCGCCAATCTGGTCGATAACTGCGGCCTGCCCTCCAGCAGCCTCAACCTGGCCTATACCTCCGACGGCACGATCGGTCCGCAGGACTGCGACATCACGATCAGTCTGAAGAACGAGCAGTCGCCCGTGGACGACTACCGGTTCAAGCTGCGCCGCGAACTGCCAAAGCTGTTTCCCGGCACGATATTTACCTTCCTGCCCGGCGACATCACGGCCAAGATCCTGAACTTCGGCCTGCCCGCGCCAATCGATGTGCAGATCTCGGGCCGCGGACAAGCGCAGAACATGGCCTTCGCCCAGACGCTTGCTGCACGCATCCGCAAGATTCCGGGCGCCGCCGACGTCAACATTCAACAGGCGTTCAACGAACCGACGCTGAGGATTGCCGCGGACCGCTCGCTTGCCTCCGGTATGAACCTGACCGAAGCCAACATCGCGAATAACACGCTTGCGACACTGTCCGGCAGCGGGCAGACGGCGCCGACGTACTGGCTCGACACGACCAACGGTGTCTCGCATCTCGTCAACATGCAGACGCCGCAAGACCAGCTCGCGTCGATGAACGACCTCGAGACAATTCCGATCAATCAAGGCAACGGCGGCAATGCAGGAGGACCGCAGCCGCAGTTGCTGGGTGCACTCGGCACCGTAACGCAAACGGGCACGCCTTTGCTGGTGTCCCACTACAGCATCCTGCCCTCGATTGATATCTACGTTAGCAACCAGGGGCGCGACCTCGGCGCTGTCTACGATCAGGTCGAACAGGTCGTGAAGGAGATGAATTCGCAGGTGCCGCATGGCGCGAGCGTGCACCTGCGCGGCCAGGCTACGACGATGAACAGCGCGTACGTGCAACTTCTGGGGGGACTGGCGCTTTCCGTGCTGCTGGTTTATCTCGTGATCGTCGTCAATTTCCAGTCATGGCTCGACCCTTTCATCATCATCACGGCATTGCCAGGGGCGCTCGCCGGCATTGTCTGGAGCCTCTTCCTCACACATACGACCGGTTCAGTACCTGCGCTGACGGGCGCAATCATGTGCATGGGCACGGCGACGGCCAACTCGATCCTTGTCGTGTCGTATGCCCGTGAGCGCCTCGCGGAACACGGTGATGCGATCGCCGCGGCCATCGAAGCCGGATACGCCCGTATCCGCCCGGTTCTGATGACGGCCCTCGCCATGATCATCGGGATGCTGCCGATGTCCATGAGCAATACTCAAAACGCACCGCTCGGACGCGCAGTCATTGGTGGACTTCTCGTCGCGACGTTCGCCACTTTGCTCTTTGTTCCCTGCGTATTCGCGATGATGCATCGCAACGACAAAAAAGCCACGGAGTCCCTTGTATGAACGTAAATCGCGAAGTTGCGGCCCCGAGCCGATTCCGACCCAAATGGTCCGCCGCGATCGCCGCGCTTGTTCTTGCCGGCCTTGTTGTCTACGGCATCGTCGAACGCCACGACAATGTCACCGATCTTGAATCGGTCTCCGACGAGGAGTCCGTACCGCAGGTTCAGGTGATGTCGCCTATGTCAGGGCCCGCTACGCGAACGGTCACGCTGCCTGGCAACATCAAGGCCTGGTACACCGCCCCGATCTATGCGCAGGTTTCCGGCTACGTGCACAAGTGGTACGTGGATTACGGCGCGTCCGTCAAGGCCGGCACCTTACTCGCCACAATTGACGCGCCTACCGTCGACGAGCAATACCAGACGGCGGTCGCGAATCTTGACGTGGCGAAAACCAACGGCACGCTTGCCGATGTGACGGCGCAGCGCTGGAAGGCGCTTGCGGGTACGGAAGCCGTCGCGCAGGAGGAGGTGGACGTGAAAGTCGCGGATGCCGCGGCGAAGAAGGCTCAAGTGCTGGCAGCCCAGCATGACCTCGCGCGCTACCACGCGCTGGAGGGGTTCAAGAATATCGTGGCGCCTTTCGACGGCGTCGTCACCTCGCGCGACACGGACGTAGGCAACTATGTGAACGCCGCGGGCGGTGACGTCGGTTCCCGGGGGACGGCGGATGAGCTGTTCTCGGTAGCGGATATACACAAGATGCGGCTCTTCGTTTCCGTGCCGCAGGACTATGCGGACATGCTGAAGCCGGGCCTCGAGGCGACCTTCACGCTGGCCCAGTATCCGGGCCGCGAGTTCAAGGCGACGCTCCAGACCACCGCCAATGCGTTCAACCCGCAGACGCGAACCGTCGTCACGGAACTGGTGGCTGAAAACCCGGATCATCTGATCTGGCCAGGCACCTATGCGACGGTTCGGTTTGTCGTGCCCACCAACCAGAGCGTGCTCGTCGTGCCCGAACAGGCGCTGCTGTTCCGCGACCAGGGCATGCAGCTGGCGGTCATCGATTCGGATAACAGGGTGCACCTCCAGAACGTCAAGCTCGGGCTGAATCTTGGCCAGAACGTTCAGGTGCTCTCTGGTCTGAAACCCACCGACCGCTTCGTCGCCAATCCTTCCGCGGGCACCCTTGAGGGCGAGAAAGTGCAAATCGTCAGCGGCGTACCGGGCGTCGCGCCGCAAGCGGAAGTCCGAACTGTGGCATCCGAGCCGGCGCATTCAAGCGGGAATCCGCAAGGCAACGTCGCAGCTGCCACGAGCGAGCCGAAATGATGCGTTACTTCAATCCTCGTCGCCGTCTTGCCGTCGCCACGCTCGTGATGCTGCTCGGTCCGCTTGCCGGATGCAGTCTTGCGCCGACCTATACGCCGCCGCACATGGCGCTGCCCGCCAGTTACAAAGGAACGGGGCCCTTCGCGCTCGCGCGTCCGGAAGCGCAGCTCACGCAGGGTGACTGGTGGAACATGTTCGGCGATGAACAACTCAATCATCTGGAAGCGAGCCTGAATGCCGCCAACCCCAATCTTCAGGCAGCGGAGGAAACCTACACTCAGGCGCGGGATATCGTGGGCGAGGCCCGCTCGCAGTTGTTTCCGCAGTTGAGCGCCCAAGCGGATGGATCGCGGAACCGCCAATCCGAGCACCGACTGTTCCGCGCCGTCGGAGCCGGGACGAGTGAGGAAGCTTCGCTCGGCTACCAGGCGGCCCTGTCGTGGGAGCCGGATTTCTGGGGCGAGATCCGGAATCGGACCAACTATGCGAAGGCCAACGCCCAGGCCACTGCCGCGATGGTTGCATCAGCACGGTTGAGCCTCGAAATCGAACTGGCCAATGACTATATGGCGCTGCGGGGGCTCGACTCGGAGCATGCGGTCTATACGAAAACGCTCGCCTATTACGACGAAGCGCTCAAGATCACGAAGCTGCGTTTTGCCGGGAAGATTGCGGCCGGCCTCGACGTCGAGCGGGCTCAGAACCAGCTCTCCACGGCACAGGCGGCCGATACCGACATAGAGGCACAGCGCGGCGTGCTCGAACACGCGATCGCCGTGCTCGCCGGCGAAAACCCGTCGACCTTCAGCCTGCCCGCCGAAGGACTGGCATCCCTGGCGACTCCCAAGATTCCGGTGGGCGTGCCCTCCGCCCTGCTGCAACGGCGCCCCGATATCGCACAGTCCGAGCGGCAAATGGCGGCAGAAAACGCGGCGATCGGCGTGGCGCGCGCGGCGTTCTATCCGAACATTCAGTTGAGCGCCAATGCGGGATTCGAGGACGACGCCTTCGGCGGCCTCGCTTCCCTGCCCAACAGCCTCTGGTCGGTTGGCGCATCGGCCGTGCTGCCGCTGTTCGAGGGCGGGCTGCGCAGAGCCGAGGAACAGCAGAGCAAGTCGGCGTTCACGCAGGCCGTAGACAATTACCGCGCGACCGCGCTGGAGGCGTTTCGCGAGGTCGAAGACCAGCTCGTGCTGACGAACAGTCTTGTCTCGGAGAACACCCAGCAGCACGATGCGCTCACGGCTGCGCTCAAGGTGCAGGATCTCGCGCTGCGCCTCTATACCAACGGTCTGGACAACTACCTCAGTGTGACGGTCGCGCAGGCTGCCGCACTGAGCAGCGAGCTTGCGAGCGTTCAGGTGCAGACCCGTCAACTACAGGCAGCTGTCGGGCTGATTGGCGCAGTGGGCGGGGGCTGGAGCACGGCGGATCTGCCGACCTCGAAACAGACGATTCCCTTCAATCCGCTTGCGCTTCACCAGGCGCCAGGTGACGTTCGCGAACCGAATTGAGGATGCGGCCTGACCGGCTTTGACCGGTCCGTAAAAACCGCGCTCCCGATTTATATAGATTAAGCATCCTGATTATCTATACACACTACGCAGTAACTCAAATCAACTTATCGATCGCGCTTTAATCACAGGTAAAGGATTCACGATGACTGATCTGTCTAAACGCAAAGTTCTGGTCGGCGCTACTGCATCGGGGGCCGCCCTCGGCGTGGCCGCCACCGGCAAAGCAGTTTCGTCCGGCAACCCGGACCGGCCGCCCGAAGGCCAGATCAACGCGAAGCGCCCTACCAGCCTGAGCGACCCGTGCGCGCAAAACCCGACGCTCGCGGACCAGTTCCCATCGTTCCAGAATCCGCCGGCCGACGTGAATGGCATGCCGCTCTTCTGGATTTCGTTCAACAACGCGCACACGCGCTGTCAGAACGGCGGATGGGCAGGTGAAATGACGCAGGACGACTTTGCGATTTCGGAAGACATCTCGGGCGTCAGCATGCGTCTCGCGGCCAACGGCGTGCGCGAGATGCACTGGCACCAGCAGGCCAAGTGGGCGATCATGATGGACGGAAAGGCTCTGTCAGGTTCGCGAGGTGATCACGGAAGACTGCGCGATGGAGAAAACAAAATCGCTTGACAACGGTGATCGCTTTCCGGCAGCCGCAGCGCCGCGCTGCTCGACGTATCCGACCTCGACGCGTTGATCGAACACCTTGAGCTGTTGCGCGCGCGGATGCGCCCCGAGGTGTCGCGCCGGCATCGTCACATGGTCGAAGTCGATCCGTGCTGGTACACCGGAAAGCATCCGCTGTTTGACGGCGCGATCGTGCTCCTTGCCCGATGCTGAAGATCGTCCGCCTCGCGAAGACCGCCCTTGCGCGGTGGCCCAGGCCGGGTTGCGCAACGGAGTGCGGGCAACGGGCAGAACACCCGTTGCCCATCACGCATCAGTGATGTGCATAGACTGTCTTGTTCAGATAGGCGAGCTGGCCGTCCTGCTGAGCCTGAATCAGCTCCTGCTCGACTTGTGCGCGGGTCTTTCCCTGCCGGTTGTCATCCGGCGAGACCCATGCTGTTCCCTGGCTCGCAACCGACTGCAGTGTCATGCCGGTATTGGCAGGCAATGATGGTTGCTCAGACGTGGCCGGTTGCGTCTGCGCGAACACAGTACCCGACGACATGACGATCGTGGACGCGGTGATAAAGAAGATCAGTTGCCTTTTCATAAAGCCTCTCCAGACGGTGGATCGCATTGCGAATTGGTGGCGATGAGTACGTCTCGCCTGAACCAACAATACGAGCAGCGCGTTAACGCCCCGGCCATCCGAACGTGAAATAAAAGTCATCCGGCCTTCTGGCGATTTTCCCGTCTGCATGCACGACGTCGTCTAAAACAACCTTCATCTCTCTAAGGCCGTTCTGCGAATTCCACCCTTCTACGCTGTATAGCGATCATTTCGTGTTCCACGTCCACTGCGACTGGATGCCCATCGAAAAATTGAATTGGACGGGTGGTCGCGCGGTGAATCGATGCCCGCTACATCGTCAGATGCCGAAGAGGGATTGAGCGTGTGATTAGCTATGCGGTGAGGATGATCTCGATGGATTGCGGTGTTGAGCAGTGCCAGATCGCGAACTGAATGCTCATTCCAGCACTTCGCGGAAAACCGCCAAAGTGAAAAAATTCATTACAAATTCCTCATGTGTTCGTCAGCTTTTCGGTAACGACCAACAGGTATCCTTAAAGCGGACTCCGACCTAATTGAACCCGCAACCAGCCATGTCCAAAGTCAAAACTTTCGTTGCTACCGCCGCCCTTGCTGCTGCTTCACTATCCGCTCACGCAGGCACGATGGATTCGCCCGGCTTCTGGACCACGCCAACCGTTCACGACTACGGCAAGATGCACTTTCTGCCGAACGGCGCGTTCAAGCCTCAGCCGGGGCACACGTATAAGGTGGTCTTCTCTCTGACGCAGGGGGCCAAAAATCCCGATCAGGTGAGCCCGGCGCTCGATCACGTGGCACGCGCGGTGAATCTCTACGTGGCGTCGGGCGTGCCGTTGAGCAAGCTTAAATTCGTCGCGGTCGCTTCCGGTTCGGCCACGTCACTGGTGCTCGACGATGCGCACTATCGCGCGCAATTCGGTGTGCCCAATCCCAATCTGCCGTTGATTGATGCACTGAAGAAGGACGGCATCACAATCGCAGTGTGTGGCCAGGCGATGGCAGAACACCACTTCGAGTACAACTGGATCGACCCCAGAGTGACGCTGTCGCTGTCCGCGCTGACCACCGTGACCACCCTGCAGCAAGCGGGTTACGCGTTTATGCCGCTCTAGTAATCTGCGAATACATCAATATGGCTACGCTCCCATTGGAATCGACGACTGTCGACACCCGACGTGACGACGCACTTCGAAGCTGGCGACTGGCCGGTGTCGCTCTGACTGTCACACGCTTCATACAAGGGTTCATCTATTGGGGCGGTGGCTCACGACGCTTCATTTATGGGCCAGGCAAACTGGATCCGCACGCACCGCACTGGATGGCCTACAAGTTTCAGACGGCGATGCCAGGTGCACTGTTCGGGCTCGATCATCTGATCGCATTCATGCTCCAGCATTTCTACCTGCTTTACGTGGGCGTAATAGTGTTCAGCGCGGTAGAGCTGGTGTTCGGGCTCATGTTGATGGTTGGGCTGCTCACGCGTCTGGGGGCGCTCGTTTCCATGTTGCTGTCTGTGGTGCTGATGGCACTGTTCGGCTGGCAGGGGCGACCTGCATCGATGAGTGGACCATGGCCGCCTGCAATCTCGCAATGGGCACGACCTTGTTGCTGGCTGGCGGCAGCGCGTATTCGATAGACAACGTGCTGCTTCGTATCAGGCCGGCTCTTTCCGGCAAGACCTGGTTTCAATGGATGGGCGGCAGTCTGCCGCTACCGCAGAGCGATCGTGCGTTTCGCACTCTCGCGTTGGCGTTGTTCGTCTTTGTCGCGGCGTACAACATTGGCACCTACAGTTACTTCCGCGGTTCGGTGGTGACGCCCTTTCACAGCGGTCCGGTTAGCCCGACCGTTCACCACCTGACGATGCGAGACGGAAAATTGCTGGCGGACGGTCAAGTCAGATTCCACGTGTATCTGGACGCGGGCACACCCGAAGCGCCGGTGCATGTCGTCGAAGCGGCATTGCTGGGCCCGGACCGGACGGTCATCGAGCACTGGGATGCTTCCGTTCTGTCGAAGTTGCCTAAGGGCGCGTTCTCCAATGATTTCGCCTATAACCAGTTTGCCGCAGGCCCATACGGCATTCGTGCGTCGATGGGTGCAGCCGCAACGATCACTTTGCCCCCTGTTCCTCACAGCAATGTGTCGCCTGGGACGCGCGTCACTTTGAGGCTGACCGACGTGGATGGACGGTCGTTTACGGCCCAGCTCCAAAGTATTTCTTGAGCAATTTGGCACTGAATTTTCAGGTAAAGCCCGTGCTGACGATGTCTTTGGTGGAACCCCAGCCAACTGTATCCATCACAGTTGCGGAGTATGGTCAGGCCATGGCGAGAATTGTGTGGAAACGGTGCGCATTGCTCAAGGCAATGCCAGTCACGCCGAGCACGGCGCCAACCGTCATGAGCAGGCCGAGGAAGCCCATCGCAAAGGCAAGACGGGCGCGGATCGAAATGTTCGAGAACATAGATGCCTCAAGGCACAACAAGTGGAACGGGAAAAATGTCGCGCCGGGAAAGCACGTGTGGTCACTGGGCTTTACCGAAATTGAGCGGAAATATGAAGGGGGAGATTTGAACTTGAGCCGTTTCGAGGGCCTCGATCCGTCCCGTGTGCTCGGATCGGCGCGCGCGATCAAACCGGAAATATCGGGTATCCGCCATAGGGGATACCCTCTTTGCTAACGGATCATTGCGTCTCGACGGCCTGCGCTTCGAATATGACGTGTTGTCCGAGTTCAGTCCACGCCTGGGCCATCGGCAGATAACGATCCTTGATCGCGCCGCGCCTGATCTTCATGGTTGGCGTGAGCAAGCCATTGTCGGACGTCCAGGTATCCGCGACGACCACGGCGAAGGCGAGTTTCTCGTGATCTTCAAGCGTGTCGTTGACGTTGTCGAGCATGCTGCGCAGCTCGGCACGCAAGGCATCGTACGCCGAGACGTCCTGAAGTTCGCCTCTTGCAGCGGTTGACAGCATTCGAGCAGCCATCTTGGCCAGCGAGCTCCCGGCCATTCTGGCCATCCGTCTGGATTCGTCAAGAGGTCGACCATTCGGGCGTGCAACGCCCTATGCATATGATCTGCCCGGTCCTTATCCTCACCGTTGACCATGAGCGGACTTCTGTCAATCGCCCGTAACGAGATGTGCACGAGTCTTTAACTTGATTTCCGCGAGCAGATCGTCGAGCAGCGGAACCGACAGTCGCCAGCTTTGCCAGTAGAGAACCGAATCGAGGCGTTCGCCCGGCATCACTTCGATCAGCCGCCCCGTCTTTATGCATTCGTCGACCATCGGCAGGGGAAACATGCCCCATCCCAAACCGGCTTCGCACATTCGTAGATAGCCCGCCACATTAGGTATCCAATGCATGGGCGGCCTGAGTTCGACCCCTGTGACGCGTTTCAGAAATCGATACTGAAGCGCGTCATTCCTGTAGTACGAGAGACAGGGAGCGTCTCCTAGCGAATTCCGATTCGCGCCGCCCCGGAAGTGGGTTTCAAAGAAATCCGGCGAACAGGCGGCAACGTAAAGCATGCGCCCAAGCTCGACCGACCGGCATCCCTGCACAGGCTCGGCCATCGTGGTAATTGCCCCTTGCACACCTCCGCTTCGCAGCGTCTCAACCGTGTGATCCTGGTCTTCGACGACAAGGTCGAGCAGCGCTCCCCGCTCCTTGCAAAATGAACCGATCACGTCGACGAACCACGTGGCGAGACTGTCTTCATTTACGGCAATACGCAGAACTGGCCGAGTCGCTGCAACGACACCTGCAATGATCGGCAGCTGTTGTCGCAACTCCGCTTCCAGCCACTGAACGCGTTCAGCATGGCCGCATAAAGCAGCCCCAGCCAAGGTTGGAATGCACGGCTGCCCTCGCTGCACAAGAACAGTTCCAATCCGTTCTTCAAGCAGCTTGATGCGATGGGAGATTGCGGGCTGCGTCAGGTTCAATTCCTTCGCCGCGCGGTCAAATGAACCGCATCGGATGACAGTCCGCAAGGCCTCCAGCAGTGCATAGTCGAGCATAAATTTCCTTTATGGACGATTCGATAATTTCATTTTATTTATTCTACCTGCGCGCTCAAACTTCAATGGCACTTTCGACGGTGAGTTGACGCGGCTGACACCGCTCACCTTCACTGCAACATCGTTTGGACCGTTGACCCACCATGAGCCATGTTATGCACAAGCATCCGAAGTTAATTCGCGAGGTAGTACTCGGGGAACAGAACCTTTCCGTCGCCGAATTTGTTGCCGTCGCCCGTTACAACGCAGCCGTCGTGTTTTCCGATGCATACAGGAAACGCGTTCACGAATCGCGCGCCCGGGTGGAGACATTTCTCAGCGAGAACAGACGCGTGTACGGGGTAACGACAGGTTTCGGAGACAACGTCACGCGAGTGGTGTCACCAGCGGAAGCGCGAACATTGCAGAGAAACATCATCCGTTCGCACGCCGTTTCGGTGGGTGCTCCGCTCGAGCCTGAGTTGGTCCGCGCAATCCAGCTGGCCATTCTGAACAGTCTCGGCAAAGGGTTTTCCGGCGTCAGACTTGAGCTTCTCGAACAGATCGCGGCTCTGTTGAACAATGGCATCATCCCATACGCACCCGGAGAAGGATCTGTCGGGTATCTGGCTCCTGAGGCTCACCTTGCATTGGTGCTGATCGGCGAAGGGAAGGCGTACGTCGACGACAAACTGGTGAGTGGAGCGGAAGCGCTCGAAAGCCGCCGCCTCAAGCCATTGGAGCTGGAATGTAAGGAGGGCCTGGCTCTCATCAATGGAACAACTTCTGTTACCGGGATCGCGACGTTGTCCCTTTTCAACGCCATGGAGGCATCGAGGGTTGCAGACGTCACTGCCTCGATATCCCTGGAAGCCCTACGGGGAACCGTTCGAGCATTCGATGCGCGATATCACGCGGTCAAGGCCCATCCGGAGCAGGCGCAAACCGCGCGTGTGATCAGCGCGCTCCTGGAAAGCAGTGACATCGCGAAGGCCAATATCGATTACCGGCTCCAGGATACGTACAGTCTCCGCGCGGTCCCTCAGGTTCACGGGGCAAGCAAGAAAACGATTTTTGACGCGCAGACAAGCATTCTGAACGAACTGGCATCGTGCGGCGACAACCCGGTTGTGTATCCATTGGAAGAAGATGGCATTGCAATCTCCGGCGCCAACTTCGATGGAACGTATGTTGGCATCGCATGCGACTCACTCTGCATCGCAATGACCAATCTCGCGAAGATTTCTGAGCGAAGGTGCGACCGGATGATGAACTCGCACTTCAGTGAGCTCCCTGCATTCCTCGTCGACAACCCGGGCCTCAATAGTGGCTTCATGATCGCGCAATACACTGCAGCCGGCCTGCTGGGTGAAATGAAGATTTTGTCCCACCCGGCGAGCGTTGACTCTGTTTCAACCTGCGCGAATCAGGAAGATCCGGTCAGCTTTGCTTATGGCGCCGCAGTTAAGGCCTACCGGATTTCCAACAAACTCAGCTATGTAATCGCCATCGAACTGATGGCCGCATTACAGGCCATTGACTTCCATGGCGTGCAACGAGCGTCACTTTCGACGCGAGCGGTTCACCAGTTGATCCGCCCTGAAGTCCAGTTCTTTGCAGAGGATCGGTTCTTCCAGCCAGACATCGAGTTCATCAACCGGAAGGTGACCAGCGGTGAGATCGTGGCCGTTGCATCCGAAGCTGCGGGCATTGTCCTCTGATGGTCCGTGTGCCAGCCATAGACGATCTGCCGGATGGCCGCATCTTTCTTACGTCACGGAATGGGGTACTGCGAGGCGCTGCTTTTCCGCGACGTTCAACACTCAACGGGAACATGGTTATGAAACACACCTGCAACGCGTTCGGCTTGCTGTCTGCAAGCTTGCTGATCGCCGTCTCACCGCTTTTCTCTACAACGGTCGAAGCGAAGGACTGGAAGAGCGTAACGATTGCCACTGAGGGTTCGTATGAACCGTGGAACCTGACCCGTTCCGACGGTCAACTCGATGGATTCGAACCACAGCTGATACGGAACATTTGCGCGCGCATCAAGATCGAATGCAAATTCGTCACGCAGGACTTCGACGGCCTGATTCCGGGTCTGCGTGCCGGCAAGTTCGACGTGTTGATGGACGCACTGTCGATCACGCCGGAGCGACAGAAGGTTATTGCGTTCTCGCGACCCTATGCGTCAACGCCAGCTGCGTTCGTGTCGGTTGACTCGAAAATCTTGCCCAAGCCGGTTGGCCAAGGCGCACTCGTGAAACTCACCGGCGACAATAAGACCGACAAGCAGACCGTTGACGAGTTGCGAAAATATCTGAAAGGTAAAACGATCGGGATCCAGTCCGGGACTATTTATACCGGGTTTGTATACGATAACTTCAAGGACATCGCGACGATTCGCGCGTACAAGACCGCACCTGAACATGACCTCGACCTGGTCGCCGGTCGCATCGACGTTGCGTTCGACGACGCCACGTATTTTGTTTCGGCGCTCGCCAAGGCGGACAACAAGTCGCTTGGATTTACGGGTCCGAAGATTGGCGGATCGATCTGGGGGCCTGGCGAAGGGCTTGGCTTCCGCACGGCGGATTCTGATCTGAAAGCAAAATTCGACGCCGGCATTGCCGCCGCACTCGCGGACGGTACGGTCAAGAGCCTTTCTGAGAAATGGTTTAAGGTCGACGTAGCGCCCTAAAGTATTGCATCGTCACCTTTTGACGCGGCGGTTACACCGCCGCTGTTTCTCGGCTCGCAGGTGGCGAGCGGCGAGTTCGCCAAAACTCTCCCCGCATGAGACCAAGGGACAAGTGGGTCAAGCAACGAATCTCTCAGAGAGGCCGCTAAACAATCACCGGCGAGCGACTCGAAAGAATGAATAATCGATGCGCTCTAAAGCATGCCGATCAGGTGGCGCCTGGTCGAGTGCTGGGAACGGGTCGACGACTTGCGGTCCCGAGCCTCGTTCGGAAGCAGTTCTTCGCTGAGCGCGCAACACGACAAGTTGCGGATGCCCGCAGTCACCGATCAAGCGGCGTTCAGGATTGCGAGTCGACTGGCCGCTTCCTCGTGCGGAAGCGACGTCTGAATGTCCGAGCGTCGATGCGGTCGAGGACGCCTTCTGGCCGGCTGGCGTCCTTCGTGTCGACGCCGACTGAACCGCGGCGAGCGACGGGACTGAACCCCGTGCCATACTTGCGGATCCTCTCGCCCATATGTCAACGACCGTGATTACCGCCCTTTCCGCGTCCATCGGCTTTAACTTCAACCCGCTCGACCGCCGCTCCGACAAGCGGGACGACCACGCCTTCTTCGAGCATCTACGCAGCGACCCGGCCGCGCGCTTTCTCGTCTTCGACGGCGACGTCCCCTTGCTCAAGCGAGGCAGCGAGTATGACCCGTGGTTCGTCGCCAGCGAGACCGCTGCCTTCGGCCAGCCGCTTCATAGCGTCTTCCTCGGGGAAGACACCGACGGCAGCGGACGCTTCGCGCTCGGATTCGCGCTCAACCTTGCGCCAGAGGACCCATCGCCTGGCACCGGCTATGACCGCATCGACCTCCGCTCGCTCGCGCTGCAAGACCTCGTCGCTGCGGGAGCGCTCGGAATACTGGCCGAGGCGAAGTCGATGCTCGACTGGCATCGGCGCCACTCCTTCTGCGCAAACTGCGGCTCCGCAAGCCGCGTCACGATGGCCGGCTGGCAACGCATCTGCGATGTTTGCGGCGCACGCCATTTCCCGCGGGTGGATCCAGTCGTGATCATGCTGGTGATAGACGGCGAACGGTGTCTGCTCGGACGCCAGCACCATTTCGCCCCTGGAATGTACTCGGCGCTTGCTGGTTTCGTTGAACCGGGCGAGACCGCGGAAGACGCCGTGCGTCGCGAAGTGATGGAGGAGGCTCGCGTGAAGTGTGCACAGGTTGTCTACTTCGCGTCGCAGCCGTGGCCGTTTCCTTCATCGCTGATGATCGGCTGCTTTGCGCAGGCGAGCGATACCGACATCGTCGTCGATACAGACGAACTCGAAGACGCCCGCTGGTTCTCACGCCAGGAGGTTGCGGCGATGCTCGCGGGAACGTATGCGGACGGGCTGTCGACGCCCAAGCCGTTCGCCATTGCCCATCATTTGCTGCAGGCGTACGTCGAGAAGGGTGGCGCGGTATTGCTCGGCTGAGCGTCCCGCAAAAGAAGCGCTGGCAATTGCACGGAATCACCTGGGACCGATTCTCGCCGCCCCCTAAGCTTATCCCGTCAGCCCGATTCGAATGAGGCGCGACGACCCAGAACTGCCGTTGAATTCCTCACACCTTCGTGACCGCTTCCAAAGTGCAACGGACGCTCGTCGTGCCAAGTGATCGGCGAGTTTTCGAGTACAGCGGTCCCTCGTCTGTTCGCTGTAACGTCAGATACTCGGTTGTGCAGTCGCTCGGCGTAGGGCGGACGCAACATCGTATCGACGCCCCGTTTACTCGCCCGGATATGCCAGAGTTATGTATGCACAGTTCGCCGTCCGACCACCGCCTTACCTTCCGACGGTCGTTGACCGCACCCGGCCTCGCGATCACGCTGGCTGTGACGAGCTTCAACTTCGTCGGAGGTGTGCGCGCGCCGTCGTCGAGAGTCCGGATAGGTCCAACCAAACTTAGACTGCTCCCAATGCATGCTTTCGACCCACTTCGGCCCCTCGGCAAGGATGCTCCAATGTCTCAGGACGGTTCAACAACGGCCGTTCGCTTCCGCGCGCGACGCAACATCGGACCCGTCAACAGGGGCGACCGGAATCTTGCCGATCATCAAAATGATGACAGGTTTGCGCGAGCATTCGATGCGTCTCGCGATAACGTGCACAGCCAGCGTAATCAAGAGACCGGTCGCACTGCCGGCCACCACGTTGATCAGACGCTCGCTAGCGAAAGTCCACGACTGCCCGGCAACCACGAATGCCATCGCGGCGCAGGCGCAACGCGTGCCGAATGCCATAACGTAGGGCCGAATACAGACGAGTGTCAGCAACGCAGCGAGGATAACCAGGTCTCGCACGAAATAGTCGTGGGGGACCAGCAACCCGACGAAGATACCGGCCGGCACGCCTACGATGGCCCCCGCGATACGATTCCGGAACTTGACTCGGGCGCTCGCCGCACTGCCCGTCACCACGCTCGCCGCTGACCAGATCATCCATTGTCCGCGCTCCATATGCCTCCACTCCACGAGCGCTGCTGCGAGGCCTACGGCGAGTGCTATTGCGATCATCGCCTCGACGTACGGAGCACGATCGCCACGCTCAGAACGCTTCGACCATTTCGCATAGTGCGCTAAATATGAAACCTCTGGACGGCGTTCGCGGTAATGATTGATCGAGGAAATCAGCAGAACCGGCAAGAAAGCAGTCAATACGAAGGGAAGAAGCTCGAACCCGCGATGAATGAGTGCCGATTGCCTCACTCCTTCGGCGCTCTCGCAGGCGAGGTAAAGCACCGGAATGAACGTATAGCTACCGAGTGAGCGCAACTCGCTTCCCCGTGCGGTCACCAAAATCGACCCCATTGCCATTAGGGCAGTGGCTACGACAAACAGTGGTGGATATGCAAGCGAGGCCATCAATACCAGGAAGCCCGCTGCGATGGTTATCCCGTGGGAAATAACCCCGAGCGGAGCGAGATGCGAGCGATCCACTGCGATAGCGGTCGACACCGTCACCAGCGAAACGAGCAACCACTTTGTCTGACCGGAAACCAGCGCGAGGACGATTAACGGGAAAAGGGCCGTCAACGTGCGAACAAGCGCCTTGCTATCGATAGCAGCCCCGATGCGCGACACGGCCGACCCGACAACCTCGTAACGACTTTTTTGCGTCGGCGAAGCGTCGGTTATACGGATAACTGATTGTTCGTCGGACCTTGATTTGGCCATCCCGGAACTCCTGCACTGAATCTTCGTACTCTGCTGCTGCCCTCTCGCGTGTGCGGACAGGTCGATGTGCAAATCCGCGAGTTGACTCGATCCGATCGGTCGTTCCAGGTGAAAGGCGTACCGACCGACGCACTTTCCGGCCTGTCAGCGGCTGCGCATTCGGGCCCTCATGCCCCTTTCGTGGACCAGTGTCAGTCCGCGAGTGCCTGGATCACGTCCCCGGACTGACGCACCAGGCCGAGTCTCGGAAAAATGTAATTAACCGACGCGTGATGATGCTCAGCCGTGGCGCAACTCATCGCATCCTCGGCGAGCACGAGTGTGTAGCCAAGTTCATAGGCAGCTCGTGCCGTCGACTCCACACCGATATTCGTCGAAATTCCGCCGAGCACAATGGTCTTGATGCCACGGCGGCGCAATTGCAGATCGAGTTCCGTGCCGTGAAATGCGTTCCACTGCCGCTTCGTGATCTTGAGGTCATGCTCGGCGGCTTCGAGCGCTTCGGGGAAATCCCACCACGCCGACGGAAGTCCGGCGGCAGGAAGCGCCGCGGGCTGGTCGACGGGTTGCTTCAGCCCGTCGCCGAAATCGTCGCTCCAGCCTACGCGCACCAGCACGACTGGCGCACTGAGTTCCCGAAAGCGCTTCGCGAGCTTCGCTGAGGTCGTCAGCACGGACTCGGCGCTGCGAGGGGCCTTCCCAAAACCAAGGATGCCCTGTTGGAGGTCGATCAGAACGAGTGCCGTAGTTTTGGAGTCAAGTTTCTGCAGCATCTTTTGCCTTCCGTTGAAGTTAGTGAGCCAAAGGTGTATTGTGAGGCTCGTCTCACATTTCTATTTTATGAGCATGTCCTCACAAAAGTCAAACGCAACATTGCGTGCCGAAAGCGGGCAAGCGAAAGCCCCACAGCGTGCACGCGGTCACGCACGGGTCGCAGCGCTGCTGGAGGCAGCGGGTACCGAATTCGCAGACAAGGGATACGACGCAGCAACCATGACGGCGATTGCCTCCCGCGCGGGCGCATCGATTGGCTCGCTGTATCAATTTTTTCCCACCAAGGACCGGATCGCGGGTGCGTTGCTCGAAAGCTATCTGAACGTACTCGCAGAGACGTTCCACGAGCTGCGCGAGGCTGCGCCGTCTCTGGACGTATCGCTGCTTGCGAGCCGGTTGACGAGAACGTTCGTGAAGTTCCGCGCGACCCATCCGGCGTTTGCGGTCCTGGTCGAGACCTACAGTTACGCTCTGCCGCGCACCATGAGCATCCGCGAAAGTCTGCGTAGAGAGATCGAATCCGTGCTGGCTGAAGTGGCGCCGCATCTGGCACCGGCAGAGATCGCCGTCCGTGCCGCCGTGATCCAGCAGATCATGAAGGCGGCCGTCGCGGTTAATGGCGATGCCTCCATAGCCAGTCGTAAAGCTGTCATGGACGAACTGGAGGGCCTTATGCGTCATTACCTGCAGGACGCGATCCAGCGTGCGAACCTGGATACCCTCACGTCTTCATAAGTCTCCAAAGCGTGGTACGTCCAATCCCGAGCGCACGGCTCGCCGCGGCGCGGTTACCGCCGTGTTATTCCAGAGCGCGTTGTACGTCGTCACGGATTACGGCCACGGGCGGCGGACTAACGACATTGCCATTGGATACCGCCGCGACAGACGGTGCATGCATGCGTCCGAACTCCGAAAAAACGTCCGGCAGATCCTGCCACGCGCCGTTCGCGGCATCGCCCAGATAATCGCCGCGCGCGCTATCAGGTTCTCAAGCGCAACTGGCCGATGTGGCCCGAAGGGGCGATAGCGGTGTGACGTTTGCACACTGCCTGAAACGGTTCGCGCTTGTGTGCCATGTAGTCAATTTTCAGGCTCCGCACCATGAGCCATACCATTGATGTTTTTCTGCGCAACAGAGCGCCGCTCTGGCATTAGCCGGTTGGCAAGACCCGGGTCCAACGGCAGATCTGCCCCTCACATCCGGACGTTCGTGAACGCAATTCGAAGGGCTTTTTATGGCCGGCAGTACCCGCTCGGTATCTGGTGAATTAGCGGCCGCACGCTATGCCACTCGGCGATGCGCAACCATTCGAATACCGCGAGGCGGACGTCAGCGGCGACATAGAGGAACTGGCGGCTAGCACGAGAAACCCCAACTACGCCGCGAAAATGCTTGGGTACGAGCGTAAGACTTTTGGCGACATGATCCACACGATGAAAGATGGTCTTGACCTGGGCGGAGACGATAACGTCATCTAGCACGACAACGGCGATATCGAATTCGACGGCAAGATATCGGCAACATGCACAATTACCAAAGGTCGATATGGAATCACATCAACTTGCACATGCATCATTTTCAATTGCAGGAGATCAGGTAATACCCGAGTTCTGGACTAACTATTTCGGCGTTAAACCTGACACGGCGATTGTCAAAGGCGAGCCGTTCATCACCCCATCTGGCCGAACCAGCCGCATGCCCGGACGGACCAGCGTGTGGGGCGTGCGCAGCAAATCCGCTGTTCGGAACGACCTCCTCACACCCCATTTGCGGTATCTCGTCGAGTACCTTGAGCTGCCTCGCGCCGACCTTCGCGACTTACTGAACAAACAGGCCGCGCGAATCCGCTCCTTTTGCTACTGGGCCAATTACACAGGCGACCGTGTACCCGATGTACCCGACGATATCCGCGCAATGATGGAGTCTCTCGGCGGCATCATAGAGATCGACGAATATCGGTAGCGGGTTACTTTCGTGTTTTGGTTGACAGCTTTAATCACTACACACCGGACCCACAATCGCCTCGTCCACCACCCCCTGCTCGCTGCGCCCAAAACTCGCGAGCGCTGCGAGCCCCAGCAGCGCCAAACCGCTGCCGAAAAGAAAGTCGGCGGAAATGCCAACGTGGTCGACCACCACGCCGCCAATGAGCGAACCCAACGCGATCGCCACCTGGATGATGCTGACAAACAGCGCCGAACCCGCTTCCGGCGAATCCGGCGCAGCGCGTTGAATCCAGACGCTGAAACAGAGCGGCAGCGCCCCGAACGAAACACCCCACGCGAGGACGAGCGCCGCAACACCGATCGACGAATGCTGCAACAGCGGCATCGCCAGCAGCGCGAACATGAGCAGGGAAACCATCACGGCCACGGACGTTTTCAGGTTACGAGCCACTGTCGATGAAACGGCGAAGTTCGACACGAAGCCAATAATGCCGAAGCCAAGCAATAGCCACGTAATCGTCGACATGGTGAAATTCGCGTTGCGCAGCAGGAACGGCGTGATGTACGTGTACGAGGAGAAATGCGCGCCGAATACGAGCGCCACCATCAGCATGCTTCTACGCGGATGCGGGCGGCGCATCAATGACACCAGATCGCGCATCCGCAATGCGGCGTTTGACGGCAACGACGGCACGAAGACGAACTGGGCCACGAGCGCGATCGCGACAAGTACGCTGGTGGCCATGAACGAAGCACGCCACGACGCGAAGCTCGCGATGAAAGTACCGAGCGGCACACCGATTACCGTTGCGCAGGTCACGCCGGTCAGGATGGTCGCCATGGCTTTGGCCGAATCTTTCGGCTGCACGAGGCGCCCCGATGCCGCCGTCGCCAGAGTCCAGAATCCGCCCAGCGCCGCGCCGAGCAACGCGCGCCCGAGCAGCAGGAGCAGAAAATTGGGCGCGAGGGCCGAGATCAGATTCGACGCCAGCAACAATGCTGTGAGCAGCAGAAACACACGCCGGCGATCCATCCGTCCGGCCACCAGCATCGAACCAGGCGCGGAGATGGCGGCAATCACACCCGGCACAGTCACCATCAATCCTGCGGTGCCGGGCAGCACGTCCAGATCGGCGGCTACACGCGGCAGCAGTCCAACGGGTAAAAACTCCGTGGTCACGAATGCGAACGCACCGATTGCCACGGCTCCGACAGCGAGCCAGGAACGCAGAGACGACGAGGCGCTATCGTCCGGCGAGGCAGCGCCCGCCGGCAGATTATTTTCCATCAACATAGTATTTTTTGCGAGTCACTAAACAACGGGTGGGATTGGAGCAGTCGCACCGAGCTAATCAATTCACGGGCAGCGCACCACGATTAAAAAAGCAGGCGATATTTGCCTGCTTGTGATTTGCGCCCGAAAACCGGTGGGTGGAGACCTGAACGGAACACACCATAACATCGTATTAAATCGCCCGCTGGCCACTCCGTAAAATCGCAGTTGGGCGTGGGGGTATTTCTATCAGTATGGCGGGCGCGGATGACACGGTTATTTCGCGCGTCGTTCAGATCACGCGGCGCGGGCGGACCACATGATTGGTTCGCGCATCGTTTCGATCATGCGGCGCGCGTGGAGACAGGGTTGGTTCGCGTATCGAAGTGCTGGAGGCGGTACGTGCTGCTCCCTCACCGCCTCCTGAACTGCCGGTCTGTCATTGACCAAAATAGATCCTGCATTGCGGCCCGGAAGAGCATGGCCGCTCCTGCCGGCCTCCCGCTTCCTCCGTGCCGGCGGCAACACCGCCATAAGAGACGTTCT
This sequence comes from Paraburkholderia sp. RL17-337-BIB-A, assembly GCF_046025895.1. Classification (NCBI taxonomy): domain Bacteria; kingdom Pseudomonadati; phylum Pseudomonadota; class Betaproteobacteria; order Burkholderiales; family Burkholderiaceae; genus Paraburkholderia; species Paraburkholderia sp. RL17-337-BIB-A. The sequence continues at coordinate 1,379,190 of NZ_JARESY010000002.1, read as the reverse complement.
GCACCGCTTGCGCACCGGGCATCATGGCCCGCCCGGTTTCACCAAACGACATGTCGGTGGTGGCCTGTGCTGATTCGTTCGCGTTCTGCATGAACGCCCGGCTCGGCACAGCTTCGTCCTGCGGACCATCCAGCGCGCCGGCTGGGTTCGGCGCCAGAAAGAGCGCGATGCTTGCCAGCGCCATCAATAAACGTAGTTTCATGTCCAGACTCCTCGAATCCGGCGCAGCAGCGCTCATCCCCCTCAAAAAGAATCGATCCGCGAAAAACGCCACGTCACCAAATCGAACTGACGGACGGGCGAATGCCTATGCGGGACTGCTGCCGCGAGTCACCGAACTAAACGAGTAAATAGTTGCCAGACCTGAAACCGATGTCGGGCGGCCGCGCATGGCTTGCCGGAACCGGTCGCCACCAGGCTGGAAACGCGGATTGTCGCTCCGCTGTTTCGTTATAGGTCGGCCGCCCGGGATTTCAATCCCGGCGATGCGGACTGGGTTAGCGGCGTCGGCGGGAGCCCTATTGGGGACATTCAGGGGCATTCGACAACAAAATCAGTGGGGTCAGCGCATGCTTTACCCGAACAGTGCGCTATGATGCTGGAATAACACACACAATCAGCCCGCGCGAGGCACCGGCGAGAGACGGAGCGTGGGCATGAGACAGGCCATTCGCGATCAGTGCATCGTCATCACCGTCTTTTCCATAGCGGCTATCAGGCTTATCCAGCCGTACCTTGCCGCGCGGCGGAGTGCTTGAATATTCACTGATTGTCACCGATTGGTAGCGATTGATACCGATCGGCACGGCCAGCCGTATAGGCGGCGTGGTCAGGTATATGCAACAACGCATTTATGGAACACCGTTTTTGGCGTTGCCACTGGGATTTCCTTCGATCAATAACTTTACCGCGAGCGGACTCCATTCACTTGGGCTCAATGCTTTCGCGGGTTCCCCTCGCAATCTGTAATTGACAGAACGCCGGACGCTTTAGAAGGACGAATATCTTATGGACGAAAGGAAGCGAGATAGCATGATTGCGTATCTCCGCCACCGCATGGAAGAGTTTGGTATCAAACCAGAAGACCTCGCCGCGGTGCTGGCGGCCGAACCGAAGGGGCAAAAGGCTGAGCGCTACCGCAGCGCAACGGGAGATAGCTGGGACGGCCAGGGCGAAATGCCCCAATGGCTTAAACAGGCAATCAGTGCAGGTCAATCAATTGACCATTTCGAATTAACGGCCGCGCCAGCCCCCGCTCCGCAGCCGAGAAAGCAGGTGGATTGGTTAAACGACCCGTTCGCCGGCAGCCCGCTCGCGCGCCCGAACAATCGCTAAACCGTCAGGCTGTTGAAGCGCCAGCGCGAAGACATATAACCGCACTTTCCTGACGGCAACAGGAGGTCGGCACGTTCGTCGACGCTGTCAAAGCGCGGGCGGATATTCACTGCGCGTGGCCAGCACAAGCCGGCGATCCGATGCTCGCGGCAGCGTCTCGCGCCACCGCGTACTGCGGCAGTTCAATGAATGTGCTGAGCTGCCGCACGATTTGCCAGAAGACCTTTTCGAACAAACGGACTCGTTCCGGCTCGGGCATTTCATCGGCGAGCGGATCGGCAAACGTCCAGAGACACATTGAAGGTTCACCCGGAAAGAGCGGCGCACGATGCCCGGCGACACTCGCGTCCATGGCAATGACGAGATCCATTCGCGGCGCCCATTCGCCTGTGAATTCCAGCCAGCTTTTCGGACTGAGCACGCCGAGATCTGAAACGCCCGGCCGCAATTGCGCGATCGCAATGGGATGAACGCGCGCGGCGGGCTCCGGCCCCGCGCTGAATGCGTCGAACCGGTGGCCTGCCAGTTCGCGCAGTAAAGCTTCGGCCATGATGCTGCGTGCCGAATTCTCGCGACAGAGAAACAGCACCTTGTATTTTCTGCTCACGCTCACCCCGTCCTTATGTTTTTTTTATCTCTCTACGCAGTCTGCTGGTCCAGTCTTGCGCTCTCGTGACACTACGATGACCTAAATTGCTGCGCTACGAGAATTTGTACCAGGACGGTCAATTCGCGGGTATCGCGGGTGGCATTTGCGACGAAGTGTAGCAGCGCAAAGTCGCATCTTTCAGTATGCTGGCAGCCGCGCGCCCGTCAGGCGACCTCCGCGGTAACCGCAGGCGTGCATTGAAAAATCCCACAGCAACTAGAGACACATGAACGCTACAACGCTGAACCCTGCCGCCGACCGGGACAAACTGGAGTCCCTCGCTTACGCCAAAGTCACCTGGCGCCTCTTGCCGTTTTTGTTTCTCTGCTACGTCGCGGCCTATCTCGACCGCGTCAACGTCGGTTTTGCGAAGCTGCAAATGCTCAACGACCTGCACTTCAGCGACACGGTTTACGGACTGGGCGCGGGTATTTTCTTCATCGGCTATTTCTTTTTCGAAGTGCCCAGCAATGTTCTGATGCACCGTTTTGGCGCACGGGTGTGGATCAGCCGCATCATGATCACGTGGGCGCTCATCTCAGCCGCCACCTTGTTCGTGACCACGCCAACCCAGTTCTACGCGTTGCGATTCCTGCTCGGTATCGCCGAGGCCGGCTTCTTCCCAGGCATTGTGCTGTACCTCACGTACTGGTATCCGGGTGCGCGTCGTAGCCGCGTCAACGCGCTGTTCATGATGGGGATTCCTGTCGCCGGCGTGCTCGGCGGTCCGTTGTCAGGCTGGATCATGCAAGCATTCAATGGCGTGCATGGTCTCGCGAACTGGCAGTGGCTTTTCGTGCTGGAAGGCATTCCTTCGATCGCGCTCGGTGTCCTCACGCTGAAGTACCTGCCTAACGGAATCCGCTCGGCAAAATGGTTGACCGAAGAAGAAAAGACATTGCTCGAACAACGCGTCGCGGAAGATGGCGCCGGCAAGCTGCACGCATCGTTGTCGAGTGTGTTGAGCAACGGCCGGGTGTGGTTCATGGCCGGGATTTACTTCTGCTGCATGATGGGTCTCTACGGCGTGAGCTTTTATCTGCCAACGCTCATCAAGACCGCGGGCGTGAAGGATGCCTTGAACGTCGGCATGCTCACTGCGATCCCTTATGGGTGTGCGATCGTCGCCATGCTATTGATTGCCCGCAGCGCCGACCGCTTGCGCGAGCGACGCTGGCATTTCGCTGCCGCGGGTCTGATGGCGAGCCTGGGACTGCTGGCCGCTACTGTTTTCAGTTCGAACGTCGTCCTTGCGATGATCGCGCTTTCAGTCGGCACGGCGGGCGTGCTCGCCACGATGCCCGTTTTCTGGGCGTGGCCTGGCGCGATGCTCGGCGGCACCGCGGCCGCCGCCGGCATCGGTCTGATCAACTCGGTTGGCAATCTGGCGGGGTTCGTCAGCCCGACCGTCGTCGGGTGGATGAAGGACGTCACGAACAGCACCAATGCGGGCATGTATGTGATTGCAGCCGCGCTCTTCGCCGGCGCATGTCTCGCCTTTTTCCAACCGCGCGAGAAGGTCGGCAAGTAAGCGCCTGGAGGCGGCCTCAGTGCCGCCTGGATGTGTCGCCTGGATGTGTCGCCTGGATGTGCCGCCTGGATGCCGCACGCCTGAGTGCCGTTTGCCGTGCCGCCTGAGTGCCACCTCTGAGTGGCCGCCTCTGAGTGGCCGCCTGTGTGCCGCCTGCGTGCCGCGTCAATACCGCTCTAATGCCGCCGCTTCTCTCGTGGCGGCATCCCTTCAGACAGAAGCCCCACTTTCGCGCCGTTCAGACACGATCCGATTTGCGGCGTCACTTGCGCCATCAGACGCCGCCGGTGAAGTTTCGAACAGCATCGCCGCGGGCTGTGCGCTGATCGCCTTGACCCCGTTCACGATGCCAGGCGCCGCGACGTAGGGGATGAACGCCGCCGCTGCAACGACAAAAATAAAGGTAATCATGGCCGTCGTGCCTCTCGGGATCTGCAACATGGAGGTCGAGCGAAGCGGGTCTTTCGCGAAGGAAGTCGAGCCAGCGACAGGGAGATGAGCAGCGGGCACGCGTGCCACCTTGTGCCCGGCATACCGATGAGTCCGCCACCCGCATGCGTGGCAATGAGGAACCGCCGCTCTTCATTCGGCAATAGAACGACACATGTCACGGACATGTCTTTGATTCTAGAAGCGGATATTGGAACGCTAAAGGCCGCGCTCCATATCAATTCGGTCTACGTCTCGGGTCTAACGGCCAAAACCATCTCATCAAAACCGCAAGCCATTCAGGAACTGAAACCAGAGACCACTCAATACGCCGGCAGGATGAGCATCACTGGCATTTTCTTCGCGCTTGCCCGGGTTGCCGTGGTTACCTGGTGTGCCACGATTGGCGGTATCGCCGTTGACCGTAGCTGCCTCCGTGCTGGCTGAAACGTCAGGCACGTCCGCCGCTTTCGCCACCGCCTCGGCGGCAGCCTCCGCCTTCTCGGCCTCGCGCCGCGACGCCTGCAATGCCGACACACTGTCGGCGATCTGCGCGGCCCGCCGCGCCTCGCATCGACGTCCCAGCAGCACGCCGAATAACACATCGCGATTGTGGCCCTCATCGGAGAAACGCATGGCGAGCGACACCATCTCGGCATAGGCCGCTTGGTCCGCGGCACGCGCCGCCGCCTCGCGTTCGGCTTGCGCTTTTTGCTGACGCGTCCGCTGCGCTTCCCAGCCGCGCATCTGCTCGCTATAGACCGCGTCGTACACTTTGCGCTGCGCGGCGTCGGAGAGAATCGCGTACGCGTCCTTGATTTCCTGGAAGGTGGCGCGCGCCACTTCTTCGGCGCCGCTGTTACGGTCCGGATGCCATTTCATCGCGGCCTTGCGATAGGCCCGCTTGATTTCTTCGTCCGTGGCGTGCGCGTGCACACCGAGCGTGTCATATAGGGTTGCCATCGCTTGCTCGACCTCGCCGGGAATCACTGGCGGACCATCGTAGCATGCAAAAAACGGCTTTATCGTGAAGCGGCAAGCGCTGAGGCGACTGAAAGACCGGACAAAGACCCAAAAAAAGCCTCACCACTGGCGTAGCGAGGCCGAGTCCCATGTCAAGGAGATGTCATGGAGGAGACAGCTCAATCATAGCCGCGCGTCATCGCGCCCCCAAACAATGGTTCGCCATATGCTTATCCCGCGTGGCTTCAACTGCATTGCACAGGGCCGGGGATCTGCTTCGAAACCGCCGCCAGACAGCCCGTTGGGGCGCCGATAACCCCGCGCGGTTATATCGTTAGAACAAAAAGTCGCTTCGCCGGGGTCGCGGCGGTCATTAAGATGACACTTCAAAGTCCGGTTCGCCCCGGTGCGTCTGCGCGCAGCCCCGCGCCAGCGTCCCGTGAGCCGCTACCGAAGGAGCATTTCGTTGACCAGTTTCGATCATCTCCGCCGGCCGCTCGTTATCGGCATCGGCGGCACGACACGCGCGGCGTCGTCGACCGAGCGCGCGCTCGGCTTTGCGTTGCGCGGCGCGCAAGCCGCGGGCGCGGAGACCCGCCTGTTCGGCGGGACCTTCCTGCATAGCCTGCCCCACTACGCGCCGGAAAACCCGCAACGCACTGCCGAACAGCTCGAACTGATCGAAGCCGTGCGCCACGCGGACGCGCTGATCATCGCGACGCCCGGCTATCACGGCGGCGTCTCGGGCCTCGTCAAGAACGCGCTCGACACGCTCGAAGAACTGCGCGCCGACGAGCGCCCGTATCTGGATGGCCGCGCAGTCGGCTGTATCGTTACCGCTTATGGCTGGCAGGCTGCGGGCTCGGTGCTGACATCGCTGCGCTCGATCGTTCACGCGCTGCGCGGCTGGCCTACGCCATTCGGCGCCGGGATCAATACGCTGGAAACGCGTTTCGACACCGTCGACACCTGTTCCGACGCCAAGGTGGTCGATCAGCTCGCCACGGTCGGCCAGCAGGCCGCCCAATTCGCCCTGGCGTTCAACGCGCATCGCACGCCGAGCGCCGCGCCGCTCGCCCCCGCAGTCAAGGAAGCACAACCTGCCCGCCTGCTGCACGCCGTGTAAGCGCGAACCGCACGACATCGTGGACCGCGGCTTGCGGTCCACGAACGCTCCACAACCTTCCTTACCCGCCGTTTTCGTCGACGCGGCCGCGCCGCCCCGCTCCAAACCGTGCGCCACATAACAGACCATCCGTCGACAAGGCTGGATAGTGTTGTCACATCCAGCGACTATGCTCCGACCAGGCCTCCTGAAGACCGTTCCCGAACTTCGCTGATTTGCTTACGACGAAAGATTGGTTCACCCGCTGCGCGGCGCGGCTTACGCTTGATCTGCCCGCTCACCACCGGTTGCCTGACGCACAGGGTTGCGTCCCGCGTGCCGGCTCCTGGCAACACACGCGGGCACACTTACTGCCACGATCATGAATTCAAATATCCGCTACAAAGGTTACGAAGTCGCACCGGCTGCGCAACGGCTGCCCAACGGCCTGTTCGCCGCCAACCTGACCATCGAGAAAACCACCACAAGCCCGGGCCAGGCCTACTCGTTCGACGCGCTAGACTACTTCTTCGACGAAGAGCACGCGCTTGCCTATGCGTTCCGCTGGGGACGCATGTGGATCGACAACCGGCAGTAACGGCAACAGGGCCGCCCGAAGCACTTTGGCGGCCGCTCGCGCCGGTCAGCCGCGCACAACCCACCCAACCGGTTGCCCTGCGCAGCGGCGACGGGCACCCCTGCAACCGTAGGCCATCTTTCCTCACCTGACGTCGATTTTTAAGCGGCTGTGCCAGAATAGGCGACACTTCCGTTCGAGGAGACGCCGGCAATGACATGGACCGTCGATGAACAGTTGGCACTAACCGCCACGGAGGCGGTCGCCGCAATCCAGTCGGGGCGTCTCAAGGCCGCCGACTATATGGCCACGCTGCTGGCGCGCGCCGCAGCTCTCTCGAGCCTCAATGCGCTCACCACGCTCGATCTCGACGGCGCGCTCGCCGCCGCGCAGCGCATCGACGCGTTACCGCCCGAAGCGAAAGCACGCTTACCGCTCGCCGGTTTGCCCATCGTGGTAAAGGACAACATCAATACGGCCGGCTTGCAAACCTCGGCGGGCACGCCCGCTCTCGAGGGCTTCGTGCCGAAGACAAGCGCGCCCTCGGTACAACGGCTGCTCGACGCCGGCGCGGTCGTGCTCGGCAAAGCCAACATGCACGAGCTGGCGTTCGGCATCACCAGCACGAACCTGGCCGTGCACGCCGGGCCGGTGCGCAATCCGTACGACCCCTCGCTGATCCCCGGCGGCTCGTCGGGGGGCACCGCCGTGGCGATCGCCGCGCGCATCGTGCCCGCCGGTCTCGGCACCGACACCGGCGGCTCCACCCGCATCCCGGCCGCGTTGACGGGCACCGTGGGGTTTCGTCCGTCGGTGGGCAACGGCGGCGCCGAGCGGCGCTATCACGACCCGAATGCTGTCGTGCCGATCAGCCACACACGCGACACGGTAGGTCCGATGGCGCGCACGGTCGCCGATATTGCCTTGCTCGACGGCGTGATCACCGGCGCGGGTCCGCTGCCCGCGCTCACGCTGAGCGGCTTGCGTATCGGCTTACCCGCACCGCTCTGGGAAGGACTCGAAAGGCAGGTGGAAGACGTCGCGCGCGCCGCCTTGCGCCGGCTCGAAGCAGCGGGCGTCACCTTCGTGCCCGTCGCGATGAGCGAGCTGGAAACCCTGAACGGCCAGGTAAGCGGGCCGCTCGCGATTCATGAGCCGCGCGAGGACGTGCTCGCCTGGCTCGTCGCCAACGATGCGCCCGTCAGGACCGTCGCCGAACTGGCGGCCCGTATCGCCAGCCCGGACGTGCGCGCGATCTACGACGGCGTGCTCGCCGACGTGCTCGGCGCCCATTACGACGCGGCGCTGAAGCAATGGCGGCCGCGCTTGCAGCAGTATGTCGCGGCGACTTTCGCCGATGAACGGCTCGACGCGCTGCTGTTCCCGACCACGCGTCTCGTCGCGGTGCCGATCGACGACCTGAACGGCTCGTCGACGGTATCGATCGATGGCGCCGCGTCGATCGATACGATGGACGCGTTCCTGCGCAATACGGATCCGGCCAGCACGTCCGGCATTCCGGGTTTGTCGCTGGCGGCGGGGATGAGCGCCAGCGGCTTGCCGGTCGGCCTGGAGCTGGACGGGCCGCTCGGCGACGACCGGCGGCTGCTGGCAATCGGCGTCGCAGTCGAACAAGTGCTCGGTGCGTTGCCGGCCCCTGTGCTTTGACGGCCTTAAAGATGCCTTTGGTTTCGCCGCGGGTGATTGTCAGACTGATGTTTTCGAGTGCACGAAAACCCGTGGCAGCGGTTTTCGATACGCCGCCGAAGTTGCCATTGAAGTTGCCATTGCAAATGCTGTTGAAACCTCCAATAAAAAAGTATCAATCCGCCTGCCGATGACACTGCGAAAACCCATCCGCCAACGGCTAACCATTCTGCGCATCGCCGCCGCCCTGGCGGTCGCCTTCACCGCCACCGCCTGCGCGCGCCTTGCCGCCGTCGATCCAGACGCGCTCTGGAAAATCGTCGATCTGCGCTGCGTGCCGTCGCAACAGGCCACCGGTACACCGGGCCAATGCACGACCGTCGATCTCGACAAACGCTACGTGATCCTGAAGGATATCGTCGGCCGCTCACAGCATCTGCTGATTCCGACCGACCGCGTCACCGGGATAGAAAGCCCATTCATATTGGCGCCGCACGCACAGGACTACTGGGACGATGCATGGGCGTCGCGGCTTTATGTCGAGAAGTCCGTCAAGCGGTCCTTGCCCGACAATCAACTCGGCCTCGAAATCAACTCGCAATACCGCCGCTCGCAAAACCAGTTGCATATCCATATCGATTGCCTGCACGGCAATGTGAGCGACGCCCTCGCGCGTCACGCGAAGGACGCGCCAGGCGAGTGGCATTGGGACACGCTCGACGGCCAACGCTACCGGATCATGCGCGTCACCTCGCTCACTCAGGCGAACAATCCGTTTCGCATCGTCGCGCGTGACAACAGGAACGCCGCAGCAATGGCGATGCAAACCATCCTCGTGACGGGCGCGGGGCCATCGGCGCAGAAGGACGGCTGGCTCATCGTGAATAGCGGCCTCGATGCAGACAACGGCAGCGGCACGGCGGAAAGTTTGCTCGATCACGCCTGCCGGGTGGCGGACGGTGGTTGACGACTCCTCTGCGGAAAATTGACGAGTGCCTTGCAAGGCCTGCCTGTCGCCCGGCGACGGCTGACTGACACCGACCAGGGCGCCGGCCAAGGCACAGCGATATGTCCCTCCGCTCTATGCACGTTTTTGCAGATGCATTGCTGAACAAAATGGTTCTAGCCGCGTGAATTGGTCCGTAGGATCGGTCTAAACCTGCATTCCGACCGATCCAGCCGATGGCGATTTACCTCGACGACCCGCAACGCAAAGCACTCGCCCGCCAGGCTGCAAGCTGGACATGGCGCACGCAATGGCCGACGTGGCTGCTGATCGTCACGATCTACGGCGGATGGTTCGGCGTGGCGACGCATGCGCGCGCGCTCGGCCTGCCGCTAACCACCGTGCTGCTGGCGTTGCTCGGCACGTGGTACATGTCCCTGCAACATGAATTGCTCCACGGTCACCCGACCCGCTCACCGCTCTTCAACGCACTGCTCGGGTTCGCGCCGCTCGCGGTGTGGTTTCCATATGGCGTCTATCGTGATTCGCATCTGCAGCATCACGACGATCCGCATCTGACGCGCCCTGAGCGCGATCCCGAAAGTTATTTCGTCAGCCAGCATGTGTGGCAACGTGCGGGTTTCGCGATTCGCGCGCTGCTGACCTTCCGCAATACGTTCGTCGGCCGCTTGCTGGTCGGACCCGCTTTTGCCATTGCGGCAACGGGCGCGGACGCGCTCGACAAAATCAAACACGGCGATTGGCGCGACGTGCCGACATGGCTCGCGCATCTGGCCGTGCTAGCCGCGCTGACGGTGTGGCTTCAACGCGCCTGCGGAATCCCTGCGTGGGTGTTTATCGTCGGCGCGGGTTATGGCTCGTTGTCGTTGGGCTCGATCCGCTCGTTTCAGGAACATCGGGCGGCACAGGCTCACGAGCATCGCACCGTCATCAACGAGGCGGCCTGGTTCTGGCGGTTGCTGTTCCTGAACAATAACTACCATCTGGTGCACCATGACTTGCCGCATGTGCCGTGGTTCGCGCTTCGACGGGTCTTTGAAATGTCTCGCCAGCAGTACATAGAACGCTCGGGGGACTTTCTGGTAAAAGGTTACAGCGAATGGCTGAGGCTTTACGCATTTGCTTCAGTGGCCTATCCGGTCTATGGGGATCCATCCGACGCGATCCAGGAGAATCCGCCTGCTACCGACAATTTTGCAGGCAAATTGCCGGTAAATTCATGATGGTTATCCGGTCCCAATTCCGCGTCCACACCGATGGGCGCTTTCATCCCGAACTACCCGCTAGACCTTTCTGTATCTGATGGGAGGAAATCACGGTGTTTGCAACGTGCCGTCTTTCAATCTCGTCTGTGTCCACGTCGTGACAGTGTTCTCGCACGGATACTTCGCCGCCTCGGCTTCGTTGATGTCCACGCCGAGCCCGGGCTTGTCATTGGCGTAGACGTAACCGTCCCGGAACTCGGGAAGCCCCGGGAATACGTCGAGCAGTGCGGCTCCCGGACCTTTGAGTTCCTGGATCACGAAGTTTGGCGGCTCGGTGCCGGACCATTCCTGGACGCCGAAATTGCGCGAAGCCAGATCGATGTGGATGTTGGCCGCATGCGCCATCGGCGACATGTCGCCCGGTCCATGCCACGCCGTCCTCACACCGAACTGCTCGGCAAATATCTGCAGCTTGCGACCTGCGGTGATGCCGCCGATCTGACTCAGATGCACGCGGATATAGTCAACCAGCCGTTCGGTAATCAGGAAGCGCCATTCATACGGATTGTTGAAGAGCTCGCCCTGAGCCAACGGTGTGGTCGTCTTCGCGCGCAGTTGCCGCATCCATTCGCCCTCCTCCAGCGGGATTGCGTCTTCGAGAAAGAACAGGTCGTACTGTTCCAGCTCGCACGCAAAGCGGATCGCTTCGACCGGTTTCAGACGTTCGTGCACGTCGTGACACAAAGCGACGTCAAAGCCGAGCTTGCTGCGAATGCCGTCGAACAGCTTGAGCGTTTCGCGCATGTACTTCCTGCTGTCGAGATACACCCCGTGCGCCGAACCTGACGGCGCGCCCGACGGCGCCTTGCCATAGCCACCCCCGCCATAACCGCCGCTCTGACAACGAATATGCGTGATCCCCTGCTCGCGATACTTCTGGATGTTCTCGCAGAGCTCGTTGAGGTCGCGGCCATCGGCATGCCGGTAAATCGGCACACCTTCACGGCATTTGCCGCCGAACAACTGATACAACGGCATGTTCGCCTGCTTGCCCTTGATATCCCACAGCGCCATGTCGACGCCGGAAATTGCATTGTTCTCGATCGGCCCGTTACGCCAGTACGCGTTCTGGTGCATCAGTTGCCATAGCTCCTCGATCGCCTCAGCATCGCGGCCGATCAGCAGCGGCCGCAGATACTCCTCGATGAGGCACTTCACGGCGACGTGCCGGTAAGCGAACGTCGCGCAGCCGAGGCCGACCAGACCCGGCTGATTCGTCTCCACCTTCACGACGATCAGGTTGATGCCTTCCGGCGCGGTCAGGATGACCTTTACATCGGTAATCAGGGTTGCCATTTTGAGCCTGCCAAAAACGAATCAAAGAGAGCCAAGTGGCTCGATCAGTGCTTTACGTGCGATTCAGCGACAGCGGCGCTTCACGCTTCGCACGCTGATCGGAATGAGCGGGCACGGTCATCATGAGAATCACGGAGAGCAGTAAGCCGCCCGCCATGAAAATGTATGAAGCCGCCGGGCTGCCGGTCGCGCCGTTCAGATAACCCACCACCCATGAACCCGCAAAAGCACCGAGGGCGCCGCATGCGTTGATGAGACCGATCGCGCCGCCCAGCACGTTGCTCGGAATCAACTCCGGCACCAGCGCGAAGAACGGGCCGTACGGCGCGTACATCGTTGCGCCCGCCACGACCAGCAGCGCGAACGAGATCCAGAAATGCGAGCCGCCGATCAGATACGAGGCGACGAACGCAACCGTGCCCACCAGCAGCAACGGCCACACGAACAGCTTGCGATTGCGTGTCTTGTCCGAAAGCCACGAGGCGAGCAGCATGAGGACGATCGCGGCGAGATACGGCACGGCGGCGAGCCAGCCGACCGAGACGATATCGATCGTGGACGCGGCCTTGAGGATCGACGGCAACCACATGATGAAGCCGTACACGCCGATGCTCCAGAGCGCATGAATCGCGCAGAACTTCATCACGATCGACGAACGGAACGCCGACTTGTAGTCGCGCACCGGCGCGATGTCGGCCTGCTCGGCTTTCAGACGCGCGATGAGTTCGGACTTTTCGGCTTCGCTCATCCACGGCGCGTCGGCCGGACGATCCTTGACGGTGAACCACCACACTACGGCCCAGATGAGCGCCGGCGCACCTTCGAAGACAAACATTTCGCGCCAGCCGAAGCTGCGCACCAGATAGCCCGACACCACCGACATCCACAACACGGTCACCGGATTGCCGAGAATCAGGAAGGTGTTGGCTCGCGAGCGCTCGGTCCTGGTGAACCAGCGGCTGATGTACATCAGCATCGACGGCATCACCGCCGCTTCCACCACGCCGAGCGTGAAGCGCAACACCATCAGCATCGGAATATTGCTGACCATGCCGGTTGCGGCTGCGCACAGTCCCCACAGAATCAGGCTGAAGAAGATCAGTTTCTTCACGCTGTTGCGCTGCGCGTAGATTGCGCCGGGCACCTGAAACAGGCAGTAGCCGAGAAAGAACAGGGAGCCGATCAGCGACGACGTGCCGTGGGTGATGCCGAGATCCTTGTCGATCCCGGCCGCCGCGGCAAAGCCGTAGTTCGCGCGGTCGAGATAGGCGAGGCTGTATGTGATGAAGATGATGGGCATCAGATACCACCATCTTTGGGGTGCTACAGGCTTGACGCTTTCCATGATGTCTCCGGATCGGTACGGCGTATACAACGATTGACTGGCGCAAGTCGTTTTATTGTTCTGCTGTACTCGCGTGGACCTGCTTTTAAAGCGACTTCAAAGTACGGCGAGCCAGCCGCCGTCCACGTAAATGATCTGACCGTTCACATAGCTGGACGCGGGCGACGCGAGATACACCGCCGTGCCGACGAGTTCCTCCGGTTTGCCCCAGCGTTGTGACGGATTGCTGCTCCTGACCCATGCGTCGAACGTCGCGTTCTCGATCAGCGGCTTGTTCATGTCGGTCAGGATGTAGCCCGGGCCGATCGCGTTCGCCTGGATGTCCGAGGCCGCCCACTCGGCGCTCATTGCGCGGGTCAGCATCTTGATGCCGCCCTTCGCCGCCGTGTACGCGCCGACCGTCGCGCGGCCTGCTTCGCTGGTGAGCGAGCCGATGTTGATGATCTTGCCGCCCGTGCCCCGCGCGATCATGCGTCGCGCCGCCTGCTTCGCGACGATGAACGCGCTCGTCAGATTGGTGTCGATCACGCGCTGCCAGTCGCTCAGCTCAAGATCGACGAGCGGCTTGCGGAACTGGATGCCAGCGTTGTTCACGACGATGTCGATCTGCACGCCGTCCTTGTCCCACTGCGCGAAGGCCTCGGCGACAGCGCCTTCATCGGTGACGTCGAAAGCACGGCCCTGCGCCTGGTATCCGTTGCCCACGAGTTTGCTGACCGATTCAGCAACCGTATCCGCACGCGTGCCGTTGAGGACGACGCTGGCTCCCGCCGCCGCCAGTCCCTCGGCCAGCGCGTAGCCAATACCGCGTGCCGAGCCGGTGACAAGCGCCGTACGGCCGCTCAGATCGAATAGATGAGTCATGCTGGATCCTTTATGTGTTCAGGAAAAAGGCGCGAGTGCGCCCATCGCGATGGTTTTCCGCATCGCGTTACAAGTCGGTTAGGTTTGCTATTGGCCTGGCAGGACTACGTCAGGCCGGTTGATCGTTGGCGGTGTTGTTCAATGCCGCCCGGTCCTCGAAATCCTGCTCGGCGCGCTTGATCAGTGTCAGTACTGCCTGTTCGGCCGCTACCTCGTCGCCCTGCTCGATCGCCACGCACAGTGCCTCATGCATCGGCAGCGAACGCGCTGGGCCGCCGGCGATTTCTGAACTGAGTTCGAAGCTGGTACGCAGGATCGCCGACAGCGCGTTTTGCATCTGCTGGACGAACTGGTTGTGACAGGCTGCAAGAATGGCGCCGTGAAACGCGAGGTCGGCGGGAACATATTCGCCGTGGCCGGCCACCGCGCGCTCCATTGCCTTGAAGGCTCGCCGCACGGCGATGCGATCTTCCGGCGTCGCGCGTTTCGCGGCGAGTCTGGCCGCGTTCGGCTCGATGATCAGGCGCAACTCCATGAGATCTTCGATAAGACCCGGCTCGATCGCGCCGGCGCGCGCACGCCAGGTAATCACGTCGGGATCGAAGAGTTGCCATTGCGCGCGCGGCAGCACGATCGTGCCATAGCGGCGGCGCACCTGCAGCATGCCCTTGGCCGAGAGCGACTTCATCGTTTCGCGGATGGTGATGCGGCTCACCTGCATCTGTTCGGCGAGCACGTCCTCAGACGGGAGAATGTCGCCGGGCAGGAATTTGCCTGAACAGATCTGCTCGCCCACCTGATTCAGGACCTGTCTATGTAGTGTCGCCACAATTCACCCTCTAGGTCATACGTATGATGTAGAAGATAGATGTGAAGGCGCACTTGCGCAACCAGGGTTCACCCTTCTCCCTCGAGGACGAGCGCCTGATTCTGGTGGACAGGTCGACGAGTTGCGTGAGCTGAACATGATCGAATTTCGACAGACAATCTCCGGCGCGAACAGGGTCATCTACCAGGTTGCAGACAACATGGTCTATGTCCACATAGTTTGCGATCTCCGCATGGATCTCACAGCCCTACTCCATCGACGCTTGCTTCGATCGACTTAGCCTGCTTCATGCGGAGTGGCGTCCTCTCCCTTCTGGATCAAACACGGACCATCGGCAGCGCCAACGTCAAACGTCGCGCAGCGCCAGTTCGACATGTTTGAGGCGTCGCACAATACGTTCGACGAACTCCAGCGTGACATGAGGCAGCGCCCGCTGGTTAGGTGTGATGACGCCGACGGTGAGCGCGTTGACGTTCTCGTCGTCGAGCGGTCTCCACACCACTTCGCCGCGCGCCAGTTCGTCGAGAAAAGCCAGTTTGGAGAAAAACGAAATACCGCGCCCTGACGCAATCAATCGCTTGAGCAGCGTCGTCGAATTGCAGGTGACGCTCGGCCGCAGCGACTCCCAGAACGCGGGAAAGTCGGTCGTGACGACGCCCTGGATCGGCGATCGTCCCTCCAGCCGCAGAAACGCGTGATTGCGGCATTCGTCGAAGCTGATGCGCTCGGTCTTCGCCAACGGATGCGACGATGCCATGACGACACCCGGCGGCAACGAGACCTCAGTCACCACGTCGAGACCGGCAGGCAGCTTCGTAATGTACGAAATGCCGACGTCATACTCACCACTGACGAGCCGCGCCGGCACGTCGTGCGGCGGCACTGCGGCGATCGAATAAGTGACGGCCGGATAAGCGTCTGAAAACTCCTCGACGGTGGCCGGCAGAAAATCGACGAACAGCGAATCCATCGCCGTCACCGACACGTGTCCCTTGCGTTCGCCTTTGAGGTCGTCAAGTTCACTGCGCATCAAGTGGAAGTCGTTCAGCGTCGCGCGAATGTGCTGCAGCATGCGCTCGCCGGCCGCGTTCAGCCGGATGCCGTTCGGCAGCCGGTCGAACAGTTCCGTTCCCATCTCGGCTTCGAGCTTCAGGATCTGCCGGTTGACCGCGCTCGACGCGACATACAGGTTTTGCGCGGCCTTGCGAATCGAACTGCACCGGGCTACTTCGACAAAATATTTCAGGACGTTCGCGTGCATCATACTGCCTCAGTTCATCGGTCTCAATTCGTCGGCCGCACCGTCCAGCCCGCGACCACTGGATGATCGCAGGCTACCTTGCCGACCTCGCATGCGCCACCCGGGGAACCGAGCGCACTGGCGTGCGGCCCGAAGAAATCCCGGTTCACGGCGGCGAATATAGCCTCCGCTTGCGGGAGTTCTTCATCGTGAAAGATCGCCTCGGTCGGACACACTGAGACACACACCCCACAGTTGATGCATTCGTCGGGATGGATGTAGAGCGTGCGGCCGCCCTCGTAGATACAGTCAACCGGACAACATTGCACGCACGCACCGTCTTTGACGTCGATGCAGGGCGAAGTGATGACGTAGGCCATCAGCGTCCGCTCCAGACCGGTTTGCGTTTCTCCTGGAAGGCGCGCACGCCCTCGTTTGCGTCCTCGGATTGCAGCGCGGCCACGAGAGCAGGCAGTCGCAACGCCTGAGCATCCGCCGGCGAGAGTGTGGACGTGCGTTTGACCACCTGCTTGATCGCCTGCAGCGACAGCGGGGCACACGCGAGCAGCGCCTGAACCCAACGCTCAACCGCGGCATCCAGTTCGGTACGCGGCACGACTTCGTTGACGAGGCCCATCTCGAGCCCCTCGCGTGCTGAAATCCGGCGGCCGGTCATCAGCATGGCCATCGCCTGGCGGTACGGAATCTGGCGTTGCAGCAGGGTCATTCCGCCGTCGAGCGGCATGCGCCCGACGAGCGCCTCCGGCAGGCCAAAACTCGCCTCGTCGCAGGCAACCACCAGATCACACCCGAGCACCATTTCGAAACCGCCGCCGAGCGCATAGCCGTTGACTCGCGCGATCACCGGGACGTTCAGCGTTTCCCGCAGCGCGATGCCGCCGAAGCCGCCCGGGCGCGGCGCCGTCCAGTATTCGACCCCGCTCACTGAGGGATTTTTCAGGTCCGCGCCGACGCAGAACGCGCGCTCGCCCTCACCGGTCAAGACCACGACGCGCACGTCGCGGTCATGTTCGAGTTCTGTCCATACACGTTGCAGTTCGGCTTCAGTGGCCAGGTCCACGGCGTTGAGCGCTTCCGGCCGCGCCAGGGTCACCGTGGCAACGTGCTGGTCGATCACAAGACGTACGCTCATACCGCCTCCGTGGCGACCTTGCCGCGTAGTTGCTGCAGAACCTCTTCGGTATGCTGGCCGAGGCGCGGCGGCCCGCGCCGCAAGCTAACCGGCGCGAGCGACAACTCGATCGGACTGCCGATGAAACGCAGCGGCTGGCCTTCGCCCTCGCCTTCCAGAATCAGCCGGTTATGCAGCGTCTGAGGATCGACCAGCGCTTCACGCAGATCACGTACCGGTGCGCACAACAGGTCCTGTTCCTCGAGCCGGGCAAGCCAGAACTCGCGCGTGTTGCTCGCGAAGCGCTCCCGGAAGATGCGCTGCAATTCGGCCTTGTGAGCGAATTGCTGGTTGAGATTGCAAAAGCGCGCGTCAAGCGAAAGGTCTTCGATCTGCAGCGCGGCGCAGATGTCGCGCAGCGGATTCGCCTTGAACGCACCCACCAGTACCAGTGCACCGTCCTCGGTATCGAACACACCCGAGAGGGGCATCGCGGCCCAGTTCACTTCCGAGTCGGCCATCATGATCATGGCGGCTTCCTGCATCTGCATCGCGAGCATCGAGTTATACAGCGACACGTTGACCTTCTGCCCCTCGCCCGTGCGTTCACGATGCAGCAACGCGAGCAGGATGCCCTGCACCATGTGCATGCCGGCCGAATAATCAGCGAGCGCGGTCGGGTACACGGAGATCGGCAGCGATTCATCCGCGCGGCGCGCCATCACGCCGCTCATCGCCTGAGCGAGCACGTCCTGGCCGCCCTTGTGCGCATAGGGTCCGGTTTCGCCGAAGCCCGTGCCCAGCGCGTAGATGATCCGCGGATTCAAGCGGCGGCAGTCTTCATAGCCCACGCCCATGCGGTCCATCACACCCGCGCGGAAATTGCTGACGACCACATCCGCGTCCGCGATCAACGCCTTCAGATCAGCCAGTTGCTGCGCGTCGCGCAGATCGAGTGCCACGCTGCGCTTGTTGCGATTCAGACTGCAGAAAATCGGATTGTCCGCGCCGGCTACCGGTTCGAACGTCGAACGGCTCAGATCGCCCGCGCCCTTTCTCTCGACCTTGATCACGTCGGCGCCGTAATCGGCGAGCATCTGTGTGCAGACCGGGCCCATCATGACCTGCGTGAGATCGACCACGCGCACGCCGGCAAGCGGCAGGTCAGGCGTTTTTGCAACGTTGTCGGCGGCGTTCATGCGGCCTCCCGCGTATTGATGTGCACGGCAAGCGGCGGAACGTCGGCGTTGCGGCCGGTCTGATCGCCCGGATCGGCGCCTTGCGCACGCAAGGTCTTCTGCAGTGTGTACACGTCGACGTCGCGCACCCGCACGCCCGCACCGAGCGCGAGCGCGGCAGCCACACCGGCGGCTTCGCCCATGGCCATGCAAGGCGGAATTTCGCGCGACATCTTCTGCGCCTGCGAGGTCGCCGAGTAGTGGCGGCCGGCGACCAGCAGGTTGTCGATCTGCCTGGGCAGCAGCACGCGATACGGCATGTAGTAGTCACGGCCACGCGCGATGCTGTCCTCGAAACGGGTACGCTGCGCGAGGTCATCCTTCGTCATCACATACTCGCCTTCGAGCAGGCGTGTCTGGCGCACGCCCGTTTGCGGCGCGACATCGATCACGTAACACTGCTCGAATCCAGGCAGCTTTTCGCGCACGAAATCGACCACCGCGTGAATGTGCTGCCGGCCCTGCACTTCCGCGCGCGTCAGGTCCTCGGGCTTGAGACCGTCGAGACCGGCCATGTGCGGGCAGTTGCACCACACCACGCCGGGCAACGGTGTCTTCAGCCACCAGTAGCCCCACGAGCCGCCGAGAATGCGCTTGATCTGACGATCCAGCGCCGCGAACGCCTCGGGCTCTTCGGCTTCGAAACGCTCGGCCGCTTCCGTATCGACGCCGCCGAGCCGGAATACCGTCGTCGTGATATAGGTGCCGCCCACGTGCGGCACACCGGCCGACGCCGCGACATCCAGGTCTCCCGTCGCGTCGATCACCACGTCGGCGAGGATCGCTTCACGGCCGCTTTTCGTCTCGCAGATCACGCCCTTCACCTGACCGTCTTCGACCAGCGTGCGAGAGAACCACGAATGCAGGCGCAACTTGATGCCGAGCGACTCCACCATCTCCAGCGCGACGCGCTTCATCGCGTCCGGATCGAACGCGGCGGCAAAACACACCGGGTGAGGCGTCTTCTGGCTGTGAAAGTCGAAGGTGCCCCAGCGCCCCCACTTGCGATACGCCGCGGGATCCTCGCCCCATTCGTCGGCGCGCGGGAACATCGCTAGCTTGCGCGCCGCCATCCGTTCGATGAAGGTCATGCAGACGCCGCGCACCGAAATTTCGTGGAGATGGTTGTCCCACATGTCGTCGAGTACCAGCACCATGCCGCCGGATGCAAGGCCGCCCAGGTGGTTGTAACGCTCCAGCAGAATCACTTCGGCGCCATTGCGCGCCGCGCCAATCGCGGCCGACAGGCCTGCGGGACCGCCGCCGACCACCACGACGTTTGCCTTGGCCGCGACGCGCACATCGCGTGCGCTTTCCTGAGTCCAATCGCTGATCATGTTCACGTGTCTCCTTCTGAGAATTCGAGTGTTTCGTGTTCGGTTCAATGCGCCCGTCAATCGCCCTTCAATGCGCGCTTTCGGGCTGCCATCTGACCACCAGGCGCTCGACGATCGCGATCACCAGGAAAAACAGGCCGGACAGCACGGCGCTCATGATGATTGCCGTATACAGCAAGGCCGAATCGAAGCTATAGGTCGCCTGGATGATCATTGCGCCGATCCCTTGCGTGGCGCCGATCCATTCACCGACCACCGCGCCGATCACCGACATCGATGCGGCAATGCGCAACGCGGAGAAGAGATACGGCAGCGAAGCGTAGAGGCGCAGCTTGAAGAAAATTTCGCGCTTGCTCGCCGAGAGGATCTGCATCAATTCCATCGCCTGAGGGTTCACCGCCTGCAAGCCGCGCACCATGTTCACGAGTGTCGGGAAGAAACAGACGATCGCCGCGATCGTGATCTTCGGCTCGAGACCGCTACCCATGATGAGAACGAGGATCGGCGCCTTGGCGACCACCGGAATCGAGTTGATCATCACCGCGACCGGATAGAAGATGTTCTGCAGCGTCTTGTTGTGCACGAAGACCGTGGCGATCAGGATCGCCGCGAGATTGCCGAGCAGGAAACCGCCCACTGCCTCGATCGCAGTCGGCACCAGGTTCTGCAGCAGCACATCGCTCTTGCTGTAAAGCGTCTCCAGAACCAGGAACGGCGACGGCGCGATAAACGGCTTCACATGAAAGCCCGCCACAATCGCCCACCACGCGAACAGCAGACCTGCGACGCCGAGCACGGGCAAGAGGCGCGCCCGCCACAGGCGCTGGCGGCGACGTGCGAGCCAGGCCTGCGCTTCGGGGTCCGCAGCTGGCGACGAGAGACTCAATTGCATGTCGGACGTGGTCATTAGCAGGTCTCCAGTACGCGTCGCAGGTAGGCCGCGAGTTCGACGAATTCGCGGGTTTCGCGGATATCGAGCGTCCGATCTTCCGGCAGCCCGACCGGGACGATCTCCTTCACACGCCCAGGGTTGGCGGCGAGCATCAATACCCGCTGGCCGAGAAACGCCGCCTCATAGATGCTGTGTGTGACGAAGAGCGTCGTGAGGCCCATCTCTTTCCAGACGCGGCGCAATTCTTCGTTCAGACGGTCACGGGTGATTTCGTCGAGCGCGCCAAACGGCTCGTCCATCAGCAGGACTTTGGGGTCGCTGACGAGCGCGCGCGCAATCGCGACACGCTGGCGCATCCCGCCTGACATCTCGTGCGGGTAAGCGTCCTCGCGGCCCTTGAGGCCGACGAGTTCAAGCAATTCACGCGGCGTGGCCCGGCCCGCGCGCGCCTTGCCGCCCGCGACCTCAAGCGGCAGCTGCACGTTCTGGATGGCCGTGCGCCACGGCAGCAACGCCGCGTCCTGAAACACGAAGCCAATGTCCCGATGCTCACGCGCGACGCGGGGTGCGCCACCGAGCACGCTGATCTCGCCGCGGCTCGGCTTGATCAGGTCCGCGACGACGCGCAGGAAGGTCGACTTCCCGCAGCCCGAGGGGCCAAGGAGCGTGAGAAATTCGCCGGCCGCGACATCAAGGCTCAACCCCTCGATCGCGGTGACGCTGCGCCGATCGGTGAAGAAGCGCACGTTGATATTGCGGCAGCTAATAGACAGAGGGGTGTCTTGCAGCCCGGCGACAGACGAGCCGACCCCCTCCGCGCGCGGCGGATTGATAGTGGCAGCATGCATGGATTACACCTTGAGGCGGGAGGAACGGGTAGCGTTGAGGACATCCATCGTCATCACGTCGTCGACTTTGGGCTGCTGTCCCCGGAACTGGCCCAGTTGCCCGTACATCGAGATCTGCTCTGCCCAGACCTTCGCATCCATCGTGCCCCAGCCTTGGGCCTGCGTGGTCTGATCGAACGCGTAGCTCATCAGCGAATCGATCGCGACACGCTCATCGGCGCGATTCAGAGTCGGATATTCCTTGATGAGCAGATCGATCGCCTCGTCGCGATGCGCATTCGCATAGACCCAGCCACGCGCGGTGGCGCGCAGGAAACGCGCAACGGTGTCGGGATGGTCCTTGAGTGTCGCGGTGTTCGCGTAGTACGGCAGCGCGTAAAGGCGTACGCCGGTGTCCCACAGACGCAGGTCGACGCGCTCAGCCCCGAGCGGCTTGAGTGCGGTGGTGTTGGTTTGCCAGCCAGTCACCGCGTCGACCTGACCGCTCATGAGCGGCATCATGTCGGCGCCGATCGGCACCATGTTGACCTGGCTTTCCGGAATCCTGTTCTTCGCGAGCAGCGCCTTGAGCAGCACCATGCCTGTCGACTGGATACCGATACGCTTGCCGATCATGTCGTGCGCCGTGCGCACCGGATTCTTCTTGAGTGAAAAGAAACTGTAGGGATGCTGCTGCAACCCGACCGCGATGCATTTGATCGGCAAGCCTTCCGAGACTGCAAGCATGATCGACGGGCTCGACGAAATCTCACCGGCGTCGGACCGGCCCGAGGCGACGATCGCCACGCCGTCCATGTTCGGGCCGCCCGGCTGAATGTGAAAATCGATTCCTTCCTGCTCGTAATAACCGAGCCGCTTCGCCGTCACCTCGCCGACCTGGTTGCCGCCCGGAATCCAGCCCAGCTGCATGTTGACGGTTGTCCTGTCGCCCGCGAAGGCGCGCACCGAAAGCAGTGCGCCCGTTGCAGCCATGCCGCCCGCCGCGAGTGTCATCCGCAGCAAACGCCGACGTCCGGCATTTTCGATTACTGACATCATCTCCTCCGTTGGTGCCTTCTGGATACAAGGGGCCGGTCCTGTAACGCTCAGTGCTGCCGGTGAAATCGATTATTAAGAGCCAAAAGTGTCCCCGCAAGCATCAATTTTGAAGATGAGCGATGCCGAAATTAGAGCACCCACGTGGTGCGGGTTTTTTGGGAAAGTGTCAATAAGCGTGCGCGATTCGTGCACCAGTTCGGCCTCGGTGCGCTAAAAATTCGATCACTGGTAGTCAAATTCAGTGCTAGCTACCGTGAATTTTGTTCCGCAAGAATCGCCAGCAATCGCACCAGATTCACATCAGTTGCATGGCGATCACCGAAAGGCAGTGGTAGTAACGGGCAATTCCGATGCGGCACCTCAGTGCTGGGCTGCTCAGTCACTGCGGCATGCGGGGACCGTCATCGGTGGAATAAATATTTCGTTGCACAAGGTCTTTTGTTCGTGATCCTAATCACAACTCGACCTCAAACCAGCTTCAGGCATTCGCCTTCACTTTCCCAAAACAAGTCTTCAAAGGAAATCATGAATCGACGCATCTTTGCTCTCGCCGCCATGGCTTTGTGCTGCCAGACGGCATCCGCCCAAAGCAGCGTGACCCTCTACGGTCTGATCTCCACGGGGATCGTCTATGCGAATAGCCAGAAAGGCGCCGACAAGCAAGGCCACGCGACGTGGCAATTCGCGAGCGGCCCCATGCAGACGCCTCGCTGGGGGATGAAGGGTGTGGAGGATCTCGGCGGAGGCGTGAAAGCCATATTCACGCTGGAAAGCGGCTATAGCCTCGCGACCGGCTCATTGTCGCAAGGCGGGCGGGAGTTCGGCCGGCAGGCCTTTGTCGGCTTGTCGTCGGATACCCTCGGAACGGTGACGTTTGGCCGTCAATACGACGAGGCCGTCACACTGTGTGTGTTCTCGTCGGCGTGTCAGTTCGCGGCGTTCGCTGCGCACATTGGCGACAGTGACAACGTGTTCGACACGTTCCGGATCAACAACGCGGTCCAGTACAAAAGTATCGACTACAAGGGTCTCCAGTTTGAAGGGCTCTACGGCTTTTCGAATCAGCCGGGTGGCTTCTCCGACAACAATGCCTATAGCGCCGCCGTGCAATATCGCAACGGGCCGGTCACAGCCGGCCTGGCGTTCCTTCAGGTCAACTCGCCGAACGACGCCAATAATACAAACGGCGCGGTGGTGAACGACTACGGCTTCACCTCGCCGTTCATCACGAATCCGGCGACCAACGCGGGTGTCAGCAAGCAGAGGATGTTCGGAGCCGGCGGTGCCTACGCGTTCGGAACCGCGAGCGTGTCGCTGCTTTATACCAACGCGCGATTCGACTATGTCGACACGTCGCGGCTGACGCTGCAGAATCTTGAGGTGTCGCTGACGGACTATGTGACGCCGCAACTCATGCTTGGCGCCGCGTATATCTTCACCACGGGACAATACCACCCGCAGGACAGCAGTCCGAAATGGCATCAGGTGAATGCCGGCGCGGACTACTTCCTGAGCAAGAACACCGATCTCTTCCTCGTGGGGATCTTTCAGAGAGCGGCGGGCGACGCACAGTACGCGCAGATCTATTCGCTTTCGCCGTCCACCACCAAGTCGCAAGTCTCGGCGGTGATCGGCATGCGGCATAAGTGGTAAGCGCTTTACCCGCCTCGATCGACAGGCATCACCCCTTGGGAGTGCCGGCGGCGGGCAGCGCCGGAGCTTGCGCGGCGGTTGCGAGTTCCGCGCTCGACCAGCCGCCGCCGAGCGCCTTGATCAGTTGCACGTTTGCACTCAGCAATCGGGTCTGGATATCCAGCACGCCGCTTTGTGCATCGAGCGCTGCTGTCTGCGCCTGGACAACGTCGAGATAGCCGACCGCGCCCTGCCGGTAGCGGTTCAACGCCAGATCGACGGCATGCTGGGCTGCATCGTCGGCATCGCGCTGCTCGCCGAGCGCCGTGCCGAGGTCCTGCAGCAGCGAAAGATTGTCCTCGATTTGCCGGAACGCCGACAACACGACGCCGCGATAACGGGCCCCCGCTTCATCGGTCGCCGCTTTCGCGGAATCGAGTTGCGCGCGGCGCAAGCCGCCGTCGAAAACATACTGCGCAAGTTGCGGCCCGATGGCCCAGAAAATGTTCGGCGCGCTGACCAGCCCGGCATACACGGAGCTCTGCACGCCGCCCTGCAAGCTGAGTACGATCGACGGGAAATAAGCGGCGCGCGCAACGCCGATCTTCGCGTTCGCCTCGGCCACGCGACGCTCGGCCGCCGCGATGTCGGGACGCCGCTGCAAGAGTGTCGACGGCAGGCCCATTGGAATGACCGGCAACGGGATCAACGCCGTGCTCGACGGTAGACTGAACTCCGATGCGGACGCACCGATCAGCTCGGCGATCGCGTGCTCGATCAACGCACGCTGAGCAAGGTTCTGCGACAGCTGCGATTTCGCCGACGACAACTGCGTCTTCGCCCGCGATACGTCGAGCCCCGACACAATCCCTCCGCCATGCAGCGTCTGCGTAAGCTCCAAGGCGCGCGCGTATGCCGCCACGGTATCGGTCAGCAATTGGGTCTGCTGATCAAGCCCGCGCAGGCGGATAAAACTGTCGGCGAGCTCAATCTGCAAGCTCAGTTGCACGGAGGCGAGATCGGCCTTGGTGGCCTGCGCTTCGTCCTTGCCCGCCACCACGGAATCGCGCACGCGCCCCCACAGATCGAGGTCGTAATCGACCTCGCCGCCGAGGGTGGCGGAGTTGTAATAGTCAGGGCCGCCGGCACGCAACGGCCGCGTATCCGACTGCCGGTCGCGCTGCGGAACCGCGCTCATGCTGACCCTCGGATACAGGGCGGACGAAACCTGATCGACGAACGCCTTGGCCTGCCGGTAATGCGCATAGGCCGCGGCAAGGTCGGTATTGTTCGCCAGCAGCCGCTGTTCGAGGTCGTCGAGTTGCGGGTCGTTATAGATCTTCCACCAGTCGGTACGGCTCAGCTGATCCGCGGGCTGCGCGCTGACCCAAGGGCCGAGCGTGCGGTATTGGGCGGCGACCGGCGTCGGCGGCACATGGTAGTCCGGCGCGAGCGAACACGCCGCAAGCGCGAAGGTGCCGGCCAGCAGCGCCGGAACCTTCAGCGTAGCCATCCTAACCATTCGCGCCTCCTTTCCCGGCGGCGCTGGCGCCGCTGGCGACCTGCACGCGATCGCCGGCGACCAGACCGTCCGGCGGCGTATCGATCACGCGGTCCGTCGCTGTGAGTCCCGAGCCGATCTCGACCGAGTCGCCGAAATCGCGGTTGATCGTGACCGTCTTGAACACGACGCGGCCGTTCGCCCCGAGCGTGGCGACCCGCAGGCCGTGCGCGTCGAATATGAGTGCGCTGGCTGGAACGCGCACCGCGTTCTGCTGGACCGGCAGCTTGAATTGCAGGCTCGCGAAACCGCCCGGCAACAGCTTGCCGTCGGTGTTGTCGACCAGTA
The DNA here is from genome assembly GCF_046025895.1 of Paraburkholderia sp. RL17-337-BIB-A. Taxonomy (NCBI): domain Bacteria; kingdom Pseudomonadati; phylum Pseudomonadota; class Betaproteobacteria; order Burkholderiales; family Burkholderiaceae; genus Paraburkholderia; species Paraburkholderia sp. RL17-337-BIB-A. The sequence continues at coordinate 1,353,182 of NZ_JARESY010000002.1, read as the reverse complement.
GCTGAACCAGCGTCGTGCCGGACGCCGCGTTGACCGAATCCGCCGCCGCGACCACGCGCGCGGTGAAGTGCTGGCCCGGGTATTCCGGCACGCTCAGCGTCGCGGTCGTGCCGTTACGCACATCGGGCGCGTAACTCTGCGGCACCTGCACGTACACGCGCAGTCGCTTCACATCGGAGACCACGAACAGCTCCTGGCCGACGCCGCCGCTGCCGGCATTGATCAGCGCGCCGACGTCCGTATCGCGCGCGGTCACCACACCGTCGAACGGGGCGACGATACGCTCGAAGCCCTTGGTGGCGAGCAGGCGGTCGACATTGGCCTGGGCGGCCGCCACGGCCGCTTTCTTCGCGGTGTAATCGCCGGTGCGGTCGTCGACTTCCTGCTGCGCGACTGAATCGGTGCCGAGCAGCGCCTGCCAGCGCTTCGCGGTGGTCCCGGCCAGCGCCGCGTTAGCCTGCGCGCTCGCCAGGTCCGCGCGCGCCTGCAGCAATTGCTGGTCGAGCTCGGGCGATTCGATCACTGCGAGCAATTGCCCGGCTTTCACCGGCGTGCCGATTTCGGCGCTCCACGACTTCAGATAACCGCTCACGCGCGCGAAGATCGGCGCACGCGAATACGCTTCGAGATGCGAAGGCAGATCGAGCGTCGGCCCGTTGGCCGCGCTCGCCGGGCTGATCACGGTAACCGTGGGGATGAGCTGTGCATTGGTCCACGACTTGAGATTACGGGCATCGACGGCGCGCAGCGTCACGCCTGCCGCGACTACGATGACAGCGACGGCAATAGCGGTCACGCCGATGAAGACGAGTCGGCGGCGCGGCACCGGCTGGCTGGTAACAATAGGTTCAGACGACATGAGCGGGACCTCCCGTAGCGGGTGTCGGGGCAATCGCACGGCCAGGGCGCGAGTGAATGATGCAGAAAATCACCGGCACGAGGAGCAGTGACGCGGTGGTAGCGAAAATCAGGCCGCCGATGACGGCGCGGCCAAGCGGTGCGTTCTGTTCACCGCCCTCGCCCATTGCCAGTGCCATCGGCGCCATGCCGATGATCATCGACAAGGCAGTCATCAGCACGGGGCGGAAGCGGGTGAAGCCGGCTTCGAGCGCGGCCTTGAACGGATCGCCGTGCTCGGCGAGACGCTCGCGGCAGAAGCTGACCACTAGAATGGAGTTGGCGGTTGCCACCCCCATGCACATGATCGCGCCCGTCAGCGCGGGCACCGACAGCGTGGTGTGAGTGGCGAACAGCATCCAGATGATGCCGGCGAGCGCCGCCGGCAACGCCATGACGATCACGAACGGATCGGCCCACGACTGGAAGTTGACCACCACGATCAGATAGATCAGCACCACCGCGCCCAGCAGCCCGAACAGCATGCCGGCGAACGCGCTGTTCATGGTCTGCACCTGGCCGAGCAACGCGACCGAGGAGCCCTTCGGCAGCGTGCCGGCGTTCTCCTGCACCACGCGCTGGATGTCGGCCGAGACCGCGCCGAGATCGCGATCCTGGGTGGTGGCGAAAATCTCGACCATCGGCTGGATGTTGTACTGGCTGACAATCGCGTTGGTATTCGCCCGCTGGACGGTCGCGAGGCCGCCGAGGATCTGGCCGCTGCTCTGCAGGGTCGACGTGATCGGCAGATTCTGCAGCGCAGCGAGCGTATCGAGGTTGTATTGCGGCGTCTGCATCACGATCGGATACGACACGCCATTCGCGCTGTTCAGCCAGTACGTCGGTGCGACCTGACTCGAGCCGGCGAGGTTCACCACCAGGCTGTTGGTCACGTCGCGCTCGTTGATGCCGAGCAGTTGCGCGCGCGTGCGATCCACGTCGACGTTGAAGGTCGGCGAATTTTGCGCCTGCTGGATGCGCGCGTCGACCACGCCCGGAATCGCGCGGACTTCGCGCAGCAGGCGGTCCGCATAAGCGAAGTTCGCCGGCAGGTTGTTGCCGCGCACTTGCAGATCGACCGGCGCGGGTGAACCGAAATTCAGAATCTGGCTGATGATGTCCGCCGGCGGGAACGAGAAGGTCACGCCCGGAAAGAGACGCGGCAACTTCTCGCGCATCTGCCGCACGTAATCGGCGGTCGGGCGGTGATCTTCGTTCAACGCGATCTGGATGTCGCCGTCCTGCGAGCCGATAGTCCCGGTGTTGTTGTAAGCGAGATTGATACCGCTGACCGGCAAGCCGATGTTGTCGACCATCGTGCCGAGCTCGGCGGGCGGAATGATCTGGCGAATCGAGTTTTCCACGTCCGCGAAGATCTGTGCGGTCTTTTCGACCCGCACGCCGACCGGCGCGCGCACGTGCAGCAAGATCTGACCGGCGTCCACGTCCGGGAAAAAGTTGCGGCCCAGCAAAGGCACCAGCGCGAACGACAACAGCACGAAACCGAGGAAGCAGCTCACGAACGGCTTGCGATGATTCAGCGCCAGTTCGAGAATGCCGTGATAGCCGGCGCGGACTTTTTCGAAGCGCCGCTCGAAGCCCTGCTGGAACCGGCCCAGTGGACCGGGACGCTTCTTTTCATGCTCCTCTTCATTCAGATTGTGCGGATGCAGCAGATACTTCGCCATGGTCGGCACGAGCGTGCGCGACAGGATGAACGAAGAGACCATCGCGAAGATCACGGCCTCGGCCATCGGCACGAACAGGAAGCGCGCCACGCCATCGAGGAAGAACATCGGCACGAACACGATACAGATACATAACAGCGCGACGAAGGCCGGCGTGACGATCTGCGCGGCGCCGTCGAGAATCGCCTCTTCAACCTGCTTGCCCTGCTCCAGATGCCAGTTGATGTTCTCGATGGTGACCGTCGCATCGTCGACCAGAATCCCCACCGCGAGCGCGAGGCCGCCGAGCGTCATGATGTTGAGCGTCTCGCCGAGCGCCGACAAGGTCGCAATCGAGCCGAGAATCGCCAGCGGAATCGAGGTCGCGATAATCACCGTGGAACGCCAGCTGCCGAGGAACAGCAGGATCATCAGGCTGGTCAGCGCCGCCGCGATCACGCCTTCGCGCGCGACGCCGCTGATCGCCGCCCGCACGAACAACGACTGGTCGCCGATCGGCGCGATCTGCAACTCGTCGGGCAACGACGCTTTCGCATCGAGCACGTGCTGCTTGATCCCGGAGATGATGCCGAGGGTCGACACCGAGCCGTTCTTCAATACGGACATCAGCACCGAACGTTTGCCGTCCACGTGGACGATATTCGTTTGCGGCGGACTGCCGTCGCGCACATTGGCGACGTCATGGATATACACGGTGGTGCCGTTGACCGCCTTGATCGGCAGGTCGCCGAGCGCCTTGAGCGCGGACGGGGCGTTGTTCAGTTGCAGCGTGTATTCGTGATCGCCGATCTTCTCCGTGCCGATCGGCGTCAACAGGTTCTGACTCGCGAGCGCGTTCGCGACGTCTTGCGCGGACAGGCCGCGCGCCTGCATGGCGGCCGGGTTGACGTCGATCTGCACCTGGCGCGACTTACCGCCGAACGGATACGGAATCGACGCGCCGGCCACGGTGACGAGCGCCGGGCGCAACTGGTTCAAGCCGAGGTCGCCCAGCCTCTGCTCTGAAAGTCCTTTGCCCGATAACGCGAGCTGGATGATCGGTACCGTCGACGCGTTGTAGTTCAGGATCAGCGGCGGCGTGGTGCCCGGCGGCAATTGACGCAATTGCGTTTGCGCGACCGCGGTGACCTGCGCGTTTGCGTTACTGATGTTCACGCCCGGCTGAAAGAAGATCTTGATGATCCCGAAGCCGCTCACCGATTCGGCTTCCATGTGCTGGATGTCGTTGACGGTGGTGGTCAGCGAGCGTTCGAACGGCGAGGTGATCCGTCCCACCATCTGATCCGGCGGCAAACCCGTGTATTGCCACACCACGCTGATCACGGGGATGCGGATGTCGGGAAAGATGTCGGTCGGCGTTTTGAGCGCCGACAGCGGTCCTATGATCAGGATAAGGATCGCCAGGACGACGAAGGTGTATGGCCGCCGGAGCGCGACACGTACTAGGGCGAGCATGAGAATTCCAGCACTTGGGGTTGAACTGTCATGTATGGCGAAAAAGCGACGAAAGCACGACCCAGGCGAGCGCGTCGGCCGGAGTCAATTTTCCGGGTTCCTTTCAAATTTTCTGCAGGAAAAGCGATTTGAAAAACGAGGCACCACGAGGCCCGCGCTGGCGCCGCGCTGGGACAATGCGGGAATGTACACAACCGGAATTAATTTTGCAGCCGCTTGATGCGCATTCGCTTAGCCGAACGCCGCCATCCCCGCCAACTTTCGACGCTGCACGAAGCCCGGCTGATCAGCGCTTCCCTATACGGGATCGCGTTTTCCGGCCAATCCTTCGCCTCGAATGCACTGGCGAGATCCCCATCGAAGGTCGTCCGGCAGCGCATCCATTTTTTTATTACCAATATTTACGATGGGCGTTTCGCGAGGGGAAATCGCATTTGTGGTTGTTTCCCACAATAGTTCTATTTAAACCACAACGATAATGAAGTGAATTTGACTACTCATTGGTTTCGTTCGCCGGACGTCCAGGGCACGGCGAAGTGAACGGTCGACCAGCCGGCCGTGAGGCGGTGACGGCTTTTATCGAGAAGCGGGCGCCGCGATTCGAAGACTGACAGACGACTCAACCGGGCGTGTAAAGGGTGACGAAGAAGCGGAGGAACGTGCGTCGACGTTGCCGCTCACCAGAGCAATTAGCCACCGGCCCGCTTCGCGCTGTGGCCGTACTTTTTTAGCGTTTCGATGACCCGCTCGCAATGATCACCCTGCACCTCAATCACGCCATCCTTGACCGTTCCACCAGAACCGCAGGCCGTGCGCAATTGCTTGCCTAGCAAGGCCAAGGCAAGGGGATCGAGCGCCAACCCTCTAACGAGCGTCACGCTCTTACCGCCTCGGCCCTTGGTCTCGCGACTCACCCGCACCACGCCATCACCTGCCGGCCGGGTCCTCGCGAGCGTCTTGCAGACACATTGCGCAAGCACCTGACCACATTCGGGACACATCCGCCCGCCATCGGTGGAATAGACAAGACCGCCTTTTGAATGACTTTTCATGATTGGATTGACTCAAAGACGCTTGGGCGGGCATCAGCCAACGCCAACCTCAGGCGACCGAGCGGCGCGCGCCGGTCCGCGCCCATTCAAGCCGGTTCCCGCCAAGTGATTTCGCGCTGTATAACGCCTGGTCGGCGACGGCCAGCAGGTCGCCAAGCGTGGGCGCTTCACTTCCAGACTGCGCGAGGCCGATGCTGACCGTGGCGCGTATGTCGACGTTGTTAATCCTGTGAGAGATCGTCTCAGCGAAACGTCCAACCACGGCCTCACCGACTTCCGCGGCACGGACGCTGTCATAGCCAGGCAGCAAAGCAACGAACTCTTCTCCGCCGATCCGCGCGAGCATCGCCTCGGGGCCCACCACGCTGCGGGTAATTTTCGCGAACGACTTGAGAACCGCGTCCCCCGTCTCGTGCCCGTACCGATCATTGATCGTCTTGAAGTGGTCGAGATCGAACGCGAGAAGTGAAACCGCCCCGGAGACTCCACCTTCGTGGATAACGCGCGCGCCCTCTTCGAAAAACCATCGGCGATTGCCAAGACCGGTCAGATAGTCCGTTTGCGATTCCTGCAAAAGCCGGCCATGGGTTTCCTCACGGAAGAGCGCCAGCAAGGTCATCGGCAGAATCACCGAATACAGGACGCCCTCGTACATCGTGATCTTGCTGACAGCGGACAACAGATTCTGCCCATACAACGTCGCCAAGCAGGGCAAGACAAATGCCCTGGCGGCATAAAAGAGCGCATGGCCGCCCGGCACCGTCACAGCGACGTAGCGTGACTTCAGCGATTTCATCCCGTCGCTTCGCAGTAGCTCTAGAGACGTCATGCCGGACACCACCGCGATTGGAATCGCACTCACATAGTTCCACAAGCGGTCCTCCCACCGTGCGCCCCAAATCGCCCACATGAGCGCCACGAGGAAGAGCATGCCGATCGAACTCGCCACGTATTTGCGGCTATTCAGGGAAGCGACACCGTGCAGGATCAACAGATACCCCACCATAATGATGAAGTTGCTCAAACCCGAGCCCGTCGCGCCAGGCAGCTGGCGACGAAATGCTATAGCAGCACAGCCGATTGCCAGTGTGGCGTATCCCGCTGCCAGTATTCTCAGTTCTTTACTGCGCCTGGGATGCGTTCGATGTTCCCAGAGAGTCAGTCCGGCACTGGCGAGAAGCGTTCCGATTGCAAGGAGATAGAGGGTAATAAGATCGACATGCATCGCTGACGTAAGGGCTCTACGCCGATACATCACGGCGGCAGCCGCATTCTACGCTGAAATTAATACAACAGATGATTGCCGGGCTCCGGCGGCAGATCTGCCATTAGCGACTTGCATTGGGGCTGCGCTAAATAAAATGGGGTATTCAAACGACCGCCTTCCCCGTCAAATCCACGCCTGTGCCCGCAACGTCTCGATGGCGAGGTCGAGGAATGAGCGGACCTTCTGATTGACGTGCCGGCCTTCGCGGTGGACGACGTGCACAGGAATCGCCGCGGGTTCATAGTCGGCCAGCACGATTTTCAGCGTGCCCGCCTGGATTTCACCGGCCACCTGATACGACAAAACCCGTGCGACTCCCAGTCCTGCGACGGCTGCCGCGATAGCCGAATCATTCGTGGTGGTGATCAGGCGTGGTTGAATCGGCACGGTAAGCAACTGCTGGTCGGCAGAAAAGCGCCATTCGGGCGCAGGCGAAACACCGCTTGCCTGAATGGTGGTGTGCCCGGCCAGATCCTCGGGGCACTGCGGCACACCGTACTGCTCGAGATAAGCCGGGGCCGCGCACAAAACGCGCCGAACCTTGCCCACCGTGATCGCCTGCAGGGAAGAATTCGGCAGCTCGCCGATCCGCACCGCGACGTCCGCGCCTTCGTCGACCAGATTCACAATGCGGTCGAGAAACCAGCAGCTGACGTTGACCGCCGGAAAGCGCGTCAGATAGTCGAGCACAATCGGCATGAGATGCAGCTTGCCGAACATCAGGGGCGCAGTCACGGTCAACTGGCCTCGCGGCGCTGCATGCGCGCCTGTTGCCGAGACTTCCGCCGCATCGATTTCACCGAGTATGCGGCGGCAGTCTTCGAAATACGTCGCCCCGGCGTCCGTCAGCCTGACGATACGTGTGGTACGCGTGAGCAACCTGACGCCGAGCCGTTCTTCGAGTTCAGTCACCATCCGGCTCACTACCGAGGGCGACACGTTCAACTTACGCGCCGCTGAGGCAAAACCCTCCGTTTCGACGACGGTCACAAACGTCGTCATTGCTTGAAGTCGGTCCATATCTGTCTGGGTGTGCGCGTAGGCGATCGATGCGCACGCGCTGATCGGCAAAAGACTTCGATCAGCGGTGCGGGTTCGCCAAGCATAGCAGGCGCGCCGACCGGCCTCAGATAGGGGCGAGGTCACATCAAAGGTCCAGTAGCAAGTGCCCGGCGCTCCCCGCCTCGGCTTGCGCCGGCACCGCGCAACAAATCAGCGCTTCGTCGTTTGCGACCTTGAACTCGGGCGCGACGGGATAAGCCACCGCCCCTTCCACGATGCGGGTGCGGCAAGTCCCGCAACTCCCGCCACGGCAACCGTACGCCGGCGCCAGCCCGCGCGACTCGGCCAGCTCCAGCAACGAACCACCCCCTGGATTCCAACGCGCTTCCTTGCCGGACTTCACAAATGCAACCGGTGTCGGCTTATCTGCCGGCAAATGCACGGGGCCCGCGTCGCCGCCGGCGTCCGTCTGACGCTGCAAGCCCGCGGGTCCGAACGCTTCGGCGTGAATCCGGCTGTCGGCAATATTCAGCTTGCGCAGTCCGTCGTATAGCGACTGCATGAACCCCGCCGGTCCGCATAGATAAAAGTCGTAGTCGTTGAACGGCAGTTTTTCGCTCAGAAGCTTGATATCGAGCCGGCCGGCAGCATCGAAATCCTTGCCCATTTGCGCGCCCTCGCTATCGGTCAGCGTGCGCACCACGTGCACCGCGCCATTGGCCTGCGCCGCCAGTTCGTCTATTTCTCTCGTGAAGGCCCGCTCGGCGAGCGTGCGTGCCGAGTGAAAAAACCACGTCGGACGGACCCGGCGCGTGCGCAAACCTTCGTAGACGATATGCCGCAACATCGCCAGCATGGGCGTCACGCCGACACCCGCGGCAAGCAGCACCGCCGGCCGGCGTTCGGCGGCGTCGACGGTGAATTGGCCGGCAGGCGCGCGCGCCTCGATGACACTGCCCACCTGCAGCGCTGCGTGCAGATGCGAGGAAAGCAGGCCCTGGCGCTTGACGCTGATCCGCCACAACCGGTCCGCCGGCGCCGTCGACAGCGTGTAGGTCCGGATCGTTGGTTTCGCGCATCCGGGCAACGTGACGCGGATCGGCAGATGCTGCCCCGCCGCATGCGGGATGAGCCCGGCGCCATCGAGCGGTTCAAGATGAAACGAACGGATCACCGAGCTTTCGTCGACGATCTTCGTGACCTTGAAGGGCCGCCAGGTATCGGCCAGCGCTTGCGCGCTCATGCGGCTCGCCACCTCGTCCCAGTTCCCCGTCATCAACGCGTTCGGCGACCAGCCGTTGGCGCGAAACGTCCAGCGCAGCGGCAATGCGCCCGCGCGGTAAACGATCCGGCGCGGTCTGAAACGCCACAGACGCTCGGCACCCTGAAACGCGGCGATCTCGGGTGAGTCGAGATCGACTTGCGCTTCCCCCGTGAGTTGCAACAGATCGCCGCTTTCGAAGTCGGCGAAGACGAGCCCCGCTCGCGGATTAATAAGGAAGTTGCCCAGTGTCGCGAAAAACAGGTTGCCCGCGAAGTCCGGAATCGTCAGCACGCCATCTTCGCCGAGGCGCACGAACCCGGCTTTGCCACCCCGGTGCGAGACGTCGACCTGCCGGCCGGCGGGGTCGTCGACATAGGAGGCCACGAAGAACGTATCGGCGGTATTGATCATCGCGCGCGCCCGTTCGGACAGGTGTTCGAGTTGCACCGGCTCGACGGGCGACGGGCTCGCCGGATCACGAACGAACTCGGCGTCGCGCAGCTGGATGTATTGGGGGCAGTTGCCGAAACTCTGCGCCACCTCGACGTTGAAACCCACCCCGGTGCTATGACTCACCACGCCATTCAGGCGATTACGCCGGCGCGTATGCAACTCAATGCCTAGCAAGCCGACCGCCTCGCCATCGTCCAGACCGGCGGAGGCGGGATCGTGCGGGTCCCGCACCAGCTCCACCCGCAGCGTGTGCTCGGTGGGGGCGTGCAGAAATCCGGGCGTACCGGCAACCAGCGTGGCCCACACGTCGCCGTCGTGATCCACCGCGCCGAGCGCGACAAACGGAAGCTGCGGGAAAAACGTCCGATGCTGATCCGGCATGAAGCGGCGCAGCACCCGTCGCCCGACATCCTCCATCCGCTCAGCGACCCCCACTGCACGTTGCAGCTTCAGTTCGCCCGCATGCCAGGGCGAACGCGCGTTGTCTGTCGAAGTTGGGCTCACGGCGGAACTCCTGTCCGGATGAGGATCAAGCGAAAAATCGGAGAAACGGCCCCAGTTACGCCGCGAGGCCCACGGGGGTTTTCCGGAACTCGACAAAACCAGGCAACGCTTCGATGCGCCGCAGCCACGCATTGACGTTCGCGTAACCGGAAAGATCGACATTCCCCTCCGGCGCACGCGCGATGTAGCTATACAGCGCGACGTCCGCGATGGTCGGATGAGCGCCGACAATAAACTCGCGTCCGCTCAATTCCTGGTCGACGATGCCGAGAATGCCGTGGGCACGGCCAATCACTTCCTCCGCATTGCGAGCCGCGCCGAACACCGTGATCAGGCGCGCCGCCGCCGGCCCGTGGGCGATTTCCCCCGCGGCCGCCGAGAGCCAGCGCTGGATCGCCGCTTGCCCGGCCGGCGTCTGCGGCAGCCAATCCGTCTGCTTCAGCTTGCCGGCGAGATACACGAGAATCGCGTTCGAGTCCGGCACCACGGTAGCGCCGTCGACCAGCACGGGGACCTGGCCGAAACGGTTCAGTTTGAGAAATTCGGGTGACTTGTGCGCGCCCTTCATCAGATCGACCTCGATGAGTTCATGTTCGACGCCGAGCAACGACAGGAACAGGCGGGCGCGATGCGAGTGACCGGACAGCGCGTGGTAATAGAGCTTCATGGCGAACTTCCTTGGTTGGCGGTGTGGCTGGGAAATCCGAACCACTGGGAGGAAGTCTAGGGAGGCCATCCACTTTCCAGAATACGTCGCGAGGTCAAATCACTATTCTCGTAACGAGAACAGTGCTGGCGCCCTGATCCGTACCCGGCCGGGCACTGCGGTTTCTTGCGCCCAATGCCGGTTTTCCAACATACTGAAAGCTTACGGCCGCTCATCCTGATGACTCGGGAAGGCGGCAGGAGATGGCTATGTCGGTATATGTCGATGAAGGATTCAGGCCCTGTGTCACGGAATGCGCGACCGTCGCATTCCGAGTCTGTTTTGACGATCGGGTGACGGTCTTCGAGGTCAGCGCCGAGGCACTGATGACCTATTGCGGCGCCGCGAGCAAACGGCGCAGCGACCTCCTCGTCGCGTTCGAAGGCGCGCAGATGGAGATCCTCAAGGTGGTGGAATGCAAATGGCCGTTCAAGCAGAGCGAGCCCGTGCGATTAGGGCTCGACGAATTCCGAATGGTCAGACAGTAGGTATGACAGAATCGCGTCATGACCTGGATCGCCGCCCTGCCGATGTACAACGTGACGCCCGCGCTCGCCAGCGCGTGGCGCGAGTGGCTGAACGAGGTCTTGCGCATGGCGAAGCCGGCGTGCCGCATCGTCGAGCCCGACGAGGAATTGCATGGCTTCTGGCGGCGCCCTAACGTCCTGCTCTCGCAAACCTGCGGCTATCCCTTGATGCACGGTTTACACGAGCAGGTGCAGGTGATCGCCACGCCGCGATTCGATGCGCCGGGCTGCGACGGCGCGGATTATTCGAGTGTGCTGGTCACAAGGGCCCAGGCGCCGTTCGACTCGCTTGCGGCGTGCCGTGGCGGCCGTGCCGCCTACAATCAGGACGATTCGAACAGCGGCATGAATGTGTTTCGCCACGCAGTGGCGCCGCTTGCGCGCGACCGCGCGTTTTTCAGCGCGGTCCTGCGCACCGGTTCGCATCTTGGATCGTTGCGGGCGGTGGTCGACGATCGCGCGGACGTCGCCGCCATCGACTGTGTGACGTTCGCGTTTGTCTGCGATGAATTGCCGGAACTGGCGCGAAAGGTTCGGCAGATCGGCGTGACGGCGGCGTCGCCGGGTTTGCCTTTGATCGCCTCCAATAACGTGCCGCACGCGACCATCGAAACGCTGCGCGAGGCACTGAACGAAGCGCACCTGGCACAGCCCGAACGCGCGAAACGCCTGCGTTTGAAGGGCTTTTCCGCGTTGCCGCTCACTGAGTACGAACGGATCGAGCGACTCGAAAACGAAGCGCGGGCGTTAGGCTATGCGCGCCTTGTTTGAGTCTTGCTTAGGTCTCGTTTGAGTCTCGCTTAGGCGTCGCTTAGCCCTCGTTCCGTCTCGTTCAGGTTTCATTCAGGTTTCGTCTGGACCTCGTTTACGGTTCGTTTGAACCTCGCACTCGCACTTAGCCCACATCCAGCACGAGCAGCTGCGCCCCATCGGCGACCTGATCGCCGACTGCATACAGCACTTCCGACACCGTGCCGGCCGCCGGTGCGCCGATCGTGTGCTCCATCTTCATCGCTTCCATCACGATCAGCGGCGTGCCCTTCTCCACTACCGTGCCCGGTTCGACCAGCACCGCGATCACCTTGCCCGGCATCGGCGCGGTCAAACGGCCTTCGCCGCCTTCGGCATCCGCGGCATGCGCGAGCAGGTTTTGCCACTCGAACGCCAGCGCCTCGCCGAGACAGAACACGTGGAACGTATCGCCGTCGATGAAAACGCGGCCTGTTACCCGCGCATCGCCGATCGTCGCACGGTATTCGTGCCGGTCCGTGCCGTCCGACCAGGTGAAGCCATCACGCACGCCGTCATGCTCGAGCGTTTGCGTGCCGCCGTCACGGGCGAACGTGACGGTGAAGGTGCTTTCGTGGTCGCTGTTGTCGTCGACAGTGCGCCAGCCGAGCGTCTGCGTATAGCCGCTGTTCAGACGCCAGTGCGATAGCGCGTCCCACGGCGACGCGCCGTGCGCGGTGCCGCCTTCGCGCGTCAGCAACGCGGCGCAGGCGAGCGCCAGCGCTTCCTTGAAGGGCTTCTTCACCGGCGCGAACAAGGCATCGTGATGACGCTCGATCAAACCCGTATCGAGATCGCCGCTCGCGAATGGCTCGCTCGTGACGATGCGTTGCAGGAACTCGACGTTGGTGTGCGGACCCACCACTTCGCAGGCACGCAGCGCGCGATTCAGACGCGCCAGCGCCTCTTCACGCGTCGCGCCGTGGACGATCAGCTTGGCGATCATTGGATCGTAGAAGGGCGTGATGGTGTCGCCTTCGCGCACGCCGCTGTCGATGCGTACCGGCGCTTTGCTGCCCTCGCCCAGGCCGGCCGCGCCGACGGTGAATTCGACGCCTTCCGGCATGCGCAGATGCTTCAACGTCCCAGTGGACGGCAGGAAGCCGCGTGCCGGATGCTCGGCGTAAATGCGCGCTTCAATCGCGTGGCCGTCGATTTTCAGCTGTTGCTGCGTGAGCGGCAGCGGTTCGTCCGCGGCGACGCGCAGTTGCCATTCCACCAGGTCCTGCCCGGTCACCATTTCCGTGACCGGATGCTCGACCTGCAGGCGCGTGTTCATCTCCATGAAGTAGAAATCGCCCGTGGCGGTCATGATGAACTCGACCGTGCCCGCGCCGACATAATTCACCGCACGCGCGGCGGCCACGGCCGCTTCCCCCATCTCGCGCTTGATCTCCACGGACAACCCCGGCGCCGGCGCTTCTTCCAGCACTTTCTGGTGACGCCGCTGCACCGAGCAGTCGCGGTCGAACAGATACACCGCACCGCCGTGACGGTCCGCGAACACCTGCACTTCCACGTGACGTGGCCGCGTCAGATACTTTTCGATCAGCACGCGGTCATTGCCGAAGCTGCTCGCCGCTTCGCGTTTGCACGACGCCAGGGCCGCCGCGAAGTCTTCCGTGCGCTCGACCACGCGCATACCTTTGCCGCCGCCGCCCGCGCTCGCCTTCAGCAAGACCGGATAGTCGATCGCATCCGCTTCGCGATGCAGCAACTGCGGATCCTGATCGTCGCCGTGATAACCCGGCACGAGCGGCACCGCGGCCGCATGCATCAGCGCCTTCGCGGCCGCCTTCGAACCCATTGCGGCGATCGCCTCGACCGGCGGTCCGATGAAGACGATGCCGGCCGCTTCGCAAGCATGCGCGAAGTCTTCGTTTTCCGACAGGAAGCCGTAGCCCGGATGCACTGCTTGCGCACCGGTGGCGCGCGCGGCTTCGATAATGCGCTCGACACGCAGATAGCTTTCTGCCGCGGTCGAGCCGCCGATATGCACTGCCTCGTCGCACGCGGCCACGTGTTTCGCGTTGGCATCCGCGTCGGAATACACGGCCACGCTCGCGATACCGAGCCGCTTGCAGGTCGCGGCGACGCGGCACGCAATCTCGCCGCGGTTCGCAATCAGGATCTTGTTGAACATGAGGTGTCTCGGTGATTGTCCCGTTCGGGGCTGTGTTGTTCTGGTCAAGGCGCGCATGCGCCCTGGAATGGATGCCTGCGTGGCACTTCAATTGAAGCTTCAATTGAAGCGTCAATCGCGCCAGGACGGTGTGCGTTTTTCGAGGAACGATGCGACGCCTTCACGGCCTTCCGCACCCGCGCGCGTGCGCGCGATGCGCGCCGCCGTGTCCTCGATCATGGCTTCGTTCAGTTCGTGGCCGGCGATGTCCTGCACGAGTTGCTTGCAGGCACGCACCGCTTGCGGGCCGTTCGCGCAAAGCGTTTCAGCGATCTGCTGCACGGTGGCGTCGAGTTGCTCCGCGCTCACCGCTTCACTGACGAGGCCGAGGCGCAACGCCGTCGCGCAATCGAACTGCTCGGCGCTCGTGAAGTAGCGGCGCGACGCCTGCTCGCCCAACGCGCGGATCACATAGGGCGCGATGGTGGCCGGGATCAGACCGAGACGCGCTTCCGAGAGGCAAAAACGCGCGCTCTCCACCGCGACGACGATATCGCACGCCGAGATCAAGCCCATGCCGCCCGCGTACGCGTCGCCATTCACGCGCGCGATCACCGGCTTGTTGCAGCGATAGATCGACGCCAGCATGTTCGCCAGCAGCATCGCGTCGGCACGGTTCTCGTCGTCCGAGTAGCCGGCCATCTTCTTCATCCAGTTCAGATCGGCGCCCGCGCAGAACGCCTTGCCGTTCGCGGCCAGCACCACCGCGCGCACGTCGTCGCGCGCGTTCAGGGCCGTGAAGGCCGAGGTCACTTCGGCGATCATCGTTTCGTTGAACGCGTTGCGCACCTCCGGCCGATTCAGCGTGACCGTGGCGATCCGACCAGCAAAAGCGACATTCAGCGTTTCGTATTGCATCGTTGCAGCTCCTCTCGCGTAGCGCTCCGTCACATTCTGAACACGCCGAAGTGCGTGTCTTCGATCGGCGCGTTCATTGTCGCCGAGAGGCCGAGACCGAGCACGTCGCGCGTTTGCGCCGGATCGATCACGCCGTCGTCCCACAAGCGCGCGCTCGCGTAGTACGGGTGGCCCTGATGCTCGTATTGGTCGCGGATCGGTTGCTTGAACGCCTCTTCCTCTTCGGCGCTCCACGAACCGCCGTTGCCTTCGATGCCGTCGCGCTTGACCGTGGCAAGCACTGAGGCCGCCTGTTCGCCGCCCATCACCGAAATGCGTGCATTCGGCCACATCCACAGGAAGCGCGGTGAATACGCGCGGCCACACATGCCGTAGTTGCCCGCGCCGAACGAGCCGCCGATGATCACCGTGAACTTCGGCACTTTCGCCGTGGCTACAGCCGTCACCATCTTCGCGCCGTTACGCGCGATGCCTTCGTTTTCGTACTTGCGGCCGACCATGAAACCGGTGATGTTCTGCAGGAACACGAGCGGAATCTTGCGCTGGCAACACAGTTCGATGAAGTGCGCGCCCTTGAGCGCCGACTCCGAAAACAGAATGCCGTTGTTCGCGATGATGCCGACCGGATGCCCCCAGATATGCGCGAAGCCGCAGACGAGTGTGGTGCCGTAGCGCGCTTTGAATTCGTCGAAAGCGGAATCGTCGACGATGCGCGCGATCACCTCGCGGATATCGAACGGCTTGCGCGTATCGACGGGAATCACCCCGTACATGCTCTTCACGTCGTAGCGCGGCGGCTTCGGCTCCTGCAACGCCACCGGCACCTGCTTCGTACGATTCAGATTGCCGACGATGCTGCGCGCGATCCCCAACGCATGCGCGTCGTTCTGCGCCAGATGATCGACCACGCCAGAGAGCCGCGTATGCACGTCACCGCCGCCGAGGTCTTCCGCGCTCACCACTTCACCGGTTGCGGCTTTGACGAGCGGCGGGCCGCCGAGAAAAATCGTCCCCTGGTTCTTGACGATGATCGATTCATCGCTCATGGCCGGCACATACGCGCCGCCTGCCGTGCACGAACCCATCACGACGGCGATTTGCGGAATGCCTGCCGCGGACAGATTCGCCTGGTTGAAGAAGATACGGCCGAAGTGATCGCGATCGGGGAACACGTCGTCCTGATTCGGCAGATTGGCGCCGCCGGAGTCGACCAGGTACACGCACGGCAGATGGTTTTCCGCGGCGATTTCCTGCGCGCGGACGTGCTTCTTCACGGTGACGGGATAGTAGGTGCCGCCTTTGACCGTCGCGTCATTGCAGACGATCACGCACTCCTGCCCCGCGATGCGGCCAATGCCGGTGATCACGCCCGCGCCGGGCGCATCGTTGTGATACATGCCATAGGCCGCAAGTTGCGAGAACTCGAGAAACGGCGTGCCCGGATCGAGCAGTTTCTCGATGCGATCGCGCGGCAGCAGCTTGCCGCGGCCCGTGTGTTTGTCGCGCGCCGCCTGGCCGCCGCCTAGCGCGAGTTTTTCGACCTTCGCGCGAAGATCGGCGACCAGCGCTTCGAGCGCCGCCGCATTGGTGCGGAAGTCGTCCGAGCGCGGATTCAGCTTTGATTCGATGATCGGCATTGTGTGGCTTGTCCTTTGTCGATCGGAGTTAGTGCTTTAGCACTTACTCCGATCCCATGCAGAGCTGTCGATCGGAGTTAGTGCTTTAGCACTTACTCCGATCCCATGCAAAGCTGTCGATCGGAGTTAGCGCTTTAGCGCTTACTCCGGTCCCATGCAGAGCTGTCGATCGGAGTTGGCGCTTTAGCATTTACTCCAGTCCCATGCAGAGCACTCTGGTCCCATGCAACGTGGTTGCTCTCGCCGCTTCTTGTAGGCCTGCGTTGCAGTACTCTGGCTCAGGCCGTCTCAGCGAACAATTCGCGGCCAATCAGCATGCGGCGGATTTCGCTGGTACCCGCGCCAATTTCATAGAGCTTCGCATCTCGCCACAAACGGCCGACCGGATACTCGTTGATATAGCCGTTACCGCCGAGAATCTGGATCGCCTCGCCGGCCATCCACGTCGCTTTTTCGGCGGTGTAGAGAATTACGCCCGCGCAGTCCTTACGCACCTGGCGCACGTGTTGCGTGCCGAGCGTATCGAGTTGCCGGCCCACTGCGTAGAGATACGCGCGACACGCTTGCAGCGTGGTGTACAAATCGGCGACCTTGCCTTGAATCAGCTGGAATTCACCGATCGACTGACCGAACTGCTTGCGGTCGTGGATATACGGCACGACTGCGTCCATGACCGCGACCATGATGCCGGTCGGGCCGCCGGCGAGCACGGCGCGTTCGTAATCGAGGCCGCTCATCAGCACCTTGGCGCCGCCGTTCAGCTGGCCGAGAATATTTTCTTCCGGCACTTCCACGTTTTCGAACACCAGTTCACCGGTATGTGAACCGCGCATGCCAAGCTTGTCGAGCTTCTGCGCGACCGAGAAACCCTTCATGCCCTTCTCGACGATAAACGCCGTGATGCCGCGCGAATTCGCTTCGGGATCGGTTTTTGCGTAGACCACCAGCGTGTCGCAATCCGGGCCGTTGGTGATCCACATTTTCGTGCCGTTCAGCACATAGTGATCGCCCTTCTTGTCCGCACGCAGTTTCATGCTGACGACGTCCGAGCCCGCGTTCGGCTCGCTCATGGCGAGTGCGCCGATGTGTTCACCCGAGACCAGCTTGGGCAGATATTTTTCCTTTTGCGCAGCCGTGCCGTTGCGATGAATCTGGTTGACGCACAGATTCGAGTGGGCGCCGTACGAGAGACCGACCGATGCCGAGGCGCGCGAGATTTCTTCCATCGCGATCATGTGGGCCGTGTAGCCCATATTCGCGCCGCCGTATTCCTCCGAGACCGTCATACCCAGCACGCCCAGATCGCCGAACTTGCGCCACAGGTCCATGGGGAACTGATCCGAGCGATCGATTTCCGCGGCACGCGGGGCGATTTCTTTCGCAGCGAAGCCAGCGATGCTGTCACGCAGCATTTCGATTTCTTCGCCGAGCGGGAATTGCAAACCGGGCAGGTTGCTCATTGCTGTGTCTCCAGAGTTCGTTGGCGGACCGGGTCAGCCTGGGTGGGCGCCGGCCCGTCTGAGTGCGGCTCAGCGGACGACGGTGGCCTTGTGGGCCGCCCTCCTCGTCCCGCACGAGGCGCGAAACGTTCAAGGCGCATTTCACGCCAGATTTACGTAAGCGTCAATAGGTATTTTTGAGTGTCACTCAGAAACCGGTTGGCACGTGTCTGGAGCCGCTATACAGTGATGGGATCGGTATGATCGAGGCGATTGGCCTCACAAATCTGAACTGGACTCATATGACGGTTGCCATGAAGGCTGAGTTACCTGCCTCGCGCCGCGAGCCGGCTGGGCGCAAGTCACAGCAGCGCGTGAGGGAGATCTTGCAGGCGGGCCGCGACGTGTTCGCCGAAAAGGGTTACGAGCGCGCGACGACGGCGGAGATTGCGCAGCGCCTGGGCATTTCCGAGGCGACCGTGTTCAGTTATTTTCGCGGCAAGCGCGAGTTGTGCGCGCGGGTGATCGGTGACTGGTACGACGAGATCATTGAAGCGATCGAGTCCGGGTTGCCGCGAGATGGCAATGTGCGGCAGCAGTTTGCTTTTATTGTTCGCACGCATTTGCGGTTGATGCTGGTTAATGGCACTGACCTGTGTGCTTTGGTGTTGTCGGAGGGCCGGGCTCGGCATCATGAGTTGAGTGAGGCGCTGACTGAGTTGCAGCGGCGGTACACGGCGCCGCTAATGCGGGTGTTGGCGCGGGGCCAGGAGACGGGGCAGATTCGGGGTGATATGCCATTGAGGTTGCTACGGTCGATGGTGTTCGGGCCGATGGAACATGTGCTTTGGGATGCGACGCTGGCTAATCGGCATATCGATATCGACGCTACCGCGGATCAGTTGATTGATGTTTTGTGGGCTGCGCTGATGCCGCCGGATTTGGCGGTTAATGCTTTGCAGCAGTTTAGAGTTGAGGTTGCTGAGGCGAACCGGCGGTTTGAGGAGGCGGCAGGTGGGGCAGGTGGGGCGCCTGGCGGCGAGTAGTGGTTTTGGTTTTTTTTCTTGCTCGGCGTCTGTTGTCTGTTTCTACGGTGTTGGGCTTTTCTCTCGTTTTTTGCCTGCTCGGCGCGTTTTGGTTGTTCGCCTGTGAGGTTGGACTTTCCTTGATCTGACTCTTTGGGCTTTCCTTGATCTGACTCTTTGGGCTTTCCTTGATCTGACTCTTTGGGCTTTCCTTGGTCTGACTCTTTGGCCTTTCCTTGAATTGATATTGGTCTATTAGCGTTGCCCCTGTGCGGGGCGGCACTTACTTTCTTTGCCGCCGCAAAGAAAGATAAGCAAAGAAAGCGGCTCACCCCGCTAGCGCATAAGCGGGGCCCTCGCACAGTTACGGTAGTGGTGCATCTGGAATCTGTGTTCTCGCACATTCCGCGTTGGTGACAAAGGGCTCATACTTCCCGCCTCGCACTGCGTGCTCGCCGGAAGGGTTCATCGAGTTCTCGGCTTCCTTGGCGCGTGATGGGAATCAGCGGCTTCGCTCCGGACCCGTGGCAGTCATCTTCTTCTCTTCGCAACGCCGTCGTACTTCCGGCAGCGCTGCGCGCGCCGAAGGGTACCTCACAAACCGATCGCCGCGCTTTCACACGCGCGTTTATGCTCAGTACCGTGACTCGCATCGAATCGTCACGGCGTTGCTACCGTTAGCGCGAATGTCGTCTCCGCAGCCGCGATGTGCCCGTTTCGTTTGGTTCGTGTTTCCACGTCATTCTTTGCCACGTTCATTCGCTTGCGGCTTTGTCACCAAGTTATTTAGCGTCTCGCCGAGGCGAAGCCGATGGCCCCCGCCGCGCCAAACGGAGCCACTGGTTTGCATGATCGCCCTTCCGGCGAGCACGCCCGTGCGAGGCGGGAAGTATGACTGCCTGGTCACTCGCGTCGAATGTGCGAGGGCACGGATTCCAGATGCACCACTACCGCGACTGTGCGAGGAACCCGCTTAAGAATTGGCGGTTTGAGCCGCTTTCTCTTGCTTACTTCTCTTTGCGGCGGCAAAGAGAAGTAAGTGCCGCCCCGCACAGGGGCAACGCTAATAGACCAATACCAAATCAAGGAAAGGCCAACACCGCAAGGCAACAGACAAACAAGCGCCACGCGGGCAAACAGATCAAGAAAAGCCCAACACCATAAAAGCACAGACAAAAAGCGCCGCGCAGGCAAAAAAACCAAACCATCCAAATACGCTAATCTACCCTCCTCGGCGAAGCCACCAAAAGAGACCTCAAAATGCCATCAACAAAACCCGGCAAAATCCGCATCGGCATAGGCGGCTGGACCTACGCCCCCTGGCGGGGCACCTTCTACCCCTCAGACCTGACCCAAACCCGCGAACTCGAATACGCGAGCCAAAACCTCACATCGATCGAAATCAACGGCACTTTCTACGGCTTGCAAAAACCCGCCAGCTACGAAAAGTGGTATCAGGAAACCCCGGAAGATTTCGTCTTCTCCCTAAAAGCCCCCCGCTACGCAACAAATAGAAAAATCCTGGCGGACGCCAACGAAACCATCGAACGCTTCTTCGCCAGCGGCGTACTGCTGCTAAAACAGAAGCTCGGCCCGATCAACTGGCAATTCGCACCCACCAAAAAGTTCGACCCAGAAGACTTCGAGGCCTTTCTGAAACTGCTGCCCGCGAGCATAGAAGGCCAAAAGCTAAGACACGCAATCGAAGTCCGCAACGACACCTTCAAGACCCCCGAATTCATCGCGCTAGCCAGAAAATACAAAGTCGCCATCGTACTGGCAGCCGACAGCGACTACCCGCAAATCGCCGACATCACCGCGCCATTCGTCTACGCCCGCATCATGGGCACCAGCGACAAACAGGCCAAAGGCTATTCGACCAAAGCCCTCGACAGTTGGGCCGAACGCGCCCGCCAACTTGCCGTCGGCACGACACCGGACGAGCTGGAAACCTCGGCCGCGCCCCCCGCGAAAACCACGGCGCGCGACGTCTATCTCTATGTCATCAGCGGCTTCAAGGAACGCAATCCGGCTGCCGCCATGGCGCTGATCAAACGCCTCGAATAACGGTCATCCCGCCCGCACGCGCGAGTGTCATAATCCCGGCAGCTAACCAGCACACCAACGCACCGACACTCACGCATTCAAGCGGTGAGGCCACCTCAACATCCAAGGTCCGGGAGAATATTTTGAGCGCCATCGACAATCCTTTGCACGATCAGGAGGTCGGCTCGGCCGACGCCACCCAGGACACCACGCGCATCGACGACGTTCGTATCGGCGCGGTACGTCCGCTGATTTCCCCCGCCCTGCTGCAGGACGAATTACCCGTGCCGCCCGCGGTGCAGACGCTCGTCGAGAAAACCCGCGCGGAAATCGCCGACATTCTGCACGGCCGCGACGACCGGCTCGTGTTGATCGTCGGCCCGTGTTCGATCCACGACCACGACCAGGCAATCGAATACGCACGCAAGCTCAAGGTCGCGGCGCAGACCTACAAGGACGATCTGCTGATCGTCATGCGCGTGTACTTCGAGAAGCCGCGCACCACGGTCGGCTGGAAAGGCTATATCAACGACCCGCGTCTCGACGGCAGCTTCCACATCAACGAGGGCTTGCGTCTCGCACGGCAACTGCTGCTCGACATCAACGGTCTCGGCCTGCCCACGGCCACCGAATTTCTCGACTTGCTCAGTCCGCAATACATCGCGGATCTGATCGCGTGGGGGGCGATCGGCGCGCGCACGACGGAGAGCCAGAGTCACCGGCAGCTTGCATCGGGGCTGAGCTGCCCGATCGGCTTCAAGAACGGCACGGACGGCGGTGTGCAAATCGCCGCGGACGCGATCGTCGCGGCGCGCGCGAGCCATGCGTTCATGGGGATGACCAAGATGGGTATGGCGGCGATCTTCGAGACGCGCGGCAATGACGATGCACATGTCATCTTGCGTGGCGGCAAACAAGGTCCGAACTACGACAGCGCATCCGTCGCAGCAACCTGCGCGGCGCTCAAATCGGCCGGACTGCGCGAGCAGGTCATGATCGACTGTTCACATGCGAACTCAGGCAAATCGCATTTGCGTCAACTGGAGGTGGTGCAGGATCTGGCGCAGCAACTGTCGCAGCGCGAGCGCCGCATTATCGGCGTCATGCTCGAAAGTCACCTGGAAGAAGGCCGTCAGGATCTGAAGGCCGGTGTGCCGCTGCGTTACGGCGTATCGATTACGGACGCCTGCGTGAGCTGGGCGCAAACCGAACCGGTGCTGGAAACGCTGGCCGCAGCGACGCGGAAACGACGCGCAGGCTGAACTCGCCAACGCGGCCTGCACGAGCTCGCGCAACCAACAACCGAAATCAACGGCCGGCAGGCGAGCGTGCATGACGCAAAAGCAGAAGCAGAAGCAAACAACGGCGGCATAAACGCCAACGCGCATTAACGCACGCCACACGCGCCGCACCAACCATCGATCAAACATCCTTACGAGGGTTGGGCAGCGCGCGATTCCTCACACCCGATGCATCCGGCGCCGCGCGCATCAACTGCGCGCGTGGATGCTCCGGCGCGAGGCGCGTTGCATTACGACGCGTTGACGGCTTCCTTGAACGCCTTGCCGGCGGTGAACTTCACCGTCTTGGCAGCAGCGATCTGGATCTCGGCACCGGTCGACGGATTGCGGCCCACGCGAGCTGCGCGCGCGCCAGTCGAGAAAGAACCGAAACCGACCAGTTGCACCGTATCACCACCCACCACGGCTTTCGTCACCGCTTCGACGATAGCGTCGATGGTTTGGCCGGTGGCCGCTTTGCTTTCACCCGTCGCTGCGGCGACTGCATCAATCAGTTCCTGTTTGTTCATAGCACTTCCCGTATGGTAATCATGGAACCGGCGCCACATCTGTTGCGCCGGGACCGACACACTAACGCATAGGCGCGTATTCGCGCAAACCTTGGGTGTAAGCCTTGTATCACCCGCCCAGCGGCAATTTGACGTTTTTTTGTGCCAAAGTGCCATAAGAATCGCGCGCTTACGCGTTTCTCGTGCATTACGGCGCTGCGCGGCGTATCACAATCCGTTGCAATTTCAGTGTGTTAGCGGCGGCAAACCGGTTGCTGTCAGGCTTTTTTACTATGTTATGGTGGATCGGAAAATTCGTAATTCACCTTTGCGCCGCGCTCAGCAATTAAAGAATTCACCGAACATAAAACAATGAAAATTCTCCATATTGCAACATGCGGCATGCTCTTCGCGTGGTGTTGCGCAGCCACGGCGGCGGACGACACGCCTTGCGCGACGCTGATCGGCACGGCGAACCCGACCACTTCGCAGAGCTTTCAGATGCGCGACGGCGAACCGGTCGACCTCGTCAGCGGCGCGAAAACCGTACACGGAAAGCTGCTGGTTTTCGGCGACGGCGGCGTCTATCGCGCTTACTGGCAACCGGAAAACAGCTCGGAAAAATATGTGCTGGCCAATGCCGGCGAGAATAGCGTCCGGCTTGTTTCGACACCTCCGCAAGGCACGCCGGCTCAAAACGGCGCACCGGGAACGACCCTCGCACCGCAAAGGGTGCTGTCGTGTCCAGCGCTGTAGCACGGCAGCGCTCGCGGGACGCTGGCGAGCCCACGTAGGACTGTCTCCGTAGGCGAGTCCGAAGAAGCCATCCGCGCTTCCACGTTCCTGACATCACACCGCGCGAAGTTCGACACGGCATAAATGACCTATCGGCAATCCCTCGAAGGGCGTATTTACCGCTCACCCTTCGACGCGCGCTGTATTTTCATCGAAATCGCCTCAAGGTCTCACCGCCGCTGCCGATATAAAGCTGCGCGTACAGCGCAAACGTTACAGGGACGGGGATGGTTCGGTTAGGCAGATTGAGGGAAGCGCTGTCGGTCGCGGAAGGCGACCCAGAGCTCGTGCGTTCGCAACTCCAGGCATTCGGCCGGCAGATCCCGCTGCTTTACTTCATCCTGATGGTGAACACGATGGCCGTGGCCGTCACGCATCTCAGGTCGGCGCCCGCATGGTTGTCCATCTACTTCCCCGCCGCGCTCTGCACGCTGTGCGTCATCCGCTGCGTGCGCTGGTGGCGCGCGCGGCACCGTGTCCTGACGCACGATAAAGCCGTGCCCGAACTGCGCAAGCTGATCTGGCTCGCGGGCATCTTCGGTATCGCCTTCTGCAGTTGGTCACTCTTGCTGTTTCCGTACGGGAGCGCCTACGAGCAGGCCCAGGTCGCGTTTTACATGGCGACGACGTTGGTCGGCTGCGTGTTCTGCCTCATGCATCTGCGAGCGGCCGCCCTGCTTCTGTTGTCCATCGTCATCCTAAGCTTCGCGACGTTTCTGGTTTTCACACACTCGCCTGTTTTCATTGCGATGGCCATCGACATGACGCTGGTGGGTGCCGCACTCGCCTTCATCATCGAACTGTATTACCGGACTTTCGCCGGCGTCGTGCATGCGCAGCGCGAATTGCAGATGAGCCAGCAGAACACGCAACGACTCAGCGACGACAACTTCCGGCTCGCGAGCATCGACAGTCTGACCGACCTGCCCAACCGGCGCAGCTTCTTCGCCTCGCTGCGCGCGCTATCGGAACAGGCGCCCAGTACCGGCGGCGGCTTCAATGTCGGGTTGATCGATCTCGACGGCTTCAAACAGGTCAACGATATCTACGGCCATGCAAGCGGCGACCTCGTGCTGCAGGAGGTCGGCGCGCGGCTGCTGGCGCTCGCCGAGCCCGGCATTTTCTTCGCGCGCCTGGGCGGCGACGAATTCGGCGTGCTGGCCCAGCGCAAACTGGCCAACGAAACGCTCGTCGAGTTGGGTGGGCGCATTTGCGAATCGCTTTGCCAGCCCTATCGGGTGGCCGGCAATGTCGCCGAACTGACAGGCACGATCGGCTGGGCAGCGTTTCCGGAAGCCGGCACGACCGTTCAGCAAGTGTTCGAACGCGCGGACGCCGCCTTGTACGCCGGCAAGGAAAGCCGCCGCGGCACGCCGGTGATCTTCTCGACCGAACATGAGACGCGGATCCGGCGCTCGAGTCTCGTCGCCCAGGAGCTTCGCCACGCGGACCTGGAGTCCGAACTGTTTCTCGAGTTTCAGCCGATTCATGACGTGCTCACGCAACGCATCATCGGCATGGAGGCACTTGGGCGATGGCACAACGCACGGCTGGGCGCAGTCCAGCCGGAGGAATTCATTCGGATTGCCGAGCGTACCGATCTGATTCTGCGTGTCACTGAAGTGCTGCTGCGCAAAGCGCTCGCCGAAGTCTCGCGCTGGCCGTCCGATCTCTATCTGTCGTTCAATCTCTCCGCGATCGATATTTCGACTTCGCCGCGCGCTCGCCGCCTGGTCGATATCGTATCGGGCAGCGGCGTGCCCGCGCATCACGTCAACTTCGAGATCACGGAAACCGCGGTCACGCGCGATTTCGAGCAGGCCCACTGCTCGCTTACGATGATCAAGCAGGCCGGCTGCCGCGTTTCACTCGACGATTTCGGCACCGGTTATTCGAGCCTCAGCTACGTGCATCGCCTGCCCTTCGATACGATCAAGATCGACCGCAGCTTCATGACCGACGTGGATTGCAGTAGCGCGTCGACGAAGATCGTCAAGTCGGTGCTCGATCTGTGCAGAAACCTCGGACTCGAATGCATCGTGGAAGGACTCGAAACGTCATCGCAAGCCGACGTCGTCAAGGCGCTTGGCGCTCGCGCGGTACAGGGCTATCTGTTCGGCCGGCCGATGCGGGCGAGCGCGGTCTCGACCTACTTGCAAACGATGCTCGACGAGCGGCACGTCGTCCAGGCGTAGGCGCTCTCGTCTCATGCCTCTCACGGCACACGAATCAGCGCGGCAGGTCCAGCGCAGCCACGCATGACACACGCGCGTGACGCGAGTGCATGGCTAACCCGGCGTCGCCCCGTATTCCAGTTTCGGATACCAGTCGGTGCCTCGGCCGCCGGGTGTCATGTCGAGCACCGTCCAGATCGGCATCACATCAGGCGCGCCGCGCGGGTCCTGGCCCGGGTCCGCAGTCGACGGCCCCATTTCCTCGGCCCAGAAGTGCCGCACCGTGCCGCCTGAGCGTGTGAACACATTGAAGGCGGGATGATCGTCGCCGTCCGGATCTTCGGCGGCGTAGTCGCGGTTGAAAGTGTTGCCACCCGACGAATACAGCCGCAGATGCCGCCAGCCGCGCTCCTTCTTGAACGCCACGAGCTTCTCGATCGGCGAGCGGCCGATCACCGCAAACGCCACGCGCTGCAATATGTCAGGCATTTCGCCGTCGTAGGCGCTCAAAAGCGAGGTGCACATCGGACAGGGCCGCGCGCGCTGCGGGCCGAACATCCAGTTGTAGGTAACGAGGGTGTCATGCGCGCCGAACATCTCCGCAAGCGTCACCGGGCCCGCTTCGCTCTCGAAGCGATAGTCCTGCGGCACGAGGCCGCCGGGCGGCAGCGCACGGCGCTGAGCAGCCACACGTTCGATATGGCGGCGCAATTCGATTTCCTCACCCAGCAGATCGTTGCGCGCGCTACGATATGCCGCGCTCTCGCCGGGAAAACGGCTAGGCGATTCGGCCAGCAGCCGGGCCGGTTTCAGCGTTTGTGCGGATGGGTCTACGTCAGTCATCAGCCACCTCCTTTTGCGGGAAACGATAAAGGGCGCGATAGCGGCGTGGTGCGGCGCAACCGATTCGCGAGCGCTTTTTTGCCCCTATACAGCCACGACGAACAGCGTGACGGTAAATCGACAGGGCCGGTGGATTTTTTTGAATCGTCCGCAACGGCATTCGAGCGCGTCCTTTTGGTACGCGCTCGACGTGCCGATGTCCCGCGGACGACACGCGTACGAGATGGCGTTGTCCCGCGTACGACACGCGGACGTCCCGTGGACGAAATGCGTACGAGTCACGGCGCCATGCCGACACCGATCGAAACCTCATTGCAAGGTATCCTTCCCCGAAACAGCACGCGCGCATCGGCGCGCTATGACACCGTCACGGCGCCCACTGCGCCGCCTCTGGGGATGCACCATGCCGCTTCGTCTGCCACCCCTGCCCGCGCTGCGCTTCTTCGAGGCCGCCGGCAGACATCAGAGTTTCAAGCTCGCCGCCGCCGAACTGAACGTCACGCCGAGTGCGATCAGTCACGGCATTGTCGGTCTGGAGCAGTCGCTCGGCGTCGAACTGTTCGTACGCGAGCCGCGTGGAATTTCGCTCACGCCAGCAGGTGCCGACTATCTGTCGTACGTATCCGAAGCGTTTTCGCTGATCGCGATCGGCACGCAGCGCCTGCCGAATCACCGCGCGAATCGCCCGATCGCGCTGAGTTGCGCGCCCACGCTCGCCTCGCGCTGGCTGCTGCCGCGCCTCGCCGCTTTTCGCACGCGCTGGCCGGATGCCAACGTCACCGTCGACACGTCGCATCGTCAGGTCGGCTTTCCCGTCGACGGTTTCGATTTCGCGATTCGCCTGAGCCGTGCTCCGGTCGCCGGGACTGCATGGACGCGTCTGTTCGGTGAACAATTGGTGCCGGTGTGCAGCCCTGCTTACCTGGAGAGTCTGCGCGATGCGCACGGCAACCTCGATCTGTGTCGCGCGACGCTCATTCATGTGAACTCGGCGAGCGAGGACTGGCAGGCGTGGTTGGACGGGGTCGCCCTGGACGGTATCGACTTGAACGATGGCTTGCGTGTCGACACGATTCAGCTAGCGTTCGAAGCCGCGAGCATGGGCCTCGGCGTCGCACTCGGCAGACGGCCGCTGGTGGACCGCGATCTCGCCAACGGCGCGCTCGTCGAAGCCTGCTCGCAGACGGTCGCCTCCTCCACGGCCTATTGGCTGGTGTGCGCGCAAAACGGGGATAGCGCGGAGCATCGCCCGGAGCTGTCCGATTTCAAGCGATGGTTGCTCAGCGAGGCTGCGCCATTCGAGAATCTCCGACCGCCGGTAACAAAATCGTGCGACTAGCGCAGATTAGCCATTCCTTGAAGCCGCGCTCACGCGGCTGACAATCTTCCGCGCACAAAAAAGCGTCGTATATCCCATAAACATGGGCGCTCGGCGATCTGCTAGATTTATTCGCGCTGAAAATGACTGCATCAACGTTCGATGTGGCTAACCTCAAGTGGGCATGCGCCGCAAACGAACGTCGCGGTGCGTGGTGAAAACAAAAAACCAATAACGAGTAAGTTTCATGCCGAAGTGCGACAACCCAAGGTGTCCGACTTGTTACCCGAACTGGAAAGAGGAAGAGGCAGCCGCCAAAAAGCGGGCGGAAGATGACAGGCAAGACTGCATCAACTGCTGGCGCTTCTATCAGAGGAAAGCAGAGGCTATCGTATCCGTTGACGATCCAATCGCGCGCAACCGGCGCATCAACGCTGCTTACGCGCAATTGTGGCTGGACGACCATCGGTTCCAATGGGCTGGGCTCGCTGCATTTGCATCCAAACAGGTTGGCTGCGGCCTGCTCAACGCCGCAGAGATGATCGGCAAGTCAAACCGACAGCGGGACGCCTACCAGCAATGGGACAAAGCCAGTTCACCGCTTGAACACCTGTCGCCTTATGCCTCGCCGCGTATGCCGGTACGCGATCAGGCGTCCGGCGGAGGCGCACGCAAGGTCTATGAGATGCTGGCGAAAGGCAACACCGCGTTGTTTCTCGATATCTGGCCGCTGCACATGTTTTACAAGAAATTCGGACTGTCGCGTTTCAGACGGTGCCTGCCGGAGCGGAAAAAGCTGCGCGGGTCCGTGGTATGGCCGATCGCAGATA
Source organism: Paraburkholderia sp. RL17-337-BIB-A (assembly GCF_046025895.1). NCBI lineage: Bacteria > Pseudomonadati > Pseudomonadota > Betaproteobacteria > Burkholderiales > Burkholderiaceae > Paraburkholderia > Paraburkholderia sp. RL17-337-BIB-A. Next base: position 1,324,642 of record NZ_JARESY010000002.1, on the reverse strand, counting down.
AGGTGTTGTTTGGCGAAGAGCGACCCGAGATACTGAGAGGGTTCGGCGGGATCGACGCCGGCAATCTTACTGAAGGAGTCGCGCAGCTGGCTCGCCACGAGCAACTCAATATCCTGCAACCCGCCATGTACGACGATCCGGGTTTTGCCATATTGATGCGAGCTAACCAGTTCGCGTGGGCGTTGAACATCCCAACGGGATCGGCGCGGGAAATCCAGTTGACGCTGGCGAATCAATGCACGGTCACGGGTGCCAACGCAAAATTCGAGCTATTCAGCAAGGAGCCTCTGGCGAATCTGGCCAAGGCGGACCAACGAATGGCGTTCGTGCTACGAGCGGCGCAGCGGTTTGACGATTTGTTGCGCCATCCGATCGAGCGCCATTCTGTCGAGAACTCCCTGTTCCTGCTTGCAGGAGGCGGTGGGCAATGACAGAACCGGGAACCAGCAAATGGCGATGGCGGATTGCCGGCCTGATTCTTGGCATTGCCGCTGTGTGGGGAGTCTATGTGAAAGCCAGGCCGGCGGACGAAGTTGTACTGACCATCGGAGAACCTTATAAGCAGGTACGCCAACAATCCCGTTCGACGCTACCTGTGCTTACCGGTGACAACAGGATCAACCTCCATATCCAGCGGCCAGCCGTCCTACGGTTTAGCGACCCGCAATATGGATTTTCGACGCCTGCAGCGAAATTCTTGAGCCTTTATGCCGATGACAGCGGCAAGGTCGTGGCGGTTACTCTATCGCCGCAGCTTGACACTCTACCGCTCGACGAGGCGATGGCTGTCTTCATTGGTTTGCAGGATCAGTTCCGGCGCGGGGGATGGAAACCGTTTCGCGTAAATAGAAATCCGCCTATTGAAGACACTCGGGATACACGTGCACAAATACGACGTTGTGTCGCTCCCACGAGCTATTGGCAGGCCGGCAACACCTATCAAATCTCCCTCAATATCCGTTGCTTTCGCTCCGATGATCGTCCGAACGACGAGCGGTACCTGATCACTTTGGACCTTGGACTGCCTGTGTTTGGCGAACTGCCAAACGACCAGGAATGAATTGAACTTGAAGGCCGGTATCTGGATCATTCCCGGCAACGGATGAAAGCGAAAGAGCCGTACCCCCTACCGCTATCCGCTCCCCCGCTTCGCTTGTATGTCCCTCCACTTAATCACGCACTCATCCCCCAACAGGTGAGCCACGCTCACCTGTCGTCAAAATCTTTTCTTTTGCCGCTTCTGACGCTCGCTGCGACCATGGTGTCCAAGGAGATCAGAACATGTCCACCACCGATAGCAAACGCTTCGCCTTCCCGTTCAGTCAAACCATGCTCGTGGTGCTCGCCGGTGCGCTGATTCTGAGCGCCGCGATGGGCATCCGGCAGACCTTCGGCCTCTTCATCGGGCCGTTCTCGTTCGACCGCGGCCTGCCCGTCACGCTGATCGCTTTCGCCATCGCGCTGCACAACCTGGTGTGGGGTTTCGCGCAGCCGTTCGCGGGCGCCGCCGCGGACCGCTACGGCTCAGCGCCGGTGGTCGCATTCGGCGCGACGACCTTCGCAGCGGGCCTGGGCGTCGCGGCGGTGGCGCCGTCGGGCCCGATGCTGATCGTCGGCATGGGTCTGCTGGTCGGCATCGGCGTGAGTTGCACGACCTTCGGCGTGGTGTTGCCGGCGGTCGGCCGCATCGCCTCCCCGGAACAACGCAGCATGGCGATGGGGCTTGTCAGCGCGGGCGGCTCGGCGGGGCAGGTATTGATGATCCCGCTCGCGCAGAGCATTCGACTCAACTCGGGGATCGCCACGTCGCTCTTCGTGCTGGCCTTCATGATGCTACTGATCGCGCCGCTCGGCATCGTGCTGGACCGGCGCGCGGGTGTCGGCATGCAGGTCGGGGAGACGCCTGCCGTGCCGCTTCGCCAAGTCGTTGCTCAAGCGGCCCGGCATCGCGGATATCGACTCCTGACGCTCGGCTTCTTCACCTGTGGATTTCAACTCGCGTTCATCGCCACCCATTTGCCTGAATATCTGACGCTCTGTCACATGCCTGTCGGGTTGGGCGCAACGGCGCTCGCGCTGATCGGCCTGTTCAACATGGCAGGCAGTTGGGGATGCGGCTGGCTCGGCGGACGGTTCCGGCAGCAGCACGTACTTGGCTGGCTCTACCTCATTCGAAGCTTGACGATCGGCGCCTTCTTTCTCCTGCCGAAGTCCTCCGTTTCCGTTGTCATCTTCGCGGCCGTGATGGGACTGACCTGGCTCGGCACCGTGCCTTTGACGAGCGGGCTCGTCGCGAAGGTGTTCGGCACGCGGCACCTCGGCAGTCTGTTCGGGGTCTGCTTTCTGAGCCATCAGATCGGCTCGTTTCTGGGTGCGTGGCTCGGCGGGCTGGTGTTCGATCTGACCGGTTCGTATTCGCTGCTCTGGGAAGCAACCGTCGCCGCCGGACTCATCGCCGCGATGCTGCATTTTCCGATCGACGACAAGGCGGTGAGTTCGCCTGCGATGCGGTCCGAGGCGGTGAGCGCTTGAGGACCTCGGGCGCTTGCGTGCTTGTGGCTTGTGAGCCTCACAGCGTGAGGGCCCGATCGCGAGCGTGTGCTTATGCGCAAGCACGCATCCGCACGCGCGCCGCGAATCCCCACCCCGCGCTCCAATGCTATTTCTGCGACGCGTCCACCGCCGCCTTCGGCACGCGCCCCATCAAATAGAACTCGTCGTTCGGACGCATCGAAATGACATTGGCCATCCGGTTCGACAAGCCGAAAAATGCCGTGATTGCCGCGATATCCCACACGTCTTCATCCGAAAAACCATGCTCGCGCAGGGTCTGAAAATCGGCATCGTCGACCGTGCCGGATTCGCGGCAGACCTTCAGCGCGAAATCGAGCATCGCCTTCTGGCGCGCCGTGATATCCGCCTTGCGATGATTGACGGCCACCTGATCCGCAAGCAACGGCGCCTTTTCGTAAATACGTAGAATCGCGCCGTGCGCGACCACGCAATACAGGCACTGATTCACCGCGCTCGTGGCAACGACGATCATCTCGCGTTCGCCTTTGGTCAAGCCGCCCTCTTTCAACATCAACGCGTCGTGGTACGCAAAAAAGGCGCGGAATTCGTCCGGCCGGTGCGCCAGCGTCAGGAATACGTTCGGCACAAAGCCGGCCTTCTGCTGGACCTCGAGAATGCGGGCGCGGATGTCGTCCGGCCATTCGCTCGGCTCAGGCACGGGATAGCGGCTGATCGGCTGAAGGTTTGCCATGCGGTGTCTCCGTTATGTCTGTATGTGCACGACGATTGTAGCAATGCAGGCTTTCAGCCTTCCCGGCAGCGCCGTTTTGCCAACCTGTGCTTAAATCCCATGTCGGCCTGCTGCATTCGTGCCGCCTCGCGGAGCGGGTGCGCGTCCGCCCAGTAACCGGCAGGAACGGAACATGCGGTCCGCGTTCGTGCCGGTGTCGATCGGGCGCCAACTGGACGCGAACAAATTCAAATCCAATCATTGCATCAAGAGGAGCGCGGTTGTGTGGCATTTTCCGGTTGCTATTCCACCCTCGCTGGGCGTGTGGGCCGTCTTCATGAGCGTGCTGATCACGCAGCTCGGCATGCCGATTCCGGCGGCGCCCATGCTGATCCTCGGCGGAACGATGGCGGCAACGGGACAGACCTCTTACGCCAGTGTGGTGGCCGCCGCTGTCGGTGCGACGATGATTGCGGACGCGTTATGGTTCTTCACCGGGCGCGCGTACGGCCGGCGCTTGCTGAATCAGCTGGTGCGCTTCTCGCTCTCGCTCGACACCACTGTGCGCGTCGCGCGCAACACCTACGAACGGTACGGTGCCCCGATTCTCACCGTTGCGAAATTCCTGCCCGGCCTCGGCCTGATCTCGGCGCCGCTGCTCGGCACGACGCCAATCAACGTCGGCGTGTTTCTGCTGTGGGATTTTGTCGGCGCGGTGCTATGGGCCAGCGTGTGGGTGATCGGCGGCGCGGCTCTTCACGATCAGATCGTGCAACTCGTTCTGCTCGTGCGCCATAACGGCGGCACGATTTTCGATGCGTTCGCGGCAATCTTCGTTGCCGCGCTCCTCTATCGCTGCGTACGCCGCTGGCAGTTTCGCCGCTGGCTCGCGCATGTGCGCATCTCGCCGGAACAGCTCGACGAAATGATGAACTCCAACGAGCCACCGCTGATTCTCGATGCGCGGCCGCGCAGCATACGCGCGAAAGAATCGCACCGGATTGCCGGCGCGCAGGTGCTGGATCTCGATTCGCCCGAGCCGCTGCATCCCGAGCTACTGAAGCGGCCAATTGTCGTCTATTGCGTCTGTCCTAACGAAGCGACCGCCAAGCGGATCGTCAATCAGTTGCATCGAAAGAATATCCACCAAGTGAAAGCGCTCAAGGGCGGCCTCGACGCATGGGAAAAGCGCGGCTATCCGGTCGAGCCCCTGCCGCCCGACTTCGAGACGGCGATGGCCCATATGTCGGAAGACGCAGGCGACGAGGGCGAATACACCGTGCGGGCGAGACTGGCGAAATGACAGCGGGCGCCGCAGGCGGTTGAACTCGCGCCTCAACACAACGCCGCTGCAAAAAACCGCTTGCACCTGGCCATCAATGTGTGCAACATGCATATATGCACGTTGCACACATTGAGGCATTTCCATGACGCAGCGCACAGAGAACCTGCTTGGCGTGCTAGCCCTGCTGGTCACGGACGAGATGAATGCGCAGCCTACCGTGGCCGCGCTCGCGGGCCCCACTGCCCGCGCCATGCTCAACGCCGTCGGCCAATATCCCGATTCATCCATTGAAGTACTGCGCGAGGCGGTCGATCTTTCGCATCCGGCTGCGGTCCGCGCCGTCGCGGGTCTGGTGGACGCCGGCCTTGTCGTAAAGAAATCGGGCACGGACAAACGTTCCGTCGCGCTGGCTTTGACCGCTTCCGGCAAGCGTGAGGCCAAACGCCTGCAAACGGCACGTGAGCGGATGCTCCAACGCATTGTCGGCCAGCTTGACGAGCACGAGCGCGCCGTGCTCGAAAGCCTGCTGATCAAGATCCTATGGAGTGAAACCCGCGATCCGGCACATGCCATGCAACTGTGCCGCCTTTGCGACGATGGTCCCTGCCTGAAAGCCGGCTGTCCGGTCGAATGCCGCGAACAGGGGCTGCCGATGCCTGCGCGGAGCGGCACATGAATGCCGCCGCGCCGGTGCGCTGGCCGGCGATCGCCGCGTTGACCGCGGTGTCGGCGCTCTCGCAGATCGGCCAGTTCGGCATCGGCTTCATGGTGCTGCCGGTGTGGCTAGCCCATCGCGGTCTCGACGCACCGCGCGCCGGCCTTTTCTCCGCGTCGCAATGGACCGGCATGCTGGCCGGCTTGCTGATCGCGCCGTGGCTGGTGGCGCGTGTCGGTGCGAAGCGCACGGTGTCGCTGGGACTCGCCGCCACACTAGTTGCGTTCGCGACGATGAACGCGTTGTGGTGGCCGTTATGGCTCGTGCCTGGCTTGTTGACCGGCCTCGGCATCGGTTTGCGCTGGATCGCCAACGAAACGTGGCTCTATCGGCTTGTGCCGGCTGAATCGAGCGGACGTGTTGTGGGTGTGCACGAAGCGCTGATCGCTAGCGCAGGCGTAATCGGTCCGGCGTTGGCGGTGTGGTGCGCGGTCGACGGAAGCATCACGTTCGCGGCCGGCGCGGCCTTCACGTTTGCTGCCGCCGTTCCGCTGTGGCTGACCGCGTCGGACGACGGGCGCCCTGCTGCCGAAGCAGCACACCCAGCGCGACGAACCAAGGCTGGGAAAAACGCCCCGATCGGCCCATTGGTCAGCCTCGGCATGGTGGTGGTCGCGGCAGGCGGTATCGGCGATGGCGCGCTCTACGGCCTCTTCCCGCTGTTCGCCGACGCCCACGGCCTCACTACGACGCAGACGGCCACACTGCTCACGCTGTTCGGCGTCGGTGGCATGGCGCTGCAATTTCCGGTCGGCTGGTTCGGCGATCGCGCGGGCCTCGCCGCCACGGTTATCGCCTGCGCGGCGCTTAGCACGCTGGCAATCTGCGGTTTCGCGCTCGCCGCGCCCGCCTCATGGCTCGCCTCGGCGAGCGCCCTGCTGCTCGGCGGCATGAACAGCGCGTACATCACACTCGGCATGGTCGCGGCTGCATGCAGCGACAAAGCCGCGCTGACGCGCAACATGCGGCTGGTGTCGCTGACCTTCACCGCGAGTTCGATCGTGGGGCCGCTTATCGCCGGCTTCGCGATGAACGCACGCGGCCCCGATATGCTGATGTGGCAACTGGCGATCATGAGCGGCGCGCTCGTGGCCTACACGCTCGGCTTGCGCGAAGGCCGGCGTCAACCCGATCGATCGTCGTCGATGGGCTGAGCCTGGATCAAGCCGCTTGTGTTTCAAGCCGCTTGTGTTTCAAGCCGCTTGATGTGTCTGGAACGAGCCTAACGTTCAGCCACTTTCCGCTGCCGCCACAGACACAACAGATCGCACGCGATATGCGCGGCGGCAATCGCCGTGATCTCGCTCTGATCATAAAACGACCCGCCTCATCGCGTGGCCCGGCTTGACGGCGGGTCACGCGCCACGGCCTCTTCTGCCTGCCCTGCCTATGCTCCAATTCTCTAACCAGTCTCACGTCGCCTCGTATTACGCAGCCACGGCCAACGACACCACGCGCCATCCCCCGCTCGAAGAGACGCTCAACGTCGACGTCTGTGTGATCGGCGCGGGCCTCACCGGCATCTCGACCGCGTTGAATCTCGCTGAGCGCGGTCACTCGGTCGCGGTGCTCGAAGCATCGAAAGTTGGATGGGCCGCGAGCGGCCGCAACGGTGGCCAGTTGATCGGCGGCTTTGCCTGCGATATCGATACATTCGCGACGTTCATGCCCGCGGATGACGTGAAGCGTGTTTGGGACATGGGGCTCGAAACCCTGGACATCGTCAAGGAGCGCGTCGCGAAGCATCAGATCGATTGTGACCTGACCATCGGTTACCTGACCGCGGCGAACAAGCCACGCGATACGGATGCTTTGCAAAAATGGCGCGACGAAGCGCAACGGCGCTTCGGCTATGACCGCTTCAGTTATGTCGACGCCGATGGCATCGGCAACTATGTTCAATCGCAGCGCTACCTCGGCGGATTGTTCGATGCGGACAGCGGCCATCTGCATCCGCTGAATTACACGCTCGGGCTGGCGCGCGCCGCACGCGCCGCCGGCGTACAGATTTTCGAAGACAGTTGCGTCGTCGCGTTGCGCCAGGAAAGCGGCCGGCATGTGGCCGAAACCGCGCGCGGCAAGGTGAACGCGCAATTCGTCGTGCTCGCCTGCAATACCTATCTTGGCCAACTCGCGCCGGAGGTCGCCAGCAAGATCATGCCGGTCGGCACCTACGTGATCGCCACCGAACCGCTCGACCCCGATCGCGCCGAAGCGCTGATGCCGGCCAAAGCGGCCGTATGCGACAGCCGCTTCGTGCTGGACTATTTCCGGCCTGCTCCCGACAACCGTTTGCTGTGGGGCGGTAAAGTCAGCTACTCGAAGCTCGCGCCGCGCAATCTGGGCGAAGCGATGCGCCGCGATATGCTGAAGACCTTCCCGCAACTCGACGATGTCAAAATCGACTATGCGTGGGGCGGTTTCGTCGACATCACGATGAATCGCGCGCCGCATTTCGGCCGGCTTTCGCCTACCGTGTATTTCGCGCAGGGCTTCTCCGGACATGGCGTCAACACCACCGGGCTCGCGGGCAAACTGATCGCCGAAGCGATCGACGGCCAGGCGTCGCGTTTCGATCTGTTCGGCAAGATTCGTCACCGTGACTTCCCGGGCGGCGCTACACTGCGGACCCCTGCCCTCGTCCTCGCGATGGCCTGGTATCGAATGAAGGACCTGCTCTGATGAATGCTCCGACGCCTGGCTTCAATACCCTCGACCGGCGCGCCGACGCGCTAATCGCCAACTCTTATTACGAGGCGAGCGCCGCCCGTCCGCTGACCGACGATCCCGTGCTCGACGGCACGCTGGAGGCCGATGTCTGCGTGATCGGCGCGGGTTTCTCCGGTTTATCGGTGGCGCTGGAATGCCGGGCCCGCGGCTTGTCGGTGGTGGTGCTCGATGCGCACCGCCCTGGCTGGGGCGCGTCAGGCCGTAACGGCGGTCAGACGCTGGTCGGCTTCGCCAAGGACGAGATCATCGAGCGCCAACTCGGACTCGACGGCGCCCGCGCCGCATGGGCGATGTCGGTGGAAGGCGTGGCGCTCGTGCGCGAGCGCATCGAACGCTATGGGATCGATTGCGATTTCACCTCCGGTTATCTGACGGTAGCGACCAAACCGAAACGTGTGCCGGATTTGCGTTCGTGGATGGAATCGGCCTCGCAACGCTGGGGTTATACGAAGCTCTCGTGGCTCGATACCGACGAAGTGCGTTCACGCGTCGCTTCGCAACGCTATCTGGCCGGCGTCTACGATCCGTTTTCGGGTCACCTGCATCCGCTCAAATACTGCCTCGGCCTCGCCGATGCGGCACGTCGTGAAGGTGCGCAACTGTTCGCGCATTCGCCGGTGATCGAAGTGGTGCGCGGTGCGCGGCCTGTTGTGCGTACCGCTGACGGCGAAGTACGCTGCCGCTTCGTCGCGGCGTGCGGCAATGCGACGATTGGCGACGTGTTGCCCGCGCCGGTCGCCGCGCGCATCGCGCCGATCGCGTCTTACATCGTCGCCACGGAGCCGCTCGGCCAGGCACGTGCCGATGCGTTGATCAAAGGGCGCGAAGCGATTTGCGACAATAACTTCTTCCTCGATTATTTCCGTCTGTCGGCTGATCATCGCGTGCTGTTCGGCGGACGCGCAAGTTCGACCGGCGCCTCGCCTGTGCAACTCGGCGAAGAGATTCGCAAGCGCATGATCGGCGTGTTTCCGCAACTCGCCGATGTGCGAATCGACTATGCGTGGGGCGGTTTCGTCGACGTGACGCGCAATCGCGCGCCCGATTTTGGCTCGATCGATCCGAACTACTTCTACGTGCAGGGCTTTTCCGGGCATGGTGTGGCGTTGACGGGAATTGCCGGACGCGTGATTGCAAAGGCCATGGCGGGTGAAACGGCGGCTTTCGATCTATTCGCGCAGTTGCGGCATGCACGCTTTCCAGGCGGGCCGGCGTTGCGTGGTCCGGCGCTTGAACTCGGGATGATGTATCACCGGATGCTGGAGTTGTTTTAGGCGCTTGTCCGGCGTTATTGTTCATGCATGCCAATGCGCAAGCGCTTCACCGCCGCTGCGGCCCGAACATACGTGACAACGCACGCGCAAGTTCCTTGACGACGGCATCGGCCGTCGCCCGATAAAGCAGCGCGCGTTGCGGGCCCGTATCGCCCCCTCCGTCGAATCGGTATGACCAACATGACTCACGCTCTTCTCCTCACCAACGTGCGGCTGGCTGACGGCCAGACGGTTTCCGTAGCGGTCGCCGACGGTCGCATCACGGCGCTCGGGCCGCATGTCGAGCCGCAAGCCGGTGCTTTAGTCGAAGACGGCGGCGGCGCGTTGCTGCTGCCGGGTTTCGTCGAAGGGCACACGCACCTCGACAAAAGCCACTGGGGCCGTCCGTGGTATCGCAACGAAGTCGGACCCACGCTAGTCCACCGCATCAGCAACGAGCGCGAATGGCGCAAGGCGTCGGGGCACGACGCGGCTGTCCAGTCGCTCGCGCTCGCGCGGGCATTCGTGCAGGCCGGCACGACGCGCCTGCGCACCCACGTCGACGTCGATACCGATGCGCAGCTGCGTTATGTCGACGGCGTGCTCAGCACACGGCAGACACTGCGTAATGTGCTCGACATGCAGATCGTCGCGTTTCCGCAGTCGGGCATGTTGATCCGTCCCGGCACGGTCGAGCTGCTCGGCAACGCGCTCGCCGAAGGCGCCGACGTACTCGGCGCGCTCGATCCCGCCTTGATCGACGGCGATCCCGTTGCGTCGCTGAACGCGACCTTTGAGCTCGCGGAACGCTACCGCAAGCCGATCGATATCCATCTGCACGAGCCCGGCGAAGTCGGCGCTTTCACATTGAAACTGCTGCTCGATCGCGTCGAGGCAATGGGCATGCAGGGCCGGGTTGTGGTCAGTCACGCGTTTTGTCTCGGCGCCTTACCGGAACGTGAACGCGACGTACTGCTCGAACGGATCGCGCATTTACGCGTGGCGCTTCTGACCAGCGCGCCGCCGTCTCGCCCGGTTCCGCCGCTCAAAATTTGCAGGGACAAAGGCGTCACGATCTTCGGCGGCAACGATGGTATTCGCGACACCTGGTCGCCGTATGGCGTGCCGGACATGCTCGAGCGCGCGATGCTGATCGGCATGCGCTACGACTTGCGGCGCGACGACGACCTCGAGATGGCATTCCACTGCGTGAGCGATGCTGCCGCTCTAGGTTGCGGTTTCAGCGACTACGGTCTGCGCGTCGGCGCACGCGCGGACCTCGTGCTGGTCGATGCGGAATCCGTCGCGCATGCCGTGGTTGCGCGGCCCAGACGCAAGCTGGTTGTGGCGAACGGACGTATCGTCGTGCGCGACGGCGCGCTGATCGACGTCCATGCGGCATAAGACGCGTGCGTACCGCACGTGAAGAGTCTTCATCCAGAGCAATGAGCAACGTGTCGATGCGCTGATCGAGCACAGCTGCGTCATCACACTCGCCCCCCCCCCCACGCGCGTTCTGCAAGCACGGCCACTCGTCGCCCCTGGCGTTTACCCGGGGAACCCATTTTGTTGACTATTTATCGATAAATTATCGTGTTAGATTTCGTCGCCCGCGAGCCGTTGCAACCTGGCGCAACCCGCCACACACCCAAATGCAACCGGCTCTCGCCAAGCGCCCAAAGCGGCGCGCGCAGCGGCAAAACAACGACATAGCAGCGACACAGGAGAATCACGATGTGGGTTTTGATTGGCGTGCCAATCGTCGTACTCGGCTTTGCATTGCGCTTCAACGCGCTACTGGTGGTGACGATCGCGGGGATCGCCACCGGCGTGGCCGGTGGCTTGCAACCCGTGGAGATCGTCAGCGCATTCGGCAAGGCGTTCGCGGATAACCGCTACATGGGCCTGATCTGGCTCACGCTGCCGGTGATCGCGCTGCTCGAACGCAACGGCCTGAAAGAACAGGCCAAACACCTGATTTCACGTTTGCACGCCGCCACCACCGGGCGCGTGCTGATGCTGTATTTCGTGATTCGCCAGATCACCGCCGCGCTCGGACTCACGTCGCTCGGCGGCCATGCGCAGATGGTGCGGCCGCTGATCGCGCCGATGGCCGAGGCTGCCGCCGCGAATCGCTACGGTGAACTGCCCGATGCCGTGCGGCAGCAGATTCGCGCGAATGCGTCGGCGGTCGACAACATTGCCGTGTTCTTCGGCGAAGACATTTTCATTGCGATCCAGTCGATCCTGCTGATCAAGGGTTTCCTGGAACAGAACGGCATCATGGTCGAACCGCTGCAGGTGTCGGTGTGGGCCATTCCCACTGCGATCGCCGCACTCGTGATTCACGTGGTGCGCCTGATGCTGCTCGACCGCAATCTGTCGCACAAGATGACTACGTTGGGCATGGAACGGGCACAGGCACGAGGCATCGCACAATCATGATCAAGCTCGAATCCCTCTACGTGCTGGCCGGTTTGATGTTTGCCGCGTTCGCGCTCTTCAATCTGCAGGACCGCTCGAATCCGCGACGCGTCGTCAACTTTCTGTTCTGGGGCATCTATGCGATCACCTTTATGTTCGGCGGAGAACTGCCGCATTTCGTGACCGGTTGCCTCGCCATCGCACTCGCCTTGATCGCCGGTTCCGGCAAGCTGGGCAAAGGCAAAACGGACGCCAACAGCGAAGCGGCCGGCGCGCGCCGCGAAGCCAAAGCACAGCGCTTCGGCAATAAGCTTTTCATCCCGGCGCTGCTGATTCCGATCATCACCTTGCTCGGCACGTTGACGCTGAAATACGTCCCGTTCGTCGACCCGAAGAACGTCACGCTGATTTCGCTGGTGCTAGGCACGCTTGTCGCTTTTGGCACGGCGCTTGTCATGTTGCGCGACTCGCCGGTGCACGCGTTGAAAGACGCGCGGCACACCATGGATACCGTGGGTTGGGCCGCCATCCTGCCGCAGATGTTGGCTGCCCTCGGCGCGCTGTTTGCGATCGCCGGCGTGGGCCACGTGGTGTCGGATCTCGTGAAGACCTGGATTCCAGTCGACTCCGCTTTCGCCGTGGTCGCCGCCTATACATTCGGCATGGCGATCTTCACCATGATCATGGGTAATGCGTTCGCCGCCTTTCCGGTCATGACAGCAGGCATCGGCTTGCCGTTGATCGTGCATCAATTCCATGGCAACCCGGCGATTCTCGGCGCCATCGGCATGCTGTGCGGCTTCTGCGGCACTTTGATGACGCCAATGGCGGCCAACTTCAATATCGTGCCGGCTGCGCTGCTGGAACTGAAAGACCAGAACGGCGTGATCAAGGCGCAATGGCCGACCGCTTTACTATTGCTGATCGTCAATACCATACTGTTGTATCTGTTCGTATTCCGCTTTTGAGGAGGCGCCGATGACTATTCAACTTACCCCCGAATTCGCGTCCAAATTCGCTAATCTCGCACTCGCCCACCTCACGCGCGAGTATCCGAACAAGCTGACGCACTCGCTTGCCGGTCCGCAAGACGTGCAGGGCCCGCGCGCATTGCATCCGATTTTTTACGGCAGCTACGACTGGCATTCGTGCGTGCACGGCTACTGGCTGGTCCTGCATCTGCTCGAGCGCTTTCCCGATCTGCCTGAAGCGGCGCGCATCGTCGCGGTGGTCGACGAGCACTTCACCGACGCGAATGTGGCGGGCGAGCTTGCCTATCTCAACCTGCCGCATAACGGCGGCTTCGAGCGTCCGTACGGGTGGGCGTGGCTACTCGCGCTGAGCGCGCAACTCCATTCGCTGAAACGCTCGGAAGCCGCGCGCTGGTCCAAGACGTTTGCGCCGCTTACCGAGTTCTTTGTCGAGCGCTTCGAGGAATTCCTGCCGAAAGCGACCTACCCGTTGCGCGTCGGCACGCACTTCAACATGGCATTCGCGCTGGCGCTCACACTCGATTTCGCGCGGCAAACTTCGCGTGAACCGCTTGAGGCGCTACTGGTGAATACGGCGGAGCGCTGGTTTCTGAACGATGTCGCCTGTCAGGCCTGGGAGCCCGCCGGCGACGAGTTTTTGTCGCCTTCGCTGATGGAAGCGGAGTTGATGCGGCGCGTCTTGCCGCCCGCGCAATTCGTCGAATGGTTCCGGCGCTTTTTGCCGGACATTGGCGCGAAAAAGCCCGCCACGCTGTTCGAGCCGGTTACGGTGACCGACCGCAGCGATGGCAAGATCGCCCACCTGGATGGCCTGAATCTGAGCCGCGCATGGTGCCAGCGGTCGCTGGCCCGCGCGTTGCCCGCCGGTGACGTGCGCCGGACGGTATTGTTCGATTCGGCCGAGCGCCATCTTCAAAGCGCCCTGCCGCACGTGGCCGGCGACTATATGGGCGAACACTGGTTGGGCACGTTCGCCACGTTAGCTTTGGAAGCGTAAACGATGGGCTGACAGTGCCCTCCTCACTGAAGGCAAAAACGGCGCTGCGAGCGTGAAACGGTTTTGGCACACTACCGATTCGCGCCGCAAGCGCCGTTTTCTTTTGCCGCGTGATTCAGGCGCTAACTGTTACAGCGGCGTCGCTTGAGAATGCGGCCGTGCGAGGTTCATCGTTTCCGCACCCGGTTCGCGAGATAGACGCGCTGCGGTTGATGAGCAAAAAGCCGATCCGCAAATTCGAGCGGTTCCAGGCATAGTTCCAGGCACAATTCCCGGCGTTACTGAGCGGTCAGCTTTTTAGGCTTCGGCGGCGATTGAACCTTGTTGTACTGGAACTCGGGCGTCGCCTTCAACGCATCTTTGGTTGCGCCTGCCAGATAGAAATTGCCTGAACGAATATCGAGCGCAGCGACAGGAACCGCTACGTCATGCGACGCCACGCCGAGGAATCCGCCCGCCGCGACGATTGCAGCGGAGAGCGAACCGTCCGGCGCGACCACCAGATCGCGGATCGAACCGATCTTTTCGTTCTGGTCGTTGTACACGGCCTTGCCGAGAATGCTCTTCTTCACACTCCAGCCGCTCAGCAGGGCGTTCGACTGCGCGACGGTGACGCTCAAAGGTTGCGTGCCGGCGACTTGCGCCTGTGCACCAAAACTGCTTGCAGCTACCGCGACCACAACAACAAGTTTGCTCAAGTTCATATCGCTCACTCCGTTCCTGGTAGACTTGACCGGCACGTGCACTGCACCGAAGGAATCGCTGCAAAACGATCATACAGACTACGCTGCGCGTCTGCATCCAGACTGCTTTCTGCAAATGCCCGGACTCTGCGCAGTCCTACCGTCCCGCGCGGCAAGGTTGCATCAGTGACCCGCCAACCCGGTTGCGATCGCGCGTATACAGCCGCTGTAACAACCACATAACGGTAAAATCACGTCAGGCGATGACGCCCGTTTAGAGGTGGCAGTTTGACTGAGCTTGAACAGGGTTTCATTTTGACCCGACATTGGCGGGATACGCCCGCCGGCACGGAAGTCGATTTCTGGCTGGCAACAGACGGCGGGCCCCGGCACATCCGCCTGCGTCCTCAGCCTTCGGTAGCCTTCATTCCCGCCGGGCAGCGCGAGCGCGCGGAAACAGTCCTGCGCCGTGAAGCACCGCTCGATCTGCGCCCGCTCGATCTGTGCGACTTCCAGCATCGGCCGGTGATGGGGCTTTACTGCCCGCAGTACCGGCAATTGACGGGCTTCGAGAAACGCCTGAAACAAGGCGGCGTCGACGTCTACGAGGCCGACATCTTCCCGCCCGAGCGCTACATGATGGAGCGGTTCATTACCGCGCCGGTGTGGTTCAGCGGCGACATGCAACAAAGCGGCCCGCTTCTGAACAGCGAATTGAAGCCGGCCACGAACTACCGGCCGCCATTGAAGCTGGCCTCGCTCGATATCGAAACCAGCGCGCATGCGGAGCTCTATTCGATCGCGCTCGAAGGTTGCGGACAGCGTCAGGTCTATATGCTGGGACCGCCGAACGGCGACGCCGGCGATGTCGACTTCGACCTCGAATACTGCGAAACCCGTGCACAGCTGCTCGAAAAGTTAAACACGTGGCTGGAACGGCACGACCCCGACGCGATCATCGGCTGGAACCTTGTGCAGTTCGATCTGCGTGTGCTGCAACAGCACGCCGAACAATATCGCGTGCCGTTGCGGCTCGGCCGCGGCGGCGCGGTGATGGAATGGCGTGAGCACGGCCGCCAGCAGAATCATTTCTTTGCAGGCGCCGCGGGAAGATGGATCATCGACGGCATTGAAGCGTTGCGCTCGGCAACGTGGAGTTTCCCTTCGTTCAGCCTCGAACACGTATCGCGCTCGGTATTGGGCGAAGGCAAGGCGATCGACAATCCGTACCAGCGCATGGACGAAATCCAGCGCCGTTTCGACGAGGATAAGCCCGCGCTCGCGCGCTACAACCTGAAAGATTGCGAGCTGGTCACCCGTATCTTTGCGAAGACCGAGTTGCTGCCGTTTCTGCTGGAACGCGCGACGGTCACCGGTTTGCCCGCGGATCGCAGCGGTGGCTCGGTCGCGGCGTTCACGCATCTGTATATGCCGCGGATGCATCGGCAAGGCTACGTCGCGCCGAATCTCGGCGATGTAGCCGGTGCCGCGAGCCCCGGTGGCTTCGTGATGGACTCACGGCCCGGTCTCTACGATTCCGTACTCGTGCTCGACTACAAGAGTCTGTACCCGTCGATCATCCGCACGTTTCTGATCGACCCGGTGGGTCTCGTGGAAGGCATGCTGAATCCCGGCGACGACCAATCGGTGCCGGGCTTTCTCGGCGCACGCTTTTCGCGCACACGCCATTGTTTGCCGTCGATCGTCGGCCAGGTGTGGCAGGGGCGCGAAACCGCCAAACGCGAGCAGAACAAACCGCTTTCGCAGGCACTGAAGATCATCATGAACGCGTTTTACGGCGTGCTCGGATCCACCGGCTGCCGGTTCTTCGACCCGCGTCTCGCGTCGTCGATCACCATGCGCGGCCATGAAATCATGCACACCACGCGCGAGCTGATCCAGGCGCAAGGCTACGAGGTCATTTACGGCGATACGGATTCGACTTTCGTCTGGCTGAAGCACGCGCACAGTGAGGAAGAAGCGAGCCGCATCGGCCGCGCGCTTGTCGAGCATATCAACGCGCAGTGGCGGGAGAATCTGCAAACGCGTTTCGGCCTCGACAGCGCGCTCGAATTGCAATTCGAGCGGCACTACAAGCGCTTTTTCATGCCGACGATTCGCGGTGCCGAGGAAGGCAGCAAGAAACGCTATGCCGGGCTGACTATTTTGCCGGACGGCAGCGAGGACATCGTCTACAAAGGGCTCGAAACAGTGCGTACCGATTGGACGCCGCTCGCCCAGCAGTTTCAGCAGGAACTGTATCGGCGAATCTTCAAGCAGCAGCCCTATCAGGATTATGTGCGCGACTATGTGCGCGATACGCTGGCAGGAAAACTGGACGATCAGCTGGTGTACCGCAAGCGGCTGCGCAGGCCGCTCGGCGATTACGAGCGCAACGTGCCGCCGCATGTGCGCGCGGCACGCGTGGCCGACGAGTTCTACCGGCAACAGGGGCGCCCGTTGCAATATCAGAACGGCGGCTGGATCAGTTACGTGATGACGACCGCCGGACCGGAACCGCTCGAAACGCTGCGCTCGGCGATCGACTACGAGCACTATCTGACACGGCAGTTGCAGCCTGTCGCCGATGCGATTCTGCCGTTATTGCGCGACGATTTCACGACACTGATGTCGGGGCAGAAGCAGCTGTTCTGAGCCGGTGTCAGCATCGCGCTCATCGTTAACCGATAAACCAGCGCCGCCCTGTAACTTGCAATTGCCGTGACAACAGCCGGGCGCGAAGGACTTGAACGCTGGCAATCGCAGGCGAACAACCGAACCATCCCGAACGCACGACACAGAGGCACGCCCCGGCGACTACTTCGAAATCTTCTCCAACTCGAGCCCCTTCGTACGCGGCCCCATCAGGCCGATCGCCAGCATCACGATCAGCATCGCACCGGCGATGAACACGAATACGCCCGACGTGCCGAACTCCTTCAACACCGAGGCAATCAGAAAGGCCGTGAAAATCGCCGAAAACCGGCTCCATGAGTAAACGAAGCCCACCGCGCGCGCACGGATGCTGGTCGGAAAGAGCTCGCTCTGATAGGCGTGAAAGCTATACGAAATGATGTTGCCGGCCAGCGTCAGACACACGCCGAGGCTCACCAGCAACACGGCGCCGGACGCCTGGCTGAACCACAGGCCACACACGATATTCGCCGCCGCCATCACCACGATCACCGTCTTACGCTCGAAGCGGTCGCCGATGAAAAGGCCGATCACCGGGCCGATGGGCGCGGCCAGCGCGATCACGCTCGAATACATCAGGCTCGTGGTGATCGTAATGCCTTGCTTGATCAGGAGCGTCGGCACCCAGTTCGCAAAGCCGTAGAAGCCAACCGTCTGGAAGATATTGAAAATCGTCATCATCAGCGTGCGGCTGCGGTACGGCGGCACCCACATATCGCGGAAGCTGCCGCGCGGCGCGACCGGCACCGGCGGCGCGGGCGGCGGCAATTCGCGGCCAGATTCGCGGCGCACTTTCGCTTCAAGCTCGCTCATCACGCGATCGGCTTCCGCAAGACGGCCTTGTTGCGCAAGCCAACGCGGGCTTTCCGGCAAGGCGCGCCGGATCCACCACACGAACAGCGCACCATGTGCGCCGATCAGCACCACCCAGCGCCAGCCGTCGAGTCCGAACAGCGTGCGCGGCACCAGCAGATAGGACAGAAACGCGACCACCGGCACCGCGGTAAAACCGACGGCCTGCTCGCACGCGAAAGCGCGGCCGCGAATCTGTTTAGGCACCAGTTCCGAGATATACGTGCCGATCGTCACCAGCTCGACGCCGATGCCGATGCCCGCCACGAAGCGCCAGAAATTCAAACCCGTCGCCGTTTCCTGAAACGCCATCACGACATTGGCCGCCGTGTACCACAGCAACGAATACGTAAACACGGCGCGGCGTCCGAACCGATCCGCCAGAAAGCCGCATGCGATCGTGCCGATGAACAGCCCGCTGAACAACGCCGCGATAAAACTCGCGACGCCGGTCGAGCCGAACAGGCCGTGCGTAGTCGCCGTCAGCAAACCGCTTTTGACGAGGCCGGGCGCGACGTAGCCCGAGTACAGCAGGTCGTAAAGCTCAAAGAAGAAACCGAGGCTCAGCAGCACCACCAGCTTCCAGATGGAGCGCGTGGCAGGCAGCCGGTCGAGCCGCGCGGAGATGCTGCCGGCGTCGAGCGTGGCGGACGCCGGGGACGCCGCAGACGCCGCGGCAGAGGCGCCGGTGGTGGAAAAAGCCGCGCCGCCGGCGCTGCGCGCGACGGACCCGGTCTGATCGGGGATTGCCATGTTGTTTGTCTCCTCGTGATGCGGGTCATGCTGGCGTTGCACGATGATGCTCGCCGGGGCCAGTCTTGTGCCGGCCTTTCGTATAGTCGTACTTTCGTACTTTCGCGCGTCACGCGCACCACGATGCCGGGCCACAAGGTCCGGCCAGCATTCTAGCCGTGTGTGCGCTTCAATTGTTCGAAGGTGGTGATTTTTCCGGCCAGCGCGCTCGCCGCGACGGTGTATGGGCTCGCCAGCCACACATTGCCCGGACCTGAACGGCCCGGGAAATTGCGGTTGATCGCGCTGATCGTCACCTCGTTCGCCTCGGCCGATTGCCCCGGTCCGCAATTCGCACACGACCCGCAGCCCGGCATCACGAGCGTCACGCCGGCGCGCTCGAAGACCGGCAAATAGCCCTGGCTCTCGCAATACGCGCGCACCGCCATGGTGCCGAATTGCAGGAACAGACGCGTCCCGTCAGGGACACGCAGACCCTGCTCCACGCCCCAGCGCAATACCTCGTGATAGAAATCGAAGTCTTCGCGCTTGCCCGCCGTACAGGAGCCGCCATACGCGATATCGATCGCGACGTCCTGTTCCAGTTGCGGCGCCGGCACGCCGTTGCCCGGATCGCCCGGACGCGCGAGCATCGGTTCGATGGCGCTAGCGTCGATGCGGATCATGTCGCGATACGTGGCGCCGGAATCGCTTTTCATCCAGCTTTCAAGGGTGAAATCGAGGCCGCGGCGTTCCTTCAGAAACGCCACCGTGCGTTCGTCCGGTTCCACGATGCCGGTGAAGCCGCCCAGCTCCGCGACCATGTTGGTGAGCGTGGCGCGTTCGTCGATCGACATCGCGCGCACCGCCGCGCCGCCGTATTCGAACACGAGGCCGATCGCGCCGCCCGAGCGGATCGCGTCCATCTGCAACAGATGCAGCACGACGTCCTTCGCGGTGACGCCGTCACGCAACGCGCCGTCGATTTCGATCCGCAAGGTCTCCGGCACTTTGCAGCGCACATAACCCGTCACCCAGCTATTGGCGATTTCCGTTGCGCCCGCACCGAATGCGAGGCAGCCGAGCGCGCCCGAATGCGGCGTGTGCGAATCGGTGCCGCACGCCACCTGCCCCGGCAATGCGTATTGCTCGGCCATCAACGCATGACAAATACCTTCGGAACCAGGTAAGTTGTCGAGGGCGCCGTGCGAGCGCACCGGATAGTCGCGCGAGAAGGACGTATGCCCTTCCATCAGATTGGCGACACCCGGCAGCAATCCGTCACGTACGTGTGGAATGCTTTGCGAAGCGAGCACCAGGTGATCCTGAAACGCGATGATGCGATCCGGCGCATGCAGCGGCGCGGGCTTGCCGAACGCCCGATGCATCAGATGCGCGCACATGCCGGTGAAGTAGTCGTGGCTGAAGCGCCAGTCGGCGGCGATGAACACGCCGTCGCCGCGCTGCGCGCTTTCAATGCCGGGATGAAGATGACGCTCGATGATCTTCTCGACGAGTGTCTTCGGCTCGGGGGTGTTTGTCGCGTTTGTGGCGTTTGTGGCGTTTGTGGCGTTTGTGGCGTTTGCCGAAGCTGCCGTGGGTGCCCGGTTTGCCGTCTCGCGCACACGCGGCGCTGGCCAGTCCGCGAACTTGCTGTACGCAAGCAGCCCGCCGCTGCGAATGATCTGCTGCGTGAGTGCATCGCGGCCTTTGAGGAACTCATCGATCGGCACTGCCTCGCCCGCGATCAGACGGTCGAGCACGGAGAAATCAGTGGTCGTGAGAATGCCGATGTTGTCGCAGTTCTGCTGATAGATCCGCTCGAAACTCTCGGCGACGATCAACCGAATGCCCGCCGACAACTCCGCCAACGGGCTCGATTCACGCGACGAACCCTTGCCGTAGCGCTTGCCCGCTACTGTCACCTGAAAGCCGCCGTCCTTGATCGCGTTGCGGCCGATCGGCATGCGCTCGCCCGCCTTGAAGCCGACGTAGGGATACTGGCCGAGGCGCTCGTCATAGGTGAGCATGACGGTGACCGGCGTGATTTCGTCGGTGGAGACGTTATCGCGCAGCGGGCCGGCGCTCGCACGCGTGAAATTTTCACCCGCGAGTTGCGCCTCGATCACCGTGGGGTCCTGGGACAAGTACAGCACGCGGCCGTCCAGACGAATCGTATCGCTCATATGCATTCTCCTTGCGCCCACTATACGGCGCGCGTGCGCGATGCCGAAGTGCCGGTCCGGCAACGCAGACGTCTCGCCCGGAGAATGATGCGAGGCGTCTCAGGCTAGGGCTTGCTGCCTAGAAAGCCCACCAAAGCCGCGGTACTCGCGCTTAGCTGATCGCGCGACTTGAAGATCATGATGAGATGCCGCACGGCCCAGATATCGCTCAGGGACAGCAACCGCACGTCGAGCGCATTCACATACAGCAGTCCCACCTGTTCCGGCACGATCGCGATGCCGAGCCCGGCGTGAACCATCCGGCACAACGCGTCGAGGCTGCTGACGCGAATCTTCACATCAAGCTGCCGCCCCGCGCTGGCCGCCTGCTGCGCAAGCAGCTTCGTCAGCGCGCTCTCGCTGCGCAGGCCGACGAAGCTCTCGTCGAGCAGCTCCTCGAACGCCACGCGAGGAACACCAGCAAGACGATGACCGCCGGGCACCAGCACCGCCAGCCGGTCCTCCCGATACGGCACCTGTTCGAAGGCTTCGCTGCCCGCGACTGGGTTGCAGATGCCGAAGTCGGCGCCGTGTTCGTCGACGATACGCAGCACGTCCGTGCTGTTCTCCTCTTCCAGCTCGATCGACACCTCCGGAAACATGCGCCCGAATGCGGCCAAGTCTTCCGGCAGAAACTGCACGATCGACGACAGATTCGCCACCACCCGCACCCGCCCCTTCGCTCCGGACGAAAAACGCGACAACTCGGCGCTCATCTGCTCGATGTTGCCGATGATCGCGAGCGCATAGCGCAGCACGGTCTCGCCGACCGGCGTCACGGTAATGCCGCGCGACTGGCGCTGGATGACAGGCAGGCCGATCACGGCCTCGATCTCGGCAATGCGCCGGCTCACCGCCGAAGACGCGATGAACTCGCGCTCCGCCGCGCGGGCGATGTTCTGCTCCTGGCAGACGGCGACGAACAGGCGCAGCGAGGTGAGGTCGAGTTTCTTGAGGAGGTTTTCCATGGGGTCGCTTCACGGTGAAGCCCCAATTGTGACGCGTCTTGCGCGAAACGCAAAAGCACTGATCCATGCAAAGCCTTCCCCCGCTTCACGCAATCTGCTCCGTTTTCTAAGGAGCGGACTGCATGCGCGCGGAAAAAACTGCGCCGCACGCTCACTCGCCCTTGGCGACCGTCAGATCGACGCCGGCTTCACGGATCCCCACCGCGGCAGCTTCAGTCAGTCCTTCGTCGCTGATCACGTGGTCGAATTGTTCGAGCCCGGCGACCTTGTACAAGCCGAACGTGCCGTATTTGGAACTGGTCGCGAGCAATACCGTTTGCGTCGCAGCCGCCATGGCGGCCTGTTTGACTTCGACTTTCGGGGCGGACGGCGTTGTCACACCGCGCCGCAAATCCCACGAACTGGCGGAGATAAACGCCACGTCGACCGCGATGTGGCGCAGCGTAGCGGCCGCGAGACCGCCCACGCCCGAGCGATTCGCGTGGTCGAGCATGCCGCCAGTATGGATCACGTTCACATGGGTCGCCTCGGCCAGCTCCTGCACGATCGGAAAGTCGTTGGTGACGACGGTCATATCGCTCAAGGCAAGAATGTGCGGCACGAGCGTGAGCGTGGTCGTGCCCGCATCGAGATACGCCGTCATGCCAGCACGCAGGAACGCTGCCGCGCACACGGCTATCGCCTGTTTCAGCGGTTGCTCGATCAGCGCTTTCGACTGGTGACTCGGCTCGCTGTTCAACTGGCTTGCAATCCGTACCCCGCCCGGCACCGAATAGACCAGCCCGGCCTGTTCGAGCACGGCAATATCGCGCCGCACCGTCATGTGCGAGCAGTCGAACATGACGGTGAGTTGATGGACGCTCAACACTTTGTGGCGTCGCAACTGACGCAACATCGATTCGCGCCGTTGATCCGGAATCAGTGGGCGGGATGGCCGAAGATCAGGCGTGAGCGTGCGGCTCGCCAATTACCTCTCATGTAATAGGATTTTTACCGCCACTCAATGCGGCGCCGTCCGCATTGCCCGATATTCGCGTCGCACGATCTCCATCAACTCCTCCACCGACGTGCTGGCTGCCTCCCGCTGATAAGTCACCCGTCCACGTTGCATCAGCATCACACGATCCGCGATGTCGAGCGTCTGGGCGTAGTTGTGCATGATCATCACGATAGACAGTCCACCTTTCTCCTTGAGCCGAAGGATCAGGTCGATGATCAGCGCGGCCTCACGGGCGCCCATGGCAGCGAGCGGTTCGTCGAGCAGAAGTATCCGCGCATTCGAATTGACCGCGCGAGCAACCGCGATAGCCTGCCGCTGTCCGCCGGAGAGCTGCTCGACCGGCAGGTCCACCGAAGGCACGTGCACGCCGATTTCCTCGAGACACTCCGCGGCGCGAGTACGCATCGCGCGATTGTTCAACAACCGGAACGGTCCCCGGCGGATGATTTCGCGGTTCAGGAACATGTTGTGATAAATGCTCAGCGAATTGGCCAGCGCCAGATCCTGGTAGACGCATTCAATGCCGAGCGAGCGGGCGTGATCGACGGAGCGAAGCAGCGTCTCCTCGCCGCCGACAAAAAGCTTGCCGCTGGTCTGCTGATGGAACCCGGTGAGAATCTTGATCAGCGTCGACTTGCCCGCGCCATTGTCGCCAAGCACGCCGAGAATCTCGCCCTGCCTGAGCGTCAGCGACACGCCATCGAGCGCGGTCACCGGGCCGAAACGCTTGACAATATCTTCGCCGCGCAGCGCGTCCGCCACCTCGGCCATCACAACTCTCCCTTGCGCGCGAGACGAACTACGTGGATGTTGAAGATCATGGCCCCGAGAATGGCCGCGCCGAGAATCATGTTGAAGGTGAAGGCGTTGATGCCGATCAGCGTGAAGCCGTCGTTGAGAATGCCGAGCACCGCCGCGCCGATCAACCCGCCAATGATCGTGCCGGACCCGCCTGCCAGCGGTGTGCCGCCGATCACGGCTGCGGCAACCGCGAGAAACATGATCTGGTTGCCGCCCGCTTGCGGATCGATCGAGGTGATACGGAAACCCTCCAGGATGCCGGTCAGGCCGGCAAGGAACGCGGCAAGAATGAAGTTACCGAGTTTCAGGCGCCTGACCTGGATGCCCGCTTCGCTAGCTCCAAGCGGATTCGCCCCCGACGCGATCGTATGCAAACCCCAGCGGGTATGGCGAAGCAGTACGTGCATCACGGCTGCAATGACGAGCGTCCAGATGATCTCGCTGTAGCCCCAGCCGCCCATGAACGCCGCAAACACCGAATCCTCCGGCGGCGAAACCGGGGTGCCGCGTGAGATCGTCAGCGTCAGGCCGTTCACGAAGAACAACGTACCCAGTGTCGTCACGAAGGAGGGGATGCGCAGATACACCGTCACCGCGCCATTGATCAGTCCGACGAGGCCCGCCGCAATCACGCCGGTGAACATCGCAAGCCATGCCGGCAAACCTGCCTCGATGGCGAAATGCATGATGAAGGGCGCAAACGCAAAGACCATCCCCGCGGAAAGATCGATCTCGCCGCCGATCATCAGCATGATTTCGCCGAAGGCGATGATCGCCACGGGCGCGATGAACTGCGAGAGATTCTGCAGACTCGCGCTGGTCAGCAGGAAATCGCGATTGACCGTCTCGAAGTAAATGCAGAGGATGAGCGCGACCGCAAAGATGCGCATCTCGCTGGAACGCCCGAGCGCGCCTGACCAGCGCCTCGGGCGTTGCGCGGCTTTCTCGCTGTCCGTCACGGAAGACGTCACCCTTTGATCGCACCCGTGCGCGGCACGATCTGCGCCTTCGTGCTCTTGCCCTCATAGCGCGTCGACGTGGTCAGATACGGATCGACCGAGTCCTTGGTGACGAACTTCAGGCCCGTGTTGATATTGCCCGGTCCAACGAGCCCGCCGGAGGCGAGAAAGATGAACGCTTCGACCACGGTATAGAAGCCCTGAACGTACGGCTGCTGGTCGATCGTGAAGTCGAGGAAGCCTTCATGAATCAGATCGACCGTGCGCGGCAACAGATCGAAACCGCCGCCATGCACGCCCTTGGCAGGCAGGTTGGACTCCTTCATCACCGTCGCGACGCCCTGGGTGCTGCCCGCGTCGACCGCGAACATGCCCTTGAGATCCTGGTGGCCGAGAAAGAACGATTTGATCTTCGATAGCTCTTCGTTGACAGTCGCGCCGGTCGCGATGGTTTGCACGTCGATCTTCTTGCCCGATTTCTTGATTGCAGCAACCGCGCCGTCGAGCCGCGGCTGTATGTTGAGCTGGCCGGGCGTGGCGATAAAGAGCGCGACGAGGCCGCTGTCGACGAGGCTCGCGATGCGTTCGCCCATCTGGTAGCCGGACAGGTACAGATCCTGGCCGATATAGGCGAGGCGCGGATTGGTCGATCCCGAGGGCGCATCGGCGTTATAGGCGAACACCGGAATGCCGGCGTCGAGCGCGGCCTGGATCGGTTTGTCGAACGCCTTCGGGTCGACGATCGGTACCGCGATGGCGTCCGCCTTGCCGGCAATCGCGGCATTCACCGCATTCACCATTTCGGCGATGTCGGCATTCGCCGAGCCGGTCCATTGATAGTCCATGCCCAGCAAAGCGGTGGCGTCCTGAATACCGTATTGCGTGGGAACGAAGAACGGATTCGTCGTGACATGGTTGACGAATACGATCTTCCAGCGCTTGTGCGCCGGAAAAGAACCTGCTTCCGCCGCCTGGGCCGACGTGATCACGCCGCCCATTAGCGCCAGCGCGGCGGCGAGGCCGGCGCCCTGGAGCAAGCCGCGGCGCATGCCCTGCACTTCATCCTGGTCTTCCCCTTCGTGCGCCATCTTAGTCTCCGTCTCTCAGTTATTAGACACTTCACTGTGCGTGACGGCGCAGACCGGAAAAGCCCCGGAGGCGGGTATCGCTACCCCATGAAACCCGCGAGCACGCGCGTACACATGACGACCCTCAGAAAATGCTATATCACGGCACTTTGCCTACTAATCGATGTATACCCTTAACTAGTCGGACTCGTTAATTGCGGTGCCGCAGTGAAGCTTTTTGTAATCCCAATTAGCGGTTTTTTTCGCAATGCAATGGCGGGCTGATTCGATTCGATGGCGGGTTCAGCGGGTCAAGTGAGGAATCCAAAGGTATTCGGCTCGCGTCGGCTCGCGTCGGCTCGCGTCGGCTCGCGTCGGCTCGCGTCGGCTCGCGTCGGCTCGCGTCGGCTTGCGTGGCTTGCGTGGCTTGAGCAGGCTCACATCAGCTTCCCGCCATCGTCGGCCTGTTCGTTGCGAGTCACGAGGGCTACAAGATCATTCTTTTAGCGCCGCGGAGTTCGGTAGCCTACCGACGGGAAAACGCTCCACACACGCCTGCCTCACACGCTCTACCGTGACGGGCGCCCGGAAACAAGCCGGTTTCAGGCTTCTCATCCGACGCTATAAACAGAATCACACGAGAAAAGAGCGCGAGGCAATGCTAGAATGGCCGGCGTCTTTACGCTCATCACCATGACTCAACGCTCCCACAACCGCATGACCGCATGGCTTGGCCTGATCGCCATGTGGCTCGTCGTGTTCGCGCCGATCGTGAGTCAGATGCTGGTATCGAACCGCGCGCACGAGCCTTTCGCGGCGCTCTGTTCGGCGCTGCAACCGGCCAGCCAGAGCCTGGTGAGCCAGCCGACCCAGCCCGGCGCCCGTCCATCTCAGCCACGACGACGCTTTCGGCGCATGCGGCTACTGCCACCTGCTCCAACATCACGTCGCCATGCCAAGCGTCGCGACTGCCGAACCGCCGGCCGCACTCGCGCTGGCCGGCACCGCGCCGCCCGCCCTCTCCACCCGCTTCACGCCGCTCGGCGCGTTCCCGTCGGGACGCCCAAGAGACCCGCCCGCCGTTTCCTGATCGCTGTTGTTCCTGATCGCGCATCTCGTCGCACCCGTTGAGGGGGCGCGCGATCGCCTGTTCAATGCATCAAGGAAACGTTCATGTTCAACTTCGCCCTGCGAAGGTTGCCCTTTTGCGCCCGCCGTCGCGCCCGGCGCATTGCCACCGGCCGGCCGTCGCAGTCGAATTTTCCGTCGTATTGGCCCGCGCTGGTTCCTGCGTTCGCGCCGGCCTTCATTGCAGCCCCGGCCCACGCGGATAGCGCGCCCGCCGATGCCACGCTGCCCGCTGTCAGCGTCACCGCCAATGCCGTCATCGGCCGCCACCCCGTCGACCCCAACCTGCCGGCCTCGGTCGAAACCGTGACGCGCGAACAGTTCGACAACTGGAACGTCGTCAACACCGAAGACGTGTTGAAGTACATGCCGAACCTCGCCGTGCGCAAGCGCTTTATCGGCGATCTGAATTCGATCATCGCCGTGCGCGGCACCAGCAACACGCAGAGTGCCCGCGGCCTCGTCTACGCGGACGGTCTGCTGCTCAGCAATCTGCTCGGCAACAGCTACGCGTTTCCACCACGCTGGTCGATGGTGTTCCCCGACGAAATCCAGCAGGTCGACGTGATCTACGGACCGTTTTCCGCGCTCTATCCAGGCAATTCACTGGGCGCCACGGTCCTCATCAGCACGCGCATGCCGACGAAATTCGAAGCCGACGCCGACGTCAAAGCCTTCACCCAGCACTTCAGCCTGTTCGGTGTGAATCAGAATTTCAACGGCAGCGAAGCGAGCGCGTCGCTTGGCGACCGGATCGGGAAGTTCTCGTATTTTCTCGGCGTGAATCACCTGGAGAACACGAGCCAGCCTCTGCAATTCGCCACGCTCGCCAGGTCCAGCACGCCCGCGAAAGCCGGCGACACGCCGGTTACCGGCGCGTACTTCTACAACAACCAGACCAATACGCCGACCGCGGTGCTCGGCGTGAACGGCGAAGGGATCGAGCATACGGTGCAGGACCAGTTCAAGCTGAAGATGCAGTACGACTTCACGCCGACACTGCAGGCTGCCTTCACACTGGGCTACTGGCACCAGACCTATAACAGCGAGACGTCGAGCTTCCTGCGCGACGCGAACGGCAACCCCGTATACAGCGGCAAGGTCGCGATCGGCGGCTACGAGTACACGATTCCGGCGGCCGCCCTTGCCCCGAGTCTCGGCCACAGCGAGAACTGGCTCTACGGGCTCACGCTGAAGACCCGCAACGCCACCGGCTGGAACGGCGAAGCCATCGCTTCGTACTACGACATCGGCAATAGCGTGGCGCGCACCGCGAATTCAGGTGCGCCGGGCAACGGTGCCGGCACGGTGATTTTCGGCGACGGCACCGGCTGGAAAACGCTCGATCTGCGCACCACGTACACCCCCGTGACGCCGCAAGCGGGATGGACGAACCATGCGCTGAGCTTCGGCTATCACTATGACAACTACTTCCTCGACAACGAGAGTTACAACACGCTGAACTGGCGTGACGGCGCGGCCACCTCGTTTGCCAATGCATTCGCCGGCAAGACGCAGACCCAGGCGTTGTACGCGCAGGATGCATGGCGTTTCCTGCCGCGCTGGAAGTTGGTCTATGGCGTACGGTATGAAGACTGGCAAGCCTATAGCGGTTCGCAGTCGCTGCCCGGCACAGCCATGCCATACAGCGACGTGAATCAGCATCACTTCTCGCCGAAAGCCTCACTGTCGTTCGATGTCACCGACGATTTGAGCTTGCGCGCATCCATTGGCCGCGCCTATCGGTTTCCGACCGTGGGTGAGATGTTCCAGGGGCAAATCAACGGCTCGTCGATCATCAACAACAATCCGAACCTGAAGCCCGAAGACGATCTCTCCAAAGAGCTCACCGCCGAATGGGCGCACTGGAACGGCGTGTTCCGCTTCTCGCTGTTTCAGGACGACGTGAAGAACACGATCTTCAGTCAGACCGATACGACCGTGATTCCGAATGTGACGAACTTCCAGAACATCGGCAAGGTGCGCTCGCGTGGCGTCGAAACGAGCTACTCGGGACAGGATGTTTTCGTGCGCGGCCTGGATCTGCTGGCGAGCGTGGCATACACGCAGTCCAGGATCATCGCGAATGCGCAGAACCCGGCGACTGTCGGCAAGTACTTCTACCGGATTCCGCTGTGGCGCGCCAATCTTGCCGCGACGTATCACATCGACGAACGCGCGGCGGTGACGCTCGCCGCGCGCTACTCCGGCCGCCAATACAACACGCTCACCAATACCGATACGAATCCCGATGTATTCGGCGGCACCAGTTCGTACACGGTGGCGGACGCGAAGTTCACGTTCAAGCCGACCAGGCTGAGTGAAGTCGGCATTGGCGTGGACAACCTGTTCGATGCGCGTTACTTCGTCTATCACCCGTATCCGGGCCGCACGTTCTATGTCGAAGCGAAGCTGCGCATGTGAACACGCGGGTTGTGTACGCGGTTTGCGCTTGCCCTGTGTTTGCCTTGCGCTTGGCTTGTGCTTGCCGTGTGCTTGCCTAATGCCTGCCCAATGCCTGCCCGGTGCCTGCCTTGTGCGTGCTTGGTACTCGTTTAGCACTCGCCTCGTCCTCGAGACACTAGCGAGTTGCAAACCCACCTATGCATCGCTGCGCAAACCGATCGACCTACTCATTGCTTCAGGAGAATGAATGTCCACCACCACCGCTCAACGCGCGACCACGGCAATCGGCACGGCGAGCGCCGGCTACCGGACGCTCTGGCGCTGGCACTTTTATGCAGGTCTCTTTGTGATGCCGTTTCTGGTCGTGCTTGCGATTACCGGCACTGTGTATTGCTTCCAGCCGCAAATCGAGCCGCTGCTTTATCCGCATCGCTTGATCGTCGATCCGCAAGCTTCGCCCAGGCTGACCGAAGATGCATTACTCGCGAAAGCCCGCGCGGCGATGCCCGCCAATGCACGCGCAGTGACCGCGCCCATCGCGAACGCCCCGGATCGCAGCACCGAGTTCATCTTCCGTCTCGCCAACGGCGAAAAGCACAGCGTCTATCTGAACCCGTACAGCGGTGAAGTATTGGGCACGCTGAGCGTCGAGCGCCGCTTCATGCAGGTGGACCGCATGCTTCACCGCAAGCTGCTGCTCGGCAAACCCGGCGAGCTGCTGATGGAGCTGGCCGCGTGCTGGACCCTGGTGATGATCGGCACCGGCGTCGCACTCTGGTGGCCGCGCGGGGAAACCACGGCACGCGCGGCGCTCGTGCCACGTTTCTCGCTACAAGGACGCGCGCTGTGGAAGAACCTTCACGCCGTGATGGGCATCTGGCTCGCACTCGGCGCGCTCGCGTTCGTGCTGAGCGGTCTGCCGTGGTCGGGTTCATGGGGTAAGCAGTTCAAGGCGCTCGCGACCGCCGCCAATCTTGGTGCGCCGCCGGGATCGTGGGGCGGCTTGCCGTTGCGCTCCGCACTGCCAGGTATGCGCACCGGTGACCATGCGGACACGGTGGCTACAAGTGCCGAGACGCAATCAGCGCACGGCGTCGGCGTCGGCGTCGGCGTCGGCGTCGGCGTCGGCGTCGGCGTCGGCGCATCGCACGATGAACGCCCAGCGCACGCAACCGGCGATGAGCACGCCGAGCACAGCGCGCACGCAGCGAACATGGACTCGATGCCCGGCATGGTGATGGACGACCTGCCGTTGCCGCTCACGCCATGGGCCGTCGGCAATACGCCGGTGCCGGCATCCGGCGATACACATGCGGCGCAAGCGCTGCCGCTCGGACGCATCGTCAGCCTGGTCGCATCGCTCGGTGTCCCGAACAGTTACGACATCGTGCTTCCGGCCTCCGCCACAGGTGTCTACACCGTCTCGTACTTCCCAGCCGACCCGAAAGACTAGCGCACGCTGTACATCGACCAATACAGCGGCGCGGTGCTGAAAGATATCCGTTACGGCGACTACGGCGCGGTGTCGAAGGCCGTGTCGTACGGTACGTCGTTGCATATGGGCCGCTATTTCGGCCTCGCCAATCAGATTCTCTGCGCCGCGATTTCGCTCGGTCTGGCGGGCATGGCCGTGACCGGCTGCGTGATGTGGTGGAAGCGACGCCCGCAGCGCGCGCTCGGCGCACCGTCGCGCGAGCGCGCCGCGCCGCCGATGCGCGGCTGGAAAGCCGGTCTCGTTCTGCTCGGCATCGTCTTCCCATTGATGGGCGCCACGCTGCTCGCGGTGTGGCTCGCCGATCGCACGATTTTCGACCGCGCCACGCGGCAAGCTGCCTGAAGCTTCATTCCCGCTGTCAAAACCAAGGAGCACATCATGACGACACCACGCAAACTTCTACTCGCCGCCTTACTGTGCGGTTCCTCGATGCAGGCCTTCGCGGGTGCCGCGGCAACCGCGAGCGTTTCGGACTGCTGGATTCGCGCCTTGCCGGGCGATCTGCCATCGGGCGGCTATTTCAAGGCAAGCAATAGCGGCGACCAACCGGTCAATCTCGTTGGCGTCGGCTCCGACGCGTTCGGCATGGCCATGCTGCATCAAACGCAAAGCCAGGGCAGCACCTCATCGATGGTGATGGTCGACCAGGTGGCGGTGCCCGCGCACGGCTCGCTCGTGTTTGGACCGGGTAACTATCACGTGATGCTGGAGCATCCGAAGCAGCCGCTCAAAATCGGCACGACGATCCCGCTGACGTTCTCGTTCAGCGACGGCGAGAAAGTCACCGCCGCTTGCACGGTGAAAAGCGCGGGCACGATGGCTCCGTAATGCTCCCGGCGCCACCGAACGGCTGCGAGGCCGTCGGGTCGGGCGCGAGCGCGGACAACCGGATGCGGGCAATCTGCGCTGTGAGCTTTGATTCGTGCGGTTCGGCCAATCCTTGCACTACCTGCTCGTTTACGATAAATTTTGCTCGATTGTGATCGTTTTGTTTTGCAATCGAGCGAGGTCAAGTCATGCAACGAACGCGACAGGATGCAATGGAGGGGCTTCTGCCCGAGGAACGGGAGCAGCTGATTCTGGAACGGCTGCGGGCGCAGGGCCGCGTCCTCGCGTCCGAACTCGCGGCTGAATTCCAGACCTCCGAACACACGGTCCGCCGCCATTTGCGCGAACTGGCCGAGCAGGGTCATTGCAAGCGCGTCTACGGCGGCGCCCTGCTGATCTCGCCCTCCGGCGAGAGCGCGGCTGTCCGCCTGCGCGAAGCGGTAGACCGCAAGGCCTGTCTCGCCGTTGCCGCTGCCTCCATCGTCCGGCCGAAGCAGATCGTTCTGCTGGACACCGGTTCGACCAACGCCGCCATCGCCGCGGCGCTTCCGGACAACGCGGATCTCACCGTCGTGACGAACTCGCCGGAGGCTTGCGCACGCCTCCTGAACCGGCCGGGGTTCGACATCATTCTCATCGGCGGGCGCATCGTCCGGCACGCAGCCGGCTCGACCGGCGCGACCGCCTTGCTGCAGGTTCAGCAGATCAAGGCCGACCTTTGTTTCCTGGGCGCGTGCGCGTTCGATCCTGACGAAGGCGTCGCCGCGTTCGACGCCGAAGAGGCCGAACTCAAACGGGCGATGGTCAAGGCAAGCAGCCAGGTGGCCATTGCCATGACGTCGGAAAAGCTGATGACGGCTGCTCCGTTTTCGTTGGCGCCGGCATCCGCCGTCGACTATCTGTTTGTCGAAGCGGACGTGACGGCCGAGCGGCGTGCCCTCCTCCAGACAGTCTGCGACAACGTGATGGTGGCGCGCTCATGAAATCATTCGCCAAGCCGTTTGTTCAGCCGGTCACCAAGCCGCTCAAGGAACGTGTGGCCACGCTCGGCGTGTTCCTCGCCAACGGCTTCGGGATCGGCGCCTGGGCAGTCGAAGTGCCGCGCATCAAGGAAAGCCTGGCGCTCAGCGACGCCTCGTTGGGCATCGCGTTGTTCGCCTTTGCGCTGGGCGCCATCGTGGCGATGCCGCTGGCGGGACAGTTGGCGCCGCGCTTCGGCAGCGGCCGGGCCACCGCGCTGCTCGGCGCGGCGTTTGTCGTGGCGCTGCCGCTCCCCGCGTTCGCACCGAACCTGGCAACGCTGTGTATCGTGCTCCTCGTGCTCGGCGCTGCGAACGGCGCGCTCGACGTCTCCATGAACGGCCACGCCAGCACGATCGAAACGCAATGGAAGTCGCCGATCATGTCGTCGTTTCACGCGGCGTGGAGTGCCGGCGGCCTGCTCGGCGCGGCGACGGGCGCGATGATCGAGAAAGGCGGCGTCGGCGTGATTGGCGGTCTCGCGCTGCCGGGCGTGGTCATCGCCATCCTCATCGTCGCCGCCGCGGTGCTTGCGTTGCGCGACCTCGGTCCGCGCGCGGCCGCGCCCTCCAGCGGCTTTGCGTTGCCTAATGCCGCGGTGATGAAACTTGCGCTGCTGGCGTTCCTTTGCATGCTGGTGGAAGGCGCGGTGGCCGACTGGAGCGCGGTGTATTTACGCGCCACCTTGAGCGAAGAAGCCAGCGTCGCCGCGGTCGGTTATTCCGCGTTTGCATTGTCGATGGCGGCTTGCCGGATCGTCGGCGATGTCTCCGTGCGCCGCTTCGGGTCGAGCAAGGTGATCGGCTTCGGCGGACTTCTGGCGGCGGCCGGGCTCGCGCTGGTGCTGAGTCTGCCGAGCGTGTTCACGGCTTGCGTGGGCTTCGCTATGGTCGGCGTCGGTCTGGCGAATATCGTGCCGGTTATTTTCAGCGCGGCGGGACGCTCGACCGTCACGCCTGCGGTCGGCGTCTCGATGGCGGCCACGGCGGGGTATGCGGGCTTTCTGGTCGGGCCGCCGTTGATTGGATTCGGCGCGGGCTTGTTCGGGCTGCGCCTGGCGTTGGGTGTGCTCGTCGTGGCGACGTTGATTGTTTGTTTGACCGGGGGTAAGGCGGTGCGCAATGCGAGCCTTGCGCAGAACACCCTGTCTGCCTGACGAGCGGCACAGCGGTGCGCAACGCGAGCCTTGCCTGGAAAAGGCCCGGCTTGCGAGCGCTGCGGCCAGCTCAGCGCACGTGAGCGAATGCGCTTGCGCGCCGTCGCTCAGGTGCTGCAAACCATTGTGGGTCCCCGCTCAGAACACGCCGGGAATCACCCGGTAGTGCACCTTTCCCTTGTACGTGCGATAGCGTTCGTCGTCCGACAGCAGTTGCTCCTCGCGCACGATGCGCGCGACCTGCAGCGCGAACTGGCAAGCGTACACGATCACATTCTGCAAGCCGAAGTTCGTCAGCAGGAAGCCGACGTCCGTGATGAAGTAGCCGAGATACATCGGGTGACGGACGAACCGGTACGCACCGCGCGATACGACGCCGCGATTGGCCGGCAGGATGCCGAATGAGCGCCGCAGCGATGCCTTCGCGAACAGTTGCCAGAAAATCCCCAGGACCTGCAGGCACGCGCCAACGGTCTCAGGGATCAGGTGCGTACCCGGTGCGAGCCGTATTGCGAGGAAATAGTAAGTACCGCCCATTGCACAGATGAACGCCAACGGCCGCCAGTCGCGCCTGACCGGCACGCGCGTGACCAGCGACAGGCCCACTGTCACGAGCGCGGCCACCACGAGCAGCAGCAACGTGATCCGGGTGGGCGCCGCGCGCCATTGCGTCACCGCGGCGTAAGCGAACACGCTAAGCATCAGTACCGCCGCGACGCGCGACGAGACTTCGACCAGCGCCTCGCGCCAGCCTGCTGCGGCTTGTCCGGCAGCGTGTGGCGCCGCGGCAGTTTGCGCAGCGTTACCCGGCATGATGGGGTCACTCAGTGGTCTAGTCGTTGTCATGGTGCGCTCACTGGGAAATGCGGAGGATTTGCGAGGCTAGCTGCGAAAAGCACGGCGCAAGGTCAGCGGGGGTCGCCGCGTGACAATACACGCCGACCGGTTGCTTCGGGTTGTAGCAGCGCGGTAGCGAATCGGGCGTATTGGCCATGCACTTGAGAACGTCCTGGCCCAACTCGTTGTCCGGGCCCGCGGGTTGTACTAGCGGCTGGCCCAGGCCGAGCGTGAACACGTAGATATTGTTGTTGCGTGCGTCCGCCGCCATCGCTTCGAGCAGGTTGCGTGAAGCTCGATTGACATTCTGATAGGTGACGGCCGCCGTGACGACGCGTGGACTATTCGTGATGATCGGAAAGGTCGTGTCTGTCGGATTGTGCGCGTTGTAGAAGGCGGGCAGTGACGGGATGAATTTGCTCGAATCGGCTCGCAGATCCGAGTCGTAGCACGGCGAACTGAACGCTGTCTGCAACTGATCGTAGTGCCAAAGCCCAGTCATCTTGCCGTTACTGTCGGGCGACGCTATCGTGCCGACGAGGTTATTGCATGCCTTGGCCTGTTTCGCAAACGTAAATGCCGACGCAAAGCTATTCGGCGCACCATCGGAAAAGAAAACGATCACGCGTAGACTCGACGGATTTTGCAACTGGTTCATCTGATTGCGCGCATTCCAGAACGCTTCCGACGAATTGGTGCTGCCGGAGAAATTATATTTCTGGATTTGCGCCGTCATCGTCGCGCGGTCGAAACCCCGGGAACTATCCTTCTTGAACGGCGTGTCGATGATCGTGCCGTAAGCGAAATGCATCAGGGCGACGCGGTCGTTCGTGATGTCAAAGCTGTTCAGGAACGAGGTGGCGTTCGCTTGCACCACAGGGGGTTCGGTCGGATCCGTTGCCATCGACCCAGTCGTATCGATCACAAACGCCATATCGAGCGTCTTGCGGATCGCCTGCGAAGATGCGCCGACGTTCAACACCTTGAAGCCAAGCGTCTGCATGAAGGTGACCGGCACCTGTGCCTGCGCCGACATGTTGATCGTCACGGTCCCCTTGTTATCGAACACGACTGAGGGCGTGCCAGCCGTTGCCGTCGAGCCGAGAAAGCCGGCCGGATAGTTGGCCGTGAAAAACGCGTTGGCGGCCTGCGTCGCGTTCGTGGTCTGCTCCGACTGATTGTTGCCGCGCGTAACGGCCTGGCCCGCGGCGACTACCGCGCCGTCCGTGGCGGCATCGAGCCGCGCCCGAATCATGTAGCCGAGCCCCGAATCGATCGCGAGGCCAAGAATGCCCAGCAGCGCGACCAGCGACACCGCGACAATGATGCTGATCGAGCCTTTCTGATGTTTGTGTGCTGCTGTTTTCATTGCATCCCCCGACCTGCTTTTATTTTGAATCAGAACACCGTCATCGCATACAGATTCGGCGACAGCGCCGGTGTCGTGATACCGCCGCCCAGTTTCAACGATCCGATCAGCGGTGTTTGCAGATAGAACGCTTCGACCGCAAACGCAATCTGCCCGGTCGATAGCTTGCCTTGCAACAGATTCACCACCGGCGACTTGCTGCCTGGCGCGGGCAAGCCGCTGCAACTCCCCGTGCCGTCGGTGGCCCAACTCGTGATCGTGCCGCCGCTGCCGCCGCAGGTCCACAGTTTGCTCGCCGGAGAGTAGTTGCCGCCGTTCCAGCGATACTGCGCAACCACCACCCCCGTGCAGTTGTTGCCGTTGGCGTCGCAGTTGTTGTTGCCCATGATCTCGGTGATGTAGATCATGCCGTTCGCGTTCATATCGAGCGGTGGCGTCGTCGCAGTGAGCGACGACATGATCGTCTGCATCGGATACGTCAGCGACGCGCGCGACGACAGGTTTGCCCCTTCGCGGCTCACGTTGATCAAAATCATCTGCGCCTGGATATTGCGCGCGATGTCGACAACCGGCAGCGCCAGCGCAACGAGTATCGGGAGCAACAGCGCCAGTTCTACGCTGACGATACCGGCGGCCTTGCGGCGGCTCTTCCCCCATGGTTTTGTCTTCATGTTAGAAGCCCTCGTTGCGCATCGTCGTCGCGACGCTGAAGGTATATTTGCCGCCCGCGAAGAACGGGCTGACCAGTGGCGTCAGGAGCGGCCAGATGCAATTGATCTGCAGCACCACAATGTCGCCCGGGTTGCCGAACATGCCGGTTCCGTAGCTCGCCTGGGTGTTGTAGGTTTGAGTCGCGCCGTTGATGGTGATCACGTAACTCGGCGAAACGAGCGTGTAGAGACCCATCGAACTGTTCTTGATCTCCTGCACGATGGCCAGATAACGCTGCTGATTGGTCGCGTTCGGATCAAGATTGCTTTGCCCGGTCACCGCGTAACGCGCGCCTTCGCGCACCGCGTATTGCATCGTCAGGTTGACCCACAGCGCAATACCCATATCCATCACAATGAACAGCAGCAGAAACAGCAGCGGTGCCAGCAGCGCAAACTCGACCGTGACGACGCCACGCTGTTTGAGCGTTCGCTTCGGCGCTTGCTTCAATTGCGGGCGAGCAGCTTTCATATCGCCTCCTCGTTAAGTGTCACCAGGCCGCCTCTAACGGACCGTCACTCGGCCGCGCGCTGCGTCACGGCGGCGGGTTCGCCTGCGGTGCGCTTGCGCAGTGGCCAATACAGCGCTACCAGTACCGATGCGGGCTCGGCATCGTCATCGAGGCCGGTTTGCGGCCACTCGTGCGGCGCCGGTACCCACATCGTGCCGAACAGGCGGTCCCACAGCGGCAGCAGTTGCGTGAAGTTTTTGTCGAAGTGTTCAGTCCGGCGAGAGTGATGCAGCCGGTGATATT
The DNA here is from genome assembly GCF_046025895.1 of Paraburkholderia sp. RL17-337-BIB-A. Classification (NCBI taxonomy): domain Bacteria; kingdom Pseudomonadati; phylum Pseudomonadota; class Betaproteobacteria; order Burkholderiales; family Burkholderiaceae; genus Paraburkholderia; species Paraburkholderia sp. RL17-337-BIB-A. The sequence continues at coordinate 1,287,317 of NZ_JARESY010000002.1, read as the reverse complement.
GCGGGTTGTTGACCCACGTGATGAAGCGGCCGAGGTCGATGCGCAGGTTCAGGTGGGCAAAAAAATTACCCGGCAAAAAAATCAGGGTGGCCACGCCAACGATCGACGGCTCGACCTTGAATAGCACGCCTACCAGCGGATACATCATGCAGCCCTTGAGCAGCGCTTCAAACCAGTAGTGACGCGTAGTCACAGTGACGTTGAAGGACTCCGCGCTGTGATGGAACGAATGCATGCGCCACAGCAGCGGCCACGCATGCTGCAGACGATGAAACCAGTATTCGAGCAGGTCGATTGTGAGCACTACCGCAAGAATCGATACCAGTACGCCCCAGCCGTGAGCAGGCAACGCAATCAGGCCGCCGCCCAGCAGATTGACGACCCAGACCGACGCGGCCGCCGTCAGCGGCTGGGTCGCCCGGCCGATAGCCGTAGAGACGGCCGAGTAAGCGAGGTTCAGACGGGTAGCCGTCCGCGACTGCAGACGCTCCACAGGCCAGCGCCGCTCGAGCAACGCGCCTACGATGAACAGCGCTAGCACGATCTCATAGGCGAACCACCATTCGTGCACGAAGTGCCATAGAACAGGAAGCGGATTGGACTCAAACATGTGTTTCCCCGGTAGAGACAAGGCCGGCATGGTGTCTAGCCTCCCGAAATGCCGCTCATCGCCGGCATCAACTGACGCATCACCTGGATCGCTGACGGACCGATCAACACGGTAATCAATGCGGGAAAGATAAAGAACATCAGCGGGAAAAGTAATTTGAGCGCGATCTTGGCGGCCTTCTCTTCGGCGCGCATGCGACGTTTGGTACGCAGGTTGTCTGTATAGACGCGCAGCGAATCGCCGACGCTGGTGCCGAAGCGGTCGGCCTGAATCAGCATCGCAGCGAGCGTGTCGATGTCTTCGACGCCGGTGCGCAGCGACAAGTTGCGCAGCGCCTTGGCGCGCCCCGAACCTGCACGCAGTTCGAGCAACACCAACTCGAATTCGTCCTTCAGCGCGTGGCTCCTTACACCGATTTCCTGTGTGACGCGCATCATGGCCGCGTCGAGGCCAAGGCCAGCCTCCACACAGACGGTCATCAGATCGAGCGCGTCGGGCAGATCTTCGAACAGCTTGCGCTGCCGACGTTCGATCAAGCGTGAAAGGACCAGATTCGGCAGATAGAAGCCGAGTGCCGACGCTGCGAGCACCGCGAGCAGCAGCCACATGCGCCTGTCAGGGGTGAAGAGGTTGCCGCAGAAAATCAGGGTGATCGCCGGCAACGCGAGCGCCAACAATGTCTTCGCGGCGAAATAGAACGCTGGGGCGGACGGATTGCGGATGCCTGCGTTGGCAAACCGAAGCCGGAGCGTCGACTTGTCCCAATCCTCTTTTGGTAAGGAAAGTTTCGCGACGTGGTGGGACACCTTCGTGACGGCTTCGACCCAGGTTTTCTGTTCGCCCGAGTCGGACCCGTCGGGCGACGCGGGCACGCCGACGTGATCGATACGCCGTTGCAACGGGTCGGGTCGCAGCAGCATCATCGCCTTCAGCATGGCGCCGAATACAATGAGAAACATCAGGCTCAGCACGACGATCTGTTCGGCTTTCATGGTCTGCGGGTTGCCCCGCCCTCCTCGATTCGTTGTTGCCTGGTGTGCCGGCTTGAAATCGTTCCATCCGGTCTCACGACTACACCCGGATGCGTATCACCTTGCGCATCCATAAGATGCCGAATAGCATCATCGTGAGTGAAATGGCGGCAAGATTGACGCCTGCCGGGTCGGTCCAGAACACCTTGATGTATCCAGGATTCAGCAGGGACAGCAGTCCCATGATGACGAACGGCAGCAAGGCGAGAATCCACGCCGACAGCCGCCCCTCCGCCGACAGCACGCGCACCTTGCCGAGCAGCTTCAGGCGCTCCCGAATAATGCTGCTGATGCTGCCAAGAATCTCTGCAAGGTTGCCGCCCGCCTCGCGCTGAATCAGCACGGCGATCACGAAATAGCGCAGATCGTCCACCGGCACGCGGTTCACCATGTTCAGCAGCGCATCGTTCATCGACACGCCGTAGTTGATCTCGTCGAACGCCAGTGCGAATTCCCCGCCGAGCGGATTGGGCAGCTCTTCGCCGACCATCCCGAGTGCAGCCGGAAACGAGTGACCAGCACGCAGCGCACGGCTGATCAGATCGGCCGCATCCGGCAGTTGCCGTTCAAGCTGCAATACACGCTTGCCGCGCTTGCGGCGCAGGATCATCAGCGGCAGCAGCGCACCCGCGCCGGCGAACCCGAGCATCACGGTCCATGGCGCATGCAGCACGAATCCGATGAACACCCCAATGAGCGCGGACAGCAGCGTATAGGTCACAAAACGCGCGACGGACCACGTCAATCCCGACTGTTGCAGTTGCCGGTCGAGCGTATGCACGCGCGGCAAAACCAGCAGCAGCCGCGTGACCAGCGGCGATTCGCTCAGCATGCGCTGCTTCAGAATCGACAGTTGCTCCGCGCTCACGTTGCCGCCCGCGGACAACGCGCGGATGCGCTCGTCCATGCGCTTGACGACGGGGCTGTGATGACTGCTCCAGAACAGATAGATGCTCTCGATCAGCAGCACGATCGCCAGGAACGCCAGAACCGCGAAACCGATAAACGATGTGTTCATGCTCGACTCCTTGGACGACGCGGACCTTGTGGTTCGCGTCGTGTGCTTACACGTCCAGACGCCGCGTGGGATCGAACATCTGATCAGGCAGCGTGATACCGAAGCCGGCCAGCCGGTCGCAGAACTTCGGACGCACACCGGTTGCGCAGAAATAACCTTTGATCATGCCGTTCTCGTCGACGCCGGTGCGCTTGAACGTAAAGATCTCCTGCATGTTGATGATGTCGCCCTCCATGCCGGTGATTTCCTGAATGCTCATCAACTTGCGGCGACCGTCCGTGAGCCGCGACGCCTGCACGACCACCGTGATCGCCGAGGCGATCTGCTGGCGAATCGCCTTGATCGGCATCGTCAGGCCAGCCATGCCGACCATGTTTTCCAATCGCGTCAAACCATCGCGCGGCGTATTCGCATGCAGCGTCGCCATCGAGCCTTCGTGGCCGGTGTTCATCGCGTGCAGCATGTCGAGCGCTTCGGCGCCCCGCACTTCGCCGAGCACAATCCGATCGGGCCGCATCCGCAGCGCGTTGCGCACCAGCGAGCGCTGCGAGATCTCGCCCTTGCCTTCGATATTCGGCGGGCGCGTTTCGAGGCGCAGCACATGTTGCTGACGCAGTTGCAGTTCCGCCGCGTCTTCGATCGTGACGACCCGCTCGTCGTCGGGAATGAAACCGGACAGCAGATTCAGCAAGGTCGTTTTGCCGCTGCCCGTGCCGCCCGAAATCAGCACGTTCAGCTTCGACTTGATCAGCGCTTCGAGCAGCTGCGCCATTGCCGGCGTGAAGCTCTGGTTGTTCACCATGTCGGTCACGGTCAGCGGATTCACCGCGAAGCGGCGTATCGACACCAGCGGACCGTCGATCGCCGACGGCGGAATGATCGCGTTGACGCGCGAGCCGTCAGGCAGGCGCGCGTCGACCATCGGCGTCGATTCGTCGATGCGGCGGCCCACCCGCGAGACGATCCGCTCGATGATCTTCATCAGATGCGCATCGTCGTAGAAGGTCACGTCGGTGTGTTCAAGGCGGCCGCGCCGTTCGACGTACACGTGTTGTGACGTGTTGACCAGAATGTCGGAAATGGTCGGATCGTTGAGCAGCGGTTCGAGCGGCCCGAGTCCGACCATCTCGTCATGCACGTCCTGCGCGAGCCGGCGGCGCTCCAGCTCGTTCATTGGAATCTTGTCTTCCTCGACAATACGTTCGACGAGTTGCGCCAGTTCGCGCTTGACCTGCTCAGGTGAAAGGCGTTGCAGCTTGTCCAGTTCGACGCGCTCGATGATCGTTTGATGAATAGTCATCTTGAGCTGCTGGTATGCGCGCCGTGCCGCAAGGCTCTCGGCGGCGACACCTGCCGCAGCGGCGCCCGCCGTTTCTGCCGGCATAAATCCGTTCTGGATCGACATCTGTTCGCGCAGTGACATGATGGTCTCCGTTGCCGTTCGCAGGTCAGTGTTCAGTCTTCAACGTTTGAAGGGAATTCGGCCGAGCCGCGAAGAAGCGGCTCAGCACGCCTTTGCGTGGTGCGGCGGCGATCGGCCACAACATCTCGGCGAGCGCGCCGATGCCTTGGGCGAGCGCACTGCCCTTGGCCGCTGTGACAACCGGTATGCCGTGATTGAGCGCGTCGTTCGCGTGTTTTTCGTCGCGCGGCAACTGATGCGCGACCTTGGCGCCAAGCGTTTCCTCGAGTGTCGCGAGGCTGATGCGGGCGTTCTTGTCGTACTGGTTCACGATCAGCCGCACCTTGCTCGCCGAATAACCGAGTTCCTTGAAGATATCGAGCATGCGGCGCCCGGAGTGCAGATAGAGAATGTTCTGCCGTATCACCATGCAAATCGAGTCGCTGTGATCGAGCACATGAATCGCGAGCGGGTTGATACTCTGGCCGACGTCGACGATGACCGCGTCGTATTGTTCCCGCACCAGCGTGAGCATCCGTTCGAGATGCGCGGGACGCAGTTCGGCTGCCTTGACCGGATCACCCGCGCCGGCCAGCACGTCCAGGTTTGCGTGAATGTGCATCACGCAGGCCTCGAAGAAAGCGGCATCGAGCCGGTCGATCTGCGAACACAGATCGGTAAGCGTCGCGCGCGGCGCCTTGTCGGCCACCAGCAGGCTCGCGTCGGCGAACTGCTGGTTCAGATCGATCAACAGCACGCGCTTGTCGCGCTGCGCAGCGAGGGTGTAAGCGAGGTTCACGGCGATCAGCGTGGCCCCGCTGCCGCCCTTGCACGAACTCACCGATACCACGCGCCCTTCGCGGCGCAATCCTGCGTTTTTCTTGTTGGCGACATGCGTGAGCGCGTCGACGATCTCGCGTTCATCCAGCGGCCATGACAACACGTGACGCACGCCGACGCGCATCGCAGCCATCAGGAGGTTGGTCGACGGTGCGGGCGTGATCAGCATGCAATGCAGATGCGGCGTCTGGACGAGCGCCTCCTCGATGCCGCTCAGTTCGCGCTCCGACAGATCGACGTCGTCGACGATCAACAGATCCGCGGTCTTGATCGCCGCGGCGTGCGCGCGCAATTGTCGCGCCTCGCCGTGCACGGTGCGCAGCCGGTAGGCGACGCCGCTTGCTTCGAGCCGCGCGCCGATATGCGTCGAGCGTTCCGCGCTGGACGAAATCATGAGGATGTCAATCATTTCAAGTCTCCGCTGACCTGCAAGGTGCTGTTGCCAGGACCTGTATCAGTAACTACTGCCCGAGCCGACGCCGATCGTGAACATATTGGTTGGCGGGGTCGGCGCCGTGAATGATTTGGCGTAGCCCTTTTGCGCCGCGGCGGCCGCCGTGCCGTCGATCCCCAAAACCGGATCGGTATTGGCCGAGGCTTCTGGATTGAGTATCTGCATTGCCTTGAGCTGATTGACCGAATCGCCGAAGGTCGCGTCCCAGTGGGGTGTCGAGGTGAGGCACCCGGCGAGCGTCGCAGTCACGCCTGCGCATAGCGCGAGGCGGATCAGTGTGGGAATGGCTTTCATGTCGTTCTCCGAATAACCGTTAGATGCGCGCCTGGCTCATCGCGCCGCGTGTGAGTCGGCGTCCGCCGCAAGCGCCGCGCTGACGACTGCCGCGGCGGGGACCGGTTCGCTATGCGGCGCGTCATTGGGTTTGGTCGACGTGAGCGGCTGCGACTCGGGCGTGCCGTGGTTGTCGTCCGGCGCGGGTACCCGGGCGGGCCCAGAGACCGGTACCGGGTTGCGATCAGGGGCAGGTGCCGGTTGCGGCGGCAGCGTGGGCGCAGCCAGCACGGGCGACGCCGCTGTAGCGCCCGATGAGGCTCCTGCAGCAGGCGCCGCATGCTTCTTGCCTTCCATGTTGCCGGTCAGATAGACGTTGCCTTCGGCCGCGTCGACGAAACCGTCGGTCGGCAGCGGATAGTTTTGCGGCAGGGGCTTCGCCAGGCGCGGCGTGACCACGAACACCAGTTCGGTCTTGTCCTGTTCGTAGTTCGTGCTGCGGAACAGCGCGCCGAGCACGGGAAGTTCGCCCACTCCCGGCAAGCCCTTGAGCGTACCGGTCACGTTGTTTTTGATCAGACCGCCAATCGCGAAGCTCTGCCCGTCGTACACCTGCAGCGTGGTCGAGGCGCGGCGGGTTGTGATCAGCGGCAGGATCGTCGTGTTATTCGAGTTGCCGGCGCTCACCACCACGCCGGTCGACGACAGCTCGGACACTTCCGGTGCGACCTTCAGGTTGATGCGGCCGCCTTCGAGCACGGTCGGCGTAAAGGTCAGGCCAACGCCGTACTGCTCTTCCTGCAGCACGATCGTCGTGCCGTTCGCGCCGTTGCTTTGCGGCACCGGAATGTAGACCTTGCCGCCCGCGAGGAAGCTGGCTTCCTGGCCGCTGATCGCCATCAGGTTCGGCTCGGCGAGGATCTTCACAAGCTGGTCGGTTTTCTGGGCGTCGAACGCAAGATTGAGCGGCGAGTTATTGGCCTTCGACGCTGTGATCGCGCTGAGCCCGCCGGACAGATAGTTCGCCAGCAAGCCAAAGCTCCAGCTGCCGATCCCGCCGTTGAGGTTGGCAGCCATGCCCAACTGGTCGATCAGTGTCTTCGACACTTCGGCAACCTTCACCTCGAGCATCACCTGCTGAGGCGCGGCGATATGCATCATATTGATAACGCGTTCCGAATTGCCGCTTCCCAACGACGGCGGCGGCGGCATGGCGACACGCACGCCGCCGATCGGCAGCGGCCCCGCAGCCGGCGCGGCGATCGGCACGGCCGCGGTAGGCCGCGCCACGAACGCGTGCGCGAGCTCGACGATGCGTTCAGCCTTCACCGAATCCGACACCACGCCGGTCAGCACCAGGGTGTCGGCGGCGGCTTTCACGCGCACGCCGGTTTCTTCGGGCATCAGTACCGCGAGTGTCTGTTGCAGGCCTGCCGGGTCCGCGCCGACGTTCACGTCGATGATCGTGCACGAGCCGCTCTTGCCCTGCACGATCATGTTGGTCGTGCCGACGTCCGAGCCGAGCAGATAGAGGGTGGTCGGCGACACCAGCATCGCCTGCACGATCGACGGGTTGCCGACCGTGCGGGTACGCACCGGCTCGCGCAGATCGACCATGGTCGACTTGCCGACCGGAATCTGTACCGACGTATGGTCAGCGACCGGCCCCGTGCAGCTCGGGCCTTTGCCGGCTTGCGACGAGCCGTTGGTTGGCGCGCCACTGCCGCTCATGCCGATGGTCAGATGCACTGGCCCGTTGGCCGCGACGGTGAGCGGCGTGTCCGGCAGCGCCGGCACGTTCTGCGCGGCGGCCTGCGTCGCGGGCAGCGCCCACAGGCAGGTGCCGATCAATCCGCATGCGCTCGCCTGGGCGATCCGCAACCGGGTCCTGAGTTGCGTGACGTGCGGAGCACTCGCCGCATGCGCGCGATGGTTCGGTCTGGCGTTCATGTCCTACCCCCGTAATGGCGCCGTTTGTCACGGCTTGCAGGCTGAGCCTGTCAAAAGCATTCTTGTCTTGAATCCGCACCGTCCAACACCCGCACGCAGTTGCCTGGCGCCCGTGCTACTACTTTCCGTACGATGTGCGCTGCCGGTGCCGGCGCAGGCGCCGCCGGTACGGCCACCGGAATCTTCAGCAGCGATGCCTTGGTGGCGCCACTCGTGTCGGTAGCTTGTGGATCGACCTGATTGCGCAACACCAGAGAAAGCGTGCCGATGCTGCGCGCGAGATCGATCTTCTCGGCCTGCTCGGGTGACACTTCGAGCGTCACCGCGTCGACGACTTTCGGTTTGGTCTCGTCACGCCCGACTTCCTGCGCGACCGCCAGCACGAGAATCTTTTCGAGCACGATCTTCGAAATGTTCTGATCGCGCTGCGTGCCCGGGTCTTTGCTGTCTTTCTGCGTATTGACGATGATGTCGACGTAGTTGCCCGGCAACGCGAAGCCGGCGACGCCGATCACATCGTTCACCCGCACCGTGATCGCGCGCTTGCCTTCGTTGATCACCGCCGACAAACCGCCGAGCGTGCCGACTGGCGAGAGCTTCGCCTCGAGGATCGGCTCGCCGTGCAACAGGCTTTCCTTCAGCACGCGGCCGTCGAGCTTCTGCATGTCGGAGAACGAACCCGGCGGCACACTGTTCGACGGCCAGTCCGCGACCTTGAGGAAATCAGGCGAGATGCGTTGACCCAGATTGATGTCCGACACGGCCACGACGACTTTCGTCGTCGCGCTGGAGGTCTGCGACGTCATCCAGCGCGCCGCGAAGACCACCGCGGTCAGGCCGGCCATCGTCGCGATCAGCAGCATGATTAAAGCGCGGGCGTTTTTCATTTCGTTCTCCTGCATCCTGTCGTCGGTCGACGACGCTATGAGAATGGAGCTACCACAGCCGATGACGGCGTATCAGTTGAATTCGACCAGGCGCAGCGTCGGCGGCGCAACGCCATCGTGTTCGGCCGCTACCGCGCTATCGAGATGCGAGGGGTCTACCTCGTCACACGCTCGCGAATAACACGACCGTGCTGCCCATCGCTATCGCTACGCCGTACGGTATGGTTCCGATCGAACCGTCTGCGAGACCGCTGCGTCGCTGCGCTGTGCCGCCACCGGGCACAGTAGTCTCGACCAGCAGCGAAGCGGCCCCGCTCAATCCGGTCAACATCTGGCGCCGCCGGAGCAACACCGCCAGCGACCACGCACCACCAATCGCAAAGGTCGCCAGTCCAATTGCGAATGCGCCGGATGCGCCGCAGAACGCGCCGATGGCTGCCATCAGCTTCACGTCGCCCGCACCCATCAAACGCATTGCGTAGCCCGGCAGGAAGATCAGGGCACCTGTCAGAGCACCGCCCAACCACAACTGCATGCCTTCGATGCCGCCATGCGCCAGCCACTGCGCGGGCACCGCTGCAGCCAACCCCACTACGACCAGCCAGTTCGGAATGCGCCTTGTCTGCATATCCCACAGCGCCGCGACAATCACCAGCGCCATCACACAAGGCCCGATCGGGAAAGGAACACCGTTCATTGCACGCTCCGTTCTGCGGATTGACATGTACCCGGGGGTGAGGTCCGTCGCTGCCCCGCCTCAAGCAGATGCATGAGACAGGGCAAGCGATCGGGCTTGCCTCTGCGGAATGCGCTACGCGTCAGGCTGCGGCCGTCAAAGCAGTCGTGACGCGGGTAAAAACGCCTTCGAGACCGGTGGTCATCGCTTGCACGGTCACGATGATCGCGACCGCGATGAGCCCAGCCAGCAGCGCATATTCGATCGCTGCAACACCGTCTTCTTCGCGCAGAAATTGTTGGATCGTGTTCTTCATGCTAACCCCCGTAAGAGTGAAAGTTGACTTCGGTTTGTGCCGCCACAGTTGCCTGAAAACAGGCTCACCGGAGCGGTGTTCAGGTCCGTCTATAGAGACGGAAAAAGTGGCGAGGTCAGCGCTTCACGTCGTCCCGGTCGCGAATGGCCGATACCCCGTATCGATCATTCGCGCCGTGCTTTCCCGACATCCGCTTTTCGTTGGCCCCGCCGCACCCCGTAAAGCGCGTTGACTTCCCCGACGCGTCTTTACGAAGACTGTTGTTGCTACCGGGATTTCTTCTTGCCGCTTGTTCGTTTGCTGCTTCCCGGCCGCAACGTGTTTCGCTGTGTGACTCGCTTATTGCACGCGCTATGCCATGCGCCCTCAAAGCCTTGCCGGACGGTGATTTGAGATCTGGCGGACCTTGCGAATGGGGATTCGCATCGTGCGATGTTTCGTGTTTGAGACGCCGCGGATGGCGGTCGCCGCGGGCCGGCGCGATGTGCCGCGGATCACCCGTGAATGAAGGAAAACCCTAAGCCTCGCTGACTGGCAATGGTTTGACGAATACTCCGGTCAAACATGCCGCGACCTCATGCGAAGAAGTAGCTTTTGCGGGCTGTGGACCGACATGTCGCAACCATGAGACGAAAAGCCGGCGTAGAGGCGGATCTGTCGCGGGATTGAGATGACCGGCTCATGCATCGCTATGTGCGCTGGCCCGCATTACCGGGATTGACGGAGGATTTATAAATCGCCTGGACGTGGGACAGGGAACGCGCCCGACGCTTTTTTTTGTGTGACGCAAGCGGTGCGTTCGCTTCGACTCGGACGAAGTGGAGAGCCTTACTGGTTCCGCGTCACGCGGCGAAACAGGATGATTCGAACGGCATTTGCTCAACGAGCGGCCGATCAAAAAACATCACGATTCGCGCGCCGCAAGTCACGTCGAATGCCTTCGAAGCAGACGATGTCCGGCTTAATTCAGCCCTGCGTAATAAGCCGCGCGAACCGACTGCTTTGGATTCCTGTGGACCGAAAAGAGAGATGCACCGCTAAACATCAGCCGCGAGCGCGCAAACGTTTAGCAAGCCATTCGCCTTGACGACTACCCTCCTTCGCCACCCTCCCGCGACGAGTCGGCCACCTCGATCCCATAGCGCTTGAGCTTCGCGTAAAGCAGCTGGCGGTTCACATTGAGCCGCCGCGCGGCATCGGTGCGGTTATTGCCGCTGTGCCGCAACGCGCGGCGAATCAGCATTTCCTCGAGCCGCGCGAGCGCCGAGGGCAGGTCCTCGTCCGGCCAGTCGAAGATCGGGTCCTGCGTCGATCCCGTATCCTCGAGGAACGCCAGATCGGTCGCGTGAATGTATTCGCCGCGCACCATCACGGCGGCGCGCTCCATCGTATTCTTGAGTTCACGCACGTTGCCGGGCCAGCCATAGCGGATCAGATGCGCCGCCGCATCCGCGGACAGGCGCTTGCCCGCCGTCGCGCGGTTCAGAAAATATTCGGCGAGCGGGACGATGTCAGCGATCCTTTCCGACAGCGGCGGCAAGTGGATCGGCACCACATGCAGCCGGTAGAACAGATCCTCGCGAAACGTGCCGTCCCGCACGCTGCGAACCAGATCGCGGTGAGTCGCCGCGATCACCCGCGCATTGATCGGAACCGGCTTGCCGCCAACCGGCACCACGACGCGCTCCTGCAATGCGCGCAGGATCTTGGCCTGCATGGCAATGTCCATGTCGCCGATCTCGTCGAGAAACAGGGTGCCGCCTTCGGCCTGGCGGAACGCCCCTTCGCGATCGGCGCTCGCGCCGGTGAATGCGCCACGCACGTGGCCGAAGAGTTCGCTCTCCAGCAGATCGGCCGGAATCGCCGCGCAATTGACCGCGACGAATGGCCCGCGCTTGCGCTGCCCGTGGTCGTGAATCGCGCGCGCGACCACCTCCTTGCCGGTGCCCGTTTCGCCCGTGATCAACACCGTGGCGTCGCTATCGGCGAGCACGCCGATAGTCTTCTGCACGGTGCGCATCGCCTCGCTCGAGCCGATCAGCGCCTCGGGCTCCTCAGCGCGGACACCCCCGCTGGATTCCACGACGCTCGCCAGCATGCGCTGCAACACCTGGGCGAGATCGGCGCGGCCGATCGGCTTGGTCAGATGATCGAAGGCGCCCAGACGCATGGCCTCGATCGTATTGGATGCGGTGGCGTGCGCGGTCAGCACGGTCACCGGCGGCGCACCGCCGCGCTCGCGCATGCGGCGCAGCACCTCGAGCCCGTCGATGCCGGGCATGCGCAGGTCGAGGAACATGGCGTTGACGGACTCGGTGCCGAGCAACTCGAGCGCAAGCATGCCATTGGCGGCCATGCACGCGCTGTGGCCGAGGTCGATGACCACTTCGGCAAGCGCATCGCGCATGGTCGCGTCATCGTCGACGATCAGGATGTGGGCCATGGCAAGATAATTTCGAAAGAAGTTCCGTTGTCCGTCATTACAAACCGCACCGAGCCGCCGTGCGCTTCGGCGACTTCGCGCACGATCGACAGGCCTAAACCCGTTCCATCCGGTCGCCCGGTCACGAACGGCTCGAACAGGTGATCCCGGATGCCCTCGGGCGGGCCGACGCCGCGATCGTGAACGGAGATGACGAGCGCATCCGCATCACGCATCGCGGCGACATGGATCGGGCTGCCTTCGGGCGCCGCGTTGATCGCATTCAGAATCAGATTGTCCAGCGCGCGCTGAAGCTGGTCCGGATCGAAACGCGCCTCGCCGGGTTCAGCCGTGCAGGCAATCGTCACCTGCTTCGCCGCCGCGCGCTCGGTGTGCTGCGCGATACATGCGTCGAGAAACGCCCTGACATCGATCCGTTCGCGCTTGGGCGCGTCATGTTCGGTGATGCTCAGCAGCCGGCGCACCAGCGCATCGAGCCGCTCGATCTCGCCGAGGATCACGCGCAACGCCTGGGGCTGACGCTCGGCCCCGCCGGCCACCGCGCTCTCGGCTTTCAGACGCATCGCCGCGATGGGGTTGCGTATCTCATGGGCGACGCCCGCTGCGACCCGGCCAATCGCAGCTAGCCGCTCGGCGGTCGCCATCTGCCGTGCGAGCTGGTCGCCACGCAGCCGCGCGGCGGAGAGCCGCCGCCCCGCCTCGTTCAACGCCAGCACGATGCGATCCAGTTCGCGTTCGCGGGTGGCCGGCAGCACCGGCATATCGGCGACGTCGTAGGTATTGAGCGCCGCCTCGATCTGCGAGACGTGGCGCGACCACGTCATGGTCAGCTGCGTCAGCAAGGCCGCGGCAATCAGCACGGTGACGAGCAGCACGGCTTGGCCCGCCATCATCTGGTAGTAACTGCTGCCCGCGAAGGTGAAGGCCCACGTCATCGTCCACGCGGTCAGACCGGGGAGCGGCCCGGGCAGCGGACACGCTGCGATCAGCAGGGTTTGCGAACGCACGTCGTAACGGTTGCTGGCCGCGCGGTCGTCGCTTAATGCGGTGGCATTGGTGGCGCGAATGCGCGGCAATTCGCCACCGGGCGGATCGGTGCGCATGGCGGCGCCGTCGTAGGTCGGAAAGGCATAGGCCAGCGAGCCTGTGCCGCCCTGCCAGATGCCGCCTTGCACGCCCGGCCGGTTGCGCAGCGCGTCTTGCACGAGCGCGGTCAGGCGTTTGCGCAGGGCGGCGTTGTCCGGCGAGGACGAGAGGTCCGCCAGTTCGCCGCCTTGCACACGGTACGCCGCGGCAATCGATTCGCAGGCGCGGCTGTTCTCAGCCGCCGCCTGGCCGACCCGCGCCGCAGCCGACTGGTGGAACAGCCCGATCATCAAGGTGGCCGTCGCGCCCGCGGCGACCACCAGCAGGACGAGCAGTAAGACAAGACGACCGCGTAACGAGCGAAGCATGGGGATCCTGGTGTGTTCCGGCGTTGCACATCGACAAGCTTATCTGATGCGAATGGTATGCCAGGCTGAACCCGGCAGGCATGAGACCGGCGGGCGGCAGGCGCTGACGCGGCCATGGCCGCCGCGTTGACGCGAGGCGCACGCTCGGTGGAACCGCGTGCCGGGTTGTTGTGCCGGGTTGTTGTGCCGGGTTGTTGTGCCGGGTTGTCGAGCCGGGGTTGTCGTGCCGGGGTTGTCGTGCCGGGGTTGTCGTGCCGGGGTCGTCGTGCCGGGGTCGTCGTGCGCAGGTCGTCGTGAGGGTTGTCGTGAGGGTTGTCGTGAGGGTTGTCGTGAGGGTTGTCGTGAGGGTTGTCGTGAGGGTTGTCGTGAGGGTTGTCGTGAGGGTTGTCGTGAGGGTTGTCGTGAGGGTTGTCGTGCGGGTTGTCGCGTGGGTCGTCGTGCGCAGGTTGTCGTGATTCATGACAGCGTTCGTCGCAAATCATGACACAGCGGCGTCGTCCCACGCACCCAAGGCCCCGGCGCATCGGCACACCCCACTTGGCATAGTCGTTGCAAACTCTGGCCCGCAGCCTCTCGATGGCGGCACACCCCCGCTTTCCCGAACGAGGCACAGATGCAAAGAAAACACCTGAACTGGACCGCGGCCGTAGTGATCCTGTTGCTGGCCATAGCAGCGGTCTGGTTTTTCCACTTCCGGCATCCCGCGCGAAAAGCGCCGGCGGCGCCGCGCGGCACGCCCGTTTCGGCCGTCGCGGCCAAACTGGCAGATGTGCCCGTCTACATCGATTCACTCGGCACCGTGACGCCGACGCGAACCGTCACGGTGATCACCCAGGTCAACGGCATTCTCGATTCAGTCGACTTCAAGGAAGGCCAGTTGGTCCATCGAGGCCAGGTGATCGCGCGCATCGATTCGCGCGCCCTGGAAGCGCAACTCGTGCAGGCGCAAGGCATGCTGACCCATGACAAGGCCGCGCTTGCCAACGCGCAACTCGATTTGCAGCGCTATCGTCAGTTGATCAAGGTCGGCTCGATCACGCAGCAGACGCTGGATACCCAGCTCGCCACCGTCAACGAAGACCAGGGCACGGTCGTCTCGGACACCGGCAACGTGCAGAACCTCCAGGTGCAGGTGAGCTACTGCACGATCACCTCGCCGGTGGACGGCGTGGTCGGTCTGCGCCTCGTCGATCCGGGCAACTACGTGACGACCGCGAGCACCACCGGCGTCGCGGTGATCACGCAGTTGCAGCCGGCCACCGTGGTGTACGCGGTGCCCGAAGACTATCTCGGCCAGATCCGTCAGGCGATGTCGCGCGGTACGGTCGCGGTGCTCGCGTATGACCGCGACAAGAAAACGTTGCTGACGCAAGGCACGCTGATGGCGCTCGACAACCAGGTGGATACGTCGACCGGCACGATCAAGGTCAAGGCGGAGTTTCCGCAGTCGGGCAATACGTTGTTTCCGAATCAGTTCGTCAATGCACGCATGCAGGCGGACACGTTAAAGCAGATTCCGGTGATTCCCACTGCCGCGATCCAGCACGGCATCAATGGCGACTTCGTGTTCGTGGTCGGCGCGGGCGGCAAGGTCGCGCTGCGCAACGTGAAGGCGGGTCCGGTGAGTGGCGACGATACGGCGATTCTCGATGGCGGTGTCAAGGCCGGCGAGCAGGTGGTGACCGATGGCGCCGACAAACTCGATAACGGCTCGGTGGTGCGCGTGGTGGCGGCGGCGCCGGTGGGGGCCTCGGCTGCGTCGGGCTCGTCTACCGTAGCGGCGGCGTCCACGACAGCGGCGTCATCGGCCTCGTCCGCGTCGGGTTGGTCTACCGCAGCGGCGCCGTCCACGACAGCGCCGTCATCGGCCTCGTCCGCGTCGGGTTCGTCTACCGCAGCGGCGCCGTCCACGACAGATGCGTCATCGGCGTCCCCGGCCGCGTCCGCTTCGGCCGCGTCCAATTAACCGGCCGCCGTCATGAACATTTCCCGCCCCTTCATCGAGCGGCCGATCGCGACGTCGCTGCTGATGGTCGCCGTGCTGCTCGCCGGCCTGCTCGGTTATCACCTGTTGCCCGTCTCCGCGCTGCCCGAGGTGGATTACCCGACGATCCAGGTCTACACGCAGTATCCGGGGGCGAGTCCTGACGTGGTCAGCTCGTCGATCACGGCGCCGCTCGAAGTCCAGCTCGGCGAAATGGCGGGACTGAAAACCATGAACTCGACGAGTTCGAACGGCGTATCGGTCATTACGCTCGAGTTCGATCTCGCGCTCTCCCTCGACGTCGCCGAACAGGAAGTGCAGGCCGCCATCAACGCGTCCGCCAGCTTCCTGCCGACCAACCTGCCCTATCCGCCGGTCTACAGCAAGGTCAATCCGGCGGACGCGCCGGTCGTGACCTTGTCGCTCACCTCGGACGTGCTGCCGCTCACCAAAATCGAAGATCTCGCCGATACCCGGCTCGCGCAGAAAATCTCGCAAATCACCGGCGTGGGTCTCGTGACAATCAGCGGCGGCCAGCGGCCGGCCGTGCGTATCGAAGCCAATTCGGGCGCGCTCAATTCGCTGGGACTGTCTCTCGACGATGTGCGCACGGCCCTCGGCAACGCCAACGTCAACCAGGCAAAGGGCAATCTGGACGGCAAATACCAGGCCTATTCGATCGGTGCGAACGACCAGTTGCAGTCCGCCGATCAGTACCCGGACGTGATCCTCGCGTACAAGAACGGCGCGCCGATCCGGCTCGCGCAGATCGCGAAATCGGTCGAGGCCGCCGAAGACGTGCAGCAGGCCGCATGGACCAACAGCACGCCGTCGATCGTCCTGAATATTCAGCGGCAACCGGGCGCCAATGTGATCGACGTGGTGGACCGCGTGCAGAAACTGCTGCCGCAGTTGCGCGCGAGCTTACCCGCCACACTGAAAGTCGCCGTGCTGACCGACCGCACGCAAACCATCCGTGCTTCCGTCACCGATGTCGAATACGAACTCGCGGTGGCCGTCGCGCTGGTCGTGATGGTCATTTTCATCTTCCTGCGCAAAGTGGCCGCGACCGTCATTCCCGCCGTGACGGTGCCGTTGTCGCTGATCGGCACGCTCGCGGTCGCTTATGGGCTCGGCTTTTCGCTGAACAATCTGACGCTGATGTCGCTCACCATTGCGACGGGCTTCGTGGTGGACGACGCCATCGTGATGATCGAAAACATCACCCGCTATATCGAGGCAGGCGACAAGCCGCTCGAAGCCGCCTTGAAAGGCTCGAAGCAGATCGGCTTCACGATCATCTCGCTGTCGGTCTCGCTGATCGCGGTGATGATTCCGCTGCTGTTCATGGGCGACGTGGTGGGCCGGCTGTTCCGCGAATTCGCGCTGACGCTCGCGATCGCGATCGTCATTTCGGCTTTCGTGTCGCTCACGCTCACGCCGATGATGTGCTCGCGCATGTTCAAGGAACATGAAGAAGAAAAGCGCGTTGACTTCTTCGACCGCGTGAATCAGCGCTATGTGCAAGGTCTCGGCTGGGTGCTGGAGCATCGGGGGTTAACGTTGCTCTCCGTGGCGCTGACCGCCGCGTTGACCTTTCTGGTGCTGATACTGATGCCCAAGGGCTTCTTCCCGGAACAGGACACGGGGTTGATCGAAGGCATCTCGCAAGCCGCGCCGACCATCTCGTTTCCGTACATGGTCCAGAAGCAGCAGCAACTGGTCAGCGATCTGCTGAAGGATCCGGCGGTGGCGAGTCTGTCGTCGTTTGTCGGGATCAACCAGACCAGCCCGACGCTCAACCAGGGCACCGTGCTGATCAACCTGAAGGACAAAGGCGATCGCGATAGCAGCGCCGCGGTGATCCGGCGCCTCTCGGACGCCACCGGCAATCTCGCCGGTATGCGGCTGTTTCTGCATCCGGTGCAGGATCTGACGCTCGACGACACCATCTCGACCACCAGCTATCGCGTCGGCCTGCAGGCCACCGACCCGGCGGTGCTCGATCAATGGACCGGCAAGCTGATCGCCGCGCTGCGGCAAAACCCGGCGTTCGCCGACGTGCAAAGCCAGGCGCTGCAGCAAGGCAACCAGATCCAGCTGACTTTCGACCGCGCCACTGCCTCGCGTCTCGGCGTCACGCCGCAAGCTATCGACGATGTGCTGTACGACGCCTTCGGCCAGCGCCAGGTGTCGACCATCTACACGCAGCTCAACCAGTATCACGTCGTGTTGGTGGCTGACAAAACTTCGGGCGATCTGTCGGATCTGCTCTCCGGCCTTTATGTCGACACGGCGTCGGGCGGCGTCGCGCCGCTCGCGAGCATGGCGACGATGAAGGTGATCCACGCGCCGGTGACGATCAACCGCCAAGGCCAATTCCCTT
Source organism: Paraburkholderia sp. RL17-337-BIB-A (assembly GCF_046025895.1). Classification (NCBI taxonomy): domain Bacteria; kingdom Pseudomonadati; phylum Pseudomonadota; class Betaproteobacteria; order Burkholderiales; family Burkholderiaceae; genus Paraburkholderia; species Paraburkholderia sp. RL17-337-BIB-A. The sequence continues at coordinate 1,269,593 of NZ_JARESY010000002.1, read as the reverse complement.
ACGCCGATGTCTCCTTCAACCTGCAACCTGGTTATACGCTCGGCACCGCGGTCTCACGGCTCGCCGACATCGAGAAGCAGATCGGCCTGCCCTTGACCGTGCAGGCCTCGCTGGAAGGGACAGCGGCAACGTTCCAGTCATCTCTTTCGAACGAAGCATTTCTGGTGGGCGCCGCGATCATTGTCGTGTATCTGATGCTCGGCGTGCTGTACGAAAGCTTCATCCACCCCGTGACGATCCTCTCGACTTTGCCCTCCGCGGCACTCGGCGCACTGCTGGCGCTGGTCATCACCGGCACGCAGTTCGACATCATCGGCCTGATCGGGATCGTGCTGCTGATCGGCATCGTGATGAAGAACGCGATCATGATGATCGACTTCGCGCTCGAACTCGAACGCAACGAAAAACTGCCTGCCCTCGAAGCGATTCGCCGCGCCGCCGAACTGCGCTTCCGCCCAATCCTGATGACCACCATGGCCTCGCTGTTCGGCGCGGTGCCGCTCGCGTTCGGCACCGGCATGGGCTCGGAGTTGCGGCATCCGCTCGGCATCGCGATTATCGGCGGTCTCGTGATCAGTCAATTGCTCACGCTGTTCTCCACGCCGGTCATGTATCTCGCGATGCATCGCGTCGAAGACCGCTTCAGCAAGCGCAAACCGGCCACCGCGGAGTAACGCGATGAACCTCTCCGAACCGTTCATCCGGCGCCCCGTCGCGACCACGCTGCTGGCGATCGGCATTGCACTGTTCGGTGCGCTCGCGTTTAAGCTGCTGCCGGTCGCGCCGCTGCCCGAAATCGATTTCCCGACCATCAGCGTGCGGGCGACGTTACCCGGCGCCGATCCGAATACCGTCGCCACCTCGGTCGCCACGCCGCTGGAACGCCAGTTCGGGCAGATTTCCGGCATCACGCAGATGACCTCGGTCAGTTCGCTGGGCGCCACGCGCATCACCATCCAGTTCGACCTGAACCGCAACATCGACGGCGCGGCGCGCGACGTGCAGGCCGCCATCAGCGCGGCGCGCACCAATTTGCCGGCGAACCTCGACGGCAATCCGACCTACCGCAAGGTGAATCCCGCCGATGCGCCGATCCTGATCGTCAGCCTGACCTCCGATTCGGCGACCCGTGGCCAGCTCTACGATGCCGCGTCCACCGTGCTGCAACAGAAGCTGCTGCAAACGCCGGGGGTGGGCGACGTCACCGTGGGCGGCGGCGCCCTGCCCGCGGTGCGAATCGAACTGAACCCGGATCGCGTGAATCACTACGGCATCAGTCTCGAACAGATCCGCGCCGCCATCGCCAATTCGAACGTCGATCTGCCGAAGGGCTCGGCGGCCGTGGGCGGCGTGAAGTACAACATCGGCGCCAACGACATGCTGTACAACCCGCAGGATTACGCACCGTTGATCGTCAAGCAGAGCGGCAACGACGTGGTGCACATCTCCGATCTCGGCTATGTACGCCAGGACGTCGAGAATCTGGAGAACTATGGTTTGTCGAACGGCAAACCGGCCGTGCTGCTGATCGTCTACAAGCAGCCTGGCGCGAACGTGATCGACACCGTCAACAACGTGAAGGCCGCGCTGCCGTTTCTCGAAGCATCGATCCCGCCGACCATCAAGTTGAACATTCTGATGGATCGCACCTCGACGATCCGCGCCTCGCTGCTGGATGTGGAGATCACACTGGCGATCTCCGTGCTGCTCGTCACCGCCGTCACGTTCGCGTTTTTCCGCAACTGGCGCACCACGCTCGTGCCGGCGATCGTCGTGCCGCTCTCGCTGCTCGGCACCTTCGGCGTAATGTACTTTCTCGGCTTCAGCCTGAACAATCTTTCGCTGATGGCGCTCACCATCTCGACGGGCTTCGTGGTCGACGACGCGATCGTGGTGGTCGAAAACATCATGCGCCACATGGAACGCGGCGAGCCGCCGATGCTCGCGGCCCTGAACGGCACGCGCGAAGTCGGCTTCACGGTGCTGACGATCAGCGTCTCGCTGATTGCGGTGTTCATTCCGCTGCTGTTGATGGGCGGTATCGTTGGGCGGCTATTTCGCGAGTTCTCAGTGTCGCTCTCGGTGGCCATCATCATGTCGATGTTCATCTCGCTCACCGTCACGCCGATGCTCTCGAGCATCGCGTTGCGCAGCAGCGGCACGACTCACGAAGACAACGAATACCCGGACTCGCGCTTTCACCGCTTCTACGGCCGCACGCTCGGCTGGGTGATCCGCCATCCGGTGTTGATGGGCATCGTCACGATTCTGGTGCTGGCGCTCAACGTGCTGCTTTATATCGTCATCCCTAAGGGCTTTTTCCCGCAGGAGGATACCGGTCGCCTGGTCGGCCAGGTGCAGGCCTCGCAAAGCATTTCGTACCACGCCATGCAGCAGAAATTCCTCAAGATCAATCAGCTGGTGTTGAAGAATCCGAATGTGGAGGCGGTGGGCGGTTTCGTGGGCGGCTCCAACGCGGTCAATAGCGCCATGATGTTCATCACGCTCAAACCGCTCGGCCCACGCAAGGCGACGGCCGATCAGGTGATCGCTCAACTGCGCCGCACCCTGGGCAATATTCCCGGTGCGCGGCTGTACCTGCAATCGGCACAGGACATCACCGTGGGCGGCCGGCAAAGCGGCGCGCAATACCAGTTCACCATGACCGCCGACGAGCAGACCGACCTCGACAAGTGGGTGCCCAAGGTGGTCGCCGTCATGCATAAACTGCCGATGCTGCAGGACATCAACACGGATCAACAAGACAACAGCATGCAGGCCAGTGTCGACGTGAATCGCGACACGGCCGGGCGCCTCGGCGTGAACTTCGATTCGATCGACCAGGGACTGTACGACGCCTTCGGCCAACGCCAGGTGTCGACCATCTACAAGTCGGCGAATCAGTATCACGTGGTGATGGAGCTCGCCCCCGAGTACTGGACCGACCCCGCGGCATTGAAGGGCATCTATGTGCCGGCCGGTGCGCCGGCTACGTCGAGCAGCGGTTCGACCGGCAGCGGCACCTCGAGCGCGGCGAGTGTCGCGACGTCGGCCAGCGCGGCCTCGGCGGCCGCTGCCGCGGCGAGCGCGGCGGCTGTGGCCGGTCCCGGCAGCCGCACGGACACGCCTTCTACCGCTGTGCTGTCGAACGGCAACGCGCTGGTGCCGCTGTCGGCGATCGCGCATTTCTCGACCAGTCAGACCGCGATCTCGATCAACCACCAGGGCACCTTTCCGGCCGTCACCGCTTCGTTCAATCTCGGTCCGGGCGCCTCGATCGGCGAGGCCACCCAGCAGGTCGACGAAGCGGTCGCCCAGTTGCGCATGCCGGCCAGCATCGTCGGCAGTTTTGCGGGCACCGCGCAGGTGTTTCAGCAATCGGTGGCGAGCGAACCGATCCTGATCGTCGCCGCAATGCTGACCGTGTATATCGTGCTCGGCATGCTCTACGAGAACCTGATGCATCCGCTGACGATTCTCTCCACGCTGCCCTCGGCGGGCGTGGGTGCATTGATCGCGCTGCTCGTGACGAACACGCAGCTGTCGATCATCGCGCTGGTGGGCGTGATTCTGCTGATCGGTATCGTCAAGAAGAACGCGATCATGATGATCGACTTTGCCATCACCGAAGAGCGCCAGTCCAACCTGCCGCCTGAGCAGGCGATTACGCGCGCCTGCCTGATCCGTTTCCGCCCGATCATGATGACCACCAGCGCGGCCATTCTCGGCGCGATGCCGCTGGTGTTCGGCTCCGGCTACGGGTCCGAATTCCGCAAGCCGCTCGGCATTTCGATTATCGGCGGCCTGATTTTCAGCCAGATGCTCACGCTCTACACGACGCCGGTCATCTATCTGTGGCTCGACCGGGCCTGTCAGCGTCTGCGGCGCCACAAGAAGGAGGCACGATCATGAGGACGAGGCCATTGCCCAAGCCCACCTATGCTGTTTCGACGCCTCGCCGTGCGAGACTCACACCACCGCCTGCGTGGCGTGGCGTCTGTATCGCGCTGGCTGCGCTGTCCACGTTGTGCGTGGCGGGCTGCGCCGTCGGGCCGGATTACAGCAAACCCACCGTGACGATTCCCGCCACCTTCAAGGAAGGCGTGGACTGGCAACGCGCGCAGGCCGATCCGCAAGCATCGCTCTCCAGCACGTGGTGGCAGGTCTATCAGGACGACACCCTGTCGCAGCTGATCGGGCAGTCGCTCAAGGCGAATCAGTCGATCGCCGCGGCAGAAGCCGCTTACCGTCTCGCGCAGGCCACCGTCGACGCCAATCGCGCGAGCCTCTTTCCGGTCATCACCGCAGGCCTGTCCGCCACGCGCAGCGGCACCGGCACGGGAGCGGCCAGCTCGGGCATCAGCAGTACGACAGGCAGCACGACCGCGGGCATCCGCAATTCGGTCAATGCGACTGCGGCGGCGAGTTGGGAGCCCGATTTGTGGGGCGAAATCCGCCGCGAGATCGAATCGGCGAAAGCCGGCGCCCAGGCGAGCGATGCCCAGCTTGCGGGCGAACGGCTCTCGATCGCCGCGAGCGTCGCCACCGATTATTTCGCGCTACGCCAGGCCGATCTGGATATCGCTTCGCTCAAACAGCAGCAGACCATCGACGAGCGCATTCTCGAGATCACGCGGACGGCATTGCTGAATGGCACCGCCTCGAACGACGAGGTGCTGGTCGCTCAGGACACTCTGGAGGTCGTGATCGCCGATCTGCAGAGCACCGAAACGTCGCGCGAGCAGGACGAGCACGCGATCGCCGTGCTGACCGGTGTGCCGCCAGCCGGCTTCTCGGTGACGCCGAAGGCCGACTATGTGTTCGTCAATCCGCAGGTGCCGCTCGCCTTGCCGTCGCAGTTGCTGCTGCGGCGCTACGACGTGGTCAGCGCGGAACGCGCGGCGGCTTCGGCAAACGCGAAAATCGGCGCGGCCGAAGCGGCTTTCTTCCCGGTGCTGGATCTGTCGGCGCAAGGGGGTTTTGAGCACAACACGTTCGCGCATCTGTTCTCGCTGCCGAGCCGCGTCTGGACGCTAGGCCCCGACCTGGCGGCGACGATCTTCGACGGCGGCGCACGCAGCGCGGCGGTCAGCGAAGCACGCGCGACCTATGAAGAGGACGTGGCCACTTATCGTGGCGCGGTGCTGTCGGCGTTTCAGAATGTCGAGGACACGCTGTCGTCCATTAATCATCTCGAGCGGCAAACGCAGTCTTTCGAAAGCATTCTTCAGCGTAATCAGCAGCTGTTTGCCAGCGAACGCGCGCAATTGCTGGCCGGCACGGCGAGCGAGGAAAATGTCCTGACGCAGCAGCTCACCTTGCTGCAGGCCGGGCAGTCGCTCAAGGATAGTCAGTCGCTGCTGACGCAAGGCAGCGTCGCGCTGATCAGGAATCTGGGCGGCGGCTGGCAATGGGATGAAAGCCGGCAGGCGGCGGTCAATACCGCGGGCAACGCCGCAGGCAATACCGCGGTCGATACCGCGGTCAATACGGAACGAGCCGCGCCGGATGCTACTCCAGCGCATTAACGCCCCCGCGCTGCGCGCGCGGTCCCGCGTGGTAAGGCCGGGGCGCCTTCGACCCGGCGCGTCGCTTATGCCCTTGCCCCGGTACGCAGGCGTTCCAGCAATTCACGGCCCTGACGGGTCAATTGCAGCGTCGATCCGTGCGGATCACGCTGCCGTAGTTCCACAAGCTCGTAACGGCGCAACGCCAGCACGTCCGGATCGAAAGCTTCCAGCCGCCTGTCCGCGTCACCAAGCAGCATGAGTGTCGCGAGTTCGTGATGACTGAGCATCCGGCACCTCCATTGATCGATACATGGGCAATGGGGTCATCCTAGACACCTCACGCGACAGTTTCGCTACGGTTGTGTTTCGGTGGCTTACCTCCGAAACCGTAAGCGTCGGCGGCAATCCGTTGGTGCGGCGCGCGGCAGAGGCGATGGGCGAACCGCGGGAGTAAAGGCATGCAACAGTTTCCGTGCGCGCCGTAATGAGGGTCTGCGCACGGGCCGCGGTCATTGGCGAATCAGGTCTGCCGCCGGTCATGCACCCGTTCGGTTTTTCACCTGTGCTTGCATGCTGGGCATCAAGACCCGGACCGTCGCTTCACAGCGTCGTCAGTTCTTCGGTAGTCGCAAGAAAGCGCTCGACGTCGCTGGGCGCATGACAATGCAGCGGCGAAATCCGCACTGCGCCCGCGAGATTGAACGACTTCAGCATTCGCCCGGAGTACAGGCTCGAAGCAATGCGTTCATAGACGATCACGCCGCGTTTCTCGTATTCGCGCACGGCGTCGGTGGGACTCAGGTTCGTGAAACCAATACCGAGTATCAGGTCGCGCCTCTTCAGATCGGCATGATCCCAGAACACGTTCACGCCATCGAGCCGTCGCAAGCCGCGCCGGCCGCCGCAACCGTCGAGCATGGCGGCAAGCAGCGCGCGTTCATGCAACTCGATGCGTTCCATTCCCTCGACGAACTGCTCACGGCGATTATCCGTAGCGTTGAACTGGCTACCAAGCCACGTCACGTACTCGACGATCTCGGTCACGACCGCAAACTGCCCGGGTGCAGGGCTACCGAGTTCCCACACGTCTTCCTGCTTCGCGTCGAGCCGGTGATGCGGCAGCGCGGCCGCGCGCGGCGACAGCCAGGAGATGCCGGAGCCGCGGCAGCCAAAGAACTTGTAGGGCGCGAAATTGATGCCGTCCACAGGTGTTTTCTGCAGATCGATCACGCCGTGCGGCGCGTGCTGCACCGCGTCCACGACGATGAAGAGCCCAGGCTTCTTCTCTCTCGCCCGCTCGACGAGCGTCGCAATGTCGAATTTGGCGCCGGAAATATTCGATGCGACCATCACGCTCAGCAGCGCCGTGTCCGCGTCGATCAACGACACAATCCGGTCCACGTCCACCCCGCCGGTCTCCGGATTGCTGGGCGCCACCCGCAACGACTTGCCGGTGCGTTGCGCGTAGTACGTCATGGCGTCGAAAGACGACGGATGTTCGAGGATCGTTGTGACGGCGTTGGTGCCCGGCACGTTCTCCATGATCGCGCGCACCATCTCGAACATCGCGCCCGAGGCGGTCAACGACGGGTAAATGCTACCGTCGCGCGCGTTCAGGATCGTGCGGATGTCCGCCTCGCCGCGCGCCTGAATGTCCTGAAGATGACGTGCGCGCGCGTGGATGCGCTCCGGGCAGTCAGGCAGCGCGTCGACTCGCGCGAACGCTTCGACGGCCGCCTTGAGACGGAACGAGCCACCCGCGTTGTCGAAGAAGAGTCGCTCGCTGCCGTCGATGTCGTGATCGACATGGTGAAACCGTGCCTTGATCTCCTGCGTCAACGACGCGGAAAAAAGCTCGCCTTGACTGCTCATCTGAATGCTCCTGATTTTTCTGCTGAATGACTGTCGTGCCTGATCGTGGCGCCGCGAATCGTGCGTGCTCGTGCGTCCAGCGAGGCGAGATACGCCCTGCCCTTTTCCGCGTCGTACTGGCCCTCCCATCTGGCGATGACGAGCGGCGCAAGCGCGTTGCCCACCACGTTCAGCGCGGTACGTCCCATGTCCATCACCCGGTCCACGCCGGCGATGAACGCAAGCCCTTCGAGTGGCAAACCCGCGCTCGCGAGCGTGGCGAGAAGAATCACGAACATGAAGCCCGGCACACCGGCCGCACCCTTGGACGTCACGACCATCGTCAGGACGAGGACCATCTGCTCCTGCCAGCCGAGGTGGATGCCGTAGAGCTGCGCGACGAACAGCGTGCCGATGCCGAGATAGATCGACGCGCCGTCGAGATTTAACGTATAGCCGGTCGGCACGACGAAGGTGGCGATGCTCTTGGGCACGCCATAGTCCTCCATCTTCTTCATCAACTGCGGCAGTACGGTCGCCGAGCTGCAGGTCGAGAACGCAATGATCAGCTCGTCCTTGATGATGCGCAGCAGCGTGAAAATCCGGAAGCCGAATAGCCGGGCCGTGATGCCGAGCACGATCAGCACGAACAGGACGATCGCGAGATACGTCACCGCCACCAGCTTGAGCAGCGGCAGCAGCGAACCGAAGCCGAAGCTCGCAACCGTCACCGCGATCAGTGCGCACACACCGATCGGCGCGTAATGCATCACCATGTTCGTCACCTTGAACATGGCTTCCGCGACACCCTTGAGCGTGGCAATGACCGGCTTGCGAAATTCGTCCGGCACCGACTGCAGGCCGAGGCCGAACAGCACGGAAAAGAAGATCACCGGCAGCAGGTCACCCTTGGCCATCGAAGCGAGGATGTTGTCGGGAATCACGCCGAGCAGCAGGGTCATCAGTCCGTGATGCCCCTGCACCTGCTGGGTCACTTGCTGATAGCGGGAAATGTCGGTATGGCCGAGTTGCGACATATCGGTGCCCACGCCCGGCTGCAGCACGTTGCCGAGCACGAGGCCGAGCAGGATCGCGATCGTGGTGATCACCTCGAAGTACACCAGCGTCTTCAGGCCGATGCGCCCGAGCGACTTGCCGTCGCCAACGCCGGCAATTCCGACCACCATGCTCGTGAAAACGATCGGCACGACGATCATCTTGATCAGTTTGATGAAGATGTCGCCGGCGGGCTGAAGCAGACCTGAAACGGTCGCTTCCCGCATCTGCGGAAAGCGGTTCAGCACGAGCCCCATCGCAACGCCAATGATCAGGCCAATCAATATCTGCCATGCGAGGCCCATACGCGGTTTGCGCGCTGGGGGATTGGCGGGTGGGCTTTCGACGACGGTATCCATGCTTTCTCCAGAGATTGGGCGGGGCAATGGAAGAACCTTAAGTAGCGAAAATAAGTAAAAAAAGCGATTTTTATGTATGAGAAACTATCGCTTTATTTCATACAAGGAGGGCGCGATGCTGACGTTCAAGCAGATGGAAGCGCTCTACTGGATCGTTCAGCTCGGTTCGTTCGAAGCGGCGGCGAGTCGCCTCAATACCACGCAGTCGGCCGTGTCGAAGCGGATTCAGGAGCTCGAGCGCGCCTTCGACCTGACCGTGTTCGACCGCGCGCATCGGAGCGCCAGGCTGACCCAGAAAGGCGCCGAGTTCTTCGCCTACGCGAAGGAACTGCTCGAACGGCGCGACCAGATCGTCGAGCGGATCAGCTCGAAAGAGGCGCTGGTGCGGCAAGTCCGTATCGGCGTGACCGAATTGACGGCGCTGACGTGGCTGCCCCGCCTGATTGGAGCGATCCAGGCGGCGTATCCGAAGGTGCTGGTCGAAGCCGAGGTGGATTTGAACGCGACGCTGCGCGACCGGCTCGCCGACGACACGATCGACATCATCGTCGTGCCGCAGATTCACAGCACCGAGCCCTTTGCGATGACGAAGGTCGGCGAAGTGGACAACGCGTGGATGTGCGCCCCGGCACTGGCGCCGAAGAAAGCCGCCATGCCACTCGCTGAGATTGCGCAGTACCCGCTGATCCTGCAGGGCGGCCTGTCGGGAACCGGCTTTATCTATAGCCGCTTTCTACAGGAGCACGGGATCAGCATGCAAAGAATCCTCGCGAGCAACAGTCTGATCGCCCAGATCGGACTGACGCTCTCAGGCCTCGGCGTCAGCTATTTGCCCAAGGCATGCCTGAACCACATGGTCGCCCGCGGTGCGCTCGGTCTGATTCAGACGCGCCCCGCGCTGCCGCCGGTCGCTTACGTTGCAATGCACCGGGCGGATCGGCCGCACTCGCTCAATGCGGAAATCGCGCGACTCGCGGCGCAGTGTTGCGACTTCAGCTCGAACCTGCTCGATCCGGGCCGCATCTGAGCGAGCGCGGCCCTGGCTTGCGAGGTCTTGATTCGCCCGGCAGTGCGCCATCAAGGCAACGTAATCGGCACAGGACGCGTCAGCAGATCGATATACAGACTAAAGAAGCGATTGTTGTCGAACTGCGTGACGTAGGTGATCTTCTTCGGTGACGCACCCGGCGCGGGCTGATCGGGATAGACCATCACGTGCCCCTGGTCCTCGCCACTGGCGATGTCGATATCGAGGTAAGCGCTTTTCGTTTGCGTGGCGTAAGTCGGGTCCGTGAAATACGCGATGGTCAGCGTGTCGAACAGATCGGTGTTGCTCGCGAACGCGCCTGCATTCGCGATGCCATACGCTCTCGTCACCGCCGTCTGCTTGTTCGGATTATTGACGATCTGGTCGTACACGCTTTGCGTGAGCGGGACCGTATTCGTGACGTCGAGCGGAATGACGGTTTGGGGGATCGTCGTTTGCAAAACCGTGCGCACGGCAAGCGGATCAAACCACCAGTTGAGTTCCCCCACGGCATTCGCATTGCCTGGCACAGCCATCGCTCCGCCCATATAGACGATCTGCTTGATCAGCGGCACGATCTCCGGCGCCTTCATGATGGCCGTGGCGAGATTGGTGGGCGGCCCCACCTCGAGAATGGTGACCTGATTCGGATAGCGCTTGATGGTCTGGATCATGAAATCCGCGGCGCCTTGCGTCTGCAGTTTCGTCGACACCGCGAAGCCGTCCGGCGGCGCAACCAGCTGGGACTGCTGGGTCGGTTCCGGCCGGTTCCAGGCGCCGAAATAGCCTTGCGGATTGGCGGCCTGCTGGGCACGAATGCTCGCCACGTCGTACTGCAACGGGTAGTCGGCGCCACCGTACACACCCACCACCTTTTGCACGCCCATGCGCTCCACCGCCTTGAGCGCATCGGACTCTTCCTGGAGCAGCCAGTCGTTGCCGGTCACGACGGTGAGCCCGAGCAGATTGACCTTGCCCTGCCCCATCAACTGCGTGGTCATGGCGAAGAGCTGGCCGTCGTCGCCCATTGTGTTGAAGTCTGAATCGATGATGAGCTTCGGCGCGGTGACAAGCGGATCGGTGGTCGATACGCCGCCTCCACATGCACCGAGGAGCAGCGTCATCATCAGGATGCCTACGTATTGTGATTTCATGTGTCGTCCGTTTCGTTTCGTCTAGTAGAGATCGCGATCAAACCAGCAGACACCATCGCGAGATGGCGCCGGCCATTCAACGTCGAATCACTCAGCGTTACAGGTCGGACGACCTCATGTCACAACAGGCGTCCGTTTCAAGCTGCGCGATCGACTTCCGCACGCGTCGGGATCGACGGTTGCGCACCCGCGCGCGTGACGGAAATCGAGGCCGCCCGTTGCGCGAGACTGATGGCGCCTTCCAGCGGCTGGCGGCCCGCGAGTTGCGCGGCGAATACGCCGATGAAGGTGTCGCCGGCCGCAGTCGTGTCCACGGCTTTCACCTGCGGCGCGGGAAAATGCGTGCCTTCGCCGCCTTCCGGCAACAGATAAGCCCCTTGCGCACCGAGTGTGACGATCACGTTGCGGGCACCGCCGCGTTGCAGTTCCAGCGCCGCCCTTCTCGCGCCGCTTTGCGATTCGACCGGCAGCCCGGCGAGTATGGCGGCCTCGACCTCGTTCGGCACCAGATAGTCGACCAGAGGCAGCCATTCCGCGGGCAGCGGGCCGGTGGCCGGCGCGGGGTTCAGCACGGTGACCTTGCCCAGGCGCCGCGCTAGGGCAAGCGTGGCGTGAACGGAATCCCAAGGTGTTTCCAGCTGGCAGACCACGACATCGCTGGCTTTGATCGCCGCTTCGTGACGGGCAACGCTCTCCGGTGTCAGTTCGCCGTTACTGCCCGCGACCACCACGATCGTGTTCTGCCCGTCGTCCGACACGGTCACCATCGCGACGCCGGTGGGCTGGGCCGGGTCGACCTCGATGCCCGCGCAGTCGATACCCTCGGCTTCCAGATCCTTGACCCGCTGGGCGCCATTCACATCCTTCCCCACGCGTCCGACCATCGCCACCCGCGCGCCGATGCGGGCGGCCGCCACCGCCTGGTTACCGCCCTTGCCACCGGCCACCTGCGAGAACTCATGGCCGCTGATCGTCTCGCCCGGCCGCGGCAAATGCGGCGACCGCGCAACCAGGTCGGTATTGATGCTGCCCACCACGAGCACGCGGCCCTGCTTTGCTTCCTTCGACACTTTTCACTCTCCTGCTGACCGTGCACGCATGGCCGCTCATGATCCATTCAGCCGGCGCGACGCCGGCTTCTATAAGTATCCAGCACGACGGCCACCACAATCACGGCCCCCGTGATGATCCGCTTGGTCGGCTCGGTCGCGCCGATCTGCGCGAGGCCCGCGGCCAGCACCGAGATGATCAACACGCCGAAGAACGTGCTGATCACCGAGCCGCGTCCACCCATCAAGCTCGTTCCGCCGATCACGACGGCCGCGATCACCTGCAATTCGATGCCCGAGCCGGCATTCGGGTCCGCAGCCTCGAGCCGCGAAATCTGGAACAGGGACGCGAGGCCGGAGAGCAGGCCCATCATCGCGAATACGGCAACCTTGTAGGGCCGCGGATTGACGCCCGCGAGGCGCACCGCTTCCTCGTTCGTGCCGATGCCGACCAGATAGCGCCCGAACACCGTGCGGGTCAGCACCAGTTGCGCCGCGACCATCACGACGATCGCAATCAGGAACGCCGGCGAAATGCCGAACGCAATCGGATTGGACAGGAAATCGAACGCATCGCCGATATAGGCCGTGCGGGAGTTGGTCATCTGATACGCGAGACCGCGGGCCGCCTCGAGCACGCCGAGCGACACGATAAACGACGGAATCCGCCAGGCCACGGTAATCGCGCCGGTCACGCAGCCGGTCAAGGCCGCCCCAGCCATGCCGAGCAGGGCGGCGGGCAACGCCGGCCAGTGCCACTGCAAGGCCGCCACGCTCGTGAGCGCCGCGCCGAGCGCCAGCACGGAGCCGACCGACAGATCGATGCCGGCGATGATGAGCACAAAGGTCATGCCGACCGACATCACGACCAGATCGGGAATCTGGTTTGCGATCGTGCTGAAGGTGTCGTAGCTCAGGAAGTGCGAGCTCAGCAGCGAGAACAGGATGATCATCCCGAGCAACGCGCCGAGCAGGCCGAGGTAATTGGAGAATCCAAGGCGCGTGCCGATCGGCTTCGCGTCCTTGGGCGGTTCGTTCTGCACCGTTGGCAGGCTGGTTGGGACGGTCATGCTTCAATACTCCACAGATTTTGAGTCGGGCGCCGCTGTGTGGGGTGCCATGGCGCCGGGTGCCATGGTGTCGGGCGCTTTGGCGTCGGGTTCGATCGGCTCGTGCAGCAGTTCATCGCGTTTCGTGTAGCCCGCGAACGCCGCTGCCAGCAGCGCGTCCTGGGTCCAGCTTCCGCGCTCGAACAGGCCTGTCATCCGTCCCGCCGACATCACGCCGATCCGGTCGCAAATCGACATCAACTCGCGCAGATCGCTCGACACCACCACCAACGCACGGCCTTCGCGCGCGAGCGCGCCCATCAACGCATAGATATCGAACTTCGCGCCGACGTCGATGCCGCGGGTAGGCTCGTCGAACAGCAACACCCTGCAATCGCGCGCGAGCCAGCGGCCGATCACCACCTTCTGCTGGTTGCCGCCCGATAGCTCGGACACCGGCTGCGACGGCCCCGCGCTGCGGATACTCATCGCGTCGATCTGTTTGCGCGCCAGCGCCGCCTCGCGCCGGCCGTCCACCACGCCGTGCTTCGACACCGCGTGCAGTTGGCCGAGCGAGATATTGGCGGCAATGGGTTGCGTCAGCAGGAGGCCCTCGCCTTTACGGTCCTCGGTAATCAGCGCGATGCCGTTCGTCACGGCGTCCGATGGCGACGAGATCTTCACGGCTTCGAGCGGGCCCCCGCCATGAGCGATCGACACCGTGCCGGCGTCCGCGCGATCGGCGCCGTAGATCAGCCGCATCAATTCCGTGCGGCCCGCGCCGATCAGACCGCTGATGCCGAAAATCTCGCCTGCCTTCACTTCGAACGACACATCGCGCACGACCGGCTCGCGGGTCATCCCCGCCACCTTGAACGCCACGTCGCCGATGCGCCGCTCGCCCAGATCGATCCGCTCGCCGATATCGCGGCCGACCATCAATGTGACGAGCCGCTCGGCCGGGAGATTGGCCATCTCGTCGACATGCACGAGCCGGCCGTCGCGCAGCACGGCAGCACGCCGCGCGATACGCTGCAATTCTTCGAGTCGGTGAGAGATGTACACCAGCGCGACACCGCGCGCCTTGAGCCGATCGACCTGCTCGAACAGCAGGTCCACCTCGCGGGCGGTCAGCATGGCGGTGGGTTCGTCGAGGATCAGCACGCGGCAATCGTCGATCAGATTGCGCGCGATCTCGACCATCTGCTGATGCCCGATGCCCAGCGTGCCCACCAGCGTGTCAGGGTGGATCGCGTCGAGCCCGACTTGCGCCATGGCGTGCCGGGCGTTCTCGCGCAGTTTGACGCGATCGATCCAGCCGAACCTGCCGCGCTGCGGCAAACGGTTCAGGAACAGGTTCTCGGCCACGGAGAGCGTCGGCAGCAGGTTCAGCTCCTGCATGACCATGCGCACGCCGAGCGCCTCGGCGTCCTTGCGGCTGGCCGGCGTGTAGGCCGCGCCGCCCAGCGTCATCGAGCCGGTAGTCGGCGTGACGAGACCGCCGACGATCTTGGACAAGGTGCTCTTGCCCGCACCGTTCTCGCCGGTCAGCGCCAGCACCTCGCCCGCGTACAGATCCAGCGAGATATCGCCGAGCACGGGCCCGGCGTAGGTCTTGCCGATGCCGCGAACACACAGCACAGGCGCAGCGTCAGTAAGGGATTGGATGGGAGTAGACATCAGATTGATAAAGCCAGACGAAGATCAGGCAACGTGGCCCGCCATGCGGCGCGGGCCATGCGTCGTGCCGGTCTTACTTGGTGACCAGATCGACAGGCGTTTCGACGACGCCCGACAATTCCGACTGCTTCTTGTGTTCGGAGAGCGCTTTCAAAGCCGTATCGATACCGAACGCGGCCTGTCTGGCGGCGTATTGATTGGCGGTGGCGAGGACGCGGCCGTCAGCGAGCATCGGCTTGATCGCGTTGATGTCGTCGTAGCCCACCACTTGCACCTTGCCGGCCTTGCCCGCCGCGCGCACAGCCGATACCGCGCCGATCGCCATGTTGTCATTACCGCACAGCAGCGCCTTGACGTCCGGGTTCGCATTGAGAATCTGGCTCGCCACGGCGTTGCCCTTGTCGATTTCCCACTCGCCCGATTGCAGCGAAACGACCTTCATGCCGCCCGTCGCCATGGCCTGCTTGAAGCCGGCCGAGCGTTGCTGCGCGTTGGTGGTGGTCGACACGCCTTCAATAATGGCGACGTTGTCGCCCGCCTTCAGATGTTTGGCCAGGTAGTCACCCACCTTCAAGGCGCCCTTCGCGTTATCCGGGCCGACGAACGGGATGTTCAGGTCTTTCGACTTGAGCACGTCCGTATCCAGCTTGTTGTCGATATTGACCACGATGACGCCGGCGTCGACCGCCTTCTTGAGAACCGGCACCAGCGCCTTGGAATCGGCCGGAGCGATCACGAGCGCGTCGACCTTCGAGACGATCATCTGTTCGACGATGCGAATCTGGTTAGCCGTATCGGTTTCGTCCTTGATGCCGTTCGTGACCAGATCGAACCTGGTGGGATTCTGCTTCTGATAGTCTTTCGCGCCGGTTTCCATGGTCAGGAAAAACTCGTTCGCCAATGATTTCATCACCAGCGCGACTTTCGGCTTGTGAGCGGCCTGAGCGAACGCTGCGCCCGGCAAGATCGACACTGCGAGGAAGGCTGCACTGGCTACGATAGCGCGACGCCGCGCCGGTTGGAATTGACGAATCATTGATGTCTCCGTATCGCTCGTTCGGTCTACGTACTGATAGCCGTTGAGTCGTGTGATGGGCAGGTTCGCCACACTTGCCGCCCGCCGCTGAAACCTTGAGGCTTCTTTGTCAGATGCTGGGACGAGTATGACCAGATCCAATGCTATCCTCGCGATCCACGTTATGCTATGCCTAATTTCAAAATCGGGCGTTTCAAATATGGAACACGTGGACTGGGACGACTTGCGGATTCTGGTAGCGATCGCGCGAGGCGGAACCATGCGAGCGGCTGCCGCAGCCTGCGATCTGAGCGCGCCGACCCTGTCGCGCCGTCTCACCGAGCTTGAACGGCGGCTGGGCGAGCCGCTCATCGACCGGGTGCCGTCAGGCTGTACGGTGACGGCATTCGGCGCGCGCGTGCTGGCGTGGGCCGAGCAGATGGAGGACCTGGCGCATCAGATCGAGCGCGCCGCGGACGTGACCGGCGGCGCTGGGGCGCACGGCACGGTGCGGATCAACGCCGTCGAATGGCCGTCTTACATTTTGCTTAAGCTGCTCGGCTCGTTCCAGGACCGGCTGCCCGGCCTCGCCATCGAAGTGCTGACCTCGCGTCGGCCCTATAGCCTGGCGCGCCGTGAAGCGGACATCGCGCTGTGGTCCGAATGCCCCGACGAGGGCGATCTGTACGTGCGGCGAATCGGCAAGGTCCGCTTCGGGCTGTTCGGTTCGCGCGACTACTATCTGCGCCACAAGGCCGCCATCACGCGCAAGGAATGGGACAAGCTGTCGTTCGTCGGTTATGACGACCGGCAACCGGATCACCCGGCCACGCAATGGCTGAAAACCCTGCCCGGCGCGCCCGCGCCTTCGCTTCGAAGCAGCTATGGCATGGGCGTATTCGACGGCGTGCTGGGCGGCTCCGGGCTCGGCGTGCTCGCGCAGCTCGCGGGCGACACGACGAGCGACCTCGTCTGCATCGAGAAGCACATCAAGGCGCTCGACCAGGACGTGTGGATGGTGCTGCACCCCGCCTTGCGCGATAGCGAGCGGATCCGGACGGTGGCCAATCTCATCGCCGAGATCTTTCGCTAGGCTGGGGGTCGGAGTCGTGGGGGCGTGGGGGCGTGGGGGCATGGGGGCATGGGGGCATGGGGGCATGGGGCATGGGGCATGGGGCATGGGGCATGGGGCATGGGCGCGTGGAGCGTACCGACTGCGTAGCCGAATAGAAGCACGCCAGGCTCGTCACGCGCCACGCCGGCAACGACCGAACCCAGAAGTCATCTTGAACGCCACCGTACAGACGCCCTTCACGATGCGTGCCAGAGTGGTGCTGGCCCTGTATGCACCAGCGATTTCCAAACCGCTTTCGCGCGACAGGTTTGTCGGTCCCGGACGCGGCGTGTGCAACGAGACACAGGGAAATTCCGCGTTAATACAAGCGGCGCTGCCTATCGCGCCAGCGTGCCCCGCTCGCCGAAAGTTGCTCTCGGAAAGTCCAACATGTCTGCACTCCCCCTCGCCACAAGGCCGCTCGCCACAGGCGCTTACGCCCCGCAAGCACCTTCTGAAGACCGCCTCGAGCGGTCCTACGGCCAGCTCGCCCAATGCCAGTCCCGGCTGGCCTCTCCGGCCGCCGCCTCGCCTCGCGAATCGCTGCGCCCGAACGACGCCGTTCTCGCCATGGTCGCGCATGAGCTGCGCGGCCCGTTAGCGCCATTGCGTCTTGCCGCCGAATTGCTGCGGCGCACCTGCGCCGGCCAGCCCGAGACGCTGCGCACGCTCGGTATGATCGAACGCCAGATCACGCAGATTGCGCAACTGGCCGAAGATCTGATGGACGCCGCGCGCGTGGACCATCACGCGCTGCGCCTCGTGAAAATACGCACCTGCGTCGCCGACGTCATGACGGACGCGGTCGACGCCGCCAGACTCGCCGCCGCGAAGAAGGGACAGTCGCTGCGGGTAACGAGCCCCGAGCAGCCGGTACAGATCGATGCCGACCCGGGCCGGCTTGCGCAGGCGCTGCACAACCTTCTGCACAATGCGGAGAAATACACGCCGCCGGGCGGCTGCATCGACCTGAATGTGCACGCCGAGGGAGCCGAACTTGTCATATCGGTCAACGACAATGGGCTCGGCATCTCCGCCGCCTTGCTGCCACACGTGTTCGAACTTTTCTCGCAGTCGAGCCGGACCATCGGGGCAAGTGCCGGCGGAATGGGTATCGGCCTCTCGGTCGTCAAGGCCGTAGCCGAAGCGCACGGAGGATCCGCGACGGCAAAGAGCGACGGGCCCGGTTGCGGCAGTGCGTTTGTGCTGAGAATGCCTATTGTCGTCGCACAGACCAGAGCACGAGGCGCGCTGCCCGATTTCAGATGGCGTTGACGATGGCGGGGAATCCCCGCGTAGCCGCGCAACACACCGCCGTGAATCTCACGGTGGCGCGAACTATACTTTAAGCACGCTACGGGCGCCTTCGGCATTGACGGGCGCTTGCTTGCCGTGCCGTCCAGCCGGTCGATTTCAAAACGGCACCGCGCGGCCGGCAAGCAAACTCTTCAGATCAATTTTCCGAATACGAAACACGCAGCCGTTTTTCAGCAGGACATTGGGAGGCGGTTCATGTTGACCACACATCAACCGAAAGATAATCATCTGCTTTCCGTACTGCCGAAAGCGGAATGGGAGCGCATTGCACCGCACCTCGTCGAGCTCGATATGCCGCTCGGCGAGGTCGTGTACGAATCGGGCGACCGGCTGGACTATGTCTACTTCCCCACCACCGCGATTGTCTCGCTGCTGTACGTGATGGAAGACGGCGCCTCCGCCGAGATCGCGATTGTCGGCAACGAGGGGCTGATCGGCATCGCGCTCTTCATGGGCGGCGAAACCACACCGAGCCGCGCGGTCGTGCAAAGCGCCGGACTGGCGTACCGGCTCGGCGCACACATTCTGAAAGAAGAGTTTCATCGTGCCGGACCCGTACAGCGGCTACTGCTGCGTTACACGCAGGCACTCATCACGCAGATGGCGCAAACGGCCGTGTGCAACCGGCATCATTCGATCGACCAGCAACTGTGCCGCTGGCTGCTGTTGAGCGTCGACCGTTTGCCGTCCAACGAACTGCGCATGACCCAGGAGTTGATTGCCAACATGCTGGGCGTGCGCCGTTCGGGCGTCACCGAAGCGGCCATGAAGCTGCAGGACGCGGGGTTGATCCGCTACAGCTATGGCCATATCGAAGTGATCGACCGCCCGGGTCTGGAAGCACGGGTGTGCGAATGTTACGGGGTGGTGAGGCGGGAATTCGACCGCCTGTTGCCCGAGCTGAAAGCCGTCTAGACGCTGCGCACAGCATCCGGCTTAGCCGCTTTTCTGACGCCGCCATTGAACTCACCGAGGTCCACATGTAC
Organism: Paraburkholderia sp. RL17-337-BIB-A; assembly: GCF_046025895.1. Classification (NCBI taxonomy): domain Bacteria; kingdom Pseudomonadati; phylum Pseudomonadota; class Betaproteobacteria; order Burkholderiales; family Burkholderiaceae; genus Paraburkholderia; species Paraburkholderia sp. RL17-337-BIB-A. The sequence goes on along the minus strand of NZ_JARESY010000002.1, from coordinate 1,250,426 downwards.
ACACGCATTCTGGTAGCGATCGACGGCAGCGACACCTCCGAGCACGCGTTCGACGCCGCTCTACAGCTCGCGCACGAGAGCGGCGCGCAATTGCAACCCCTCTATGTCATCGACAACCCGCTGATGGCGTATGACGCATCCGGCTACGATCCGACGATCCTGCGTGAAGCGTTCGTGGAAGAAGGCCATCGGTTGCTGGCGGACGCACTGGCCCGCATGAAGCACGAAAACGTGGCCGGTACGCCGCGGATGGTGGACGTCGCGCCGATCGGCGAGGACATTTCAGAGCGTATCCGCACGACGGCGAACGAATTCAATGCGGATCTGCTGGTGCTCGGCACGCACGGCCGGCGTGGCTTCAGGCGTCTGTTTCTCGGCAGCGTCGCCGAGCGCGTGCTGCGCAGTGCGAGCTGTCCGGTGTTACTGGTGCCGAGCCGGCAGGCGCAGACCACACAAGTGGAGTCCACCAAACCGGGGCACGCCGATGTTGCGGCTGCAATGTACGAGATGCCGCCGCGTGAGCGCGGTACCAATCCTGTCGAGACCAGCGACTAGGTCGCGATGATCACCTTCAGCGGGTGTGCGTCGGCGGGCAGGCGCAATATCCGCAGCCGCCGCCCGTTCTGGACGATCGATCAGAGTGCCACGGCATGCCGGCTGAATATCCGCGGATCGCCAACCGGCAGAATCACGCGGCCGTGCACCTCGTTGATCACGTCGGCTGCGGAGAGGTAGAACGCGAGCGCCGCCGTGACAAGTCCCATGTAACCGCCCGCCATCCGCACCAGACCTGAACCCGTCCACTCTCCTCCAGCCAACAGGCCGAAGGTGATCCAGAGCGCCAGAAAAATGAACTGCAGCACGCGAGGCGAGCGAAAGGTCGCCAGCCACATATAAAACGTGAAGACGCCCCAAAGGAACAGATACCAGCCGACGAACGCGGGCGGCACCTTGTCGTGTAAAAAGAGCACGAACAGTGCAAACGACCACCAGAACGCGCCATAACTCAGAAAGGCCGTCGCGCCGAAGGTATTGCCGCGCGGCAGCTCCATCATCCCCGCTATGGCCTGCGCGGTCCCGCCGTAGGCGAGCGCGCAGGCGAGCACGAGGCCCATCGACTCGCCCGAAAACCAGCCGGCGTTGATCATGCTGAGCAGCCACGTTGTCAATGCAAAGCCGGCGAGACCTAGTGGCGCAGGGTTCGCAAGTGTAGTTCGGATCGGTGCGCTGGCCATGGCCTGCTCCTGAAGATAAAAAAGTTCCGGCAACCTCTCGCCCTTCGCGAGCCATCACCCGAGCTGATCGAGAATCGCCGGGTTTTCCAGCGTGGATATGTCTTGCGTGATCTCTTCGCCGGCCGCCAGCGAGCGCAACAAGCGGCGCATGATCTTGCCTGAGCGGGTTTTCGGCAGATTCTCGCCGAAGCGGATTTCCTTGGGCTTCGCAATCGGCCCGATCTCCTTGCCGACCCAGTTGCGCAATTCCGTCGCGATCCTGATCGCCTGATCGCCGGTTGGACGCTCGCCTTTCAACACGACGAACGCGACCACGACTTCGCCGGTCGTCTCGTCGGCACGGCCGACCACCGCGGCTTCCGCCACCAGCGGGTTCGCTACGAGCGCCGACTCGATCTCCATCGTGCCGAGCCGATGGCCCGATACGTTGAGCACGTCGTCGATACGCCCGGTGATCGTGAAGTAGCCGGTGTCCTCGTCACGCATCGCGCCGTCACCGGCAAGGTACAGCTTGCCGCCGAGTTCCTCAGGGAAGTAACTCTTCCTGTAGCGCTGCGGATCGCCCCAGACGCCGCGCAGCATCGACGGCCACGGCCGTTTGATGACCAGAATGCCGCCCTGCCCGTTCGGCACGTCCTGCCCGGTCTCGTCGACTACCGCGGCCATGATGCCCGGCAGCGGCAACGTGCACGAACCCGGTACCAGCGGCGTCGCGCCCGGCATCGGCGCGATCATGTGGCCGCCCGTTTCGGTTTGCCACCAGGTGTCGATGACAGGACAGTGGCTATGGCCGACGTGTTCGTAGAACCATGTCCACGCAGCCGGGTTGATCGGTTCACCGACCGTGCCGAGCAGACGCAAGCTCGACAGATCGTAACGGTCCGGATGAACTGCGGGATCGGACTCGGCCAGCTTGATCAGCGAACGGATCGCGGTCGGCGCGGTGTAGAACACCGTCACCCGATGTTTCGCGATCATTTCCCAGAAGCGGCCGGCGTTCGGATAGGTGGGCACGCCTTCGAACACGACCTGGGTCGCACCGATCGCTGTCGGGCCGTACGCGATATAGCTGTGGCCAGTTATCCAGCCGATGTCGGCGGTACACCAGAATACGTCGCTGCGCTTCGCGTCGAAGGTCCACTTCATGGTCTGAGCGGCCCACATCAGGAAACCGCCCGTGCTGTGCTGCACACCCTTGGGCACACCCGTCGAACCAGACGTATAGAGAATGAAGAGCGGATGTTCCGCGCCGACCCATTCCGGCTCGCACGTGTCTGCTTCAGCTTGTGTGAGCTCGTGCATCCACAGGTCGCGGCCTTCCTGCCACGCAACCTTGCCGCCCGTGCGGCGATAGACGATAACGCTTTTCACTCCTTCGCAGCCGCCCATCGCAAGGGCTTCGTCCGCGATGTTTTTCAGCGGCAGCGCTTTGCCGCCGCGCATCTGTTCGTCGCAGGTGACCAACGCGATCGCACCCACGTTGACGATCCGCTCGTTGAGCGACTTCGATGAAAAGCCGCCGAATACGACCGAATGCGTCGCGCCGATGCGCGCGCACGCCTGCATGGCCACGATGCCTTCAATCGACATCGGCATATAGATCACTACGCGGTGGCCTTTCTTCACGCCGCGGGTGCGCAAGGCATTGGCAAAGCGGCTCACCCGTTCGAGCAACTGCCGGAAGGTGACGTGCGTGACGCTGCCGTCATCGGCTTCGAAAATCACCGCAACGTGCTCACCGTTGCCGGCTTCGACGTGGCGATCGAGGCAGTTGTACGACGCGTTGAGGGTGCCGTCGTTGAACCACTCGTAGAACGGCGCGCGCGATTCGTCCAGCACTTTGGAGAACGGTGTTTTCCATTGCAGCGTTTCGCGTGCGAGCCGGGCCCAGAATCCTTCGTAATCGCGTTCGGCCTCGGCGACCAGCGCGCGATAGGCGTCCATGCCGGAGATCGCGGCGTAAGCCGCCACACTGGCGTGAGGAAGGAAGGCCTGCGGCTCCTCCAGAATCGAATCACTGGTTGACATGTTATGTCCCTTGCACGCTTTCGCGCGTGCTTGATGAGTGCGGTGCGGCGAATCACGAACCCCTTGCAGCGCGCCGGGTGTCGAGCGGGCGCAGCAAGGCGATCCGCATGATCGGCGCGATCCCCGCGTTTGGCCGCTCTGGGCGGAATGGGGATGGCGCACAAATCGGTCAGGGAAGCCTTGTCACGCGAACTGTTTCGATCGCGGTGACGGAGAAAACCGAAAGGCTTGTAATGACGGTGCTCGCGTGAGGGAAGGAAGTCGGTACGGTGGCGTACAGGCCTGGCCGGCGCAAACGGGGGCCAATAGGAAGCGCCCAGCGGGACGAAGCGGGAAAATTCACACTGACGTTGTGCGGCAACCCGGTCCGACCGGTTGTCAGCCGTTTGTATGCCGATATATTCACCAAAGTCCGCGCCCTTTTCCGGCGCTGTAAAAAAAATGGGAATAAGCGGCACCTCGCTGTGTTTGCCCATGCATAGACGACAACAAGACGGTCCACGAGGGAAAGCAGCAGCGCTTCCGGGCAACGCCAGCAGCGCGTAGACCTCATAGATGGACAAGTAGCGACGTAGTTTCCCAATCACATAGTCAGTTAGATTCAATCACCATCAATTAGGTATCCACAATGAAACTCAAACTTGCAATGACTCTTTCGATGATTCTCCTTGCATCGGCTGGCGCAGTCACCCAGGCATCGGCGCAGGAAAAAACCCGCACGGAAGTGCGCCAGGAACTGATTCAGGCTGAAGCTAACGGTTCACGCTTCGTGACTGACACGTCGTACCCCGCGATCAACCCGATCTTCTCGCAACAGGCCGCGCGCCTGAAGATGAGCACGAGTGGCGAGGGTCCGGCGATGTCCGGTTCGACGGCGGCGGGCCATCGCGCTTCCTCCTCGCCCGTCCATGCATCCAGCGCGGCGATGACAGCATGTGTCGGCCCTGCAGGATTCTGCACACCGTACTTCGGTAGCTAAAGAAGCGCTTTTTTACGGCAATCGTTTTCCCTCAATTCGTCCATTCGCAGAAGGAGTATCAATCATGAAGAACGCTCTTGTTTGTTTCGCTCTCGCCGTCGGCACGTTGGCCGCTCCCGCTCTGAGCTTCGCGCAATCGAATGCGCCGGTGACACGCGCCGAAGTCCGCGCCGATCTGGTGCGCGTCGAACAGGCGGGTTACACCCCGTCGAGCGGCGACCAGGCCAACTATCCGGCCGACGTTCAGGCCGCTGAAGCGAAGATCGCCGCGCACAGCGATCAGCAGATGGCGCAGCAATCCTATGGTGGCGTTGCGCAGAATGGCAGCGCTTCGTCGGGCACGTCCAGGCACATGTCGGCGCCCTCTTCCTGCGTGGGTCCGGTCAGCTTCTGCAACGTTTTCTTCGGTAGCTGACTGGTGCGTAATGAAGTTCCGTGCCGTCTTCAATATGCACAGTACTACTACTATTTTCCTCTTGTCCAACAGAACTATTGCAACGTTTTCTAACTACAAACGGAGTGTGTCATGAAAGTCTTGCCTCTCGTCGCCTCGGCCTTGTCATTGTCGGCTTGTCTTTTCGCGTCAACCGGAGCGATGGCACAAGATGTCCAGCCGCAAACTGTCCCGGTCCACAATATCGTTCTCGTGCACGGCGCATGGGTGGACGGATCGGGCTGGCAGCCGGTCTACGACAGACTGACGAAAGACGGCTACCACGTCACCATCGTGCAGGAGCCGCTGAGCTCACTCGAAGACGACGTCGCCGCAACCAAACGCGTCCTTGACCAGCAGAATGGCCCGACGATCCTCGTGGCCCATAGTTACGGTGGCTCCGTCATCACTGAAGCCGGCGTGCATCCGAACGTGGTCGGCCTGGTGTACGTGGCTGCGCACGCGCCAGCCGTCGGCGAAGATGAAAGCACCCTTGGTAAAGGCATGCCGAGCTACACCTCGAAGCAGGCAGGCGCCATCATGAAGACCGGCGACGGCTACACGTACCTGAACCCCGCGGATTTCCCGGCGGATTTCGCCGCCGATCTGCCGCTCAAAGAAGCCCGGTTCGAATCGCACGCGCAAATCCTGACCGCGGCGAAGGTCTTCTCGACGCCGATGACGGTGGCCGCGTGGACCAGCAAGCCGAGCTGGGGCATCGTCGCGGCCGATGACAAGATCATCAACCCCGACCTCGAACGCTGGTACTACGCACGTGCGCATAGTCACACGACGGTACTCGCCGGCGCGAGTCATTCGGTCTATGAATCGCGTCCGAAAGAAGTCGCCGCAGTGATCGAAGACGCGGCCAGGCACGCTCAGTTGTGAGCGGGCCGATGAGCAGTACGCTCGCGGAGCAACCCGGTTGTGCATTCGATGACGGCCCGCCTTGTGCCGTCATCGGATCCAGGCACGATCACGGCACGCACACCGTGCCGACTGATTCCGGCGGCCCGAATCCGGGTTTCCACTTGGGCGTCAAGATCGGGGGGCCGGTAAGCGCACAGTCGTCATATCAGAACGTGATCACTTAAGGCTTCAATTCGCTTTCAGCCGAGCCAGGACTTTCCCGAAGCTTCCACGTTCCATCTTGCACCGCATCACGCCCGCCAAGCCCCGCCCCGTAAGTCCTGACGTCCTCGCGACCGCTTCGGCGCGTCGACCTCCTCGCCGATCGTTTCCTTGACGAGCGTCCACGAGCCTGCTGTACTAAATCAATCCAAGTGATTTAGGCGGTTCGTTTCGGATTGCCTCGGAATCGCCTCAGATTCCAAACCGGATCGCAAACAGATAGCAAGCGCGCAGCGTTCGCGTGCGTCATCGCCCGCAGTTCACAACGTCGTGGCCAATAACCGGAGGAGCGTCCCATGAATCTGAATTCCCGCAGGCATCCTGTCGCCAGAAAAATCGTCTCGATGTGCGTGGCGGCATCGGCCGTGTGGTGTGCGAGTGCGAGCCAGGCGGCCGACCAGCCCGTCGTCGGCCTCATCACCAAGACCGACACGAACCCGTTCTTCGTGAAGATGAAACAGGGCGCCGAAGCGGCCGCCTCGAAAGACGGCGCCAAGCTGATCACCGCGGCCGGCAAGTTCGACGGCGATAACGCGAGCCAGGTCACCGCCATTGAAAACATGATGACGGCCGGCGCGAAAGCGATTCTGATCACGCCGAGCGACACCAAGGCGATCGTGCCGAGCATCAAGAAAGCGCGCGCCGCCGGTGTGATGGTGGTCGCGCTCGATACGCCGACCGACCCGCAAGACGCCACCGACGCCCTCTTCGCCACCGACAACTTCAAAGCCGGCGTGCTGATCGGCAAATACGCGAAAGCCGCCATGAACGGCAAGCCTGCGAAGATCGCCACGCTCGATCTCGCGCCGGGCGTATCGGTCGGCGTACTGCGTCATAACGGCTTCCTGGAAGGCTTCGGGGTGAAGGAAGGCGATCCGTCGATTGTCTGCAGCCAGGACACCCGCGGCGATCAGGCCAAGGGTCAGACGGCGATGGAGAACTGCCTGCAGAAGTCACCGGATATCAACGTGGTCTACACGATCAACGAACCGGCCGCGGCGGGTGCGTATCGCGCGCTCAAAGCGGCGGGCAAGGATAAGAGCGTGATGATCGTTTCCATCGACGGCGGCTGTGAAGGTGTACGCAATGTGAAGGCCAGCGCGATTGCCGCGACCTCGCAGCAGTATCCGTTGAAGATGGCCTCGCTCGGCGTGACGGCGGGTGTCGAGTATGCGAAGACCGGCAAGAAAGTCTCCGGCTATCAGGACACGGGCGTGACGCTGATCACGGACAAGCCGATGTCGGGCGTCGACAGCAGGGATACGAAGTTCGGCCTGGACAACTGTTGGGGCAATAAGTAACGCGTGTTGAGTGGCGGCCCGCTGCTCTGGGCCGCCTTTGGATCGCCGGGTGCCGGATCGCCGGCCGCCGGACAGCCGGCCTCCGGATCGCCGGGTGCCCGATCGCCGGCCGCCGTATTCGTCACGTGGCGAGGCCCGCCACGCTCATGCATCGAGGATACCTATCATGTCGACTCCTTCCGTGCCCGCCGGCCACTCGCGCACCTTCGCCGAGCGCTTGCCGTCCCTCGCAGAAATCGGACCGCTGATCGCGCTGGTGCTGGCGTGCGGCTTCTTCATTTCGCAGAGCAACCGGTTCCTGTCGTTCCAGAATCTCTCGCTGATCCTGCAACAGACGATGGTGGTCGCCGTCATCGCCATCGGCCAGACGCTGATCGTGCTGACCGGCGGGATCGATCTGTCGTGCGGGATGGTGATGGCGTTCGGCTCGATCATCATGACCAAATTCGCGGTCACACTCGGCGTGCCGCCCATTCTCGCGATTCTGTGCGGCATCGCCGCGAGCACCCTGTTCGGCGCGCTCAACGGCGTGCTGATCACACGCATCAAACTGCCGGCCTTTATCGTCACGCTGGGTACGCTGAACATCGCGTTCGCGCTCACGCAGATCTATTCGAACGCGGAGAGCGTCTCGAACCTGCCGGACGCGATCATGTTCTTCGGCAACACATTCAAGCTCGGCCCTGCCGATGTCACCTATGGCACGGTGCTCACGCTGCTGATGTATCTCGCCACATGGTTCGTCTTGCGCGACACGGTGCCCGGCCGGCACCTGTACGCGCTCGGCAACAACCCCGAAGCGGCCCGCCTGATGGGCCTCTCGTCGCAGAAGATTCTGCTCATCGTGTATTCGCTGGCCGGCGCGATCTACGGGATTGCCGCGCTGTTGTCGGTCTCGCGCACCGGCGTCGGCGATCCGCAGGCCGGGCAAACCGAGAACCTCGACAGCATCACGGCCGTCGTGCTGGGCGGCACCAGTCTGTTCGGCGGACGCGGCTCGATTGTCGGCACGCTGCTCGGCGCGTTGATCGTCGGTGTGTTTCGCAATGGCTTGACGCTGATCGGCGTCTCTTCGGTCTACCAGGTGTTGATCACCGGCATGCTGGTGATTCTCGCGGTTGCCGCGGATAAACTTTCCCATCGTCGCGGTTGAGTATTCGTCGCAAGTATCTTGCATGGGACCAGAGTAACGCGCTGAAGCGCGAACTCTGGTCGACACCGGAGCCTGTCATGTCGACACCTACTACCGCTTCCGCCGTGATGCCCGTTCTCCAGGCGCGCGGACTCGTCAAACGCTACGGCAACGTCACCGCGCTCGACGGTTGCGATTTCGAAGTCTTGCCCGGCGAGATTCTCGCCGTGATCGGGGACAACGGCGCGGGTAAGTCGTCGTTGATCAAGGCACTCTCGGGCGCCACCGTCCCCGATGAAGGCGAAATCCTGCTCGACGGCAAACCGGTCAAATTCCGCAGCCCTTTGGATGCACGCGCTCAAGGCATCGAAACCGTGTACCAGGAACTGGCGGTGGCGCCAGCCATGAGCATCGCCGAAAACCTGTTTCTCGCCCGTGAGCTTGTTAAACCGGGCTGGCGCGGTTCGATCTTCAAGATGATCGACAAGCGCCGCATGCTCGAGGAAGCCACCGCGCACATGAAGGATCTGCAAATCGGCATCCGTTCGATGCGCCAGGCGGTCGAAACGCTCTCCGGCGGTCAGCGTCAAGGTGTCGCCGTGGCGCGCAGCGCTGCGTTTGCGCGGCATGTGGTGATTCTCGACGAGCCCACCGCCGCACTCGGCGTGAAGGAAGGCAACATGGTGCTCGAACTGATCCGCCGCGTGCGCGAACGCGGCTTGCCGGTGATCCTGATCAGCCACAACATGCCGCACGTGTTCGAAGTCGCGGACCGCATTCATATCCAACGGCTCGGCCGGCGTGCGGCGGTGGTGAACACGAAAGACATCCACATGTCGGAGGCCGTGGCGATCATGACGGGCGCGAAGGAAGCGGACGTCAAGGCGATTGCATGATGCCCGCACTCATCTGAGCGGCGCGCGACGATGGACACTACCGGCACCCGCTCGCCGCTCAAACGCACGGTCGGCTCGAATCAGGTCGGCATGCGGCAGTTCAACGAACGGATCGTCCTGCAGGCGATCCGCTTGCATGGGCCGCTGCCAAAAGCCGACGTGGGCCGCCTCACGCGTCTGTCGATGCAGACGGTGTCGATGATCGTCGACCGTCTGATCGACGACGGCCTGCTCGAGAAGCAAGCGCGTGTGCGCGGCAGGATCGGTCAGCCGTCGGTGCCGATCGCGTTGCATGCGGATGGCGCGTACACCATCGGCATCAAGGTGGGGCGACGCAGTCTCGACGTGCTGGCGATGGATTTCGCGGGCCACGTGGTATGCCGCGAGGTATTCGAGTATGCCTATCCCGATCCCCACACGCTGTTCCCCGCGCTCGAAAGCAAACTGGCGCGCATGAATCAGACGCTCGGCGCGAAGGCGAACAAAGTGGTGGGCGTAGGCGTCGCGGCGCCGTTGTGGCTTGGCGGCTGGCGCGACTTTCTCGGCGCGCCGCCGGACGCGCTGGAAGCGTGGCATCAGATCGACTTGCGCAGCCGCGTCGCGACGATGACAGGCTTGCCCGTCGAATTCGCCAAGGACACCACCGCCGCCTGCGCCGCCGAACTCGTGATGGGCCAGGGCCGCGGGATTCATAACTTCCTCTACCTGTTCGTCGGCACGTTTATCGGCGGCGGGCTGGTGATCGACGGCCGTTTGCATGGCGGACCGCACGACAACGCAGGCGCGGTGGGCTCGATTCCGTTGAAAGACGGCAGCGCGCGCAAACCGGCGCGGCAACTGCTGCACGCGGCATCGGGTTTCGTTCTGGAACAGTTGTTGAGCAATGCGGGGGCGCCGTCCGCTGCCGCGCACGATCATCGCGCGTTGTCGCCGGAATTGTGGCGGCAGACCGAACAATGGCTCGACACCGCCTGCCCCGCGATCGCCAGTGCGTTGACCAATGCAGCCGCCCTGCTCGATCTGGAAGCGGTGGTGATCGACGGCGAGCTCGACCGGCAACTGGTCCGCGAAATCATCCGACGGACCGAGCGCGTGCTCGATCGCTTTGAATGGGAGGGGATGGTGCGCCCGCAACTATTGGAAGGCACCATCGGTGCCGACGCACGCGCGATGGGTGGTGCGATTCTGCCGTTGTACGCGCATTTCGCGCCCGTGCACGAGCTATTCCTCAAGCCTGCGACGGACGCGGGTTACTAGCCGCCGTTGCTTATTGCGCGGCTACCTTCGCTATGGATGCGGTTTTAGCGGGCGGGTTTTGAAGCAACTGCTGCAACACCGGCGCGAGCGACTTCAGCAACTGCACCGAGAGCGCGCTGGTGAACTCGTAACGCGCCGCATACGGTTCATGCACGTAGGCAGTCAGCGTGCCGTAGAAGCGGTCTCCCATCACGAACACGAACGTCGCGCTGCGATTCACCTTACGCGACTCGATCAGCCGCGCGCCTTTGGCCCACACATTGAAGCGCTGATCGCCGGTGCCGGTCTTGCCGTAAATCTCGAGTGTCTGACCATCGGGGAACGTCATGCCCTGCGCGAGACGCTTGGCCGTGCCGCCCAATACGACATCGCGCAACAGCACTCTGACCACCCCGGCGATCTCCGGCGACAACTGCTGTTGCGGCGCCACCGCAGCCCGTTGAAAATGTGTTTCGTATGGCGTGTCTTTCGCGAAATCGAGTTGCGTGAGGCTTTCGGTCGGCACCTTGTTGCCGCCGTTGGCAATCACGCCGATCAGCTGCGCGAGCGCGGCCGGCCGGTCACCGGATGCGCCAATCGCCGCTGCATACGAGGGCGTGAGCGTCGCGAACGGATAGCCAAGCGCCTGCCACGATTTGCCGATCGCATCGTAGGCGCGCAGTTCGACCATCCGCTTGATGCGGCGGTCCTGGGTGGCGTGATAGCGCGTCTTGAAGAGCCACGAATACGTCGACAGACGCACCTCGCTGCTGGCTTTCTGTACCTGATCGAGCGTCGCCTCGGGATGGGCGCGCAGATAGTTGAGCGTCCACAATTCCAGCGGATGCACGCTCGAAATGTAGCCGCGGTCGTTCAGATTGAAACGGTCGATTGCGTATTTGGCGTACAGATTGGCCAGATCCTCATCGTCCAGCACGGAGGCAGCCGGTGTGTTCTTCAGCGCGGCACGCATCTTCGCGTTGAACCATGCATTGGATTCATCCGGCGCGACGCTGCGCAACACGGTCGCCACTTTAGGCGGCGATTTGCGTACGCCGAGCAACAGCAAGGCGAGCGCCTGATCGGGTGTTTTGCCGTGGTACCTGGTGTAGAAACGATTCATGTACACACGGCTTTCCTGATCGGCGAAACGCGTGAGATACATCTTGCGAATCGCCGGATCGCCCAGCCATTGCGACGACGCTCCGGTGGTCTGCACCATCTCGTAGTGGACGATATCGCGCATCAGCCGCACGAACACCAGATTCACCGAATGCTGGAATGCGCGGTGCACGGTGAGAATGCGGCCGTTGTCGTCGGCTTCGAAGTTGTTGAAGGTTTGCGCGCCGCCGCCCGTGTAGAAGGTTTCACCGGCGCTTGCCGAGTATTTGCGCTCGACGGCCGCATCGAGCATGGCTTGCAGCGAGCGGTCCGAGGTATGCGTCAGATAATCGAGCGCCCAGCGCGTGAGCTGATCGTTCGGATCGGGCTTCACGGCTTTCAGCTCCGCGGTGCTCAGCGGTGCATAACGCGCATGCAGGTCGGAGACGATCTGCAAATAGGTCACCACGGTACGCAGTTTCGCGGTCGAACCGAGATTCAGGCGTGCGCCCGAGTTGATGTCGAACGGCTGGTTCACGCTATCGGTTTGCACCCGCACGAGGTTGGCGCCATCGCGCCGTTCGAACAGCGTGAAGCTATAGGCGATTCTCGACGGATCGTCGGAGGCGCGCAGCATTTCATAGCCGACCAGACCGGCGGTTTTCGCGCCGTCCCGTGTTGCGGCTGCGGCAAGCCGTTCACTCACGGCCTGCTGCACGGCGTTGTTGAGCGTGCCCTTCGCCTGCAAATCGAGCCGGTCGAGTTCATAGAAACTTGGGATGCCGAGCGCCGCCAATAGATGCGAGCGCATCGACGTCACGGCCTTGCGCGACACGAACGAGTCCGCGTTCTGCGTTTTATTCGGTGCGTGGCGCAACGCCACTTGCGCGGACAGCGCGGCATCGCGCAGCGGGATCGAGATGACGCCGCCGTTCGCCAGCAGCCGGAGATAACTATCCGTCAGACGTTCGAGTTCGGCATAGCCGTGATGCAGGAAATACGACGGCGCACGTTGCGCGGTCATCAGCGAGAGTACCTGGCGAAATGCCACGCCCTGCTCCGCGAGATTCTCTTCGGTCGACGGCGCTTTCAGGATGCGGTTGATGTCGTTGAAATCGCGACCGTACCAGGCGGCGAGTCCGTCGCCCATCCCGTTGATTTCGCCGAGGCCCGGTTGCGCGGCAAGCGGCACCGAGTTGAGATAGTGGACGACGATCTGCTGGCGCGCGGGCATGGTCTGCGGACCATTCAGATAAGCACGCACTGAGGCCGAAGCGATTTGCCGCAATTTTTCCGGCGGCGTCGCGGTGCGCCCGCCCGCCGAGTGGCGGAATTTCTCGATCTGGGTCGCAAGGGTGCTGCCGCCAGGCGTCGACTGATGACGGTTGAATACACGCGCACCCTGATCCACTAGCGCACGGCTAAAACGCCCCCAATCGATCGCCGGATTGCGGTTTGGCTGATCCGGATCGAGCAGATAACGGTCTTCGATAAACAGCAGCGAATTGACTACCAGCGGCGGGATCGAATCGAAGCTGTCATAAACGCGGCCTGGAAACTGCGCACCAAAGAGGGGCTCGCCGGTACCGTCGAAGAGTTGCAGCCCCGCCTGATCTTTTTCCGCGTAGGGAATAAATAGACCGTTATCCGCCAGCGACAGCATCCGCTCGGAATCACGCGATTGCGCGCTGACTTCAAACCCGTGTTCGAGCAAGCGCTGCTGGAACGACGGCAGCAACGCGTAGCCGAGGCGGCTGTCGTAGGGGCCTTTGTCAGTTTGAGGAAACCGGATGGAATGGCTTGAACCGTCGGCGACGGAAAAACCCACGTCGCGCGTGAGTTCGGAGAGATAGCGCGCCTGCAGCCGCGACGTTTCGATCTCGGCCTGGATAAAGCGGGCCGCCACCGCCAGCGCGAACAGAAATGCCGCCGCCAGCCCCCATTTGAGCCACTTCCTGACGGGCGCCGTGCCTGTCGCGCGAAGCGGTAACCGAACCAGTGGCCGATTCATGGCTGCTCTCCCCGAGCGTGCGCCGGCTCTTGGATCAGGCGCACCTTCGGTCAAGTGTAGCGCGGAACCCAAGCGCGCCGTCGGTTCGGATTTACCCGACAGTGTCGCCGCAACAACACCTCACCGTAAGACATGGCGGAGCGCCGATTGGCGTGAGATATTGGACGACTTCCGCGAGTCGAAAAAGCCGCCGTTTCAGGCGGCTTTTTGCTTCTGCGTCACGCGATTTCCCACCGGCGCCGCCACCTGTCCCACCTTCCGGCCGCGCAGCAACTCGATGAATTGCTCGGCCGGCGGCGACAGCACGCCGCCTTTGCGCGTCACAATGCCGAAAGTTTGCGAAGGCGACTTCAGTTTGACGGGCACGAAGCGCAACATTTTCTGCCGCACGAACAACTCCGCGATCGCTGTTGGCAAAAGCGAAACCAGATCGGAACTGCTTTGCAGGAGCGCCACCGTCACGAAGGTGGAGGCCGTCGAGATCGGGTTATCCGGCATCTCGAGACCCGCCAGGTCCATTTCCCGTTCGAGCAACGCGTGCAACGGCATATGCGACGGATACATCACCCAGCGGTGGCCGGCCAGGTCGCGCAATTTCACTTCCCGCCTGGGCAAAGGCGGATGGCCATAACCCACCACCACGGATAACGGCTCGTCACCCAGCGGACGATAGTGGTACTTCGACGGATCGGCGGCCACCGTTGCACGCCCGATCACCAGATCGAGCCGGCCTTCGTCGAGTTGCAGCAGCATGCGCGCGCTCGTGTCTTCCATCACTTGGATCGACAGGCTGGGCTGCCCGGCATGCAGTTCATTCAGCGCCGGCACCACGCTTTCGGGAATCGCGCCCATGATCGCCCCGATCGCGAGACGCCCGCCGCGCCCGGAACGTATCTCGGCGACGTCCTGGCACAACGCGGTGAGGTCCGTCGCCATGAGCCGCGCGTAGCGGATCACGCAATGGCCGAGCTGGTTCGGAATCATGCCGCTCTTCGAGCGCTCGAAGAGCGGCGCCTCGAGCATCGACTCCAGTTCCTGCAACGCCTTGCTGGCGGCCGATTGTGTCATCGACATCGCGCTCGCGGCCTTGTGCAGCGAGGTGTGGTCGTCGAGCGCGATCAGCAGTTGCAGCTGCTTCATGCGCAGTCTGGACAACAGAACGTTCAGGGTGTCTTTCATGGATTGGCGAGCAGCTGCGGGGTGAGTCGCAAAAGCGATCACAAGATGGAAACAATTCAATATACCCGCCAGGCCCACAGCCGTATAGTCGGCAACGGAGACATTCAAAGACCCACGCCTGACCACCTCGGTACAACCTGCAACGCACATCGCCATGACCCAAACCCACCTCCCTGTTCCATTGCGCGGCGTGTTCCCCGTCGTGCCGACCATCTTCGACGAGGCCGGCCGTCTCGACCTGGAAGGGCAGAAACGCTGCATCGATTTCATGATCGATGCGGGTGCCAACGGCCTGTGCATTCTGGCCAACTTCTCCGAGCAGTTCGCGCTGTCCGACGACGAACGCAACACGCTGATGCACGTGGTGCTCGAACACGTCGCCGGCCGCGTGCCGGTGATCGTCACAACCACGCATTTCAGCTCGCATCAGTGCGCCGAACGCAGCCGCAGCGCGCAAGCCGCGGGCGCCACGATGGTGATGATCATGCCGCCGTATCACGGCGCGACGATCCGCATCGGCGAGCGCGGCATCTATGAGTTCTACCGCACGGTGTCCGATGCAATCGGGATTCCGATCATGATCCAGGACGCGCCGGTCAGCGGCACGGCGTTGTCCGCGCCGTTTCTCGCGCGCATGGCACGTGAACTGCAGAATGTGTCGTACTTCAAGATCGAAGTGCCGCAGGCAGCGAACAAGCTGCGCGAGCTGATCGAACTGGGCGGCGACGCCGTGGTGGGTCCCTGGGATGGCGAAGAGGCGATCACGCTGATGGCCGACCTCGATGCGGGCGCAACGGGTTCGATGACCGGCGGCGGCTACGCGGACGGCATCCGCCTGATCGTCGACGCCTATGCGGCGGGCGACACTGAAGCGGCGGCCGCCCACTATCAGCAGTGGCTGCCGCTCATCAACTACGAAAATCGCCAGGGCGGTCTCGCATCGTGCAAGGCCTTGATGAAAGAAGGCGGAGTGATTCGATCGGACGCGGTGCGCCATCCATTGCCGCCCATGCATCCGGCGACCCGTGCGGGCTTGCTGAAGGTCGCGCGCCGGCTCGATCCGCTGGTGTTGCGGTGGGATAGATAAGACCAGCAGGAAATTGAATTAGACCAGGAGGAAATTGAGTAACATAGGCCGGCAAGCCCACCACTCCACTTTCCATGACCGCCAATCCTCGAGAACTGACGCCGGAAACCCTCGCCGAGCTGCTCGAACGCATTGCCAGGGAAGACGCCGAGGCACTGCGCGAGCTATATGATCTCGCCGCCCCGAAACTGTTTGGCCTTGCGCTCCGTATATTGAGCAGGCATGAGTGGGCCGAAGAAGTCCTGCAGGACAGCTTCGTCAATATCTGGCGCTTTGCCGGCGACTACCGCCGCGCACTGTCCGCGCCGATGACGTGGATGTCGGCGATCGTCCGAAACCGTGCTCTCGATCACCTGCGGCGGGTCAACACGCAGGAGACAGAATGGAGCGATGCGTTGGACGATCTCGTGGCGACCGGCGATCCGGATCCCGAAGCGTTGACCGCAGTCAGCCTGCGGGCACGTTTGCTGGCCGGCTGCATGCAGCAACTGGAGCCGGCGCAGCGCCAGGCGGTTGCCCTTGCCTACCTGCGCGATCAAAGCCATAGCGAGATCGCCGAAGTGTTGACGGTGCCGCTCGGCACCGTCAAATCCTGGATCCGGCGCGGCCTTGCCAAGCTGAAAACCTGTCTGGGAGGTGAGTGATGAATCTCCATCGCTATCCTCAGCTGGTCGATATGCTGGCCGCCGAGTATGTGCTCGGCACCTTGCGCGGTGGGGCCCGGCGCCGCTTCCAACGCTATGTGGACGGCGACACCGTCGTCCGTCAGGCCGTCGAGGAATGGCAGCGGCGCATCTCGCCGTTGGCCGAACTCGCGGAGCCGCGCATGCCGCCGGCCGCCGTGTGGGATGCCATCGAAGGGCGTCTCGGCTTAAGCGCCGCGCGTGAGGCGGCACGGCCACGCACCGTGGTCGAAAAACCCGCGCGTCCGTCCGGCAGCATCTTCGAAAATCTCGCGTTCTGGCGTGGCTGGGCACTCGGCGTCACCGGGCTGGCCGCGGTCGCGGTCGTGGTCGCCATACGCTCGCTGTTGCCGTCCGGCGTGACGCCTTCACCTTCCACCGCGCCGACTGTCGCGCAACAAGCGGAAACGGCCGTTTCGCACGTCGCGGTGTTGAATGACAAGGACACGCATCCGGTCATGCTGGTCGCGTGGGACGAAGCCCATTCCACCATGACGCTGCATCCGCTCGGCAAGGTCGATTTGCCGGCCGGCCGGGCGATGGAGCTGTGGGGCATTCCGGCCAATGGCCATCCGGTGTCGCTCGGCTTGCTGCCGGACAGCGCCAGCGGCAAGGTGACGGCCGGTCAGCAAAAGCCGGAAAGCTACGCGGCGCTGGCGGTCTCGATCGAAGCGCCGGGCGGCTCGCCCAATCACAACGCGCCTACGGGTCCGGTGGTATTCAGCGGCAAGCTGCTGCCGGTGTCCTGAACTGTTTGAGACTTGGCTGGCAAGGCCAGTGTTCGCTGCGTGCGGGTGCCGGCCTTCTGTTTGAGACCCGGCTGGCAAGGCCGGCGTTCGCTGCATGCGGGTGCCGGCCTTCTGTTTCAGGGTTCGACATGCGGAGATAGTTAGACGGCTGGACGCGAGCGTGAGATTGCCGCTACTCTTGACCCCATGCAAAGCTTTTACGAAGCCACTGTCGCCCGCTGCGCCGGCCACTCGTCCACTTACGCGCCGCTAACCGGCCGGCGCAGCGCCAACGTCTGCATCATTGGCGGCGGCCTCGCGGGGTTGTCCAGGGCGTTGGGACTCGCCGAGCGCGGCGTCGCCGACGTCGTCGTGCTGGAAGCCGAGCAGGTAGGCTTCGGTGCCTCCGGCCGCAACGGCGGCTTCGTGTTCGGCGGCTACAGCCTCGATTGCGCGGATCTGCTAAAAACCCTCGGCCCGGTCCGCCCGCGCGAACTCTATACGCTGACAACCGACGCCGTCGATCTGATGCGCAAGCGTATCCAGCGCTACCGTATCGATTGCGACGTGACCGATGCCGGCGTGATCCTCGCCAACTGGTTCGACGAACCGGCGAGGCTCGACACGCAGCGGCGCTTGATGCGCGATTCGTTCGGCGTCGATTGGGAACCGCTGTCGGCCACGGCGCTCGCTTCACAACTGAAGACGAGCCGTTATCACGGCGGTCTGTTCGAGCGCAACGCGTTCCACTTTCATCCGCTGAAATATGTACTCGGTGTCGCCGGCGCTGCGGCCCATGCGGGGGTGCAGATTCACGAGAAGTCACCGGTTGTGCGCCTGGAGCGCGACGGCGCCCGACGCGACGACGCCCGGCGCGAGGGTGCCGGTTTCGTGGTCCATACGCCGCACGGCGCGCTCGAAGCGCGCCACGTGGTGATGGCCGGCGGCGGCTACGCGCGCAACGTCTACGCACGGGTCGAGCGCGCGGTGCTGCCGATCGCCACCTACGCGATGGCCACCGAACCGCTCGGCGTACGCCTGAAAGAGGCGATGGACACCCGCGCCGCCGTCTACGACACCCGCTTCGCCTTCGACTACTATCGCCCGCTGCCCGACACCCGCATCCTGTGGGGCGGCCGCATCTCGGTGCGCGATCGCGCCCCCGAGGTGATCGCGCGGCTGTTGCGGCGCGATCTGCTGAAGGTCTATCCGCAGTTGCACGACGTGCGGATCGAACACGCCTGGGGCGGCCTGATGAGCTACGCGCGGCACAAGATGCCGCAAATCGGCCGCAGCGCGGACGGCGTCTGGTACGCGGTCGGCTTCGGCGGACACGGCATGGCGCCCACTACCGTCTCGGGCGAATTGCTGGCGGCGGCCATCTCCGGCGAACGGCCGGTGCCCGATGCATTCGCGGCCTTCGGTCTGACGCCCGCCTATGGCGCACTCGGTCTCGCTGCCGCGCAACTCACCTACACCGCCATGCAGACGCGCGACGCACTCGCCGCCCGGCGCCCCTCGACCCGGCGAGCGCCGTGACTCACGCCGTGGCGCTATGCGATACGCGACGCAATACCCGGCCGCTGCTGCCCGAAACCCGCGCCAGAGGCCGGTTTCGCCGTGCTAGAATGCGCCGTCACTGCCGCTCGAATACACAATGAAAAAGGGAAGCAAGGCCGCCGAGCCTGATACCAACGGCATCGCGTCCGAGGCTCCGCGTACCGACGTCCGGCGCAAGTACGATCCCGAACAGACCAAGCGCAACATCCTCGACGTCGCGACCCAGGAGTTCTCCGCGATGGGATTGACCGGTGCGCGCGTCGACGCGATCGCGGAGCGCACGAACACCACCAAGCGCATGCTGTACTACTACTTCGGCAGTAAAGAAGGGTTGTACCAGGCCGTGCTGGAAAAAGTGTACGGCGACATTCGCGCGCTCGAACAGGATCTGCACATCAGCGAACTCGATCCGATCGAGGGTATGCGCGCGCTGGTCGAATTCACGTTCGACTATCACGACCGCCAGCGCGACTTCGTGCGGCTCGTGACGATCGAGAATATTCACGGCGCCAAGTACGTCGAGCAGGTGAAAAGCTTCAAAGGCCGCAACGTCACCGTCATTCATACGATCGAAGATCTGCTCTCGCGCGGTATTGCCTCGGGGCAATTTCGCAGCGACGTCGATGCGATCGACCTGCACCTGATGATCAGTTCACTGTGCTTTCACCGCGTCGGCAATCGTCATACCTTCGGTACCGCCTTCGGCCGCGATCCGTCGCACCCGCGTCTGCGCGCGCGGCATCGCGCGATGATCGTCGACGCCGTGCTGCGTTTCGTGCGCAAGGAAGACTGAAGCGAGGCCGGATCAAGGCAAGCTCGAGTCAGCGAGGCCTGAAGCAGAAAAGCGGGACGTGGCCTGGCCACTTCCCGCTTTTCATTTGCTCAAGTCATTCGCGCGCTGAACCGCTCAATCCGCCAGCACGATCCGCTTGATATCGCCGACGATAAAAATGTACGACAGCGCACCGATCAACGCGACCGCGCCGATGAACACCAGCGCACCGACAAACGAGCCGGTTGCCGCCACGATGAAACCCACCACCAGCGGCGTGACGATGCCGGCCAGATTGGCGGCAAAGTTGAAGATGCCGCCGGTCACGCCGAGCAGGCCGTCGGGCGCGATGTCCGACACCAGCGTCCAGCCCAGCGCCGCCATCCCCTGGGCGAAAAACGCCACCGACAGAATCGCGATCACCACCACGTTGCTCTCGACATAGTTGGCGAGAATGATCGTCGACGCGAGCAGGAGGCCGGCGATGATCGGCAGCTTGCGCGCCACGTTCGGCGACTTGCCTCGACGCAGCAGCCAATCGGAGAAGATGCCGCCGAACATTACACCGATCGACGCGGCAATGAACGGCATGATCGCGAAGAAGCCGATCTTCAGCCATGCCATATGACGTTCGGTGGCGAGATAGGTGGGGAACCAGGTGAGGAAGAACACCAGCGTCGAATTGCCGGCGAACTGGCCGAGGCAGATCCCGGTCAACTGACGATGCTTGAGGAGGCGTCCAATCGTGCGCCATTCGAAGCCGCTGCTGGCCTTTGCAGCCGGTGCGGCCGGCGCCGCCGTTGCCACCTTTGCAGCCGGTACGGCGGCGGAATCAGCGTCCTTCTTCCGATGCGTCAGGCCACCGCCTGCCTCGATATAGTCGAGCTCCGCCTGATTGACGCTCGGATGATCCTGCGGCTCGCGATAGAACATCCACCAGATCACACCGAACACGAGGCCCACGCCGCCCACCACGTAGAACAGCGAGCGCCAGCCGAACGCGCCCATCAGCATGAACATGAACGGGCTGAAAAACGCGAGGCCGATATATTCGCCCACCGTGTACGTGCCGGTCGCCATCGCGCGTTCGCTCTGCGGAAACCAGGTGGCCACCACACGGCTATTGGTCGGAAAGCACGGCGCTTCCGACACGCCGAGGCCGAGCCGGAACACGAACAATGCGCCGATGCCATGCACGAGCCCTTGCGCCAGCGTGCACAGCGACCAGAACGTCATCGACAGGAAATACGTGAGTTTGCTGCCGAAGCGGTCGAGAAACAGGCCGCCCGGAATCTGCGCCGCCACATAGCTCCACGAGAACACGGAGAACAGCAGTCCCATTAGCGCGGCATTGATGCCGAGTTCCCTGGTCAACTGCGGCGCCGCGATACCGAGCACCGTGCGGTCCAGATAGTTGATCATGGTGCCGACCGCCAGCAGCGAGAGAATCTGGTAGCGGGCCTTCGAGCGGCGCGCGGTGCTCGCCGTGGCATTCGTTTGGCCTGCCGGGTCGGCGAGCGTGGATTGGATCGGTTGCTGCATTGAGGTTCTGTCTCCTCGGTCGGGTTTCGTACCGGATAGGTAGGGGTGCGTGTGCAACCGGCTTAGCGTCCCGCAGCGGGACTTTCTTCGGGGCGTTGCAACAAGGACTGGAAATGTGTGTAAACCCGCTCGGCGTCGGGTTCGAGCCCTGTGAAAATGCGCATCGCGTCGACGGCCTGATACACCGCCATGCCGCCGCCGCTCAGCGTGCGGCAGCCGAGCGCTTCGGCGGCTTGAAGCAGCGCGGTGCGGATCGGAAAATAAACGATGTCCGCTACCCACAGATCGCGATGCAGCAATTCGACCGGCAACGGCAAGCCCGGCAGTTTCGCCATGCCGGTAGGCGTCGCGTGAATCAGGCCGTTGGCGTCGGCGAGCGACTCATTCAGCGAATTGCCGGCGCTGACGGTGGCGGCAGGGAAACGCTTCTGCAATTCCGCGGCGAGCGAGGCGGCGCGCGCGGCATCCACGTCGAAGAGCGTGAGCGTTTGCGCGCCCATCGTCAGCGCGGCATGCGCGACCGCCGCGCCCGCGCCGCCCGCGCCCAGTTGCACGACGCGCTCCAGTGATACGTCCGGAAGGCCGCGTTGAAACGCACGCGCGAAACCGGACCAATCGGTGTTGTGGCCGATACGTTTGCCGTCCTTGAACAGCACCGTGTTGACCGCGCCGAGTGCACGTGCGTCATCGGACAATTCGTCGAGCAGCGCAATGACGGCCTGCTTGCACGGATACGTGATGTTCAGTCCGTTGTAGCCCATGCGTTCGGCGGCAACCAGCAAATCGGCGAGCGCCGTGATGTCGAGCTTCAACGCTTCCAGATCGATCCGCCGATACACGTAGTGCAGGCCGAGCTTGCTGCCCTCTTCCTCATGCATTGCGGGGCTGAGCGATCCGCCGATGCCCGAGCCGATCAGACCGACGAGCCAGGAGCGTGTGCTCGCCTGGGTGTGCGCTTGTGCGTTCATTTAGCTACCCTATTCTTAAGGATGGTCGCCATCCGCTCCAGAGCGAGCACATAGCCTTGCGTACCGCAACCGATGATGATCGCCTCGGCCACCGCCGACACGTACGAGTGATGCCGGAACGCTTCGCGGCGATGCACGTTTGAAATATGCACTTCGATGACGGGCTTTTCGATCGCGGTAAGCGCGTCGGCAATCGCCACCGAGGTATGCGTGTAAGCCGCCGGATTGATCACGATGCCGTCGACCTTGGTGCGCGCCGCATGCAGCCAGTCGATGAGTTGATGCTCAGCGTTCGATTGGCAGAAGTCGACCGACAGATCCAGCCGCTCGCCCGCGTCGCGGCAAAGCTTCGCGACGTCGTCGAGTGTTTCCGAGCCATAAAAAGCCGGCTCACGCGTGCCGAGCAGGTTGAGATTCGGTCCATTAAGGACCAGCACTGATGCAAAACTCATGACGACCACTCCTGCAAAAAGGTAAGGCATAAAGCGAGCCACGCGCCGGGGCTCTGCAATGTGAATGCAGTGTGCACGCATTGGCCGCAATCGTCATTCGGGGTTTTTACGAATTTGTACCATCTAGTTAGTTTGTATAAACTGTCGGAAATTTCGGTTACTGTGGGTGCATGTGGGCGCTGGTCGCCGGCGTCCAGATAGTTTCAGGTAACCAGCTAGACCATTTCCCGCATTGCAGCATGGCGGGCAGAAAGCATGCGGACGCGGCATCGCGCCCGCTGCCCCGCCGTCCCAACAGCCGTTTCACCGTTTTGCAGGAGCCGTTCATGCAACGTTCGATTGCCACCGTGTCGATCAGCGGGACCCTCGTCGAGAAGCTGACCGCCATTCAGGCGGCGGGCTTCGAAGGCGTCGAAATCTTCGAGAACGACCTGCTGTATTTCGATGGTTCGCCCGCCGATGTGCGGCGCATCGCCGAGGATCTTGGGCTGAAGATCATGCTGTTCCAGCCGTTCCGCGATTTCGACGGAGTGAGTCCGGAGCGTCTCGAGCGCAATCTGGACCGGGCGAGGCGCAAGTTCGACGTGATGCACGAACTGGGCACGGACCGGATTCTGGTGTGCAGCAACGTCTCGCCCGACACCATCGGCGACGATTCGCTGATGACCGACCAGTTGGGCGCACTGGCCCGCGCGGCCGAAGCGGCCGGCGTGATCGCCGGTTATGAAGCGCTTGCGTGGGGCAAGCACGTGAAGACCTACCGCCATGCGTGGAAGCTCGTCAACGCGGTCAATCATCCGAATCTCGGGCTCGTGCTCGACAGTTTTCATACGCTGTCGCTCAACGATACGGTGGACGGCATCGCCGGGATTCCGGGCGAGCGCATCGCCTTCGTGCAAATCGCCGACGCGCCGAAGCTCGCCATGGACGTGCTCGAATGGAGCCGTCATTACCGCTGTTTCCCGGGCCAGGGCGATTTCGATCTGGCCGGTTTCACCGCGCAGGTCGTGAAAACCGGCTACAGCGGGCCGCTTTCGCTCGAAATTTTCAACGACGGTTTCCGCGCCGCACCGACCACCATCACCGCGGCGGACGGCCATCGCTCATTGCTGTTCCTCGAGGAACAGACTCGCGCGCTGCTTGACGCCACGCGGCAGCCGGTCGGCGATCTCTATCAATCGCCCGCCGCGCCCGCGCACGTCGGCTACCAGTTTCTCGAGTTCGCGGTCGACCACAGCACCCGCGCGCAATTGGTCGACTGGCTCGGCAAGCTGCGCTTTCGCCAGGCCGGCCAGCATCGTTCGAAAGATGTGACGCTGTTTCAGCACGGTGCGGCGTCGATCGTGCTGAACGCCGAGCCGGATTCCTTCGCCAATGCCTTCTTCCAGCAGCATGGTTTGTCGCTGTGCGCGTCGGCGTTTCGCGTGGACGACGCCAAGCAGGCGTTCGAGCGCGCCGCCGGGTTCGGCTACGCGCCGTTTTCCGGTCAGATCGGCCCGAACGAACGCGTGCTGCCCGCCGTGCAGGCGCCCGACGGCAGCCTGAACTATTTCGTCGACGAAACGCCGGACCAGCCCACGTTGTTCGAAGCCGATTTCGTCCTGACCGACGTCAATGGTCCGACCGAAGTAGGGCCGCTTTCGCGCATCGACCACGTCTGCCTGTCGGTGCCGGCCCCTTCGCTGGATACGTGGGTTCTGTTTCTGCGCACCGCGTTCGGCTTTCAGGCCGAGCCAGGCGTGCTGGTGCCCGACCCGTACGGGCTGGTGCGCAGCCGCGCGCTGCGCAGCCGGGACGGATCGGTGCGCATCGTATTGAATGCGTCGGTGGATCATCACACGGCGGTGGCCGAGGCATTGCACACCTACCACGGCTCGGGCTTGAATCACGTCGCGTTCAGCACCGGCGATATTTTCAGCGCGATTCCCGAATTCGTTGCCGACGGTCTGCCGGTGTTGCGCATCCCGCGTAATTATTACGAGGACCTGGCCGCGCGCTACGCGCTGCCCGACGAGACGCTGGAGGCGCTGCGCGCGCACAACATCCTGTACGACCGCGACGAACGCGGCGGCGAGTTCTTCCACGCTTACACCGAACAACTGGATCAGCGCTTTTTCCTGGAAATTGTCGAGCGGCGCGGCGGTTACGAAGGGTATGGCGCGGCCAATGCGGCTGTGCGGCTTGCGGCGCAGGCCCAGCGCCGCAAGTAGGGGTTGGCCCACTACGCTGGGGGCTGTGGCTGCAAGCAGCTGCTGCGGCGGCGCGGGCTGCGGCTGCGGCTGCGGGCTGCGGGCTACGGCTACGGCTACGACTACGGCTGGGGGCTACGGCTACGGCTGCGACTGTGGGCTACGGCTGTGGGCTACGGCTGTCGGCTACGGCTGTGGGCTACGGCTGCGAGCTACGAGCTACGAGCTGCGGACTGCGAGCTGCGAGCTGCGAGCTGCGAGCTACGAGCTGCAAGCTGCGAGCTGCGAGCTGCGAGCTGCGAGCTGCGAGCTACGAGCTACGAGCTACGAGCTGCGAGCTGCGAGCTGCGAGCTGCGACATCCTCCGCGATCAGTGCTCCGCGGTCGGCAATTCCCCGCGCATCGGGCACAACCCATGCTGCACCGGCTCAGGCATGCCGCGCCGCATCGATATAATGGCGGCTGATCCACGGCCCGTGCGGCGCGCACGCTGCCCATGCGGGCGGCACACGTTCCGCCGGCCGAATGAAACGCCAGGAGAGATATGAAGAAGTTTGCCGTAGTCCTGTCAGTTCCCCTCCTTCTCAGCGCTTGCGCGTATTTCCAGAAGAATCCGGATGCCGGCGAGCCCGTCACGGACACCACGACGCAGCGCTCGGTCAACGACGTGATCGCCTGCCTGACACAAGTGGCGACCAGCCACAACGCCGCGTTCAAATCCACCGCGATCCCGCAAGGCCAGATGCTCGACTTCGGCGATTCGAATATCGTCAAGGTGCGCAGCGACAACGGCGCGACCACCTACCGCTTCTACGCGGGCACGCGTCACGTGGGCAATCTGTGGATCGAAGCGGCGAGCAAGACCTGCGCGCCGTAAGGTAAATCAAACGAATGATCGGGCGAGATGTAACGGTAGATAACGGGTTTCCCTGCCATCTTCGTGTCACGGTGTTACAGGACAATGAGTCTTAAGAATCGTTTAAGTCTTCATCTGCATCATCCGTCCGACACAACCCCGGCACAAGGTGCGACCCATGAACCAGCCCGATCAAAACACGAGCGACACGCCGGTACCGGCGAAGCGGCCGACGATTCTGCGGCGTCTCTTGAGCCACCACGAGCTGGCCACGCTGCTGGTATTGCTGCACGCACCCATCGATGCCTCCGCAAAACCTGAGATTCCGCAGCTTCATGAAGCCGGCTTGATCGAAACGGTTTCAGGCGACGCAGGCGACTCGCATATTCGTCTGACGCCTGAAGGCAACGCCGTGCTGCGCGGGCTTGGTGTGAAATAACGCATCACTTACCGCATCACTCAACGCATCACCCGGCACGCCGCTTACGCTTGCCATACGCCGTACCCCGCCTCGCGTAGTCCTATCGCCAGTTCCACTTCCATATCCTGTGCGCCGCGGTAAGGCATTGGATTGAACACTTCATACAACTCGGGCACGAGACGCAGGCCGTAATCGCGCACATAGCGATTTGCCTGAATGCCGGCTTTGTGCCGGTCGAATCTCAGATCCGGGTCCAGTCCCGTCATCCCCACGTACACGCAAGGCTTGTCGAACCGGTAATCCGGATTCGCGCGGCGAAAGCGCGCCTCGTTCCAGACCTTGTCGTCGAGCGCGACGACATAGACGTAGTAATGATGCCTGCGGCGAACCATGTGCGGCAGACCGCCTAGCTGCGCGAGGCGGTGCCGTGCAGCAGCATGCGGTACTCGGTCGGCGTGACGCCGACGGTCGCCTTGAATTGACGCGTAAAGGCACTGTGGTCGGTGTAGCCGCAGAGCGCGGCGACGTCGGTGACTTTGTCGTGCGAGACCAGCAGCGCGGTGGCCGCATCCAGCCGTGTTTTCAGCAACAGTTGGCGCGGCGTTAAATGAAACACTTTGTGAAAGTAGCGTTCCAGTTGCGCCACCGACATGTCCGCCATGGCAGCAAGCTGCTTCAGATTCAACGGCTGCACGTAGTTTTCCTGGATGGACTGCACCACCGCGGCGAGCCGGCTGTACGCAGGATGGCTGCTTTCGTCCGCTCTCAGGTCGCGTGAGATGCCGGCGAGCCCGACCACCTTGCCCGCCGGATCGCGCAACGGCTGCTTGCAGGTCAGGCACCAGCCCGGCTGGCGGCCGGGGTACAGGTGCAGCTCCAGTTGGTCGATCATCTGGCTGCCGACGTTGATGATCGCTTTGTCCTGCGCCGTGTAGATCCGGCCGAAGCGGCGCGGGAACACGTCCTCGGCGGTCTTGCCGAGTAGCGCGGCCTTTTCCTTGAAGCCGCAGCGCGAGGCCAGCGTGCGATTGACCAACGCGTAGCGCGCGTGCGTGTCCTTGACGAAGAACACGACGTCCGGCATCGCGTCGAACACCGGCTCGAGCAGCGTGAAATGCGACAGCATGCAGGACAGCGTTGCGTCGTCCGGTTCGAGCGGATGAGCCAGCGTGTTCATCGTGCGGATTCCCGTGGTCGGTGCGCTCGATTATAGGGCCACGCCGGTGCCGACAGTATCCGATTCGGGTTCGCGCCGGGTCTTCACCGCCGCGAAAAATACGCCTGAGCCAACCCGACCCAATACCGCACCCCGGCCGGCGTGATCTCGTCATTGAAGTCATACGACGGATGATGCAAGCCGGCCGCCGTGCCCGCGTGCGGCGCATTGCCAATCAGCACGTAGGTTCCCGGCCGTGCCTCCAGCATGAAGCCGAAGTCCTCCGACGTCATGTTCGGCGCGACGTTCGCATGCGTGGCGGCATCCCCGAACAACTCGCGAATCACCGTTTCGCATAGCGCCGTTTCGGCGGGTGAATTCACCGTCGCCGGATAGTATTGAAAAAACTCCACCTCGATCGACGCGCCATAGGCCGCCGCCAACCCGTCGCACATCTGCTTCATTTGACGCTGTAACTCAGTCATCACCGCGGAGGACAACGTGCGGATCGTGCCGCGCAATTCGGCGGAATCCGGAATCACATTGTCCGTGTCGCCCGCACGCATCATGCACACGGAGATCACCGCAGGCACCACCGGATCCTTGTGACGCGCCGCTATCGTCTGACACTGCGCCACGACCGAGCACGCCAACGGAATCGGATCGAGTCCGCGATCGGGCTGCGCGGCATGCGCGCCCTTGCCCGTCACGACAATCCGGAACCGCACCCCCGCCGCCATGATCGGCCCCACCCGCAGACCGAACTGCCCCGCGGGCAACCCGGGCCAGTTATGCATTCCGAACACGGCTTCTGCCGGAAAACGCTCGAACAAGCCGTCGTCGATCATTTTCCGTGCGCCCGCTCCGCCCTCTTCCCCCGGCTGAAAAACAAAATGCACCGTGCCGGGCAATTGCGGAAGTTGCTTCAGCACGCGTGCCGCACCGAGCAGCATGGTCGTGTGACCGTCATGTCCACACGCATGCATCACCCCATGGTGGCAAGACGTATGCGAAAACGTGTTGGCCTCCTGGATCGGCAAGGCATCCATGTCCGCGCGCAGAACGATCGCACGAGACGGGTCCTTGCCCGGCAGACTCGCCACCACCCCGGTGCCGCCCATGCCGCGATCCACCGCGTAGCCAAGCCGTTCGAGCTCACGCGCCACCACACCAGCCGTACGGTGCTCTTCAAAGCGCAATTCCGGATGCGCATGCAAGTCCCGCCGCAACGCGTGCAGCTCGGTCTTGCAGGCATCGAGAAGTTCATCAATATCGTTCACGTCTATCTCCGTTGACCCTGTTCGTCGCGCCCCAACGGCGCCAAGCACAGCATCATACTTGCCCGTGAGCGCCAGACGTCGCGCGAACGGCGGCATCTCGAATGCGCCCGGCACATCGAACGTTTCGATGCGTTCCACCAGCACACCCAGTTCGAGCATGCGGGCAAGGAAAGCGTCGCGTGCACCGTTCAGATCCTTGACTAACTCGTCGCAACTCGTCGCAACTCGTCGCTGACTTGCGCGAGCGCCGCGATCAGATCGCCGAAGCGTTCGCCCGCATCCGGCAAGAACGCGAGCAGTGAAGCCACCGACTTCTTCGTCAACGACACCCACGAGAGAAGCAGAGACGACTAGCGCTTGCCGCCCGCCAGCCGGCGCGCGTCCGGATGGGCGCGCAGCCGCCACATGGCGACACAGCCGAGCGCCGGGCCGATGGCCAGCATGCCCAGCCCGGCCTTCCAGCCAAGATGCGCGACAACGTCCGGCACCAGATGAATACTCACGAGCGTCAGCAGGAATCCCGCACACGTCTGTGCCGTCAGCAAGGTGCCCACCGAAGACGGCTCGGCAAGCTCCGCCACGCTGGCGGAGAATTGCGCGGAGTCGGCGATGACCGAGAATCCCCACACGAACGCCACGGCGATCAGCACCGGCATGGGCGCATTCGACAGCCAGCCGATCAGCGCCGCGCATGACGCGCTCACCGCCATCGCGCCGATAGTGACGACGGTGCGGCCCACGCGGTCCGCGAGCCAGCCGCCGGCCCATGCACCGAGCGCGCCGAACGCAATCACGCAAAACGTCAGGGCTTCCGCGTGGGGACGCACATCGACCACGCCGTGCGAGGCGAGCGTTTGCTGCAGGAACAGGCCGAGCCACGCCCACATCGCATAGAGTTCCCACATGTGGCCGAGATACCCGAGGTTGACGAGCCGCACGGCGGGGTCGCGCCATGCCTGGGCGACCTTGCGCAGGTCGATGTGGGTAGCGCGCTTGATGTTGGGGCCGACCTCCGCGAAGCCGATCGCGGCTGCCGCTACGGCGGCGAATCCCGCTGCCACGAGATAAATCAGATGCCAGTCGAGCCCGGGCATGCCGGCGATCAGATGCGGACTTGCCGAACCGAGTGTCAGCGCCCCCACCAGCAAGCCGATCAGCAGACCGAGGTCAGCCTTGGCCCATGTCGCGACGAGCCGCATGCCGACCGGATAAACGCCGGCCATGCACATCCCGGTCAGAAAACGCAACCCGATAACGGCACCGCCCGTGGGCGGCAACAACGCCAGCACCCCCGTCGCGACGGCGGCCGTGAGCGCCGAGCCCATGAACAGGCGCCGTAGATCGTAGCGATCCGGCAACGAGAGCAAGGCCGAGGCGATGGTGCCCGCGACAAAGCCCAGTTGCACGGCGCTCGTCAGCAACGCTTCCTCGAACGGCGCGATCGTGTGCGAGAGCTTGATCACGGCAATCGCGGTCGTCGACGAAAACCAGACACCCATTGCCGCCACCTGCGCGAGCAGGACGATGATGAGCGACACCGTCTTGCCGCGTTGCGTCTCGTGCTCAGGCAACGGTTTCGTTCTGGCCGCGCGGATCACTGAAGAGCGTCTCATGAACGATGCGTGCTCACGCCGTGACCGACGGCTCAACCGTGCCGACCCGATGAAATCCGCGACCGAAATAGATCAGGCCGTCGCGATCCTCGGTGGTGCGCGCCGCCTTGATTTCGCAGAAGAACACCGTATGCGTGCCGACTTCCTTGACTGAAGCAATTTCGCAATCGAGCGCGCTGACAGCGCCACGCAAGACGGGGGCGCCCGTTTCCAGACGATCCCAGGCGGCGCTTGCGAAGCGGGTTTCGATGGGCACGTCTTTCGTCGCAAACTGCATGGCGATGTCGCGCTGATCGGCCGAGAGCACGTTCACGCATAGGGTGCCGTTCTCGCGGATCACTGTGTTGTTCCGGCTCGCGCGATTGATGCAGACCAGCAGCGTGGGCGGTTCGTCTGTGACGGCACATACCGCCGACGCGGTACAGCCCGCGAGGCCGCTCGCGCCATCGGTCGTGATGATGTTGACGGCGGCACCCAGACCCGCCATCGCGTCACGGAAAATCGCTTTATCTACCATAGTGGTGCCCGTTCGCTGGGATTTCATCGGTTGCTGCCGTTCGCCTGGCATTGCTGATTCATTGCTGATTGATTGCTGACTCATTACTGATTATTGCTGACTCGCCGCGTATCAACCCCGCGCGCCAGGTAAGCGATACTGCGCCGCGGTGTGCGTCTCTGGCAGGCGAGCGCGGCCGAACAGCTTCTCGCGATAAGTGCCGTCGCCATACGCGGTCTTGTAAGCGCCGCGTGCCTGCAGAACCGGGACCAGCAAATCGATGACGTCCTCGAAGCACTCAGGCACAACCGTGCGCGACAGGTTGAAGCCGTCCACACCGGTCTCTTCGCTCCACGCCATCATCAGCTCGGCGATGCGCTCGGCCGAGCCGACCCACGGCGTCTGGCGGCTGCCGAGCACCATCTGTTCGAGCAGTTTGCGGCGCGTCCATTGCGGCCCGGCCGCGCGGGTCATCGCCTCGACGTTCGAGACGATCGCCTGGCTCTTGCCCGTCTCGATCGGCTCGTCGATGTCGTATTTCGCGAAGTCGATCCCGAGCGACGCGGCGGCGTGCGCGAGTGCCCCTTCCGAGCTCACGTAGCGGCGGTATTCTTCGAACTTCGCCTGCGCCTCGGCATCGGTGCGTCCGACGATTAGCGTGGCGCCGAGGAATACCTTCACGTCCTCACCACGACGGCCGAATTTCACGGCTTGTGCGCGGATGTCGCCGACGATCTCTTTCACGGCCTCTTTTTTCTGGCCGTTCACGAAGACACACTCGGCGTGCGTCGCGGCGAAACGGCGCCCGCGTGTGGAAGAACCCGCCTGATAGAGCACCGGCGTGCGTTGCGGCGACGGCGCGCACAGATGCATGGCGTCCACCTTGTACTGGGGGCCCTGATGGTGAATCACACGCACCTTCGACGGGTCGGCGTACACGCCACCGGCGCGGTCGGCGCGCACTGCTTCGTCATCCCAACTACCTTCCCAAAGCTTGTAAACCAGCGACATGTATTCATCGGCCAGGTCATAGCGATCGTCATGCGCGACCTGCCCTTCGATGCCGATGGCGCGTGCGGCGCTGTCCAGGTAGCCGGTGACGATGTTCCAGCCGATCCGGCCGCCCGTCAGGTGATCGAGCGTGGACATGCGGCGGGCAAACAGGAACGGCTGTTCATAGATGAGGTTCGCCGTCACGCCGAAGCCCAGGTGTTCCGTCACGGCGGCCATGGCCGGAATCACCAGCGTCGGGTCGTTGACCGGCACTTGCACGCCGCCACGCAGCGCGGCGTCCGCATTGCCGCCGTACACGTCGTACACGCCCACCACATCTGCAAAGAAAATGCCGTCGAACAGGCCTTTTTCGAGCGTTTTTGCGTAGTCGACCCAGTACTTCAGTTCGTTATAGCGGCTCGACTGGTCGCGCGGGTGAGTCCACATTCCCTGCTGGATGTGGCCCACGCAATTCATGTCAAAGGCGTTCAGACGGATTTCACGTGGCATGTCGACTCCTGATCAGCGGCAAAAGGGTGCGAGTCCATCTCGCGAATGCCGTTTAATATAGTGGACGATAGACTACGATAAAAGAAAAGAGATGTCAGTGTTAACACGCATGCTTCACGGAGCGTGTGGACCGTTTCGATGAGATCTGGATGCACCGATTCATGCTGAAAAGCATAAAACTACCGGTCTGTATAATTTTGCGAACCCGAACTCTGTGAATTGCGCATGAACCGCGAGCTGACCGATCCCACCACCGCCATTGCCAACCGCGTACGCCTCGAGCGCGAATCGCGCGGGTGGTCGCTCGGCGACCTGGCGGAGCGTTCAGGCGTATCGAAGGCCATGATCAGCAAGATCGAGCGCGGCGAAGCCAGCCCGACAGCAACATTGCTGGGGCGGCTTTCCGGTGCGTTCGGGTTGCAGCTGTCGATGCTGCTGTCGCTGGCAGAGCAAGCCGGCGAGCGACTGAGCCGTGAGGCGGATCAACCGGTCTGGCAGGATCCCGAAACCGGTTACCTGCGGCGGGCGATATCGCCGCGCAACGGCGGAATGCTGGAACTGCTGGAGGTGACGCTGCCGCCGGGCGTGCGCGTGTCTTACCCGTCGTCGGCCTTTGCGTTCCAGCATCAGCAGATCTGGGTCCGGCAAGGCACGCTGACCTTCCAGGAAGGCGAACTCATCCACGCGTTGGCGGTTGGAGATTGCCTCCAACTCGGCCTGCCCGCCCCGTGTACGTTTTTTAATCCGGGTACTGAGCCCTGTGTTTATGTGATCGCCCTCGTGCGGCGATGAGCGATCACACGTCAGCTCCAGGGGCTCGGCGCCCCACTTACCACTTCCAGTTCAGCCCAGCGACCCCGGTGTAGTCCTGCTCGTGATTGCCGAGGTCCACCGAGACGCGCGCGAACACCGACGCGTGACGGCCGATCGCCCATTCGCCGCCCGTCCCCAAGTGGCCAATCGTGCGCGCGATCGGCGTGCCGCCTGCCTGATAGACGTAGTCCGGCGCGCTCGCGAAGGCCGCGTTCACCGTCTGGCTTACGCTGCCGAAGCGCTGCTGCACGTTCGCGTCGACTTCCCACGTGTTGGTGCCGCCGTCGCCGCGCTGCTGCGTGAACAGATAGCGCACGCCCGCCACGCCGGTGGTCGCCGCCTGGCCCGTGCCCTGATAGACGAGGTCGAACAGGTTGCCGCCGCTCTCGCCGTAGCCCGCCTGGCCATAGTGGCCGAAGCGCACGCCGAGATAAGGCTGCAATGTCATGTCGTCACGCAGATGCAGGCTCAGGCCGCCTTCGGCATAGCCCGTCGTCGATTGCGTCTGCACGCTGCCCTGCGGAGCGCCGGACAGATCGCTGAAGGCCACCGCGCGGCTGACCGCGTTGCTCCAGCGTCCCGTGCCGAGCATCGCCCGCGCGTAGAACGGTTGGGCCGCGGGCGTCCACGCACCGTAGATGAGCGCCTGCCAGCCGTTCGCATGACCGCTCGCACCCGGCTCGTTGAAACCGAGGTCGCTATAGTCCGTGTCGACGGCGACACCCACGCGTACGTCGCGCAGCACCACGCGGTCGTACCCGATCGTCAGCGAACTCGTGCGCACGTCGAGCGGTGAGCTGCCCTGCGAGGCGTCGCCCGAGTTGTGCGCCTGGCCATAACGCACCTGCGCCCACAGATCGTTCGACGGACGCGTCATCGAGGTGGACGTGAGGCGGTCGCCGACGGCGTTCTGGAACGCCTCGGTGTTCTGGCGTGCAACGCGCAGCAGGTTCGCCGCTTCGTCGCCGGCCATTTCCGAGAGCGCGGCGCGCGCGCCGGACGTCGATTCCATCAGCAGCTTGTCGGTGATCGCGTTGCCGCCGGCGCCCGCCGCGTAGATGCGGTTGAGCGCGCTCGCCACCTGCAGCTGATTCTGGTTCTGGCCCACGAGGCCGAAGCCTGAGAACTGCCCCGTCTGCCAGAACATCGACGCGATGTTCAGCGTGAGGTCCACCTCCTGGCCCGCGTAGCTGAGCGTCGGCGCGAGATACGCGTAGTCGGTAGAGACGCCCGCGAATTCGCCGGTGCGCGTGCCCGTGTAAGTCAGGATCGCGACCGTCGTGTTCGGTTTCCACGCGTCGGGGCCGGCGTTGACGACGACCTTCGCGCCACCATTGACGCCGCTCGAAACCAGATCGACATCGCCCGTCACGGCCACGCTGCCCGCCTGGCCCGCGGCGTTCGCGCTGACCACGAAGGTCGAGCCGTCGTTCATCGCGAGCTTGCCCGCGATGTGCAGCGTGCTGCCCGGCGTCGTCGCCGCGAGCGTGCCGCCCGCGTTGATCGCGGCGTTGCCGGTAAGCGTGCCGCTACCGAACAGCGTGCCGTTCGCGTTCACGGCGAGGTTGGCCGCCGTGGCCGTGTCGACCTGTACGGTGCCGCCGTTGTCGACGATACCGAGGCTCGCGCTCGCGAGGTTCTTCACCAGACCGCCGGTCGAGACCGTCACGCCGGCCACGTCGCCGTCGCCGGTCAGCGTGCCGCCGCTGTTGACCACCGTGTTCGAGACCGTGCTGCCCG
This sequence comes from Paraburkholderia sp. RL17-337-BIB-A, assembly GCF_046025895.1. NCBI lineage: Bacteria > Pseudomonadati > Pseudomonadota > Betaproteobacteria > Burkholderiales > Burkholderiaceae > Paraburkholderia > Paraburkholderia sp. RL17-337-BIB-A. Next base: position 1,215,905 of record NZ_JARESY010000002.1, on the reverse strand, counting down.
AATGCACGAGCTGCTCGCCGCCCGCATCGACGGTGGTGGCGCTCGCCGTGCCGCCCGAGCTCACCACTTGCGTGCCGCCCGCCAGCAGCGTCTGGTTGGCGATGGCGTCGGCCTGCACCTCCTGCAGACCGCCGCCGCTCACCGTCGTGCCGGTGGCCGTGCCGCCGAACGCGACCTGCTGCACGCCGCCGCTGTTGACCACGGTGTTGTTGGCGAAGCCTTCGACCACGCCGTCCACATATTGGAGGCCGCCGGCGTTGACGGTGGTGTCGTTAGCCGTGCCGCCGCCCAGCACGTTCTGCGTGCCGCCGCTGTTGACGACGGTCGTGCTCGCGACCCCGCCTTCATTCAGCGTCTGCGTGCCGCCGGTGGCGAGCGTCGTCGAGTTGGCGAGGCCGCCCGCGCTCACATGCTGCGCACCGCCGCTGGAAACCACGGTGTTCTGCGCCACGCCGCCCGACGACAGATTCTGCGCGCCGCCCGCGACAGTCGTGCCGCTCGCCGTGCCCGCCACTGTTTGCGTGCCGCCCGACGACACCAGCGTGTTCTGCGCGCTCCCGCCTGCCGCGACCTGCTGGACGCCGGTGCCGCTGACCGTCGCGCTCACCGCCGAACCGCCCGACGACACCGTCTGCGCGCCGCCCGCGACCAGCGAACCGCGCGCGAGACCGCCCGAGGAGACGACTTCCGCGCCGCCCGCGCTCACGTGCGTGCCGCTCGCGACGCCGCCCGAAAGCACCGTGAACGCGCCGCCGTTCTCGGCCAGCACATTCGACGCCGTGCTGCCCGACACCTGGAACGCGCCGTTGGCATTGCTGCCGCTCACCGTCGCCGAGGTGTTGCCGATGAAGGCCGCGCCCCCGTCTTGCGCGATGGTCGCGCTGCCCGCGCTCGTGACCGTCGCCGAGCCGCCGCTCGACACCGTGATGCTGCCCGCCGAGCCGCCGCTCGACACCGTGATCTGGCCACCGCTCAGCACCTGCGTGCCGCTGGCCTGGCCTCCCGACACTACGGTTTGCGTACCGCCGCTCGACACGACCGAACTCGTCGCGCTGCCGCCCGACGACACCGCCTGGCTGCCGCCGCTGGAGACCGCCGTGCCGCTCGCCGAACCGCCATCGAGGACGACTTGCGTGCCGCTTCCGATGACGCTCGCACTGCTCGCCACGCCGCCCGACGACACATACTGCGTGCCGCCGCTGCCCAGCGTCACCGAGCCCGCGTTGCCGCCCGACGAAACGTGCTGCACGCCGCCCGCGCTCACCACCGTGCCGGTCGCCGTGCCGCCTGACGCGACGTTCTGGACACCGCCGCTCGCCACCGTCGTGTCGATGGCCGTGCCGCCTGTCTGCACGGTCTGCAGGCCGCCGCCCGAGACCAGCGTCGAGACCGCGCTGCCGCCGGCCGCGACGTCCTGGGTGCCGCCCGAGAGCACCTGCGTGCCCGCCGCGACGCCACCCGACTGCACGCTTTGCAAGCCGCCGCCGGACACGGCCGTGCCGCTCGCCATGCCGCCCGAGGCGACGCTCTGGCTGCCGCCGCTCGACACCGTGGCGTCCTGCGAAACACCGCCCGAGGCAACCGTTTCGAGCGCGCCCGCGCCGATCTGCGTGCCGCTCGCCGCGCCACCCGAGGATACTGTCTGCGTGGCGCCGCTCGTGAGGACGCTGCCCGAAGCCGCGCCACCTGCCGCAACTGTCAGCGCTCCGCCGTTGCCGATCTCCGTGGCGAGTGCCTGGCCACCTGAGCCGACCGCGACTGTGCCCGCCGATCCGACCAGCGTGCCGCTCGCCATGCCCGCTACGTTCAGCGCACCGCCGTTGCTGACCGAGGTGGCATCGGCTATGCCGCCCGCCGCCACGGTCTGCGTGCCGCTCGCGCCGACGAGCGTGCCGCTGGCCGTGCCGGCCACCGTCTGCGTGCCGCCGCTGACCGAGGTGCCGCTCGCCATGCCGCCCGCCGCGACAGTTTCCGCGCCGCCGCTGCCGACAAAGTCACCGAACGCGCTGCCGCCCGAAAGCACCGTGAAGCTGCCGCCGTTCTCCGCCAGCACGCCCGAGGCGACGTTGTTCTGCACCGAGAACGCACCCGACGTGTTGCTGCCGTGGAGAATCGTGCCCGACGTATCCGCGACCAGCGTCGCGCCCGCCTGCTGGTCGAGGCCGTCGACCGTGCCGCCGCCCTGCAGCGTGAGCTGCGCGCCGGAGGCAAGCGTCGTGGTGGCCGCATAGCCGCCCGACTGCACACTTTGCTGACCGCCGGCGGCGACGTTCGTGCCGCTCGCCGAGGCCGCGCTCGCGACCGTCTGCAGCGAGCCGCTGCCGACGCCCGTCGCATCCGCTGCGCCGCCCGCGCTGACGTTCTGCGTCGCGCTAACGAGCGTCGTGCCCGTCGCCGTGCCGAGCACCGTCTGCGTGCCGCCATTAAAGCTCGCGCCACTCGCCGAGCCGCCCGCCGCGATGTTCTGCGCGCCGCCCGAAACGACCGTGCCCGATGCCACGCCGGAGACGTTCTGCGTACCGCTCGCGCCGATTGTCGCGCCGTCGGCGCGGCCACCGGCTGCGATGCTCTGCACGCCGCCGCCGTCGACGCTGCCGCCCGTCGCCGAGCCGCCCGCCATCACCGTTTGCAGCGCGCCCGGGCCCGCGACGGTCGTGCCCGACGCCGAACCGTAGAGCGTCTGCGTGCCTGAGAGCACCGTGCCGTAGACCGCGCCCGAGACCACCTGGGTCGCGCCCGCGTCGACCGTGCTGGCCGAGGCGACGCCGCCCACCTCGACAGCCTGCGCCGCGCCGCTTTCGATGTGCGCACCGGAGACCACGCCGTCCGCGCCGACATACTGGCCACCGCCCGACTGCACGTCGGTATCCGAGGCCGTACCACCGGATACGACGTACTGCATGCTGCCGTCGCCGACCAGCGTGCCGCTCGCCGTGCCGCCAAGGCCGACGCCCTGGATGCCGCCGCTCAGCACCGTTCCCAGCGCACTGCCCGCCGACACGACCTGCACCCCACCGCTGGCCACCGTGGTGCCGCTCGCCACGCCGCCGGACAGTACCTGCTGGCCACCCGCGCCCACGCTCGTGCTGGTCGCGCTCGCGCCGGCATACAGCGTCTGCTGGCCGCCGCCCGCGACGAGCGTGCCCGCCGCGCTGCCCGAAAGATTTTGCATGCCGCCCGAGAGGACCGAGCCGCTCGCGACAGCGCCCGCATCGACCGTTTGCGAGCCGCCCGAGAACACTGTCGTGCCGCTCGTGCTGCCGCCAAGCGCGACGTTTTCCGCGCCGCCCGAGAGCACCTGCGTGCCGCTCGCCGCGCCGCCCGAAGCGACGTTCAGCGAGCCGCCGTTCTCGACGAGCACGTTGCTTGCAACGTTGTTCGCAATCGAGAACTGACCGTTGGCGTTCTGACCGCTGACGCTCGCGCCCGTGTCCATGACGAGCGCTGCGCCCGCCGACTGATTGACGTCCGTGGCCGTCGCGCCCGCCGACACCGCCAGCGTGCCGCCGCTCGCCACCGAAGCCGAGCCCGCGCTGCCGCCCGTCTGGACATCCAGCCGCCCGCCGCCCGCAACGGTCGTCGTGTTGGCCTGGCCTCCCGAAAACACGGACTGCGTACCGCCGCTCGACACGACCGAAGCCGTCGCACTGCCGCCCGACGACACTAGCTGGCTGCCGCCGCTGGAGACCGCCGTACCACTCGTTGAACCGTTATCGAGGACGATCTGCGTGCCGCCGCCGGTGACGCTCGCGCTGTTCGCCACGCCGCCCGACGACACATACTGCGTGCCGCCACTGCCGAGCGTCACCGAGCCCGCGTTGCCACCCGACGAAACGTTCTGAACGCCGCCCGCGCTCACCACCGTACCGGTCACCGTGCCGCCTGACGCGACGTTCTGGACGCCGCCGCTTGCCACCGTCGTGTCGATGGCCGTGCCGCCTGTCTGCACGGTCTGCAGGCCGCCGCCCGAGACCAGCGTCGAGACCGCGCTGCCGCCGGCCGCGACGTCCTGGATGCCGCCCGAGAGCACCTGCGTGCCCGCCGCGACGCCACCCGACTGCACGCTTTGCATGCCGCCGCCGGACACGGCCGTGCCGCTCGCCATGCCGCCCGAGGCGACGCTCTGGCTGCCGCCGCTCGACACCGTGGCGTCCTGCGAAACACCGCCCGAGGCGACCGTTTCGAGCGCGCCCGCGCCGATCTGTGTACCGCTCGCCGCGCCACCCGAGGATACTGTCTGCGTGGCGCCGCTCGTGAGGACGCTGCCCGAAGCCGCGCCACCTGCCGCAACTGTCAGCGCTCCGCCGTTGCCGATCTGTGTACCGCTCGCCACGCCCGCGACCTGCATTGCGCCGCCGTTGCCAACCGAGGTGGCATCGGCTATGCCGCCCGCCGCCACGGTCTGCGTGCCGCTCGCGCCGACGAGCGTGCCGCTGGCCGTGCCGGCCACCGTCTGCGTGCCGCCGCTGACCGAGGTGCCGCTCGCCATGCCGCCCGCCGCGACAGTTTCCGCGCCGCCGCTGCCGACAAAGTCACCGAACGCGCTGCCGCCCGAAAGCACCGTGAAGCTGCCGCCGTTCTCCGCCAGCACGCCCGAGGCGACGTTGTTCTGCACCGAGAACGCACCCGACGTGTTGCTGCCGTGGAGAATCGTGCCCGACGTATCCGCGACCAGCGTCGCGCCCGCCTGCTGGTCGAGGCCGTCGACCGTGCCGCCGCCCTGCAGCGTGAGCTGCGCGCCGGAGGCAAGCGTCGTGGTGGCCGCATAGCCGCCCGACTGCACACTTTGCTGACCGCCGGCGGCGACGTTCGTGCCGCTCGCCGAGGCCGCGCTCGCGACCGTCTGCAGCGAGCCGCTGCCGACGCCCGTCGCATCCGCTGCGCCGCCCGCGCTGACGTTCTGCGTCGCGCTAACGAGCGTCGTGCCCGTCGCCGTGCCGAGCACCGTCTGCGTGCCGCCATTAAAGCTCGCGCCACTCGCCGAGCCGCCCGCCGCGATGTTCTGCGCGCCGCCCGAAACGACCGTGCCCGATGCCACGCCGGAGACGTTCTGCGTACCGCTCGCGCCGATTGTCGCGCCGTCGGCGCGGCCACCGGCTGCGATGCTCTGCACGCCGCCGCCGTCGACGCTGCCGCCCGTCGCCGAGCCGCCCGCCATCACCGTTTGCAGCGCGCCCGGGCCCGCGACGGTCGTGCCCGACGCCGAACCGTAGAGCGTCTGCGTGCCTGAGAGCACCGTGCCGTAGACCGCGCCCGAGACCACCTGGGTCGCGCCCGCGTCGACCGTGCTGGCCGAGGCGACGCCGCCCACCTCGACAGCCTGCGCCGCGCCGCTTTCGATGTGCGCACCGGAGACCACGCCGTCCGCGCCGACATACTGGCCACCGCCCGACTGCACGTCGGTATCCGAGGCCGTACCACCGGATACGACGTACTGCATGCTGCCGTCGCCGACCAGCGTGCCGCTCGCCGTGCCGCCAAGGCCGACGCCCTGGATGCCGCCGCTCAGCACCGTTCCCAGCGCACTGCCCGCCGACACGACCTGCACCCCACCGCTGGCCACCGTGGTGCCGCTCGCCACGCCGCCGGACAGTACCTGCTGGCCACCCGCGCCCACGCTCGTGCTGGTCGCGCTCGCGCCGGCATACAGCGTCTGCTGGCCGCCGTCCGCGACGACGGTGCCCGCCGCGCTGCCCGAAAGATTTTGCGTGCCGCCCGAGAGGACCGAGCCGCTCGCGACAGCGCCCGCATCGACCGTTTGCGAGCCGCCCGAGAACACCGTCGTGCCGCTCGTGCTGCCGCCTTGCGCGACGTTTTCCGCGCCGCCCGAAAGCACCTGCGTGCCACTCGCCGCGCCGCCCGAAGCGACGTTCAGCGAGCCGCCGTTCTCGACGAGCACGTTGCTCGCGACGTTGTTCGCAATCGAGAACTGACCGTTGGCGTTCTGACCGCTGACGCTCGCACCCGTGTCCGTGATGAGCGCTGCGCCCGCCGACTGATTGACGTCCGCAGCCGTCGCGCCCGCCGACACCGCCAGCGTGCCGCCGCTCGCCACCGAAGCCGAGCCTGCGCTGCCGCCCGCCTGGACGTCCAGCCGCCCGCCGCCCGCAACGGTCGTCGTGTTGGCCTGGCCTCCCGAAAACACGGACTGCGTACCTCCCGAAAGGACCGACGCCGAATCCGACACGCCACCGTCGTCGAGAATCGCCACGCCGCCGCCCGAGATCACCGCGCCATCGAGCGTGCCGCCCGCGACCGCGCTCACGACGCCGCCCGAGAGCACCTGAGTACTGCCCGCCTCGCCGTTGTCGCTGACGAGTTGCGTGCCGCCCGAGTAGACGACCGCCGAGGTAGCCGTGCCGCCTGCAACGTTCTGCGCGCCGCTCGCGTAGATCTGCGTGCCGGCCGCCGTGCCACTCACGTTCACGTTCTGCGCGCCGCCACTCACGACCGTCCCGGTCGCCGAGCCGTTTACGTCCTGCTCGCCCGTCTGGATCACCGTGCCAGCCGCCGTCGCGCCTGCCTGGACGGTTTGCGTGCCGCCCGAGATCACGGCGTCGGCAGCCGAGCCGCCCGCCGAGATCGTCATCGAACCGGCCGCCTGGACGACCGTGCCCGACGCCACGCCGTCCGCGTTCACATACTGATTGCCGCCCGCGGCGACCACCGTGCCGATCGCGCTGCCGTCGACATCCTGTTCGCCCGCGATCGTCGCCGAGACGGACTGCGCGCCGGCCGCCACGCTCTGCAGGCCGGCTGCCTGCACGGTCGCGCCGCTCGTCACGGCGCCCGTCTGCACGGTTTCCTGACCTGCACTGCCCACCACGGTACCGATCGATGAGCCGCCCGCGAGCACGGTGAGCTGGCCGCCGTTCATGACCTGCACGCCCGACGCGACGTTGCCGCTGATGCGGAAGGACGAGCCGTTCGGGCCCGTGCCCGAGAGCAGGCCGGCGGTATCGGCGGTGAGAACCGCACCGGATTGTTCATTGACGCCGAGCGCCGAGCCGCCCGCACTCAGCGTGAGCGCACCGCCCGAGTTCATCGTCACGCCCGAGAGTGCGCCGCCCGACGAAACGGCAATCGTGCCGCCGTTCTGCACCGTGCTGCCGCTCGCGCGGCCGCCCGCGCTCACCTGCTGCTCGCCGCTATAAATCGTCGTGCCCGAAGCGATGCCGCCCGCGACAACCGACTGCGTGCCGCCCCTCACCGAGGTGCCGCTCGCGACGCCGCCGCTCACGTTCTGCAGGCCGCCCGCCGAGACTGTGGTGCCGCTCGCCAGCGCGCCCACCAGCACGTCCTGTTCGCCACCTGCCTGGACCTTCGTGGCGTTGGCCACGCCGCCCGACTGAACGGTCTGGGTGCCGCCGGAGATCGCGTCGCTGGTCGTCACACCGCCGTTTGCCACGATTTCGGTGCCGCCCGAGCCGACCGAGTTCAAGCTGCCCGAGCCGCCGGCGAGAATCGACAGACTGCCGCCCGACGAAACGCCGGTGTGCGACGCCGACGTCCCTGCCGAGACGCGCAGCGCGCCGCCGTCGAGCTGCAAGCCGCTGGCCGACGCGCTGTTGGCGAGCGTGACCGTGCCGCCGGCGAGAACCGTCGCCGAGGTCGTGCTGGCCGCGCTGCCGTTGACGGTCTGGCTGCCGCCCGCCGATACCACCGCGCCGACGCTCGCACCGCTCACGTTTTCGACGCCACCGCTCTGGATCTGCGTGCCCGAGGCGCGGGCATACTGACTGATCGACTGGGTCGCGCCGTTGCCGACCACGGTGCCGCTCGCCGCGCCGCTCGTCACGGTTTCGCTCGCACCGCCCGAGAGCGCCGTGCCGACCGTCGTGCCGCCGACCACGTTGACGTTTGTGCCGGCCGCGGCCTGCGTGCCTGAGGCGACGCCGCCCGAAACAGTCAGCGAACCGCTGTTGAAGACCGTGTTGTTGGTCGTGCCGCCGGAGATCGTCTGCGCGCCGCCCGCGATCACGGTGCCGCTGGTCTGGCCGCCGTAGACCACATCGCTCGCACCCGCCGAGACGACCGTGCCGACCGCCGTGCCGGCGTAGACGCGCTCAAGCCCGCCGCTTTCGAGCTGCGTATTGCTGGTGACGCCCGTTCCCTGCACGTAGACGAGGCCGCCTGCGCCGACCGTCGTGTCGTTGGTCACGCCGCCGGATGCGGTGAGCGTGGCCAGGTTGTTGACAACGGCGTTGTTGAGCGTGCCGCCGCTCACCACGGCCGTGCCCCACGCGTTGATCGTCGCGTCCTGAGCGACGCCGCCGGAGACCGTGAGGTTGCCGCCGCTGCCGACCGAGGTCGCGCTGGCCGTGCCGCCGGCGAGCACCGTCAGTTTGCCGCCGTCCTCGGCGATCACGTTGGAGGCATAGTTGCCGCTGATCGTGAACGTGCCGATCGAGTTCGACGCGTTGACGATGGTCGCCGACGTGTTGGTGACGAGCGCGCCGCCTGCCGCGATGTTCACGGTGTCGGCGAGACCGCCCGCGTCGACTTCGAGGCGGCCGCTGTTGGCGACCGTCGTGGAGGTGGCCGAGCCGCCGCCGTTGACCGTGGTGTTGCCGTATATGCCGACCGTGGTCGAGGTGGCCGAGCCGCCGCTGAGTACCGTCAGGCTGCCGTCGTTCTCGAGCACGGCGTTGCTGGCGACGTTGTTCGATACCGTGAAAGCGCCAATGCGGTTCTGCCCGTTCGTGATGGTCGCCGAGGTGTTGGTGATGAGCGCGCCGCCCGAGCTCTGCGCGACGATATCCGCCGAGCCGCCCGCGTCGACCTCCAACGTGCCGGCCGCGAGCAGCGTGTTGCTCGCGAAGCCGCCGCTGTTGACCGTGAGTTTGGCCGCGCCGCCGTCGAGCATCACGCCCGAGGCCACGTTGTCCTGGACGTAGAACGCGCGGCCGGCGCTGGTCTGCGCGTTGATGATGGTTGCCGAGGTGTTGGTGACGATCTGGCCGCCTGAGCCTTGCACGACCGTGGCCGCCGTGCCGCCCGCGTCCACCTCGAAAATGCCGCCCGCCGAGTACACGGTATCCACCGCGGTACCGCTCGCGAGCACGCTCAAATGACCCGTGCCCACGATCTGCGCGTGGTCGGCGACGCCGCCGGCGATTGAGAAGCCGGTGCCGTCCGTCCGGGTGTTGGTGCCCGAGAACACCGTCGACGAGGTCGTCGCAACGAGGCCGCCGCCCGCGTTCTGCACGACGCCGCGGGCCGTCGCGCCCGATTCGATATCGAGCGTGCCGCCCGAGTTGATGGTCGCCGCCGAGGCGTTGCCGCCCGCGCGCACGTCCACCGTGCCGCCGGTCGACACCACCGCACTGTTGGTCGCGGCGCCCGAACTCACGATCTGTGTCGCGTAGGTGCCGCTCACGGTCGTCGCATTCGCGACGCCGCCCGCGAGCACCGTGTCCGTCGAGGCGTAGCCGACCAGCGTGCCGCTTTCCACGCCCGCCACGGTCTGCGACGCGAAGTAAGGATACGTGCCGCTCAGCACCGAGCCCGACGCGCTGCCGCCGGCGAGAACGTTGGCAGACGCGCCGTTGTTGATGTTCGCGTTGTTTAGCACGCCGCCGCTCGAGACGGTGACGCCGCCGCCTGAATTGACCGTGGTCGAGTTGGCCGTGCCGCCCGCGACGATTTCGCTGCCGCCGTAGCCGACCGAGGTCCCGTTGGCCGTGCCGGTGGCCGAGACGGTCTGCGTGCCGCCCGAGCTGACTGCGGCCGAGTTGGCCGCGCCGAAGCCCGCCACGGTCTGCCTGGCGCCGCTCGTCACGTTCGCGTAGGACGCCAGGCCGCCGTTGATGTTCTGCACGCCGCCGCTCGTCACGAGCGACGCGACCGCGATGCCGCCGCTGACGTTCTGCGTGCCGCCGAGCACCTGCGTGCTGGACGTGAGGCCGCCCGTGCTCACGACTTGCGTGCCGCCGCCCAGCACTTGCGTGCCGGAGGTGACGCCGCCCGTGCTCACGACTTCCGTGCCGCCCGCGCTCACGACCGTGCCGCTCGACCTTTCGGCGGACAGCACGTCGAGTTCGCTGCCGCTGGTCAGCATGACGTTCGTGGCGACACCGCCGGTCACGCTGAGTGCGGAACCGTCCGCGTTGGTACCGGAGATCGTGCCCGAGGTGGTCGCCGAGAGCACCGAGCCCGACGAAAGCGCGAGGCCGGTGACCGTCGCACCGGCCTCGATCACCGCGCTGCCGCCCGCCGCGACCGTCACGCCGACGGCACGGCCGCCGTATGCGACGTCCTGGGTGCCGCCATTCGTGACCGAGGTAGCCGAGGCGGTGCCGAGGAAGAGTACGTCCTGCACGCCGCCGCTTTCGATCGTCGACGAGGTGGCGATGCCGCCCGAGCTCACGGTCTGCGTGCCATACACCGTCGACAAGGTCGCCGTGCCGCCGGCAACGGGCACTAGCGCGACATTCACGTTGCCGGCCAGCGTCTGGCCGCCGCCCGCGAGGATCGCCGGCGCGAAACCGTTGCCGACCACCGTCTGGCTGCCGCCCGCGTTGATCGTCGTCGAGGTAGCGGAGCCGGCGACGATCTGCAGCCCGGAATTGTTCACCGTGGTCCGCAACGTCGTGCCCGACGACATAACGTTCTGCACGCCGCCGTCGCTGACCGTGATGTCGGTGGTGTGGCCAAAGGCGTTCACGTTTTGCTGCCCGCTCGTCACCGACTCGTTGGAGACGGTCACGCCGCTCGTGACGTTCGCGGTGAAGGCGGCCGCGGGCGTCGCGATGAGCGCGTGCATGCCGACGAGCGAGAACAGGCCCGCGAGCAGGCGCGAAACGCGGCTTCTGCGGCTACCGAAGACGTGGAGGCAGAATTTACGGCGAAAAGTGATCGGCTTCATGTGGGAACGTGCGGTTGTGTCGTACCCTCGCGCACGCGTGGCGCGAGGGAACGACGATCTCTCGTGGTATCCGCCTTTCTGAACTGGCGGAAATTGCTTTTTTTGGGGTACGGCGGTGCGTCAGCGCATCAATGCACCAACGATGTCGAAGGCGTGGCAGCGGCGCCGTCTGGCTGTGCGGCGTGCGCGCCGAAGCCGGGAATGCGCCGCAAGGTGCGCTTCACCTGCTCGGGCGTGATGAGCCGCGTGCATTCGAACTGACGCGGCGTGTCCTTGTGGCGCGGACACCAGAAGAAGTCCTTGTGATCGAAGCGATGGCTCGCGTCGTTCCAGCAGCCGTTGCACGCGTGGTAATTGATCACGCGATACGGTGTGTCGAATTCGTTGTTTTCCATCGTGAAGCCGCTGATCATCGCGACCGGCGTGCCGCACGCCCACGCGAGCCAGGCCAGGCCACTGGACAGCCCGACGAAGAAGTCCGCGTGACGCAGCCAGCGCGCGCGCTCCTCGAGCGGGTGGTCGCCGGTCTGATCCTCGGCGCCGTGCGGAATGTGATTCCACACGAGGCCTGAACCGTGCGTCGCCTTCTGGTCGATGCAGATCACGCGATAGCCCTGTTCCTTGAGGAACGTGACGATCTCACGCCAGCCGGTCGGATGATTCCAGTACTTGCACTGCGTCGAGCTTTGCACAGCGATGCAGACGTAGCGCTCCTCGATCGGACGGCTCTCGTCCTCGAGCACGATCGCGGGCTTCATCTCCGCCGGATCGACACCGAGAATGTGACCCGCCGTACGATGCAGTCCGACGTGACGAAAGTCGCACGGCTGGAATACGTGGTTCGTATCGTCGAAGAAGAGGCCGACGTTGTAGGTCGCGTAATAGCGCTCGGGCAGGACCTCTTCGTGCGTGACGAATTCGATCTCGGGATACGCGCGGCGAAACAGCGGCGCGATCAGCGCCGACATCGCGCAGGTGAGGCGGCAGCCGTGCTTGCGCTGGAACTTCACCGCGTACGGAAACCAGCCCATCAGATCGCCCAGCGTGCCGACCGGAAATTGAATCAGCACCTCGCGGTCCTTCGCGTCGAAGCGATGGATGAAGGCGGCGTCGGCCTGCTTGCCGCGCTGCTGGATCTGCACTTCGATCGGCACGAAATACTTCTTCGCGCTCGCCACCACGCCCTCGCCGATGTCGGTCTCAAACAGCACGTTGTCGGTCTCGTAGTCGCGCAGCACGACATGCCATTCACCTTGAGGCAGCACCACGCGGCAGCCGTCGTTGAAGTCGAAGCGCACGCCGTGCAGCGCTTCCTGCGTGGGCACGCGCGCCGGCGGCGGGAATGGCGGCTTGGACGGCGCGCCCGCGGACACGAGGTGAACGGCCGACGCGGAGGCGGACGCGCTCTCGTCAGCCGGCACAGCAAGGATGTTGTGGGGAATCGAAGCAGTCATGAATCGGACAGAACTGGATGAAAACCGGACGCCGATGCGATCGGAGACCAAACACACGGGTATTGCTCCAGTTGGGTCGACTATTACTGACTGGCTGGCAGCTTACACGGCTCCCGAGATTTTCAGCCGGATGACAAGTCGCGGCAATGGTGAATTAAAGACTTTTGTTGCTTCTAATTGGCAGTTAAAAACGCATGGCGATGCTATACGCTCGCGTAATCGGTTGCGATTTTAAAAACTTGAGGCCTTATTTGTAGAAATATTTTTTTCCCGGGCCGCTGTTCTTCTATTGGCCTTGCGTGGCCAGGCACAGCCTGCAAGGGTTGCGAAAGCGCACGAGCGAGGCACGCGGGCGCTTGACGGGTTTCGCTGCATCCTGGTTATTAATCGCGCCGGCGCGTCAGCCGGTTATTGGCGTGATGCAGAAAATCTTACCTCAATATAATCGGGCCGCGCAAACCTTTGCGTCATTATCCATTGGTAGGGTTTTGCCGTATTCCGGCGTTTTCAGGCACTTCGATATCGCGCGTCATTGCATCGACGAACCACATCGAAACGCTCAACGCGCGCGCGGCAAGGAATGATGGGCCGCCGGACGAGTTTCAGACGTTTTGATGGCTTCCATCACTTCATTGGCCGCGGCGATCAATCCTTCCACGATATGAAGCCGCGCCGAGCTGCGTGGCCAGATGATCCCGAAGCGGCGCTTCTCCGCTTCGTCCGGCAAGGCGATGCGTGCCACCTTCAGACTCGCGGTCAAGGGCGAGGCCGTATCGGGCATCAGTGACACCCCGAGACACCGCTCGACCATCATCGCGATGGCGACCAGCGAATTGAGCTCGAAGCGCTCACGCGGCACGATATCGTGGCGGCGCAGATAGCGGTCCGCCTGTCTGCCGCCGCCAAGGGTGCGGTCGTAGCGGATCAGCGGTTCATTACGCAGCAGTTCGTGCGCATCGCGCGAGCTCCAGCACATGGGAACGAGCACGACCAGCGGCTCCTCGCGCAACTGCTCCCAGGCGAAGTTCTTGGTCAGCGCAAACGGCGGATGCAGACACACCGCCGCATCGAGCTCCCCCGCCTGCACCGAACGGTACAAGGCCATCGACGTATCGAAGCGGATAGTCACGTTGACTTGCGGATAGCGGGTCGCAAACAGCGCCATCATGTCGGGAACGATGCTGTGCAAGGCGGTGTTGATCGTGCCCAGCCGCAGTTCACCCACCGACGGCTCGGCGTTGACATGCATCGTCAGGTCCACAAGGTCTTGCAGCAAATCGCGCGAGCGCTCCACCAGGCGATAGCCGGCCTCGGTGGGGCGCACCGTCCTTCCCGAGCGCGCCAGCAGTTTCACGTTCAGCTCACGCTCCAGCGTGCGCATCTGCTGGGCGATCGCCGCTGAGGTCAGATCGAGCCGCCGCGCGGCTTCGGCGAACGAGCCCGTATCGACCACGAGCAGAAAATTGGCGAGAAACTGGGTATCCATGCGTATCGAGAGAAAAGAAAAACTTTCGATTAAAGGAACATTTTGCCAGTTTATCTTTTCATTCATCGGCGCGAAACTGGCTGCATGAAAAGCAAACTCTTCGTTCCCGGGTCACGTCCCGAATTGTTCCCGAAGGCATTGGCCAGCGCCGCCGACGGTCTCTCATTCGATCTTGAAGATGCCGTCGCGCCCGCCGCCAAACCGCGCGCCCGCGTGGAATTGCAGGCGCTACTGCGAAGCGACGCGCTGCTCGTGTCGGACAAGACCATCATCGTGCGCGTCAATGCGTTCGACACGCCGTGGTTCGGCGACGATCTCGACGCGATCGTGTGGCCCGGCGTCGATCTCATCAATCTGCCCAAACCCGACAGCGCCGAGCAGGTCCGTGCCGTGGCCGCCGCGATCGCACGCGTCGAGCAACGTCATGGCGTGCGCCAGCCGATCGGCTTGCTGCTGAACATCGAAACGCCGAAGTCGCTGCGCATCGCGAACGAACTGGCCTGTGCCGACCCGCGTGTCGCCGGCCTGCAACTCGGGCTCGCGGATCTGTTCGAACCGCTCGGCATTGCGCGCGACGACCGGGTATTTGTGCGCCAGGCGATGTTCACCGTGCGGATGGCCGCCGCCGAAGCCAATGTGTACGCGCTCGATTCCTCGTTCGCCGACATCGCGGATGTTGAAGGCTTCAACGCCGAGGCCGCGCTGTCACGCGACCTGGGTTATCTGGGCAAGAGTTGCATTCATCCGAGCCAGATCGCGCTCGCCAACGCCGCGTTCCGTCCTACGGATGAGCAGATTGCGCATTCGCTGAAAGTCGTCGAAGCCGCGCGGCGTGCCCATGAAGATGGCGTAGGCGCCTACGTCGTCGACGGAAAAATGATCGACCCGCCGTTCGTGATGCGCGCCGAAGCCATCGTCGCGTCGGCACGGCGGCTCGGCCTGATCCCTGCTGAAACGGAACCTGCGCAATGAGCGAATCCGCCAATCGCACCGCCCTGCCGCGTGGGCGCACCGGCGCCGCCGGCCCACTGTCGGGCATCCGCGTGCTCGATCTGAGCGCCTACATTGCAGCGCCCTATGGCTGCACCTTGCTCGCCGACCAGGGCGCGGAGGTCGTGAAGATCGAACCGCCGATCGGCGATACGCTGCGCCACTATCCGTCGACGCTCGAAGCGGAAAGCCGCGCCTTTGTCGGCATCAATCGCAGCAAGCTCGGCGTGGTGCTCGATCTGAAGCAGGCGGACGATCTGCAGACGCTGCTCGAACTCGTGCATGATGCGGACGTGCTGGTACACAACTTCCGGCCGGGCGTTGCACCACGGCTCGGCATCGACTATGAAACGCTGCGCGCGCTGAATCCGCGCCTCATCTATTGTGCCGTGAGCGGTTATGGCGAGAGCGGGCCGCTGGCGCAGAAAGCCGGCTACGATCAGGTACTGCAGACGATGACCGGTATGTGCCACTTCCAGGGCAAGCCCGACGGGCCGCCGGAGATCGTCTACGGCTCGGTGGTCGACTACTATGCGGCCTCGCTGGTCGCGGGCGGTGTCGCGTCCGCGCTCTACGAACGTGAGCGCAGCGGTGTCGGCCAGTACGTCGGCGTGTCGCTCCTGCGCGCCGCATTGACGATGCAATCGGCGCGCATGGTCTGGGCGGAAGGCGAGCCTCGCGAGATCGGCCGTGAAATGCGGGCCGGCGGCGTGACCGGCATTCATCCGACACGCGACGGCTATCTATATCTGTCCGCCAACACACCGCATTTCTGGCGCGCACTGTGCGACAAGATCGGCCTGCCCGAACTCGCGGACAACGAGAAGTACGACACGGTACGCAAACGCTCGCAACACGCGGCCGAAATCGTGCCACAACTGCGCGCGGCCCTGCAGGCGCGCAGCGCGCTTGAATGGGAAGCGAGTTTCGGCGAAGAAGTCCCGTGTGCGACGGCGCGCCGCCTCGAAGACATGTTCGACGAACCTCAGGTACAAAGCGAACAGATGATCGCGGAGTTCGAGCACACGCGTGCCGGCCGCTATCGCGGCTTCGCGCGCGCCATCAAATTCACGCGTACCCCTGGACCGGAGCCGTTCGCGGCGCCCGCGCTCGGCGAACACACGGACGACGTGCGGGCGGCGCTTCGGCGTGATGCAACAGATGCCGCTGCGTCGACGGACGACAACCATCGCTGATTCGCGCCCCCAAACCAATATGCACCTCGACGCTGCCCCCACCGATACCCCCGCTTGTATCTGCGACTCGCACATGCACATCTACGACCTGCGTTTTGCGCATGTCGGCCCCGATGAGCGCGTGGAACGCGATGCGACAGTGGACGACTACCAGCGCGTGCAGGCGCGTCTGGGATTGACGCGCACCGTTGTCGTCACGCCGCGCAACTACGCGACCGACAACCGCATCACGCTCGACGCAATCCAACGTCTCGGCCCCGAGCGCACGCGCGGTATCGCCGTGATCCGTGCCGACGTCAGCGAAGACGAACTGCAGTCCTTGCATGCGGGCGGGATTCGCGGCATCCGCTTCACGTTGTACCGGCCGGAATTCGCCGTTGTCGATTCCGACATGCTCGAGCCGCTTGCAAAGCGCATCAGCCGCTACGGCTGGCACGTGCAGTTGCACTGGACCGCCGATCAGGTGGTCGCGCACCGCGACATGCTCGAACGGCTCACGGCACCGATTGTCTTCGATCATCTGGGGCGCCTGCCGCTGCCGGAAGGCACGCGGCATCCGGCCTTCGACATCATGCGCGGTCTGGTCGAGCGCGAGCGCGCGTGGGTCAAGTTATCCGGCGCGTATCTGGATTCACAGCTCGGCGATGCCGGCGGTTATGCCGATCTCGATCCGATTGCGCGCAGCTGGATCTCCGCCGCGCCCGAGCGCCTCGTATGGGGCAGCGACTGGCCGCATTCGCCGGTTTCCGTCAAGCCGGATACCGGCAGACTGTTCGATCTGCTCTCGCGCTGGGCGCCGGATGCCCGCGTCAGACAACGCATTCTTGTCGACAACCCGGCGCGGCTCTATGGATTCCCGGCATAGACCGGTTTAAAGACAGCACATACAACGCGACGCGCACGGCGGGTCGTCATAACAAAGAGGTGGAGACATGAAATCAAAAGCAGGAGAGCTGGCGGTCACGCCCGCCCGGCACAGTTTCGCGGAGATGACCATCGATCTGTTCGAACGTATCATTCCCGATCCGTTCGTGCTCGCTGTACTGATCACCCTGCTGGTGGCGGCGCTGTCCGCACTGTTCGCTCCGCAGGCGTCGTTCGAACATATCGTCGTGGGATGGTACAGCGGTTTCTTCGATATCCTGACGTTTGGCTTCCAGATCATTCTCGTACTCGTCACCGGTCATGCGTTCGCTCACGCGCCGCCCGTGCAGCGCGCGTTCAAGTCGGTTGTCGGCCTCGCGCGCACGCCGGTTCAGGCAGCCACGCTGACGTTCCTGCTGGTGGCCTTCGCATCGTTTTTCAACTGGGGGCTCGGTCTCGTGGTGAGTGCGCTGCTCGCACGCGAAGTCGCCAAGCGCATGCCGGTGGACTTCGCGTGGATCGTGGCGGCCGGTTTTTCCGGCTGGGTGGTGCAGGCCGGCGGCTTGTCGAGCACCATCGTGCTGGCGCAAGCCACGCACGGCAGTCCGATGAATGTCGTCGAGAAACTGACCGGCCATGTGCTGCCGTTCAGCGAAACCGTGTTCACGACGTTCAACCTGGTGCCGGCATTCGTCATGCTGGTTGCCACGCCGGTTGTCCTCGCGCTGATGAAGCCGCGCGACAGCGATGCGATCATCCTTGATCTGGCGAAGAATCCGGACCCAATCCCGCCGGCCAGACCGCGGACCCTGTCGTTTGCAAAACGTCTTGAATACTCGCGTATCGGTAGCCTCGCGATCGGCGCGGGCGGCATCTCGCTGTTCGTACTCGCGCAGTTCAAACACATCGGCGCCTTCTCCGGCGTGAATGCGGTGATCTTCGTCATGTTCATTCTCGGCGTGCTCCTGCATGGCTATCCGCTCGCCTACGGCAACGCGGTCAAGAACGCCGCGCGCCAGGCCGGCTCCATGACGCTGCAATATCCGCTCTACGGCGGCGTGATGGGCATGATGGCCGCGACCGGCCTGCCGGGCGTAATCGCGAACTTCTTCATTGCGATCTCCAATACACATACGCTGCCGTTCTGGAGCTATGTGTGCTCGCTGCTCGTCACCTTCCTGGTGCCGAGCGGCGGCGGACACTGGGCGGTGCAAGGTCCGTTCGTGATTCCCGCGGCCGTCGCCCTGCATTCGTCCACCGCGGCGACCTCGATGGCGGTGGCGGTCGGCGAGCAGGTCTCCAACATGATGCAGCCGTTCTGGGCCGCGCCCGTGGTCGCCATGGCCGGCGTCGGCGTGCAGCGCGTGCTGGGCTTTACCATGATGACGTTTCTGCTCGGCGCAGTGGTCTATGGCGTCGCGTTTCTGGTTCTCGTTTGATCTCGTTTCGCATGACCGACTCATTCCAATCGTCCCACGGACTCACACCCGGCCCGGTTCTGTGCACCGGCGAATTTCTCGAGACGTCGCGAGCGCTGCTCGAGGCAGCCTTCGAGTTCGTGACCGCCGCTGGTCGACGTCGCGTGTCCGACTGCGCGTCTAAACGCATCGGCGTCGGCAGCGCTGCGCACTAGCCGAGGGGAAAATCGGACCGAGCCGTGCGGCTCGTGGGTGAAGGTTTGTATGAAGGCTGGCATGAAGGCGTGCAGCCAAACGCACGGAATCAGCGCGTGCGCTTGTCGGCTAGCCGGCAATCTGTGATCGAGGGGCCGTTCGCGGAGACCAGGAAACGGGTCTCCGGCTTCTAAAGGAGAGGAAAGAGCGGCTGGGCAGCGCAGCTGCTCGACAATATCCGGTTCGTGTGCCCGTTGCCGCGCTCAGGCCGCCTGCTTTTGCATGCCCTCTTCGCCTTGCCGCAGATGCAGCAAGCGATAGCCGCTCTTGTAAACGGGCTGCAGCCGGAAGTCGTTTTGCGGCTCGATCTCTAGCAGCAGACGCAGGCGCGACACGTGGCTGTCGATCGTGCGGGTGAACTCGCGGAACTCGCGGCCCCATACCATCGCGAAGATATGGTCGCGCGACAACACGCGGCCGATATTGGAAAAGAACAACGACGCCAACCGGTATTGCGTACCCGAGAGCTGCACCGGCTGACCGCGCAGCATGACGAGCTGGCGATGCGTGTCGAAACGGTAAGGGCCGACATCGAAACTCGCGACGCTAAAACGGTCCGGATAGGCGCGGCGCAGCAACGCCGCCACGCGTTCGCGGAACTCGCCCGGCCGCAGCGGCAGCGTCACATATTCGTCCGCCCCGCTGGCGAAGGCGCGCACCACGCTCTCCTCCGAGGTCTCCGCCGAAGCAAACATGACCGGCAGCCGGTCGCCACCGACCGCGCGCACCGAGCGCAGCACCTCGGCGCCGGACAGGCGTGTGCCTTGCCAGTCCAGCACCAGCAGATCCACGGTGGAACGGGCGAGCGCTTTCGACATGGTCAGACCATCGTCGTAGACCATACACGTATGGTTGGCGTTCATGAGGACCTTTTCGATCGATTGACGCATGACGGGGTCACGCTGAAGGATGGCAATGCGCATGGGATAACTCTTAACTGATAGCTCGGACGCGATTCTCAGAGGGACGCCCCAGTCATCCCATAGGAGCATTCCTAATTTGCTCCCCAATCGCTCCGCTCCGACAGGTGCGCGCGGCATTCCTACACTCGACGGCTGCAGCTCGCACGACGTGCGCCCTCGCCGTCCTGGCGCCATCGAAAGGACAGATTTCGGGGAACTTTTTCCAATCCAATTAAGCACTTCCCGAAACGAATGGTTTTCATCCTGTAAAATCTCCGCCCTGGCCCCAGTCGTCAGCGCGTTTACCCTACCCGGGCCAGCGCGCCGGTGTCCCGTGCTCTACCCAGCGCTTGCCACACTTCTCGCCCGACGACCGCCGTATTTCCACGCGCCACGTGTGGTTCTCAATTCAAGACAAGACACAAACAATGCAAGCGACCAATCTGGGTGGAGCGCAGGCTGTCACCCCACGCCCTCTTGGGCGAAGCGATTACAAGACGCTCGGCCTCGCCGCGCTCGGCGGGGCGCTGGAGTTTTACGACTTCATCATCTTCGTATTCTTCGCGCCGGCGATCGGCCAGTTGTTCTTCCCGGCCGCGATGCCGGACTGGCTGCGTCAGGTGCAAACCTTCGGCATCTTTGCCGCGGGCTATCTGGCACGGCCGCTCGGCGGCATCATCATGGCGCACTTCGGCGACCTGTTCGGCCGTAAGCGCATGTTCACGCTGAGCGTGCTGCTGATGTCGGTGCCGACGCTCATGATGGGCTTGTTGCCCACCTACGCCAGCATCGGCGTGATGGCGCCGGTCCTGCTGCTGTTGTTCCGCGTGATGCAAGGCGCGGCGGTGGGCGGCGAAGTGCCGGGCGCGTGGGTGTTCGTCTCCGAGCACGTGCCCGAGCGGCACGTCGGCTATGCGTGCGGCACGCTGACGGCCGGCCTCACGGCGGGCATCCTGCTCGGCTCGTTGATCGCATCGGCGGTGAACCGCCATTTCGCACCGGCGGAAATCTCCGCCTACGCATGGCGCATCCCGTTCCTGGTAGGCGGCGTGTTCGGCATGTTCTCGGTCTATCTGCGCCGCTGGCTGCATGAGACGCCCGTGTTCGCCGAACTCAAGCAACGCAAGGCAATCGCCGCGGAAGTGCCGCTCAAAGCGGTATTGCGCGACCACGGCCGCGCCGTGATCGTGTCGATGGTACTCACGTGGATGCTGTCGGCCGCGATCGTGGTCGTGATTCTGATGACGCCCACGCTGCTGCAGAAGCAGTTTCACATCGCCCCGGCCACCGCGCTGCTGGCGAATTGCGTGGCGACGCTGTGCCTGACGATCGGCTGTGTGATGGCGGGCTCGATCGCCGGCCGGATCGGCGCGGGGCGCACGATTTTCATCGGCGGCCTGGCGTTGGCCGTGACGTACTACGTGATGTTCCAGCAGCTCGCCGTCGACACGTCGGTGCTGGTGCCGTTCTACGCCGTGGCCGGCCTTTTCGTCGGCGTGATCGGCGCGATTCCGTTCGTGATGGTCAAGGCGTTCCCGCCGATCATTCGTTTCTCCGGCATCTCGTTTTCGTATAACGTCGCTTATGCGGTGTTTGGTGGCCTCACGCCGATTGCTGTTTCGCTGATGATGAAGTCGAACCCGATGGCCGCGCCGGTGTATGTCGGCGCTATTTGCATTCTCGGGGCGGTGAGTACGCTGTTTATTAAAGACGTGGCGCAGGCGCGCTAAGCGAGTTGTTCGCAACGGCGCACCGCGAGGGGCGCCGTTGTTTGCATCGGCTCCGCGTGCGGGCTTTGTGGGCTTTGTGGGCTTTCCGCGGTAGTCCGGTTGTCCGCAGTTCGCAGTTCGCAGTTCGCAGTTCGCAGTTCGCAGTTCGGCGGCATCGACACTTCACGTCGGCCCGAAACATCGTGCGACGCATCGGCCTACGATGTGTCTCATGAACTCTTCCAACAAGTCCTTCACGCCTACCCTCGGCCGCATTCTCGCGACCGTCAGCGTCGGCTTCGTCGTCACGCAACTCGACGTGACTATCGTCAACATCGCACTGCCGAAGATCGGCGCGGATCTGCATGCGAATGTCGCGGGTCTGCAATGGGTCGTCGACGCGTACACGCTCGCGTTCGCCGTCCTGATGCTTTCGGCGGGCGCGCTCGGCGACCGGCTCGGCACACGGCGCATGTACGCGGCCGGCATCGTGTTGTTTGCGCTCGCGTCGCTCGCCTGCGGATTGGCGCTCGATGCCGCCATGCTGGTCGCGGCGCGCGCGGTGCAAGGCATCGGCGCCGCCGCCATGCTGCCGAACTCTCTGGCGCTCCTCAATCAGTCGTATGGTCACGATCCAAAGCTCCGGGCGCGTGCTGTCGGGTTGTGGACCGGCGCAGGCGCGATTGCGATCGCGGCCGGCCCGGTGGTCGGCGGCCTGCTGATCGCGGCGTTCGGCTGGCGCAGCATCTTTCTCGTCAATCTGCCGATTTGCGCAGCCGGTTTGCTGGCGACGTTGCTCTGGGTGCCACGGCCTGACGCCGAGCGGAAAAATGTGCAGCACGCGAGTGCGACCGGGGCTGGGGCTCCAGCTCAAAGTGGGACTGCAACTCGAACTGGGACTGGAGCCAGGGATGATGCTGGTGCTGGTGCTGGTGCTGGTGCTGGTGCTGGTGCTGGTGCTGGTGCTGGGGCTGGGGCTGGGGCTGGTGCCGGTGCCGGTGCCGGTGCCGGTGCCGATGCTGGGGCTCGGGCTCGGGCTCAGGCCGGCACTGGCGCCAAGGTCAGCCCGCGTGGTCTTGATCTGAGCGGCCAGACCCTTGCCATCGTCGCGCTCACCGCCTTCGTCGCCGCCGTGATCGAAATGCAGCCGCTAGGATTAAGCCATCCGCTGATAATCGGCGGTTTCATCGTCTCGCTGGTCGCAACAGGTGCCTTTATCGCCGTGGAATCGCGCGTCGCGGCCCCGATGCTGCCGCTCTCGCTTTTTAGCAAGCGCACCTTCACTGCCGCGGTGCTGTTCGGCATCTGCGTGAATCTGACCTACTACGGCATGGTGTTCGTGCTAAGTCTTTATCTTCAGCGCGTCCGCGGTTATACACCGCTGCAGGCGGGCCTTGCCTTCCTGCCGTTGACGGGCGTTTCTGGCGTCGAACGTGGCGAGCGGCTGGGTGGTCGGACGCTTCGGCGTCCGTGTGCCGATGATCGCCGGCGCGATCACCGCGGGGCTCGGCTATGGCCTGCTGCATTTCGTCGATGCCTCCACACCACTAGTCGGCTTGCTGGTGCCCTTCCTGCTGATCCCGTCAGGGATGGGGCTGGCGGTCCCGGCGATGACAACCGCCGTGCTGGCCTCCGTCAAGGCGGAACGCGTCGGCACGGCTTCCGCCGTACTGAATACCGCCCGGCAAGCAGGCGGCGCGGTGGGCGTAGCCGTTTTCGGCGCGTTGGCGAGCGGCGCAGCCGCCACGCAGATCGTCTCGGGAATGCAGGTCGCGACGGCCGTCTCAGTCGGTCTGCTGATGCTAGGTGGCGTAATGGGCTGCCTTGTACATCCGGAGCCGCACGCGTTGGCCTCAGAGCCGCACAAGACTGGCTCTGAGCAAGTGGGTGGGTCGCGCTGAGCGTCTCACCACTTGGTCGAAAGTACAAAAAAATGCCCCCGCGATGCCTACGCACCGTGGGGTCATTTTTTAGCGCTATACGGCGCGAGCAGCTGCAATACCCTCGCACTCCCGCCGCTCGATTTACAGCGCCGCTTCCTGAATCGTGCCGGTGTCGATTGCGCGCTCGATCAGTCCTTCGTTTTGCGCCTTGGTGATCGCGTCGGCGATGAGCTTTTCCGGCTCCTCGATCTCCGCCTTGATCGTGCTGATGATGCCGGATGCATCCAGCACCACCAAGGTTTTCGCCGAATCGGCAAGGCTGATGATCACGCGATGGGGCGTAGGCCCTTCGCCAAGACTTGCGCACAGCTGCGTAACCTTGCCGCCAATGGTTTGCTCAAAACTTTGAATCATTATTTGCTCCCTTGATGACAGCCAGAATCAATATCAATAGCAACCTGCACAGACTACACCTCAACTGCGTGATCAAAGACTCAGACCGCCGCGGGGCGCACGCGCGCCGTCGATGCTGATACGGCCCGCTCCGGTCACGAACAACAGCAGGAAACCACCGGCAATACCGATGTTCTTCCATAAGTGGATCACCATATCGCGTTGCAAGGCGGGATCGGTAACGTTCCAGAAATCGTGGCCCAACACCGCGGTCGCCACGGCGTAAACAGCCAGGATCAGCGCGAGCGGGCGGATCTTGAAGCCGACGATCAGCAGCAGGCCGCCGATCGCCTCGACCGCGGTTGCAATCGGGGCGGCGGCCTGGACGAACGGCACACCCTTCGAATGCAGGTAGCCGACGAAGCCCGCATAGCCCAGCAGTTTCATCACGCCGCCCCACAAAAACAGCACGGCAAGGGCGATACGCGCGATGAGGATAACGCCGGAATCGACGGGACGCGTCATGAGGGGCTCCTGTAAATGAATAAGCAGCAGACCCGGCCAGGCGGCCGCAGTTCCCCACTTTGCGCCTCGGAATAGGCACGCTGCCCGCCATTTCCAAGCGCGGGCCCGAGTGAGCGGCGCAATTCGCGCCGTCTCAGCAGAAGAAAAGGTGTCCGGGCGCTCAGCGAGCGTCCGATTCCGCACGGCGGGGCACGGGCGACACCGCCATGCTCATGCCCGAGGATAGGTCGCCACCTCGATCAGATTGCCGTCTGGATCGCGGCAATACACCGAGGTCATCTTGCCGCGTGCGCCATCGCGCTCAACCGGGCCGGCTTCTATCTCGACACCCTGAGCGAGCCAATGGGCCTTGACCTCGGCGGGACTCGTGGTGGTGATAAAGCACAGATCGGCGCTGCCCGGCACCGGCTCGCGCCCGGTGAACCACGCGTCCGTGTCCGCATCCGCCGGACGCAAGTTGATTTTCTGATTGCCGTACATCATCGCCACGCGCATGCCGGTGCGCGATTCGAACTCGCTGCGCCGCATGCCGAGCATGCGCGCATACCAGGCTGCGCTCGCCTCCACGTCGGCAACATTCAGAACGAGATGATCGAGACTGTCTATCGAGAAGCTCATAGGGTTCGTCGCCATGGAGAAGGGCTATTGCTGTGGCGCATCCGGCGCGAGCAAGACGCCCTTGGTAAAAACGAAGCAGCCGTAACCGCGCGCTTCACCGGTTGCGATCACGCAATAAGCCTTGCGCGCCCGCTCATAGAAAGCGAAACGTTCGACCGACGCAAACGGGACCTCACGCCCTTCCGCCGCATTGATCTCGATCTGCGCCTCGCGCTGAACAGCCGGAATCGTATTCGGCTCGCCTACCACTTCCATCCGCGAGGCAGGGTGTTCGATGAAGGTATCCAGCGGCATCACTGAAAGAATCGCACGAATCGCGCGCGGTGCGTTCACACCGTCGAGTCGCAGCAGTTTGCCCAACACCGTCTGCTGCGCGACGGACGCGCCCGGGAAGTTGGCGTCGCAAACCACCAGTTCGTCGCCATGTCCCATCGCGCGTAGCGCATGCAGGACATCGGCATTCAGCAGCGGGTCCAGATTTTTCAGCACGCGTTGTCTCCTTGAGATTCTTGAGGTCCTTGAGGTTCGATTTGGCGGCTAGCCGCCCGGGTCCGAACGGTTTGTCCTTGTAGCGCTGTTCTTCCACGCATTGCGATTGATTGTAGCAAGACCGTAGCGCACGGTCCGGTGCCGACGCCTGATCGTCAATCCGCTTTTGCGCACGATGCGCCGAGCCGATTCTGACGACACTGCCACCGCAGCCATCCGACCAGCGCGAGCAGCACGAGACCCGCGCCACCCAACACCGGCTCGCGCCAGGCCAGCAACGCAGTGAAGGTGAACGCGCGCGTACCGGCCAGCAGAGCGAAGCCGGCAATCGCACTGGAGAGCGCGTCGACGGCGCCCGCGAGGCGCGCGACCGTGAGGCCAATTCCGGGAGCCGTGGCGGCGGCGGACTCGTGCATGATCGTCTCCGTAAAAATCGTGGCTGGTCAGGCGGCGGCAGGCACCCGGTCGAGGAAGCCGGTCACCGCCTGCAGGCGGCCGTGTGCGTCGAGCACGCCGAAGTCGGATCCCTTCACGATTGCCTCGCCGGCCGGCGTGGTGAGTGCCCACGAAAAGCGCAGCCGGTTCGCGAAGCCGTCGACCTCCGTCGTGCGGTGAAACGTGTGATGCGGAAAGCGTTCATGCACCGCACGAATCATCGCGTCGATGCCGTCATGGCCCGCGCCTGCCAGCAGCGGATCGCGATAGTCGGCATTGGCGGCCCATGTCGCGGCGATCAGTTCGCGGCGGCGCACTGCATCGGTTTCATTCCATGCGTCGAAATAACGGTCGATCAGATCGGTATGCGCATTCATCTCAAACTCCTTGATTGGCATGACTGAGCACTACGCTCGGCAAACACGTTGTATGCGGCGGGCTCGGAGTGAAGATTGGCGCTTCGAGCGCAGCGCGTCGATTACGTGGGAGGTAAGCATCCGGATGCACCGGCGTGATCCACGCCCTTTGCCCGCCGGATTGGCCATCCGGCCGAATCGTCACGGGCGGCGTCAGCCGCTAATCTCATTGGGCAAATGGGAGCCGCGCAGCGTTGACAAGCGGCATGTGATGAACTCAACGGGTGCGGACACGAGCCGCCTTTTAAATATGGTTTTTACGCTTGCAAGATCGTATCCGACAGGATACACTCATCAGCAAATCGGTTCACCGCCTGTGTACACGGTCAACCGCACCGAGGAATTCGACAGTTGGCTTGCCGGCCTCGCAGATTTAAGAGCGAGGGCAAAAATCCTGGTGCGGGTCCGGCGTGCGGAGCGAGGTCATTTCGGCGACACAAAGCTGCTGGAAGACGGTGTGTCCGAGATGCGCATCGATTGCGGTCCCGGCTATCGGGTCTACTTCGCGCGCGAAGGGCGCTCGGTGTACCTGCTGCTCTGCGGGGGCGATAAGTCCTCGCAGCCAGCCGACATCAAGCATGCCAAATCAATGTGGGCAGCAATCAGAAAGGAACAGTCATGAGCAAAGTCAAAACCGCACGGTTCGACGCGTCGCACTACCTCGATAGCGAGGAGATGATCGCTGAATATCTCAATGCAGCGCTGGAAGAAGGCGACGCCGACCTCCTCCTCGCCGCGATCGCCGATATCGCAAAAGCACGCGGTATCGCGAAGGTTGCGGCCGACGCTGGGCTCGGGCGCGAAAGCCTCTATAAAACGCTCGCGCCCGGCTCCAAACCGCGCATGGATACGGTGTTCAAGTTGCTGCGCGCGTTAGGCGTCAAGCTCAACGCCGTGCCGGAAGGCGTGGCGCACGCCTGACTCGCGCCTGCCGCGTTGTCGCCGGGGGCAACGCCCCAAATGTGCCGCGTATTCGTGGATGTCCTACGTTTTCTCGGATATTCCGGGTCTTCCCGGGTCTCCCCGGGTCTGCCATTACCTGTCAAGTAATGGATCGCTCACGCGCTTTGGCTATCATCGGCAACATGAACACACTCTCTCTCGCGCAAACCATCCCGTCGAACGTGCCGACGGCAAGCCGCACGGTCGGCGATCTGCTGCGTGAATGGCGCCAACGACGAAGAATGAGTCAGTTGCTGCTCGCCGCTGAAGCCGATATTTCAACGCGGCATCTGAGCTTCGTCGAATCAGGGCGTGCGGTGCCCAGCCGGGAAATGGTCATGCACCTCGCCGAGCGGCTCGACGTGCCACTGCGGGCACGCAACGCACTGCTGGTTGCGGCGGGCTATGCGCCGCTGTTCCGCGAGCGTCCTTTGACAGACCCGCAACTGGCCGCCGCGCGCGAGGCAGTGGAGTTGGTGCTCAAAGGTCACGAGCCGTATCCGGCACTCGCGATCGACCGCCACTGGACCATCGTTGCCGCGAACAATGCGCTTGCGCCGCTGCTTGCAGGCGCCAGCCCGGAACTGCTGAAACCGCCAGTCAATGCGATGCGGCTGAGCTTGCATCCGGAAGGCATCGCAGCGTCGATCGTCAACTGGCATGCCTGGCGCGCGCACGCGCTGTCCCGGCTCCAGCGGCAAATCGACGTGAGCGGTGACGATACGTTGAGCGCTCTGCGCGATGAGCTAACCACGTATCCCGCCCCACCCGGGGTGGAAGTGGCCGACCACGACGACACCGCGACCAATCAGGTCGCCGTGCCGCTGCGGCTGCGCACGCCGATCGGTGAACTGTCGTTCTTCAGTACGACCACGGTCTTTGGAACGCCGGTGGATGTAACACTGTCGGAACTTGCCATTGAAGCGTTCTTCCCCGCCGACCAGCAAACGGCGGCGGCATTGCGCGAGTTTGCCGAAAAGCAACGCGCCGAAGGCCAACGGGCATGAAGCCGTGACGCCATGGCAGGACTGCAAGACTCAGAATCCCGAGCAACGTGAACACCGGGTTGTTACCGCTTGCAGCATCGTTCAAACCACACGGAGACGCATTTGGTCAACAACGCCCCACTGGTGCGCCTGCTCGGTCCGGCCGATCGTGATGCCTACTTCCAGCTTCGCCTGCGCGGACTGAAGGCACATCCGGAGTCATTCGGTCAAAGCTACGAGGAAGCGGTAGCCAAGGGCGCAGCGCGGCATGATGCGACGTTGCAGGGCGCACGCGCTGCCGAAGGCGACTTTTTGCTCGGTGCATACGCATCAGCCAATGCGCCGTTGATCGGCGTAGTCGGACTGCTGCGCAGCCAGAGCGACAAGGAACGGCACAAGGCCTCCGTCGTCGGCATGTATGTCGCGCCGGAGGCTGCGGGCCGCGGAGTCGGGCGCGCATTGCTAAATGAGTTGCTGGCGCGAGCGGCGCGAATAGAAGGCCTGCGGCAGATCCAGTTGATGGTGGGCAGCCGGAACGAGGCAGCACGCAAACTCTACGAGTCGCTTGGTTTTCGCAAATATGGTTGCGAGATCGGCGCGTTGAACGTCAACGGGGTGTTCCACGATGCCGATCTGATGGCGCGCTTCATGTAACAGCTATCGGGTAGACCACCGCCCTGCTCAAGCGCGCGATCCGTGCTATCGTTTTTTGTTACCTTTCCACCGCACCAACCCCGAAGCGGCTCACCCGCCGCCCTCGGGCTATCTTCGATTTGCCGCTCGTCAGTCAAATACCATGTCCGATCTCTCCACTTCGCTTCCGCGCATACCCCGCCGTTTCGACATCAATCCGAAACCGCTAGGCGCCGCGCTCGTTCTAATCGCGCTGGGCGCCGTCTATCTGGCGCAAACCGTGAGCGGCCGCCAGGCGGCGCTCTACATTGTCGGCGCACTGCTGGGCATGTCGCTTTATCACGCGGCGTTCGGCTTTACCTCCGCATGGCGGGTCTTTATCGCCGACGGTCGCGGCGCCGGTCTGCGCGCGCAAATGCTCATGCTGGCGCTCGGCGTCCTGCTGTTCTTTCCGGCGCTCGCCGCAGGCACGCTGTTCGGCCAGCCGGTGGTCGGTCTGGTCGCGCCGGCAGGCACGTCCGTGCTGGTCGGCGCCTTCATGTTCGGTATCGGCATGCAGTTGGGCGGCGGTTGCGCGTCCGGCACGTTGTACACCGTGGGCGGCGGCAGCACGCGCATGATCGTCACGCTGGTGGCGTTCGTCATCGGATCGGTTGTCGCAACCGCGCACATGCCGTTCTGGACCGCGCTGCCGTCTCTCAAACCGCTTTCGATGGTCACCGCGCTCGGAGCGGGCTGGGCCATCGTGTTGAATCTGGTCATATTCGCTGCGATCGCGGCGCTCACCGTATGGGTCGAACGGCGCCGTCACGGCCGGCTGATCAACGAACCGCTGCGCGAGCCGCACGCGTCACCATGGCTGCACGGCCCGTGGCCCTTGTTCGTCGGCGCAATTGCTCTGGTCTTGCTCAACTTCGCGACCCTGGCGCTGTCCGGCCGCCCATGGGGGGTGACGTCGGCGTTCGCGCTGTGGGGCGCCAAGCTATTTGCCGCGTTGGGTATCGATGTGGCCAATTGGCCATACTGGGCCGCTCACGCCAACGCCGGTGCCCTGGCCGCGCCTGTTACACATGACGTCACCACGGTGATGGACATCGGCATCGTCCTCGGCGCCATGATGGCCGCTGCGCTCGCCGGCCGTTACGCACCGGTCTGGAAGGTACCGGCCCGCTCGCTGATCGCGGCCGTGGTCGGCGGCCTGATGCTCGGCTACGGAGCACGCCTGGCCTACGGTTGTAACATCGGCGCCTATTTCAGCGGCATCGTGTCAGGCAGCTTGCACGGCTGGTTGTGGCTGGTCGCCGCCTTCGCCGGCAACGTGCTGGGCACCCGGTTGCGCCCGGCATTCGGCCTCGAAGTTGAACGGGTCCAGGCCACCGGTTGCTAGACGTTACAAACGCGGCCTCATTTGTAACTGGGGCCGCACCCATCTGTTACACCTCTGATGTGTCCCCATAGCGGCGTCAACGAACGGTATTTATTACTTTTAATTAAATTCGCTTTCTATTTCCTTTCCAAGCTCACTCCTGATTTTCCGGTTCCCGACCAGACCCGCGCATTTCCTTAGACGAATGATCAAGGCCCCATCACACAAGGGTTTCCATGGATCAGACAAGATTCGCGGGCGCAAAAAACCTACAGAGCGCCATCTATTACGACACGGCGAAAGAATTACCGATATTTGATGCATCTTTCTGAGATATTTTTTTGGGAAGGGATTGATTTCTTGTTTTACCCTTCATACAATTCGACTCAAGCTGTTACGAAATGTAACGCGATGTATCAAAAAGTCGCTGTCTGTATCAGGTGGTGACATGTAGCCGGAGGTTCTCGTTTCCGGCGAGGCACAAAAGACATAACGGCAAAAAAATGCCGAAATAGTAATTCGGGGCTTCGGAAACAACAAAAATGGACCGTAGCAGCGAGACGCTGGATTCAATCCGCGAGATTAACTTGTCTTACATCATGCTCGCGCAACGCATGTTGCGTGAGGACAAACCAGTCGGCATGTTCCGGCTGGGACTGTCGTCGGAACTGGCTGATTTGCTTGCTGGTCTGTCGCTCGCGCAGATCGTCAAGCTGGCCGCTTCCGATCAGCTTTTATGCTTCTTCCGCTTCAACGACCACGCGATGTTGTCGGCGTTGACGCAAACGACAAAGCACGCAGCCGTTGCACCGACTCACGCGGCGATCCTGCTTGCAGGCCAGCCTGCTGAGCAGTTTGCTTAATCGAGGTGAACGCGATGCTCAAGCGTAGCCTGACCGAAGACGCACAAGAAGTCTTCCGTGCCATCGCGCTGATTGAACTCGGCGCGCGTATGCAAGTGCTCGAAAGCGAATTGACGCTTTCGCGCGACCGCATGATCCGCCTGTACCGCGAGGTGAAAGGCGTATCGCCGCCCAAGGGCATGCTGCCGTTCTCGGCGGACTGGTACATGACGTGGCTGGCGAACATCCACGCGTCGTTGTTTTACAACACGTATCTGTTTCTGAAGAAGGAAGCGCGCTGCTCGCACCTGGACGCGCTGACCAAAGGGTATCGGCTGTATCTGGAACATTGCCAGCACAGCGAAACCGAACCGGTGCTGGATCTGACGCGTGCATGGACGCTGGTGCGTTTCTTCGACGCTAATATCCTGCAACTGACCAAATGCTGCCGTTGCACCGGCAAGTTCGTCGCGCACAAGCACGATTTGCAACACAACGTGGTGTGCGGCGCTTGTCAGCCACCGTCGCGCGCCGGCAAGACCAAGAAGGCCGCCGCCGCTCGCCAGGAAGCGCTCGAAGCCGCACAGATCGCACAGGCCGCCTAATCGAGTCGTATCGATGAGGGCCGGTCCAGCCTGATTCGAACCGAAGCAACCCAGAAGAAGGTCCGCTAACGCGCGGACCTTTTTATATTGTGTTTGCCGCCGTCAGAATCGCGCGCGGATCCTGCCCGTGATCCCGGAGCGGAGTGAGCCCGTTTCTCAACCCGGCATCGGGCGACAGGCGCCCCTCCCCTTACGCCCGGTCAACCCAGCAGTCCCACCGTCTGCACCACCAGCCACAGGTTCGCCGCACTGATCACCACGAACAGCGACCAGGCGAGCAGCCGCGTCGGCAGCCGGTTGGCGAATTCACCCATCAGCGAACGATCGTTCGTCATGCGGATCAGCGGATAAAGCGCGAACGGCAGTTGCAGGCTCAGCACGACCTGGCTTGCGACCAGCAATTTGCCGACCGCGCCGTTGCCCATCATCTGCACGCCGATCAGCGCCGGAATCAAAGCGAGTGCCCGCGTGATGAAGCGCCGCTGCCAGCACGGAATTTTCAGCTTAAGAAAGCCTTCCATGATGACCTGCCCCGCCACCGTGCCGGTGAAGGTCGAACTTTGCCCCGACGCCAGCAGCGTGATCGCGAACAGCACCGCCGCGAACCCCGTGCCGACGACCGGCGCCAGCAGCTTGTACGCGTCTTCGATCTCGGTGACCTGATTGTGGCCGGTGGCATGGAACGCGGCGGCCGCGAGAATCAGGATCGCCATGTTGATCAGCAACGCGAGCACCAGCGAGACGATCGTATCGATGCGCGACATGCCGATCGCCGACTTGATGCTTGCCGAATCGCGCTTCACCGCGCGCGTCTGCACGATCGACGAATGCAGATAGAGGTTGTGCGGCATCACGGTGGCGCCGAGAATGCCGATCGCCAGATACATCGGCTCGCGGCTGCTGAGTGCCTGCCACGAAGGAATCAGTCCTTGTGCAACGGACGGCCAATGCGGCTTCACCAGCGCCAGTTCGACGATATAGCCCACGCCGATTGTCGCGATCAGGCCGAGCATGATCGCTTCGAGATCGCGGAAATTCTTGCCCTTCAGGCCGAGCACGATCAGCGTGTCGAACGCGGTCAGCAACACGCCGGTGGTGAGCGAGCACTTGAAGAGCAGATGGAAGGCCAGCGCGCCGCCGAGCACTTCGGCCAGATCGCAGGCCACGATCGACAGCTCGGCAAGCAGCCACTGAAAGCGCGCGACACCCGGTGAATAACGCAGTCGCGACAATTCCGCGAGATCCCGCCCGGTGGCGATGCCAAGACGCATGCTCAGGCATTGCAGCGCCATCGCTGCAAGGCTCGACAGCATGACGACAAACAGCAGGCTGTAGCCGTAGCGCGAACCCGCTTCGATGTCGGTGGCCCAATTGCCGGGATCCATGTAGCCGATCGAAATCAGCAGACCGGGCCCGGCGAATTGAAGAATTTTTTTCCAGAACGGTGCGCCCTGCGTGACGGTGACCGAGCCTTGCACCTCGGATGGGCAAAACGGCGCTGTTGCGGTGGTCGGTAATTTGAACTGCAATCCGATGATCTCTTGAAGGGGACAAACCGCGGCGCTCCATGCCGGACGCCGCGAACCGCCTCAAGTGTACAAAGAAACGTCCGGCAACGTCCCGCTCAGCGCATAACGGCCTACGTCGCGTACGCGATAGTCGAGCGGATCGTGCAGCGTATGCACGCGCGCGTTGCGCCAGAAGCGGTCGAGTGCGAGCGGCGCGTGCGTGGCGCGCGCGCCGCAGGCGTCGAAGAGTTTTTCGCTGACGTCGAGCGCGGCGCGGTGCGCGACAATTTTCGCCTCCGAGGTGGCGAGTGCGACATGTGCACGGGTTTCGGCGTCCAAAGCCGGACCCTGTTGCCACGCATCTTCGAGCGCGTGGGCGGCACGCGTTGCCAGCGCTTCCGCGCTCACGGCCTGCAGGCGCATTTCGCCGAAACGCTGGATCAGGTAGGGATCGTCGGTGGCTTTATCGACGCCGGAAGAGATCCACGGCTTGCCGTGCTGCGTCACGTACGCGCGTGCTTCTTCAAGCGCGCCCTGGGCGATGCCGACGAACAGATTGGTCAACACCTGCTGCGAAATCAGTGTGCGCAGACTCGCGTAGGGCGTGTCGGCCCGCTCCAGCACCTCATGCAGCTCGACCTTGACTTGCACGAACGAGACGCTGCCGCTGTCGGTCTGCCGCTGACCGATCGGATTCCAGTCTTCATTGACGGTGATGCCTTCGCGCGTGGTCGGCACGACGGCAAACACCGGTTTGCCGGTGGCCGGATCGTGCGCGGACACCGTCATCATGTGCGAGCCGCGCGTGCCCGAGCAAAAGCCTTTTTGCCCGTCGAGACGATAGCCACCGTCACTGGTTGCGTTTGCAACGAGCCGCGTGTCGAGCGGATTGACTGCATTGCCCCACCACCAGCGCCCTTCCACGGTACCGCTCAGATAACGGGCGCGTTGTTCCGGGTTGCCCCATACATTGACGCTGACCACCTGCAAGCACGTGAAGCCCAGCAGATGCGCAAGCGCACTGTCGACTCGCGCGATCTTGCGGATCGTCTCGTAGATCTCGGGCCAGCGCGTGCCGGAACCGCCGAATTCACGCGGCACGGCGAGCGTGAGCAGACCGGCGTCAGCGATCCATTGTTTTTCCTGCGCGGCGTGGCCGCCGTCGCGATCGCGCTGGGCCGCGCTGGCACGCAATGCGTCGAGCAAGCCGCCGAGATCGCGCACCATGGGCGCAGCGTCGGCTTGCAATGTTCCCAGTGCCTCGGGATGACGAGGTTCGTTCATGCAATTTCCAGGTGAAGAGGTTTGGCAAGCGAGGCGACAATTATGCGCGCTGCGCAAGCCGTCGCACGAAACGGTCGCCGACGAACTGCACCGCCGTCACGATCACGATCAGCAACACGATCACCGTCACCATCACGGTGGTATCGAAACGTTGATAGCCGTAGCGGATCGCCAGATCGCCGAGGCCACCGGCGCCGACCGCGCCCGCCATTGCCGAGGAACCGATCATCGCCACCACGGTGATCGTGAAGCCGCCGAGAATGCCCGGCAGTGCCTCAGGCAGCAGCACGTGCCAGATGATGTGCCGGCGCTGCGCGCCCATAGCCTGCGCGGCTTCGATCAACCCGCGATCCACCTCGCGCAAGCTCACTTCGGCCACGCGCGCAAAGAAAGGAATCGCGGCGATGCTGAGCGGCACGATGGCAGCCCAAACGCCGATCGTGGTGCCGATCAGCAAACGCGTGAGCGGCAGCAACGCGACCAGCAGAATGATGAACGGCGTGGAGCGGAACGCGTTGACGAGCGCACCGAGCGTGCTGTTGACCACGCGCTTTTCAAAGATGCCGCCGCGCGTCGTGGTGACCAGCACCAGCGCAAGCGGAATCCCGACCAGGGCCGCGACGAAGGCGGATACACCGACCATGACGATGGTGTCGCGAATGGCATCGGCGAGTTCCGAGAGCCAGAGATCAGACATAGCCGAGCACCTCGACATGATTTGCATAGGGACGCGCGCGTTCGAGCAGCGTCGTGATCTGCTTTTGCACGGTGACGTCCGCCTTCGCGCGCACTTGCGCCGACACCACCAGGCGCCCTTGCGCATGCCCCTGAATCCGGTCGATGCCGCCATGCACGAAGCTCACATGGCCACCTTCAATACTCAATGCGGACGTCAACCCGCTGAGATCTGGCTCACTTGCGTTACTGCCGGTGAAGCGCACGTCGAGCAGAATCCGCGCATCCGCTTGCCCGATCTCGTGCAACGGTTTGACGCGCGCGGCAAGATCCGCTGGCAGGTCATGCACCAAGGTGCGCAATAGCGCGCGTGTCGCGTCATGCTGCGGGTCGCCGAACACGCGCCAGACCGGACCCGTCTCCACCACTTCTCCGCGTTCGATCACCGCCACCGTATCGCAGACTTCGCGAATCACCTGCATCTCGTGCGTAATCAGCACGATGGTCAGATTGAGCCGCTGATTGATATCGCGCAGCAACGCGAGAATGGCCTGCGTCGTTTCAGGATCGAGTGCGGAGGTCGCCTCGTCGCACAGCAGAATGTCCGGGTCGGTCACCAAGGCGCGCGCGATTCCGACGCGCTGCTTCTGGCCGCCGGACAAACTCGCCGGATAGGCGTCGCGCTTGGTCGACAGTCCGACGAGTTCGAGCAACGCGTCGACCTTTTTGTCGATCGCCGCTTTTGGCGCTCCGGCAATTTTCAGCGGCAACGCAATGTTTTCGCGCACCGTTTTTGCGGAGAGCAAATTGAAATGCTGGAACACCATGCCGATGCGCCGCCGCAATGTAACCAGCCCGCGTTCGTCGAGTTCGCCGACGCTCACGCCATTGACACGTACAGCGCCGGAGCTCGGCTTTTCCAGACCGTTGACGAGCCGCAGCAGCGTCGACTTGCCTGCCCCGCTGCGGCCGATGATGCCGAATACCTCACCGCGCGCCACCTTCAGCGTGACGTTCGCCAGCGCCGCAGTCGACACGCCGCGCGTGTTGGCGAATACCTTGCCCACGTCGTCGAATACGACGGCTTCCTGCGTGGTATCGGTCGAAATGCGATTCAAGCCGAGGGACGGCGCGTCTTCAATGAACTGCGGCACGTCGAAAAGATTAGCCATGGCTCCGTTCCTCTCATGCTTCCACGGTAGATCGCGCGCCGGTTTGCGCGCGAGTCCGATGCTGCGCGCCGGCATGCACCTCAGGCAGTCGCGCGCGGCCGCCGCCGAACAGCTTTTCACGCAGCGTCGGCGCCGGGTCGTAGTCTTCCTTGTAGACGCCGCGATTCTGCAATTCCGGCACCACCAGATCGACGAAGTCTTCGAACGATTCGGGCATGACGGTACGCGTCAGATTAAAGCCGTCGACGCCGACCTCTTCGATCCACGACACCAGCTCATCCGCGATCTGCTGAGGTGAACCGACCACGGGCTTCGCGCGGCCGCCGAGCGTCATCTGCTCGAGCACCTTGCGTTTGGTCCACACGCCGCTCACGCTCTTCTTCGAAATCGCTTCAACCGCCGATTGCATCGATTCGGTCTTCACATACGAAATCGGTTCATCCAGTTCGTACTGCGAGAAGTCGATGCCAGTGGAACTGGAGAAATGCGCGATGCCGCCCTCGGCGCTCGCATAACGCCGGTATTCCTCGAATTTTTCCTGCGCGGCGCGTTCTGTTTCGCCGACTACAACGGTGATGCCGGCAAAGATCTTGATATCGCCGGGCGCGCGCCCGAAGCTCACCGCTCGTGCTCGAATGTCATCGACAATGGAGCGCGTGAGCTGCTTGTTCTGGCCGCCGACAAACACGCATTCCGCGTGACGTGCTGCGAAATCGACGCCACGGCTCGACGAACCCGCCTGATACAGAACCGGCGTGCGTTGCGGCGACGGCTCGCTCAAATGAATCGCGTCGATCGAATAGTACGGACCGTCGTGTTTCACCCGATGCACCTTGCCGGGATGCGAGAAGATACGCGCCGCGCGATCGCGCACCACCGCGTCGTCTTCCCAGCTTTGCTCCCATAGCTTGTAGACCACATCCATGTAGTCGTCGGCGCGATCGTAGCGGTCGTCGTGGCTGATCTGTTGCGCGAGCCCCATGCCGCGCGCCGCGCTGTCCAGATAGCCGGTGACGATGTTCCATCCCACCCTGCCTTTGGTCAGATGATCCAGCGTCGACATACGGCGCGCGAACAGATACGGCGGTTCGTAAGTCAGATTCGATGTGACACCGAAGCCGATATGCTTCGTCACATGCGCCATGGCGGGTACGATCAGCGACGGATCGTTGATCGGAATCTGCACCGATTCGCGCAACGGGGTTTCCGGCCCGCCCTGGTAAACGTCGTACACGCCGACGATATCCGCGAGAAAGATCCCATCGAACTTGCCGCGCTCGAGCGTTTGCGCGAGGCTCGTCCAGTAGTCGAGGTCGGTGTAGTGCGCGGAACGGTCTCGCGGATGCGTCCACAAACCATGATTGATGTGGCCGACCGCGTTCATGTTGAACGCGTTCAGCAGGATTTTTTTCTTCGCCATCGTGTGGCTCCTTGCTATTACAACGTTGCTGGCTGCGTGGCCTGGTTGCGTGGTTCAGTTGCGCGGCTCAGTTGCATAACTTAGCGGCGTAACCTGGCGGCGTAACTTACCAGGCAACAGCGTAGAGGTTGCCGAAGGCTTTATCGAGCGCGGCGCGCACAGCGGGCGAATGCTGATAGATCGAGATGAACTTGCGGATACGCGGGTCGTTCGCGCTTTCCGGACGCACGACCCACTGGATCGCATAGTTCTTGTTTTCCAGACCGTCGAACAGCAATGCGCTATTCGGATCGGCGGTGCCCGCGAGCTTGATGAAGCTCGGGTAGCCTTGGGCGAGATCGACGTCGTCCAGCGAACGCGCCAATTGCGACGCCTCGAGTTGAACGATCTTCAGATGCTTCGGGTTGTCGATGATGTCAAGCGTGGTAGCGCGATAGTCGACGCCCGGCTTCAGCTTGATGAGACCGGCGCGTTGCAGCAACAGCAGGCCGCGACCGCCGTTGACCGGATCATTAGCAATGGCGACCGTGGCGCCGTCTTTCAATTCGTCGAAGTGTTTGATCTTTTTAGAGTACAGACCGATCTTCATGATCGTGCCCGGCGCGATTGCGATGAAGTTATAGCCGCCCTGCTTCTTGGCGTTCTCGAGAAACGGAATGTGCTGGAAGTAGTTGACGTCGATATCCTTGTTGGCGAGCGCCGCGTTCGGCGTATTCCAGTCGGTGAACTCGATGATCTTCACGTCGAGCCCCTGCTCCTTCGCTTCGCGCGCGGCCACTTTGAGCGCTTCGATTTGCGGACTGGTGGCGGTGCCGATTTTCAATGTGGACGTATCTGCCGCGCTTGCGGGCGCGGCGGACAACGCCAGCGCGAGGCCGAACACGCTGATGAGGGTTAGAGCCGGCGCATGGAAGAAACGCCGCACGGTGGACAGGGAAATGCGCATGGTGAGCTCGTTTAAATTTGGGGCGACGTGTTTCTCGAGGCGTGCCGAGCCAACGACATGCGGCAACGCATGCCTGAAAAGATCGGGCAACGGAAATCTGCGGCGCGCGGGTTAAGCGGCGTGCAGCAGCAATAGAACGCGCGAGCGGATTAGCGCGGACAGCGGCAAGTCGGACAGGTCATCGCATCTCTCCAGATGAGGTGCGAGTCATGATAGACGGCGGGAAACCAGCGGTCTACGATCGGATTTTTGGAAGGAAAGCGGGAAAACTGATTTGAGGAAACACGGCGGAAACAAGCGATATGCCGTCTGCCACGCCGAGTGCGATCAGCACAACTTTAACGAGAAACGCCGGATGCGCTTTCGCGCAGTCCGGCGTTCTACAAAAATGCCCTGGCAGATAGACAGCAAGCCCTAGCGCTGTGCCACCTGCTCCGCCGACACAGACGCAGATGCAGATGCAGATGCAGATGCAGAAGATGCAGCAACCGCACCCGCAGCCGGCGCAACCGCCCCCACCGCCTCATCGCCCGCAGCCTTCACATCCCCCCACCCGCCACCCAGCGCGCGAATCAGATTCACCGTCGCCACCGCTTGCGTGCCCGAAAGATGACTCGCCTGCAGTTGCGAAATCAGCACCTGCCGCTCGCCGTCGATCACATCCAGATAGCTGACTGCGCCTTCCGTGTACTGCGTGCGCGACAGATGGGCCGCGCGCTGCGAGGCCACGACGGCATCGTTCTGCTCACGCATCTGATCGTCGAGCAAACGCAGATCGGCGAGGTTGTCTTCAACCTCACGGAACGCCACCAGCACCTGCTGACGATATTGCGCCACATCCTCGTCGTACTTCGAGCGGGCTTGGGCGAGGTTTGCCTTGCGCCGGCCGCCGTCGAACAAGGGCAACGTCAGCGCGGTACCGGCGAACGGGCCAAGAATGAACGCGCGACTCGACCACATGAACAGGTTGCCCAGCGTCGCCGATTCAAAGCCCGCCGCGCCAGTGATATCGAGCTTCGGGAAGAACGCCGACTTCGCCAGACCAACCCGCGCATTCGCCGCAATCATGGCCCGCTCCGCCGCCGAAATATCCGGCCGACGTTCGAGCAGCGCCGAAGGCAGACCCGGCGGCACACGCACCGTCACCGGCGCAAGCGGCGCTTCCGCGAACGAGAAATCCGCCGGCGGTTTGCCGAGCAGAATTGCGAGGCTGTGCTCGGAGGCCGCACGCTGACGTGCCACGCCCACCGCGTCCGCACGCGCACTCGCCAGTTCGTTGCGAGCGCGCGAGACATCCAGCTCGCCGATATCGCCTTCCTTGAAACGTCGTTCGACCAGCTTCAGCGTATCCTCGCGCAACGCCACGGTACGGCGGTACAGGTCCTGATCCGTATCGAGCTCGCGCAACTGGAAGTAGTTCTGCGCGACGTCGGCCTGGAGCGACAACTGCACGGAACGGAACAGCACTTCAGTTTGCTGCTCGTCCGCACGCGTCGCATTCACATTCGACCCGACTCGCCCGAACAGATCAGCCTCATACGACGCGCCCACCTGCGCACGCCAGATCGTGCCGTTCGTACCGCCCGCGCTATCCGGCTGGAATTGCGAGGCCGCCGAGGCCCGTTCGCGCGTCGGGCCGAAGCCCGCGTCGAACTTCGGGAACCAGTCCGACTTCGCCGCCTGGGTGACCGCACGCGCCTGTTGCACGCGCGCCGCAGCCGCCTTCAGGTCCTGGTTCGCAGCGGCAGCCTGCTCTTCGAGCGCGTTCAACTGCGAGTCGCCGAAAATCGCCCACCATTGCCCGCGATGCGCGTCGTCGGCGGGTTGAGCCGGCTTCCACGTGCCCGTGTCCTGAGCCGACGCGGCGGACATAGCCGAGGCAGCGGACGCGCCCGAAGCAGTTGCAGGTGCTTCCTTGAACGCGACCGGCGTATCCACCTCCGGCCGCTTATACGTGGGTTCCACGGAGCAGGCCGCGAGCAACGCCACCAGCAAACCACTGGCGGCCGCCCGGCCCCACCCGCCTAAAGATTCAAAGCGCTTCATTTTTTATTTTCTCCTCAGGCGTCCGTCACCGGCGCCCCATAGTGCGGCGCGTCCTTCTGCGCGACGTGAATCGTCCCACCCGCCAGCGTACGCAGCACTACATAGAACACAGGGGTCAGCATCAGGCCGAACAGCGTCACGCCGAGCATGCCGAAGAACACCGCGATACCCATCGCATGACGCATTTCCGAACCGGCTCCGCTCGAGAGCACCAGCGGCACTACGCCCATGATGAAAGCGATCGACGTCATCAGAATCGGCCGCAGACGCAAGCGGCTTGCCTCGATTGCCGCCGACAACGGCGAATGCCCGTCATGTTCGAGTTCGCGAGCAAACTCGACGATCAGAATCGCGTTCTTCGCCGACAGCCCCACCAGCACCATCAAACCGATCTGCGTGAAGATGTTGTTGTCGCCACCCGTGAGCCACACACCGGTCAGCGCGGACAACACGCTCATCGGCACGATCAGGATCACCGCGAGCGGCAACGTCAGACTTTCATACAGAGCAGCCAGCACGAGGAACACGAGCAGCACGCTGATCGGGAACACCCACAGGCCGGCATTGCCCGCCAGGATCTGCTGATACGTCAGGTCGGTCCATTCGAGCTTCACGCCATGCGGCAAGGTTTCGGCCGCCACGCGTTCGGCCGCGGCCTGAGCCTGGCCCGACGAGAAACCTGGCGCCGGTCCACCGTTGATGTCGGCGGCGGTATAGCCGTTGTAGCGCACCACCATTTCCGGACCATAGGTAGGCGTCACCGTGACCAGCGACGACAATGGCACCATGTCGCCCGCCGCGTTACGCGTCTTCAGTTGCAGGATGTCGTCGGCACGTTGACGGAACGGCGCGTCCGCCTGCACCCGCACCTGATAGACGCGGCCGAAACGGTTGAAGTCGTTCACATACAGCGAGCCCAGATAGATCTGCATCGTGTTGAACACGTCCGTGACGGGCACGCCCAGTTGCTTGGCCTTCACGCGATCCAAGTCGACGTTCAGTTGCGGCACGTTGATCTGATAGCTCGAGAACGTCGGTCCGAGTTCAGGCGTTTGCGCCGCTTTCTTCACGAACGCTTCCGCTGCCTTGTTCAACTCCGCATAGCCGACCGCGCCATGATCTTCCAATTGCATCTTGAAACCGCCCAGCGTGCCGAGACCGAGCACAGGAGGCGGTGGGAACACCGCGACGAACGAATCCTTGATCGCACCGTATTGCTGGTTCAACGCACCGGCAATCGCACCGGCCGAGAGCTTCCTGTTGCCGCGGTCTTTGAAAGGCTTCAACGTGACGAACACGATGCCCGCACTCGAACTATTGGTGAAGCCGTTCACCGACAAACCCGGGAACGCCACCGCGCTTTCCACGCCCGGCTGCTTCAACGCAATCGCGCTCATGTCGCGGATCACTTTTTCCGTGCGATCCAGCGACGCGCCATTCGGCAACTGCGCAAACGCAATCAGGTACTCCTTGTCCTGCGCCGGCACGAAGCCACCCGGCACGACGCGCGAGATCAGCACAGTCGCGCCCAGCAGGATCGCGTACACCGCGAGCATCGCCCCTTTACGGCGCAGCACGCCCTTCACGCCACGGCCATACTCCGTCGAGCCGCGATGGAACACCTTGTCGAAGCCCTTGAAAAAGCGGCCCAGCACGCGATTCATCACACGCGTGAGGAAGTCTTCCTTCGCGCCGTGGCTGCGCAACAGCAACGCGGCCAAAGCCGGCGACAAGGTCAGCGAGTTGAACGCCGAGATCACCGTCGAGATCGCGATAGTCATCGCGAACTGCTTGTAGAACTGCCCCGTCAGGCCGGTCATGAAAGCGAGCGGCACGAACACGGCGACCAGCGTCAGCGCGATGGCGATGATCGGCCCACTGACTTCCTGCATCGCCTTATACGTCGCATCGCGCGCACTGAGGCCGTTTTCGATGTTCCGCTCGACGTTCTCCACCACCACGATCGCATCGTCCACCACGATCCCGATGGCGAGCACCATGCCGAACAATGACAAGGCGTTGATCGAGAAGCCGAACGCAAGCAGCAACGAGAATGTACCGACAATCGACACCGGCACCGCAATCAGCGGAATGATCGACGCACGCCACGTTTGCAGGAACACGATCACCACGATCACCACTAGCGCGATCGCTTCGAGCAGCGTGTGGATCACCGCCTCGATACTCGAGCGCACGAACTGCGTCGGGTCATAGACGATCTTGTATTCGACGCCCGCCGGCATGTCTTCGGCCAGTTCCTTCATCGCGGTACGAACCTGGTCGGAAATCGCCAGCGAGTTCGCACCCGGCGCCTGATTGATGGCGAGCGCAACCGCCGGCTTGTTGTCGAGCAGCGAACGCAGCCCGTATTCCGACGCCGCCAGTTCGATACGCGCGATATCACGCAGGTACGTCACGCCGCCATCCGGCGCGGTCTTGACGATGATGTCGCCGAATTCACCCTCAGTCTTCAAACGGCCACGCGCATTCACCGACAACTGCAATTGCGTGCCCGGTACCGAAGGCGATGCGCCGATCACCCCGGCTGCCACCTGAATGTTCTGCTCACGGATCGCGTTGACCACTTCGGTCGCCGTCAAACCGCGCTGCGCGACCTTCTGCGGATCGAGCCAGACGCGCATCGCG
This sequence comes from Paraburkholderia sp. RL17-337-BIB-A, assembly GCF_046025895.1. Lineage (NCBI taxonomy): Bacteria > Pseudomonadati > Pseudomonadota > Betaproteobacteria > Burkholderiales > Burkholderiaceae > Paraburkholderia > Paraburkholderia sp. RL17-337-BIB-A. The sequence goes on along the minus strand of NZ_JARESY010000002.1, from coordinate 1,172,934 downwards.
TAGTCGCCCGAACCCCACAGTTGCACTTCACCCACGCCCTGAATCCGCGCGAGCCGATCCTTGACGTTCAACAGCGCGTAGTTGCGCAGATACGTCATGTCGTAGCGATTGTTCGGCGAGATCAGGTGGACCACCATTGTCAGCGTCGGCGAACTCTTGATGGTCGTGATGCCGAGGCGCTGCACGTCTTCCGGCAGGCGCGGCAGCGCCTGGTTGACGCGGTTCTGCACCAGCTGCGTCGCGAGGTCCGGATTAGTGCCGAGCTTGAAGGTCACCGTCAGCGTGAGATTGCCGTCGCTGTTGGCTTGCGACTGCATGTACAGCATGTTCTCGACGCCGTTGATCTGCTCTTCGAGCGGCGCCGCGACGGCCTCGGCGATCACTTTCGGATTGGCGCCCGGATACTGCGCGTGCACCACCACCGAAGGCGGTACGACTTCCGGGTACTCCGAGATCGGCAGCTTGAAGAGCGCAATGATGCCCCCCAGCAGGATCAATACCGAGAGCACGCCGGCAAAGATCGGTCGATCGATAAAAAATTTGGATATGTTCATGGGAAGCTCTTAACGTTGGAGCATGCGCCCGCTACAGCTACGCAAGGTGGCCAGATGTGGTCAGATAAGCGCGGCGCATGAGGCTCACGAGTTCTTGTCCGCTGCCTTCGCTCGCGTCTGTGCAAGCGGCGCGCTGTTCGGATCCTCGTCGGTGGTCATCGGCACCATGTGAGCGCGTACCGCATCGCCTGGACGCACGCGCTGGATACCGTTCACGACGATTCGATCAGACGCCTTCAGGCCGCCATTGACGACCCGCAGGTTGCCCTGCATGCCGCCCACCGCGATTTCCCGGTAGATGACGTGGTTGTTCTGGTCGACCACCAGCACGAATTTCTTGTCCTGGTCGGTACCCACCGCGGCGTCGTCGATCAGCAGTGCCGGATGCGGCTCGCTCCCGCCGACCTTCACGCGTGCATACAGACCCGGGATCAATGCACCATCCTGGTTATCGAATTTTGCCCGCACTCGGATAGTGCCGGACGACGTATCGAGCCGGTTGTCCACCGACTCGATGACACCGCTGCGCGAATAGCCGCTTTCGTCCGCGAGACCCAGTTCCACCGGCACCTTGCTGCCATCTTTCGCGCGGCTCAGGTACTGCAAATAGGTTTGTTCGTCAGCGTCGAACGATGCGTAGATCGGCGAAACCGACACCAGCGTCGTCAGCGGCGCCGAGCTTGCGCCTGCGGACACCACGTTGCCCACCGTGATTTCCGCGCGCGACACGCGGCCCGCCACCGGTGCGACGATCTTCGTGTAGCCGAGATTGATGCGCGCGGTTTCGACGGCGGCCTGCGCGGCCTTCAGGTTCGCGCTCGCTTCGCGCGCGGCGTTCTGCTTCTCGTCGTAGTCGCGTTTGGCGATGGCGTTGTCGGCGATCAGGCGCTGCGCGCGTTCCCAATCGCTTTGCGTGTAGCCCGTACGCGCTTGCGCAGCCGCGAGTTGCGCTTCGGCGCGATCGACTTCGGCTGCGTAAGGACGCGGATCGATCACGAACAGCGTGTCGCCTTTCTTCACGAGCGCGCCGTCCTTGAAGCTCACGGACACGATCGTGCCCGGCACTTGCGAACGGACGTCGACTTTTTCGACCGCTTCGAGGCGGCCCGAATAGCTCTGCCAGTCGGTGATGGTCTTTTGCACCACGGTGGCCACATCCACTTCCGGCACGATGGTGGGCGCGGCGGGCGAGCTCGCGTCGACGCGAATCGCGCCGAACGTGCCCAGCCCGGCCACGACGACGACGACTAGCACGGCAATCGCCACACGGCGACGGGAAAGAGGAAGGATAGTCATGAGAAGCTCCCGATATCGTTGATTAAAGTTCTGTTTATTTCTGTTTCAGCGATGGGCGCGCGCATCGAAGCGCCACTGAAAAAATCTCACCGCTTCCTGCAATGCGGGCGGATGGTCGGCCAACGCGGCGTGCGAGATGCTGGGATAGCGGACCACCTGGGTCAGCACACCCGCGTCGATCAGACTGCTCGCGTATTTCTCCGCTTCCACATGCAGCACGTCGTTTTGCGCCGTCACGATCAGCGTCGCCGGCAGGCCCGCGAGGCGCGACGATTCGAGCGGCGCGGCATACGGATGCATGCGTTGCGACGCTTGCGGCAGATATGCGCGATAACACGCCGCGCACTCTTTCGCGGTGATGTCCGAGCCGAGCCGTTGCTCATCGCCGAGGCGCGTCAAGCTCGGATCGAGCATCGGTCCGAACAGCGCTTGCGCGGCGATGCGCACATCGCCACGGTCACGCGCGATGAAAGCGAGGCAGTTGGCCAGCTGCCCGCCCGCATCGTGGCCGGCCACGCCGACCTTCTTGCTATTTCCGCCAAACGCGCGTGCTCTGGTCTGCACCCAGAGTGCCGCGCGATGTGCGTCCTCAGGCGCCGCCGGAAACGGAAACTGTGGCGCCAGTGAATAACCGACCGAGACGACGAGAGCCGGTAAGTGTTCTGCGAAATAACGCGCTGCGTAGTCGGCCAGATCGATCGAGCCCTTGGTAAAGCCGCCGCCGTGGAAATAAAGCAGTACTGGCAGTGCGGTTTTCTCTGCCTGCCGGTACAAACGCAAGGTGATGTCCTGTGCGTGCCCTTCGATCTGCACGTCAGTGACGTCGAGTGCCGTGCTACCAGCCTGTGCCGGGCCGCTGCCGGCGGGCACAAAGGAGTACGACGGTTTAAATGCATCCATGTCGAGCCGCGCAATGCGCATAGAACTTCAATGGTGCGAATTGTGGGTTCGGCAGACTCGTAAATAAATGCCTATAATCCGGCAACACAATTCGGCGCCCCTGAACAATCGAATGCGATTGCTCTGCGGATTCGATTTCTGCTCAGAGCGTCCGCCCCTATCTGGAGGTTTGCAATGGACCGGCTTCAGGCCATGCAAGTGTTCACGCGCGTCGTCGACACCAACAGCTTTACCCGTGCAGCGGAAACGCTCGATTTACCGCGCGCATCCGTTACCACCATCATTCAGAACCTCGAAGCGTTCCTCGGCACGCGCCTGATGCACCGGACCACGCGGCGTTTGTCGCTGACGCCGGACGGCGCCGCATATTACGAACGCTGCGTGCGCATACTCGCGGACGTCGAAGAGACCGAGGCCAGCTTCCAGAGCGGCAATAAGAAGCCGCATGGCAAGCTGCGCATCGACATGCCGGGATCGATCGGGCGCTTGCTGGTGATTCCTTCGCTGTGTGAATTCCACACGCGCTACCCGGACATCGACCTGCAACTCGGATTGACGGATCGGCCTGTCGATCTGTTGCAGGAAGGCGTGGATTGCGTGATACGTGTGGGTGCGCTACAGGATTCGTCGCTAGTGGCGCGGCGTATCGGTTTGTTCGAGGGCGTGACATGCGCGGCCCCCGACTATATCGAGCGCGCGGGTATGCCGACTTCGCTCGATGACCTCGAGAATCACAAAGCAGTCAATTACTTTTCGAGCCGCACGGGGCGCACGCTCGATTGGGCCTTCAAGGTTGACGGCAAAGAAGTCGAGGTGAAAATGAAGAGCATTGTGTCGGTGAACGACGCTGATGCCTACGTAACCTGCGGAGTGGAAGGCTTCGGCCTGATTCAGCCGGCGCTCTTCATGGTGCTGCCGCATCTGCGTTCGGGTCAGCTGGTTGAAGTCCTGCCGGAGCTGAAGCCTTTGCCGATGCCGATTTCCGCAGTCTATCCGCACAGTCGGCATCTGTCGCCTAAAGTCCGTGTTTTCGTAGACTGGATTGCCGAGGTGTTTGACCGCTGCCCGTTGTTGAGCGGACGCGGCAGTCTCGAAGCGACGTGTACCAAGCGCACTTTCGAAGAGCGCGAATCTGCTCCGATGCTCGACACGCCGGTGATAACGGAATGGGTTGCCTGATTCGTGCGAGTTGAAGTACAGAATGTGGAACAGTGAATTCCAACCGCGGCTCTAATGCCGTGGTTGCTTGAGTTACTCGATGGTGGTCGCGATTGTTCTGGAATTGCGACAATTCATTTCGCGAAACTGCGATTTATCCGACTCGCCTCGAAGTCTACATTTCATCCTGTCGCGGCGCTGCCTGTGCTGCAAATGAATCGACAGGAGTGAATCATGAAACGCAATCTCTTAGCAGGTCTGGCTCTTTCGCTGCTTGCCAGCGCGCCGGTTTTTGCCCAAGGCAACGGCGGTGGGGGCATTGGGCATGCAGGCACGTACGACACGCAACCCGCGCCGACCGCTGGCGGCAAAACTCGCGCTGAAGTTCAGGCTGAACTGGTCGCGGCGTATCGCGATGGGTCGTTGCCTGCGCTGAATCGCACGACGTATCCGAATAAAGGTCTGATTGGGCAGACGCAGGCTGCGCGCATTGCATTGCAGGAAGGTCGAAGCGGCGATGTGACGCGCGTTGCCAATGGGCAGTAAGGCTTGGACGCCGCGATGGTTTGGTTTCCAAAGGAATTTTCATCGCGGTGGTAAACGTTTATTCTTCAAAAAGGATCTCATCATGACACCGTCTGAACTCGATAACTGGGATACAGATGCTGCTGTGTGGACGCCGTATCGGGCGCCGCAGCGGTAGAGGTTTGGTTTTTTTGCCTGTGCGGCGCTTCGTTTGCGTGCCTACGGTGTTGGCTTTTCCCTGATCTGTTTGCCTGTGCGGCGCTTTGTTCGTGTGCCTAAGGTGTTGGCCTTTCCTTGATTTGGTATCGGTCTATTAGCGTCGCCCCTGTGCGGGGCAGGCACCTACTTTTCTTTGCCTGCCGCAAAGAAAAGTAGGCAAAAGAAAGCGGCTCAAACCGCAAATTCTTAAGCGAGTCCCCCGCACAGTCACGGTAGTGGTACATCTGGAATCAGTGTTCTCGCACACTTAGCCCTAGTGACAAGGCAGTCATACTTCCGGCGACGCTCCGCGCGCCGTAGCCCGCTTCTTAAAGCCGATCGCCATGTTCCTCATGGCTTCATCTGGCGCCGTGGTACGGCGTTTATCGCCTCTTCTGCTCTTTCTGCTCTTTCTGCTCTTTCTGCTCTTTCTGCTCTTTCGGCTCTTTCGGCTCTTTCTGCTCTTTCGGCTCTTCGGTTCTTCGGCTTCTTCGCTTCGTGGCTTCGTGGCTTCGTGGCTTCGTGGCTTCGTGGCTTCGTGGCTTCGTGGCTTCGTGGCTTCGTGGCTCTTTGGCTCTTTGGCGCCGCTGTTGCCATTGGCTTCGCCGAGGCGAAGCCAATGGCTCCCATGCGCAAACGAAGCCGCTGGTTTCCCATGCAGACCCATCCGCGACGCACGCAGTGCGGAGTGGGAGCTGATGAGCCCTTGGTCACTAACGCCGAATGTGCGAGAGCACGGATTCCAGATGCACCGCTACCGTGACTGTGCGGGGGACCCGCTTAAGAATTTGCGGTTTGAGCCGCTTTCTTTTGCCTACTTGTATATTCCCCTCCGTGGCGCCGACCCGATCAGTTGTCGCCACACGGACAGTCAGCTCGTCTGCCTACAGTGCCTCGAGCCCGCAGAAAGCCTGAGCGACTGTCCTTTTCATCCTCTTAACCCGAACAGTTGACTGAGCCCCGAGCTCGTATTTTCCTGCAAGTATGGGTACCGTGATGAACCAGACCTCTTCGTCCCTTTATATCGGCATCGACGTCAGCGGTAGCACGCTCGACGTTGCCATCCACGACACGACCGAACATTTCAGTGTCGACAATCAAACCGCCGCCATCGACCAGCTGGTCCAGCGTCTGATCGCGCTGAACCCCACCCTGATCGTCATGGAGGCCACCGGCAAGCTCGAACTCGCCGTGCTCAGGGCGCTCTGCCAGGCCGGCCTGCGCGCGGTCGCGGTCAATCCCCGACAGGTGCGCGACTTTGCCAAAGCCACCGGCAAACGGGCGAAGACCGATCGCATCGACGCGTTCGTCATCGCCCATTTCGCCGCCGTCATCAAACCCGTCGTGCGTCCGCTCAACGATGTGCAGACCGAGCAGCTGCAGGCACTCCTGCTGCGCCGTGCCCAGCTCATCGACATGCTCGTGGCCGAAAAGGCCCGCCTGGAGCGCGCTCACGCCGCGGCGAAGGAAAGCCTGAATGACCACATCAAATGGCTCAAGCAGCAGCTCACCGTCGCCGACAAGGACATCGATTCGTTCATGCGCGCTTCGCCCGCGTGGTGCCAGAAGGAGGACCTGCTGCGCTCGGTGCCCGGCATCGGTCCCGGTGCGGCGGCCACGCTGATCGCATTCATGCCGCAACTCGGTTCACTGAACCGTCGCGAGATCGCCGCGCTCACCGGTGTCGCACCGTTCAATTCCGACAGCGGCAGGCACACCGGCAAGCGGCGCATTCAGGGCGGTCGTGCCATCGTGCGGCGCGCGCTTTATATGGCCTGCATTCCCGCGCTGCGCTTCAACCCGGTGATCAGGGCCTTCTACGACCGTCTGCGCAAAGCCGGCAAACCCTTCAAGGTGGCCATGACCGCGTGCATCCGCAAGCTCATCGTGACGCTCAACGCCATGGTCCATAACTCAACACCCTGGAGCCCATCGACGGATTAACCGGCGGTATAGCCTTGCCTGGATGCGGTGCCTGAACGCGATCACTCGCGTGGTTTGCGCTCGCCTGTACGAACTGGCGACCACATTGAAAATCCAGCACCCAGGAACAGGTTCCCGCTTGACTTCCAATACGGTTGCTTTTCTTTGCGGCAGGCAAAGAAAAGTAGGTGCCTGCCCCGCACAGGGGCGACGCTAATAGACCAATAACAAATCAAGGAGAGGCCAACACCGTAGGCACGCAGAAAAAGCGCCACGCAGGCAAACAGATCAACGAAAAGCCAACGCCGCAGGCACACCAACAAAGCGCCGCGCAGGCAAAAAAAACCATCTACCTTTTAGGCACCCCTTCCCGCCACTCCCCCCAATGACCAACAATATCCTGCACAACCGGATTCCCACTCCGAAACAAATTCTCAATAGCGATCGTAAAACCCCCTTGCGCAGCATAGTTCAGCAAATTATCCGCACTAGTCTGCCCATCATAAGGCCGATCAAAATCCGACCCAGCCCGCAGCACTGCAACGCGATTCAGATCGACCCTATGCACCGAGGCCGCGCGCTTAAGCGCCTCATACGTAGCGTTATCCTCCTGCTGCGTAGTGCAATAAACCCCCTTGTTGTCAGTCAAAATCTTGGTCCAATCGCGAGCCCGCTGCCCAAGCAGCGCCCCTGACCACCAGGTGTCCCCCGCCAGCGTATCGCATTGAATCACAGCAGGCGGTCGATTCGCCGGCGCATAAGAATACTTGGCCCGCGCTGCCTGAGCCTGAGCATCATCGGAAAGCACAACGCTCCGCGACAAAGCAAACGCCGTATCGGCAAGCTGGGTATTCAACTGAAACACCTCAGTCCGATAATCAAGCGGCGGCTTGTCCGTTGGACTCGTGGTATTGATCCCAAGGTAGCCGGTCTTCCAGCCAGCCGGAATCTCCCGCCCATCGATCTCCCACTGAATCCCAAAGTCGACCAGATACTTCGCCCACGCGGCAGACCCCACCGTACCCTGTTGCGGATCGATCCCGGCAATCCCCGCAACCATAAAATACGTATGCCGCAAATCGAAGCGCGACGAGAAGGTCAGCGCCATGATCGACGCTGCAGCATTGGTATGCCCCATGCCCGTGGTCATGACACACACCTCCTGCTTGTTGCAATGAACCGTCGGGTAGTCGGGCGACAGGCCGTCGACAGCAATCTCACGCCATGGCCCCAGCCGATCGAGCCACACCTGCCCCTCCGGCCCAAACATCGAGATGATCATCACCTTGACCGGCCGCCCGTGCGAGCCGCCGTCGCCTTGCGAGAAACCGTCGTTGTCGTCCGCGCTGGCCGGGCCGGCTGTGAAAGCAGCGCAAGCCGCGAGTGTAGTTGCGCAGATTGCGCCAAGTGCGCGAGTCAGCATCGTGATCCTTTCTTTTTGCCTGTGATGCGGATTGGGAGAAGGTGCTGCTTTCAAGCCGAAAGAAGTATAGGTGCGAAGAAATTATTTGCCACTACGCGTTGCCGCATTCCGCCGCGATTGAACCCCGCCGGCCTGCGCGTTCGGTCGGCCTGGCGGGCCGCCAGCACGTCGACGCAGCCCTTCCTGGTCAGTTGTCGGGCCGCCAGCACGTCGGCACCGCCCTTCCTATAATGGAGGCCCTCAGCACGCACCGCGTGTGCGCACTTCAACCCAGGAGCACCACGATGGATTATGTGAAACTCGGCCGCACCGGCCTCGATGTATCGCGTCTTTGTCTCGGCTGTATGAGCTACGGCGTGCCCGCTCGCGGTACCCACCCCTGGTCGCTCGACGATGAAGCGGCGCGTCCCTTCATCAAGCAGGCGCTCGATCACGGCATCAATTTCTTCGATACCGCCAACGTTTACTCAGACGGCACCAGCGAGGAAATCGTCGGCCGCGCGCTAAAGGACTTTGCGAAGCGCGACGAAATCGTGCTGGCTACCAAGGTTCATGGCCGCATGCATCCGGGTCAGAACGGCTCAGGTCTGTCGCGCAAGGCGATCATGGCGGAAATCGACCACAGCCTGAGGCGCCTCGGGACTGATTACGTCGATCTGTATCAGATCCACCGCTGGGACTACGGCACGCCGATCGAAGAAACCATGGAAGCCCTGCACGACGTCGTGAAGGCCGGCAAGGCACGCTATATCGGCGCATCGTCGATGTATGCGTGGCAATTCGCCAAGGCGTTGCATGTGGCTGAAAGCAATGGCTGGACGCGCTTCGTGACAATGCAGAACTACGTGAACCTGCTGTACCGCGAAGAAGAGCGCGAGATGCTGCCGCTGTGCGAAAGCGAAGGCATCGGCGTGATTCCCTGGAGCCCGCTGGCGCGCGGGCGCCTGACGCGCGACTGGAACACCGAAAGCGCGCGCTCGGAGACCGACGAATTCGGCCGCACGTTGTACGCGCATACCGAAGACGCGGATCGGCGAATCGTCGAACGGGTCAGTCAGATTGCCAAGGCGCGCGGCGTGCCGCGTGCGCAAGTCGCGCTAGCCTGGGTGTTGCAGAAGAAGCCCATCACCGCGCCGATCGTCGGCGCGACCAAGCTGCACCATCTGGACGATGCGGTCGCGGCTCTGTCGTTGAAGCTGAGCGAGGACGAAATCCGTCAACTGGAAGAACTGTATGTGCCGCATGCGGTGACCGGCTTCAAATAAGCGGCCGATGCACCAGCCAGCGGACGCAAAAGTCTGAACGCAGACCTGTGCGAAATCCGCCGGCCCTCAATGTACCGGACGTGCCTCGCAAGCGAGATAACACATCAAACCCGCGGTACGTCCGGTTCAAAAAACACCCAGCGCACTTGCGGAAACGCCGCCTGCAAGTCCGCTTCGATCACATTGATTGCATCGACCATCGCGCGGCCGCTCGCGTAGTCGACCATTTCCGCCTGCACCGCCACCACCACGTGACGGCCCCACTGCAGCGTAATCATGTTGATGATGCTGCGAATCTCGGCGCGCGCTCGCAGATGCGCCTCGATCGCGCGGCGCACGTCCGGGCTCGCCGATTCGCCGACGATCATCGACTTCACCTCGCGCGCCACCAGCCACGCAATCACCATCAGCAACACACCCACACCGATGGAACCCAAGGCGTCGTAAACAGGATTGCCGGTCACCATGGTCAGCAGCACGGCGACGAAGGCCATCGCAAGGCCTGCTAGCGCCGCGATGTCCTCGCCTGCCACCACCAGCAATTCGGACTCGCGCGTTTCGCGAAACCAACGCCACATGCTTTTGTCGGGATGCGTCTTGCGGATCTCCTTGACCGCACCCCACAACGAAAGGGCTTCCAGCACCACTGAAACGCCAAGCACAAGCAGCGCCACATACGCATACTGCAACGGCTCGCGCGCAAACAGACGATGTACGCCCTCGTACACCGAAAACGCACCGCCGACAAAGAACAGCAGCAACGCCACCAGCAACGAATAGAAATTGATCTCGCGGCCACCGCCCATGGGATGCAACGGACTCGCCGGTTTGCGCGCTTCACGCAGGCCGAATAGCAGCAGCAGTTGGTTACCGCAGTCGGCGGTCGAGTGAATGGCTTCGGCGAACATCGAGCCGGAGCCGGTGAAGGTGGCAGCAGCGAACTTGCAGATGGCGATGCCGAGGTTGGCGGCGAGCGCATAGAAAATGGCTTTCGGCGATTCTTCTTTCATCGTCGTGGAGGGGATCCGTGAGTTTGCAGAACGCTTTCGGTTGGCAATAGTTCGTATTATGGACACGCCGGACGGCATGCGTCCAACCCCGGCGCTGTTTTGCACCGTATTCTGCAACGGTCCCCCTCGCCGGCCTCGCGTCGTGTTATGCGCGCTCCAGCGCAGCCATCTCCCGCACGATCACCAGCAGCATCGACAGGCTCGCACCGCCCGTGGCCCGCAGATCGGCAAGCAGGCGCGTATAGCGCTCCAGTTGCGCGGCGCGCTTCTCGCGCCACGACTGGACCAATGCATCCGGCGTCGACGCATCATCGGCGCCGGCCAGCGCGCTCGTGGTCAACGCGCGCTTCAGGCGGGCAAGTTCGGCCAGCGCCGTGGCGCGCGCCAGCATGTCCCAGTGCGTGGGCGCCGGCAGCGCGGCCGCGCGCTCGCTGATCCAGCCGTAGTTCAGCAGCGTGCCGAGCGCGAAGTAGACCCCCGCCGCGAGTTCGAGACTGCGCCCGCAGGTCGAAGCCACCTCGGCGATGTCGAGCAAGGCCGCCGAGATTTCGCCGCTCGCGATCCGCACCGCCAGTTCGCTGTCGACGCCCGCGTCCACGAGCACCCGTTGCCGCTCGGACAGCGCCTCGAGATCCGCGGCGGGCAGCAGCGCGGGCCGTTGCGCAGCGAGGCGTTGCGCCGCGTCGCGGCAACGTGCGAGCAAGCCGGCGACATCACCGTCGCTGATCGCGCCCGATTGCAAGTGCCGCAGGAACCACAGCGCCGAGCGTTCGACGAGCCGCGCTACTTCGACGAACATACGCGCTTGCACATCGTCGGCGACACGGTTATCCAGCGCGTCGATACTGCGCCACACGTCGTCGAGATCGAACACGTCGCGCGCCATGATGCAGGCCCGCACGATGTCGCCGGGCTTCGCATCGGTCTCTTCCATCAGGCGATGCACGAACTCGCAGCCCACGCGATTCACCAGCGCATTGGTCAAGTGCGTGGCAAGAATCTCGCGCCGCAACGGATGGCGTTGCATCGGTTCGCTAAAGCGCTGCCGCAACGGCTTCGGAAAGTATTCGATCAGCAAGTCGCTGACGAGCGGGTCTTCCGGCATCGACGATTCGAGCAGCGCGTCGTAGAGCCACATCTTGCTGTAGGCAAGCAGCACCGCGCGCTCGGGCGTGGTCAGCCCTTGTTTCGCGGCCTGGCGTTCAGCGACTTCCTCATCGGTCGGCAAGAACTCGATCACGCGATTCAGCCGGCCCGCGCGTTCGAGGTAACGCATCAGACGCGCTTCGGCATCGAGCAATTCGACGCCGTAGCGGCCCGCGATCGAGAGCGCCTGGGTCTGGTAATAGTTGTCCTGCAATACGAGCAAGCCGACTTCATCGGTCATTTCCGCGAGCAATGCATTGCGCTGCTTCCCGGTCATTTCACCGTCGGCGACAACCAGGCCCAGCAGAATCTTGATGTTGACCTCGTGGTCCGAACAGTCGACACCGGCGGAGTTGTCGATCGCATCGGTATTGATGCGGCCGCCGCGCTGCGCGAATTCAATGCGCCCGAGTTGCGTGAGACCGAGATTGCCGCCTTCCGCCACGACCTTGCAGTGCAGATCGGCGCCATTGACACGGATCGCATCGTTAGCGCGATCGCCGACTTGCAGATGGGTTTCGCGGCTCGCTTTCACATAGGTGCCAATGCCGCCGTTGTAGAGCAGATCGACGGGCGCCTGCAGAATCGCGCGCATCAATTCAGCCGGCGCGAGCGCCGGCGCGCTGATGCCAAGCACCGACTGCACTGCCGGCGACAGCGGAATCGTCTTGGCCGAGCGCGGAAACACGCCGCCGCCCGCCGAGATCAGCGAAGGATCATAGTCGGCCCAACTCGACCGATCCAGAACGAACAAGCGCCCGCGTTCGGCAAGGCTTACCGATGGATCGGGATTCGGATCGAGAAAGATGTGTCGATGATCGAACGCGGCGACCAGTTTGATATGTGGCGACAGCAGCATGCCGTTGCCAAATACATCGCCCGACATATCGCCGACACCCACCGCCGTGAAATCGGTTGTTTGCGTATCGACGCCCATTTCACGGAAATGCCGCTTGACCGACTCCCACGCGCCGCGCGCCGTGATCGCCATTTTCTTGTGGTCATAACCGACCGAGCCGCCCGACGCGAAGGCGTCGTCGAGCCAGAAACCATATTCCTGCGAGATCGCGTTCGCGTAGTCGGAGAAGGTGGCGGTGCCCTTGTCGGCGGCGACGACCAGATAGGGATCGTCGGGGTCATGCCGCACGACATCCGGCGGCGGCACCACCGCCGTGCCCGCGAGGTTGTCGGTCAGATCGAGCAGGCCGCGCAGGAAGGTCTGATAGCAGGCAATGCCTTCGCGCATCCACGCGTCGCGTTCCGTCTGCGGCGGCGGATTCTTCACGACGAAGCCGCCCTTGGAGCCGACCGGCACGATCACCACATTCTTCACCATCTGCGCCTTCATCAGCCCGAGCACTTCCGTGCGGAAGTCCTCCCGGCGATCCGACCAGCGCAGTCCGCCGCGCGCGACACGACCGCCGCGCAAATGCACGCCTTCCACACGCGGCGAATACACCCAGATTTCGAACATCGGTTTCGGTTCAGGCAAACCGGGCACTTGCGCGGGATTGAACTTGAATGACAGATACGGTTTCGGATGACCGTCGGCATCGAAACGATAGTAGTTCGTGCGCTGCGTGGCCTTGATGACACCGAGGAATTGCCGGAGTATCCGGTCCTCATCGAGATTCGGCACCTGATCGAGGGCGCTGTCGATCGTCTTCAACCAGCCGTCGACGCGCGCCTCGCGGGTCTCGCCGAGTACCGGATCGAAGCGCGCGATGAACAGTTCCACGAGCATGCGGGCAATCGCCGGATTGCCGGTCACCGCACGTTCGATATACGCGTCGCTGAAGGTTGACCCTACTTGCCGTAAGTACTTGGCATAAGCACGCAGAATCGTCACCTCGCGCGCATTCAGTTGCGCGCGCAACACAAGGCGGTTGAAATCGTCGCTTTCGATTCCGCCGGTCCACACCTGTTCGAACGCTTCTTCGAATAGATCCTTCACGCGTTCGATATCGAACTCCGCGTCGTCCGCGAGTACGAGACCGAAGTCGTGAATCCACGCCGGCGTGGCGTCGGGCGCTTCGATCAGATAAGGCCGCTCCTCATCGACACGCACGCCAAGATGTTCGAGCATCGGCAAGCTGCGCGACAACGCAATGGGCGACCCCGCACGATAAACCTTGAAACGAAACGCGCGCGGCCCGGCTTCGATCGGGCGGTACAGATTCATGGCGAGCCGCTCGCTGCCCTGCACGCGCTCGATCAGCTCGATATCGCGCACTGCGGTGCGAGCCGGATAATCGTCGCGATAGCCCGGGGGAAACGAATCCGCATAGTGTTGCAGGAGACGGTTGCCCTGCTCCTCGCCGAATGCGTCGAGTAATGCGTCGGCAAGATCGTCCTGCCAGCGGCGCGTGACATGCACGAGGCGCGCTTCGAGTTCACGTGTATCGACAGTGGGCATGACACCCGGCTTCGCATGCACAACGAAGTGAATGCGCGCGAGGGTCGATTCCGACAACAGCGGCGTGAACTCGACACTTTCCCCGTTGAATACATCGGCCAGCAGGTTGGCAATGCGTTGCCGCAGATCGGTGTTGTACTTGTCGCGCGGGACGAACACGAGACACGACACGAAACGGTCGAAACGATCACGCCGCACGAACAGGCGCGTGCGCTGGTGCTCCTGCAAACGCAGCACACCGAGCGCGATATCGTAGAGCTGGTTTTCGTCGGCCTGAAAGAGTTCGTCGCGCGGATAGGTTTCGAGCACCGTCACCAGTGATTTGGCGAGATGGCCCTTCGGCAGGAAACCGGCCCGCCGCACGATGTTCGCGCATTTGCGCCGCGCAATCGGAATCTCCGCGGCCGAGACCAGGTATGCGGTCGACGTGTACAGGCCGATGAAACGCCGCTCGCCGGTCACCTTGCCGTCCGCACCGGTCAGCTTGATGCCGACGTAATCCAGATAGCCCGGCCGATGCACCGTCGCGCGCGAGTTGGCCTTGGTCAGGAAGATCGGTGACGAGCCGGAGATGATATCGGCGGCCGCCGGCGGCAACGGCGTGACTTCGGCGGCGCCCTCGGGACGCAGCGCGTCACGCAGAATGCCGAGGCCGGAGCCAGGCACCGCGCGCAAGCCAAAGCCGGTGTCGTGCTGCACCAGTTCATAGTCGCGCTGGCCAAGAAAGGTGAAATGATCGGCCACCATCCATTCGAGAAACGCGCGGGCTTCAACACCTTCGGGCCCCGCCTCGCCCGTCTTCATGCCTTTGATGGTAAGGCGCGCGAGTTCGACGATCTTCGGCCAGTCTTCCACCGCGGCGCGCACGTCGCGCAGCACCTTGGCGATCTCGTCACGCAAGGTGTCGAGCTTCGCCGCGTCGCCGCAACGGTCGACTTCGAAGTGAATGAACGAGGCAAGCTGCGAGCGCGTGTCGCCGGCATCTTCAGCGCCCTGCCCCACTCGCACGATGCTGCCATCCGGTCCGCGCCAGATGCGGAACACCGGATGCACGACTGAATGCAGCGCAAGCCCGAGGCGATTGACCGCCATTGACACCGAATCGACCAGAAACGGCATGTCGTCGTTGACGATCTCGATCACCGTATGATCGGAATGCCAGCCGTGCTGTTCGATTATCGGGTTGTAGACGCGCAGCCGTTCGCTGCCGGGCACGAAGCGCTGCGCGGTTTGCCAGTGCGCGAGCGCCGCGCCGTAAAGGTCGGCAATCGAGCGGCTCTGCAGATCGTCGGCATCGACGAAATCGTAGTAGTGCCGCAAGAACGGTTCGACGACGTTGAAGGTCGGCTCCGGCAAACGCCCACGTGCAAATTCAACGACATCGTTTAGCAGATGCGTGACGGCTTCTTCGTTCTTTGCTTGCATGATCAACTCCCCCGGCGGGCGGCAATAGCGAGTATCGCTTGATTCGCATGCATCGTCTGAACGGGGATTATGCGCCTGCCGTCCCGGAAAGCGATGGGCGAGCTGACCTGGGTTATACCCGTTGCCCGTGGCAGCGCGGCGGCGGTCCGCCGTCTGTTTAAAGCACGGCCTTCGGCTCACCAGCCTCTTCTATCAGCCACGCGTGAACCTGTTCGCTGGTCCAGGCCGGGTCGTCGTGTGGCAGGTCGTGACCGGCCCATTGATGCTCGCGATGCGGTGCGCCCCACGCCGCCGCGAGTTTCGCCGAACACACCGGATTGACCAGCTTATCGGCGCGTGAAGACAGAATCAGCAACGGGCTACGCGGTTTCGTTGGCGCCGCGCTAAAGCGCGCGGCGGCCCAAAGCTGCCGCAACGCATTGCCGCGGCTCACCGGCGCGCTCCGGCGAATCTCGCTCCATGCCTCGAGATCCGCGTCCAGCGTTTCGACGTTATTGCACGTCAGCCGATGAATGCCGCTTTCCGCGCGCGGCGCGTCGCGCCAGTGGGCTGCGACGCCCAGCAGGCCCGGCCAGGCGGATGGACGCAAGCGCTCGGGCAGGCGGCTGAACGGGCGCATGCTGGTATTGATCAGCACGAGCCGCTCGATCTCGCCAGGATGCCGTTGTGCCCAATCGGTCGCGACCATGCCGCCAAGCGACATCGCCAGCACGCGGTAAGGCGCTGCCGCTCCGCTTTGCAGCGCAGCAATCCGCACGAAGCCCACCATATCCTCGACCACCGCCGGCGCGCGCAAGTTCGCGAACTCGCCGTTGCCGGGCAGATCGAGCAGCAACAGCCGATCCATGCCGATCGCCTCGCGCAGCAAGCCCGGCAAACGCCCCCAATGGCGTGTTTCACGCGTCAGTCCACGCAACAGAATCCACGTGCTCATGACGCTTCCGGTTTGGTCCAATGGTCGATCGCGCTTTGCAGCAATTGCTCGCGACGATTGCCTTGCGGCAACCAGCGTTGCGATGAGAACGCCGCGCGCGCGAGGAAATCGAGCAGATTCGCATGACGCCGCAGCACCCGTGCGGTGCGATGCGCTTTCACTGGATTGAACATACCCTGACGTGAAAACAGTTGGCGTGGATTTTTCTTGATCCATAGCCATGAACCGAGTTCGAGCGTCATCGGCAGGAAGACGTTGGGCGCCGGCGCGCGGTCGTACGCGAAGTCCCACAGATCGCCGTGCAACAGATACTGATGGCTCTGCGGCTCGAACGCATAGCCGTGATGCGGATGAGCGCGCTCGAACATGGTTTTCAGCACGTACATTTCCGGCAGATGGGGCATCAATTTGCGGGTACGTGCGTAGGGAAACCAGATGCTGTCGCTCCAGCCGTAACCCGAGTGGCAGTCGAGCGCGATGCTCAGGGGGCGCGCGCTCATTTCGGTTTCAACCACCCGCAGGAGTGCCACGGCCTCCGGCTGCATCGGCTCACCTTGCCGCCCGCGATACCAGGGCAGCCATGCGCCGACCCGCTGACCGCCGGCAAGCAGCGGCACGCGTTCGTCGGCATTCTGCGGCGCGTTGCGCATCAGGTCGACACCATTGGGATTGGCGCGCGTGGCAGCCCACATGCCGCCCGGATTGACGATCGGCATAAAGATCAGACGAATCGATTGCAACTGCCGCACCAGCAGTTCATCCCATTCCAGCCGGGCGAGCAGTGCGCGCATGTAGTCGAGCACGAGTTGCGAGCCGATCCGTTCGAGCCCGTGAATGCCGCCAAAAAAGCCAATAGCCGGCGCGAGCGGGTCTGTCGAACCGATACTCGCCGTGTGCACGGCGAATTGCCGGCCACGCACCGTCGTCTCGCAAACGGTACGAATCTCGAAGCTGGCGCTGCCCTGATCGAGGATCGTCTTGAGATCTTCGTACTCCGCAAAACTGTCGGGAAGAAAGCTCAAAGGCTGCATGACAACGTCGCAAGGAACTGCAAGGTTATTGGGGACGGCATGCCGGATGACGCAATATAGCCTGGCTGCCGGCGATCATGCGCTGCCGGCACTGCGCGAGGCAAATCGTGTCATACGGATGTCATTTTTTATTCGAATGAATGACTTCTGCTTGCCTTTGTGGCGACGCAAAAATGACACATGGAGATATAGTCGTCTAGACGTTGCGACACCTTCACTGAACCGTCACAGATGCTTCCTAGAATGAGCCCCACACATGCCGGCAATGGCCGGATGCATCAAGGGATACTTATGGAAGCAATTCGGGAAGCAATTCGTATCGAACGGTTGAGCAAGACGTTCGGCAATGGCCGCAAGGCGCTGGACGAAATCGATCTGCGTGTCGAGCCAGGCGAAATGGTTGCGTTGATCGGCGCCTCGGGTTCGGGCAAGTCGACGCTGCTGCGCCATATCGCGGGCTTTACGCCCTCGGATGCGCAGCCCTCGCAGATCGCGATCCTTGGCCGGCCGATCCAGCAGAACGGCCGTATCGTGCGGGAAGTGCGCAGCATTCGCCGCGATATCGGCTTCGTGTTCCAGCAGTTCAATCTGGTGAACCGGCTTTCCGTGGAGAGCAATGTACTGATCGGCGCGCTCGCGCGGCTGCCTTTGTGGCGCCGTCTCACCGGACGCTTTCCGCGCGCCGAGCGAGCCCTGTCGTTGGCCGCGCTCAATGAAGTCGGCATCGGCGACCATGCGCGCGAACGCGCCGCCAACCTCTCCGGCGGCCAGCAACAACGCGCGGCATTGGCGCGTGCGCTGGTGCAGCGCGCGCGCATCGTGCTCGCCGACGAACCGATCGCCTCGCTCGATCCCGAATCGTCGCGCCGCGTGATGGAAATGCTGCGCACGCTCAACATCGAGCATCAACTGACTGTGCTGGTCTCGCTGCACCAGGTCGACATCGCGATGCAGTATTGCCCGCGCACGGTTGCGTTGCGACGCGGCAAGGTGGTCTACGACGGCCCTTCCACCGCGCTCACGCCTGCCCTGCTCAAGAAGCTCTATGGCGACGACGCCCGCGAACTGCTCGATCAGGCAGCCGCCGATAGCAATGCCGCTCCTACGGCCAGCAACGTCAGCGGCATCGAAACCGGCGTAGCGACGCAAGACACCGCACCCACCTCGACGCGTTATGCGTTCGCCCTCAATCCGGCGCACTCGAGCTGAGCGCGCCCACCCATTCTGTTTTCTCAACCGGATCTCAAAGCGATGAAATTCCTGCGTTCATTGATCACGCTGACCGTCGGCGCGGCCGCATTCGCCTGCGTCGCCACCGCACAAGCCGAGGACATCAACCTCGGCATCATCTCGACCGATTCGTCCTCCGTGCTGAAAGAGCGCTGGGAACCGCTGATCGCCGACATGAACAAGCAGACCGGCCTGAACGTCAAAGCGTTCTTCGCGACCGACTACGCCGGCATCATCGAAGGCATGCGCTTTAACAAGGTACAGGTCGGCTATTTCGGCAATGCGTCGGCGATCGAAGCGGTGGATCGCTCGCAAGGCGAAGTGTTCGCGAAGATCCGGTATTCGAACGGCGATGCCGGCTATTACTCGGTGCTGATCACTAACGTGAACAGCCGCTTCAAGACGCTCGACGACGTGTTCAAGAATACGAAGGACGTCACGCTCGGTTTCGGCGATCCGAATTCCACCTCGGGCACGCTGATCCCAGGCTATTACCTGTTTTCCAAGCACAACACGCCGGTCAACACGTCGTTCAAGATGGTGCTGCCGTCGAGCCATGAAGCGAACCTTCTGGCCGTGGTGAACAACAAGATCGACATCGCGACCAACAACAGCGAAATGCTCGACACGCTGAAGAAGCAGCACCCGGACAAATTCGCGCAAGTGCGCGTGCTGTGGACCTCGCCGCTGATTCCGTCCGACCCGCTGGTGTGGCGCAAGGACCTGCCGCAGGCCACCAAGGACAAGATCCGCAACTTTTTCGTGAACTATGCGAAGACCGATCCGCATGAAAAGGCAGTGATGGCCGCGATTACCGGCTACGGGGGCTTCGCCGCATCGTCGAATGAGCAGTTGGTGTCGATTCGCCAGATCGCGTTGTTCCAGCAGAAGCAGAAGATCGCGAGCGATACGCATCTTTCCGACGACGAGCGCAAGACGCAGCTGGCCGCGCTCGATGCGAAGCTGAACGCACTCAACACCGCCGTCGCCAAGCAATGAACACAGTTGATCTGACCACGTCGCCCGCGCGTGCGAGCGAAGCGCTCGCCGCGCATACGGCGCGCGTTGCCGCCCCCGCCGCGGGCAAGCGCAGCTGGCTGTCGCTCATCGGCTGGATTGCCGTGCTTGCCGTGCTGGGTGGCGCGTGGCACGGCGCCGATATGCGACCGTGGGACCTGCTCTCCGACTCCGGCAACATGGGCCAGTTCGCCAAGGACTTCTTCCCGCCGGACTTCACCGAATGGCGCAGCTATTTGCACGAAATGGTTGTGACGCTCTCGGTGGCGGTGTGGGGTTCGGCTCTCTCGCTGGTATGCGCGGTGCCGTGCGGTCTGATGTCCGCGCACAACATGGCGCCGCAGTGGGTCGTGCAACCGATGCGCCGCCTGATGGATGCGTGCCGCGCGATCAATGAAATGGTCTTCGCGATGCTGTTCATCGTCGCGGTGGGACTCGGTCCGTTCGCCGGCGTGCTGGCGTTGTGGGTGCACACCACCGGCGTGCTCGCCAAGCTCTTCGCCGAAGCGGTCGAGGCAATCGATCCGCGTCCGGCCGAAGGCGTGCGCGCCACCGGCGCGACCAGTCTCGACGAAATCATTTACGGCGTACTGCCGCAAGTGCTGCCGTTGTGGATCTCGTACGCGCTATATCGCTTCGAATCGAACGTGCGTTCGGCGATGGTGGTCGGCATGGTCGGCGCGGGCGGGATCGGCGTGGTGCTGTACGAGGCGATTCGCTCGTTCGATTAC
This sequence comes from Paraburkholderia sp. RL17-337-BIB-A, assembly GCF_046025895.1. Lineage (NCBI taxonomy): Bacteria > Pseudomonadati > Pseudomonadota > Betaproteobacteria > Burkholderiales > Burkholderiaceae > Paraburkholderia > Paraburkholderia sp. RL17-337-BIB-A. The sequence goes on along the minus strand of NZ_JARESY010000002.1, from coordinate 1,152,752 downwards.
GCATCCACCGCTGCGGTGCTGATCATGGTGATCGTCGTCGTGACGGTGATCGATCTCGCGTCCGCGTGGCTGCGCGAACGCGTGACGTGACAGTTCGCGATTCCTGAGTGCCGAGGGTTGGCGAGACGCGACTTCGCCAACCCTTATCCGGTCGCTTCGGTACCGCGTGTCGGCGTGTCAGCGTGTCAGCGTGTCAGCGTGTCAGCGTGTCAGCGTGTCAGCGTGTCAGCGTGTCAGCGTGTCAGCGTGTCAGCGTGTCAGCGTGTCAGCGTGTCAGCATTGAGTCGACGTCTGTCAGAGCAGTTCCCGGCTGCCACAAATTTCCGGCTTTTGCCACATAAAGCCCCTTCACTCTAGTCGTCCACCCCTCCATTCCGGCGTTCTGCTGGAATAATCACTGGCTTGCGACCGGTCTTCGGCCTTCCTTTTCCTCTCCCTGGTCTTCGATGGACACCCCTGTCGTCTTGCTGGTGTTGCTCTCCGCGCTGCTTCACGCCACCTGGAACGCGTTTCTGCATCTATCCGAAGACCGCGTATGGCTGCTCGGCATGATGGCGATTCCGTATATCGCGGTCAGCGCGGTCGGCGTGATCGTGCTGCCACTGCCTGCGCCGGCGGCGTGGCCTTACATCCTCGCGTCGGTGGTCCTCGAGTTCGGCTACCTGCTGGCGCTGATCCGCGCGTACAAGAGTGGCGACTTCGGGCAAATCTATCCGATTGCGCGCGGTCTTTCGCCGATGCTCGTGTTCGTCGGCGCGCTGGTGTTCGCGCACGAAGCGCTCAAACCGTTGGCGGCGATCGGCGTGGCGCTGGTGTCGCTCGGCATCGTCTCGCTGGCGTTTCGCCGCGGCATGCGGTTTTCCGGCGAAAGCGTACCGTTTGCGCTGCTCACCGGCTTTTTCATCGCGACGTATTCGGTGGTGGACGGGATCGGCGCGCGCTTGGCGGGCAACGGCCTGAGCTACATCATGTGGGTCTATCTGATCTGGAATATCCCGCAGTTTCTGCTCGCCTGGCATTGGCGCGGTGGCGCCAGGGGGCTGTTCATCGGCCGCACCGTGGTGCTTAAGGGCATGGCCTCCGGCGCGCTCGCACTCATTGCCTATTGCCTGATCATCGAGGCCTACCGCTATCTGCCCATCGCGATGGTGTCCGCGCTACGGGAACTGAGTTCGATCTTCGCGGTGCTGATTGGATGGCTGTTCATGAAGGAAAAGCTGACCACGCGGCGTATCGCGGCGTGCGCGCTGGTTACGCTGGGGGCTGTGTTGATTCGGATTTGAGGGGCAGTGGCGCTCATGTTGACGCCATTTTCCGCCCCATCATTGACCCGCTCTGAAGCCGCTTTGAACGCGTAAGAGCCGTCGCCCCTCGCCCCTCATCCGTCGCCTCGCGCCCGTGCCCCCCAAGCTCAAGCGAACTGCACAAGCCTCTCATCAATCGCCTCAGCCAATGTATTGAACGCCGGCGCGATCTCCTCGTCCGGCACGCACGCATAGCCGATCAGCAAGCCCGACGGCGCCAGCGACGGTTGCGCGTAATACCCCGACAAAGGCCGCACGACGATATTGCGCTCCAGCGCCGCGGCAGCCACCGCGCGGTCGCCACTGCCCTCGGGCAATTGCATCACCAGATGCAAACCGGCATCGCCGCCCACCGCTGGCAGCGCGTCGCCATAACGGCGCGCGGCGGCGTCCAGCAAGGCCTGACGACGCTGCCCGTACAGCGTGCGCATCTTGCGGATATGCGACGTGAAATGCCCTTCCGCGATGAACTCCGCGAGCATCGCCTGCTGCAGCAACTGCCCTTCCCGATACAACTCCGCGCTCGCGGTCGCAAAGCTCTCGGCCAGCGCTTCGGGCACGACCAGGTAGCCAATGCGCAACCCCGGAAACAGCGTCTTGCCGAAGCTGCCCACGTAAATCACCTGCCCTGACGTATCCAGACCTTGCAGCGATGCCAGCGGCCGGCTGCCGTAGCGGTATTCGCTGTCGTAGTCGTCCTCGATGATCCAGCATTGGTTTTGCCGCGCGTACTCGAGCAACATGCGCCGCCGCGCGAGACTCATCACCATGCCGAGCGGATATTGATGCGACGGCGTGACAAGCATCAGCTTCGGCGGATGCGCAAGATCGTCAGCGGAGGGATTGATACCTTCTTCGTCGACCGCGATCGGCCGCGATTGCAGGCCGGACACGTGCAGCACGCTGCGTACGCCCCAATAGCAAGGATCTTCGGTCCAGATCACATCGCCTGGATCGGACAGTAGGCGCACAGCCAGGTCTACTGACTGGTGGATTCCGGTCGTGATGATGATCTGCTCGGGCGTACAGCGCACCGAGCGCGACGTCCGCAGATAGTCAGCCAACGCGTGCCGCAACGAGGCCAACCCGCCGCCCGGCGCGTAGGTCAACAAATCCGGGCGCAGCCGGCGCCAATACTTGTTGTGCAGGCGGCTCCACACTCGCGCCGGAAACTTCGTGACATCCGGCACCCCGGGCATAAACGCGCCCCATTGCCGTTTCGACACGCCCGCTCCCGCGATGAGCCGCGCGCCACGCGTGGACAACGCGCGGTTGCCCCGCAACGGCAGTGGCGGCGGCGATGGCAATGACTCGAGCGCCGCCGCCGGCGCTTCGGCGTCGGGCACGCCGATGATCTCGTCAGGCGCGCTATCGGCGACGAACGTGCCCCGGCCAGTTGCCGAACTCACATAGCCTTCGAGCACCAATTGCTCGTAGACCTGTGTGACGGTATTGCGCCCGATGCCCAATTCCTGCGCCAGCAGCCGCGATGACGGCACCTTGCTGCCCGCCGGCAATTCGCGCGACAGGATCGCCTGTTGCAACAGCCGATGCAGCTGACGATAGATCGGCTGGCCGTTGCCACGGTCGAGGCGCTGCGCCAGCCAGTCGGACAAAACGCTTGCGCGCATGATTGGCTCCTACATTTTTATTGAAATGGCTCTGAAGTTAAGAGCCAAATCTCATTATAGTCGCTGCATGTGCTGCGCTAAGCGCGCAGCGTCCGCTGGCGGCCCCCCGCAGGCGCCTCCCGTAGGCGGCCCCGCCAGCGGCCCGTAAAACCGAGGAGCGAAGGAGATAATCATGAAGAATGCTGAACTGAAGAGCCGCAAAGACGCCGCCACACCGCGCGGCGTCGGGGTGATGTGCGATTTCTACGCCGAGCGCGCCGAGAACGCCGAGTTGTGGGACGTCGAAGGCCGCCGTTTCATCGATTTCGCTGCGGGTATTGCCGTGTGCAACACGGGCCACCGCCACCCGAAGATCCTGGCGGCGATCCGCGACCAGCTCGATCATTTCACGCACACCGCGTATCAGATCGTGCCCTACGCGTCGTACGTCGAACTGGCTGAAAAGATCAACCAGCGCGCGCCGGGCGACTACCCGAAGAAGACCGCCTTTTTCACGACCGGCGCGGAAGCCGTTGAAAACGCGATCAAGATTGCGCGTGCCGCGACTGGCCGTCCGGGCGTGATTGCGTTCACGGGCGGCTTCCATGGCCGCACGATGATGGGCATGGCGCTGACTGGCAAGGTTACGCCGTACAAGATCGGCTTTGGTCCGTTCCCGGCGGACGTGTTCCATGCTCCGTTCCCGAATCCGCTGCATGGTGTGACGACGGCCGATTCGCTGAAGGCGATCGAGTTTCTGTTCAAAGCCGACATCGATCCGAAGCGTGTGGCGGCGATTATTTTCGAACCGGTTCAGGGCGAAGGCGGTTTCTATCCAGCGTCGGCCGAGTTCGTGCGTGCTCTGCGCAAGCTGTGCAATGAGCATGGCATTTTGCTGATTGCCGACGAAGTACAGACGGGTTTTGCCCGTACTGGCAAGTTGTTTGCCATGCATCACTATGACGTGGTGCCTGATCTGATGACGATTGCCAAGAGCCTTGCGGGCGGCATGCCGTTATCGGGTGTGGTTGGGCGTGCTGATGTGATGGATGCGGCGGCGCCTGGTGGTTTGGGCGGCACGTATGCGGGCAATCCGCTGGCGGTTGCGTCGGCACATGCTGTGCTGGATATCATCGATGAAGAGAAGCTTTGCGAGCGGGCTACTGTTTTGGGTGATCGGGTTAAGGCGAAGCTGATCGCGCTGCAGAGCGAGGTTCCGCAGATCGCCGATGTGCGCGGGCCGGGTGGGATGGTTGCTGTTGAGTTCTGCAAAGCAGGTGGGACGGAGCCGGATGCTGATTTCACCAGGCGGGTGCAGGCGATCGCGCTCGAGCGCGGGTTGTTGCTGCTGGTTTGTGGTGTTTATTCGAATGTGGTGCGGTTTCTGTTTCCGCTTACGATTCAAGATTCCGTCTTTGATGAGGCAATGGGGATTTTGGAAGCTGTGCTTAAGGAATGTGTTGCTGTCGCTGTTTGATGGGGTTTTGGCTAGCGGCGCTGTTTGTCTGTATGCCTGCGGTGTTGGCCTTTGCTTGAGCTGGCTTTTTGGCCTTTCCTTGATTTGATATTGGTCTATTAGCGTTGCCCCTGTGCGGGGCGGCACCTACTTTTCTTTGCCTGCCGCAAAGAAAAGTAGGCAAAAGAAAGCGGCTCAAACCGCCAGCTTATAAGCGGGTTCCTCGCGCAGTTGCCGTAGTGGTGCATCTGGAATCCGTGCCCTCGCACATTCAGCCCTGGTGACCAGGCAGTCATACTTCCCGCCTCGCACCGCGTGCTCGCCGGAAAGGTTCATCATCAAACCAGTGGGTTCGTTTGGGAGCAGGTGGGAAGCATCGGCTTTGCCTCGGCGAGACACACTGGCGACGGCGGCGAGAAGCGGAGGCGAAGACGCAATACACGCCGCGCCATGGCGTCAAACGACCCGTGAGCGCGAAAACACAGCAGATGGTTTTAAGAAGTGCCCTTCGGCGCGCGCAGCGCCGCCGGAAGTATGACGGCCTTGTCACTCACGCGGAGTGTGCGAGAACACGGATTCCAGATGCACCACTACCGTGACTGTGCGGGGGCCCGCTTATGCGCTGGCGGTGTGAGCCGCTTTCTTTGCTTATCTTTCTTTGCGGCGGCAAAGAAAGTAAGTGCCGCCCCGCACAGGGGCAACACTAATAGACCACTAACAATTCAAGGAAAGGCCAACACCGTAGGTAAACAGATAGCAAGCCCCGAGCGGGCCAGCAATCCAAGGAAAGGCCAACGCCGCAGGCATACAGCCGAATAAGCGCGACGCAGGAAAAAAACCCCAAATTCAAAACCCAGGAGCAAAACCCAAATGCCGACGCTAGTCCTAAAAGACCCTACCCTTCTAAAAACAAAAAGCTACATCGCAGGCGAATGGCAACCCGCCGAAGACGCCACAACCTTCGAAGTAAAAAACCCCGCCACAGGCGAAACAATCGCCACCGTGCCCCGCATGGGCACAATAGAAACCCGCCGTGCAATCGACACGGCCAACGCCGCCTGGCCAGCATGGCGAGCCACCACCGCCAAACACCGCGCCACGATCCTGCGCAAATGGCATGACCTCATGCTGGAAAACGCCGACGATCTGGCAAAGATCCTGACCACCGAACAAGGCAAACCCCTCGCCGAAGCCAAAGGCGAAATCCTCTACGCCGCCTCGTTCCTGGAATGGTTCGCCGAAGAAGGCAAACGCGTCAACGGCGACACGATCCCCACGCCGGCCAGCGACAAACGCATCGTCGTCACGAAAGAACCGATCGGTGTCTGCGCCGCCATCACGCCGTGGAATTTCCCCGCTGCCATGATCACGCGCAAAGTCGGCCCCGCCCTCGCCGCCGGCTGCCCGATCATCGTCAAGCCGGCCGAAGCCACGCCGCTGTCGGCACTCGCCCTAGCGGTGCTGGCCGAACGCGCCGGTGTGCCGCGCGGCGTGTTCAACGTCGTCACCGGTGAGCCGAAAGCCATCGGCGCGGAATTGACCGGCAATCCGATCGTGCGCAAATTGTCCTTCACGGGCTCGACGCCGGTGGGCCGTCTGCTGATGGCGCAGTGCGCGCCGACGGTCAAAAAAGTGTCGCTCGAACTCGGCGGCAATGCCCCCTTCATCGTGTTCGACGATGCGGATCTGGACGCGGCCGTCGCAGGCGCCATCGCATCGAAATACCGCAATAGCGGCCAGACCTGCGTCTGCACCAATCGCTTCTACGTGCACGATAAGGTCTACGACGCATTCGCCGAAAAACTGCGCGTCGCCGTCGAACAACTCAAGGTCGGCCGCGGGACCGACGAGGGCGTCACGCAAGGCCCGCTGATCAACGAAGCCGCTGTGCTCAAGGTCGAATCGCATATCGAAGACGCCCTCGCCAAAGGCGCACGCATCGTCACCGGCGGCAAGCGCCACGCGCTCGGTCACGGCTTCTTCGAGCCGACCGTGCTCGCGGATGTCACGCCGGCCATGAAGGTCGCGCGCGACGAAACCTTCGGGCCGCTCGCGCCGCTGTTCCGCTTCTCGTCGGATGAGGAAGTAATCCGCCTCGCCAACGATACCGAATTCGGCCTCGCGTCGTACTTCTATAGCCGCGATATCGGCCGCGTCTGGCGCGTCGCCGAAGCGCTCGAATATGGCATGGTCGGCATCAACACCGGGCTGATCTCCAACGAAGTCGCACCGTTCGGCGGCGTCAAGCAATCCGGCCTGGGCCGCGAAGGCTCGCATTACGGCATCGACGATTACGTCGTCATCAAGTACCTGTGCGTGGGCGGGATCTGAGCCTTCACCGTAAGGGCTCGAATATTGGACTTGCGCCGGAAGCTACGCCGACAGAATCCTGTTGCGCGTAGCCTTTCTGACGTGCATCTGGAAATGCGAGGGCCGATCGGGCCGGGAGTCGTCCCTGAGCCTGGTGCTCAGCGGAGATCGCGCATCCATCGAATCCAGATATCCATATGACAGGTTGATGGTTAGCGCTCCGGCCAGCGCAACCTGACATGACCCGCGCGTTGCGTCACGACGGTGCGGCGCTGGCCAACCAGATGCCTGTCCCGCGATGGCGCCCTTCTTCGCGACTTCGCCTCACGCAATCCAGTCGAGCGCTCCGGCTGCTTCGCGGCCTACGCAGTCGGCCAGCTCGTTTTCGGGCCCGTAGCCGACGCGTACGGGTGCAAGCGCGTGCCGGCTTTCGGTCTCGTAATTTTTTACGATCGGTTGCCGTCACAACTGAAAAGCAAAGCATAAAAAACTGTTTGTCATCGCAATACCAGCAGCCTCTAATAACAAACTCGCCTTCGCGAGGTACCGCCTTTTGCCGATAAATGTTCATGGTCCGGCTCGCTGGGCGAAATGAATCCGCTCGGAGGTGTGTTGATCCGTACTGGCTCCAGCTGCGAGCAGTCCTTTTTCATGGCTAATCTGGAACCGACATGGCTGACGTCACTTATTCTCGCAACAGTTATGTCGCATCGACCCGGTCGTACCTGGGCGTGTCGAAAGGCGCGCTCTACAGGTGGATTTCGTGGATCGTTCCAGTGGTACTGCTGGTGCTGTGGCAAGTTGCGTCGCGCGTTGGACTGATTACCCCTCAGGTTCTTCCAGCCCCGAGCAGCGTCGCGGCAACCGCGCTGGATCTGGCGAGAAACGGCGATCTCTTCGTTCACCTGGGCGTTTCGCTGTTGCGTGCCACCGCAGGCTTTGCAATCGGCGGAACGATCGGACTTGCGCTTGGCATCCTGGTCGGTTTCTCGCCGCTCGCGCAGGCGCTGCTGGACCGCTCGATCCAGATGGTGCGCGCAATTCCGTTTCTCGCGATGTTGCCGCTCGTCATCATCTGGTTCGGCGTCGGCGAGGTGGCAAAAATCTTTCTGGTCGCGCTCGCAGTACTGTTCCCCATCTACATCAACACCATGCTTGGCATTCGCCAGATCGATCCGAAGCTGATGGAGCTCGCGAAGGTCATCGGGTTGGACTGGACGGCGGTCGTGCGACGGATCATTCTGCCTGGTGCGATGCCGTCGATCCTGACGGGCGTCCGCTATGCACTCGCTCATGCCTGGCTCGCGCTCGTCATCGCCGAAACACTCGCGACGACGAAAGGCATTGGCTTTCTGGCCATGGATGCGCGCGAATTCCTGCAGACCAATGTCATTCTATTGACCATGATCATCTACGCGATCATCGGCGTCGTGGCGGACACGCTGGTGCGGCTGCTTGAAGGGCATTTCCTCTCATGGCACGCGAATTACACCAAGGGTGCGCACAAGTGACGCTTAATTTTGCACTGACCCAGGATGCCGCTGTTCCGGCTCTCGCCGAGGAGCGAGTGAACGCGTCGCCACTCGCCGTATCGGTGCGCGGCCTGCAACGCCGCTACGGCACCCGTGTCGTCATCGATACATTGGACCTCGATATCCGCGAAGGCGAATTTGTCGCGCTGCTCGGGGAAAGCGGATGTGGCAAGACCACCCTGTTGCGTGCGCTGGCCGGGCTCGATCTACCCAACGCCGGTCAGATCCGCGCGCCCGATCGCCCTTCCGTCGTTTTCCAGGAGCACCGGCTTCTGCCTTGGGCAACGCTGTGGGAGAACGTCGCGCTCGGTCATGAAACGACGGTCGGTCGAGCCGGGGCCGCGCGTGCGTTGGCCGAAGTCGGGCTTTCCGGCCGGGAAGACGACTGGCCGCGCAACCTGTCTGGCGGTCAGGCGCAACGCGTGGCGTTGGCGCGCGGCCTCGTCCGCGATCCCGCATTGCTGCTGCTCGACGAACCGTTCGCGGCGCTCGACGCGCTCACGCGAATCAAGATGCACGGACTCGTCAAGGAACTCGTCGTGCGCCATCGCCCCGGCGTGCTGCTCGTGACGCATGACGTCGACGAGGCGCTCACGCTCGCCGACAGGATTCTCGTCATGCGCTCGGGGCGCATCGCGGCTTCCTTCCAACCCAAAAACCACACGCCGCAGGCACTGCGGCCAATCCTGCTCGAAGAGCTCGGCGTTCAGTCTCACTGAGCGCTTTTCTGCATGACTCCAAGGACCTGACAAGGATGAACGATTCTTCACTGAGCCGCCGCCAACTGTTGCGCGCGGCGGGTGGCCTGCTGGCCGGCGCCGCCGCCAGCAGCCTGTTTCCGGCTCGTGCAGCCGAGCCGCGCAAGCTGACACGCAACACCGATACGGTTCGTGTCGGGTGGGGATACGGTAGCCTGCCTGACATTGCCAGACAGCGCGGCGTATTCGAAAAGACCCTGGCGGCAAAGGGCATCAAGGTCGAATGGGTCGGGCCGTTCCCGAACCATGCGCCGTCGATTCAGGCAGTGGTCGGCGGTAGCGCGGATTTCGGCTTCTGGGGATCGACGACGCCGGCACTCGCCGCGATGCTGGCGGGCTCACCCCTCGTCTTCAATGCATTCGACATCTATTCGCCGCGCTCGACTGCGATCATCGTGAAGAAATCGAGTGGTATCAATTCGGTTGCCGATCTCGTCGGCCGCAAGGTTGCGATCAATCGATCCGGATTGGGTGAATTCCTCCTGATTGCGGCGCTGGAAAAAAATCACATCGACCGCAGCAAGGTCGAGTTCGTCTACCTGAATCCGCCGGATGCCGCGCCTGCGTTTGCGCAAGGCGTAGTCGACGCGTGGTCGATGTGGTCCCCGGCCGTGGATATCTCACGCTATGCCAACAACGCCAAGGACATTTTCAAGGACGCGATCTCGATTTCCTGATCGATTACAGCTCTCTCGTGACGCGCCGAAAGTTTACCGAAGAGAATTCCGAGCTGATTCGCGCAGCGATCGATGCGTACTATGTCGAGGGCGCGTGGCAGTCGACGCATTCTGCCGAATCCGAACTGCTCGTGCAGAAGGAAGCCAAATATCCGGACCAGGTGCGCGACTATCTGACGAGCCTCAAGCGCGTGAATCAATTCCACGAACCCGACGACGCCACGTTCATCGCGCAGTTCCAACGCGCCGCCGACTGGCTTGCGGAACGCAAGATCATCAACTCGCGAATCAACGTCGCTGATTACAGCGTCAAGGTTTGATGAGACACACGATGGGAACCACGCTCGTCTCACCATTGTCCACGACACTCGGCTTCGCCGGAACCATTGCCCATATCGCATCGAGCGCAGCGGAGCGGGAACGGAATCATCGTTTGCCGCACGAGGAGATCGCGACGCTCAAGGAGCTCGGCTTCGGCGCGCTGCGTCTGCCGGCCGACGCCGGCGGGCGCGGCGTATCCTTGAGCGGGCTTTTCGTCGTAGCGCGCGACATTGCGGCGGCGGATTCGAACATTGCTCACGCTTTTCGCAATCATCTTTGGCAGGTCGAAGCGGCGCTCAGACACTGGGATCACCCGTTCCATGCGCACGTTCTCGATCTGGCGAAGAAGAAGAAAACCGTCGGCCTCAGTTTCACCGAGAGCGACGCCGTGGCGGCCGGCGCGCGTCCGAGCCAGGTGCTGAGCCGGCTCGAATGGGACGAAGCGCGACGTGTGTATACCGGCTCAGGCGAAAAGGTCTACGCGACCGGCAACCTCTACAACGACGCATTCGTTGGCCTCGCGGTGGAAAGCCGTGAGGGCAGGACCGTACAATACGTGCTCGACCGAGGCCAAGGCGTCAGCAACGATGACGACTGGCAGGGATTCGGCCAGCGCCTGACGGCCTCAGGCACGGCGAAGTTTCATGCCGTGACCGTGCCCGCGACTTACGTCTATCCGACCGACCCGCCGCGAACTGACGAAGCAGCGCCTTGGGGATTCACCTTTCACCAGGTCTATCTGACCAACTGCATCGCAGGCATCGCGCGGCGGGTAGCGTTGGACGCCGTCGAGGTTTTGCGCGCACGCGGGCGCAACTTCTATCACGGCGACGCCGCGCATCCCGCCGACGAGCCTGTACTGCAAACGCTGCTTGGCCGGATTCGCGCCTATGCCGCCAGCATCGAGGCAACCGCCGATCGCGCTGTGGCAGCGCTGCAGCGTGCCTGGGACAGCTATGGAACGGCCGAGGAATATGACACTACGCTGGCCGCAACGCTCTCGGCGGCGGAGGCCAAGGTCGTGATCGACGACCTCGCCCCGCAGATCGCCAGTTGGCTGATCGACCTTGGGTCTGGCTCGGTCGTGTCGCGCGTGGGTGCACTGGACCGGCATTGGCGCAACATCAAGGTGATTGCTTCGCACAATCCGCGCCTGTACAAGGAGCGGCTACTCGGGCAGAACCTGCTGACCGGTCAGCTGCCGCCTACCGGCGCGTTCTTCTGACCGCACACCACGTCGCGCGCGACTCGAGACCGGCTGCGCTCAGTTCGAATGGAGCCGGCGAACGCGCGGCACGACCTCTTCTGCAAAGCTGCGCATGTCCGTCCTGCGCACTCGGCTACTTCGCCGGGGCGCTGACTTCGTTGAGCAGCTTCAGGTCTTCCGGAGAAAGTTGCAGGCGCGTCGCCGCCACCAGACTTTCCAGCTGTTCGACCGAGGTAGTGCTCGCAATCGGCGCCATCACGCTCGGCCGTGCGATGATCCAGGCGAGTGCCACGGTCGAGGGTGTGGTGTCGTTGCGTTTGGCCACTTCAACGAGCGTATCGACGATTCGCAGTCCACGGTCGTTCAGGTACTTGTTCAGGAATGGACTACGTGCACGCTTGTCGATGTCCGCCTTCGAACGGTATTTCCCGCTCAGGAAGCCGCTCGCCAGGCTGAAGTACGTGATTACTGCCAGTTTGTGCGCCTGCGCGACCGGTTCGAGGTCCGTCTCGTAACCTTCCCGATCGTACAGGTTGTACTCGGGCTGAAGCACCTGATACGCCGGCAAGCCCGATTCCTTCGATACTTTCAACGCTGCCTCAAGCCGCGCGCCGGTGAAGTTCGACGCGCCGATCACGCGCACCTTGCCCGCCTCGATCAACTTCTGATACGCGCCGAGCGTCTCTTCCATCGGCGTCGTTTCGTCGTCAAAGTGAGAAAAATAGACGTCGATGTAGTCAGTTTGAAGACGTCGCAGCGAATCGTCGACGGCTGCCTCGATATTCGCCGCCGACAGACCCAGCCGCGTCTTCAACCTGCTGACCTTGGTCGCAAGCACGATCTTGTCGCGCTTGCCGCTTTCCTTGAACCACTTCCCGATGATCTTTTCGGACTCGCCGCCCTGATGGCCCTCGGCCCACTGCGAGTAGGCGTCGGCGGTATCGACGAAATTCAGGCCGTGATCGACGAACGCGTCGAGAATGGAGAACGATGTTCGCTCATCGGCCGTCCAGCCGAAGACGTTACCGCCGAAAACGAGGGGTGCGACTTGAAGATTCGAGGTTCCGATGGTGTGTTGTTGCATGGCTTTCTTTGCTTACGGTGTTGAGTTGGAAACGAACGGAGAAGGATACGCGCGAATGCGGCCGCTTGCTTGCAAGGCGCCTGAGACATATGACTTGTATCCAGGGTCGCGATCGCCCTGTGCGGCCGTTGCCCCGAAGGCGGCGTTCTCCTCAGAACGAATGGCGAATGCCGGCCATCACACCGAGTTGTCCGATGCCCGGCGCGGGCGTCGTGCCTCCGCCGCCCTGACTCACCGTGTAAGCGGCATGCGGACTGTTGAACAGATACGCGCCTTGCAGGTAAACCGCGGAACGCTTCGACAGCAGGTACGTGGTGCGTAACGCGGCGATGGTGCCGCGCGTATCGTCGGCGCGATTGATGATGCGATACACGCCGCCGTCCAGAATAAATGCAGGCGTGACGTTATACGCCGCCGTGACGTAGTAGAGATTCGAGCGCACGTCCGGCAATGCCGGGGATACCGTTTCGACGTGACGTCCAAGCCAACCCGCCCCGAGTTTGACCGGCCCGATGTGTCCATAGCCGTTCAACTGCATCCGCACGTCCTTGTCACCGGACTGTGTCAGCGCAAAGGGTGCCGTGCCGTCGTACAGATTCGCGGCCGCGCCCGGGCCACCGCGTTGTTCGTCGTAGGCGCCGGCCACACCATAACCGTTCATGTCATAGCGCAACATCGTCGACCATTCGCGGCAACTCTGCGAACTGCCCGGAATCGACCCCACACAGGTGCCCTGCCCCGGTGAATTGCCGGTGCCCGCTGAATCGCGGCCGAAGGAATACGTAGCACCGAACGTGAAGCCCGAGAACGTGCCTTTATACACGATCGTGTTGTCGCTGCGCGCGCTCGGCATGTACTGATCGAACGACCCCGTGCCGCCGTAAATGTCAGGTCCGAGCAGATCGGAATCGAGGATCGCCCAATACGTCATCGTGTACTGGCGCCCGAACGTCAACGTGCCGTATGGACTCTCGAGACCTACGTACGCTTGCCGCCCAAACAGCCGGCCACCCTGATTAAGCGTGCCACCCTTGGTGTTAAAGCCGCTCTCCAGTACGAAGACCGCGGACAAGCCGCCGCCCAATCCTTCCTTACCGCGAATCCCCCAACGCGATGGAAACTCGCCGGTGATGCCCGGCATGCGCACGACGCTATCGCCCGCCGCGTTTGCATGCGTCACCAGTTCAATGCCGGTATCGATGATCCCGTACAGCGTCACGCTGCTCTGTGCGAACGACGATGCGCTGACGCCAAGCAACATACTGCCCAAAGCGAGTTTGTATTTCATGTGTCTCCAAGTCTCCGTGGTAGGTGCTTTGCGTGAGCGCGCAACGATCCAGACGCCGCTCATACGAAGCGTTTTTATGTAGCGATACTAATTACATGCGTGACAGCACCGGCTGCTATTCAAGCCACCCGATACGTGAAAAGACTGACTGCTTCAGATAGCGGCAATCCGCGCATCGCGCCCGATCGCCGCGCTTGCGGACATTGCGCGACTCAAACGCCAGACTTCGGAATATGGCGTTTGACCACCATCAGCGCGACCATCACGATGAGCATCGCGACGCCGAGCATCCACAAGTACGACGATGCGCCGCCGGCCGTAATCACCACGGCCCCGGCAAACGCGCTGGCGATCGCGCCGAGCCGGCCGAACGCGAGCGCCGATGCGGTGCCGGTTGCGCGCACACGGGTCGGATAGACGTAAGCACACAGCGCAAACATCGTCGACTGGACAGCGTTGACGAACAGGCCATGCACGCCGAGACCGAAGATCAGCAAGCCGGTGTGATCGGAAATATTCACGCCGAGCAGCAGCAATGCGCTCGCCGCACCGCCCGCGCTGCAGACAATCAACGGCCAACGCGAGCCGGTGCGAGCAATCACCACGGCGCACAGCAACGCGCCCACCACGCCGCCGAGGTTGTACGCGGTAAGTCCCGAGCCCGCCACCGACACCGACAAGCCCTGCGTGCTCAGCATTGTCGGCAGCCAGCTGAAAGCGCTATAGACGGCCAGCAGGCACAGGCAAAACGCGCACCAGATCGCCAGCGTATCGAGCGCCAGGCCCTCGCGGAACAGCGCGGTAAAGCCGGTGTGCTTTTCAATGGCCTGCTCGCGCACGTCGGTGAATACGCTGCCGCTTGCCACCGGACGCGACATCCGACCAAGCAGGCGTCCGAGTTCCGGCCAGCGCTGCGGCTGCCGGGCGAGAAAGCGCGGCGACTCGGGCAACGTGAAGAGCAGCAGCGCAGCAAGTGCCAACGGCAGCACGCCGCCGATCAGAAACAAGCCGCGCCATCCATACGTCGGCAGGATTTCATGCGCGAACAGACCCGCCACCATGCCGCCGAGCGGCACGCAGACGATCGTCGCGGTGACCGCCAAAGTGCGACGGCGAGCCGGTGTGAATTCCGCGGTCATGGTTGTCGAGCTCGGCAACGCGCCGCCGATGCCGAGGCCGGCGATAAAACGCAGCAGGGCAATCGTCACGATGTCGGGTGCGAAGGCAATGCCGCAGGTGGCGGCACCGAACACCAGCACGCTGCCGATCACGGCCCAGCGACGGCCGAAGCGATCGGCCAGCAGTCCGGCGCACGCGCTGCCGATGCCCATGCCGATCAATCCGGCCGCGACCACCGGCGCAAAAGCCGCGCGCGTGACGCCCCACTCCTTGATCAGCACGGGAATCGCAAAACCGATCAGTTGGCTATCGAAGCCGTCCAACACAATCGATAACGCCGCGAGAAACACCACGATCTTCTGCATGGTGGTGTAAGGACCTTCGTCGAGCGTGCGGCCGATGTCGACGGCATGGCGCCCTTCCTCGACACCTGCCCGATTGCCGGCGAGCGGCGCGCCGACCTCATCGGCGGACGCACTGGCCGATCCGGCCGGCGGTACATAACTGGTCATGAAGCTGTCTCCTGGATTGTTGTGCGCGATTCTTCCCGCCGCGCTTTTGTTGTCACGGTTTTTAATCAGTATGTGAGCGAGCGTTCGGCCTTTGACATTGCCGTTTCGCGCAAAAGCCATGACCTGTATGCATGGCTTGCACGAAGCTCGTATCGCTGTGGTGATCTGGGCGCCGCGTATCACGGCGATATGCAGCGATACACAACGGCCAATGCGGCGCTCAGCGCTTCAGAACGGATAATGACGTGGCGTGGTTTGCACGGTGATCCAGCGCAAATCCGTAAATTCAGCGATTCCCGCCTGCCCACCGAAACGTCCAAAACCGCTGCCCTTCACGCCGCCGAACGGCATTTGCGCCTCGTCGTGAACGGTCGGCCCGTTGACGTGGCAGATGCCCGATTCGATACGCCTCGCAACATTCATCGCGCGCGCCACATCACGGCTGAACACCGCGGACGAAAGCCCATATTCGTTGTCGTTCGCACAGGCCACCGCTTCAGCTTCACCGTTGACGCGCACGATACCCTTCACGGGCCCAAACGATTCATCGGCATAGATGCGCATGGCGGGCGTGACGTGATCGAGCAACGTGGCGGCCATCAAGGTGCTGTCCGCTTTGCCGCCACAAACGAGCGTGGCGCCTTTAGCCAACGCGTCGTCGATCAACGCGTTGCAGCGTTCCACCGTGCTCATATCGACGACCGATCCCAACACCACCGGTCCCTTACGCGGGTCGCCGAGCGGCAGGCCGCGCGCTTTCTGCGCGAGCCTGGCAACGAACGTATCCGCGATCCGCTCATCGACGATGATCCGTTCCGTCGACATGCAAATCTGCCCCGAGTTGGCGAAGGCGCCGAATGCAGCGGCGTTGACGGCGGCATCCAGGTCCGCGTCGTCGAGCACGATCAGCGGCGCTTTTCCGCCGAGCTCCAGCACCGACGGTTTCAGATAGCGCGCACAGGTGGCCGCGATGATCTTGCCGACATGCGTGGAACCGGTGAAATTGACGCGCCGGACTTTCGGATGCGCGATCAGCGCCTCGACCACCGCGCCTGCATCGGCCGGTGCGTTGGTGATGAAGTTCACCACGCCCTTCGGCAAGCCCGCTTCCTGCAAGACTTCAATAATCAGGCCATGCGTGGCGGGGCAGATTTCCGAACCCTTCAGCACGACCGTATTTCCACAGGCGAGCGGCAATGCAATGGCACGCACCGCGAGGATCACCGGCGCGTTCCAGGGCGCGATGCCGAGCACGACGCCGGCCGGCTGACGCATGCCCATGGCGAGACTGCCGGGCACGTCGGATGGAATCAGCTCGCCGCCGATCTGCGTGGTGAGCGCGGCCGCCTCCATCAAACCGCCGGCGGCGAGGTGCACGTTGAAGCCCGCCCACATCGCCGATGCGCCCGTCTCTGCCGCCATCACCGCGGCGAACGCTTCGCCGCGCGCTTCCAACGCATGCGCTGCCTTCATCAGCAGCGCGCGGCGCTCGCTCGGCCCCATCGCCGACCATGCCGGAAACGCTGCTGCCGCGGCATCGGCGGCGGCTACCGCGTCGGCGACCGTCGCTGCGGGCGCACGCGTCGCGACTTCGCCATCGAGCGGATTACGACGCTCGAAGGTGGCGCCGTTGCTTGCCTGTACCGCCGTGCCGTTGATCAACATCGAGATGCTTTGCATCGTGTTTGTCTCCTGCGAAAAGTTTGATGAATGCGGGCGAGAACTGAGCTCGCGCTCACGCCACGACGACTTCGACCAGCATCGGTCCGGACGACGCCAATGCGTCGCGCAGAACGTCATGCAAGCGTTCGGCGGCGGTCACGCGCGTGCCCGGACAACCCATGCCCGCGGCAAGTGCCACAAAATCGAGTCCCGGCAGATCGGTGCCTTGCACAGGGTCGGCCGGACCAAAACCGAATTCCGGCGCAAAGTCCTGCAGCGCGGCATAGCGGGAATTGTTCAGGATCACGAATGTGATCGGCAGTTTCATCTGCACGGCGCTATAGATGGCCTGAATGGAATACATGCTGGAGCCGTCGCCGATCACGCCGATCACGCGCGTGCCGGGCTTCGCCAACGCCACGCCGACGGCAGCCGGCATGCCATAGCCGAGACCGCCGCTATCCATCGTGTAGAAGGTGCCGCTGCGCGTGAACGACAGGGTGCTCTGCATCACCGGCCGGGAACTCGGCGCCTCCTCGACCACGATATTGTCTGCATGGCGCAGGTCGGCAAGGGTCTGCAACGCGAACGCCACCGACATCAGTGCCGACGGTTCCGCGCGCGGACATGCAACGCGCGGCGCGGGCAAAGGGCGTGCCTTCGGCGCGGGCCGGGCCAGCAGATCGGCCACACCGAGGCGAATATTGCCAATCGCCGCGGTGCCGGCCGGCGCCCATGCCGCAATCGCCGGATCGTCGATCAACTGACATAGCGTTGCACCTGCAGGCAAATGCGGGCCGTGACCTTCCACGTGATAGGTGAAGGCCGGCGCGCCGATCACAAAGATCAGGTCATGGCCGCCAAGCAACTCGACGATCTTCTCGCGCATGGCCGGCAAGAAGCCGGCGAACAGGCGATGGTCTTCGGGGAACGCGCAACGGCCTGTCATCGGCGCGACGAACACGCGGGCGTTGTGTCGTTCGGCGAGACTTACGACTGCGTCCCAGCCGCCGGCCCGGTCGACTGCGCCACCCACCACGAAAGCCGGCCGTTCGCAGGCGTCGAGCGCCGCGCCGATCTGCTCCAGCACGAATGGCTCCGGCCGCATTTCAGTACTGACTACGCGGGCCGGCACCGGCTCGGCAGCGCGGTCCCAATCGTCGACGGGAATCGACACCAGCACCGGCCCGCGCGGCTCCTGCATCGCCACGTGATAAGCGCGCGCAATGGCCAGCGGCACGTCTTCGGCGCGCGCCGGTTCGATGCTCCATTTGACATACGGCTTCGGCAATTCGGTGGCTTGTGTCGACGCAAGGAACGGGTCGAACGGCAGAATCGAGCGGGCCTGCTGCCCGGCGGTAATCACGATTGGCGTGCGATTGCGGAACGCGGTGAAGATATTGCCCATTGCATTGCCCACGCCCGCCGCCGAATGCAGATTGACGAACGAAGCGTTGCGGGTGGCCTGCGCATAGCCATCGGCCATGCCGACCACGACCGCTTCCTGCAAGCCCAGCACATAGCGGAAATCCTGGGGAAAATCGCGGAACAACGGCAATTCCGTCGACCCCGGATTGGCGAACACCGAAGTCATACCGACGCGGCGCATGAAATCGATCACGGCGTCGCGCACCGTGAACGATGCGTGTTGAGAGAGTCCCGATGCGTCTGAACGGGGCGCGTTACTGGTCATGCCTGTCTCCTGTCGATCAGAGTTAGCGCTTTAGCGCTTACTCTGGTCCCATGCAAAGCTGTCGATCAGAGTTAGCGCTTTAGCTGTCGACCGGAGTTCGCGCTTCAGCGCGTTACTCCGGTCCCATGCAAAGCACTTACTCTGGTCTCATGCAAAATAGTTGCGGTCAATGAGCGCCGTTTCTTGATGGTTCATTATCGGAAGCTCGACGTTGATTGAAAATTGCCTTTTTTGAGAAAAGGCATTACTTTTGCGCATGACTTTCAATCTTCAGCAATTGCATGCCTTCGCAACCATCGTCGCGAGCGGCAGCCTTGGCCGTGCCGCGGAAGCGCTGCACGTCACGCAGCCTGCGCTGAGCCGCACCATCAAGCGACTCGAGGATCAGGTCGGCGCGCCGCTGTTCGAACGGCACTCAAAGGGTATGCAGCTTACTGCGATCGGCAGCGCGCTGCTGCCGCACGCCACCCTGCTGCAACGCGAAGCCGATTACGCACGCGAGGAAATCGATGCGATGCGCGGCCTCGCCAAGGGGACGATTCGCGTCGGCGCGGTGGCGAGCATCGCGACGCTCGTGCTGCCGCTCGCGGTGAGCGGCGTGCTCGCGCGCTGGCCGAATCTGCGCGTGGAGATCATGGAGGGGGTGTGGGACCGGCTGGCGGACAGTCTGATGAAACACGAGATCGATCTCGCGCTCAGCATGGCCGTGCCGGACACGGACGAAATTGCCGCGATTGCCGATTGCAGATGGGAAGACACGAGCCATGTGGTCGCCGCGCTCGATCATCCGCTGCGAGGCAAAGTGGATTTATGTCTTGGCGACACGCTCGATCAGCAGTGGTGTGTGCCGCCGCGTGGCACGGGTCCGTTCGAGCATCTGCAACACGTGTTTGCCGAGCATGGGCTCGGCATGCCGCCGATTGCGGTCGAGACGCGCTCGATCACCGTGCTGAAAAGCCTGGTGACGCGTGCGGGATTTCTAAGCTGGATGGCTACGCCGATGTACGACACCGAAAGCGCGGCGGGCGTGTTCGATACGTTACCGATTCCGGGCCTCGTCGCACGCCGCACGTTGACGGCGTTTCGGCGCCGTCAGGGAATTCTGCCGAGTCCGGCGGTGAAGTTGCTGGAGCAACTCAGGCAGCTGACTGCGGTACAGGAATAGCTGCCTGAACGCAGCCAAACGCGCGGACTGCCTGGTTCAACACGCTCAATTGCACAGCGGCCTTGCTTTCACATCGACGTGAGAGCAAGGCCGCTTGTGCAACGACACGAATCAAGCTGGCGCGAGACGACTGCTCGCGCCGTAGCCCATTAATGACCCACGTTGACAACTGGAGCCGAGTACGAGCTCAGCGTGGTTTCCGTGTGGCTGCCTGCTTGCGACGAGCCGTTCGTGGCTGAACCATAACCGCTGGTTTGAGCAACGGTGTTTTGTGCTGCGATGCGCGCCTCGGCAGCCTGAATGTTTGCGGGGTAATCATCGGCGTTCGACATCGCCGGGTCGTAGCCGGCTTTTTCCAGCTGCACCAGTTGAGCGCGCACCTCGGCGCGGGTCACCGGTTGGTTGGATTGGGCGAACGCAGCGAGCGGTGCAGTGATGAGGGCGGCGATAACAGCAGCTTCGATCAGCGATTTCATGACGACTACCTCCAGAGATTGTTTTTGCCGTGCTGCAAACCTGTTTGTTTGCAGCCAGTGAACGTAGTCTAAGAGTCGGCGAACCTAGGGTAAACCCCTAATACGCGAATTCACTGTTGCTAGAATCGGCACAATCTCAATAGGACATATCTGAAAGTTCGATAATCGATGATCGAGTGGTGGACGGGACGTCTGAACAGGTCGGGACGCGCCCGATCAAACAGCTTGAAACGGTATCGTGACGATTGCATGACGAGCGTGCTGGCTGAGATTGGGGAGGCCAAGGCGCGGCACGGCTTGCTTCCAGCGGAATGACGCTGTGTACTGGCACACGCCCGCCCGCGCTTGAATGCGCGGACGCGCCAACCCGAGCGGCGCGCCGGGCTTCATCGCGATCAGCTTCAGCGGCAGGCCGGCGCCCGATCGCCACGGCTGGCGCTGTTCACGGGAATAAAGGAGACGATTAGCTATGCCTGCGCCGCACTCTGCTTCGCTGCCCTGCTATCGCGACGTCGTGCGCGCTGAGTGGGTCGACTACAACGGTCATTTGCGCGACGCGTTTTACATGCTGATCTTTAGCTTTGCGACCGATGAGCTGATCGATGCGATCGGCTTGCCCGATTCGGTGCGCAAGGAACGTGGCCGCTCGATCTATACGCTCGAAGCGCATCTCAACTATCTGCATGAAATCAAGGAAGGCACACAGGTTCGCGTCGATATGCGCGTGCTTGGACATGATGCGAAGCGGCTTCATCTGTACCTCGAAATGGTCGCTGATGATGGCGTGGAGCCGGTAGCCGCGGGAGAGCAGATGCTGCTACATGTGGATACGGCCGGGCCGCGCGCGGTTGCCTTCGACGCGGATATCGAGGCGCGCGTGCGCGCGTTGGCGCAAGCGCATGCGGCGTTGCCGGCAGCCAG
This sequence comes from Paraburkholderia sp. RL17-337-BIB-A, assembly GCF_046025895.1. Classification (NCBI taxonomy): domain Bacteria; kingdom Pseudomonadati; phylum Pseudomonadota; class Betaproteobacteria; order Burkholderiales; family Burkholderiaceae; genus Paraburkholderia; species Paraburkholderia sp. RL17-337-BIB-A. The sequence continues at coordinate 1,131,657 of NZ_JARESY010000002.1, read as the reverse complement.
GTTTGCGGGACGCGCGATCGGCTTGCCTGCGAAGCCATTAAACGCACGTCCTGGCCTATGTTGACCGGACCGCTGAACACGCACGGTGCGCTTCGGCGGTCTGCCGGTTGCGAGGCGCGCCTCACGTCTGCGCCGCGCCCCCACTCCGCTTGAACGCACTGGCAAAGAAGAGCACCTGATACTGCACCGCGTTGGACCAATACTTCCATGTATGGCCGCCCGGCCGCTCCGCGTAATCATGCGGCACGCCGAGCTCAACCAGCCGTGCATGCAGCGTCCGGTTCGATTGCACCAGCGAGTCGCTCACCCCGCAATCGATCGTCAGCGCAATATGCGCATTTCCAAAACCACGCGCGTTCTCGACAATCGCCTCGTTGTTCCAGAAGTCGGCGTGACGCGTAGGATCGCCAAACACCTGATCGATCCCGGGCTCGTCCTCGCAGCCGCGCGGATCGACCGCCCCGCTAATACTTCCCGCGGCGCCGAATTCATCCGGCCGGTCCAGCGCGATATGCAACGCCCCAAACCCACCCATGCTCAACCCGGTAATCGCGCGTGCCTGCCGCGTCGCGATCGTGCGGAAATGCGTATCGATGTAGCCGACGACCTCGCTACCGACATAGGTTTCGTAACGGCTGCGCGGATCGACGGGACTGTCGATATACCAGCTCTCGTGACCGCCGTCCGGCATGACGAGGATCACGTGATAGCGATCGGCCAGTTTGCCGATGTGAGAATTCGCCGTCCAGTCCGTATAGTCGCCGCCTGAGCCGTGCAGGAGATAGACGACGGGGAAGCGATCGGCCGCTTTGCCGTGCCTGTATTGGTCGGGCAGCACCACCGTTGCATCGAACGACTTATGCATGGCGGCGCTGGGAATGGTGACGACCCTCGACTGAAACGCCCAGACCGGGTTCGCGAAAAGCAGCGTCAGAATGAGCCAGAAAGCACGATTCATCTTCATGGTTTGTCGCTCTCCCCTTTCTATGTGTCCGAAGAACACTGTCCGGCATCTGGCGGCAAAATTCTGACGACGACTCTAGCAATGGCGACTTACAACCAAATTTCAGCGAAGCATACGGCCTTGTCAGCTTGGCGCCACTCCAAAGGGGCGCGACGGCGCAAACTGATCGTCTATGCAACGGCTACGTCCGGCACGTGAATGCACGGGACACTATTGCGTCTATTCAATATGTGCCGAAAAGCCGACCTGATCCGGAGAGCCCGGCACTCGCCTTGCGATCGTGGAGGCCGTTCCGCCACGCATCGCAAGCAGGCGGAACAGGGCGACATCGATCTGGCTTTCCATACCCGCGAAGGCGCGCCGCCCGGATTGCGCCAGCGATTGCTTTTCAAGGAGCGCTATGTGCTGGTAGGCCGCGCCAATCACCCGCGATTGAAGCGCCGGCCCACGCTAGCGCAGTTCTGCAAGCTGGAGCACGTGATCGTCTCGCCGGCTGGGGGAGGGTTTAGCGGCGTCACGGATGACGCGCTGGCTGAGAGCGGTCTTACGCGCAGGGTGGTGCTTTCGGTCCCGCACTTCCTGTTCATGATGTCGGTCCTCGCGAGCACGGACCTCGTGGGGATGCTGCCGTCGCGTCTGGTGCGCGACAATAGCGCGCTCAGGATCGTCGAGGCGCCGGTTGAAGTGCCGGGTTATGAAATGGCGATGCTTTGGCATGAGCGCTCGCATCGCGACCCGGCGCATCAATGGCTGCGGGAATGCATCGTGGACTCGGTGGCCAGCTGAACACGCGCGTGACTATGCACAATCACGCAGCTGCATCCCCTCTGCCGATGGCATCCAGTTCAGCACGCACTTCGTCGCTCAGGCTCAATTGGGCTGCCTGCATGTTTTCACGCAGATGCCCAAGTGACGAAGTGCCGGGGATCAGCAGAATGTTCGGCGCGCGATGCAGAAGCCACGCGAGCGCCACCTGCATCGGCGTGGCGCCGATCGTTTGGGCAAGCGTGGACAGCGCTGTCGATTGAATCGGCGTGAATCCGCCCAGCGGGAAGAACGGAACATAAGCGATCCCCTTGGCCGCCAGTTCGTCGACCAATGCATCGTCTTCCCGGTGCACCACGTTGTAATGATTCTGTACGCAGACGATCTCCGCGATGCCCTGCGCCTCGGCGACCTGGGCCGGGGTCACGTTGCTCAAACCAATGTGACGTACAAGCCCGCGCTGCTGAAGTTCGGCCAGCGCCGCGACCTGCTTTTCAATCGATCCTTCGGCGGGCGCGTGCACGTTGCCCATGATCCGCATATTGACGACCTCGAGCGCGTCGACACCTAGATTGCGGAGGTTGTCGTGAACGCCGCGCTCAATATCTTGCGGCTCGAGCGCCGGCAGCCAGGCGCCGTCGTCGCCACGCACCGCACCGACCTTGGTGACGATCACGAGATCATCCGGATAAGGATGCAGCGCTTCCCGAATCAACTGGTTGGTGACGTGGGGTCCGTAGAAGTCGCTCGTATCGATGTGATTGACGCCCGACGCCACGGCTTCGCGCAGCACCGCGAGCGCTGCTTCACGATCTTTCGGCGGCCCGAATACGCCCGGCCCGGCCAGTTGCATGGCGCCATAGCCCATGCGTTGCACGCGGTGGCCAGCCAGCGGAAAGGTGCTTGCAGCGGTGAAGTTCGACATGACGCGCTCCTTGATGTGAGGGTTGAGCGTCAGTATGAAGGGCATTGCGTTGTTCGATAATCCGGCCTAAATTGCACGGGTTGTTAAACATTTTGAACAACGGCCATGGAATTCAACGATCTTGCCGCATTTGTTTCGGTTGCTCGCGCTGGCGGCTTTCGCGACGCCGCGCGCATTAGCGGCGTCTCCGCCTCGAGCTTGAGCATTGCGGTACGGCGTCTCGAGTCGAAACTCGGTATGCGCTTGCTCAACCGAACCACGCGCAGCGTGGCCCCGACCGAAGCTGGGCTGCGCCTGATCGAAAAGCTGACGCCTCTGTTCAGCGAGATGGAAGCCGCGCTGGACGTCCTCAACGGCTTCCGGGACAAACCGACCGGCACGCTCAAGCTCAATGTTCCGTCGAGCGCCGCACGCATCGTATTGGCGAGCATCATTCCGCAGTTCCTGAAGGCCTATCCCGACATCCGTGTAGAGGTGGTGGTGGAGGACGGCTTTGTCGATGTGCTGTCGATCGGTTGCGACGCGGGCATTCGTTATGACGAGCGGCTCGAGCAGGACATGATCGCGATTCCGATCGGTCCGCGTGTGCAGCGATTCGCTACGGCCGCGGCGCCGGACTATCTCGACACGCACGGTAGACCCGAGCATCCGCGTGACCTGCTCGCTCATGCATGCCTGCGCGGCCAATTTTCCGGTGGCGCCATGCCGACCTGGTATTTCGAGCGCGATGGCGAGGTGATCCAGTTGAATCCGTCAGGACCACTGCTCGTCAGACCGGGCGCGGCAATCGACCTTGCCGTCAGTACCGCGGTTGCAGGTGTGGGGGTGATTCACCTTTTCGAAGACATGCTGCGGCCCCATCTCGAGAGCGGCGCGTTGGAGCCGATCCTCGTGCCGTGGTGGCAATGCTTTTCGGGGCCGTTTCTTTACTATCCGGGCCGTCGTCACTTGCCGGCACCGTTACGCGTATTTGTCGATTTCCTGAAGGCGGCTGGTTAGCGAGCGTCTAACGATGCCTTGTACCGGTTCGACTACTGAGAAGCTGTGAAGACCATCGTACCCGCGAAACCCTAAGTGTCGACGTATGCCTGGCAGAGTGCAGGCATACGTCGAGTACGGCTTACACGACGCGAGACCGATCAGAATGCGTGGCGCATGCCCACGGTAACCGCCACTTGCGTGTTCGACGACGACGGCGAGAGCGTATTGATCATCGCATGCGAGAGCACGGAGTCCGCAGGCGCACCGTGCACGTTCTGATAGACGCCTTCAAGATAGAAGTCGGTGCGTTTGCTGAGCGAATAATCGGTCTGCAGCATCGCCGTATTCCAGCCCGGCGACGAACCGTTGTAGGCGCCACGCGTGTAGGTGTACGCGCCCGATACGCTCAATGCAGGCGTGATTGCATACTTCGCGTTCGCTTCGAAGTTGTCCATACGCAGCGACCCACTCAGGGTTCCGGCGGAAGCGTCGTTCGCACCAAGATACGTGCCGGTTCCGAAGGAGTAGACACCCGACGCGTTGTCCATCTGCGTGTGGCTCCAGACCAGGCCGAATGTAGCCGGTCCGAACGTGTAGTTACCGCCAAGCGACCAGATACGCTGGCGTTGCGCAAGGAAGTTCGCGCTCGTGTCGCCCTGGGTAACGGCACCGCCCGCCGCGCCGCCTGCGTTGTTGAATTGCAGGTAGCCGGCGGCAAGATTGACCGGCCCTTGCGCATAGGAGACGGCGAAGCCATATGAACGGTTGTTCGCGAAGCCGCCCGCCTGGTTGCTGAACCCATACATCGTTTCGAACGTGACGCCGCGGTACGTCGGGCTCGCGTACTTGACCGTGTTGTTGACAACGACTGAATTGGCAGCAAGGTTGTCGTTTTCGAACGGGTGCGCAGCCATGTTGCCGCCCCACGTGTTGAACTCCGCCGTGAGCGGGCCGACCAGGTCGTTCATCACGTCAAATTGGCGGCCGAACGTCACGGTGCCGTAGGCATCGCTTTGCAAACCGACCCACGCCTGAGAGCCGAAACCATCACCGGAGAAAGCCTGGGCGCCGTTATTCAGCAGGAAACCCTGCTCCAGCTTGAAGACCGCGTGCAAGCCACCACCGAGATCCTCCGACCCCTTGAGGCCGAACACCGTGTTTTGCGTCGAGCTGCTCACTTCCTGCCAGTTGCTATGGCCTGACTGATTGTTCGTGTAGATCAATCCCGTATCGATAAGACCATAGAGCGTCACGCTGCTTTGCGCATGCGCCGAAATAGCAAAGGCGCCGGAAAGCGCGACCACGAATAAAGACTTTTTCATATTGTTTGGCTCCATGAATGGGCGGTGATGACGTAATCAGTTGTGTGCATTCGATACCCATTGGCAAGCGCGTTGACCGCCCGCAAAACGTGGCAACGGAAAGGCAACGCATTCGCGGAGCAGTGCCACGCGAATTGCTAAAACGTGCAATAGAGTTTGTTGATTATTGCGTATAGCGCCTTGCAATGAGTTGCGAATGGCGCATGCTGACTACAGTGGTTTTTTTCAATTGGGTTACACAGGCGCGTCTTGCAAGCAATGCCGAAAACGAACAACGCGATGATATGACTTAGAAGATAAATAACACGTCAAAAATAAAAATGACGTGGTGTCAAAAGAACACCCATGACTTGCGTTAGCGAGTTCTCAGCGCCACGCCTGCGTAAACTCGCCCACCACGCGCGACAGATGCGCCTGCATCGCCTCTCGCGCCGCAGCCGGATCGCGGCTCATGATGGCGGCAAAAATACGCTGATGATCTTCCTGTGACGCCGCACGCATGGCCGGCGTATGAAAGTGTTCTTCGATCTTGGCCCAGAGCGGATCGCTGCGCGCGCAGTCCCACATTGCGGTGACCATGTGCAATAACACCGTATTGCCGGTGGCTTCGGCAATGCGCATGTGAAACTGACGATCAGCCGCGTCGTTAGCCTGCTTGTCATGCATCTGCTCGCGCATCGTCGTGAGCGCGGAGAAGATGCGGTCGAGGTCGCTGTCCTTGCGCTCAGTTGCCGCAAGCGCCGCCACTTCCGATTCGATCAACGCGCGCGCGCGCAACGTTTCGATCGGACCCGGGCCGCGCGGCAAGTCGAAGGTCACCGGCTTGGCGCCGAGGCCCGCCGACACATAGATGCCAGAACCGCCGCGCACTTCAACCACACCCTGCACCTCGAGCGCGATGATCGCCTCGCGAACCTGCGTGCGGCTCACGCCGAATTTATCGGCCAGGGTGCGTTCCGACGGCAACCTCGATCCCGCCTCGAAGTCTCCGGACGCAGCGATCAACGCATGAATCTGTTTCGCGAGGCCGATGTAGGAACGGTCCGCGGCTTCTGCGTCTTGTCGGGCGAATGGCTGGGTTAAGAGGTCGGTCATCAAAGTGCTCGCGGATAGACATGACGAGGCGCCTGCTTCGGCCCTCGCGCAAAAAATGGTACACCAATTTCGCGTGCGAGCCCCTTTCCATGCCATTCAAACTTCCGTCAATCGCCCGAAGATCGCGCCTGGACAAGGCTTGCGGTAGTTATAGACTGGTAAACCACTATCGCATCAAATTGGTCAACCAATCATAATCCGCCTGCCTCGGGAGACTGACCAACACGATCCCGTTCCGAGCCAAAGGCCTGTGCAGTCAATCAAAGGAGTGAAGTCGTGAAGATGTCTTTCCGGTGGTACGGCGAGTCCGATCCCGTCACGCTGCAATACATTCGCCAGATTCCCGGCATGACGGACATCGTGTCCGCCATTTACGACGAGCCGGTGGGCGAGGTCTGGCCCGCGCACAAAATCGCCGCCCTGAAGTCGACGATCGAGCAAGCCGGCCTTCGGTTCGAAGTCGTCGAATCGGTGCCCGTGCATGAAGACATCAAGCTCGGCAAGCCGAACCGTGAGCGTCTCATCGCCAACTATCAGCAGACCATCCGCAACCTCGCGGCCGCCGGCATCAAGGTGATCTGCTACAACTTCATGCCGGTGTTCGACTGGACCCGCACGGAGTTGTCGAAGACGCTCGAAGACGGTTCGACGTGCCTCGCGTTCAGCACTAAAGAAATCGAAGAGATCGACCCGAACAACGGCATTTCGCTGCCCGGCTGGGATTCGAGCTACCAGCCCGGACAATTGAAAGCCCTGCTCGCCGAATATCGCGAGGTCGACGAATCCAGGCTCTGGCAGCATCTGGAATATTTCCTGAAAGCGATCATTCCCGTGGCCGAAGAATGCGGCGTGAAGATGGCGATTCATCCGGACGACCCGCCGCGCCCTATCTTCGGCTTGCCGCGTATCGTGAAGAACCGCGACGACCTGGCGCGCATTGTGAAGATCGTGGACTCGCCTGCGAACGGCCTCACCCTGTGCTCGGGTTCGCTCGGCGCCGGACCGCAGAACAACGTGGAAGCACTCGTGCGTGAATTCGGCGGCATGGGGCGCATCCACTTCGCGCACATCCGCAATGTGAAGATCACGCCCGAGGGTGACTTCGAAGAAACGGCCCACCTGTCCAGCTGCGGTTCGCTGGATATCGCCGCCATCGTGAAGGCCTATCACGACACCGGCTTTACCGGCTATTTCCGTCCGGATCATGGCCGCATGATCTGGGGCGAAACCGGCAAGCCCGGCTATGGTTTGTACGACCGGGCGCTCGGTGCCGTCTATATCAACGGCTTGTGGGAAGCGATGGACAAGCTTTCCTGAAGCTGTTCCTGATACCTGAATAGAACTTTGCAAACAAGGCGCCGGCGGATTGCCTGGCCGGCGTCGTCATAACCATAAAATCCGGACGGAGACTTCCATGCCACGCATCCGATGGGCCATGATCTTCATGTGTTTCCTCGCCAACGTCATCAACTTCGTCGATCGCGCCAACCTCGCGATCGCCGCGCCGAGCATTCGCGCGGAGTTGGGTCTGGACGCGGTCGGCATGGGGCTCGTGCTCAGCGCGTTCTTCTGGACCTACGCGTTCCTGCAACTGCCGGCCGGCTGGTTCATCGACAAGGTCGGCGTGCGCGTGAGTCTGGCGCTGGCGGTCGGCTGGTGGTCGGCCTTCACGATCGCCACCGGCGCGGCACGCGGTCTCGCGCAACTCGTGGGCGTGCGGCTCATGCTCGGCGTCGGTGAAGCGGCGGCGATTCCGTCGTTCGCCAAGGTCGCGTTCAACTGGTTTCCGCGCAGCGAGCGCGGCCTCGCAAGCAGCATCTTCGACAGCGGCTCGCGCGTCGGTTCGGCGCTCTCCCTGCCTCTCGTTGCGTGGTTGATATCCATCGTCGGCTGGCGCGGCTCGTTCGTGATAACAGGTGGCCTCGGCGTCGTGTGGTCACTCGCCTGGTGGTTCATCTATCGTGACCCGGAGCGGTATCGAGCCATCGCACCCGCGGCCGTCGACGCCCTGCTGGCACAACGCGCGGCGAGCTCCGCCACTGCCGACACCGCCACCACTGCCGAGAGCACCGGCACCGGCACCGTCTCGTGGCTCGATCTGTTTCGCTATCGGACGGTGTGGGGCATGATGATCGGGCTGTTCTGCCTCAACTTCGCGATTTACTTTTTCATCACGTGGTTCCCGAGTTATCTGCTGCAATCGCGCGGATTCTCGCTCGCGTCGCTCGGGACCTGGGGCATGCTGCCGGCGCTGCTGGCCATTCCTGGCGGCTGGCTTGGCGGCATGGTGTCGGACAATCTGTTCAAACGTGGCTGGAGCGCGACCGCCGCACGCAAGACATGTCTTGTGCTCGGCATGCTTCTGTCGTCGTCGATAGCGCTATCGGTGTTCGTTCAAAGCACGTGGGCGTGCCTTGCCTTGTTCGCTCTCGCCTATGCGAGTTTGTCGTTCGCCGGCGCGAATGTGTGGACCCTGGTTGGCGAAGTCGCGCCGACACCGGCTCACGTGGCATCGCTCGGCGGCATTCAGAACTTTGCGGGGAATCTCGCCGGCATTTTCATCACCACGTTTACCGGCGTCATGCTGGCGATCACAAAAGGCTCGTTCGTGATTCCGCTGATGGTGGCAGGCTCGTTATGCATTGTCGGCGCCCTGTCTTATCTGTTCCTTGTCGGCAAGGTGGAGCCGTTGCCCTTGCTCCCACGCGTTCGAACGACAAAAATTGCCGGGCACGAAGCGGTTTAGGTTGCGGCATCAGCGGCATATTCGCCATCAACTCACGAAGACGGCCGGAACAACCGGCCGTCTTCGTTTAAGGTGACCCGTTTAACTGACCGGACCGCCTGCGTACTCCCCCGCTCGCTCGTCGACGACGGACCGATTTGCCTGGCCTCGTCGCCGGCGCTCACTCGCGCGTTTCACTCATGACCAGTGCGCCGGCACCCAGACGTTCCCCACCCAATGCGCCGGCACCCACACGACAGGGCGCGGCGCCGGCGCCACATAGACCATGCGCGGGGCGACATACACAGCACGCGGGGGCGGCGGCGGAAGGTAGACGACCGGTGGCGGCGCATACACAACCGGCGGCGATACGACCACGACCGGCTTCGGCGGCGCGTACACAACCGGCGGCGGCACGACCACGACCGGCTTCGGCGGCGCGTACACAACCGGCGGCGGCACGACCACGACCGGCTTCGGCGCAACCACGACCGCCGTGCCACCCGTCGTGACGACGCCAGTGGTCACGACCGTTCCGCTTGTCGTCACCGTGTTGCCGTGCGTACCCGTAGTGCTCGTCGACGTCGTCACAACGCCCGGCGCAACCCGCGTGGCCGTACCAGCGTGATAGACGGTACCGCCGCCGGAGCCGGTCACCGTGCCCGAACGTGAGCACGAAGCCCCCGCGCAGTTAGTCGATGCCGAATGATCGAACGTATTGCCGTTTGATCCGGTGATCGCCCCGGACGACGAATACTGGCCAGGCGCGGTCCTGGTCACGTCGCCGGAGGTGGTCGCGGTTTTACCGTCCGGTCCGGTGAGGGTGCCGGTGTGGGAACAGGTGCCGCCCGCGCAACTGGTATCGCCGGCGTGCTGGACCTGATTGCCGTAGCGTCCCGTCGCGGTGCCTGAATTCGAGAACTGGCCGGGCGCGTTGCGGGTCACCGTGCCGGTGTTGGTCGCCACGCCGCCGTAGGGGCCGGCTACGCCGCCAGCGTGCGAACAACTGCCGCCGCCACACGAACCGTAACGCGCGCCGTTGTAGGTGCCGCGCGAGGTGTAGGCGGTGCCATGTTCCGACCAGGCGAAAGCCGAAGCGCTGCCAAGCGCGAGCACGGCGACGGTTGCGCTGAGCACGAACTTGCGCAAAGTGCCGCGTAAGGATGCGGAGGTGGTCACGCAGACAGAGCAAACGGCGGTGGCTGGAGCGTCAAACGAACGGTTTTTCACGGTATGTCCTTGCTGGTTTTGGGCCACTTCCGGGTACTGCGGCGTGGCGACAAACGGACTATAGAAGGACGCCTGAATTTAATCAGCAGCGAAGATATGTCATCCTGTTTCACCCTGAAAGAGGCTTGCTGGACAAGGGTTTTCGGGCGGTTCGAACGCACCGTGACATAGCTCGACATAACTTGTTACGAGTCGGATTCCGCCGGCTTCCCGTCAGAATGGCCCGCGGCTAGCAAGATTCGCGTACTCGTCCTTGAGCCTTTGAATGCGACTCCGATACGCCGTATCCAGACACGCCTGATTCCCGCCACATGCTTGCCTTGTTTTCAGCCATGCCTGCTGTTCGTCCTGCATGTCCCCACGCGTGCCCATTGCCACCAGGCCCGTCAACATCTGATAGCGCACGGCCATCTCGACATCCTGCTCGCTCAAGTGCCGGGAAGCACATATCGCCTTTTCGTCGGGCATGCGTGCGCGATTGCAGTCGAAGCTGGCCGCAAAGCTCGAAACGGAGCCAAGCACGAAACTGACGAGCAAGGCGTGACGCACACTGCGGCCGATCCAGCGACAGGGTTCTCTCTTCATCATTCCTCCGGACGTGGCGGACCACGTCGCCTGATTACACATAGGACAGGATACGGTCACGCGGCACGGCAGCGCCCAACGGCGCTGCCCGGACGCCAGGCTCGATCATCATGCGCTGACGCGGAAGCGCTCGCTATCTGGCCGAACGCCGGGGCGAGGACACCGGCAACGCAACGCGACGCAAGCGTTACGCATTGCGAAGCGCACTCGCCGCGCAGATTCGCCGCAGCGGCGCGGCAAGCAAGCAAGCCGGACGGATCTTGCGCGCCTCGTGTTGTCGTTTGAATTCATTGCGATTTTTTTATTGACAAGACATCCGGCAAAACGGCACACTCATTCGCATGTTGACGCACACCTCCATCGCCTTCGCGATTAAAAAACCAACCATGCATGCCATGATCGGCAGGCATTTGGGAGCATGTGCGCGTTAGCAGTCTGAATCTGCAAACAAGACCCAAAGGCCCCGCCGGTAACGGAAGGGGCCTTTTGTTTTGTGGGCGCCTCCGTCCGCCGGCTCGATGACGGAGAGCAAGATGGATCAGGCAAGCCCGCAGTGCATGGATGACGACTCAAGTCTGTCTGCGTATCAACAGGACGAGCGTCTGCCGAAGGTAGTCATACATTTTTCCGTAGTGCCAGGCGCAACGCTCACGTGGCGTGTCGATGCCGACAGCACGCTTCGTGTGCAGGGCGCGCGTCTATGGCTCACGCGCGTCAACTCGCCTTACGATCATTGGCTCGAACCGGGCCACGAGTTCCGTCTGCAACGCGGCGAACGCGTGTGGCTCAGCACGGGTGATGAACGCACCGCGCGTGTGTCGTTGAGTTGCGCGTTGCCTGCCAGACGCGGTCTCGTCAGGCGTTGGCTCGGGCGGCTCGCATGGTTGGGTCTGGGCGCGCCGGCGACTCGGTAGTGGTGTCCCGTGGTGATCCGGTCAGGCGGTGGCTCAGGCGGCTCGCATGGTTGGGGTTGGGGCGCGGCAACTCGTTAGCCGTGTCCCATCGCGATCCGATGATCGGGCTTTCGTCACGCGCAAAAGCAAACACCCCTGCAGCGAGGGGTGTTTGCCGATCGGTCATGCCAGCTTCGAGGAGCGAGGGCATGCCGCGTTGAGCGGCTGCGTCGTGCTGCTTGAACGTGGGCCGCTCGCTTACTGGCGTGGCGTTTACTTCACCGCCATCGCGACGGTTACGGCGATTACGGTGATGACGGCGATAGCGGCGGTTGCCGCAGTTGCGGAGATGGCGGCGATGGCGGCTCTTACAGCTATTGCTGCGTCACCTGCACGGCCGCTGCCGAAACGAATACCGCATGAATCGTATCGCCGACCTTGACCCCCTTCAGATCGACGTCCGGTCCGACTTCGAGCGATTGCGTCTGATACGCACCGCGAAGCGTGACAAGACGCTTCTTGTGATCGATCTTCTGCACGGTGGCGAGCACCTCGATCTGGCGTGCGGATTCAAAGCCGCCCGAGGCCGGCGCATACACCTGCGTATCGACGCGCGCACGAATGCCCTTGTCCTTGCCGGTGACCTTGTCGGCCTTCACCAGCAACGCATTCTTGTACAGCACATCCACCCGATCGCCGATCTTCAATTGTTCGAACCCGGCAACTTGCTGGCTCACCAGCACGACCACCGCGTTACCACCCGGCCCTTTGAGCGTAAGCGTGCGGCTGCCCGGATCGATACCGACGATCTCCGCCTTCACATGCACCGGTTGCACTGCGCCGACGACGCCCTGCGCGGCACTGGCCAACGCGTCTTGCGCCCACACCGGTTGTGCTGCGGCGAAAGCCGCTACCATCAAAGCTGCTCCAATCGTCGCTGCCTTCATTTACGCGCTCCTTGAGAAATTGTTCGGTCTGGCGTGACGGCGATCTGAAACCGCAGGATGCCGATTAACGCCACGAATGCATACATCTTCAGGATATCAATTACTAAAACGAGTGTGGCGCAACGATTGTACATGCCTTACAAAAAGCTACGATTGTTTATATCGTGATTTTTAAATTACCCGGCGGCTTGATACGAAATGCCGCAACATGGCGTCGCAGTGTCATCTTTCCGGTTGACAACACTGCTTTAAGTCTTTCTGTAATCCATATATTCGGCAGCAATGCGTGATATGCGAAAAGCATTAAACGCATACTGCATGGCAGTCCGATAGTGCATTAATTCTTATCGCTGGCATTCAGCGCAATGCAATCGAATCCGTCATTAACACCGATTAAACAAAAATTCAATAGCCGGTGAATTCATGCAATGCGCACCAAATAAAACAGCCCCGTCGCCGGGGCGAAGGGGCTGCTCATCATAGGGTCACGGCCGCGCTATACGCGAAGCCTCAACGCCAAAGACGCTTTGGCGCTCGCCGCGCGAGCGCCAAACCGTTACACACGCTCAATAGCGATCGCGATGCCTTGACCCACGCCGATGCACATCGTGCACAGCGCAAAACGGCCTTGCGTGCGATGCAGTTGATACATCGCGGTGGTCACGAGGCGCGCACCGCTCATGCCGAGCGGGTGGCCGAGCGCAATCGCGCCGCCGTTCGGATTCACGCGCGCGTCGTCGTCCGCAACGCCGAGCGTGCGCAGCACGGCAATACCTTGCGAGGCGAATGCCTCGTTCAGTTCGATCACGTCGAACTGGTCGATGGTCATGTTCAGGCGGGCCAGCAATTTCTGCGTGGCGGGCGCCGGGCCGATGCCCATCACACGCGGCGCGACACCTGCCGTTGCGATACCCAGCACGCGAGCACGCGGTGTGAGGCCGAAGCGCTTCGCGGTTTCTTCGTTGGCAAGCAGCAGCGCCGCTGCGCCGTCGTTCACGCCTGACGCGTTACCTGCCGTGACGGTGCCGTCCGCGCGCACCACGCCCTTCAGTTTGGCGAGCGTTTCAAGGCTGGTTTCGCGCGGGTGTTCGTCTTGCGAGACGGTGATCGGATCGCCCTTCTTCTGCGCGATCGTCACGCCGACGATTTCCTGCGCGAGCGTGCCGTCGCGTTGCGCGCGTGCGGCTTTCTGCTGACTGCGCAGCGCAAAAGCGTCCTGATCGGCGCGGCTGATCTTGTAGTCCGTTGCGACGTTTTCGCCGGTCTCCGGCATCGAATCGACGCCGTACATCTGCTTCATCAATGGGTTGACGAAACGCCAGCCAATCGTCGTGTCGAAGATATCTGCCTGGCGCGAAAACGCGCTGGTGGCTTTGCCCATCACGAACGGCGCACGGCTCATGCTTTCGACACCGCCGGCCACCATCAACGCGGCCTCGCCCGACTTGATCGCGCGAGCGGCAATGCCGACGGCGTCCATGCCCGAGCCGCACAGACGGTTCACCGTCGAGCCCGGCACGCCTTGCGGCAAACCGGCCAGCAAGAGCGACATGCGCGCGACGTTGCGATTGTCTTCACCGGCCTGGTTCGCGCAGCCGTAGATCACGTCGTCGATCGCGTTCCAGTCGACGTCTTTGTTGCGCTCCATCAGCGCTTTGAGCGGCACCGCGCCCAGATCGTCGGCACGAACCGACGCCAGTGAACCCGCATAGCGGCCAATGGGGGTGCGAATCGCGTCGCAAAGGAATGCTTCGGTCATGTGATGTCTCCAGTTGATGTGCTGCGTGCGCTACGCCGAGCGGGGATCGCTTCGCGGCGCCGGCTGCTTGCGCGTGACGCGGCGGGATGCCGTGTGGCATCGACCCGGCGGGCGCGACGGGAACGCCTGCATGGCAACCGTCGCGATAGATCAGCTTAGCGCAGGATGATGAACGATGGGCTCCGACTTGGGGCCGTTTGTTCGATACAAGAACACAAGGTCATATATCGAACAACCAGGCTCGATAATAGGCGTGTGCCGGAAACCCTGTCAAGCGAAGGCCGCCCCGGATCAGGGAATACGTGCAGGCCCGCGGCCTTGGGCAATGGCCGAATAAAACGTCTGAAGATCGACGCGCTTGTGCCGGCAAAGTGCGGTTACACCCGCCGGCACGACGCTTTGGAGCGTTCTGCTGTCCAGCATGGCCGTTGAAACATCAAGCCCGATACGCCGATGCCGCCCTAATCAGCGGATCTGAATCCCCTCGTCCGCGATATAGGCGCGAATCACATCGACGAAGCTGCGATCGCCGTTCAACCCGAGCCGTTCGGCACGCGCGTGGTCCCACTGCCCCGGCCAGCTGCCGACAATCTTCTCCACCCGCGCATCCGGCTCCCACACAATGCGCTTCACGGCCTCGTCGCCCGCCACCTCGCGCAGTGCCGCCACCATCTCGTCGACACTCACCGAAATCCCCGGCAGATTCAACACGCGCTGGTTGCCGAGCGCAGCGGAATCGAGCTCGAGTCCGGCGATCAGGCTTTCGATGGCCTTGCGCGGCGACAGCAGCCACAAACGCGTCGTGCCCGCGACCGGACACACCGAGGTTTCGCCGTTCAACGGCTCGCGAATGATGCCGCTCGCAAACGACGACGCCGCCGCATTCGGCTTGCCCGGCCGCACGCTAATGGTGGGCAGCCGCAACACCCTTCCGTCGACGAAACCCCGCCGCGTGTAATCGTTGAGCAACAGTTCCGCGATCGCCTTCTGTGCGCCGTACGACGATTGCGGATTCAGCGCGGTGTCGTTCTGCACGACCTCGGGCAGATCGCCGCCATACACGGCCACCGAACTCGTGAACAGCACCCGCGGTGTATGCCCGCGCTGCCGGCAGATTTCCAGCAGCAGGCGCGACGCGTCCAGATTGATGCGCATGCCGAGATCGAAATCCGCCTCGGCCTGTCCGCTGACGATCGCGGCGAGATGGAAGATTGCGGCGGTCTTGTCGTCGATCACACGGTCGAGCACGCTGCGCTCGGCGATGTCGCCCACTTCCGTGCGCACGCGGCTGTCGCCGAAATCGCTTCCGTGCACGACGTCGAGCAGCACCAGTTCGGTAATGGCTTGTTGCTTGCCGTCCGCGTCCTTCAAGGAACCACGGGTCAACAGTTCGCGTGCGAGACGCTGGCCGAGAAAACCCGCGCCGCCGGTGATCAGTACTTTCATGATGTGCTTTGTCCCTGGTTTGACGTTGCCCTGGTTTGGCGTTGCCCTGGTTTGGCGTTGCCCCGGTTTGGCCTTGCCCTTTTCTTGTCAGCGAGCGGCATTCAAATATGGCCTGACCCAATCGAGCCCTGCCGACGTGGCGGCCCGCGGCCGGTATTCGCAACCGATGTAGCCGTCATAACCAAGCGTATCGATCAGCTCGAATAGATAGGGATAATTCACTTCGCCGATATCGGGTTCATGGCGCTCGGGCACGCCAGCGACCTGAATGTGGCCGATGCCGGCCATATCGCGCTTGAGCTTCACCGCAAGGTCGCCTTCGACGATCTGGCAGTGATAGCAGTCGAATTGCACCTTGAGATTCGGCGCGCCCACTTCCGCGCAAATCGCCTGTGCATCGTCCTGACGATTCAGAAAGAAACCCGGCATATCGCGTGTATTGATCGGCTCGATCACGACGGTGATGTTTTCCGCTTGCGCGGCCTGTGCGGCATAGGCGAGATTCTTCAGGTACACCTCGCGATGCGCGGCCCGCGACTGATCCGCACCAATCAACCCGGCCATCACATGCAGTTTGCGATTGCCGAGCACGCGCGTGTAATCGAGCGCGGTTTCGACGCTGCGGCGAAATTCGTCTTCGCGACCCGGTAGCGATGCAATGCCGCGTTCGCCCCCGGCCCAGTCGCCAGGCGGCGCGTTGAAGAGCGCCTGCGTCAGACCGTTCGCGTCGAGCCGGGCCTTGATTTCCCCGGCACGGAAATCGTAGGGAAACAGAAACTCCACTGCCTTGAAACCGTCTTTTGCCGCAGCGGCGAAACGGTCGAGGAACGCGTGTTCGTTGTACATCATGGTCAGGTTGGCAGCGAAACGAGGCATGGCGGCAACTCCTTGAAATAATTGGTTTCAGCGTGCGGAAGCGGCGATGAAGGCATGCTCCGCACGCAAGCTTTCTATCTCGCGATTGGTTGGTCGGTCTACCAACGCGCGCCGAACAGCGTCCGCAGTTCGTCGAGCGCCGCATCGTCGAGTGGCGTGGGCCGCGGATTCGTCATCAGCCACAAGCGCGCCGTCTCTTCGAGTTCCTCGAGCGCATACGACGCCTGCGCCACTGAGCGCTCCCATACCACGGGACCAAGGCGCTCAAGTAAAACCGCGCGAACGGTGCCCGCAAGGGCGGCGATCTGCTCGGCCACCTGCGGATCGCCGGGACGCTTGTAACGAATCAGGGGGACGTGACCCACTTTCATCACGTAGTACGGCGTGATCGGCGGTAAAACGTCGTCGTCGCGCCATACGCCGGCGAGCGTCAATGCAACCAGATGCGTCGAATGCGTGTGGACGATGCCGCGCGCCTCGCCGTTGCGCGCATAGATGCCCCGATGCAGCGCCAGCGTTTTCGACGGCTTGCCGCCGGATACCGCATGGCCGTTGAAATCGACCTTGGCGATATCGGCCGGATCGAGCCGGCCGAGGCACGCATCGGTCGGCGTGATCAACCAGCCGTCTTCAAGGCGCGCGCTAATGTTGCCGGCGCTGCCCACCGTATAGCCGCGTTGATAAAGACTCGCACCCGTCACGCAGATTTCTTCGCGCACGCGTGCTTCGTTCGTCGTGAGGAGTGCGGCTGTGCCGGTCATGACGCGGCTCCATCGAAGTGACGCAGTGCCTTTTCGAAGAAGTCGATCGCGCCGAAGTTGCCGGACTTCAATGCGAGCGCGAGCGGTTCGGCGTCCGTCGTTGCCGTGGCGGGTACGCCGGGATCGATCTGCGCGCCGATCCGCAGCGTGCGCACATCGAGCGCCTGCACCACGGCGCCCGAAGTCTCGCCGCCCGCCACCACGAACTTGCGCACGCCGCGCTCACGCAGACCACGTGCGATCGATGCCAACGTGGATTCGACCAGGTGTCCTGCTTCGTTGACGCCGAGTTCGCCTTGCACCGCTTTGACTTCGTCGGGCGTGGCGGTGGCGTAGATCAGCACGGGTTCGCCTTTATCCAGATACGGCTGCGCAAAAGCCAGCGCCTGCTCGACCATCGGCGCGCCGCGCGCCGCCGCAAGCGGATCGATGCGGAACGCGGGCCGGGTTTCGCGCCAGGCCGCCACTTGCGCGTTGGTCGCTTTCGAAGCGCTGCCTGCCAGCACCGCCGACAATCCTTCAATAAGCGGCAATTGCGCGGCATCATTGCCTTGCGCGAGCATGCCGGCGCGACGGAAGTTGCCAGGCAGGCCTAGCGCAACGCCGGAACCGCCCGTGATCAACGTGAGATCGGCACAGGCCTCCCCCAGCACGTAAAGATCGGCGTCCGATACCGCATCGGCGATCACCATTCGCACGCCGTTGCCGCGTAGTGCATCGAACGATTCGCGTACGGCCGACACGCCTTTTGCCACCGTGTCGTAACGCACGAGGCCGACTTTCGATCCGGTTTGCCGCTGGAGCACGCGTACGAGGTTCGCATCGCGCATCGGCGTGAGCGGATGATTTTCCATGCCCGATTCGTTCAGCAACGCATCGCCGACGAACAGATAGCCGCGATAGATCGTGCGGCCGTTCTCGGGAAATGCCGGGCAGGCAATCGTGAAAGCCGTTGCTCCCCCCTCAGCGGACAATGCGTCGAGCAATGCGTCCGTGACCGGACCAATGTTGCCGGCATCGGTCGAATCGAAGGTCGAGCAGTATTTGAAAAAGAACTGGCGACATCCTTGCGCGCGCAACCACTTGAGCGCGGCGAGCGATTGGGCGACCGCCTCGGCGGCGGGAATCGTGCGCGATTTCAACGCGACGACCAACGCATCGGCTTCGACGAGTTCGTTCGATGCGGGCACACCGATCGTCTGCACCGTGCGCATGCCGCCGCGCACCAGCATGTTGGCGAGATCGGTGGCGCCGGTGAAATCGTCGGCGATGCAGCCGAGCAATGCGCGTCTGGACAAAGTGGTCATGGCAGGCTCCCGCGCTTACTTAGCCGCCGGCAAATCGACGCCGGGGAAAATCTTGATCACCGCGGCATCGTCCTCGCCGCCGTACCCCGCGCTCGACGCCATCATGAACATCTGATGTGCCGCCGCCGACAAGGGCAACGGGAATTTCGAACGGCGCGCGGTATCGAGCACGAGGCCCAGATCCTTCACGAAGATATCGACCGCGGAGAGCGGCGTGTAATCGCCTCTCAGAATATGCGGCACGCGGTTCTCGAACATCCACGAATTGCCCGCGCTATGCGTGATGACCTCGTACAGCGCGTCAGGATCCACGCCTTCGCGCAAACCGAGCGCCATCGCCTCGGCCGCCACGGCGATATGCACGCCCGCCAGCAACTGATTGATGATCTTCACCTTCGAGCCCGCACCGTGCGTCGAGCCCAGCCGATAGACCTTGCCGGCCATCGCGGCCAGCACGTCCTCGCACGCGGCATAGGCAGCGTCCGGGCCGGACGTCATCATCGTCATTTCGCCGGACGCGGCACGCGCCGCGCCACCGGACACCGGCGCGTCGAGCATCTGCAAGCCGGCCGCTTCGATGCGCTGGCCGAGGTCGATCGCGAAGTCCGGCGCCACGGTTGCGCTCGCAATCACCACGCTGCCTGGTTTCATCGCCGCGAGCGCGCCTTGCGCGCCGAATAACACCGTTTCGGTTTGCGCCGCATTCACGACCAGCGTGACGACCACTTCGCATTGCGCACCGAGCTCGGCAGGTGACGCACAGCCGACGCCGCCAGCCGCAACGAACGCTTGCAGGATCTCGCTGCGCAGATCGCACGCGTGGACCTGAAAGCCCGCGCGCAGCAGTGAGCGGGCGACGCCCATGCCCATCGCTCCGAGCCCGATAACACCGACATTTCTGGACATGCTCGACTCCAGGTTGGTTAACCGCCAGCGCCCCGGTGGAACCCGGCTCGCCTCTGTTCTCTTCAGTTCAGTTCAATTCAGTCAACACCCGCTTCCGCGAGCCGCCGTGCCGCGTTGTACATGTGGGTGCTCGCCGCATTGCGCGCCGCCAGAGGATCGCCCGCCCGAATTGCCGCGACGATCGCCGCATGCTCGTCTCGCACCTGGCGTGTGAAGTCATCGCGCAGGGCCTCGTTTCGCCGCGTCACCACAGTGCCGGCTTCGAGGTACTGATTCAGGAAGGTGAGCGTCTTGAGGAAATACGGATTGCCGGTGGCCGCGGCAATGACGCGGTGGAAAGCGACGTCTTCGGCGACACCGTTCTCGCCTTCGGCCACCACTTCGTCGATTTTGGCGAGCGCGGCGTCGATCGACATCATGTCCGCGTCGCTACGGTGCATGGCGGCTTCCGAGGCAACTTCCGCCTCGATCGCCCGGCGCAGCGCGAGGATTTGCAGTACCGAGCCCGCTTCGACCGCCTCCGCGTAGTCGATGCGCAGCGGCCGGATCGCGCCGTGCGCGGCGATGAACACGCCGCTGCCCTGCCGCGGCTCGACCACGCCTTCGTTCTTCAGCCGCGAAATCGCCTCACGGATCACCGTGCGGCTCACGCCGAACTGCTGCGCCAGCACCGCCTCGGTCGGCAGCTTGCCGCCGCTCGCGAAGGTGCCTTTGTCGATCTGCTTGAGCAGCTGCTGCGCGACAGTGTCGCTTAGCGCGCGGGCAGGAATCTTCTCGAACATGGATGCCCCAATGGATCATGTTGTCGGGTCATCATACAAATTTTGAAACTTGACTGCATCCATGCAAACCCTGAGTTTTTTTAGCAAAAGCAGGCAAAGTTGGCGAAACAGAACGCTTAAGCTATCGTCACGCCTTTGCGCAGCATCGCGCCGGCTGAATCGCGCGAGCGCTGTGCGCCCTTCTTCGAACGCATCTTTCAAGGTCCATGAGCAAAGCCCTGCCGCCGTCTTCCGCCGATCCTGTCAGCGCCGAACCGGCTGCGGACAAACCGGGCGACTCGTATGTGCAGTCGTTCGCGCGAGGCCTCTCGGTCATCCGTGCATTCGACGCCACCCGCCCCGAACAGACGCTCACTGACGTCGCCGCCGCCACCGGCCTGACCCGCGCCGGCGCACGCCGCATCCTGCTGACCTTGCAGACGCTCGGCTATGTGGAGGCCGAAGGCCGCCTGTTCCGCCTCACGCCGAAGATTCTCGACCTCGGTTTCGCGTATCTGACCTCGATGCCGTTCTGGAACCTCGCCGAGCCGGTGATGGAAAGCCTGTCGGCCCAGGTCCACGAGAGTTGCTCGGCGGCCGTGCTCGACCGCACCGAGATTGTCTACGTGCTGCGCGTGCCGACGCACAAGATCATGACCATCAACCTGTCGATCGGCAGCCGCTTGCCGGCGTATTGCACGTCGATGGGCCGCGTGCTGCTGTCCGCGCTCGACGACGAAGCGCTCGAAGCGACGCTGAACTCTTCGCCGCTCTACGCGCACACGCCGCGCACGGTCACCGACAAGGAAGAGTTGAAAAAGCTGATCGAACAGGTGCGCCGCCAGGGATGGGCGATCGTCGACCAGGAGCTGGAAGGCGGTCTGATCTCGCTGTCCGCGCCGATTCGCAACCGCCAGGGGCGCGTGATCGCGGCGATGAATATCAGCGGCAACGCGCAGCGCAATTCGGCCAGGCAGATGGTGAAGGTGTTTCTGGAACCGTTGCAGCAGGCCGCGCAGACGGTCTCGGAGATGGTGGCGCGGAGAGGGTGATCAGATGCAGGGATCACGATAGAGGCACGCGCTTCTCACGCCTTTCTCACGCGCGCCCGCCACCTGTCCGGATGGCGCCGACCGCGGCCCGCATCCGTTGCAGCGCTCATCGTGGGTCTTCCCCGTCGTCATGGTTGTGTGGCTGAAGGGGGCGAACTTGCCGCCCGTTCATCGGCTCGTCATGCGCAGCTGAGGCGCCTGATTTACACCTCATGCGCTCTTCATTGCCCCAGATACCGCTCCACCAGCCGCGTCCAGAAGGCCGCGCCGACCGGCAGATTGCGGTCGTTGAAGTCGTAATGCGGGTTGTGCACCATGCAGCCGTCCTCGCCCGCACCGTTGCCGATGCGCAGGAACGTACCGGGCCGCTTCTGCAGCATGAAAGCGAAATCTTCGCTGCCCATCAGGATGTCGGTCTGCTCGACCACCTTGTCGTCGCCAACCAGTTCGCGCGCCACTTGTATCGCGAAATCCGTTTCGGCATCCGAATTGATCACCACCGGATAACCTTCAATGTACTCCACCACCGCCTTGCCGCCATAGCTCGCGGCCTGGCTTTCGGCGAGTTCGGTAATGCGCTTCTTAAGCAACGCGCGCACTTCGGGGCTGAACGAACGCACGCTCAATTCCAGCCTCGCGCTGCTGGAGATCACATTGTTCGCGGTGCCCGCATGCATCGAGCCGACAGTCACCACCGCCGGCTGCGACGGATCGACGTTGCGCGCGACGATCGTCTGCAACGCCATCACGATACTCGCTGCCACCACCACCGGATCGACCGTCAGATGCGGACGGGCCGCATGACCGCCGACGCCTTCGATCGTGATGATCGCCTTGTCGCCCGCCGACATGAACGGCCCCTTGCGGAACAGCATCACGCCCGGCTCTTCGCCCGGATGGTTGTGCAGACCGAACACGGCGTCGCACGGAAAGCGCTCGAACAGGCCGTCGTTGATCATCTTCATCGCGCCGCTGTCGATGCCGCTTTCCTCGGCCGGCTGGAAGTACAGATGCACGGTGCCCGAAAAATTGCGCGTGGCGGCGAGGTGTTGCGCGGCGCCGAGCAGCATCGTCGTGTGGCCGTCGTGGCCGCATGCGTGCATCTTGCCGTGCGTGCCGCTCGCGTAGGGCAGACCAGTTTGCTCAATGATCGGCAGCGCGTCCATGTCGGCGCGAATACCAATGCTGCGCGTGCCGTCACCCACCTTCAAGGTACCCACCACACCGGTTTGACCGACGCCGCGCGTGACCTGCCAGCCCCATTGCTCGAGCTTCTGCGCCACCAATGCGCCGGTTTGCACTTCCTCGTAGGCGAGCTCCGGATGGTGATGGATATGATGGCGAATCTCACGCAGGCTCTCGGTTGCAGGCGCCAGGTCGGACACTTCGGTAAAACGCGCGGCTTCGCTCATCTATCGCTCCATGGGAATTCACGCCGCGTCGCGCGGCAAACAGGCTAGCCCTATAGCTACGCCGTTTTGTTCGAAGCCGGCCGGGGTCGACACCGGCCGGCAAAGATCCCATTGTGACAAAGACTGAATTGTTCCGCGACTCTTCGCCGACGAAGGATGCAGTCGGCGCGATCGTCGACGTGGAACACCGCGGCCTGAGCGGGCCGAATTGACAGGCTTACTTTGAGTATGCCGCTTTTACCAGGCTACGTTGTTCGGCCAGGGATTTAATAGCCTTATCAACGTCAACGCTTTCAACGGCCCTGTTGATAGCAGTTATCAGCATCGAATCCGCCTTATCGATGCTTGCATAGTCATTTGTTTGCGTTGATTTTCCGCCATAGTCAGCGGTAAAAATCGTCAGATTCTTTTCCCTCAGCTTGACCGAGGCCCATGCAATCGACTTGCCGCCCAAAACGGTAGCCTGCCCGTCAACCAATAACGCAGCGTTGGCCGCTCTCAATTTTTCGCAGATGATGTCGTAATTTTTAAAATCCCATCCCTGTTCCGTTATGGCTTTATCAACACTGTCGGATGCCGTGCTGTAAGTAACATTGCACGCGTGCGCCTGGAACGTCGCGCCAATCAAGGCGAAAAACATGAATCGCTTAATCATAAAACTCACTCAAGATAAGAATGTAGATATTGAATTTGCGCTTTCTGCGTGACCAATCGAATTGCACTGGCCGGGCCGGCTGGTCCATTCAGTCAGCTAGCCATGGCCCTCGAGGCCGTAGCAATAGCCGTAGGCCTGTTACCCGCGTGCGCACAAATCCGCCTCCGCCTTTCTTATCGGATTCAGTTTGAAAGACTTGAGGGTTAAATGAAAATTTATTCCAAGCGCGGTGAAATCAAGGCACGCCCCGGTCTGGTCGTCGTGCGGCGCATCTCGTTCGAGGCGCGCCAACACCTGTGGCAGCCACTTTATCGAACGTCGGCTTCCGCCTGCAAGAAAGCAATCAGCGCGTGCCCCGCGTCTTCCAGCGCCCCGGAATTGTCGATCGTCGTGCACCGAAGTCCTTCCGGCAACGAGAACGGTGCCCGCCGTGCGAGCCTGGCCGCGACCTGTTCCGCCGACTCACGCGCCCGCGCGCCAAGCCGTGCTGCGAGAATATGCGGCGCGGCGTCGACATGAACGACCTCCGTATGCCGATAACGCGCCAACGTATGCTGCAAATGCTGACGCGATCCGTTGACGACAACCGTGCAACCGCGTGTAAGCCATGCGTCGAGCTCGATACCAATGCCATAGCGCAGCGAGTGGCTCGACCATTCGAGCGCGAACAGACCGAGCACCGAACGCGCCGCGAATTCTTCGACGCTCAGCGCAATATGCTCTTCACCGTTGCCGCTTGGCCGCGTGATGTAGCGATGCGCAAACACAATCGGCTCGCCCATCAGGCGGCTTCGCGCAAAACCCAGCAAGGAATCCTTGCCAGCGCCGGACGGCCCCATTACGTAAATCAAACGGCCTGTCATTGTTATTTCACCTCCTGGGTCTGAAACGGCACACGCTGCCACAAAACGAACGGCACGCCGGGCGCGGGTTCGACAAAGAGCGCAGCGTGATCGATAGTGAGCGGCCCGAGCGCGGTTGTTTGCGCCTGCCACCACGAGACGAGCGTCGCGCGCTCATCCGCATCCGCGAGCGAACTGGACAGCGTCATATGAAAACGGAACTCGTCGAAGACGTACGGATATCCCCATTCGATCAGCAATGCGCGTTGCCGTTCGCTCAACGGCGCGGCGAGACGGCGCGCGAGGTCGGCGGCGGAGGGCGTCGCGCGCAATGGGTGAAGCGTTCGCAGCGCACTGGATGCAACGTGACGAAGGTTCGCTTCGCCATCCTGATCAACAGGACGTAGTGCCACGAAATCGCCGAGCGTCGCAGCTTCGACCGGCAACGCGAATGGACTTTGCGTGCTAGCCCAGTCACGCGTTGCGTCGAGAACATGTTGCTGCGTGACGCCTTCAGCAAGACGAAACGGCGCGACCAGTGTGCCGTGCCAACCATAGCGGCGCGGCGCTTCGGTCAGATCGGCCAGAGGACGCCCCAAGGCTTGCGGTTGCGGCGGCACGCATCGTTCACCGCTTTGCGCGTCACGCCCCAACCACGCCGAACCCACCTGCCACCATACCGACTCGCGCGACGGTGCGTAATACACCGCAAAACGTGCCTCGGCGCTCCAAGTCGCGCCGCTCATACGTCGTGCTCCACCAGCAGTTGCACACGGTCGGCCGCAAAATGCGTAAAACCGTATTTGATCGGCGTGCCTTGCAGATCGACGTCGACGTTTTCGACCCACAACACCGGTTGCTGCCGGTTGATATTCAAACGCCGCGCCACTTCCGGTTCAGGCAACACGCTGCCGATCCGGCTCCACTTGCGCAGATAATCGGTCACGCCGAGTTCAGCCATCGCCCTGGTGGTACTGCCGGTGCGTTCCAGCACTTCCGGCAAGTTCGCAAAGCGCGCGGCCGGATACCAGTTGCGCGCGAATGTGAGCGGCACGCCATCCGACTCGTGCAGCGACTCGATCCGGTAGACCGGCGCGCCTGCCCGCAGGCCGAGCGCCTTCGCAACATTCGGCTCGGCCTTGACGCGCGCGGCCGACAACATCGTGCCCGCCGCCGCCTGATTCTGTTGCTGCAAGTTTTCTGTAAACCGCGTGCGGCGGCCAATCGTATAGTCGATCGCGCCCGGCTGCACGAAGGTGCCACGTCCCTGCTCGACGCTGACGAGGCCCAATGCGGCAAGACCGAGCATGGCCCGGCGCACGGTATGCCGGTTCACGTCGAAGCGTTTGGCCAGTTCGCCCTCGCTCGGCAAACGGCCTTCTTCGCCGAAGCCGCTTGCGGCGATTTCCGTCGCCAGAATTTGTTCGATCTGCCGCCAGACGGCAACGCCCGCGCCGCGTTCGAGCGATGTGCCCGGCGTCGCATTGTCGTTCGATGTCATGGTGCTGTCATTCCCCTGGGTTCAAATATTCACTGTGCCGTGCATTGTAGTGCGCAAGCCGTGATGGAAATATGAAACGGCAACCGGGCGCGACAACGCCCCACAATCATACCTCCAAACGTCTAGACGTTTAGATGAATAGATGGTCAAATGTCCACTCGCTGGATCAACAGGAAATTCGATGAGTGCTACTTCCGCCTCGCCTTCCTCCGCCATGCGGCGCGCCTGGATGGCCGTGCTGGCCCGCACCCCGCGCGCCGATCTCGAAGCCGCGCTGGAACGCGCGCTGCAAGGCGTCCCGCCGCCCCCCTACGACTGGCTGCGGCCACCCGAAATCGGTCTCGCGATGGTGCGTGGCCGCGTCGGCGGAAGCGGCGACCCGTTCAACCTCGGCGAAGCCACGGTCACGCGCGCCACGTTGCGTTTGCGCGCCACGGGTGACGCAAGCGCCGCCGTCGGCGTTGCGTGTCATCTGGGCCGCGACCGTCGCCGTGCCGAACTGGCTGCTCTGGCAGACGCGCTGCTGCAAATGCCCGAGCATCACGCTGACTTACACCGGCAATTGATCGAGCCGTTTGCCGCACAGCAAGCCGCGCAACACGTCGAACGCAGGCAGGACGCCGCGGCGACACGCGTTGAATTCTTCACGATGGTCAGGGGCGATTGATGGACAACTCGCAGATTGCATTGGCTTCATCATTGTCCACGCTAGCACCGGGCTTCGCAGACCCGGTGCACGACACCCAGGCGGTGTTCCGTACCCTGCTCGACGCGCTGTCACGTCCAGGCTCGGTGGGCGTCGTCGAAAACGTTTTGCCGGAAGTGCAGGCCACGCGGGCCGAGCTCGCCGCCTTCGCCGCGCTGCTGACGCTGTGCGACTACGCCACGCCCGTATGGCTCGCGCAAGCCGATACGGCGTTGAGTTCGGCGCTGCGCTTTCATACCGGCGCGCCGCTCGTCAACGAACCCGGGCAAGCCGCCTTCGCCTACATCCACGATGCAAGCGCGATGCCGGCGTTGGAAAGCTTCGCGCTCGGCGCGGCGGAATCGCCTGAGCAATCGGTGACCCTGCTGATCCGCGTCGAAGCGCTGACGGGTGGCGCGCCGGTCGTGCTGAGCGGCCCCGGCATTCAACACACGGCGACGATCGCGCCGCTCGGCCTGCCCGAGCATTTCTGGCGTGAACGCGCCGCTCTCGCGCCGCTCTTTCCGTGCGGCATCGATTGTTATCTCGTCTGCGGCAATACGTTGATCGGCCTGCCGCGCACAACTCAAGCGAAGGTGAACTGATGTACGTTGCCGTCAAGGGTGGAGAACGCGCGATCGAAGCGTCGTGGCGTCTGCTCGACAAGGCGCGCCGCGGCGACACGCGGCTGGCCGAACTCAGCGTCGCGCAGATTCGCGAGCAATTGCGTCTCGCGGTGGCGCGAGTCATGACCGAAGGTTCGGTCTACGACGAAGAACTCGCCGCGCTCGCCATCAAACAGGCCGCGGGCGATCTGGTCGAAGCGATCTTTCTGCTGCGTGCGTATCGCACCACGTTGCCGCGTTTCGGTTACACGCAAGCGATCGACACGGAAACCATGCAAGTGGAGCGCCGCATATCGGCGACGTTCAAGGACGTGCCCGGCGGGCAGTTGCTCGGCGCGACTTACGATTACACGCAGCGTCTGCTGGACTTCGCATTGCTCGCCGAAGGCGATGGCGATAGCGGAATCGATGCGGCCGCAACGACCTCGTCCATTCAAACCGCACAGGCCGCGGCAGAAGCCATGCCGCGCGTGGTCACGCTGCTCGACAAGGAAGGTCTGATCGAGCAGGAACGCCCCACGCCGAACGCGCCGGAACCCGGCGACCTCTCACGCGAGCCGCTCGCTTTTCCCGCGAGCCGCACCACGCGATTGCAGAATCTGGCTCGTGGCGACGAAGGTTTCCTGCTTGCGATGGGCTATGCAACCCAACGCGGCTACGCGCATTCGCATCCGTTCGCCGGGGAGATCCGCTTTGGCGCGATCGCCGTCGAAATGGAACTCGACGAATTGGGCGAAGCCGTTGAGATCGGCGACATCGACATCACCGAATGCCAGATGATCAACCAGTTCGCCGGCAGCGGCAACGTGCCGCCTGCTTTCACGCAAGGCTACGGTCTCGCGTTCGGCCACTCGGAACGCAAAGCGATGGCGATGGCGCTGGTGGATCGCGCGTTGCGTGCTGAGGAGCTTGGCGAAACACTCGCCTCGCCGACGCAGGACATCGAATTCATGCTCTCGCACAGCGATAACGTCGAAGCGTCCGGCTTCGTTCAGCATCTGAAATTGCCTCACTACGTCGACTTCCAGTCCGAACTCGAACTCGTGCGGCGCTTGCGGGCACAGCACGGCGCAGCGGGTAAAAACCAAGGCCAGGATCAGGATCAGCAGGAGCAAGCCGCATGAACGCGCCGGACACATCTCTCGCCACCGCTTCGTA
The DNA here is from genome assembly GCF_046025895.1 of Paraburkholderia sp. RL17-337-BIB-A. NCBI lineage: Bacteria > Pseudomonadati > Pseudomonadota > Betaproteobacteria > Burkholderiales > Burkholderiaceae > Paraburkholderia > Paraburkholderia sp. RL17-337-BIB-A. Next base: position 1,103,478 of record NZ_JARESY010000002.1, on the reverse strand, counting down.
CGACAGCGCCGCGGACGGCTACAACTTCGCCTACCTCGACGAGCAGACCAAGCGCATGCTGCGCCGCGCGTTGCTCAAAGCGGTTGCCGTGCCGGGCTATCAGGTGCCGTTCGCCTCGCGCGAAATGCCCTTGCCGTATGGCTGGGGCACGGGCGGCATTCAGGTGACGGCCGCGATCATCGGCAAGAACGATACGCTGAAGGTGATCGATCAGGGCTCCGACGAAACCACTAACGCGGTCAATATCCGCCGCTTCTTCGCGCGCACCACGGGCGTGGCGACCACGCGCCGCACGACTGAAGCGACGATCGTCCAGACCCGCCACCGGATTCCCGAAGCGCCGCTCACCGAGAAGCAGATTCTGGTCTATCAAGTGCCGATGCCCGAACCGCTCTACAAGCTGGAACCGCGCGCTACCGAATGCAAAAAGTTGCACGCACTGGCCGACTACGGCTTGATCAGTGTGAAGCTGTACGAGGACATCGTGCATCACGGCAGCATCGCCACCACGTACGACTACCCGGTGATCGTCAACCACCGCTATCTGACTTCGCCGTCGCCGATTCCGAAATTCGACAATCCGAAGATGCACATGAACCCCGCGCTGCAACTGTTCGGCGCCGGCCGCGAACGACGCATTCACGCCATTCCGCCGTACACGCCCGTGCGCAGTCTCGACTTCGACGATCATCCGTTCGAAGTACAGAAGTGGCAGCACGCGTGCGCACTGTGCGGATCGACGGAAAGCTTCCTCGACGAAATGATCGTCGACGATGCCGGCAAACGCATGTTCGTGTGCTCGGATAGCGACTACTGCCATGAACGCCGCGGCGATCAGGACCTCGAGTTGCCGTCATACGAAGCACGCAAAGGAGAAACCGCATGACGCCGCTGTTGAGCGCCCGTTCGCTCACCAAACAATTTGGCGGCCGCAACGGCTGCAGGAACGTCAGCTTCGATCTGTATCCGGGCGAAGTGCTGTGCATCGTCGGCGAATCCGGCTCGGGCAAGACCACGCTGCTGAATACGCTCGCCCTGAAAACCGCAGCCGATAGCGGCTCGCTCCACTACACGGCCACGCATGGCGAAAAGCTCGATCTGCTCGCCTTGTCCGAACCGCGCCGGCGTTTGTTGATGCGCACCGAGTGGGGCTTCGTGCAGCAGAATCCGCGCGACGGCCTGCGCAGCGGCGTTTCCGCCGGCGCGAATATCGGCGAACCGTTGATGGCCGTCGGTGCCCGCCACTATGGCGACATCCGCCACACGGCGACGCAGTGGATGGAGCGCGTCGAACTCGACGCCACCCGCATCGACGAATTTCCGGCGGCGTTTTCCGGCGGCATGCAGCAGCGTTTGCAGATCGCGCGCAATCTCGTCACCGGTCCGCGCCTCGTCTTCATGGACGAGCCGACCGCCGGACTCGACGTCTCGGTGCAGGCGCGTCTGCTCGATCTGCTGCGCACGCTGACTTCTACACTGCATCTATCGGTGCTGATCGTGACGCACGATATCGGCGTGGCGCGTCTGCTGGCACATCGCTTGATGGTCATGCAAGGCGGCCAGGTGGTCGAGGCCGGTCTGACGGACCAGGTGCTCGACGATCCGCAGCATCCGTACACACAAACGCTGGTTTCCTCGGTTCTGCCGGTTTGAGGCTCACAATGCGATCCATTGAAACAAGCAAGGAATCACACGCCGCTGAACGCGCGTTCATCGAGAATAATGCACTGATGCTGCGCGCGGTCGGCATCGGCAAGACCTTCACGTTGCACGGCCAGGGCGGCGTCCAGATCGAAGCACTCGCGGGCGTCTCGCTCGATGTCGAGCGCGGCGAGTGTGTCGTGCTGGTCGGGCCGTCAGGCGCTGGCAAGAGTACGCTGCTGCGCTGTTTGTACGGCAATTATCTGGCCAGTACAGGCTCCATTGCGATTCGCGACGCGGCGGCGGATGATGGGCGGCCGGTGTCGATCACCGGCGCCGAACCGCACGACGTGCTGCGTCTGCGCCGCGGCGTGGTCGGCTACGTCAGCCAGTTTCTGCGCGTGATTCCGCGCGTGACGACGCTTACGCTCGTCGCCGAACCGCTGCTGTCGCGCGGCGTGGCGGAAGACGAAGCCCGCGCGCGTGCTGCCGCACTGCTGGCGAGATTGAACGTGCCTGAGCGGCTGTGGTCGCTCGCGCCCGCCACCTTCTCCGGCGGCGAACAGCAGCGCGTGAACATCGCCCGCGGCCTGATCGCCGGGCATCCGCTGCTGCTGCTCGACGAGCCCACGGCCTCGCTCGACGCGGAGAACCGCGACGTGGTCGCCGATCTGATCGTCGAAGCACGCGAGCGTGGCGCGGCGATCGTCGGCATCTTTCACGACGAAGATACTCGCAACAAGGTGGCCACGCGCCGCCTCGAACTCCAGCCGCCGGTACGTCACTAACCGACACGGAACGGCACTAAACTGAACCAATGAGCTGAAACACTGGGTCGAAGCACTGCGCTGCAACCCAGAACAGACTACGGAGCAAGTCGATGTTGATCAGGAACGCTCGCATCGTGACGCGAGATGAAGTATTTACCGGCGTGGTACGCATTGAAGACGGCGTGATTCGCGACGTCGAGCGTGGCACGACCTCAGCGCGCGAAGCGGAAGATTGGGACGGCGACTTTCTGTTGCCGGGTCTGATCGAATTGCACACGGACAACCTCGAGAAGCATCTGGTGCCGCGTCCGGGCGTGCAATGGAATACCGATGCCGCGTTTGTGATCCACGACGCGCAAGTGGCGGCGGCCGGCATCACCACGGTGTTCGACGCCCTCGCGATTGGTTCACGCTCGAAAGTAGGACTGCGTGGGCGCGATCAGCAAACGCAATGCGCCGAAGCCCTCACGCGCTTCTCCGAGCGCAAGCTGCTGCGCGCCGAACACTTTCTGCATCTGCGCTGTGAAATCGCCACCGCCGACGTGGTCGAGATGTTCGATTCGTTGTGCACGCATCCGTTGCTGCGGCTTGCGTCGGTGATGGATCACACGCCCGGCCAGCGTCAATGGCACGATCGCGACCAATGGCGGCGCTTTCAGGAACGCAACGGCAAATTGACCGACGAACACGTCGCAACCGCGCTGGTGGAACTGTCGGTCGAGCAGGAACGTTATGCCGATGCGCACCGCCGCGAGATCGTCGCGCGCTGCAAGCAGCTCGGCATTCCGGTGGCGAGCCATGACGACACGCTGATCGAGCACGTCGAACAGGCCAAGGCCGAGGGCATCGTGCTGGCCGAATTCCCGACCACCCGCATCGCCGCCGAGGCGGCCCGCGAGCACGGCATTTCGACCATCATGGGGGCGCCGAATATCGTGCGCGGCGGCTCGCATTCGGGCAACGTGTCGGCGCTCGAACTGGCGAAGGCCGATCTGCTCGATATTCTGTCGTCGGATTACGTGCCGTCCAGTTTGATGACGGCCGTGTTCGAGCTGGTCAGTAAAGCCGGCTGGACCCTGCCGCGCGCCATGGCGACCGTCTCCGCCGAGCCGGCCCGCACGGCGGGCTTGCATGACCGCGGGGCGATCGAAACGGGTTTGCGTGCGGACTTCGTGCGCGTCACCATGCTCGACACACTGCCGGTGCCGCGCGCGACGTATCGCGCCGGCGTGCGGATCGTCTGACGATTATTGTGTTCACGTCTCGCTGGGTGCGGGCAGCAGCGGTTCCACCGCGGCCCAGCGCGTCCAGCGGGGAGTCTTGTCAGGCGCTTCGACGCGTAGCGTGCGCGAGCCGTCGCCAAAGACCAGCGATTCGATATTGAATGCGCTCCCCGCTTCAGTACCGGATTCGACGCCGGCTTCAATGCCCGCTTCAATGCCCACCTCGCGCACGTGTCCCGATTGATAGGTGAAACTGAGGTTGCCTTCGCGCAGCAACTCGAGATAGGTGGCGAAGTCAGTGGTCGAGGAACGGGTGGCCCAACGATTCAGGAGGGTGGCGGCGATTTCGGCGTCGTACATTCTGTACCTCTCTGGACATATGCCGTAACCCGACTATAGCCGAAAAGTAACTAACGTGCTGCACCGCAGCATACCGGTTAAATGCAAAAGCGCGCCGCCTCAGGTCGATAGCGGCACGCGCTCCGGTTCGTCCGCTTCAAACCACGCGGGATTGCGCTCGGCAATCGGACCGAGCGACATCAGAATCTCGCGCAGATGGCTGCGCATCGCCTCTTCGGCGGCGCTCGGGTCGTGCGCGCGAAGACCTGCGAGAATTTTCGCGTGCTGCTTGATCAGCAGATCGAGCGGCGATACGTCAGGCAAACTCAAATAGCGCACCCGATCCATCTGCGCTTTGATGTCCTGAATCGTTTCCCATGCCGCCGTGCAATCGATCGCCTGGGCAATCGCGTAATGAAACGCCTCGTCGAGCGCGAGGAAAGCAGCGGTGTCGTTCGATTTCGCCGCGAGCTTCTGGTCGCGAAGATTGTCGGCGAGTGCCTGCAATTGCTGGTCGGTGATCGACACGGCTGCCTTGCGCACCACCGCCGTCTCGATCGCTTCGCGAATGAAGCGCCCTTCGCGCACCTGGCGCGGCGAAATACGCTTCACAAAGGTGCCACGCTGCGGCAATACCTGCAGCACGCCCGCTTCGACCAACTTGATGAACGCCTCCCGCACCGGCTGCCGCGACACCTGAAACATGTCCGACACTTCCTTCTCCGAGAGCGGCGTGCCTGGCACCATCTGGCCGACGAAAATCGCCTGACGCAGCGCACGGAAAATCTGCTTGCCGATCGGCTCGTGCGAGTCGAACGAGACGCTAGCGGTCAGATCCGGCAGTTCGACGCGCGTGCCGGCCTGTACGCTCGCGCGGCGCCGTGTGCGGGGCGCGACGCGCGTGGCGTCGGAGGAGAAAGAAGACGCGTTGGCGTGGAGGTTCTTGGTCGGCATCGGCAAAGCAGCGAATAGCAGCGAAGGAATTGCGAGGGAGACGGCACACCATGAATACCACCATGGATATCCAATCAGATGTGCCGCACCATACTACCATGCACGTTTCATCTTCAACGCACTCACGCGCGGCTCGCGAATCCACACTAACGAACAGACCGCGCCGAGTACGGCAATCGCCCCCGCCAGCACGAATGCGCTGGCGTAATTACCGTGCGTGGCTTCGACAATGAAGCCGGTCACCGCGGGTCCGATCACGCCGGCCAGATTCGCCAGCAGGTGCACAAAACCGCCCACGCCGCCGACGTGTTCGCGCGGCACGGTGTCCTGAATCACGGCCCAATACACCGCGCCGGTCACATACAGAAAGAAGATCGACACCGACATCAGCGCGACCGCGCTCTGGGTACTGGCGACGCGCCCGGCCAATGCCACGCACACCGCCGCCGCGCCCAGACAGCTAGCCAGCACGATTTTGCGCGACAGCAGCGGCTTGCCGGTCAGGCGCAAGATCAAGTCCGAGATGAAGCCGCCCGCCGCGAGCCCGATGCTGCCGAGCAGCCACGGAATCACCGTGGCGAAACTCATATCGCGCAGACTCAGATGATGCGCTTCGGTCAGATAGGTCGGGAACCACGACAGGAAGAAAAACAGCACGTAGTTGTATGAGAAGAATGCGAAGGCCGTGGCAAGAATGATCGGCTTCTTCAGGAAGTGCCGCAGGCCGAGCCGCTCGCCGTCGGCTGAATGCGCGATCGCATGTTCGTCCGCTTGACCGGCGCGGATGAGCGCGATCTCGTCAGGCGTGACACGCGAATTTTCGTGCGGGTGTTCGGTGGTCGTTGCCGCCCACAGGACGAGCCACAAGAGTCCCAGCAGCATGATCGCGACAAAGGCCCAGCGCCAGCCGAACTGCACCGCCATGAAGCCCACCACCGGACCTGCCAGCGCGCCGCCGAGCGGCGTGCCCGAACTGATCACGCCGATTGCGCTCGCGACTTCCTTGCGCGGGAACCAGTTGTTGACCATCTTGCTGTTCGACGAACTGAACGGCCCTTCACCCATGCCGAACAGCACGCGCAGCACGATCAACGAACCGATGCCGCTCGCCAACGCGGTCGCGCCGCAAAACACGGACCACACGCCCATCGCGGTGCCGAACACGCGTTTTGCGCCGACCTTGTCCGACAGCACGCCGCCGACAAAATTGAACAGCGCATAGCCGATGAAAAAGCTGCTGAACACGATGCCCATCTGCGCATGCGAGAAATGCAGGTCTTTCTGGATCAGCGGTGCGGCAATCGACAGCGCCGCGCGGTCGAGATAGTTGATGACGCCGGCCAGAAACAGTAGCGCGACAACAAACCAGCGTTGACTCTTGATCATCAGGTGTCTCCTTCGGGTCGCCTCTTGGTGGGCGTTTGAATAGCTCAAGTCGCTTGAATGGCTTCGAAAGGCGCGGCGGATAGATGCAACGCCTTATGCCACGGTCGAAATTCAGTCGAAGTTCAGATGCACTTTCATCGACTGCGAGCGGTCGAGCGCCACTTCGAACGCATGGTTCGCCTCGCTCATCGCGAACGCATGCGTCATCAGCGGTCGCAAGTCGACCTTGCCGGAGGCGATTTCATCGGCGGCGACAGCGTATTCGCTCGTGAAGCGGAACGAGCCCTGATAGCGGAGTTCTTTCGACATCACGAGGTTGGCCGCCACCGGCGATTGGCCGGCCGGCAGATTGCCGACCTGAATCACGGTGCCGCCCGCGCGCGCCGCGCGCAGCGCCGTATCGAGACCGGCGGGACTGCCCGATGCTTCGATCACGACGTCGAATGTGCCGCGATGTGCGGACCATTGATCGATCGTGGCGCTATCCGTGGCGTTCACGGTCTGATCCGCGCCGAGTTGCTGCGCGACCTGCAACGCGCGATCCGAAAGATCCACCGCGACCACGCGATGAGCGCCGGCGCGGCGCGCCACACTCAGCAGAATGCAACCGATCGGTCCGCAACCCACCAGCAACACACTCGCGCCAACCAGCGAGCCGGCCTGCTTCACCGCATGCAACGCGACGGCGAGCGGCTCGGCCATCGACGCCTGCGCAAAATCGACACCATCCGGCACAGGTACGCACTGCCGCGCCGCGACGACGATGTATTGACGGAACATGCCTTGCGTGTGCGGGAACGTCGAGGCACTGCCCATGAAGCGCATGTTCAGACAATGATTCGGCATCCCACCGACGCAGAAGCGGCACGTCCCGCAGGCTAGCCCCGGATTGACGGCGACGCGCTGTCCGGGCGTCAGGCGATGCTCAGCGCTCACGCCCTCGCCGAGCGAATCGATTTCGCCGGCCACTTCGTGTCCGAGCACGAACGGCTCGCGCACCGCGAAATCGCCGCTCCTGCCTTTGAAGTAGTACGACAGATCCGAGCCGCAAATGCCACCGGCGCGCACGCGGACTCGCACCTGGCCGGGGCCGGGCTCGGGTGGCTCGACTTCGTCGATACGGATCAGTTTGGGTTCGTGAAGTACGGCTGCGAGCATGATGGACTCCGGTGTGGCAAAGGTCGCGCGCTCAGTGACGCGCGACGAAAGACGAAGAAGAGGATGCAGACGAAGACGAGAGCGGCCGGGCTGCCGGATGCGCTTCTACCGGCTCGCCGCCGCCCCAATCATGGAGATCGCCGCCGCGGCGCAGAGGCGCGGTTTCCGGCAATGCGAAAAGCGACACAGCCGACACGATCCCGAGCACGGCCACGTAGACGATCAATGCAAGCGAATTGCCATGTGCCACCTGAATCAGCTTGACGGCCAGCAGGCCGAGTATGCCGCTGCCGAGCAACGAGCCAATCTGCCAGATCAACGCGATGCCGCTGCACCGCACGCGCGCGGGAAACAGTTCGGGGAACAGTGCCGCTTGCGGGGCATAGCAAAGACTGTGGCCCACGCTAATGGCGAGGATCATCACGAGCTGGATCGCCGCGCGATTGCCGCTATCGATCGCCATGAAGAACGGCACCACCAGCGCTACGTGCAACAACGCACCCGCGATAAAGGTTGGACGCCTGCCGATCCGATCGGACAGCGCGCCGGCGAGCGGAATCGTCACGAGCTCGAGCGCCACCGCGACGATCACCGTTTCCAGCAGCATGCTTTGCGCGATACCGTGTGCTTTGCCGTAAGCGAGCACGATCATCGTGTACATCGCGAAGGCGCAAGCCTCGATCAACTTGGCGCCGACGCCTTTGACGATGATCGGGCCGAACTGCCGCACCACTTCCACCACCGGGCGCGAAGCCACTGCCTTGGTACGCTGGATCGTGGCGAAGATCGGCGACTCCTCGGTGCGCAAGCGGATATACAGGCCCACGGCGACCAGCAGCGCGCTGGCGAGAAACGGAATGCGCCAGCCCCAGTCGAGCAATTGCGCCGGCGTCAACGTCGCGGAGAGCAGCGCGAACAGGCCCGATGGAATCAGGAAGCCGGCCGGTGCGCCCAGTTGCACGAGGCTCGCGAAGAAGCCGCGCCGCACAGGCGGCGCGTATTCCGCGGTGAGCAAGACAGCGCCCGCCTGCTCGCCGCCCACGCCGAAGCCTTGCAGCACGCGGATCACGATCAGCGCGACCGGCGCCCAGATACCGATCGACTGATAGTCCGGCAACAAGCCGATCGCGAACGTCCCCAACCCGACAATCAGGATCGTCACGATCAAGGCCTTCTTGCGGCCGACGCGATCGCCGAAATGACCGAAGACGATGCCGCCCAGCGGACGCGCCAGAAAGCCGACCGCGTAGGTCGCGAAGGCGGCGAGCGTGCCGATCAGCGGATCCGTGGAGGGAAAGAACTTCTGACCGAACACCAGCACGGCGGCCGTGCCATAGACAAAGAAGTCGTAGTACTCGGCCGCGGTGCCGATGGTCGAGGCGAAGGCCACCCGGCGCAGCATGGCGGTGCTGGCCGGCGCGGCGGCTTGCGGACGTGCTGGGTTCACGCGTGTCTCCATGATTTTTTAATTGGGTTGGTCAAGCGAAATCAGCTCACCAGTTCCACAGCGTGCCGTCTTCGAGACGCGCGACCGGTAGATACGCGGGGTCGTAGGGATACCGCGCGGCCGCTGCTTCGTCGATATCGACGCCGTGGCCCGGCGCTTCGCCCGGATGCATCATGCCGTGCTCGAAGCGCCATGCATGGGGGAATACATCGAGCGCTTCTTGCGGAAAACCCATGTACTCCTGCACGCCGAAATTCGGCACCCACAAATCGAAGTTCAGCGCCGCGCCCATGCACACTGGCGACAGATCCGACGGCCCGTGGCAACCGGTTCGCACCTGGTACAGCGAAGCAAAATCCGCAATGCGCCGCAAATGCGTAATGCCGCCCGCGTGCGTCAAGGTCGCGCGGATGTAGTCGATCAGTTGCTCCTCGATCAACTGCTTGCAGTCCCAGATGCTGTTGAAGACTTCGCCGACCGCGATCGGCGTGACCGTATGTTCGCGGATCAGCCGGAAGCCGGCCTGGTTTTCCGCGGGCGTGGGGTCTTCCATCCAGAACAGGCGATACGGTTCGACCGATTTGCCGAGCCGCGCCGCTTCGATCGGCGTCAAACGGTGGTGGACGTCATGCAGCAAATGCGTGTCGAAGCCGAACTTGTCGCGCACCGCTTCAAAGAGCTTCGGCACGAAGTCGAGATACTTTTCCGACGACCAGCTCTGCTCCTCGACCGCGCCCTTGGTGGCCGGCTCGTACATGCCGCCGCCTTTCGAGACGCCGTACACCGAGCGCATATTCGGCACGCCGCTTTGAATGCGGATGGCCTGATAGCCGGCTTCGATGTGTTCGGCGTAACGGTCGAGCGCTTCGGGAATGTCGCGGCCGGTGGCGTGGCCGTACACCATCACGCCTTCTCGCGACGCGCCGCCAAGCAGCTTGTACAGCGGCATGCCCGTGACTTTGCCGAGAATGTCCCACAACGCCATGTCCACCGCGGCGATCGCCGTCATCGTGACGGGGCCGCGGCGCCAGTAGGCGCCTTTGTAGAGGTAATGCCAGGTGTCTTCGATGCGCCCAGGGTCGCGTCCGATCAGCAAGGGGCAGACGTGGTCTTTCAGGTACGAGGCGACCGCCAGTTCGCGGCCGTTCAGCGTGGCATCGCCGATGCCGTGCACGCCCTCGTCCGTGACGATTTTCAGCGTGACGAAATTGCGGCCCGGGCACGTGACGATCACGTCGGCGCGAACGATCTTCATGACATCTTCCTTGCAGTAGCGCGGCGCGAACCACACCCAACGGCGGTGCGCGACGTGCTGTTTTCATGTCGGTTTCGAGTGGCATCAGGAATGGGAAATGAAGTGGAAAATCACCTTCATCAACCTGTCCCAAGCCGTTTGAACGATGCTACCATACAAGTATAGCGAGACGTCAAATCAGGGTTTTCCCGCTGAACGGCGTCGTTTCAAAAGCCTTTTTTGTGTTTTCCGTGACCTGGATTTCATTACATGACCTCTGCAGCCACCCTGCCTCGTCTTGTCCGCAACGCCCTGCCCACGCTGTCAACGCATCTGCTGTCGCCGCAATGGCGGGAGCCGCGTATCGGCATCGTGCATCTGGGGATCGGCAATTTTCATCGCGCGCATCAGGCGCTCTATACGGAAGAAGCCATGCTCGCCGAGGGCGGCGACTGGGGTATTTGCGGCGTGACGCTGCAAGGCGATGTCGGCAAGCGCGATGCGCTGATGGAGCAGCAAGGCTTGTATAGCGTGGTCGAACGCGGGCCGCAGGGCGCCAAGGTGACAGTCGTGCGTGCGTTACAGGAAGTGCTGGCCATGCCGCACGATCACGCTGCCCTGTTCGCGCGCCTCGCGGACCCGTTGGTGCGGATCGTCTCGCTGACCGTCACTGAAAAAGGCTATTGCCGTGACCCGAAAACCGGCGAGATCGCGCTCGACGATCCCGCCGTCGCGCACGATCTGGCTCATCCGCTCGCGCCGCGCACAGTGCCGGGCATTCTCGTCGCGGCATTGCGCGAGCGGCGCGACGCAGCAAACGGCGAACCGTTCACGGTGCTCTCATGCGACAACCTCGCCCATAACGGCGCCGCGCTGCGCCAGGTGGTCTGCTCGTTCGCACGGCAAGCCGATCCTGAACTGGCCGACTGGATCGCCGCTCAGGTTGCGTTTCCCTCGACGATGGTCGACCGTATCGTGCCGTCGACCACCGCCGCCGAGCGCGCAGCCGTTGCCGACGCGACCGGCTATCAGGACGCCGCACCGGTGCCTTGCGAACCGTTCCGGCAATGGGTCATTGAAGATCGTTTTCCCGGGGGACGTCCTGCGTGGGACGCGGTTGGCGCGCAACTCGTCGACGACGTCACGCCGTTCGAACTGGCCAAACTCCGCATGCTGAACGGCACGCATTCGACGCTCGCGTATCTCTCCATGCTCGGCGGCTTCGACACCATCGACGCGGCGATCGCCCACCCCGCCATGCGCAATCTCATTCACGCGATGATGACGCAGGAAATCGCGCCGACACTGACCATGCCTGCGTCGTTCGATCTGCTCGCCTATCGGGACGCATTGCTGGCGCGCTACGCGAATCCGGCGCTGAAACATCGCTGCGCGCAGATTGCGATGGACGGCAGCCAGAAGATTCCGCCGCGTCTGCTCGCCACGATCTCGGCGAGGCTCGCGGCGGGCCAGCCGTTCACACGTCTCGCGCTGGCGGTAGCGGCATGGATGATGTTTTTGTACGGCCATGCTGACGACGGCACGGGTTATGAAATCAGTGATCCGCTTGCCAGCAGGTTGAAGACGCTCGCGGCGTCGGCGCATGGCGAAACGCAGGCGCTAATGGATGCGTTACTGTCGGTGCGCGAAGTGTTTCCGGCGGATCTGGCCGCGCTTCCTGCGTTCAGAAAAGCGCTTCATCAAGCGTTGCTGTTGCTTCAGGCAAAGGGTGCACGGGGAGCCATAGACGCGTCGCAATGAATCCACGCGATTGGGAAGCGAGCGCGGTGGGCTCGGCAGGAAGCGTCGAGTTGGAAGATCCGGTTGGCGCTTCGGGTGACGCTTTTGTTAAGCGCTTTTGTTAAGCGCTTTTGTCAGGCGCTTTTGTCAGACGCCGCTCATCGCCGCTTCACGCAGTCGGCTCCGCTTCGCGGCCTTCCGTTGCCCCTTCGCCCGCCTGCGACTGCTTCAACTCCCGCGCCTCGAGCACGTCCCGGTAGCGTAGATACGCACACCGCCCACCGGATTTGGCCGCATACATCGCAGCGTCGGCGTGGAGCAACAGTTCCTCCACCGTGGCGCTGTCGTCCGGAAACTGACTGATGCCGATGCTCGCGCCCACCGTCATGCTTTGTCCGTCGACGCTCAGTTCTTCGTTCAACGTCCCCATGATCCGCGCGGCAATCCCCGGTGCGGCTTCCGCGGAACGCGGTCCCTCGATCAACACGATGAACTCGTCACCGCCAAGGCGCGCAGCGAGATCCGCCGTGCAAAGCACGCGCTTGAGCCGTTGCGCCACGGCGGCCAGCACCTTGTCGCCAATCGAATGACCAAACTGGTCGTTGATCTGCTTGAAGCCGTCGAGATCGACGAACAGGACGGCGAGCCGCTCCTCACGCCGCGTCGCTTCCTCGATCGCCACCTCGAGCTTCTGCATGAACAACATGCGGTTCGGCAGGCCGGTCAGCCCGTCGTGCGTGGCGAGATGCACGAGCTCGCGCTGCTTGCCATGCAGCACGTCCATTTGCGATTTGATTTCCCGGCGCAGACGATCGAAGCAGCGCGCCAGCACGCCGATTTCGTCGGTACGTTTGAGCGGCAGCGTTTCCATCGCGTGCTCGGCGAACAGATGCGTGGCCGCGTGCGCAAGACTGTGCAAAGGCTTGGTCAGCGCACGGGCGAACAGAATCGCGAGGAACAGCGCCAACACGCTGAAAATCATCACCATGCGAATGATGCTAAAACCCAGCAGGTGGGCGCCGGACAACACATCATCGAGCGGCCTGGCGAGGCCGAGCACGATAAAGCGATTGCCCTCCGACGCGCCGAACGGTCTGCGTACGAAAGCGAGCACCTGACCGGCCGCCTGCTTCGGGTGCGCAAGACCGTTCACCAGCTCTTCGCTTTGCGATTGCTCAAACAGCGGCTTGGTGACAGAGAAGCTGTCCTGCATCAGGAAGCGCCGCCCCTTGTCGAAGCCGAATGTTTTCGAAGCATCCGGATGGACCAGAAAGTCACCCCATTCGTTGGCCAGATAGACCTGATAGTCGCTTGGCAAATCGCTCTGCAAACGTTTGAGCAAGCCGGCCAGATCGATGTCGATAACGATGACGCCTACCACCGCACCACTCGCGCTCGCCACCGGCGTGCCGAGCCGCAGCGTCGGTTTGCCTTCGGCGGCATGCGCGCCGTATTCGTGATTGACCGAGATCGGCGAGGTGTAAATGCGGCCGGGCGAGAACGCCAGCGTGTCGAACACATACGCGAACTGGCCTTTTTCCTGCAAATTCCGTCCTTCGACCCGCACAAGCCCGTCCGCGTCACGGTCGAAACGAATCAGCTCGAGTCCGTAGTGCTGACGGGTAATCAAGCGGATTTGCAGGTATTCGGGGTGGTGAACCATGAAGCTGGCATACACCTGCGCCAGCCGTTCGCGCGACGCATTCACGCCAAAACCGTCGTCGGTCTGCGCGACGTGCGCCGAAGACGGCAAGCTCGCGAGCACCAGCGCGTCCGCGCCGACGTCGTCGATCGCCCCGGAAAAACGCTGGCCCAGCAATTCCGTTGAAGTCAGCAGGCTGCTTTCGGCTTCGTTCACGAGCATCGTGCGGTTCGCGCGATACGCGTAATAACCGGTCGCGCCGGACGCGAGCACGCCGATGCACGCGAGCAGGATCGATAACTTGATTGTCAGGCCGGGACGCATCATCAGAAACGCTCCGAGCGGTCGCCGGATACGATTCTGCGCCACAGGTCTTCGCGCCGCTGAATATCTTCCACCGGTCCGATCCAGACGATGTGCGCGTTGTCGCTGCTTTCCGCCGGCGCCGTCAACGTGTTGGCGAGCCCCTGCCGTTGCGTCAACAACGCACTGACGCCCGGCTCGAGCATGTAATTGATCCACGCCAGCGCGAGCGGGCGATCGGTTGCCGAGCGCGTCATCGACCAGCAGTCCAGCCACGCGAGCACGCCTTCATCGGGAATCACGTAGCCCACGTCCGCGCCGGCGCGGCGCAGCGATTCAACCTGCTGGGTGCCATAGTTACCGAACATCAAGGCCACTTTATGCTGGATGAAGAACGCGGTCGCTTCTTCCGGCAACGTGTAATAGGTCAGCAGGTTGCGGCGCAAATCGACGAGCTTTTGAGTGATCACACGCATCTGCGCGGCGTCCAGCTGGAACGGATGCCGGTAGCCCAGCGCCAGTGCGGCGAACGAGAAATTAGGTTGGGCGCTGTTGAAGTCGAGCACCTTGCCGCGGTAGCGCGGGTTCCACAATTCGCGCATCGAGCGCGGCGCAACGGCGATCTGCTTACGGTCATAGATCAGCCCCATCGACGAATACGTGAATGGAATGGCGTACACCTTGCCTGCCGACGTCAACCCTTCGATCGACGACAATGCCTGAAACCGCGGCATCTGCCTTCTCGTATTCGGCAAGCTGGCGAGATCGAGCGGCGCCAGCAGATTCGCGCGGGTATAACGCTGGATTTCGGCGGTATTAGCGGCGAGCACATCGAATGGCGGCGTGCCCTGGGTATGCATCTGCGCCCACAGGGCCTCGTCGGAATCGACCAGCGTGACTTCGACCTTCGCGTGATAGCGTGCTTCGAAAGTCTTCACGACGTCGGCGTCCGCATAACCGGGCCACGCCAGTACGCGCAGGATTTTTTCGGCGGCCGCAACCGGCCCTGACGATAAAAGGCTGCAGCAGAAAATGGCGCTTATCAGTAACGTCAAAAAACCGCTGCGGCGTAGCGAACTTCCGCGAGCCGCAGCCGCTGCAATGCGGCGCCGGAACGGCGCTTTGAAACCGCACTTTTCATCTGCTGTAAAAATCACGTGCATATAACACCACTTAGCAGAAGGCTGCTACGACGAGCGCAGACGCGCGCGCGGCGCTTATCCGCGCGCGCAGTACTCGATGACTTTGTTCAGACAGATATCGCTTGAGCTGCGCGGCTTGCGCGCAGCGTGTTGATGATAGCGCTCCGCAGGGCGTTTTTGGTTGGGCCTTGCCGGGGTCGACAGGAATAGGCTGCTGGCATGTACCAACGCGCTCATCTCGCGTTGACCTTGATAACGGTCGATTTCGCGGAAACTTTAACTGAATGGGTCGAGGAAACATTCGAAATGGGGGTTCTGCGGACCGAAACACGGGGCCTTGATCGCCTCTTATCGCTTGACAAAGGAAATTGTTCGTCAACGCCAACGACGCTGAAGTCCGCACCACCTGGGTAGAGCACGCCGCCATCCTGCGCGCCGTGCAATCCGGCGACGCGACGCTCGTGGCACTGCTCGCCGAGCGGCATGTGACGCGCACTGCACAACACTATCTCGAACGCTTCTGAAGCAGATTCAGAAACCGTCCGCGGCGGGCTTGACGTTGCCCATGCCGGCAATATAAGAGCGATTCCCGTGCGCCATCCGGTGTTTCACTAGCTACCCGTTCTTTTTGAACTGATAAGCTTGGCGCGCGCTGCTGGCCGCCCCGGCCCGCAGCTTCAACCCAAGCCCGGTCGTGAGTCGCGCCGGGCGTCCCGCAGCGGCACAACCGCATACGGGAGTATTTGAACTACACCGAGGAGTTAAACAGTGAAAAAACTGCTAGCGGCTTTGACGGTTGCTCTGCTTGCCACCGTCTCGATTGGCGCACACGCTAAAGATTGGTCGACGATCCGTTTTGGCGTTGACGCCAGCTACCCCCCGTTTGAGTCGAAGGGTTCGGACGGCAAGCTCGTTGGCTTCGATATCGACCTCGGCAATGAAATCTGCGCACGCCTGAAGGCCAAGTGCGTGTGGGTCGAAAACGACTTCGACGGCATGATTCCGGCCCTGAAGGCGAAGAAGTTCGACGGCGTGCTCTCGTCGATGTCCATGACACCGCAACGCGCCGAGCAGATCGCTTTCTCGTCCAAGCTGTTCAACACCCCCACACGCCTCGTCGCGAAGAAGGGTTCGGGCATCCTGCCGACGGCCGACTCGCTCAAGGGCAAGACGGTTGGCGTGGAACAGGGCACGATTCAGGAAACCTACGCAAAGACCTACTGGGAACCGAAGGGCGCGAAGGTCGTGCCGTATCAGAACCAGGACCAGGTCTACGCCGACTTGCTGTCGGGCCGTCTGGACGCAGCGCTGCAGGACGCCGTGCAAGCTGAAATCGGCTTCCTGAAGACGCCGCGCGGCGCGGGCTTCGACTTCGTCGGCAAGGATCTGAACGATCCGAAGATCCTCGGCGAAGGCGCGGGCATCGGCATGCGCAAGGAAGACACCGATCTGAAGGCGAAGGTCGACAAGGCGATCGCCGACATCATCAAGGACGGTACGTACAAGAAGATCGAGAAGAAGTACTTCGACTTCAACGTGTACGGCAGCTAAGCCAGCCAGGCGCGTCTGACGGCGCGCTTGCCGGCTTGCAGAAACGGGCTCCGCTACATGCGGGGCCCGTTTCGTTTGCGGGGCCGCCTGGCCGTTCCACCTCGGCTACGCTCCGGCCGAACCGGCCTGCCCGCATGCCACGCGCGATCCGCACAATGCCGGATAAGACCCCGCATCGCGTCATATCGGCTAAGATCGTGCGATAGCGGCGCCGCGAGCCGGCCCGCCAATGATCGGCCATGAAGCACCTTTTCCCCCTGTAATCAACGACATAGCGCGGCATGCCCCGCTTGCCCGCGGACTTGAAAACCATGCAAACCCAAACCCATCCGCTGATTGCCCCGACGCTCGGCACCGCCCGTAATCTGACGAGTTTTCACTACGGTCCCGGCGGCGGGCAGAAGATTTACATCCAGTCGTCGCTGCATGCCGACGAGTTGCCTGGCATGCTGGTCTCGTGGGCATTGCGCCGCAAACTGGCCGCGCTGGAAGCGGCCGGCAAAATGCGCGGCGAAGTCGTGATCGTGCCGGTGGCCAATCCGATCGGCTTGAATCAGCATTTTCTCGGCCATCTGACGGGCCGCTTCGAGACCAACAGCGCGCAGAACTTCAACCGCAATTTCTACGAACTCGCGGCACTGATTCAACCCGGTATCGAGGCGCGTCTGACCGACAACATCGACGCCAATCGCAGCGCGATCCGCGCGGCGATGCGTGAGGCGCTCGATGAGCAAAAGCCGGCAAACGAACTCGAATCGCAACGTCTGGCGCTGCAAAAGCTCTCGTATGACGCCGATGTGGTACTCGACCTGCACTGCGACTGGGAAGCCGCGCTGCACCTCTATACCAACCCCGACCTGTGGCCGGAAGTCGAGCCGCTGGCCTGCTATCTGGACGCCAAGGCCTCGCTGCTGGCACTGAATTCGGTGGGCAATCCGTTCGACGAAATCCACAGCTTCTGCTGGTCGGATCTGCGCGGCCGTTACGGTGATCGCTTTCCGATTCCGAACGGCTCGATCTCGGTCACGGTTGAACTGCGCGGTCAACGCGAAGTGTCGTACGAGTACGCCGAGCGCGACGCTCAGGCAATCATCGAATACCTGACCTCGCGCGGCGTGATCGACGGCACGCCGGCGCCGCTGCCGGCGCTCGAATTCGCAGCCACGCCGCTGGCCGGCGCCGAACCGATCGTCGCGCCGATCAGCGGTGTGCTGGTGTATCGCTGCGAAGTGGGTACCTGGGTCGATGTCGGCCAAGAGATCGCCGACATCGTCGATCCGTTGACCGATCGCGTCGTGACGCTGAAGAGCACCGTCGCCGGTGTGCTGTACGCGCGGCATTTGACGCGCTTTGCGACAGCCGGGCTGGAATTCGCGCGCATTGCCGGTGCGAAGGCGTTCAGAAGCGGCTCGTTGTTGAGCAACTGAGGAGCCTTTGACCAACACCGGAGGCCGCGCTTGCCCGTATTGGCCCGCGGAAGCTATGCCCGCAGCAAAGCAGATCGCCCGCTATTTCAGCGGGCGATCTGCGTTTACGCATCTGTGGCGACAGAACGGATTTGCTCAAAGACGGCTGGAAAACCACATGTAAAACCGCTCACGAACCAGCTCAGAAAGCCGGAATGATCGCGCCTTTGAACTGCGTATCGATGTACTTGCGCACTTCGTCCGATTCATAAGCGGCAACCAGCTTCTTCACCCACGGCTTGTCGCGATCCTGCGCGCGCACGGCGATCAGATTCGCGTATGGACCCTTGAGGTCTTCGATCGCGATCGCGTCTTTTGTCGGCTGCAGGCCGGCCTTCACCGCGTAGTCCGTGTTGATCGACGCCGCATCGAGGTCGTCGAGCGCGCGCGGCAATTGCGCGGCGTCGAGTTCCACCAGCTTGATCTTCTTCGGATTGTCGACGACATCGAGCGGCGTGGCATTGACACCGCTCGTGCCCACGCCCGGCTTCAGCTTGATCACGCCGTATTTCTGCAACAGCAGCAGCGCGCGATTGCCATTCGACGGATCGTTCTGGATGCCGACCTTCGCGCCTTCAGGCAATTCCTTGAGCGACTTGAGTTTCTTCGAATAGAAGCCCATCGGCGACACGTAGGTTAAACCGACGTTGACGATCTTGTAGCCGCGCTGCTTGATCTGGCTATCAAGAAACGGCTGGTGTTGAAAACCATTGGCATCGAGGTCGCCGGCGTCGAGCGCCGCGTTCGGCTGCACGTAGTCGTTGAATTCGATGACCTTCACATTCAGCCCTTCGCGCGCCGCGACCTTGGTCACGACCGACCAGATCTGCGCATCCGGGCCGCTCATCGTGCCGATCTTGAGTTGTTTGTCGTCGGCATGCGCGAATGTTGCCGTCAGCGAGACGGCGGCGATAGCGAGCAGATTCTGGATGATTTTCCGGCGTTGCATGCATTTCCCCACAAGCGATTTCGATTGATAGGCACAAATCGTCGCATGCAGTCGATGCGCCCAAAACCATTCGTTTTTCACACGCTTATATGCACGATCTGAAAAAAGCTTATGAGCGGCGTGTCTTGCGTATTTCGATTCGCGAAGCGATGCGAGTGTCGCGCCGGCGCGACAGATTTCTAAAAATACCCGGACTGTCACATACGCTACTCTGCATTCGCTTAAATTTCGGGCCATCGCACGACCCTGCCGCAGAGCACCGCGTCGCGATCGCTTAATTTTTAATCGGAGAAAGTCTTGAACAAGAAAGTATTGACCGCCGCTACTCTCGCCATCGTCGCCAGCGCTGCCCACGCGCAAAGCAGCGTCACGCTGTATGGCGTGATCGATGCCGGTATCAGCTACGTGAACAATTCGAAGACCGCTACCGGCGGTCACGACAACCTCGTCAAGTACGACGACGGCGTTGCTCAAGGCAGCCGTTGGGGTCTGCGCGGCAGCGAAGACCTCGGTGGCGGCCTGAAGGCGCTGTTCGTGTTGGAAAACGGCTTTAACAGCGGCAACGGCACCCTCGGCCAGGGTGGTGCGATGTTCGGCCGTCAAGCGTTTGTCGGTCTGTCGAAGGACACCATCGGCTCGCTGACGTTCGGTCGCCAGTATTCGTTTTCGACCGACTATCTGGGTGGCAACTACTCGACCGGCGGCCAGACCGTCGCGGGCAACTACGCTTACCACATCAACGACGTCGACCAGTTGACGTCGAGCCGTATCAACAACGCAGTCAAGTTCAGCAGCGCGAATTTCTCGGGTCTGACCTTCGGCGCGTTGTACGGCTTCTCGAACCAGGCTGGCGCATTCGCAGGCGCGCCGGCTACCGGCACGACCGCTGCACCGGTGGCGGGTTCGTCGCGTGCGTATAGCTTCGGCGTGAACTACGCGAACGGCCCGTTCGGCGTGGGCGCGGCGTACACGGACATCCGTTACCCGAGCCAGGCAACCCCGGCGTTCTCGACCAGCATCGCCAACGTGTCGACGGGCAACGTGCGCGATCTGCGCACGTTCGGCGTCGGTGGCCGTTACTCGATCGGCGCCGCTACGCTGTGGGCGTTGTACACGAACACGCGCTTCGAACCGATCACGGGCGCTTCCACGACGTTCACTGCATACGAAGCGGGCGCGAAGTACGCGTTCACGCCGGCACTGACGGCAGGCGCGGGCTATACGTACATGCACCTGAGCGATGCCAACACGGGCCACTTCAACCAGGTAGACCTGAGCGTCGACTATGCATTGAGCAAGCGTACGGACGTCTACGCACTGGGCATC
This sequence comes from Paraburkholderia sp. RL17-337-BIB-A, assembly GCF_046025895.1. Taxonomy (NCBI): domain Bacteria; kingdom Pseudomonadati; phylum Pseudomonadota; class Betaproteobacteria; order Burkholderiales; family Burkholderiaceae; genus Paraburkholderia; species Paraburkholderia sp. RL17-337-BIB-A. The sequence goes on along the minus strand of NZ_JARESY010000002.1, from coordinate 1,083,207 downwards.
TACCAGATCGCGGCCGGCCACAACGGCACGCAGGATCTGCAAGCACAGATCGGTTCGAGCACGAGCTACTTCAACACGTCGGGCACGGGTGCGGACAACCAGCTGGCATTCCGCGTCGGTATCCGTCACAAGTTCTAAGCGAGTCTTGCTTTGGTCGGCGAGGAGCGCGAGTTCCTTGCCGTGCCAAGGTGATGAAAAACGCCCTGCGGGGCGTTTTTCTTTTGGGGGATCGGCTTTTCAGATACTTGCGTGCGGCGGTTGCCGCGATCAACGATCGGCACTCCAGCGAGCGATAATCATCAGGTCGTGCTTCGCGTAGGAATGCGGCACAAGTTCTGATGGGAGGCCGTCGCCCACGATTGCAGTCGGCGCTCACGAGAATGTGGCCCGACTGATCAGCGTACCCCACACGAAGCCAGTGCCGCAGCCAGATGCTCGAGCGGCTGTCCCCAACTTTTGCACGCTCTCGTTTATGTCAGGCTGAACGCTGCGGCGGCATCGTGAAGAAGGCATGCATCGCATGCCATATACGATGCCGATTGATGCCCAGCACCGCAATGTGAGCCACTCCCTTGATCTCGCAAAATTGCTTGTCCTTGTTCGGCAATAGCGAAAAGAAATCGAGCAGTTCCGCATCGGTCGCATTGCCGTCGTGCTCGGCTCTCGTCATGCAAACTGGACACTGCAGCTGTTTCGGATCGACCATCGGCATATGAATTGCCATATCGATGTAGGTGCCGTTCGGCGTCCGGTTGGTGAGCTTGAGTTCATAGTCGCCCAATGCCTTCGGTACTTTGGGATCGACCGTCGACGGGTCGTCGCGGGCGAAGATGGCATCGAAGCTCGCTTGCGAGGTTGGACGGAAGTTGCTGGCCTCGAGGGCCGCGATGTTCTCGCGCCGCCTCATGATTTCCGGTGCGCCCTCGCCCGTGTAGGTGATCGCATCCAGGACCATGCGCTCCACGCGGTCCGGCTCTTCCATCGCAAAGACGCCCAGCCTGAGGGCGCCGGACGACTGGCCATAGAACATGAACGTTTTTTGGCCAGTCACCCTTTCGACAACCGGCATTGCGGCTTTCAGGTCCTCGACACCGGAGCGGACATCGGAGTTCGAATCCGTCTGCGACGAGCGGCCGTAGTTTTCATGGTCCATGGTCCAGACGTCGAAGCCGTAGCGAGCAAACTCGTCCATGAACGAGTAGTTCTCCGTGCCCGGCACATGCAGGTCGAAGCCCCCGCGGCCCGAAAACGACGAACCGTGCACAAGGAATAACACAGGCTTCTGGCCGGACTTTGCGTTGCGGTCGTCCGCGAGTCGCTTGCGATAGAGATACAGTTTCACCGCGCCTTTCTGCGCCCAGTGATCTTCGGCAATGATCTGCGGCGCCGCCGCATTGGCAGAGAGCGGCACTGCTGTGGCCATCAGTGTCAGGGCCGCGCCTTGCAGCAAACGGCGTCGCTGGACCCTCTGCTGCGTGTCTTTCGTGTTGCTCATTGTTTTTCCCGATTATGAGAATTAAGACGTTACCAATCCTTGTGCCCGTACCGCCGAGCCTGGGCAACACTCCCCTTTTTGTCTCGACTCCATGGCGTGTGCCGTAGTACGGAATGAGTCAATTAGCGGGTGAGATGAGGTCGAATCCGTTCGCCTTCAAAGACGTTTGCACTGCTGGTCCGGTGAGATAGGAAAGCAGCTTTTGCGCTGCGCCCGGATGCTCGCTCTTTGCACCTATGCCTGCTGCGTAGGTCGTTACGAGTTGCAAATCTTCCGGGATTGGCCCGACGAGGCTGACACCCTGCACAGGTTTGATTTCGCTGGTCTGTCCTAATCCGAGGGACACCTCGCCTCGTGCCATCGCTTCCATGGCGGCTTGCCCTTCCGGATAATATTTGACCTTGGGACCCACCGTGCCGCCAATCCCGAGACGGTCAATCAACCGGGCCAGATAGACGCCGGAGGTAGCACCGGTGGCGGGGTCGGCCATACCGATCGAAGGGGCGTCGAGCAGAACTTTCGTGAACGCCGCGTCGTCAGCGATCGCGGGCAAGGTGGCACCCGCTTTGACTGCGACTCCGAGCCGCACGCGCGCGACATCGACCTGTGAACCCTTCCTGACAAGATCGCGCTCGGTCAGTTTGGCGAGGGGCTCAGGTGGGACGATGACGAGGTCAAAGGCCTGCCCCGATATTGCCCGGTCACGCACCTGTCCCGCGGTGCCGTAGATAAGGCGCACGCGATCGCCTGTTGCAGCCAGATATTGTTCGGGCAGATTCTCCAGTGCGCCTTTCATCGCAGCCGCTGAGAGAATGACCAGATCCGCCGCGTGAGCGGACTGCATCGTGACCAACACGATAGCAAGCAGAAGTCCTGCTTTCGTCTTCATAAGAAAGTGCTCCGGTGAGCATTGCTGAGTACGGCATTATCAAGTTGTCGAACGGCATACGCTCGAACACACACAGTACATCGGGATACCTAATTTTAAGCGACGAGTCGCCTCAGCATCCGAGTGCCCGATTCTGCAGCGTGTCGGTGTAGCAATGGCACTCATGACAATGACCGCCACAATCGCGGCGGCCATGTGCCTGTGAGGCACGCCCAGCGATGCCCCACGGGCGTCGCTGACGACGCTTGCGCGCCGACACGCTACGACGTCAGAACCTGTGGCGCATCCCGACCCGGGCGACGAGCTGATGGTTGTTCGACGAATCGCCGAGGGCGCCGATATCCGCCACCGCCGCCGCGCCCGTCGAGCTGGTGCCGCTTGCCGTCTGGTACGTGCCTTCCATGTAAACGTCCGTGCGCTTCGACAGAAGGTAGTCCAACACCAGCGAGAACTGATTGTACTTCTGGTCGCCGATGTCCCCGCGCACTGCGTTGCCCTTCGTGTAGTTGTAGTCACCCGCCAGAAGTAGCGCCGGCGTGAATCGATAGGACGCGTTCAATTCGAAGTCGTTGAAGGTCGCCGTCGCGCCGCCGAACGCACCGATATTCTGGTACTTCGTGTTCGAATACACCGCGCCAATCAACGCCGGTCCGATCTGATAGCTGCCGGCCGCGGCGATGATCTGCAACGAATTCGCGGGTTTCGCCCCGAGATAGCCGGAATTCAACGAGTTGAACGTCGTCGGGTTCATGTTACCGTTCAAAATGGCGCCCGGTGCAGACGGGTTCTTGAAGTACTCGTACGCCACGCCGAGCCCGATGCCGTTGTGGTTATAGTTCGCGCCCAGCGTATAGCTGCTGGACTGCGAGATTTCACCGGCGACACCGCCCAACGAGACCGTCCCGCCGAACTGCAAACCGCGGAAGTTGGGGCTCGTGTATTTGATCGTGTTGTTCGCGCGGACCGAGTGATTGACGTTGTCGATGTCGCCCGGATGCTCGGTGCTCGAACCGCCATACGAAAGCGCGAAGCCGTAGCTGCCGATGTAATCGTTGACGCTGTCGTACTGCCGGCCCAACGTGACCGCGCCGTAGCTCGCGCTGGAGATGCCAACGAACACCTGGCGGCCGAAAGCCGTGTTGCCCTGGCCAAACGCGCCATTGCTGATGTTCATACCGGATTCCAGCGTGAAGATCGCCCTCAGGCCGCCGCCCAGATCCTCGGAACCTCGGAAGCCCCACCGGCTGCCTTGCAAGCCCGAGTTGGAATCCACCTGAAACTGACGGCCGCCGACATTCTTTCCGTTCACCACGTTCTTGGCGTTCGTGTTGATCATCAATCCTTCATCAAGAAGCCCGTACAGCGTGACACTGCTCTGTGCGTTCGCGTGCGTCGCACAAACAGCCAGTATCGGCAATGCCAGTAGTGATTTTTTCACTATCGCCTCTATTCTCTTTGGTATGCGGTTGTCAGTTTATTCATTGCATATGCACTACTAACTAATATATTGAATTACATATAGTTCTGAAGTTATCCTCCGTATCGACTGCCGGTTAAATCGACCTCCGTCAAAGCGGCACGCCGTGGCGTGCCGTTCGATCGCTCTCATGCAAATTCAGGCGAGGAATGCGCCCTCGTTGGTGTACAACGCTTGCCCTCTCAAGTAGCGGGATTTCGGGCTGTATAGAAACTGAACCAGGCGAGCCACTTCTTCAGGCTGCCCGCGCCGGCCCAGCAATGTTTTGCGTTCGGCGTGGTGAGCCGGTTCGGTGTCGCCTGCCGAGTGGTCCCGCACGGTGCTCATGCGCATCAAACTAAACGTCGAAGCCACTAGATTCGCGCAGCGTCCGGGTCTGGCTGCCGGTGAGGAACTGGACGAGGGCGCGTGCCAGCTCCGGGTTCGCGGCCTTGCTGCTGACGGCTGCCGAATAGACCGTCGACAGTTCGAATTCCTTGGGCAACAGCCCAACCAGCGAAACGCCTTGCGTATACATGATCTCGGTCACCTGAGTACAGCCGATCAGTCCGGGTTCGCTGCTTTGTGCCAGGTTCGCCATGGCCACCGCGCCGCTCGGAAAAGGCCGGAAGAACGGCTCGACGTTGTCGTAGATGCCCATCTTCCGCAACACGGCAACGAAATGAATGCCGGCGGTGGCGCGCAGCGGGTCGGGAAAGTAGACCCCCTTCGAGCGTTTCAAACTGGCGCTCAATTCCTCCCTATCGGCGATGGCCGGAAGCGGTTCGCCGGTGCGCACCGCGAGGCCGGTTTCGACACGTCCCAGCTCGGCGCGCGAAGCGAATTCCACGCGTCTCTCCAGGTCCAGCTCCGCGATCATTTTCCCGGTCAGGATGATGACGTCGCAAGGTTCGTCGGCATCCAGTTTTTCGCGGATCGAGTGGACCGCGCCGAAGGTGCCGTTGAGACTGGCACCCGTGCTCGAGCGGAATTCTTCCGCCAGGGCCTGAACAATACCTTTGGCCGCGCCGGCGCTCAAAATATTCAATTCCATAGTTACAGTGACTCCCGTCTGATTGGATTAATGGTCGAATGCCGCGATGATTCGCTCGGCGCTCAAGGGCAGGCTGGTTACTCTTACGCCGAGAGCATCGCGTACCGCGTTACCGATGGCCGCCGCGGTCGGACCCAGCGATGCCTCGCCCGCCCCACAAGCCGGTGCGTTCGACGGCACGATATCGACCTCGACAGCGGGAACTTCCGTGAACCGCAAGATCGGATAGGTTTCCCAACTATCGCTGGTGACGCGTTGCCGGTCGAATCGCACTTCTTCTTTCAAGGTCCAGCTCACAGCCTGTAGTGCACCGCCCTCGATCTGGTTGGCGACGCCATCAGGGTTGATGACGATGCCCACGTCCACCGCAATGTTCAGTCTGGTGACCACGATCTGCACGCCTGCCTCGATGCGTGCCACCACCGCGCAATACGCGCCGGAATTTTTATACCGTGCCACGGCCATGCCATAGCCGATGCCTTCCTGCTTATCCCTTTCGTGCCAGCCGGCGCGCAGCGCCGCGCGCTGCAGCACGGCTCGGGCGCGGGGATCCGACAAATACCGCAAGCGCCATTCGAGCGGTTCGCTGGCGCTCGCTTCGGCCAGCTCGTCGACAAACGACTCAAGCGCGAACACGTTGGCGAATGCTCCTAACGAACGCAACGACGAGGTTCGCAGCGGCATGCTCAGCACCCGGTGATTCACGATGTTCCACGCGGGAAAATCGTAGAACGGCACCGCATTACGCTCGGCACCCCCACCCGCGGCCAGCGGGGGATTGACTGCCGCGGGCGCTTCGAACGGCGTCTCGAGATGCCAGGCGCCCAGCAATGCAGGGGTGCTGCCGCGACCCGGCCGCGTGCCATGGCCGTTGCTCCAGACGCTATGACGCCACCCCACCACGCGATCGCCCGCATCGAGATCTGCCTCGAGTTCGATCACCATGGCTGGGCCGTACGGCGCCCATGCCAACTCGTCCGCCCTGCTCCACTGGACTCGAACGGGCTGGCCGCCCGCGGCGCGCGCCAGCCACGCGGCATCGTAGGCGACGTCGTCGGCCGCGTTGTGCCCATAACAGCCGGCGCCTTCCGCGTGCTGCACCACCACGGCCGATTCCGCCATGCCGAAGCTCAACGCCAGGTCGGCGCGCAGATTGAAGATGCCCTGACTATGACTCCACACCTCCAGGCGTTCGCCGTCGAATCGAGCCAATGCGCACGAGGGGCCGATCGAAGCATGCGCGAGGAACGGCTTGTCGCAGGTCATCTTCATGGTGCGTGCCACGTCGGGGGCGGCGCTTTGCCGGTTGGCCACTACGGTGGTTTCCACTGATTGCTGCTTCAACCAGACGCTCAACTTCTGTTGTTCCGGAAGGGGCTCGCTGTGCTGCCAGCGGGCGTGCCGGCGCAGCTTGTCAATGGCTTCGACGGCGGCGCGTTGCGACGTGGCCAGCACGCCCACCAGCGAGCCGTCGCGTATCACTTGCAGCACGCCGGACACCGCGCGTGCTGCGCCATCGTCGAGCGCGAGCAGGGTCGTTGCGCGCGAGGCCGGACGCAGCATGCGTCCATGCAGCATGCCCGGCAGCTCGATATCCTGGATAAAGCGCGGAACCGCCAGGAATTTATCCGCGAGATCGTCGCGCGCCACCGGCGCGCCCACGATGGTGTAGGCGGCGGCCGCTTTCACGGCAATCGTGCAATCGACATCAACGTCGAATTGAACATCGCCGGCGATGGCCCAGTAACTCGCGACACCGCCGTGAGGCGCCTTGATCTCACCGCGCTTCACCGTTAATTGATGCACCAGGTCCGTCGACACTTGCAGCAAACGCGCAGCACGTTCGAGCAACAAGGCCCGGGCGTGCGCGCAGGCGTGTCGCAACGCGGTGCCGGCGTGTTGTATCGAAAGACTACCGGAGGTGACAGCCTCGTCGGGACTCGCCGCCGTGTTGGCCGGGCGCATGCGAATCTGGTCGATGCCGACATCCAGTTCTTCGGCAACGATCTGCGCGAGCGCCGTGACGATGCCCTGGCCGAACTCGACCTTGCCCGAAAACACTTCGACGTATCCCTCGCTGGAGAATCGCAGCCACGCGCCAAGGCAAGGATTGGCGCGCAGACTCTGCGGCCGCTCGCTGACCGGGACGCCTGTCGCTTCGGTGGAGACGGCGGTGAGTGCGTTCACAATGACGAGGCGGCACGCAGCACTGCGCGCACGATGCGATTGTGGCTGCCGCACCGGCACAGATTGCGGTCCAGGGCCTCTCGAATCTGGGCGTCTGTCGGGTGCGGACAGCGCTCGAGCAGCGCCGCCGCGGCGATCAGCATGCCCGAGCTGCAGTAGCCACATTGCGCGGCTTGCTCGGCGATGAACGCCCGCTGCAAGCGATGCGGTGCCCGCGGGTTGCCCAAACCTTCGACCGTGGTCACATGCTTGCCCGCCAGAGCCCAAAGCGGTGTGTCGCATGACGCCACCGCAAAACCGTCGACCAGGACGAAACACGCACCACACTGGTTTTCTCCACAGCCGAAACGCGTGCCTTTGAGTTTCAGTTCATCGCGAAGCACGTCGAGCAGGCGGGTGTCGCCGTCCAGATCGAACCCATGCCCGGTCCCGTTGACCGTAACCGGAATGCACGTAGTCGCGGCCATGGTCACTGGTCGACCTTCGCACCCGAAACCTTGACTACCTGCGCCCATTTTTTTATGTCGTCATTCATGAATTGCGTGAACTGAGCCGGATTCATCGACATCGTGTCGGCGCCCTGTTTCTGCCAGGACGCCTTGATCTGCGGAGTGGCGACGATCCGGGTCAGCGCGGCGTTGAGCTTGTCGACCGCCGCAGGCGGCGTGCCTTTGGGCGCCATCAGGCCGAGCCAGATCACGGCGTTGTACTTAGGCACCCCGGACTGATCGACGGTTGGCAGATTGGGCAGCAGGTCCGAACGCACCGTGCCGGTGGTGGCCAGCGCCTTGGCCTTGCCGCTGCTGATAAAGCCCGCCATGGTGGTGGTGGCATCGAACATCATGTCGACCTGGCCGCCGATTACGTCGGTACGTGCATTCGAGCTGCCCTTGTAAGGCACATGCAGGATCGAGACCCCGGCCATCTGTTTGAACAGCTCGCCGGCCATGTGATACGGCGTGCCGTAACCGGACGAGGCATACGACAGTTTGCCTGGTTCGCTCCTCGCCAGCTTGATCAGGTCGGCGACGCTATTGACCCCCAGACCCGGCCGTGTCACCAGCACCAGGTCGGAAGAATTGATCGGTGCCACCGGCACGAAATCGCTCATCAGCTTGAACGGCTTCCTCGTGTAGAGCGTTTCGTTGACGGTGTGCGTGTTGGAGATCAACAGCAGCGTATAACCATCGGGCTTCGACTGCGCCACATACTCGGTGCCGATAATGGCGCCCGCGCCAGGCCGGTCGTCGACGATGAACGACTGCTTCAATTGAGCGCTGAGTTGTTGCGCGACGATGCGTGCGTATACGTCGGCGGACCCGCCTGCCGCGAATGGCACGATGATGGTGACCGGACGGCTCGGATAGTCGTCGGCTGCAAAGCTCGCGATCGATGTCGACGCCAGTGCGCCAAGCGTCAAGGCCTGGCCCATACACCGGCGAAAGGAGCGAGTGCTCCAACGATTGTTCATGACGTGCCTCCTGGTATTTATAGTCCGCGTCGCCACTGCGCGCCGCAGTAACGAGACGCCCGCCCGGCGTGGTGCGCGCGAGCGCCTGATCATTGAAAAAGATGCCGCGCGCTACTTATCCAATGGTATTGACGAGGGAGCCGAGGTGATCGATCTCGAGCTTCATGACATCGCCCTTCTTGAGGAACCTGGGGGGCTTGAAGCCGATGCCGACGCCAGCGGGGGTGCCGGTGGCGATGACATCGCCGGGCAGCAAAGTCATGCCGGCCGAAAGGGTTTCGATGATAGTTGGGATATCGAAGATAAGGTCTTTGGTGTTGGCGTTCTGGCGCAGTTCGTCGTTGATCCAGCAACGCACGTTCAGGTTGGCGCTATCGATACCCTGGGCGGAAACCAGGTAGGGGCCCATCGGACAGAAGGTATCCAATGACTTGCCGATGAACCATTGACGATGCTTTTGCTGGAGGTCGCGCGCTGTGACGTCGTTGACGATGGTGTAGCCCCACACGTACTGAAGGGCATTGGCCCTGGAAATGCCTATGCCGGGCTTACCGATGACGACAGCGAGTTCGACCTCGTAGTCGAGTTGGGACGTGAGGTGCTCGAAGGCTTTGACGGTGGCGCGATGCGCGACCACGGTAGAAGCGGGCTTGGTGAAGACGACGGGCGCGGGCGGAGCGAACTCGCCTTGCTGGGCGGACGTGTCAAACCCGGATTGGCTGAACTCCCTCGCATGTTCGTGATAGTTCTTGCCGACGCAGAAGATGTTACGGCGCACCTCGAGCGGGGCGAGCAGCTCGTGGGCACCGATAGCTTGCCAGCGATCAGTGCGTTGCACGGCGGCGGCGAACTGCTGGTCCGGCAACGAAACCTGGGCAATGAGATCGATCATGTCACCGTCAAAGCCGGGCAGAAGGTGACGAACCTCGACGAAGCGTTGCAGGTCGTCGGCGATGACGACCGGGACGTGACGCCGGTCGATAAGCAGGGAAGCAAAGCGCATCAAATCTCCTATTGGTTACGATTGGGTTTTAATATATCCCAAACGCAACCACTCCACAAGCACTACCCGCCTCGCTAATCGGCATTCTTGCGCTTTGCGATGGAAAAAAACAACGTAGATCAGGAATTAACAAAACCAATTACAACCAATGTGTCGCGACTCACACCAGCGTGTTGTCGGTGACGGTGGCTGGTTTCGTCGCGTGCAATGAGCGGCGTTGGGCAGCGCGTTTTTTCATGCCGCGCACCCAAAAAAAGAGTTGCGCCAGGATGAGCAGAGCACTGCACGCGATGAAAAAGGCACTGATCGGGCGATCGATGAAGACGGCCAGGTTTCCGCGCGAGAGCAACATCGCGCGCCGGAAATACTCTTCGACCATAGGTCCGAGCACATAACCGAGCAGGATCGGCGCGACCTGAAAATCAAGCGCGGCGAAGATGGCGCCGACCACACCGAATACCAGCACTTCGCCAACCTCGAACAGACTGTTGTTGGTGCTGTAAACGCCCACCGCAATGAAAAACAGTGCCGACGGATACAGATAGCGATAAGGCACCCGCAGCAGCTTCACCCAGACGCCGATCAGCGGCACGTTCAGAATCACCAGCAGAACATTGCCGATCCAGAAGCTGGCGATGAGCCCCCAGAACAGGTCGGCGTGCTCGGTGATCAACTGCGGACCTGGCTGGATACCCTGGATCAACAGCGCGCCGAGGATCAGCGCCATCACGGCGTCGCCCGGAATGCCCAGACTCATGGTTGGAATGAAGTCCACCTGGGTCTTGGAATGCGACGCGGCCTCCGGCGCTGCGACCCCTTCGAGAGCGCCGCAGCCGAACCGTTCGGGTGATTTAGAGAGCTTTTTCTCGGCCGCGTAAGCGAGGAACGTGGTGATGGTAGGACCGGTGCCCGGCATCGCGCCGAACAACGTACCGATGAACGTGCCGCGCACCATCGGCAAGAACGCTTGCCTGAGCTCGGCCATGCTGGGTCGCATGTCGCGCAAGCGTACCTTGGTGCCGCTACCCACCGACTCCATGCGATTGACGTTGCGCAGAAATTCCGCCACACCGAAGAGGCCGAGCGCCAGCGCCACCAGTTCGACCTTGTCGGAAAGCTGTGGCAGACCGAAGGTCAGGCGCATCACGCCGCTGTTGACGTCCGTGCCGGCAATGCCGATCAGCAGTCCCACGGCCGTCATCGCCACGCCCTTGAGCGCCGAGCCCCGGGACATGGTGCCACCGGCCAGCAAGCCCAGTAGCATGATCGAAAACAGTTCGGTCGGCCCAAACTTGAAAGCCACGCTGACCAGTAGCGGCGAGGCGAAAACCATCACAACGATGCCGAACGACGCCGCGAAGAACGAAGCTAGCATGGCGATGCCCAGTGCCGTGCCGCCTTTGTTCTGTCTGGTCATGGGATAACCGTCCAGGCAGGTCACCGCGTGCGGCGGATGACATGGCAGGTTGAGCAGGATCGCACCGATCGCGCCGCCGTATTGAGAACCGTAGAAGATACCCGCCAGCATCAGGATTGCGGGAATCGGATGCATCGTATAGGTCAGCGGCAGCAACATGGAAATGGCCGACAACGCGCCCATGCCCGGCAGCACACCGATCAGGTTGCCGATCAACACGCCGACGAACGACCACATCAGGTTGTGGGGCTGAAGCGCGACGCCGAAACCTTGCATCAAGTCCAATAGAGATTGACCCATCATGATTCAACCCCAGGACAGCAAAGGAAACTGCAGTTTCAACGCCCACCAGAACACGACGGTGCAGATCGCACACATCGCGACGGCGAGAATGAGCGCGCTCGCCCAGGTGTTGTCCCGGTCGCCGAGTGCCGAAATGAACACGATCGCGAAGGTGGCGGGTAACAGGCCGCCGTATCGGCCCAGCACGACGAAGGCGGCGATGCCTGTCACGATGCAGCACCAGGCGCGCCATTCGGGCCGGGGCGCTGGCTCCGCAGTGTCCTGGGCGTCTGGGGCTTTGGCAGAAAATGCGATCGCGAAGCCGCACAAGACGAGAACGGTCCCCACCGCTACAGGGAAGAATCCCGAGCCCATGTGACTCAGGCTGCCCACGTTATAGCCAAGCCCGGCATAGATCGAGCCGAGGCCGAGCACGAGCATCAGGGCGCCCGCATAGAGATCTTTGTTATAGCGATGCAGAAAGCCGAATGCATGCGCCGTTTTGGTATTCACGTTACTTGTCTCCTGTAATTTGCCTTCGCGCCGGTTCTTTCCGGAGCTTGGGTACTGATAAAACGCTGTCTTTTTCGGCGTAGCGATTCACCCTCATTTTTTTAGGATTGCCACGACCTGGTTTGTCCGGTTGCGCTACGTAAGGGGTTCACGGAGCTTTCCCGCTGCTTCGCTGACGGGTCAAACGTCCTTTGTGCGACGGTATTGACAGGGACTCAGGTATCCGCTGTCGGGTCATGACATCGCTTGCTTTGAGGAATGACGGGACCTGAGGTGAGGCGGCAGGTGGCGAACCTCGATGGCGCTGTGGAGCGGCGACAACGACAAAGACTTGACGGTGGTCGATGAGCAGGGAAACAACGCGCACGAGATTTCCTATTGGTTCAATTTGGTTTAATATCAACCCAAACGGAGCCATGCTAGCAATCGATTGATTTCTCGTCAATCCAGGCAGTGCCCATGGACGGCGGTCATGATCACGCTGGCGCTGTTGCCGGCACGTCCTGGTTTGTGTTGAGCGCCTTCCATTGCGAACGTCGATACTGGGGCGGGGAAAACCGGGGACATCTGGCGGCGCGCACGAGTGAAACCAATTTGTACCAACCCTGCAGTCATTGCCTTATGATTCATGGATTCGTTACAGCTTTTTTATCCAATGCCCGAACATCCCGTTTCAGACCCGGTTTACACGCTCAAGGAAGCCCTGCTGTCCAACCTCCGCGATGGCCGTTGGCATCCGGGCGAACGCTTGCCAACCGAGCGGCAGATGAGCGAGACCTACGCGGTCGGCCGCTCGACTGTGCGACGCGCGCTGGCGCAGATGAAAGACATGGGCCTGATCACCCAGACCGTGGGCAGCGGTACTTACGTGGCCGAGGATATTGAGCAAAAAATACCCAAGGCAGCGGAGCCACAAACTGTAGTGAGTCCCGCCGAGCTGATGGACGCACGGCTGATTTTCGAGCCGGGCCTGATCGACCTGGTGGTGCGCAATGGCACGCCGGCCGATTTTGCAGCGATGGAAGCATGTTGCGTAAGCGCAGAGCAGTCAAAGACGCTCGAGGAGTTTGAACGTTGGGACGCCGAGTTTCATCACAAGATCGCGGAGGCCGCACACAACAATTTCATGGTCAGCGTCTTCAATCTGATTCTGAAAGTCCGCGAACATGGCGAATGGGGCTTGTTAAAAAAACGCAGCCTTACGCCTGAACGACGACTCGCTTATCAGCGCGAGCACCGGCAATTGCTGGCAGCGCTCAAGGAGCGCGATGCGGCCAGTGCACGCGATTTCATGGTCACGCACCTGGTGAACGTACGGCGCAATCTTTTCGACTTTTGACACGTGGCGGACAGTCTCGATCCGGCGAGCTTTAGCCGCCGGCGAGTGCAAGTGCCGCGCGACTTTAAAAGGAAGTGAGAACGATGGATATCGAAAGCTTCAAGGCTGAGTTGACCAGTACCGGCTACCAGGAAGTGCTGGAAAAAACCTACGCACCGAACCAGTTCATTGAAAAGCACAAGCATCCGTTCAGGGCGCGCGCGGTGGTCACCGCCGGCGAAATGACCATTTCGTGGGGTGACACGGTTTCGCGTGAATACCGTGTCGGCGATATCTTCGAAATCGAAGCCGGCGACGAGCATTCGGAGCAATACGGTCCCGCCGGCGCAACCTATCTGGTGGGCCGCAGGTTCCCCACCTGATTTCGGAATCGGAGAGTCGATCAGACAATAGAACGAGCGCCATTAGCCGGTCTAACGAATGGCAATCGGACAACGTCCGGCGTCCCGGCGAGGGCAGCACGCGTATTCGCCAGGCGCGAGGGCACTACGTCGGGCTTTGCCTCATGAGGATCGAGCAGTGAACGGTGCCAGGAGTTCTTCCGCTCTCGAAAGAAAGAGCTTCAGGACCGGAGAGGTGTTCGACCTGCTGTAGCCAATGACGAGATCAACCGTCGGTGCATCGCCTTCAAGGGGCCGGCTGACGACCGACCATGGCAGCAGATTGTTTGCGTACTCCGGCATCAACGCCAGCCCACGCGTGGACGCCACGAGCGACATTGCCATCGCGAGATTGTCGACGCCGTGGTCGGGCGTGATTTCGACCCCGCTCTGTTGCAGATACCGCTCGATCAAGTCGTGCAGCACCCTCGCCTTGTTCGACGCCATGATGAACGTCTCGCCCACGAGATCCGCCGGGCGGATCGCTGTTCGTGCGGCCAGCCGGTGGTCGCTCGGCATCAGCACAATGAGCTTCTCCCTGCTGACGACGCGATAGTCGAGATCGAATCCCGGTTCGGCCCGCAGGAACGCGAGGTCGAGCCGGCCACGCGCTAACGCATCAGCGAGGTCCGGCGAATAGCTGCTCGATACGGTGACGTCGATATTCGGCAATTCATCGCGCAGAACCTGCATGGCGCGCGGCAGCCAGGTTATTTCCTCGCCGGTCTGAAAGCCGAGCGCGAAGACCTGTTTCGCCGGCAGCGCGGCGCGACGTGCTGCCTCGATCGCGGCGTCGACCTGCGCGAGCGCCAGCCGCGCATGGTCGAGGAAAGCCTTGCCCGATGCAGTCAGTTCGACGCCGCGCGCACTGCGGCTGAACAGTTCCGCGCGGACCTCGTCTTCCAGATCGCGAATCTGTCGGCTAAGAGATGGCTGCGATGTGTGCAGACGCTGTTCGGCCGCAACCGTGAGGCTGCCCGTCTCCGCGACGGCAACGAAATACCGCAGATGTCGAAGTTCCATATGCTCCTCGCCCGCATCCTATGCCTCATAGGCATGCCCACCAGCCTACAAAGTCTTTTTGCTTTGCGCAATCGACCACTAGATTAGCGAACAAGGGGCGTCGCGGAGCCTGCCGGCAAACCACAACGAACTGGCACTCGCCCTCGCCCCCATACCTCTGATCTATATCGCAGGAGAGCCTGAAATGGACAACCCAGTCGTGGGACCTACCGAGACCGGCATGCTCGACCGGACCAGGAGCACTCTCATGAGCCACCTCGCCGGAAAGACCGCGCTCGTCACGGGCGCCTCACGCGGCATCGGCCGCGCCAGTGCGCTCGCACTCGCGAAAGCGGGCGCACAGGTGCTCGTTCACTACAGCAGCGGGGAAAAGGCTGCGGATGCTGTCGTCGCCGAAATCCGCGCGGCCGGCGGCAACGCCCAGAAAATCGCCGCGGATCTGCGCGACGCAGACGGGCCGCATACGCTCGCAAAACGCGTACGCGCTGTCGTCGGCCACCGTCTGGACATTCTGGTGGCGAACGCCGGCATTTCAAAGGCCGCAAGCATCGAGGAAACGACCGTCGAAGATTTCGACGACCTGTTCGCCGTGAATGTGCGTGCGCCTTATTTCCTCGTGCAGCAGTTACTGCCCGTGATGTGCAAAGGCAGCAGCGTTGTCCTGCTCTCGTCGCTCGCAGCGCATGCCGCGGTCGGCAAGCTCCCCGCATACGCGGCTACCAAGGGGGCGGTCGATACACTCGTCAGGCATTTCGCTTCGGCACTTGGTGAACGCGAGATTCGCGTGAATGCAGTTGCGCCCGGCGTCGTCGAAACCGACATGTCGAACTTCACCAGGACCGACGCGGGACGCGAGCTCGCGCTCGGCATGCAGGCATTAAAGCGCGTCGCGCAACCTGATGACATCGGCGAAGCGGTTGCGTTTCTCGCCTCGGACGCAGCGCGCTGGATTACCGGTGAAACGCTGCGTGTCGACGGCGGCTCGAAACTCTAGAGCGACCCGATTCACGCCCGTTTCCAACGGTCTTCGATAAGCCTTGTTAATCAGGTATCCATATTTATTCGAAACATCAGGGAGGACGATTACGAATTGAACGGATCTCCGAACGCACGCCATGTGCGCATCTTCATCGCGGAGAAGGGATTCGACATCCCGACGAACGACAACAGTCAATCATTAACTGGATTAGTGACGCGGTGAACCGCTCACGGAAACCTTAGGAAATCACATGTCTAAGTTAGCTCAAAAAGTGGCACTCGTTACCGGCGGTTCACGCGGCATCGGTGCGGCAATCGCGAAGCGTCTCGCCGCGGATGGAGCGCGGGTGGCCTTTACCTATGCGAAGGACGCCAGCGCGGCTTCGGCCGTAGTCAAAGAGATCGAACTCAATGGCGGAAAGGCTCTCGCGATCCAGGCGGACGCTACTGACGTCACAGCTGTCGAGGCTGCGGTCGAAAAAACTTTTGCGACCTTCGGCCGGCTGGATGTGCTGGTGAACAATGCCGGCACGGCCATTCCGAAACCGTTCGAAGACACGACATTGGAGGAGATGGATCGAGTGATCGACATCAACATCCGCGGCGTGTTCGCTACGACCAAGGCTGCGCTGAAGCACCTGGGTGATGGTGGCCGCATCATCATGATCGGTTCGGCGGTGGGCGAGCGTGCCATTGCGCCCGGGCTGGTGCCCTACGCGGCCACGAAGGCAGCCGTCAGGATGTTCACCCAGGCGCTGTCTCGAGAGTTGGGAGGCCGGCGCATCACGGTTAACAACGTCCAGCCAGGTCCGATCGATACAGATCTGAATCCCGCCTCAGGCGATTGGGCTGTGCCGCAGAAGGCGGCCACCGTACTCGGCCGCTATGGACGCGTTGAGGAGATCGCCGCAATGGTGGCTTTCGTCGCCGGCCCGGAGGCCTCTTACATTACCGGCGCGAATCTTACGGTGGATGGTGGAATGAATGCCTGAGCCCGGCAACCTACTCGGCCTACGGATCTGAAGCAGGGGGACGTCCGTGCGGACGCGACGGGGAGTCGATGAGCTAACGGAGTCGGCTCTCCATTAACGACCCCGCACAGTCACCTGGCCGCCCCCAGGCGGTTCGCAGGCGCGGCCAGTGTCTGGCTCGCTAATCACGAGATATGATTCGCCAACGCGCGGAAATATCAATTTGGTGTGCGGGATTGCGCGCTTGCGCCTCCAATGGATTTGTCGTCGCCCGATTGTCGATGATCGAAGCGGCGCAGTCGAATGGCTCCTGTTGGCCGCTTGCTGCCCCATCCTGGCGGATCAGCCAGTTTCACGCGCCGCCGGCGGCGATCCGCGGCTGCTAGTATCGATGGCGGTTATATTCGTCTGCCCGCCTCGGGGTTGATCTTCGGTCGCACGAACGCATCGGGAGGCAGTACATGCTGACGCTCTACTCGTATCCGGATCTGTTCGGCATAGCGGACAACAATCCATTCGGCCTGAAAGTCTTCGCGTTTCTTCGACTGTGCCGCCTGTCGTTCAAGCACCGGCACATTCTCGATACCGCACAAGCGCCGCGCGGCCAGTTACCCTACATCGTCGATGGTGCCGAAGTGATTGGCGATAGTGATGCGATCATGGCGCACATCAAACGCAAGTACCCGCCGTCGATCGACAACGAGCTCTCGCCCGGCCAATTGAACCTCGACCTGCTGGTTCGCCGCACGTTGGACGACTTGTACTGGCCGATGAGCTATTCCCGCTGGCGCGACGAGCGCTTCTGGCCGGCCTTCCGGGACGCGCTGCTAACCACACATCCGCAGATCGCGCCAGCCGGACTGGATGCCGCGAGGGAGTACAACCGCCAGCGGTACTACTATCAGGGCATCGGCCGCTATGAGCCCGAGCAGGTCTATGCGCGGGGTATCAGCGACCTCGGAGTAATCGCAGACCTGCTGGGCGACAGCGGCTTCGTGTTTGGCCCGCAGCCGGTGAGCCTCGATGCCGGCATCTACGGGTTTGTGGCGAATATCTACTTCTATCCGATCGATACGCCGCTGAAGCAGTACGTGCTGTCTCGGCCAAACCTGGTGCGCCATTGCCTCGCCGTGCATGACGCTGTGAAGGGTCGTGCGCAAAAGTCCGCTGTTTGAATGAATGTAGCGGGCGAACGGCTCCTGATGACCGCACTGAGCCCAATGACAACTGGTTCAGGTCGTCGACCCAAAGCGGTAGTGATGAGGCGATCAAATCACGGCTTTCGTGTGAGAAGCGGACACATTCGCCAGTGACGACCTCGATCGGACCCTCGCTACGCACGATTTCAACGTCCATTCGGCCCGAAATTGTTATGGATCCTGGGATTCAATGCGCCGTTACCCGCCGCCTGATGCGCGCCGAAGCCGCGCCGCTGTCTGCCAGCGGGCCGCAAACCGCCAGCCTGTTTCAGGGCTGGCGTTACTCGTCCCCACGGATCAGGGTTGGCGTTTGCCGCGGCCACCAGCGGGTTTGCCAGCCGGCTTACGTGAACCCGCAGCTGGCTTGCTGGCGGGTTTGCTGCGTGGCTTTTGCACGCTGAATGGGTTACCGCTGGACAAGGTTGTGCCTTTACCCGCGGCCACAGCGCGTTGCGCCGCAGGCTTGCGTTTGTTTTCGCCACTTTGCAGGCGCGGTTTTTTGCTGAGCACCTGCACGGCGCCCGGCGCAGCTTGCGGCACTTTGGGCTTCTTAGGCTTTTTGGGTTTCTTGATGATCTGGCCCGTTGCGCTGGTTTGCGGCACGCGGTGTTCGGCTTCAAAACCCGGCTCTTCTTCACGGGGCAGCGTTAGCCGGATCAGCGCTTCAATCGCGGCCAGTTGCGGCGCTTCATCGGCACACACTAGGGACACCGCCACGCCGCTGGCGCCCGCGCGGCCGGTACGGCCAATACGGTGCACATAGTCTTGCGCCACGATCGGCAGATCAACGTTGATCACCAGCGGCAGATCGTCGATATCCAGCCCGCGCGCAGCCACATCGGTGGCTACCAGCATATGTACTTCGCCCGTCTTGAAGCGCTCCAGCGCACGCAGGCGCGCGGGTTGCGGTTTGTCGCCGTGGATGGTGTCCACCGCATAGCCCGCTTCATCCAGCATGGCCGCCAGGTAATCCACGCCATTGCGGGTTTTGACGAACACCAGCGCGTGCTCCCAGTTGTTCTCAGCCACAAGGTGCATGAAGAGGTCAGGCTTGTTCTTTTTATCTACCGGCACCACCCACTGCTTGATCTTGCTGGCCGTGGCATTGGGCGGACTGACGCTGATATTGACCGGGCCGCGCAGAATGCCCGCCGCCATGGCGCGGATATCATCGGTAAACGTGGCAGAGAACAGCAGGGTCTGGCGCTGAGCGGGCAAGGCAGCAAAGACGGCGTTGAGTTCGCGCGCAAAGCCCAGATCCAGCATGCGGTCGGCTTCATCCAGCACCAGCGTTTGTACTTGATCAAACTGCACTGCGTTCTGGCGATTGAGATCTAGCAAACGGCCCGGCGTGGCAACGAGCACATCCAGGCCTTTGCGCAACTTCATCATCTGCGGGTTGATACTCACACCGCCGTAGGCGGCCAGAAATCGTAAGTCGAGGCCTTTGCCGTAATCGATAAAGCTTTGCAGCACTTGTTCGGCCAGTTCACGCGTGGGCACCAGCACCAGAACACGCGCGCGGTTGCTGGACACCGCCGGGCCGTGTTGCACTAGCCGTTGCAACAGCGGCAGCGCAAAACCCGCCGTTTTGCCAGTGCCGGTCTGCGCCTCAGCCATGACATCCTTGCCACTGAGCACAGCAGGAATCGCCTTGGCCTGCACCGGCGTGGGTGTCTGGTAATTGAGGTCCTGCACATTACGCAGCAAGGGATCTATCAGGCCAAGCGAGGCAAAAGACATTGGCGTATTCCAGGCTAAAGCCGCAATTCTAGCGGTTACCACCTGATTGCGCCGCGCAGAATCAATGGTCAAAAAGATCGACGTTGATCGCCACTGAAAAACGTAGCGGCACCGGCAAGCTGTACTACGAGACACCGATGAGCACCACTGCCGCCAGCGCCAGCCCCCATTGCATCAACTGCAAACACGCCATTGGCCACGCAACCAGCCACGCGCGCACCTGCATCGCCACCAACTTCCCAAAATAAGGCCCGAGTCCTGCCAGGCCATCCATGATCGGATCTGTCGCGGCAACGAAAATCAGGAAAAGTCGAGATGGACGAATAGGCATGCTTATTTTGCAAGATCGTAGAACTGCTACGCGACTGAACTATCCCGACCACCGTCACTCTTCATCTGCCATTTCGCTATCATGTGCATGAGTTCGACACTGCCTAAAATGATGCGGGCGCAACGAAAGCTCCTAAATCCTGGCATTGGTCGTACGATACGTTTGCTCGCTCGACGTTCCTGCTCCGCCGCGTTGGATTGATAAGAACGGCGTACCCGAAACGATCACAGTGGACAAGAGCGGCGCCAATCTGGCCGTACAGACGCAAGACATTAGCAATATCCATCTTATCTATTTGCAACACTCGCAGGCCTCAACTATGTTGAATAGTCGGAAGGCTCGGCTGCCAGGCGGGTGCCATGTCCGATATTCCTGGCACTCTTACGCGATTCCGGGTTCGTGACAATAGCAGGGAGACTCGGCTATGACGACACCGCTGCTCGGACAGATGATGGACGTGCCGCTGACGGTTTCCTCACTGCTGGCCCATGCGTCACGTCACTTCGGCACGACCGAGATCGTGTCAAAACGCATCGAAGGCGACGTGCATCGCTACACATATCGCGACTGCGAAAAGCGCGCGAAGCAACTGGCGCAGGCGCTTATCGCGCTGGATGTGCAGCCGGGCGAACGGATCGGCACGCTGGCATGGAACGGTTACCGCCATCTGGAAGCCTATTACGGCACCACAGGCTTCGGGGCCGTCTGCCATACCATCAACCCCCGGCTCTTCCCCGAGCAGATCGCATGGATCATCAACGACGCTAATGACAGCTACGTGCTGTTCGATACGACGTTCGCGCAGCTGATCGATTGCCTTGCGCCCCTCTGCCCGAAGGTGCGTGGGTGGATCGCGCTTGCCGACGACGCGCATCTGCCTGCGGTGCAGACGCCCATACCGCTCATCAGCTACGAGACGTTGCTCAAACCGCACGACGGCGCATTCGACTGGCCGCTCCTTGACGAGCGCCTGGCATCGTACCTTTGTTATACCTCGGGCACGACAGGCAATCCAAAGGGCGCGCTGTATTCGCATCGCTCCACGGTGCTGCACGCGTACGCCGGTTCGCTGCCGGATGCGATGTGTCTATCGGCGCGCGACTCGGTGTTGCCCGTCGTGCCGATGTTTCATGCGAACGCATGGGGGATACCGCATGCCGCGCCGCTCACGGGCGCGAAACTCGTCCTTCCGGGCAAGGATCTCGACGGAAAATCCCTGTTCGAACTGATGCAGGCGGAGCGCGTCACGTATTCCTCCGGCGTGCCAACCGTCTGGCTTGGCCTGCTCAACTACATGAAGGAAGCGGGCGTGCGGTTGTCGTCACTGCAACGCGTGGCGATCGGCGGGTCCGCGTGCCCGCCGGCCATGCTGCGCTCCTTCGAGGAATACGGCGTCGAAGCCATTCACGGATGGGGCATGACCGAGATGTCACCGCTCGGCACGCTCGCAACCCTCAACTGGGAACAATCACAGCGGCCGCCGGAAGAGCAGCGCAGGCTGCGCGAAAAGCAGGGGCACGCGATCTACGGCGTGGACATGAAGATCGTCGGCGACGATGGGCGCGATCTGCCGTGGGACGGCGTCGCGTTCGGCGAACTGCACACGCGCGGTCCGTGGGTGATCAAGCGGTATTTCCAGAAGGATGACTCGCCGCTCGTCGACGGCTGGTTTCCGACCGGCGACGTGGCCACGATTGACCGGGACGGTTTCATGCGCATCACCGACCGCAGCAAGGATGTGATCAAGTCGGGAGGCGAGTGGATCAGTTCGATCGAAATCGAGAACATCGCGATCGCGCATCCGGCCGTCGCCGAGGCGGCCTGCATCGCCTGCGCCCATCCGAAGTGGGCGCAGCGGCCGCTGCTCGTCGTCGTCAAACGCAAGGACGCGGAGGTCACGCGCGACGAACTGCTCGCGTTCTACGAGGGCAAGGTCGCGAAGTGGTGGATGCCAGATGACGTTGTCTTCGTCAACGAATTGCCGCATACGGCGGTTGGCAAGCTGCACAAACTGAAGCTGCGCGAGCAGTTCTGCGATCACCTGTTGCCGTCGGCGCTCGAAGTTGAGAACGGTCCGCTTGCCGACGAACGCGCAATGGGAGGCGCCCGGTCGAAACCTGCGGCGGAATAATCGGAAGGAGGCTATCAAGGGGACCGCCGCCGCACTGCCATTTGGTGCAACCGGCCGTAGCCGACCCAACTTAGCCGTTGAGCGATTGCGGTCGAGGGGCGCGTCCAGGCTCGGAAAGAGACATTGATTTTAGAGACGGACCACCCTACTTTAATTCTGACGGCCAGTTCGCCAAGTCCCGGCCCGACAGCGCCATATCGCCCGGCGTTACCTTTTTGTCGCCATCCGCCCTTTGCTTTTGGCGTGGAGCGCGTCCCTACGCCGTAACCGTCGGCAATCCGATTCGATAGTTTTTCCAACCCGAGCGGCCATGGCCGCGTGATCGTCAAAAAGTCCTGCTGGAAAGCGCTGAATCCAGCTTGAAGACCGTCACGGCTTCGCGCATCCCATTGGACTGCGCGGCCAGCGACTGCGCTGCCGCCGATGCTTCCTCGACGAGCGCGGCATTCTGCTGTGTGACATCGTCCATTTGCGCTACTGCCCGGTTCACCTGTTCGATGCCAGCGTGCTGTTCCTCCGACGCCGCGGTGATCTCGTTCATGAGACTGGCCACGCGTTTTACTGAGGCGACTACCTCGTCGATCGTGCCGCCAGTCTCGTCCACCAGCTTTGAGCCTTCGTTGACATGGGCAGCAGACTGGCCGATCAGCTCCTTGATTTCCTTCGCGGCACTTGCGCTGCGCTGCGCGAGACTGCGCACCTCGGAAGCGACCACCGCGAATCCACGCCCGAGTTCGCCAGCGCGCGCCGCTTCTACCGCAGCGTTTAGCGCAAGAATATTGGTTTGGAAGGCAATCCCTTCGATCACGCCGATGATCTGCTCGACTTGCTTCGACGACCCGGAAATCCTGTGCATTGTCTCGACCACACGCCGGACCATTTCGCCGCCGCGCTCGGCGGTCGTCGAAGCGTTCACCGCAAGCATGTTCCCCTGACGTGCGTTATCGGTGTTGTGCTTCACGGCCGTAGTGAGTTCGCCCATGCTGGCGGACGTCTGCTCAAGCGATGCGGCCTGCTCTTCGGTGCGCGAGGAAAGATCCATGTTACCGACTGCAATTTCCCTGGCCGCGGTATCGATGGCGCGCGCACC
This sequence comes from Paraburkholderia sp. RL17-337-BIB-A, assembly GCF_046025895.1. NCBI lineage: Bacteria > Pseudomonadati > Pseudomonadota > Betaproteobacteria > Burkholderiales > Burkholderiaceae > Paraburkholderia > Paraburkholderia sp. RL17-337-BIB-A. The sequence goes on along the minus strand of NZ_JARESY010000002.1, from coordinate 1,060,255 downwards.
GTCTCTCACCGCACTGATCGTTTCGACCAGTTTGCTTTGCATTGCCTGAAGGCCGTTCATCATCTGACCCATTTCGTCGGATGAGCGAACCTCGACGCGTGCGGTCAGATCGCCCTCGGCAATCGCCCTGAAATGATGGAGCGCCTCCTCTATCGGGCGACCGATCGCGCGTTGCAGCGATCGCCATGCAAGCGCTGCAGCCACCAGCGCGAATGCGACTCCCGCTATCGCAATACCGACAAACCAGTCAAAGCGCGTCTCGGCCCGAACATAAGACGACTGCGCGGTCTTCGCCTGTGTCTGCTCAAGCGCATCGATTCTACTGGTGACATCGCCGTATTGCGCCGCTGACATAGCTGACACGGCAGATGAGATTTTGACCGCGTCTGCGGACGCAATAGCCTGAAAAACCGGCTCGTAACCGGTCGTCACGAGATCTTTCAATCGTTGATCGACTTCGCCGGCGCCTCGCTCTTCGTCCGCGTCTGAAAACGGCAACGCGCGATATGCGACCCACGCGTTCTTTGACCGATCGAGTTGGTCTTTTGCGTTCTGCGCGAATTTCGACACGTCGGACCCAGCGGGGTTGAGCGCGATGCGGAATATCCAGAGGCGCGCTCTCGCGAGTGCGATGCTTGTTTCGCTGAGTGCGACCGACGACGCAAGCTGATTCGAATAGAGCCGCTGCAGGTCGCTGTTGCTCATCGCGACACCGCTGACGCCCATTGTCCCGCCGGCAATCAGCAGGACGCTCAGGAAGCCCATCGCCAACGCCAGGCGACGGCGGATTGAAAGCCCTTTAATCATGATGGAAGGAAGTGGCAGTCACGTCTTTATTGCGTTGACATGGGAACGGTATGTCGGAAACGGCTGTCGCGCAAACGGCAACCACGTATGTCTGCTCAACGGCGATGTACATTGCCTCTGACCTTCCAGATGACAGGTTGCTTTCGAGAAGCATATGAACCTCCATATCCATATTTTCACCTCTATCTATTGCATATGGAGTAGCCGGCACTTGCGGCATTTGGCTATTCTCCAACAACGGTATTGACACGAATAGACGATCCCTTCGTATGCGTGAATTACGGCCCGCCGGTTAGAAACTTAAGATCGGCGTGTGACGCTTACTGATCCTGTGGGCGGGACTGCGGCCACCGCCCCGGCCACCGCTCAGGCCCGTCAGCAGGCATCATCAAACGGCTGAACGGACGCAAGCCGATGGTGACCCGACGCTCTCGCGCATAGCTGCTATGCGTCTCACGCACAGGTCAATTCGAACACCCCTCGGCATAATTTGACGCGCAGCGCGGCGCGAGCTTCTTTCGACGCATCTGCCACGCACGACGACAAAAATGATAGGCGCCCACTGCCTGATGGAGATACACCTCATGCAACCTTGGTACAGCACCATGGCGCCCGCCCAGCGCCGGACTTTCTGGGCTTGCTTTCTCGGCTGGGTTCTCGATGCGATGGACGTGCAGTTCTTCGCATTCGTCATTCCGACCTTGTTGACCACGTGGGGATGACAAAAGCGCAAGCCGGCGTGATCGGCACCTCGGCACTGGTTTCGTCGGCGATCGGCGGCGTCATCGCCGGCGTGCTCGCGGACCGCATCGGCCGCGTGCGCGTACTCAAGCTTGCGATCCTATGGTTCTCGCTGTTCACCGGGCTTTCAGCCTTTACGAACAGTTTTCATGAACTGCTTCTCACGCGCAGCCTGCAAGGTCTCGGCTTCGGCGGCGAATGGGCGGCGGGCGCGATCCTGATCGGCGAGGTTGTCGACAAGCGCATTCGCGGCCGCGCGGTCGGCTCAGTGCAAAGCGGCTGGCCGGTCGGCTACGCTTTGGCGGCGCTTGCTTACTGGGTACTGTTCCACCTGTTGCCCGAACATCTCGCGTGGCGCGCGCTCTTCGTGATCGGCCTCTTGCCCGGCCTGCTCGTGCTCTGGATGCGCCGCAACATCGACGAATCGGAAGCATTCGAAGCCGCCGCCGCTTACCGCGACAAACGCAGTTCTTTCGAAACCTTTGCGAACATCTTCGCGCGGGACGTGATCTCGCGCACCGTGCTTGCTTCATTGATGGCGGCGGGCGCGCTCGGCGGCAACTACACGATCCTCACGTGGCTCGTCACGTATCTGCGTGAGACGCAAAGCCTGACGGTCAACCTCACGACGCTCTATCTGGCCGTCAACATCTTCGGCTCGTTCTGCGGCTATATCGGCATGGCGTATCTGAGCGACGGCATCGGCCGACGTTGGACTTTTGCACTGTCCGCAGCCGGCGCGACGTTGACAGTGCTGGCCTATACCCTTCTGCATCTGCCGCTCTCCACACTGCTCGTGCTCGGCTTCCCGCTCGGATTCTTCCAGTCGGGCATCGTTTCGGGTATGGGTGCCTGCTTCACCGAGCTGTTTCCCGCGCACATTCGTGGATCGGCGGGCGGCTTTTCGTACAACTTCGGCCGGGGCATCGGAGCGCTCGTGCCCGCGGCCGTCGGCATGACGAGTGCATCGGTCGGACTCGGGGAGTCGATCGGCGTGTGGGCTGCCGTCTCCTACGTGCTTGTCTTCGTCGTCGCCGTGTTCCTGCCAGAAACCCGTAACAAGGAGCTTGAAGTCCATGTCTGAAACCCCACAACTGCGCAACGGCGGCCGCATCCTCGTCGACGCGCTTGCGCACAACGGCGCCGATACCGTCTACTGCGTGCCCGGCGAAAGTTATCTGGCCGTGCTCGATGCGTTGCACGACGCGCATGGCATCCGCACCATCACGACTCGTCATGAAGGCGCCGCTTCGAATATGGCGGATGCGTACGGCAAGCTCACGGGCCGCCCCGGCATCTGCTTCGTGACGCGCGGCCCGGGTGCGACGCACGCGAGCAACGGCGTGCACACCGCCAGCGAAGACTCGACGCCGATGATCCTGTTCATCGGGCAAGTGGAGCGCGGCTTCATCGGACGCGAGGCGTTTCAGGAAGTCGATTACCGGCAGATGTTCGGCGGCATCGCGAAGTGGGTCACGCAGATCGACAGCATCGAGCGCATCCCCGAAATCATCGCGAAGGCGTACAGCGTGGCGATGTCGGGCCGTCCCGGGCCGGTCGTGATCGCTTTGCCCGAGGACGTGCTGTTCAATTCCGCCGAGGTGAATGACGCGCTACCCGTGCGCATCGCGCAGGCTGCGCCCGAGCCGCAGGCGATGGACGCGCTGCGCACCTTGCTCGCCCAGGCCGAGCGTCCGCTCGTGATTGTCGGCGGCACCGGCTGGAACGCCGACGCCTGCGCCGCGCTCAAGCGTTTCGTCCACGCCAACCGCTTGCCGGTGGCGGCCTCGTTCCGTCGTCAGGACCTGTTCGATAACCGCGATCCGCACTACGCAGGCCAACTCGGACTCGGCGTGTCGCCCAAACTCGCGCAGCGTGCGCGCGACGCCGACTTGCTGATCGTGATCGGCTCGCGGCTCGCGGAGATCACCTCGTCGGGTTACACGGTGTTCGAAAGCCCCGTGCCGAAGCAGACGATGATTCACGTGCATGCCGATGCCGAGGAGCTGGGCCGCGTCTATCAGGCGCGCCTGCCGATCAACGCGTCGCTGAGCGCGTTCGCGCTGGCACTCGACGGTGTGGCGCCGATCGCGGCCGCGCAGCAGCAGCGCTGGCACGCGTGGACCGAGACGGCACGCGCAGACTACGTCGCGCACTCGACGCCGCAACCGGGCAGCCCGGAAATCACGGGCGTCGATCTCGCGCAGGTCGTCGCTCATCTGAACGACGTCCTGCCCGACGACGCGGTGATCTCAAACGGCGCGGGCAATTACACGGTCTGGGTCCATCGCTTCTACCGTTATCGCAGCCTCGCGACGGAACTCGCACCGACCAACGGCGCTATGGGCTACGGCTTTCCGGCGGCGATCGCGGCAAAGCTCCGGAACCCGGAACGTCAGGTCGTCTGCTTCGCGGGCGATGGCTGTTTCATGATGTACCCGCAGGAACTCGCGACGGCGGTCCAGTTCGGCGCACCGCTCATCGTCATCCTGGTGAACAACGGCATGCTCGGCACGATCCGCATGCATCAGGAGCGCGAGTATCCGGGACGCGTGTCGGCGACGCAGTTCGTCAATCCCGATTTCATCGCGATGGCGCGTGCGTTCAACGCGCATGCCGAGTTGGTTGAGCGCACGGAAGATTTCCCGGCGGCGTTCGAACGCGCGCAGCGCGCGGGCGTGGCGGCGCTCATCGAGCTGCGCACCGACCCGCGGCAGATCACGCCGGCTAACCGTTTGAGTGCATGAGGCCGACAATACAGATACGCACATGTCGAAACCGCGCTGCCGCTCGCGCGCCTCGAGGGCGAGCGGATGCGCACCGTGAGTTAGCTCAAGCTGTTCGCGAGCGTCGTGCGTGACGGCCGCTGAAACGGCGCGAGCAAGGTTGTGCCGGGCCAGGCGCCGTTGCCGACCAGCTCGGCGGCGAGTTCGCGGATCGTATGCGCGACGTTCCACACGCCTTCCGGCATCGTGCGGTTTTGCGGCCATGCGATAGCCACGTCGCGCCGCACGACGGGATTGGCAAGCGGAAAGCACCGCAGCCGCCCCGCCGCGGTTTCTTCCACGACCGACGCGGCCGGCAGCACCGTGCAGCCACATTGTTCCATCACGAGCCGCTTGGTCAGCGAGATCGAACCGTCGCATTCGAGCGCGATGTTCGGCGTGAAGCTGTGCCGCGCCGCGAGTGTCTCCACGAGCAGACGCAAACCATGGTGGGTGCTCGGCAGGATCAGAGGGATGTCGCCAAGCGTCTGGACGTCGACAGGGCCGTCGCGGAGCGCGTAGCCCGCGGGCGTGACGAGGCAGATGTCCTCGGCGAGCAGCACGTCGTGTTGCATCGTGCCCGGATGTTCGGGCACGTACATCACCGCGAGGTCGATCTCGCCATCGCTGAGCCGGCTCAGAATCTGACTCGCGAGTCCCTCGACGAACCGGATGCGCGTGTTGGGGTAGCGTGCCTTGAGCCGGTGTCCGAGATAGCCGAACATGATGCGCGCGATGGTAGGCTGGGCTGCGATCGCCAGGTTGGCGGGGCCGCGCTCGTCGCCGCTGCGCATCGCCTGACTCGCTTCACTGAGCGTGCGCTCGAGCGTCAGCGCGTAGCCGAGTAGCTGTTCGCCGCGCTCGGTCAGGCCCACGCCACGGCCGCTACGCCTGAAGAGCCGCACACCCAGTTCGGCTTCGAGCAAACCGATGCGCCGGCTGATCGTCGATTGATTCGCGCCGAGTTCCATCGCGGTACGCGAAAAACTGCCTGTTTTCGCGACGTGCGCGAACATTTCGAGGTCGTCCGAGTTCATAGCCTACCGGCGGCGGTTACAGATGGCGTCACGAAGGCATCGCGCACTCGTGCCGCGCAGTCGCATCGTTGTTCATGTCCTTGTGGGCGCGGATCGCGTCGGGTCCGCAAGCGCGTCCCTCTACCTGTTTAGGGTCCGCGCATCATACGCCTGTCTTCGCTAGACTCGGCATTTCGCTGAGCATGGTTGGGTACTGTGGTTGTGGTGCGAATAGCGCAGACGAGCGAGAAGCCGCCCGTCTGCTCGTCAACTCAGCGAGCTGAAAGCACCGTCGTCGAGACGACGGGTGCAGTGGCGTCTTTGAGGCGCCGCTTCATCAGGTTGAATTGGCCTTTGCGTATGCGCCAAAACTCTTCAGCCATTGACGTAGCAGGCCCATGGATGGCGGGTCGCGATCAGCGTCGGAACGGCACGCTCAATCGTCCAGTAGCGCTTCGAGTACCGTCACGTCTAGTGGATGTGCGAGCAGCGGTGTCAGTTCGCGAATCAGCTCCTGAAAGTGTTCGGTGCCCTCATGCTCGGCGAGCGCTGCGCGGCTTGCCCAGCGCTCGAAGAAGACGAAACGCTCGGCGCGATCGAGGTCGCGGTGCGGTGTATAAAGCAGGCAGCCCGTCTCGGCGCGACTCGGCACTACACAACGCAACAGCACCTGCTGGATCGCGTCGGCGGTGCCGGGCTTTCCTTGGACGACTGCGATTACACGAATTTCGGATGACATGCGGTGTTCTCCTTGGCAAAGCGCACGAGTCTAGCGCCATACTTCGAACCGTGCTCGACGTATAAGTCTGTAAGGAAAGTGGCGCAATGGCGTTCATTTAGATGTGTCGATGTCGGTTCAAGCTTCGTACGCCTCCGGCGATTGCGCTGTCGGTCTTCCGTGATGTTCTACAGCCAGTCATCGCACAGGAATCGACCCATGACCACTAGTGCTGAACTCGAACCGCAGATATTGCGCTACTACCACGTCGGGAAGTTGTGCTGCGGCACGATCGCACGTTAGTTGCATGCACGCCGTGGCATTGTCCAGCGCGTCGGATAAGGAGCGGGAAGGTCCACGTGGGGCACACGTCTTTCGAAGTTCCTCTATGATCCGGCGATGATCGATTGGCACCTCGTGTTGACTCCCCCTAACGTTTGCGTCCTTACCGAATGAAATATTTATCGAAGATTTTCGCCATCCTCTTTCTGATGGTGCTTGCAACAAGCGCTCGTGCACAAACAGGGAATCCAGACGCCGATAACCAGCTACACAGCGACCTGTCTCTGCAATATCTCGTTCACTTGCCGAGCCGATCGACAAGTCCCCCGCCGGTCATCATTTTGCTTCACGGCATGGGAAGCAACGAGCAAGACTTATACTCGCTACTTCCCGAACTCCCGCAGAAATACGCAATTGTTTCGGCACGCGCGCCTTACACCCTCGCTGAAGGCAGCTATCAGTGGTTTCAGGGCACCCTGGTCAATAACCGCCTTGACGGAGACCCACAACAGATGGCGGCTTCACGCGCCCGTATCAGTGGGTTCATTGACCAGGTCGTAACGAAATACAGGTTAGACCCGCATCAGGTATACCTGGTCGGATTCAGTCAAGGCGCAATACTGAGCTATCAGGTAGCGCTAACGGAACCGGCCAGAATAAGAGGTATCGGGGTCATGAGCGGTGCGATTTTCGGGTCATTTGTCCCGCTGATCAAACCGTCGCCGGAGCTGTCCCACCTTCGTATTTTCATTTCTCACGGACAGGCAGATCACCGTATCCCGATCGGCTATGCTCAAGAGGCAGACCAGCGGTTGAAGGACTTGGGACTTAAGCCCCAGTTCCATATCTATCCGGGTATGCGACACGAAATCAACAGTGACGCGTTGGCGGATCTGGTCAGATGGTTGCGGGGTTCTTGACGCCAGATTTCGCCCCCAGCGGTCTCTTCCACCTCATAAAGCCCATCGCCGCGAAGAGAGGCTCCCATATCGATCCGGCGAAAATGCAGTTCCTCCTCGCTGACCGTCGCCGGGAAGCGGGAATGTTGCGACGAGCAGGTCAAGCCGCACTTCCGCCAACGGAACGCTTGCCCTGCAGACCTCACAGCCGTTTGCAATATCCATAACTTTAGGCAAATGAAGTCTGTCGTCCTGAATTCCGCGCCGCGCCCATTCCGTCAGCGCGCGTTCACGGACGGCCCCGGTCTTTCGTGCCCTGCTTGTCGACGGCGCGGTACAGGTACTTCAATTGGCCTTTGACCTTGACGTAGGTTTCGTCCATCCTCCAGCTCTTGCCAACCGGTAGCTTGTGCCGTCGAAACGCCTTTTCGAACAACGGCACGAGCTTGATGACCCAGCGGTGCACGCCGGAATGATCCACCTCAATGCCCCGTTCGGCCATCATTTCTTCGAGGTTGCGCAGGCTCAGCGCAGCGCACGCACAGAACGATGACATCAAGCGGATAATGAAGCCGCTTGAGCACCTTGCCAATACTCATGGACATTCTCGACTCGCTTCGGCAGGCGCCCAGCGCCGAGCTGTATCGCCTTTATCTCGCCATCGGCAAAATGCTGGACGACCCGCGACGTATTCTTGAAGCGCGTCAACGCTTGCACCTGGGAATGGAGGTCAGCTTTATCGGGGGCGATCCGCTCGCAGCACCTTCGCACGGAATCGTGGTGGAGCTGCGGCAAACCCAGGCGGTGATCCAGGACAACCAGAACGTCAGCGTTGGTCGGTACTATACGCGGCGGTTATCCCTGACACTGCGAGCGGCCCAACTCACGCGCCTGCGTCGCCGCCACCGCGAGCACAACGGGAGGAATTCCTCATTTGCGACAGCGTTGGCTTCACCGACAAGCATCTGAGCGAGCGAGTCGGCATCACCGTCAGGCTCAACGCAAAAACCGCGTCTATCGCTGTGAATGATTCGGAAGGGCATTGACGGGTCTCGTACGCTTTGCTGCGAAAGATTCGACATCTAAGCGTGCTGCACCGTCAACACGGGTTCCGCTGACGGATACATAACTTTTCCCCAGCAATCTGACCTGCACTTAACTCTTCCGTAAATCGCCCACAGCGGCGGCTTGACGCGATGCGCGCGGCATGAAGACCAGAATCAATACCGTGCACAAGACCTCCAGGCCGGCCACGGCGTACAGCCCGGTGGACGTCTTGCCCGTGATGTCTTTCAACCAGCCGACCAGGGCCGGGCCCACGAACCCCGAGAGATTGCCCAAGGAATTGATGAGCGCGATTCCGCCGGCGGCCGCGCTGCCGCTCAGCAGCATCGTGGGCATCTGCCAGAATGGCGCAAAAGCACTGAGCACCCCGGCAACGGCGAGCACAAGTGCGAGAAAAGCAAGTGTCGGCGAGTTTGCGAACCAGCCTATCAGTACCAGGCCAGTGGCCGCCGCCAGGGTCGAAAGTGCGCAATGGTAGCGGCGTTCGAGTTTCTTGTCCGAGTGACGCCCGACCAGGATGGTCGCGCAAACGCCGATAACGTAGGGCAGCGAAGACAACAGGCCGATAACGACATCGCTCTTAACCCCCAACCCCTTGATAATCGTCGGCGTCCAGAATCCGAGCGTCGGGTTGGCGCTGACGAGGCAGAAATAGATGAGGGTCAGCAGCCACACCTGCGGCGACCGAAGCGCATCGAAAAACGAATGCCGGGTGATCCCCATTGCTTTCTGATCTTGTTCGAGATCAGCCAGGACCAGGTGCTTTTCTCCGTCCGTCAACCAACGTGCCTGAGCTGGTTTGTCGGTCAAGGCGACAATCGTAACGATACCCAGAATGAGCGGCGGGATCCCTTCAAGAAGGAATAGCCATTGCCAGTTCGCGAAACCCAGGTGCCCTCCCATCGAGCCCATGATCCAGCCCGCAATCGGCCCACCCAATATGCCGCCGAGCGGAACGCCAGTCATGAACAGGCCCACCATCTGCGCGCGGCGGCGCGCTGGGAACCAGTAGGTCAGGTATAGGATGACGCCCGGGTATAGACCCGCCTCGAACGCGCCTAAAAGAAAGCGCAAAACATAGAACGAAGTGGCGGAATGCACGAAGCCGGTGGCGATGGTTGTGAGGCCCCACAGGATCGTGATGCGAGCAATCGTCTTGCGCGCCCCGATCTTTTCGAGGAACAGGTTGCTGGGGACCTCGAACAGAAGATAGCCGACATAGAAAATGCCGGCGCCCAACCCGAACACAGCCTCGCTAAGCCCGAGATCCTGCAGCATCTGCAACTTGGCGAAGCCGACATTGACCCGATCCAGCCAAGCAGTCAACCAAAGCAAAACCAGGAACGGCACAATGCGCTTCGCAATTTTGCTATAGACCGCATCCGCCGCCGGCTTGGGCGCGTGCGTATCGGGTCCGGTGGTCTGGGCTAACGTATTCATTCTATTTCTCGCATAGATGGAATTGAGGCCGCGGCATCGCGGTGCAAGCTACAACGGGTAAAACACAACTCGCTTCGACGGCAACGGTGTTAGCCATAAGCGCAAGCGGCGTTGAACCTGGTAAGTACGCCGCCGCGCCACTTTTTAGTTGGGAGCGAGATTCGCTTTGACGATTGCCGTCGTACCGATGATGTCGGGGTATTTCTCTCCCGCATCTAGGCACGCCAAGGACTTCTTCTCGTCGCCCAGGATCTGGATGGTGCGGTTTGCGGCCGCCTTGGTTTGCTCGGGCACGAGTACCAGAACGCCGTTTTCATCGGAAAAAATCGCATCGCCTGGCCGCTCGGACACGCTTGCGCAAGAAACCGGCGCGCAGAAATAGGGAATGTCACCCGGCCTGGCCTGGCCGACCGCGTAAAGGATCATCGCGCCGTCGTCGTCCGCACCGTGACGGCGGTGTCCGCAATCCGGATATCCTGGAAAAGGCCGCGCACGCCCGGGTCCATGAAGACCGTATGCATGAAGTGGCCGATGGTGGCGAGCTCTCCTTTGCGCAGCAGAGCAACAGGGTCGTAATCGACCTGTGGCGGCAACGATTTCAGAACGTACACGACATGTTCCTTGGGCGTGGTTTAAAAATTGAAATCGACGCGGCTGATCCTACCTGCAGGATATTTGACGCGTCAAGAATCCAAAAAGCGATTAGTTCGACGTCGGAATAATTGATGACTTGTTCGTCTTGTCGATTAGGCCGGAGAAAAATTCTCAGCTGGAAAAGTGCCGGTCCAACGATGCGCCGTGTGGGTCCGTGCGAAACCGCAAACCCGATTTCTTGGACGCATACTCCAGAAAATTCAACCAGCCTTTGATGCCGGCAGCATGGCCGATAAACCAGTGACGCACGCCGATCGAAAAGATAGCCGGCGCTACGTGCCCTCGGCACAAAATGCCGGCGCATCGATCATGTATTGCGAGAAGTGCCGCGTACGCGATGCGCTCGCGGCACAAAACGGTCAAGCATCCCGCGTGAGCGATGCTCGGTTCTTGGCGTTCGCTTAGTTCCATCTAGCACATGGTACGAATCCAGAAATAAGGGCATTTTTGTTGCGACGAACAAACTCTTGTCCAGACGCGCATTCGATGACGGCGGCGCGTTCTATAGCGGTTTCGATCTCTGCGCCGCTCGCCTCCGCGCCCTAACTTGTAAGCAGCGTGTTGCGGAATGCACGACGAACGCGCGAGGCGTTACCGCTTGCAACAACGGACAGACGGCCGGTGGCTATAGTTAAAGAGTTCTGTGAAAACTCACCTTAACCCCGTCGCCCGCCGGGGCGGCAGGGGGAGGCATCAGTGACGCGCACTACGTGTTCAAGACGCTCGCCTATACGATGATCAACCTGCGCCACTAGTCCTGACAATCACCTCTGGTATGAACATCGTGGCAATGGCGCAGCGCGCCATGAAGCGTCACGCCTATTTCATCTTCAATCTTGATACCATAACTATCGATCTCTTCCCAACCCAAACCGCCCCTGCGCGCTCACGCCACATCACTTCTCCCCATCCCGATTGCGCTAGAGTGAAACCCGCAACTAGTTGAATTACATCGGCAATAAGTCATCGGGTCCGAGGTAAAGTAAAAGGCTTCATTCCTACCGTGCCGATCTGAATCAGTGTTCCAATGGCAAATGCCATGATGAAACTGTGGGTGATACCCCATTCAGGCAGAAGAATTGCCAGAGTAAAGATGAAGAACAGCATGGTATAAAAACCCGTCACCATGCCCTTCAATAAGCGAATGACAAATTCCGGCCCCTCCACTCGATGTGATGAACTGGCAAGCACGCATCCCAGTACGGGAAACCCGGACAATATTCCGCTTAATCGCGGCCCCAGAGCCGGGGCTGCAAACGTCACGACCATCACAAGAACAGCACCTGCAATCATCCGAGCCGGCAAGTCACCAGCGGAGCGCGATGGGGTTGCGCTCAGTTCCATATTGGTCGGAAACGAGCGCCAAATGAGCCACAGACTTGGAATGGTCAGAAACAATGTTGGATAGGCCGAAGGAGTCAAGCCAATCAATAGGCCACCGGCGATGGCATAGGAAAACAATCCGCCAGTCAGACTGATCCACCACGGAAAGCGGGTGGCCGCCCATGCATAGCCGAGGCAAAAGGACGCGTTCGCCAAAGGCGCATACATGGCCCCTGCTGTCGCACTGACTGCGAATCCCGGCCCGTATTGAATAGCGACCAGCAGCAAGACGGGTGCCGCGACAACCGGGCAACCAGCGAGCATTCCCGCAAGTGCAGGACCTCGCCAGCGCCCGGCAAACGTCACCATCGCGATGAGAACCGGTACAAGAAAAAGCTTGAGAGCCAGCATAAACCCTTAACATCATCCGCATGAAACGTTCATGCCCTCGTGCAACTTCGGATTTGGCGCGACGTGGAAATGGCCGCGCGAATAAATCGCTTCGCCCTATTCTTCCAGAGGAAATCTAGCCGCGCCACCCACACAAAAGCTTCCAAAAACCGAATATTCATGGCGCGACCTTCCGGTGACTAGAACCGGGCTCGGGTAGCCGAAGTATCACTTCGGGCACTGGATTCAGACATGCCCGATAATCGGGTGCGGTTGGTATGCTTCCTCCAAACGGCGGATGTCGTCTTCAGTCAATGTCACTTTCACCGCTTCGACTGCCTGGTCAAGCTGATATGCCTTGCTGGCCCCCACAATCGGTGCTGTGACGCCTTTGTGCAGCAGCCAAGCGTACGCCAGCGTCGCGCAGCTGAGCCCTTTTTCCTCTGCCAACTTGCTCAGGTTTGCGAGGACATTGAAATCACTGTCCGCGGAGTAGTATTGCTTGGCCGCGTTGTCCCCTTGGGCACGCGCTGTCTGGACGCCGCCGGCGCCTGACCGGTTGCCGGCCAGAAAGCCGCGCGCAAGCGGGCTCCAAGGCAGCACGGCAATGCCAGAGTCCTTGCAGTAAGGGATCATTTCCCGCTCTTCCTCTCGGTAAGCAAGGTTGTAGTGATTCTGCATGCTCACAAAAGGAGTCCAGCCATTCTCTTTTGCCACTTGCTGCGCCTTTGCGAATTGCCACGTCCACATACTGCTCGCACCGAGGTAACGGACCTTGCCGGCTTTCACGACATCGTGTAGCGCCTCCATGGTTTCCTCGAGCGCCGTCTCCTTGTCGAAGCGGTGCATCTGGTACAGATCGATATAGTCGGTACCCAACCGCTTGAGCGAAGCGTCGACCGCATGGAAAATTCTTTTCCGGCTCAAGCCGTCCATGTTCGGCCGGCGTTTAAATTCGGCGGCGGCCTCAGGCATCCCTTCATATGCCAGATCTACCGGATTGAACACTTTGGTGGCGACCACGGCTTCTTCGCGCCGTGCGCCGGGAAACATCTCGTTCAGGAATTTGCCAGTCACGACTTCGGACGCACCGCCGGAATAGGTGTCTGCGGTGTCAAAAAAATTGATGCCTAGATCGACCGCATGTTGAACCACAGGTCGTGAACCCGCCTCGTCCAAAATCCAGGGTCGCCATGCCGGCGTGCCAAACGTCAACATTCCGAGACAGATACGCGATACTTTAAGACCGGTGGGGCCAAGGCGAATATATTCCATAATTCCAAAATTGAGCGCGCCGGGGCCGCCGCGTTGCTGCGGTCCGAACTAGATATAGTATTCGTTACGACTTACTGCGGCCGACTCACACTTGCGGCATGCGCGTGTGCCAGTCAGTGGCTGTTTGATACGCCATGCCGATTTGCAGCGCCGTGTCTTCGTCATCGCCGCGGCATATCACCTGGATGGAGCAAGGCAACCCTTTGGCGTCAAAGCCGCTTGGCAGAGCTAGACCGCAGAGTTCTAGCAGATTAACCACGCGCGTATAGCGAACGGGAGGCGTGTCGTGATTCACTTCGGACACCGGAATGGCGGTCGACAAGGTCGTCGGCGTGAGAATGGCGTCGATTCCGTCCATCGAAGCCAGGAATACGCGCTTCCAATGATCGCGCAGACGCAAGGCTTTTATATATTCAGTCGCCGGAATTGTCTTCCCCTTCAGCAGGCGAGGACGAACCGAACTGTCGACACGCAAGGCCATGTCTTGTGCCTGGGTTCCGTATTCGGCCGCCGCTTCGGCGAGCATGATGGCACTGGCCATGGACGCGAAGTCATCAAAGTCGCAAGGCATCTTCATGGTCACGATTTCGGCGCCAAGACTCGCCAGCACCTCCAACGATGCTTCGTAAGCGGCGCGCACATCCCGCTCAACGTTTCCGAAATCATTTTCCGCCAGCCGCGCAATGCGATATCCGCGGAGGCCAGTCAATCGTTGTTTGCCGCGCTGGTGTGCCGTCACCGCCACACACCCATTTGGGCTTGTCAATCCATCGTAAAGCAAAGCCGCGTCCGCCGCCGACACAGACAGGATACCCACGCTATCGAGCGTACGGCTCAAGGGTAATAGGCCCTTAGCACTAATTTTGCCAACAGTTGGCTTAAGGCCGGTAATGCCGCAAAAGCCGGCAGGCACACGTATCGACCCACCGGTATCGGTCCCGAGCGCGAATGGCGCCATTCGCGCGGCGACGGCTACGGCCGACCCGCTGCTCGACCCGCCGGGGACTCGATGCGTCTTCATGTCCCACGGGTTCCACGGCGTACCCATATGTTCGTTAGTGCCCCATGCTCCAAGCGCGACTTGAACCATGTGTGTTTTGCCGATGAGCACCGCACCCGCGCGGACAAGGCGCCGTGCAACGTCGGCCGTTGAAGACGCAATATGGTCGGCAAACAGGGGCGAACCGCCGGTTGTGACCTTGCCCTCGATGTCGATCAGATCCTTTATAGCGATCGGAATCCCGTGCAGAGGACCAAGGGAGTAACCCGCGCTGATCATCTTGGCGGCCGCCTTCGCCGCAGCCCGGGCGTCAGCCTCGAAAACCTCGGTGTAGGCGTGAAGTTTGGAATCCAGTTTGATGATTCTTTCGAGGTAAGCGTCAAGCACCTCCACGGGTGACACGCTGCCCGAATGAATTGACTGAGATAGTGATGCGAGATCTGATGTGTAGAGCATGCGCGTTGTTGTGAATAAGTGCGGTCAGCGGAGGACTACTACAGCAGGGGCTCGGCTAGCCGCCGTTTTTGACGTTCTTCATGACGATCGGCGTTGTGCCCACGATGTCCGGATACTTTTCGCCAGCGTCGAGCCGGGCCAACGTCAATTTTTCGGCTTTTTGCATCTCAATTGCGCGAGTGGCGGCCGCCTCGATATCCCGCGGATTAAGTACGAGCACACCGTTCTCGTCAGCGACGATGGCGTCCCCTGGATTCACGGCGACTGCACCACAACTGACCGGAATGCAAAACTCGCCGCCGATGCCCAGAATTTTCGTGGTGATGGCGCTAGAGCCGCGCGACCATACCGGTACGCCATATTGGCGAATCTCGCCGAGATCGGTGACCAGACCGTCGACGATGATGCCGGCAATACGGGCTTTTTTTGCGGCATAGGCGACCGCGCCACCCATGCATGCAATGGTCGATTCCCCACAACGGTCTATCACCAGCACGTCACCGGGGCGAGCCTGCCCCAACGCGTAATGCACAATTGCTCCATCCATCCCCGGCGCTCGGACAGTCACTGCTGTGCCCGCGATTCGCACGTCCTGGAAATGTGCCTTGATCACCGGGCTCATGAAACCTGTGTGCAAAAAGTGTCCGATGGTGGCAGGCTCCGCGCGAGCTAGAAGGTCGAGCGAGTCTTTGTCTACGGGGGGAGGAAGGGGATTTAGTAGATACATGATGTTTGTTTCTGAAGAGGAAGCAGGCACCCGACGGGCGTTGGAAAAGTTCAGGGAACGGTACCACCACGCAGATGACATACAATAATCAAGAATTTTTCAATCGTTGATAAAAGTTATTGACCATGAGGGCTAGCCTTCTACAAATCGAAGCGTTTTACTGGGCAGCCCGATTGGGAAGCTTTCACGCCGCCGCCCGCCATCTGCATTTCACACAACCGGCAATTTCCGCTCGCATTAAAGAGCTTGAGTCTGCACTTAACCTGAAGCTGTTCGAAAGGCGCGAGCGCAAGGTGGAATTGACGGCAGACGGCCGAAACGCGCTGGTCCTCGCCGAGAAGGTTCTAAACGCGGAGCAGGAATTCCAAAGCGTGGGTGCCAGCCGAGCACCGCTGCGGGGCCTACTTCGTTTGGGTGCAAATGAGTCATCCGCTCTCGGTTGCTTGCCCGACATACTGGCTCAGTTGAAGGCGACGTATCCCGACCTTAAGGTGGAGCTGACAATTGAGGTCGGCGCGGTACTGAGCAGCAAGCTGAACGCGCGTCAACTTGATATCGCGTTTGTGACAAGTCCTTCCTCGGCACCTCATGTGATCGACGAACTGGTGGGGTGGCAAGATTTCCGGTGGGTGGCATCACCGCACATGGTTCTACCGGGCCGCGATTTTTCTCCCGCCGACGCCGCAGGCTTGCAAATCGTTACCCATTCAGAACCCTCAACGCTACACTCCGTCGCCAAGAAGTGGCTGCGTACCGGCGGCTTCGACCTGGAGAACTTTAGTTCCTGTAACTCGCTGTCGCTGATGTTGCGCCTGGTCTATGCCGGACACGCCATTGCGACGCTGCCGCTGTCGATCATGCAAGATCTTATTGGCGCTGGCGCGATCCGCCTCCTTCCCGCCGACCCGCCACTCCCGCGAGAACCATTTTTCGTTTCATACCTGAGTGACGGACGTGGACCCGGTATCGATACTATCGTCCAGATGGCCCGTACAATCATGCTGCAGACAGGGTTCGTCGCGCCGACACCCGCCTGAACGGCCTCTGTCGCCATAAGCGATTTGCTAGTGTGGCGTTCCATTCTGGTTGGAACTTAAGCGGTTTTGTCGTGATAATGATGAAATGACGCAAGGCCCGATATGTTCAGGATTGCTTACATCACCAACGAATAGAATTGTTTGGCAGCGGTTCGCTGCAATGACATTGTCCTTCATCTGCCCCTTCCTGATCATATTCATCACTTCGATGCCCGACAGGAGGATGCGGGCGCAACGAGAATTGTTGAACCCCAGCATCGGCCGGGTACGTCGCTTGATTGCCCGATGGTCCTGTTCGATGATAGCCCCACGCAAGGCGCCAGAATGAACGACTCCGATGAGTTTGTCGACGCTCCGGAAGTGGCGCCGAGCGAACGGACATCCACCGCCAATCCCTGCCGAGCGTGAGACGAGGTAAACATGGCCAGCCGCGGCACGAGAAACGCCGTGCTCCTTCGATATGACATTTTACGAGTCCCGCACGTTTTAACCACGGTACATAAAAAAGCAGTCTCAGTGGCAACCTTAAGCCATCCTTTTACAGCCGCGACCCGCCAAAGCGCAAACAGCAGCAAAGCCACTGAAGCAGTGGTCGACAAAACCACATCAATCGGGCGCATAAGTTTGGTGAGGCGACTGTTCGATACGGCAGCCTCGCTTCCGCGATAGCGATGTGCTTCGCCATGTGTTCGAGACAGTACTGAGTCGGTGCATGTCCGAAGGGCTCGTAAAGGGTGAGGGATTCGCGATTGACGCAAGCATCATCAGAGCAGACGCGAGCCCTGCACGCGGTGTTCCGGGTTCTGAGCCCATCGACTGGGGTTGCGTCAGGGGCCAAAGCCGTGCCGTGCGGGAATATCTAAAAGCATTGGAGGAAGCGAATCCGGCGGGCTCCGACGCGGCGGAGAAGGCAGAGACATCGACGCCGCCAAAGAAGATATCCCTGACTGATCCTGCCGCGAGCTGGACAGCCGCCAAGGGTGGCCCGGCATTCTTTGCCTATTCGACCAATTATCTGATTGACCTAAAAGCCGGGATCATTGTGGACGTCGAGGCGACGCCCGCGAACCGCTCGCACGAAGTGGAATCAACCAGGACGATGATTGAGCGCGTTGAGCGGCGGCACGATCTCAAACCTCGACATCTCGCCGGCGACACCGCGTATGGCTCAGCAGCGATGCTTGCCTGGATGATCGAAGAGAAGGAAATTGCACCACATGTTCCGGTCTGGTACAAAACGACGCGCAAGGACAATACATTGTCCAGCAGCGAGTCCCAATGGGATGAACTGGCCAATGAATATCGCTGTCCCACCGGACACACACTACGCAGTGACCGGCGCAAATTCAGCAATCCGCGTTCGCGCGTCACGAAGGCTGACACGATCATCTATCGGGCAAGTCAGCTCGACTGCGAGAGCTGTTCGATGAAGGATCACTGCTGTTCGAATGCACCGTTCCGCAAGATCGCTCGCAGCATCCATGAGGCTGCGCGTGACGAAACGAGGCGTATGGCAAAGACGCCTGAACACAAGCGATCTTGCCGTGAGCGAAAGAAGGTGGAAATGCTCTTTGCCCATCTCAAACGCATCCTGAAGCTGGACCGTCTGCGCCTGCGAGGTCCAAGCGGCGCCCACGACGAATTCCTGATCGCGGCAACTGCGCAAAACCTGCGAAGAATGGCCAAGCGGCTCATGCCAGGAAGCAAACAGATGAACCAGGCAGTGGCATGACGGGATATGAGGATCGTTGCCTCGGCCCAAGTTCACCGCTTCGCCGATCGCCACAACTCGAAAACGTTCTGCCAGCTCCTGCGTCTCCGACCAAAACACGACTTTTTCAAACACAATCGGTTCCTCAGCTGGCAACGGTCGACCAATCCGGCCGGACGGCCGCTTTGACCGTCGCAGAACGGCAGTGCAGCCCCGAAACAGACGGCCAGCTGCTATTGGAGACCGTTCCGCATCCGAACCAAAATGAGTTCTTGGGATTCGCCTGGAAACATCGAACCGACCCAACTTCAACTGTGGCAGACTAACTTGTTACAGTTCTGACCTGCCGACGCGGATAACGCACTTTCTCCGCTTGGCGTGAACCGGCTCGACGGCGGAGACCAGCAGTCGAACCTGACTATGAGGTCCGTGCAGTCGTGGATAGCAGCTTCGAGGTCTTGGGAAAGGACGGCGACCGTGCCTTCTTCAGGACATGGCAAGTAAACGTCGACGGCACGCGAACTTCCGTGCTGTCCAAATGGTCCACCGGCGAGCCCCCGACGGCTGCCGGCGAGGATCGCCTGTCCCACGAATACGCCTTAAAGGACCAGCTGGATAGTGCATGGGCGGTGCGGCCGCTGGAGCTTGTGCGTAAAGGCGATCGGACCGTGCTGGTATTCGAGGACCCAGGCGGCGAGCCACTCGAGCGGCTGCTAGGCACGCCGTTCGAAACGGCCCGGTTCGTGCGGCTGGCGGTCAGCATTGCCGCGGCGCTCGGCGAAGTCCATCTGCGCGGCCTTGTCCACAAGGACCTCAAGCCGGCCCATATCCTTGTCGACGAATCAACCGGATCGGTGCGGCTCACGGGGTTTGGCCTCGCCACACTCCTGCCGCGCGAGCGCCAGTCGCCCGCACCGCCCGAGACCATTGCCGGCACGCTCGCCTACATGGCGCCGGAGCAGACCGGCCGGATGAATCGCTCAATCGATGCGCGCAGCGACCTTTACTCGCTCGGCGTCACGTTCTACCAGATGCTCACCGGCTCGCTGCCGTTCACTGCATCTGAGCCGATGGAGTGGATCCATTGCCATATTGCGCGAAAGCCGGTACCACCGAGCGAACGGGTTAAGCGCGTTCCGGCGCAAGTCTCGCGCATCGTCATGAAGCTGCTCGCCAAGACGGCCGAGGAACGCTATCAAACGGCGGTTGGCCTCCAGCATGATCTTCGCCGTTGTTTGGCTGCATGGGAAGCGGTTCGCCAGGTCAATCCATTTCCGCTGGGCGAACGCGACATCCCCGACCGGCTGCGGATCCCCGAAAAGCTGTATGGGAGAGAGCGCGAAATCGCGACCTTGCTCACTGCCTTCGATCGTGTTGTCAACGAAGGTACTCCGGCGTTGGTGCTGGTCTCCGGCTATTCCGGTGTCGGCAAGTCCTCCGTCGTCAATGAGCTGCATCAGGTGCTCGTGCCGCGCCGCGGGCTCTTCGCATCAGGCAAGTTCGACCAGTACAAACGAAATATCCCTTATGCGACGCTGGCTCAGGCCTTCCAGAGCCTTGTCTCACAGATTCTCGGCAAGAGCGACACGGAGATGGGCCAATGGCGCGCCGCATTACAGGAGGCGCTGGGTCCGAATGGCCAGCTCATCGTCACTCTCGTCCCGCAGCTGGCTCTCATCATCGGTGAGCCGCCCCCGCCCCCTGACCTTCCGCTACAGGATAAGCAGGCCCGGTTCCAGATGGTATTCCGGCGTTTCCTCAGCGTGTTTGCCAGGCCGGAGCACCCTCTAACGCTGTTCCTCGATGATCTGCAGTGGCTGGACCCGGCAACCCTTGATTTGATCGAGCATCTGATTGCGCACCCGGACGTGCGCCACTTGCTGCTGGTCGGGGCCTACCGTGACAACGAGGTCGGTCCCGCGCACCCGCTAGCGCGAACGCTGGCGAGACTCCGCGGCGCCGGCGGGCGGGTGCGGGAGATCGTGCTGGCGGCCCTGGGCCCGGAGGATGTGGCAAGGCTGCTGGCGGATGCGCTGCACATGGAGCCCGGGCGCGTACGACCATTGGCTGAACTGATGTTCGAGAAGACGGCTGGTAATCCGTTCTTTACGATCCAGTTCCTGCTCGCCTTGGCCGAGCAGGAACTACTGACATTCGATCCCGGCATGGCGGCCTGGACGTGGGACCTGCCCCACATCCGCCTCAAGGGATTCACCGACAACGTCGCGGATCTCATGGCGGCGAAGCTGAGCCGCCTGCCCCGAGCGACTCGGAAAGCCCTGGGACACCTGGCCTGCCTGGGGAACGTCGCCAACGCGGACACACTCGCTCTGGTGCACGCGGAGGGCGAGGAGGCGACGCATGCGGCGCTGTGGGACGCCGTGCGTTCCGGCCTCGTCATGCGCTCGGATAGCACCTATACATTCCTCCACGACCGTATCCGGGAGGCGGCGTATGCGCTCATCCGCGAAGACGCGCGAGCGATGGCGCATCTCCGGATCGGCCGCGTTCTCGCGGCCCGGACGCCCGCGGAGGACCTCGAGGAAAACATCTTCGATATTGTGAACCAGTTCGGACGCGGCTCGGCACTGATCAACACGCAGGAGGAGCGCGAACGGGTCGCCCAGTTCAACCTTATGGCTGGCAAGCGTGCCAAGGGGGCAACCGCTTATGATGCGGCCCTGCAGTATTTCACCGCCGGCCGCGCGTTGCTGGCAGAGACCGGATGGGAACAGTGCTACCGGCTCACCTTCGACCTCGAACTCAACTGCGCCGAGTGCGAATACCTGATCGGAGAGTCCGCACCGGCGGGACAACGGCTCGCCATGCTGTCGATTCGCGCACAGACCACGGTTGACGCTGCGGCCGTTACCTGCCTGCGCATCAATCTCTACACTACCCTGGACCAGAGTGACAGCGCTGTCGAGGTCGGCGTGGAGTATCTCCGCCGGGTTGACGACCGGTGGTCGTCGCACCCAATGGCGGAGGACGTTCGCCAGGCCTATGATCGACTATGGCAACACTTGGGGGAGGGCTCGATCGAAGCACTGCTTGACCTGCCGCTGATGAGAGATCCAGAGCGATGCGCGACCATGGATGTGCTTACGGTGCTCACATCGCCGGCCTTGTTCACCGATTTGAATCTGTTCCGGCTGGTCGTCAGTCAGATGGCGACCCTCAGCCTGGAGCATGGCAACAGCGACGGATCATGCCTCGCCTATGCGTGGCTGGGCGGCGTCATGGGGACGTACTTCGGCGAATATCATGCCGGGTTCCGCTTTGGCAGGCTTGGCCTGGACCTGGTGGAGAAGCGTGGGCTGGAGCGCTTCAGGGCCCGCGTCTACCTGGTCTTCGCCGTCCATGTTGCTCACTGGACGCAGCCCTTGCAGACGTCTCTCGCCTTCCTGAGGCGTGCCTTTGAGGCGGCGCTGGAAGCCGGCGACCTGTCTTATGCAGCCTATAGCTGCATCGACGTGATCACAAACCGAATCGCCACCGGAGATCCGCTCAGCGACGTCGAGCAAGAGGCCGAGCATGGGCTCGAATTCGCGCGGAAAATAGGGTTTGGTCTCGTGTGTGACTGCATCACGGGGCAGCTCAGGCTCATCCGGATGCTCCGTGGACAGACACCGGAGTTCACCTCCTTCAATGACGCGGAGTTCGACGAGCACCGCTTCGAGCAACGCCTGGAGAACAATCCCCGGCTGGCCATTGGCGCGTCCTATTATTGGATTCGCAGGCTGCAAGCGAGCATCTACGGCAGCGACGAGGCATCTGCCATGGCGGCTGTATCAAAAGCGGCTCCGCTGCTCTGGACGACTCAGACCCAATTTGAATCGGCTGAATACCATTTCTATGGGGCATTCGCCTGGGCGGCGCATTGCGATTTGAACGGGCCTGAGCAGCGACCTCAGCACCTGGAGGCGCTGGCAAGTCATCACAAGCAGCTCGCGGTCTGGGCAAAGAACTGTCCCGCAACGTTCGCGAACCGCGAGGCATTGGTTGGCGCCGAGATTGCACGACTCGAAGGCCGGGACCTGGACGCGATACGCCTCTATGAAGACGCCATCAGACTGGCGCGTTCGGATGGTTTCATCCAGAACGAGGCCTTGGCCCACGAACGCGCCGCAAGGTTTTGTACGGCGCGCGGCTTTCCGACGATGGCTGACGCGTTTCTGCGAAACGCCCGGCGTTGCTACCTGAGCTGGGGCGCCGATGGGAAGGTGCGGCAACTTGATCAGCTCTATCCCCAACTGAGCGAGAAAGAGCCTGTAGCCGGGCCGACGAGCACGATCCGGGCACCGGTCGAACATCTGGATCTCGCGACCGTGCTCAAGGTGTCGCAAGCCGTTTCGGGCGAGATCATGCTGGACAAGCTGCTCGACACGCTCATGCGTACGGCTATCGAGCATGCTGGAGCCGAACGAGGCCTGTTGATTCTCTCACACGGGTTTGAGCAGCGGATCGCGGCGGAAGCCGTAACGGATGGCGATGCAATCGTCGTACGGCTGCGCGACCAGGCCTTGAGCGCAACGGCGCTGTCCGAGGCGATCGTCCAGACTGTCCTTCGCACGCAGGAGGCCATGATCCTCGACGACGCCGCGGCCGAACCCGCGTTTGCCACGGATCCTTACATCCGGCAGCGCCACGCCCGGTCCATTCTCTGCCTGCCCCTGGTCAACCAGAGCAAGCTCATCGGCGTGCTCTACCTCGAGAACAACCTGGCTGCGCGCGTGTTCACGCCGACCCGGATCTCGATGCTGCGACTGGTTGCATCACAGGCGGCGATCGCGCTGGAGAACACCCGTTTGTACCACGACCTCGCGGAGCGCGAAGCGAAGATTCGGCACCTGGTCGATGCCAACATCATCGGGATCTTCTTCTGGGACCTTGCCGGTCCCATTCTCGGGGCCAATGACGCGTTTCTCCGGATTGCAGGATACGACCGCGAGGATCTCGTCGCGGGTCGCCTGCACTGGACCGAGCTGACGCCCCCAGAGTGGCGCGATCGGCATGAACGCAGGTGGACTCCTGAACTCAAGATGACCGGGAACCTGCAACCCTACGAAAAGGAGTACTTCCGGAAAGACGGCAGTCGTGTGCCCGTGCTCGTCGGCTCGACGAGCTTTGATGAAGCCCGGAACCAGGGTGTCGCCTTCGTGCTCGATCTGACCGAGCGCAAGCGGGCCGAAGAGGCCTTGCGCGTGGTGCAGATGGAATTGGCGCACGCGAACCGTGTCGCCACCATGGGGCAACTCACGGCCTCGATTGCCCATGAAGTAAAGCAGCCCATCGCCGCGACGGTCGGCAACGCCGAGGCGGCGCTGCGCTGGCTCGGCCATCGACCGCCGGATCTGAATGAAGTACGCGACGCGCTTTCGCGCATCGTCAAGGAGGGTCAGCGCGCAAGCGAGGTCATCGGCCGGATCCGTGCCCTTGTCGAGAAGGCGCCGCCTCTGACGGATCGCCTGGACATCAACGAGGCGATCCGCGAGGTGATTGAACTCACCCGTGGCGAAGCCGTGAAGAACGATGTCTCGGTGCGGACAGAGCTCGCGGATGGTTTAGCGCTCATTCACGGCGACCGGGTCCAGCTGCAACAGGTGCTCCTGAATCTGATCATCAATGCCGTCGAGGCCATGGCCGAAGTCAGCGAGGGAGCGCGAGAGCTGTTGATCAGGACCGGGGAAGTCGAGGCGGGCTACGTGCTGGTTGCGGTGCGGGATTCGGGCCCGGGGCTGGACCCGAAGCGCGTGGAACGCCTGTTCGAGACCTTCTACACGACCAAGACCAGCGGGATGGGCATGGGCCTGACGATTTGCCGTTCGATCATCGAGGCTCACGGGGGGCGGCTGTGGGCCTCCACGAATGAACCACAGGGTGCCGTCTTTCACTTCACCCTGCCTGTAGGACGGGACGTCGTTTGTCCCGAGCACGGCCGGCCAGATGCTGTGGCATGACGTTGCGGGTCCGGAGAGCGAACCCGGTCCGTTCTTGGCGACCGTCAACGTGACTCGTGTGATCGCCTCTTCGGACTGTCGGCCTGGCTCGATGGTGTTCGCAAGGGTTTCCCCCTGAAGTCGAGATCAAGCAGGCGCTGGTTGCACGAGGAACCGAAGCTGTTCAACGGCTACCGGGTTCGTCGTGCTGCCGCACCGAAAGCGTGCCCAGCATGACCGGCGCGTTGGCCAGCAGGAGCGAAGGGAAACGTGTTGCACTGCTGCTCGACGATGGGCAAAGCGGCCGTCCACCAGGATTGCTCGACCGTCGTGGGCTGAGGAACCTAGCTCGTCAACGCTGGACCCCGCACCAGTGCCTCATCCGGCGGATCCGTGACAATTGATTTCAATGCCACCCGGCTAGCCACCAGTTTGCTGAGATCGGGCGTGGGTCGCCGCAACGCATCGTCCCGGCTGAACGCGCGTTCAAGCGCTTGAGCGATATCCAGCACGCGACGATCACCCCGAAACCGTCCCACGAGCTGGAGCCCAAACGGCATTCCGGCATGGTCCGTGCCGCTCGGCAACGACAACGCGGGATTGGTGAGCAAGCTCACCACGTAGGTCAGTCCCAACCACCGATAGTAATTCTCGAGCGCGCGTCCATCCATTTCCGCGAGATAGAGCTGTTGCCATGGAAACGGTGAGACCGAACAGGTCGGCGAGACGATCAGGTCGTAGTCGTCGAACACCGCCTGGAAGCGGCGAAATATCCGGGTCTGCTCCGCATGCGCCCACACAGCGTCACCGAGCGACATCGCCAGTCCCATCTCATAGTTGGTCCGCGTATTCGGTCCGAGCAGGTTGGGGTCGCGCTCGTAGATTTCCTTGAAGCTCGCGATGAAGTTTTGCGCGCGGATCACGTCGAAACAGCGGTCGACCTCGCCCAGCTCGAAGCTCACCGGTTCACAGACGCCGACATAGCGTGACAGCGCCACCATCTTCGCGCGAAACGTCTGGCGCGTGGCGTCCGATACCTCGCACACGCCGAAGTCTTCTGTGTAGCCGATTCGCAGCGTGTTCAGATCCACGTCCCGGGCCCGCAGGATGGTGCGGAAATCGCACTCGACACCGAGCGGCTCGCCGCCGTGCAGGCCCACCATCGCTGCCATTTGCAAACGCATGTCGGCAACATTGCGTCCCATCGGCCCCGATACCGTCAGCGGCGACCAGCCGAGCAAACGGGTGTCGCCCGGTACGAGGCCAGCAGAAGGCCGAAATCCCACGACACCGCAAAGCGCGGCGGGAATGCGCAACGAGCCACCCGTATCGGACCCGGTGCACAGGGGTAGCATGTCAGTTGCCAAGGCGACGGCGGAACCGCCCGAAGAGCCGCCGGCGTTCAACGCGGGATCGAAGGGATTGCCGGTGGCTCCCCATACCGCGTTCCTGGTATTGGCGCCCGCGCCCATTTCCGGCGTGTTGGTCTTCGCGGTCAAGATTGCGCCCGCCGCACGCAAACGCGCGACCATCGCGTTATCGTGCGAGGGCACGTTGTTGCGAAAGATCGGCGAACCGTAGGTGGTCAACAGACCGGCGGTCTCTTCCAGATCCTTCACGCCAAGCGGCAGTCCGTGCAGCAACCCCAGTTCTTCGCCACGCATGACCGCCTGCTCCGCGGCGCGTGCTTCGCTGCGCGCCTGAGCAAAACGCGTCGCCGCGAGCGCGTTGACGCTGGGATTGATGGCTTGCATCTGCGCGATGCAAGCCTCCAGCAGTTCGACCGGCGATAGTTGACGGCTCGCGATCAGGCGCCGGGCGTCCACGGCCGACAAGGTGTTCAAGGCAACGGAATTCATATTCGGTCTTTTGTCGGCTGACGATGAAGGATAATCAGCCGGATCTCCTCGGACGCTGGCTCTCTGCGGCTAGCCATTGGTTCACGTACCCGACCACCGCATCGCGAGTATTCTCCAGATGGCTACGGGTTTGCGCATACACGGCGTCGGCGTCTCTCGCCTCGTATGCTGCCAGAAGGGCCGCATGCTCGCGATTGTTCGATGCCATGATGTCCTGATCCACGTGCATCGAAAGACTCACATACGGACGGGCCGCGCGCGAGAGCGCCTCGCACATGTCGAACAAGCGCGTTTCCGCCTGACTCTTCACCAGATGTTCGTGGAAGCCTTCGTTCAGCAGCGACCACTGTTCCGGCGAAGCGGTCGCCGCCATCGCGTCATGCGCGCCTTTCGCGCCATCGAGATCGGCCGCCGTGATTTCCAGGCACGCGCGCTGGGCAAGCATCGGCTCGAGCATAACGCGCAGTTCATAGATGCCCGTCGCGTCGGCGAGCGTCAGCCCTCTCGTCACGACACCCTTGTTCGGGTCGATCGAAACCAGCCCTTCTGCCCGCAGGTCGCGAAACGCCTCGCGCACCGGCGTCGTGCTGACGTGAAGACGCTTCGCCACTTCTTCCTGACGCAGATGCGTGTTGGCCGGATACAGGCCTTGCAGGATTTCCGCTCTAAGCGTACTCAGCACGTATTGCTGAGCAGTCCGATAGAATCTGGCCAATGCCTACCTCAAAGCGGTCTCGATCCATGCTGCGGTTTGCAGGGTCGGCAAATCGTCGCCCTGTCTGCCCAGCACCTGAAAGCCTAACGGCAGTCCGTCTTGCGATTGCCCCGAAGGCACCGTCACAGCCGGCACGCCGAGAAAACTCCACGGCGCGCAGAACGTCGCGTCGCCGGTATCGGCGAGCCCCCCGGGTGCCGCATCAGTCGCCGGCACCGTCACGAGCGCGTCGCAGCCGTCGATGAAGCCGGCGAATTCGCTGCGCAACCGCCCTTGCAACGCCAATGCCGCTTCGTATTGCTCAGCCGGAACCGCCGCGCCTGCAGTCGTCAGCGCCAACATGTGCTGACTGATCAGGTCCGGATAGTCCGCCGCTAACGGTCCGACCGCACGGGCCGCTTCCACTTGCAGGATGATCTGCAACGCATCGAGCATCGAGGGCATGGCATCGAACGGGTCCAGTTCGACGAGCGTTGCGCCGGCAGCTTGCAGGCGTGCGAGCGTGGCATCGAAATTGGCCTTCTGATCCTCCGTCACACGGTCCCAGAACGGCGTTCGGATGACGCCAAGTTTGCGCGGACGGCGCGCCGTAAAGTACCTCGTCCAGGCATCGAGATGCGCGATCGCATCGGGCTTGGCGTCGACGAACAGCGCGTGGCAGATGGCTGCACCCTCCACGGTCCGGGCAAAGAAGCCGACATGATCCAGGGATGGCGCCAGTGGATGCACGCCCGCCGAAGGCACCTTGCCATGACTGGGCTTATACCCGACCACACCGCAGAAAGCCGCAGGCCGGATCACGGACCCTACCGTCTGTGTACCGACAGCGAGCGGCACGATACCGGCCCCGACCGCCGCCGCCGAACCGCTCGAAGAACCGCCCGGGGTATGAAGCCGGTTCCATGGATTGACTGTTGGCCCCGGTTCACGCCATGCAAACTCGGTCGTCACAGTCTTACCGAACACGATGCCGCCGAAGTGTCTGATCCGCTCGACGATCCACGCATCCTCGGCCGGCCTGAATCCCGCATAAATGGGCGATCCGTAGGTCGTGGGCATGTCATGCGTCGCCATCAGATCCTTGACGCCGATCGGCAAACCGGCCAGCGGCTTGCCCGCAACGTTGCGCGTCTCATAGGAGTCGGGCCGGTAGACAAAGGCCTTCAACCACGGCTCGAATTCTTGCGCGCGCGCCTCGCTCGCTTCGAGTCGCGCACGGCAAGTCTGCTCATCGCCGCGGCTCGCGATCAGCTCAGCCACCAGTGAACGGCTTTCCGCACTCATTTAGCACTGGCCTTGGCAAATGAATTGTCCACCGCGCTATCGTACGTCACGCTGCCTGGCTTGATATTGCCGATGGATTCCTGCAGGTCCAGCGCATTGCGGAACGCCTGCGCCGAGATATCGGGCGTCGCCGCATAGATTTTCTGGTCGATCAGACGACCGACTGCGGCCTCGACGACTTTCCTGTCGAGGGTGGGAAACTCCGCGATAGCCACGGCTTTGGCAGTATCAGACGACTGCTGGATCAGTGCTTCCGCCTGCGCGATGGACTTCACGAACGCCGCAACCATCGCCGGCTTCGACTTGATCGTGGATGCCAGCGTATCGATCGTCGAAAAGGCGTAGCCACCAGGATAGTCCTTCGGAAATCCGTAGAGAATCTTGTAGCCCGCCGCAATGCCCTGGTCCACTTGCGGCTCATAGAGTGCGGCCGCAACTGCACGCCCTGCTGTGACCGGCGCCAGTTCAGTACCGATTTGCACCGTGTTCAGGTTCACGCCAGCGATGTTCTCCTGCTTGATTAACCGCTGCAGCAGGTACGTGCTGGTGGTCGGCGGCAACGCCGTGGACACCGTTTTCCCCGCCAGATCGGCTTGGGTCTTGAGGGCCGAACCGGGCGGAGCCACGATCCACACCGGCACGCCGGCTACGACGTTCGCTACATTGACGAGCGATGCGCCCTTCAGATTGGCGAGCGCGGCTGTCATCGGATCCTGCAGGGAAAAATCGGCGTGTCCGCCGATCACAGCGGCGACGCCCTGTGCCCCGCCGCCTGCCGTTACTTTCTGCACATCGAGACCGTTCTGCGCGAAGATGCCTTTGTCGATCGCGACATAGAGCGGTAGATACTGGATCGACTGGAACGCCTGGTAGACGACGACTTTATCCGGAGCTGCCAGCGCGGGCTGGGTCGCCGCGGTCGCGAGCAATGCGCCAGCGGCGCACGCCTGCACGAACCGGTTGGCGAGGAGTCTGTTGCGCAACGACTTGCTTTGCAAACGGCTAGGACGCTGTTTCATCGTTTCGTTTTCCATGAAATGATCTGGCTTTCTGCGAGTTGAACGATCTTGGTCAGCAGGGTCGCCATCAACGTCAGGATGATGATGCCAAGCCATACCGTATTGAGATCGAAGAGCGAGCCGGCAACGAACACCTCGTGACCAAGCCCGGATTGGGACGCGATATATTCACCGACGACAGCACCGATCAAGGCGAAGCCGATATTGATGCGCAGCGTGGAGAAGATCCACGGCAGCGCCCCCGGCACGATCAGCTTGCGAAAGATCATGCCGGGCTTTGCCTTGAATGAAAGAAACAGGTTCAACAGGTCCCGGTCGACCTCCCTCGCCGCCGCGCAGGAAGAAATCATCGCCACCGCGAAGGTTGAGATGCCGGCGAGCCAGACTTTCGACGACATGTCCGAGCCGAACCAGATCACGATCAGCGGGCCTAGCGCAATCTTGGGAATGCTGTTCAGGACCACCGCGAATCCCTCGGTAACACCGGCCACCCGCGGCACGAACCAGAGCAGGAGGCCGAGCCCGATACCGAGACCGCTGCCGAACACGAGCCCCAGGACCGTCTCGTACAATGTCGTCAACGTATCCGTCACGAGGGTGCCCTGCGTCAGCCCCACCTCGGCGGCCTTGTAGATCCCCTCAGGAGAGCCGAACAACTGGCCATTGATCCAGGCATGCCCCGCAGCGACCTGCCAGAGCCCGACAAGCGCTGCCATGATCAGGGCAACGACCGCACCGGTCGTCGCGTTGCCTTTCAAACGGCCCGCGCGCGGCCGCCGACGCGCCGTTCCCGCTGAGATAACCGCATCGCTCATGTCGAGGCTCCTGCATGATGGATAGTATTGCTGCGCAGACCGCCCCAGATACGCTTATGGAAGGTGCGGAACTCCGGTGCCTCGCGGGCCGACACCGCTGTGCGGGGACCCTGGGTGGACAGCTTGACGTCAACCGAGTCTTCGATGCGTGCCGGCCGGCCACCGAGCAGGATCACACGATCGCTCATCGCGATCGCTTCCTCGATGTCGTGCGTGACCAGCACAACGCTCGTACCGGTGCTTTCACGCAAGGACATCACGTCGTCCTCAAGAGCGAGACGTGTTTCATAGTCGAGCGCCGAAAACGGCTCGTCGAGCAGCACAAGCGTGGGATCGACGAGCAGTGTCCGTGTCAGCGCAACCCGCTGCCGCATGCCGCCGGACAACGCATGCGGGTAAGCATCGACCACCGCGGTGAGTCCGTAGCGCGCGAGCATGTCGCGGGCGCGGTCGATATCGTTGCGCGTCACCTTCCTGTAGAGCTCGATACCCAGGAGTGCGTTTTGCAGCACCGAACGCCACGGCATCAGCAAGTCTTTTTGCAACATATAGGCGATGCGGCCCGCGCCGCCGTCCTTGCGACGGCCGACTTCGATGCTGCCCGCCTGCGGACTGAGCAAGCCGGAGATCAGATTGAACAGCGTGCTTTTACCCGCGCCGCTGCGACCGACGATGGACACGATCTCTCCTGCCCCGACGCTGAAGTCCAGGCCGGCGAAGAGGGTCGTTCGCACGCCGTCGTCGGTATCGAATCCATGGTTGAGCCCCGCAACTGTCAAGCGCGCGCCCGGCTTGGGATCATCTCCCGAAGCGGCCGCTGTGAAGCCCGGTGAAATCATTGTGTTCGCTGTGTTCATTGGCATGCCTGGGAAGTAGCGCAAGCGGCAACGCATTGCCGCGCCTCACAGGGACCCGCATGGCAAGCTGCTTAATCGCGCTGAACATGCCGTGCCGGAGATCCGTTGTGCATAATGCACAATGAGTGAAAAAAAAACGCTTCGCAACCTCGCCAAAAAAATAGGGGCTTTCCCGGGGGTTCAACCGGCTCTTTATAGGGCACGCACCGGAGTGGCGCCGTTTTGCCCGTCGAAGTATTAGGACGTCAGCCCCACCCTGATCCCGCGTGCGCAGTTTCGCCCGCCTGAAAACCTCCTCGCAGAGGTGCCAGAACGGCTGGTGTGCTTTGTCGAGGCTTCTTTCAGATGTCGGGGTGGGTGGCCCGTTAGAGATGTCGTGTTTCGTACCACCGTCCGGCAGCTTGCCGCAAGGAGTTGGATCTACGAGACCAAGGAAGGGTTGGATTATTCATTCGGTAGCGTTGCCCGCGGCCGCGACGACCGCAGTCGCTATGAGGGGACGCACACCTCTAACTTTTGCAGGTCGCTAGCATAGCGGTGAACTGTTGTGCGTGCGCCCGATGAGCTCATCGTACTTCTCGATCTGAACGTTGAACGTCTAAACTATCCAACGCCGAGCCAGTTATACGTCTTTTATCACACGTGAATCATTCTTCTCTCGCGCGGGGATAAACAGTCTTTCTGAACGCGAATACTGCCATTGGATAGCTTTCGAGTAAGCGGGTGAGACCGTCTCGTCGAAGACTCGCTTCACATCTTCTGGAACATCGTACGGCGCAGCATCCAGGAGTTGGCTATACAGACGTCCTATCGTCCCCTTCCGACGCTGCCCATATGCATCCGACCAGGAGTACTTCATAACCGCTTGTGGAATCTCAACAGCCTCGCATTGCCCGACGCTTTGGTGGTCGCTGTATTCGACTCCCCAATATGAGGTCGCGAAGTTCGTCGTAGACTTTTCGGTACTTTTCGCTCGTTGCTGGGGACCAACGATAATGAGTAATCTCGCGGCGCCGATTGGTGCGCCAGTCATCTGACAGAAACCGTCACTGAGGATCAACAGCCAGTCTCGGGCATGGGAACCCTGGAACCAGGGAAACTTCATCGGACTCCCATACGCGAAGCAGGCGCATCATCCACATCGCTCGCGAACAGCGGCTTGCGCGCAGACCGTATGAACCGGTCGTTTTGAATCCGTCAGGATCAATGCGGCCTTCGGCAGGCTTCGGCCTGGACTGAGCCTGCAGCCAAAGGTCTGCCGCTCTGCAGCGGGCGCCCGTGGATTAGCGGCTTAGGGCGGCCTGGGCCCGCTGCAGCCACTCGCTGTTGTGTTCGCGGGCGTGGCGTGGCCAATGCCTGGCATCCTGCACAATCTCAGCGTAAAGTTCGCGCGCACGCTGGCGGTCGGCCTCGTCGGGCTGCGCCGCTAGCCAATCGGCGTATAGGCAACGCGGTGCAGCGTCGCTTGCGCTTGCGAGCGCAATCTCGAACGCGGCGCGTGTGCCTGGTGCGCCAATCGCGCCCAAGGCCCGTGCATACAGCAAGGCAGGCTCCGGCTGCCGGCGGGTGAGAGGGTGGGCGGCGAACAGTTTTTCCAGCGCGTCCTGCGTGGCCGAAGCACTGCCGTTCGCAAACTGCGCACGCGCCAGCCCTTGGAGTAAAGCCGGATCGGATGAGAACGGCCCGCTGGCCGCCGCCTGGTAATGTTCCAGGGCTTCAGCGGCCTTTCCTGCATCGAGCAGTGCGGCAGCCAACCGCATGCGATGCGCGACGGTTGGCGCGCGATCGAAATCCGTGCGCGCCTCGCGCACCGCTCGGTTCGGATCGACAAACTGCGAGATGGCCCTCGTTGCCGCCCTTGCCCCACGCGACTGGCGCAGGGAGGGCAAGTAAATGACAAAGAAGTAGACCGCACTGCCAAGGCCAGGGAAAAGAAACAGGATCAGCAGCCAGTACATGTTCTGCTGGGTGCGCACGGCATGCACCGCAAAGAACAGGGCGATGATGACGTAAAGGCTGATTCCGAAGATGCGCATTTACGGGAAGGTCAGTTGTGGGGCGTTGCCGACGGGACGTCAGCGAAACGGCAGAGCGCTATTGTGACAGAAGCGCGCTGCCATGCCTGAGAGCTCAGCGGGACCCTGCCCGCGACCTGGTAGTCAGGCCGGCCCGACAGACAGACAGACAGACAGACAGCAAATGTCCATCATCCGGCCGACGCTATCAGACCGGGCAAAGTGGCGAGTAAGTCAGCCGGTCCTAAAGTCGGAGAACTGACTCAGACGGTACGCATAAAGGACCGCGTCTCGCCCCGCTATCGTATTCGGAAGTCGGGAGCGCGCGTTCGTCATTTCGCCGCATTTGTGGCAGACTGATTTTACGGTTCGGGCCAGTCGTTCGCGGACAGAGTGTCTGCAAGCGGCTGGAGCGGCTCTCGGACTACTGCGGAGGCCAACAGTTGAGTTCGTCGTTTCGGCTTGATACGTCTGGACATAGCCGCTTTCAGGTCATAAGGGAGGACGGCGAGCGCACGTGGTGTCGGGTCCGACGCAACGATGCCGACGGCAATGAGCACGTGGTGCTAGCCGTGCGGCTCAGTGCGGAGCGATCGACCGCCGCAGATCGCGATCGTCTCACCCACGAACACGGCCTGAAGGAAGAGCTGGATAGTGCATGGGCGTTGCGGCCGCTGGAACTATTGCGCGAAGGCGGTCGCACGCTACTTTTGTTCGAGGACTTCGACGGCGAACCGCTCGACGCGCAACTTGGCGCGCCGCTGGAGATGGGGCGTTTCTTGCGCCTGGCGGTCGGCATGGTCGCTGCCGTCGGCCAGGTCCACCAGCGCGGGCTGATACACAAGGACCTCAAACCGTCCCATATCCTCGTCAATCGCTCGACCGAAGAGGTCCGACTAACCGGCTTCGGCATTGCGTCGCGCCTGCCCCGCGAGTGGCAGGCGCCCGAGCCACCCGAGTTCATCGCCGGCAGTCTCGCCTACATGGCCCCCGAGCAGACCGGGCGGATGAACCGCTCGATCGACGCCCGCAGCGACCTCTACGCGCTTGGCGTCACGCTCTACCAGATGCTCACGGGGTCGCTGCCATTCACGGCCACCGATCCGACGGAGTGGGTGCACTGCCATGTCGCAAAAAAGCCCGACGCGCCGTACGAACGGGTGAAGAACGTCCCGGCCGTAGTCTCTGCCATCGTCATGAAGCTGCTCGCCAAGACGGCCGAGGAGCGTTACCAGACCGCGGGCGGGGTCGAGAGCGATCTGCGCAGCTGCCTCGCGCAATGGCAAGCGCGAGGCGCCATCCACTCCTTTGCACTGGGCCAATATGACACGCCAAACCGGCTGCTGATCCCCGAGACGCTGTACGGGCGCGAGCGCGAAATCGACACCCTGCTTGCCGCCTTCGAGCGGGTGGTGGCCGGGGGCGGACCGGAGCTGGTACTGGTGTCTGGCTATTCCGGCATCGGCAAGTCGTCGCTGGTGCAAGAGCTGCACCGAGCGGTCGTGTCGCCGCACGGCCTGCTCGCATCCGGCAAGTTCGACCAGCACCAGCGCGACATTCCTTACGCAACCCTGGCGCAGGCGCTCCAGGGCCTGATCCGCCCGCTGCTGGGCCAGACCGACGCCGAACTGGCGCCTTGGCGCGAAGCGCTCGCTGAGGCGCTGGGCCCGAACGGCCAGATAATGATGCCCCTCATTCCCGAGCTTCGACTGTTCATGGGCCCGCAGCCGCCAGCGCCGGAACTGCCGCCGCAAGAGGCGCAGCGCCGCTTCCAGCTGGTATTCCGCCGCCTGCTCGGTGTGTTCGCTCGGGCGGAGCGCCCGCTGGCGCTGTTCCTCGACGACCTGCAGTGGCTTGACCTGGCGACGCTTGATCTGCTGGAGCACCTGGCGACCCAACCGGAGCTGCGCCATCTACTGCTTGTCGGCGCCTACCGCGACAACGAGGTCACCCCCGCGCACCCGCTGGTGCGTCGGCTCGCGGCGATCCGCGACGCGGGGGGCCAGGTGCGGGAAATTCGCCTGAAGCCGCTCAGCGTCGCTGGCCTGGGCCGACTGATCGCCGACGCGCTGCAGTGTACGCCGCGACGCGCGGCGCCGCTGGCCCGGCTGGTGCACGTCAAGACCGGCGGCAACCCGTTCTTTGCCATCCAGTTTCTTACCGTCCTCTGGGAGGAGGGACTACTGGCCTTCGTCCCAGGCCAGCGGACCTGGGCCTGGGACCTTGAGCGCATCCGCGCCAAGGGCTACACCGACAACGTGGTGACGCTGCTGCTGGGCAAGCTCGCCCGCCTGCCGGAGGAAACACGGGATGCCCTGACACGGCTCGCCTGTCTCGGGACCAGCGCGCAAACGGCCACGCTAAGCATCGTTCTCGGGGTGCCTGGAAAGGCGGTCCATGCGGCGCTGTGGGACGCAGTCCGGTCCGGGCTCGTCTTGCGCTCGGACCGCGCCTACGCTTTCCTGCATGACCGCGTGCAGGAAGCGGCCTATGCGCTGATCCCCGCGGGCGAGCGGCCGACCGAGCATCTGCAGATCGGCAGGCGGCTCGGGTTGTGGACGACGCCGGAGAAGGTCGAGGACAACATCTTCGAGGTCGTGAACCAGCTAAACCGGGGTGCCGGGTTGCTCATTTCTGTGGAGGAGCGTCAGCGAGCCGCGGAGTTGAATCTCATGGCGGGCAAGCGCGCCCAGGATTCGATGGCCTATAACTCGGCGCTGACCTACCTGGCTGCCGGTCGGGCACTGCTGGCCGAGGACTGTTGGGACCGGCGTTATGCACTCGCCTTCTCGCTTGAGTTCCACCACGCCGAATGCGAGTTCCTGACCGGTCAGTTAGCTTGCGCCGAGGCGCGCCTGGCTGCGCTACCAACCCATGCCGCTTCCCTCGTAGACCTCGCTGCCGTGACCCGCCTGCGTATATCGCTCTATATGACCGCGGGTGAGAACGGACACGCCATTGCGGTGGGGATCGAGTACCTCCGCCGCGCAAGTATCGACTGTTCGCCGCACCCGACGCATGACGAGGTGCGCAAGGAGATCGAACACATCTGGCGCCAGCTCGGCAAGCGCTCGATCGAGGAGCTCATCGAACTGCCGCCGATGAGCGATCCGGCCGCTTGCGCCAGCATGGACGTCCTCGCGGAGATCCTGCCGCCAGCCTCGTGGACTGATAACGAACTCTATTGCCTCGTTGTCTGCCGGATGGCGAACCTGAGCCTCCAGTATGGCAACAGCGACGCATCATGCCTCGCCTATGTCTATCTCGGCATGATTCTGGGACCGCACTTCGGCGACTACCAAGCCGGGTTCCGCTTCGGCCAGTTAGCCATCGATCTGGTGGAGAAGCGCCGGCTGGACCGTTTCAAGGCCCGTGTCTACATGTGCTTCGGCTACCTTGTGAATCCGTGGGTGCGGCACCTGAACACGTGCCGCACCTTGTTGCGGCGCGCCTTCGACATGGCTCAGGAAGCTGGCGACCTTACCTTTGCGGGTTATAGCTATATCAATACGGTCACCTTCATGCTCGCAGGCGGCGATCCGCTTGACGAGGTGCAGCGGGAAGCGGAGGCCGGACTCGGCTTCGTGCGCAAGGCGCAGTTCGGTGTCGTCATCGATCTTGTCGCCGCACAGCTCGGGCTGATCCGGACGTTGCGCGGCCAGACGCCGGTGTTCGGCTGCTTTAATGACGACCAGTTCGATGAGGATCGCTTCGAGCAGCATCTGCAGGGCGACCCGGATCTGGCGGTAGTGACCTGCAGGTACTGGATCCGCAAGTTGCAGGCTCACTACTTCGCCCAGGAGCACGCGTGCGCTGTTGCGGCAGCGGCGAAGGCGGA
Organism: Paraburkholderia sp. RL17-337-BIB-A; assembly: GCF_046025895.1. Lineage (NCBI taxonomy): Bacteria > Pseudomonadati > Pseudomonadota > Betaproteobacteria > Burkholderiales > Burkholderiaceae > Paraburkholderia > Paraburkholderia sp. RL17-337-BIB-A. The sequence continues at coordinate 1,023,608 of NZ_JARESY010000002.1, read as the reverse complement.
GCAGTGGCTCTGGACGTCGCTGTCGTTTTTCGAGGCGGCCGAATACCACTTCTATAGCGCCCTTGCGCACGCGGCCCAATTCGACATGGCCTCCGTCGCGCAGCGCGCGGGGCACCTGGACGCGTTGGCCGCGCACCATCGCCAACTCCAGGAGTGGGCCGAGCACTGCCCGGCGAACTTCTCCGACCGCGCCGCGCTGGTCCGTGCCGAACTCGCCCGATTGGAAGGCCGCGAACTCGACGCCGAGCGGCTCTACGAGCAGGCCATCCGCGCAGCTCAGGACAACGGCTTCGTCCAGAACGCGTCGATCGCTTACGAACTGGTGGCGCGCTTCTACGCGACGCGTGGTCTGGATATTTTCGCCGGGACGTATCTACGCAAGGCCCGCCAAGGCTATCTACGCTGGGGCGCTGATGGGAAGGTGCGACAACTCGATCAGCTTCATCCGCAACTGCGGGAGGAAGAGCCGGCACCCGGTCCGACGAGCACGATCGCCACGCCCGTCGAACATCTCGATCTGGCGACCGTGATCAGGGTATCGCAGGCGGTCTCGGGCGAGATCGTCCTGGACAAATTGATCGACACGCTGTTGCGCACTGCGCTCGCGCAGGCGGGGGCCGAGCGCGGTCTCCTGTTTTTCGTCGCGCACGGGGGGGAGCCGCGGCTCAGGGCAGAAGCCACCATCGAGCGCGACACGGTCGTCACACAGTTGCGCGATGAGCCCGTGACAACGGCGGTGCTGCCCGAATCCATACTCCGCTACGTCATGCGAACGCGGGAGAACGTCATTCTCGATGATGCGGTAAAACACGACGTGTTTTGCGCCGATCCCTACATCCGGCGACATCAGGTCCGCTCCGCGCTCTGCCTGCCGCTGATCAACCAGGGCGGACTCGTCGGCATGCTGTACCTCGAGAACAATCTGACGCCGCGCGTCTTCATGCCAACCCACATCGCGGTGCTGAAGCTGCTCGCTTCGCAGGCCGCGATCACTCTTGAGAACGCGCTCCTGTACCGCGACCTCGCAGAACGTGAAGCGAAGATCCGGCGCCTGGTCGACGCCAACATTGTCGGCATCTTTATCTGGGACCTGGCAGGTCAAATTCTCGACGCCAATGACGCATTTCTGCGTATCGTGGGATACGACCGCGAGGACCTCGTGTCGGGGCGTATGTGCTGGACAAACCTGACACCGCCCGAGTGGCTCGACCGCGACATACAACAACGGATTCCTGAGCTCCGGATGACGGGGACGTTACAGCCCTTCGAGAAGGAATTCTCCAGGAAGGACAGCAGCCGAGTGCCGGTTTTGATCGGCGCGGCGACGTTCGAAGAAGGTGCAAGCCAAGGTGTCGGCTTCGTGCTCGACCTGACCGAGCGCAAGCGGGCGGAAGCCGAAGCGCGCGAGAGCGAGCGGCGCTACCGCGGAGTCCAGACGGAACTCGAGCACTCGAACCGGGCTGCGACGATGGGACAGCTCACGGCCTCGATTGCCCATGAAGTGCAGCAGCCGATCGCCGCAACAGCAACCTATGCTTCGGCCGCCTTACGCTGGCTGGACGGCAATCCGGCGAACCTTGAGGAGGTCAGGCTGGCGCTCGAGCAAATCGTCAATGAGGCAATGCGTGCCGGCGGCATCGTTAGCGGGGTTCGCGATCTGGTCAGGAAAGCGCCACCGCGCAAGGACAACGTTGACATCAACGAGGCGGTCCGCGAGGTGACCGAACTGACGCGGGGCGAAGCGGCGAAGCACGGCGTCTCGGTGCTGACCGTACTCGAGGATGGGTTGCCACTCGTCCTGGGAGATCGCGTGCAGCTGCAACAGGTGAGGCTCAACCTGATCGTCAATGCCATCGAAGCGATGAGCGAAACGAGCATGGGCCCGCGCGAGTTGCTGATCAGCACGAGCGCGGATTCATCGAATGGCGTGTCTATCGCCGTACGGGACTCTGGACCGGGACTGCCTGCAGAGGGGATCGAGCGCGCGTTCGATCCGTTCTATACGACCAAGGCAGATGGCTTGGGCATGGGCCTGTCGATCTGTCGTTCGATCGTCGAGGCGCATAGGGGACGACTTTGGGTGGGAGCAAACGTGCCGCGTGGCGCCGTCTTTCAACTCGTTCTTCCGCGCGGGGAAGTCGAACATGCTCCGTCCAGTGGGAACGACGGTCTGCCGGTGGCATGAGCAAGTCAATGCCTAACCGGATCGAACAAGACGAATAGACGATTTTCAAAGACGGCCAAGAGGCTGCGTAGCTCATCCTCATCCAATTGTCGAGCTTCCGGTCAACAGCCTTTAGCGCGTGAGTCCGGAAATCCAGCGCCGACATGAGGGTATTCCCAAACGCATTCTTGACCGTGCCTGGGACGCACAGGTTCGACTCTGCCGCCGATACCGCAAGCTAGCCGCGCGCGGCAAGAATGTGAACATCGCTGTTGTCGCCGTCGCGCGCGAACTTGCAGGGTTCATCTGGGATATCAGCAGGCTCGCAATGTCGCTTGCCGTAGCGCGAAACGAGCGGCTGGCGTAGCTCTGAGCTTTGCTACAGATTCGACGAGTTTCCCGAATTATGGAAACGTCGCGCGATGGCGATTCGATCCTCTTTGCGCATCGCTGGCCTGGTCGAAAGGACTGGAGGAAGGCTACTGCGGTAGAGCGTGCCACACCATGCACAACGATACGGCGAAGCTACGAGACTCCTTGCGCAAAATGAGGTTGTGCGGCACCACACGCCAGGCACCGTATCGAACTTTCATCGACTACCTCCTGCCAGTTTGTACTGGCGCACTTCACTCGCGTTACGGCCTGCACACTTGCGCTGCCATTAATTCGTGACACGCTTTACCCGAAGGATTCAGCCATTTCGTTACCTCCATAGCAGCTCCGGTTACTTCCGGATGGAGCGGTTGCCTGACGGAGCTTGCACCCGCTGGAAAGCCTCACCTTTTCACGGCACGCACCCCATATCTGCCGGTCGGCAACTTCGAGCGAACGTCGCAAGCGGAGCCCAAAAATGGACGGTCACGTCGATCAAAGTCGATTAAGGATCGACTATCGATTCGTTAGCTCAGACGGCGCTTTCCTTCGTGTTGTTCCTTATCGAACGGCTGTGGAGAACATCGCCGGGAGGCGTTTACCTGCTCATGCTGCCAGCGGATCCTCGTTTCCAGCTGGCCGCGGGAACCAGTGCAGCGACCTATTCGGCAAAGCGCATGATTGGCTGTCGGTCGGGAAGCGGGTGACGCGTTTCAAGTGAAATGAAGGCATACACGAACGTTTCAATTGGAATCAATCGACGGCCTGTATGAAATGATGAAGTAACGGTCGGCCGATTAAATCTCCATCAGTCCCGGCGCACAGCGCGGCGCCAGGAAATTCCCCGAGTATCAATGGAGATATACATTATGAAAACGCTTGTTTGTATCACGTTTGCGGCCTGTGGACTCGCCGCCCCTATTGCCGCCTTCGCCGTGCCGCCATCGGCCCCGCTGACCCGCGCGCAGGTGCAAGTGGAACTCATGCGGCTTGAGAAGGCCGGTTACACCCCCTCCGCCGGCGATGAGGCGGACTACCCTGCCAACATCCAGGCGGCAGAGGCAAAGGTCGCTGCAGAGCGTGCAAAACAGCTGTCTGTCACGCGGAGCGATTCCTCACCGGCAGCCTTAGTTCAATAGAGTGTACAGCTAATCATGTAGCCGGCCTGCACCCGTTCGAGTAGAACTGGCTGGCGCAGGCCCCGGTCTCGACCTACGCGCCTGGCGTGCCGAGAAGGAGCGAACCGCATTTCCTGAGCACGTTGAGGTAAACGGTCTCGTTGTACGGCGTGCGCGTCTGCCAGGACCGATACAGGACGCGGATCCACGTGAATGCAAGGTGCAAGTCGAGCTGGTCTCGAAACAGGTGCAGTGGTGGCTCTCGGAAATGTTTCATTTGTAATCGGGCGAGCGTCTTTCGAAACCTTTCGGTAACGGGACGACGGTTTAATCGCTGTCAGGGTCGCATGCGGCAAGTTGACGCTGGTTGACGCGGAGCTTCCACGGCGATCGCGCTAATCCGGAATGGACAAACACCTTCTGGTTTGACCGGACGCCGTTTTCAGCATGGCGCCTGGAACCACTAAGGTCTTGATTCCACTATCCGTGCAACCGGTTCTTTACCCCGGGCTGATCAGCCCGAATTTCCTCTACTACCGGGAGGCCTATGCCTGATCGATATCGTGATGACGCTCCTTTGGAATTCAGTCTTGCTCGTCGCAAGATCGTTGTGGGTGGCGCTCTCCTGGTAGGTGCCCTCGCAGTTCTGCCGACCCCGTCCATTGCAGCAACCAGCGAATTGGCTCCAGAGACTTCCGTGTCGCAGTTCATGGAGATCTCCTCACTACTCATCGCCCATCGCCTGGACAGACACATCGGACAGCGGATCGCTGTTGCCATGCAGACAGAAAATTCTCACATCGGTGAGCACATCAAGGATTTGCTTGCCATTGCGAAGCAGAAGAACGCGAAGATTGTCGAGGATTTCTTCCCTGACGTTCCGGACGGACCTTTAAAGGAAAGCGCCCTTTCAATCATTTCCGCGTGGTACTCGGGCGTGATATCTGACTCGCCTGATGCAGAGGTTTTTGCCTACGAGTTGGCACTCATGTACCAACCGACCATCGATGTGATGACTATCCCGTCTTACGCAATTTCCGGACCGAATGGCTGGAACGCCGATGCACCGCCACTCAGCAACATGCCGAATTTCTAAACGCAATGGCTTCAGGACAACAGAGGACTCTCCAGATGACAAGTGACCATAACGCGGACGTCGTCATAGTAGGAACGGGCGTCGTGGGTTGCCTGATCGCGCAACAGGCGCTGGATGCAGGCCTGTCCGTGTTGATGCTCGAAGCGGGCCCCCGCGTCGACCGCTGGCGGATCGTTGAAAACTTCCGGAATTTACCGCCAGGCATGCGGGATCATTGGAATGCGCCCTACCCGGCAAAACCATGGGCGCCTCATCTGGAAACGCACACGCCCGCAGAGGAATCGGAATATCTTCAACTCGAAGGACCTAACGCGCGTGCCTACCGTCAAGGATATGTCCGCTATGCGGGAGGCGCGACCTGGCACTGGGCAGGCATTTGCTGGCGCCTGACGCCCGACGATATGCGCCTGAAGACTCTTTACGGCGTCGGACGGGACTGGGCGTTTGAGTATCAGACGCTCGAACCCTACTACACGCGAGCGGAATACGCGATGGGCGTAGGTGGACCGTCTGACCCGGCGTTGCAGTGGCCGCCGAATCAAAGGCGCTCGAAGCCATATCCGATGGGCCGCCTGCCATACGGTCAGGGAGAACAACGTTTCACCGATGTTGCTGCCAGCATTGGACTAAAAAACCTTCCTGCGCCTCAGGCTAGAAATAGCGGCGTCAGCTACGACGGGCGCCCCCCCTGCTGCGGCAACAATAATTGCTTTCCAGTCTGTCCTATTGCTGCCAAGTATGACGCGGCGTCAGCGCTCCCGAAGATCGAAGCCAAAGGCGGGAGAATTCTGGCAAATGCCGTGGTCTACAACGTCGAGACCGATGCGAAGAATAGCATCCAGGCCGTGCATTATTTCGATCCCGACAAGACCTCCCACAGAGTCACGGGGCGGCTCTTCGTTATCGCTTGCAACGGCATTGAGACGCCAAAGATCCTCCTTCTCTCCAAGGATGACCGCAATCCTAATGGAATCGCAAACCGCTCCGACCAGGTCGGGCGCAACATGATGGATCAACCGAAACTGGTTGCAGAGCTGGTACTCGCTGAACCGATGTGGACCGGGGTTGGACCTGTTCAGGGAAGCAGCATATTGCACACCGGTCAGGGGGCCTTCAGAGGCCGATATGCTGGGGCGTTGCTACGCACAGAGAACGCGGCGCGCAGTGCGATCGGCGGGATGGCCGCACTGAAAAAGGGGCTGGTAGGAAAGGCCCTGGACGCCGAAATTCGGCGCCTCTCCGCATGTACCGCAAAGCTGACCATCGAGCACGAAATACTTCCTGACCCAAACAATCGCCTGACTCTGTCGAGCAAAAAGGATTGGTTAGGCATCAATAAGCCCAACATTTACTACGATGTCGGGGACTACGTACGTCGCAGCGCTAAAGAATACACGGTGCCATTGTTGAAGCGTCTCATTTCCGCGCTCGGCGCCACTGATAGCAAGATTGCCACGCAGTTCACGAATAGCGATCACATCATGGGCGGCTGCATCATGGGTACCGATCCGTCCACCTCGGTGGTTGACGTCGACTGCCGCGCACATGACCACCACAACCTGTTCTTGCCTGGCGGCGGCGCGATGACGACAGGCGGCAGCGGGAACAGCACCCTCACGATGGCAGCGTTAGCACTGAAGGCAGCTGACGCTATTGTCGCCCAACTCAAGCACGGGTAATCATGCGCAATTTCAGTCATTGCCTGCGCGGCTTTGCTATTCTCATTGCAGGCACCACCATAGCAGCGTCGGCCCACGCGGCTGACTTGGCCAGCGATACGGCTGAACTGGTCAAGCGCGGGGAGTATCTCGCCAGAGCTTCGGACTGCGTGGCCTGTCACACTGCTGCACACGGAAAGCCGTTTGCGGGCGGCCTTCCCATCAGTTCGCCAGTAGGCACAATCTACTCGACGAACATTACCCCGTCGAACGAGTTCGGGATCGGGCACTATACCGAACAGCAATTCTCTGATGCGCTTCGCCACGGTATTCGAGCCGATGGCGCAAACCTCTACTCCGCAATGCCGTACACGTCGTATTCTGTCTTCACCGATGATGATGTGCACGCGCTGTACGAGTACTTTACGTTCGGCGTGAAACCTGTCGATCAACCAGTGCCGAAAACCAGCCTGCCATTCCCGCTGAACATACGTGCGTCAATGAAGGTTTGGAACTTTCTTTTCCTGAATAAAGATACGTTTCAACCTGATCCCCACCACTCGGTGGAATGGAATCGCGGCAAGTATCTCGTACAGGGCGCTGCACATTGTAGTGCTTGCCACACTCCTCGCGGATTCCTGATGCAGGAAGAGACGAGCCTTGAACTGGCCGGCGGTCAGGTGGGAGCATGGTATGCGCCGAATATCACGTCTGACGCTACTAGCGGCATTGGAAGCTGGAGCAAGGAAGATCTCGTGGACTATCTACGTTTCGGACGGGTACGTGGCAAGGCACAAGCGGCAGGTAGCATGGGTGAAGCCGTCGAGCACAGTTTCCAGTACATGTCGACGGCGGATCTCGAGGCTATGGCAACGTACGTAAAAAGCGTCCCACCCATTCATGATTCGACCGACGACACCTCCCGCTTTTCCGACGGAGCGACATCGTCAGAACTCGCCGCCTTGCGCGGACGCGATGGCGTTAAGTCAGCGAACGATGCCCATCCAACCGGTAGCGAGCTATTTCAGGCAAATTGTGCATCCTGTCACTCCGCTCAAGGTCAGGGTAGCAAGGATGGCTATTATCCGAGTCTGTTCGACAATTCCGCGACGGGGTCAAGGAACGCCAACAATCTTGTTGCCACGATCCTGAACGGCGTAGATCGCACGACTACGGCGGGACAGGCATACATGCCCGGATTTGGCGGCAACCCGGACGATATAAACGCCCTAAGTGACGAAGATATCGCCCTGCTGGGTAACTACGTCCTTCGGCACTACGGCAACGCGCACGCTACTATTACAGTGCAAAAGGTTGCCGAGGTCCGTAAGGGTGGTCCGTCTTCCTCCCTCGTTGCGCTTGCGCGTGCAGGCATCGGAGCGGCTGGGGCCGCGATGATTCTGCTGCTGGCCTACGTTACTGTCAGGTCGCGCAAGCGTCGTATCTGAGGAATTTGCGTCCCACCAATTCTGGCGCGATGAACTGCAACTCCAAGGGACCGTGGGTCTTCGGCCACGGTCCACACCTGGTTCCGAACCATAGGGTCGCCCCACTCAGATTGCTCATAAGCGAAACGTGGTATCTTGAACTTCGAGACTGATCTGCGGAATGCGTTCACCGTACTACCAGGTCTTTCAGACCATGACAGTGGTGCAGCGCGGAACGGTCCGAGGCATGCTGTGAGTGAAAATATCTTCGCCGCTATCATGTACGTTCGAGTTGACAGCTACCTGCCCGCTGCGAGCCGCTCATTGAAAGCTACTATTTCCCACTCTGGCCACAAACCCTGAAATCATGAACGAGTCGAATCTTCCGCACGTGCTGACAGTGGATGACGACCCAGCCATCCGTAGCCTTATCTCCGAGTACCTGACCGATAACGGCTTGCGGGTTACCGCAGCGGCTAACGGCGAAGAAATGACGGCTGCGCTCGAGGAGTATGCGATTGATCTGGTCGTACTTGACCTGCGCATGCCGGGAGAGGACGGTATGACGATTGCGCGGCGGGTACGTGAGAAATCGTCGCTACCAATCATCGTCGTATCGGGTCGTCTCGACGAAGTCGACCGCGTGATGGCACTCGAACTTGGCGCCGACGACTACCTCACGAAACCTTTCAGCCCGCGTGAGTTGCTGGCTCGCATCCGCACCGTGTTGCGGCGTGTGACTGCCGCTCAGTCTCTGACTGGACGTCAGGCCGATGCGCGTGCATTTCGCTTCGCCGGATGGGAGCTCAATATCGGCACGCGGCGACTGACATCGCCCGTCGGCAAGCGCGTCGAATTGACCAACGGCGAGTTCTGCCTGCTCAACGCGTTTCTCGCTTCTCCGGGGCGCGTTCTGACGCGCGAACAGCTTCTCGAAGCGAGCCGTCTTTACGACGACGTCTATGATCGCTCGATCGACGTTCAGATCCTTCGGCTACGACGGAAAATTGAAGAGGATCCGTCACACCCGCAATACATCAAGACCGAGCGCGGTGTGGGATACGTGTTCGCGGCGGCAGTAGACAAGCTGACCGGAGCGGCCTCCTAGCCACCCGATGGCCGCAGCGGGACTTCGATATCAACGTACCCGCTGAACCATTCGCGAACGCTACTCCATGTCGAAATGCGCGGGTGTGTCGCGGGGTGCGGACGCAGTCATGAGGCGTGCCGCAATCAGGCCTGCCTCATAGAGAAGGATCAGAGGTACGGCAAGGATCAGTTGCGACAGTACGTCCGGCGGCGTGACAGCCGCCGCGATCACGAACGCGCCAACGATCACATAAGGCCGTATTTGCCTGAGCTTCGCGACGCTAACAACTCCAGCGTGCACCAGCATCACGACAACAATCGGGACTTCGAACGTCACGCCGAAAGCGACAAACATCGTCATCGCAAAGCCGAGAAACTTGTCGATGTCTGTCGTCATCTCCGCGCCGAGTGGCGCGTTGTAATGCGCCATCACGCGGAAAATGGTTGGAAATACGAGAAAATACGCGAATGCCATTCCGCAGAGAAATAACGCGTAGCTCATCCCGATCAGTGGTCCGACCCAGCTTTTTTCGGATCTGTAGAGTCCCGGTGCGATGAATGCCCAGATTTCGTACAACACAAACGGCAGTGCAATCAGGAACGCAACTAGCATCGTCACCTTCATGGGTACGAAGAACGAACCCGTTACGTCAGTGACAATCAGCTTGCCGCCTTCGGGAAAATTTTGCATCAGCGGCCGCGCAAGCAGCCGGAAAATAAGCGGCGCCCAGTAGACAAGTCCAATGAACGCGATGATCACTGCAACCGCCGAGCGAACCAGACGGCGCCTCAACTCGACGAGATGTGAGAGATAGGACTGGTTTTCAAACTCGGCTTGCGTTCGGGGTAGATCGCTCATGGCGCGCACCTCTCCTGGCAATTGTTAATGTTTAGAGGAAATGCACCGACTGGCGACTGGCCGCTGAACGAACTCCACCGGAACGCACCTTGCGTGAAGCAGTCACGGGACGACTGGTTTCCGCCATGCGCTTACCGTGTTGTTGCCCCGCACGTATCGAGCGCCAGTTTCTCCTTCGCTCCGTATCCACTGACGCACGTTTTACGAAAGCGACTGCCGACGCACCGTCGTCCTGGCTGGCGGCAACCGGCGCGTCGCCGCCGGCCACCGCCAATGGCGACTCCAAACCACGCTGTACAGGCAAAGCATCGCCGCGAACAGACATTGTCGAATCGAGCGCGTCTTCGAACCGGCTCATGGTCGATTCGAACTGGGTTTTCAGCCGCCGCAGTTCGTCGAGTTCCATCTCGTGCGTAACCTGCGACTTCAGCTTATCGGCGTACTGCCGTGCTCGGCCAAACAATGCGCCGGCCATGCGCGCGACGCGCGGCAGGCGCTCTGGCCCAAGGACGATGAGCGCGACCACGGCTATCAGCGCCATTTTCGAAAAATCGAAGTCCAGCATAGTCGTATCCTCTACCATTACCCAACATGCGGTCGATCAGCGAAAGTCCTCTGCGGGACGCGCGGTTTCCTTCGCGGCGACCTCCACCGTCGCGCCGTGCGATGTCAATTGCTGCTCCAGTTCAGCGATCGACTCAGCTTCCTTGACGCCCTGCTTGAATCCCTTGACCGCAAATCCGATATCGCTGCCGATATTGCGCAGTTTGCTCGTACCAAACACAAGCGAAATGACTACCAACACAATCAACCAATGCCAAATGCTTAGGGAACCCATGAAAACTCTCCTTGAAATTCGCCGAGTCAATATTTACGGCGTGAAACCTGGCCGTCAGGCCGGGATGCGGCGCCGGACGTGACTGTCGAATTGCCTCGTTGAAGGCGTCGGCAGATGTCGAGCAACGCGATAAACAACAGGGCGGCTGGCACACAGAGTCCGGCATCGTGCAGTCGCGGCGTGGTCAAGCCGCCAACCAACGCGCCGATCGCGAAGCTAAGGCTAATCACACCGAGCATTGCTGCATCGTTTAGCCCGGAAGCATCGCGCCGGGGTATCGTCGATTCGAGAAATAGCTGCATACACCGACGCAGATTGGCCGTCGTCATGACAGACGTGTAGGTCACGTTTCCGGAATGCGTGAAGAACATCGTTTGCAGCGTTGCGACGAACGAGATGCCTGGTATCAGCCAGAACTCCGGCAGCCCTCTCAACGAGGCCATCAAAAGAAACACAATTTCAAAAACAAGTGAAATCAACGCGTGATTTCGTGCCCAACGCGGTGCCGTCAATTGCAGTAAATATGCTGCCAATACCGCGCACGCGAAACCAACGATTGGCGAAATATGCCTTCCTGCCTGATGCCAGTCTCCGGCACCCAGATTGATTGCCAATAACACAATGTTGCCGGTCATGGAGCTTGCGAAAACCTTGCCATGCCCGAGATATGTGAACGCGTCGAGAAAGCCGCCCGATAGGGTCAGCAGCACCGCCACATTCCGACTCGCTTCGGCTCTTTCAATGTCCATCGCTATGCTCGAAGATTCCTTGAATACCTGCAAAACGTTCACGCCAGGTTCGGGCGGCCCCTCTTCACGTCTGCGCTCCCAGCCGGACTTGATCGACAGGGAACGCCGAGTTTCATCGTGATGCCGTTTTCCGATTAGTCGTGCGCGATGTAGGGACTCACCATCTTCTTCGGATCGACGATCTTGTCGAACTCCGCCTCATCGACAAAACCAAGCTTCAGCGCGGCCTGCTTCAGGGTGAGATCGTTGTCGTACGCGTAATGCGCAATCTTCGACGACTTGTCGTAGCCGATCACCGGTGAAAGTGCCGTCACGAGCATCAGTGAGCTGTCGACATCTTCCTTGATCTTCTTCAGATTCGGCCTGGTCCCTTCGATCAGGAATTTTCGGAAGTTCGTGCATGAGTCGGTCATGATCGTGATCGAGTGCGTGATGTCGAAAATGATCAGCGGCTTGTACACGTTCATCTCAAGGTATCCGCTTGCACCGCCGATCCCCGTCGACACGTCGTCGCCGATCACCTGGGCGGCGACCATCGCCAGCGCTTCGGCCTGCGTCGGGTTGACCTTGCCCGGCATGATCGACGAACCCGGTTCATTGGCTGGAATGATCAGTTCCGCGAAACCAGCACGGGGGCCGCACGACATCAGGCGGATATCGTTGGCGATCTTGAAGAGCGACACGGCGAGCGTGCGCATCGTGCCGGACAGATGGATGAGTGCATCATGTGCACCCTGTACCGTGAACTTGTTCGGCGCCGTCACAAACGGCAGCTTCGTGAGCCGCGCGATTTCGGCCGCCGACGCCTCGGCAAAGCCCGGGGCCGAATTAAGACCTGTACCTACCGCCGTGCCCCCAAGGGCGAGCCGGTAGACGCCCTTCAATGCGTCGTCGAAGCGTTCGAGGTTGTCCGTCAGCATGCCGGCATAACCGGACCACTCCTGACCCAGCGTAATCGGCGTCGCGTCTTGCATGTGCGTACGGCCGATCTTGACAATGTCCTTCCAGGCGTCAGCCTTCGTTGAAATCGAATCTCGCAACGCCGCGACGGCCGGCATCAATCGCTGCTTGACGTTCATCGCGGCGGCCATATACATCGCCGACGGAAACGAATCGTTAGACGATTGAGACATGTTCACGTGGTCGTTTGGATGGACCGGAGTCTTGCTACCCAACGGCGTGCCGGCGATCTGACAGCAGCGATTGGAGATAACCTCGTTCACGTTCATATTGAACTGCGTACCACTGCCGGTCATCCACACGTGCAAGGGGAACATGTCGTGGTGCTGCCCGGCGAGAATCTCGTCGCAAACTTGTACGATCAACTGGTGCTGCTGCGCAGTCAACCGCTTACCAGCGAAGTTTGTGTTCGCGGCCGCCTTCTTCAGAATCGCGTACGTCGTAATCATTTCCCGCGGCATCAGATCGCCGCCAATGCTGAAATGCTCGAGCGAACGCTGAGTCTGCGCGCCCCACAGTTTGTCTGCCGGAACGTTCACGACACCCATGCTGTCAGTTTCCTGCCGAAAACCAACCTCGGGCGCCGCGCTGTTGGAACTGCTGCCCTGCGCGAAAGCGGAAGTACTGGCCACGGCCACTGACGCGAGGAGAGTCGACTGAATCATTTCTCTGCGATTCATTTTTTTCCCTTAATGGATTGAAGGTTCTGTAGCCCTATCGGCAACATCGCCGCATGACGAACCTGAGCCACGACGAATATCGGGTGCCGCGATTCGCGCTTCTGGTCTGTGAGCAAATCGCTTCCGGCCTGACCGCCGGTCGCTGCGTTCACATCCGATGGGCGAATTTCAACAACGGCCGATTACCTCAGGGTTTCAATGACACGCGGCTTCCGTTGCAAATGAAATGGATCGAGCTCGGCGCTGCGGAGCGAGATCTGGTCGCCCGCCGGAAGACGTTGAGCGAGCCGGGCGGGTTGCGGCGTCGCATCAGAAAGCGCGCCCACACGGAGGCAGACCTCTCTTTTCATTTGTAACATTCGGGAGCCTGAGTGAAACAGTCGTGCGACTTTCAGCGACTCTAATACTGATATGCGGTGCTGCGGCCGACATGCCCAGAGCCCCGAAAATGCATTGAATTGCGGTATTTGGACTATGGAAACCAAAACGGATATTCTGATCATCGAAGACGATCAGTTCATGCGCGATCTGATTGCACTTTCGCTGCGCGATGCCGGGTATCGCGTCGTAGAATGTAGTGGTCAACGCATGCAACATCTTCATGATGTGGTCCTGCCAAAGGTCGTCATCGTGGACCTGATCGAGCCCAAGCGCAGTTCGCTTGAAACCATCGGTACGTTACGACTGCGCTTCCCGGCAGCGTTGATCCTTGCGATTTCGGGCTACTTCGGCGTCGGACCGGTGATGGCCGACGCCGCGATCCGGCAACTCGGCGTGGACCAGGCGCTAGCGAAGCCGTTCAGCTGCAACGAGCTCGTCTCATCGGTCAAGATGTTGCTCGATCGACTACCGGATGACTGAACCCTGAATAAAGCGACCGGACATGATCGACACGGAACGATCGAAACGCGCCTTCACATGGCCCGACAGATACTGGCTGATCGCGTTGGGCGGGTGTCTATTGATCGTCTTTCTGTGGATCGGCGCCGCGACGAGCATCATGCGATCCCGCGGGCTGACGCTCGCGGACAACAACCGGGAGCTGTCGAGTCTCGTGAGCGCGCTCACGGAGCAGACCGCGCGTTCGTTGCAGGGTGTCGAGTTCATTCTGCGGCGCACCTCCGTGTGGACACTGGATGCCAGACGCACACAGACGTCACCCACCGATATGCGCGCGTTTCTGCGTCAGGAAATCGATGGTGTGCCCCAGATCCGTCAGCTTGAAGTCGCCGACGCCGACGGCAACCGGATCGCCACGTCGCTTGCGCCGTCAAACCCGGTCAATATCGCGAGCCGACCTTATTTCCAGACACTGAAGCACGCGAGCGGCAATGCACTGGTCATGAGCAAACCGATCGCGAGTCTGCTCGACGGAAGGCCGACGTTCGTGGTTGCGCTGCGGCTCGAAGACGCGCAGGGCAACTTCAAAGGTGCAGTCCTCGCTCTCATCGAAGACGCATACTTCCAAAAATTTTACGAACAGATCGATCTCGGACCTGGCACCTTCATCCGCCTCCTGCGTACAGATGGCACGCCCGTCGTCGCGTTGGAAAACAGCCCGGTTGGCCAGCCGCCGTCCCGTTTTCTCTCAGTCCAGAGGCCCGTGCCCGGTTTTCCACTGAAAGTTGAAGTCGCTCGTGACGAAACGGTCGCCCTGGCAATGTGGCGCGCCTCGACAATCGATGAGCTGACTGGTGTAGCCGCCCTTTCGCTGTTTGTCGCGGTACTCGCCATCGCGCTTGTCAGACAGGTGCGAACCCTCAGGCAGGTCAACGGCCGGTTGCAATCAAGCCAGCAGCACTGGCGTGCCGTATTCGAAACTGCACCGGTTGGCATCATGCTCCTGCGCCAGCACGCTAGCCACCTTGCCGCCAATCCGGCGTTCCAGCGAATGGTCGGCTATTCGACAGCTGAACTCGCGCATTGGAAAGCTCTGGATATCACTTATCCCGACGACATCGAACTGACGCAACGGTACATCGATCAACTGCTGCGTGGCGAGCACGACAGCGTGCGGTTCGAGAAGCGCTACCTGCATCGGGATGGACGAGTAGTCTGGACCGACATGAGCATAGCTCGCGTCACAGTACCGGCGGAGGCGCCAGATCGATCGACGCCTCAAATGGAGGACGTTCTCGTCGCCACAGTCGAAGACGTGACCCAACGCCATATGGACGAGCAGGCACGCCATCAGCTCGAAAGCCAGCTCAGACAGTCCCAGAAGCTGGAGGCGCTCGGCACGTTCGCCGGCGGCATCGCTCACGACTTCAACAACATCCTTGGCGCGATACTCGGCTACGGCGAGCGGGCCCTTCATGCAGTCGGGGCGGGCACGCGGGAGCGGCGCTACATCGAGCAGGTGCTGAATGCCGGTGATCGCGCGCGATCTCTTGTCGAGCGCATATTGACATTTAGCCGCAGCGGGATAACAACCCGCTTGCCTGTTCATCTTCAGCCAGTTGTCATGGAGACAATCGACTTGTTAAAAGTCCGATTGCCGGAAGCGATCCGGCTTGAAGTTCAGCTGGACGCACGGGATGCGTTCGTGGCGGGCGATCCTGCCCATATGCATCAGGTTGTGATGAATCTTTGCAGCAACGCGATCCACGCGATGCCTGAGGGCGGCACACTCACAGTCGCGCTAGTACTGCAACAACTCGAGACGCCTCGATCGCTCTCGCACGGCGCCGTTGATTCTGGTGAGTTCGTCAGGCTCACCGTGATCGACACTGGTGTCGGAATTTCACCGGATTTGCTCGAACGGATCTTCAATCCGTTCTTTACGACGCGCAAGGCCGGCGAGGGAACCGGGCTAGGACTTGCGCTGGTCGAGGGGATCGTCAGGGAATACAGCGGTGGAGTCGACGTGAAAAGCGCCCTCGGGGAAGGAACCTGTTTCGACGTTTATCTGCCGGTCATCGACGCGGTCGCGGTCTCCGTTGACCCGTGCAAGACGATCCTGCCGCATGGCGACGGACAAACGGTGCTACTGGTAGACGACGAAGAAGCACTCGTAGCGCTTGGCGAAGAAGTCTTAGCCGAGCTCGGATACGAACCGGTCGGCTTTGCTTCAAGCGAGGCGGCATGGCAAGCATTCCGCGCCGATCCACAGCGTTTCGATGGAATCGTCACCGACCAGACGATGCCGAAGATGTCGGGTCTCGAACTGGCGTCGCGTATCCGTGCGATTCGTCCCGACATTCCCGTCATTCTTGCAAGCGGATATAGCAACTCCACGTTAGAACATGACGCGAAAGCAATGGGTGTCATTGAAGTGTTGCGCAAACCGCTGCGGCAAGCCGATGTTGCGCTGGCGTTAAGCCGCGCGTTCTCTCGTCAAAACAGCGAAACTGTGCGGTCCGAAAAGTGACGCGATATACGCCCCATCTACCTCTCTAACGGCTTCCGCGAGTGGCGGGCGTAGGTACACGTTTAGCCTTCCCGGCGTTAGCTGCTCGTAGTTGCAATCCCGTGCAGCGAAAAAAGTTTTGAATCCCAGCATGGGTCGCGTGTGTCGCTTGATCGCGATGGTCCTCCTCGACAGGATTGTTGAGACATTTGGACTGGCTGGATCCTGATGGGCGTATCGCGATCGTCATTGATGCCTTCGAGTGCGGCGAAATTGGCGGCGCTTTTTGTCGATGGTCACCGTCTCCGGCACGCCATCCTGGGCGATCGATTTCTCAAAGTAACGCCGGGGCTGCAGTCTTGTCTCGATGGGCCCGTAGCAGAAAGTCCATGGTGTTGCCGTCCTTGCCGACGGCCCGGTAAAGGTACCGCCATTCGCCCTTGACGCGGATGCACGGGTGAGTAGACCGGACTTTTGAATACGCAATGACCGTCGAGTTCGACGAAAGAATAGATGTCGACGACTACCTGGGTAGCGAATATCACGAGCAATTCGTCGTTGAACGGTTCAGGCCACTCATCAGCCAACGCGCGATCGCGACGATCGAAGTCGGATCATGAACGTGCTACTTCATGCATCAGCTCGACGACGAGAACATCGAGGTAATCGAGAAG
Source organism: Paraburkholderia sp. RL17-337-BIB-A (assembly GCF_046025895.1). Classification (NCBI taxonomy): domain Bacteria; kingdom Pseudomonadati; phylum Pseudomonadota; class Betaproteobacteria; order Burkholderiales; family Burkholderiaceae; genus Paraburkholderia; species Paraburkholderia sp. RL17-337-BIB-A. The sequence continues at coordinate 1,006,575 of NZ_JARESY010000002.1, read as the reverse complement.
CTTGGCGTGCCCCGTTTCGTCAATGGCGTCCGGGTGCAGTTACAACAAGTGATACTGAACCTCGTTACAAATGCGGTTGACGCCATGAGAGAAGCCACGGCCTATCCGAAACGCCTCTTCATAGCGTCCGGACTTGAAGGTGAGGGGTGGGTCAAAGTTACCGTGGAGGATACTGGGAAAGGACTCGATCCCTCGTTAGCCGAATGCATTTTCGAGCCATTCAACACCACAAAAAACGATGGTATGGGCCTCGGGTTGTCGATCTGCCGGACGATAATAGAGGAGGCGCATGGAGGAGAGCTGAGCGTCTCCCCACGTTCGCCCCATGGCACGGTCTTCCAGTTCACCGTCCCTGTTGCGGCAGGCGTCGACTAATCTAACCTTGCCCCTCTCCGTCCGGGACGAATCGCAGGATTACTGTCAGCTTGTTGACTGACTTGCGGCCGGACACGCAGTACTTAAAGATAGCGAACATAAGTGGAAAGGCGCTCCAGCATTGGATGCTCCTCTGGACCATCTGAAGTTCGCATCACCCCGCGAACGCTCGCGCACCCCCCGACGCGCGGTCGAACTCGAGATCGCGAACGCTGAGCTACGATGCTGTACCGTTGCGGTGACATGGGTTAGCGCGAAGCTGCACCGGATCATCGCCGCCGCTTCGGCTGACGCCCCGGACCGGCAGCTCTACGACACGGAACTCAATGAATACCGACGGGCACGCGCAGCCGGAATGAAAGGCGAGCCATTGACATGCGAGGGGATCCCGCCCGAATCGATTTCCTCCCCGGCTCGCGACCCCTCGGCGCCACGACGGCGGAAGCAGGCAAATGGCAACTGGAAGGCGAGGCGTCATGACCGCGAGCGGGTATTGCCGCGATAGTGCGGCATATCATCTGGAAGTCTGGGACGGAGAATTTCCCGGTGCAACTGTGGGAGTAAACGGAAATCCCCGAAGCCCAACCTGATGACAGTATTCCGCCGCCCTTTAGCAACTTTCTTCGGGATTCCGGTTTAGCTGCATGCCTCTGCCCGCGTGGACCCGACAGCCACTCTATCTTGCCTAACTTCGTCACGGCGGCCAGTCCGTTCCTGCCTGATGCCAACTGCTGCGACCAAGACCTCCATGAAGCCGGCAACGTGCGGCGCTTTCATCTCTCATGTGCCTCCGGGTACCGGGCTGTCCGGTGCCAGGCTAGAATCCGTGCCGACATGTCATGAACGCCGTTCTAAAAGAATTCGAAAAGCCAACGACACCATAACTTAGGCACAAATTTCCGTAACTCAAATTTTTAGTCACTTAAACAAGGAACGCTTGCCCAGCGGGCTTCACAGCAGATCAAAAATCCCATAACTTTAGGCATTTGAAGTCTGTTACGCTGCGCCCTTTGCTACCGCTTGCATTGGACTCGATGGAAACCCCTTTTAACGATCGTGGCGTGTCGGTCACGCGTAACGCACTCTCGTCCGCCGGCCAGGTTTTTCCGCTACGCGATATCGTCGACGTGCAAGTCGTCACCGTGCAGAAGAACAAAGTCTTGCCACGTGCAATCTCGCTCGTCGGGCTCATCGGCGCCATCGTCGGCGGAATATTCCGCTCGCCGGCCGGCATGGTATGCGGCACGATGCTGGTGGTGGTCGGCTGGCTCACGTGGGCGACTCAGGACGTCACGCACCGCCTGATGGTGCAGACCGCCAATGGCGTGCGCGAAGCGCTCATGAGCACCGATCGCGAGTTCGTCGAGCGCGTCGCCGCCGCCGTCCACGAGGCGAAGGCAGCTCCCGCGGCGCCCAAGGCTTGAGCGGGCGCAGTGCGCAAATGCGAGGCAGTGCGCGTTAACACAATTTTGATTCGCCAGGCGGCAGCTTTTGCGCGTCGTTGAGGCGCGCGCCGCTAGAGTGGTTGGGTGTCAACAACGCGCGCCGCCTCGCCGAATCGGCGCAATCATGATGCTCACGTCCGTAGCAACGTCTGAAATCTCCGCGCCGCGCGCACGGCGCGAATCAAGTCTTCCCCGCCGCACGCATGTCGTCGTTCCGCTCGTCATCATCGACGTCACCGTGCCCGGCACTTCGTCGGCCAATGGACGGCGCGCATTGCACACCGCCCTCGGAGACGATCTGCGTCTTTACGTCGTCACCATCGACCAGCAACACGAACGCGTCACTTTTCGTGTTGAAGTCACCTCGCGCTCGCTCGACGAAGTGATCGGCCTGCTGACGGCCACCCTCGACCATGCCACGCTCGGCCGCGCGCAAGTCACCGTGATCCGCCGCCCGCGCAACTATTGACATAGATCAATGCTTGCACGGGCAAGTAGCTAGCCACACTCAAACCTTGACACATTTTTGCAATTACCTGCGGGTGGGCGTGTAGAGTCGCCGCTCCTGTTATCGCGTGTTCCCTCCCGCAGGCCCCCCAAGCGTCCCGGTTTCCCCGTCCACGCTGCGGCAATCCAGTGAGATTGCCGCCAGTGCTGTCCAGGCTGTCCAATTTGCAGCTCACGATGCATCGCCTTCGCCAGGGACCCGCCTTTTTGCAAAGCGTGATCTTATGTTCCTGTCGTCTCTCGATGCCGCGCGCCGGCGTTTTCATCATTGTGTTCGTCATTCAACCGCGGCGGCACTGGTCGCCAGCGGCGCGCTCGTTGCGCTGACGGGCTGCTCCACCACCTTCCCCACGCCCACGCCGCCGGCTCCCAATGCCGCGCTCATCAACGGCGGCAACGACGGCCTGCTGATTCCGCTGCACGTGGAACGTGCCGACGAAGATCATGCGCGCCTCGGCCTGCCGGTCCAGCTCGACGGCAAGCCCGTTTACATGGCGCTCGACACGGGGACGCAAGGCGCGCGGGTGTTGAAGTCGGTGCTGCCGGGTTCGAACTATGCAAGCGCCGGCGGCGTGACCTCATTGTCATTCGCGAACGGCGTGGAGATTCTCGGCTCAGCCGTCAAGGTGCCGCTTAGCCTCGCCGGCACCACGCCAACGCCCGTCGCCGCGCAAGCGGTGGACGTCGTGCGCTGCCTGCCGAACGCGCGGCGCTGTGCCGGGATGGACGGCTACACCGGTGAATTCGGCTGGGCGTTCTCCGGTATTTTCGGCGTCGGCGCCGCACAGCCGGACGACAACACCTACACGCAACCGCTGCGCGCGTTGCCCGGCAACATCGGCCAACGTTATCTGGTGCACTCGAACTTCGCGAAGCCGTACATGGTGCTGAGCCCGTCGAACGCCATCACGAAGGACTACACGATGGTGCCGATGACGCTGTCGAAAGACGGCACGGCGCAATGGCCGCGCGGCTGCGTGAATGTTGGCAACAAGATGACCTTTTGCGCGCCGCTGGAGTTCGCGACCGGCAGCACCGGCATGATCCGCATCGAAACGGACAAAGCCCCCAACTGGACCGGTGACGGCGATGTCGGCAATGTGCTCGATCAGGGCAACTATGAGACAGCGATCGGCACGGGCCCATGGGTGCACCGTTACGAAACCGCTCAGGTTACGATCGTCAAGGCCAAGCCGGACGCTAACCGCATCGTGGTCGGTTTGATGGCGATGCAGAACATCGACATCCTGTTCGACTTCCCGCGCGCGCAATTCGGTTTGCACGCGGCGAAAGAGAGCGAACGATTCGCCCCGTGAAGTTCAGCAGTCGATAGAAAAGGCCGTGCGAAAAAATCCCGCACGGCCTTTTTATTTGAGCAGACGCCATCAGCGAAGGCGCCTGCGTCAATCCATACTGAGCGGATTCACGTGCCAGATGTTGCGCGCATATTCGCCGATGGTGCGGTCCGAAGAAAACTGCCCCATGCCCGCGACGTTCTCGATCGCACTCTCGGCCCACGCGCGCTGGTCGACGAAACGCGCATCCACCTCGTCCTGCGCTTTCGCAAACGCGGCGAAATCGGCGAGCACCATATAGTGATCGCCCCAATCCACCAGCGTATGGAAGATGTCCGAGAAACGCAGCGGATCGTCCGGCGAGAAGAAGCCTGTGCGAATCTGGTCGAGCGCCATGCGCAGTTCCGGATTCTCCTCGTACACCTGGCGCGGCCGGTAGCCGGTGGCGCGCAGGCTGTCCACTTCGTCGGCGGTATGGCCGAAAATGAAGATGTTCTCGCGCCCCACTGCGTCGCAGATCTCGATGTTCGCGCCGTCCATCGTGCCGATCGTCAACGCGCCGTTCAGCGCGAGCTTCATGTTGCCGGTGCCTGACGCTTCGGTGCCGGCCATCGAAATCTGCTCGGATAGATCGGCGGCCGGAATGATCAACTCGGCCACGCTCACGCCGTAGTTGGGCACGAACACCACCTTGAGGCGATCGCCCACCAACGGGTCGTGATTGACTTTCTCGCTGACGTCGCCGATCAGCTTGATGATCGTCTTCGCCATGCGATACGCCGACGCGGCCTTGCCGGCGAACATCACCACCCGCGGCACCCAATCACGCTCCGGATTCGCGCGAATCTGGTTATAGCGCACGATCACGTGCAGCACGTTCAGCAACTGCCGCTTGTATTCGTGAATGCGCTTGACCTGCAGGTCGAACAACGCGTCGGGATCGAAGTGCAGTTTCGTATGATGCGCGAGCCGCTGCACGAGGCGCACTTTATTCTGCCGCTTCGCTTCGCGGAAAGCGTCGATGAACCCGCTGTCGTTGCGCAGACTGCGCAGTTGTTCCAGCTCGAACAGATTGCTGCGCCAATGCTTGCCGATCTGCTGATCGATCAGCGACGACAGCGACGGACTCGCCTGCGCGAGCCAGCGCCGCGGCGTGATGCCGTTGGTCACGTTGGTGAAGCGATCCGGATAGATGCGCGCGAAGTCGGCAAAGATATCGCGGACCATCAATTGCGAGTGAAGCTTGGAGACGCCATTCACCTTATGACTCGCGACAATCGCCAGATACGCCATCCGCACACGCCGCTGGCCATATTCGTCGACGAGCGAAATGCGGCGGATCATCTCGGCGTCATGACCCGATTGCTCGCTGACATGCTTGAGAAAGCCGGCGTTGATCTCGAAGATGATTTCCAGATGCCGCGGCAGCAGGCGCGCGAGCATCTCGACATCCCACGTTTCGAGCGCTTCAGGCATCAACGTGTGGTTGGTGTACGAGAAGATCTTCGTGACGTGCTGCCAGGCCTTGTCCCACGGCTGATGATGCACATCCACCAGCAAACGCATCAGCTCCGGAATCGCCAGCACCGGGTGCGTATCGTTCAGATGCACCGCGACCTTTTCGGAGAAGCGCCCAAAGGTGCTGTGGGTGCGCTGATAGCGGCGAATCAGATCCTGCATCGTCGCTGAAACAAAGAAGTATTCCTGGCGCAGCCGCAATTCGCGGCCGGCCGGCGTCGAGTCATCCGGATAGAGCAGCCGCGACACGTTCTCCGACATGTTCTTGGTGTCGACCGCATTGCGGTAATCGCCGCGGTTGAACGCGCCGAGGTCGAGTTCTTCGGTGGCGCGCGCGGACCACAGGCGCAGCGTGTTCGTCGCACTGGTCGCGTAGCCCGGAATCACGGTGTCGTAGGCCGTGGCGTTGACATGCTGGGTATCGATCCACTCGACGTGCTCGCCACGCTGCACCGTGCGGCCGCCGAAATGCACCATGTACTTGATCTCGGGCCGCGGAAACTCCCACGGATTGCCCGCGCGCAGCCAGTAGTCCGGTGCTTCGACCTGCTCGCCGTCGACGATCTCCTGGCGAAACATGCCGTATTCATAACGGATACCGTAGCCGAAACCTGGAATGCCGAGCGTGGCCATCGAATCGAGAAAACAGGCCGCGAGCCGGCCGAGGCCGCCGTTGCCAAGGGCCGCATCCGGCTCGATATTGACCAGCGTCTCCATGTCGACGCCGAGACTCGCGAGCGCTTCCTTCATCTGATCGTGGATGCCGAGCGCAAGCAATGCGTTCGTAAACGTGCGGCCGATCAGGAACTCCATCGACAGATAGTAGACGCGTTTGACGTCCTGTTCGTACTGCAGGCGCGTAGTTTTCATCCAGCGCGCGACCAGCCGGTCGCGCACGGCGAGCGCCGCGGCGTGCAGCCAGTCATGCGGGTGAGCGGTGACGGCGTCCTTGCCGACGCCGTACATCATGCGATTGGAAATTGAGCGCCGTAGCGCGTCGACGGTACTGTTGAGCTGGTCGAATTCCAGATCGACGGCTGTCATCGAAGCCTCCGGGGAAGAAACGACGCGACATACGCAAACCGCATAGATGACGGACGGGAGGCGCGTGCCGGTCAGGCGGGTTAACGAACAGAGTACGACATTTTACGGCCCGCGGACACCGGCGAGCGCGAGCGGATGCTCACGCACATGCCATGCCCGCCGACACGCGGCACCTGGCGGGTTTTGCGCACGTGCGCGGTGCAAGCGGCGGGTTCGCGGCACTGCGCGCGTGCATCGGCTCGCCAAACAGGCGAACGATGACGAACGGTGAAAGCCACCTGAAAGGGAGAGCTAGCACGTTTATTTTTTCGGCGTGTGACTTTGCCGATGACTGATTTGACAGGTCCGATGCGTGATCGAATCGAAGCGCCTCGTCTGCTGAATCGTTGTGCCAAAGCGGCGGGTGATAACGCGGCCGCGTGCGCGTTCGAAGATGTCGGGCGGACTTGACCGTTAGTTGCATTATGGCGTTTAACCAGGCGCCCTCGCCTTGCTGCCTTTCCAGCACGATTTCCAGGTCTCTGTAACAATCGCACCATTCGCCGCGCGAGCCACCCTGACCGCCGGGCTCAGGCCGCGCCCGTTTCACGCCACGCAACCCTGCCGCTTGCACGCCGCACCGTCCCCCAACGCGTCCGGCGCTTCGGCACGCATAACCGACGATCCCGCCTTGTCCGACAAACCCAGCGCCACCGCCGCCCACTCCTTTCCCGCCGACGGTCCAATGTCCGCCGCCAACCGCCGCGCGATGGCCGCGCTCATGCTCGCGGTCGCGCTCGCCACGATCGATTCCGCGATCGCCAACACGGCCCTGCCCGCCATCGCCGCGGATCTGCACGCCGCGCCGGCGGCGTCGGTGTGGATCATCAACGCCTATCAGCTCTCGATGGTCGCGACGCTGCTGCCGCTGGCCGCGCTCGGTGAGATCGTCGGGCATCGCAAGATTTATATCGGCGGCATTGCGCTATTCACGCTGGCTTCGCTCGCGTGCTCGCTCGCCTCGACGCTGCCGATGCTCGCCGCCGCGCGCGTGCTGCAAGGCCTCGGGGCGAGCGGGATCATGAGCGTCAATACCGCGCTGATTCGCTATCTGCATCCGCCGCACCGGCTCGGACGCGCCCTCGGCATTAACGCCCTGGTCGTCGGCGTGTCGTTCGCGGTCGGGCCGACGGTGGCATCGCTGATCCTCTCCCTTGGCACATGGCCCTGGCTGTTTGCGGTCAACGTGCCGCTTGGCCTGCTGGCGCTGACCTTCGCGTGGCCCGCGCTGCCGCACACCGAGCGCGGCAAGCACAACTTCGACCCGATTGCAGCGCTTCTCAATGTGATCACCTTTGCCGCGCTGGTGTTCGCGCTCGGCGAGGCGGCCCAGCGTGCTTCGGCGCCGCTGGTGCTGAGCGCGGCGGCGATCGCCGTGGCGTTCGGGCTGTTGATGATTCGCCGTGAAGCGGGCCACCCGGCGCCCATGCTGCCCGTCGATCTGTTCAAGCGGCCGGTGTTTGCGTTGTCGGCGGTGACCGCCGTGTGCTCGTTCGCCGCCCAAGGGCTGGCGTTCGTGGCGCTGCCGTTCTACTTCGAAGATGTGCTGCATCGCAGCCAGGTCGAGACCGGTTTTCTGATGACGCCGTGGCCGGTGGTCGTCGCGTTGGCCGCGCCGCTGGCGGGCACGCTGTCCGACCGCTATCCGCCGGGCTTGCTCGGTGCGATCGGCCTTGCTGTGATGTCGGCGGGGATGGCGTCGCTTGCGTTGTTGCCGGCGCATCCGCATGTGCTCGACATCGGCATCCGGATGGCGGTTTGCGGCGCCGGCTTCGGCTTCTTCCAGTCGCCCAACCTGAAGGCATTGATGGCGAGCGCGCCGCCCGAGCGCAGCGGCGGCGCGAGCGGCATCGTCGCGACTGCCCGGCTGCTCGGGCAGACCACCGGCGCCGCGCTGGTCGCGCTGAGCTTCGGCATCGCCGGCCGGCATGGACCGACACTCGCGCTCGGGGCCGGCGCCTTCTTTGCCGGTGCGGCGAGCCTCGCGAGCGGCCTGCGACTGTTCGCGCCGTCGCATCGCGCGGGCGCGCCGGCGGAGGCGTCGGCGAAATAAATAAAGCGGCATTTTGATCGGGGGACCTGGATTTCGGCTTCTCGATGCCTGGGCCTGTCAAGCGTCGCCCTTCGATCCCGGCGGTCAGTACGGCCTTCGATCCCGGCCGCCGCTGTCAACGCCGGCTCTCAAACCAGCCTCCCAGCCCCGCCATTCCGCTCGATCAACGCGCGGCGAAATACCCCTTCACCGCGGCGATAAACGTATCGATATCCGCACGCGACACATCCTTATGCGTGACGAATCGCGACGCGTACAGCATCTGCGTCAGGATGCCACGTTCCTTGAGCCACGCTTCGAGCGCCGCGCAATCCTGCTGCGGAAACTGCGCGAACACCATGTTGGTCGCGATCGACTGCACCTTGACCTGGTCGATCGCCTCCAGACCGGCCGCCAGATGCGCGGCGTTCGCGTGGTCGTCGGCGAGACGTTCGACGTTGTGATCCAACGCGTACAGGCAAGCCGCCGCCAGTACGCCGGACTGACGCATCCCGCCGCCCAGCACCTTGCGCCAGCGATGCGCCACATCGATCAGCGCCTGGCTGCCAACCAATACCGAGCCGACCGGCGTGCCGAGGCCCTTCGAAAAACAGATCGAGATCGAATCGAACGGCGCGCACAGCGCGGCCACCGGCTTGCCCGAGGCAACCGCCGCGTTATAGACGCGCGCGCCGTCGAGGTGAGCGGATAACCCGCGCTGACGCGCCAGCTGCACCGCCTCGTCGACATACCCCGCCGGCAATATCTTGCCGCCGATGGTGTTTTCCAGCGCCAGCAGCCGCGTGCGCGCGAAGTGGTCGTCGATCGGTTTGATCGCTGCGGCGATCTTCTCGAGCGGGATCGAACCGTCGGCGGCATTTTCGAGCGGCTGCGGCTGGATGCTGCCGAGCACCGCCGCGCCGCCGCCTTCGTACTTATAGGTGTGCGCCAACTGGCCGACGATGTATTCGTCGCCGCGCGCGCAGTGCGCCATCAACGCCGCCAGATTGCTCTGCGTGCCGGTCGGGAAGAACAGACCGGCTTCCTTGCCGGCGCGCTCCGCAACCGTTGCTTGCAGACGCAGCACGGTTGGGTCGTCGCCCCAGACGTCGTCGCCTACTTCGGCGGCCGACATCGCCGCGAGCATGGCCGGGGTCGGACGGGTTACGGTATCGCTGCGCAAATCGATCATGGTGAGAGCCTTTGTGTCCCTGTTGTGCCAATGCATGACAGCCTGTGGCAGCCGGCCGGCGTGCCGCATCATCTTTCGACGGGCGGTCGCCGCTCCGGCTGGTGAGCCCGACATTTTGCGGTGTGCATCCTGCTTTGTCATTGGTGCGATGCAGCATTGCATCCCGCTGACGCGCCATCGATTCAGCAATTCCTGGATCGTCACCCGATAGAGGCGAGCGCGGAGGCCAGAACGTGGTCTTCGATAGCGAAGCGGCATAGGGTAAAACGCCATAAATGCCGGGCATAGCGGATGCTGGGTTCATTTCCATGAAAAAAATCGGTGACGTACGCATCGGCATGTCGGGCTGGCGCTACAAAGGATGGCGGGACCCGACATGAGCGGCATGTCGCCCACTCAGCGATTTCAGGAGCGAAACATTACCTACCATCGCGACAGTGTTCGAGGTGAAACCGCCGCCCACTCCTGGGCGGCCGATATCGGGCCGGGCGTGATCTCCACCGCAGCCGACAACGACCCAAGCGGTATCGCCACCTATTCGCTTGCAGGGGCGCAGTTCGGATACGATCTGCTGTGGACGTGTGTGCTGTCCTATCCGTTGATAGTCGCCTTGCAGCTCGTATCGGCGCGCATCGCGCGTCTAACGGGCAAGGGATTGACCACCAACATGCGAGAGCATTACTCGCGCATCTGGTTTTTTCTCGCGGTTGCACGCTTCCTGATCGCCAACACCTTCAATATTGCCGCCGATGTCATGGCGATGGGTGTAGCCGCCCAATTGCTGTGGCACGGCTCGATGCCTGGCTTCGCAGCGGTGTTCCTGGTGCTCTCCGTCGCGTTGCAGTGGTTCGTTCCGTATCCCAGGTACGCGCGCGTGCTGCGATGGCTGGCGCTGTCGCTCTTCGCTTACGTCGTCGTCGACATCACCCTCCGTCTTCCCTGGTCGACAATCGCGATCAAAGCACTGGTACCCCACTTGACCTGGTCCGTGCATTATCTGGAGATGCTGCTCGCGGTACTCGGCACGACCATCAGCCCGTACCTGCTCTATTCACAGGCCGAACAGCAGGTAGAGGCGCAGCGCCCTGAACAGCGGACACATGCCGATCGCTCAGCCAATGGATCGCGTCGCGATGGGTTCCGAAGCTTGCGCGTCGGCACACTGATTCGAACGGCAATGTCCAATGCCGTTGCGCTATCCATCATGATCGCCGCGGCAGCAAGCCTCCATGCAGGAGGCGAGGCCGTCGACACGCCCGCTTCCCTCGCGGGGGCGCTTGCGCCGATCGCGGGCCCGTTCGCTTCGCACCTGCTGGGGCTGGCATTGCTCAGCAGCGCGTTGCTTGCGTTACCGCCGCTTGCCGGTTCCGCGGCGCACGCAGTCGCGAGTGGGTTGAACTGGCATAACGACACCTCGAATGACCGGCGCATCGCCTATACGCACATCGCGGTCGTCGCACTAGGGGGCGCCCTCGGCGTCGCGCTGGCGGCAATGCGATTCGAGCCGCTGCGCATTTTGTACTGGAGCGCGGTACTCAATGGGACGACCGCAACGCCCGTGATGGTGCTGCTGGTGCTGCTCAGCACGAAGCACTCGTCAGTGGGCGACCTGAGTTCGCACTGGACGTTGCGCGTGCTGGCCTGGCTGGCAACCGTCAGCATGGGCGCCGCCGTTGCCGCACGCTATGCGTGTGGATGGCTCAGTTGACGCTTGATGCTTTGGCGGCGCACGACGAGAAACGGCATGAAGGAAAAACTGCGTAAAGGAAAACTGCGTAAAGGAAAACTGCGTAAAAGCTCATGCAGCGTCTTTCCCTGTCCCAACACTCTAAAGACCGGTCAACACTTGCCCGGCACCCACGTCGGCCCGTCCGGCGCAAACCTCGCCGGGGACATTTGCCTCGAACGCATCCTCATTCACCGGTGCGTTGATGGGCAGGTTGGCAAGCGGCAGACGCACCACGAATTCCGACCCGGTCCCGGGACCTTCGGAGAAGGCTTCGACCGTACCTCCGCAACTGGCAACGATTTCACGAACCACCGACAAGCCAAGCCCAAGACCGTCGACACCCAGCGCCCGACCTTCGAGACCGCGCGTATAGGGCTTGAAGATCGTTTTCAGTTCGCGCGGCGTGATTCCGATGCCGTTGTCGCGCACGCTGATATAGCAGGAGCACCCCGCACGCGCCGCCATCACCGAGACCGCATCGGTTGGGGAGGAATATTTGAGCGCGTTCACCATGACGTTGACGAACACCTGCGTCAGCTTGCAGAAGTCGCCCCGCACGAGCAGTGGCGCAGCACTTTTCGCCAGATGGATCGGCAAATGCCCGGGGACACCCGCTTCCGCGACCTGAATGCAATGCGCGAGCAGCTCATCGACGTTGACATGCGCCGGTTGCGCCGGCCGCGCATCCACCACGACCTCGCCCACCGATTCCAGCGAGCTCGCGCACTGAGCATGGGCCGGCGCCATCAATTGCTGAGCCAACTGCCCCAGCAGGTGGGCTTGCCGTGACAGCACCAGGGCATACCGCGTGAGCTGTTCGTCGTGGCCATATTGGGTATTCAGCAAACGCGCAAGCAGGCCGAGCGGCGTAATCGCGTTGCGAATCTCATGGCCGATCATGGGCCCGACGGCAAACTGTTGTGCGGCCTCAATGGAGGACTCGCCGAGCGCTGCGGTCTGCTGCGGTTCACCGCCGGTCTGCTGCGGTTCAACTGGTATCGCCCGCCGTCCGACTTTCGGTGCGGCGCGGTCCACGCATTCAGTAGATGACGGCGCAACCGTCGCATCGTGCAGACGTTCGATCTGTCGGGTTTGGGCGGCGCGCAACCCCTGTACGCAGTAAGTGCACAAGCCGACAATCGGACTCCCGGCGAGCCTGTGCTTCAGCGTCGCTTCATAGTCGAGCAATGACGCCCAATCGGTATGCTCGTTGCAGACAGCGTCACCGGCAACCCGTAGACCTTCGAAGCCGCGCCCAAGCGCATCGTTGATGGCAGCCGACCACAAGCCCACCGTGGCACTGCCGTTGAAGCCGGTGCGAGACGGCGCATAGAGTTGCGCGCCATCGAGAATCTGCAACTGACCGGAGTCGATATATTCGGCGAGTGCGGGCACCGCCCGCGTGAGCATATGACGGGCTTTGTCCGGACCCAGCAACGCGGGCGCGACCCATACGCCGACTTCCCGCTGAGCGAGTCCGGCCTGGAGAAAATTCGCCGTCACGCTGAGTAATTCGTTGCGCGTCTCGTAGAAATGACAAAGATGGGTGCCCCAAGAAATGGGCCCAAGTGAAGTAAGTCCGCTTTTACGATTTCCGGTGGTCATCGCTTCCCTAAAAATACGTGGGCCAGGAACCACAGCAGCGCTGTTCGACAGAATCGACAGCGCGTTCGAAAAAATAAAAATGTCACCGCACCTGGCGCGCATGTCCGGCAGTCCTGACTGAACCCAGGAAGCAGATAGTCACGCCCGATTGGTTATACGAGAATCACAAGGAAAACAAAGTACGTGACAGGCATTTTTGAATGAATCCTCGTTTTCCCTAGCCGATCCTTCAGCCTGGCAGCGATCCATTCGTCATACGCATGTCGCAATGTGCGTGTTCACCTTAAGCGTGGCGTATTGTCGTCAAAGGGCGGCTTCGGCACGAAACCGCCCATCACGCCGGGTTCACTATCAGCCAGTATGTCGAGCCGGCATACTGGAAATAACCCGGTTCATTGCCCTTCCTGACGCGCTGGCCCGAAAGGGCGTCAATCACGCACGACGAGACATCCGCCATGCCGACGAATTGAAAGGCGACCTGGCCAATGGCCGATTGTTGCAGTCGATATCGATCACGGCGCGCGCGGCGACTGCCGTGATATGCCCCTGCGAGTCGTTCAGCCCGCCCCTGGCCGATACAGGCGGTTAGGGCGCGCGCGACATTAGCCAGCTCTTCCTCCATGTCTCTGTCGCGATCGAGCGTAGCGTGACCGGTCGCGTCAACGCGGTCAGTAAGAGGGGAACAAATTTTGCGGCCGGAACGTTCCGAGCCTTGCTCACCCCATCGCACGGCATTGACGATTACAGCTTGCAATATCGCGGAACGGGACTTGCAACACCGCGGAACGGGACTTGCAACACACATCGGATGTGTACAACAGGCGGCGATATGGCGAGGCCAAATCGTACCTGCCATTGCCGCTCAAATCGCATTCAAGGAGACAACATGTCCGAGACCGTTGGCGACTTCATCATCGAGCGGCTTCATGCCTGGGGCGTGCGCCGCATTTACGGTTACCCCGGCGACGGCATCAATGGCGTCTTCGGTGCCCTCAACCGTGCGCAGACCGCGGCAAGGAAACACCAGAAAGACAAAGACCAGAAAGACCAGGACCACCCCACCCTTCCCATTGAATTCGTCCAGGTCCGCCACGAGGAAATGGCCGCCTTCATGGCCGCCGCCCATGCCAAATTCACCGGCGAACTCGGGGTTTGCATCGCCACCTCGGGCCCCGGCGCGTCGCATCTGATCACCGGCCTTTACGACGCACGAATGGATCACATGCCGGTTCTCGCCATCGCGGGGCAGCAAGCCCGCGCCGCCTTGGGCGGCCACTATCAGCAGGAACTCGACCTGGTCTCCCTGTTCAAGGACGTCGCCGGTGCCTTCGTCGAGCAGGCCGTTGTGCCGGCTCAAGTCCGCCATCTGGTCGACCGAGCCATCCGCACCGCGCTCGCCGAGCGCAAGGTCACCGCGATCGTGCTGCCCAACGATCTGCAGGACCTGCCCTATGAAGCACCCGGCCACAAACACGGCACGTTGCACTCGGGCGTCGGGTATCGCGCGCCGCGTCTCGTGCCGTATCCCGACGATCTGCAGCAAGCCGCCGACGTCCTCAACGCCGGCAAGAAGGTCGCGATCCTCGTCGGTGCGGGCGCATTGCATGCCACTGACGAAGTGATCGCCGTCGCCGAAAAACTCGGCGCGGGCGTTGCCAAAGCACTGCTCGGCAAAGCCGTCCTGCCCGACGATTTGCCGTGGGTCACCGGCTCGATCGGCCTGCTCGGCACCAAACCCAGTTACGACCTGATGAGCGAGTGCGACACGCTGCTGATGATCGGCTCGGGCTTTCCTTATGCGGAATTTTTGCCGAAGGAAGGCGCGGCGCGCGGCGTGCAGATCGACATCAAGGCCGACATGCTGAGCCTGCGTTATCCGATGGAAGTGAATCTGGTCGGCGATAGCGTCGAAACCTTGCGTGCGTTGCTGCCGCTCCTTGAAGAAAAAAGCGACCGCGCCTGGCGCAAGAAGATCGAAGGCTGGACCGAGGACTGGTGGAAGACGCTCGACAAGCGCGCGCACGAAGCCGGCAAGGATGCGGTCAACCCACAGCGCACGGTATGGGAATTGTCCAGCCGCATTCCCGCCAACTCGATTGTGACGAGCGACTCCGGCTCGGTCGCGAACTGGTACGCGCGCGATCTGAAAGTACAACGCGGCATGATGTGCTCGCTCTCGGGCGGTCTCGCGTCGATGGGCGCGGCCGTGCCTTATGCGATCGCGGCGAAATTCGCCTACCCCGAACGGCCCGTGATCGCGCTGGTCGGCGACGGCGCGATGCAGATGAACAACATGGCCGAACTGATCACGGTCTCGAAGTACTGGCGAGGCTGGACCGATCCGCGCTGGATCTGCATGGTGCTGAACAACGCGGACCTCAACCAGGTGACATGGGAACAGCGTGCAATGGAAGGCGATCCGAAGTTCGAGGCCTCGCAGGACATTCCGTCGGTGCCGTATCACAAGTTCGCGGAAATGATCGGCCTGAAAGGCATTTACGTCGACGACGCCGAACAGATGGGCGCCGCCTGGGACGAGGCCCTGGCGGCGGATCGACCGGTGGTCATCGAAGTCAAGGCCGATCCGAATATCGCGCCCCTGCCGCCGCATATCACGCTCGCGCAGGCCAAGGCCTTTGCGTCGACGCTGCTGAAGGGCGATCCGGATCAAGGCAATGTAATCGTCCAAACAGCCAAACAGGTGCTCGGCGCGGTACTGCCCGGCCATCACGATAAATAGCGCGCGCGTGACGGCGCTTCAGCCGACCTCATTGGGGGACGGGTATGAACGCGATGGCATTGACAGTCAGTTGGCAGGACGTAGCCGTTCGCCTTGCGGTCGCGTTGGCAGCCGGTGTGGTGATTGGACTGAATCGCGGCGAGTCCGGCAAGGCGGCAGGTCTACGCACGACACTGCTGGTTTGCCTTGCCGCCTGCATCGCGATGCTTCAGGTCAACGTGCTGTTGTCGCAGGCCGGCAAACCCGAAGGCTCGTTCGTGCAGCTCGATCTGATGCGCCTGCCGCTCGGCATTCTGTCCGGCGTTGGGTTCATCGGCGCCGGTGCGATTCTGCGCAAGGACGGTCTCATCACGGGCGTCACGACCGCTGCAACATTATGGTTTGTTACCGTGATCGGTTTGTGCGCCGGCGGCGGCCAGATCGCCCTCGCTATCACCGGCCTCGTGTTAGGCATTGTTGTGCTTCTGGTACTCGGTGCAATCGAGAAACGTTTGCCTCGCAACAGGCGTGGACGGCTGACGCTCGAATACGACCTGGCGGCCGATACCCGCGCGAGATCAATCGAGCGCCTCGAGCAGCACCGGTGCGCTGTCAGGTCCCGCGCGTTGCGGATCGCTACCGACACGGCCCGGCTCGAAGAACGGTTTGAAGTACATTGGCGCGCCCCGCTCGGCAACGATGCGGTGGAGCGCCTCATGGCCGATCTCATCGGCAAGGAGGCTCAGGCAATCACCTGGTCAACCGATGGCTGACTGTTCGAATCGAACGTTTTCTCAAGCCGGGATCATCTGGAATCACCCACCCGACTTCGGCAGCCACGTCAGTGGATCGACCGGTTGGCCGTTCTGGCGCACTTCGAACTGGATCGATGCCACACCCCGGCTATCCACACCGACTTCGCCGATGGTTTGCCCTTGCGCGACAGCGTCGCCTTCCTTGACCAGCAGCGTGCTGTTCTGCCCGTAGGCGGTAATCAGCGAGTCGTCGTGCTTGATGATGATGAGCGGACCGTACGCCTCGATACCCGTGCCCGCATAGACCACGCGGCCGGTGGCGGCGGCCTTGACCGGATCGCCCGGATGGCCGCCGATCACGATGCCGTTCGACTTGCCGGGCGCGAAGGCCTTCAGCACGGGACCCCGCAGCGGCCACAACAGCACACCTGGCTGCGGAACGCCGGGGGCACCGGTCGCGCCAGGCGTCGTGACCGAACCATTCTGACCGGCAACATTAACCGGCGGTGTCACCACGCTACCCGACGCCATGGGCGGCGCCACCCGCAGCACCTGCCCCGGATTGACGGCGGAATTCGCCGCGAGGCCGTTCCACGCCGCAATCTCCTGCGGCTTACGGCCATACGCCGATGCGATGCCCGCCAGCGTGTCGCCCTGATTGGCGCGGTAGTAGCCGGCCGGCACAGGGACCGTGCCGAGGGTAGTGGGATGGGACGGCGCGCTGCTGTAAAACGGCGTGCTTTCCCACGGCATCGACGTACAGCCGCTGATCAACACGCCGAAGGTGGCCGCGATCAGCAACCGGCTCGCCGTGAATTGCCATTGTCCTGTCATGTGATTTTCCTCGACACTTTGATTCGATCGGTTTCAATCAGCCCCAAGCATTTGCCGTGCCGCCTGGCTCGGCTCGGCTCGGCTCGGCTCGGCTCGGCTCGGCTCGGCTCGGCTCGGCTC
The DNA here is from genome assembly GCF_046025895.1 of Paraburkholderia sp. RL17-337-BIB-A. Lineage (NCBI taxonomy): Bacteria > Pseudomonadati > Pseudomonadota > Betaproteobacteria > Burkholderiales > Burkholderiaceae > Paraburkholderia > Paraburkholderia sp. RL17-337-BIB-A. The sequence continues at coordinate 989,366 of NZ_JARESY010000002.1, read as the reverse complement.
GGCTCGGCTCGGCTCGGCTCGGCTCGGCTCGGCTCGTATCCATTATGCCGCCGTGGGAGTCGGCACCGCATGGGCTGGTGAGCCCTCAGACACTGCCCGCGGCCTCGACCACCAGAATGCGCGCCACGCCGATTGGATGCGCGACATGTTCGGTGCCCACCGACGCGTAGAACACATCGCCCGTTTCCAGAATGGCCGACCGTTCGACGCCATCTTCGCGGTAGCGCATCTCCACGCGTCCGTCGAGCACGGCGAACACTTCCTCGCCGTCGTTGACATGCCATTTATACGGCTGATCGGTCCAATGCAGGCGCGTCGTTATGCCGCCCATGTTGGCGATATCGAGCGCGCCCCATGGACGCGTCGCGGTGAAGCTCTTGCTGCGGATGATCTTCATGGTGAATAGCGGGTTGAGAAGCCGACGCTGTCCGCGCGTTATCTGTGCCGCATACCGAAGCGGCCGCCCCGGCGAGATCACGCGTTCCGACTGGCCCCATTATAGGTGTTGCAGCCATCACGACCGCTGGCACGAGGCCGCTCGGACGCATTCGTGTGAACATTGAATCCTTTCGACCCTCGCCTATACTCAGTCAAACTGCCACGATGCACCGTACGCAAACGCCTGAATCCTGCGAGGAGTTGGGGATGAACAAAGCCACCTTTCTGGCCGTGCAACTCAACGTCGACGATGTTGCGGCGTCGCCCGGTTTGGTCGAGTTGCTGAACACACATCTCGTTTTCGCGGCAGACGTTGCCGAAGCCGCCGACGCGCTGGTCCAACTGGCCAGCATCGCGGGCCTGTCGAGCGGCGTCGAAGCCAGCGTCGAGATTCCCGCCGTTGCAATCGAACGGTTGCGCGAGGCGCTCGACAACCTCAGCGCTTACGACGAATCCTGGTTGCTGGCTCTCGAACCAAGCCGCGCGCTGTTCGATGAAATAGGCCACCGGCATCGAACCCTGCATTGACGCTGCGCCCGCGCAAACACATCCGCACTGCCGCGCACCACCGGCGCGCGTCCGCAAGCGCCGCCGGTCCGCCATGTGCGTTTAGACTGCGCGCTGAAGCGCCTTGAAATCGAATTGGCTGCCGACCCGGCCCGTAAATGACAAAACGCCGCCCGGCAATCCGGTCGGCGTTTTTATAACTCGCCGCCTACTACCAAGGCGGCGCTTGCATCAGCTTCGACGATTAGTTGCCGAAGTAGACCGAGTTGCGGTCGTTGCTGCTCACCGGACGGCCGGCTTGCGAGCTGCCGGCCATCGGCGCGCCGTAGCCGCTATTCACAGCTTGAGCAGTGCCGTTCTGTGCGTCGACACGTGCCTGCGCGGCCTGAATGTTGGCCGGGTAGTCGAAATGGTCGCCAACCGGGTTGTAGCCGGCCTTTTCGAGTTGCACCAGTTGAGCACGCACTTCGGCGCGAGTGAGCGGCTGGTTCGATTGAGCAAACGAAGCAACAGGAGCGACCAGAGCCGCGGCGACAACAACTGCAGAGATAAGAGCTTTCATGATGTAAACCTCCAGAACTTGTTTTTCATCCGCTTCGGACATGTGGTCCGTAGCGCTTGAACCGAAGTTTAGGAGCGTTGGCATCTAGGGGAAACCCCTAAAACGATGAAACTCTATTTCGAATTTCGCAATAGTAGGTGATCTGCGGTACCGTCACGCGAACTGTCTGATAGCTTTCAGCAATAATTCTCTGGCTCGATTTCAATCGCCAGCGAGGCCCAGCGCGCCTTGCGGCAAGTGCGCGCCGGCCCACGATTCAAACGCCTAGCTCCAGTTCGCGTGGAAGCTGCCCGGCTTGTCGATACGCTCGAACGTATGCGCGCCGAAGAAATCGCGCTGTGCCTGCACCAGATTCGCCGGCAGGCGTTCCGAACGATACGCGTCGAAATACGCCACCGCCGACGCGAATGCCGGCACCGGCACGCCCGCATTGATGGCGGCAATCACGACCTCGCGCAACGCCGACTGATAATTCTTCGCGATGTCGCGGAAGTACGGATCGAGCAGCAGATTGGCGATTGCCTTGTCTTTCGCATAGGCGTCCGTGATCTTCTGCAGGAAGCGGGCGCGGATGATACAGCCGGCGCGGAAAATCTTCGCGATCGTGCCGTAGTCCAGGTCCCACTTGTATTCTTCCGAGGCCGCGCGCAGTTGCGCGAAACCTTGCGCGTACGAAATCACCTTGCTGAAGTACAACGCACGGCGCACCGACTCGATGAACGCATCACGCTCGACGCCCAGCGGCTTGGGCGCCGGGCCTTCCAGCACCTTGCTGGCGGCCACGCGCTGCGTCTTCAGCGACGACAGCACGCGCGCGAACACGGCCTCCGTGATCAGCGGCAGCGGCGCGCCGAGGTCGAGCGCGTTCTGGCTGGTCCACTTGCCCGTGCCCTTCTGCGCGGCGCGATCGAGGATCACGTCGACCAGGTCCTTGCCGGTTTCATCGTCTTTCTTGCTGAAAATCTTCGAGGTGATTTCGATCAGATAGCTGTCGAGTTCGCCCTGATTCCATTCGGTGTAGACCTTGCCCAATTCTTCGTTCGACAGGCCGACGACCTGCTTGAGCACAGCGTAGCTCTCGGCGATCAGCTGCATATCGCCGTATTCGATGCCGTTGTGCACCATCTTCACGAAGTGGCCCGCGCCGTCCGGTCCCATGTACGCGACGCACGGCTCGCCGTCCGGCGCCTTGGCGGCAATTTCGGTGAGGATCGGCGCGACCAGGTCATAGGCGTCGCGCTGGCCGCCCGGCATGATCGATGGCCCTTTCAGTGCGCCCTCTTCGCCGCCCGACACGCCCGTGCCGATGAAGTGCAGACCGGACTTTGCGAGATCCTGATTACGGCGGATGGTGTCAGTGAAATGGGTGTTGCCGCCGTCGATCAGAATGTCGCCTTTTTCCAGCAGGGGTTTCAACTGGTTGATCGTCGCGTCGGTGCCTTCGCCCGCTTTCACCATCAGCAGAATGCGGCGCGGCTTTTCCAGCGACTCCACGAACTCTTCCAGCGTGAACGCCGGCACCAGCTTCTTGTCCGGATATTCGGCGATGAGTTCGTCGGTTTTCTCACGGCTACGGTTGTACACCGACACCGCGTGGCCGCGGCTTTCGATGTTGAGCGCCAGATTGCGGCCCATGACCGCTAGCCCCACCACGCCGATTGCCTGTTTGCCCATGTGAATTCTCCAGAGTCCAAAAAATGTCGAGACGTCACGCCGGAAAGAACGTCGGCGGAACGTTGAGGGTGAAAGGATAAAAGAAATGCCGGCTTGCCGCACGGAGGCGGACGCTAGTCAGACCCGCGCCGCCTCCGGGTGTTTCCTGAAGACCAGACTGAAATTGTTGGCCGGCATCGCGATCGGCTCGTCGCACACGAGTCCGACCGATGCGCCCAACGCCACCACGGCTTCCATATCGCGCACGCCCCACGCGGGGTCGCGGCTGCGCAATTGTTGATCGAACGCATCGTTGCTCGGCGAGGTCTGCGCACCACCGCGTTTATAAGGACCGTACAGATACAGTACACCGCCGACGGCCAGGCGGCGGCTCGCGCCGGCGAACAGTGCCTCTGTCGCGCTCCATGGCGAGATGTGAATCATGTTGATACAGACCACGGCGTCGAGCTTATCCAGCGTTTGCACGCCCCAATCCTGCTGATGCACGTCGAGGGCAAGCGGTGCGCGCACGTTGGTCAGCTCTTCATGTGCGATCCATGCGGCAATCGACGCACGCGCATCTGCATCGAGATCGCTCGGTTGCCAGTCGAGCCCACGCAACGCACCGGCGAAGCAGATCGCGTGTTGGCCCGTGCCGCTCGCGATTTCCAGCACACGGCCGGTGGCCGGCAGCACCTTGCGCAATACAGCGAGAATCGGTTCACGATTGCGTTCGGCGGACGGCGAGCGTTGCCGCAGTGCGGGATGGGAGTCAGTCATGTTCACTTTGTTTCAATAGAGGGGCGTGCGCACGCGTTCGGCGCGTTCACGGGCGTAGTTCACGGTCGTAGGTCGCGGCCTCAATCCAGCGCCAGCCGCGCGGCCAAAGCAGTCAGCGTATCCGCACAGGGCGCGGCGATTTTCAGTGACAGTAGCGCATCGGCACGCGTGCGCCCGAGATTGATCGCGACGATCGGCTTGCCCAGCTTTTGCGCCCACACGCAGAAACGGTAGCCCGAATAAACCATCAGCGACGAGCCCACCACCAGCACAGCATCCGCCGCATCGAGCGCATGCGAGGCCGCTTCAACCCGCTCACGCGGCACGCTTTCGCCGAAGAACACCACTGCGGGCTTCAACAAACCGCCGCAGTTCGTACACGCTGGAATGCGGAACGATTCGATATCGTGCCACTCGAGATGCGCGTCGCCGTCGGCGGCGGTTTCGGCGGTGACGTTCAGCAGCGCGGGGTTGTCGGCCGCCAGCGTCTGCTGGATCGACGCGCGCGAATGCTGCATGCCGCAGTCCAGACACGTCACATCGCCGATACCGCCGTGCAGTTCGATCACCTCGCGGCTGCCCGCACGCTGATGCAAACCGTCGACGTTCTGGGTGACGAGCGTCGGCACGTGACCCGCTGCCTCGAGCCGCGCCAAGGCGGTATGCGCGGCATTCGGCTGCGCGCCGGCCACCACCGGCCAGCCGACCATGCTGCGTGCCCAGTAGCGCTGGCGCATCGCCACCGTACCGAGAAATTCCTGCAGCGTGATCGGCGGCGAACGCTTCCATTCGCCGTTGTCGTCGCGATAGCCTGGAATGCCGGAGTCGGTGCTGATGCCCGCGCCGGTCAGTACGAACAGACGCGGATAACGCTGCACGAAGGTATGCAGATCGTCCAGCGTGTGCGATTCAGTGAAGGGTTCGATGTGCGCGGGCAGAGGGTCGGTCATGACGGGGATAGGGTGTGGCTGTGGCCCGTCTGGCGCGCTTGCCATTCGGCGAGCGCTGCCTGATAGCGTTCGAGCGCGTCATCGTAGAGATCGAAGACACAAGGATTGCAGCCACTATGACAACAATCGTCGAGATCGGGCCGCGCGGGCGGCACCGGCGGCCGGTCGTCCCTGGGTGTGTTGCTGGGCACGGCGAATCGCTTTTTCGAAAAGGCGGGGAGGGTTCAGTATAAGTTGATCTCCCGCGCCGCGCTCAGCCTCTGCCGACGAACGGCATCTTGCTCGCCATGATGGTCATGAACTGCACATTCGCCGATAGCGGCAATTCCGCCATATGCAGCACCGCGTCGGCAACATGCTGCACGTCCATCAACGGCTCGACCGCGATTTCGCCATTCGCTTGCGGCACGCCGCGCGCCATCCGCTCGGCCATTTCCGTCGCGGCATTGCCGATGTCGATCTGCCCGCACACGATGTCGTATTTGCGGCCGTCGAGCGAAACCGCTTTCGTGATGCCGGTGATCGCGTGCTTGGTCGCCGTGTAGGCAATGCTGTTGGGCCGCGGCGCATGCGCGGAAATCGAGCCATTGTTGATGATGCGGCCGCCTCGCGGCGTCTGCGTTTTCATCAGACCGAAGGCGGCCCGCGTGCACAGAAACACGCCGGTGAGGTTGGTGTCGACCACCGAGCGCCATTCGTCAATATCGAGTTCGTCGATATCCACGGGCGAGCCGCCGCGGCCCGCGTTATTGAACAGCACGTCGAGCCGGCCGCGTCGCGCGCGGATCGTGTCGAACAGCGCGGCGACGCTGTCGGCGTCCGTCACGTCGCAGGCCACGGCGAGTGCATCGCCACCCAGTTGCTGCGCCGCTTCGACAACAGCGTCGAGCTGAGCCTGACGACGGCCGGCGAGCACGACGCTATAGCCATGCTCCAGCAGCTTGAGCGCACTGGCCCGACCGATGCCGCTGCCCGCGCCTGTCACCAGCGCCACCTTCTTGATTCCCGTTCCTGTCACAGCTTTTCCTCTCCGTTTAATTGGTCTTAGCACCATACAACAGCGGATCGCCCATCACAAATGCAACGTTGCGGCCGCCGAAAAAATGTCACGTCTTTCAGCGCGCTTTCATTGTTTTCCATTCGTATCAGCGTCCGCGTCGGACGGTACATCAATGGTATCGTTCGCTGTTGCGCGTCGCGCGCGATTCAAGGCCTTCCCAGGACGGAGGAAGGAAGACAGGAAGCACGCTTTATGAACGAGTTATTCACGCCGTCGCAACGCGGTGAAGCCACACCACAGCCGCGCTGGCCGCACACCGGCTACCCCGCGATGCTCACGGCCACCACCGCATGGCACGTATTCGTGCTGGCCGGATGGCTGCTGACGCCCGCCGCGTGGCCGTGGTGGCTGGCCGCGATCTTCGCGAATCACGCTGTTTTCACGGTGGCCGGCCTGTTGCCGCGCACCTCGCTGCTGGGCCCGAACTGGACGCGCCTGCCCGCCGGCGCGCGCAACGCGGACGCAATCGCACTGACCATCGACGACGGTCCCGACCCGGTTGTCACACCGCAAGTGCTCGATCTGCTCGACGCCTTGAACGTACGCGCCACCTTCTTCTGCATCGGCGCGAAAGCACAACGCTACCCGGAGCTCATACGGGAAATCGTCGCACGCGGCCATGCGCTGGAAAACCATTCGCAGGTTCACCTGCACACGTTTTCGCTCACGTTTCCGGCGGCGCTCACGCGCGAGATCGATGCGGCACAGCGGACCTTCGAGACATTGAGCGGCGAGCGGCCGATGTTCTTCCGCGCCCCGGCGGGATTGCGCAACATCTTTCTCGAACCCGTGCTGCGCAAACTCGATCTGCGGCTCGCGGCGTGGACGCGGCGCGGCTACGATACGCGCGAGCGCGATCCGCGCGTGGTCGCGCGCCGGCTGCTCGACGGTCTTGCCGCGCGCGACATCCTGCTGCTGCACGACGGCAATGCCGCGCTCACCGTCGAAGGCAAACCGCTGATACTCGCGGTCCTGCCGCGAGTGATCGACGCGGCTCGCCGGCAGCACTTGCGCTTCGTTACGCTGCGTGAAGCACGTATTGCGCATTAGACTCCAGCCTTCGCCTCGAGCCCCAGACCCGAGCACTGAACTGAACCTCGAACAGGGCCACGCCGTGCTCACGGCTCGCCAGGCGGGCCAGCAAGCGAGCCGCGCAAACACCGCCCGCGGTTACACGCGGAAATCCGCCGCCATGTCTTCGTCCGAACGCGCCTCGAGTTCGCCGCTGCGGCACGCCTTCAGGAACACGTCGTAGTCGCGTTCCACCTGATCCGCATAGGTGTTCGCATAGCCCGTGAGCGCTTCCGCGAATTGATCGCCACGGCCGATATACGCGCTGACTTCGATCGCCTGGCCGCTCGCCTTGGCATGAGCGCGCGCCATGATCCAGCCGCATAGTTGCGCATAGCCTTCCAGCAAATCGGTATCGAACAATTCGATATTCGCCGACAGTTTCATGTCGCGCAGTTGGCGGAAATAAAAGTGCCGCCCTTGGGGTCCGGTCGCCCAGCCGAGAAAGATGTCGCTCGCGGCCTGCAACGTACGCTGCCCCTGCACGACACGCTCGCCCTCGTGCTTGTTGCCCGGCGACTTGTAAAACTGCGCGATCACCGACGGCCGGGCCTCCTTGATTTGCAGGAACAGCGGCTTGCCCATGTGATCGACACTCAATACCACCATGCAACGCGTGCCCACGCTGCCGACGCCCACCACCTTGAACACAATGTCCTGCACGGTGAAATGGCTCAGCAGTTCGCGCCTGTCGTGCGACATCGTCTTGAGGTACTCGCCCCACATGCGTTCGAGCAGCTTGCGCCAGTTGGCCGCCTTGAACACTTCGGCCTCTTCCGGCGTGAACAGCGTGTTCGCACCCAGCACGTGGAACAGCGCCGGTGGCGCATCGCGGATCGTCCAATGGTCGCCGTCACGCACCGCCATTTTCTCCAGCAGGTTTTCGTGGGTACGGCTCGCGGCCTTTTCCATGCCGCGCCGCACGGTACGCCGGCGCTCGGGCGTCAGCGCGGTTTCCGCCATGCGGTCGAACGTGATGCGGTCATACCAGAGTTCGAGCGCGCTGCATTGCGCATATTGCGCCATGCGGTCACGGTATTCGGTGACGGCGGTCATCACGAGATGCTCGGCTGTCCCGCGGCTCAACCGCATATGCCGCGCGGCGACCACGAGACTCGCGGTCAGCCGTTTCAGGTCCCATTCGAAAGGACCGGTCGCGACTTCGTCGAAGTCATTCAGATCGAATACGAGTTGCCGCTCCGGTGTGGCGAAACCGCCGAAATTCATCAGGTGGCCGTCGCCGCAGATCGGCATGGTGAGGCCCGAATCGTGAACCCGGCTCAGATCGTGAGCTTGCAGGATCGCGGTACCGCGAAAAAACGTGAAAGGCGACACGGCCATGCGCCCATAGCGCAGCGGCACCAGATTCGTCACGCGTCCCTCGCTGCTTTGTTTGAGCAGCTCGATGGGATTGCGATTCAATTCCCCGACCGTACGATGGCTCGAACGTTTCGAATGTTCACGGGCGGCACGGCCACGGGCCTCCCGCTCGGCGATGGTGCTGGCTTTCATGCTCTTCTCCGGTTTTTGTGTGAATTTTTACTCGGTTTCAGAAGACTGCTTCTGCGGGCACGGTAAGGCAGCGCACATGCTAGCAGACCACCCGTTTGTCGTGAGCAATCCGGCCTGGACGGGCGCGATTTTGTCGCGCTTGCTGCAAAGCAAATCCGGTATGTATAAAATCGTTTACATGCGCCCTGCCCCTTCTCAGCAACACGAGCCCGAGCTCCCGCTCCACACGCCCAGCGTCTCATCCGTGACGCTGGCGGCAATCATTGCCGTCATCGCGTGGATTTCGATCGCCGCACAAACCGATCTGACAATCGATCGCACGCTTGCCCGCGGGCTCAGCGTGCTCGATGGCATTGCGCGGCTGAGCAGCTATCTCACCAATCTGACGGTGTTGGCTTGCGCGATCTGTTTTACCTGCGTAGCGCTACGCGGACGCAGTTCGCCGATCGCGCGTTTTTTCCGTCAGCCTACTGTGGTGACCGCGGTCGTTGTCTATATGGCGTTTGTGGGGATCGCGTATAACCTTCTTCTGCGGGGGTTGTGGTCGCCCGCGGCCTACCGGTTGCTGCTCAACGAATCGCTGCACAGCGTGTTGCCTATGCTGACGGCGCTTTACTGGGTGCTATTCGTGCCGCGCTTTCATTTACGGTTGCGGCACTGCCTGTTATGGCTGGTCTATCCCATTGCCTATCTCGTCATCACCTTCTGGCGCGGGAGTTTGTCGGATTTCTATCCGTATCCCTTCATCAATGTCGATGTACTTGGGGTCAGACATGTTGTCGTCAATTCCGCCCTGTTGTTTGGCGGGTTTTTGATGTTGATGGCGGTGTTCGTGGGGATTAATTTTCGACGTCGACGCTGAATGTTTGCGTGCTCCGGCTTTCCTGTGTGTTCGCGCTTTACCGGTTGTACACGGCGTCGGCCGTGAGTTGATTCCGTTCCTCGGGCGCGCTTCTTGCGCCCCGTCTGATGGACGTAAGCCGCAAGCAGGAGCGGCCTGCGTGAACCTCGGTGTGGCGACGTTGCGCGGCAATGGCCCACACGTAAATATGACAATGGGAGCAAACGTATGGACACCAACTCAGCAGAAGGCGCAGTCAAGGAAGTCGCAGGAAAGGTGCAAGGCGCCGTCGGCGACGTGCTAGGTGATACAGGCACTCAACTGGCCGGGAAGGCCAAGGAACTCAGCGGCAAAGCCCAACAACTTTGCGCGAGTACCACCAGCCTCGTTCGGGATACGACTGCGGAAAGCCCTTTCACCACCATTGCCGTGGTCGCGCTCGCCGGTTTTGTCGCCGGTGCGCTCTGGTCGCACGGGGCGTCGGGGCGCGATTATCGCCGGTAAATTTCGACGTAGCTGATCAGATGATCGGGCGATCGGCAGTAGGCGATCGCCCGGCTCTGCTTGTGCCTCGCTCTTTGGAAGTCGGCGTGCGGAAGTTCTCCTGCCCGCACCCCAGCAACACGTGTACTTCAACAAGATCGACGATGCGCCTATCCGCTCTTCTTTTTGCGGCGTCCCGCGCCTAGATCCAGCTCCACCCACGTCGGCGCGTGGTCGCTCGCGTGCGGCTCTCCACGTACCCAACGATCGACGCCCGCGTCGCGCAAGCGCGGCGCGAGGTCCGCGCTCAGCAGTATGTGGTCGATGCGCAAACCCGAGTTCGTGTCCCAATGGCGACGAAAATAGTCCCAGAAGGTGTACACGCGCTCGTCGCCGAAGTGGGTCCGCAGCGAATCGGTCCACCCTTGCGCGAGCAGCCGCTGATAACGATCGCGGCTTTCGGGTTGCAACAGCGCGTCCTTCAACCATGAACGCGGATTGTAGATGTCTTCGTCGGTCGGGACGACGTTGAAGTCACCCGCCAGCACCACCGGATGGCCGCTCTTGAATAGCTTCGCGGCGTGCGCGATCAGATGGTCGAACCACGCTAGCTTGTAGTCGAACTTGGGGCCCGGCTGCGGATTGCCGTTCGGCAGATAGAGACAGGCCACCAGCACACCGCCGACGGCCGCTTCCAGATAGCGGCTATGCGTATCCTCTTCGAAACCAGGCAGGCCGCGCCGGCTTTCTATGGGCGCCTCCCCTTTCGAAAGAATCGCCACGCCGTTCCATGCGCTCTGGCCTTGCCAGAGGGAAGCGTAGCCCGCCGCGCGTAGTTGCTCGACAGGAAATGCGCTGTCCACGGCCTTCAGTTCTTGCAGGCACACAATGTCCGGCGCTTCACGCTCGAGCCATTGCAGCAGCGCGGGCAAGCGCGAACGGATACCGTTGATGTTGAAGGTTGCGATGCGAAGCTTGGCCACGGCATGTTCCCCTGGAAGGCATCCTGCTGAAGCGCCCTACTGGGTCGCCGCGTCGCACCACTCCATTGCCCACGACTTCGCGCATGAAATGGCGTCAGCTTCGTTCGAAAAGGCGTCGATGTCGCCCGAATCGTGCGACTGGACATGCTCGTTATGTTGGGGCACGCGGCTGATCCTGGCCCGCGCATGGTAAGCACCGTCTTCTGCGTGGCGGGCCCGGCAATCGATGTGGAAGTGCTTGTAGTCGAACTGCATTACCTATCCTCCCTATGAACGCGCGGCACGTATCGCTCATTTATAGCATCGCCTATGCCCGATCGGGTCCCTGGTTTTCCTTCTACACAAAAACAAAAGCCGGCGCCGCGGAGTAAGCCACTCCACAGCGCCGGCCAGGCAAACAGCAACCTTAAACTGCGACCACACTCCTGCGCGGCGACAAGGCCGAAACAACGAAACTAACCACAATGTTAGCGGCCAACGCGATCAAGCCGATATAAAGCGGCCAGGTCGCATCGCCGATATGCAGCGCAAATACCGGCTTGAGCCCTTGCGAAATGGCCAGTCCCGTGCCGATCACGATCCCGGCAAGCCAACCGAGGAACAAGCCCGGCGTATTCAGTCGGCGCGTGTACAAGGAAAACACAATGGCCGGGAAAATCTGCAAAATCCAGACCCCGCCCAGCAGTTGCAAATCAATTGCATACTGCGTCGGCAAGAACACGATAAACAACAGCGCACCGAACTTCACAACCAGCGAAGCCATCTTCGCGGTTGATGCTTCCGCCTCAGGCGTCATATTCGGCGAGACGAGAGGACGCCACAAATTCCGCGTGAACAGATTGGCCGCGCCAATCGACATGATCGCTGCAGGCACCAACGCGCTAATCGCAATTGCAGCGGCCGCAAAGCCGATGAACCACGACGGGAATAGCGTATTGAAGAGTGCCGGTACCATGTCGGAGGCCGACTTCACATGCACGCCGGCCGCAATCGCCATATAGCCAAGCAACGCAATCAGCCCTAGCAATAGCGTGTACGCCGGCAGGAAAATCGCATTCTTGCGCACTGTGTTCGCCGACGAGGACGACAACACCGCCGTCATCGTGTGCGGATACATGAATGCCGCGAGTGCCGAACCCAAAGCAAGCGAGGCATACGCGGTGAATTGCGTCGGCTTCAGAATGATGCCGGTTGCGCCGCCTTTAGCCTTGAAATACGTATCGGCCGCATCGAACACATGCGCATAGCCGCCGAGCTTCGCGGGAATCAGCCAGACCGCCGCGATCACGACGATATAGATCATGATGTCCTTGACGAACGCGATCATCGCCGGCGCCCGCAAGCCGCTTGCATAGGTGTACAGCGCAAGAATCACGAAGGCGACGATCAGCGGCATTTCGCCGGTCACGCCGAGCCCCTTGATCACCACCTGCATACCCACCAGCTGTAGCGCGATATACGGCATGGTGGCGACAATACCGGTGATCGCGACCGCGGCAGGAAACCACTTGCCGCCATATTCACCCTGCACGTAGTCCGCCCCCGTGATGTGGTTCTTCGCGTGAGCGATCTTCCACAGCTTCGGCATCACTGCGAACACGAACGGATAGACAATGATCGTGTACGGCAGAGCAAAGAAGCCATATGCGCCCACCGAATACACGAGGGCGGGCACCGCGATCACAGTGTAGGCGGTATAGAAGTCGCCGCCCACGAGGAACCACGAAATCACCGTGCCGAACTGGCGGCCACCGAGGCCCCATTCGTGCAATTGCGTCAGGTCGCCCCGCTTCCAGCGCGCGGCAAAAAAGCCGATCACGGTGACGAGAACGAAGAAAGCGATAAAGACGGTCATCGCGACCGGGTTCACGGGATTCAGATCGCTCATTTGACACCTCGGTACACGACGTAAATCAGCAGCGAGGTCAACGGAACCCACAAGAACTGATACCAGTAGAAGAACGGAAAGCCGGCGAACGAGGGGCGCGTGTCGTTATAGAACGGCAGCCATAGCAACGCGATATACGGGATCAGCAAGATAAGCCAGAGCCATGAACGGCCGGCAGATTGGGAGGTCTCCACAAACTTCTCCTAAGTCTATTATTGAACTGCGCGCCGTGACTTGTGGCCGGGCACGCGGAAAACCGGTTACCTGATATTGGAGGGCAAAACCAGCGTTTGCTCTTTACACCGCCCCAGGACGCAGCACCTGAAAAACGACCGGGCGGATGGAACATCCATACGAATGAGCGCCGGCCGCACCGCAAGAGGCCGGCATCGTGCAAAAAACGCCGCGCGCGCGCCGCCAGGCGCGGTACGCCGCGGGCATGTAGTATTCGCTTTCGTGAACGTCCTTACAAGCGCGCAACTACGTAAGCCGGCTACGTAATACTACGTAGCCTGTCGGCCGTCTCTTCAACGATGAAACTCAAAGCAAAGATTGTTCTGCTGGCGATCGTGCCCTTTCTGGCGGCCATCGCCAGCATTGAAATCGGTGTGCGCGAGGAAGCCACCGCGCTCGCCGAGACGCAGCACGCGACCACCCAGGCCGCGTACATGGCCAGCAAGGAGATTGAACTCAAGCATTACGTCGAGCTCGCCACCACGGCGATCGCTCCGCTCTACGAGGGCGGCGGCGACAACGCGCGCGACGATGCGATGCTGCGCATCCGCGCGCTCGACATCCTCCAGAAAATGGATTTCGGCAAGGACGGCTACTTCTTCGTCTACGACATGCACGGGCGTTCGCTGATGCACCCGCGCGAGCCCGATCTGGTCGGACGCGACCTGTGGACGCTGCGCGATCCGCAAGGCACGCCGACGATCCAGCAACTGCTCGCCGCGGCCGCGAGCGGCGGCGGTTATGTGCGTTACGTGTGGCACCGTCCGTCGACGGGCAAGCTCGCGTCGAAATTGGGCTATGTGGTGCCGCTCGAACGCTGGGGCTGGATGATCGGTACCGGCATCTATCTCGACGATGTCGACGCCACGCTCGCGCATATCGATCAGGGTGCCGCGGCCAACATCGATCGCACGATGCAGTGGATCGATGCCATCGCGCTCGCCGGGCTCGCCGTGATCGCGTTATGCGCGCTAGTGCTCAACGTCACCGAATATCGCAGCGCCGATGCCAAACTGAAGCGGCTCGCGCAACAGGTGGTCGACTCGCAGGAAAACGAACGGGCGCGACTGTCGCGTGAATTGCACGACGGCATCAGCCAGATGATGGTCTCCGTGAAGCTGCTGCTCGAATCCGCGTTGGCGCGTTTCGAACGCAGTGAAGTGCGGGTGCCCGCAGCGGAGGCCGCGCTCTCCACCAGCCTCACCCGCCTCGGCGATACGTTGCGCGAGGTGCGCCGTATATCTCACGCGCTGCGTCCGTCGATGCTCGATGACCTCGGCGTAGCGGCCGCCCTGGAACAGCTCACGCGCGAGCTGAGCGACGAGTCGGGGATCAAGATCGGCTTCACGCAAATCGCGCACACGAATGCCCCGGTTTTACCCGAGACGGTCAACACGGTGCTATTCCGTATCGCCCAGGAGGCGCTGACGAACATCGTGCGCCACGCACAGGCATCGAGCGCGGCGCTGGCGCTGGAAATATCGAACGACGCCGTGACGTTAACGATCTCGGACAACGGGCGCGGTTTCGACGTGGCACACGCCTTCGTCGGCCGGCGCTCCGGTGTCGGTCTGCGCAATATGCGCGAGCGGCTCGAAGCGCTGGGCGGCAAGCTGTCGCTCATCTCGCAGCCTGGCCACACGCAAGTGAGCGCACGCGTGCCGCTCGGAACGCACGAACCTCAATTGCCCGCCTTGCAGGAACGCTGACTATGAATGACGCCTCAACCGCCACCGCACGTCTGGTTCTCATCGACGATCATCCGCTGGTGCGCGACGGTTTGCGCGCTCGTCTCGAAGCCGTGCGCAACATCGAAATCGTCGGCGAAGCGGGCAATGCGCAGGAAGCGCTCGCGCTCGCGGCCAGCCAGGAACCGCATCTGGTGCTCATGGACGTCGGCATGAACGGGATGAACGGCATTGCTCTGGCCGGCATGTTTCATGAGCGCTTCCCGGCGATACGCGTGCTGATGCTCTCCATGCACGACAACCTCGAGTACGTCACCCAGGCCGTACGCGCCGGCGCCAGTGGCTACGTGCTCAAAGATTCGCCCGCGACCGAAATCATTCAGGCGATCGGCGCGGTGCTCGAAGGCAAGACGTTTTTCAGCGCGGGACTCGGTGCGCGTTTGATTCAGGCCTCGGCAATGCAGCCGCCCATTGAACGGCTCACGCCACGCGAACGCGATATTCTCGATGCGCTTGCGGAAGGTCTGTCGAGTAAGCAGATCGCTCAACGCAACGAGCTCTCAGTGCGCACGGTGGAAACGCATCGGCAGAATCTGAAACGCAAGCTCGATATCGAAGGTCAGGCTGAGTTGATCAAGTTTGCCGTCGAGAATCGGCGTCAGAGCCGATGAAGTAACCGCGCCACCGCTGCATAGTCTCCATCAGGTAATCGAGAATCAAAACCGTCTATTCCCCGCTCAATATCCCGGAGCCGAGACGATGAAATGCCCGATCCACCTCAAGCTGCTAACCCTGATCTTCAGCGTGGCCTCCCTGCACGCCCACGCCGAAGCGCAGCGCCTCAATCGCGGCCACGACCCGTTCTTTCAGATATCCAAAGCAATCAGCAACTGCCCGGTGCCCTTAGGCCCACTCGAGACCGAACAGGAATGGCTCGACGACAGTCATTACCGGATCGAGCGCGGCAATAGCTGCTGGGTGGAAGGACGTTGCCGCCTGTCGAACGCATATCTCTACGACACGGAGATCGCCGAGGCCGTCCAACGGCGTCTCACCAACATCAATTACGTCACCCACTGGCGCGAGCAGTCGACGCTATGGCTCACATTGCAACGCCGCTTCATTTACGTGCAAGGCTGCGTCGCCCCCGGCTTCGACAAACACACGTTCCTCGCCGAACTCGCGAAAACCGCGGATGTCGATCGCGTGATCGATGACACCACAACCAATCCGCACGCCGCATCGCTGCCCTATAAAACGCTTGCAGATCCGGACAAACCCGTAGTCGACCCGGGCAACTAGCCGCACACAAAAGCCGTGCGAAACAGCGAAGGAAGTTGCACGCCGCGTTATATCCCCGATCACATTTCAGCGCCTATATCGACAATCGAACATAGCAACGCAGAAATCAATCTTTCGCCATCCTGACGTCATTGCTAACATCGGCGACCCGACATATCCGGTCACTACAACAATGACAACTCAGAGATCGCAACGCCCCACTCTTCGTCTCGGCATGATCGGCGCGGCCGTCGCCAGCCTTGTCGTGCTCGCTTCCTGCGGCGACGACAATCTGCCTCAAGCGGCGGCGTCCGCGCCCGTGGTCGCGCAGAAACGCCCGAACATTCTGTATATCATGGCCGACGACCTCGGCTATTCCGACATCCATGCGTTCGGCGGCGAAATCAACACGCCCAACCTCGACGCATTGGTCCAGTCGGGCCGCATCCTGACGAATCACCATACCGGCACTGTCTGCGCGATCACGCGTTCGATGCTGATCTCCGGCACCGATCACCATCTGGTCGGCGAAGGCACAATGGGTGTGCCGACCGACGAACGCAAAGGCCTGCCCGGCTACGAGGGCTATCTGAACGACCGCGCGTTGTCGGTCGCGCAATTGCTGAAGGACGGCGGCTATCACACCTATATGGCCGGCAAGTGGCACATCGGCTCGGGCATTGTCGGCAGCACGACGGGCGGCGGGCAGACGCCGGACCAATGGGGCTTCGAGCACAGCTACGCGCTGCTCGGCGGCGCCGCGACCAATCACTTTGCTCACGAACCGTTGAACTCGCAGAACTACACTGAAGACGGCAAATACGTGCAGCCCGGCCAGCCTGGACAACCGGGCGGCGCAGGCGGCAGCCCCGCCGTGTTCTATTCGACCGATTTCTACACGCAACGCCTGATCTCGTACATCGACTCGAACAAGGGTGACGGCAAGCCGTTCTTCGCCTACGCGGCCTACACGTCACCGCACTGGCCGCTGCAAGTACCCGATCCTTATCTGCACAATTACGTCGGTAAATATGATGCCGGCTACGACGTGGTCCGCAACGCACGGATCGCACGGCAAAAAGCGCTCGGTATCATCCCGAACGACTTCGTGCCTTATGGCGGCGCATCGGAAACACGGGTAGCAACAGCGGCCACCGCAAACAACGGCACGGCCAACGCGAAGTATGTGAGCGCCGTGCATGGCGCCGCGCAGGGTTATACCGACTACGGCCCAGGCTACGTGAACAAGACGTGGGCAAGCCTCTCGCCCGCCGAGAAAAAGGCCCAGGCACGTTACATGGAAATCTATGCGGGCATGGTCGAGAATCTCGATCACAACATCGGCCTGCTAATCCAGCATCTCAAGGACATTGGCGAATACGACAACACCTTCATCATGTTCCAGTCGGACAACGGCGCCGAAGGCTGGCCGATCGACTCCGGCGCCGACCCGAGCGCGACCGACACCGCCAATGCAGCGGACCCGGTCTATTCGACGCTCGGCACCGACAACGGCAAGCAGAACGCGCAACGCCTGCAATACGGTTTGCGCTGGGCCGAAGTGAGCGCCACCCCGTTCCGTTTGACGAAAGGCTATTCGGGTGAAGGCGGCGTATCCACACCGTTGATCGTCCATTTGCCGGGCCAGACCACGCAGAAGCCTACGCTGCGCGACTTCACGCACGTGACCGATAACACTGCCACGTTCCTCGCCGTCGCACGGATTTCACCGCCTACGCAAGCTGCGCCGCCGTTGATCAACACGCTCACCGGCGTCGATCAGAACAAGGGTAAGGTGGTCTACAACAATCGCTATGTTTATCCGGTCACCGGGCAATCGCTGTTGCCTTTGCTGAACGATCAGACCACCGACGCCGTGCACACCGCGTCGTTCGGCGACGAAGCCTACGGCCGCGGCTACCTGCGCAGCGCCGACGGCCGCTGGAAAGCCTTGTGGACCGAGCCGCCGCTGGGCCCGGTGGATGGTCACTGGCAACTGTTCGACATGAGCGCCGACCGCGGCGAGACGCAGGACGTGTCGGCGCAGAATCCGTCAGTGGTCGATGGGCTCGTGCAACAGTGGAACAACTATATGAGCAGCGTCGGCGGTGTCGAACCGTTGCGTCCGCGCGGTTACTACTGAGCACGCCATGTCTGTCCGACTCAAGCTGAAAGGGACCGCGGCGTTGTATGGCGTCTATGCCGCGGTCGCCATGGTCGCGTTTGCCGCCGCTTTTAGCGCCGCGATGGCCGCCTCGGCGGCATGGCGCGACGGCAAGCAGAACGCGTTCGATGATCTGAACCGCTCGCGCGCTTTAGCGGCGCTCGGCTCCGAACAGCTATGCGAGCGCCATGCCGGCCTGCCCACGCGCTGGCGCGACGATCCGAAAGCCGGCATGGTGCATCTGCACGGCGGCAACTTCGTGTTCGGCAGCAAGCTCGGTTATGAAGACGAGCGCCCTGCGGGCGACGGCAAAACCCACGTCGCCGGTTTCTGGATCGATCAGACCGATGTGACGAATGCGCAGTTCACCGCCTTCGTGAAGGCCACGGGTTATGTCAGCGATTCGGAGCGCCAGGGCGGCGCCGTGGTCTTTCATACGCCGACTCGCGAAGAAATGAACGCGCGCGATCTGGCATGGTGGACGTGGGTCAAGGGCGCCGCGTGGAATCATCCGACGGGTCCTGGCAGCAATCTCGACGGCCGCCTGAACCAGCCCGTGACGATGGTCACGCAGGCCGACGCGCTGGCCTACGCGCGCTGGCTCGGCCGCGATCTGCCGACCGAAGCGGAGTGGGAATACGCGGGCAAGGCCGGCCACGAAGGCGCGGATCTCGACACCGCGCCACGTGACGAACACGGCAAGCCGAGTGCGAATTACTGGCAAGGTGTGTTTCCCGTGCTGAACACCAATGAGGATGGGCACGTCGGCCTCGCCCCGGTCGGCTGTTATGCGGCGAATGATTTCAAACTCTACGACATGATCGGCAATGCCTGGGAATGGACCAGGGACGTCTACAGTGGTCCGCATCAATCGCATACCAATGGCGATACCGCAGCGGTCGCGCCGCTCAGCCGCAAACACGACACGCCGATGGTCATTAAAGGCGGCTCGTTTCTCTGTTCACGCGACTATTGCGTGCGCTATCGCGCGGCGTCCCGCGAACAGCAGGAAGCGGATTTACCGGCCTCGCATATCGGCTTTCGTACGGTGTTGAGGGATGCATCGTGAAGCCCCGCACGTTCATCACGGTGGCGCTGCTGATTGCGGCTTCATGGGTCCAGGCTGCGCAAGCCGCCGCATCGCAGGTCGTCAAAATCGGCGTGACGGCCGGCGCTCATGCGCAGATCATGGACGAAGTGCGGCGTGTCGCCGCAACGCGAGGCCTCACGCTCGATGTCGTCGTGTTCGATAAGCCCGAGGGCATCGACGCCGCGCTCGCCGCGAAACAGATCGATGCAGCGAGCTTCGAAGACGGACCGCGCTTCTTGAGCCAGCGCAAACAACACGGCTACGCACTAACGAGCGTGGCGACCACCGTTACGTTTCCGATCGCGCTGTACTCGCGCAAGTTGACGAACCTCGGCCAGTTGCAGCGCGGAGCAACGATAGCGATTCCCGACGACCGTGAAGGCACCGCGCGCGCCTTGATCCTGCTGCAAAACTTTACGCTGCTGAGATTCAAGGACAGCGCCGGCTTACACGCCACGGTTGCCGACATCACAAGCAACCGGCTGAACCTGAAGATCCGCCAGTTGCCGCATGCTCGCCTGTTCGACAGTTTGAACAGCGTGGCTTTCGCCGTCATTGATAGCGACGACGCGGCACGCTCGGGTCTCTACCCTGCCCGTGACAGCCTCGGTCTCGAAGATGCGCGCTCGCCCTACGCCAACGTGTTGACCGTGCGCGACGGCGACCGCACTCAGCCATGGGTCGCGCAACTGGTCGGCGCCTATCACTCCCCCGACGTCGCGCATTTCATCCTGACGCACTACCAGGACTCGGTACGCCGGCCATGGTGAACGCGTTTTCGTATGCGTGTTCGGCGTGCGGCAAATGCTGCAACAGTCCACCGGCGATGTCGCTGCCGGAACTGTTCCGGCATCGCGATCTGTTCATCGGCTGCATTGCGATTGGGCGCGTGCCACGCAAGCGATTGCATGAAAAGCTTCGCGTCGGCGAACACGAAGCCATACTTGACGACACGGATATCGTCGCCTTCGAGGCCATCGCGGATACGCTGCTGTATCGCGCGGGCGACACCTTCAGCATCACGGCGCAGGGCTACGACTACCCTTCTCTCGCGCGCTGCCCGGCGCTCGAAGACGATGGACGCTGCGCAATTCACTTCAACGGCAAGCCCGTCACGTGCGAAGTGGTCCCGCTCGATCCGCTCGTGCCGGATGCGCTTCAACACCTGGTATTGGCCGGACGCAACCAGAGCGCCATCTATCTCGGTGCCGATTGCATTCAGGAAGGCAAACGCGGCGACACTACGCTGTTGGTCGCCGAAGGTCGCATTGAAGACGCGAATGCGAGAGATGCACTCGCACGCCGCCGTGCCTCGCTCGCGGCCGAGCGCGAGGTATGGGGCAAAGCCGTCTTCGAGTCGCTGCGCAAAGATCTGTTCGACTCGCCCGCAGCGTTGTCGCGCATTCCCGCAGGCGGCTTTCTGACGATTTCGATTGTGCCGGCGCTGCTAGCCGTAGCAGGACTATCAGCACGCTGCCGCGAATTGTGTCTCGACTATATCGACAACCAGCTCGGTTTAATCGACCGTTGCATTGCGCAAGCGCTGCTTCGTCGCCGGCTGGATGACCGGCCGGTTACGCAGGAGTTGCGGGGCTTCGCCAGCGCCTATCAACGCGCAAAAGCGATTCTTGCCGTGCCTGTCTCCGCGGATGAGCACAGCAATGAACCGACTCACGTATCGGCCGTCGAAACGTATCTCAGCGGCACAGGCCGCTAGTCACCGGCATCACCCCGCTCACGGTTCTCCCGGATGATCTGCGCGATCGACGCATCTGCATCGCACATCACAGTTGCGTATCCAGCAGCGGCACGAACTTCTCGATCAGCTTTTCGGAGAATGGCCGCCGCATCCACGCGTCGAGCGTGATCTGCTGTGACTGCTTGATATCGTCCGCGAAGGTAGCAGTTTGCTGCCTCGCGAAGTCGCGGTCGTAGATATTCAGGTTCGCTTCGTCATTGAGCTTGAACGAGCGGTTATCGAAATTGGTGGAACCTACCGAGACCAGATATTCGTCCACGACCAGCAACTTGCAGTGAAACATGGTCGGCTGATACTCGAAAATCTCGACACCGGCTCGCAGCAAGTCGCCCCAACAGGCGCGCGACGCTTCCCGCACGGTATGTGTATCGATGCGCTTTCCAGGCGTGACGATCTGTACTTTCACGCCGCGCTTTGCTGCCTCGACAATCGCATTGATCGTCAGCTTGTCCGGCACGAAATAGGCACTCGCCAGATGAATGGAGTGAGTGGCCGCGGTAATTGCCATCAGATACATCAATTGCATGTCGTCGCTGCCGCCCGAAGGCGAGCTGCTGAACATATGCGCAAGGCCGTCGCCGACGGCTTCGACTTCCGGAAAGTAGTCGGCCCCGTGCAACACATTGCCGGTCGCTTTGACCCAGTTGTCCATGAATACGGCCTGCATGTGGCCCACCACTGGCCCGGCAACCCGGAAATGCGTATCGCGCCAATGCTTTTCGTCTTGCGCGCGGCCGGTCCACTGCGGCGCAATGCCCACGCCGCCGGTAAAGCCGATATGCCCATCGATCACCAGCAGCTTGCGGTGAGTGCGATCGTTCATCCGTCCCAGACCGGTCCAGTGCGGCTTGTGATACTGGATCACTTCAGCGCCCGCATCGCGCAGAATGTTCAGATAGCGTTTATCCATTTTCGACGAGCCCACCCAATCGAGCAGTACGTGCACGGCGACGCCTTCCCGTGCTTTATCCGCCAATGCGTGGGCGATTTGCTCGCCGATCTCGCCAGACCAGTAGATGAACGTTTCAAACGTGATGGTTTTGCGCGCGGACCGAATACCTTCGAGCATCGACGGAAATATATGCGCACCGTTCAACAGCATCTCGAAGCGGTTCCCGGAGATGACGGGCGGCCCGAGCAGCAGACCCATGGAACGGAGAAACTGCGGATCGTGGCTCGCGTAAAGCCGCTCGATCTTGTGTTCGATCTTCTTCTCGCCACTCGACAGATTGGCAATTAACAATACGATGACGAGTGTGACAAAGGCGGTGATTGGAATCGTCAGCATGCGTGACCTCGATGCTAATCGGCAGGACGCGCAAAGGTCGTCGCCCCGCGGTTTGCGATTGGGGGAAAACGCCCGGACCTTAAGCCCGGGCTTTACAACCCAAAACAGGACGCATTGCGCGTGCCCGTTGCCAGGACCGTTTTAAGCGCGGCCATTTGCCACGCTGAGTGCCGGTCAATCGACGAGGCCACTAACCACCCACTAACCACTCACAACACTAACGGACCAGTGAGAATGCCTCCCGGCTGGCAATCTCTCCCGCGCCATACACGCCGACCACTGTATAGTCCGACGCCACGCATTCAAACGTCGAGTCCTGAAATGTGATGACAAAGTGGCGTGGTGCGGGCCCGTGCGAAGCGACGGCCGAAATCTCGGCGGCCAGTGACGAATTCATCACTTCGTGAACCGAGTACCCACTGAGCCCTTGCGACGCGAGTGGATGAATCTCGAGATCGAGATCGCCGGGCGGCCCCAACCGATGAAACACGGCGTCGGGAAATAGCACCGTGCAAAATGGATCGTCGTCGGAATCGAATGGTCCGAACCGTTCGAAGTCGGATTCAGCAATCGGATAAGCCAGAATTACCCGGCGATCGCTAGCGACAATGAACGGCTCGGCAGCGTCGGCGGCCGGATGAGGAACGGACTCCAGCAGGACGACGTGGTCTTCCTGCCGGGATGAATCGAGCGTAACAGTCATCTACTTCGCGACTCCGTTACGCTCACGCGGCGGCTTGCACCGTCGGGGTTTGCGGCGCTGCGGCAGCGCTCGTCGCCCCGGCTTTGCGTTGACTACCCGCCTTGCGGCCCGGGGCTTTCCTTGCCGTAGCGGTCTTCTTCACCGCCGCCTTCTTTGCCGCGGTTTTCTTTACTGCAGGCTTGGCCGCGCTTTTCCTTGCCGCGGCCTTTTTAGTCGCCGTTTTCGACGCTACTGCCTTTTTCGCCTTCACGACTTTCCCGGCGGCGAGGTTCTGGGTAGCCGCCGCGCCATCGATCAGGAATTTGCTGCGGTCTTTGACCGTTGCAAGCCATGCCGGCGCCGGACCACGTCCGCTCCAGGTGGCGCCGGTTTTTGGATTGAGGTACTTGGGCGGCTGCGCGCCTTTAGGCTGGCCTTTGCTCGCGGCTTTGGCGTGAGTGACGGCCGCCTTTGCCGCTGACTTCAGTTCGCTGGCGCCGTCGATCAGGAATTGAGTCCGGTCTTTCACCGCGGCAATCCAGGCCGGTGCACGGCCGTGACCGGTCCAGGTTGCACCGGTTTTATGGTCGCGGTACTTCGGCGGCGTCTTGCCTGCGCTAACGGCTTTTGCCTTGCCACCGGCTGCATGGCCATTCAAAGCCTGTGCGGCGCGTCTCGCCTTTGCCTTGGCTTCGATATCCGCGGTAGTCAGGCCGTGCTTAAGCATCAGGTCGCGAATCTGGTCGACCGCGACTTGTGCTTTCCTGGCAACCAGGACGTCAGCTTGTGCCTGGAGCTTCTTAAGCTTTGCTTGGATTTGCTCTAACGTTGGCATTTGATTGCTCCTTGTGTGGTAATCGATCGAACTATGCCATGAATAGCGCGAGAAAGGCAGATCTATAGGGCTATTACAACATCAGATTTACATGGAAACGCATCCAGTGGAGTACGAACCTTTCGAGTCCACTACCGATAACCCTATTCTCTAGTCTTTTCCTGTTTGCCGACCGGTCGCTTAAATGGGTGTAAAGACGACGACCTGGCGGTCGGCGATATACCTCACGCTGCGCATAAACCGGTACTGTTGATCGTCGGCGGTTATCCGGTTGAGTCCCAATTGGGTCAATGCGAGCATCTCGTCGGCCTGAAAAGCGGCCACCACGCCGTGATCCGTCAACTCATCCAGCATGCCGGACGGATTGCCGACATAAACACTGCGCACCTGCGTGCCAATCCGCATCAGAATCACGCTTTCTCCTTCGTCGAGCGCCAGTTCGAGATAGCCGGCAAGCGTTCGTAACGAATCCGGCGTGCTGGCCTGGGCCTGATAGATCGCAGCGTTCGATGGCGTCATTTCTGTTTCCCCGTCATCCACGTCAAGAAAAGGCCGCCGCTGTGCAATGCGGCAATTGCCGCTTCTACTATAGGCGCGCATCCGTGGATTCAAAGGGCGGCCGTTCATTTTTTTGGCCCGTAATCCGGCGTAACCATTCTCGCGGCGCTGTTTCACCTGTCTGCGAACTGTCCTTTTACAATCCGAACCGGACTGAGAAGCAAAGCAGTGGCAACCCAGTTGCATTCGGATGGTTTCGACAACTCGTTTCGACAACTCAATAGCAGGGTACTTTCAGATGAAAGCTGGTTTTATCAACGCCGCCCTCGCGGCGGTAGCACTGATTTCGGCCACAGCAGGCACGGCGAACGCGGCCGGCTGTATGAAAGGCGCGGTGGTGGGCGGGGTCGCCGGCCACTACGCTGGGCACCATGCGGTGGTGGGCGCGGTGGCGGGCTGCCTCGTGGGAAGACACATGGCGAAGAAACAAGCGGAAGAACGGGCCGCGCAGCATCAGCAAGTGAAGGTGCAATAGCCCAGCCGGTTCACGCGATCCGCAGTCCGCAAGCCGGCAGAATCTCCTGCGTAGTCACGAAACGGTGCTGTTTGACCGCGTCGTGAAAGCGCCGGTAATCACTTTTCTCAAAGGCTTCGCTCCAGCGCGGGCGGTCGCCGGAATCGTCGTCGGACTGCAAACCAGTGGCCTTGTATTTCCAGGAACCGAGCCCCTTGGCCACATAGTCCGGAATCGACTCTGACAGCCCAGGAATGGCATCGGTTTTCACCGCTTCGCAAATGGTCTGCAAACGCTTGCTGTCGTCCAGGTTCCGATTGGTGTCGAGAAGCCTGGTGAGTGCGGCGTTGACATCGGCCGGCAGACCGGGCTGGTATTCAAAATCTTCCCGCCCCGCGACATAGGCGCGCACCGCGCGGCACGTCATCTCGGCCGCCTGCATGAACTCAGGCAGATTATGCCTTTTGACGGACACGTTTCTGCCATCGACGTAATGCCATTTCGCCCACGGCTGATCGGGATAGTGCAAAGCAGCGCCGTGACCCACGGGTAATGCAAGCGTCAGCACATCTTCTTCGATGCGCTCGACCAGATGCCGCGTAGCGCGGGTAAGGCGGACCAGCCAGCCTTCCCGCGTGCAATCCTCCGCCTCCAGCATATGAACGCGGTTCATCGGGCTTTCGATACCGGAGAATCCCTGATGTGCCCATGTGTCGACGTAAGTGTGAAGCGCCACGCCCAGGCGGTGCAATGCCGTGTCGGTGCCCCGCTGCCGGATTGCCCGGCGAACCACCTCGCGAGCAACAGTGCTATCCGGCCGGCACACCGCCTTTTCGTCAAGCGTCTCCCCCACGCCCGCGGGAAGAAAATGAAATGGCGTCCACACCAGCCGGTTCTGGTCGTTTTCCGTATTGGTATAGTCGAATAGCTTGTGCGCGGTGGCGAAGCGTTCAAAAGTCTCGCCACCCGCGAAACGCAGTATTCCTGAAGTGGTCGCATCGTCGACGTACTGGCAGGCATGCGCCACCGTAACTGCATCGCCGGCCGTCATCCCGGCGACACGGGCGACGATATAAACCACACCGTAGTGAAAGTCGATGTTCATGACAGGCGCTCCTCGCGCGCAACGAATGACGGGCGGATCTTTCGGAATGCGCAAGGCAGCTATTGCAGCGCCGACGCCCCCGTAGAAGGTAAACGGCTGAATGCGCGGGACTTTGAAAAAGACGCCGCCCGCAATCAGCGGGAGCGCGTGAGCCACGCTGCCGCCGGTCATATCAGGCGATAAATCCGCCAGATCGACCCGTATGGCGAATACAGGTGGGTTGCGCTGACGAATAGCACGGCCACGGCATTATCGTCGTTTTCACTATCGTGCATGTGTCGATGCTATTCGCACCAGCCGGGTAAAGCCAGAACTTCTCTTCTTTTAGATCTTTTAGAATTGCCAGGCTATCGAATAGATGTAGTGGCCCAGAAAAAGAAAAACCCCGCTTCGTTATCCGGAGCGGGGTTCAGTCTCACGGGCTTGGCGCCGTATTACTTAACGATACCAACCAGTTCGACTTCAAACGTCAAGTCGCTATTGGGCGGAATCACGCCGACACCGCGATCGCCATAGGCCGTGGCCGCCGGGCAGGTCAGCTTGGCTTTGCCGCCGACTTTCATTTTTTGCACGCCTTGCGTCCAGCAGGGAATCACGCGATTGAGCGGAAAGGTTGCCGGACCGCCATGCTTCGCCGAGCTATCGAACTCGGTGCCGTTGGCGAGCGTGCCGCGATAGTTGACCTTCACGACATCATCAGCGGCCGGTTGAGCACCCGTGCCCTGCGTAAGATGTTCAACGATTACGCCGGAAGGCAGCTTCTCAGTGGTGGACGCGGCCATCGCCGTCGAGGAAAGAACAGTTGCGGCAACCAAAGCAACGATAGATTTCAAAGCGAATCTCCAGGTGGGTAGTGCGTGTCATTGTAGCGGATGGCAACTTCCGGAGGCCGCCGCTCAGCGATGCAGACTATCGCGGAGGCAATGGCAACTGGGCGGCGAGGCGGGTGGCACAGAGAATGCTACGTATTTGAGGAACGGACGACCATCTCGTCCCGGCAATAGCGCCCGTACGACATGATTCGACACAGTTTCCCTGACCGGCGGATACGATGACCACTGAAAACCTGGAACCGGAACTTGTCGTTGAAGACGTCGCCGAACGCTCCTGGATGAAGCGGCTAGGGCCCGGCCTGATCACCGGCGCCGCGGACGACGATCCAAGCGGCATCGCCACCTATTCGCAGGCCGGCGCGCAGTTTGGTTTCGGACTGTTGTGGACGTTGCTCGTCACTTACCCGCTGATGGTGTCGATACAACTCGTCAGTGCGCGCATGGGACGGGTGACGGGCAGAGGACTCGCCACCAATCTGCGCCATCACTACCCCGCTCCGCTTCTGTATCTCGCGGTATTGCTTCTGCTCCTGACCAACACCATCAATATCGCGGCCGATCTCGCGGCAATGGGCGCCGCTGCCAAACTAGTGATCGGCGGTCCGGTCCAACTCTACGTCGCGTTGCTCGGCACGGCGTCCCTGCTGATGCAGGTATTCATTCCATACGCACGCTATGCGAGCGTTCTGAAATGGCTCACGCTTACGTTGTTCGCCTACGTCGCCATCATCTTCGTGATTCCGATCGATTGGAAAGCCGTCGGTCTGAGTATTGTGAAACCGCCGATTCAATTCTCCGGTGGCTATCTGACCACCGTGGTTGCGGTACTCGGGACGACGATCAGCCCATATCTGTTCTTCTGGCAGGCGTCGCAGGAAGTCGAGGAGATTCGCTCGAAACCGGCAGAGCAAGCGCTATTGCGCGCGCCGTTGCAAGCGTCCGCCCAACTGAAGCGGATCAATATAGACACTTGGGTCGGCATGGCGATGTCGAACAGCGTGGCGTTTTTTATCATGCTCACGGCCGCCGCCACGCTGCACGTGCATCACATCGAGGTAAAAACCACTGCCGATGCCGCCACTGCGCTCAAGCCGATTGCGGGCGACCTGGCGTTTGCGCTGTTCAGTCTCGGCATCATCGGCACGGGTCTGCTGGCTTTGCCGGTGCTGGCGGGTTCGGCCGCCTACGCGGCAGCGGGCACGATGAAATGGCGCAACAGCCTGGCGTTGCAGGTGAATCTGGCGAAGCAGTTCTATGGCGTGATCGCCGTCGCGATTGCCGGCGGCATTGCGCTCACGTTCATGCGGCTCGATCCGATCAAGGCGCTGTATTGGAGCGCGGTGATCAACGGCGTCGCGGCCGTACCGATCATGGCGCTGGTGATGGTGATGGCGGCCAGCCCCAAGGTCATGGGCCAGTTCGCCGTGACCGGCTGGTTGCGCTGGCTCGGCTGGCTCGCCACCGTCGCAATGGGGCTGGCGGCCGTCGGCATGTTCTGGCCGACGTGATGGCGCGTGCGAGTTTATTCGACGTGATACGGCGTGCCGGTTTATTCGATGTGATACAGCGTGCGTGTTTATTCGATGTGATGCGGCGTGCGTGTTTATTCGACGCCTTCACGCCGGTGTGCAAATCCGATGCTAAAGAGCGCTTGCGATGACTGAGTCCGCCGATTCCGACGACAACGCCAGTCCGGCATCCTCTGTTTCGTCCGAGCGGCGTCGTGCGCCGCGGCCGCGCCGGATTCCGAAGAGCCGCGAGCAGCAAGCGCGGCTCGATGCACGCGAAGCGGCTTTCGAGCCGATTCCATTTGCCGTCGATGAAGCCACCGCTCGCCGCCCGTTCGCTGAGAGACTCGACGCATGGTTCGAAGCGCGGCGCTGGCAGCCATTCGATTTTCAGCGCGAGGTATGGCGAGAGATCGGCTGCGGCGCAAGCGGTTTGTTGCACGCCACCACCGGCGCGGGTAAAACATGGGCGGTCTGGTTCGGCGCCCTTGCCGCCTTCGCTGCCGCACCGCCCTCCGCCCGGAACCGCGCGCCGCGCGCGCAGCCCGATCCGCTCACCGTCCTATGGATCACACCGATGCGCGCACTCGCCGCGGACACCGCGCGTGCCTTGCAAAGCTCGGCGGCCGAGCTCGCCGTGCCATGGAGCGTCGGGCTGCGTACCGGCGACACCTCGTCAGCGGAACGCGCGCGGCAGAACCGGCGCATGCCGTCGGCACTCGTCACCACGCCCGAAAGCCTGTCGCTGATCCTCACGCGGCCCGATGCGCGAGAGGTCCTCTCGCATGTGCGGCTGGTGATCGTCGACGAATGGCATGAGTTGCTCGGCAACAAACGCGGCACGCAGACGCAACTCGCGCTCGCGCGGCTCGCGCATTGGCGGTCTGAATTACAGGTGTGGGGCTTGTCCGCGACACTCGGCAATCTGCCCTTCGCCGCCGAAGTCTTGCTCGCGCCCGTAAAGACGCCGCGCGTCAGCGTGCACGGTGCGCTGCCTAAGGCGCTGATCGTCGATACCGTGATTCCCGAGACGATCGAACGGTTTCCGTGGGGCGGCCATGTCGGCATGCGCCAGGTCGGCGCCGTGGCCGATGCGATTAGCGAGGCACAGACGTCGCTGGTTTTCACCAACACACGCTCGCAGTGTGAAGTCTGGTATCAGGCGCTGCTCGACGGGCGGCCCGAATGGGCCGGCCTGATCGCGTTGCATCACGGCTCACTCGACCAGGAAGTGCGCGAATGGGTGGAACGTGGTCTGAAGAACGGCATGCTGAAAGCGGTTGTGTGTACATCGAGCCTCGATCTCGGCGTCGATTTCCTTCCTGTGGAACGCGTGTTTCAGATCGGTTCGCCGAAGGGCGTCGCACGTCTGATGCAACGTGCGGGACGCTCCGGGCACGCGCCGGGCCGTCCGTCACGCGTGACGATCGTGCCGACGCATGCGCTCGAACTCGTCGAAGCCGCCGCGGCGCGCGAAGCCGTCGAAAAGCGTCAGATAGAAGGCCGCGAAACGCCGGAGAAACCGTTCGACGTGCTCGTGCAGCATCTCGTCACCGTGGCGATCGGCGGCGGCTTCGATGCGCAGGAACTGTATGGCGAAATTCGCGGCACCTATGCGTACCGGCAACTGACGCAGGAAGAATTCGACTGGGCGCTCGGTTTTGTCGAAGGCGGCGGTACGGCATTGCGCGCGTACCCCGACTACCATCGCGTGGTGCGCGAAAGCGACGGACTGTACCGCGTGCCGCGCGAGGATCTGGTACGTCGGCATCGCAACAACATCGGGACGATCGTCGCGAACGGCACTTTGCACGTTGCCTATCTGTCGGGCGGCCGAATCGGTGCGATCGAGGAATCGTTTATTTCGCGGCTAAAGCCGGGCGATATCTTTACTTTCGGCGGACGTGCGCTCGCATTGATTCGTGTGCAGGACATGACTGCGTGGGTACGGCGCGCCACGTCTTCACGCGGAGCCATGCCGCAATGGGCAGGCAGCCGCATGCCGCTTTCTTCCGAACTCGCCGATGCAACACTGACGATGCTCGCGCGCGCCGCCGACGGCATCTACGACGAACCGGAAATGCGCGCCGTGCGCCCGTTGCTCGAATTGCAACAGAAGTGGTCGGCGTTGCCCGAGCCGGGCGTACTGGTGGTGGAATTGGTGAAATCGCGAGAAGGCCACCACTTCTTTTGTTATCCATTTGCGGGGCGCACCGCGCATATTGGCTTGGGTGCATTGCTCGCATGGCGGGTGGCCCGTGACAAGCTCGGCACCTTTTCCATTTCCATGAACGACTACGGGTTCGAGTTGTTGTCCGCGCAACCATTCGATTGGGCAGCGGCGTTGGAGAGCGGACTATTGTCGCTCGATGAACTCGAGCATGACATTCTTGCGAGCCTCAATTCATCCGAACTCTCGATGCGGCGCTTTCGGGAGATCGCGCGCGTGTCGGGGCTGGTGTTTCAAGGGCATCCTGGACAGCAGAAAAGCGCGCGGCAGTTGCAGGCTTCGAGTGGCCTCTTCTACGAGATTTTCCGCAATCACGATAGCGGCAATCTACTGCTCAATCAGGCCGACACTGAAGTATTGCTGCAGGAACTCGATGCTCAGCGCATTCGTATCGCGCTCGAGCGTATGAATGCAAGCCGCGTGGTCGTCACCCGGCCGAAGAAGCCGACGCCGTTCGCCTTTCCGCTGATTGTCGGACGCTTGCGCGAGAAGGTCAGCACGGAGAAGCTCGCGGATCGCGTCGAGCGGATGCTGGCCGAACTCGAGAAGGCGGCGCGGACATGAGGCCTGCTTCGCTGCCGGTTGAAATCGCCGGGCATCCTGTCGTGCTGTCGAATTTGCGCGCGATGGTCGATCCGGCGCTGCGCTGTCTGTTTGTCGCCGATGCGCACTTCGGCAAGGACGCCGTGTTTCGCGCGCGCGGGATTCCGGTGCCGGTCGGTTCGACCGCCGACAATCTCATGCGCCTCGATATCCTGATCGCCGCGTTCGAGCCGGCCATGCTGGTGTTTCTGGGTGATTTATTGCACGCCCGCGAGGCGCATGCGAAGGAGACGCTCGACGCGTTGCAGGTCTGGCGCGCGCGGCATGCGGGGCTGCGGGTGGTGCTCGTCGAAGGAAATCATGATCGGCATGCGGGGACGTTGCCGGTTTCGCTGGATGTCGAATACGTGCAGGAGCCGTGGCGCATCGGGCCGTGGGCACTGTGTCATTACCCGCAACGAGTGGAAGGCGCGTATGTGCTCGCGGGGCATGTTCATCCCGTCTACCGAATCACGACGCGCAATGATTCGGTGCGTGTGCCGTGTTTCCGATTCGGGACTGCGTGTGGGGTGCTGCCGGCGTTCGGCAGTTTTACCGGGGGCGCGCGCGAGGACGGCAGGGTTGCCGGTGAGAGGGTTTTCCTCGTCGTGCAGGAAAGGGTGATCGAGGTTGCACGGTGAGCTCTGGGGAAGCGAGCGGACGTTGATCTGTCCGCTCGTGCCGCTTTGGCTTAGGCATCTGCGCGGGCGACCGTGTTGTCGGCCGCCACGCGCTGAGTGGAGTTGGCTGCTTTAGTGGCCGTGGCCACCGCCGTAGCCGCCGCCATGACCACCGCCGCCGAAGCCGCCGCCAAAACCGCCTCCGTGGCCGAAGCCTCCGCCGAAGCCACCGTTGCCATGACCACCGTTGCCTTGACCGCCGCCACCTTGACCGCCATTGCCTTGGCCGCCGCCTTGGCCGCCGTTGCCATGACCACCGTTGCCTTGGCCGCCACCGCCTTGACCACCGTTGCCTTGACCACCGTTGCCTTGACCACCGCCGCCTTGGCCGCCGTTGCCTTGACCACCGCCGCCATGACCACCGTTGCCCTGGCCTCCACCACCTTGGCCTCCACCACCTTGGCCGCCATTGCCTTGACCGCCGCCGCCATGACCACCGTTGCCCTGGCCTCCACCGCCTTGGCCACCGTTACCTTGACCACCGCCGCCTTGGCCACCGTTACCTTGGCCACCACCGCCATGACCACCGTTGCCTTGGCCTCCACCGCCCTGACCGCCGTTGCCTTGGCCTCCGTTACCTTGGCCACCGCCGCCATGACCACCGTTGCCCTGGCCGCCACCGCCTTGGCCACCGTTGCCTTGCCCTCCACCGCCTTGGCCACCGTTACCTTGACCACCGCCGCCTTGGCCACCGTTACCTTGGCCACCACCGCCATGGCCACCGTTGCCTTGACCTCCGCCGCCTTGGCCGCCGTTGCCTTGACCACCGCCGCCATGACCACCGTTGCCTTGGCCGCCACCACCCTGACCGCCGTTGCCTTGGCCTCCGCCACCCTGACCGCCGTTACCTTGGCCTCCACCTTGACCGCCGTTACCTTGGCCTCCACCTTGACCGCCGTTACCCTGGCCTCCGTTGCCTTGGCCTCCGCCGCCTTGGCCGCCGTTGCCTTGACCACCGCCGCCATGACCACCGTTGCCTTGGCCTCCGCCACCCTGACCGCCGTTACCTTGGCCTCCACCTTGACCGCCGTTACCCTGGCCTCCGTTGCCTTGGCCTCCGCCGCCTTGACCGCCGTTGCCTTGCCCGCCATCACCGTGAGCGCCTGCGCCATGACCACCATTGCCTTGCCCGCCATCACCGTGACCGCTATCGCCGTGGCCACCATCACCATGGCCGCCGTCGCCATGACCACCGTCGCCATGACCACCGTTGCCCTGCCCGCTATCGCCGTGACCGCCATCACCATGGCCGCCGTCACCGTGGCCACCAGCGCCTTGGCCACCATCACCATGGCCGCCATCGCCATGACCACCGTTGCCCTGCCCGCCGTCACCGTGACCGCTATCGCCGTGACCGCCATCACCATGGCCGCCGTCACCGTGGCCACCAGCGCCTTGGCCACCATCACCATGGCCGCCATCGCCATGACCACCGTTGCCCTGCCCGCCGTCACCGTGACCGCTATCGCCGTGACCGCCATCACCATGGCCGCCGTCACCGTGGCCACCAGCGCCTTGGCCACCATCACCATGGCCGCCATCGCCATGACCACCGTTGCCCTGCCCGCCGTCACCGTGACCGCTATCGCCGTGACCGCCATCACCATGGCCGCCGTCACCGTGGCCACCAGCGCCTTGGCCACCATCACCATGGCCGCCATCGCCATGACCACCGTTGCCCTGCCCGCCGTCACCGTGACCGCTATCGCCGTGACCGCCATCACCATGGCCGCCGTCACCGTGGCCACCAGCGCCTTGGCCACCATCACCATGGCCGCCATCGCCATGACCGCCATCGCCGTGACCACCATCGCCGTGACCACCATCACCATGGCCGCCATCACCGTGGCCGCCGTCACCATGGCCGCTGTCGCCATGACCGCCGTCGCCGTGGCCGCCATCACCATGGCCACCGTCACCGTGACCGCCATCACCATGGCCACCATCGCCATGACCACCATCACCGTGACCACCATCACCGTGGCCGCCGTCACCATGGCCGCCATCACCGTGGCCGCCGTCGCCATGACCGCCGTCGCCGTGGCCGCCATCACCATGGCCACCATCACCATGACCGCCATCGCCATGACCACTATCACCGTGACCACCATCACCGTGGCCGCCGTCACCATGGCCACCATCACCATGACCGCCATCGCCATGACCGCCATCACCATGACCACCATCACCGTGGCCGCCGTGATGCCCACCGCCATCACCATTGCCGCCTGTCCCACCGTCACCGCCGTCACCATTGCCGCCATTGCCGCCTGTCCCACCATCACCATTGCCGCCCGTTCCGCCCGTGCCTCCATCACCCGTCCCACCACCACCACCACCACCACCACCACCGCCGCCGCTCCCCCCACTCCCGGCACCGAGTCCTGCCCCGCCGCCTCCACCACCGTTAGCGCCCGCCCCGTTCGACGAAGTCCCGCCGCCATTGCTGCTCTGTGAGCCCGAAGCCGACGTCGACCCCGGACCCGTGGCCGCCGCTGCCACGCCAATTCCGGCGGACGCCCGCAATCCACCGTGTTCCGACTTGCAGCCAAGCGTGTCGAAAAGCAGACAATCGACCGGCAATGCTTGCGTGACCATCATCTTCGTCGAATTCGCCGACGACGCCACAGCTGCTGCCGGACTCGTTTGCGCGCCCGCCATCGCCGCATAAAGACTCACAGCAACCGCCAATACCGCTCGGCTTGTCCCCAACGCCCGCGCGTCCCCGTTTTGCTTTTTCATTTCATTCTCCTAACCATGTATTCTGAAAAACAGATCCAGATAACGAGTGAATCCCTGTTCGCCTTTAAAAAAGTGAAACTTCAAAGCCCGGTCGACATTGCGGCGTGCCACACGAAAACGCGCGACACCCTGCATCTCTCCCGCAGATAACCCGGTCCGATTTGACGTGATTCGGGAGAGACAACTGGCTGCGCGCGAACAAAGTCTTGAAAGGGCACAGCAGGGCCTGATGGACGTTGAAGTTATGCGCAGCGCCACCAGGTGACCGTGCGCTAGCCCACGCAATGTGCGATTGACGGCCTGTTTTCCGATCAATTACGTTGCATGACTGTCAAATATCATTAACTGCCGTTTTGTAAATGGCCGGAAAAATTTTTCTCTAGATACGCAGTCCAAACTATTATTTTTGATTTGGAATCGTGGACTCCTTCATCGCATGAATCGAAGGACCGTAGACCAACTTTTTATTTGGAGTGAGGTGCGGCGCAAACGCGTAGACCGTGACGCGAACAAGCGTTTCGTATAAGTGTCTGTCCGCACATAAAAGAGCATTTGCAAAGGTGGAAGTGAGGACCATCACACAGACAGTGCACGCGCGCGCTCCCGTGGTTTTCCCGTTACGCACATCGACCACCGCCTGCGCAGCCGCGCTATCGTGATCCATGCGTCGCCGCACTGACCAGGAAAGCGCGCGAAATCCGATCAGGCGACAATAGGAAAATCGCAAGCTCATCAACAACGGGAACAGAGAGATGCTTTTATCCGAACAATGGGTGCTGGTAACGGGTGGCGCCCGCGGACTCGGCGCGGCAATCACGCGTGCACTGTTACGCGAAGGCGCGGGCGTCGTGGTGAATTACCGCAGGAGCGAAACGCTGGCGCACGCGCTAAGAGAAGAGTTTGGCGACCGTGTCCTGCCGATCCAGGCGGACGTGACCGACGCGACCGCCATCGCGCGTCTATTCGAAACCGCACAGGCGCAAACCGGGCAACCCATCGTCTCAGTGGTCAACAACGCGCTGGCCGACTTTCAGTTCGACGGCGACGGCCGCCCGAAAATCGACTCGATCGACTGGGCGCGCTTCCAGCAGCAGTTGGACGGTTCCCTCAAGGGCGCGCTCAATACGATGCAAGCAGCAGCCGCGGGCATGCGCTCGCGCGGCTTCGGCCGCATCGTGAACGTCGGCACGAATCTGTTTCAGAATCCCGTGGTCCCCTATCACGACTACACGGCGGCCAAAGCGGCGCTGTTATCGCTCACGCGCACCGCGGCTCACGATCTCGGCCCGGACGGCATCACGGTGAACATGGTGTCGGGCGGCCTGCTACGCACCACGGACGCGAGCGCGGCTACGCCGGAATTCGTCTTCGACCTGATCGCCAGTTCAACCCCGGTGCGGCGCGTCACGACACCTGAAGAGTTTGCCGACGCCGTACTGTTCTTCCTGTCGC
Source organism: Paraburkholderia sp. RL17-337-BIB-A (assembly GCF_046025895.1). Classification (NCBI taxonomy): domain Bacteria; kingdom Pseudomonadati; phylum Pseudomonadota; class Betaproteobacteria; order Burkholderiales; family Burkholderiaceae; genus Paraburkholderia; species Paraburkholderia sp. RL17-337-BIB-A. Next base: position 953,473 of record NZ_JARESY010000002.1, on the reverse strand, counting down.
CGTGGGCGCGCGCGGTCACCGGTCAGAATCTGATTGTGGACGGCGGCCTCGTGAAGGGTTGATGCTACGGAAGTGTCGCCGCGCAGCCACCACCCCGGCGCCCAACCAACACTTCTTCGCGGCGACTTTTCCCGAAGCGTTTCCACCATCCCGGGCCTCGCGGAGGGTCATCATTCTCCCTGCGACACGCAGACACTTGCGGCACGAGCTTTCGCGCGATATCGGCCGCGGATTCGGGTTTACCTTCGTTTGACTTCCGGAGGCAGGCCCGTTTACTGGACGCAAATCAAACCTTTCAGACGCCTTCATTTTGCTTTGTTCAGCTGAATAGTGGTCTGAAAGCGTCTCTACTGTGTCTGGAGGTGTGTCATGGTGAGTGTGTCCAGCAGTGCCGTCGAAGAACTCAAAGCCGTGGTCCGGGGCCAACTGCTGCTGCCCGGCGACGCGGGTTTCGACGAGGCCCGCAGTATCTGGAATGCGATGATCGACCGGCATCCGGCAATGGTATTGCGCTGCGCCGGCGCGGCCGATGTGCGCCGCGGCGTAGCGTTCGCGCGCGACAACGGTCTGCCGCTGGCGGTGCGCGGCGGCGGCCACAACATCGCCGGTACCGCGCTGTGCGACGACGGCCTCGTGATCGACCTGTCGCTGATGAAATCGGTACATATCGATGCGGCAGCGCGGCGCGCGTATGTCGAGCCGGGCGCGACGCTCCGCGATTTCGACCACGAAGCGCAAGCGTTCGGGCTCGCCACCCCGCTCGGCATCAACTCGACCACCGGCGTGGCAGGTCTGACGCTCGGTGGCGGCTTCGGCTGGCTGAGCCGCAAATACGGCATGACCGTCGACAATCTGATTTCAGCGGACGTCGTCACCGCCGACGGCGAGTTGGTCCACGCGAGCGCCGAATCACACGCAGATCTGTTCTGGGCGATTCGCGGCGGCGGCGGCAATTTCGGCGTCGTGACGCGTTTCGAATTTGCGCTGCATCCGGTCGGGCCACTGGTCTACGGCGGCCTCGTGGTATTGCCGATCGAGCAGGCGAGGAATGCCCTGCTCCAGTACCGCACGGCGGCAGAACAGATGCCGGATGATCTGAGCGTTTGGACCGTTTCGCGGCTTGCCCCGCCGCTGCCGTTCCTGCCGCCCGAAGCCCACGGCAAGCCGGTCATCGTATTTGCGATGTGCTACACCGGCCCGATCGAAAATGGCCCGTCCGTGGTGGAGGCCGTGCGCGGCTTCGGCACACCGGTCGGCGAACATCTTGGGCCGATGGCCTACGCCGCGTGGCAACAGGCATTCGATCCGCTGCTCACGCCAGGCGCGCGCAACTACTGGAAGTCGCACAACATAGGCAAGATTTCGGACGGTCTCATCGATGCCCTGCTCGATGCGATCGGCAAACTGCCGTCGCCGCAATGCGAAATCTTCTTCGGGCAGATCGGCGCGCAGACGAGCCGGGTGCCTGTCGAGGCGACGGCCTATTCGAGTCGCGACACGCAGTACGCGATGAACGTGCACGGCCGTTGGGACGACGCAAGCGATGACGAGCGCTGCATTGGCTGGGCCCGCGCATTCTTCGACGCATCCGCACCGTTCGCGCTTGGCAGCGTGTACGTCAACTTCATGACACAGGAGGAAGGCGGCCGGGTGGCCGACGCGTATGGACCGAACTACGAGCGTCTCGTCGCCGTGAAAAAGCACTACGACCCGCACAACCTGTTCCGCCACAATCAGAATATCCGCCCGGCGGCGTAGGGACTGCGGGGGAGCGGAGTTGAACGTCGTCAGTCCGCGCGCGAACGTCAGCTCAGTGCGGCTGTCTGATAACAACCCGTGGCGTCAGGCACGTTAAATGCTGATTAGCAATTGACGTACGAGCTTGCTGGCGTCACGGCACTCACGGTTCAGACAGCAAACACAACCTCCATCACGCACAGGGGAAAATAATCATGCGCAGACGACAATTCATCATGACCACGAGCGCCGCGTTGGCAACTGCGAGTTTTAGCCTCGCCGGCTGCACCACTACGTCGCCGTCCTCGAGCGCGTCGCCTTCGGCGAACGCCGGCAAGCGCGACACGATCAATGTCGGTGTCGATTCCACGCTCTCTCGCCTGTACGCGAACGTCACCGGATCGCGTGAACTGGTGGGCAAGGCGCGCGGCGTGCTCGTGTTCCCGTCTGTGATTTCGGCAGGCTTCTGGGTCGGCGGCCAATACGGCGAAGGCGCGCTGCGCGTGGGCGGACGCACGTCGGGCTACTACAGCACCGTCGCGGGCTCGTTTGGTTTGCAGATCGGCGCACAGTCCAAGGCGCTGGTGTTTCTGTTCATGACACAAGAGGCGCTCGACAAATTCCTCGGCAGTCAGGGATGGGCAGCAGGCGCCGATGCAACGGTCGCCCTGTTGAAGATCGGCGCGAACGGCGCGGTCGATACCTCGACCGCTACGAGCCCTGTCGAAGCTTTTGTGCTGACGAACGGCGGCCTGATGGCCGGTGTGTCGCTCGAAGGCACCAAGGTCTCGCGTCTGATCATCTGAGAGGGTTCGTGGTGTTTTTGGTGTATTGCGCATGGCACGCTGATGCCATCGCTAACACCCACAATCAGGCGCAGTCGCGCGGTCGCGCAAGCGGCTGCGTGACCTCCCGTGTGACCTCTCCATCCGGCGGCATCACTCGCGCCGCGATCAGCGCTCTGCTTGCCGCGCCGGTCACTTTGACCGCACTGCTGTAAAATTCGCCCGTTTTGCAATCCTGCCTGGCCACTGCTCCGCCTTAGCCATGACGTTCATCCTGTCTGGCGCCTCGCGTATCGCCACGCTGTTTGCCCCTCGGTTTCGCCACTCCGCTGACCACGCGCGTAAGGCTTTCGCGTGCGGAAAGCCACGGCATGCCGACTTTTACGCATCGATAGCGCAGCCGCACAGCCGACGCGCTCTCAACCCCAAGTCCCCGTTTCCTTCAGATGAACACTGCTAGTCCCACTCCCCGATGGCTCGCCAAACTTCCAGGTATCAGGAGCAATGTGCTCGCGGGTCTCACCTCGTCGTTCGCGTTGGTGCCGGAATGTATCGCCTTCGCGCTGGTCGCCCACCTCAATCCCTTGATGGGTTTGTATGGCGCGTTCTTCATCTGCACGATCACGGCTTTGTTTGGCGGGCGGCCCGGCATGATCTCCGGCGCGGCCGGTTCGATGGCCGTGGTGATCGTGGCGCTGGTCGTGCAACACGGCGCGCAATATCTGCTCGCCACCGTGATACTCAGCGGCATCCTGATGGCGCTGTTCGGCGCGTTGCGGCTGGGCAAGCTGATTCGCATGGTGCCGCACCCGGTGATGCTCGGTTTCGTCAACGGCCTCGCGATCATCATCGCGATGGCGCAACTGGCGCACTTCAGGCAAAGCACGCCGCAAGGCGAACAATGGCTGCACGGCAGCGCGTTGCGGTTGATGTGCGGTCTCGTCGCGCTAACCATGCTGATCGTCTATCTGCTGCCACGGCTCACACGCGCCGCCCCGCCCGCACTGGTGGCGATCGTCGGCGTGGGGCTGTTCAATCAGCTCTCGCACCTGCCTGCGCGCACGCTCGGCGACATGGCCCACATTGCCGGTGGCCTGCCGAGCCTGCATGTGCCCAGGGTGCCGCTGAATCTCGACACGCTGCATGTGGTGCTGCCTTACGCGGTTCTGATGGCAATCGTCGGTCTGCTGGAAACGCTGCTTACGTTCAACCTGACCGACGAGATCACCGAAACCCGCGGCCAGCCTAATCGCGAATGTCTCGCGCTGGGCGCGGCAAATATCGCCTCGGGCCTGTTCGGCGGCATGGGCGGCTGCGCGATGATCGGGCAGACCATGATCAATCTGAATTCGGGCGGCCGTTCGCGGCTGTCGGGCATCGTCAGCGGCGTGATGATCCTGATGTTCATCCTGTTTCTGTCACCCCTGATCGAACGGATTCCGCTGGCGGCGCTGGTCGGCGTGATGTTCGTGGTGGCGCAGCAGACCTTCGCATGGGGTTCGCTGCGGGTATTGGGCAAGGTGCCGCGCAACGACGCGCTGGTCATCGTTGCGGTCACAACCATCACCGTGTTCTCCGATCTGGCGATCGCGGTGTTGTGCGGCATCGTGATCGCCGCGCTCAATTTCGCCTGGCAACACGCCCGCGAAATTCACGCGCATATCGAAGATCACGGCGGCGACAAAACCTACGTTCCGCGCGGCACGCTGTTTTTTGCGTCGACCAGCCGCTTTCACGAGCTTTTCGATCCGGCAAAAGATCCCGGTCACATCACGGTTGATTGCCGCCACCTGACGCTCGCGGATCATTCCGCATTGGCCGCGCTGCAGGGACTGTTCGAACGCTATCGAAAAGCCGGCAAGCAATTGCGTGTGGAGAATCTGTCGGAGCGCAACCAGCGCCTGCTGAGCCGCGCCGGCATTGAGATTTCGGGAAGCGGCGCGGCTTGACGCGCCCCGTAGTCGATCCAGATTGCTCGCACCGGTCCGGCACGTCCCCTGTAATATATGAACATTGACGAAAGGTAAATCGACCCGAAGCCATGTCTTTTTTACTACATTAGAAGATTCGTGCAGCCTGCCGGAGGGCCCGTGACAAGACGCGTTTCGCTCGAGGATGAATCCGAGTTCGCAATCTGGAGGTTTGGCAGTGTGGTGGAAGAGGCACCGTCGCGCCGCGTCATGATAGGACATCGCGACAAAGCGATCGGCGAATCGCTGTTGCTGTTGTTGTCGCTGAAGGGATTCGACGCGGTCTATGCCGCCGACGTGATCAAACTGGATCGCTTTCTGAAATGGTGGAAACCGCATGCAATCTTGCTGGACACGCGGCTCGATTCCGCCTCTGACTTTCAATTTACGCGCGCCGTGCGCGGCGAGCCATCGAATGCCGGAATACTGTTACTGGCGATGAGCAACATCTGGCCACTTGATCCGATTGCCGGGCTCAAACAAGCCGGTTTCGATGGCCATTGCCGGCGACCGTGTTCGCTATGGCGCGTGGTCGATATCCTCGAAGGCTATTTCGCCCAGCCCAAAGTGGGACCGGCCGGTCCGCACTGAACACGGCGGGTCGGATCACTGCCGTTGCGGCAGCGCGAATCCGGCAATGTGCCGCCGATTGCGCGGTCTGCTCCGCGCCGCCGGCGTTCCCGGCGTTCTGCTTCACGGCCGCGCTACGCTGTCCCACGCTGCTCACTCGGCCGGCAGCGTAAGCGAGGCCACTTCGCAGCGCGGCCACTGCTGCAGCACTGCGGGCGCCAACAGCAACTTGGCCGCCCGCACCCCGGCTCCCATCACGATCTGAGCACGCTCCAGCACCGCGGCATCGACGAGAATGCGCCAGTCTGCCGGCAAGCCGAAGGCGGTAATGCCGCCGAACTCCATCCCGCTATGCTCCACGGCGGCCTCCCGCCTGGCAAACGAAAGGCGCTGCGCGCCGAGCGCAGCCTTCACCGCGCCGTTGATGTCGAGGCGCAGCGAACCCAATGAGACCAGCGCCGCGTAATGCTCGGCGCCGTCCTTCTTGTAGCGGACCACGATCGTATTGGCGCAGTCTTCGAGGCCAAAGCCGTAGCGCGCGCTGAATGCGGCGGTGTCCGAAGCGTCGTCGCTAACGGCAAATACGGTGACGCCCTGGGCCGGCAAATGCTCGACGACATGCGCCGGCAAATGCGCGCTCAATTGTTCGGCGGGAATGATGTCCAGCTGTTTGACGAGTTCGTGCGAGTGCATAGTAGAAAAGAGTGTGAAGGTCCGGCGACATTCTAACGGCATGCCTGCGGGCGCCGCATCGCGGGCATGCGGGTGCCGCGCTTGTTATAGTGACAGGCACAAGGTTTGCGAAAGGTATCGGTGCGAGGACCGCCTCGACGCCACCTCAACGGCACGCACACGGCATCCGGGCGCCAGTATCCCATTGAGAACGACCATGGACATCGACACGCTTTCCGCCGAGAACCTCCAGTTGGTGGCCCGCAAGCAGGCCAATTGGGCAATCGGCGCATTCAAACAGTTTGCCGACGACCGCTGCGCAGCCATGGCCGCCAGCATTGCCTTCTACGCGGCATTCTCGCTCGCGCCCACGCTGGTCATGGTGATTGCCGTGGCGGGCTGGTTCTTCGGCGCCGAAGCCGCGCGCGGCGAGCTGTTCACTCACATTCACGGCCTGCTTGGCGACCAGGCCGCCGCCGGCGTGCAGACCATCGTCGAGAACGCCCATCACAGCGGCAGCGCCGGCGGCATCGCGGCGATCATTTCATTCACGATGCTGGCGATCGGCGCTTCGGCCACCTTCTCCTCGCTCAACAGCGCACTCAATATAGTGTGGCCGTATACCGGGCCGCGCTCGTCGAGCGTGATCGCGATGGTGCGCGTGCGCCTGATTTCGTTTGGCCTCGTGCTCGGTGTCGCTTTCCTGCTGATCGTCTCGCTGGTGCTCGATACGGTCATCACGTTCGTCGGCAAGTGGCTGTGGGGCAACTCGCCCTACGTGGTGATCGGCAACCTGCTGCAACTCGGGGTCGGCTTGCTGGTGCTGGCCTTCGCCTTTGCCGGTCTTCTGAAGTTTCTGCCGGACGACAAGGTGCGGTGGCGCGATGCGTTTGTGGGCGGGATCGTCGCAGCGGCGTTGTTTTCGGCGGGCAAGAAACTATTCGCGCTCTATATCGCGCATGCCGGGATGGCGAGCTCGTTCGGCGCGGCCGGCTCGCTGGCCGTGTTGTTGATGTGGCTGTACTTCTCGGCTGCCGTGCTTCTGCTCGGCGCGGAGTTTTCGGCGGCACGCGGACGCATGCACGACCCGCGCGGCGGCTGGGGCATGCAGGAAGACTCGCCGCCCGGCAGCCGTGCCAAACTCGCTTCGGTACTGGCGGCCTCGACGGTATCTGGCGATGCACTCCTTCGCGAGGAAGACCGCGACGCCCGTGCTACCGCCAACTTTGCTCCTGCAACCGGAGCGGCAGCCGCCACGGCGCCTGGCGCGGCCACCCCCGCGTCGGCCTTGCGGCGCGCGCAAGCGCGCAACAAGGCTTCGGCGCGGGCGACCGCGCTCAAGATCGGCCGCGCCGTTGTCCTCACTGAAGCACAGGCGACACGTCTCGCCGCCGTCTCGCTGGTGGAAGCCGGCCGCACAGCCGTCGCGGCTGATCGCTATGTCAGACGGCATCCATGGACCTCGGTGTTGTTTGCGGCGGCGGCCGGCCTGGCTGCCGCCACCATTGCGCGCCGCAGCGGGGACGATAACGCCCGTCGAGGCTGAGGACTGGGACGCCGCGTCAAGCGAAACGTGACCTCACTTTTCCATGAACGCTGAAGAACGCTAAATCCGGTTAGACGACTAGATTACGAAAACCATTCAAATACGTGTCTAAATTGAAGGTACTGGAACCTTCACTGTCAACAAAACAACAATAATGCCTCGTCGACGAATCAATATTGCGAAAACGGCAATAATCGTTAACGGTCTTTAAATACAAGGCTTTGCGTCGTTTGTCACTTTTTAGAGACAGTCTTTTTTTTCCTGTTCTAGTCAATTGAGGCAGTGAGCTATTCTCCTTTCCGCAACAACGAAACTAATCATCTGCGTGGAGATATGGATGAAACGAATCGCACTGTCTACCCTCTCGCTGGCGCTTCTCGGCGTCACCGGCGTGGCACATGCTCAAAGCAGCGTTACCCTGTACGGCTTGATCGACGAATCGGTCCAGTTCGCTCACAACACGGTTAACGCGTCCGGCGCGAACAGCAACCAGGTTGGCCTGGTCGGCGGCAACCTGCAAGGCGATCGCTGGGGCTTGAAGGGTACGGAAGATCTGGGCGGCGGCCTGAAGGCGATTTTCCAATTGGAAAACGGCTTTGACGTGAACAGCGGCAAGCTGCTTCAAAGCGGCAGAATGTTCGGTCGTCAAGCCTACGTCGGCCTGACGGGCGACCAGTGGGGTACCTTCACGCTGGGTCGTCAATATGACCCGCTGGTCGACCTGGTTCAGCCGCTGACGGCTGACAACTACTTCGGTTCCACCTTCGCTACGCCGGGCGACGTCGACAACAACGACAACTCCTCGCGCACGAACAACGCCATCAAGTACACCTCGCCGGTGTGGGGCGGCTTCCAGTTCGAAGGTATGTACGCTCTGGGCGGCGTGGCTGGCCAGACGGGTTCGGGTCAAACGTGGTCGGGCGCCGCAACGTACGCAACGGGTCCGTTCAGCGTGGCTGCAGGCTACTTCCTCGCCGATAACGGCAACACGCTGGCTAGCCGTACGGCTGGCACGCCGCCGACGGCAGGCTGGAATGGCAGCACGTCGGACGGCACGTTCGACAACCAGATCAACAGCGCATACGCCGCTGCCAAGTCGATCGGCATCGCTTCGGTTGCCGTGCAGTACGTAGCAGGCCCGTTCACGGCTAATCTGCGCTACAGCAACGCACAGTACAAGCCGGACGCGAACTCGGGCTTCGGTTCGACCGAGAAGTACAACGTCGGCGGTGCATACCTGGGTTACCAGGCAACGCCGGCAATCCTGGTTGGCGTGGGCTACACCTATACGAAGGCTAGCGGCGACGCGAGCGCAACGTATCACCAGGTTTCCCTGGGCGGCGACTACAACCTGTCGAAGCGCACGGACATCTACCTGGTTGGCGCGTATCAGCACGCCAGCGGCGACCAACGTGCTTCGAACGGCACGCTGGTCAACGCAGGCGCGGCAATCGGTTCGTACAGCTACAACTCGGCGTCCAGCTCGCAAGAACTGGTCAGCCTGGGCATCCGCCACAAGTTCTAATCGAACTTGATGGACTGCTGAAGCAACACGCAGTTGAAGACCAGCCACGGGCGAAAGCCGGTGGCTGGTTTTTTTCGTCTGCCGGTTGGTTCTGGCGTGCGCGGCGAGCCGTCGACTCGTGACGCGTGCGTATCACGCTACGAATAGATGGACCGCCACGCGCGCACAGCGCGTCCGTCGTCATTAATCCGACAGGATCAACCGCGGGGAAGTAAAAGAAAAAGGCCGCCGGTAAGCCGTTATCAGGCTCACGACGACCTCGCTGTGAAGCTTCAGACTGCAAGAGCGGCCCCGGATTGCCTAGCGCCGCTGGGCCTTTCCCTTTTCCGACTGCGCCAAGGTCTGCGCCGGCTTCGCATCGAGCTCATGCTCGACACCGTCGGCGCCTACTGGCGCGCGATGCAGCACGAGCGCCCGTTCACGCTGCAGCAGCGGCACATTGGGCGAATCCTGCCAGTCCGGATCGGGAATCTCGCCGAACACCTGACGCAGCCGCTCGCCCCACGTGCGGTGAATCATCTCGAAGTAGGCGTTGTCGTGATCGATCGAGACGAAGCGCGTGATGCGCAGCGAATCCTTCTGATAGACCAGCAGATCGAGCGGCAAACCGACCGACAGATTCGAGCGCAGCGTCGAATCCATCGAGATCAGCGCGCATTTGGCGGCTTCGTCGAGCGGTGTGGAAGGCGTCAGCACGCGGTCGATGATCGGCTTGCCGTACTTGGCCTCGCCGATCTGGAAATACGGATTCACGGCCGACGCTTCGATGAAATTCCCCGCCGCATAGATCATGAACAGACGCGGCCGGTTGCCCGCGATCTGGCCGCCGAGAATAAAGCTGCAATTGAAGTCGACGCCGAATTCCTGCAACGCCTCGGCTTCGCGCTGATGCACGCAACGCACCGCGCGGCCGATCACGCGGGCCGCGTCGGCCATGGTGGGCGCGCTCCAGAGCGTGGGCTGCGCAGGATCCGTCGGTTCGGAGAGCTCGTGCAGCACGGCTTGCGTGAGCGACAGATTGCCGGCACCCAGCAGCACGAGCATGCGTTCGCCCGGATGCTCGAACACCGACATCTTGCGCGCGGTGCTGATGTGATCGACGCCCGCATTGGTGCGCGTGTCCGAAAGGAACACGAGCCCTTCGTCCACGGACATCGCGACACAGTAAGTCATAACGAAAGGTACCCGCAAAAAACGACAGAACGGCCTATTGTAATGCGGCGCGCATGCGCCTTTACCGCATATTACGGCCGCTGGCAGCCTCCGCCCTATTGCGGCAACTGCGCACTGACCGTGACGGATACCTTCAGCTGCTCGTCCATCCCGCCGATGCGCCGGCCGCGCACCGGCGCGGCGGCTTCGTAGTCGCGCGCCACGGCGAGGCGGCAGTAGATTTCGCTGGCAAACGTGGCATGCGTGACGTCGATGGAAATCCAGCCCTTGCCATCGAGCCACACGTCGACCCATGCGTGGCTCGCGCCGTGCTCCCCGCCAAGGGGACTTCCTTCGGAGAGAACCTCGCCGGGTTCGATGTAGCCGCTCACGTAACGTGCCGGAACCCCGCGTGCGCGGCAGCATGCCAGCATCAGATGTGCATGGTCCTGGCACACGCCGTTGCCGAGCGCGAGCGCCTGGGCGGCCGTGCTGGTGACTTCGGTGATGCCTGGGTTGTATTTCACGCGCTGCAGAATCTGTTCGGACAACGCGATCAGATTGCTTGAGCTCGCGAGGCTCGGCACCGACGCGGCCAGCTCGCGAACCGCCGCATCGGCCTCGGTAAGACGCGTCGAGCAGGTGAAATGCTCGAGCGGAATCGGGCCGACAGCGTCGGGCAATTGGCCGTCGATCAGCGGAATCGTGTCCACTTCACCCGCCACATGCAGACGAATCTCGTCATGCGGCTTGTTGATGACGAGCGTATGCAGCACATTGCCGTAGGCGTCGATGGTCGCGTCGAGCTTGCCGGGCGCATCGATGCTCCAGCGCCGCACCACCTGCGAGGCGCCGCTCGACGGCGTCAGACGCAGTTGCTGGATCGAATAATGGACCGTCGCTTCGTAACGATAGGACGTGTCGTGGCGGATCGTCAGATACATAAAAAACTCCGTCAGGCGACTGGCAGCATCAGATAGGTACGCGCAACCAGATTGCCGAGCTCGAACACGCGAGCAAGGAACTGCGTCAGATAGGCGTGCAGGCCGGCTTCGAAAATCTGCCGGATGTCGGAGTACACCAGCTCGGCGCGCAGCTTGCCGGCAAACCGTTCGCACTGGTTCGAGCCGGACGTGCGCAGCATCGCGAGATTCGCGCACACGCCTTCGAGCGAAGCGAGCAGCGAGCGCGGCATCTGCTGGTTCAGGATCATCAATTCGACCACCCGCGCCGGCGTGACGACATCGCGATACACCTTGCGATAGATTTCCAGCGCCGACACCGAACTGAGAATCGAGGTCCAGTAGTAGAAGTCTTCGAGCTGGCGCGCGGCATCGCGTGAATTCGGCTCGACGTCGGCAAAGCGCACGTCGAGAATCCGCGCGGTGTTGTCGGCCCGTTCGAGGAAGGTGCCGAGCTGCGTGAAGAAAAACGCGTCGTCCTGCAACGCGGTACCGATCGTCACGCCGCGCGACAGGTGCGAGCGGAACTTCACCCATTCGAATAGCGCGCCAGGGTTGCTCGACGCCTGGCCGGACGCGGCACGTTCGTTGAACTCGAGCCAGGTGTCGTTGATGGTTTCCCACCATTCGGTCGTCAAGGTGCCGCGCACGGCGCGGGCATTTTCACGCGCGGCCTGCAAACACGAATGAATACTCGAAGGGTTGGTCGCATCGGCCACCATGAAATCGAGCACATTTTCGCGGGTCGGTTCATCGTAGCGCTGCGCGAAGGCAGATTCGAGTTCGGAGATGCGCAGCACTGAACGTTGCGCGCGCGCCTCCTGCTCGGGCGTTTGCGGCAACAGCAGCGCCTTCAGGTTGATATCGAGCATGCGGGCGGTGTTCTCCGCGCGCTCCATGTAGCGGGCCATCCAGAAGAGGTGATCGGCAGTTCGGCTTAGCATGACGGCGTTCCGTATCTGATGACGCGAGACCTGTGCAAGAGTAAGAGGTCCGCGCTGGTTATCCGTGTGGGCCGGCGGCGTTTGATTCATCTGCCGGCGCGTTAGGTTGCGCACGCGGTTGCCTGGATGGCTTCATGAGTCGCATGAGCTGTGACCCGAGCTGTGACATGAGCCACCGCGGCAACCGCGTTGGCAAGCGCGTCAGTCGACCATCCACGTATCCTTGGTCCCGCCTCCCTGCGACGAATTGACGACGAGCGAGCCCTCCTGCAACGCCACGCGCGTGAGACCGCCGGCGCACATCGTCACGCTCTTGCCGGACAGCACGAAGGGCCGCAAGTCGATATGGCGCGGCGCGATCCCCGCTTCGACGAAGGTCGGGCACGCGGAGAGCGCCAGCGTGGGTTGCGCGATGTAACCCGCGGGCCGCGCGATCAGGCGCTCGCGGAACGATTCGATTTCGGCTTTCGTCGACGCCGGACCCACCAGCATTCCGTAGCCGCCCGCGCCGTGCACTTCCTTCACGACCAGTTCAGGCAGATGCGCGAGTGTGTACGCGAGATCGTCGGGCTTGCGGCACTGGAACGTGGGGACGTTGTTGAGGATCGGCTTCTCGCCGAGGTAAAACTCGATCATTTCGGGCACGTACGGGTAGATCGATTTGTCGTCGGCGATGCCGGTGCCCATGGCGTTCGCAAGCGCGACGCGTCCAGCGCGATAGGCGGTCAACAGACCCGGCACGCCGAGCGCCGAATCGTTGCGGAAGGCAAGCGGATCGAGAAAATCGTCGTCTACACGGCGGTAGATCACGTCGACGCGCTTCGGCCCCTGGGTGGTGCGCATGAACACATAGTTGTCGTCGACGAACAGATCCTTGCCCTCCACCAGCTCCACGCCCATCTGCTGCGCCAGGAAGGTGTGTTCGAAATAGGCGGAGTTGTACATGCCCGGCGTGAGCACCACCACGACTGGATCGTCGACGCCTTCGGGCGCCACCGAGCGCAGTGTGTCGAGCAGCAGATCGGGATAATGCGCGACCGGCGCAATGCGGTTCTGCACGAACAGCTCGGGGAAAAGCCGCATCATCATCTTGCGGTTTTCGAGCATATAGGACACGCCCGAGGGTACCCGCAGGTTGTCTTCGAGCACGTAGAACTCGCCCTCGTCGCCCGCGCGCACCACGTCGACCCCGGCGATATGCGCGTAAACACCGAGCGGTACGTTCACGCCTTGCATCTCGGGACGGTATTGCGCGTTGGTATAAACCTGTTCGGCCGGCACGATCCCGGCGCGCACGATGTTGCGATCGTGATAGACGTCGTGGATAAACAGGTTGAGCGCCTGGACCCGCTGGCGCAAACCGGCCTCCAGCGTCTGCCACTCGCTGCGCGGAATGATGCGCGGAATCAGATCGAAGGGAATCAGCCGTTCGGTGCCGGACAGATCGCCGTTCACCGCGAAGGTGATGCCGACCCGGCGGAACAGCAGGTCGGCTTCCGCACGCTTACGTGCGATCGCCTCATTACCCTGCTTTACCAGCCACCGCTCAAAGCGCGCGTAGTGTGGCCGCACGGCATCGTCGTGATGACGCATCTCGTCATAGCATCGCATGTCACGCCCCGCTCTTGTTGTCGGATAGAAGGCGAATGCGCTGCGCATTCGGTGTTCGACAAACGATCAAGCAAGCGCTATGCCATTGAGCCTTTTGCGTGCAAAACACGGTGCATGCACGCCAAGAGCGCATCCCGACTGGCACGGCCTCGCTGCCATCGTACTGCGGCGGCCCATGATGCGCTAGTACGGTGCATGAGGGGCACTGTGGCGGGTGATGGCGGCCATCGCAAAACCGGACACGGGGCCTCCATCGGAGCGGAGCCGAACTAGCGCCAGGATCGCGGCGCGTTCGCGCCACCTCGCAAAAATGCCGGGACCGCGCATGAAAAATCCCCGTGGATTTGCATCCAAGGGGATTTGGACAACTCGCACTGCGGGTCGGCTCAAACGTTAACGACGGTTAAAAGCGGACGGTTAAAAACACGCGGCTAAAACCGCACGGTTAAATACCGCGCTAACGCATGAAGCGCGATCAGCCTGCTGCTGCGTCTTTCAGCTTCTTCAGCGGACGTGCCTTGATGCGCACGCTAGCCGGCTTGGCCGGGAACCAACGCTCTTCACCCGAGAACGGGTCTTTGCCGAAGCGCTTCTTCTTCGCCGGCACAGCTTGCACGACGATCTTCAGAAGACCCGACAGCGTGAATTCACCAGCGCCCTTCTTGTGGACAGCGCCGAGGATCGTGTCTTCGAGCGCGGCCAGCACGGCCTTGGCGGTCTTCGGTTCCACAGCAGCGCGTTCAGCGACGTGTGCAGCCAGCGAGGCCTTCGTGAAGGTGTCCTTGATCGGCGACGGAGCGCTGGAAGCCTTCACGGCGACCTTCTTAGCTGCGACGGCTTTCTTCGCAGGGACTTTCTTTGCAGCAACCTTCTTGGTCGGTACCGGGGCAGCAGCCTTCTTGGCCACCTTTTTTGCGGAAGTCGGCATGTTTCTCCTACCTGTAGTGGTCAGTGAATTGCACGAAGCGCACACGGTATGTGCACGCTTCAACGCCGGATTCTACAAGCGCTAATACGATTTGCGCGACTCTTTTGTGTATAACAGCGAAGGTTTGTTGCGCCGCGCAGACTTCGCAACACATTTTGATGCTTGTTTTAGCGGGTAAACGTGTGTCGGCCTGCCTGAAAGAGGTCTGCAACACGAACACGTAACGCGCGTTACAAGTCGTTTCGATGCATGAATAGAGGCACTTTCGGCGTCAGACGATGAGCAACGGACGACGACTCGAAAGTCGAATCACGGCTCGCCGACGCGCTCGCCATGCCGATTCATGCGGCGGAAAAAACACGCCCCCCGCAGCGAAAATCTCTGCAGGGGGCGGCTAACGTTGTTCTGCGACAGAAAAGCGCAGGTCATTTTCAACGCTTCAACGCGCGACCAGGGCCGGCTGACGTGCTTCAGATCCTGCCCGGTCTCTTTCACGTGGGCCCAATACGCATCATCGTCGCGCGCCATACCGAGTTCGCCGTTGCGATAGGCGATGACATTGCCCTCCGTGACGTCGATGAAATCGTTGCCGCCGCCAAAGCCGCCCTTGAACGGCGCGCTCACCGACAACACCGGAATACCCGCATATGGCGGCAGATTCGCGTTGATGTAGTTCGCGGCGAGCCGTCAGTTTCAGAGGCGCGGCAGAATACCGGTGAGCTTCGTGAGCGCCGCATCGATATGCTCGACGGCGATGCTGCCATAGCCGAGCATCACGCCGGGCTCCGGCTTCGCGCGCCGATAGAACGGCGCGAGTCCATACAAACCAATCGACGCCTCACGCGCGGCGCTCACCAGCGCCTCCTCGGTCAACGGCGCCTTCAGCCGCGTGGCCAGATGGATGCCGGCAGTCGGCACGATCGGTTCGAACCACGGCGCGAGATCGCCCTGCAAGTGCTTCAGCAGCATCGCGCGCCGCGCCGCATAAGTCTTGTGCATGCGCCGCAGATGCTTGGCGAAGTCGCCGTTCAGCATGAAGGTCGCGAGCGCGGTTTGCGTGAGCGTGCAGCCGTGACAGTCGGCGATCTGGCGGGCCTTCAGGAGCGGCCCATGGAGCGAGGCCGGCGGCACCACGTAGCCGACCCGCAGCTCCGGGAAAATCGTCTTCGAAAACGTGCCCAGATAAGCGACGAGACCGGCGCGGTCGAGACTTTTCAGCGGCTCCATCGGCCGGCCTTCGAAACGGTACTCGCAGTCGTAATCGTCCTCGATGATCACGGCGCCGCGTTTCTGCGCCCATTCGAGCAACTCTACGCGCCGCTCCAGACTCATGGGCATGCCGAGCGGGAATTGATGCGAGGGCGTCACGTAGACGAGCCGCGCCTTGTCCGGGAGCTTGCTCACGATCAGGCCTTCGCTGTCCACCGGTACCGGCACCACGCGTGCGCCCGTGGCCGTGAAGCATGCGTGGGCCGGCGGATAGCCGGGGTCTTCGAGCGCCGCGATCTCGCCGGGCCGCAACGTGATGCGTGCCATCAGATCGAGCGCGTGCTGCGCGCCTTGCGTGACGATCACGTCGTCCCAGTTGCTCGTGACCGCGCGGTTGAATGCCAGGTAGCGAGAAATCGCGAGGCGCAATTCCTGCTCGCCGGCCACGTCGCGATACGTGCCTGGGCCGCGCGCTTGCATACGCAATGCGTGATTCACGCAGCGGCGCCAGACGTCGAAGGGGAATAGCGATTTGTCAGTCGCGCCGCCGACGAAATCGTACGGCGGGGCGACCGTGGGCCGGGGCAGCGGCAAGGTCTCAGGCATCTGCTCCCACAGCGGCTGGGCGCGCGCCGCGGCCTGCTGTTTCGCTTTCGCCCGCTCGCGCGCCGACTCGGTGGCCCGTGCATGCGGCGAGCGTTCCACCGGAAGACGCTCGAGACCATCGGCGACGAAGGTGCCGGAACCGGCACAGGCGCTCAGATAGCCTTCAGAGAGCAGCCGCTCGAATACGTCGAGCGTGGTCTTGCGCGACACGCCCAGTTGCGTCGCGAGATCGCGCGTGGAAGGCAAGCGTGTGCCGCCGGCGAGGCGCCCTGCGAGTATGCCGGCACGCAACTGCCGGTAGATCTGTCCGGACAGATCGTGACGCCCTTCGACCGCAATGTGGATGTCCATCCGAGTGGTTACCTAAAATATCCCGGCAAGGGTTGATCCGAAAGACCGGTGCCAACCGCAAGCTTACCTCGGGTCGCCGCTATCGGAGTGCAGTCGGCGCAGTCAAGCCGCCGCGAGGTCCGGAGATGCGAGGTACGCAGCGCACGCCCGCAAGCGCCCTACCCAGAACGCAAAATGGCGCGCCCGTGCGACACCAGGCGCGCCATTTTTTCTGCTGCCGACTGGCTTAATCTGCCGCCGTACCGCTCAGCGCAGCGGTTTGCCGCGCGCTCTCGCGCGCCTCGTCGCTGCAACGCTGATGTTCACGCGAAAGCTTGCGCATCAGCGGCAACAGCAGCACGGCAACCAGCGCGCCGACCGCCGCGAGCCAGCCCAGACCTGTGAACAGCCTGGTGTACAACGGCAACGATTCGAGCGGGTCCAGATCGCCCACCGGCATCTGCGCGAAGTTGGCGACCACGCTGCCCAGATACTGCGACACGCCGGTTGCCACGAAGTAAGCGCCCATCATGAAGCCGCTCATGCGCGCCGGCACGTAGCGCGCGATCATCGCGAGACCCAGCCCGCTCACCAGCAATTCGCCGAGCGAATACAGGCCGTAGCCGCCCACCATGAACCACGACGACACGCGCCCGTTCACCGCGTAGTTGCCGCTCGCCGCATACACGAAGAAGCCGGCCGCCACCACCGCGAAGCCGAATGCGTACTTGACCGCCACCGGCACGTCCTTGCCGCTCTTTGCGAGCTTCGTATAGAGCAGCGCGAGCACCGGGCTCAGCAACATGATCCAGATCGGATTGAGCGCCTGGAACTGCGCGGCGCTCCACGTGAACAGCGTCTCGCCGAACAGCATGAAGCGCGGATCGACGTTGCGCAGCGCGAACAGCGTGAGCGACGTCGACATCTGCACGTAGAACACGAAGAACAGGATCACCTGCGCAGTCAGGATCAGCGCGGCGACCAGACCCGCGCGCTCCGAGCGTTCGCACTTCACCAGCATGTAGCCGAAGATCGCCAGAATCGCGACGCCCGCCGTGTACACGCAGGCCACGGCAATTGACTTGTGCTGGGCGCCGCGTACACCAGCGCCGTGAACGCGCCCCACGTGAGGGTGGCGTGGCTGTCGGTGAAGTTCAGCTTGTCGATCATGAACAGGACCAGCAGCGCGGCCATCCCGTAATAACCAAAGCGCTCCCACATCTCGATCAGGAAGACCGTCGAGAACGAACGGGTCTGCGAGACCGGTGCGCCCGGGGGATTGGATGAATTCATCATGTACCTCTTGCTTTTACGGTTGCAGCGGCGCGTGGACGGGCCACGCGCCGCGAAAAACTGATTGATGGAAAACGGCCCGCGGATCAACACCGGTCAAAACGGCCGGCGCGCATTCGCGTTCTGGCAACATAGAATGTTGTCTCGAAAAGCGGTCGCTCGCATAACCGGGCGCTGAATGGCCGCAGCCCCGGCCTAAACCGCTATCAAACCATATTTACTTATATCAAACAAATTTTGACGGGCTAATTTCCTCCTGCTATGGTCACGACAATTCAACAGAACAATCCGGCGCTCGAACTCGGCAGCAAGATCCGCTCACTTCGGCAACGGCTCAAGCGCACCCTGGACGACACGGCAACCGCGGCAGGTATTTCCAAGCCGTTCTTGTCGCAAGTCGAACGCGGCCTGGCGTCACCGTCCATCACGTCGTTGGCGGGGATCGCGCAAGCACTCGGGGTGACGGTGCAGTATTTCGTCGACACGCCAAGCGAAGAACGCTCGGTGTGCCGTGGCGATCAGTTGAAGTTTTTTGGTTTTGCGGACTCAGCCAATCTGTTTGCGCGGCTGACCAATCTGACGGGCGGCCGTCAGCTCGAAGCGATCCTCGTGAGGATGCCAATCGGGCAGAAGCGCTCCGAAGTGACCACGCATGCCGGCGAAGAATTTGTTTATGTGATCGACGGCGAAGTGTCGTTGACATTGGAAGGCAAGACGTTCGTGTTGCACGCGGGAGACAGCGCGCACTACGAATCGACGGTGCCGCACAGCTGGGTGAACACCGCACGCAAGGAGTCGGTGGTCGTCTGGGTGGGCACACCAAGACTGTTCTAAAAAGCAGGCACCTTTTCCGGTCGAGCCGGCCAGGGATTGCCTGCATTACGCAATGTGAGGAATCCTGCATGCCGAGCAAACAACAAGGGCCTCCCCGGCCCGAACACTGCGGATAACCAGGCGCCCTGGCGCCGGCGCGTTCTTCTCTCGACCTTTCCCGCAATCTCAACCGATGAAAACCCGTTCGTCCACGCGACGGCGTTGACCGCGCTCGTCCTTACGTTTCGGTCCTCGGCCCTCGCGGTTACGGTGCCCGCCGGCGTCACGCTCGCTGCCAGCAGGAGATGACCCGCCAGGTGCTGGCCGAAATCATCGCGTGCTGATGATGTATCTGGGACGTGGCAGTCCGTCGCGCCGCTGGATTCGTTCGTCCTGTCATCATCAGGACGAACGCTAAACGTGGACTGGCTAACCGCCAGCCAATGATTCACCAAAATAACAGAGACGTTCCACATGAAAGATTGCCGAACAAAAAACCGGTCAGGAAAAACCAGTGCAGCTACCTTCTTTTACTGCGCATTCACGCTGCCCGCGCTGACTCTCGGCACGAGTGCCTACGCCGATGACATCGTATTGGAGCCCACCGCCGATACGAGCAAAACTCAAACACTCGCGCAAACGTTTTCGTCTCCCACGCCACAGTCGCAAGCCGCGCAAGCGAACCCCGCTGGCAAGCGCAGGGCGGACCAAGGCGGCACGGTGCGCAACGATCAACCGGACACCACCAACGCCGTTGTCAACGCGGAAGCTAACCAGACCGTCACGCCGCCCACTCCGCCGTCGAGCCAGGCAGCGAGCAAGGGCTTTATCGGCGATAGCCATCTGAACCTGCAGTTCCGCAACTACGCCGACTACTTTCAGGCCCCCACCTCGATCTATCGCCACGCGTGGGTTCAAGGCGCGCAAGTCAACTATGAATCGGGGTTCACGCAAGGCCCGGTCGGCTTAGGCGTCGACGCGTCGCTGTTCGCCGCACTCAAACTCGACGGCGGCAACGGCGCCGGAAATATGGTGCATGTCGGCAAGGACGGCGGCGGCTCGCAACAACTCGCGTGGGCTTACCCCGGCATGTATGACATCAAGGGGCGCATTTCGGAAACGGTCGTGAAGTACGGTCTGCAGATCGTAACCAACCCGTTCCTCGAGCCGCACGATAACCGCGCGTTGCCACCGACTTTCCTTGGTGTGTCGATGGTCAGCAACGACCTGGTTCATACGACGCTGGAGGCCGGCAGTTTCACCAAAGTCGACGCACGCGGCCACACGAATCTGACCAACCTGACTACCTCGTACGGCGGTAAGCGCATCGACCGCCTGACTTACGTGGGCGGCACGTGGCACTACGCGAAGAACGGCGAAATGGCGCTGTATGTCAACCAGGCCGACGACGTCTGGCGTCAATACTACGGCTCGGTGGCGCAATCGTTTGGCGACCCGACCACCATCAAGTGGAGCGGTCTCGCGAATATCTACTCGACGCACGATACCGGCGCATCCCGCCAGGGGCATATCAACAGTAACGCGTACAGCCTGTCAGTTTCCGCGCAGCACGGCCCGCATGCGCTGCTGCTCGGCTACCAGCAGGTGCTCGGCGATCAGTTCTTCGACTACGTCAACGAGACCAACGGCATCTACCTGACCAACTCGATGGACGTCGACTATAACGCGCCGCATGAACAGTCGCTGCAATTGCGCTACACGTTCGACGGTAAATATGCGGGCGTGCCGGGGCTCAAGGCGATGTTCTGGGGCGAGTATGGCTGGGGCGCGGATGCATCGGCGGGTGCCGCGGATAATGCTTCGGCGTCGGCGCCGCTGCACGACCTCTATTGGAAGAATGGTGAACCGGTGCACGGCCATCACCACGAGTTCGGTTTCATTCCGAGCTATACGCTGCAAAGCGGCCGCTTCAAAGACACGAAGATCACGTTCATCGCGATGTGGCACAACGCCTCGCGCTATTACTCCGATGGCAACAATATGGAGTACAGGTTGGTGGTGAATGTGCCGGTGAAGGTGTTCTGAGGGGAGCGGGCTTACGGGCCCTGTGCATAGGGCCATAAAGGCCGTTCTCTTTTCGTGCAGGTGTGTTTGGGAAACACCTGCACGCGCCGGATGGTGAGCTTTCTTTGGGTCCTGAGTTCACTTTTTCGGAGCATCTACCAGCGATGGAAATAGTTGTCTTTGACTTCCGGATTCTGATGCCGGAGTGAGAAATGACATTCATCGTCCAATGTCACCGATCAATTGCAGGTAGCAGCATATTGCGAGGGAAAAGCCAATGAGCATCGACAATAAAACGTGGGGCTGGGAACTGGCGAGGAACAGTGGCCTGCTCATTAAGATTTTTGGCGACTACCCATCCTTTCACGACTCGGCCGTGACGACGTTCTCTTTGCAGAGAAAGCGACGCTCGTTCGATGGCGTAGACTCGAAGCCGCTGCCGGCTGGCCGCGTGCGCAATTTAGTCGATCTCCAGCTTGAGGTGCTGCACAATCGCTACGCGGCTCCTCGCACTGATGGAGGGCCCGACTATCTGGTCGTGTTAGATATCCTGGATATTCGGTACTCGGAGATCGATGTAAACGCCATGATCGAGGAAGCCTCAGTTATGGAGATTTCTTTGTCCGATACGCCCGATGATCTGATCCGCTTCGACCTTGAACCCAATATCGGACTCGATATCCGCTTAACTTGTAAAGAGGTCGTCGTCAGTGCAATTCGACCATACAGCCGAAGCGAATTTTAAGCCTCGCAGCCGTACTTCTCACGCAAAGGAGTGAGCGCCATCCGGTGGCGAAGAAACGTGTGCAATAGAAATAATCAAAAAGTATGAGTCGTTCCACGACTGGTATTTGCAGGGTGTTGCCGCCGATCTGGACGCCGGCGAGGTAGAGCTACGTTTGATGTTCGACAACAGGAAAGATCATGCACACGTGATTTTCAAGGGAGCGTCGCGGTGTCTCATGAACGATTTTCTGATACAGAACATCATTTACTCGATGGACGTACTGACAGATTTTGAGTCGGACGAGTACAAGCGAGCTCTCGACGCGCTGGACAACTCGTATTCCTGGGGACGAAATAAGCCCAGGAAGAACATCGCGGTAATCACAGCAACGCTTGGCGCTGAATTGTTCATTGAGTTTGATTCGCTGGCAGTCGAGTCCATCGCCCGATGACGGTCGCTTTCCGCTTTCAGATCACCCCGTGATCCGCTCCGTAGTCACCGCCCGCGGCAACCCATGCATCGGCGGGCGCAACGCGACATCGAACGGATTAGTCTGCAGGCGGATCACATCGGCTTGGCGCACGCGCTGGAATCGGCAGATCGAGCGTTAGTCAGAAGATCACCGAAATCGCCACGCCTAGCCAGATCGACACGACACCGGCAAGAAACATGTGCCGCGCGATCCGGATGCGGCTGTCGTTGGTTTCCGCTTCAACGGGACTCGTCGCCATCCACGGCACCAGACCGAGGCAGCCGAAGCCGATCATCGCAAACACGAAGACAAAGACGTCGGAGACCTGCCATTTCGTCTGGTCGTACAAGCCCCAATATCCGAGAAAGACGATGCCGATCGAGAAGATCGTCGCCGAGGCGGAACTGAGCGCGGGTACGGAGCCGCTTGGACTCGGCATGCTGCACCTCCGATCGTTAAGCTGCTGTGGCCGTTCCCGTCGCCCGCGCTCCGGTCATTCAGGACGTGCGGGTCTGCCTCGCTTCATACGTCTTCAGATGACTATAGGCGATACGCAGCAGCGACAAGCCGTGTTCGCCCTTTTGCGCATCGCCGCCGCGCGAGATCAGATCGCCGAGAATGTGATCCGCCTCGGTATGCGAATGGTTTTCGACGTCGCGCAGCATCGAAGCCGTCAGCGGCGAAGGCGTGAACAGCGTTTGCGTGGCCCGGGCGTCGAAGTCCTGGCCCATGGTAAAGCCATTGCGCTCGGCCACGCCACGGCACTCGCCGAGCAGGTTTTCGATAATGCGCTTGCCGTCCGGCGCAGCCAGAATATCGCCGACCGACCCACGCATCAAGCATGTACTGGCCGCCAATGTGGCCAGGAACACCCACTTTTCCCACATGCGCAGCAGGATGTTGTCGCTGACCACCGCGTCGAAATTCGCGCCGGCCATTGCGTCCGCGATCGCCTCTACGCGCTCGGACGTGCCGCCTTCCAATTCGCCGAAGGTGATCGCATGCATTTCGTTCAGGTGCATGATGTGCTGCTCGGGGTTGAGCGTTGCGGCGATCACGCATTGTCCACCCAGTACGCGCGACGCACCGAACTTTTCCTTGAGCACGTCGATATGGCGCATGCCGTTGAGCATTGGCAGAATCAGCGTCGATTCGCCGACCAGCGGTGCGAACGAATCGATCGCGTCGTCGAGACTGTAGGCTTTGCAACTGAGCAGCACGAGATCGAACGGCTCCGCGCCGACACCGGCGAGAATCGTCTTGACGTCGCGCAACGTGAGATCGCCGCGCGCGCTGTTGATGACGAGACCGTCACGCTGGAGTTTTTCCGCACGGCCGGGGCGCACCAGAAAGGTCACGTCCTGGCCCGCTGCCGCGAGACGTCCGCCGAAGTAGCCGCCTACGGCGCCCGCCCCTACTACTAGAATTCGCATCTTTTGCCTCTCGATAGATTTGAGTCATGCGCGCCGGGGCGATAAGCCAACGCCTTAAGGACCCGCACGCAGCACGTGGGGAGAAATGTAGCAAAGATTGAGGATGGGCATCGGCCACAAATGCCGGTCTTTTGTTGCAACGCACCGCGTCCACGGTGTTCCGCATCGTTCCGGACTGCCGTTATGTCAGCTCAATCGCCGCGCCGCCGGCCGTCCACACGGCTCGCCCTATACGTAAACGGACGCACGGCGAGCAGGCACCGCGAGGAATCGATGCGCGAAGGCTCACCGGGCAAAGCGGCGACAGCATTGCAAGATCGGCCTACAGCATGCCGCAGATGGTGCGCTCGTAAAGCGCGAGCATCCCGGGCACGTCCACAGCCACGCAAACTTCGCACTCAGGCCGGCTGTCCCAATCCGGCGCGGGCACCGGCATCGTGGAAGGCTTCTGGATAGTCTGGCCCATCGCGATACCCTCCGTCAGCACGCGCACGGGACCGCTGCGAACCGTATAAAGATGCGGCGCCAATACATAGGCCACCGCCGACGAGTCGTGTACGTAGATACCCTTGAGTTGTGCGCTTTGCTGATGAAAGGCCTCGTAGTGCCGCGACACGTCCCACACGAACTGCCCCGCCGCACCGCCGCGATCGCGCAGCGACGCCAGATAGTCCTGGCTCATGATGGTGCGCTGCGTGACGTCGAGCCCCACGATCACCACCGGCCACGCCGCGCCGAGCACGATATCGGCAGCATCGGGGTCATCGAGAATGTTCGCTTCCGCGGCGGGCGTCACGTTGCCGAGCACGCCTTCCGTGCCGAACGCGCCGCCCATGATCACCACCTGCTTGACGAGCGTAGCGATCCGCGGATCGTCAGCGAGCGCCAATGCCAGGTTCGTCAGCGGTCCCACGGCGATCAACGTGACTTCCCCGGGGTGCGCGCGCACCGTGTCGATGATGAAGCGGTGCGCGGGACGGCCGTCGAGCGCTGCTTCAAGACCGGTTTCACACCCTGCCTCGATTGCGATATTGCCAAGGCCGTCATCGCCGTGAATCCAGGCGAGCGGCTCGGGCACCGCGCGTTTGAGCGGCGCAGCGGCGCCTTGTGCAACCGGCACACCCGGCGCGAACCGTCCGGCCAGGAAACGCGCATTGCGCGTGGTGGTATCGATCGTGGCGTTGCCGAATACGCTCGTCAGACCGAGCAATTCAATGTCCGGATGCAGCGCCTGAAAAACAAGCGCCATTGCATCGTCCACACCGGGGTCGGTGTCGTAGATAACCTTGTGCCTGCTCATAGATAGAACGCGTCCGGCAATTGTTCGCGCGCGGTGGTGTCGCGCGTCGCACCGTGCAGATTGCCGAGGCGGATCGGCAAATCCGGTCCGCCCAGTTCGATGATCACCTGGCGGCATGCGCCGCACGGTGCGATCGGTCCATCCGTATCGCCTATCACGGCAAGCGCGGCGAACTGGTCGCGCTGATAGCCCGCGGCAATAGCGCTGAAAAACGCCGTACGTTCCGCGCAATTGCACAGCCCGTACGAGGCATTCTCGACGTTGCAACCGTCGAATACTTTGCCGTCTTTAGTCAGCAGCGCGGCGCCGACCTTGAATTTCGAATAAGGCACATAAGCTTTTTCTCGCGCAACACCCGCGCGTTCCAGCAGTTGTTCCATGTTCATGCAACGATCCTCGCTTCAATTCAATTCAGCGTCAGGAACATGGCCGCAATCGTGGCGCTCATCAGGTTCCAGAACGAGTGGCACTGATGCTAAACGAAACTTGTGCCGTAGGAAAACCTTAAATAGCGAGCGGCGCGTGTTTGCTGAGCAACGGGATCTGAGTTAACGCGCCGCGCATCTAACAGACAACGAATAGCCCGAGGGGCGCGTTAGCGTTTCAGGACACGACAACGCGCCGCTGCTTTCAGATCACTTCCAATGCCAGCGCAATCCCCTGCCCGCCGCCGATGCACAACGTCACGATGCCGCGTTTCAAGCCGTCACGGCGCATCGAATGCAAGAGGCGCGTCGTCAACACCGCGCCGGTCGCGCCGATAGGATGACCGTGTGCAATCGCGCCGCCTTGCACGTTGATCAGTTCATCGGCGATGCCGAGTCTGCGCGCCACCGCGATGGGCACAGCAGCGAAGGCTTCATTGATCTCGAAGCGTTCGACGTCGCCCAGTTGCCAACCGGCACGGGCCAAAGCCATTTGCACAGCCGGCACCGGACCGAGGCCGAACATGCCCGGCTCGACGGCCGCGACGCCATACGCCACCAACCGCGCGAATGGCTCGATGCCATGCGCCTCGGCGAAGCCACGCTCGGCGACCAGCATCGCCGCTGCGCCGCTGTTCAATCCCGGCGCGTTGCCCGCGGTGATCGTACCGTCCGGGCGGAATGCCGGACGCAATCTGGCGAGCGTTTCGACGGTGGTATCCGGGCGCGGCTGTTCATCGCTCGTAAAATGCTGCGGACCTTTGCGCCCCTGGATTTCCACGGCGACCAGTTCAGCGTCGAAATCACCGCGCGCCTGCGCCTCGGCAAAACGCTGTTGCGAACGCGCGGCCCAACGGTCCTGCGTTTCACGCGTGAGGTCGAACTGTGCGACGAGATCTTCGGTATGCCAGCCGGAATGCTCGCCGGAAAACGCGTCGTTCAGGCCGTCGCGCAGCAGACTGTCGTGGATGTGCGCGTTGCCCATGCGGTAACCCCAGCGGCCGCCGTCGAGCAGATACGGTGCACGGTCCATGTTTTCCATGCCGCCGGCCACGGCTGCATCGCCGAGGCCGAGCCAGATTTCCTGGGCCGCGGACGCAATTGCCTGCGCGCCGGAACCGCATACACGGTTGACCGTCAATGCAGGCACGGCAACCGGCACACCGCCGCCAATCGACGCCTGACGCGCCGGATTCATCTTGTTGCCGGCCTGAATCACGTTGCCCAGTACCACCGAGGCCAACGCAGCCGGATCGAGCCCGCTGCGACGCAGCGTCTCACGTACCGCGACCGCGCCGAGTTCGGTTGCGGGCACATCTTTCAGCGATCCGCCGAACGCACCGATCGGCGTTCTCACCGGATTGCAGATCACTACTTCTCGCGTACTCATCGTTCATCTCCAGTTGCACTACCCCATTGATCGCCACGTGCACGCGCATCAATTCGCCGATGCCGCCGTGACCGTGTCAGGCACATCCCAGCCGCCACCCAGCGAGCGGTATAGCGCCACGGCCGCGAGCGCATGCTCGCGTTTGGCCTGATTCAACGATTCAGCATCGCGCAGATACGCTTCCTGCGCGTCGAGTACATCGAGGAAACTCGACGCGCCGCCCTTGTAAAGCTCCGTCGACAGACGCAGCGCATGATTCGACGCATCGAGTGCGCCGCCCAGGCGTTGCACCTGCACCGCGCCATTCACCAGATCGCTGCGGTTGTCCTCGATTTCCTTGAGCGCCTGCAGCATGGTTTGCTGCAAACCAAGTTGCGACTCGCGCATCCGGCTCTCGCTAGCGTCGATGTTCGCCGTGATGCGGCCGGCGTTGAAGATCGGACTCGTTGCATTCAATGCGGCGCTAAAGAGGTTATCGGTCAGCGTCGGCAAGCCGAGGTAGGACGAAGCCAGCAAGCCGTCGGCGAGATTGAGCCTGAACTGCGGATAGCGCTGCGCCTTCGACACGCCCACTTCCGCCGCGCGCTGTTCCACTGTCGCATAGGCCGTGCGCACGTCGGGCCGCTGCAACAGCGCGTCGGACGGCAGCGTCTGCGGCACGCTTTGCGCGGGCACCGGAATGTCGCGTGCATTGGCCAGCAGCAAACCGTCGACGCTCTCCGGCGTGCGCCCCGAATACACCGCGATCAGACTCAATTGATGCTGCACCGCCGACTGCATGCGCGGGATCTGCGCCTGCAAATCTTCCAGCTGGTTCTGCGCTCGCGCGACGTCGAGTTGCGTCGACAACCCGTAATGCAAACGCTGCTGTGTGAGCTTCAGGGCCCGGGCGCGGATCTGTTCGTTGTCGCTGAGAATCTGCAATTGCGATTGCGCCCAACGCAGATCGATATACGCCGCCGCCGTGTTCGCCGCGAGCGCCAGACGCAGTTGGTTCAAGGCCGCCTGGCGGCCCGACACCTGCGCCTGCGCCGCCAGCACGGCAAGACGTTCACCGCCGAAGACGTCCGGCGTCCAGCTCGCCGTCACGCCGATGCCGGCCTGGCGCACATAACCGAGCGGCGGCGGTGTGTTCTGACGCGAGTCGGATGCGCTCGCGCTGGCGTTCAATTCGGGCAGCAATGCCGCGCGATTCTGCGTCGCGAGATCCTGTGCTTGCTTGACGCGTTCCACGGCGGCCTGCACGTCGAGATTGCCGGTCAGCACCGACTCGACCAATTGATGCATGACAGGGTCGCCGAATTGCGCCCACCACGTGTTGGCGCTCACACTGTCTTGCGGCGCGTCGACATTCCATGCGCTCGGCGCGACGGTCTGAACCGTATGCTGCAGGTCCGCATGCGTTGCGGGCTGCACCGCGCATGCCGCAAGCGTCAGCAATGCCGCGCTCGCCAGTGCTTTGATAACGATAGGTTTCATGCTGAATTCCTCAATGAGCATCGGGCGGCGGTGCGGTATTGCCGAACGGGCGCGAGAACAGCACGCTCAGCAAACCAACGACGAAACAGAGCGACAGCGCAAAAAACGTGTCGGAGAACGTGAGCACGAGCGCTTCGCGCATTAGCAACGCATGCAACTCGCCGAGACCCGCATTGGCCGCATTCAGCGCATTGCCGCCCATTGCCGCGAAGTGCGCGCTTTGCTGCTGCAGAATCGATTCGACCACCGGACGCCCGGCGCTCAGGTGTTCGTCGAGCCTCTCGTAGTGGAGATTCAATCGATCGTTGAGCATCGTGCTGCTCACCGCAATGCCAATCGCGCCGCCGAGATTGCGCATCAGATTGAACAGGCCGCTCGCCGAGCGCAGCCGCGAAGGTGGCAGGGAGCCGAGCGCCATTGTCACGATAGGTGGAATGCAGAACTGCTGGCCGATGCCGCGCAATGCCTGCGGGATCAGTAGTTCTTTCCAGCCCCACTCACTGGTCAACGGCACATAGAGATAGCACCCGACACCGAATAGAACGAGTCCGAACACCATCAGCCAGCGCATATCGATGAAACGAGCCAGGGTCGAATACGCCACCAGCGCGAGCAACTGGAAACAGCCGACCGACAGCAACGCCAAGCCGATCTGCAACGAATCGAAGCCCCGTACGCGCGACAGAAACACCGGCGTCAGAAATACCGTGCAGAAAATGCCGATCCCGGTGATGAAGGACAACAAACTGCCGATGCCGAAGTTGCGAACCGCCAGCGCGCGCAAATCAACAATTGGTTCTTTCGCGGTGAATGCATGCACAAGGAACAGAAAACCACAGATCGCCGACACCCATGTACACAGCACGATCACGTCGTCGCCGAACCAGTTCTTACGCGGACCTTCTTCCAGCACATATTCGAGGCAGCCGAGAAAGCCGGACATCAACAGGATGCCGAGGTAGTCGCCTTTTTTCAGCAGCGAAAGATCGACCTCGTCGATGTGGACGTATTTCGGCACCATCAGCGTGACGGCGATGCCCGGCACGAGGTTCAGATAAAACAGCCAATGCCAGGACCATTGCGCCGTGATCCAGCCGCCTATTACCGGACCGATGGTCGGCGCGAGCGTGGCCAGCGCGCCGATAGTGGTGGACGCAATCAGTCGCTGTTTGCCGGGGAACAGCACGAACGCCGTGGTGAAAACCGTCGGGATCATCGCCGCGCCGAGTGCGCCCTGCAGACCGCGAAACAGGATCATCGAGTTGATGTCCCATGCGAGGCCGCACAGCATGCTGGTGATCGTGAAGCCGAGCGCGGAGAACGCGAACAGCCAGCGCGTGGAAAACACTCGCGTCAGCCAGCCGGACATCGGAATCACCAGAATTTCGGCGATCAGATATGACGTCTGTACCCACGAGAGTTCGTCCTGGCTCGCGGACAAACCTCCGCCGATGTCCCTAAGCGAGGACGCAACGATCTGGATGTCCAGCGTCGCCATGAAAAAGCCGAGGCACATCAGCGCGAACGCGAAGAACCTGGTGCGCGTCGGCTGGTCGGCCGGATTGGCGAAATGGGCGGGAGCCTGAGTCATGATCGGCTTATCCGCGGGCCGGCGCATTGCCGGCGCCCCGAGGGGAGTTCTCCGCCCCGAAGGAGGTCTCCTTGGGGGATTGGGGAGCGTCGACATGCACCTTCACGGTTGCCGAAAGGCCGGGGCGCAGCACGCCTTGCATGTCCTTCGGCACGTCGAGACGCACACGCACCGGCACGCGCTGCACGATCTTCGTGAAGTTGCCGGTGGCGTTTTCCGCCGGCAACACGCTGAACGTCGCACCGGTCGCGGGGGCGAGACTCTCCACCACGCCGTGAATCTGCTTGCTCGACGCATCGAGATCGATGTCGACACCATCGCCGACGTGCATCTTCTTCAACTGGTCTTCCTTGAAGTTAGCGTCGATCCACAGTCCGCTCGACGGCACCACAGTCAAGAGCGAAACGCCGGTGTTCGCCAGCAGGCCGACGCGTGCGGTGCGATTGCCGACGTAACCGTCGATCGGCGAGCGGATCGTCGTGTATTCCACGTTCAATGCCGCGACCCGCTGCGCCGCCTGCGCGGTGGCGATGCGTGCCTCGGCGTCACCGATCTGCGCGTCGAGCACGGCAATCTGCCGTTGCGCCGCAATCAACCCGGCGTTGCTGCGATCAACCGCGGCATGGGCCTTGGTCAGATCGGCGTCCGCGCGTTCGACAACCTGATTCGATACCGCCTCGTCCTTCACCAGTTCGCGATAACGCGTCTGATCGGATGCGCTGCGGGTCAACTCGGCGCCGGACGCGCGCACCTCGGCGGCCTGCTCGTTGATGGTGGCGAGCTGCAGCGATTTCTTCGCCTGCAACTCGGTGACGGCGGCCTGTGCGCTCTGCACTTCCGCAGTGGCCTGCGCGAGGCGGGCATCGTAATCGCGCGCGTCGAGCCGGATCAACACCTGATTCGCATGGACGAACTGGTTGTCGCGCACCAGCACGTCCGTGACGAAGCCGCTCACCTTCGGCGACATCACGGTGACATCGCCGCCCACGTATGCATCGTCGGTCGATTCGACAAAGCGGCCGACGAAGAACCAGTACGACGCAGCAAGCGCCAGCACGGCGAGCACCGTGATGATGGCGAGCAGCATCCACGGAATGCGCCGGGCCGGTTTGGCGGCGCTTGCCACGCTGGGCGGTGCAATAGTCGAAGGTGTAGTGGACATGGTGTTCGAATGTGCGTATGCACTCGTTGAGCTGAAAAAAACGGCGCGTTGCGCTGCGCCGGGCTTGACCCGCTTCATGCGGGCCTGATTCAAACCGGATCGTTTGTGATGGCGAACAACTCGGCGCGCAATGCCGCCGCGCGCTGTTCGCCGAAGCGATTCTCGAATTCGGCTTGCGCCGCATACCAATGCTTGCGTCCTGCCTGCAAACGCTCAATGCCCGCGGCCGTCAGTGCAATCGACAATGCCCGCGCGTCCGCCCCGCGTGTCTCGCTCGACACGAGTCCGTTGCGCCGCAGCGGCTGGATCGTGCGAACCAGCGTGGTGCGCTGCATGCGCATGGCTTCGGCCAGTTGCTTCATGGTCATCGGACCGGTGCGCTTCAATCGGCCCATCAGCGAAAACTGCGTGATGGTGAGGCCGACATTCTCAAGATGACGGTCGTAAAGCTGCGATACATAGCGTGCGGCCTGGCGAATCGCAAAGCAGTCGTCGTCGAAGAGCCCATCCATCGCTGCACTTCCTTTTTCGTGAGTGCGTATGCACACAATGAGGCGTACCGAAGCTCGTCGGAACGAGCTCATACGCTTTGGCTACCCGGTGATGCTGAAGAGTTCGGCGCGCAGCATCTTGGCACGCGCGTGGCCAAACTTTTCTTCGAACTCGTCTTGCGCGGCACGCCATGCGATGGCGGCCTGGTCGAAGGTCGTTTCGCCCTTCTCCGTGAGACTGAACAGAAACGTGCGGCCGTCATGCTCCGCCGGCTCGGCCACCACCAGGCCGTCGCGCTGCAACGGTTTCATGGCGCGAACCAGCGTGGTGCGCTCCATGACCATGGCGTCCGCAAGCTCCGCCATGGGCAGGTTCGGCGTGCGCGCGAGCTTGGCGAGAATCGTGAACTGCGCGGCTGTCAGACCCACCTCGCCGAGATGGCGCTCGTAGATCTGCGTGACGTGGCGCGCCGCCTGGCGCAGCGCGAAGCAGTTGCATTCGTCATAAGAGAGGGGACGGTTCATGGTGGGGAGTGTATATGTGCATACGCACAGAGTCAAGTTTACTTGCGTTCAAGGCGTCCCCGGCAGGAATCACGGTGATCCGGCGAATAACACCAGTAAGGTCAATCCGTTTCTGGCTATTGGGGTGTTTGTGCAGTAGGTATGCAGTGCGCTGGAAGTGAAGAACGGCTCGCTGGAGTAATCCGGCGGGCCGTTTTGTCTGGTGACTTTGCACGCCCGCCCTGCCGAGTGCTGTGCTGCGCTGTGCGCTAAAGCAATCGATACGCCAATCGCGCAGCCGCCCTCGCCGTCCGCTTGTCCTGATCGAGCGACGGGTTGTACTCCGCAATATCCGCCACGCGCAGCTTGCCCGACGCACGCACGCGCTGCACCATCGTTTCGACCACCGACAAGGGTACGCCTAACGCGGCCGGCGCCGATACGCCCGGTGCCGTGGCAGCCGGGAGCACGTCGAGGTCGAGGGTCAGATAGACATCGTCCGCTGCGTCCAGCAACTGTTGCAGATCGGCTAAACGCTGCGGCAAATGTGGTTCCTGCATATCGATATCGAGCACGTAGCGCACGCCGAGTTCTACAGCATGCGCGAACAGCGAAGCGGTGTTGCCCAGATCGCTGATGCCGAAACAGGCGTAGTTGAACGGCACACCTCGTTCGGCGCAATCGTTCGCGATCTGGTCGAACGGCGTACCCGAGTTAGCCGGCCGCTTCTGGCGCAGATCGAAGTGAGCGTCGAAGTTGATGATGAGCAGCTTGCGGGTCACATGCTCCAGATGCATGCGCAAACCGCAATACGTCCCCCACGCAACCTCATGCCCGCCCCCGAACACCAACGGCCGGCCGCCGCCCGCGAGCACTTCGCTCACCACGTTCGCGAGTTCCGCCTGCGCGCCTTCGAGGTCGCCGTCGTCGCACACCACATCACCGGCATCAGCGAGTGCGGTCATCGAGGTCTTCGCCGGCAAACCCGCCAGCACTCGACGCAATTCCTTCGGCGCATGTGCCGCGCCCGTACGCCCTTGATTGCGCCGCACGCCTTCATCGGAACCAAAGCCGACGATCACCGGCGCATCGCCTCCAATGCGCGGCGCAACACGCAAACCAGCCTCATGCAGCACCCCGCGGCCGAACGCAAAAGGCACCACCTGATTGAAAACACGCCGCGTATCGCCGGGCTCGCCATCATCGGAACGGCCGCTCCACACCTTCTCATCGAATGGAACTCTCATGCGCGCGACAGCACCGCCTGCAGGAAGGCCCGCGTGCGCGGCTGGGACGGCGCCGAGAAAATCTCAGCAGGCGGTCCCGCCTCGACGATCACGCCGCCGTCCATCACCACCACCACGTCGGCGACTTCCTTCGCGAAACCCATTTCGTGCGTGACGACCACCATCGTCATGCCTTCGCTCGCGAGCAGCTTCATCACCTGCAGCACTTCGCCGACCAACTCGGGATCGAGCGCGGAGGTGGGCTCGTCGAATAACATCACGCGCGGTTGCATCGCCAACGCGCGGGCAATCGCAACGCGCTGCTTCTGACCGCCCGACAAACTCGCCGGCATCACATGCGCCTTGTGCGCGAGGCCGACTTTTTCCAGCAACGCGATCGCAGCCGCTTCGGCTTCGGCCTTGCTGGCGCCGCGCAACATCCGCGGACCGACTGTGATGTTATGCAGCACCGACAGATGCGGAAACAGATTGAACGACTGAAACACCATGCCCACTTCGGTGCGCAGCGCATTCAGCGAGCGCTCCTTGAGCATCGCGCCCTGATCGACCAACCGATGCCCGCAGATATCGATCGTGCCGCCTTCAGCCTCTTCGAGCCCATTGCAGCAACGCAGGAACGTACTCTTGCCCGAGCCGCTCGGCCCGATCACCACCACCACCTGCTGCGGCTGAATGTCGAAGTCGATGCCGTTCAACACAGTATGCGAGCCGAACGATTTGGTCAGCCCACGAATGCTGACGATAGGTTCAGCCACTTTGGCTACGGTATTCATTGCACCATCCCTCCTGCACGCAAGCGCCGCTCCACACGATGCAGCGCGTAATTGGTCACCTGCGTCAACACCAGATACACCAGCGCGATGGCCAGATACACTTCGAGCGAACGGTACGACACGCTAATGATCTTCTGACCTTCGTGCATCAGATCGTCGATCGTCAGCAGCGACACCAGCGCCGAGTTCTTGATCAACGCGATGAACTCGTTGCCAAGCGGCGGGATCATCCGCACGATCGCCTGCGGCAAAATGATCGCGCGCATCGCCTGCCCCGACGACATGCCGATCGAGCGTGCCGCTTCCATCTGCCCGCGATCCACCGACTGAATCGCGCCGCGCACGATCTCCGACACATACGCCGCCGAATACAGGCCGAGCCCCAGCATCCCGCACACGAAAGCGGGTAACAGAATGCCGAATTGCGGCAACCCGAAAAACAACAGGAATAGTTGCACGAGCAACGGTGTACCGCGGAAGAACGTGAGGTACGCGGTGCAGAAGGCGTACACGACTCGCCGCTTAGGCGTGAGCCGGCCGATACCGATCAACAGGCCCAGCACACAGCTCAGTGCGAGCGCGGCGGCGGTCACTTCGACCGTCACCAGTGCACCATGCATGATGTCCGGCCAACCGGCAATCACCGGCGAAAAATCGAGTTCCATTGTGTCTGCTCAGCCGTTTATTGCGCGGTGGCGCCGAACCACTTGTGGAGAATCGCCGCGTACGTGCCATCCGCCTTGATCTTCGCCAGTGCCGAGTTGAAGGCCGCTTTCAGTTGCGGTTCGTCCTTGCGCACGGCGATGCCGTAGGCTTCGGTCGTCAACTGTTTGTCCAGCACACGGAAGCCGGGGCGCGTCTTTACCAGCTGATAGGCGGCCGGCTTGCCGGTCACAGCGGCGTCAGCACGGCCGATGCCGACCAGATCGAACATTTCCTGATTCTTCTCTACTTCCACGCGGTTGATCTGCGGGAAATTGTCACGCAGGAAGTTGACCGACTTCGTGCCCACCTGGACTGACACTTTCTTGCCGTTCAGATCGGTTACTGACTTGACCGGCGAATCGCTCTTCACCAGCGCGACGAGGCCGCCTGCGTAATACGAGTCGGTGAAGTCGACTACCTTTGCGCGATCATCGGTGATGTAGATGCCGGAGATCGCCGCGTCGAAACGATGTGCGATCAAGCCCGGGATCAGGCCTTTGAAGTCGATGTCGGTCCATTGCACGCGTTTGCCCATCGCTTTCGCGAGCGCATTCATCAGGTCGATGTCGAATCCTGTGCGTGCGCCGTTTTCGGTGTATTCCATCGGCGGGAAGGTCGCGTCGGTGGCGACGTTCAGCACGTCCGGCGTTTGCGCCGACGCCGCGCCGGAAAAGCCGGCAAACGTCACTGCGACCGTGACGCACGCGAGGGATAACAGGCGATTCAGTTTCATGGCAGGGCTCCTTGTGGTTTGGTTTGGGCTCGTTCAGTTCGTTCGGTATCCAGATCGATACAGCCGCGAGCGGTCCGGCTCAATCAATCGGCTTGCATATGCTCGGAAATGGCGCGGGCCGTGCGTAGCGTCCCGTCGATGAATTGGCTTTCGCGGCCGATGGCGCGCGTGGACGGCGCCATCAGCGTGATCGACGCACTGCTGCCCACGCCGCGTCCGCCGCGATGAAAGATCGGGGCGCTTACGCCCCACACACCCGGGTCGACTTCGCTGTCGCTGACGGCGTAGCCTTGAGCGCGAATCTGTTCGAGTTCGGCTTCGATCGCGGCACGGCCGGCGGGGTCGTTGTCGAACACTGTGTCGAGGACTTCCGTGCGCGCCTTGTCGGCCATAAAAGCCAGCAGCGATTTCGCCGAAGCGCCGGCTTTCAGCGGCACCGCGCGGCCTTTTTCAAATGAGCAGCGCAACGAGTGCTGGCTGTCGACCATTTCCAGGCACATCACCTGATGCTTGACCGCGACCACAAGGCCGATGCTTTCTTGCGAAGCCCGTGCGAGTTGCTGCATTTCGCTGCGGCTCGCTTCGACGAGCAGCGAATTCACGTCGAAGCCGAGCGCGAGTTGCAAACTGATCGGGCCGGGCGCGTAATGGCCCGCGTTTTCCGCAACGAAACCCCAGCGCTTGAGCAAGGCGATCTGCCGGTACAGCGTGCTTTGCGCGAGACCGGTGACGGCGAGCAGATCCTTGACCGACATGGCCTTGCCATGACTGGCAAGCGCCGCCAGCACCAGCAGCACCCGTTCAGCCCCTGTCACTCCCTGTTCCGCGTTCACGATGAAGCTATCCACGATGAATAACGGAATCAGAATGCCAGAACGTTCTCGGTTTTCAAAAATTGGATTCCCGGGGAGTGGGAATGGATGGAGAGGGTTTTCCCCGAAAGCGGGAGAAAAGGCGTGCGACTGCAGATGTACCGCGTGGGGAGAATCTGTCTGACAGAAAGCGCCTTCACTAAAGAGCGAAGCGGGAAAACGCGGCGGGAAAAGCACCGCGTGCAGAAGCAGCGAATTAAAACCGCAAGCTAAAGCGCCAACACCGTCACCCCCACATCCACCCGATGCGCCCCACCCCCCAGAATCATCCCGCGCAGCAACGACACGTCGCTGTAATCGCGCCCGATCGCGAGCGTTACATGGTCCACATCGGCAAGCACGTCATTGGTAGGATCCAGATCGATCCAGCCAACTTCCGGGCAATGCACAGACACCCATGCATGCGACGCATCGGCACCGATCAGGCGCGGTTGCCCCGGCGGCGGATCGTTGCGCAAATAGCCGCTCACGTAACGCGCCGGCAAACCCAGCGAACGCAAACAGCCGATCATCACCTGCGCGAAGTCCTGGCATACCCCGCTCTTCAATTCGAAAGCGCGCTCGGCGGGCGTATCGAACATCGTCGCCGAAGGTTTGTACGCGAAGTCTTCGTGAATCCTGTGCATCAGATCGATCGCACCCGCGGCGATCGGCATGCCGGGTGGAAAACTGGGCAACGCGTAAGCGCGCAACGAAGGCCGCGGCACGATATTCGGCGACGCAAAGCAGAACTCCGCCTCGGGCCGGAACTCGCCACCCACCCAAAAACGCAGCGCGTCCGCCACCTCCTCCCATTCAGGCGTCGCCTCGGGGTCGAGGTCGGTCCAACGCGGCATGAGCGCCACCGTCGTTTCGCTAACGAGCTGCAGCCGTTCGTGCGGGGCGTCCAGCGCAAAATACAGGACGTCGTTGCCGAATGCATCGATACGGCTATTCAGATACGACGGCTCCGGTTCGATCTTTTCGGTGTGCGACACCACCCGCTGCCACGCACAGGCGATCGGCCGGATCGTCGCGAGATGCTGGGCGGTCTCCACATACGTGGAGTAGCGATAAGTCGTGCGATGCGAGACGGACAACACCGTCGGTGCGTGCTTCATGACCAGACCTGCGATGCCACCGTACTGGCGTGACTGAAATAACGCGCGCTGATCTCATGCGCCGCCGCGCCAACAAAGCCGCCAATCTGGTCGCACACCGCAATCAGATCGACATATGAACCCTTTTCGTCGGTTGCGCACAGCGATTCGAGCGTCGGCAACGAAGCAGCAGGCAACATCAATTCCGCAAACGGACGATGCCGCATACTGCCCGCGGCCACGGCAATCTCGTCGAGCTTTTTGCGCAGGCGCTCATAGACACCGTAGATGCCGCGCGGATTGGTCGCCTCGATCACCAGCAGGTCGAGCAAAGCCGGCACTTCGAAACGGCCCGGATACAGCGAGCGATACGTCAGCGTGCTGTCGAACAATTGCAGCAGCAGATCGAAGCCGGCCGGCGTCGCGAGTTGGCCTTTATCGGCGACCACGCGCAAGAATGACGTCATCGCCGATACCCGTTCGATGTGTCGCCCGACGAACAGCAGACGCCATGCTTCATCGCGTGTCATGCGGTCGCCTTGTGCGCCGCTGATCGCCGACAACTGCACCGACAGGTGTTCAAGCGCATTCATCAGGGTCACGCGATCATAACGGTCGTAGCGCTCACTGCGCTCCGCGCGGCCGTGACCATTCGCGCTGCCTTGCGATGAACCGCTACCGCTACCGCTACCGCTACCATTGCCATTGCCATTACCGTTCAAACCCACAGCCGGCATCAACGTCTGCAACGCATCGCGGAAATCGTTGCGCGCCGCGAGAATCGTGCGCCAGTGATCGTTCGACAAACGCCCACGCACTTCGCCGCTCGAACGCGCCTGGCAATTGAGGTTCTGACCGATGCTCGCAGCGCCGGTGCTCTCGCTCAGATTCGCGACCAGCGCACGCTCGAACGCCTGCGGCGAATGTGGCGAGAACATATCGCCGGATTGCACGAGACCGCAATGCAGCGCGAGCTCGACCAGCGTGGGGAACATCGCGTCGGCATCA
This sequence comes from Paraburkholderia sp. RL17-337-BIB-A, assembly GCF_046025895.1. Taxonomy (NCBI): domain Bacteria; kingdom Pseudomonadati; phylum Pseudomonadota; class Betaproteobacteria; order Burkholderiales; family Burkholderiaceae; genus Paraburkholderia; species Paraburkholderia sp. RL17-337-BIB-A. Next base: position 915,404 of record NZ_JARESY010000002.1, on the reverse strand, counting down.
TTGCCTTCCAGCGAGCCGAGAATCAGGCGCAACAGCCGCACATTGTTTTCGGCGCGTTCGCCGTAACGTCCGGCCCAGAACAGATTTTCCGCCGCGCGGCTCGACACGGTGCGATGCTTGCGCGCGAGGTCGGCGGGTTTCATCGGCGAAGGCAGCAGCGTGAAGGTCGACGTCGGCTGACTGGACAGCACCCACGTATCGACGCTGCTGCCGCCGTATTGCATCGACACCGTCGCCTGACGCTCGGCGGCCATGCGCGTGAAGCCGCCCGGCATCACATGCCAGCCCCCGTTGACGTCGGCAATCGCGTAGACGCGCAGCACCGACGGACGGCGGCCAATCGTGCCGTCCTCGTAACGCGGCGTGCAGGAAAAACGCTGCGGCTGCTGGATCGTGTAGGCGTCGGGCATTGCTTCGATACGTTCGCGCCACGTCGCGAGGCGCTGCCTGCCCTGTTCGAACCCGGGCGGCGCATCGCGTGCGGCGACCGGCCACGTCGGCACGATGAACGCTTCGTCAAGCCGCGCGAATGCATGATTGCGCGCCGCCTTTTCGCCGCACCACCAGGTCGCCACGCTCGGCAGCACGAGGTCTTCGTCGAGCAGCACTTCGGCGATGCCCGGCAAAAAACCATGCAAAGCCGGCGACTCGACAAAGCCCGAACCCGGCACGTTCGAGACGATCACCTTGCCCGCGCGCATCACCTGCAACAGGCCCGGCACGCCGATGCTCGAATCCGCGCGCAGTTCGACCGGATCGCAGAAAGCATCGTCCAGACGGCGCAGCACGACGTGCACACGTTCGAGACCGGCGAGCGTCTTCAGATACAGCATGTCGTCGCGCACGGTCAGGTCCTTGCCTTCCACCAGCGTGACGCCGAGATAGCGTGCGAGAAACACGTGCTCGAAATAGGTTTCGCTAAACGGCCCTGGCGTGAGCAACGCGATGTGCGGCGAAGTATCGGTGCCCGTACCGTCGTGCTGCATCGTGGCTTGTGCGGCCTGCGCGAGCGTCGCGATCAGTTGCGAATAGGTCGGCGCGAGGCGGCTCACATGCAGCGCGCGGAACGGTTCGGCGAACAGCGTCGAGACGATCAGCCGGTTTTCCAGCGCATAACCGAGGCCGGACGGCGCCTCGGTGCGATGCGCCATGACGGTCCAGTTGCCGGCGGGCGTACGCGCCAGATCGACGGCGACCACCTGCAGATATTGCCCCCCAGGCGGCGTAAAGCCCTTCACGGAACGCAGATAGCCGGGATGCCCGAATACCAGCGCGGGCGGCAACTGCCCACGTTCGAGCAAGGTCTGCGGCCCATAGATATCGGCGACGATTGCATTGAGCAGATGCGCGCGCTGCGTCACGCCGCGCTCGATATGCGCCCACTCGGCCTCGCTGATCAGGAACGGCAGCAGGTCGAGCGCCCACGGCCGCGGCTCGCCGTTATCCGCGTAGACGTTGTAGCTGATGTCGTTGTCGCGGATCTGCTGCGCGATCGACGCGTAATGATCTTCCAGCCGCGCGATGCCGTCTTCGCCGAGCCGTTCGAAGAATTGCCGCCACGGTTCGCGCAATGCGCCTGAGGCGTCGCGTAACTCGTCCCAGTGTCCTTCGTAGGCCGGCAACAGCCGCAATAAGGACGAAGCGTCCGCACGCGCTGCGGACGTTTCGAAGGGAAAAGTCGATTGAAAGGCCAAGGTCGTGTCGTTTTTAAAAGTGTGTTGCCGCGTTTCAGTCTACCAGGTTACCAGTACCGCAGGTCGAGCGTGAACGGAAACTCGAGGCTGCGCTGCGGCATCTCGACCCTGAGCGGCCCCGGCGTATGACCGGACGCGAAGAAGCGCGCGCGCCGCCGGCTTTCCGCCTCGTAGGCGTTGACCGGGAAGGTCTTGTAGTTGCGCCCGCCCGGATGAGCGACATGATACTGGCATCCGCCGACCGAGCGGCCTGTCCATGTATCGACCAGATCGAAAGTGAGCGGCGCATCCACGCCGATGGTCGGATGCAGCGCCGACGGCTGCGACCACGCGCGAAAGCGCACGCCGGCCACATATTCGCTGACGCGGCCGGTCGGTTGCAACGGTACCGGCACGCCGTTGACGGTCAGCACATGGCGGTTGTCGTTCAAACCGAGCGCGCGCACCTCGAGCCTCTCCACCGACGAATCCACATAGCGCACCGTGCCGCCCGGCGAGCCCTCCTCGCCCATCACGTGCCAGGGTTCGAGCGCGTTGCGGATGGTCAGCGAGACGCCGTTCACCGTAGTCTCGCCGACCAGCGGGAAGCGGAATTCGAAATGCGGCGCGAACCAGCTGCTCTCGAAGGCGAAGCCCGCCTGGTTGAGTTCGCCGAGCACGTCGTCGAAATCCATCTTCGCGAAGGTGCCGAGCAGGAAGCGGTCGTGCAGTTCCGTGCCCCAGCGCGTGAGCCGCTGCGTGTACGGCGTGTGCCAGAAGCGCGCCACCAGCGCACGCAACAGCAACTGCTGCACAAGACTCATGCGCGCATGCGGCGGCATTTCGAAACCGCGCAACTCGAGCAGGCCGAGGCGGCCAGTCGGACCGTCGGGCGAATAGAGTTTGTCGATGCAGAACTCGGCACGGTGCGTGTTGCCTGTCACATCGATCAGGATGTTGCGCAACGAGCGGTCGATCATCCACGCCGGCAGATTCGCGCTATCGCGTCCGCCCAGCAGATCGATCTGCCGCTGCAACTCGCGGAACGCCACTTCGAGTTCATACACCTGGTCGTTGCGCGCTTCATCGACACGCGGCGCCTGGCTCGTCGGCCCAATGAACAGCCCGGAAAACAGATATGACAGCGACGGATGGTTGTGCCAATACGCAATCAGGCTCGCCAGCAGATCGGGACGGCGCAGGAATGGACTATCGGCAGGCGTCGCACCGCCGAGCACGAAATGATTGCCGCCGCCGGTCCCCGTATGCCGGCCGTCGGTCATGAATTTCTCGCTGCTCAGATAGCTCGCGGCCGCGGACTGATATAGATACTCGGTGTTGTCGACCAGTTGCTCCCAGCTCGAAGCCGGATGAATGTTCACCTCGATCACACCGGGGTCCGGCGTCACCTGCAAGATTTTCAGGCGTGCATCGCGCGGCGGCGGATAGCCTTCGAGCACCACCTTCATCCGCAATTCGGCCGCCGTCGCTTCGACCGCGGCGAGCAGGTCGAGATAGTCGTCGAGTTCGGTGAGCGGCGGCATGAACACGTGCAGCAACGAGCGGCCGCTGCCGAACGCCTGGGTTTCCGCTTTCGGACCGGCGGCACGTTTCGGATCGCGCGCTTCGACGCAGATCGCCGTGCGCAGCGTTTCCTTCGACGACTGCCCGCGCACCGGCGGCGGCTGGTCGTCTGACTGAGGCGCAAAAGCCAGCACGCCGCTGCCCGCCATGCCGCTCAACAAATCCGCCGCTGACGACGACAACGCTGCCGCACGCCGCGCTTCGGCGGCGCTCAAGGTGCGCTGTTCGCCGTCGTACTGCATGCGCAATTGCGCGGCAGGGCGCAACGGCACCGGCGGCGCAAACGGATCATGCGCGTGCTGATACGGATAGTCGGTCTTCGAGACCCACGGCAGCGAATCGAGCGGCAAGCGATAACCCATCGGTGAATCGCCGGGAATCAGGAACATGCGCTCGTCGCGGAAGAACCAACGGCCGCTGACCCACCTCGGCTCCTGATTCGGCACGTCGCGTTCGCGCGCGAGCGGCAAGACAAAACCGGTCGCGCCGCCCAGGCCTGCATCGAACACGCGCCGCAGACGCACACGCTCCAGTTCGTCATCCAGACGCGCGTCGAGTGGATCGACGTTGACCGGCAGACGGCGTTCGCGCCACAGGTAGTACCAGACGTCTTCGAAACCGGGCTGGATGCAGTCGTGGTCGAGCGCCAGTTTGGTTGCCAGATGAGTGAGGAAACGTTGAGCGTCGCCGGCCGTGTAGGTGCCCGGCTCGCGTTCGTCGGCGAAAAGTTCCGGGTCTTGCCAGCACGGCTCGCCATCGGCGCGCCAGTAAAGCGACATCGCCCAGCGCGGCAGTTGTTCACCCGGATACCACTTGCCCTGGCCGATATGCAGAAAACCGTTTGCGCCGTAGCGCGAGCGCAGCTTGTCCATCAGCGCGACCGCGTAGCCGCGTTTGGTGGGGCCAAGCGCGTCGGTGTTCCATTCGGCGGCATCGCGGTCGCGCACCGCCACGAAGGTCGGTTCGCCGCCCATGGTCAGGCGCACGTCCATGCTGGTCAGGCGCTCATCGACCTGCGCGCCCATTTTCAGCACGTCGTTCCACACCGCTTCGCTGAACGGCTTGGTGACGCGCGGCGTCTCCAGCACCCGTTCAATCGACATGGTGTGCTCGAACTCGACTTCGGATTCGTCGACCGCGCCGGAGATCGGCGCCGCGCTGCCGGGTTCGGGCGTGCAGGCGACCGGAATGTGCCCTTCCCCGGCGAGCAGGCCGGAGGTCGGATCGAGGCCGAGCCAGCCCGCGCCCGGCAGGTAGACCTCGCACCATGCGTGCAGGTCGGTGAAGTCGACTTCGGTGCCGCTCGGGCCGTCGATGGATTTGACGTCGGGCGCGAGTTGCAGCAGATAACCGGAGACAAAGCGCGCCGCCAGCCCCAGTTGCCGGAGCGTCTCGACGAGCAGCCAGCCCGAATCGCGGCACGAGCCCGCCGCGCTCATCAGCGTTTCCTCGGGCGTCTGCACGCCGGGCTCCATGCGGATCAGATAGCGGATCTCGCGTTGCAGCCGCTGATTCAGTCCGACCAGAAAATCGGCGGTGCCCATCGGCGTGCGGTCGATACTTGCGACGAACTCGGCAAAGCGCGGCGTCATTGGGCGCTTGACGCGGTACGGCGCGAGTTCCAGTGCAAGACCGGGCGCATACTCGAACGGAAACTGTTCCGCCGACGGTTCGAGAAAGAAGTCGAATGGGTTATAGACGGCCATCTCGGCGACCAGATCCACGGTCACCTTGAATTCGCGCGTCTTCTCTGGAAACACCAGACGCGCCTGATAGTTGGCGAACGCGTCCTGCTGCCAGTTGATGAAGTGCCCGGCCGGCTCGACCCGCATCGAATAAGACAGAATCGGAGTCCGGCAATGCGGCGCAGGCCTGAGACGCACGACCTGGGGCGACAGCGCAACCAGCCTGTCGTAGCGGTAATGTGTGACATGATTCAACGCAACGCGTATGGACACACCGGACTCCTGGACAAAGGATGGCAGCCCGCCAAAAAAGCAAGCTTCATGCCGTTTAGAGAACGAACCCGCAAAGCCGCGTTAACTGCCTGTACCGCGCGGACTAGCGCCTGCTGCCAGGTTTGCCGCGCCTGCCGCCGCCCGCCCCGATGATCCGCGCGCCGTCCCACCGCCGTTTCGGCGGCCGCGCACCAAAGCGGCGCAGCAGCGATGCACGATCATGCACGTAATGTGCGTTAAACCAGTGACGTCTGGCAATCGCGGCATGAAGATTGCGCGTCGTCTTCGCTCTTGCAGGCGCTTGAGGATGCTCGAAATGCCCGGTGGCCGGCATACGGCCGCTGACAACGCACCTCGCCTGCTGCTCCACGACTGCTACCCATTACTCGGGCTCGATCGATGAAAACCTTCCACTGCAATCGCTGCTCGCATCTCGTGTTCTACGAAAACGTTCGCTGTGAACGCTGTGAGTCGTTGCTCGGATATGTGCCTGAACTCGCCGAAATCAGCGCCTTCGAGGAAGCCGATGAAGGACGCTGGCGCAGTCTGCATCCGCGTGCCGAGGGCGCGCTGTTCCGGCAATGCCACAACTACGCGGTCGAAAATGTCTGCAACTGGATGATCCCTGCCGATTCGCCCGACACGTTGTGCCGCGCCTGCCAGCTCACGCGCACGATTCCGAATCTGAGCGCGCCGGACAACCGGCTCTACTGGTACCGGCTGGAGATGGCCAAGCGGCGCCTGCTGTACACGCTGGCCGCGCTCGGCCTCGACGTGCCGTCGCGCCAGACCGATCCCGAACATGGCCTCGCTTTCGAGTTCCTCGAAGACGGCGGCGATGGTTCGCGGGTCATGACCGGCCACGACAACGGCCTCATCACGCTGAACATCGCCGAAGCCGACGACGTCTACCGCGAGAAAGTGCGCAGCGCGATGGGCGAGCCCTATCGTACGCTGCTCGGTCACTTCCGCCATGAGACGGGCCACTACTACCTCAGTCAGCTGGTCGAAAACAATCCGCGCTGGATCGAGCCCTACCGCAAGCTGTTCGGCGACGAGCGCGCCTCCTATGGCGAGGCGCTAACGGCCTACTACCGCGACGGCGCACCGGCGGACTGGCAGGCCTCGTATGTCAGCGCCTACGCGACGATGCATCCCTGGGAAGATTGGGCTGAGACGTGGGCTCACTACATGCTGATTGTCGACGTGCTGGATACCTCGACCTCGTACGGCCTCGCCTTGTTGCCCGACGACCCGAACGAGCCGACGCTCACCGACCGCACGCCGGTGGAAGATGCGAGCTTCGAGAATCTGATGAAGCGCTGGTTTCCGCTCACGTATGCGTTGAACAGTCTGAACCGCAGTCTCGGCATGCCCGATGGCTATCCGTTCACGCTGGCCTCGCCGGTGGTGGACAAGTTGCGCTTCGTGCATCGGGTGATTGCGGCGGCGGGCGACAAAACGCAGCCGCGGGAAGCGGCGAAGCCCGCGAATGCTGCGGGGACAGTGCAGACGACGGTGCAGACGGCAGCGGCCGGCACATCGCCGACGGCTGTGGCGCCGGCAACCACTCAACCTGCCGCGCAGCCGGTGGTGCAGCAGCCGGTGGCGCAAGCCGTGAGGTCACAAGAACCGTCGCAGACTGCGGATCAGACAGCGCCGCCACAACCGGCGCAGCCTGTCGCTCAAGCGGCGGTGCCGCAAGACTGCGCGCAGGCGCCAGCCATGCAAGCGGTCGCGCCATCCGCACCGCCGTTGCAATCCGAATCCGGCGCCGTGAAAACAGCACCGCCCAAGCGGACCGCGCGGCGACGTTAGTCTGGTCGCTGTGCCTGGTTACTGTGCCTGGTCACTGTGCCTGGTCGCTGTGCCTGGTCGCTGTGCCTGGTCGCTGTGCCTGGTCGCTGTGCCTGGTTACAGTGCCTGGTTACAGTGCCCGCAAGTGACACGCTTCGCGAACCCATAAAGAAAGCCCGCTGCCGAGTAAACCGGCAGCGGGCTTTTTCCACCAGAGCCAAACCTGACTATCGCTCAATACGCGACGTAAGGCCCCGTACCACCCGGCGTCGCCTGCTGCTCGACGGCGGCGTACACGTTACGGCCATAGAAGAACGGCAAACCCCAGTCGAAAATCGACGACTTCACAAAAGCCGGTCCCGCCAGCAGCGGCAGCGCCGAATCGCCGTTGTACGTCTGCGAGATCGTCGTCGCGTTGCCAACCGCGAAGTTCACCGTACTCGTCGTGCCGTTCACCCCCTCGATCATCGCACTCAACGATTCAGTCGACACCGGACAGTAGTACGCGCTATTGGGACTCGCGCATACCGGCAACGCACCGGTCTGGAAGAACAGGCCGGTTGAGCCGCTGTCCAGAATACTGTTCGAATACGATGTGCCGTTCTGCACCGTCGTAAAGGTGCCATCCGACGGACTGACGCCGACCACCTGTGCGCTGCCGAGACCATTGTTGCCCTGCGTGCCGATGCCGAACACCAGTTGCCCGGTGACCGACTGCGCGCCGCCCGACACCACCGGCAGGCTCAGCATGGAACCGTTGTTGTCGGTAGTGAAGTACGGAATTGGATTGGCAACCTGGAGCGCCTCGGCGAGCGGAATCGAGGTGCACGCCGCGCCATTGCACCCGTAGTACGTGCCGGCCACGGCCTGCTGCACACAGTTCGCGCCGCAGTCGTGCTTAAACACGCCGATGCCCAGAATGCCATTGGCCTGCAACGTCCCCGGCGTGTTGCGCGCCGCGCCGTAGGTCGCGCAATCGGACGGCAGCGAAGCATAGTTTGGATCGATTACCTGGATCGGCAGCGAGGCCGCTTTTTCACCGGCGATCTGCAGGTCGGCGAGTTTCACCGAACCCCACGTGTAGCCGTCGAAGAACTGCATGCATTCGGCAACCAGATTGCCCGAGCCGTCCTTCTGTTGCGGCAGCGTCATCGACGCGGGCAATTGCGAGGCGAACACGCGCACGCCCCACGACCCGGTATCCACGAGGATGTGATCGATGGTTTGGCACTGCGTCGTGCCGGGCGCGCAAATCGTGATGCTGACGAACGGCATGTTCGGCACATTGCTCACACCGGAGTCGACTGTCACGCGCACTGCATTGGCGGCCAACACTTGCGGCGAAGGCGCGGTATTGGTGACAGTGGGACCGGCCGAAACGCTCGTCGTGTTCCCCGAATTCGCCGCGGAGCCTGAACTGTTGGAGCCACCGCCACCGCCGCCTCCGCCACCACAGGCACTGACGAGCAACGCGAGCAGCATCGCGCACAACAGGGTAATGAACGAAGCGCTATCACGCATGATCCGCTCCATTATTGAATGACGCCGGCGTCGACGCCCGCGGGCACCGCTTGCGGCAAATACGCATAGCCGGCAAACGCGCGCAGGTGACCGCCGGAATAGACGACCAGATCGCGGGTCGACACGGCGAGCGGCGTGCCGCGGCGCACCGCGGTAGCAGCGACGTATTGGTCGAACGACGTGCCCAGCATGGCTTTCAGATCCGGCAGCGTCGGGCCTTGCCACGCGACACCAAACACCATGCCGTTGGGCGCGACGTACTCGCGCACCAGCGTGCCGGACGGCATGGTCATCAGATGTACCGAATACGCGCTTTGCGTAGTGGCCGTATGAGCGAGTGCGCGAAGGCGCGTCTGATCGCTGTCGACAGTGTTGACGTTCTGGCCGAGCGTGGCGTGTGCGGCAAACGACAGTGCGCAGCTTGCCCCGAGCATTGCGCGAGCAATGCTTGTAAAGAGCATCGGTTTCAAGAGATTTCCTTCGAGTTGAAACGCTCGTGCCCGGCGGGCGAGCCGAGCACGAACGGGAATCCAGGGGGCGCACGCCTGACCGGCGGTACCGGAATTGCATTCACAGCGGTCGGGTTGCGTGAATGCGTCTACGGAGTGACGGAGCGAAACTTTAGGCACGGCGCAACGCCATGGCAATCGTTTGCGGGATGATTTAAACCTTGTGCGAATGCCGCGCCGTTTTATGCCGTTTGATAGGTGAGGACAGAATCACCAAGGGGCGGCGCTTCGACGCTTATTTTCCCGATCAGCGGTGTTTAAAGCGAACACACGCAAAAAGTAACGGCGCCACGCCAGAAATTTATCGATGCGTGTCAGCATGCGGCGAGCGGTGTAAGCGTGCGCTGAATAATCCGCGTCTGCTGGCCTATTTCATCTGATAATTGCGGCGCATACAGACTGCTTTTGTGTGAAGAGAAATCGCGACCTCAATCCTGATTCGAGGCGAAAAAAAATGCCGCGGATAACGTGATCGTCATCCGCGGCACCGGATACTTCCTCGCGAGCTTCTCGCTATTTCATTGCGACTTCCGCAAGTTGCGCCGAATTCGCATCAAGCGATTCGACACGGCCCGCAGTCCTTACTTTTTCTGTTGCTGCTGCAAGAGCGATTTGAGCTCCTGCACATTTTCATCTACGCGTTTTGCGATCACCGCATACGACTCGGCCTGTGTCTGATACGCTGCTTGTGCGAGTTGTTGCATATCGGCGAGCGACTTGTGCAGACTCTGCTGGATCAGTTCGGCGGCTTTCGCCGGAGGCGCTGCGCCGCCAGCCGACAATTGCCCGGTGAGCGACTGCAATTCGGCCAGCGTGGCACGCAACATCTCGGTCTGCTTCTGGGCGAGCGACTGCATGCCCTGGAATGCAGTCTGATTCGCCTGAACCAGTGCCTCCATGTCCTTGCGTCGCGCTTCCATGATGGCGGGTACGTCGAAGCCGGGGAGCTTGAACTGCTCCAGCATTTTGGTGAAATCGCCAAACGGATTGGCGGCGTCAGGTTGGCTCATGCGAAATCCTCCTTAACGGTTGAATACTCGCCGGCGGTGCATCGCCGCGATGGGCTGCTTCGACCTCTGCACCAGTGGCGTCGCGTGCGCCGCGCGCCTCCCGCATAGACTTGCTGCTTCTGGGGTCGGACGGCACATTGCTTCAATCATGCGCCATCCGGGCACATTGCGCCAGCGGGCACACCCTGGCGTCGAGGGTCTCCTTGCCGGAACGTTTTACGGGTTGGCCGCCCTTTACGTAGCGCCGACGTAGAACCGGCTTCTCCGCAACCTGTCTGCCACGGTGCTTCTTCTATCGGGGGCCATGGCCATGCAAGGCTTGGTAAGTTCCAAGGCGGCTTCAGTAACCCTGCGAAACGGCATGTCGACTATCGTTGCCGATGTGCCGGCGCACTGTCGCGCCGGTGCTTTCTCGATGGGAGCGGCAACATGAAAAAACGATTTGTGAGCGCGGCACTGGCCGCTGTTTTGACCGTGGCCGCGACCTGCGCGTTAGCACAGGAAGCGGCACCGTCGCCTGCTTTGGCCCACGCGCACGGCGAGCCGCGGCGCGGCGACGGACCGCATCACCCACACGGGCCGATGGGCCCCGGTTTCGCGGTGATCCATGACCTCGAACAGTTACGTCGCCTGTATGCAATGAGCGGACGCGAAGGCGAAATCGTCGCCGTGTATCACGAGGTGTTGAGCAAGACGCAAGATCCCATGCTGCGCCACTACGTTTATGACGCGTTGGCGCGCGAGCAGTTAAAGCCGGCCAATCCCGACCAGGCCATTGCCACGCTGCGCACCAGTTTGTCGGAAGACCTTGTCGCGGCCAACAAGCCGCGCGGCATGCCGGCGGGGATGCAACCGCCTGCGCCGCCGCAGTAGGACTTTGCCGTACGGGGTTGGGGCGAAACCACACGGCGAAGGCGCGCCGTGAAGCTCTGCGGTCGCAAAGTCAGTTGGAAGCGCTCCCGCCGAAACGTAGCGCGGCCGTTCGGCCGCGCTACGTTAGCTTTCGCACATAGCCGCCTCACTGCCCGCTTTTCATCTTCTGTCAGGTGATTAGGATAAGAGCACCGAAACGCTTGTGCCTGGTGAACCATGCGCTATCCGCTAAACATGGCCGTCGCCGCCGTCCTTCTCGTGTTCGTTCTTTGCTGCATCATCAAGCTCGCGTTGAATTGATGCCTGGAATTCACATCCAGTCGCACGTTTTTCATGCTCTGACCGACTTCGTGTAGCGCAGCCAGACCGCGTCGTTCCCGGTCTTTTCAACGGACTCAAGCTTCAGATATGCCGGCGCTTGCCATTTGTCCATGGCTACTTCGAACGAAGACGGATGCTCACTGCGGCCGTCCACCAGCGGCAAGATCAACACGCTGATCTCGTCGGCGAGTCCCGCGTTCACAAACGCGCCGCTCACATGCGAACCACCTTCCACAATGAGTTTCTTCACGCCGAGTTCGCGCGCGAGCGTCTGCACCACCTTGTTGAGATCGATTTCAGATTTTCCGCCGAACAGATACGAGACGCCGATCGATTGAAGATAGGCCAGATAGTCGTCCGCAACCTGCTCGGTCAGCACTTCGACGATGTGCGACTTGAGCGCTGTGTTGCTCTTCCACGCCACCCGGCCTTGGGGGTCGATCGAAATCGCGTACTGCTCCGCGTTCCGCTCGACGAAATGATCGGTGCGCGGCACGGCGCCTTTCGCGAGCCCTTTTGGGTAATCCGTGCCGTGTGAAATCTCCTGCATGGTGACGCGACCGCAAATCCAGCCGTCGGCCTTGAAAGTCGCCGCGGTGTTTTGTACAGATCGCTGGCAAAGTCGAGATGCCAGCCGTCCGTCAGACTGCGGCCGTCTAGCGAGGACATCATGTGAACGACGATGAACGGCTTCATGCGTTAAGGCTCCGTGTAAGGTGGATACACGGAGCCTTCAGCAAGGTCTGTTCCGCAATCTACGGATTGGCGGAGCGCTTAAGCGACGGCGTAACGTTCGAGCCAATGCGCGTACGGCGCCGGCAGCGTCCACGACGGACGTTCGATACCCAGCTTGCGCGCCGCGTGATACGGCCAGTGCGGATCGGCCAGATGCGCGCGGCCGACCATCACCAGGTCCAATTGCTCGTTCTTGACGGAGCGCTCGGCCAGTTCCGGGGTATCGATGCCCCATGCCGACGAGACGGCGATGCCGGCCTCGCGACGCACACGCTCGGCGATCGGCGCGAGGAATGCCGGCGCCCACGGAATAGCCGCCTCCGGCGTGGAGAAGCCCACGCTGACGCTCAGCATGTCCAGGCCCTCGCGCTTGAAGTTCTTCGCCAGTTCGATCGATTCGGCGAGGGTTTCCTCGTCGCGTCCGTCGTATTCGATCACGCCGAAACGCGCCGTCAACGGCAGATGCTCAGGCCACACCTTGCGCACCGCAGCCAAGGTTTCCAGCAGGAAGCGGCTGCGATTTTCGAGGCTGCCACCGTAGGCGTCGTCGCGTTGATTGGAGTGCGTCGAGAAGAAGCTTTGACCGAGGTAGCCGTGTGCGAAGTGCAGCTCGAGCCATTCGAAGCCCGCGTCACGGGCACGCCTGGCGGCGGCGACGAAATCTTCGCGCACCCGCGCGATGTCGTCGAGCGTCATTGCTTTCGGCACTTTCGGCAGGCCGCCACCGAAGGCGATCGCCGACGGCGCAAGGGTCTGCCAGCCGCGCGGATCGTTGTCGGCGATGTGGTCGTCGCCTTCCCACGGGCGGTTGGCACTGGCCTTGCGGCCCGCGTGGCCGATCTGAATGCCCGGCACGGCGCCCGCCGCCTTGATCGACGCGACCACCGGTGCGAAGGCCTGCGCCTGCTCGTCGGTCCAGAGGCCCGCGCAGCCCGGCGTGATACGGCCCTCGGGCGACACAGCCGTCGCCTCGACGATCACCAGCCCCGCGCCGCCGCGCGCCAATCCGGCGAGGTGCACGCGGTGCCAGTCGTTGATCAGGCCGTCTTCAGCGGTGTACTGGCACATCGGCGGAATCGCGATGCGGTTGCGTAAGGAAACATCCTTAAGCTTGTAGGGCTGAAATAATGCGGACATCAGGCTAAACTCCAATGGATAGGCTTGTACGGTAGTTCGATAATCATCGAACTACCGAGTATGGCAGAAACCCTTATCACCTGCACAATGCGCACCTATACCCATCCTGCCGCTGAGGACTTCACGCTTGGACGGCTTTTCCATGCGCTTAGCGACCCCGTGCGCCTTGAGATCGTCCGTCGCCTTTCAACGATCGACGAGGCCACCTGCGGCGACCTCGACGGCGGCCGACCCAAGTCGAGCGTCTCCCATCACTTCCGCATCCTGCGTGAAGCGGGACTGGTGCGCACGCGCGTCGCCGGCACCGTGCATCAGAATTCGCTGCGGCGCGCCGAACTGGATGCCCGGTTTCCCGGCTTGATGGAGGCGATCGTCAAGCAGATCGTCAATGAGCCGGCGTTGAGCGAGCCGGCTTGACGGTCGATTGAAGATCGACCGTGGATCGATGGCGCGGCGCTACGCAGATCACACCTCAACTCACCGTTCTACTCGCGCCAAAGTTTGCGCATCAGCGCGAGCAACGCAGTCGGCGCCGTGCCTTTCTGACAATAGCCGTCGAAATTGTGACGCGCCTTGCCGGTTTCTTTTACGTGATCTTCATCGAGCGAAGTGAACGCGACGATGCCCAGGCTCTGCGTCGGAAGATAGCTGCGAAGCGCGCTCGCGGTTTCGTAGCCGTCGCGCTCCGGCATCATGATGTCGAGCACGACGACATCCGGCACCCAATCCTTCACGCAGCGCAGCGCCTCGCTGCAACCGTTGGCCGTACGGGCTTCCACGCCTTCATACGAGAGATAGGTGGCGAGCGCTTCGGCGGCGTTGGCGTTGTCGTCGACGACAAGTACGCGCGGCACTTCGTGCAATACCCGGACTTCGCGGGCGCTCCACCTTTGGGAAGTAGAGGGTGTTCGGGACATGTGTGGCAGCTTGCGATAAAAACACGAGTCGTCAGCAAACTGCGTACCACGGAGATCTGGAAATGCTCGACACCCACGCCGGGTCGCACTTATCGGGCGTCGCCCGTGGGGAGTTGCAGCGCCGTTGGCGGCGGCTGGATGTAATTTGTCCGTCAACTGCCGGCAATATGGCGGTGTAATGATGATGCTTTGTACCCGCCCCTGCGGCTCGAGACATTGCAGCCGGATGCGCTGCAATCCGACACCGCCCGGGCGGGCACGACTCCAGCCAGATCTTGCACCAGATGATGATGCCCGCTTGATCCTTCGCGGGACGTCTCGTCTTCACCGTCTCGAGCGGAAACACACGCGGTAGTTCTACCGTATGCAATGGCGTTCAATCTGCCGGCAGCGGCACAGGCTGCTGAGCTGCGCTGCGTTAGACACCCGTGTCCGGTAACATCTCTACATGAACTCGGACGGTGGCCTGGAGCCGCCCTCGCCGCTAGCGGCGCTCGGTCTCGGCGAAACCGATCTCGCTCACGCGGCCGAAGTCGCCATGCGCTCACCGAATTTCAGTCCGAGGCTGCTGTCCTACGGCGCGGTTCGCCGCTCGCTGCAAATCGCTTTCCACGGCGCCCCGCCGAATCTGCATTCATTCGACGATGTCTAACGAATTTCGCTGGAGACGCGTTCCATCCACGGGGAATGATCGGTCGCAGAACCCTCCCTGTGTCAACAGGCATTCACTTTTTGAATTTCTCACTCATGGAAAATCGGGCACTTATCATCGGGGCTAGCGGCATTGTCGGCAACAATCTGGCCGATCGTCTGCTTTCCACTGGCTGGAGCGTTTCAGGGCTCTCGCGCGGCCGCACTGCGGTGTCGCCGGCGATCGAATCGATCACCGCCGATCTGACCTCACCTGAATCCGTCAGTCACGCGCTAGCCGGTAGAGCCTTCAGTCACCTGTTCTTCACCGTATGGGCCCGCCAGGCCACGGAGAAGGACAACATCCGCGTCAACGGCGGCATGGTGCGTCATGTGCTGGACACACTTGGACCGGCAGGCGGCGTGTCACACGCCGCGCTCGTCACCGGCCTGAAGCACTATCTCGGTCCTTTCGAGGCGTACGCGACGGGCGCGGTGCCGATTACACCGTTTCGGGAAGAACAGGGCCGTCAGCCGGTCGACAATTTTTATTACGAACAGGAAGACCGCCTGTTCGAAGCGGCGCAACGATACGGCTTTAGCTGGAGCGTGCATCGTCCGCATACGATCATCGGCTTTGCTGTCGGCAACGCGATGAACATGGGGGTGACGCTCGCCGTCTACGCAACGCTTTGCAAGCAGGAGGGCAAGCCATTCCTGTTTCCCGGTTCCGCCGCGCAGTGGGACAGTCTCACCGACATGACGGATGCCCGGTTGCTCGCGCGACATCTGGAATGGGCCGCGACTTCCGCGAATGCCCGTAACGAGGATTTCAACGTGGTCAACGGCGATGTGTTTCGCTGGAAATGGATGTGGTCGCGCATTGCGGATTACTTCGGCATTGAAGCGATTCCATTCGATGGCGTGGTGCGTCCGCTCGAGAGCCGGATGCAGGACGCGCAACAGCAATGGTCCGGGATTGCGGCGCGGTTCGGTCTGATCGAAGCGGACATCGGCAAGCTGGTGTCGTGGTGGCATACCGATGCTGATCTCGGACGCCCGATGGAAGTGCTCACCGACATGACGAAGAGCCGCAAGGCAGGCTTTCTTGACTATCAGAGCACGCCAGACGCATTCTTTGCATTGTTTGACCGGCTGAAGGCGGAGCGGATCATTCCTGGATGATGCACCCCGAAACGAAGGGCGCTCACCACCTTCTGCAACGCAGGTAGAGCTACTTGACGGGCGACTGCTTGCGCTCGAGTGAAACCCGCAATCAGTTGCCCCTTTAGCGAGCTAAAAAGGATCGCTGCGGTCGACGCGCGGGCCCTCTCACCGCAAAGGCGCAGACCAGCAGCCCGACTGCCAGTACATACAGGCCGATACGATAGTCGCCGGACGTCTGGCGCACCGCGCCCAACAGGAACGGCCCGGCGAAGCCGCCGAGATTGCCGATCGAGTTGATCGATGCGATCGCCGCGGCAGCAGCCGGTCCGCTCAGAAAGCCGGACGGCACGCCCCAGAACGGTGACTTGAAGCCGAGAATGCCGATGGCAGCGACGCTCATCGCCACGATACCCCACACGGAATCGTTGAGCCATGCCGTACCGACCAACCCGGCAACCGCGATCAACAGCGGCGCGACGAGGCACCCGTAGTGGCCGCGCAGCCGGTCCGACAGATAGCCGAAGCCGATCATGCCGACCGCCCCGGCCACATAAGTTAGCGACGTGATCCAGCCCGACGCCACGATCGAATAGCCCTGCTCGCGGATCATCTGCGGTAGAAAGAACGACAGCCCGAGATTGGCCGACGTCGCACAGAAATAAACGAACGCGAGCACCAGCACGATGGGACTCGCCAACGCGATCCGCAGCGGACTCACGTTCGGCATAGGGATCGCGGCCCGTTCGCGCGCGAGTTCGGCGGCGAGCCACCTTCGCTCATCGGGTGACAGCCAGTGCGCCTCGTCGGGAGAATTTTTCAGCAGTTTCAACGCAACGACGGTGAGCAGCACCGGCGGTAACCCTTCGATCAGAAACATCCACTGCCAGCCACGCAACGAAAAGACGCCGTCGAGCCCCAGCAGCGCAGTCGACAGTGGCGCGCCGACCGCGAGGGATAACGGCAGCGCAAACATGAACGCAGCGAGAATGCGCCCGCGATACCGTGCTGGGAACCAGTCGTTGAGGTAAAAAATGATGCCGGGAAAGAACCCCGCTTCAGCCGCGCCAAGCAGAAAGCGCAGCACCAGAAAACTCTTCTCGCCAGCGACGAACGCCGTCGCACAGGACAGCAGTCCCCACGTCAGCAGGATGCGCGCAATCCAGCGGCGTGCGCCAAAGCGCACCATCAACAGGTTGCTCGGCAGCTCGAAAAGAAAATAGCCGATGAAGAAAATGCCCGCCGCAAGACCGAACACGTTGCTCGCGATCCCGAGATCGCCGTTCATCGTCAGCGCGGCGAAACCGATGTTGATGCGGTCCACGTAGGACACGATATACAGCAGCACGACGATTGGAACGATACGCACCGCCGTCTTGCGGATGGCGCTGCGCTCGACATCATGTGCAGCGATTGCTTTCAATCCGGACGTGCTCATGGTGGTCTCCTCGCAGCCCGCTTTCTCCTGCACGGTGAACCCGCGCGACCAGAGCAGCGTGTCGTTGTCGGCGTTGGGTTAGCGGCTATCGGTTACCGGGAAGCGCGATACCCGGCGTCGTCCAGTCGAACGACAGCAATCAGGCGCTTGCGCTGCGACAGCATGGTCTGTCTCCTGCGCGACTCTTCGATCGCGAAGATAGTTATACGCGGGCCGGCGCCTGCACACTTCAAATTGGGCGCCGGTCAACTACTGCATGCCTCGTCATCATGTTCGCTGCGGCGGCCGGATCCGGTTTCACGCGGCGATCGCCTTGACGACCTGCCACGGGCCCTGTTCGCCGATCTGCGTGACACCGTATCGAGCAATGGCGTCGTCCGCGAAAGCGAAACCGAGGCCGGGCGTCTTCGGCAGCAGCAACGCCCCTTTCTCCGCGACGATCTGCGTATCGATCAGCTTGCGGAAATTGACGATGTGCGCGTCCGGCATGAACTCCGTGTACGTCGCATTCGGCGCGCAAGCGACCAGATGCACATGCAGGTCGTGCCAGGCATGCGGTGCGACCGGCACCCCGAAGCTCGCTGCCGTCGCGGCGATGCGCCGCCATTCGGTCACGCCGCCACACACTGTCGCGTCGGTCTGCAGCAGTGACGTTGCGCCGCTTTCGAGCAGTTCCTTGAACCGCCAGCGGCCCGCTTCGATTTCGCCGGTTGCGACCGTGACGCGCGTCGCCTTCGCGAGCCGCACGTGGTTGTCGATGTCGTCGGGCGAAAACGGTTCCTCGATCCAGAACAGGTCGTAACGTTCGAGACGCTTCATGTATTCGAGTGCGGTCGACAGATCAGGCCATGCATTGTTCGCATCGAGCATCAGCCGCACGTTCGGGCCGATCGCCTCGCGCACCGCCGCCACGCGCGCCTCTTCTTCGGCGGGACTCAGACGGCCGGTCTTCATCTTGACCGCGTCGAAACCGCTCGCGACGTGGCCCGCCATTTCGTCCGCGAGCGCCGCATTGGTCTTGCCGGGCCAGTAGTAGCCGCCGCTCGCGTACGCCGGCACGCGATCGTCGGCGTGCGCGCCGAGATAGCGATAGAGCGGCAGACCGGCGCTGCGTGCGTTCAAGTCCCAGATCGCGGTATCGATCGCCGACAGCGCGCGCAACACGACGCCCGCGCGGCCTTGCAGCAACGCCTCCTGATACATCGCCTGCCACAGTCCTTCGACACGCAGCGACTCCTGGCCCGCAACGATAGGCCCCAGAAGATCGGTGACCGCGACCGCGAGCAGCCGGCCCGACGTATTGACCGCATAGCAGTATCCAACGCCTTCGACGCCGTCGACGCTGCGTACGCGCACAAGACAGTATTCGCGCGCCTGTACTGTGCGCGTCGAGAACGTGACAGGGTTGTCGAGCGGAACCCGCGCGACGCAGACCGATACCGATTCAATCCGAGCCATGAAAGAAATCCTGTGTGCTGGTGAAAACCTGTTTGAATGCGCGTCGGACGGCTTGGCGCGGCGACGTTAGACGTCGTGCGAACCATCCGGTGAAATGACGATACGGCAGTTGAAACACCACGACAAATCGATTAATTTGATAGATTGATTTGAAATCTCAATCAATTGTCCGGTGCTCCCGATGTCAGCGGATCCAGCGCCGTTTCTTTCGAGCGAATCGATATGAATCTTTCCGTCCGTCACCTTCGTGCGTTCACTGTGCTTGCGGCAGCGCGCAGCTTCACGCGCGCCGCCGAGCAGTGCCATCTGTCGCAACCGGCGTTCAGCGCGTTGATCCAGAACCTGGAAGAACAGGCTGGCGTGCGGTTGTTCAACCGGAGCACGCGCAGCGTCGAACTGACGACGGAGGGCGCGTTGTTCGAATCAGTCGCCGCGCGGCTTCTGAACGACATCGAACACGCGTTCGACGAACTCAACGATCACGCGAACCGGCGGCGCGGACGCGTGACGATCGCCGCCCTGCCGACCGTGGCGGGCGGCGCTCTGCCGCCGGTGCTGAAGGTGTTTCGCGACCGGTATCCAGGCATCGAGATCGTGCTGAAAGACGTCACTGCCGACGCGTGCCTCGAACTGCTACGCACCAATCAGGCGGATATCGCACTGAGCGCGGCGATTTCGCCGGGACGCGACATGGTTAGCGAGCCGCTGCTGTCAGACACGTTTCATCTCGTGTGCCGCGAAGACCATCCGCTCGCCACCCGCAAGAAGCTGCTCGCGCGCGACGTACGCAACCTGCCGATGATCAAGTTCGCGCTCACAAGCAGCGTACGTCAGCATCTGGACGCCGCGTTCTATCCGAACACGCCGCCGACGGAACTGGAGGTGTACAACCTGGTCACGGCGGCGGGCCTCATTGCCAACGGTATTGGCGTGACCCTGGTGCCGACCCTCGCGCTTTACCAGTTCCACTTGCCGGGTCTCGTCGCGTTACCGATCAGACTGCCGCTCGGCGATCGCGACATCTGCCTGATCCGGCGGCGCAACGACGCGGGATCGTCGGCGGTGACCGCATTCGTTGCACTGTTGCGCGAGAGCTGGGCACACATTGGCACGAGCGGCGCACGGCGTGCGACCCGCCTCAGCGTACAACCGGTCGCACAAGCAGGGTGACGTCCACCGTCGCGCAAAGCGAAGGCATAGGCATCGCGGCCGGACCGCCGCGCGCCCGCGAGGCGCACATTCAGTTGAAAATTCAATCAATTCATCGAATATATCGATTGGCTCGCGTAATCGCGGCTCCGTAACATGTCTCCAGGCGAATCCGCGCAGCCGGATCGACCACGATGCGGCGCATTGCACGCCGTCACGAACCGGAGGAGACATGCCCAAAGCCCGCTGGACGATGATCGCGCTGTGCTTTTTCGCCAGTACGATCAACTATATCGATCGCGCCAATCTCGCGGTCGCCGCGCCGTTCATCCAGCGCGAACTGCATCTGACGCCCACGACGATGAGTTTCGTGCTGAGCGCGTTCTTCTGGACCTACGCCGCGATGCAAATTCCGTTCGGCTGGCTCGCGGATCGCATCGGGCCGCGCATCACGATGGCGGTGTCCGTCGTGTGGTGGTCGGCGTTCACGATGGTGACCGGCATGATGCGCAGCGTGCCCGGTCTGATGACCGCGCGTCTGCTGCTCGGCGCGGGTGAAGCCGGTGCCTATCCGGCATGCACCAAGGTCGTATCGCTATGGTTTTCGCGCGGCGAACGCGGCATCGCCTCGGGTATCTTCACGAGCGGCGTCGAGGTCGGCTCGGCCCTGTCGCTGCCGATCGTCGCCTGGGTGATCGCCGTGTTCGGCTGGAAGTGGTCGTTTCTCGTCACCGGCACATTCGGCTTCGTTTGGGTGATCGCATGGATCGTGTTGTATCGCGACCCCGACCAACACCCACGCGTGTCGGCCGAACAGTACCGCGCGCTACGGATTGCGCGCGGCGATACCTCGTACCGGGACGCGCACGCGGAAGCCGCACCCTGGGCATCGGTGCTCAGGCATCGCGCCGTACTCGGCATGACGCTCGGCTTCTTTTGCATGAACTTCGTGAAGTACTTCTTCATCACATGGTTTCCGAGCTATCTGATGAATGCGCGTGGCTTCTCGCTCGCGCAACTCGGCACGCTCGGCATGTTGCCCGCGCTCTGCGCTATTCCCGGCAGCTGGCTCGGCGGCGCGACGTCGGATGCATTGTTCCGGCGCGGATGGAGCATGACGGCCGCGCGCAAGACGTGCCTGGTGGGTGGCATGCTTCTGTCGTCGTGCATTACGCTATGCGCGTTCGCCGATAGCCGTGCGATCGCCATCGGGCTATTTTCGCTGACCTATCTGAGCCTGTCGTTCGTCTCAGCGAACGCCTGGTCGTTGCCCGCCGACGTCGCGCCGTCGCCGCGGCACGTCGCGACGATCAGCGCGATCCAGAACACGGCGTCGAACATCGCTGGCATTCTCACCTCGACATTCACCGGCATCATGTTAACCGTCACGCACGGCTCGTTTGCTATTCCACTGCTGACGGCGGGAGCGTTCTGCGTGATCGGCGCATGCAGTTATCTGTTCATCGTGGGACCCGTCGAACCGATCAGATTCGATCGCACCGAACGCGGCGCGCAGCCCCAACTCAAGGCAGGCTGAGCAGCCGGTCTTAGCGCCCGTTCGACGCGGTTCATGCACGCAGAAGATGGTGCGACGACTGGCGCTGGACCGTGCCCGGCGCGTACGAAGTGACGCCGGCCGCATCGGTCACACGATCCGCGCCCATGCCGCCTGGATACTATCGAAGGTCAGCGAGAGTAAGCCCGCTGGAGCAGCCAGACGTCGAGAGACGACGAAACCGCAGCCAGGACGGTCAACGTTGATTGGATGAATCAACGCCTCGGATCTGAGTCGCCCCTTATTCGTCCCCGGCCTACCCCGCGCGTTGTGATCCGTCGCTTTCCATCCCCTCGTTCGTCTCGCTGCCGGCAACGCGCGCATCAGGAATACCCTGGTGCGATCCCCATCGGCAAGGCCCTCAGATGTTGATTCAATGAATCAAGATTGCTCGACGCACGGCGCGAATGCAAATCTCTTTCCGGTGTTCAACTGAACTGTCGAGAGGAAGTGAAATGCCTGCATCGAAGAAATTCGCAGCCGTTACCGGCGCCGGCTCCGGCATCGGCCGAGCCGCCGCCGTGGCGCTCGCCAACGCTGGATTCGCCGTCGCGCTGATCGGGCGCCGAGCCGAGCCGCTGCTGGAAACGAAGGAGATAATCGGCATTGCCGGCGGAGAAGCGCAGGTATTCCAGGCCGACGTTGGCGACGCAACATCGGTCGAGCACGCGTTTTCGCGGATCGCCGAGACATTCGGCCGGCTCGACGTGCTCTTTAACAACGCGGGCCGCAACGCGGGGGCCGTCCCCCTGGAAGACTATGAGGTGGATTTCTGGAACGATGTCGTGGCCACCAATCTGACCGGCGTCTTTCTGTGCGCTCGGGCCGCTTATCGCTTGATGAAAGCACAGTCGCCTCAAGGTGGACGAATCATCAACAACGGTTCAATCTCCGCCCACTCTCCGAGGCCGCATACCATCGCCTACACGGCAACGAAACATGCCGTCACCGGCATCACGAAATCGATCGCGCTGGACGGACGCGCGTTCAACATCGCCTGCAGCCAGATCGATATCGGCAACGCGGCCACATCACTCACCGAACGCATGAACCGCGGTGTACTGCAAGCGGATGGAAGCCTGGCGCCCGAAGCAAGAATGGACGTGACGCACGTGGCGAATGCGGTCGCGCACATGGCCGGTCTTCCGCTCGAGGCCAATGTTCTCAACATGACCATCATGGCGACCACTATGCCGTTCATCGGCCGCGGATAACGCCCTTCCGCCAGATATAAAAGAACAACAGGCTTATATTCTGGAGACACCGATGAAAGTCGTAGAGGAACAAACATTGCCGGCGCGAAACCCGGCTTACGCCGATACCGCGAAACGCTCCCGGGTGCGCTATGTCGTGCTCTCGATGTTGCTCGTGGCGACCATTCTCAATTATGTGGACCGGTCGGCGCTGGGCATCGTTGCGCCGGGCCTCTCGAAGGACCTGGCGCTCAACAAGATGCAGATGGGCGAACTGTTTGCGGCATTCGGTCTTGCCTATTCCGTCGGTCTCATGCCCGGCGGTGTGCTGACCGACATTCTCGGCTCGCGCCTCGCCTATGCCCTGTCTCTCGTCGGATGGTCTTTCGCCACGCTGACGCAGGGTCTCGCGACCGGCTATCAAATGTTGCTCGGATCGCGGCTTGCAATCGGCGCACTGGAGGCGCCGGCCTTCCCTTCGAACGCGCGAGCCGTGACGTTATGGTTTCCCGCCCGCGAACGCGGCTTCGCCACCAGCGTCTACGTAATGGGGCAATACATCGGGACACCGTTGTTCACCGGCTTGTTGCTGTGGATCTCCGCCGAGTACGGTTGGCGTGCGGTCTTTTTCGTGACGGGCGGCTTCGGCATTCTGTTCAGTCTTCTCTGGTACCGGGTTTATCGCGATCCGCTTCAGCACGCGGGCGTGAATGCTGCGGAACTCGAATACATCAATGAAGGCGCTACAGCGGCGCGCAAGCCCCGCGAAAGGTTCGATTGGCGCATGGCGCTCAAGCTGCTCAGCTACAGGCAGATTCTCGCCATCTGCCTCGGCAAGTTCTGCAACAACACCTTGCTGGTCTTCTTTACCACGTGGTTCATGACCTACCTGGTCGAAGCACGTCACATGTCGATGATCAAGGTCGGGATCTTCCAGGCACTCCCTTTTATCGGCGCGACGGTCGGCATTCTCCTTGCCGGCTTTCTCTCGGACTTTTTCATCCGGCGCGGGGTGTCGCTTTCCACTGCGCGCAAGGCGCCGCTTATCATTGGCACGATGCTCGGCGCGTCGATCGTGCTCGTCAATTTCGTCGAGTCGAACGAGTTGGTGATCGCCATCCTGACGATCGCGTTCTTCGCGCAGGGCGTCGGGTCGATGTCGTGGGCCGCCGTCTCCGAAATCGCGCCTCGACAGTACGTGGGACTGACCAGCAGCATCACCAGCCTCGCGGCCAACATCACGGGCGTGACGACGCCGCTCATGATCGGCTACATTACCCACCACACCGGTCATTTCTACTGGGCTATCAACCTGATGGGCGCAATATGCCTGCTTGGCGCGCTCTCTTACTCCGTGTTGCTGGGGAAACTTTCCCGCATCGAACTGTGACACTTTCGACTATCTAGTGAAATCGAATGATTGAATTCAAGTGGGATCATCTTCAACTGTGCTCGGCGGACGCCGAAGCTACCGCCGCATGGTTCGCGCGTTGCCTGAACGCGGAGATCGTGCGTCGCCCGGGGCGAGTGGATTTGCGCATCGGCAGCATCAACCTTTTCATCACACCGCTGGCGAGCGCGCAAACCGCGGGGCCTGCTCATGGCGAACGAAGGCAGGGCATCGATCATTTCGGGGTGGTCGTGGATGATCTGGATGCTGCGTTCGAGCATCTGTTGCGCTGCGACGCAGAAATCGTCGAGCCGATCAAGCAGGTCCGCGCAGGTGTCAGGGGCTGCTTCGTGCGATCGCCGTGCGACATTCTCATCGAGATCCTGGAACGGCGACCCGCCGAGATGACTTTTACCTGAAAAAAAAGTCAGTATCGACACTGCAGCGGTCGCGCTCGCATGCAAGGCGCGACTCGCATAGTCACTCTCCTGCTGCCCCGCTCCACTCCACTGCATCACCTTGCCTGCCATCCCATGCGAAACTGGATCCCTCTGACTGAAGCGGCTCGACAACTCGGAGTGCAGGCGCAGACTGTCTATGCGTACGCGAGTCGAGGCAACATTGCGGTCATGCCGGATCCACATGACCCGCGCAAGAGCCTCTATCGTGCGGAAGACGTCGCTGGTCTGTGCCGAAAAAAGCAGGTGGGGCGCAAGCGCGAGGCGCTCGCCGCCGGAACGATATTCGGTGCGGAGCCCTGCATTTACAGCGGCATCACTACCTTCTCAAAAGGTCGGCCGTATTACCGGGGACGGGATAGCATCCGCCTTTCGGACATGGCGACGCTTGAGGATGTAGCGGCCATTCTGTGGAATGCGCACGCGCCCGTTTCCTTCGAAACGGGTGACGTGCCGCTACAGAGCGGCGAGCGCGGCAGGCAGTGCGCGTTCACATCGCTGGCGGCGCTGGCGGCATGCGGGCACTCGCCCCTTGGACGCACTGACAGCGCACTGCATGTCGAGGCGGGCCGGCTCGTGGCGCTCATCGCGCAAGCGTTTGGCGCGCGATGTCACCCGGATGCACAAAGGACGCATGAACGGCTCGCGCTCGGTTGGGGCCAGGACCGCGATGGCGCCGAACTCATCCGCCGTGCCATGGTCCTCGTGGCCGACCACGAGATTACGAGTTCGGCGTTCGCGGCCAGGATTACCGCCTCCACCGGTGCATCGCTGCCGGGATGCCTGCTCACGGGACTCGCGACGCTCTCTGGCCCACTGCATGGCGATGCATCAGGCCGCGTGCGGGCCGTGTTCGACGACGTCGGAAGACTCGGTGCGGAGTGCGTCGTTGCCCACCACTTGCAGTTGGGCATTCCCATTCCGGGGTTCGGGCATCATCTGTATCCAGACGGCGATCCGCGGGCGGGGGCATTGCTCGACGTGCTGAGTCCACCTCCAGAGCTCATGTCGTTCATCGACAAGGTGGTCGAGTTGACCGGGCTCAAGCCAAATATCGACGTTGCGCTTGCTGCCTTGGCGGCGCAACTGGAGTTGCCACACGATGCGTCGTTCGCGTTGTTCGCCACGGCCCGAAGCGTGGGTCTGCTCGCGCATTGCATCGAGCAGCTCCGGGTGGGCAAGGTAATACGGCCGCGAGGCCGCTATACGGGGCGCGCGTTGGAGGACGCCAGTTCCCCGCTGCCCGCGGAAGGCGACGA
Organism: Paraburkholderia sp. RL17-337-BIB-A; assembly: GCF_046025895.1. Classification (NCBI taxonomy): domain Bacteria; kingdom Pseudomonadati; phylum Pseudomonadota; class Betaproteobacteria; order Burkholderiales; family Burkholderiaceae; genus Paraburkholderia; species Paraburkholderia sp. RL17-337-BIB-A. The sequence goes on along the minus strand of NZ_JARESY010000002.1, from coordinate 889,675 downwards.
GAAGACGCTCGATCCGGCCACGCTCGACAAGAATCGACTGTTCAAGGCGCTTGAGCGCTGAGCAGGCGCAAAACCCGATTTCCGTTGAAACAGACAGCGCTCGACGCCAATCGGGTTGTGTCGCGATCAGGAATTGACTGGAGGCGTGAGGGCCGAAGGGATAGGAGCGGGGCCGTCTTCCCGTCAGGCGCTGTCACGGTCGATGATCGTAAAACCCGTATCGATGCGAACCGGATGGTGCTTCGATTCCTCACCGGACGCAAAGCGTTCCAGCAACGCCTGGGCGACGCGTTTGCCCATGTATGCGCCGTCTACGCGCACCGTCGACAAAGCCGGATAAACATGCGCGGCGGTATTCAAGTCGCCGAAACCCATGACGGCGAGGTCCTGCGGCACCTTCATGCCCCGGCTCGCGGCTTCCGCCAGCACGCCTTCCGCGAGGGTGTCCGAACTGCAGACGATGATCTCTGGCCGGTCCGTTTCCAGAATTTTCGACAAGCCCTGCCGGCCTACCTGCAGCGTGGCGGGCGCCGGCAGCATTTCGAACGGGACGCCGGCAATGCCGTGCCGCGTCAACTCGCCAATGAAGCTGTGCGCGCGCCGAAGTCCACGCGGATCGTCCACCGACAGCACGGCGAAGCGCCTGTAGCCCTTGCTGAGGAGATGCTGCGCAAGGTTCACGCCGACCTGCTCATGCGAGAAGCCAATGACCATGTCGATTGGCGTGTCCGTCAGATCCCAGGTTTCGACCACCGGAATCCTGGCCTTGGTGAGGCGTTCGATCGTGGCATCCGTGTGGCTGGTGCCAGCGAGCACGACCCCGTCCGGCCGGCGTCCAAGGATCGCTTCGACAAGCTCTTCCTCCCGTTTGGCCGAATAGCCGGTGAGGCCGAGGAGCGTTTGGTAGCGCGCCGCGGTGAGGCTGTCCATCAAGGCCTGCACGGTGTCCGAGAATATCGAATTGGCGATGGTTGGCAGCAACAACGCGACCAGCCTGCTCTTGTTGCTTGCAAGCCCTCCCGCCAACATGTTCGGCACATAGCCAGTGACGCGCACCGCATCGAGGACCTTCTTCTGCGTTTCGCTGCGGACCAGTTCCGGCCGATGCAAGGCACGCGACACCGTCATCGGCGCAACGCCGGCGACGCGCGCAACATCGACCAGGGTGACACTTTCTGCAGTGCCCCCCGGCGCGCCGGCCTGCTTGCCTTCATAAGGCTCATCCATTTCCGATCCCTCTGGTTACCTCTGGATTTTAACGTCTGGCGATGGGTTTCCAAAACCTTGCAAGCGCTGCGGCGTCCTCGGCGCTCCGTGCATCGGCATCAGTGAAAACACCCATGTTTGCGCAATCAAACCGCCTTGAATGATTGCGCAATCATAGTAAGATGATGCCATCGGCCCGACCCGCGCCGTTGAGGGGCCATCCGCACCACGCGGGTCCTGAGCCGTTCGACATTCTTCCTTATCAAGGACCATTTCATGAACGCTTCGGCTTCCTCCACTGCGAAAACCGTGACTGGTGATCGCGTCAAATGGATGCGCATCTCGTCCGTCTTCCTGCCGCTCGCGAACCCCATCAGCGATGCGAAAGTCCTAACCGGGCGACAGAAGCCGATGACGGAGATCGCGATTCTCTTTGTCGAGATCGAAACCGCTGATGGTCACCGCGGCCTGGGCTTCAGCTATTCGAAGCGCGCGGGCGGCCCAGGGCAGTTTGCGCATGCGCAGGAAGTCGGCCCGAGCCTGATCGGCGAAGATCCGAACGACATCGCCCGCCTGTGGGACAAGCTTTGCTGGGCGGGCGCATCGGTGGGCCGAAGCGGCATGGCGGTGCAGGCAATCGGCGCATTCGACGTCGCGCTCTGGGACCTGAAGGCCAAACGGGCAAATCTGCCGTTGGCAAAGCTGCTCGGCTCGCATCGCGATTCCGTGCGTTGCTATAACACGTCGGGGGGCTTCCTCCACACGCCGCTCGATCAGTTGATGACCAACACGGACATCTCGCGCGAAAAAGGCATCGGCGGCATCAAGCTCAAGGTCGGCCAGCCGGATTGCGCGCTCGACATTCACCGCGTGGAAACGGTACGCAAGCATCTGGGCGACGCTTTCCCACTCATGGTCGATGCAAACCAGCAATGGGACCGGCCGACAGCGCAGCGGATGTGCCGCATCTTCGAGCAGTTCAATCTCGTATGGATCGAAGAGCCGCTCGACTGCTACGACGCGGAAGGGCACGCGGCGCTCGCCGCGCAGTTCGACACGCCGATCGCAACAGGCGAGATGTTGACGAGCGTCCCGGAGCATGACGAGTTCATCAGGTTGCGCGGTGCGGACTACCTGATGCCCGACGCCCCACGAGTCGGCGGGATCACACCGTTTCTCAAGATCGCAGCGCTCGCCGATCACGCGGGTCTGATGCTCGCTCCGCATTTCGCCATGGAACTGCATGTGCATCTGGCGGCGTGCTATCCCCGCGAACCTTGGGTCGAGCACTTCGAATGGCTGGAGCCGCTCTTCAACGAAAAACTCGAGACTCGCGATGGCCGCATGATCGTGCCGACGCGCCCGGGTCTCGGGCTGTCGCTCAGCGAGCGGGTCGCCGGCTGGACTGCGCAGACGGTTGAATTTGGCGCTCGCGCCTGAAGCGAAGAAAAAGCGGGCGTCGCAACGCCCGCCTTCTCGTCATGAGCAGGTGCGAAGCGCGTGGGCCGAGATGGCGGTCCGGTGCGCGCGCCGCTTACCGATCTCACCCAAGGCGAGCCGTCATGGCAGCAGGCAGGATGGCTGTTCACTGCAGACGAACGACTTTCGCACGAGATCGAACGGGTCGTAACGATCGGGAAAGGCGGCTGCAACAGCACCCCGGCGCACGGGACGACCGCGCGCCGTGATCCGCATCGAGCGGCATGTTCCTAGTGCAGTCCGGCCGCTTGCCTCGCCGCCGTCCCCTTCTTGTCCAGGGCGAGCGCCGCAACGAGACTGATGCCGGCATTGATTGCCAGCCAGACGCCGACCATGGCACTGCTGTGGAACGCATGCGTCAGCCACGTCAGAATGGCTGGCGTGAAGCCGCCGAGAACCGCAGCGGCGACCGCCTGCGCGAATGCATACCCGGAGGTGCGCGCATCCGGCGGAACCAGCTCCACCAGCGCCGCGACCTGAACCGAACTGTAGCTCGCGTAAATGAACGAGAACCACAGTTCGACAACGGCGAACTTGAGCACGGTCGGTTCAGCAGCGAGCCATGACAACATGGGATAAGCAGTTACACCCGCGAGCAGGGTCACGGCGATCAGCATGGTGCGGCGGTTGACGCGATCCGCCACCGTCGCCATGATCGGCAACCAGAGCAGCACTGACAAGCCACCGAAGAAGAGGATCACGAAACCCGCGGAATCTCCGAGTTTGAGGCTGCTGATGAAGGTCGGGGCATAGGTGGTGATCGTTTGCGACGTGACGGTCGCCATGGCGGCCATGCCCATGCCAAGGACAATGGTCCGCCAGCCGGCAACGAGGTTCGTGCAGATCTCGGAGACAGTCGGCGTTTTCTTCTTCCTGGCGAAAACCGAGGTCTCGGCGAGGCTCGAGCGAAGCCAGAACATGACCGGGATAACGGCGCAGCCAAGCATCAGCGGAATTCTCCAGCCCCAGGCGCGCACTTCATCCGGCGCGAGCCAGTAAAGCAGCAGGAAGCCGGCCAGCGAAGCAGCCATGACCGAGATCTGTTGGCTGCCTGCCTGCCAGCAGGTATAGAACGCGCGCTTTTTCGGCGGGGCGATTTCAGCCAGATAGACCACGACACCGCCAAGCTCGGCTCCGGCCGAGAAACCCTGAAGCAGGCGCCCGCATAGAACGATGATCGGAGCGGCCATGCCGATGCTCGCGTAGGAGGGCGTGCAGGCAACGGCAATGATGCCCAGGGACATCAACGACAAGGCCAGGATCAGCCCTTTTCGCCGCCCATGGCGATCGGTATACGAGCCGATGACAATGGCGCCGATCGGGCGAGCCAGAAACCCGAACGCAAAGGTCATCAGCGACATCATCAGCGAAACGTATTGGTTATGGCTCGGGAAATAGGTCTGCGCTATGTATCTTGCGTAGTAGCCATAGATCATGAAATCGTATATTTCGAGGCCATTGCCGGCGACAACCTGAATAATCGGCTTGACGCCTACTTTCGACTTTTCACCGGTCGCTTGCACTGGGCTTGCAAGTTCATTCGATGCAACAGCCACGTCTTTCATTATCGACTCCTCCTTGTTTTGATAGTCCAGGGGCCGCTCGCGTGCTTCGACCAGTCCAGTCCGGCGAGTCCGTCGACGGGACTGTCGGGCGAGCTGGCTGGCCGTGCAGTTGCCGGGCAAGGCGGTGACAAAAAAAAGTCGAAGCGCCGCCAGCGACGTCATTGCTGAACCGCACCCGACCGGCGCAAATGCACGCCGACAATGCGCCGCGTGCAATGCAGCGCTCCGCATACCACCACGACGTCGATTGCAAAACCCACATGGATCGCATGCACGACGGCGGCCTGAGCGCCACCCAGCGCAGCATTGCCCGTGCTGGCAACGACGCGCGCCAGGCTGCGCGAGACCAACGTGCCGATCATGGCTGTTCCCAGCATGCCGCCGACCATCCGGGTCGACTGGATCAGCGCGGTCGTGATGCCGAACCGTGTAGGTCCGCTCAATTCCTGCGCAAAGACGTTCAGATTGTTAAAGATGAAGCCGAATCCGATGCCCGCCACACCCAGCGATGCAGCGCCCAGCAGATGCGGGCTGGCGCCGCCGAGCATGGCCGCGCCGATGCACCCCGCGCCCATCAACGCAAAACCGACCCTGACGATTGTCATCGGCACACGCAAACGCATGACGATCCGCGTATTCGCAAAACTGCCGAGTGCGAGGCACACCGGTAGCGGTGTTACCGCTATTCCCGCCGCCTGCGGCGTCATGCCGAAGCCGGTTTGCAGCAGCAGCGGCATGAAGAACAGCAGCGAGAACATCACGAAGCCCGCGGCAAACGACAGCAGGAACAGCCGCACGAGATTGGGGTCGGCGAACAGGTCGATTGGAAGAATCGGATACGCATGGCGCTTTTCCCAAGCGGCCAACAGGACACATGAGCCGATCGCAATCGCGACAAGCATGAGCGTTGAGGGAGCAAGCCCCCTGGTGGGCAGCCGCTCGATACCCATTTGCAGCGACCCGAGCAGGGTCGACAACAACAGTGCACCCGTCCAATCGATCGTGGTGCGCTGCCCGCCCCGTCGCTCGATACGAGGCAGATACCGGATCACGCAATAAAGGCCGGCAAGCCCGACCGGCAGGTTGACGAGAAACGTCGCGCGCCAGCCATAGACAGCGCTCAGGAATCCGCCGAGGAACGGCCCGGCCGCCGTAGCGATTCCGTAGGACCCCGCCATCACGACCTGCCAGCGCATACGGGCGTGCGGATCGGGGAACAGATCGGGGATCGACGCGAATGCGGTGCCCACCATCATGCCGCCACCGATCCCCTGCAGGGCCCGTGCGAATACGAGCATCTGCACGTTTGGCGCGAGTCCGCACAGCGCGGACGCGACCACAAAGGTGGTGATCGATGCAATCACGAAGCCCTTGCGGCCAAAATAGTCGCCGAGCCGGCCGAAGATGGGCACCGACACGACGGATGCAAGCAGATAAACGCTTGCAATCCAGGCGTAGTATTCGGCGCCCTTCAGATCGGCGACGATGGAAGGCAGCGCTGTACTGACGACCGTCTGATCAAGTGCGACGAGCATGTTGACGAGGCCGATGCCGAGCATCGCCAGCAGTAATTCACGAAATGAGCGAGCGGCGGTTGTCTCATACTGGACAGAACTACTTTCACCGCGCTCCATTAGCGCCTCCACGAGGTTGGTCGCAGTAAGGACCGCGAAGCAAACGAGATCGACATCCGGGAAATTGGCGCACGAGGGATCGCCACTAAGCGACCAGACGCAATCGATGGATTCGGCCCATAACAAGGCGTGTCGGCATGCAATCGGCAGCCGAACGACGACGCGCATAAGATTGCGCAACCATTCCCTGAATGATTGCGCAATCTTACCGCTGTCACAAGAGGGTTTACGAGTAAGTGGTATCGGTTCGCTGCGACAGCTCCCCCGTCGCGCTCCACCAGGCTCCCCGCTGCCCACACTGGACTGTCCGCCTTGAATCCGGGTGAAATCGTTGGCGGCCGGACTCACCCGTTGCTGCCAAAAAGACAGTGGTAGAGCGATTCCTGCCAATCTGACGATAGATACGGACAAGCCACATTCGTTGGCACGGGACTCGGTCATACTTCTGCGTCCTGCTCTCCCCGCCCTGGTAGTTAAAGACGCCCTGGACGGCGAATGAGGAAACCTGTTCTGCGGAGCTCCCGGCATCGACGGGTGTGGTGGGTGCCGTACGGAGGCGAGATGTGGCACACGCACTGGGTCATTCCAATCTGCCGGTAAAACCTGGAGTTCCGCACTCGATGTCCCGGACGACAGCGGACGAAGGCGAATGAAAGCCACAATCCGCACACGCGTCGCCTTGCGTGAACAACCGCTCACACTCAGGGGAACAGCGGGGGCCCCGACCAGATTGTCAGAAGGAACCGATGGAGAAATGCAGTCATGACCATAACTGCGACCGAAGTAATACAACGAACGATCTTGCGCGAAGTGCGCGTCGGGAAAGTCGCGAGGCTTGGCAAAAGCGACATCATGTCCGGCATTGCGAAATCGGTCTGCGCCGGATCGGTATTGATAGCGGAAGAGCTGATCGCGGGTGACGAATACGGCTCCCCCCACCTGCACGGTGGCGCAGAGCAGGTGATCCTGCAATACCCTGAGGAGCACTATGCCGCGTGGCAGGAAGAATTTCCAGAGAGTGCCGAGCGACTGCGAGCCGGCGGCTTTGGCGAGAACTTCGTTGCGTGCGGATTCAACGAGTCCAACATATGTATCGGCGACATCGTCGAGGTAGGCGAAGCCCGTCTCCAGGTCTCGATGCCTCGGCAACCCTGCTTCCGCTTGAATCACCGGTTTGAGCAGCCGACCATGGCGCGCCGCGTTCAGCAGACAGGCAGAACCGGTTGGTATTACCGGGTGCTGAAGCCGGGTGTTGTCGGCTCTGGCGACACATTGCGCATAGTTGAGCGCCCATACCCGGAGTGGACGATATCCAGAATCCAGCAGTTCCTGTACGTCGACACCGGCAATGTCGAGGCGATGGCAACGCTCGCGGAGCTCGATCTCATGGCACCGCTCATCAGGGACCTGTTCCGCAAGCGATTGCAATCTCTCGAGACCGAAGACTGGAGTTCGAGACTGGTCGAAGGGCCGTCCGATCCCGTCCCCACTCTCGCTGCGGTCGCGACATCGGACGGGAAGGCGTGGTTATCTCTGCGTGTAAAGAGCATGACCGAGGAGTCGCCTGATGTGCGTTCATTCACCCTCGTCGCGAAAGACGGCGGCAGGTTGCCTCCATCGGAGCCCGGCGCGCACATCAAGCTTAAACTGCCCAACGGCCTCGAGCGGCAATATTCGCTATGCGAGAACTCGCAGGGGCATTCGTACAAAATTGCCGTAGGGCTCGCGAAGGAAAGTCGGGGAGGCTCAAGGTGGATTCACGAATCACTTCGCCTTGGCACCACGCTGTTGGCTTCCGTCCCATCAAATAGCTTTCCGGTGGCGCCCAATGCCCAACTGCACGTCATGTTCGCGGGCGGGATCGGCATCACGCCGTTCCTTTCGATGATCCAGCATTTTCGAGAAACCGGTGCACGTTTCAAGCTCTTCTATCTCGCCCGTTCGGAACAGACTGCCCCGTTCCTGGAAGAGCTAGGAAACCTGCGCGCGAGTGAAGTACGCTTCCATTTCACCGACGGCGACTCGACAAGGAGACTCGACATAGGCGCGATCATGAACGCGCTCGATGAGACGGCCCACGTCTATTGCTGCGGTTCCGCGTTGCTGATGGATGCGGTACGCCATGCTCCAGCGAAGCTTCCTGCCTCGAACTACCATTTCGAAGCCTTCGCACCGATCGCCAACGCGGATCACGCGCGACCGTTCACCGTACAACTTGCGTCGTCGGGGAAATCCTTTGCGGTCTCCGCACGGCAAAGCATCCTCGAGGTCCTTCGCGACAACGCGATCGACGTCCCGTCCTCGTGCGAGTCGGGTAGCTGTGGGACGTGCGTCGTAGCCTATAGTCAGGGAGAAGTCGACCACCATGATGTCTGTCTCACTGCGGGTGCCAGAAAATCCCAGTTGGCCGTATGCGTTTCGCGCGCAGTCACTGATTCGATCAGACTGGAGCTGTAGCGAGCCTCTTTGTACAGACCAACGCCACTTCCGAATGCCAAATGCTTGATCTATAAGGCGCAGCGAGCCGACATCAGCTCAAAACCGCCCTGAGATGTCGCACTCGGTGGCACGGCCTTCGGCTTAGCCAGAATCTTCAGCCGACCTTAACCCGGTCGGCTTTTTTTCGACTAGCGCGTGCCTCGTCGGCGGCTATGCTCGTTCGCGAATGCGCGCTCTTTACCTGCCAGCGATTGGCAGAACGCACACCCGCTCCGGTCGTTCATCCTTCCCTCAAGGACGCTTACGGTCAACGACGGCCGGCGGGTGCGGGCCGTTGGCCGTCCGACTGAGCGGATGTTAGTCCGCAGCTCGGCGATAGTGTCAGGACGCTGGCCACCTCAAAAAGAAGGACCGCGTCTCGGGTTCACTCGCCGTGAAGGCGACACGGTCCTCCCGGATGTCACTTACTTTCCAGTCCGTCTCGCCAGGCGATCGCTTCGAGTTCGACCCGGACTGCGTCCTCGACGGCAACTACGGGGTGCGCCCGAAATTCAAATGCAGGGAATGTCGAGCAAACTTTATGAACCGCCAGCGGATCGTCGCAATCAACCAGCATGTGCCCACCCCACTCCCCCACGCGCACCACGAAAAACTCGATCTTGAAGTTGTCTGGCGCCTTCCACTGACTAAACACATCAAGGATTCGCTTCTGGGCATTCTCGTACTCTACAGGCGAACCTTGTGTACGTTCGAACCAGCTAATCATGTATTTCATTGCCATCCTCCTTTTCAACATTGATGTCGCCAGAACGCTTGCCGTTTGGAGGGCTAGCGAATCAGCAAACTACAACTGGAGCAGCGGCGACGAATGCCCATTGCTTTTGGCCCTTCTTATGCACCGCTTCAAAGCGGCCAATGAGGGTCGTCTTACTGGTTCAGAACCGGACGCCAACGCACGACGATGACAAGCGACCGCAGCCCCGAAACCGTGCTTCAAACAACGACGGCGTTGGTCCAATCGCCATCAGGTCAGCTTAGCTCTTTGGCGCGACGTGCAAACTGAGTGCCGAACCGATCGCACCATTGACGTACCGTCTCGTAGCTCACCGTCACGCCACGTTCGAGCGGCAGCTCCTCGATGTCGCGCAGGTTCAGACTGAAGCGGTAGTAAGCGAGAGGCACGCGCTTGCTATTACCCACAATTTCCACGTCCCAGCCAATCTCCAGGCTGGATGTCCATGAGACGAAGTGGTTTCCTGGACGACCAGGCTCGACGGTTTGGCCGGCTCGATCCGGTCGGAGTTGATGCCCGCGTGCAATGCTCCCTGGACCCGTCCAAGTATACACACGTATATGACCCATACGCTGATGGAGGACAGCGGCAACCCATTTGTACAATGGTTCTATTTGGGTCGTCGGCCTATCTTGATTCCATGGACGATACGAATCTGTTTGAGAGGCGGCAATGTCAAACGTCCAGCGTCCAGCTTTGTATCATTGAATTCATCAAATATCGCACGAAGACCAATATGCTTCACGCGCAGATTTTTCAACGTACAAGTGAAACCGTGTTTTGTGCTTCATCCTTGTGAATGCGCGCACTAGCCATGTGCGAGTTTCTTCGGGCCAGTCAGGAGAAACATATTGTGCAACTGAGGACTTCACACGAATCGCGCGTCAAAGATTCGTGACTGGCCAAAGGCGCAATCCCGTTGGCGAGGTTGCGTGGAGAAATGCATGTTTTTCGATGAGCTAAGCAATGGTGAGTGGACGCTGATCGCACCAATCGCCTGTGACAAACCGACTCCGTGCCTGAGCCGACGCGGCCGGCCCCGCGCAGAACCGCGCGTCGTGGCAAATGCGATCCTGTGGATCCTGACAACCGGTGAACCGTGGTCACTATGGATGGGCATCCCTTCGCATGGCATAAAGGTTACCGACAGGCGCGGCTACGTCATCTATGCTGCAGCGGATCCGGTCGCAAATGGACTATTCCGGGCGTGGGCGGAGATTGTTCAGGACGGAAGACGCATCGCGCGTTCTGGTCTCATTGGTTCGCGCTTCTCGGATCTTGATGCGGCGCGGGAATACGCACTCGATTGGGCCCGCAAATGGATCGACAACGAGAGTGGTACCCAGCCTGCCGCGCAGACCCCGCTGACAGTCGAGATAGCGAGGCCGCCTCCTACGCACCAGGTTTGTGAGCCGGCTATGGAGGAGACGTACGTGCAGACGGGGCAAGAGCAAGCACGTTCTGGTCGGGATGCGGTCCGCACGTGGTCTTCATCTGGCGCACACGACGATCATGCGCCGGGTCAAGCGATTCACGCCGGAGTTCGTTAAGCGCTGGAATCGCTTTGCTACGGCAGCCGGCCGGTCGGGCTCTGCCGCTTGATTTGGCAACCCTGACATACCTCGTTTTCGGTCGCACGCCGACCAACAAATTGCCAATACCTTGCAGACACCTTGCGCATGTTCTTGAGCACCCGCCTCCTCGCTGACATGCGTCTCACCTCGTCAGACGCCTGTCAGGTTGGCGCGTCGCTTGCCAGGCGAAATACCCGCACGGAGTCTTGCAGTGCGCGCGCCTGTTCTTGCATGCTGGCTGCCGCAGCTGCCGCCTGCTCAACCAGGGCAACGTTTTGCTGGGTCATTTCATCCATCTGCCCGATCGCGCGATTGACCTCGCTGATGCCGGTACTTTGCTCCTTGCTCGCGCGGCTAATCTCGCCCATCAAGGCGACCACACTGCCAACGGCCGTGACGATTTCGGTCATGTTCCGGCCGGCCTGATCGACCAGTTCGCCGCCGGCATCGACCTTGCCAACCGAGTCAGTAATCAGCGCCTTGATTTCCCTGGCGGCTGTGGCGCTGCGTTGCGCCAGGCTGCGCACCTCGGCGGCAACTACCGCAAAGCCGCGTCCCTGGTCACCCGCGCGCGCGGCTTCGACGGCGGCATTCAAGGCCAGAATATTGGTCTGAAAGGCAAGTCCGTCGATCACGCTGATGATCTCGACGATCTTGCCTGAACTGCCGCGGATGAACGACATGGTGGTGACCACATCCCCCACCACTGTGCCGCCTTTGACCGCGAGCTCGGAGGCCGAGGCGACGTGTTCGTTGGCGTGCGTTGCGTGTTCAGCATTGGCGCGGACAATTGAAGTCAATTGATCCATCGTCGCCGCGGTTTGCTCGAGCGAGCCAGCCTGCGCCCCGGTGCGCGCGGACAGGTCCGCGTTACCGGCTGCAATTTCGCGAGCAGCCAGCGCGATCGTATCGGAGGCACGCCGCACGTTGCCGACTAACGAGGCTAGACCGACGCTGATGCCGTTCATGGCCTGCATCAACTGACCGAGCTCGTCACGCCGATCGACATGCACCTGTGCGGTCAGGTCGCCGGCCGCTAGCTGTTCCGCGGCGGCCTTGGCTTCGAGCAGTTGCGTCCCGAGGCCGCGCCGGGTCGTCACGAAGATCAGCGCGCTGATCAACAGCGCGCCAAATAACCCGAAGGCTATCATCTCGGTTTGCTGGAACGGGGTCAACGCGCCCACCGGGCTTGCCCGGTCGGCGAGGATCACGGCCTGCAGCAGCCAATCATAGCCGAGCAGGATCATGGTAGCCGCTGCCAGGGTCAGCAGTGCGAGTTTTGCTCCGATCGACAAGGTCCATACTTCACTGACATCAAGGCCGACGTACAGCGCGCCGATTACCTCGCCGGTGCTATCCCGTATCGGCTCATACTGTGTCATGTATTGCTTGCCGAATAGCGTGGCGTAACCGGTATAGGACTGTCCGCAGCGCAGCTCCCGATAGCCAGGGTGCGAGCGGTCAAGCACCGTGCCCACGGCTCGTTCGCCGTTCTGCTTTTTGACGGAAGTGGTGACACGCACGAAGTCTTCGCCTCTGACGACGAACAGCGTTGCCGTTGAGCCGGTGTTGAAGGTAAAGCGGTCGACTTCGCTGTAATTGAGGTTCAGCAGCGTGTTGCCGTTCAGCAACCTGGGGGTCAAGTTTCCGAGGATCTCGACACCGTTTGATTCGTCGCGTGTAAAAGGAGCAGGAAAATGCCCGGCGAGCATTCGCGCGAAACGGCCCAACTGGGATTTAAGCGGTAGCAGACGATTCATGGCCTGTGATGGAGGGCAGGTGCGTGGATCAGTGAACCGAAATAAATCAGGCTTCTTCTGCGAGCCTATTAGATAGAATGTTGCATAACATGGCAATGGTTGGGCGAATCTAAATTCGACCGCAAACGATTGCTTTGCAGTAAGCCGAAGACGGCGGGCGTTGCTCACGCTTCGGCGCAAGCGCCATTGAATGTGATGTGCGAGCAGGGACCTGTGGCAACGAGAGGACGAGGCAAGTCCAAACGAAACGGGGCGCCTGCGTACAGGCAGTGTCCCGCGAACTCAAGCCATCGAGACAAGCTCAGTCCCGCGCTCTTTCAATCGCGCTGACAGCCAGTTCGCGCGCGAGGTCGGCGTACAACTCGGCCCATTTGCCGAGCAAGCCGGGATCGTCGGTGAGAAAGAGTGGATGTTCGGCCCATGCGCTGACGTCCGCGCCTTTCCAGGCCATTTCGAAGATTCGCAGATCTTCGTCCTCGCTTACGCCGCTATCGACCAGTTCGCGGAACGACGCGAGCTCGCTGAGCTGCACCTTCTCCGCCGGGATTTTGTGAATGGCCGCCAGAGCGCTGGCCGCGCGTTGGCGGGCGTCGTCACGATCACCGGCAAACAGGAACACGATGCTTCCTTCGTGGGCATTACTGAACACGGCCCGATAGAGCGAAGTTCTGCAGCGAGCGCTGAGTTGCGTGCCCATGGTTACCTCGATCGCCGAAGACGGCTCGTCATATTGAACGATGGATTGAGCGCCGCTATGTTGTGCTTCGAATCGGCGTTGCCGGTTGCGGTATCTGTCGCTGCTCCAGTACACATACATTCCGCATACGACCAGAGAGGCCAGCGAGAGAATTCCCACACCCCCAAGTACCGCCAGTTCGGCGTGCGCCATTTTTCAGGCCCCCTATAGTCCTTCTTGTACTTCGTCTCCCTGTTCGGCGCCTTCCGGCAAGTTCAGCAGAATCCGGGGCCGCGGCGTATCGCTCTGCTCTCTTCATCGGATGGCGTGAGCCTGTCAGCGAAGAAGCGACGCTTCGAGTATCCGGCGGGGGTTCTCAGCGATCAACCGGGCACACCTCTCTATTGACCAAAGCGGCTCGCTATAGGAGTCTAGTGGGCTGTAGTCGCCGAACTGGAGCGAATGGCGAGCGGCTCAAGGCGGACCCGCTCCGGCCGTTCGAGCTGACACGACCTCCAGGGCAGCGCTCAAGATGATGCTGTCGAAAAAGTCGCTGACCGTCGCTCTCATAAGGTTTTCAGGAGTCTTCGTGCCCTTAAGCGGCGTCGCCATCGGTTTATAGGCCGATCCGAGAGGTCAATTTTCTCACCGGCGATTTGAAAAAAGCAGAGCAGCGACTTTTTCAACAGCATCACGTTGCTGAGCGGCGTTCGAACGTCCTCGTGAATGCGTAGGCCAGCATCCGTAGATCGCCGACTGCTGCCGAATGAGCAGGCAATTCCGGGGACCGGGCAAAAATCCACTGGTGTGATGGGGGATTTTCGGGGTGCTACAGATTTGCTATAGCAGCGGCGAGAGGCCATATACGAGAGCTTCACACGCGGGAACGGGGCGGCGCCGACGTGGTGATGCGCCTGCCGATCGAGAGGGCAACGCAGCTTGGCCTGCACACGTCTGTACGGGCGAAGATCTCCCCCTGTACCGGACACCATCCCATAAACCGTATAGGTACTGTACCGGCAACCGTCGCTAGAATGCTCCAAAGGTCTTCTCGACCATTACCGGAGCCTCCCATGTCCTACCTCAGCCTCAGCGCGCTGCCCGCCGGCATTCTGTTTGCGCTCGTCACCAGCATTACGCCCGGGCCGAACAATACGATGTTGCTGGCCTCGGGTGTCAACTTCGGCTTTCGCCGCACGTTGCCGCATGTTTCGGGGATCAGTGTCGGCGTTGTGCTGTTGATGTTGTCGGTTGGGATCGGTCTGGGCGAAGCCTTCGTGCATTTTCCCGTGCTGTACACCGTGCTCGAAGTCGCGAGCGTCGCGTATCTGCTGTATCTCGCATGGAAAATCGGCACGTCGGGAGAACTGAAGGTCAGGAACGGCGAACGCCGGCCCATGAAGTTTCATGAAGCCATTGCATTCCAGTGGGTCAATCCGAAAGCGTGGATGATGGTGTTGACCGCCGCGACAACGATCCACCTGAGCGAGAGCACCAGCATGAATGCTCTTGCGATGGCGGTGGTCTTTTACATCATCGGGTTTCCGTGTATCTGCTTGTGGGCCGGTTTCGGCACCGCGATGCGGCGCGTGCTGGCGGACCCCAAGCGGCTGCGCATTTTCAATGTGGCGATGGCGCTGCTGCTGGTGGTCTCGCTGTATCCGATCGCGCTGAAGCTGCTGGGTCAGTCCGCGTAAGCGGATCTAGATCACGCCCTGCCCGACTCGCTCGATGAAGCGCCACAATGCGTCGTCGGTCGAGTACGGCGCGTTGAAACGGAACCAGGCGCTCGGGGCATCGTCGGGACGGAAGTAGGAACCGGGCGCGAGCCAGATGCCGTGCGTGAGCGCGGCGGTCGCCACTTGGCCGGCGCGCTCGGGTTCGATCGGCAGCCGCGCCCACAGAAACAGCCCCGCGCGCGGCCGGTGAAACAGTTCGAGACCGAGCGAGTCGAGCCGCTCTTCGAGCGTCGCATGCACGAGCTTGAGCCGCTCGTTCACGGCTTCGACGTGACGCGCATAGCGCCCTTCGAGCAACACCTTGTCGACGATCCGCTCGATCGCTTCCGACGACGTCAAGCCCACCGCCATCTTCGTGCGCGCCAGTTCGCGCAACACCGCGCGCTCAGCGACCACGTAGCCGCAGCGCAGCCCCGGCGTCACCGTCTTCGAAAAACCGCCGACGTAGAGCACGCGCTGCAAACCTTCCATCGCGGCAAACATCGGCGCGCCGGGCGGCGCCAGTTCGCGGCTGACATCGTCTTCGATCACCCACATGCGCTGCCGCTCGGCAATCTGCAACAGCCGGAACGCCGCCGACATGCCGAAGGTCGCGCCGGTCGGATTCTGCAGCGTGGTGTTGACGAAAATCGCCTTCGGCTTGTGCTGCGCGACCAGCGCTTCGAGCACGTCGGTATCGACGCCGGCCGGCGTGCGCGGCACGCCATGCACCACCAGCCCCGCCAGTTTGAGAATCTGCAGCAGATTGCAATAACCGGGATCTTCGACGATCACGGCGTCGCCCGCGCGCAGCAACGTGCGAACGATCAGATCGAGCCCTTGCGTCGCGCCCTGCGTGAGCAGCACGTTGGAGACGTCGACCGGTAACCCGCGCCTGTCGAGTTGCTCGGCGATCCGCTCGCGCAGCGGCGCGAAGCCGTACGGATGCCCGTAGTCGCCGAGACGCGCCGCCGGCACCCGGCTCATTGCACGCAGCGCATGCTGCAAACCCGTCTCGTTGATCCACTCGTTCGGCAACCAGCCGCCGCCCGCCTTGATCGGCACCGAATGGTCGGCGAATACGTCGGACAGCAGCCAGGTCGCGGTGAGACTGGGCGGCTGCCAGTCGGTCGGCGCGACCCGCGCGGGCTGCGCACGGGCCGCCACGCGATAACCGGAGCCGCGCCGCGCCACCACGAGGCCCATCGAAACAAGACGGTTGTACGCCTCAGTGACCGTGAAGGTACTCAGTTCGTGGCTTTGCGCCAACTGACGCACCGACGGTAGCAGCGCGCCGGCGCGCAGGGATTGCGCCTCGATCGCATCCGCGAAACCCTGCACGACCTGCTCGACGAGCGTGGGAGCGGCGCGCCGGTCGCGCTCAAGTTGTAGTTCGATCATGGTATGGGATGAAAGGCCGGTCGCGACGGCCGGCTGAGTAGCCAAATAGGTGGAGAGTGCGAGGCATGCACCAGATAAAAGGCCGAATTGCGTCACGACGCGATCGACACAGTTACCGCCATTCCACCAACACAGTTAGCGCCACGCTGCGTCAACTGTTTATGCCGCCATTAAACCGCGGGCGCTACAGTTTCGCTACCACTTCGAGGAGAAAACCATGACTTCGCGCCCCGTCATCGACGACCTGTCGTCTTTCTGGATGCCCTTCACCGCCAACCGCCAGTTCAAGGCCGCGCCGCGCCTGCTGGAATCGGCCAAGGGTATGTACTACCGCACCACGGACGGGCGTGAAGTGCTCGACGGTTGCGCGGGTCTCTGGTGTGTGAACGCGGGTCACGGCCGCGACGAAATCGTCGCCGCGATCACCCAGCAACTGTCGACGCTCGATTTCGCGCCGACCTTCCAGATGGGCCATCCGTTGGCATTCGAAGCGGCCACGAAAGTTGCCGAGCTGATGCCGAACGGTCTGGACCGGATCTTCTTCACGAACTCCGGTTCGGAATCGGTCGACACCGCCCTCAAAATCGCACTGGCGTACCACCGCTCGCGCGGCGAAGGCCAGCGCACGCGTTTGATCGGCCGCGAGCGCGGCTATCACGGCGTGGGCTTCGGCGGCATTTCGGTCGGCGGTATCGCACCGAACCGCAAGACGTTCTCCGGCGCACTGCTGCCGGCGGTCGACCATCTGCCGCACACGCACAATCTTGAACACAACGCGTTCACGAAGGGCCAGCCCGCCTGGGGCGCGCATCTCGCCGACGAACTCGAGCGCATCGTCACGCTGCACGATGCCTCGACCATTGCCGCGGTGATCGTCGAGCCGGTGGCCGGCTCGACGGGCGTACTGATTCCGCCGCAAGGCTATCTGCAGAAGCTGCGCGAGATTTGCACGAAGCACGGCATCCTGCTGATTTTCGACGAAGTGATCACCGGTTTCGGCCGCATCGGCACGGCGACGGCTAGCGAGTATTTCGGCGTGACGCCGGACCTGATCACGCTGGCCAAGGCCATCAACAACGCCGCGATCCCGATGGGCGCGGTGGCCGCGAGCCGCACGATCCACGACTCGATCGTCAACGCCGGCGCGCAGGGTGCGATCGAACTGTTCCACGGCTACACGTATTCGGCCCACCCGGCCGCGGCCGCGGCTGCGGTTGCGACACTCGACCTGTATCGCCGCGAAGGTCTGTTCGAGCGCGCGACAACGATGGCGCCGAAATTCGAAGCCGCGGCTCACTCGCTCAACGGCGCGAAGCATGTGAAGGACGTGCGCAATCTGGGCATGATCGCCGGCGTCGAACTCGAATCGCGCGAGGGCGCGCCGGGCGCGCGTGCTTATGAAGCGTTCGTGAAGTGCTTCGAGGCGGGCGTGCTGGTGCGCTTTACGGGCGACATCCTCGCGTTTTCGCCGCCGCTTATCATCGACGAAGAGCAGATCGCGCACATTTTCAAAACGGTCGGCGACGTGCTGGCGACGTTGCAGTAAGGCAATACGTGGAGCGATACGCGCGCGAAAAAGCGCGCGCATCGCTTCGACCGCCTGTATGTCTCCCTCTCAGACATCGCTTCAACCGCCTGTATCTCTCCCTCTCAGACATCGCTCCGACCGCCTGTATCTCTCCCTCTCAGACATCGCTCCGACCGCCTGCATCTCTCCCTCTCAGACACCTGCGTCAGTGATGCGCGCGTGAAGCTCGCGTCTGCGCAGCTTTTTTGGCTGCTGCCGAGCGGCCGGCGGCGCTTTTCGTCGCGGCGGCTTTCTTCGCTGCTGCGGAACGGCTGGCTGCGGGACGCTTGGCTGCTGCCGACTTGGTCTGCTTCGACATAGCGGTGCGCGAAACACCGGCGGTGCTTTCACGCTTCAATGCATTGGTGGCGGCACGTGAGCGTTTGGCTGTCGACTCGCTGCTTGCAGTTTTCTTCTTCGCCGTGCTCTTGTGCTGGCCTGCTGCATTGTCCTTCTCGGCTTTCTTGCGGGTTGCCTCGCTGGTGGCGCCCTTCTTCGGCGACTTCAGGGCGACGCCCGCACGGCGCGCTTCCGACAGGCCGATTGCGATCGCCTGTTTCGCCGACCTGACGCCGTGCTTGCCGGCGCGCACCTTATCGACCTGTTCCTTGACGAATTCCCCGGCCTGCGTGCTTGATGACTTGCCGGCACGCTTGTCGGCCTGGGCGCGCTTGATGGTTTTCTGTTCGGGCATGACAGTCCTCCGGTTGGTGTTGGTGCATGAAATGCAGCAACGCGTGTGCCGGGGCTGTTCGCCATGACGGCGGATGCAATCGGAAGGGGGGTCCGACGGGGATTTCGTGCTTTTGGCTCAACTTGAGCGGTTGACAGGGCGCGGCCCGCGACGCTGTAAAAGTTCCGGTAAATGGCTTGCGACGCAGCGAAACTTCCGGAAATTGGCGGCTTGGACTCGCGCGTGGCACGTGGACGGCGTATGGTAATAGCAAGGGTTGGCGCCGTGGTCCGGACCCGACGGGAGATGACATCCATGAAGATACCTACCGTTCGCGCGGGAGCGCATATCGAAGGCGTGCACTGGATCGCCGAATACGCCGAGGACGTTCATGAGATTCGCGTGTTCCGCGAAGGCCAGGAAGTGGACGTGCATAACGCGCCGTCCACGTTATTTGGCGATGAGGAGAATGCGGGGTCCAAGAGCACTGCTGATCATCGGGCTGTGGAAGCCGCTGTGCTGGCTTATTTGAAGCGGTTTGTGATTGAGCATGATGCGGAGGAGTAAGGGTTTTTGCCTTCGGCGCTTTTGGGTTGTGTGCCTATGGCGTTGGCCTTTCCTTGAGATGGTTGCATGCGCGGCGCCTTTTGGGGTGTATGCCTACGGCGTTGGCCTTTCCTTGATTTCTTATTGGTCTATTAGCGTCGCCCCTGTGCGGGGCAGGCACTGTAGTGGTCAAGTAAAATTGGACACCCGGAAAGGGGCATTTCTAAAAAAGTGACGCTTCACATCGTGCCGGCGGTTGTCCGCCTGCTGCAGAATGGATGCGACGGTGGTTATAAAAGTCGTCGATGTAAGCCTCAATGTCGCGTTCGGCATGCGCGTGATCACGGTACCCTTTGTCGTCGATCCATTCGCCTTTCAGGCTTCTAAAGAAACGCTCCACCGGCGCGTTATCCCAGCAGTTCCCCTTTCTACTCATACTCTGGACGATGCCGTTTGCCTTCAGTTCGTTCGTGAAGTGCGCGCTGGTGTACTGGCATCCCTGATCCGAGTGGAACATCAGGCCTGGCGACGGACTGCGCCGCTCCAGGGCCTGCTGCAACGCCCTGATCACCAGCGCTGTATCAGGCATCAGCCCCAACGACCAGCCGACGATACGGCGCGAATACAGGTCCATCACGATGGCAAGATAAGACCAACCCTGAAGCGTCCTCACATACGTAATGTCGCCTGCCCATACCTGATTGATGGCCGGCGGCTCGAAGTTACGGTCCAGCAGATTAGGCACCACCTGCGCCTGCTCATTGCTCTTCGGATAGCGATGTGTGCGCTTTCTGGTGACCACCAGTTGTGCCTGCCGCATCAGCGTGCCGGCACGATAACGACCTACCGCGTGACCACGTTTTCGCAACTCCTGCGACATCCTGCGGCTCCCATAACTGCCGCGGGTTTCGCGATGAATTTCCCGTGCGGCCGCTATCTGCTGGCAAGGCGCCGCACTCTTCGACGTGCGCCCGGCAAACGCGTAATAGCTGCTAGGCGCAACATTCATCACCCGGCACATCGCCCTCACAGGCCAGACCTTCTTCAGTGACTGGATCACTTCGGGAAGCGATCCATTTCCTTGACGAAGAAGGCCGTGGACTTTTTTAGTATGTCGCGCTCCCGTTCCAGATCGGCGACCCGGGCTTCGAGTTCGCGGATGCGGCGCGCATCGGCCTCTATCTCCAGTTGTGTACGCGGCGCTCTGACCTGCTCAGCGCGCCACAGCGTCACCCAGCGGCGCAACGCCGTGTCGCCCACGCCCAGCGCCTCACACGCCTGCGCATAGGAATAGCCCCTGCTGACCACCAGCTGGACCGCTTCTGCCTTCAATTCGTCGGGAATGTTCCGTCTGCTCATTTCTCACCTCAGTTGGAGAATTATCCCCTTTAGAGGTGTCCAGGATCATTGAACCACTACACACCTACTTTTCTTTGCCTGCTGCAAAGAAAAGTAGGCAAAAGAAAGCAGCTCACACCGCTAATTCTTAAGTGGGTCCCCCGCACAGCCACCGCAGTGGTGCATCTGGAATCTGTGTTCTCGCACATTCAGCGTCAGTGGCACAGCAGTCATACCTCCGGCGGCGCTACGCGCGCCGACGCGCATTTCATAAAACCATCCGCCGCGTTTTCGCCATCATGTTTCATCTGGCGCCGTGTATTGGCGCCGTATATCACCTCTTCACCTCCTCGCCACCTCGCCTCTTGCCTCTCTTGCCTCTCTTGCCTCTCTTGCCTCTCTTGCCTCTCTTGCCTCTCTTGCCTCTTTTGCCTCTTTTGCCTCTTTTGCCTCTTTTGCCTCTTTTGCCTCTTTTGCCTCTTTTGCCTCTTTTGCCTCTTTTGCCTCTTTTGCCTCTTTTGCCTCTTTTGCCTCTTTTGCCTCTTTTGCCTCTTTTGCCTCTGTCGATCTTCTCGCTTGCCGCTGTCGACTGGGCGCATCGCCGAGGCAAAGCCGATGGCCCCGTCACGCCCAAACGAAGCCCCTGGTTTCCCACGCAGACCCATCCGCGACGCACGCAGTGCGGAGTGGGAGCTGATGAATCCTTTGTCACTCACGCGGAATGTGCGAGAGCACGGATTCCAGATGCACCACTGCCGTCACTGTGCGGGGGACCCGCTTAAGAGTTGGCGGTTTGAGCCGCTTTCTCTTGCTTACTTCTCTTTGCGGCGGCAAAGAGAAGTAAGTGCCTGCCCCGCACAGGGGCGACGCTAATAGACCAATATCAATTCAAGGAAAGGCCAACGCCATAAGGCACACAGACCAACAAGCACCACACAGCAACCAGATCAAGAAAAAACCAACGCCATAGGCAAATCACCAACCAGCCGCCGCGGGCAAAAAACAATCACTCCCCCACCCGCAACTTCTTAACCTCCCCATCCGACGGCTGCACACTAGCGCCGTCCACATACCGATAAGAAGTCATCACCCCCTTCCCATCCTTGACTCCGGTCACACCAACAAAAGCCCCCATCGTCGACTGATTATCCTGCGCCCGGTACGTAATCGGCCCGAAGGGCGTCTCCACCCCAAGCCCCTTGAACGCGGCAGCGAGCTTATCCGAATCCGTGGAACCCGCCTTCCTGATCCCAGCCGCAATCGACATCAGCGCGGAATACCCCACCACCGACCCGAGCCGCGGATAGTCGTGATACTTCGCCTGATACGCATCCACAAACTTCCGGTTCGCCGCCGTATCGATCGAATACCACGGATAGCCCGTCACGATCCAGCCAGTCGGCGCCTCCGCCCCCAACGGATCAAGATAGTCCGGCTCGCCCGTCAGCAACGAGACGACACTGCGGTCCTTGAACAACCCGCGCGTATTGCCCTCACGCACAAATTTGCCGAGATCGGCGCCAAACAGCACGTTGAAAATCGCATCCGGCTTCGCATCGGCTATCGCCTGGGTGACCGCGCCCGCGTCGACATTGCCCAGCGGGGTCGCCTGTTCGGCGACGAACTGCACGTCCGGCTGCGCCGCCGTCATCAGCTTCTTGAACGTCGCCACCGCCGATTGCCCGTACTCGTAGTTCGGATACACCAGCGCCCAACGTTTCTTCTTCAGCTTCACCGCCTCGGGCACCAGCATCGCCACCTGCATATACGTCGAAGGACGCAGACGGTACGTGTATTTGTTGCCATCCGCCCAAACGATCTTGTCGGTCAACGGCTCGGCCGCGAGGAAGAAAATCTTCTTCTGCTTCGCGAAGTCGGTCAGCGCGAGGCCCGTGTTCGACAGGAAACCGCCGAACAACAATTGCACCTGCTCCCGCGCAATCAACTCCTGCGCGACACGGATCGTGTCGCCCGGATTGCCGTTGTCGTCGCGCGACACCACTTCGAGCTGTTTGCCGAGCACGCCCCCCGCCGCATTCACCTGCTCGAGCGCGAGATTCCAGCCGTTTTTGTAAGGCCCGAGAAAGGCGGGCTGCGCCTTGTAGCTGTTGATTTCACCGATCTTGATGGTCTGCTGTGCGCTCGCGCCGACGGCGGCAAGCGATAGAACCGTTGAAACCGTGAGGCGAGAGATCCATCCTGCGCGCGTGGTCATGCGTTTCTCCGTATCAAAAGGATCGCGGGAATGCGGTCGTTTTTATCAAGCGTTCAAGCGTTTCGCGATTCGTCTGGCGAGCCGTGCTGCGAGTTGTGCTGCGAGTTGTGTTGCAAGTTGTCCTGCGAGCCGTGTTGCGAGTCGTCCTGCGAGTCGTCCTGCGAGCCGTGTTGCGAGTCGTCCTGCGAGTTGTGTTGCGAGCCGTCCTGCGAGCCGTGTTCCGAGCCGTGCCACGAGTTGTGCCACGCCTGATGCATGCAAACCATGCTGCAATGCGTTTGGCGACTTCACTCTGCCCGTGGCGTCGCGCGAATTCTGGCGACGCTCGCCGTGACGCCCTGCCATGCCGGCCTGCCGCCGGCGAATTGCTGACGCAGGTAGGTCACGAGTTCGGCGATCTGGGCGTCGTTGAAACTGTCGCGGTAAGCCGGCATCGTACCGAGTTCGGGGCGCGCAGGCGAGCCGATACCATCGAGAATCACGCGAATCAGATTATCAGGCGTCGTGCTGTGCAGATTCGTGTTAAGCGCCAGCGACGGATGCGCACCGAACAATTGCGGCCCGCTGCCGGTGTGATGACAGGCCGCGCACGCGCCATCGAACAGACGAGCACCGAGGCCTGTTGCCGTACTCGTAATCGTGCTGGCCTGCTCGTATTGACGCGCCATCGCCTCGGGATTCGCGTTGGGCTCCAGGGGACTCAAGGACGCCAGATACGTGGCCATCGCGCGAATGTCGCTATCGGGCAGCGTCGCCAGATCGCTGACGACCGGCGCCATCGGACCGGCCGCGACGCCGTGCAGCGGCGCATGACCGTAGCGCAAATAGCTGAACAGTTCGTCTTCGCTCCAGGGCACGGGCGCGTTGGAAAGCGTCGACAGCGCGGGCGCTTCCCAACCCTCCGCCATGCCGCCGCCCATGAATGCCGCGCCGGTTTTCTCGGCGCCAAATGAATTGCGCGGGGTATGGCATGCGCTGCAATGGCCGAGGCCGTTCACCAGATACGCGCCGCGATTCCATTGCGCGCTTTGACTCGCACTCGCGGTAAACGTGTTGCGTCCGAGGAAAAGCCCATTCCATCCAGCCATTAATGGACGCACGCTGAACGGATACGCCAGCTTCGTTTCCGGCGGACGGGAACGCACCGGCGTTTGCGCCATCAGGTACGAGTAAAGCGCCTTCAGATCGTCGTCCGACGTGTTCCTGAACGATGTATAGGGAAACACGGGATACAACCGATGCCCGTCGCGGCTTATGCCTTGCCGCATCGCCCGCACGAATGCTTCCAGCGACCATGTGCCGATGCCGGTCGGTCCGTCGGGCGTGATATTGGTGCTGTAGACGGTGCCGAAGGGCGTATCGAGCGGTTTACCGCCCGCGTTCGGCACACCGTTGTGCGCGGTATGGCAAATCGCGCAATTGCCCAGCGACGCAAGCAGTTTGCCGCGCGCCACCAGTTCGGGCGCGAACGCGCTCGCAAGCGGCGGCGTAATCGGCGCAATGGCCTGGGGCGACATCGCCAACACACCCAACCAACCGGCCGCGCCCGCGGCAATTGCGCCGAGAAAGCCGAACCGCCGACGCTTCTTCTTGCGCGCCGCCGCGTCTTGCGCTTGCGCATCGGCGAGCGCGGCGCGGATCGTCTCCGGTGTGAACGGCGGTCTGCGAAACCGCACACCTGTCGCGTCGAACAGCGCATTGGCGATCGCCGCGGCGCCAGGCAGCGACGCCGATTCGCCCGTGCCCATCGGCGGCTCGCCGTGGCGCGGCATCATCACCACTTCGATTACCGGCACTTCACGGAACGTCAGAATCGGATACGCGCCCCACTCCTGGCTCGTGACCGCGTTCTCGCCGAACGTCACGCGCTCTTTCAGCGCGCGGCTGGTGGCCTGGATCACATTGCCATGTATCTGATGACGCACGCCGTCAGGATTCACCATCGTGCCGGTGTCCTGGCCGACCACCACGCGCGTCACCGCAAGCTCGCCGCTCTTGCGATTCACTTCGACGTCAGCGACCCACGCGGACCATGCCGCGCCGAAGCCGGGGAATTTGCTGTGCACGTAGCGGGCGTAAGCGAAGCCTCTGCCGTGCAGAATGTCGCCTTCTTGCTGGGCATCCTCTTTCGAAGCAATGCTGCGAGGCTCCCAACCGGCTTTCCCGGCCACCGC
Source organism: Paraburkholderia sp. RL17-337-BIB-A (assembly GCF_046025895.1). Classification (NCBI taxonomy): domain Bacteria; kingdom Pseudomonadati; phylum Pseudomonadota; class Betaproteobacteria; order Burkholderiales; family Burkholderiaceae; genus Paraburkholderia; species Paraburkholderia sp. RL17-337-BIB-A. The sequence goes on along the minus strand of NZ_JARESY010000002.1, from coordinate 864,917 downwards.
CTTGACCAGATCGATCGCGCGCGGATCGGTCAGATGCTGCAAACGAAACTCGACCGGATCGACACCCGCGTCAGCCGCGAGTTCGTCGATGAAAGACTCATGCGCGAACGTGTTCGGCAACGCGGACACGCCTCTTAACCACGACGCTCGCACGATCGGCGGCGTGTCGTCGCAAACGATGCGCATGGTACGGTAATCGTACGGTGGCACGGACGTGCGGTCGCCCATTTCGAATATTTGCGGCTGTGCGGAGAGGGTTCCGGTGAGCAGCAGCGCCAACGTGGGCGCGTCGTTCGATGGATAGCGCGTCGCGAAGTCGTATGCAGCGAGCTCGCCTTCGGCACCTAAAGCACCGCGCACATCCATCAATTGCGCTGCGCCCTTCGGCTCCCATGCATGCTCGTCTTCGCGCGATAGTTGCACGCGCACCGGAGCGCCGGTTGCGCGAGATAACAGCGCGGCATCGGCGGCGACGTCGTCGGCGCAATTGCGGCCATAGCAGCCCGCCGCGTCCATGCGGACGATTTCGATGTGCGCTTCGTCGAGCGCCATCAGCAAAGCGAGATCCGCTCGTAACGAATGGGGATTCTGCGTGCCCGACCAGACTTTCAGCTTTTCATCGCGGTAATCGGCCACCGCGCACGACGGTCCAATCGACGCATGCATCTGAAACGGCCATACGTAGGTGCGTTCCAGCGTTTGGGCTGGGGCTTGCGCGAGTGCTGCGTCGATCTCGCCCTGGATCAGCAGATCACGTCGTTTGGCGGGATTTGCTCTGAGCGCGGCTTCCACCTCCTCGCTGGTATCGAGCGGCGGCAAACCTTCCACAGCTTTCCACTGCACACTCAAGCGCTTGACGGCTTGCTGTGCGACTTCCTCGCGCTCGGCCACGATGCCGACGAAATCGCGAATCACCACCACCTTGACGATGCCCGGCAAATCGCCGATTGAATCCTCATCGACATGCAACAGGCTATTGCCCATGAAGTCGCCCTGCGCCACACCGGCATACGGAGGCCGTACAACGCGCCCGTGCAACATGCCCGGCACACGCACGTCATGTACGAAACTCAATTCACCGGTTGCCTTCGCCGGGATATCGACGCGCGGCGTACTCTTGCCGACGATCCTGTACGCGTCCGGCGATTTCAACGGCGCATCGGTGGCGAGCGTCAATTCGATGCGCCGTCCAGCGATCAGGTCGCCGTAGCCAAGGCCTTTTGCCATATCGCCGTCGCGATTAAAAACCACGCCGTCGCGCACATCGAGTTGCTCCGCGCTTATGTTCAATCGCGCGGCCGCTTCCGCCAGCAGGAATTGCCGCGCTTGCGCCGCCGCATGCCGTAATGGCACCGCCGATATCTGAATCGTCGCGCTTGCAATCGTCGGCCCCTGATTCGGCGCTTCGCTGGTGTGGCCGAGCACGACCGACACGCGCGTCAACGGCACATCCAGTTCTTCCGCGACGATCTGCGCGAGCGCCGTGCCGATGCCGGTGCCGAGATCCACATGACCGTTAAACGCCACCACGCTGCCGTCGTCGCGCACCGCGAGAAACATGTCCGCCTCGGTAGGCACGAACGACGAACGCGACCCCGGCTGACCCATCGCAGGCTTCACAGGCGCCTGCGGCGGCCGCGTGATGATGAGCACATTCTGCGCGTCGTAAAGCTGCTGCCGCGACAACGGCGCGAAACGTCGATCGACGCTGAAATCCGGCCCCGTCATGCGTGCACTCCTTGACGCAAGGAAGTTTGCGCAGCAAGCAATTCGGCCGCGCGCTGCACCGCGCGTACGATCTCGACATGCGTGCCGCAGCGGCACAGATTGCGCGACAACTCCCGTCGGATCGTCTCGACGCTCGGATGCGGATCCCGATCGAGCAACGCCTTGGCGGTCATGATCATGCCGCTCAGGCAATAGCCGCATTGCGCGGCCTGCTCTTCGATAAACGCCTGCTGCACCGGATGCAGTGCGGCACGCGTGCCCAATCCTTCGAGCGTGGTGATCTCGCGGCCCAATGCGACTTTCGCGGTCGTCACGCAAGCGCGCGTCGGCATGCCGTCGAGCAGCACCGTGCACGCGCCGCATTCGCCGAGGCCGCAACCGAATTTCGGACCGTTCAACGCGAGGTCGTTACGCAGCAGATAAAGCAGTGGCGTGTCGGCGCCAGCGTCAACAAGATGCGTCGCGCCGTTGACGTGCAGCGTAAGAGGCGCCGGGCGGTTCATGAAAGTGCCGGCCACGCCGTGCGGCGCGCGTTCAAAGCACCACCGGCACTTCGGTCGCCGGTGGTGTATTACGGCTGCGCCGGCAGCGAATCAAACCGTCGATCATCACCATGCCGACACCGGGAATATCGCCGAGTTGCACGCTTTCCAGCAACGTATCGGCCGCCGTGTGCTGCGCGCGATCCATGAACACGAGATCGGCGGGACGGCCCACTTCAATCAAACCCTGGCGCAAGTTGCGTTGCCGCGCGGTGTTGCCGGTCGCGAAACAGAATGCGATTTCGGCAGGTACGTCCGCAAGACTGGAAATCAACGCGATCATCCGCAGAATGCCGAGCGGCTGAACGCCGGAACCCGCGGGGCTATCGGTGCCAAGAATGATTCGATGCGGACATTTCAATTCGATCGCGTGACGCGCGGTGAGCAGCGCGATCCGCTCATTGCCGTTGTGAACGATTTCCAGCGCGCGGCTCGATTGCTCGCACAAATCGCATACGTGCCGATAGGACAGCGACGTATGGCCGCCGTTGATGTGGCCGATCACGTCTGCATCGGCGGCCAGCACCACGTCTCTGTCGATCAGGCCCGAACCCGGAATCGACGGGCCACCCGTGTGGATCGTGCTTTGAATGCCGTATTTGCGTGCCCATGCGACCATCTGCGCCGCTTCCTCGCCGCCCTTCACGCTGCCGAGACCGACTTCGCCCAGCAGCTTTACGCCTGCTTCCGCGAGCTCCTTGAAGTCCTCTTCGACCATGCCCTTCTCGATCACCGGCGCACCCGCCATCACTTTCACGCCGCCGCCGACACCCGCGCCGCGCATGCCTTCGAACGAACGTTGCGCGGTGATCGCGAGCGCCTTTACGCCGAGCACGTCTTTCGGACGGCCAGGCAGGTGCACTTCGCCGGCGGAGATCATCGTCGTCACGCCGCCGTTCAGACTCGATTCGATCCAGCCCATCTGATTCTGGCGCGGCGTCCAGTCGCCGAACACCGGATGCACGTGCGAATCGATCAGGCCCGGCGCGACCGTGGTGCCTTTGCAGTCGACGGTCATTCGCGCGCCTTCGAGGTCGCAATCCTTCTCCATGCCGACCGCGACGATCACGCCGTCGTCGATCACCAGCGTGTTCGCGTCGAGAATCGGCTGGTCGATGTCGCCTGATAAGAGTAGCCCGATGTTCGTTACCACGACCTTGCCCGACAAGCCCGTCAACGTCTCTGCTGCCATCTGCTTCTCCTTTCGCAACGACTACCGGGCGCCGTCTCTCGTGCACACGCTGCACGTCTCATGCGCCGATGGAATCACACGCTCAGATAAGCGCGCCTCACTGTTTCGTTCTTTGCGAGTTCGCTGATCGTGCCGCTGAAACGGATCTGTCCTTTTTCGAGGACATACGCGCGGTCGCTAACCAGCTCGGCGAAGTGCAGATTCTGTTCGGATAACAGAATCGAGAGCCCTTCGCGCTTAAGTTCGAGAATCATGTTCGCCATCTGTTCGACGATCACGGGTGCAACGCCCTCGGAGGGTTCGTCGAGCAGCACCAGATACGGATTGCCCATCAGCGTGCGCGAGACGGTGAGCATCTGCTGCTCGCCGCCGCTCATCTGGCCGCCTGGGCGCTTCGGCATTTCGCCGAGGTTGGGGAAGAGCCGGAACAGTTTTTCCGGCGTCCACTCAGGCGCACCTTCGCGCGGCGGTTGACGGCCTGTAGCGAGGTTCTCCATCACGGTCAGATCGGCGAACACGCGGCGGTCCTCGGGGACGAAACCCATGCCCATGCGCGCGATACGATACGGTTGCAACGCCGTGACGTTTTGCCCGCGAAAACGCACCTCTCCCTGACGGCGCGGCAGCAAACCCATCACCGCTTTCATCGTCGTCGACTTGCCGGCGCCGTTGCGGCCCATCAGCGCGACCACTTCACCGCGGCCGACCTCGAAGCCGACGTCGAACAGAATGTGCGCGCGGCCATAGAACGCGTTGAGGCCGGACACTTTCAGCATCGGCTCGCTCATTGCAGCGCTCCCTGTCCTTGATGGCCGCCTGCCGCTTCATGCAGCGGCGCGCGTGGCTGGAAGGTCTTGCCGGTGCCGAAATAGACTTCCTGCACGCGCGCGTCGTTGCGGATCGTTTCAGCGTCGCCCTCGGCGATCAGCTTGCCCCGTGCGAGCACGATCATTCGATCGGCGTAGGCAAATACCACGTCCATGCTGTGCTCGGTAAACAGCACGCCGATTTTGTGCTCCGTGACGAGGCGCTTGGTCAGCGCCATCAACTCGTTGCGCTCCTTGGGCGCCATGCCGGCAGTGGGCTCGTCCATCAGCAATAGCTTCGGGCGGTTTGCCAGCGCGATAGCGAGTTCAACGCGTTTGACGTCACCGTAGGCGAGCACGCCGCAGGCGCGGTTCGCGTCGGCGCCCATGCCGACCTGTTCGAGCAGCGTGATGGCTTCGTCGGCATAGCGCGAACCCGCGGGTTTCCACAGGCCGAAGGTTTTGCGTTCACGCGAGACCAGCGCCATCTGCACGTTTTCAAGCACGGTCATCGAATTGAAGGTCGCGGCAATCTGAAACGTGCGGCCGACGCCAAGACGCCAGATATCGCGTGGCCGCATGCCGACCAGTTCGTGATGGTTCAGCCGGATCGAACCGGAAGACGGCTGCAGTTGCCCGTTGACCATGTTGAAGCAGGTCGACTTGCCCGCGCCATTCGGGCCCAGCAGGGCCAGCAGTTGACCGGCTTCGAGATCAAAGGAGACATTGTCGACTGCCTTCAGCCCGCCGAACGACTTGGAGAGGCCGGACACGCGCAGCAAACTCATAGCCCCTCCTTGATCGCAGCGCTTGGCGTGCGTGACGTGGGGCTCTTTTCGGCCGTATCGGCGTTGTCGTCGCCGAAACGCTCACGAATGAAACCGACGATACCCTGCGGAAACGCAATCACCAGCAGCAGGATCGCGAAGCCTAGCAGCGCCTGCCAATAATCGGTTTGCCGCGCGACGGTGTCCTGCAGCCACGTGAACACGGCCGCGCCGACGATCGGGCCGGTCAACGTCTGCAAGCCGCCGAGCAGCACCATCACGAGGCCGTCCACGGAGCGGCTTACGCTGATCACTTCCGGTGAAATCGTCCCTTTGGAGAAGGCATAAAGCGATCCGGCGAGCCCGCAAAACAGCGACGCGACAACGAACGCCGCCCACTGCACGCGTTTCACGTCGATGCCGATCGCCTCGGCGCGCAGCACCGAATCGCGCGACGCCCGCATTGCGTAGCCAAGCGGCGAGAACAGCATCTTGCGCAGCAGCCACACGCCGATCACGGCACAGGCGAGCGTCAAATAATAAAAAGCGACCGGCGACGACAACCAGTTCGACGGCCACAAGCCGAGAATGCCGTTACTGCCGCCCGTCACGTCGTCCCACTGGAACACGACCGACCAGACGATCTGTGCAAACGCAAGCGTCAGCATGGCGAGATACACGCCTGAGAGCCGCACGCAAAACCAGCCGAACACCAGCGCGCCAGCCACTGCAAGCAAGGGGCCGAGCAGCAACGCGGCTTCCATCGGCAGATTCAGGACTTTCAGGAACAACGCGGCGCCGTATGCGCCGAGGCCAAAGTACGCGGCGTGGCCGAACGAATGCATGCCGCCAGGGCCCATGATGAAATGCAGACTCGTCGCGAACAGGACGGCGATCAGAATTTCAACCATCAGCACGGGCATGTAGGGAAACGCATTGGCAGCAAGCGGCGCGAGTACCAACACCAGCAACGCGATGGCCGCCAACCACTTCAGGCGCTTGCCGGCGGGCCGCAACGGCGCTTCAGGCGGGGCCATGCCCCGCACCGCGGCGCTCGCCTTCCCTAGCAAACCCCAAGGCCGCACCACCAGCACGACTGCCATCACGACAAATTCCGCAACGAGCGTGAAACGGCTCAACGACAGATCGATGCCGAACACCGACACATGCCCAATGCCGATGCACAATGCCTTGATCTCCGCGATCAGCAATGCCGCGACGAACGCGCCTGGAATCGACCCCATGCCGCCGACCACCACCACCACGAACGCATTGCCGATGGTCTCCAGATCGAGCGACAGATTCGCCGACATCCGCGGTCCTTGCAACGCGCCGCCCAAACCCGCAAGAAAAGCGCCGACGAAAAACACCCCGGTGAACAGCCACGCCTGATTGATGCCGAGCGCGCCAAGCATCTCGCGGTCCTGCGTCGCGGCGCGCACGAGCGTGCCCCAACGCGTGCGCGTCAACGCGTACCACAGCAACAGCAACACCACCGGCCCGATCACGATCAGCGCGATATCGTAGGTCGGCAGCGGATGGCCGAGAAAATCGACCGCGCCGGCCAGATGCGGCGCACGCGGTCCGAAAAGGTCTTCCGGGCCCCACAGCCACAGCGCGGCGTCGCGGAAAATCAGCACCAGCGCGAATGTCGCCAGCAGGTGAAACAACTCGGGGGCCTGATAGATGCGCCGTAACACGATCATTTCGACCAACGCGCCGAGCACGGCAACCACCAACGCGGCAGCCAGCACCGACAGCCAGAATCCGCCCGCCGTCTGGCCGAAGCGGCTCGCCATGCTATACGCGACATAGATGCCGAACATATAGAACGAGCCGTGCGCGAAGTTGACGATGCGCGTCACGCCGAAGATCAACGACAAACCAGCGGCGACGAGAAACAGCGTCGACGCGTCGGCGAGTCCGTTGACCAGCTGTACCAGCAAATTCGAAAGCATCGCGACCCTTAAGAAAACTCAGCGCAAACCGTCTTCGCCCTTGATCTCACTCACCTGCAAGCCGCCGATGCGTGGCAGCGGCCGGCCGGAAGCCGTCACCGCGACCGCCACGACGATTTCATTCGCGCGCGGCGCGTCCGAAACCCGCGCTTCGATGGCGTCGAAATGACTGCGAACGAAGGCCGCGTCCTTGTGGCCGAGCGGCACGTCGATCGCGGTGCCGAGCGTACCCATTTTTTTCGCCGACGGCACCAGCGCCGCGCCTTTTTCGACCGCGACTCGCAAAGGAGCACCGAGCTTGGGATGCAGGATCGCCGCCGCATGTTCCAGTTCGCCCGCTTCGCCGACAATGGCCGCCTTGCCGTAGCTTTGCGCGTCGCCCGGCTTGATGCCTAGCGCTTCGACGCACTTGTTGCCGAGTAATGCGCCCAGCTCCTCACCGGCCTCGATCAGCGCGTCGAGCCTGGCCTCGTAGCGGCCCGCATAGGGATTGTCGATCACCGCAATCGCGACTGCCCGGCGTGCCGGCGGCTCGATGGCCTGACCCATTTCAATGCGTGTTTCATCGACCTGCACCACCAGCTTGCGAAGCTTGATTGCCATTTCGATCTCCGTGTTTCGATGCGTGTTCTGCGCCTTTCAGCGCAATCCGTCCTTACCCACAATCGCTTCTTTCGCCAAGCCGCCGACGCGCGCATGCACGCGCTGGCCCGTGCTCATCACGAGCATATACACCAGTTCGTCCGCGGCGGGCGCACCGGGCACACGCACTTCGATCGCGTCGAAATGACTGCGCACGTAGCTCGCGTTGACATGCGTCAGCGGCACATCGAGCGCGGTGGAAGGCGCGCCGACTTTCTTGGTCGACGGCACGATGGCGTTGGTCGGCACACCGTTTTTCTCCAGCAATTCACGCATTGCATAGCCGCCGGGGACATGCCACAACGCGCCATGCTCGAGTTCGCCGCGCGAGCCGACGATGGCGCCCTTGCCGTAACTTTCGATCGATGCATGCGGCACGGCCATTGCCGACAGCAACCGCTGCGCCATATCGAAGCCGATCGGCTTGAGCGCTTCCATGGCGTGTTCGATCCTGGCTTCGTAGCGGCCGGCGAACGGATTCGTCATCACCGCGGCAATCGCGCCGCGCCGCAGCGGTTGCGCGGGCGCGGGGCCGAACTCGTGGAAAATGTCTTCGACGTGCGTCAGCACGCGGCGTATTTCGAACACGGAGCCTCCGTTGCTATTTCAGCGCGGTTCATGAACAACGCGCCATTGTGATGAGTATCAGCCACTCGCGCCCGTCCTTGCAGGAACAGTGCGGCGCCTTCGATCAAACCTTGTTCCTGTAAACGCTGGGCGGCGTCGACGCCGCGTGCCAGCGCAAAATCGATCAGCGGTTGAGGCAAGGACGGCACATCGACAGTCACGAGCATGTCGCCGAGATCGCTGTCGTCCTTCAAGGAGGAAGCCGGCCTGCGCACGATGCCCGCATGCTCCAGATTGACTGCGTTGGCGATCATCGACGCGGCGGCATCGGCGGTGGCGGCGTTGCGGGCCAGCACCGTCACGCTGTCGGCAATCCCCAGGCTGAAGCTGCGCCCGCGCCAGCCGCTTGTCGCGACGCCGCGAATCGGCATCGCGGCGTCAAGCGTCAGGTTGGCGTCCAAGGCCTGATCGCCTGACAGCCTGGCAGCGGAGAACTGCGCCAGATCGGCGAACACGCCTACGCGGTATTGCTGCCCTTCGGTCAAATGGAGCGCGATGTCGCCGCCGTTGTTGATGAAGGCGCGCGATATGCCCTCGCGTGCGAACGCCGTGATCAATTCGTCCGCGACGCTGCCGGCAACGGCCGCCATCGGCGTGATGTAGCGCGCACGGTGAGCGTGACATGCGTCCCACATGTGGCGGGCTACGGAGCCTTTCAACGCGCAGTCGCCATGAGCCGCACTGCTCGGCACAGGCTGCCGAAGCAGTTTCAACTCGCCGACCAACTCAGGCAACACGTCGACAAAGCGCATCCAGCACGCCTCGTAGGCGGCCTGCACGGCCGAGGGTTCGCCTTCCGCGCTGAGGATCAGATCGATCGGGCCATGCTGCCAATGCCAGCGGGCCGCGTCGAGTTGGGTGCGGGTTGCGTTCATCGTGTTCGGCGTGTTCGTGGCGTTCTGCGTGTCTGCGTGTCTGCGTGTTCGTCGCGTGTTTCTTGATCGGTCACGTTGTCGCCATTAGCCGAGCATCGGCGGCATGGCGGGCGGCCATGGGTTATCGGGATTGCGCGCCAGAGTCCTGCGCGCGAGCGGCGCCCCTTCCGTATGCTCCGGCCCGTTCGCCAATACACTTTCCAGTGAACGCACCGCCTCGAGATGGCCGCCGAGATCGCGGTACGCATCATATGTCATGGTGAATTCGATCGGCGCGACGATTGCGGGCGTCGGCACGGTGCCGAACGATCGATCGGGCATGCGGGAGACATCGACCATCACGGTAATGCCGCCACCCGGCCACACATAGGCCGGCGCACCGCCACATGTCACGTTCACCAGCTTCTGTTTGATGGCGCGTGTGAGCAGCACCGGATTCTCCGTTGCCCCTGCTCGCAGACTGCCGCCCGCGCCGCCGAGGAACAGCACCGTCGCAAGCGACGGCTCGCAATTCTCGCCGATTCGTTCGACCGTGCGGCGCACGGCATCCGGCATGGCCGCGATGCGTGGCACGAGGTCCTGATCGAGTTCGTACCACTGTGCGTGCTCGCCGGTGGTCGACACCATCAGCAAGCGCATGCCCGGTTTCGCCGCGGCGGGATCGAAGCCTTCGACAATCGCCAACGGGTCCTGAATGTCCGTGCCGCCCCAGCCGGTGCCGGGATTCGCAACCTGAAAATAGCGGCCTGGCGTCGATTTGCGTCCGCGAATCTTCAGGCCTGAGCGCGTCATGCCGAGACAGCGGCCGGCCTGGTGTTCGGTGAGCACACCGGTGATGTGATCGTCGACCACCACCACTTCGTCGGCATGCCCGAACCATTGCTTCGCGAAGATGCCGATGGTGGCCGACCCGCAGCCCACCCGCATACGCTGCTCTTCGACGCCGTCGACAATCGGTGCCGCGCCCGCGCGAATCACCAGACTCGCACCGCCGTCGATGGTCAACTCCACCGCCTCCTTGTTGCCGAGGGCGAGCATCATGTCGCACGTCACGCGGCCTTCTTTCTTGCTGCCGCCGGTCAGATGATGGACACCGCCAAGGCTCAGCATCTGCGAGCCGTACTCCGCCGTGGTCACATGGCCGACAATCTCGCCATGGCAACGCACGTTCGATTGCTCCGGCCCAAGAAAGCGGTCGGTATCGATCTTCACCTTGAAGCTGCAATAGCTGAAAATGCCCTCGGTGACGACGGTGATCATGTCGACGTCGTCGCGCTTCGAGGCAACGATGAAAGGCGCAGGTTTATAGTCGGGATAGGTTGACGATGCGCCAATGCCGGTGACGAACAACTCCTGTTCCGCTGCGGGATCGTGCACCTCGGACGATGCACCAAATTCGACCGTGGCATCCTCATTGCCCAGGCTCGCACCAGGTAAAGCAGCAGCACGCGACAGAAACACCACAGGGTCGACGCGAATCAGCCGCCCGTCTGCATTCGCATAGCGATCGCACGCACCCGTGCGGCCCTCAGATATCTGGCACAACACCGGGCACGCATTGCATTCGATCTTGTTGGACGCCATCCGCTCGCTGCGCGGCGCCGCTTTCTCTAGCACGGTGGGGCCGGGCGTCGAGGCAATTTCGCCGTCGACGCTCTCCGCGCCGAAATCGACCTTCGTATGTTCTGTCATGACGGGGTTCCCATACGACGACATTACAATCGGTCCTGCCCGGCTGACGAAAAGCCCCTGTTTCAAGGGACTTTCGCGTGATCCGTTCGTTTTAATGTTGCGGTCACTCACCGTTCGTGTAGTATCCGCTACACCAAACTCGTTTGAAATCTACCCGATCAAAATAGACTGCGCAACGAGTTTCACGGCGCGCGCTGAATGCTGCGGCGCGGCATCGGCGCGCGAATGACGCTTCAATCTACGCCGAAGCGCATGATCGCGCAGGGCATTCCGTCGCGCGTGAGATGGGCTGTATGATGAAGGCGCGCCATGCCAAAGCGTATCTGAGTGGTCGTAAACGGCCGCGGCGCATGCCGTTCAACCTGACGCTAACAAAGAGTTCCGAGACCGCCATGAGTTCCACTGCCGCCCGTAAGCCGGGCGCTATCGGCATCCGAGCGAAACAGGCGCAAGACACGCGCGCCAAGATTCTCAAAGCGGCAATCAAGGTCTTTGCAAAACAAGGCTATGCAAGCGGGCGGGTCGAAAGCATTTCGAAGGCCGCGCGTTCGCACGACCGCATGATCTATTACTACTTCGGCAGCAAGGAACAGTTGTTTGTCGAAGTCCTGGAAACGATCTACACGCAGTTCAACGAAGCCGAAAGCAAGCTCGATCTCGATCTGGACGATCCCGTGCACGGCCTCGAGCAGATGGTCGAATTCGTCTGGCAGTACTACCTCGATCATCCGGAATTCGTCACTCTGCTGTCGAGCGAGAATCTGCATCAGGGCAAGCATGCGAAGAAATCGTCAAAGCTGAAGGAGATTTCGGGCTATGCGATTTCGGTCGTGCAGAAGTTACTGGACGCGGGTCAAGCGCAGAACGTTTTTCGTACCGACGTCAAAGCGCGTGATGTGTACCTGATGATTGCGTCGCTCGGTTATTTCTATAACGCCAATCAGTACACACTGGGTGCGTTTCTCGGTGAATCGCTGATGGACAACGCGGCGCTCGCGCATTGGCGCGAGGTCATCAAGGATACGGTGTTGCGCGCGGTGCGCTTGCAATTGCCGGCTGAAACCGTGGTGGTGCATGAGAGCAAAACTGCCTGAAGCGCGTTTCGTCCGACGTACGCTTCAGGCTTCGCATCTCTGCAACTGCGCCGTTACGGCTTTGGCGCTGCCGCTGCCGCGTCGTCTTCGCGGAACAGTTTATCGGCGAGGTGGTACGCTGAATTAGCCGCCGGCACGCCGCAATAGATCGCGGTTTGCAGCAGCACTTCCTTGATCTGCTCGCGTGTCACGCCGTTGTTCTTCGCCGCGCGCAAATGCAAGGCGAGTTCTTCGCTCCGGTTCAAGGCGACCATCATCGCGATGGTTAGCAAGCTGCGCGTGTGGCGCGGCAATCCCTCGCGCGTCCAGATTTCACCCCATGCGTAGCGAGTGATGAAGTTCTGGAATTCCTCGGTCAATTCAGTGCGATTGGCGAGCGAGCGGTCCACGTGCGCGCTGCCCAGCACTGCGCGGCGTACCTCGAGTCCTGCTTCGTAGCGGTCTTCGTCGTTCATTTCTGCTCCGTCAGGAAGTCGAGCACGGTCTTCGTGAAAGCGTCGACTTTTTCAATGTTGGAAATATGCGAGGCGTCCAGTTCGACGTAACGCGCGCCCGGAATCGCCTGCGCCAGCTCGCGGCCTTGTGCCGGCGTCGCGGCCAGATCGTGCGTGCCGCTGATCACGAGCGTTGGCACCTTGATACCGGCTGCTTCGGGGCGCAAATCGGCGGCGTCGATGGCATCGCAGTTCGATGCGTAGCCTTCCTTGTCGGTGTGCACGAACACGTCGCGAATCATGGCAAGCACAACCGGTTCACGTTCGATGTAGTCGGCGGTAAACCAGCGCGGCAGCACAGCATCAGCCAGCGCGAGCATGCCTTCCGTGCGTGCCCGCGCGGCGCGCGGCACCCACACTTCCGGCGAACCGATACGTGCCGCCGTATTGGACAGCACCACGCGCTCGAGGCGATTCGCGTGACGCGCGGCCAGCGCGACGCCGGTCAGGCCGCCCATCGACAGGCCGCAGAAATTCGCGCGCGCGATCTTCAGCGTATCCATCAGGCCGAGCACGTCGCCGGTCAACTGTTCGATCGTGTAGGGACCTTTCGGCGCTTCCGAATGACCATGACCGCGCGTGTCGTAGCGCAGCACACGAAAGTGTTTCGACAGCGCCGCGACTTGCGGCGTCCACATCGACAGATCGCTGCCGAGCGAATTCGACAACACGATCCACGGCGCGTTGCCGTGGCGGTCCCCGTCGATTCGATAGTGCAGCTCGATACCGTTGACTGCGGCGTAGGGCATGCCGGTTACTCCTTGGAAGTGGCGCGCCTGGCGCGCACGTGATGAAGTGCCAGCGCGGCGTCCACATAAGCGTGCGCCTGGCCGACGTATTGAGCGGGGTCGAGCAGTTGCTTCAGGCGCTCGGGCGAAAGATGTTCGGTCACGGCAGGGTCCGCCGAGAGCACGTCGAAGAGCGTCTTGTTCTCCGCGATTGCCGCTTTCGATGCGCGCTCAACCAGATGATGCGCATCGAGCCGGCCGATGCTGTCGCCGAGCGCGAGCATCACCGCTTCGCCGAGAATCAAGCCGTGTGTGACGTCGAGATTGGCGGCAAGGCGCGGCACATTCACGTTGAGTCCCGCGGCAATCTGCTCGATGTTCGCGAGCGCGCCGCCAGCCAGGCGCGCGAGGTCCGGCAGCGCGTCCCACTCGGCTTGCCAGCCGCCGAGCGCGCGCTCGTGCTCCTGCACCATGCCGGCGAATACCGTGGCCACCAGCCCTGGCGCGCGCGTCGCGGCGGTCAGCACCGCGGCGCAGCCCACCGGATTGCGCTTGTGCGGCATCGTCGACGAACCGCCCTTGCCTGCCGCGGCGGGCTCGGCGAGTTCGTCGATTTCGGTTTGCATCTGCAACGAGATATCGCGCGCGATTTTGCCGAGCGTGCCGATCAGCATGCCGAACAGCGCCGCTGTTTCGGCGATGCGATCGCGTTGCGTGTGCCACGGTAAGGTGGGCACAGTAAGCTTGAGTTCTTTAGCCAATGATTGCGTGACTTGGGGCGCTGCGTCACGAAGGCTCGCGAGCGTGCCCGCCGCGCCGCCGAATTGCAGCACCAGCACGCGCGCGCGCAATGCATCGAGCCGCTCACGATGCCGCAGCAACGCGTCGAGCCATTGCGCGAATTTCAGGCCGAGCGTGATGGGCAGCGCCTGCTGCAACCAGGTACGGCCGATCATCGGCGTCGCGCGATGGGCGGCCGCGAGTCTTGCGACTGCGTCACACGTGGCTTGCAAGCCGCTGTCGAGCAGATCGAAGGTGTCGCGTAGTTGCAGCACCGTCGCGGTATCGATGATGTCCTGGCTCGTCGCGCCCCAATGGACGTACTTCGATGCTTCCGCGTCCGCCGTTTTGACGCGCGCGGTGAGTTGTTTGACGAGGGGAATCGCGAGGTTGCCGCCGAGTGCCGCGTCGCGCGCAAGAGCGTCGGCGTCGAGTTGATCGGCCTGGCAGGCCGCCTCGATCGCGGCCACGGCGGATTGTGGAATCACGTTATGGGCAGCCGAAGCGCGCGCGAGCGCTGCTTCGACATCGAGCATCCGTTGCAGCGCGGCACGCGGCGCCCAGATGTCGTTCATCGGCTGTGTGCCGCAAAGAAGGCCGGTCAGACGGGCGCTGGAGTCGAGCATGATGGCGTCGATGAGGGAGTCGAAGGTAAAGGTTTTTTCACCAGGGCGATCTGGACACGCGTGGACGCACACTGAAGGCGCACCCTGCGTGTCCCACCGCGCTATCTATCGAGAGCGTACCGCACGCGGCGTTGCAGCGCATTCTGCACCGATACCGACGCGATGGCCCGGCGTACCGCCGTGGCATCGGAACACGCGCATGAAGCTTGCCGAATGCGCGCTCCGGACATGCCTGGTGGCACCCGTGCACGGCGCAGACCGACGTGAGCGTTGCGGTTGCCGCGCGAGTATTCCGGTTGCCACGTATGCGCTGCGTTACCGCGTAAGCGCTGCAGTTGCGACGTAAGCTTTGCGGTAGCCGCGTAAGCGTTGTCGCCGCCGCGTAAGCTTTGCAGTTTCCGCATAGGCGTTGCTGCCACCGCGTAAGCTTTGCGGTAGCCGCGTAAGCGTCGCTTCCACCGCGTAAGCCTTGAGGTTGCCGCGTAAGAGTTGCTGCCACCGAGTAAGCCTCGCGGTTGCCGCGTAAGCGTTGCTGCCGCCTCGCCAGCGTTCCCACCTATCGCAAGCTTTATGCTGACGGCTACCGCGCCGATGCTTAGGCCGCGCGCGCCGTTTGCGTGCCGTCGATCAGCGGCACGCCGGTCAGTTTGTGCAGTGCATCGAAGTCGAGGTCCGAGAAGATCTCGCGCACCACCAAGCCCTTGTCGGTGACGTCGATCATCGCCAGGTCCGTATAGATGCGGTCGACGCAGCCCACGCCCGTCACCGGGTAGGTGCACTCAGCGGCGATCTTGCTTTCGCCCTGCTTGGTCAGATGTTCCATCATCACGTAGACCTGCTTAGCGCCGATGGCCAGATCCATGGCGCCGCCAACAGCCGGAATCGCGTCGGGCGCGCCGGTGTGCCAGTTCGCCAGATCGCCCTTCGCCGATACCTGGAACGCGCCGAGCACGCAAAAATCCAGATGACCGCCGCGCATCATCGCGAACGAATCCGCGTGATGGAAGTACGCACCGCCCGTCAGCAGCGTGACATGCTGCTTGCCGGCGTTGATCAGTTCGTCGTCTTCCTCGCCTTTGGCGGGTGCCGGGCCCATGCCGAGCAAGCCGTTTTCGCTGTGCAGGAAGATTTCCTTGTCGGCGGCGAGGTGATTGGCCACCAGCGTGGGCACACCGATGCCGAGGTTCACGTAAGCGCCTTCAGGGATATCCTGGGCAACGCGCTTGGCCATTTCATCGCGGGTCAGTTTTTTCATGTCGGGTCTCCTCAGGCGGCGGTCGCGGATGCAAGTTCGGCTTGATGCGTCGCTTGCGGCACTTCGATCACGCGTTGCACGAAAATGCCGGGCGTAACGATATTTTCCGGGTCGAGCTCGCCGAGCGGCACCACTTTCGACACTTGCACGATGGCCGTTTTTGCCGCGCTCGCCATGATCGGGCCGAAGTTGCGTGCGGTCTTGCGATAGACCAGGTTGCCCCAGCGGTCGCCCTTGAGCGCCTTGATCAACGCGAAGTCCGCATGCAGCGGCGACTCCAGCACGTAATGCTTGCCGTCGATCAGACGCGTCTCCTTGCCTTCGGCGAGCTTCGTGCCATAACCGGTGGGCGTAAAGAAGCCGCCGATACCTGCGCCCGCGGCACGGATGCGCTCCGCGAGGTTGCCTTGCGGCACCAGTTCGAGCTCGATTTCGCCGGCGCGATAGAGCGCGTCGAACACATACGAATCGGTTTGGCGCGGGAACGAGCAGATGATCTTGCGCACGCGTTTGGCTTTGAGCAGCGCCGCGAGGCCGATGTCGCCGTTACCGGCGTTGTTGTTGACGATGGTGAGTTCGCGCGCGCCTTGTTCGATGAGCGCGTCGATCAGCTCGGACGGCATGCCGGCCGTGCCGAAGCCGCCGATCATGACGGTCGCGCCGTCGGGGACATCGGCGACCGCCGACTGAAGTGACTCGAAAATCTTGTTGATCATGTCGAATTTCCTTTTGGGGCGCCGCGTGCCACTGGGCTTTTTGCCTTTGCCTGTGCAGGCAGGGGCTTGTTGCGGGACGGTCTCCGGGCCTGTACTGGCGGCGGCTCGCCGGGTGGGGATGCGGGCTGGCGCCTTTGGGTGTTCGTTTGTCGATTTGTTCTATATGCGAACATGGATTCTATTAGCGAACGGTTGGGGGATTATGGTTGCCCTTCGGGCGGGTTGTCAAGGCAGGGGATTCCCCTTAATCATAGGTTCTGGCCTGCCCGGCGGGGGTGTCTGCGTGACGCTTTTTGTTTTGTTTGCCTCCGGCGGTGGGTTTTCCATGATCAGGTTGCCTGTTCGCGCTTGTTCGTCTGTATTTGCCTACGGCGTTGGCCTTTCCTTGAGCTGGTTGCCTGCGCCGCGCTTTTGGGTTGTATGCCTACGGCGTTGGCCTTTCCTTGCGCTGGTTGCCTGCTCGGCGCTTGTTGCTCTGTGTGCCTTGCGGTGTTGGCCTTTCCTTGATTTGTTATTGGTCTATTAGCGTCGCCCCTGTGCGGGGCGGGCACTTACTTCTCTTTGCCGCCGCAAAGAGAAGTAAGCAAGAGAAAGCGGCTCAAACCGCCAACTCTTAAGCGGGTCCCCCGCACAGTGACGGCAGTGGTGCATCTGGAATCCGTCCCCTCGCACATTCGGCCCCGGTGACACAGCCGTCATACTTCCGGCGGCGCTGCGCGCGCCGACACGCATTTCATAAAACCATCCGCCGCGTTTTCGCCTTCATGTCTCATCTGGCGCCGTGTATTGGCGCCGTATATCACCTCTTCGCCTCTTCGCCTCTTCGCCTCTTCGCCTCTTTGCCTCTTTGCCTCTTTGCCTCTTTGCCTCTTTGCCTCTTTGCCTCTTTGCCTCTGTCGATCGTCCCGCTTGCCGCTGTCGCCTGGGCGCTTCGCCGAGGCGAAGCCGACGGCCCCACCACCTCCAAACGAAGCCCCTGGTTTGCCAGGCAGACCCATCCGCGACGCACATAGTGCGGAGTGGGCGCTGATGAGCGCCTTGTCACTCGCGCTGAATGTGCGAAGAGACGGATTCCAGATGCTCCACTACCGCGACTGTGCGGGGGACCCGCTTAAAAATTAGCGGTTTGAGCCGCTTTCTCTTGCTTACTTCTCTTTGCGGCGGCAAAGAGAAGTAAGTGCCCGCCCCGCACAGGGGCGACGCTAATAGACCAATAACAAATCAAGGAAAGGCCAAAGAGCCAGATCAAGGAAAGACCAACACCGCAAGGCAACAGACCAACAAGCGCCGCGCAGCCAACCAGATGCAAGCAACGCCAACGCCGTAGGCAAACAGCCAACCAACCGCCGCACAGGCAAAAAACCACTATCCCAAACCAATATTCCTAAACTACCCTCTATCCATAAACCAGATACCCCCCAAAGCGCCGCAGGCAAAAAAAACCATGCCCGACCCAAATCTGGATCTAAACCTGATCCCCTACCTGGTAGCAATAGAAGACACCCGCAACGTCAGCCGCGCAGCGGACCAACTCGGCGTCAGCCAGCCCCGCGTGAGCACCGCGCTAGGCCGCCTGCGGGAATACTTCGACGACCCGCTCTTCGTCAGAACATCAAAAGGCATGGAACCCACGCCGCGCGCGCTCGCCATTCTCCCCGCCGCCCGCGACGCGCTTCTACGTATCGAGAAAGGCATGCTCGACGTGCAAGACTTCGATCCGGCCACCAGCACCCATACTTTCTCCCTGGCGCTCTCCGACGTCGGCGAAATCGTCTTCCTGCCGCGGCTCCTGCAACTCTTCGCCGAACGCGCGCCCCATGCCAATCTGCGCTCGGTGTCGCTCTCGCCCTCGCACGTGGAACGTGGACTCGAATCCGGCGACGTCGATCTCGCCGTGGGCTATTTCCCCGATCTGTCGGGCAACAACTTCTTCCAGCAACGGCTCTTCACCCATCGATTCATCTGCCTGATGCGCACGGGGCATCCCCTTTCGAAGGCGCCGCTCACACTGGCTCAGTACGTGGCGTCGGGCCACGCAGTCGTGCGCGCCGAAGGACGCAGCCAGGAAGTGCTCGAACATTACCTGGAAAAAAAACGCATCAAGCGCCGCGCCGTACTCGAAACGCCGCACTTCATGAGTCTGCCGTTCATCCTCGCGCGCACCGATCTGCTCGCCACGGTGCCGCACGCGATCGGCTTCGCGTACGTGTCGGAGCATGCGTCGATCACGCTGGTCGAACCGCCGCTGCCGCTGCCGCGCTTCGATCTGCGGCAGCACTGGCATCGCAAGTTTCATAACGATCCGCGGGCAAGCTGGCTGCGCGGCGTCGTCGCCGAGCTCTTCAACGACGATATGGACGAGTGGCCGAAGTGAACTCGCACCCCGGCGGCGAAAGGGGCATCGACACGACGCGCCGCAAAACATGGAACAATGGCCGCACTCATTGAACCCGCGCGCTCCGTTTACCGTCGACGCGCGATCCCAGAGGAGCGACGGATGGTCAGCAGCAAAGCAAAGAAAACCAAACCCACAGCCGCAGCAGAACGCCCCAGCCGCGAGGAAGCTGAAGCAGCCGTACGCGTGCTGCTGCGTTGGGCCGGCGACAATCCGGAACGCGAAGGCCTGCTCGATACGCCCTCTCGCGTGGTGCGTTCTTACGAGGAGTTCTACGCGGGCTATCAGGTCGACCCGCGCGAGATCCTCGCCCGCACCTTCTCCGAGGTGGACGGCTACGACGAAATGATCGTGCTGAAAGATATCCGCTTCGAGAGTTATTGCGAACACCACATGGTGCCGATCATCGGGCGGGCGCACGTTGCCTATCTGCCTGAGCATCGGGTGGTCGGCATTTCGAAGCTGGCGCGCCTCGTCGATGCGTTCGCCAAGCGTCTGCAGATCCAGGAAAAGATGACGGTGCAGATCGCCGATACCTTGAACGAAGTGCTGCAACCGGCAGGCGTCGGCGTGATTCTCGAAGCCGCGCATCAATGTATGTCCACGCGTGGCGTACATAAAGCCGGTGTCACGATGGTCACCTCGCGCATGCTGGGCACATTCCGTACCGATCCGTCGACGCGGCGCGAGTTTTTGTCGATCGTGGGTAATCCGGGTGTGGTAGCGGTCGCCAATACCTGAAGCCTGAACGGCGCTTCGGTCGCGTCGTGGTGCGGGCTGCGGCGTCGAACCCTGGCTCGCCGCTCATCGATTGTGATTCATGCCGTCGTGTCATGCCCGCCGCGCTGTGCCTTGCGCACCGGTTACGTCTCATGGCGGTTACGTCTCCCGTCGGTGATGCCTCACGGCGGGACACCTTACATCCGGGGTATGCCTCAAGCCCGGATACGCTCATACCTGATCTCGCGCACACCGGTTTACGCTTCACGCCATGCCACGCACCGTGCGCAGCTGGCCGAAGTTGGCCAGCAGCACCGCCCCCAGCACGCATGCAACGCCGGCGAGTTGCGCCGCGCTAACCGGCTCCCGTAACACGACAGTGGCCAACGCCACCGCCGCTTCACGAAAGGTGGCGCGAATCCAGCTTATGGTCGAATTGGAAGCGAGCGCCGCGGCCAGACCCATCGGGTATCCTGAGCGAAGAAAACCCGCACCCCGGAACCCGAACGAGCAAACCGGACGGGCAAGCAGATAAACGCTTCAGGAACACCCTTTGCGTCCCGGCAAAACACGCTCCCGCCGCAACGCGGCCCCAACGGCAATAACAGGAGTTACGCAATTGATAGCGTTCCCGTCGTCGGCGGTATCCACCTGGGGCGGTGCAGTCGTATTCCTTAACGTGCTGCTGACACGCCTCGGCGTGCCGATCCCCGCGGTGCCCGTGCTCCTCTTCGCAGGCTCGGCGATCGCTGCCGGCACACTATCGTTTTGGCCAATCCTGTTCTCCGCCGTGCTCGGCGCGCTGATCGGCGACGGCGCATGGTTCGCCGCCGGCCGCATCTACGGCCGCAAACTGATCGCCAAGCTCAAGCGGATATCGCCGGCCGTGGATTCCAAAGTCGCGCGAGCACGCTCGCTATTCGAACGCTTCGGCGTGCCGCTTGTGGCGATCTCGAAGTTCGTCCCAGGCCTCGGACTCATCACCCCGCCGCTGATGGGCACGACAGCCGTGGATACCCGCATCTACGCCGCGTGGGACCTCGCCGGCGCCCTCGCGTGGGCCACCTTCTGGCTGCTCGGCGGCGCCGCGGCGGAAAGGCAGTTGCATATGCTGCTCGACCTCGTCAAGGCACGCGGCGGCACGGTGATCGACATTCTGCTAGCCGCGGCGTTGGTCTATCTGGTGTACCGCCTGCAACAACGACGCCGCGAGCGACGCCGTTTCGCGGAAGCCACCTCCGCTGCAGCGTCACAGGCGACAGCCGGCGGATGGCGCCGCATCGTGCCTCCCAAGGTTCTGGATGCCCGCCCGCTCGCCTCGGCTGGCGAGGCGCAGCAGGCGCTGCGCCCTATTCCCGGCGCGCTGGCGCTCGACCCGCATTCGCCGGAACAGATCGACGGCGCGCTGCGCGCCTATGACATGGTGATTTACTGCATTTGCCCCGATAGCGCGACAGCCGTCGAGATCACCCAACGGATGCGCCTGAACGGTTACACGCGGATTCGCGCACTGAGAGGCGGCCTCGATGCCTGGCAAAGGCGGGGGTTTCCCGTCGAGCCGCTCGCGCTCGCCGAGGAATTGGCCGTCGGAGGACGTGCGCCGGCGCTATACAGCGCGGCACGCGACGCGGTCACCTTGCGCGGCCTCGCCCCCCGGCGGGTTCAAAGCTTGTGACGGTTCCAGTGCGCCTACCGCCAGCACGAGTCAAACGGTTCCGCCGCGCCCACAACCACGAATCCCGCGAGATCGCCCATGTCGTGATTCGGCCCGGGTTGCTCGAACGAGCAGCACCGCGCAGCGCATCACAGTTTGCGCAGCAATCCAGCCGCCGAGCGCATCCGGCGTTTGCGTTCCTTTCTGAACCAGAGAAGCACCGCATCGACATCGCCAGACCCGGCCAGCAAAGCCATGTTGTCGCGCAGCAGCATTTCGCTTGCGACAATATCGTTCAGCGTACCGAAACGTTTTTGAATCTGCTTCAAACGCTTCAGGGCACGTTTGCGGCCCGCCTTCAGAACGGGCTCGAAAAACTCGAGCAGGTAGCGCAGCTTCTTCCCCGCCTTTCTAACGTCGTGAAACGACGGATAGTTGGAACGTTTCGCCCGGGATGCGCGTTTCATACGCTTCTTCAACGACCGTTCCGAATCGCTCACGCGCTTTTCGGCGAATTTTCTCAGCGGCACGCGCTGATGCGCCGTGTTCAACTCCTTGGCGGCGCCGCTCAAGGCTTCCCGCAGCAGATGTTTGACGTCCGCGTTCGATAGCGTTTCGCGGCTCGTCGCCAACGCATCGCTGCGAGCCTCCTGGAGTTTCAGCGCCATCTCGCGCGCAACACCCTCTTCGTGTGCAATCAGTTCGATCAGAATGTCCCAATCGCGCGTCTTACCCGCCGCCGTTGCCAGAAACTTGTACAACGCGCGGTGGCGCGTGTTCTCCGCTTTGTCGAGCAAGGGTTCGAACGCCCACCACAAGGAGCGCAAGCGCCGCAGCGATACGCGCAGTTTGTGCAATGCTTCCGGCGAGGCATCTTCGCGCACGGCGTTAGCGAATTCGATCGCGTCACTGACGAGCGGCGCCGCGTACGACGCGAAGGCTTCTTCCGCCGAGGCCTCTGTGCCGGCCGGCTTGCTATCCGCAGCCTCTTTGTCGATTTTCCGGCTCTGTCGGTTCATTGGACGCCTTTCAAAAGTCCCTTTATGTCAGGCTAGCAAAAAATGGTCCCCGTGGATATCCGTCGAAACGTCGCCTAAACTGCACGAGGATGACCGCAGGAAACTGCGTTGCATCGGCCACAATTCGCCACAAATTGTGGTCATCGCCAGGATCGCCGGAATCTGCATGCGCCCCAGACGAAAGTTTGAAGCGGAAAATCCATTCAACCCGCAGGCCTGCTTCATGCCTAGTTACTTTCGGACCGCTTATCATTCTGAGCCGCCGCGCAGGCGGTGGCCTCTCTCGTAGCGTCAATCTCCACGCACCTTTCCGCGAAAACCCGTCCCGCCTGAGCGTCACGCCACTGTCATCATTACGACATCCTGGCCCCGCAGGATCGGTAGTTCCGCGACAAACTTTGGGGCTCACGCCATGCCGGAACTTTCGTACCCACAACCGGGCACTGCAAATGGAAAGGGGCGCAATCTCGGCCTCATCGTTTTCCTCGCCGTGATCGCGATCGGTGCCGTGTATTGCGCCATGCATCTGGTGGACGATTTGCAACCCGTCCGCCAAGCCTCGTATTTGCCTTATCTGCTGCTCGGCATCGCGCTCCTGATCGCGCTCGGCTTCGAATTCGTGAACGGCTTTCATGACACGGCGAACGCAGTCGCCACTGTGATCTACACGCATTCGCTCGCGCCGAACATCGCAGTGGTCTGGTCCGGCGGGTGGAATTTCCTCGGAGTGCTGACTTCATCTGGTGCGGTGGCATTCGGCGTTCTGCAGTTGCTGCCCGTCGAACTGATTCTGCAAGTGGGCAGCAGTGCCGGTTTCGCGATGGTCTTCGCCCTGCTGATCGCGGCGATTATCTGGAATCTGGGTACCTGGTATTTCGGACTACCATCGTCGAGTTCGCACACGCTGATTGGCTCGATCATCGGCGTCGGCCTGATGAATCAGCTGATGCACGGCTCAAACGGCACAAGCGGCGTGGACTGGAATCAGGCGCTCGGCGTGGGCAAGTCGCTGCTGTTTTCGCCGCTGGTCGGCTTCCTCGCCGCCGGTTTGCTACTGCTGATCCTGAAGGCCGTGGTGCGGATTCCCGCGCTGTACGCAGAGCCGAAGGGCAAGGAACCGCCGCCGTTCTGGATTCGCTGCCTGCTGATTCTGACCTGTACGGGCGTTTCATTCGCGCACGGTTCGAACGACGGCCAGAAAGGCATGGGCCTCATCATGCTGATCCTGATCGGCACGGTGCCGACGGCCTACGCGCTGAACAAGGCGGTCACGCCGGCGGAAACTCAGACCTTCGTCGCTGTCGCGCAGCAGGCCTCGGCGACACTCGCCAAATACACCCAGGGCGCGGCGCCGTCCGCCAATCCACGCGCCGACGTCGAAACCTATGTGCGCACCCGCCAGTTGACGCCTGCCACGCTGCCCGCCCTGCAGCAGTTGACCAACCAGATCAGCGGCCAGGTCAGCGCGTCGGGGTCGATGGCAGCCGTGCCGCAAAGCATCGTCGATAACGTGCGCAACAACATGTATGTGGCGTCCGAGGCGATCCGCCTCATGGACAAGAACAAACAGCCGGCCTTCTCGCCGGAAGACGCCAAGGTGATCCACAACTTCAAGGCGCAAACCGATCACGCCACCAAGTTCATCCCGACGTGGGTCAAGGTCGCGGTGGCCATCGCCCTGGGTCTCGGCACGATGGTCGGATGGAAACGCATCGTCGTCACGGTCGGCGAGAAAATCGGCAAGCAGCATCTGACCTATGGACAGGGCGCATCGGCCGAACTGGTGGCGATGCTGACGATCGGCGCGGCCGATATGTACGGTTTGCCGGTCTCGACCACGCACGTGCTGTCGTCGGGCGTGGCCGGCACCATGGCGGCCAACGGCTCCGGCTTGCAATGGGGCACCGTGCGCAGCCTGATCCTCGCCTGGGTGCTGACGCTGCCGGTTTCGATCGCGCTGGCGGCAGGCTTGTACTGGGTGTTCCGGATGGTGTTCTGAAACCGGTGGCGCCGCTGAAAGGATCGGCGGCGCCGCTTAAACTGTTGGGGGCCGATTGCCAATCGGCCTTGAAGGAAAAAAGCGCGGTCTGCACCGCGCTTTTTCGTTTCAACAAGCAGCAGCCGATCAATACACTTCGGGAACGATCATCGAGGCCGGCACTGGCTGGCGGCTGTATTCATCGTTATAAACCCGTGCTGGCAATTCGATTTGCGAATGCTCGATCTCGTGATACGGCACCTGGCTCAGCAGATGGTGAATGCAGTTCAGGCGCGCGCGCTTCTTGTCGACCGCCTGCACGACCCACCACGGCGCCTCGGGAATGTGCGAGCGTTGCAGCATGACTTCTTTCGCCTGCGTATAGGCTTCCCAGCGGCGCCGGCTTTCCAGATCCATCGGACTCAGCTTCCACTGCTTCAGCGGATCGTGGATGCGGTTCTGAAAGCGGATTTCCTGTTCTTCGTCGGTGATCGAAAACCAGTACTTGAGAATCTGCACGCCGCTTCGCGCCAGCATCTTTTCGAATTCGGGCACCGAGCGGAAGAACTCTTCGTACTCGTCGTCGCTACAGAAATTCATCACGCGTTCGACGCCCGCGCGGTTGTACCAGCTGCGATCGAACAGCACCATTTCGCCGCCGGCCGGCAAATGCGACACGTAACGCTGGAAATACCACTGCGTGCGTTCGCGATTGTTCGGCGCCGGCAATGCCGCCACGCGGCACATGCGCGGATTGAGCCGCTGCGTGATGCGTTTGATCGCGCCGCCCTTGCCGGCCGCGTCGCGTCCTTCAAAAATCACCACCAGCCGATGGCCGGTCTGCACGATCCAGTCCTGCAATTTGACGAGCTCGCCCTGCAACCGGAACAGCTCGCGGAAGTACGTCTTGCGCGCCTCGCGATGCTCGGGCGTAAAGCCCTCAGCGCCGTCGATGATGCGGTCGTCGACCTCCATTTCGAGTTCCTCGTCGTACGCGTCGATGAGGTCTTCCTCGAAACGGCGTTGCCGTTCCGCCATGACTTCGGCCTCGGGTCTCGGATCCAGCTCTTTCATTGCGACTCTCCTGGCAACGGAAATGGTTAGGCGCGCGGCGCTGCGCGTCGCGAATGCGTTCGATTATCGAAGCGCGAAGTGTCAGCCGTGTTACTGGCGCGTCAGCCGTGCCTTCTTGGGCCAATGGACGCTCGGCGGTGGCCTGCGTGCCTTTGAACACCCATGATGGACGCCCGGCGGTGGCCTGTATGCCTTTTGAACACCCATGATAGCGAGTTTAGCGCGACCGCCAGGCGCTACCGCAACGGCCTCGCGAAGCTGAGTTCGTGGCCGTCGGGGTCGGTAATGTGGAAATAGCGCTCGCCCCACGGCGCATCGGACGGTTCGAGCGACGGCTTCAAACCCGCCGCCAGCGCTTTCCGATAGAGCGCGTCGACATCCGATACATAGATGATGACGCGCCCCCACCAGTTGACCGGCGCGCGCGTATCGACGATCAGGTTCAGATACGAACCGCCGAATGCAAACGACGTGAATGCTTCGTGCGAACCGCCGAATTTGAGCGGAAAACCTAGCGCTTCGTAAAACAGCACCGCGCGCGGCATATCGCCGGTGGCGAGGGTGATGGCGCTGAGCGACTCGATGCGCGGCTCGATCGGTTTCGTTGAATCCGCGGGGGCGCTTGAAGTGGCTGAAGCGCTTGACGCACCCGACGCGCTCGACGAAGCAGAGGATGCAGTTGACGAGGGCGAGTTCATGGCGGCTGTCTCCTTGTGGGCATGGCGGGGCCTGAAAGGCCTGCATGGCGTGTGCCCGGGTTCTGCTGGTTCTGCTGGTTCTGCTGGTTCTGCTGGTTCTGCTGGTTCTGCTGGTTCTGCTGGTTCTGCTGGTTCTGCTGGTTCTGCTGGTTCTGCTGGTTCTGCTGGTTCTGCTGGTTCTGCTGGTTCTGCAGGTTCTGCTGGTTGTGCTGGTTGTGCTGGTTGTGCTGGTTGTGCTGGTTGTGCTGGCTGTGCTGGCTGTGCTGATTCCACTGGTTCCACTGGCCCTGCCGGCTCCCGCTCCGCCCCGGCGTCGGACGAGTCATCAGCCGGCGTTCCAGCCTGGCCAACGATCCAGCGTTCGCGCGTGCCGGCATAAGAAAGTGTCTCACACCCAGCCCCCGCGCCCCACGGCCGGCCCGCACTTGAAAACCCGCCCGCCGCCCCGCATCTCGATTTCCGTTCATCCGGAGCATCGCCATGGGAAGCCGTCCACGCTTCATCGATGACCTGTCGCGCGCCGCATCCGACGCCCCCGGGTCCGATCCACTCAACGCTTTATCCGACGACGCCCTGCTCGACGCCTATTCCCGCACCGTAATCGGCGCGCTGGAACGCGTGCAGCAGGCGGTCGCCTTCATTTCCGTCGAGCGCCGACTGCCTGGTGCGCCATCCGGGCGCGACAGCCGCGGCGCGCGCGGCGGCACCGGCTCGGGCTTTCTATTCACGCCCGATGGTTATTTGCTCACCAACAGCCACGTCGTGCACGGCGCCACGCACATCACGGTGACGCTCGCCGACGGCGCGAAATTCGCCGCCGATCTGGTCGGCGACGACCCCGGCAGCGATCTGGCTGTCCTGCGCATCGGCTCGCCCGAGCCATTGCCGCACGTCGAACTCGGCGAATCGTCGAAGCTGCGGGTCGGCCAGATTGCGATCGCGGTAGGCAATCCGCTCGGCCTCGCGCAAACCGTGACAACTGGCGTGGTCTCGGCGCTTGGCCGCTCGCTGCGCTCGAATTCGGGTCGCATGATCTATGACGTGATCCAGACGGATGCCGCGCTCAATCCCGGCAATTCGGGCGGTCCGCTGATCAATTCGGCCGGCCAGGTGATCGGCGTGAACACCGCGATCATTCCCGGCGCGCAGGCGATCTGTTTCGCCACCGCGATCGATACGGCCAAGTGGGTCATCATGCAGATCTTCGCGCACAGCCGCGTGCGGCGCGCGTACATCGGCGTGGCCGGCACCACGAGACCACTGTCGCGCCGTGTGCAGCGCTATTTCGGGTTGAGCGTGGAGAGCGGCGTGCACGTCATGGAAATCGTCAAAGGCAGTCCCGCCGCGCTCGGCGGTCTGCGTACCGACGACACGATCGTCGCGATCGATACGCTTGCGGTGCAAGACGTCGATAGCCTGCAACGCACGCTCGACGCGTCGCGGATCGACAAGCCGGTCAACGTGACGGTGTTGCGTGGCGCGCAACGGCTCGAATTGACCCTGACACCGGTGGAACAGACAAGCTGATTGGGCCGCCTACTAGCGGCGGAAAAAGGCCTTAGGTTCAATCAAGCTCGGGGGTGAAAAAGCCCCACGTTCAAGCGAGCTCGCGGATAAAAAAACCACACGCTCCATCAACCTCGCGGATAAAAAAGGCCTCACGCTCAAACTGAACGCGAGGCCTTTTTCCTGCGTGCGGCGCATCCGCAAAGATGCACCAGAACGAGTTAGTTCAAACGCTCACTGGATCACTCGCGTGACACCACGGCCGCGCGGATCGGCGGCAGCTTCCGGCGTATCGCCATTGACCTTGATCGCCTGAATGTCGCCGCTGAAATCCTGCCCCTTCAGCGAGTAGCCCTTGGCTTCGATCTGCTTGGCGAGTTCGCCGTCGATCGGCTTGTACGGCTCCCAGAAGATCGTGTTCGGCGGCAACAGTTGGTGATGGAAACGCATCGCGGCCACAGCATCCGGCAACGGCATATTGAAGTCGTAGACGTTGTTGATCACCTGGAAGATCGACGTGAAGATGCGCGAGCCGCCCGGCGTGCCGATCACGAGCGACACCTTGCCGTCCCTGGTCAGAATCGTGGGGCTCATCGACGACAACGGGCGTTTCTTCGGTTCGATCGAATTCGCGTCGCTGCCGACCACGCCGAACATGTTCGCCACGCCCGGCTTCGCGGAGAAGTCGTCCATTTCGTCATTCAGCACGATGCCCGTGCGATCCGCCACCACGCCCGACCCGAAATAACCGTTGATGGTGTACGTATTCGATACGGCATTGCCCCACTTGTCGATTACGGAGAAGTGCGTGGTTTCCGCTTTCTCAGGCATCGACGTGCCGAGACCGGCCTGAATACTCTTCGTGTCCGAAGGCGAGCTCGGATTGACTTCCGCGGCACGCTTGGCGATATACGCGTCGTCGGTCAATTGCGCGACCGGCACCTTGTAGAAATCCGGATCGCCGAGATACTGCGCACGATCGGCGAACACACGCTTCTCGATTTCCGCGATCAGGTGCACGTATTGCGCTGAATTCAGCTTGACGTCCTTGAAGTCAGGCGCAATATCGGCCTTCATCTTCAGCAGCTGCACGAGACCGATACCGCCCGAACTCGGCGGCGGCGCGGTGATCACGCGATAGCCGTTCCAGTCCGCCTGGATCGGCTGACGCCACACCGCCTTGTACTGCTGCAGGTCGGCCTTCGTAATCAGGCCGTGGCCGCGCATGGACGCCGCGATCAGATCGGCCGTCTTGCCCGAGTAGAAGTCTTTCGCGCCCTGATCCGAAATGCGTTGCAGCACGGCGGCGAGATCCGGTTGCTTGAAGTTGACGCCCTCCTTCAGGTTGCCGAAGTAGGTATCGAAGTTGGTCTTGCCGGCAAAATCTTTCGCGGCATCGTCGCGGCGTTGCTGCAATTGCTCGCTGACCTCGAAGCCGTCGCGTGCGTAGTGAATAGCCGGTGCGAGCACCTGCTTCCACTTGAGCTTGCCGAAGCGGCGCTGTGCCTGCCACATGCCGTCGACGGTGCCTGGCACGCCTGCCGCGCGATAGCCGAACAGGCTCATGCCCTTGATGACCTCGCCCTTGTCGTCGAGATACATGTTCTTGGTCGCAGCCAGCGGAGCGCGCTCGCGATAGTCGAGGAAGTACGGCTTGCCGTCGACGTAAAGCGTCATGAAGCCGCCACCGCCAATGTTGCCCGCTTCGGGATAGGTCACGGCAAGCGTGAAGGCAATCGCAACGGCTGCGTCGACGGCGTTGCCGCCTTCCTTGAAGATCTGTTCCGCAGCGTCGGCGCTGTACTTGTCGGCCACCGCGATGGCGGAGGCCGTAAGAACCGCCGGCTGCGCTTTCGCGGGCGCTTTGGCGACGGCCGGGGTGGCTTCGAGAAAGCCGGTTGAAACGGTGACGAGTGCGACTAGCGCAAGTCCGCTAGCAGACGATTTGGCATTGTGAAACAACTTCATTGAATGTCCCCCAAGACGACTTCTTGATCTAACGATAACAAGAGCTGCCTTGGGCTTATAACATGCCGCTCCGCCATTTGCGAAGCAATTGCACGCATATGGTGCATGCTGCGGCACACAAAATTCAGGCGTTGCCGCGAGCGCCGCGTGCGATTTCATCGCCTGCCCCGTGCGGCAAGCGTGCGGTTATCGGAATCGACAGGAACGAGAACAGGCCGACCACCAGAAACGCCGGCCAGAAGTCGGAGAAGACGATCGTCGAATGACCCTGCAGGTTGTGCGAAATCTGCAGCACGATGCCCGCGATCGTCACGCCAAGCCCCAGCGAAATTTGCTGGATCACACTGGCGACACTCGTCGCCCGTCCCACGTCGCGGCTCGGAATGTCCGCATACGCCAGGGTATTCAACGAGGTGAACTGCAACGACGGGAAGAAGCCGCCGAACAACACCACACACCAGATCAACCAATGCGGCGTACCGGGAAAGAACAACCCGTAGACCGCGATGGCGAGACCCGCGCAGCCGGCATTGAACATCAGCACCGTGCGGAACCCGAAACGGCCGAGAATGCGCGACGCCGCTGCCTTCATGAAGACCGAACCGAACGCGGATGCGCAGGTGATCGATCCCGACTTGAAGGCGGTCATGCCCAAGCCTTCCTGCAACACAAGCGGCAACAGAAACGGCACCGCGCCGAGGCCGATGCGAAACAGCGAGCCGCCCACCACGCTCGCGTGAAAACTCGGAATGCGCAACAGCCGCAAATCGAGCACCGGCAACTCGACGCGGTTCGCATACAGCACGTACACCGCCAGCAGCACCACGCCGATCACGCACATGCTGACCGCTACCGTGTTGGACACGAGTTCGCCGCCTACCAGCGAGAGTCCCAGCATGAATAGCGAAGCCCCGCTCGCCGACAACGCGAAACCGGTCCAGTCGAGCCGCCCGGGATGCGCTTCACGCACGTTGGCGATGTGCTTGTTTGCAAGCCAGATACCCAGCAGGCCGATAGGAATATTGATGAAGAAAATCAGCCGCCAGTGCAGATAGGTGGTGATGAAGCCGCCGAGCGGTGGGCCAACCACAGGCCCCAGCAGCGCGGGCACCGTCAGATAGTTGACCGCGCGGATGAAGTCCGACTTGGGCACCGAGCGGAAAATGATGATGCGCCCCACCGGCACCATCATCGCGCCGCCGACGCCTTGCACGAAACGCGCAACCACGAAGGTGCCCAGCGACGTGGACGCCGCGCACATCAGCGAGCCGGCCATGAAGATGCCGATTGCCGTGCGAAACACCGTGCGCGAGCCGAAGCGGTCGGCGACCCAGCCGCAAATGGGAATGAAGACGCCGAGGCCGATGACGTATGCCGTCACGGCGAGCTTGAGGGTGATGGGATCCTGGCCGAGATCGCGTGCCAGAACCGGCAGCGACGTCACGATGACCGTGCCGTCCATGTTTTCCATGAACATCGCACACGCGACGATCAGCGGAACGATGAAAGCGCCTAAAGCGAGAGGCATTGTCATGGCGACGGGTTGCGAGACCGCCGGTGTAAAGCGGCAATTATCGCATTGCATCGACAACAGATGTTGCAAGGGCGATGCCTTTTTGCACTCACGCGCATGACGCACCGCTATCCCACGTCCAATCGTTGTGCGCGCAACGAGGCAGCACTGACTACGAAAAACAGGAGGGGAAAAGAAGCGGGAAAACGACGCGATGGTGGCCGGCGTACAACCGGCTCACCATGCAATACAGCACCCATTCAGGAGCGGGATTTAACGCGACGCGCTGACCAGCGGTTGCAGCTGCGGCAGAATCTCGGTGCTTGCGCGCGCCACGTCGTTCGGGAAATCGATCTCGATCCACGGCGAGCCGGTCACGTCGGCCGTATCGAACACCTGGCTGCGCTCCAGCAGGAGGTCACGCACCGCTTCTTCGTGCGGCAGGTTGGCCCGGCCGCTATCCACATAGCCCGCGACGATCTCCGTGAAACGCTGCGCGGTTTCCTGGCGGAAGCGGAAGAAGCCCACCGATTCGCCGATGGTGTCGTACTCAAGATTGACGGCTAACTGCTTGCGCAATTCGACCGGCACGCCGTCTTTCAGGCACAGCTTGACGGGTTCGTCGCCGGCTTCGAAATCGCGGTCGATCAACAGACGGTTGACCGTTTCGCCCGCTACCAGCGCGCTCAGAATGCGCTCGTCGTACAGCACGTCGGCGTCCATCAGCAGCACGTCGCCGCCGCGCGTCAGCGCCTCGGCCACCGTGTGCACCGTCAGCACGCTGCCCAGGTCGTAACGCGGGTTCAGCACGGTTTCCACCTGATGCGGCCAGTTGATCCGTTCCAGTTCCGCCTGCACCGATTCCGGCTGAAAGCCGAGTGCCAGCACGACCTCCGTCACACCGGCGGTTTCAAGCATTTGCAGATGCCGTTCGAGCAGGCTCATGCCGTCGAACTGCAACAGGCACTTCGGGAACTGTGCCTGCGGCGGTTGCTGGAGACGCAGGCCGAGGCCCGCTGCGAGGATGATGGCACGCATGCGCAGTCCTTGAAAAAATACGGAGTTTTAATCGACAACCGGCACGCGCGCCGTGGCGCGCCGCCGTTGCCAGTTTCGTTCGCTGAAGTGCAAAACCAGTAGACCTGGCAAACCCAGCAGGATCTCCCGCGCGCGCTTGGCGAGCGACAACGCCAGCGCCGCATCCGGCGGTAAGCCCACGAGCGGCGCGAGCAGCAGATAACCGCCTTCCTGCACGCCCAGCGAACCGGGGATCATGAACGCTGCACCACGAATCGCCTGTCCGAGACTTTCGAGCAGGAGCGCATCGACCCAGTCGACCGGATGGCCGAGAAAGCGCAATGCGAGCCACACCTCGACCGTGCCAACGATCCAGCCCGCCAGACTCAGCGCGAAGCTCGCCGCGACGCGGCCACGCTCGCGGTACATCGCCTGCACGGCGGCGTCGACGGCTTCGGCGCGGGTCATCAACGACGACCAGTCGCGCTTGCCGAACACCTTCGAGAGCACGCCCAGCAAACGGCCAAACAGGCCACGGCGCTGCGCATAATAGAAGCCCGCGATCATCGCGCCCAGCACGCCAGTGGCAATCAGCGTGGCGGTTCGCAGATCGTGCAGGGCGCCGTGCGCGGCGTAAGCGCCGAACATCAGCAGCCCGAGCAACGCGAAGACGATTTGCGCGAGCGCCTGCGCCGTGGTGCTGACAGTGATGGCGGCGGCCGCGTCGGGCATGCGCATGCCGCGCTGGGACAGTTGCCGCACCATCACCACCGGGCCGCCAATCTGACCGGCCGGCAACAGGCTATTCACCGACTCGCCGATCCAGCGGGCGAACAAGGCGTCGCGCAACGTGACGTCGCGGTGGACACCGTCGCGCTGGCGCTGGAACAGCACCGAAATCGCGCCGGCGTCGAGCACCAGCGGCACGAGGTGGAACGCCGCGACGAGCACGAGCCCCCAGCCGGCCGCGGCCAGCGCAGAGGCGATGGAACCGAAACCCTGCCACGCGAGCAGGCCGACAAACAGCGCCGTCCCGATCGACAGCAGAATCAGGGCCGCGCGTGTCATGCGTGGTCCTTGCCGCGCTTCGTCATTTGACGGAACACCTGGCGGAAACCGAAGTACGCGATCGCGTCCTTCATGTTCGAGATGAAGCGGCGCCACGGCCGCATGTTCGGGTCGGTCACGTATTCGAAAGTCAGCGACACGCGCATTTCGTTTGCGCCGGCCGGCGTGATGCGATGGCGCAGCTTGTCGCCGTCGAAGAATACCAGGCCGCCCGGCGGAATCTGCACTGAGCCCGGCTGGTCCGGCACGTCCGGATTGCGTGTATGCAATTCGTAATCGAGCCGGCACGACGATTCGTCGATCACGCCGAGCAGCAGCGTGTAGCGGCGGCCGTCGTAGTACGAAGTATCGTAGTGCCAGCCGATGTGGTCGCCGGCGCGTGTGTAGTAGTACAGCGCATAGGCGTGCGGATCGTCCGCGGGCGAGACTTGCAGCTTGTCGCCGCTCAGTTGCTCGAGCCAGCCGATCAGTTCCTTCGAGCGATACAACTCGGCAATGAACGGCGCGAGACGGTCGATCGTATGGCGGCTCACGCTGCCGCCCTGTTTGTGCCCCGGCAGATAGTTGCGATTGACTTCGTCGAGCAGACCCCGCGCGCTCTGGACGAGCTGGGCGGTGACTTCGGGTGCGAGGAAATCTTCCTGGTACAGGAACGCGCCCTGGTCGGCGAATTCCCTGGAAAAACGCCGCGTGTCGAACGTGCGCGTGCGGCTCGCAACGGCTCGGTCGGCGTTCGGCGCGGGCGCGGCCTGCGCCGACGCAGGCGAACGTTCAACCGACATCGATGCGATCACGTCGTCTTCGGCGTGCGTACTCATTCGCTGGCCCACATTTGACTGGTTTCAGATGCCTTGGCGGGGGCGACCGACGAGCGTGCGGCGCGGCGCGCGACACGCCAGTAATCGACCACCACCCAGGCAGCAAAAAGCGGCGCGCCGATTGAAGCGACCACCACGAACGGCGTGACGACGCTGGTCAGCGTGACGATAGGCAGCAGATACAGCACATCTTCGGTTTCGAAACCGCCCACCGATGCCTGTTTGGTACCCGCCTTGCCCGCCATATCCTCAATGCGCATGCGCAGGAAGAAAATCAATGCGATTGCAACGCCCGCCACGGCACCCAACCATCCGGGGGCAACGTTCAATGAGCCGACATGCGTCGACCCAATACCCATGCCGACGAACAACATGACAGTCACGAGCGCGTCGCAGGCCAGATCGTAAAAATGACCGATCCGGCTCGACTTGCCGCCGATGCGCGCGAGTTCGCCGTCCGTGTGGTCGACGAAGTTCGACAGCACGATCAGAAAGGCGCCCGAATTAGCCCAGGCGAAGCCCCCGCGCGCGAGGCATAGCGCGCCGGCGAGCCCGATCAGGAGCCGCAGCGTGGTGAGGTGGTTCGGCGTGACCCAGGTGTTGACGAGCGGCGTGACGAGACGGCGGGCCAGCCTGGCATCCCATGTTCTGGGGGCCGGAACGTTAGTTGGAATTGATGGTCGCGAATTCATAACCCGGAAATATATACGGGATCGCCAAAGCTTGCTTTATTCCTTAACGTTTTCTGAAGGGCCATTCGTCTCCGACGCCCGCGAGGCAGAGGGCAAAATTTGTCGAATCACGTTAAAGTGCGAATCCAGTTGCGCCTGTCACGCCGGATCACTTCGATGCGCAACGTCTTTCGGGCCGCGAGCGATTGCCGCGATCCGTAGCGAACACACTACGCACTACGGCGAATATGTACGGCTCGCCATTCACGCCTATGAAACGCTTCTTTTCGTCTGTACTCCTTGCACTGGCCGCCACCGCCCTGCCGCTCGCCAGCTCCGCCGCGGCCCTTGATGCGCCGCTGAACTGCAGTGAGAGCGGTCATCAGTTCATCGCCGATCTCGCCCAGCAACAGATGATCGATCCGAAACCGACGCGGGTCGAAAGCAACTCCATCAATGCATTTTCGCCCGTACACGGTGCGGATTTGACGGCGTTTGGCTTTCGCGTTTTTGCGGTGGTCGGCTACGAAAAAGACGATCCGCTGTTTCGCGTCGGCGACGGTGAACCGGTAGCCCGCTCGGCCTACGGCGTCGTGGTGTTCGGCAGCGAATCCAAGGTGCAGAGCGCGCTGGCGGAGGCCGGCAGCACGGCGATCGTGCATCGCGTGGCGCCGCTCGTGACGGCGATTTTTTGCAAGCGGAGCTGAGCGGCCAATCGCACCGCAAGGCCAGTAGTGCATGGCCGATTGGGGGGATAGGTGGTGGCGTTGCGCTGCGTTATAATGCCAACAGATGGATTTTTCGGGGCCCGCAAGGGCGTCTATCTGCCTCCTGGTCAACAGGGTCCAGCCGTGCTGGTTACGTCGGGTCATACCGACCAAGCGCACCCGCGAAGTTATGAGGCCCCCACGTGGGGCCTCACCTGTTTCTGGCGCGCGCTTTTCGTTTAAGCGTGGTTGAGATTCGGGTCGCGGATCGCCTCCCCTCTCAGTACTTTTGCCGCCATCACGCGAAACCGAACAATGCTCCGCCGGTTGCGCGGGATTCCCGCCTTTCCCTTGCTGACGTTGCGTACGTAAGCGCTCTCGATCACAAGCCGCAACGCACTTGCTTCCGCCCGGCGCAAGCGAAAAAACACTTCATATTCGAATGGCTCGCCGCGATGTGTGATGTCTTCAATCACGAGCCAGTTCGAATGCCCTGTGAAGTAGCAGCGCCGCTCGCCCAACTGCTCGACAATCGCAGGCAGTCCAAGCGACCAATGATGCCTATCAAAGCAGAATGCGCGAGCGACGCGCCGGTGGTCGAGAATCTTGCGTTCATTGCCGAGCGTTTCGAAATCCAGCTGGTCACCTGGCTTTGGCCCGAACGACACGCAATGGGACGTGTATTCAACATGGACGGTCGCCGCCGAGGCGGGAAACTTCGCAGAAGCAGGAATGGCAAGCGGGAAGGCGCCGGCGAACAAGTGCGACAGGTCGTATCGGACGCTCGCCACGTCGATATAACCTTGCCGCAAGAACGATATCCAATTCATACGCCAGCTGAGGGGGAAACCGCAAATTATCGCGAGAATCCCCCTCGCTGGCGCCTCGGCCAGATGGCCTATGCCGCGTCGCTCGCCCGGCTCGTCCCTATAGCTTGATCGCCGCCGGATCCGCGGTCAGATACCCTACCGCCGCGCCGAAGCGGTCCTTGTAGTTGGTGCGAACCAGCGGTTCGAGCGTACCTTTCACGTCTTTGTGGATATCGCCCCAGTCGCCGGCGTGCTGGAAGTTGCTCATGATGTACGTCCAGCCGTTCAGATCGTCGACGACATGCAGCCCCGTCGCTTCCGCGCCGACCGGTGTCGACAGCAGGCGCGCGAGCTGCCCCGTGTCGACGTTGTAGGCCCACAAAAAGTTGTTGACGTGCTGACCGCTGTCTTCGCCGATAAAGAGCGTGCGCAGCTTCTCCGAAAACTTGAGGTTGTCCGGATTGGCCACTCGCTCAGGATCGCCGGTATTACCCAACGCGTCGCCAGCGATATCCTTGCCTACCAGCAGTGCCTTGGTGTGCACAGGCACCCAGTCGCTATTGATCGCTGCGCCGTCCAGATCTCGCTGACCGCCTCCGAGCTTGTGCTGCATGACGCCCCCGGCAAGCAGCGCCTTGTCGACCGAAATATTGCTCTGGGCATTCCAGCCGCCGACGTTCTTGCCGGTCGGATCCTTGACCATCGAGCCCTGGATGTTTTGCAGCGCCGAGTAGGCGATCTTGTCCTTGATGTTGACCGTGGTCCCTTCCAGCTTCGTGAAGCCCATGCTGCCGCCCGCGAGGAAAGCGTAGCGGTGCGTTTCGAGGAAGCGAGCCGCCTTATCGTTCAGAACCTTGACCCATTGCGCCTTGCCGTCGCCGAAAATCTTCGTGTAGCTGCTGTCGGCTGGATCCGTCCACTTCACGTCCATGACATCGGCCGGCTTCAGGGAGCGGGCCATTGCCTCGATCTCGTCGCTGGTGGCATGACCGAGCTTGACCCAGGCCAGATCAGCGCCCGCGGCGCCCGGATCGATCGAAAAGCCCGCGCCCACCTTCGCCACATACAGCGTGCCGGCGGAGAGATCCTTCTCCTTGTCGGCGACAAACATGAACAGGCCGCTGTTGGTCGCGTCGTCGCCCATCAGCACGGTACGGTTGTCGGGCATCACCTGCACCAGTTCGTGCGAGATGCGGCCGAGGCAATAGTGCTTCTTGATGCTGCCGGTCCCGTCCGGCTTCACCGTGACCTCAGGCAAATGACCATACAGGTAGGGATTGAATTTACTGGCATCGCCATAAAGGTTCTGGGCGAAAGCGGCGTATTGCTCCTTGTTGCCGCTGCTCGTGGCGTAGGTGTCCGGCTCGTACTCCTCGCTCGACAGGTGCGTGTTCCACGGCGACAGGCTGGCGCCGCACGTGATCCACAGGCCGTTGGCGCCCGAGGTGTCGACGTTGTGGTATTTGACCAGCGCCAGCTTGCCGGTGGCCGGGTCCTGATCCAGCGTCAGCACGGCAATCGGCGAGGGCAGGCGGCCGTACATAGTCGGATCTGCAAAAACCTGTGAAGCACCGTCTGGCCTGGCGTAGCAGTTGGTTTTCGGATAACCTGGCTCCCAGGAAGATTATCGAAGAGATAAAAATTCTGGGAGTTTTGGCCGATGAGCACACCGGATTTTTTTCGTAGCCGTCTGGACGCGATGATTGATCTGCGCCACCCACTTGCGGTGCTGGCCACGAGGATGCCGTGGGCTGCCATCGAAGCGAGGCTCGCGCCCCTGTTTGTGCGGCGCTCACGCGATGGCCGGTTAAGCGAAGCGGCGGACCTGTTTGGTGTGAGTTCTAAGGAACTGGCCGGTGGCGTTAGTGCGGCCGGACGTCCGCGCCTGCCAGTGCGGCTGATGGTCGGGCTGCTGTATTTGAAGCACACTTATAACGAGAGCGATGAATCGGTGTGCGAGCGCTGGGCGCAGGACGTGTACTTTCAGTTCTTCTGTGGTGAGGAGTACTTTCAGCCACATCTGCCATGCGACCCGACCAATCTGGTGCGTTTCCGGCAGGCGCTGGGCGAAGGCGGTGTCGAGGAGCTGCTCGCGACGACGATCACGGCGGCGGTGCAGATGAAGGCGGTGAAGCCGGCCGAATTCGAGCGCGTGATTGTTGATACGACGGTCCAGGAGAAGGCCATTGCGTATCCGACTGACGGCCGTCTGCTGGAGGTGGCGCGGGCCAGACTCGTGCAACTTGCGCAACGCGCTGGTCTTGTATTGAAGCAGACGTACGAACGTGAAGGCAAACGGCTGCGTCGCCGCGCCGGCGGCTATGCGCATGCGAAGCAGTTCAGGCGACTGCGGCGTGTACTCAAACGTCAGCGCACCGTATTGGGACGGCTACTGCGCGACATCGAACGCAAGCTCTCTGGAGCCTCAGACGAACGCAAGGCACAACTGCGCGTGTGGCTGGAGCGGGCGTGGCGTATTTGCTGCCAACGTCCAAAGGACAAAAACAAGCTTTACGCCCTGCACGCGCCCGAAGTCGAGTGCATCGGTAAAGGCAAGGCGCGCCAGCCCTACGAGTTCGGCGTCAAGGTAAGCCTTGCGATCACGGAAAAACAAGGGCTGATCGTTGGTGCGCGCACGTTCGCGGGCAACCCATACGACGGCCACACGCTGGCAGAACAACTTGAACAGAGCACCATCCTGTTGCAGGATCTGCCCGGTACGCCGCAACCGAAGACCGTGCTGGTCGATCTCGGGTATCGTGGGGTCGATAATGAGGTATCGTCAGTACAACTTATTCATCGCGGTAAACACAAGAGCCTGACGAGCACGCAGCGACGCTGGCTAAAGCGGCGGCAGGCGATCGAACCGATCATCGGCCATGTGAAGCATGATCACGGCATGCGGCGTTGCTGGCTTAAAGGGCAGGCTGGCGATGCGCTACACGCGATACTGTGTGCTGCGGGGTACAACCTGCGATGGTTGCTGCGCGCAATCGTTCGTCTGCGCCTGGCGCCCGCATTTTTTATCCTCACGACGCTGCAGTGGCTCGTCACTGTCACGCTCACGCCAGCACCGGCTTGCTGGAACCGTCTGCAAAGGCACTGATCCCCTTCGTTGACATCCAGGCGTTCCACTGCCTCGCCGCGCAGACGGAGACTGTGGCCTCTTTGGCCCCATGGAGACGCGCTGATGCGCAAACTGAATTTTTCAGGACCGACTACATATTGTTAGTGTTCAGGCCGGCGTCATCCGTTTTCTGGTCGCGCGTGGTGTATTCGAACTGGACCACCGCGAACACCGCGTTGCCCTTTACGCCGGCAACTTTCGCGCCGTCGATCTTCAGGAGCGATGTGCCGTCCGGTGAGTCTGAAAAGAACTGGCGCCTTTTCGCCGGCACCGAATCGTCGTAGATCGGCTGGTTGTTGATGTCGAAGTAGCCGCCCGCCAGCACCTTGCCGCCCTTGCCATCCGGCACCATGTCGCCAGTCACGAAGAACGGTTGGTAGGCGAGCCTGAAGGCTTTCTTCGAGCCGTCGGCGTACGAAACCGTCAGGCCTGAGCCGACCGTGGTGGTCGCCATCAATGCCGGATTGGCGAGCGACGGCGCGGGCATGCCAGTGAAAGAGGCCGTGCTGAAGTTCGCGACCGGCGCGGCGGGCTTGGCCGGCGCTGCGGCCAGATCATTGCTGCCACCACATGCGCTCAACATTGACGCCGTCGCGAGGCCACCTAACGGCAGCATCGGCGCACCGACGATGAGTTTCAGGGCCTTGCGGCGGGAAAAGTCTAACGGCTCTGCCATGTTGTCGTGATCCAGGGTTTGGGTAGCGTGAGGGAGATGCACAGCCGGCACGCACTCAGACCCAAAACCACATGGTTCACGCCCGCGCCGCTATGACGCGAGGATTCTATGAAACGATTGTGAAAGTATATTGACAGTATTTAGTAATATTATATTCGGCTATTCGTTGGCTAAACTTGCTGCCACCGATCTAGCCCGGACGACGGAATTCGTTTTCGACCCACGCAGCGGCGCTCGCCTTGCTCAGCTTGAAGTTCGGCGCGACCTGCACTTGCGCGAGCTGTTCGCCGAAAGTGTCGAGTGCGGTCAGCAACGCGTACGGTTCGTCTTCGTCGGGGACGATGTCGAGCGTGATGTCGAGTTCGTCATTGCCGTCGGCGCTGGCCACACGCACTTCCTTATGCAACTGGGCGCGCAGTTGCTGTTCATGGCGGCGCAGCACTTCAGACGCGGTTTTCACCAGCGTATTGAACGCCGACGTGTCGAGTGGCTTCGGATCTTTCTTGTTGCGGCCCATCGTCCACGGACCGACGAGCGCCGGCTCCGCTTCGCCGTCCTTGATCATTTCGACAGCCCAGCCTTCATCGTCTTCATTCTTGATGACGCGCGCGGTCCAGCCGTCGTCGCGCCACAGACGCGCTTCGTGCAGGGTTTCGGGCTGGCTTTCCTGCTGGACCTCATTCGGGTCCTGATGGATTTCGGACGCGCCTTCCGTCGTGGAATCAGCAGCGGTGTTGGACGAAGGAAGGGGTGTATCGATCATTACAGGTTTGCTCACAGTCGCAGGGGCGGAAACACATCTCAGGCATGCGATTCTACCCGCCCCGCACGTGCCGAATGCGCCCC
This sequence comes from Paraburkholderia sp. RL17-337-BIB-A, assembly GCF_046025895.1. Lineage (NCBI taxonomy): Bacteria > Pseudomonadati > Pseudomonadota > Betaproteobacteria > Burkholderiales > Burkholderiaceae > Paraburkholderia > Paraburkholderia sp. RL17-337-BIB-A. The sequence continues at coordinate 824,131 of NZ_JARESY010000002.1, read as the reverse complement.
TCTGACGAACGGACAAGCCGTGGCATGCTCCTCGCCAATCGAAATAATCTATTTCTCTATTCGCGGGAACTTATAAAACGATCATAAATAAATAAAAAAACGCGACCCGAAGGCCGCGTATAAAAAGATAAAAAAGACACCCCTGGTCAGGGGGTGAAGTGAATTGTAGATCCGTAAGTCGTCTAGAGAAATAATACGGGATTGGAAGAGTGCATTTCAGAAAATCGAATGAACCGAAGCCAACGCGACGATTCGCTCAGATCCTTACTGGGCATTACGCAGCGGAGCGTCGCGATCGAACAACACCCACAATTTGACAAATAATTACAGCACTATCTCATACAAAGATTTTCTCTTTTATTTACTCGCACTTACGCAACTCCAAATCCGCTATTACGAATTCGAAAATGAATTGTTGCGCCATATGCTCTTAAAGACACGAATAGCAGGAATACACTTCGCAGCGGATCGTCAGGCAGCCGGCGCAATCGCCTGTTAGCACTGGAATGCGATTCTCCATGCACTGTCCCCCCGGAGTTATCTGAACATGAAAAAAACCCTCATCGCTGCAAGCCTCATGGGCGCGTTCGCCATCACCGCTCACGCCCAAAGCAGCGTCACGTTGTACGGCACGCTGGACGCCGGTCTCGTCTACTCGAACAACCAGAGCGGCCACAGCAACTGGCAACAAGGTAGCGGTTCGGTGTCGAACACCTACTTCGGCCTGCGTGGCAACGAAGACCTCGGTGGCGGTCTGCACGCGATCTTCACGTTGGAAAACGGCTTCAACCTGAACAATGGCGCGGACACGGAAAGCGGCGCGATGTTCAATCGTCAGGCTTTCGTCGGTCTTAAGAGCGATCAGTACGGTGCGCTCACGCTCGGCCGTCAATACGACTCCGTGGTCGATTACCTCGCGCCGCTGTCCGAAGCCGGCGCCGGCTACGGCAACAACCTGGCCGCTCACCCGTTCGATAACGACAATCTGGACAACTCGTTCTCGGTCAAGAACGCCGTGAAGTACACGAGCGCGAACTACGGCGGCCTCAAATTCGGCGGCCTGTACGGCTTCAGCAATTCGGCCGGCCAGTTCTCGAACAACCGCGCATGGAGCGCCGGCGCTTCGTACGACAACGGTCCGTTGAGCGTTGCCGCGGCTTACCTGCAATTGAACAATTCGGGCAGCTCCAATCTGAGCGGCGCGGTCTCGCAAGGCGACGGCACCGCAGCTGTCGCGGCGAACCTGCAACGCACGTTCGGTGCGGGCATCAACTACACCTACGGCCCGGCTACTGCTGGCTTCGTGTACACGCATACGCAACTGGACGGCATCACCGGCGTGGATGTGGGCGGCGTGACGCTGCCCGGCGTGTCGGGCACGAACCTGCACCTGGACAACTTCGAGTTGAACGGCAAGTATGCGTTGACGCCGGCACTGAGCCTCGCGGCTTCGTACACCTTCACCAACGGCAAGATGTCGGGTTCGAACGGCTCGGGCGATCCGAAGTGGCAGACGGTGTCGTTGCAAAGCGACTACTCGCTGAGCAAGCGCACCGATGTGTACGTGGAAGGCGTGTACCAGCATGCGTCCGGCGAACTCGGCAACTTCGGCGCGAACGTGGCGTCGATCAACACGCTGGCGCCGTCGTCGACCGGCAACCAGGTTGCTGCGGCTGTCGGCGTGCGTCACCGCTTCTAAGTCTTTCTGGCTGCATGTGCGTGCAAAGCGGTGTACCCATCCGCTTTGCAACCGAACCCGCGCGAGACACGATCACGCGCGGGTTTTTTTCATGGGGCTTACGTTCTTACGTTTCGACGTAGCCATAGTGACGGCGCAAGCGCGCGGTGGGTATACTGAGGCCGGCTGCCTTCCTTGCCGCAACGTCGCTGCGGCTGAACGGCGGCTTCGTCGCGAAGCATGGCGTTGCGTTCAATCGCGGCGCGCTTCGCCCGCGCCCCAAGTTCCCGTGCACGACCGGGGACGCCGACGATCGGACCATGAAAAGACTTCTCCTGCTTGCCCCTGCTGCTGCCGTCACCGCTTTTCTCGCTGCCTGCGGTTCTTCCAGCGGCCCCGTCCGCGACGCGTCCCAGCCGATGATGTACGTGTCTTCGCAGCGCGCCCCCGCCTATATCGCCGATTGCCTCGAAAGCAAGCTCTCACGCGTGCGTATGTCGCACGTAGGTGACGCGACTGAGATCGCGGTCGGCTCGGATTCGAACAACTCGTATTTCGTCACGCTGACGCCGCTCAACGCCGGCTCGGTCATCAAGGTGATGCATCCCGCGAATGCGCCGGACGATCCGCCGGAGCCGGAAATGCGCTTCGATATTGCGCGTTGCGCGACCTGAGTTTCTGGTCGCACCCCTGCGTTGTGGAAGGCCATGCCGATGCGCGAGTTTTTATCTCGCGGATCGGCTATTTTTTTATCCGGGCATCTGCGAACATAGCCGCCCTTTAGCTTTTATCCGGCGCGCTGCGTCGTGAGATTCGATGGCATCCAAAAAAGCACATCACGCGACCGGGTTTTCAGCCGGTGTCATCGCGGCGGCGATTGTCGCTCGGCTCGGCGGCGACGATTTGTTTCATATCGGCGTGTTGTTGAGTTTTATCGCCGGGGTGGCGGGGAGTACGGCGCCGGACTGGTTGGAGCTGGCGTGGTGGTCACGTGCGCGAAGGCTGTGGATTACGCATCGTACGTTGACGCATTGGGGTGTGGGGTGGGGAGTGTTGTTCGCCGTTTCTTATCATTGGATTGGGCGGTCTATTTATGCTGCGCCGGCGTTTGGGTTTGCCTGTGGTGGGGTAATGCATCTGTTGGCCGATTGGCCCAATCCTTTGGGAGTGCCGTGGATCGCCCGGCGGCATTCTTTGAATCTTTGGAAAAGCGGGCATTGTGATTTGATCGTTGTTGCGGGGTCTTGGGTTGTGGCCTGGTTTGTTGGGATGCATGTTTGGGTGCATGGGGTGGAAGGGGTTTCGGTTTTGCGGTATTTGCGGGTGGGGTGAGGGGGGTGGTTTTTTTTGCCTTCGCGGCGGGTTTTTTTTGCCTTCGCGGCGGGTTTTTTTTGCCTTCGCGGCGGGTTTTTTTGCCTTCGCGGCGGTTGGGGTTTTTGGGGGACTGCGGCGGTGGGGCTTTCTTGATCTGGCTGGTGCCTGCGTGGCGTTTATTGTCTGTTTGCCTACGGTGTTGGCCTTTTCTTGAACTGGCTCTTTGGCCTTTCCTTGAATTGATATTGGTCTATTAGTGTTGCCCCTGTGCGGGGCGGCACTTACTTTCTTTGCCGCCGCAAAGAAAGATAAGCAAAGAAAGCGGCTCACACCGCCAGCGCATAAGCGGGTCCCTCGCGCAGCTACGGTAGTGGTGCATCTGGAATCTGTGTTCTCGCACATCCGGCGTCAGTGACAAGGCAGTCTTACTTCCCGCCTCACACTACGTGCTCGTCGGAACGGCACATCATAAAGGTCGGTGGGTCCGCTCGGGACATTTCACGCCTTACACTGCGTACTTGTCGGAACGGGACATCGGGAAGACCGGTGGGTTCGCTCGGGACACTTCACGCCTCACACTACGTGCTCGCCGAAACGGGACATCGGGAAGACCGGTGGGTTCGCTCGGGACGGTTCACGCCTCACACTGCGTGCTCGTCGGAACGGGACATCGGGAAGACCCGTGGGTTCTCTCGGGACACTTCACGCCTCACACTACGTGCTCGCCGAAACGGGACATCGGGAAGACCAGTGGGTTCGCTCGGACTTGTGGGAGTCGTCGGCTCTGTTCGACAAGGGTGTCATGTTTTCGGCTGTGCTGCGGGCGCCGAAAGATGCTTCGGTACTTCACTGCTCTCGTCGATGGACAGCATGTTTAGTCCCCGCTCAAACAATTGCCTGGGTTATGAGCGCGTCGCGCAAGCGTAGTTGGCAGGCGTAATCCCCAGCAATCGTACGAACGCTATGGAACGACGCGCGAGCCGGCCCCTTCCTCAGCCTCGTCCGTCGTCCGTACGCTCGCCCTCGCGGATCTTGCCTTGCGATACGCTGCTGCCCGGAGGCACGCTATGCGTGAGCCACACATTGCCGCCAATCACCGAGCCGCGCCCAATCGTCACGCGGCCCAGAATCGTCGCGCCCGCATAAATCACGACGTCGTCTTCAACGATCGGATGACGCGCGTTGCCCTTGATCAGCGCGCCGTCAAGGTCCGCCGCGAAGCTCTTCGCGCCAAGCGTCACGGCCTGGTAGACGCGCACGCGCTCGCCGATGATCGCGGTCTCGCCGATCACGACGCCCGTGCCATGGTCGATAAAGAAACTCGGGCCAATCGTCGCGCCCGGGTGAATGTCGATACCGGTCGCGGAGTGCGCGATCTCGTTGATGAAGCGCGCAAGCAAGGGCACGCCGAGGCGATGCAGCGCATGCGCAAGTCGATGGTGCGTCATCGCCCACACGCCGGGATAACAGAGCAGAATTTCCGTAATGTGCTGCGCAGCCGGGTCGCCGGTAAAAGCGGCCTGAATGTCGCTGACCAGCAACGCACGAATGCCCGGTAACTGCGTGCCGAATTCGCGTGCGACGTTGAAGGCGCGCTCCCGCAAATCCGCATCGGGCGTTTCACCGAACTCGGGCAGGAAACGCAAGGCGCGCCGTATCTGTTCGGCAAGCAATCGCAACGTGCTTTCGAGCGTGTGGCCGACGTAGTAGTCGACCGTTTCGTCGGTGAGATCGGGGGCGCCGTAGTGCGTGGGAAATAACGCCGCGCGCAAACCGGCGACAATGCCGATCACCGCTTCGCGCGACGGCAATTCGCGAATGCCGAGCGGATGCCGCGTGCGATGCAATTCTTCACGCGAAGCACGCAAGTCCGCGACGATCTGTTCGAGACCCCAGTTGTGGGTAGGCACGTTAGGCATAAAGCACGGTTCAGGGTGAGGGTCCCAAGAGATTACCGCGTTTTGCCACGGCTCGCGCAGCGCGCCACGATTGCCCGCATACAGCCCCTGGCGCGCCGGTGTGCTTCAGATGGTCATGCTGCTCACGCAGCGCCACACGACCGCCCGGCATGCAGGCCCGCAGCGGGACCTTGCTTCAGATGGTCACGCTGCTCGCATCGATCCAGCGCACCGCCCAGTCGCGTGCATGCGCGATGGCGGTGGCTTCGTCCTGAAAACGCAGGTCAGTGGGGAAAAAACGGTTGGCGACCAGTTCGCCGTCGCTCGAGCGGGAGATGACTACATAAGGTTGCCAAGTACCATCGCACGCGCGCGCCGGCGCGCAATTCAGCAAATAGCCGCGATGTGTGAATGCAGCATCGAAGTGCATGTGTCACCCGCCCTGACGGCCCCGTAAAATGTTTTGAGCAGCGCGCGTCTGTGGGTGCCGGCCATGTAAAAACAACCGAACGCATGCCACCAACGCATGTCTCCAATTGAGCCGCGCTTCGCTCGTCGGAGTAAGATCATACTCTGTAGAAAATACGCGTCCATTAAAAAAAACGAAAAGAATTCTGGACGCAATCGCCTGCTGAAATGCCGTATGCGTAAGCGCGGCGCGACTCACGCGCATGCAGGCATAGTGCGAGGCGGAACGGGTTTTGCTGCACTTCAACCATGTCCTCTTCAATGGAGAATGCATGATGAACAGCGATATCAACAAGCCAGCAGACGCGAGCAAACAGCCGGGCACCACCGGCCCGAGCACGACGGAACTGCACAACGACCGCACGCACGACAGCACCGTCGACACCGACGGCAAGAATCTCGAGGCGGCGCGCATCGCCGGCCACAGCCCGATCTCCCCCGACGAAATCACGACGACCAACGCGACGCTCAGCAACAGCGTGCCGGAGGCGCACGACGGCATGGCCGGCTTCGACAGCCGGATTGGCGGCAATCATCTTTTGCTGGCGCTCGAGCCAGGCTATACGGTCATCGACAAAGGCATGATCGAGCCACAAGGCGTCTATTCAGCAGATCATCAGTTCGATGACCCGCGCCCAGTCGGCAGCCGCAGTGAACGTGGACGCATTCACTACGCCCTGAATCATCTGCGGCCCACTCGTCTGATCGAATTACATCGGGTGAAATAAGGTTTCGCGCGGCGCGTATTCGTTTGAATTACGCCGCTTGTGCCGAATACTCAGTCAATTCGAAAGCGCGCGCCGTTTGAATGACGGTGCGCGTTTCATCGTGGATTAGAAACTCGGGGTTGCAGGACCTGCAAGCCGAACAGGCTTTTTCCGTGCGCCGAACCCAGACACAATCGACTGCAGGTCCAAACCTCAACGGAGCAGCACATGAAAAAGATCGTCGTGATAGGCGCAACCGGCACCATCGGCCAGGCAGTCAGCGCGGCATTGAAAGCGCGCCATGAAGTCATCGAAGTGGGTGCGACGCGCGGCCAGTATCGCGTCGACAGCACCGACCCGGCCAGCATCGAGCGGCTCTTTCGCGAGATCGGCAAGGTGGACGGCGTTGTCACCGCCATGGGAAAGGTGCATTTCGGCCCGCTGCCGGAGATGAGCGTCGAGCAGTTCTGGGTGGGGTTGCGCGACAAACTGATGGGGCAGATCAACGTGGTGCTGACGGCCCAGCAATACATGAATGACGGCGGCTCGTTCACGCTGACGAGCGGCATTATCGCCGACGAACCGATTCGCGAAGGCGCGAACGCAACCACCGTCAATCTGGCCCTGGAAGGTTTCGTGCGAGGCGCCGCAATCGAATTGCCGCGCGGCATTCGCATCAATCTGGTGAGCCCGACGGTATTGACCGAAGCGCTCGACGCTTATGCGCCCTACTTCCGCGGCTTCGAGCCCGTGACCGCCGAGCGTGCAGCGCAGGCTTATCTGCGCAGCGTCGAAGGCGCGCAAACAGGCCGTGTGTATCGCGTGGGATATTGAACCCTTAGCCAGCTCAGTGAATCTCCGGCTCGTCTGCTCCGCGATGTCTTTCGTCGTCCCCGCATCCTCCAACCCCCAAGGGGGACTTCCTCCGGGGCGAGAAACGTCTTCGCAGCGAGGGACTTCGTTCGGGGCGTGCTTCCGCGAGTCGGTGCCTCGTTGCTTCAGCGCTTCTGCTCCTTCACGCGCGACACGATCTGCGTCGGGCTGACGAATTGCAGCGCGATCAGCACCCAGATCAGCGTGATCGCCATGTAGATCATCGCCATCGCGTCGATCGATTGCGGTGCGCGCACGCCGGTTGAAAAGACAGCGTAGTACAACGCGACCACCAGCGTTTGCGTCGCGGGACCGGCTGTGAAGAACGTCAGTTCGAACATGCCGATGGTGCGCACCAACACCAGCAGCCCAGCCGCCAACATGCCGGGCACCAGCAAGGGCAGCAGCACGTAACGGAAATAGCGGAATGTGTTCGCGCCGAAAATGCGCGCGGCCGATTCGAGATTGGGATCGATCTGCTCGATGAATGGCGTCATCACGAGGATCACGAACGGCAGCGCCGGCACGAGATTCGCAAGAATCACACCGCTTAGCGTACCCGCCAGGCCGACCTTGTACATCGCCGTCGCCATCGGAATGCCGTATGTCACGGGCGGCACCATCAAGGGCAACAGGAAGACCAGCATCGCCACGCGCTTGCCGCGAAACTGCACGCGCGCGAGCGCATACGCCGCGGGCACGCCGAGTACGACCGACAACACCACCACCGCGCCGACCACTTCGACGGTGACCCACAACACGCTCGCCAACTGGAAGTCGCTCCACGCCTGCGCATACCAGTGCAGCGTGAAGCCTTGCGGCAACAAGGTGCCGAACCAGCGCGTCGCCACCGAATTCACCGCGACGGTCGCAATCAGCAGCACCACGTTGATGAGAAAAAACACCATCGCGCCCCACACCAGCACGTGCCAGATGCGGCCCGGCACACTGGCGCGCTGCTTCACGCGCTTGCTGGGCTGCTGCGCGCCGTCGTTGTTTTCATTCGGTGAAGGCGCGGACCACGAAGGACGCGCGGCGCGATGATCGCTAGCCATCAGCCTTTGCCTCCTGTCACCGGACCGCTGTAGAAGAAGCGGCGCGCACCGAGCATGCCGGCAACCACCAGCAGTTGCACGAAGCCCATCACCATCGCGATCGCCGAAGCAAGCGAATAGTCGTAGCTTTCGAACGCGGCTTCGGCTGCGGCAATCGACATCACGCGCGTCGGGCCGGCGGGCGCCCCCAGCAGCACTGCCGATGGAAACACCGAGAACGCCTGCACGAACGATAAACACGCGGCCATCGTCAAACCGGGCACCAGCAGCGGCAGATAGATGCGGCGAAACTGCTGCCACGGGCTCGCGCCGAGCGTGGCGGCGGCGCTCGCGAGCGTCGGATCGATGCCGGTCACGTACGACAGCGTCAGCAGAAACGCAAACGGAAAACCCGACACGATCAGCGAGATCAGCACGCCCCAGAAGTTATGCGTCAGACGCACTTCATCGGTATAGAGGTGCAATCCGTGCAACGCTTGCGGAAGCCAGCCGTTCGGTCCGAAGTACGTGAGCATGCCGTCGGCGATCAGCACGGTGCCGAGCGTGACGGGAATCACCAGCAGCGTCGTGACGAATTTCTGATAAGGCGAATTGCGGCGCAGCGCGAACGCCACGGGAACCGACACGCCGACATTGATCAGCGTTGCCGGCACAGAGAGCTTGAGCGTGACGAGAATGGTCGGCCACATCGACGTGTCGGTAAAGAACGTCAGATAGTTGGCCCACGGTCCGCCGCCGTTCATCGGCCGGAACGACAGCACCAAACCATACGCGAACGGATAGATGAACAACGCGACGATGAAGATCAAAGCCGGCGCGACCAGCCACGCCTTGGCGTCGCGCGGCGCAAATGGTCCGCCTGGCGGCGACAGCGTGGGCGTGTTCATGCGGCCTCTCCGTCATAGACGAGCGTGCGCGACGGTGGTACGCGCAAGCTGATGCGTTCACCCTCTGCGAACTCTCCCGCGATGCGCGCCCACAAGTCGCCGAACGCGGTCTTCACCCGCAGCAGTGAATCGCGGCCGCCGTATTCCACCGTTGTCACCAGCGCGTCGAAGGCGTTTTCCACCCCAGGTGCCGCACGCTCCATATCCTCGGGGCGCAAGGCGACGCTCACGCGCTTGCTGTTGAAACCGGCCATCGGCATGCCGATCAGACGCACGCCGTTGGCGTTGACCGCAACGCCCTCGCCCCACGGGCCTTCGAGCGCGAATTCAGCCACGTTGCGATAGCCCATGAACCGCGCCACATGCAAATTCTGCGGCCGCGTATAGACCTCTTTCGGCGTGCCGATCTGCTGCACCACGCCCTCTCTCATCACGACGATGCGATCAGCCATGGAAAGCGCTTCGTCCTGATCGTGCGTGACGTAGAGCGTCGCGCGTTCGAGCTGGCTATGGATGCGGCGAATCTCCGCGCGCATTTCAATCCGCAGTTTCGTATCGAGATTCGACAGCGGTTCGTCCATCAGGATCAACGGCGGCTCGATCACGATCGCCCGCGCTATCGCCACGCGTTGCTGCTGACCACCGGAAAGCTGTCCGGGCAGCTTGCGTTCATGGCCAACCAGTTGCACGAGCTGCAACGCTTCACGCACCCGGCGCACGGCCTCGCTCCTGCCGACACCGCGCATCTTCAGGCCGAAGCCGACGTTATCGAGCACGCTCATATGCGGAAACAGCGCGTAGCTCTGGAACACCATGCCGAAGCCGCGCTTCTCCGGCGGCAGCACGTCGATGCGTTTCTCGTCGAGCCAGATCCCACCACCGCTCAACGGCTGCAAGCCGGCGATGCAATTGAGCGCCGTCGACTTGCCGCAACCGGACGGCCCCAGCAACGCAATAAATTCGCCACGCTGGATATTCAGATCGAGACCTTGCAACGCCGCGACCGCGTGGCCTTCCGCATTCGTGAAACTGCGGCTCACCGAATCGAGCCGCAACTGTTCAAAGTGATGCTTCATGGCGTTTCCTGATACAGGTGGCGCACGAATCGCGAAGGGCCGATCGAACGGATGCGCGTGATACTTCCTGGCGGCTTCCTGCGTGCATGACGCGCGAATCCCGGCGGACCGGCCGCGCGGGTGCCCGCACTCGGTCATCGACTACTTGGTCTTCTGCGCGCCGACGTCGCTGTCCCACTTCTTGAAAGCCGCGACCATCGCGGTCGCACTCAGCGGCAAGACATGCGGACGCTCGGCCAGAAGCTTCGCGTATTCCGGCCGGCCGTATTTCTTCAGCACGTCCTGGCTATGCGCGGGCGCTTGCTCGACACTCACGCCCTTGATCGCGGGGCCAGGGTAGAAATAGCCATCGTCATACGTCATGGCCTGTTGCGCCGGTTCGAGCATGAAGTTCATCAGCTTGTAGATCACGTCGAGCTTTTCCTTCGGCACGCCCTTCGGAATCACCATGTAGTGCGCGTCGTTCACCCACGTCATGTTGTCGAATGCCTGCACACGGAATTCCGCCGGCACGATGCCAAGCGCGCGCGGATTGATGTCCCAGCCCGTGACAGTCACCGTCATGTCGCGCGTGCCTTCGCCGAGCTCTTTCATCACCGCCGATGTGCCGCCCGGATAGTAAGGAATGCAGTCATTCAGTTGCTTGAGGAAGGCCCACGTCTTGTCCCAGCCGTGAATCGGATCTTGCGGATCCTTGTCGCCGAGTATGTAAGGCAAGCCCATCAGGAACGTGCGGCCCGGACCCGAGTTCGCCGGCCGCGCGTAGATCAGCTTGTCCGGATGCGCCTTGCACCATTGCAGCAGTTGCTCAGGCGTTTTGGGTGGATCGCTGACTTTGGCGGGGTTGTATTCCAGCAACGGACCCGCCGGCATATAAGCGACTTCGAGACCGTAGCCTTGCGCGAGCTCCTGCATCTTGCGCGGACCGGGCGCGTATTTGTCGAGCACGCCCGGGAATGCCGCTGCATTGTCCGGCAATAGCTTTATCCAGAGATTCTGTTCGATGCCAGCCGCCAGCGCGTCGGTGCCAGTCAGGACGAGATCGATATCGGAGCGGCCGGCGCCCTGCATCGCCTTGATCTTGCCGGGCAACTGCGGGGCGGGCGCGTTGGTAAACGTGAGATTGGCGACCAGATTCGGATACTTCGCCTTGAAGGCCTCGAAACCCTTTTGCGTGAGCTGAAGATCGCCGGCCACGTCGACGATATTGAGCGTTACCGGATCCGCGGCGTGCGCCGCGGATGCACATGCGGCGCTTGCCACGAGACATACGGACACCAGTCTGAGCGCCAACCTGCCTGAAACAGTCATTGCGTCTCCTCGCTTCTTGGTATGGAAGTCCGCCGGTCAGATGCGCTGCCGACGGTGTCTATCTACCAATGGAACATAGCGAAGCGGAACTGTTGATGTCAAGCAAATACTCGCCGCGGTGTCCGGTGCACGAAATTGGCCATTTTGTTACGCAATCCTTGTGGTTCAATGGTTTGCGCGTTTTATACAAGGGCAAACCCGGAGTCGGCGGGCGAGTGGCGCACCGGGTTGTCGGGCAAGTCACACTTACGCTGTGCGTTCAGGCTGCCCGCACTCACCCGCCCTGAACGCCCTGCGTATTCACATACAGCGAATACAACCCGTGGCTTGCCGCCATGAACAACCGATTGCGATGGCGTCCGCCGAAGCACACGTTCGCGCAGCGTTCCGGCAACGCGATATGGCCGATCGGCTCGCCCTGCGGCGTGAAGACACGCACGCCGTCGAGTTCGTCGGTGCCCATGCCCCAACCGCACCAGAGATTGCCGTGAACGTCGACGCGAAAGCCATCCGGCGTGCCCGGGCCGGCGTCGATCAGCACACGGTTGTTCGACAGCGCGGCGCTATCACCGCCTGCGTCGACGTCGAACGCGCGGATCTTGCGCGGCACGCCACGCGATTCGACGATGTACAGCACCGATTCATCCGGTGAAAAAGCGAGGCCGTTCGGGCCCAGTATGTCGTCGGCGACTACCGTCACTTCGCCGGATTGGCCGTCGATGCGATACACACACGCAGGCAGTTCCGACTCCTGCCGCTCGCCCTCATAAAAGCCGTCGATGCCGAAGGTCGGATCGGTGAACCAGATCGAACCGTCCGACTTCACGACCACGTCATTCGGCGAATTGAAACGCTTGCCGCGATAACGGTCGGCGAGCACGGTGATCGAGCCATCGTACTCCGTGCGCGTGACGCGGCGCGTCAGGTGCTCGCAGCTGACGAGGCGGCCCTGGCGGTCGCGCGTATGGCCGTTCGCATTGTTCGACGATTGGCGAAACGTGGTCACGGCACCGCTGGTTTCGTCCCAGCGCAGGATGCGGTCGTTGGGAATGTCGCTCCACAGCAGATAGCGGCCGTCGCCGAACCAGACCGGGCCTTCCGACCAGCGCGCGCCCTGATACAGACACTCGACGGAAGCGGACGCGAGGATCAGCGACTTGAAGCGCGGATCGAGCACACGGATGGAGGGATCGGGATAGCGGCGGTTGTTGTCGGTCATACGTAGGCTTTGGGTGATGAAAGTGGATGGGGAAAGCAGGCGGCAGCGCGTTGCGCCCGGCATGCCGATATGCTGCGGCGCAGGCGAGCGTGATCGACGCTAACGGGACGTCGGTACGACATCGCTGCAACGCGGGCTTCCGCGCGAACTGACGCTCCGATGCAGGCAGGACCTGCGTCGCAGGATCAATCTTCGCATGATGTTCGGGCGGCGTCGAACTGCGTAGCGGCAGGATCGGCCCCATGCCGGCAATCCTGGAGAACGTGACCGCGTCGTGCAGCATGCGATCAGCGAATTTCGCCGCGAAGGTTTCGAGCCCTTGGCCGCAGGCACGGATTGCAGCATGCGGCGCGGATAAGGATCGTCCGCGGGGTTGTCGCGGCCTCGCAAATGTTGTCAAACGACTTGGCCGCTGCTGTCATCGCGTTACCTGGGGCGGCGTTACGGCGAGAAAGCGAAGTTGGCAACCTGCAGGGGCGTCGCTTTTATATGACAATAGCGCGCAACAGGGGATGTTCATGAATATCGGAGGGTTAAGCGGAGTTAGCCAATTCGGCAATTAGCATAGTTTCGCCCGAAGGTTCGACATACACGGCCATTCAAATTGGTTTGACAATAACATTGCCAATCAGAAAATCATGAAAAGCGCTACTACGAGAAAATTACCCACTTTATCGACCCGTGAATGTTAATCGGATCAAAAAATCCGTTATAAGGAGTCGTTCACTGATTCGGCGGACCCGCGCTGGTGATGTTTTTAGAAATCGCCCTCGGCTTGAAAAATGATTTTTAGTGATAGATTGTGAAGATAAAAAAACGGCCGGACGGAATGCCGTACCGCAATTAAACGCAACGGGATGTTTGCGAGTCCAAGAGAACTAAATTGTCGCTACATTTTATCGAGGAAATGGCGCCACTACTGAACGCCGCAGATGAGGCGGAATGGTTCAGTGCAATCACGGGCCTTGCCGATACGTGGGGTTTCGACCGGCTTTTGATCGCCATGCTGCCGCGTCCGACCATTCGCCTTGAAGACGCCTATGTGCGCAGCACCTACTCGCCGACGTGGCGGCGCACCTACGACGAGCAGGGGCTCGTCCACATCGATCCGACTGTTGCGCATTGCGCGACGCGCTCCGCGCCGCTGATCTGGTCGCCGGACATTTTTACGACCGCGCCGCAGCAGTCGATGTACGAGGAAGCCCGTGCGCACGGCCTGCGCGCGGGTGTGACGTTGCCAATTCATGGGCCGAACCAGGAAGCCGGCATGATGTGCTTCGTCAACGACAGCAACCCAACCGACGCCTTCTGGCGCCATGTCAACGTTGCGTTGCCGAATCTGGTGTTGTTGCGCGATCTGGTGATCGATACCAGTCAGCGCCATTTGAATACGCACGCTCAGACCTTATTGCCCAAGCTCACGCCGCGCGAACGCGAATGTCTGAAATGGACCGCGCGCGGCAAATCCACATGGGAAATCTCCCATATCCTGAGTTGTTCGGAGGCCGTGGTGAATTTCCACATGAAGAACATCAGGACCAAGTTCGGTGTGAATTCGCGACGCGCGGCGGCCGTGATCGCCGCGCAGTTGGGGCTTATTGACCCGGGTTGAGCAAGGCGGCTGCGTCGCGGCTGTACAGCACCCGCTCGGCGCGGCCCAGATCGGCGTCGGAAACAGTTTTGGTGAAGTAGAGACCCAGCAGGATGGAGACCGGTGCCGGAATCTCGGCGCCCGATTCGAACCGGCTACCCCGTGACTGCGTCACGCCGAAGCGTGCCCAGAAGCGGCGCTGGCTCTCTTTTTTCTTCTTGCGGTAGGCGATGATCAGAACGCGATCCACCGCCGACGAAGGCTCCGCCGGACGGGTTTGGACAGAGGGTTGTGCTTGCCAGTGATTTTCGAGAAGTTCCATTTTTAGGTCCCGTCGGTTGAGGGCTGAGGCTTATCTCGAATTCTGCGTTATCCGATAAGCATGCACACCTATCCAGGTAGGTAGGTGGCAGAACGATTCAAAATGCATAAGTTTCCTTGCGTATTGGGTATTCCAACACGTTCAGGAGAACGTCATGCAAACAGCGATCCGGATTGGTATGCGGCAAGAATTCGACAACGCGGACATCAACGAGATGTACCGCCTGCGGGCTCGGGTCTTTCACGGGCGGCTCGGGTGGGACATCCCGACCATTGCGGGTATGGAGATCGACGGCTACGACGCGCTCGGGCCTCACTACATGCTGATTCAGGGCGACGACGGCCAGGTGCGGGGCTGTTGGCGCCTGATGCCGACTGAGGGGCCAAACATGCTGAAGGACACCTTCCCGCAACTGCTGCATGGCGCGGATGCGCCGGTCGGGCGGCATATCTGGGAATTGAGCCGGTTCGCGATCGAAACCAGTGGCGAGGAGCAATCGTTCGGCTTTGCCGACCTGACGATGCAGGCAATTCACGAACTCGTAACGTTCGCCGACCGGATGGGCATCACGCGCTACGTCACGGTGACCACCACGCCGATCGAACGGCTGCTGCGCAAGACCGGGATCGACATCAGCCGGCTTGGGTCGCCGCTGCAGATCGGCGTGGAACGGGCGGTGGCACTGGATATCGCGGTCAGTCCGAAGACCCGCACAGCCCTGTTCGGACCGATGGCTGCCGCCGCTTAGCGTCTGCGGCGAGTCGGCTCCGGAGTGTGGTTGCCCGCCTGGCCGCAGGTACGCGGAGTGTGGTTGCCCGGGGTGCGGCTCGCCTGGCCGCAGGTAGCCGGGGTGCGGTTGCCCGCTGCCCGGAGTGCCGTTGCAAGGAGATTGCTGCGGCTGCGGCTGCGGCTGCCGCAGCCGGGTGCGGGTGCGGGTGCGGGTGCGGGTGCGGGTGCGGGTGCGGGTGCGGGTGCGGGTGCCGGGTGCGGGTGCCGGGTGCGGCTGCCGGGTGCCAGGCGCCAGGCGCCAGGTGCCCGTTGCAATGTTGAGCTTGCCCGGCGGCAGCAAACTGGCCCCTATCCCGCAGTCGCGGCCCGCGGGAGGCGACGCGCGGAATATCAGGAACCGAACATCCGCTCGAGCGCATTCTCCAGGTGCGCGCGCATCGCCCTCCCAGCAGCCGGGCCGTCCTTACGGCGGATCGCCTCCAGCACGGCCAGATGTTCGGCCTGCACGAGCCGGCGCCGCTCCAACGTCTTCACGAGCGACAGATTGCGCGACAGGTTCATGCTGAACAGAATCTGTTCTTCGATGAACGACATGACCGTGATGAAAAACGGATTCTTGGACGCGCGCGCCACCGCCAGGTGAAACGTGAAGTCGTCCTGTACGCCGATGCCATGCGTTTCAATGATGCGTTCCAGTTGGTCCCATGCATGCTGGATCGCGGCGATGTCGTCGGCGTCGGCCTTGAGCGCCGCCTGTTCGGCCGCGCCCGCTTCGGTCACGATGCGAAATTCATAGCAGCGGCGGATGTCCGACAGCGTTTCGAGCGGCGCAAAGCGGCGCACATCCGGGTCCGGCCGCCGCGCAACCGTGGTGCCCGAACCGTGCCGCGTCATGATGATCCCGTCCGCGCGCAAGCGCGCGAGCGCTTCGCGCACGGTCGGCCGTGACGTTGCAAAGCGTTCGGCCAATGCATGCTCGGTGGGCAGCCGCTCGCCTTCCTTATACTCGCCTTCAAGAATGCGATTGAGTATGTCGCTGTAGATCTTGTCGGGCAAACCCGTCGTTTTACGCTCGTTCATCAGCGGTGCGAAAGCAGCTTGTCTGAATAGGTTTTGATTGTAAGGCAAACCTGGCCCTATCTTCGCTCGATATATGTGCCCTGGTCTCACAGGAATAGCGCAAGCGCCCACTACACGGTGTTTGCCGCGTGAAACGCTGCCATCCTGAAATTTGATAAGTATTTGATTTACATCCTGACTGGATGCATCTTTTTCAGCGATCATTTAAGCTCGCATCGATAATAAATCGATCGTCAATGAGCCAGGCTGGGCAAACGGCCATGGCATCCGAATCATCAGACGCGGAGTCGATATGTACACACGCATCCTTGTAGCGGTCGACGGCAGCCACACCTCGCGCCGTGCATTGAAGCAGCGCTCGCGCTCGCGAAATCCACCGGCGCCGTCATGCAACCGTTCTACGTGGTCGAAAATACGCCGATGTATTTCGAAGCGCCCGGTTACGACCCGTCCGTTCTGCGTCACCGCCTGATCGAAGAGGGCAAGGAACTCGGCGCGGAATTCGCCCAGGCGATGGCGGCGCAAGGCGTCAAGGGTGAACTCGTGGTGGGCGAGGCCTCCTCGCTCGATGATGTTTCGGTGGTCGTGCTAAAGGCTGCCGCTGAGTTCAACGCCGATCTGCTGGTGATGGGCACACATGGCCGGCGCGGTTTTCAGCGACTGATTCTCGGCAGCGTGGCCGAGCGCTGCGTGCGCCAGGCGAGCCTGCCCGTCCTGTTGATTCCGTCCGCGGCAGGCAAGGAAAGCGAAGCCATCTGAACGCGCGGTGACACACATTGCAAATCGCGTGCTTACCGCATGGGGCGGCACGCGCCGCTCCTATCTCCAAAATCAGAGCAGAACACGTTCGCCATGATGCATAGCAGTCCATAGCCACAAACAGCAACACGAGGGTGACATTGCTCAAGATGCCTAACTGCCCAAGCGCGTCATTTTGTCGCTAAACAGCGGCCATGGGCGGTGGGACAATGAGTCGTTATCCTTACAATGGCTGCAGAACATGCTTACTCCTACCGCTGTGACTCGCTCCTCAGGCGCCGCCGATTCCAGTCTGATTTCTCCGCCGGCGCGCGGCGGCCGTCGTGCCGCCCCGGTGAGAGCAACAGCGCGCACCGCAGCGCGCTGTTCGAGCTGTGCGATGCGGGCGCTCTGCATGCCACAAGGCTTATCGCCCGACGAACTAACCAAACTCGAAGCGCTCATTTGCACCGCGCGCTCGGTGCAGCGTGGCGAAGCGCTGTATCGCAGCGGCGACCGCTTCGACAGCATCTACGCCGTGCGTTCCGGTTCGATGAAAACCGTCATGGCGCACCGTGACGGCCGCGAACAGGTCACCGGGCTTCGCCTCGCGGGCGAAGCGCTCGGCCTCGACGGTATCAGTGAAGACATGCATGCATGCAGCGCCGTCGCCCTGGAAGACAGCACCGTTTGTATTGTCCCCTACCCTGCCCTCAAGTCCTTGTGCCGTGAAATCAGTTCGATGCAGGACCGCCTGCACAAACTGCTGGGAGAGCAGATCGTCCGCGAAGCTGGGCAGATGATGGTGCTCGGCTCGCTTTCCGCGGACGAACGCGTAGCGGCATTTCTGCTCGACGTGTCGGAACGCAACGCACAGCGTGGCTATTCATCGGCGGAATTCAACTTGCGCATGACGCGCGAGGACATGGGCAGCTATCTCGGCATGACGCTCGAAACCGTCAGCCGCACCCTGTCAAGATTTCAAAAGCGCGGCCTGATCGACACACAAGGCAAACACATCCGGATCGTCGATCTGGAAGGCCTGCAGACGGTGTAAGCCTTACGCGCAGGACCTGGCCCGCGCAGCCAGGTCTTCGTCGAACTGCTTCTTAGCGCGCATTCGTCTTGGCATGGCTCCTGCGAGCGGGTACAGTCTTTAGTCCGTCCCCCGCAAGGAGACCTGGCGAAATGAATCGCGACCCCGCCCCGCATCACCCGCTCGTCCAGCGCCTGATCGACGCGCGCCAAATCACGGATGCGCTGTTTTCCATCGTCAAACCCGAGTTTCTGTATGAACGGCCGATCCGCGAGCGCCACCGGATCGTGTTTTACGTCGGCCACCTGGAAGCTTTCGATCGTAATCTTTTCGATCAACGCCTGTGCGAACTGCCGGCGTTCGATCCGCACCTCGACCAGTTGTTCGCTTTCGGGATCGATCCGGTCGACGGCGGCTTTCCCACCGATCAACCCAGCGACTGGCCGTCTCTCGACGCCGTGCGTGGCTACGCGCTGCGCGCCCGCGAGCAGATCGACCGCGAGCTCGATGCGCTGAGCGACACGGCGCGTGTCGGCCGGGAGAACGCACGGGCTCAGGCGTCCGAGCAGTTGCTGAATGTCGCGATCGAGCATCGGCTGATGCATGCTGAAACGCTCGCGTACATGCTGCATCAGTTGCCGCTTGCGCAGAAGGTCACCGAATTGCGGGAGCCGGTGCTCACGCGCTCTGAACCGCGCGAGGCGCTGTCGTCGATGGTCAGCGTGCCGGCTGGCGCAACGGTGCTCGGCATGTCGCGCGAGAGCGGGCATTTTGGCTGGGACAACGAGTTCGGCGAAATGCGCGTCGACGTGCCGGCGTTCGAGATCGACCGCCACATGGTGACCAACGGCGCGTTTCGCGAGTTCATCGAGGCAGGCGGCTATCGCGAACCAAAGTGGTGGGCGGAGAAGGATTGGGCCTGGAAGGAAGCCGAGCATATCGAGCATCCGGCGTGCTGGGCGAAGGAAGCTGGAAGCGCTCAGAACAGCGCATGGACGCTGCGCACGATGTTCGACGAAGTACCGCTGCCGCTCGACTGGCCCGCCTATGTGAGTCATGCCGAAGCCAGCGCCTACGCGCGCTGGGCCGGCAAGGCACTCCCCAGCGAAGCACAATGGCAACGTGCAGCGCACGGCGCACCGCACGCGGTGTCGGGCAATTTCGATTTCCGCAGCTGGGACCCGCAGCCGGTCGACGCGCATCCCGACAACGTCAGCGCGTTCGGCGTGGAAGGTCAGTTCGGCAATGGCTGGGAGTGGACTTCGACGGTGTTCGACGCACTGCCGGGATTTGAAGCGTTTCCGTTCTATCCGGGCTACTCCGCCAACTTTTTCGACGGGCAGCATTACGTGATCAAAGGTGGTTCGCCGCGCACCGCGCAATGCATGTTGCGGCCGGCTTTCCGGAACTGGTTTCAGCCGCACTATCAGTATGTGTATGCGGGATTTCGGTGTGTGAAGGGGTGACCATTAAACCAATTGGTGACCCACAAAGTCACCGATCGGTTTAACGTGTTAGGCACTTTGAAGTACTGGAACGCGTGAACGAGCATGAGCATTGCGAAGACCACGAAATGAAGACCGGCAAGCGTTTCGGGTAGCCGTTCATAATCACGTGCCAGACGGCGGAAACGGTTGAGCCAGCCAAAGCTGCGCTCGACCACCCACCGCCGGGGCAGCAGTACAAAGCCCTTTTTCGCTTCCTCGAGTTTGATCACCTGTAGTTCAATGCCTTCGTCGAGTGCAGCCTGCGCTGGCTCTTTGCCCGTGTACCCCTGATCCGCAAATGCAACCTTGACCGTGTGTCCCGTCACTTGCTGGACCTGACGTGCCAGCTCTGCTACCTGCGCGCGCTCCTGTTCGTTGGTCGGTGTCTCATGCACCGCCAGCAATTGCCCCAGGGTGTCCACCGCAATGTGGACTTTGCTGCCGCGTTTGCGCTTACGCCCCGAAGGAAGTCCCCTTGGGGGATAACCGTCATAGCCCGCACGCGGGCCGCTTTCGCAGGTCGACTGTATCGTGCGGCCATCCAGGATGACGGCGCTGGGCTGTCCCTGTAGAGATCAAGGCCGAGTTGCGAGCCGTCGCCGAGCTTCCCGAAAGGCCCGTTGGCACGTGCGCATCTCTGCCACGGACTACGCCGCGAACCAATACGTTTGGCCAAAGCTTCAAGGGCTGCTGCGCGAACATCGGGACCTGCAGGTTGAACTGATCAACGATTAGTCACTGCAAGCGCAAGGACGATACCGACCGGTGTCTCAGGGAGAACGCCATGTACAGGATGACGCCACACGAGCAGGCGGACGTGCTCGCACGTATTGCGGCCACCGCGCCGTATGACTCCACGCGCAGTGCTGCCATCGAGTCCGCGCGCACAAACCGTGCAACCGCATTGCAGGTGATGGAGATTCATCGCTGCCTGCAGCGCTGGGCCGACATCGGCATGGGCAGTGCGCGCGATGAAGCGCGGCGCGCGCTCGCCCAGGTGGATGACGATGGGCAGGGAGTACGGTGGTATGAGACAGGAGGTGGTTCTTGAGCGTAAGAAGATATCGCACCAAATCACCGGTGGTCCAGGCATACCAGGTTGGCTCCGCGGAAGCATGGCCTAACTGGTTTCACGCCTCGTACTCGAATGGCTGGATCAGCAACATTGATGCGACCAGCCACGAGTCACTGTTCAACTGGTGCACGATCAGGTCACTCGATGGCAAGCGCCGCGTGGACCGGGGAGACTGGATCGTGTCTGACGCGCAGGGTAATCTCGCTCGCTGCGATCGCCGGATGTTTGAGGAGACTTACGCCTTGATCGAAGGATGCGACGCGCGCCGCTAACGTCAGGATGGTGGCACGCGTCCCTATCATCACCGCTGGCATTTTGCTGGCTTCAGGGCGACTTCGGTCGCCCTTTTTGCGTTTGCAAGTCACTTGCGGCTTAGCGGAGTTGTCCTATGGCAATTCAGCATACACAGCTCATAGAGGGGAGCGGCGTCTATTCGACGTCATCCTCGGCAACCAACGTTGACTATCCCCGGTCAACGCACTGGTTGCCTTCGCCCGCTTCGCGCGGGCATTTTTTTGCCTGCTCGAGCTACTTTATACCCCGGGCAGCGCACCATAGGACAAGTCCGATTTGCTGCAAACCGTTGTACGTGGCGCAAGGGCGACAATAAGTCCGAACCATTCTGTTTCATCTGGCGCTAGATTACGGCCCGTTAATAATCCGTAATACGAAGCATAAGAATGAACCGGAAGACATACAGGCTGGTGTACAGCCGACTGAGAGGAATGCCTGTCGCCGTCGAGGAAACCGCCACGTCAACCGGCAAGCAGGCAGGAGAGACCACGGTAAGCAGGAGAAAATCACAGGGTGTGATTTTTTCGTTGCGTCAGATTGCGCTCGCGCTCCTTGGCGCGCTGCCTTCGCTGTCGGGCGCACAGATTGTTCCGGGCGGCGCACACGCCCCGTCCGTCATCCAGACACAGAACGGCCTGGATCAGGTCAACCTCAACCGGCCCTCCGGCGCGGGCGTGTCGATGAACACGTATGGCCGCTTCGACGTGCCGTCGAAAGGCGCGATCCTGAACAACTCGCCCACCATCGTGCAGACGCAGCAGGCGGGCAACAGCGATGCCACCATGCAGAACAACACACATGTGACGGCGGCCAACACCGCGACGATCATTTCGGGTGGTGACACCAACATCATCGGGTCGAATGTCAACGGTCGCCAGGTGAATGCCGATGTCGGCGGCAACCTGAACGTTGCAAGCGTACAGGACACGATGACGAGCGCCGCGCATCAGGAGAGCACGGGCGGCGGCTTTGCGATCAGCCAGGGCGGCGGCAGCGCGAGCTTCAGCCACACCAATGCGAACGCCAGCGGCAGTTACGCGGGCGTGAACGAACAGGCTGGCATCCAGGCGGGCGACGGCGGGTTCAACGTCAACGTCAAGGGCAATACCGACCTCAAGGGAGCGGTGATTGCGAGCGATGCGGATGCGTCGAAGAACAACCTGTCCACGGGCACGCTGACCTTTAGCGATATCCAGAACCAGTCCAGCTATGACGCGCACTCGGGCGGCTTCAGCGCGGGCGTGACGACGGGTGATGGCGGCGCGAACTTACAGTACGCATGGCCCGGGTTCAACGGCGAGCGGGCCTAACGCGGGCGGCGGTGCGCCTATGTTGAGCCAGAACGACAGCGGCAGCGACAGCGCGACCACGCGTACGCCGCATTCCAAATTTGGTTCATGGTCTGCCTTACATCGGCGATCGGGGCGAGTTCCTGGTCGTTTCTGGTTGCCGGGTTATGTCGCTTAATGTTCAAGCTAGATGAAAATATTGCCCTCTTGGCAATCGGGTTGCCTATGTTTCTTATCTTGCTAGTTGTCTTAATCCATCGGCTTATACACAATTTCCAGCGTGACCGCCGGCACGTAACTTCTGCAATGTCTTGGCAGCGACATGAACCTCTTTGAGTCCCAGCCAAATAGCTTTCGTGCCGGGTTCGCCATCGCCCTTGCGGCCGAGGAATCCGCCCAGGCGCGCGATCAGGCGCAGCACCTCGTTGAGCTTGGGCTTGTCCGGCTGCTTGACGTCGGTCAGCAAATACGCGCCACGAATTTCATCGACATCGAAGAACAGTTCGGCATCCAGATCGGGGCAACTGCGACCCATGTGCATCAGACGGACGATTCGCCAAGCCACGACCAGAAACAGCGCCAGCGCGCGTTCGAGCCGTTCGATCGCGCCCAGTTGCAGCGCCTCGACCCGGCAACCGTTCTTCAGCACGTTGAACAAGATCTCGATTTCCCAGCGCGCCCGATACCAGTCGATCAGTTCAATCGCTTCCTGCAACGTCGTGGCTTCGCGGTTGGTCAGCAAGCGCCATTCGATCGGCTTGACGCCGCCTGGTGCATCAAACTCACGCGCCACCAGACACGTGGCCGCAACGCTCTGACCAACGCCTGCCGGCAGTTCGATGCGCCGCAACCATACGTGCTGACGCACCTGGCGCGCCTTCACGCCGTGACGCGAGCCCATCGTGAAGGCAATCTCGCCCAGCGGTGTGCCTTCTGTCGTCGCTGTCCATAGCTTGGCTCCCTCGGGCAGCGCGCGGTCGTGGGTCGAGCGAATCAGCCAATCCGCCGGCGTGCCCAACTCCTGCGCCCGCACCATCAGCGCGAGCATGTCTGCCTCGCGATCAGCGACGTACACCAGTCGCGTGTGTGGCAGGCTCGATGCCGTTTCCGCTACGCGCTCGTAACCCTCGATCCAGCGCAGGCTTTCCTTGAGGCCGCCGCGCTGGCCCTGCGCGTCCTTGGGCTCACGCGCCCACATCCATGCGTCGAGTACACCCAGCGGCACCCGCTCAGGCGTCACCGCATAGGTCGGATGCAAATACATCCCGCGCTGCATCTCATAAGACAGTGGCCCAAGGCCCGCGGCCTGCCGGCCGTTGAAATCCAGTTCCGTGGTGTCCTGCAGGCACAACACGACCGACTGAGCGGCCATTCGTTGCTCGGTCTGCCGCCAGTGCGGTTCCAGAATCGCACTCCACTCGACCTCGCCGTTGTCGAAGAAGCGGTACGCCGCCATCGTCTCGCCCCAGCCCCGACACGCCTGCGGCACGCCAGCCGTCGGCTTGGCCGCCAATCGTTCCATCAATGTCCTCGCTCGCTTGTTCAAGCGCGCGTCGCCAAGGTCGAGGTCAGCAAATTCGGTTTGCGTCCAGCACGGTGCTTCCAGGGCCAAGGCGTTCACGCAAAAAGCGAGAGTAAACGCGATGCGCCGAAAGTTTACAAGCCCCCGTCGATCTCATTGCCCGACGACGGTTTGTTCCGGCCTACGGTTGCGGAGGGCTGACTTGTGTATAAGACGATGGTCTTAATCAGGTTTTTACCGAAACCACTACGCAAGGCAGGAATACTGAGTGATGAGCCGGAGAGATTCGGACCTTGGTTCAAGCCGTGAACACAGACAGATTTAATAGGCAGTTGCACCAACCGGAGAAAACGAAGGCACAGCAGATCGCAGCGGTAGCGAACGCTCAAGGGCTCACTAACACCGATGGATCGCCGATCACGGCGGCGCAGATCGAGAATGCCATGCGTGCGGGAAACAATAGCCAGTATGGTGAGATCGCTGCGACAGGCGTTGTTGTGCCGTTGACTGGGAATACGCCTGCAAGCGCGGTCCACGACACAACGGGCATGAAGCTGGTGACGGATAGCACCGGGAATTATCTGGTGCAAGAACCGTCGATGTTGGCGACGCCGTCAAAAGCGCTGCAAGACTTGATTACCCAGAACACGGGTGGCTCAAATTCGCCGTATGGCTGGAATGCGCCATCTACCCAAAATGCAGCCGGGCCAAGGATCGATGCTACCGGGCCGTTCACTCCGGCGGCAAATGGCTGCATTACGGCTGAGTGTGCGGCCGGCATGCCCAACTCAGATCCACGCAACAATCCCGACGTTAGCGTGCAGGCGGGTTTTCACGTGCCGGTCTCTCCAGGAGTTGCTGTCGGGCCGAATTTCTCGTACACGCCGAGCGATGGTTCGGCTTCGCTTAAGCCTGACGTCGCAATCGGTAGTTTGGGGGATCTCGGAGCGAGTATCAATTTTTCGGGCGATTCGCGTTATTCAGGTCCAACGTCGGTCGGGGTGGGCATCGGCAAATACTTTGGCGTCCAAGTAGTTCCGAGTAATGTAACGGCGTGGCAGGAAAAATACTGGTATGACGCGACGCGCTATATAAATGGTGTTTCAGTCGGTATCGGCGCGGGCTTCAGTACACCTGTCAACGCTTCGGTCGATCCGACCTATCAATCTCCGGTGAAGCGATGAAACCATTCTTTCAGACAACGCTCAGCCCTTCAGCAGGGTTGGTCGTGATTGGATTGCTGATTGTCGGCGTACTGGTGGTCTTTGTTCTACTGCCCGCAATTTCGCGAATAGCTGATAGAAGCGCTGGCCAGCTTATTGCGCAAGCGCGCGTCATCGCATCGTTCGGTCAGTCAGTTTTCCGTTCAGGAGGCGCGTTTTATCGATTCAGCGTTTACGAGCAGCATCTTGTTGTGTGCTTTATAACTGCGCGGTCGTATTCCTACAAAGACGTTCAGCTAGTGCAGGAGAAGTATGTGCAACGCGGGAAATTGACGGTAGATCTAGAGGGTACTCGCGTTGTCCTGTGGGGCAATGCTGAGAGTCTTGAACGCTTAGCGACGGGGATGTCCGAACGGATAGCAAATAAATGACGGCTATGACGTTCGGCGCGATTCTTACGGGCGGCAGAAATACGGTTCGGTTCAACAGACAACTACATCCTGACGAAAAGACCCTCGCAAAACAGCTCACGGAGAGCCGAACGATGGAACTATTAACGACGACAAGACCATCGGGGAAATAGGCGGTGCGCTGCCTATATCCGCGTTCCCCGGAATCGGGTTCGGAGCGGGGATCGGAGCTGGCAAATCAGCCACGACTACCATCGTGGTGCCGCCGTTAAATTCGTTAGTGCATGGGCTGAAATGAACTCTTCTAAAAGCGTGATTCGCGTCGCTTCTATCTATGCTGCCGAGTTGCTGATTATGTATGCAATCTACTTCACGATTGCGTATGTTTTGGACAATGGGCGAGCTGAATTTTTTGCCGGCTTGTCCCGGTTTTTACGGTTACAGCGTGTCTTATTTCAAGGCCAGAAGCGCCTCATGTCGCTGTGAAATATGCTCTGCGCCCTTGGATCGGCATTGTGTTCCTCGTTAATTTTCTGTTCGCTGCAGCGACTGCATCCTCTCAAGATTATGCGAGCCTCGTTCCAGGCTTGGGCATGATGTTGATCTTGGGGAGCGTTTCGGAATGCGTTCGTCGGTCTCGCGAAAAAAAGAAATCGAGTGATTCGCAGGCCGTAGATAAATCTCGAAATTAGACTGAACCAACTATGAAAATTCGAAAGAGGCTGGCGGCACTGCCGCTCACAGCCCTGGTATCACTCGCGTCGAACGCGCAGCATGCGCCGACGCCAGCCGATGAAGCCGCCGCCGCACGGGCCAACGTCGAGCAGAACCAGCAAATCCAGCAGCAGCGCGACGCACAGCAGCGGGACGCAACCGTGCAGGCACCCGCTGTGCGTTCAACCCTTCCCACATTCGAAGGCTATCCGCTGCTGCCCGTCGAGACGCCATGCTTCCGCATCGGCAGGTTCGCGCTCGATGTCCCGACGACGCTGCCCGATGGTGTGCGCAGCAAAGGGGCGTCGGCCCTATCATTGGACCCGTTCGCATTCGCGCGCGAATGGCTCGATCACTACAAGGGACAGTGCGTCGGCAAGTCCGGCATTGACACGCTGACCAAAGGACTGCAGCAGGCGATCCTGAGTCGTGGATACGTGACCACGCGCGTGCTCGTCCCGCAGCAGGACCTGTCCAGCGGCACGCTGGCCTTTGCGCTCATTCCAGGCGTCGTGCACCAGCTCCGCTTTGCCGACCCTGAAACACCCGGCACCCTAAAATCCGCTTTCCCGGCCCGCGACGGCGACCTGCTGGACCTGCGCGACCTTGAGCAGGGTCTGGAGCAGATGAAACGTGTCGCGTCGCAGGACGTGGACATGAAGATCGAGCCGACCGATACACCGGGCGAAAGCGATGTCGTGGTCACCGTGAAGCGTTCGAAGCCGTGGAGCTTCGTTGCATCCGTCGATAACTCGGGCACGGACGCGACCGGCAAGTGGCAGGGCAACGTGAGCCTCGGCATCGACAATCCGCTGGGCCTGAACGACGTGTTCACGGTCGGCGCGAATCAGGACCTGTCATTCGGCAACAAGTCGCTCGGCTCGCACGGTTTCAATGGCTCGTACTCTCTGCCGTGGGGTTACTGGACGGCCACGCTGTCCGGCAACACGAACACGTACTACCAGAACATTGCCGGCGTGAATCAGACGTTCGTGTCCAGCGGCAACTCGCAGACCGCTGCACTCAGGCTCGCGCGTGTATTAAGCCGCAGCCAGAGCGACGTATTCGGCGTGGAGTTCCAGCTATCGAAGCGCTTCGGTGACAGCTTTATTGACGATACTGATATACCGCAGCAGCGGCGCAATGACACGATTATCGAGGCGGGATTGACCGACCGGCACTACTTCGGCGCGTCGCAGTTCGACGGCACGCTCGCTTACCGCCAGGGGATTAGCGGCCTGGGTGCGACGCCAGACCCATCCGCCGATGGTCCGACCTACCGCTACCACATGGCCGTGCTGGACGCGAATCTGTCGGTGCCGTTTGCCATCGCCCAACAGGGCTTCCGGTATGTCGCGACCGTTCACGCCCAGTTCACCAACGACACGCTGTTCTATCTGGACGACCTCACCATCGGCAGCCGTTACACGGTGCGCGGTTTCGACGGCGAAACCATGCTGGCAGCAGAGAAAGGCTTTTACTGGCGCAATGAGTTGCAATGGCCCATCGGCCAGACGGGACAGGCGCTGTACGCCGGGCTCGACTACGGGCGCGTGTTCGGTCCGAACACGGCGTTTCTGGCCGGGACACAACTGGCGGGCGCGGTGATCGGCATCCGCGGTGGTCTGCCTTCCCGCTTCGTCGGCATCTCCTATGACCTGTTCGTCGGGACGCCGGTCTACAAACCCAGCGGCTTCCCGACTTCGCGTGTGACGGTGGGAGTGCAGGCAACGGCGCAGTTCTAGCGTGCCGTGGGGGAAAGTCCATGACGTTCCCCACGCTGCATGCACCGCATGCATCGACAACTCACCTGTGTGGACTTTAGACAAGTCACTTGAAAATCATCTAGCGGGCCTCCCACCGTCGCCATGGAGGCGACGGGGTTTAAAGTGAGTTTGCGAAGTGCTTTAACCAGAAGGAGGCTGAGATGAAATATAGCGGAATTGACCTGCATTCGAACAACAGCGTGGTGAGTGTCACCGACGAAGCAGACGGGGTTGTCGCTGAGAAGCGCCTCCCCAACGATTTGTCGAAGATTCTCGCGTTTCTCGCGCCATGGCAAGCGGAGCTCGCGGGCGTCGTGGTCGAGTCGACCTTCAACTGGTACTGGCTCGTCGATGGTCTGCAGGCGGCCGGCTTCACTGTGCACCTGGCACACACCGCGGCCATCAAGAAATACGACGGGCTCAAGCACAGTGGCGATGAAACCGATGCCCGTTACCTGGCGCAGCTGCTGCGCCTTGGAATTCTTCCCACCGGCACCATCCTCTCGCCGGAGCACCGTGCCGTACGCGATCTGGCCAGGAAACGCATGCAACTGGTCCGCAGCCGCACCAGCCATATTCTCGCGGTTGAGAACATTACGGCACGCCAGTTCGGCACGCGGATCACGAGCAATCAGGTCAAGCGGCTGGGCGAAGAAGCGATCAATCAGATGCGGCTGCCAGACGACGTCGCACTCGCGCTCCGGGCCAACGTCGCAGTGATCACAACGTTGTGTGCGCAAATCGACGTCCTGGAAAAGCGTCTTCAGGAAAAGGTCGCACCGAACCCCGACTATGCATTGCTCACTACGGTGCCGGGCATCGGCCAGACACTGGCAACCGTCATCCTGCTGGAGACCGGCCCCATCGAGCGCTTCTCCGGCGCCGGTAACTTCGCGTCGTACGCCCGTTGCGTGGACAGCCAGCACACGAGCAACGGCAAGAAAAAAGGCGAAGGCAACATCAGGAATGGCAACCCGTATCTGTCCTGGGCGTTCATCGAAGCGGCCAACCTCGCGCTGCGCTATTGCGCCGAGGCCAGACGGTTCTATGAGCGCAAGAAAGGCAGAAGCAACACTATCCTGGCCCGCAAGGCTTTGTCGCACAAGCTCGCCCGCGCATGCTTCCATATTCTGAAGGACCACAAACCGTTCGATACGACACGCTGCTTTACATAAGCTTCCGGACGTCGGGCGGCAAGCCCCGTGGCAAGACTGAGCTCCAGCTCCGGGAATTTGAATGGGATGCCGTGCCGCCGTCCCCCGATGTGCAGTCAAAGCGGATCGCCCGCAATACGAGCCACCGATGGATTGGCGCCCAGATGTTGGGCAACCCTTGAATTTGTACGAACCCCATGGACGTATTGCGGTACCAATGTTCTTCTGGGGCGGCACCGCCGCCAGGGCGAAAGGCGCCGGTAGCATTGCCGCTCGCTTGAACCTGATGGGTGTCTGGTGCGATTCGTCGCAGCCAGGAAATGAAGAAACGGACGCGTTCGGCCGACGCATTCGGGTACCAGAGTTCGAAACCGGCTGTTGAGGCAGTCGATGGTGGTGTTTGCTCACTTGACGCAGGCCCGCTAATGGGTGTCTTGTCAATCGGCGTTAAGTGCCGCCGTTAGCTTGAATCTCAAACGAGACACATGTCTGATATGTAGGACCGTCCTTCTGTTGGGGACGAAGGTTTCGCCGCACCGCAGCGTGTGGGGAAACGTGGCGGAATGGATGTTTGAGGGCGCGAGGGGAAAGAAATTTCCCCCACACGCCGCCCGGAAAACCTTATGCGGCGGGGCCGTTTATCCAGGGTGTGATTTGTCCACAGCTTTGTGAACAGATTTTGTGGATAACTCGTTCTGTCCGCAACGCAAGTGGATAAGGGTGGAGTCACATGTCGCGAATCGCTGGCCATCAATGGCTCGAGCCTTTCACGTGGGTCACTGAACTAACGACCAGGTGTTGGAAATGTATGACACCGACAGTACGTCAGGACGTCGACTCTGGCCAGGGCCAACCTTTCCTTTCGGAGGGCGCATCGCGACGCGCGCCACGCGCTAGCTCGCCCGCCACCTCGAGCGGAGTCGCCAGACCTCCGGTACTGCGCGACGGTTCGGCCATCTGGTCCCTTTTCACCGTGAGAAGCCCGGTCCCGAACCACGCCACCTTCTTCTGGATGTGAGTGACATACGCGCTCCAGCCTTCAGCGTTGTCCTCAAAAAGGTCGTGCTGAACGGTGGACGCCAGCGCATTCCGGTGGCTCTTTTGAAAACGGAGTGGGTAACGGGGCTCATCGGGCATGCTCATTAAAGCGTGAGAAGTCGAGTTTTCCGGCGATGAGAAACAGGACAGTGCGCATGGTTTCGAAGCGAGCGTACCCGCGTGCTTTGCGTTTGGCGGCCTGAAACAGGCCGTTGATGGCTTCGATGAAGCCGTTGGTCTGGCGCGTCTGAGTCCAGGCGACAATGCCCTCGAAGTGTCGGCGAATCAGTCGGGCGACGTCCTTCATCGGTTCGACCTTCGAGCGCATGACGTTCGTACACCACTGGTGCAACATCGCCGACACGACATTGATTTGCTTGCGCTCGAGAATGTCGCGCAGTTGCTCGCGGTACAGCCACGCCCGGGCCGTGCGCCTGGTGGTGTACTGACTGACGAGCGCCTCGAGGTCGGTCAGTTGGGCGAGATTCAGTTTGTTCGCGTCTTTGAGCAGCGTCCAGCGCATGCCTTTGAGTTGCGGGTCGACCTTCTGTTGCTGCCTGCGCACCGTGTCGAGCGCCTTGGACGCGTGAGCAACGACGTGAAACTTGTCAAAGGTCAGTCGCGCGTCGGGCAGATGTTCATTGATGCCCTTGATGAAAGCTGGCGACATGTCGATGCTGACCGAGCTGATTTGCTCGGACGTGCCACCGTGTTCGCCCAGATAGGCCGCAAAGCGTTCAATCGTGCTGGCATCCTTGCCGGTCGTGACGAACACGACCCGCCGCGCCCGCATATCGGCGACCAGCGTCAGATACTCATGACCGCGCCGATACGAGGTTTCGTCAATCGCCACTGCCGTCACCTCAGACAGGTCAGCCCCCGCGAGTGCCAGCTCCACATACCGCGAACAGATGGCGTGTACTCGATGCCACGACAGGTTGACCGCACGCGCGACAGCGGCAAACGGCATCTGCTGGGCGAGCATCAGTACGAGTGCCTCGAACAGCAGCGTAAAGCCGCTGAGTTGACCGACCCAATCAGGTTCGACTAACCGCACGGAGCCATCGGGCAAGCGCACACGCGGCACCCGCACTTCCAGGAAGCATTCGTGTTGAAAGAAATTCAGGTGACGCAGACGCTTGATTTGCGTGTCGTGGACAGGATGCTCACCGGCAACTCCAGCATAGGAAAACCGGGTGCCCGCGACGAAGTCCACGGCAATGGTGAGTTGACGCTGAGCGGCATCGAAGTCAACGCCTTGAACGTACCAGGGCGCGGTTATACCGAGAGCGGATTCGAACAGTTGATTCGTCATGGTTGCTTTGTCTTGCGTGGCTGGTTGCCGCATTCTGCCGCAACCAGCCATGGCTCAGCTTATCAATTCTGGGCGCCTCAAGGATTCGCTTCGCCGGGCTTACGCCCGTCCTTGACCCGCCAACCCTACCCACTCAAAACTCAAAAGAGGCATTCCGGTTAAGTTCAGTCTCGAGCAGCTCCTTGGGCCATAAGAAGAACGCGCTGGCGGCGCGTGCGCTGAATTCGGTCACAGTCATCATTGGCGCAAGCGCCCGGAGGAACGCGAAGTCCTGCAACGAATTCTCTTTCTGCGCAAGGTACGCCACCGATACGTCCGGCCGACCCGTCCTGGCCAGACAGTGCAACGCTTCGAGAATGTCTCCTAGATGAAGCAGTAGTTCTCGTCTATCAAATCGGTCGTCCATTGCACTATGTCCGTTCATCGTGTCGTTGTTCCGAAACGTGCTGTTTCGGAACATCGCCTCGTCCGCTCGCCCCTAATTCCGGCGAATCTTCATCGAACGGTTCATCGTCCTCGGACTGCAGGACAGGGGCAGCACTGTCAGGTGCCGGTGAGCCGGTGTCGCTGTTCGGGATGTCGTCCGCACGCTTGTCTTCGTCTTTGCGGCCGACACCGTGTTTCTGTTCCTTTGGTTGGTTCGTCATCGAATGCTCCGAAGAGAAAGGCAGTCGCTCAACGCGCCAGTTGCACAGGCGAGCCCGGCGCATGAACACATCAAGCCGAATCGAATCGGGGTATTAGTGGGGACGTATTGGCGGAAACTGAGTCCGCGGTTGGGTAGATTTGCCGGGAGCGTCATCGTTATTGTGCGCAAGACCGGCTTCATAATTAAGCCTACTCCTTATCGTAAAGCAGAAACCA
Organism: Paraburkholderia sp. RL17-337-BIB-A; assembly: GCF_046025895.1. Lineage (NCBI taxonomy): Bacteria > Pseudomonadati > Pseudomonadota > Betaproteobacteria > Burkholderiales > Burkholderiaceae > Paraburkholderia > Paraburkholderia sp. RL17-337-BIB-A. The sequence continues at coordinate 792,058 of NZ_JARESY010000002.1, read as the reverse complement.
CTTATATCCCGGCTTTCGTCTTAACGTACTTCGCGTTTGCGGCGCAAGCGGCCCAAGCCAGGTCCCCGGTTTATGTTATTTGATTTCATATGATCGGTCGCCATCAGTGGGCCGGCACGCGCCCCCGGCTCGTCAACAATGACCCATGGCTGCCCCCTTTCCGATGCACTCGATCTGCCCATGTCGCCTCCAAGGCGAAGCGTTGCCGTCTGTGGAGTGTCAGTTCGAGGGCCGAGGTATCCAGGCAGCCCCAGCGCCGTTTCACTCTTTACCAGTTTGACGGCTTTCTTCACCAGAGCCTTGAAGTCGTCATCGCTATCAGGTCGGTGCAGGTTGCAATGGAAAAAATCTGCCCACCTGAGGAGCCTGCAAGAAATGCATTGGTGGAGACACGCAGCATGAAGTGCTATTACAGAGAGGGCGTGGGACGGCCGCTGGCGATTGCTCTTCCCTTACCGACGTCGCTGCTCTTTGCGTCGGGTACGGCTGCGGTGAGCTTTCAAATCTTATAGGGCGAGCAACGCCGGGCAGCCGATCGGACTTGTGACGCTCGCCTGCTGCGCGGCCTACTGAGCGGTCTGCTGACGTTGATACTCGTCGTGCTTCATTTGCATGTAGTCGGCGCGGCTGACCTCATGCAATTGCCGAGGATACTGCTCGGTCGCATCGAACCAGCCAGTGAGGCGTTTGTCGAGGCGGGCGTTGGGCGGCCCCGAAAGCGCACCCAGATAAGCGTCGACGGCGAGGTAATAGCGCATGGTATTGCGTTCCACCAGACCGCGCACGCCGCCGATGTATCGCGTCTCACCCGTCGAGGGATCAGGCATGGAGGAAAAGCCAACCTTGTCGCTACCGATCGTCGCCAGATAGGTTTTCATCGCAAGCCGTCCCGCCATGCCGTAACCGTAGGCGTAGGTCAGATGGATAAAGGTGCGGCTATCGCCCACGGGTATCGCCTCCAGCACAATACGGTAGTCTTTCGTGCTCAGCGGACCCGTGGCGGCGGAAAGCTCCACGCGAAGATAATCCGGGCTGCTTGCTGCCGGACGATAGTTGAATTGCACGCGGTAAGACGAGGACAGCGACTCCTCCGTTTTCTTGCCGATGTTCACCGCCAGGACCGTACCGCCGGCGCTCGTCGATGCACGGCAGTACTTGGTGTTCAGGTGCAGGATCAGCACGTCGCACCAGTTGGCCGGGCCCTGAGTCGGGTCATTGAGCGCGCCGTTGACCGTCGCGAACGGATAATTGAGCACACCGTAAATATCGCCCTTGAGCGCCGAGGGCAACTCCTGCGATTCGAGGTACAGCGGTCGCTGAAACTGATTGTGCGCGAGCCGCTGCGTCAGACTCTGATATTTGTCGCGCACGCTCGCCGCGTTGTCGGCCGCTTGCGCGAAGGCGCTCCGGCACAGGCAGCAGAATACCGCCAGTATCGCGACCATCAACCACTTCCGCGCTCTCTCGCTATCTGCCGGGGAACTGACAAGCCTGCCCATGGACGTCCTCCTACTTTTTGGCTCGGGTTGCGGGGGCACCGGGCGTGGATCGGATCCGGCGCGCTGAGGTCGGCCCCTAAGACCGTATCGGCCTGAACAGGATCTCGCTCATATCGACATCGTCCGGCTGGCTCATGCCGAACACAATCGCAAACGCCCTACTGCCGAATGATCGGCAGCCAGATAATCGGGAATCTATGCGGTGCCGATGCCGACCAGCGCGGCCTCGACCCGACCCGGAACCGGATCCACCGGTGTTTTCGCGAGGCCGTGCCGTGTTTCTCGGAGCGTATTTGACTTGTTCGCGATCTACTCTCTGCGCGATGGTGCTCTCTTTCGCAACCATCCGTACCACGCTTCGATCCCCTCGCCGCTCTGCGCCGAAACCTGAAGAATCAGCATCTCAGGATTGACACGCTTCGCATATCCGATGCAACGGTCGACATCGAAGCGTAAATGGGGCAGCAAGTCGATCTTGTTCAGCAACAGTAATGAGCATGCCTGGAACATATGCGGATACTTAATTGGCTTGTCCTCACCTTCAGTCACTGAAAGAATCAGTACTTTTGCCGCTTCACCGAGATCGAATAACGCCGGACACACGAGGTTGCCGACGTTCTCGATCATCACCACAGAATGCAAGGGCGGATCGAGTTCCGTCAGTGCTCTCGACGCCATTTCCGCATCGAGATGACAGCCGGCGCCGGTATTGACCTGCACCACGCGCGCGCCGGTCGCGCGAATTCGCTCTGCGTCGTTGAGCGTGGCCTGATCGCCTTCGATTACCGTCAGCGGGAGCGTGCTACCCAAATCGCGAATAGTTCGTTCGAGCAATGTCGTCTTGCCCGCGCCCGGTGAGCTCATCAGGTTCAAGGCAAATATCGAACGACCGGCGAGCCAACCGCGATTGCGTTCGGCCAGCAGCTGGTTTTTTGCCAGAATGGCACGTTCGAGGTCGATCGATCTACCGTGGTCGTGCTCGTGCTGGTGTTCGTGTTGCTGGACATGTCCATCGTCATGACCGTGTTCATGCGCATGAGAATGCGCATGGTCACCGCCATGCGAATGTACATCGTGATGTGCGTGTCCGCTCGACTCGTGACGACTGTGCACGTGCGAATGCGAATGACCCCGCGTGTGCGCAGTCAAACTTGCATGAAGATGTTCGTCGACTCGCCGATAGGCAGTTTCGGACGAGCCGACTGCCCCGGCTTCCCGGTTCGACGGCAATTGCGACTGCGACTGCGCATTGTCTTCCGGGGGCTTCACCGCATCCAGATCGGTCACCGTCGCAAGCCGCGTATTCGAGCATCCGCATGTCGTACACATCACACCACCTCCATCCGTCGAATCTGCAACTGCTGGCCGGAAATCAGTTCGAGGTTCTCGCTGCCGCACGCGCATTGCCCAAACGGCACGTCAACCGCGAGCGTCGCACCGCACGCCAGACAGCGTGCCTCGCCGGGCATTACGACGATATCCAGCGTCGCACCTTCCACGGCCGTGTCTTTCGCGCATACATCGAAGCAAAACCGGATCGCCTCCGGCATCACTGCCGACAACTGCCCAATCTCCAACGTCACGCACCGCACACGCGCACCGTGCGCCTGTTCCGCGCAAATCTCGACGACGCTGTTCGCGATACTCAATTCATGCATGTCGCTTCCTTCGAGCCTTTAGCAGATGCGCGGCAGTTGCTCGCCCACCAGCATATCGACGATGCGCTGCCCGCCGAACACCGTCTGCATAACGACAAGCCCACTCGCCTCCGCCTCGCTCTGTTCGACCGTGCCGATCACCGCGGCCTCGCGTCCCGCCGGATGCGCGCGCATGGCCGCCAGCACGCGGTCTGCTGCATCGGCAGGCACGACGGCCACCAGCTTGCCTTCATTGGCGAGATACAGCGGATCGAGCCCGAGGATCTCGCAGGCGCCCTGCACCTGCTCGCGCAAGGGCAGCGCGGCTTCATCGAGCCGTATCGTTACGTTCGAACTTTGCGCGAATTCGTTGAGCACGGTCGCGACACCGCCGCGCGTCGCATCGCGCAGACAATGGATCTGTGGGCACGCGTCGAGCATCGCCGCGATCAGGCCGTTGAGGGGACAACAATCGCTCTCTATGTCAGCTTCGAGTGCTAACTGTTGACGCGCCACCAGAATTGCCGCGCCATGATCGCCGAGGTACCCGTTGACGATCACCACGTCGCCGCCCCGCGCATTGCGCGCCGAAATCGAAACATCGCGGCGCACCACGCCAATGCCTGCAGTGTTGATGAACAGCTTGTCGGCGCAACCGCGTTCCACTACTTTCGTGTCGCCTGTGACGATCGCGACACCAGCCTCGAGCGCAACACGTTGCATGCTCGCGGCGACACGGCGTAGAAGATCGACAGAGAAACCTTCCTCGATCACCACCGCGCACGACAGATACAAAGGCGTCGCGCCGCACACCGCCAGGTCATTGACGGTGCCGGACACGGCCAGCGTGCCGATGTCACCGCCCGGAAAGAAAAGCGGGTCGACTACGTAGCTATCCGTCGTAAAGGCGAGCCGGTCGCCGTGCGCGGCGAGATCGCCAAGCGCGAACACGGCCTGATCTTCGAGCGCCGCGAGCGCGGGATTGTCGAAGGTCGAGACGAATACGTCTTCGATCAGATCGCGCATCGCTCGGCCGCCGCTGCCGTGCGCAAGATTGACCGAAGCGTCACGCACGCGGCGCACGCGTGGTGGCGCGTCCAGTGCGATCGGAGTGGAAGCGCGATCGTTCATAGCCCGCCTCGCTGGGTGGGCGTGGGGACTGTGTTAGCAAGCGCAGCCGTATCGGACATGCCACCCGCGCCCAGACATGCCGCGGGCGGCGTCGCCGCTTGCCGCGCGCGTTGCCGTCCCTCAATGCGAGACATATCGATCCGTCCGTAGTTGTAATACGCCGCACACGCGCCCTCGCTCGAAACCATCAGAGAACCGAGCGGCGATTCGGGCGTACAGCCGGTGCCGAACACCTTGCATTGATGCGGCTTGATCACACCCTTGAGAACCTCGCCGCATTGACATGCCTTGGGGTCGGCGATCTTCACGTTCGGCACCGCGAACTTGCGCTCGGCATCGAATCCCGCGAACGCCTCGCGCACCCGCACACCGGAATGATCAATCGAGCCCAGTCCACGCCATTCGAAGAACTCACGCGTCTCGAACACGCGCGCCACCGCCGCCAGGGCCTGCGCGTTGCCATCCTCAGGCACGATCCGCCCATACTGGTTCTCAACTTCGCAGCGGCCGTCCGCGATCTGTTTCAGCACCATCCACAGCGATTGCAGCACGTCGAGCGGCTCGAACCCGGCCACCGTGATCGGCTTACGATAGTGACGCGCGATGAAGTCATAAGGCCGCGTGCCGATCACCATGCTGACATGTCCAGGGCCGAGAAAGCCGTCGAGGTGCAGGTCTGGCGAATCGAGAATCGCCTTGATTGTCGGAATGATCGTAATGTGATTGCAGAACAGCGAGAAATTCGTGACCTTTCGCACGTGCGCCTGCAAGACGGTCATTGCGGTGCTCGGCATGGTCGTCTCGAAGCCCAGGCCGAAGAAGATTACCTCCCGGTCGGGATTGAGCTGCGCGATCTTCAAAGCATCGAGCGGCGAATAGACCATGCGCACGTCGGCGCCCTCGGCTTTTGCCTTCAGCAGGCTCTTCTTCGAACCGGGCACACGCATCGCGTCGCCGAACGTCGTGAAGATCACTTCCGGGCGTTCCGCCAAAGCGACGCAATCGTCGACGCGGCCCATCGGCAGCACGCATACCGGGCAGCCGGGACCGTGAACGAACTCCACGGCGTCGGGCAGCAATTGCTGGATGCCGTAGCGGAAAATCGTATGGGTGTGGCCGCCGCACACTTCCATGATTTGCAGTGGCCGCTGCTTCGCGCGCTCGATGCACGACACTAGCGCGCGGATTTCCCTGGCGAGGGTTTTCGCCTTCTCCGGGTCGCGAAACTCATCGACGTATTTCATGGCGTGCCTCTCACAGCCCCCGTGGCCGAAGCGCCGAGGCCGCCACGGTCGTCGGCGAGCAGCGTATGCACGAGGTCCCATACAATGTGATAAATCGCGACGTGGGTCTCCTGCACACGATGGATACTGTCGCTTCTCACCACCAGGCAATGATCGAGCGCAGCGCTCGTGGCCATGCGTCCGCCGTCGTGACCGGATAGTCCGACGGTCAGCAGTTCCATCTCTTTCGCCTTCGCGAAGGCGGCCAACAGGTTCTCCGAATTGCCGCTCGTCGACACGCCGATCAGTGCATCGCCGCGCCGCGCCTGGGCGACCAGTTGCCGTACAAAAATGTGATTGAAGCCGACGTCGTTGCCGACCGCCGTCAACATGGCCATGTCAGCAACGAGATTGATGGCGGTGAGTGCGGGGCGTCCCGTCGTCACGGGATGCAGAAACTCGACGGCGATATGCGCCGCGTCGCAACTCGAACCACCGTTGCCCATCGTGAAGAGCCGGCCGTCGCGGCGATACACGTCAGCAATGGCGTGAGCAACGCGGACGACCTCGGGTGCGTTTTCTTCGAAGAAGCGCGTTTTCGCATCGACGCTTTCCTGCGCTTTGCGATGCACCGATTCGAGCAACGCGGCGTCAAGCCGGTCCGCATCCCGACGGGCGCCATGCAGGAACGGATAGAGCGCTTGCAGCGATTCATGTTCAGGCATGGCGGGTCTCCGTATGCTGATGTTGGCGCGCTCACGGCGCGCTGCGCAGCTCATTCATCTCGCCCTGGGCGACGCCTAACTCGTGCAGCAGCGCGAGCGTGCGCGCCGCCTCCTGCTCGTCGAGCCGGCTCATTGCGAAGCCGACATGCACGAGCACCCACTGGCCGATGCACGCGCTCGCCGGCCGGTCTTCGTCGATCACAAACGCGATGTTGATCACGCGCCGCACACCGCCTATGTTGACGAGCGCGAGATCGTTCGCCGCATCCGTCACTTCGACGATCTGCCCTGGGATGCCCAAGCACATGTCGCTCTCCCCATACCCGGTTCTGCACCGCTACTCCACGCACGCTTCAAACCCCATCGCGCCGCCGCGATGACCGCCTGCCCCAGTGACAATCCGCCGTCGTTGGCCGGCACCTGGCGGTGCGTCAGCACGCGAAAACCTGCTTCACCAAGCCGCGTCGCAACCTGTTCGAACAGGACGCGGTTCTGGAACACACCACCCGAAAGCGCAACGCTGCGCGCGTCTGCGGAGCCCGTCAGCAGATCGGCAAGACACTCCACCATTCGCACAATCGCAATCGCCAGGCCCTTGTGAAAACGCGCGGCAATCACCGGCACCGGCGTCCCGCGCAGCAGGTCGCCTAGCAAGGCTTCCCACATCGGCCGGGGTTCGATGCAGCGCAAACCACCCGGCAGGGTGTTAGTCAATTCGAACGGGTACGCGCGGACGTCGCTATCGTTGCGCAGTGTGTGTTGATCGACCAGCGCCTCCAGTTCGATAGCAGCCTGGCCTTCGTAAAGCACACACTCGCGGCACACGCCGAGCGTGGCCGCCACCGCGTCGAACAAACGGCCCGCGGAACTCGCCAGCGGGCTGTTCACGCGCTGCGCGATCATCGAGTCGAGCGCGGCGCGCGGACGGCTGCTCAGGAACTGCTGTATGTCGAGACCGCTGTAATGCCGCGTAAATCCGTACCAGTCGAACGCCGCCCGCAGATGCGCGTAGGCATTGCGCCATGGCTCGTCGACGGCGCGTGTGCCGCCGGGCATCGCCACGGGCTTGAACTGCCCGAGCCGCGTATAGCCGCGATAGTCGGCCAGCATGAATTCGCCGCCCCACAGCGTGCCGTCGTCGCCGTAACCCAGACCGTCGAGCGCGACGCCGAGCATTGGCAATGCATCGAAGGCGACGCCGTTTTCTGCCATGCACGCGGCGAGATGCGCGTGATGATGCTGAATCTCGACTACGGGAATCCGCAAGGTTTGCGCGAGGTCGTAGCCGATCTTGCGCGACAGGTACTCGGGATGCAGATCGAGCGCGACCACCTGCGGTTCATGCTCGAACAGATGCAGATACTGCGCCACCGCGCGGCGATAGTCCGCATGCGTCAGCGCGTCTTCCAGATCGCCGATGTGATGCGAGACGATTGCCTGTGCATCGCGCGCAAGGCAGAAAGTGTTCTTGAGTTCGCCGCCCATCGCCAGCACGGCGGGGGTAGCGGCGAAACCTTCAGGCAACAGCAGCGGCGCCGGCGCATAGCCGCGCGCGCGCCGCACGATCCGCGCCGTACCGTGAACCACTCGCGCCACCGAATCGTCGACCCGGCGCGAAATGTCGCGATCGTGCATCAGAAACACATCGGCGATACGGCCGAGCCGCGCGCGGGCGTCCGCATTGTCGATGCACGGCGGTTCGTCGCTGGTATTGCCGCTCGTCACGACCAGCGCGGAATCGATCGACTCCATCAGCAGCCGGTGCAGCGGCGTGGACGGCAGCATGAAGCCCAGTGTGCCGACACCCGGCGCAACGCTCGGCGCGACGCATTCGGCGCCGTCGGCAGACATGATCACGATGGGTCCGCCGGCGCTGGCAAGCAGCGCGCGTTCGGCTTCGCCCGGCGTGCAATACCGACGCACGGCTTGCAGATCGCGCGCCATTAGCGCGAAGGGTTTGCGCTCGCGCCGTTTCAGCCGCCGCAGACGCGCGACCGCGGTTTCGTCGCTCGCATGGCAGGCCAGTTGGAAACCGCCCAAGCCCTTGATCGCGACGATCGCACCGTGCCGCAACAGTTGACTCGCCGCACGGCACGGGTCGTCGCCATCGACGCGCGCGCCGTCGCGGCCTTCCAGCCAGACGCGCGGTCCGCATGCGGAGCACGCAACCGGTTGCGCGTGAAAGCGCCGGTCGGCGGGATCGTCGTATTCCGCGCGGCACGCGTCACACATGACGAACGCCGCCATCGTCGTATTGGCACGATCGTAGGGAACGGCCTGCACGATCGAAAGCCTGGGGCCGCAATGCGTGCAGTTCGTGAACGGATAACGATAGCGGCGGTTCAGCGGGTCGGCGATCTCCGTCGCGCAGTCGCCGCAGATGACCGCGTCGGGCGTGACGCCGGTTTGCACATGGCCGCTCACGCTCGGCACGATACGAAAGTCGTTCGCCTCGGCCGCCTCGCTCAATGGATGCCGCTCGATTGCGTCGATCCGCGCGAGCGGCGGACACTCGGCGCTCAGACTGTCGATGAAGCGCTGCAGCATCCGCGCGTCGCCCCAAGCGTGAATCAGCACACCGTCGCAGTCGTTGCACACGTCGCCGGCCACGCCGCAGGCATGCGCCAGCCGCCACACCGTCGGCCGGAAGCCGACGCCCTGCACCAGTCCGCGCACGCGGATCTCCTCGCCGACCGGACCCGCGAGCGCAGGATGTTGCGTCGATCCCTGCCCGGCGGGCTGTGCATGCGTGCTCATCGCCATCTCCCTGGCCCTTGTCGCCTACATGTTGCGGATACGGATATAGCGCCTGATGTCCTTCATGTTCGCCAACACGCCGACCACCAATGCCGGTAACAAGAGGTACTTGAAGAATCCTTTCATGATGTCTCCCGCTTCAGTTATTTCACGCCGTATCCATCACATATCCGCGCACCCGGTATGTCAGGCCACCCGCGCGACGCGCTGCTCCAGCCTCGCCGTCACGAGCCGTACCACTACTTCAGCGGCCTGCTCCACCGCGGCCGCCACGGGCCGGCTTAAACTCATGCGCCCTTCTTCACCGTCTTCACCGCCGAAATCCTGCGGCTCGCAGCCGAGCACGACGATGTCCTCGCACCGGCCGCCAAGCATCCGCACGGTTTGCAGCACCTTGGCCGGGTCCATCTCGTGCGGCGACATCAGGATTGGCACGACGTAGGGATCTTCGCTCGCCGTCCCGCCCGACTCTTCGGTGGACGGCTCAATCACGTACAGCGTGCCGGGCGCGCCGCCGCGCTGCGTCGCGTCGATCAGGATCGCGCTGTCCACGCCGTCGAGCAGCGCGTAACAAAGATCGACGCCGCGAATGCCGAAGTCCGCGACGTTCACGCCCGCCGCGAATGCCGGCAGTTCACCTGCGGCCAGCTGCTCCTGCAAACGCCGCACCACTTCGACACCGAACCCGTCGTCGCCGAAAAACACATTGCCGATGCCGGCCACCAGAATCGTGCTCATACGAGCCCCCGCCGGGCGCCGGCAGCGTGACCGAGCGGCTCGACCTCGTCCGGTCCGAAGAAGAACCGATGGCCCGGCATGCGCTGCATGCCGAAGTCCTTGCCTGGATCGTCGTCGACGGTCACGGCGACATGCACGTGGTCGTCGAAATCGCGTTCGATCGATTCGATCGTCGCGACCATGCCGCTCAGCGCGATATCGAAGATGTCCGCGCGCCCGCGCGGACGCAAGCGCACCTGATCGCCGACGCGGATCTCCACGCCCGCGACCCGCACGCAGGCAAGCTGCGGCCGCGCGTCAAGTTCGGCCCATGGCGAGACGGGCACGGCGGTCTGCGTCGGAGAAATGGACGCGCCCACGCTCGCCGCGTCGAGCGCGCGCACCTGCCGCAAGGTGCCGTGCAGCTTCTGCATCTGCTCGGCGCCGAGCCCTTCGGTGCGCGCGAGCAACGCGCGAGCGCGCTCGTCGGTGGCGATCATTTCGCGCTTTTCTTCGTCCGTCATGGTGAGAATGCGCAGCGTGAGAATCTCGTCGATCTCGGTGGCGTCGAACAGATCGCCAGCGCTTTCGGGCGCGATCTGCGGGAAATCGTAGAGGATGATCGGCGAGGCAAGCATGGTGTCGGGCCGCTGTTCCTCGCCGACCAGCACCGGCCAAACGCCGATATTGCGGCACGCGGCCGACGCCGCCGCGAGGTCGTCGGGCGGATCGATCGACGAGACCCATGTGCCGCGCTCGACGGTCAGCACGGTGTGGCACGAGACCAACGCGTACAGCGACGCGGCGTCGCGCGTGAGGCTGCGCGCCTGATCGAGCGGCGTCTCATTGACGATGCGCACTTTCAGCCGATAGACCCCCGCTACCACGCTCGCCGCACTCACTTCGACGCGGCCTTGTAGCGCCGCGCGCGTACGTCGCAACGCGCCACGCAGCGCGCCGTGCCGATCCGCCAGCGGTTCGAGTTCGCTGCCCGCATCGAACGAAAAGGGAATATCTCGCGGCGCGTTCAGCAATTCGCCCAGCACCAGCACGGGCAGCGCGATATGCCGTTCAGCCGCTTCCTGCCACGGCGTATAGCGCCGTTCGTCGATATCGAGCAGGGACACCGTGCGCCACGCCGGGTCGCCCGACTCCGGCCGTACCGCGGCGTTCTCCGCTACGTCCAGCACCATGCGCTCGATCACCTGCAAGAAACCGGGCCGCACCGCCACGCGCGTGTGCTCGCTGCCGTGCAGCAGACACTCGCTCTGCGTTACCCAGGGATCGCTGCCGGACGCCTCCGCATAGGCACGCGGATAGACACCGCCGAAGGTCCAGCGTTGCCGGTTCTTCACCGAAGTCGGCCGGTACGGATACAGCATGTAGCCTTCGTACAGCACCGCCTGCACCACGCTCTCGACCGCGTTCACGATATGTCCTCCTCGAGCTTGTCGAGCAGGCTCGTGAGCGCCTGCTCCCAACTCGTCAGCCCCCCGCGGGTCTTAAAGCGCGAGAAGCGATCGAACACGTCGCGATGCAGGCATAACCATGCGCCGTTCGGGTAATAGCGCGCCATCATGTCGCGCCATAGCGCCACCGGCAGACGGTACGCCGCCTCCTTGTGCCACGGAATCGGCGCGGCCTGCAACGCGCCATCGGCCTCGCGATAGAACACCGTGCCGCTGAACTGCAGCATCAGCGGAATCTCCCCCTCCTCGAGTCCGTGAAAATATCTGGTCGCCGCCACATTAAAGTCGTAACTGCACGGCACGGGCAGATCGAGCGTGCATTCGCCGGTAAAGGGTGGCGCGACCGCCGACGCATGCGTCCACAGCATCGTGCGCAACGTATCGCCCCAACGTGGCGGAATGCCGAACAGATCCTCGAGCGCGTACTGCTCGGCGGGCGCGTAGCGGCGTTTCGCGGCCTCGATCTGAATCTGGCATTGCAGCGCGATGCTGGCGATCTCGCGGTGCGCCGACCTGTCCGCGGCCGTGTCCACGATATGCAGCTTGAACATCAGCAGCGGCGCCGCGGCAAACGGCACTACGTCCGCCGACTCGACGGCGAATCCGAGATCAGGCATGGAGCAAACCCTCCGGTACGCGGCCCTGGCTCTTCAGCGCACTGAAGAAACCATGAATCGTGTCCCAGACCTGCCGTCCGCCCGAGACGCCGCGCCAACGCGCGCGAATCGCGCCGGTCAACGCAAAACATTGATCGATCGGCACGCGGTAGTACTCGCGCGCGCCTTCGCTGCGGTTCACAAGCAGCGCTTCGACGTCGGGCTCCAGGTGCGCGAGCCACGCATTGTCGGCGACGAGTTCGGTCCACGCCTGCAGATCCAGCAGCGATTGCGTGCCGCCCGCCGGTCCGGGATACAGCGCGACAATACGTTGCGCTGAACTGTCGTGAAAGAAAAAAGCAATCTCGATGGGAATCGCCAGTGCATCCCACTGCGCGTCGCTCATGCGAAAGCCTTCGAGATAGCGCGCGTCGCGTGGCACCGGACGATAGCGCGCATTCTGCTGACTGCCGAACAACAATGCGCAGGCACGGCAGCAGCAATAAAGTTGGCGTTTGTCGATTTCGAACAGATGAGGATGATCGGCCAGCAGCAGCGCCCCGCACAACTCGCAGTGCGTGTCGTCGGCTTTGCGCACGAAATGGCGCACACCCGCGACCCAGCCGCGCGTCGTGGCGGTGGCGGGTGTCATTGCGCGCCGGCCTCGGTCCGGCTGGCTACCTCGGTGTGCTCGGTGTGCGCCTCGGTGCGCCCATTAGGCACGAAGCGCAGTTCATGCACGTTGACGTCCTGCAAACCGGCAATCTCGACGCGCATGGCCTCAGGCGCAGCCTCGAAAATGGCGAGTTCGATTTCCTGCCGCAATTCGCCGACCGAGTTGTGCTTGCCTTGCAAACGCCCGGCCACTTTTACGCGCACCGCTTCTTCCACGGCGTCCAGCAATTCGATCTGGATGCCTTGCACGCCGAGCAGCGGCCGCATCTTCTCCACCGCGCGAGACACGCGCGTCGGCAGATCTTGCGGATGCAAACCGTGCAACAGCAGCATCGCCGACACACCGGCGTCGCGTTCGAACGCCTCGACCATCGCACCGTCCATCGCCCGGGCGGACATGACGATCTCCAGCAGACGCGCGAGCCCGTTCGTATGCAAATCGAGCACCACCTGCAGCAGCTCCTGGGCGCTTTCGCGCGCGGGCGGATCGTCGAGCGCTTCCAGCGCCGCAATCAGTTCCTCGATGCGGTGTTGCTGGGCAGCGACCGCGCGCTGGTCGTTTGCTGGTGCGCTCACGTATGCGCTCCCTGCATCACGCCGAAGGTCGGCGAGTGTGAGGTGTCGATCGTCTTGCCGTTGCCCACATACATATGAACGCCGCACGGCAGGCATGGATCGAAGCTGCGCACCGCGCGCATGATGTCGATGCCCTTGAACTTGTCGGGGCCGTTCTCTTCAAAGATCGGCGTGTTCTGCACCGCGTCCTCATACGGTCCAGGCGTGCCGTAAATATCGCGCGGATTGGCATTCCAGGGCGTAGGCGGATACGGATGATAGTTGGCGATCTTGCCGTTGCGAATCACCAGGTGATGCGACAGCACCCCACGCACCGCTTCATGGAAACCGCAGCCAATGCCTTCTTCTGGCACCGTGAAATCGCTGAACGTGCGGGTGCGGCCCGCGTGCAATTCGGCGAGCGCCTGCTCGGCGAAATACAATGCCGCTGCCGCCGAATACGCCTGAAAATACGTGCGGGCGCGATCGCGTTCAAGTGCATTGCTCCACTTCGGTATTTTCCATTCGAATTCGACTTCAGGTTTGAGCGCGGTCTTCGGCAAATAGATCTTCACACTGTGACCGGTCGCCTTGATATAGCCAATGTCGACGAGTCCCGCCAACGCCGTGGACCACAAACGCGCTATCGGACCGCCGCCGGTATCGAGCGCGAGGTGATCGCCCGTGCGCTTGTCGAGCCAGCGCGGCGACATCACCCACGTATAGTTGCCGTCGAATTTGCGCTTCTGCGGATGCGGCAGCGTGGTCTGATTCCATGGATGCTTGCGATCCACCGCATTGCCGAGCGGGTCGTTCTTCACGAACGTTTCTTCGTGATCCCAGTCGTCGTAATAGGAACTGCCGAGCAGAATGCGAATGTTCAGGTTGATGTCGACGAGGTCGGTCGTGACCAGTTCGCCGTCCACCACCACGCCCGGTGTGACGAACATGCCGCGGCCCCATTGCGTCATGGTGTTGTAGTTGTAGTCGCACACGTTCGGGTCCTGGAACGAACCCCAGCAGCCGAGCAGAACACGGCGCCGGCCCACTTCCTCGTAACCGGGCAACGCCTCGTAGAAGAAGTCGAACAGATCGTCGTGCAGCGGCACGACCTTCTTCATGAACTCGACGTATTTCATCAAACGCGTGATGTAATCGGTAAAGAGCTGAATGGTCGGCACGGTGCCCACGCCGCCGGGATACAGCGTCGACGGATGCACGTGGCGCCCTTCCATCAGGCAGAACATTTCGCGCGTATAGCGGCTCACCATCAGCGTCTCGCGGTAGAACTCGCCGGTAAACGGATTGAGCGCGGTCATGATCTCCGCGATGGTTTGATAGCCGTGCTTGTCCGCGTGCGGCGCGGGCGTTTTTTGCGCCTTGTCCCACACGCCCGGATTGGTCTCCCTGACCATCTTCTCGCAGAAGTCCACGCCCACCAGGTTGTCCTGGAAGATGTTGTGATCGAACATGTATTCGGCCGCTTCGCCAAGATTGACGATCCACTCGGCGATCGCCGGCGGCTTCACGCCGTAGGCCATGTTCTGCGCATAGACTGAGCAGGTCGCGTGGTTGTCGCCGCAGATGCCGCAGATCCGGCTCGTGATGAAATGGGCGTCGCGCGGATCCTTGCCCTTCATGAAAATGCTATAGCCGCGAAAGATCGACGACGTGCTATAGCACTCCGCCACCCGGCGGTTCGCAAAATCGATCTTGGTGTAAATCCCCAGACTGCCGACGATCCGCGTAATCGGATCCCAGTTCATTTCGACCAGCTTGCCCGGCGCTGCCTGCGTGCTGCCGGTCGCTTCAGGTGCGGTACTGATGGCCATGACCTTCTCCTGCTGACAATGCTGACGACACTGACAACGCGAATTCCGCCCGCTCAGCGACGGTAACCGGTGGTGAGTTCCGAACGGTTGTGACGCCATTTCGGCTCATCGTTGAGCGTGTTCCTGGTCAGCTTGCGCAGGCTGCGAATCAGCGGGCCATAGCTCTTGATCAGATTGGACGACAGCACCGCGCCGGGCGGCTCTTCCATGAACGGCATGAACTTGTCCGGGAAGCCCGGCATCGTGCAGCCGATGCAGATACCACCCACGTTCGGGCAGCCACCGATACCCGCCATCCAGCCGCGTTTGGGCACATTGCATTGCACGACCGGTCCCCAGCAACCGAGCTTGACGATGCAATTCGGGCTGCCGTATTCGGTCGCGAAGATCGCCTGCTCGTACGAACCCGCACGATCGCAACCGTCGTGCACGGTGCGGGTGAACAGCCACTTCGGCCGCAACGCGTCGTCGAGTGGAATCATGGGCGCGAGGCCCGCGAGTTGATACAGCAGATAGAGCAGGGTCTCCATGAAGTTGTCCGGCTGCACCGGACATCCCGGCACGTTGACGATCGGCAGGCCCGCCTTCGACTTCCAGTCCCAGCCGAGATAGTCGGCAAGACCCATGCAACCGGTTGGGTTGCCCTGCATGGCGTGAATGCCGCCATACGTCGCGCACGTGCCCGCGCCGACCACCGCCAGTGCGCGCGGCGCGAGCCGGTCGAGCCATTGCGGAATCGTGATCGGGTCGCCCGTATCGGGGTCGGTGCCCAAGGCGGCCCAATAGCCCTCGCGATTGATACGCTCATTGGGAATCGAGCCTTCCATCACCAGCACGAAGTTGTCCAGCTCGCCACGCGCGGCCTGATGAAACGGTTTGAGAAACTCGTCGCCGTTTTCATACGCCAGCACGGGATTGTGTAAATGGACCTTCGGCAAGCCGGGAATCGCGCCGAGAATCACGTCCTCGATACTTGGCTGGGTGGCAGCGGTAATGGATACCGAATCACCGTCGCAGCCGAGGCCCGCGGTTATCCAGATGATGTGCACTTCCGTGAGAGCCGGCGCGTGCTGAGTCTTGCGCCCATAGGGGACGTTGTCTGCTTCTGCCATGATCTGTCTCCACTGCGTTCACGTTCTTTTAGACAAGCAAAGATACGTGGCGAACGCCGCACGGCAGTCACGTGTCCAGCAATCGATCGAAATGATTTCCGCGTGGGGGGCGGCTAAAAGGATCGGATTGGCTGCATGTTTTCGTTTGAATGGTGCCCACCGCAATGAGCCCGAAAAACTTTTTCGAGTATAGGTCAGCGATACGAAATAACCCAGTTTTCACCGCTTATTCAGGAAACTACGCGCACCGCGATAAAGGCATCCCACACGCCCTATTCAATTCTCTGACGATAGCCCTTAAGGCTACGCTGAAGAAGCCACCGTTTTCGCCGACAGCTTGATGCTGAATTTCGGAACGTGAGATCAGCGATTCGACTGGTTCGATTTCCCGGCCCTGAAGGGCCTGGCAAGCGGGACTCTCGACCCATTTCGGCTGCTTATGGACGCACCTGTGCCATCAGCCGCGTGCGGCTCATGTAGATGTTGGCCAGCGCGAGTGCAGTAAAGGCACGCGTGGCGTTCTTCGCGAGGCCGCGATAGCGCACCTTGCCGAAGCCCCACAGCCGCTTGACCACCGCAAAGACGTGTTCGACCCGGGCACGAATCTTCGACTTGTTGCGGTTTTTCGAGCGCCTGGTTTCATCGACTGCACCACTGCGATTGCGCACACGCTGGTTGGTGAAGTCCTTCGCTTTCGGCGCCTTGCTGGCGATGAGTTCTTTCTGGCTCGCATAGGCGCTGTCACCGTACACACGCCGCTCGTCGCCGTGCAGCAGCGCCGGCAGCGGATGCTTGTCATGCACGTTTGCCGCCGTCACT
Source organism: Paraburkholderia sp. RL17-337-BIB-A (assembly GCF_046025895.1). Taxonomy (NCBI): domain Bacteria; kingdom Pseudomonadati; phylum Pseudomonadota; class Betaproteobacteria; order Burkholderiales; family Burkholderiaceae; genus Paraburkholderia; species Paraburkholderia sp. RL17-337-BIB-A. The sequence continues at coordinate 775,311 of NZ_JARESY010000002.1, read as the reverse complement.
ACCGCGCTGTGTGCCAGTCCCGTCTGGCTATCCACACCGATGTGCAGCTTCATGCCGAAGTACCACTGCTGACCCTTCCTCGTCTGATGCATTTCGGGGTCTCGTGCCTTGTCCGCATTCTTCGTGGAACTGGGCGCACCGATGATGGTGGCATCCACGATCGTGCCGGTGCCAACCTTCAGCCCATGCCCTTGCAGTACTTCGCCGACCTTGGAGAACAACTGCTCGCCGAGCTTGTTGCGCTCCAGCAGCCGGCGAAACTTCAACAGCGTCGTGCCATCGGGAACCCGCTCGCGCCCCAGGTCAATCCCGACGAATCGCCGCAATGCGGTGCTGTCCAGCAGCGCCTCCTCGCACGCTTCATCGGCCAGGTTGAACCAGTGCTGCACAAAGTGCATGCGCAGCATGCGCTCCAGACCCACTGGCGGGCGACCGCCTTGACCCTTCGGATAGTACGGCTCGACAACCTCGCACAGTTGCGCCCACGGCACGATCTGCTCCATCGTCTCAAGGAACACATCGCGTTTGGTTGGCCGACGGTACTGTTCAAATCCGGCGCCTTGATCGGCCGCCATCGCAAGGGTCTGTTGTTTCATGCACATCTAACGATTGAACGCCCAATGCCGTTGACCTTTTTCAGCGTAGCCTTAAGGGTTTGGTCAAAACAGATCGGCCATTGCGTTGTAATCAGGAATGGATCTCTATCTCCCCGATTCGCTGCCATTTGTAAACCGCCACGGACAATAGCCAGGCGGCCGCGAATACGCCGATAATCGCATAGCCGAGCATGCCGAAGTTATCGTTGAGAACCGCCACTGCCCGCCAGAATCCGCCATTCAGATGCAGGTGGTCGGCCACCAGCCCCAAGCCTTCGATACTGCCGACCAGCAGCGCCACCAGCACCGACATTGCCGTGATGGTGAGGTTGTAGTAGAGCTTGCGGACCGGCCTCACGAAGGCCCACCCGTAAGCGCCCAGCATGAGGATGCTGTCGGTGGTGTCGATCAGCGTCATGCCCGCCGTAAACAGCACCGGAAACACGAGGATCGACCAGATCGACATGCCTTGCGCGGCGCCCGCCGCGGCAATGCCGAGCAGGCCGACTTCGGTCGCGGTATCGAAACCGAGGCCGAAGAGGAAGCCTAGCGGGTACATGTGCCAGCTTCGTGTGATCAGACGAAACAGCGGCCGGAAAATGCGCGCGAGAAAACCACGATTGGCGAGCAACATGTCGAGATCTTCGTCGACGTACGGCTCGCCGCGGCGCACGCGCCGAAAGGCGCGCAGCACGGAGCGCAGCACGACGAGGTTCAGCAGCGCGATGGCGAACAGGAAAAACGTCGACACGAGCGTACCGATCATCGCGCCCGTCCCCCTGAATCCGCTTAGCCGGGTTTGCAAGGCCATGGCGGTGACGGCGATGCCGAGCGTCGCCAGAACGACAATGGTGGAGTGGCCGAGCGAGAACATCAGTCCTGCGGTCAGCGGACGCTGGCCGGCCTGCATGAGCTTGCGCGTGACGTTGTCGATGGCGGCGATGTGGTCCGCGTCCACGGCGTGCCGCAACCCGAACGAATAGGCCAGCAAACAGGAGCCCATCAGCAGCGGATAGCCGCGAAACGCCGTGAAGGCCGCGAGCCATGCGGCGAGATTGAAGGTCAGTAGTAATGCGTAGAGCCACACGATCTGCCGGCGCTGATGGCCGGGTGTCGCAGCGGGGAGCGCCTTCACCATCTCCGTCATGTGTTCTTCTCCTCGAAGGCGAAGGGCGGCTGCGTTGCACAGCCAGGCGCTCGATGCGTCTTTTCGATAATAGACCTTTTCGCACGCAGCGCCATCTGTCGATGGATGACGCAGCGCATCACCGCTTCAGACTACCTTACGTCGAACGCGCAGTCGCGAGGGCGTGGCACGCACCAGCTTGAGCCGCACTATCTAATAGGGAGCGCGTCCGGCGCGCTGCCGCCCAACTCGCGACTGTGGCAGCTGGAAACGATCGGGTGATCGTGCATGGCAATCGTCCGAAAATTGGCCTGCTGGCATCGCAAAGCGCTCATTCCGGCTTTATCAAGTTAATGACGCCAGTAGATAACTTCCCGATAAACCAGGTTATCCTTATTAGTTGACAATGGAGGCGCTTAAACCTGCCCGGCGCTGCCAGGCCGATAGGCGTGCAAGAGATCGGTCAGCGACTTCTTCAACAGCATCGCCGCGACCTGCTCATCGCGCCAGGTGCTGGGCGGTCACTATTGCAGTCCTTTGCGGCAACTCAAAAAGAAGGATTCAAAGAATGCCGGCGAACAGCAGAACCCCGACGGCGATCATCGCCGCACCGGCCGTGCGCGCTAGAACGGCGCCTGCTGGCCCGATCTTTTCCAGCAAAACAAACAGCGCTAGCGCCGCCACCCAGACAAGATTCATCACCCCTACAACGAACAGGACGCACATCAGCGCCCAGCAACACCCGAGGCAGTACGCGCCATGACGCATTCCCATCTGCAGCGCACCAGACGTCCCATCGCGCCAGCGAGTCATTAGAAACCCGAGCGGACTTTGGCAGTGCATGAGACATGCTCGCTTGAACGGCGTCAATTGGTACAGGCCAGCCGCGCAAAGAATCGCACCGCCCACCTGTGGGCTTGCCGCCCCCAGCTCCGGTGACAGCAGCGCGGCATGGTGCAGTGCCCACTGCGCAAGTGTCGCGCACGCGCTGAAGCCAATCCACACGGCCAGGTAACCCGAGGCGAACATCAGAACGATGAACGGCGCCCTGCCTCCGCCCCGCCGGGCATGTGCCCCCGCGAAAAGAAGCAATACAGGGATCGCCGATCCAGCCATCATGCCCACCATCATGACGACCCACATTGCAAACGTGAAAAAAACGTCGGCGGTCGTCCATGGCGCCGCCATCGACATGCCCATCTCCATCATCATTTTGTCGTGTTGTCTTGCCGACAACATCTGATGATCGAGATAGAAGAGATATACCCACGACAGCGTCGTGACCGCGGCAACGCAACCCAGAATGAGAACGCGTTCGCGCCTTGAGAGGCTCGCGACCGAGCCAGGACCGGGTGCGCGAGAAGAGGTAGCCAGCTTACGCACCTTGCCAGGAAAAGGGCGCATATTGACCGTTGTTCTGACCACTGACGTCATCCCACTCAAAGCCGAGCGCGCGGACGTGACTGCGCGAGGCATGAGCCAGTGCCACGCGGTCGGCGGCCGGATGACCGGTGTTATCCAGATGGAGCGGCTCGGTTGCGTTCGGATTAATGCCCATCGCACCTTCAGCGGCCATGTCGACGAATTGCGGGGATGTGACAGACCACTTCGTCCCATTGCGGTCGAAGCGAATCGCCGCGGACTCGACCCCGACAAACGATCCAACGAGCGGCGATAGCGCCGCCATCGGTCCACCTGCCGCGCCGCTGGTAATAGCCGTTATCGCGTCGCGCTGCTCCGTGCTGGCCCGCTCATCGACAATAAGGCCCACGGACCAGTTCCCCTTAGCCATTGCTTCTGGAGTCAATCCGAGGACAATGAACCCGAGGCCGTCGAGGGAAACCGCTTCGTGCTGGCCGCGATCGATCTGGAATGCCATGGCAAACGTGCATGAGCCCTTGCTCGGTCTGACTGCCATTTGTCCGGGCAGGCATGGGCAGACAAAATCGCAACTGCACGTCTCGTAGTATTGACCGCTGATCTTCCAGGTTGGGGTTGCCATCATCATCTCCATGTCACTCCAGCTGCAGCGCACCAAGCTGCATCGAAATGCTGAAGGGCGGAACGGGCCCGCTTGCGTTTGTCCTCGACGAGAACGAAGGTGGTGCTAATCCTGACTCAGGTCAGAACGTCGGCAGGCTCAACGTTGAATATAGGCATAAATGGGTGAAAGGCTAGCTCATTGTTTTAGCGCTCGCCGTGTCCCGGTTTCGATCGGGCCGACCCGATCATGTTCGTCGGATTCTTCAGAGATTGTTTACTTGTTTGAACTGTTCATTCGACCTCGAGCGTTCCTGGAGGTCTCGCGCCTATTGCGGCAAACTGTTCGTGCGCCTGAAATCGCGACTGGTGCTCGCCGGCTGTAGACTCCCGCGATCCTCGAAGACGGTATATGGAGTGCGACAGAGTGGATCTTCACAACCTGGCTGTTCGATTTTCCCCGCTGCGCCTAAGATTGCCGCAAGTGCAATAAAAGGAGCAGGCACATGGACGGGTTTGGTACCGACACACTCTTCGCCGGTTCGATCCCCGAGCTTTATGACAGGTACCTCGTTCCGCTGATCTTCGAACCCTACGCCGCCGATCTCGCGAACCGGGTGGCGGTTCTCAAGCCATCACGCGTGCTCGAGACCGCCGCCGGCACAGGTGTCGTGACCCGCGCGCTGGCGTACGCATTGCCCATGCATGTTGACCTGGTTGCGACCGACCTGAATCAGCCCATGCTCGATCGTGCCGCGGCAATCGGCACCTCAAGGCCGGTGAAGTGGCAACAGGCAGACGCAGCCCGGTTGCCGTTCGACGACGCGAGTTTCGACGTCGTCGTCTGCCAGTTCGGGGTCATGTTCTTTCCGGACAAAGCGCTCGCGTTTTGCGAAGCCCGGCGCGTACTTCGGCACGGCGGCGTGCTCATGTTCAACGTCTGGGATCGGATCGAGGAAAACGAGTTTGCCGATACCATCACGGCGGCGCTTGCTGCTCTGTTCCCCACGGATCCACCACTTTTCATGGTGCGCACGCCGCACGGCTATTTCGACCCACAAGTGATTTCACGCGACCTCGCGGAGGCGGGTTTCAGTGCGGCGCCGCGCTTCGAGACTATCGTGGCGCGTAGCCGCGCGGCATCGGCTCGCGAGCCAGCCGTCGCCTATTGCCAGGGAACGCCCTTGCGCAACGAGATTGAGGCCCGTTCCGGTGCAAGCGTTGACGACGCCACGTCAGCGTCCGCCGCTGCGATTGCCGAGCGATTCGGCGCGGGACCGGTAGACGGAAAGATCCAGGCGTACGTGGTCATCGCGCAGCGTTGACAAACCTGGCATCGCCGCGGCGTCTGGAGGCCAGGGTCGACCCCTTTGAGTCGCCCAGAAGCTCATTCCTGCTGTCCGCTCCCGCGGAAGCACGAGACGCTCGCCGACAGCCCTTCGGTCCGCACTCCTTCACAGGAACGTCGGCGATGACGTCTGCCACCACGGAAAGAGACGCTGTCTCGACAGGCTCGATAGTAGCGACGAGCCTCGTCGCCAGACCGGCATGGCGTTCCAATATATGGTGATTCGAGCGCACGATCAGAGTACGGCACGCGTTGGCAGCGCCGTTCGTCAATCGTCGGGGCTGCCGATTACCACATTCCCGCTCATTTCTGCTCTGAAATCTGCACTAGCGCGTCAATTGCGATTCCGTAGCCCTTCACCCCCAATCCGACGACAATGCCGCGCGCCGCGGGTGAAATATAGGAATGGTGGCGGAACGATTCCCGAGCATGGACGTTCGAGATGTGCAACTCGATCAGCGTCACGTTGGCGCCCTTGATCGCGTCGTGCAAAGCCACCGACGTGTGCGTGAACGCACCTGGATTCATCACAACGCCGAGCATATTGCCCGCGGCGATCTCGCGCCCGGCTTCGTGGATCCAGTCGATCAGAAAGCCCTCATGGTTCGATTGACGACATTCCACTTCTACACCCAGCCGTTCGCCCGCTTCCTTGCACAACTGCTCGACGGTTGCGAGCGTGTCGTAGCCATACTGCGCAGGTTCGCGCTGACCGAGCAGGTTGAGATTGGGCCCATTGAGCACGAGTACTTTTTTCATCATTCCACCTCGATTGGTTACTGTTTGATCTGTGAAACTGCGCGTAACTCTTCAGGCGTGGCCGTACCGAATCCGAAGAACTCCAGATAGGCGGGAATCATTTCATACAGCATGTCCGTGCCCACCTGCACCGGACAGCCCTTGTCTTTCGCCGCCCGCAGCAAGGGCGTGTATTCCGCTTTCATCACGACTTCGCCGACGAACGTAGTCGGCGCGATACGATCGACGTCGAACGGAATCGGATCGCCGTCCTTCATGCCGAGCGGCGTCGCGTTCACGATCAGATCGAAACCGGCCGGGTCTTTCGATCCGGTACTCACGCGAAGCGCCGGATAATGCTCACGCAGCCGGCCGGCGAGCGCCTCGACCGACTGCGTCGCCGTGTCGAACAAGGCCATTTCCGCCACGCCCGCGCCGGCAAGCGATGCAGCGATCGCTGATCCGACACCGCCGCTGCCAAGTACCAGCACGCGCGCACCCGTCAGCTCGCGGCCCTTGCGCTGCACGCCCCGCACGAAGCCTGCACCGTCGAACTGGTCGCCCAGCAGCGTGCCGTCTTCGCGTTTGAGGATCGCGTTGCATGCCCCCGCGATGCGGGCAGTCGGCGTCATCTCGTCAACAAGGCCAGTGGTCGTAACCTTATGCGGCATGGTGACGAGCGCGCCGCGGATGTTGGTCAGGCGAAACAGCAGAGGCAGCAATGCCTTGTAGTCGTCCGCCAGTACGCCCATCGGCACCACAACCGCGTCGATACCGTTCTTGTCGAACCAGGGGTTGTAGATCAATGGGGCTTTGAAACCCTCCGTCGGATAGCCGAGGTGGGCAATAAGGGTAGTCTTTCCGCTGATCATTGCTGCACTCCTTCAGGTATGCGGGATTCAGGCATCGATCTCGACACGTCGCACCTCGCCCACAATGAATATGTATGACAGTGCTCCGATTAGCGCCGCGCCGCCAACATATGCCAGCGCTTAGAGTTGATCATCGTGCCCGCGGCGGGCAACGCGAGGACGACAAAGCGCGTGCGGGAGTGCCGTGCCGCAGGGGCTCCCGCGCTCGCCGCTATTCCATGTGTTGAGCGTTGCATGTTCGTCTCCTAACTCATGAAAACGAGTTGCCGACGTGTCGACTATGGCACGATCGGTCTGTCTTTGGTTGACTTCGTCGGGGCACGGTCTCATGCCCCTTCAGCCGACCCGTTTCGCGGCAGCCAGGGTCCGATATCGCCGTCGACTGGTGCATCGTGAGCCGTTCATCGTTGCCCTCTACGAAGGTCACCCACTTTGCGAGAAAAAAACCGTGACGCTGCGCAACCTCGATGACGAGCGCATAATTCTGTACCCGGACGCGCCCGTGCACGGGCTGGCGCAAGAGGTGACGGCAGCATTTCGTGGCGAAGGCGTCCGGGTGTGTGTCGAACAGGAAGTCGAAGACGTTGTGATGTGCATTGCGCTGGTTGCGAGTCGCTTCGGCGCGAGACGTCGCGCAAACTCATGGACAACTTCAATACGTTTCCTCAGCTTGTGAACTGGGTAGAAAACGGGTGGCGCCGGATTTGACTCTCGCTAATTCTGGAATCTCGCACGCATTGCCAACGGTCATTGGCTGCAGGCGTGTGAGTGCGCGAGTTGCGCGTCATCCCAGAACCGGGCGTAATGCGCCTGCAGTTCATCGCTCTTGCGACGCAGGACCTCTACCGCGTCAGAGAAGAGGCCGCGTTTCTCCTCGCTGGGCAGTCCGATCATTGCCCCCTCAGCGGTGCCAAGCGCGGTGAAGATCCGGACTGCGAGGCGCTCGGTTTCCGTGCGTACGCGGCCGATGCGCTCGCAGATTGTCTCAAGCACCGCGGCATGGTCCTGCAGGTGCCACCCCAGACGATTGAGTCGGAAGCGGACGCTCACACCTGACTCTTCCCACCAGCTACGCTCGAAATCCAGCTCGGCGTCCGTCACCCCCGCTAACTCCTCGAGCAGCTCATTGTGACGCAGCTCCCAGGTCTGCAGCAGATCTGCGGCTGTTCCAAAGTTGGCGGGCGGCGGCCCGTACTTCTTCCAGGTAGCATCCACCGGTCTGGAGCCGTCGTGCCTGACGCCCGCGAAAGCCGCCCGAGCGTTGCGGATCGCCGACCCGTGAGCCCAGAACTCCGCCATCACGCAGTGCACGATGTTGTTGCGGACCGTGCGCTGCTTGCCCAGCGAATAGTTTTCATGCAAATGTTGGCGGTCCCAGTCGCTGAGGCGCAGACCCTGTAGCGTGCCTTGCAGGGAACGGTACGACTCCTGCCAGTGCTGCAGGATCAACTGGGCTTGCGTGAGCGCAACGCCTTTTGATTGCCGTACTCGTGTCGCGGCGTTTCCGGAGTCCAACAGCGTCTGATAGACGCCGAGGCAGACTTCGCGAAGACAGTCGGAGTAATGCGCCCAACCGCCTTCCCCTGGCGTACCGGGCCAGTCGGCCATGAGCTCCGTATCGGGGATCGCTGTCAGCAGCGAGCAGAACCGCCGCACCTCGTTGGCTATCTCCGATAGCGCCGGCAGTGTCGGTGCAATAGGACCGGCACACGTTTCCTCCGGATAGCGCCCGCTGTTTTGCGCAACGGGTAGCCAATACCGCGCCTCCTCATAGGTCAGCGAGTCGGTAGCCTGCGCGACAACCTCACTCAGCGCCTGGGTGGCAAGCGCGAAGTCGCCGTTGAACAGGTGGCGCTTGTCCACGCCCAGGTGAAGCTGCCCAAGGAACTGCGCGACGCCGATGTCGCCGGCTACGTCGTGGTGCACCCGCGTATACCCAAGATCCAGCCGCGTATGCAGCGGCGCGCCGAGGAACTTGTGGAAGATGTCCCCGTGGCAGGAGACGAGCTGCACCACCGGCGACATGATGAAGATGTGGCTGCCCACGAGGGAAGAGACACGCGTGTCCACCCTCCCCTGTTCAACCTCGACCCACATCGGGATGGTGGCCTTGCCGATCGCGCTCTGGACTGCCTCGTTGGACAGTACCTCTCGTTCCAGCCGCTGGCAGCCGTCGCACGATTTGCTGTGGAAGTAGATCAGGATGGGCTTGTCGCCGGCTGCGGAAGCCGCAATCGCTTCCTCGTGACGGTCTTGCGTGATCCAGTCGATCGTCATGACGGACTCCATGGGTCAGTGCGTGAAAAGAAGGTCATACCGGGCCGGCGCGCAGCCAGCGCAGCAGCGGGCCGATTTGCCACTGTGTCTCGACATACTCGACAAGCCGTTGCGGGACAGGAACTCCGTGCTGTTCTGATTCATGCAGATACGCTCCCTGTAATTCAAGTTCTCTCGGACAACTGAGGATTCGCTGCGCGCTCCAGGTTCCGCTGTCGAGACCGCTGGCCCTCGTAATTGGTGGCCCACACCTCCCCCGTCTCCCCATCTTGCATGACGTATGCCGGCAGCACCGGCATTTTCCCGAGGCCACCCGTGCCATCCACGACGAAGGTCGGCACGGCCGGTCCGCTGATCCAGCCGCGCAGTCCTCGAGCGATCTCGGTCATCTCCGCGAGCGGCACCGTGAACTGCCAGTTCCCCTGGGCGCTATCGTTGGAGTAAACGTAGTAGGGACGTACGCCGATCTCGACCAGGCGCATGCACAGTTCCCGCTGGATAGCGACGCTGTCATTGACGCCGCGCAGCAGCACCGACTGGTTGCCGAGCATGACTCCCGCCCTGCGGAGCATGGCCAGCCGGCGCACCAGCAGCGGCGTGATCTCCTTCGGGTGGTTGATGTGGAGGTTGACCATCTGCACGTTATGCCGGGATAGCAGCTCGCACAGCTCATCGGTGATGCGCGTCGGAAGCTGGACCGGCAGACGCGAACCGATCCGAAGCAGCCTCACATGCGGGGCTTCGGCACGGAGGGCGGCGAGGATCGCGTCGAGCTTTCTGTCGCTGAGTATCAGCGGGTCTCCGCCGCTCAGCAGTACGTCCTCGATCTCCCGATGCGAGGCGATGTAGCGGATACCCGCATCGATAGCGTGGCCGGTGATGGCCGCGTCGGCGTCGGACACCATGCGCTTGCGGGTGCAGTACCGGCAGTAGGCACCGCACGTGTTCTGCACGAGGAACAACACGCGCTGCGGGTATCTGTGCACCACCGACGACCCCGGCTCCCCCATCGCGTTGTCCTCGGCCAGCGAGTCCCGCGCTTCATAGGAGCGGATGACGAGCTCGTTGCTCGTGGGCAAATACTGCCTGCGGATCGGGCACAACGGGTCGATGGGATCCATCAGCTGCGCCATGTACGGCGTGACCCTGAAGTTGAACATCGAATATAGGCCTTCTGGCACGTCCTCCACATGCTCCAGGATGCCGGCGAGCTGTGAGTGGTGGGTGTACCGCCTCGACAGTTGCTGGGCCCACGGCTCGCGCTCGGGGTCGTAGGCCATCAATTCCTCGCGCGTCCTCAGCATGCGAGGCCGCACAGCCACGGTTTGACTGGCACCCGACTGATTTGCGATCGGCCCGTCGGGCGGCACGGCGTTCTGGCAACTCATTGCACCGGCTCCGTCACGAGTTGAACCTTGGCAATCAACTCGTCGATGCTGCGGCGGATGTCCTCGGATGTCGCCGCGCGCAGGGCGAAGGCGATGTAGTCATAGGCGTGCTCAATCTGTCGCCCCAGCTTGACCGAGCGCATCGCGTACATGCAGTTCTCCGCGGACAACGCGGCGCAGTGGAAGCCAGTCAATGTGCGGGGCCGCTGCGCGAAGTTCATCAGCAGCCAACCGGCGGCAGCCTTGTGTCCCAGCCGCCGCAGCCGGGGCTGCAGGCCCAGATCAGCCTCGATGTGAAACTTCAGCAGGTCCATGCCGTAGACATCGATGAAATTGCGGTAGATCTCGCCGCCACCCACCCGGCAAGCGATCTCCAGAAACACCAGATCGTCGGCCTGGTTACGAACCACCTCGAGGTGAAATACCCCTTCGCGCAACGGCAAGGCGTTGACGACCTTTTCAGCGAATTCGACCAGACGCTGATTCAGGACAGGCTCATCGACCTTCACCGACCCGATAGGCTGGGCGTTCACGTAGTGCCGGTAGCAGGTGTTGGTATACGCGTGGGGCACGCAAACGATCTGGCCGTCGCGATACCCTCCGTCAATATGGAAGACCTCGCCTTCGACAAACTCCTCGACGAGCACCGAAGCCGTGGCGGCCGCGAGCGCGGCCGCGGCCTGCTCCGGGGTGTGGCAGATCGTGACGCCCATTGCGGCGGCGCCGTCCGGACGTTTCACTACGCACGGCATGAAGGAATCGGCCTCTACCGTCGCGCCCAGCTCGCGCGGAACACGGATGCCGCTTTCCGCCACGCGACGCTTCATCAGCCGCTTGTCGCGATAGAGCTCCACATCCGCGGCGCGAGGACCGGGGATACCAAGCTCGTCCCGGATGCGGGCAGCCGGAAGCACGCTGAATTCGTCAACGCCAATGACGCGCTCGAACGGAAACGCTTCGTGCAAGCTCAATGCCGCCCTCAGCACCTCGTCGCGGTGATCGAAGTCCTTGACGACGGTCATTCCGTGGATGTGGTCCGGGTCGAGGAAAGTGCGTACCGCCTTTACGCCGCTGTCGTCGCACAGGTAGTGGACTTCATGCGAATCATGGTCCACGTACTGGTGGAAGAAGTGCATCAGGCCACTCCAGTTATTGAGGATCAGGATCTTCACGAGACGTCCTCCTTCAAGGTCGCGCCCAGTTGGCGCATGTGGGTCATCTGGCGGTGTGAGATGAGGGGCAGCAGCGGCCAGCACAACAGGGTAAGGATCGCGGCCGCCGTGCAGGTCTGCGTAACACCGGCGAACTCCGACATCCCCCCCGAGAACAATGCGCCCAGCGGCGCGCTGCCGTAGGAAACCAGGCGATAGAAGGCGTTTGCCCGCCCCAGCAACTGCTCCGGCACCACCTCCTGGCGAAACGTCACGGCAACAGTTCCCCAGAGGCCAACCGCCACGCCGATCGCGACGAACCCTACCAATGCCAACGGCAGGCGGTCCGCAGTGGCAATGATGCCGAGGGCGACTGTCAGGAGAACGATTGCGCCGCGCAACACCCAGGCGTCGCCGAACCAGCGGCGCGCTGGGCCGATGAGCCCTGGCGTGAGGACGGAGCCGGCCGACACTGCCGTGAGCGATGCGGCAAAGAGGTACTGGGTGTCATATCCAAACCGGCGTACATAAAGCACGAGGACACTGAAGAACGCGGTCATCGCAAAGTTTGCCAGTCCCGTCACGACGGCCAGCGTCAGCAAGATTCTGTTGCTGCACACGAAGCGAACCCCGTCGAGGAGATTGTCCCCCCACTGTCCACGGGCCTCCGCGGTGCGAATCTCACGCGGCCTCAGCGTGCTTAGCAGGACCGTTGCGCCGCAATAGGCGATTGCGACGATGACGAATGGAAGCCACTTTGTGACCCCGAACAGCACGGCACCCAATGCGACGCCGAGAAAAGAGTTCATAACCGGCTCGATGACGCTCAACGTTGCGTTGGTCGTGGCAAGCGCATCGGCCTCCACGACTGCTGGCACGAGCGTCGGCTCAGCCGTGTTGACGAACACCTCCAGGACACCCATGGCGAAGATGACCGCCAGCAGCAGCGCCACCCTTCCCCCAAACGCAGCCACGGCCAAAGCGGGCAGCATGAACAGGGCCCGTATTGCATGCGACAACACAAGCGCACGCCTCGCGCCATGCCGGTCCACCACCAGGCCAGCGTACAGCGCAAAAAGCAGCCACGGCAGGTGCGTGAGCGCCGTGCTCAACGCGACGACGAACGGCGAGGTCGAGAGTCCCGCGACGAGCAGCGGGAACGCGGACACCCGGACGCCATCGGCCAGATTCCCGACGGTTGCCGCGAGCAGCAGACGACCGCCTCCACGCGTGCTCATCGGGTGACCTCCAGGTGCTCGTCGATCTCGCGTGCCAGGCGGGGCAACAAGGGCGCGGCCAGCCCCGAAAGTCCGAGCAGCCACTGTCTCGCGCTCGCCGACGGCCGCAATGCCACCCACTCGTCGATGGCCTGAGGAAAGACGGCAATGTCTGCGATGCCATCCTGCATGGCATCGCGCACCGTTCCTCGCAGGCGCGCCAGAACCCCACTCATCTCAGCGGACGGAAGCACAGTTCTGGACGCCTGAGCAATTACTGAGCGCACCAGATCGACCAGCCTGGCGTGAGCCGCCTCTTCGCTGCGAAGTTCGGCTAGAGACAGATCGACGTCTCGCCGCACGTCGAACTTGCGGCAGACGTACATGCGGATCGCTTCTGCATCGCTGCCGCTGACATCGCGCACCCAGATGGCGTGGTTGCCGCTGGTCGACATCTTTCGGCTGTCGAGCGTGTAGAAAGGACTGATCCACTGGTACCTGTACGGCTGGTAATAGCCGGTAGCCATCGCAAGCGCGGAGATGTCGGCCAGCAGCAACCCGGCGTTGTCCTTGCCGTAAGCCAGGATGGAAACCACGTCGCTCCCGGGACAGAAGGCGTTTTCTTTCAGATCGAGGGGTGCGCGAGCGAGGTCGCCAAGGAGCAACTGCTCCACCAGCGTGAAGTTGCGGTTATAGACGACCGCTCCCTCGGCCAGCGACAGGCCCCAGCTGTCGACATTGGTCCATTGCAAGTGCAGTTCGGGCGCATCGAGACGTCCGGTCACGAGAGGCAGGTACTGCTGCGCGCAAGGGAGAGACTCGAGATAGGCACGCAGCCCTTGAACGGGCGCGGTCACGAATTCAAGCGTCACGGCATGCCAGTGGATTGCCGAACCGTCGATCGTCTCCGGGTCGATCAGCTCGGACGGCAACAGCGAACGGCCGCACAGGTCGCAGGAGTATCCCTTGACGGCCGCCTTGCAGTAAGCGCAGCGGCCGCGAAGCCAGTTCCCGCCAAGTGGTCGTCCCGTCTCGTCAAATGGGAATTGCGCCACACGACGACTCACTCGAGGGCCGTACGTCTCGCGCAACTGCTCCACCAACTGGCGCGCGAGCGCGGAGTGTGCCGCGTCGGCATAGTTGATCAGCCCATCGATGTGAATGTCGAGATACCGAAGCTCCGCCGTGATCTGGGTCGTGACGAGCGCGGCGTGTTCCTGCGGCGTGCGGCCATTGCGTTGCGCCGCTATGCAGACCGCATTGTCGAAGACATCGAAGCCGCCGTAATAAGCCACCCGGTTGCCTTGCTGCTCCTGATACCTCCGGAACACATCCAGCGGCAGATATTGCGCGCCCACGTGCCCCAGGTGCAGGGCACCGTTCGGTGTCGGCATGGCCGCCACCAGGAGGTACTTTCTGGGTGCCATTAGTATTCGCTCCGCCTACCAGGAAAAGAATCCGTCCACGTCTCCAGCACACCATGTGCGCCACTGGGTCGCGGTGTGCGCAAAGGCAAAAAACACTGCGCTACGCCTCGATGCGGCAACCACTGTCGGTCGAAGCAACCGAACACTGACTCACCTTATGCCGGTGTAATGCACAGAACGGGCCACCCATATGGCGAAGTTGCGTGTGAGCCCTGTAACTGCCTGACATCGCCGCGCCGTGCCGTCCCGGGCGGGCGCGGGTTGATGACTTTAAAGTCAGCGTGAGAGAGGTGTGATGGCGTTCACCCAACACATACGCGCTACCTGTTGGCAGAAATCTGTGAGGAGTCGCTTCTGTTCGAACGCGCCCGCTTCGAGTTGCCCAACTATGAAATCACGTGGCGCTCATCTGTTACCTCAAGTTAATGGTGCTTTAACTTCGAGCGTCGTTGTGCGGAAAAAATCTCGTGCAGACTGCCCCTCGTCGTTGCGGTAGACGACCGTATGAGTGGCCACCTTTTAAATCGCCGTTAAGCACAGAAAAAATGGAGACAAAAATGGATGACACGCGTCGCGTAACAATCAAAAAATGCTCTGGCAAAGTTGGCGCTCTCGCCGCCGCCGGGATGTTCTCCCTAAGCTTCAACGCCATGGCCGGTGTGACGTCGGTTCCCACCGTCCTTTTCATGGGAAGCAGCGTCACCTGGGGCTATACCGAAGTTGAAGGCTTTGGAGTGGGTACTGTTACAGACTTGAACGGTTGCACTGAGACGGAGGGCGGATGCAAAGCGATCGGCGGTGTGCCGGCCATGTTCAAGGCACTTGCCAAAGAGGCCGGCCTGAACTACGACGTCTCAATGGAGATGATCCCCGGATCGTCTCTGACGCAGCATTACGATACAAAAAGAGACGTTATCGATCGAGCGTGGGACAAGGTTGTCATGAATGGGCAAACTACCCTTGACTTTGATGCACCTGGAAATCCCATGCGCATCACCAGCGATCTTGGGCTGCTCGGTGCAATGTGGCGCGTCAAGAATCCAGCCATCGAAATAGATCTGCTCTCGACATGGTCCCGGGCAGACCTCGTTTATGCAACGCCGTCGAGCCTTTGGTACGGAACACCGATTCAACAAATGGCGAAACACGTCCAGGCTGGATATCAGTTTGCAGTAGCTGCGAACCCCACGGTGAACGCGAAGGTCATGCCGGTGGGCCTAGCCTGGAACCGGGCGATGAAGGACGGTATCGCCGACCCTAACCCGTATGACGGTATCAGCCCAGGCAAGGTAGACCTGTGGCGCGCCGGGCTGCCGCCAGAGTCCAGCAACAACTACCACGCGAGCCGTTTTGGAAGTTATCTGGAGTCACTGGTGATCTTTGGCAGTCTCACGGGCATTGATCCTCGGCAACTAGGTGCCGAAGAGCAGGTCGCGCGAGCGCTTAACATCCCTCCTCGAGAGGCCGGCGCGTTGCAGGCTGTCGCATCTGAGCAATTACGTGCCTCGCGAAGCGCGGATAAAGCGATGGATGAAGCTGGAGAGACAAGTGGTGGTTTGGACTCGAACACTTTCCGCTAACCTGAATCAGGGTTCACGCACCTGGCCTGGCGATAGATTCAAATAGGCTTTCCTCAAGCGCAAGCAAATCATGCCGGACAACGTATGTGTTCGCGGGCGGCCTTAGGCCGCCCCTTTGTTGCTCGTGTGCTTACCGGGTCCCGCGCAATGCCCGGGCAGGTACGCAGAGCAGCACAACCAAACCCGCAAGCACCTGCAAAGCGGCCAAAATATAGAGTCCGCTAGTAAAGCTGCCGGTGGTGGTCTTCGCCCAGGCCATGATGGCCGGGCTGACGAAGCCGCCGATCAGCGCAAGGCTGTTGATCAGGGCGATGCCACCGGCTGCCGCGGTACCGGACAGGTAGGAGGTTAGCAGCGCAAAAAACAGCGGCATGCCGGTGAAGATCGTCGCGGTGGCGATCGCAAAGGCAACCAGCGCCAGCGTCAGGTTGCTGGTGGTCGCCGCGATCATGACCAGGGCCGCACCGCCGATGAACGCGCAACCAGCCAGGTGCCAGCGCCGCTCCATCTTCACGTCGGAATGACGGCTGATAAAGATCATGCCCAGTGCACCGACACCGTAGGGAATCGTGGAGTACAGACCGACGTCGAATACATCCTTAACGCCGGCATTCTTGATAATGGTCGGCAGCCAGAAGCTGACCGCGTATATGCCGCAGATAATGGCGAAATACACGAACGCAAGCAGGTAAATGCGCGGATCCTTAAGTGCATCACCAAACGTACGGCGGCGATCCGCTCCGTTCTGTTCGGGCTCGCTAGCCAGATGGTGCTCGATAATGTCTTTTTCGCGGCGAGTCAGCCACGTGGCATCGCGAGGACGATTGACCAGCACGTACGGCACCAGCAGACCGAGTACAACCGCGGGTATGCCTTCAAGCACGAAAAGCCATTGCCAACCCGCCATGCCGTAGACGCCCGCCAGATGCGTCATGATGGCGCCCGAAACCGGGCTACCGATCACACCGGCAATGGTTATGGCGCTGCTGAATATGCCCAACATGCGAGCGCGGCGCGTCTCCGGATACCAGTAGGTCAGGTACAGGATGGCGCCGGGCACAAAACCGGCTTCGAATACGCCAAGCATGAAGCGCATGACGTAGAACTCGATCGGGCTGGAAATAAACCTCATGCAGGCCGACACCACGCCCCAGCAGATCAGGACGCGCATCATGGTCTTGCGCACGCCGATCTTCTCAAGCATCAGGTTGCTTGGCACTTCGAAGAGAAAGTAGCCCGCGAAAAAAATGCCGGCCCCGAGTCCATACACCGCGTCGCTGAAACCCAGGTCATGCTGCATCTGCAGTTGTGCGAACCCAACATTGATGCGGTCCAGATAGGCGACCAGATAGCCGACAAACAGGAATGTCACGACTCTCCAGCTAACCTTTCTGTAGGTTGCTGCCACTTCGTCGTTAGCGTAAGGGGCGCGTTTATCCACCGCGCCCGTGATTGTGTGGTCCATCAAGTCTCTCCGTCATCTTCAGGGGAACTGGCGCATCACGCTGCGGCCATGAGCCATACCGGGTGTTTCAATGCTCAAACAAATGAGTCCGAATTCAAATAGATAGCCGTGCGACCCGTATCGCTAGTAATACAGACATGGGTTGCGAGAACGCAGGCTGGTTATGGACTCTTTCCAGCATGGTCATAACCAGCGTCGTTGCGCCGCGTTGCCTTTACCGTGAGGGACTGTGCAGGCTTCAGGCGCCAACGCCGTCCGGTACGGTCAGCAGCGTCGCGCTCCTGAGGAAGGCCTCGCAACTCTGCAGTTGTGCGAGTTCGACGAACTCATCTGGACGGTGCGCCTGCTCAATGTTGCCAGGGCCGCAGACTACCGTAGGTACGCCTGCACTCGAGAAGTAGCCCGCTTCCGTGCCGTAGGCGACCTTGCGGCGGACTGAATCGTGCGTGAGCGCCCTGGCCAGCTGGACGATCGCGGACGCCTCCACTTCGGAAAGTGAGGGAGCAGCCCCCAGGCAGGAGAATGTCACGCTGGCGCCATCGAACACGGCTTTCATCTGTGCTTCGAGGTCCGCCCCATACGCCTCGATGAGGCGCACCAGATGGCGCACATCGGTGCCGGGCAAGTCCCGGATCTCGAAATCGAACTCACATGCGTTCGGTACCGTATTCAGCGCAACCCCGCCCCGCACCAGCCCGGTTTGCGCCGTCGTGTACGGCACGTCGAAGTCCTTGTCGAAGGGGCCCGTGCGGCGAAACTCATCCGCCATGTCGCGGATGAAGCAGATGAGCCGGGCTGCATATTCGATTGCATTGACGCCCGACGGGGTCAGCGACGAATGGACGGAGCGGCCCACCACGCAGCATCGATAGTGATTCAGGCCCTTGTGGGCAATAACCGGGCGCATGGACGTCGGCTCGCCCACAATACAGCCTGTGGGGCGGATCCCGCGCTCACGCATGTCGGCAAGGAGCAGAGGCACGCCGAGACAACCGACTTCCTCGTCAAACGAGAATGCAAGATGAACCGGCTCCGTGAGGTGCGCGTTAGTCAGCTCCGGCACAAGGGAAAGCAGGACGCCAAGGTACCCTTTCATATCGGCGCTACCCCGTCCGTACAGACGGTCGTCTTTGATCACTGCGCGGAAGGGGTCGGTGTGCCAGTCCTGGCCGTCCACCGGAACGACGTCCGTATGGCCCGAGTACAAAATCCCGCCTTCCACGCGTCCGTCCGCGGCGGGAATCGTCGCAAACAGATTGGCCTTGGTCTTGTGGGCGTCGTAGGTGAGGTGTGTCTTCAGGCCGACGCCCCCAAGAAAGTCACGGACCGTCTCTATCAGGCCCAGGTTCGAGTTCCGGCTGACCGTCTCGATCTCCACCAGTCGGGAAACCCATTCCACGGCTGCCGAAAGGGGGTTGCTATCGTTGCGTACATTCATATGCGTTTCGGTGTCTACATCACGTTCAGATACTGGAAGGGTGGGCGTTCGCTGCGAATCGTGCATTTCCTCATTGCCGGAAAACCCGATTTCTCCAGCTCCAACTCGCGTGCCCGTAGAGCCGCATTACCCACTCCGTTCCCGGAAAATTAAGTGTCGTCGGCGTCGCCCTCCAAGCGCGGCCGGCCGGACATGAAGTGCTGCGGCGCGCCGCCAGCCTCCCTTTGATCAGGGCGGGCCGCCGGCAACAGGATGTCAAAGCCAGGGAAAGCGCGAAATCCTCTTCGTGGTCGGTGCGCTCGACGTGGCGCGATGAAAGGCGTTGCCTTGAGCGACTTTGACTACGAACGCGGCTAGGAAATACATGGAATGCTCCGAAATAGGCAGGCGACGCGATAATTCCTCGTGATTCGTCTCCAGGTTATTTAACGTGGCCCATGCTAGAACATCAAAAATCCGAAAACCCCTGTACCAGTTAAACCAGCTTTAACTTTAACTTTGTAATCCGCGAAGTTTGGTAGAAGTCTCGCGACGCAAGTTGCGTTCGGACGCTCTCACAAATATCAGCCCACCCAGGCCGGCATGCGACCCACCGCTCACCGTCAGGCGACAGACCTCCGCCGGGGACGATGCCGTGTACCTCATTGCAAATCTGTAATGGCCCTGTCCGTTTCGCGTTAAGTTCTATCTGCTATTTTCGAAATGGCTTCCGCAATTGCATCACGACCGGGGCACATTCGTAGACCGTCCGACGTCGTGCGCCTTCCCCCGCATGAACCTGAGTTTCTTCAAGCAATGGTTAAGAAGCCCTGCAATCGTAGGCGCAGTGGCGCCTTCGTCGCGTTGTCTCGCCGATGCCATGGCTGACGGCGTTGAGGCGTTCGAGGTGATCGTCGAGGTGGGAATTGGCATCGGAGTCGTGACAGACTCCCTCGTGCGCCGGCACCCGTCCGCGCGGCTGACAGTTTCGATTGGTTGTAGTTCTGCTTTGGGCCTGCTGCGCTCCCTTTCAGCGAGGTGCGCATTTTTGCGCAAGAGTCAGCTGCGTGTAATCGAATTCGGCACTTCGCTGCAGAGGGTTGTGCTCCCATGTTAGGCTTCCCGCGGTCCTCGCATGCAGGTTGTCGAGGAACCTGTGTTTCGTTCTGTGTCTGGAGGGTTTGTGTCTTTTGAACATCGTGGTTTTCGCGTGACCGCCGATGCTGCGGCGGATGAGCTTGGCGTTCAGTGGGTATGCCATGCCGTGATTGAACGTACCGACGGGGATAAGGGCAAAGGCACGCCCCCGGCAATCGAACTGGTCATTCCAAGGGCCAAGATCGACCCACTGATGGCACTCAGTGCGCTTGAGCATCGGGCTCGAACCGAGATAGATGATTGGCATGAAAGAGGGCAAGCGTAGGTGTGTTTCTTTGCCCACGTGGAGCCACCTTTCCGCTTCTGAGTGAAACTGCGAACGCCGCCGCCTATATCCCGGGCTAGGTATTCGGAGAGCCGATAGGCGCGCATATCGACGGTCGCAACGTAGTCTGCGCGCCAGCATTCCCCAAGCCAAGTTCTTCCCCGTGGCGGATAGTGAGGACCCGGTCCCACGACCAACTTCCTTGGCCGGTAGAGTCGAGATCCACATCCCGCTCATCGACCAGACATGCAGATCTCCTGCAACAACTCCCGGGTCTCTTGCCGCACCGTCTTGAGAGCGGTCATCGCATGAATCTTTTCGACCATGCGCCGGATACTCTTATTCGACGGACGCATGTCCATACGGGCCTTGCCAGTCGTTGCGGAGTACAGCCGCCCATACGTGTAGCCCAGGAAGTCGAGTTCGCCTTCCGGCACCTTGCCGATTCGTGTCACCGTTTGCCACATTCGTGACGCCCGCCGGATCGGTCCACTCACATCACAACGATCACGACCAGGATTCGCCATTCCTCATTGTTCAAGACGGTGGTCTTTACTATCACTGCCGGACAATAGGCTTCGAGACCCGTTAAGAACAGTGATCTTCGAACGCGGAGACGATGCCCTCAATCATTGCTGCGATGCGCGCGGTTTGCCGAAGGTCTTGATGCGTGACGAGCCAGATTTCGTAGACCGCCCCACGTGCGGGTTCCGGCCATATCTGCACGAGGCCGTCGTGTTCAGCCAGGTGTATCGGAAGCTCACCGATGCCGAGGCCGGCCTTTACCGCGGTACGCAGCATGAGGCTGGAATTGAAGGTCGATACGATGCGCCCCGCGTGTATCGGTTCGCCAGCCAGAGTCGGTGATCGATTACCGGTCCAGTTTCCCTGATAGACAACAAGATCGTGGCCCGCGAATGCGGAGCCAGCGGCGGGCTTGCCGTGCTGCTCGAGATAAGCATTCGATGCAAAGAGCGCCATGGGCCAGCGAGCAAGGCGCCGCGCGATCAGATCGGGATTGTCCGGCCTGACTGAGCGGACCGCGATATCCGCTTCACGCTTTGCCAGATTTAGCATGCGTGTCGACGTGTCCAGCAGGACGCGCACTTCGGGATGTGCAGCATGCAGGCGTTCGATGGCGGGAAGCAGGAATTCGAGCGCGATCGAGTCGGTGCTGGTGACTCTTACCTCCCCCGCAAGCCGTGTATCCGTGCCTTGAGTTCGTCTGACGAGTTCGTGTGCGGAGTGTTCCATTTTCTCCGCTGATTTCAGCGCGGCCTCGCCTGCGGCGGTCAAGGCGTAACCGTCAGAGGTGCGCAGGAAGAGCGTTGCACGTAGGGCGTGCTCTAGTGCCGCAATCCGTCTGCCGACTGTCGCCTGATCGAGATTGAGCGTTCTGGCCGCTCCACGAAGCGTCTTTTCGCGCTCCACCGCGAGAAACACTCGCGCGTCATCCCAGTTCATCGTGCCGCCCTCCCTGATGCAAATTTGCATCCCACCACGTGAATAATGCTGCACATATTCATCAATGTCGATGCCTATACTGAACGCAAGAGTTCCTCGTTCAACGATCCGCCCGGATCAATCGAGCCTCATCTATAGAAGGAGTGGTATCCATGTCTGCTTCAACTTATCGTGTGCCGTCGTCCATGACGGCTATTGAAATCAAACAGCCCGGCGGTCCTGAGGTCCTCGTGCCAACTACGCGCCCGGTGCCGATGCCGGCCGCCGATCAGGTTCTGATCCGCATCCACGCGGCTGCCGTGAACGGTCCAGACGTTTTCCAGCGCAAAGGACTGTATGATCCGCCCCCCGGCGCTTCGGACATCCCAGGGCTGGAAGTGGCAGGTCAAGTGGTTGCCGTTGGCTCCGACGTGTCCCAATTCCGGCTTGGCGAACTGGTGTGTGCATTGATTCCCGGCGGTGGCTACGCAGAATATGCAGTCGCGCACGCCTGCAACACGATGCATGTCCCCAAAGGCCTGACGCTGGTGGAAGCGGGCGCCATGCCCGAAACGTTTATGACGGTATGGCTGAACCTGTTTCAGCGCGGCAAGCTGGTTGCCGGTGAATCGGTGTTGATCCATGGCGGCGCGTCGGGTATCGGTACCACGGCGACCATGCTGGCGAAGGCATTCGGCGCTGCGAAAATCATCACGACAGTTGGCTCGCAGGCGCATCGGGAGGCCAGCCTGGCGCTAGGCGCAGACCTCGCGATAAATTACCGCGAGGCAGATTTCGTCGCCGAAACGAAGCGGTTTACAGATGGAAGAGGCGCCGACGCGATCCTCGACATCATTGCCGGCGACTACGTGGCTAGAAACTATGACGCCGCAGCCATGGACGGACGGATCCTTCAGGTGGGCGTGATCAAGGGGCCGGCGAAGGATCTCAGCGTCGTGCCGATGTTGACGAAACGTCTGACGCATATGGGCTCAACATTGCGATCGCGCACCTCCGCGGACAAGGCGACCATCATCAATGAACTGGAGCGGCAGGTCTGGCCGCATATCGAAAGCGGCAAGATCAAGCCGGTTGTCTACAAGACCTTTGCGCTTGCCGATGCTCGCGGCGCCCACGAGCTGATCGATTCCGGCACACACTTTGGAAAGATTGTCCTTACGACAGGTGCCGATCTCATTGGCTGAAGTCCAGCTTGCCGCCAAAGCGGCAAGCCTCTTGCTGGTTCCTGAGTGAGTGATTCCCCCTGATTGCCTGCAGTTGCCTCCCAGAACGTCGGCACATCTGAACCCAAAACGTCCGTTTCGCAACGACTCGCGATCGCGAGAATCGTGGCCGAATAGCGGCGTTTACCGGCGGACGCACATTTATTCCGACCTCGCTCGAGATTATTCGAGGTGCTTCGATCGAGCCGGATCTCTTTCAGAAGCGCGGGAATATCCAGCGACGAAGCAGCGTCTACTCAATGCACATCGCACCACCTTAACTCAACACTCAGGAGTCTAAAATGATTAAGTCCATTGTGATCGCCATTTCACTGACCACGCTCACCCTGTCGAGTGCATTCGCTCAAAACAAAACCGACGCCGATATTTATCGAACCCCGAGCGAAACACAGCAAAACGATCCGAACCATGTCATCGAAACTTCGCCGCCGGCGTTAAATCCGGCCTACGCCACGCATCGAGTCACGCGTGCCGAGGTCAGGCATGAACTCGAGGAATTGGAAGCGGCGGGTTACGACCCGGCCCAAGGCGACGACAGTTCGTACCCCGCCGATCTTCAGGCAGCGGAAGCGAAGGTTGCCGCCAAACATCGAGCGGAAAGAGACGCGGCAATGAGCGCGAGTCAGAACGGGCAGACGAAGACGACGCCTTGAAGCAGTGACTACGCCACTGGCGGCGTTCGCATAGGCCATCAGAGCCGACAAGATGGAAGAAGTGGAGGACGCGATGGCGGCGACCGGGCACGTCACGTGCTTCCCCCTACTCCTGGTACGAAGCTTATTGTTCGACGGACAACCAGGAGCCGAAAATGAATGCAAAAAAACTGATTTGCGCTGCTGCTCTCACCGCTATCTGCGCCTCGCAAGGCGCCATCGCTCAAGTCGCCGGGCTGCAACCGCTCGGCGGCACGGTCGAGCAGACCAACGCGCTATTGAAGGGCTGGAGCGTGCGCCGGGCGCTGGTCGACGAGCCGGTCTACAACGATCTCAACGACAAGATCGGCAGCATCTATGACGTGATCATCTCGCCGGACCGTAAGGCGACCTACGCGGTCGTCTCGGTCGGCGGCTTCCTCGGCATGGGCAAGCACTACGTGGCGATTCCGGTCGACCACTTCGAGATCCGCGACGGCAACCTGTTCCTCGCCGGCGCGACCAAGGACGCTTTGAAATCCGTGCCGGAATTCGAGTACAACAAACTCGAAAAGGCGACCAAGCCGCATAAGGTCAAGACTGAGTAGTGGCGTTAGTGGCGTTATCGCCGTCGTCCCGGTCGATGGCTCGCGCGTGATGGCGCGGGCCTCGTCCGTTCAAGCGCTCATTTCCCATACCTCATTTCCCATACATATCGATTCGTCGAGCATGAGGTGCCGCGGCAATTGACCGTCGAGCCGCAACTGTCGCGCACGATCGTGTCGCTGTTCGCGAATGGCGCGGGCGTCGCGCTGCTCGATGCGGTGACCGCGGCCTACGCGGGGAAAGATGTGGCCGTGCGGCCGTTCGAGCCGCAATTGCCCGATCCGGTCTATCTCGCGAGCGCGGCGGCGCAATCGCTCTCAGCGGTCGCTTCCACGTTTGTTGTGCGTGCGCGCAAGGCGCTGGGGGATCTGGTCGCTTGAGAAGAGGGATTCGGGATTCTTAACCTCAGTCACTCGCGCCAGTCACCAGTTGCAGTGGTGTTTCAATGACCCGCGACAATTCACTCTGCTTTCTCTGTTCAGTCACGGCCTTCAACGCTACATCAACACCGAACACAGCTTGCCGTTCGGCAAACTGGTTCATCGTCGCGAGCACGCGGCCGTCCGCGAGCAGCGGCCTGATCGCGTCGTTGTCGTTATAGCCGGTGACATACACACCGCCGGTTCTGCCCGCATCGCGAACGGCATCCACCGCGCCCATTGCCATATTGTCGTTACCGCATATCAACGCACGAATCTGCGGATAGCCCCCGAGCATCCTCGACGCAACGTCCCGTCCTTTCCCGTAGTCCCAGTCGCCGGCTTGTATGCCGACGAGCTTCATGCCGGCCGCGCTCATTGCGTCCTGGGCGCCGGCCGTGCGTTGCTGCGCATTGCGGTCGGCGGAACTCCCTTCGATAATGCCGACCTGATCGCCTGGCTTGAGCCGTCGCGCCAGATAATCGCCCACCTGCTTCGCGCCCTTGCGATTATTCGGGCCGACGAAGGGCACGGAAATGTGGGCGGCATCCTGCGACGCGTCATCAAGCGGGTTATCGATGGTGACCATGATGATGCCGGCCTTGATCCCTCGCGCCACGATCGCGGTCAGCGCCTTCGAGTCAGTCGGCGCGATGACGATCGCGTTCATCCGGGCCTTGATCAACTCGTCCACCATGCGGATCTGCGCGGCCGTGTCGTTCTCCGTTGCCGTTCCGCGCATGGTCAAGCCGAACTGCGACGCAAAATGCTTCTGATAATTCTGCGCGGCGTTCGCCATTGCTACCGTGAACGGATCATTCATCGACTTCAACACGAGGGCGATCTTCAGCTTGCCGCTCTGCATGGCATCGACACCGGCCGCACCGGTCAGGCCTGCCGCAGCAAGCGTGCCGGCAACCAGCACGCGGCGGCGCATCTTCTGCGTCATTGATTCTGTCTCCTTAGGCGTGGCGGACGAAGGGTTGCATTGTGTTCACACAAACATCGGATCAAATGGCTGCCAACGCTGCCGCGTCCCGATCCCCGGCGCCCGCTAGCCGCCGCAACACGGCAACGATATCCTCGAATAGCGGCCGGCTGCCGACATCGTCGCTCAAGCAGGCCTCTTTCAACGCCACCAGCTTCGCCGCAGTGGGCGCGTCTGCATCCAGCCAGTCGCATCGGTCGATCAACTCCTCCAGCAGGCAACCATACGCCCTGACTTCCACGCGCTGCAACGCGGGGTTGAGATCGCGATGATCAGTGGCATAGAAAGACGCCGCGCCAAAATCGCCCAGCAGCGCGCGACCCTTGCCGCCGTGCAGAATATTGTGTGCGTACAGATCGCCATGCATCACGCCTTGCCGATGCAGATGACATGCTGCCGATGCGATGCCGTATGCAATGCGTAACGCCGAAGCCAACTCGAAGCGCGTGCCAGCGCTATAAATGTCGCGCGTGCATGACTCGAGGCTCGGTGGTCCAGCAAGGTTTGTGAATTGCGGATCGATCAGCTCCATCACCAGACCATGTGCGCTTGCCGGATGGTCCTTCACTTTACCCACCACCGGAATCAGGTTCGGATGATCGCCGGCGCGAATGCAGGCCGCCATCTCGCAGTCCGGCAATCCGTCGCTGGTGACGGCGCCCTTGAACAGCTTGACGGCCACGGGTCGCTTCGCCTTGTCATGACGCGCCAGAAGCGCCGCACGATAAATCACACCGGACGCACCCTCGCCTAGCTGCTGTTCGAGTTTCAAGTCGTCCCATCCAATGTGGGCGATCGGCGTATCGATCAAGGCCGCCGTTTCCAGTGCCTCGCTGAACGGATTGCCGGCGAATGCCAGCCAGGAAAGCCGCGGCAGACGCAACAGCCATACGGGCAGTTCGCCGAGTTGATTGGCCGCGAGACGCACCAGTTCGAGCCGCGAGCAGGCGGCCAATTCCTCAGGCAGCGTCCGCAACCGGTTACCGGCGAGCATCAACTTCTGCAGCTGTGCGCAGGCGCCGATTTCCGGCGGCAGTGATTCGATCTCGTTGTCGGTGAGGATCAGCCAACGCAGCAGCGGCGGCAGCGATGTCCCCGACACCTTGCGGATGCGGTTCGCCTTGAAACCGACCATGCTCAGCTGCGGGCACTGCCCGAGGACTTCCGGCAATTCCGTGAACGGGTTGTCAGAAGCAAAGAGGATGCGCAACTTGCCGAGCCGCGGCAAATCGTCGGGCAGCGACGTGAGGGCATTGCCCGACAAATCGAGAATTTCCAGCGTGTCGGCCAGATCGAAAATCTCGCGGGGAAATTCGCTCAGCCCGCACGCCAGTTTGAGCCGGCGAGTACCCGCCAGTTGTCCGGCCCGCAGTTGTTCGAGAGTGGTTGCCACGATCGTAGAGAAGATATCCGGTTGCCGGTGAGCGATATGCCAAGATATCAATTCTACTGAGTCGCGGGCTACGCGCGGAATTGGATAGCAAGATCCGGCGTGACCTCGGCGAGGACGCGGTTTAAGCTGTCAGGTATCGGAGCCATTGAAGAGCGAGTTCGCAGGCTCGCATCGAGCGATGTCAGCCTCCAGCCAGCCAGGGATTCTGCAAAATGACCTACGCCTACAAGTTAATGAATTCGCCCGTGGGCGAGCTAAAGCTCGTTGCAAACGGTAACCGGCTTGCCGCCATTCTGTGGGAGAACGACAAGCCGAACCGGGTGCGTCTGCCGGAGACAGTCGAGGCGGACGATCGCCCGATCCTGATCGAAACCGAGCGGCAGTTGAACGAATATTTCGCGGGGAAGAGAGACCGGTTCGATCTTGAACTCGACTTTCAGGGAACGGATTTTCAGAAGAAGGTTTGGGCGGCGCTCCTGACGATCCCGTTCGGCGAGACGCGCAGCTACTCGGACATCGCCACGCAAATCGGCAACCTCAACGCGGTGCGGGCCGTGGGCGCGGCGAACGGCAGAAATCCGATCTCGATCGTGGCGCCGTGTCACCGCGTGATCGGCGCGTCCGGCGATCTGACCGGCTTTGCAGGCGGATTGGCGAACAAGATGTTTCTTCTTTCACTCGAAGCCGGGCAGACCTCTCTGGAAGCGGCTTCGGATTCGGCTTCGGCTGTAGCTGTAGCTGCGGCCGCCGCACCGGAAAAGCTCCAACGGGAAACGCCGGCGAAACCGGCACGCCCGACGCCAGCTCGCGGGACGCAGGCCTCGTTGTTCGGCAACTGAGCCAGATCGAGGCGCAGCGGTGGCCTCATACGGCGCCGCTAAACAGCTCCGCCCGGCTTCGTCACGATCGCCTCGCCCACTGCTCCTGAAGAATCGCGGCCGCCGCCGTGGCCGCGACCTGGCAACCGAGGACGATATGCTCCTCGGCCGTATCTTCGATGAAGTCGTGGCTCACGCCGCCAATGCTCGGCACGAACATCATGCAAGCCGGCATGCAACGGGCGATGACCTGGGCGTCGTGCGCGGCCCCGCTCGGCATGCGCAGCCATTGGCCCGGCGCCACGGCCTCGGCCGCGCGGGCGAGATGCTCCGCGAGCGCCGGATTCATGGTCACCGGCTCCATGGCTTCGTCGGCGCTTGTCAGCTCCACGCCCACAGGACCTTGCGCGTCGAAGTCTCGCACGAGTTCCGCGAGTCTCTCCTCCATCGCCCGCAGGCGCGCGGCGTTCGCATCGCGGAATTGCAGATACATATCGGCTCGCCCCGGCACGACGCTGAGCGAGCCGGGATCGAGATCGATGCGCCCCACCGTCCACACGGTGTCGGCATCCGCGAGTTGCGCGAACGCGTCGTTCATCCGCGCGATAAATGCCACCAGCGCCGCGCCGGCGTCACGCCGGATCGACATGGGCGTGGTGCCGGCATGATTGCGCTGCCCCGTGAAACGTAAGCGCAACTCGCGCAGCCCGACGATCGTGGTGACGACACCAATGGACTTGCCGATGGCTTCCAGGCGGCCGCCCTGTTCGATATGCGGCTCGAGATACGCGACATGCCGGCCGTGTTCGAAGCGGGCACGCGGCAAGCCGGCAAGGCCGGCGGCTTCGAGCACGTCGTGAAGGCGCTGCCCTTCCCGGTTCGTGGCGCTTCGGATCGACTCCTCGACGGGATCGCCCACAAAGCTGCGGCTGCCAAGCAAACCGGAAAAGGTGCCTTCTTCATCGATCCAGGACGCCACATCCACGGCAAGGTGGCGCGTCGCTTCGTTCTCGCCCAGCGCGCGGGCGATCTCCAACCCGTAGATGACGCCCATCGCACCGTCGAGCCAACCGCCCGTGGGCTGCGTATCGGTATGAGAGCCGACGACTAGCGCGGGACCGCTTTTGCGCGAGCGGCCGAACACCGTCCCCACGCCGTCGATAACGGCATCGAGTCCCGCCTGCGCCATGCGCCCGGCCAGCCACCGACGCGACGCCAGGTCCACCGGCGAGAGCGCGAGGCGCACGACGCCAGGGCCGGTGGCGCCAAAGCTGCGCAGCTGTTTGAGATCGGTCAGCAACCGGTCCGGATCGATCTTCACCACGTTCAGATTTCCTTTGATGTTGGCCTATGCCGCCAAGGGGTTTACCGACATGCATAGAGAAGATTACACGGCTTGACGCCGGGCGATTCTATCGATCGCTCGCGCGTGCAGCTAGCCCGCCTGTGACGCTCAGAAATTAGCGAAGAACGCCCGCGCGGCGAGCATGCAGAACGACGCGACCAGTTCGCCGTGATAGGCCCGAAGCACGGCTGAAGCGCCGCCGTCGGTTGCTCCGCCTGCCACGGCCCGATTCGCGAGCGTCGCCTTCGCACTTGCGAAGCCCTGCTTGATGGGCGCGTACGGGTCATCAGGTCCGCTCGCTGGCGAGTCCACATCCAGCACGGATGTAAGCCCTGCCGGCACTTTGGCGTTCTGCCAGTAGGCCTGCTCGATACGTGCATTGAAGAAAAACACGGTGGGATCCGAGCCGCCGCCGCACAACAGAACCGGCGCACGCGGCAACCAGTTGCGTAAGTCATTGCGCTTGAACGCCTGACGCAGCGGATGCATGGGATTTTTCGCCGGCGTCATGGCAACCGTGCTGTTGGGAAACGCGCCGTCGGGATGGGCCGCGGCGTCTTCCAGAAGACCCAGGCGATAGGCGTTGCGCACGAGATTAGCGTTGCCGAATCCCGCAGCAAACAAAGGTGTCAGCGCGGGCGGTGCGAGAGGTGGCGATGCCGGCAGCGTCAACGACGCGAATCGCGGTGCGGGAGGAACGCTGTCGAAGAGATGCGTCGAGGGCAATTTCCCCTGCGCGATCAGAGTATCGAGGGGCTGCAGGCTGGGCAGAAGATTCTCGATGTCAGGGGCATAGGCCGCTTCATAAAAGTCGTCCGGCGTGCGATAGATGGTCTGATAGGCATGCTGGTAGCCCGTCACGATCAAGGTGGTGAACAGCGTCGAACCCAGATTCACTTCGCCTTCGATCAGCGCATCCGCGGTGGCGGCGAGCGCATAGGGACCCGATCCCGGCGCGGATGCGGTGACCTTGATGCCGGCCGCTTGCAAAGCACGATGCGTCGCCAATGCCACGAAGCCGCCTTGCGAATAGCCGGTGACGAAGAGCTTGCCGTCCTCGCGCGTCCTGCTTCGCGGCTTCGTTTCATTCAGGACGGCGCGCGCCGCCCGCAGCGAGTCGATCACATCGGCGGATTGCTGGCCGGCATTCAGGTAGGGGTGGTACGCGAGATCGGAGCCGGCGTAGCCGGCGTAGTTGGTCGCCACCACGATATAACCGTGGGCCGCGTACATGGCGGCAACGCCCATGCCCTCCCCTGCGCCGGCGCCGTTGCCCGGATCCGTTCGTGTGATATCGGCGATGTTGTAGTTGCGGTATGCACTCGTACCGTGCGCGTAGAGCATCAGCGGACGCGGCCCGCTACACGCAGCCGACCGTCCGCCCGGAATCATCAATGCGCCGCTCGCGGTGGTGGGCTCGCCTGCGCCGCCGATGGTCCGGTAGCGGAAGGTCACGATCTCCACACTGCACGCGGGCGCCCCGGCAATCTGCTCGAGTTGCCGGCCGGATGCGTTCGCTGCAAGCAATGTCGAAAATGCCGCGGCACTAAGCCGCAGCGTGACGCGATGATCGAGGAGCTGGCCGCGAGAGTTACATTCCGCATCGCAACCGGAGCCGGAGCCGGAGCCGGCTTGCACATAAGCGCTGGCGCCCAACGCCAAACATGTCAGCAGCATGAGGGCCGCATTTCGCATCGCTAGAGGCATGTGAGGCTCCGTGCAGAAACGCAAGGTAGAGCTTGCCGCGGGCGAGTGCATCCGCGAGGTCCGGTGAATAGCCGCTCGACACCGTCACGTCGATGTTCGGCAGTTCGTGGGCATTCAGCCAGCGGCGCGCACGCTCGCCGCCGGTGTTCACCTCACGACGCAGCTTCGCGCTTTCCTGCTACTTCCAAAGCGTGCGGCCGAAGAAAGTCAGCGTGCGGTCCCAGGCCCGCTGCGACCAGACCGAATCGAACTGGGTCCCGGCGATACGGCCCGGCCCGACTGCCGTTTCGTTCGCGAACGCATGGTGCGCGAGATAGCGATGAAACTCGATGTCGACATTGGCCGCGGTGAGCTTGGCCTCCAGGGCGTCGACCGTTTCAGCCGCAAAGAATTGGTCTTGCGTCGCCCAGTGGCCGAGAACCGGTACTTTTATTTTCGAGGCGTCGATGTATTCGAGCGGCGGGAAGCCGTACCAGACCACACCGGCCGACACTTCAGGGATATTGCATAGCGCGAGCAAGGTGAGCGCGCCACCCATGCAATAGCCAGTCACGCCGACATTCGTCGAATGCTGCTTCAGATACTGGACCGCGCCCCGCACATCCTGAGTAGCGGCGTCGCCGAAGTTGAGCTCGCTCATCAGATGGTGCGCCTCTTCCTCTTCCACCGTCGATTTGCCGCGGTAGAGATCGGGCACCAGCGCCAGATAGCCGGCCTGCGCCAGCCGGTCGGCCACGCCGCGGATCTGGTCGTTCAAACCCCACCACTCCTGAATCACTACGATGGCAGGCGCACCCTCCGGTTTTTGCGGCCTGGCCAGATAACCCTGAACATCTTTGCCGTCAGGGCGGCTAAACGTGATCATCGATCCTGTAGTCGGTTTCATCAGTTACTCCTCGAGGTAGGCGAAGTCGCTAGCATAGCGCCAGTGTGGCGGATTCGCTGGACTCGACTTTAGCCGCAAACCAGCCGGGATCCCGTATGCCCGCTGCTCTTTTTTCCCTACGTTGAGATCGTCCTTCACGACTTGCAAAGCCAGACCGTTGCTTACATAGCAAATAACCTGTCCAAGCGTGAACTGGGTGACGAATCCGCACTGGAAGAAATCGACCATTCGGCAGAGTCAGGCACGATCGGTCCATACGAAAAAATCAATTGGGACGGCCGGCGGATGCGCTGTGTCAGCACCGTACTCTTTGACGACGCCGGCGTTGCCGTCGGTGTGATGTGCGTGAACTACAACATTGCGGTCTTCGAGGACATGAAACATGTCATCGACCGCGTCATTTCCGGCGCTGGCGTGATCAAGCAACCCGAGGAATTGTTCAAGGACGACTGGCAAGAACGCATCAACACTTTTCTTCACGCCTGGCTTCAGGAGCGCCAGTTGGCGTTGAACTCGCTGACCCGCGACCACCGTCGCGAATTAGTCGAGGCCCTTTTGGCCGAGGGTGCATTCAAGGGGAAAAGTGCCGCAAACTATGTGGCAAACGTGCTAGTGATGGGCGCGCCACCGTGTATCAGCACATAAGAGATCTGCGAGACGTGGCAGCCTGAAAAGACGTGGATAGGGGTTGCCAGCTTTCGATTGGGGTGACGACACGCTGCGCTGCCTGATCGTTGCGCTAGCAACAGGCCTCGCGATCGACTCCCGGTCGAGACGGTTTGATCGACGCGCCGCTGCTTTCACCAGCGGCGCGTCGATACTACTCAGCCTTATTGGACCGTATTATTGGCCCGTGTACCCGACCGGCACAGTCGCATTGGCCTTGGCCACCGTCGCGTTGTTCGACACGATGTACTGCGGCACCTCCGTGAGGGTCAACGTGACTTTACCGTTGGTATAGGCAAGCGTGCTGGTATTGCCGTAACCATCGATCTTCGTCACATTGCCAGACGTTCCGGCGCTGTCGACCTGAAGCGAATAGCTCGTCGAGTATGTCTGGCTATAGACGCCATTGCTTGCAGGCCATTGCGCATTGCTGTGCGCCCACGCAGCAGTCACCACCTTGCCGTTGCCGAGTTGCTGGAACGCGTACGCAAAGGTTCCGGACGGCGCACCCGTGACCCGGCCCAATGTGTTCGTGCCATCCAACACACGAGTCATCGTGGCGAATGCCATTGCCTCGGGCTTCGGCGAGAGGTTCGTTGCGCCGTACGCGCCTTGTGCGTCATTCAGATCGAAGAACGAGCCGTATCCCACTTCGCCCGGATAGTCAGGACCGTAGAAAAGCGTCGTCAACTGCGCGCCACCGCCGAGCACAATGATGTGCGAGCGCACGCCAACCGCCGCATGCGCAAACAGCTGGTTCTGCGACGGCACCGTGGGGCCGTAGTTGAGACCCGGATCGTAGCTCGTGCCCGCTTCGGTGAAGAAGAGCTTCATGTTCGGCTTGCCTGCTTGCATGACCGATCGCAACTGCGTCATCTGGTTGTCGAGCGCGTTCGCCTGGTTCGCCGGATTCGGATCCGAGTCCTGCAATTCAGGCGGATGAGCCGGATACGTGCCCGCATTCCAGTAGCCATGTGTCGAGACTGCATCGATGTAATTCCACAGGCCCAGCGCACCGAACTTCTGCAGATAGCCAGTTGTGCAGGTGTCGCAATTCGCGGGGAACGGGTTGCCGGTACCCATCACGACGGCATTCGGATCGGTTGAGTGGAGGCCCTGATAGGCCGCCTTGTACATGGCAACGAAGTTCGCGTCGCTATCCGCCCAGCCGAGGCTCGGCTCCCAGGTCACCTGATAGTAGTTCTTTTGCTGGTTCGGGTAGTTTGCAGCGCGGATCAGACTCGTATCGGTACCGACCTTGGCCATGAAGCTCTGGAACTCCGGCATGTTCGACGGCGCGTAATAGCTGTCATTGAACTGGCCAGTCTTCGAATCCCATGCAGGCAGCCCATCGAGACGCACGATGCGCATCTGATCGGGGTTCGCTTTATAGAACGGATCGAGGTCGTTCACGCTCGGCGTGTACGTGTTGGGGCCATTGGGTTCCATGGCCGATACCTGACGGTCGTCGATGGTCCATGAGATCCCCAGATCGTGCAGCGCGGCGATGTTGCCGTTGAAGCCCTGCATACCGAAGCGGTGCTGATCCTGATGAGCGTACGTTACGGTGCCGAGCACCGGCGTCAGGTTCGGCAGCACGCCGAACGTAGCAATCCCCACCGGACGCGTTCCGGAGTTCGGCAACGTGCCGCCGTTCGAGCGCAGCGTCGCGGTCAGCGCGCCATAGCCCGACCACGTCGACGTGCACGGAATCGAGTTGGTTTGCACGCCGGCACTCACCGCGAAACTCCCCTGCGTCTTGATCGCGCCATTCGAATCCGCTACGGACCAGACCACCGTATCCGCGCCCGGTGCGTTCGTTGTAATCGCGAGCTTGAACGGTGCGTTGTTCTGGAATATGCGCATACCGTCGGTGGTGGGGGTGTCGGCGCTGATCACGCCTTTCGCGGTCCCGCCAGCCGTGTGAGTGGGCGTGCCGCACGAGAGGGTCGAGCTGCCCGGCGTTGGCGTTGGCGTTGGCGTTGGCGTTGGCGTTGGCGTTGGCGTTGGTGCTGGTGCTGGCGTTGGTGCTGGTGCTGGTGCTGGTGCTGGTGCTGGTGCTGGTGCTGGTGCTGGCGTTGGCGTTGGTGTTGGCGTTGGCGTTGGCGTCGGCGTCGGCGTCGGCGTCGGCGTCGGTGTCGGTGTCGGGCTGGCGGCAACCGCCCTCACCCAGCATGATTTGTCGTAACCGAATGCGGGATCTGTCTGCGAAACTGCGCCGACATAACATCCGACGCCATTGCTAATGGTACGCGGGGCCGTCAACATGACCGACGGCGCGTTCGGCGGCACTGCGCCGAACACCACCGAGCCTGTTCCGAGGAATTGGCAGCTACCGTTCTCTTGTGCGCACAACTTGTATTGCTGTCCTGAGACGGTGATGGTGCTTGCCTGAGCCTGCGCGTTTTCTGCACCAAACCATGCCAACACGGTTGCTGTCGCAATCCCTAGAAGTTTGAAATTTCTCGTCATTGTCCGTATGTATCGGTGAAAAGCAGGTTATCCCCGAGGATGAGCAAGATCGAACCAAGTCGTCCCGCCGTGGCATTTTTTTGAGTACAGAGAGAGGTGAAGCGGCGAACGCGATGATTGCGTTCATTGCTGATGAAGCTGACGCTTCCGATGTGCCGTTATCCGTTAGCAGATGCCGTCAGGCGTTCGAACACGCGCTGATTGCTACGACAGCGCTGGACATTTCGATCTGTCTCCAGACAACGGATATTTATTACGTAATGCTTACTATCAACAAAAAACTCACTCGACGATGTACTGTCCGTGATGACACTTTTTGATCTGCCGCGCCGAGCATCCAGATCGGCACATAGCTGCGACCCGAGCTCTATACACCCATTGCGTGACGAATTCTGTCAACGTTCCGCTTAGCTGGGGTTGCCATCCACCCGCTCGGCGCAACGGACGAAAAACTTGCACGAGTGAACGACGGCGCCGACGATTTGGCCAATAAAAACTGAACGGTTTCGCGTTGGCAGTCCAGCACAGCGTCGAAGTGACAGACGAATTTCCGCCGTCGTATGAAATCTCTAAATTTAGGATGCCTTAAAGCTCGAACAAATCCTTTCACTCTTGGCAATGCATCCCGGTATGAGCGGCGGACACACATTAGCCAAATCAAATCCGCGAGGCGAAGCCTCGTGCGGAACACAAAATTGGGTTTCGAGCCTAATTCGGACGAGACAGCACGCGTGAATAACGATGACAAGTCACGCTCAAGTCGATCGACTCAGTCGCAATCAGAGGACGCTGACCGTCAGCGCCGCGCACAACTCGCCCACGCAATCTTTACTGAATTGAAAGAGTTATGGCGCGTGCCCGGTATTACTTACATCAACGTTCGGCAGACGAATTATAAACGTTTCATCCGTGTAACGTTGCCACAGTGAGGGGTGATAAGTAGTAGTTCCAATGAACTTCCATGAAACACGTCCGATGTTTTTCCAAATAAGGTGAAATTGAAAATCTCTGCCTCAGTGACGCGCTGAAAACGCAAATCTTTGACTCCGATCGAACGATTGATCGCAATTTAAGCACATGTCTTGCGCGGTTTTTATATTATTAATATCAATAGCGGCGAGTTTTACGACCTCTTTCATGGGAGAAGTCAACGATGCGAATTCGACGAAATGAGGAATCCGCATCGCAGTGATTTTCGTCTGACGGTTGACCTGAAATGAACCGCTCAAGGTGTCCAGCGATAAACAACAATACTGGAACCGTTGTAGTTGTCTTTCGTGATCACATACTCACCCGCCGCTCTCAGATACGCCCTCAGACCGTACATGGAATCTACGTCGTTACCCACATCAACCGCACCCGCGCTCGAGTTGACCAGTGTCGTATCGAGGTGACCGGTAGTGAGATTGAAGGCGTCGATGTTGGGTACAGTATGCACGTAGCCGACAAAGAGATAATTGCCGGCGGCGGTGATCGACTTGGGATTCGCACTGGTGAGGTTGATCACCGGATCGGGCCTCGTGGTGTTGCCTGCGCTCCAGCCGTGATACACCTCGATTCGTGATTGCATCGCCGTCCAGTCCCAACTCCCGGCAATGCCTTGCGCGAGAATCATGGTATCGCTCTCCGGCAGGTAGATGATGCGCGTCAATGGCCGGATGCTCTCCGGAATGGAAATGGTGATTCCCGGTCCCCATGTCGGTTTGCCGTTGCCGTCGAACCCGGACAGCGGGTAGTGATAGATGTGATTCGTGCGGTCCAGACCGGCCCACACATCGCCTCTGCTATCGATGCAAAATCCGCCCGTGACCGAGCGCGTCGTATTGAACGCGGGACCTGGAATCGATGCATCGGGAATGGCGATGTAACCGCTCGCCGGGTTGAAATGGAAAAAATAGAAGATGCCAGGGTTCTGGCCGGACGCGACGAGGATCCGGTTTCCCCCCACGCTGACGAGCTGACCGAAGTGCTCGTCGCGCTGCGTATCGTTCATATTGAGGCGAGGATCGGACGGGTAACTAAACGGGTCGACGGTGTTCGCCACAAAGGTGCCACCCGCGGTGCCAGTGTAAATGTTGGTGCCGCTGTAGAAATAAGCGCCATCCGTCGCCGGGTCCGGCGCTGCAACTGCCTCGAAGTTGAGGGACTGAAGTTTCCATTGCAGGTTGCCGGCACTGTTGTACGCGTGAAGGTCGGTGCCGCCATTGCGGCCAAGGTCCCACCCTCCGCCCCACGGGTTATTGAGCACATACAGGTTACCGCCAGCATCTTTGCCGATGCCGACAACACGCGTGAAACGCTTGTCGCCCACCTGGCCTTTAATCCCAGCGGTAGTGTCGAGATAACCGCCTTGAATGCCGAACGTGCCGACCAGCGTCGGGGTACCCGCTACCTTGTAGAGCTTGATGTTCATGTCGGGCCCCTGGTCGCCGACCATGAGCTGTCCTGACGATGCATCGAAATACAGCGCGGACGGGCGCGAGGCCGCAGGCATCCGGATGGTGTTCAACGTCGCGCCAGCCGGGCTGAATTCGACGATGGCGGACGCGCTTTGCTGCGCGACCCAGAGATTACCGGCGCCATCCAAAGCGAGTGCACCGGGACTCGATACGTTGATATCCTGCTGCCACACACCGTCGGTAGTGTAGACCCGCACGCGATTGCCAAAAAAATCGCTCGCATAAAGGAGTGATCCGGCCGTTGCCAGTCCGGTGATCACATCGGCGCGCTGAATGGCGTTCCACGTGCTCACGTGGATGAGAAGATCGCGTGTGTGAGTCGCGCGGTTATACCGTCCTACCACGCCGCTTCCATACGTCTTGTTGAACTGTAACGCAGCGAAAATCGAAGTGGCATTCCCCGTGATGGCCCCTCCTTGAAATTCGCTGTTAATTCCGATGGAACCGATGCTCTTGCCGTTCTGGTATATCGCGACGCCACCCTCGTTTTCGTCCCATAGGGAAGCCGTGTAGATCACGCCTTCGGGTGCGACCCACATCGAGCGGGCCGTGTTGCCCACGTGTGCGGCAAGCGTGCCGAACGTGTTCGCGAGCCAGTCGGTGGTGTATTGCGCCTGACACGCCGACGCAGCAACCGCGATCACCACGCCCAACAGCGCAGCACGAATTCGTTTCTTGACCATGAGTGATGCTCTCCTGACAGTTGTTCCTCGTTAACATAAATCACCGTAATTCATGGGGTGAACTGTGGAAAATGCAGCAGGCATATCTTTGCCGGCTAGTCGCAAGTTCGCGAGTATCGCTCAGGTTATGGCCACTGCGTGTCGAAACGATTGCATAGCAGCAAACGTACCTATCGCGGAAGGCCACGATGCGCCTGGCAAAGACCGTTGTGCAGGTCGGCTTGATCTGACGCGACGGACTAACCGTTGCCGCGTGAAACCTACGAACTCGTCGGTCCGGATGCGCTGACTTCGGACACCATCACGGCGATCTGGACCGAGGCGCTGGGACGTCCTGTCCGCTATGGCGGCGACGATCTCGACACGCTCGAACAGCGTCTCAAGGCGGTTGCACCGGGTTGGCTTGCCTACGACATGCGCCTGATGATGCGCCGGTATCAACAGGACGGCGCGGTCGCTTCGAAAGCGGAGGTGGATCGCCTGGCTGTGCTGCTCGGGCGGCAGCCAGGATCCTATCGGGACTTTGCGATTGCCATGGCTGCGCAGTGGGCGTCCTGATCGACGGGAATCACATCGTCTTCCCACTGACAAGACGTGCGTTCAACGGAGGTGGCCTCCAAAAAGGCCCAGCAGTCCAATCACGATCAGGTAGATCGCCACGATGTAGTTCAACAGACGCGGCACGACAAGAATCAGGATGCCGGCGATCAATGAAGCCAGCGGACCAGCACTGGTGAGCATATGCATGATTGTCTCCTCGCGCACACGCAACGTGCGCCGCACGCGCGTCCGGGTGCTTATCGTTAAACCATCCAGCCTGAATTCGATTGCTTGCCACGACTCGATCCGACGAGATACAGACATCAATCCCCGTTGCAGTAAACGGCTGCGAGAACAAGCGGAATCACTTCGTGAACGACAGCATCGCTGCCTGCCTGGCGTGCGCTCGCCTCGACCGACGCGGCGGAGCCGGTCACCACCACGCCATAGGTTGAGCGCTTGACCGGCTGGCCGCTGCCTTGTTTGAAGATGGGATCGTTTTGCTCATACCCGAAGACGGCATAGACATGAAAGCCGAATGCCGTCAGGTTGCTGCCGTGCGAGGGTCGAAATGCGTTGACTGAGTTCGCTTCGATGCGCATTGGCTTTGGATCGATCGACTGCTCGTCCAGAAGTGCGGCAATGAAGTCATGCGGACTCGATTGGCAAGCCAGTTGTGAATCGAGCGCGTAGGCATTGCACATGGCTGGAGAGAATCCCACGCCCAGTGACGCAATGACAGTCAGCATGCGGAGAACGGACAGTTTCATCGTGGTATCGCGATCGTTCTGCTGGATTGCGTAACAAGCTCGACGACAATCGGCAGCAGATCGTTGAGACCCCAGAATCGTACGGCTGATGCAGCGAGTCTGTACGGTGGCGCTCAGATAGGACAAGGCAAGCGAGCGGCATCTCGTACGATCTGACGGCGCGTGGCATTCGCTGAAACACCGGGCCGCCCCGGCGATCAGAATCGCTCGATCAATCCCAGCTGCACGCCTTTGACCGGCGCCCCGGGATAAGCGACCGGCAGCCCGGTCACGTTGACACCGCGCAGGGTAAAGCGCGCATCTTCGTGATTCGCCAGATAGGCCGCGCTGAAATAGAAGAGCAGCGTGCGCGAAAAATCATATTCGAAGGCCGCACTGAACTGGTCGGCGCTCGCCCCAGCCCCCGTAAAATCGCGCACGTGTGCATAGCCGGCCGACGCCCGCGTATGGGGCGAAAAGCTGTATTGAGCCGAAAGGGAACCGCCCGCGCCGTGATAGAGCGGCGTACCGCCATCGCCGTTGAAGAAGTCCAGCCATACACGGATTTTCTCAGTCCCGACCGTTACCCCGCCGAGATTCGCACGCAGCGCGCCGTCACCATGGGTCTGCTGACGTGCATAGAGCAGCTTCAGCATGCCGATCTGATATTCGGCGGTGACGTAGTATCCGTCGATACCGTTGCCGTCGTTTTCCGACTGATCGCGCGTGGCGAACATGACCGTGGTGTCGAACCCGGCGATAACCGGCGACAGATACGTGATCGCGTTATTCGAGTATGGCGTGATCTTCGACAGGTTGTTGAGTCCCGACGCAATCGTGCCGGCGCCAAACGCGTCGAGACTGCCTTTGAAAGGTATGTAGATCGGCGAGTATTGCCGGCCCACTCTTATCTCTCCCCACGTGCTACGCGTTCCGATCCATGCCTGACGATTGAACAGGACTCCGGGAGTCTGGAACGAACCGTCGTTGCTGCCAAAGCCGTTTTCCAGCACGAACACCACTGCGGTATCGGCACCGATCGGCTCACTGCCGCGAAGTCCGAATCGCGAGCCGCGATAGGCGCCGGAGTCAAGGCGCGGGGTCCACCCGGAGCCGGGATTGGTTATCTCGATGCTGGTGTCCAATACGCCATACAACGTGACGGCACCTTCCCCCTCCGCAGCGGCGACGCGCATGCACGCAAGCAATCCGGCGCCACCGATGCTCGCGCACATCGCCACACGCTGAACCCACCAGGCACCGCGCCTCACCGGCTTGCGCTTGAGTGACGATGATTCAAGGCCCAACGGGGCGATGCCGCAAAGATGGGGTCGTCCATAGGTTTTCTGGAAGATGGCGTTGCCAGAAAGGGCATCGCCGCAAGGCAAGCTTACTATGACTCTGATGCGTGGGCCGCTTCACATTCTAATGTGAAGCGGCTCCAGTATTGCTACGTCCTGATGGACCGCAGGCCGGCATCAGGAAAGATGATGCACTTCCTGCAGACCATAAACCGGCGTCGCAATCCCCTCCATGCGCGCCTTCAGTTGCAAAGACAAATACTGGGAGTAGTGGCGCGACTGATGCAGATTACCGCCATGGAACCACAAAGCAGACTGTTGCGTCGGCTTCCACATATTGCGTTGCTCGCCTTCCCACGGCCCCGGGTCTTTCGTCGTATTCGAACCCAGACCCCACACCTTGCCCACTTTATCCGCCACTTCGCGCGAGATGAGATCGGCGGCCCAGCCGTTCATCGATCCGTAACCGGTTGCATAAACCACGAGATCCGCGGCGAGCTCGGTGCCGTCGCTTAGCAGCACAGAGTGCTCTTTCAGTTCGACCACATCCACGCCGCTCTTCAGTTTGATCTTGCCGTCCGCTACAAGATCGGCTGCGCCGACATCGATGTAATAGCCCGAGCCGCGCCGAAGATATTTCATGAAAAGCCCCGAGTCGTCATCCCCAAAATCGAGCATGAAACCCCGCTTTTCCAGGCGATCGTAGAACTCCGCGTCGCGCTCCCGGATCGCGTCGTATACGGGCTTCTGAAATGTGTGCAGGATCTTGTACGGGACCGACGCAAACGTCAGGTCGGCTTTCGACGTCGTCATGCCGGACGCCACCGCACGCTCGGAATAAAGATCACCGAGTCCAAGCTCCATCAGCGAATCCGACTTCACGATATGCGTGGACGAACGCTGAACCATCGTCACGTCGACGCCCGCCTCCCACAACGCCGCGCAAATATCATGCGCCGAATTGTTCGCGCCGATCACCACCACTTTCTTGCCTTTGTACGCGTCGGGTCCCGGATGTTGCGACGAATGATGTTGCTCGCCCTTGAACACGTCCATGCCTTTGAATGAGGGGATATTCGGCTTACCCGACATACCCGTTGCCAGCACAAGCTGCTTGGGCCGCAGCGTCAGCGTTTCGCCGTCGTGCTCGACCTCGACCAGCCATTCGGCCGCCGCTTCGTCGTAGCGCGCGGACTTGCAAACAGTCGATCCCCAATAGTTCAGCTCCATGACTTTGGTGTACATCTCGAGCCAGTCGCCGATCTTGTCCTTGGGTGAAAAAACCGGCCAGTTGTCCGGGAACGGCAAATAAGGCATGTGGTCGTACCAAACCGGATCATGCAGGCACAGCGACTTGTAGCGGTTGCGCCAGGCATCGCCGGGACGTGGGTTTTTATCGATGATGATCGTCGGCACACCCAACTGCCGCAAGCGTGCGCCGAGTCCAATCCCGCCCTGGCCTCCGCCCACGATCAGACAGTACGGCTGCTCCGCGCGGCCCAGCGCTTGTGCTTCGGCTTCACGACGCTCCTTCCAGCTCGTCCGGTCCATGCGTGCGCCATGTTCCGCGCCCATCGGACGGCGCCGACCTTTGGGCTCTTCATGGCCTTTCAGCTCACCCATAGTGGTCAGCAAGGTCCAGATCAGGCCGTCCTTCACGCGGATAAAGCCGCTGCCGCGGGCAACCTCCGTCTCGAAGGTAATCCACGCCTGGGCTAAACCGTCGGCTTCGGTCGGCTCTTCATTTTCGGCAATCTTCAGCCCAGTGGGCTTGATAGCGT
This sequence comes from Paraburkholderia sp. RL17-337-BIB-A, assembly GCF_046025895.1. Taxonomy (NCBI): domain Bacteria; kingdom Pseudomonadati; phylum Pseudomonadota; class Betaproteobacteria; order Burkholderiales; family Burkholderiaceae; genus Paraburkholderia; species Paraburkholderia sp. RL17-337-BIB-A. The sequence goes on along the minus strand of NZ_JARESY010000002.1, from coordinate 733,174 downwards.
CCACTTGCGCGTCGAGCATGGCGCCGATCTGGTCCCGACCTTCCATGGTTTTGATATTCCATGTGAAAGCGACAAGATCGCGCCAGTAGCACTCAGGTTGAAACAACGCGACAGCCGCGGCTGTATCACGGCGTTTAAGCGCTGATTCCAGAGACTCCAGAACATGGCTAATGGTCTGGGTTGCATTATTTTCAGGCATGGTTGCTCCTCCATTCACTACGGATCGATGAAACGTCGAAGTAATGCGCGGGTTCTGTGCCCGCTGGATAACCGCGGACCGCTAGCGCCGGTGAGGCGGGACAATGCCGAACTTCGCGATCCGTCTGTAAAGCGTTGCGCGCGAGATGCCCAGGCGCCGGGCTGTTTCGACCGCGCGCCATTTCGCATCGGTCAGCGCGGCGAGGATGCGATCGCGCTCAAGCGCGTCGATCTCGTTCAAAGCAGGTTGCGCCTCGACTGCGGGGGCGCGGGGCTTTCGCGGCGCCGGCCGTTGCGCGCGACTGACGGGCGGACGAACGCGCGCGTAAAGCGGCGAGCCGTCGCCCGCAAATTTCATCGAGACCATATCGCGACCGGGCCTGACATCCAGAAGACGTTCGGCACGAACGTCGAATAGCTCGGAGACAGGTCGCGGCAAATGACCAAGGCCCGGCACGCACTCCTTTGCCCGGCGATTTGCCGCGACCGCATTTCCGCGAGCATCGAAGGCGATCAGAATCTCCGGCTGGGTTTCCACGTAATGGCGGTTCCGGTGCGCCAGCAAAACCCAGCAATGCGTGGTCGCGTTGAGAAAGAAACTGTCCTCGATCAACACCGCGCTATGACGCACGATGTGATTGATCAGACGTTGGCTTTCGCGTTCGTCAGGCGAGTGAATCGCCGATGCATCCAGCACGCCGATCAGTTCGCCTTCCAGCCCGAAGATGGGCGAGGCGCTGCAGGTCAAGGTGGTAAAAGCGGCACGGAAATGATCGGTCTTATGCACCGTGATCGGTTGGGAATCGAGCAGTACGGTCGCGACGCCGCAGGTGCCCTCTTCCTGCTCGGACCAACACGAGCCCAAATACAGTCCCGCTCGTTTGAAGTCATGGCGCCGATCCCTGTCAACGCGATAATCGATCGTCACGCCCTCTGCGTCGGTGAGCATCACACAGTAGTCCGCTTCGCGAACCGTCTCGTGCAGACGCGAAAGACATTCTCCTGACGCGCGCAAAACCGATTCTTCGCGGTGTTGTACATCGCGCAATTCCGGAGCGGTCAAAACGCGTGGCCCTGTTGTCAGGCCAGGATCGAGATGATATTGCTCGAGCGAGCGCCAATATGACGAAGCGAGCCGCGTCGCGTCGCCGCCGCGATCCGGCATTCGGCCCTCAATCAACCTCCGGATCCGGTCGACGTGTCTCACTTGCGGAACATAGGGCATGAATGTCTCCGTTCGGCTCGGCGCACATTGCATCAGTGGCGCGCTTAGGATGACTTTTAGCACGCGGGTTCCGGAAGAGCACATTGCAGTGCAGCATCAATCCGCATGAGACTTTTGTCTCAGTCCTTTTTCGCTCCCTGCTCGCCGAGGTCGGGCGCGGCCTTGCGGACGGCCCGATGGCTTTACCGTATCCAGCTGGATGGATTTTCGGCTGCCTGATCGCGGAAACGCAGCGCAACGGGAAGCAATTTCACGTTCGTGGTGCGTATTCGCCGCTGACCATGGCGATCAAACGCGGCCTTGCGCCGACTCCGTTTGCCGGCGCGTATTGCCGATTGACGCCTTATGCGGACAGCTTTTGCATCTCGGCGAAGAGATCAGCTTTTCCTTCGAAGCCGATGCCTGGCAGATCGGGCATCGTGATGAAGCCGTCTTCCACCTTCACGCCGTCGGGGAAGCCGCCATACGGCTGGAACAGATCCGGATAGGATTCGTTACCCCCCAGGCCAAGTCCGGCCGCGATGTTCAACGACATTTGATGCCCGCCGTGCGGAATGCAGCGGCTGGGTGACCAGCCGTGTTGATGCAGCATGTCGAGCGTGCGCAGATACTCGACGAGGCCATAGCTCAGCGCGCAGTCGAATTGTAACCAGTCGCGATCAGGGCGCATGCCGCCGTAACGAATCAGGTTGCGGGCATCCTGCATCGAGAACAGATCCTCGCCAGTGGCCATCGGTTTGTCGTAGTAGTTGCGCAGCGTCGCCTGCAATTCGAAGTCGAGCGGGTCGCCCGGTTCTTCGTACCAGAACAGGTCGTATTGCGAGAGTGCCTTCGCGTACTGGATCGCCGTGTCGAGGTCGAAGCGGCCATTGGCGTCCACAGCGAGTTTTTGTCCGTCACCGAGCACGCTCAGGATCGAGTCGATGCGGCGCAGATCTTCGTCGAGCGAAGCGCCGCCGATCTTCTTCTTCACGACCGTATAGCCGCGGTCGATGTAGCTGCGCATTTCGTCTTTCAGCTTCTCGTGATCCTGGCCGGGGTAGTAGTAACCGCCCGCGGCGTAGACGAAAATCTTACGGTCGGGCTGCCCATTACCGTAGCGGTCGGCCAGCAACTGGAACAGCGGCTTGCCTTCAATTTTCGCAACCGCATCCCAGATCGCCATGTCCATGGTGCCGATCGCGACCGAGCGCTCGCCGTGGCCGCCCGGTTTTTCGTTCGTGAACATGGTCGCCCAGATCTTGTGCGGATCGAGGTTGTCACCGGCATCGTTGACGAGCGTGGCGGGATCGGCTTCGAGGATGCGGGGAATGAAGCGCTCGCGCATCAGCTTGCCTTGGCCATACCGGCCGTTGGAATTGAAGCCATAGCCCACAACAGGCTTGCCGTCCCGGATGACATCCGTCACCACGGCGACGAGACTCAGCGTCATCTTGCTGAAGTCAATGTAGGCATTCCGGATGGGGGAGCTGATCGGGACGGTCTTTTCGCGGATTTCAACGATTCTCATGAGGGTGTCTTCTGAGTTTTGGGCACGTGTTCGCATGCGTCGGGCTGCAATGGAAACTAGCTTATCCGCGAAACAGGGCGCTTACATTCACCTTGATTCATTTCATTTTTTACTTCAGGTGAACAATAGAATGACGACTGACGCGCCCCTCAGTGCCCGGTCATACCCACATTCCTGAAGTGACCGCGTCCGGCAGTTGGCCAGGATACTGACGCGAGCGTCACCAGCGACCGTGGTGCTTACCTGCAGCGTTTGCGCATAGTCCCGCTTGATGGCGTACTGCTTCGCTACTGCCGACGAGGCAGGCACACCACGAACGCCGTTTCCGTCTCGTCAGAGTGCGCTTCAATGCCTCCCCCGTGGGCCTTGGCAATCTCGCGCGCGATGTACAAGCCAAGCCCCAGACTGCTGTCGGCATTGATGACCTGATGGTTCAGGCCACGCTGGAGCGGATCAAAGATACGTTCGAGGGTTGAGCGCTCGATTGCGGGCCCGCTGTTTTTCACCTCTAGGCGGACTTCCGCTTCCTCACCGGTCACGGACACACACACTGGCGCGTCAGACGCGCCATATTTGATTGCATTCAGAACCAGGTTGCCGAGCAACTGCTGCAAACGTCGGCCATCCCAAACCCCTACACAGTCGCCGACCACGTTCAGATCGACTTGATGGTCCGGATGCACCGCCCGCACCAGGTCCAGTTCGTCGGCAAGCTGTTTTGCCAGGTCAATCTCGGCCGGTGCGATATTGATGCCCAAGCCCAGCCTGGTTCGATTGAAATCAAGCATATCGTCGAGCAGCGCCTGCATGCGCGCACCGCTTCTGATCAAGCGGGACGCGGCACCTGACACCTTATCGCCGGCGTTCAGCGCCGCGAGATACGAAGCTGTCATCTGGATGGTCTGGAGCGGACTGCGCATGTCGTGGCCCAGCATCCCCAGCAACAGGTTGCGCGCCTGCTCCACCTGCGCGCTGAAAAAGCCGACCGATTCGGCGATGGCCTGATCGATCGCCTCATTGAAACGGATGATGTCGTCCAGATGCGGCGTGTCGGGCTGACATGCGTCCATCCACAGGCGAAGTACGCTGGCCCGCAGGGCGCGATACTCGGCAGTCAGCTGGTTGATGTCGAACCCGCCGCGCGCGCGCAGAAGGGCATGGGTCTGCGCGGCCGTTTCCGAAGCGCCCGGCCGTTTCGGCGCCTGCCCCGTCGATTTCTCGATCTGGGCGCCCCTGCTCTGGGATGTCGACAGGTCTTTTGCCACGGCCTCAAGAATTTGCTGCGCGTGGTCGCGTAAAGCTAGCGATCTCATGTTGGCCGCCGCCGGCACAAGCGTGCCGGCAAACGCCTCCCATTGCGCCAGAATAGCTTCCATATCATGCAGGATGAAGTCAGCCAATCTCATGTCTGCCCCGGAAATGACGAAAAAGAGAACCTTACGTGGCCATTCTTGCGGAGTTCATTAATACGCGCAAACTGATTACATCATTTCCGCCGGGTCCGCGAATTGCCACTCGCGGGGGTGCCCCATGCTTCGGCGGCCCGCGTTTCCCGTTGCGGTCGATGCTGACGTAAAGCGACTCCCTGTCCGGCACAGCAGTCAGCGTGGCGGATGCCTACCTCTTCACCGTGTTACTTTGGGCGAGCAAAAAGTCGGCCTCGAGGTGCCGCAATCGCTCACGGATTTCATTCAGCGCATGCGTACCCGTCCGATCGTTTCAACTGGCTTTTAAGCATGAAGGCCCAGTCAATCTACAGTCTTCGGGACCCGACACCCCGGTTGGCACGGCGGTTGCGCAGCAGCGTATCGGGAGCGAATCCCATCCCACATCTTGCTTGTCCCCGCCGATCGAAGGTGATGCCGCAAACAGGTTATCGCTTCCGTCACTGCCCAGGAGCGCGAAGCGATGCAACTTGCAGACGATGCCGACATGAGTCGCGCAGGACGCGTGCGGCGGCGCAGGCGCTCACGCGAGATCTCCCGGTATGCCGGCAAGCCGATCCGGCTGCTATGGCGCTATGTCGGCCGGCGCAAGACGGCACATGTCGTCGTACTCGCAAGTGTGCTGATTGCCGTCGGTTGCGCACTGGCGTCGCAATATGGAATCAAGAACCTTATCGATGCATTGCCCGCCGGACGCGCACATCCGGACACGGTGATCCGGGCCTTCGCGATCGTGGTCGTATTGATCCTCGCCGACAACCTGTTCTGGCGAATCGGGGGTTGGATCGCCGCGCGTGCGTTCGTCGCGGTCACGGGCGACGTCAGAAACGAGATGTTCGGCTATCTGACGGCGCACGCTCCCGTGTTTTTCGCGGACAAGCAGCCCGGCGTCCTCTCCAGCCGGGTGTCGGCCATGGCCAACGCCGTGTACACCATCGAAAACACCGTCGCGTGGACCGCGCTGCCGCCCTGTCTGACTGTAGCTGGCGCGATTGTCATGATCGGCATCGTCAGCATTCCGATGAGTCTCGCGCTCACGGCAATTTCCGCCGCGCTCGCCTTCGGGCTGTTCGTGCTTGCGAGCAAGGGAACGGCGCGGCATCAGGCGTTCGCCGCGCGCGCCGCATCGGTGGACGGCGAACTGGTGGACGTCATCGGCAATATGGGCCTGGTGCGCACGTTCTCCGCGATGGACATCGAGCACCAACGGCTCGACGGGCATCTGGAAACGGAGGGCGGCGCGCGCACCAGGAGCCTGCTGTACCTCGAAAAACTGCGGCTGCTGCACTCGCTCGCCACGACAGTGCTCTCGGCGGGGCTGCTTGGCTGGACGCTGTGGCTATGGACTCAGGATCGCGCCACCACCGGCGACGTGGTGCTGGTCGGCTCGCTGGGCTTTGCGATTCTGCATGGCACCCGTGATCTGGCCGTGGCGCTGGTCGATCTGACCCAGCACGTCGCCCGTCTCGGCGAGGCCACGCAAACGCTGCTGATACCGCACGAGATGGCCGAGCGCGGCAACACAGCGCCGCTGCAGATTCAGGAAGCGACAGTGGACTTCGATAACGTCACCTTCGCCTATTCGGGACGCCGGCCGGTCCTTAGCGGATTCAACCTGCACATTCGCGCGGGCGAGCGGGTCGGCCTGATCGGGCCATCCGGTGCCGGCAAATCGACCATTTTCGCCTTGATCCAGCACTTCTACGAACCGCAGTCAGGCTGCGTGCGCATTTCCGGCCAGGATATCTCTCAGGTCACGCTGCAAAGTCTGCAGGCCGCGATTTCGATCGTGCCTCAGGACGTCTCCCTGTTTCATCGATCGTTGCTGGACAACATCCGCTATGGCAAGCCCACGGCGACCGACGAGGAAGTGCGCCGCGCGTGCGAAGACGCAAACTGCCTGGATTTCCTTGCCGCCATGCCGGGCGGCCTCAAGACGATAGCGGGCGACCGCGGCACGAAGCTCTCGGGCGGTCAGCGACAGCGCATCGCCATTGCGCGCGCCATTCTCAGGGACGCGCCGATCCTGTTGCTCGACGAAGCGACCTCGGCGCTCGACACCGCGTCCGAACTCGCCATCCAGTCAGCACTTGAACGGTTGATGAAAAATCGCACTGTCATCGCGATTGCGCACCGGCTTTCCACCCTGCAGACCTTCGATCGCATCGTCGTCATCAATCGGGGCCGCGTGGTTCAGGACGGCGCGCCGGCGGAGTTGGCCTGCGTGCCCGGCATCTATCGCGAGACGCTCGAGCGCCAGCGCAAACGTGTACCCGCTGGCTGAGGAAAGCATCTGACGCAGTAAGCGGGCAGTATGGTCCCTACTCGATTCGAATAGTTTTTATTAAGGGAAAACCCGTATAATCGGCGGCAAGAGGTCAGACAACTGTAAGACAATAGTCGTCAAGACCCTGGCCCGCGCCCGTCCGCGCCGCGCCAACCCTGAAAAGCCCTTTGCTTCCATTTACGTGAACCCGACCGCGACTGCCCTGCCTTTCCGAAACGCCTTGCTAGCCATGCTGGGCATCGGCCTCGTCAATATGCTGGTCGCACTCGACCAGACCGTCGTCAGCACCGCGCTGCCTTCGATCGTCGCCGAACTGCATGACTTCGAGTACTACGCATGGATTGCCAGCGCGTACTTGCTGGCGTCGGTCGTGACCGTCCCCGTGTTCGGCCGTCTCGGCGACTATTTCGGCCGCAAGCGTTTCGTGATCGCCGCGGTCATCACGTTCACGGTCGCGTCGGTGCTTTGCGGCGTCGCGAACGACATGCTGTTCCTCGTGATCGCGCGAGGCTTGCAAGGGGTCGGCGGCGGGATGATGGTGGGCACGGCATTCGCGTCGATACCCGACCTCTTTCCCGATCCGCGCGCGCGGGTCCGCTGGCAAGTGGTCATGGCGGCCGCGTACGGGATCGGCACCGCGGCGGGTCCCTCGCTGGGTGGCTGGATGAGCGAGCACTGGGGCTGGCGTTCCACCTTCCTGATCAACCTGCCGGTCGGCGCCGCGGCGCTCTATTTCATCTGGGCGCATCTGCCGAGCTTCCAGCGTCCGCACGAGGGCGAGGTCAAGATCGACTGGCTCGGCGCCGCGTTGGTTGCAGCCGTGCTGGGTAGCCTGCAGGCTTTCATCGAAGCCGTGCCGAAAAACGGTCTGACGGCCGGCAACCTGGCGCTGGCGGCCTTCGTGATTGTGGGCACCATCGCGTTGCTGGTGTGCGAGAAACGCGCCACGCATCCGATCATTCCGCTCGACCTGTTCAAAGACACGCAACTCGTCACGCTCTTCATTCTCGGCTTCCTGTCCGGCTTCGTGATGTTCTCGCTGATCTTCTTCGCGCCGCTTCTGTTGCAAGGCGGCTTCGGACTGTCGCCCCAGCAAGCCGGTCTGCTCGCCACGCCGATTGCCGCCTGCATCGCGCTCGGCAGCCTGCTGAATACGCGCATCGTCCTTCATATGAAGAAGCCCACGCGGATTCTCTCGATTGGTTTCGCGCTGCTGTTGTTCGCCTCGATCGCCCTGGCGTTCGCCAATCCGGAGACACCGCACCTGTGGATCGAATTGCCGATGGCGGCCGTCGGCATCGGCCTGGGGTTCATCCTGAACAATCTGAATGTGTTCGGCCAGGAGATTGCCGGACGCGAACGCTTCGGCATCACGACGGCCCTGCTGCAGTCCACGCGGATGGTGGGCGGCATGCTCGGCACCAGCATTGTGGCAACCGTGGTGCAGCACCATTACCGCAATGTGATCACCCGCACGATGAGCGTACTCGGCGAACCGGCCGTATCGCAATGGCAGCCGCGCTTCGTCGAACTGCGCATTCTGATCGATGAAGCATCGCGTCTGAAACTGATCGCGGATATGAAGACGTCGGGGCTCAATACGGTCGCGCTCATCGACACCGCACGCGATGCGCTGGTGCAGTCGATTCATATCGGTGTCTGGCTGACGGCGGTGGCGGCGCTTGCCGCCGCGTTGCTCGTGCAGCGCATCTCGCATGTGGTGTTTCGCCGGAGTTGAGCCCTTCTGCGTCGCTTACTGTGCGCCTAGCTTCCTGATCAGCGCGTCGAGCTGCGCCGTCTCTTCCTCGGTCAGATCGGTCAGCGGCGCACGCACCGGACCCGCGTCGCGGCCTACCAGCTTCGCGCCCGCCTTCACGATACTCACCGCGTAGCCCTGGCGGCGGTTGCGAATCGCCAGATACGGCAGGAAGAATTCGTCGATGAGCTTGCCCGTGGTGGCGTGATCATCGGCGGCAATCGCGCGATAAAACGCCATCGCCGTCTTCGGAATGAAATTGAACACCGCCGACGAATACACCGGTACGCCCAGCGCCTTATACGCCGCGGCGTAAATTTCCGCGGTCGGCAAGCCGCCGAGATAGGAGAAGCGGTCGCCCAAGCGCCGGCGAATCGTCACCATCGCCTCGATTTCACCCACGCCGTCCTTGAAGCCAATCAGGTTCGGGCAACGGTCCGCGAGACGTTCGAGCATGTCCGCATTCAATTTCGAGTTCGCGCGGTTATAGACGATCACCCCAATGTTCTTCACCGCCTTGCACACCTGCTCGACGTGCGCGGCAATGCCTTCCTGCGACGCCTCGGTCAGATAGTGCGGCATCAGCAGCACGCCGCTTGCGCCGAGACGCTCGGCTTCCTGCGCATAGTCGATCGCGACGCGCGTCGGGCCACCCGCGCCGGCGAGAATCGGCACCTTGCCCTTGCAGGTCTCGGTGGCCGTGCGAATCACGTTCGTGTAGTCGGCTTTGGTCAGCGAGAAAAATTCGCCCGTACCGCCGGCGGCAAACAGCGCGGTGGCGCCGTACGGCGCGAGCCATTCGAGGCGCTCGGCGTACGTGTCGGCGCGGAAATCGCCTTGTGCGTCGAAGTCGGTCACGGGAAAGGACAGCAGGCCTTCGGAAACAATCGCCTTGAGTTCTTGAGGTGAGGTCATAGCGTGAATAGCGTGAATGGTGGGTAAAAGCGGGCGGCCGCACGGGCCGCCATTCAGATCGTTAGAGACTTAGCGCACGAGACACGGACGCTTGTTATCGAACTTCCAGTTCGGAATCAGGTACTGCATGGCCACACCGTCATCGCGCGCACCGAGGCCGTGTTGCTGATACAACGCGTGTGCCTTCTCGATCTCATCCATATCCAGCTCGATGCCGAGACCCGCGGCCTGCGGCACCTTGACCTTGCCGCCGACGATCTGCAGCGGTTCGCGTGTCAGGCGCTGACCGTCCTGCCAGATCCAGTGCGTATCGATCGCCGTGATCTTGCCGGGCGCCGCGGCGGCGACATGGGTGAACATCGCGAGCGAAATGTCGAAGTGATTGTTCGAGTGCGAACCCCAGGTGAGACCCCATTCGTGGCACATCTGCGCGACGCGCACCGAGCCCTGCATGGTCCAGAAGTGCGGATCGGCCAGCGGAATATCCACGGATTGCAATTGAATCGCATGACCCATCTGGCGCCAGTCGGTGGCGATCATATTGGTCGCCGTCGGCAAGCCGGTGGCGCGGCGGAATTCGGCCATCACCTCGCGGCCCGAATAGCCGTTCTCCGCACCGCACGGGTCTTCCGCGTACGCCAGCACGTCGTGCTGGTCGCGGCACAGGCGAACCGCTTCGGCAAGCGACCACGCGCCGTTCGGGTCCAGCGTGACGCGGGCGTTGGGGAAACGTTCGGCGAGTGCGGTCACCGCTTCGATTTCCGCATCGCCCGGCAACACGCCGCCCTTGAGCTTGAAATCGTTGAAGCCGTAGCGCGCTTGCGCGGCCTCGGCGAGCCGCACCACCGCCTCGGGCGTCATCGCTTCTTCCGTGCGGACCCGCTCCCAGTCGTCGCGCCCTTCGGCGCCGCTGGCATAGGGCAGATCGGTTTTGTTGCGGTCGCCGACATAGAACAGGTAGCCGAGCATTTCCACTTCGTCGCGCTGCTGGCCTTCGCCGAGCAATGCCGCGACGGCCACGCCCAGATGCTGGCCGAGCAGATCGAGCAGCGCGGCTTCGAGCGCGGTCACCGCGTGAATCGTGGTGCGCAGATCGAAAGTCTGCAGGCCGCGCCCGCCGGCGTCGCGGTCGGCGAACTGGGTACGCGCTTTGTTCAGGATAGCTTGCAGATTACCGATCGATTGGCCGACAACCAGCCCACGCGCGTCGTCGATCGTCTTGCGGATGCTCTCGCCACCCGGCACTTCGCCGATGCCGGTATGGCCGGCACTGTCGCGCAGAATTACGATGTTGCGGGTGAAGAACGGCCCGTGCGCGCCGCTCAAATTCATCAGCATGCTGTCACGGCCAGCAACGGGGACGACGCGCAGTTCGGTGACGATCGGCGTCGCGTTCGATTGTGATGTATTCGTGGACATGAGAGTAGGCCCGGTTGAGTTAGTGAGCCAGCAAGTGGGAATCCGCGCGTTCGACAAACTCGCTCGAGACCCATGCCGGACAGAAAGTGGGAAAGGTGTGATTCATGGTCGACGATGTTCGCCCGTCAGTGGGCTTCGCGAGGCAACGATTCCGGCAGCGCCTCGCGAGTCACGCGACGGTTGCGCGTCAGGAAGCCGGCCGCTGCCGCGATCAGCGAAGCCACGCCCAAGCCGTATAGTCCGCCGGTAATCGAGCCCGTGTGTTGCTGCAAATAACCGAACGCGGCGGGCGCGAAGAATCCTCCGAGGTTGCCTACCGAATTGATCAGCGCTATCACTGCGGCAGCCACGCGTGCATCCAGATAGCCCTGCGGAATCGGCCAGAAGAGCGAAGCCGCCGCCTTGAAGCCAATCGCCGAGAAACAGATAGCAACGAACGACAGCACCGGATTGCCTGACGTCGAGGCGAACAGTCCACACGCCGCGATCACGAGCGACACGGCCAGCCACGCCTGCTGAAAACGCCATTTCGCCGACAGCACCGCGAAGCAGTACATCGCGAACATGGCGATGAACCAGGGGATCGCATTGAGCATGCCGACTTCGAAGTCTGAAAGTCCACCCATCTTGCGGATGATCGTCGGCAGCCAGAAGGTGGCCGCGTAAATGGTCAGCTGAATCGCAAAGTACAGGAAACAGAATAAAAGAATCTGTGGGTCCTTCAGCAGCTTCATGGCCGGCAGATGCGCGCCGCCGTGCGCCTCACGCTCCGCCTGCTCCGCGGCGATCGACGTTTCGAGGATAGTCCGCTCTTCAGCCGTCAGCCACGAGGCATCGCAGATGCGCGACTTCAGCAACACCCAGCTGACACCGCACAACACGATCGAAAAGGCGCCTTCGATCAGGAACATCCACTGCCAGCCGTGCAGACCGAAGCCGCGAATGGACAGCAGGCTGCCCGTGATCGGGCCGGACAGAACCGACGCGAACGCCGAGCCCCCCAGAAAGACCGCCACGGCCTTGCCGCGTTCTTTCTGCGGCAGCCATTGGGTGAAGTAAAACACCACGCCGGGAAAAAAACCGGCCTCGGCGACACCGAGCAGAAAGCGCAATACATAGAACGAGGTGTCGTTCCAGACAAACGCCATGGCGGCCGCGACCAGCCCCCACGTGCCCATGATGCGGGTCAGCCAGGCGCGCGCGCCGTACTTCTGCATCAACACATTCGATGGCACTTCGAACAGCGCGTAGCCGACGAAGAACAAGCCGCTCCCCAAACCGTATGCGGCCGCGCCGATACCGAGGTCCGTCTGCATGTGGGAATTGACGAAGCCGATGTTCACGCGGTCGATGTAGTTCGCGATGAACATGATCAGAAATAGCGGTAGCACGTGCCGCTTGACCTTCGAGACGGCGGATTCGAGCGGGTCGGTCGCCGTGGTGAAAGCAGATGTCAAGGTTGTCTCCAGTTTCGGCCACCCGGGCGGCCGGGTGGAATGCAACGCTGCGCATTCGAACAGGCGGGTGATGTCCCGAAACGCGTGATACGTTGTCCGATGACAGTCTACATCGATCGAGTCATGCACTCCAATGCGGTGTTTACCCTGTTGTCAATGCGCTATACGACGCGCGCGAAGCGCTAATATACTGCGCCTGACGCTGCACAACCAAACTCGCACTAAGACGTCTGATGACCAAAATGATATCGTGGAGATGACACATGAAGACCTTGGCGACGACACCCGTCAATGAGCCGCAAACGGCGACGGCCGCCACGGCCGAGGAAGACGCCCTCTATGCGCTGGTCACTCGCAGGCTCATGCCGATCCTGTTGACCGCGTTCTGCATCGCGTATCTCGACCGCATCAACGTCGGCCTCGCCAAGTTGCAGATGGCTTCCGACCTGGGCTTCAGCGACGCCGTCTACGGTTTCGGCGCGGGCATTTTCTACCTCGCCTATGCCATTTTCGAAGTCCCCAGCAATCTCATCATGCATCGGGTCGGCGCGCGCCGCTGGATCGCGCGCATTGCCGTTTCGTGGGGCCTCGTGTCGATGTGCATGCTGTTCGTGAACACGCCGGCCTCGTTCTACGCGCTGCGACTGCTGCTCGGGATGGCCGAATGCGGCCTCTTCCCAGGCATCATCCTGTATCTGACCTACTGGTACCCGGCGCATCGCCGAGGCCGGATCGTCGCGATGTTCATGGCGGCGCTGCCCATTTCCGGGCTGGTCGGCGGTCCACTGTCGGGCTGGATCATGCAGCGTTTCACCGGAGTGTCGGGCCTGCACGGCTGGCAATGGCTGTTTTTCCTCGAGGCGCTGCCGGCGGTGGTGATCGGCGTCGTCATCTGGTTCCTGTTGCCGGACCGGGTGGTCGACGCGCGCTGGCTCTCCGATGAACAGAAGAAGACGATCGCCGCCAATATCGCGCGAGAGGATGCGCAGAAGCCCACCGCCAGCACGCGCAGCGTATTCACGAACGGCCGCATCTGGCTGATGAGCCTGATGCTGTTCGCGTTCGCCACCGGCAACATGGGCATCAGCTTCTGGCTGCCGACCGTGGTGCAGCGCGCGGGCCACGGCAACGCGCTGAACGTCGGCCTCCTGACCGCCATTCCGTACGCGTTCGCGGCGGTCGCCATGGTGGCGCTGTCGATGAGTTCGGACAAGCGGCGCGAACGCCGCTGGCACCTCGCCGTGCCCGCGTTTGCCGGCGCCGCGCTGCTGGCTCTGAGCACGGTGTGGAGCAACGACCTCACGATGACGGTCGTGACGATGACCGCGGCGTCGATGTGCGTGTTCGCCGTGGCGCCGCTCCTGTGGGCTCAGCCGACCGCACTGCTGAGCGGCGGAGCGGCTGCCGCCGGCATCGCGATGATCAGTTCGCTCGGCAATCTGGCGGGACTCTTCTCGCCGTCGCTGTTCGGCCTGCTCACGGCGCGCACGCACAGCACCTCGGCCGGGATGTTTCTGCTGGCGGGTTTCATGGTGCTGGGTGGACTTCTCGCGCTGGTGACGCCCGCGCGCCTCGTCAACAAGTGATTTCACGAGCACGCTGGGCGCGCGAGATTCGATTCCGCGGACAGGCCGTGTCGCCGGATCGAATCTTGCCCTGCGCGTCGCTCATGATTTTGACTGGCGCTATGATGCCCGTGTCGAGACTTCAATTGACGTCCCTCGCGCGCGCAACGTGCGTATTTCCAGCCGATTAGTCAACCAGCCACAGAAATGAGCAGCTTAACTGAGAAGGTGGTGGCCACCCTTTCCGATGAAATCCGCCGCGGCACCCTGCGGCCGGGCGACCGCATCCCCACCGAGGTCGCGATGATGAAGCAGCTCTCGGTGAGCCGCTCCGTGGTTCGCGAAGCCATCTCACGTCTGCAGGCGGCGAAAGTGGTCGAGACGCGTCATGGCATCGGCACGTTCGTTCTCGAACCGGCCACGGAAAGGTCCATGCAACTGCCCGCCGCCGACCTGTCCAGCATGCTGGACGTGATGGCGATCATCGAATTCCGTATCGACGTCGAGGCAGCCTCAGCGGCGCTCGCCGCCGTGCGACGCACCGAGCAGAATCTCAAGCAGATTCGTGGCGCGCTGGCGCATTTCGAATCCGAACTCGAACGGGGGAGCACTGACACATTGGCGCACGACATCGAGTTTCATCTGCAGATCGCGCGCGCGAGTGGCAACCGCTACTTCTTCGATGTCCTCAGCCAGCTCGGCCGCGCGGTGAGCCCGCGTACACGGCTCGGCTCCGCGGAGATCGCGGAACTCGACCATATCGAACTCCTGCGCAACGTGCTCAGCGAGCATCTGTTGATTTATCGGGCCATCGAACGTCAGGACGCCGACGACGCGCGCGCCGCAATGCGGATGCATTTGAGTAACAGCCGCGAGAGACTGCGACGCGCGCACGAATCGAGCAAAGCGGGCGGCTGACAGGTGGCGGTGTGCCGCACGGGTCGGTTACGAACCACTTCGCGTCGAACGAGGCGTTCGGGATGGAAGTCATCGAACTCTATTTCGAGCAGGCTCGCTGTGAGCTTCGCAATACGCTCTGCAACGACGAACTCAAACCACTGTTCCGTCTCGGCAAATACTTCGATGTTCATATCCGGCTCATCAGCCAGAACGATTCGCGTAACGGCTGCCTGATCGGCAACTTCGCGGCGGATTCGAGCGACAGCGAACCGATCCGCGCGCGCATCAATGCGATCTTTGCCTAAATCGAAAAGTGCGCTCTCTATTGCCTCACGGCGGCGGTGGTTGCGCGCGAGTTGCGCGCCGATACGAATTGCGAGCAGCTCGTTGCGTTCAGCGTGTCGTCGATGCAGGGCGCGTTTCTGCTCGCGAAGGCGCAGCGCGATCCCGCGCCGGTCGTCAATTTGAAGGAAGTGCTGTTCGGACGGGTTTTGCTACGCGCATAGCAAGGAGCGCCTCATGGCGCCGCACGACCACGCAGCAGATTGTGGCGCACGGTTTTGCGCCTTTCCTTGATCTGACTCTTTGGCCTTTCATTGATCTGATTCTTTGGCCTTTTCTTGAATTGATATTGGTCTATTAGCGTTGCCCCTGTGCGGGGCGGCACTTACTTTCTTTGCCGCCGCAAAGAAAGATAAGCAAAGAAAGCGGCTTACACCGCCAGCTCATAAGCGGGTCCCCCGCGCAGTCGCGGTAGTGGTGCATCTGGAATCCGTGCCTTCGCACATTCGGCGTTAGTGACCAGGCCGTCATCAGCTCCCACTCCGCACTGCGTGCGTCGCGGACGGGTCTGCCTGGGCAACCAGGGAGCTTCGTTTGAACGTGATTGGGGGCCGTCGGCTTCGCCTCGGCGATGTGCCCACGCGACAGTGGCAGGCGAGAAGATCAATAGAGGTGAAGAAGCGAAGAAGCTAAGAAACGAAGAAGGCGATATACGCCAACACACTGTGCTGAATGAAGCGTGACCGCGAAAACGTGGTGCTCCGTTTTATGAAATACGCGTCGGCGCGCGCAGCGCCGCCGGAAACATGCTGATCAGAAGAAGCCAATGGCTCACAGGAATCCCAAGCGAAGCCGCCCGTCTTCCCGATGTCCCCTTCCGGCGAGCACGCGGTGCGAGGCGGGAAGTATGACTGCCTGGTCACCAAGGCTGAATGTGCGAGGGCACAAATTCCAGATGCACCACTACCGCGACTGTGCGAGGGCCCCGCTTATGCGCTAGCGGGGTGAGCCGCTTTCTCTTGCTTACTTCTCTTTGCGGCGGCAAAGAGAAGTAAGTGCCCGCCCCGCACAGGGGCGACGCTAATAGACCAATAACAAATCAAGGAAAGGCCAACACCGTAGGTAAACAGACAACAAGCGCCGCGCAGGCAAACAAACCAGCGAAAGCCCAACGCCGTAGGCAAACAAATAAAAACCATCGCCCACGCAAAAAAGTCCAAAAACCGTAGCCAACTTGATTTCCCACCAACGCCGCTGGCAACCTACCAAGATCCTCGCACTGCGAACCCACCCAGAAGGGACCCCCTCATGGAATTCCGCGACGACACCCTCACCCATTTCGAAGCCCATGGCGCAGCCCCACTACCAATCTCAACCGAGAACAGCCACATCGAGCACGAAGGCGCGCAAATCTGGTACGCGTCATACGGCACCGGCGCGCCGGTGATCCTCCTGCATGGCGGTCTGGGCCACAGCGGCAACTGGGGCTATCAAATCCCGGCGCTGGTCGGCTCCGGACATCGCGTGGTGGTAATCGACAGCCGCGGCCACGGCCGCAGCACCCGCGATGCACGCCCCTATAGGTACGAGTTGATGGCCTCCGATGTCCTAACCGTCATGGACACGCTGAAGCTCCCTCGCGCCGCGATGGTCGGCTGGAGCGACGGCGCCTGCGTCGCGCTGGTACTCGCCAGCCAGGCCCCCGAGCGCGTGGCCGGCGTGTTCTTCTTCGGCTGCAACATGGACCCAAGCGGCACCAAGGAATTCGTGCCAACGCCAATCATCGAGCGCTGCTTCAGCCGGCATACCCAAGACTACGCACACCTATCGGCGACGCCCGGCGAGTTCGATGCCTTCGTCGGCGCGGTCAGCAAAATGATGAAAACGCAGCCTGACTACTCGGCGCACGATCTCAGCCAGATTCGCGTGCCGGTTGCGATCGTGCAAAGCGAGCACGATGAGTTCATCAAGCCGGAACACGCCGACTATCTGGCCCGCAGTATTCCCGGCGCGGAGCTGATTCTTCTGCGTGGCGTGAGCCACTTCGCGCCGCTACAAAGGCCGGAGCAATTCAACCGCGTGATGCTCGATTTTCTGGACCGGGTTCTGTCCTGAACACGACGGCGCGCGGAGGCCCGCTTCGCCAAGCGGGCATCACGCCCCATTATTGGCAAAACCGTCAAAATTTCACGATGTGACATGAACCATTGCTTCGTAAAAAATCGTGGTGCGTGGCACAAATTCGTCATTCCGCAATGGTGCCCCACGTTGCACATCGCAAAATTAAACGTCTAACATATTATTTTTAAACGATATTTTTTGATCGAACGAACCATCTAACAAGCCCTTGCACCATGACCTGCTGACGTAGACTCTTTTACAAGAGCCGACGCTTCATGTGGTGCAGCGAAATAGACGGGACAAAAACGCAGTTGCAGTATGTCCCCCCGCGCCATGCATGAAGCCGCTGCGGCACAGCGGTTTTTAAATGGTAATTGGGAGACTAAAAATGAAAGGCTTTCGCTTTGGTTCGACCCAGGGAGCGTTCTACATCATGCCGGGCCAGGATGGTTGGGAGGCAACCTACGGCAACGAAACGCTGGGAGAGTTTTCCAGCCCGCAACAAGCCGCCGATGAAGTTGCGCGCGGCCTGACCTGCCCGCACCTCTCCGAAGTCGACACGTCGACGCTCGAAATTCCAGAAAAACTCAGCGATTGGGAAATCGTTCACGTGTGATGGCGGCATGACCGCCACTTACGTGCGCGTAGAAACGACGATGGCGCTCCATAAGAGCGCCATCGTCTTGCTTACTGCTTATTTTAGTGCTTGCTTTGGTACCTTGAGCAGCAGCCTCACGGCCTCATTCAGCACCTCATCCGGCAAATCATGCGACCGCGTCCACGATCTTGTTCAGCGTGGCGCTCGGGCGCATGGCCTTGCTCGTCAGTTCGACGTTCGGACGGTAGTAACCGCCGATATCCACCTGCTTGCCTTGCGCTGCCGCCAACTCTTCGATGATCTTCGCTTCGTTGTCGGCCATTGCCTTCGCCACGCCGGCGAACTGCGCCTGCAACGCGGCGTCTTCGGTTTGCGCGGCCAGTGCTTCGGCCCAGTACATGGCCAGGTAGAAGTGGCTGCCGCGATTGTCGATACCGCCAATCTTGCGCGCCGGCGACTTGTCGTTGTCGAGGAACTTGCCGGTTGCCTGATCCAGCGTCTTGGCCAGGACCTGTGCCTTCGGGTTGTGATACGCGCCGCTCAGGTGTTCGAGGGAAGCCGCCAACGCCAGGAATTCACCGAGCGAATCCCAACGCAGGAAACCTTCTTCGACCAGTTGCTGAACGTGCTTCGGTGCCGAACCGCCGGCGCCGGTTTCGAACATGCCGCCACCGGCCATCAGCGGAACGACCGACAGCATCTTCGCGCTGGTGCCCAGTTCCATGATCGGGAACAGGTCGGTCAGGTAGTCGCGCAGCACGTTGCCGGTGACCGAGATCGTGTCCTTGCCGGCGCGGATGCGCTCGATCGAGAACTTCGTCGCTTCGACCGGCGTCATGACGCGAATGTCCAAACCGCTGGTGTCGTGGTCCTTCAGGTAGTGCTCGACCTTCTTGATGATCTGGGCGTCGTGCGCGCGAGCCGCGTCCAGCCAGAAAATGGCCGGCGTGCCGGTGGCGCGAGCGCGGTTGACCGCGAGCTTGACCCAATCCTGAACCGGCGCGTCCTTGGTCTGGCACATGCGCCAGATGTCGCCCGCCTCAACTGCCTGCTCGATCAGCACCGTACCGGCTGCGTCGGTCACGCGGACCACGCCGTTCGCCGAAATCTGGAACGTCTTGTCGTGTGAACCGTATTCCTCAGCGGCTTGCGCCATCAGGCCGACATTCGGCACCGTACCCATCGTGACCGGGTCGAATGCGCCATTCTTCTTGCAGTCTTCGATCACAGCCTGGTAGACGTCGGCGTAGCAACGGTCCGGAATCACCGCCTTGGCGTCGTGCAGCGCGCCGTCCGCGCCCCACATCTTGCCCGACTCGCGAATCATGGCCGGCATGGAGGCGTCGACGATCACGTCGCTCGGCACGTGCAGGCTGGTGATGCCCTTGTCCGAGTTGACCATGGCCAGTTGCGGGCGCTGCGCGTATTGCGCCTTGATGTCGGCTTCGATCGCTTCGCGCGTTGCTTCCGGCAGGTCCTTCAGGCGCGCGTACAGGTCGCCGATACCGTTGTTCGGGTTGAAGCCCGCTTGCGCCAGCGCGTCAGCGTGCTTGGTCAGGACGTCTTTGTAGAACACCGACACCACGTGACCGAAGATGATCGGATCCGACACCTTCATCATGGTTGCTTTCAGGTGCACCGAGAACAGCACGCCCTTCGCCTTCGCATCGGCGATTTCCGCTTCGATGAAGCTGCGCAGCGCGTTCTTGTTCAGCACCGAAGCGTCGATGATTTCGCCCGCTTGCACAGCCGTCTTTTCTTTCAGGACCGTCTTCGTGCCGTCAGCGGCCGTCAGTTCGATCTTGACCGCGCCGGCGGCTGCGATCAGCGCCGATTTTTCGCTGCCATAGAAATCGCCGCCGCTCATGTGCGACACGTGCGACTTCGAGTCCGCGCTCCATGCGCCCATCTTGTGCGGGTGCTTGCGTGCGTAGTTCTTGACCGACAGCGGCGCGCGACGATCCGAATTGCCTTCGCGCAGCACCGGGTTCACCGCGCTGCCCTTGATCTTGTCGTAGCGAGCCTTGACGTCTTTTTCAGTGTCGGTGTTGGCTACGTCCGGATAGGACGGCAGCTTGTAGCCCTGATCGCGCAGTTCGGTGATCGCGGCCTTCAGTTGCGGCACCGAAGCGCTGATGTTCGGCAGCTTGATGATGTTCGCTTCCGGACGCGTGGTGAGTCCACCCAGTTCCGCCAGATCGTCGGAACCCTTCTGTTCCGCGGTCAGGTAGTCCGGAAATGCAGCAATGATCCGGCCAGCAAGCGAGATATCGCGCGTTTCAACGATCACGTCGGACGAGCGCGTGAACGCCTTGACGATCGGCAGCAGCGAGTAAGTCGCCAGAGCCGGCGCTTCGTCAGTCAGGGTGTAGATGATCTTCGGCGGTGTGGACATGTTTGGTGCTTTGCTAGGTGAGGTGGTAGACAGAGCGTTCGTGGCGCTGAGCCCGCGAGTTGCGACGACAGTTGCAACAAAGCAACAAAACGCAGCGCGACCCGCGGCACTACTTTTTACGGCCCGACCGTGAGTATATGCGCGTTTTCCTCTACTCGCTGCTAAACAAACATACCGCCACGCTGCCCTCAACAGTGCCAAGCCCCGCCAGACAAGGCTTACAGCCGATTACCCTATGTCTTAAGACAGATGTCTTATAGATGACTTGAAATTTTGCACGGATTGTTAATGCGAATCAGATGCATTATCATTCGTAAGGTTCGCAGGTTGAACATGTGCGAACCGTCCGTTTAACCACACTCGCTCGACCACCGATGCCATTTCCGCACACTTTTGGTGCGCGGCGGCGCCACGTCTAATTCGAACAATATGCAGAAACTCTATGTAGCAAAGCGGCCAGCGCGCCCTCTCCTTGCGCGCGGCCAGCGACGCACGCCGTCGCTTCTCAACGCCGGGCTCTTCGTCAGCGTGGGTCTATCATTGTCCACGCTGTCGTCGTCCGGATGGGCGCAAGCCGCGGCGAGCGACGCGTCGGCCACACTGCCGGCCGTGAGCGTGTCGGCCGCGAAAGAGACCACCGTGGCGCAGGCCGACACCGTCAGCGCCGGCGCACTGGGCACCCGCAAGGCGGTGGATACGCCGTTTTCGATCCACACCGTGACGAGCGAGGAAGGCAAGGACCTGTTCGCGGTAACGTCCAACGACCTGTTCAAGTACGACCCGGCCGTGTCGATCAGTAGCGACAACGCGATCGCCGAAAACTCGATGTTCCAGGTCCGCGGCATGCCGATCGACACGCTGAACAGCATCAAGGTGGACGGCCAGACGTTCCCCTCGTGGGACACCGACCTGCCGCTCGAACCGTTCGAGCAGGTGGAATTGTTGAAGGGTCTGTCCGGCTTCATGTACGGCTTCGGCTCGCCGGGCGGGATCGTCAATTTCGTGCTGAAACGGCCAACCGATGATCCGTACCGCAGCGTTTCTGTCGGCTACCGATCGGCTGGCGTGTTTAGCGAGGCGATCGATCTGGGCGGCCGCTTCGGCAACGACAACCGCTTCGGCTATCGCCTGAACCTCGTCAACGAAGACGGCAATACGGCCGAACAGAACGGCCACATCCGCCGCCAGGTCGCCTCGCTCGCACTGGATTTCCGCATTACGCCGGACCTGACCTGGACGGCCGACGCCTTCTATCAGAAGCGCAAAACCAACGGCACGTTGTTCGGCATAGGCTTCGGCACCGGTCTGGGCATTCCCGACGCGAGCAAAGTCACGCATGCACTCACGCAGCCGCAAAACTACTATCAGACCGAGATGGCCTCATTCGGCACGGGTCTCGATTACCGCCTCTCCGAGAACTGGCATGCGAGCGTGAAGTACCGCTTTGCCAAGGAAAACCGCACGAACTCGGACAGCTTCCTGTTCGTTCAGGACGCTGCGGGCAACTATGCAAACACGCTCTATGCGGCGATGACGCGTTACTTCGATCAGAACGTCGACGCGATGGTGCAGGGTACGTTCAACACCGGCAGCATCAAGCATGACGTCGTGCTCGGCGCGGCTTACGAGACGCAAACCGCCGAGTACAGCAACAGCACGGGCTGGAACGAAGGCTATTTCCTCGGCATCGGCAATCTGTACAACAGCACCTTGCTGACCAACGACGAAGTCAGCGTCGGCGAGGATCTCTATCGCCAGCAACGCATCACGCAGGCCGCGTTGTACGCGAGCGACACCGTGCAATTGACGTCGCGTCTGTCGGCGCTGCTCGGTGTGCGTTACACGCAATTCCGCCAGTATCAGTACGCTCCGTCGAGCGCCGTGACGTCGCAATACAGCGCGGATCCGGTCACGCCGACTTTCGCGCTGATGTTCAAGACCGATCCGTATTCGACGGTCTATGCGAGCTATGTCGAGTCGCTCGAACAAGGCGGCTCCGCCGGCAACACCAACCTCAATTACCCGCAGACATACGGGCCGTTGAGAAGCAAGCAGTACGAACTCGGCTTCAAGACGGATCACGCCAAGTGGGGCGCCAACCTCGCGCTGTTCCGCGTCGATCGGGGCTACAACTACACGAACACGGCGAACGTGTTCGTGCAGGACGGCACCCAGCGCTTCACCGGCATCGACGCGAGCGGCTGGCTCGCGTTGACGAGCGAATGGCGCGTGATGGGCGGCATGATGTGGCTCGATACGAAGGCTGTCGATATCGACGATCCGAGCGTCGAAGGCAAGCGTATTTATGGCGCGCCGCGCTTCACGTTCACGGGCCGTATCGAATACAACCCGTCGTATCTGCGTCCGCTGACGCTGGCGTTCGGCGGCAAGTATGTCGGCAACCAGGCGGTCGACGCAGCCAACACGCAGTTCGTGCCGGCCTACACCACTTTCGACCTGAGCGGCCGCTATGAGACGAAGATCGCCGGCAAGGACGTGACGTTGCGCGCCGGTATCAACAATATGTTCAACCGCCGCTACTGGACCACGGCGTGGGGCTCCTTCGTCTCGCCTTCGCCGACTCGCACGGCCGTGGCTAGCGCGACGATGCAGTTCTAGGCACTATGCGTCGAGCGGGGCGTCCACGGCGGGCACCCTGACCATGGCGGGAATCTCGGCCGCCAGCGCATCGAACGGCGTCTTGTGCAGCACGACGTCTTCAGCGCTCAGTCGATACGCGTCCTGCATCCACGCAATCCGGTTCGCGAGCGCGCGATGTGTATTGCCCGCGCCCTTCGGTTTGCCGGTCGAACCCGATGTGTAGATCAGGTAAGCGAGTTGTTCGGGCGCGACCTCCGCCGGTGCGGCGAGCGCGGCGCCGGAGCTGAGCAGTTCGTCGACGGTCAGCAACTTGACGTCGATGGTTTCGGCCGCCGCCTCGACACGGTCGCGCAGCTGCGGCTGCGTGAGTACGACCGCCGGGCGCGCGTCGGTGAGCAGATACGCAATTCGGTCGGCCGGATAGTCGGGATCGATCGGCAGATAAGCTGCGCCCGCTTTCAACACGCCGATCAGCGCCACCACCATGTCGAACGAACGCTCGACACATAACACCACCGTTGTATCGGGTTGTACGCCGGCTTCGACGAGCTCGGCCGCGACCCGATTGGCGTTTGCATCGAGCGCGCCATAAGTCATCTGTTGCGTACGTCCTTGTGGATCGACGAACTCGAGCGCGATGGCGTCGGGCGACGCGAGAACAGCCTGCTCGAATTGCCGATGCAGCGGCTGCTGCTGCGCCCGCGTCCACGATTGAGTGGTCGCATTGGCGTTCGCCAGTGTGGCGAGATCGTCTGCGCTTGCAATCGAAATCGTGCCTAGCGCTGCGTGCGGATCGGCGATCAAACCCGCCAGGCATGCAGCAAATGCGCGATGCAATGCAGCCACGCGTGCTTCGTCGACTTGCGCGGTGTCATAGCCGTAGTCGATCGTGAGCGTCGTGCCGGCTTCGATCACGAGGGTAAGCGCGAAATCGGTCGCTTCGATATTGCGCAGGTCGCGCAGCTTGAGGGCGCGTTCGTCGCGTCCTTGCCAGGCTTCATCGACCGGGTAGTTTTCGAATACGACCAGCGTGTCGAACAGCGCGCCGCCGCCCTGCCCTGCCCACTGCTGGATTTCGTAGAGCGGCGTATGTGCGTGTTCCGCCGCGGCGGCATTGTCGCGCTGTAGTTCTTGCAGCCATGCCGATGCGCGGCGTTGCGGCGACGGCGCGGTAATGACGGGCAGTGTGTTGATGAAAAGGCCCAGCACGGTGTCGACATCGGGCAGCGCGTCGGGGCGGCCTGCCACGGTTGCGCCGAAGGCGACGGCGGTGTGATGCGTCATCCGTTGTAGCGCGAGCGCCCAGGCGCCCTGCACCATCGTGTTGAGCGTGACCTTCAGGCGGCGCGCCGTTTCGGTGAGACGTGCCGTTGTGTCGGTGTCGAAGGATTCGCGGCGCGTGAGATGTTTGGCGACGCGTTGGGGTTCGGGGGTGTGCTTACGGTCGTTGTCGCGTCCGCGTCCGCGTTCGTGGTCGTGTTCCTGTTCGTGCTCTTGCTTGTTTTCGTGCTCTTGCTTGTGTTCGTGCTCTTGCTTGTGTTCGTGCTCGCGACCCTGTTCGTGCCCGTGTTCGTGGTCGTGCCCGCGTTCGTGGCCGACGGCGCGCTCACGGTCGGCAATCAGCGTCGGTTCCTCGATAAGCGCAAGACGTTGCAGCCAGAACGCGCGCTCGCCTTCCATATCTCGCGCCGCGAGCCATGCGATGAAATCGCGGTAGCGCGCTCTGGCAGGCGCCGCGAACGGTTGCGGACGGCGCGGCTCGATATAGTCGCGCAGCACGTCACCGAAGAAGCGCGCCGTGCTCCAGCCGTCGAGCAACAGATGATGACGGGTCCAGACGAGACGCCACGCCTCATCCGTGATGCGGATCAGCGCGACGCGCATCAAAGGCGGCGAGCTCAGATCGAAACCGCACGCGCGGTCGTCGGTGAGCCACGTTTCGAAAGCGTCGAGCGCACCCTCACCTCGATCGCGCCAATCGAGGATCTCAACCGGCATGCGCGCCTGGCGATGCACGATCTGCATCGGCGTGGCTTCATCTGGCGTAAAGCCGGTGCGAAGGATGTCGTGGCGCATCACAGCACCCTCGAATGCGGCGCGCAAACGCTCGACGTCCGGCTCGATCAGCGTCGCGACCAGTTGATTCACATACGTCGATTGTTCAGGCGCGAACAGCGAGTGAAACAGAATGCCGTGCTGCATCGGCGAGAGCGGGTAGATATCGTCGATGGTGCGCAGATCGAGCGGCAAGCGCTCCAGTGCGGCCTGCGTAAGACCTCCAGTACGCGCAAGCGGATAGTCGCCAGGCGTCGCCCCGCCGCCGCGTTGCGCGAGACGGGCCGTACACGCGGCGCTCAACTCGGCCAGCGCGGTTTCGAAACGCTGCGCGAGCGCTTCAATCGTCGCGCGCTCGAACTGTGTCGCGCCATACACCCAATGGATTTTCAGCGTGCGTGCGGCATCGCCGTCGACATACGCGTGAATCGCCAGCGCGTTGCCGATCGGCCCGGCGGGATCGCGCTCGCAGCCCACGCCACCGAACCGCGGTACGAGCGCAGCCTCGCGCGGCGCATCGAACTGGCCGAGGTAGTTGAAGGTCACATGGGGCCGCGGCACAGCGGCGAGCGCCGCACGCGTCGTTGCATCGCCGTAGTGACGCAGCACACCGAAGCCGAGCCCCTTGTTCGGCACGGCGCGCAACGTGTCCTTGACCGCGCCGAGCGTCGCCGCTGAGTTGCTTTCGATGGTGAACTCCACCGGGTAGTGGCTCGTCAACCACCCTGGTGAGCGGCTCACGTCGGCGTCCTCGAACAATGCTTCGCGGCCATGGCCCTCGAGCTCGATGCGGCAGCGAGTCATACCGAGCGACTGCACCAACGCCGCGATCAACAATTCGATCATCTGCGTGCGGTAGGCCGCGTTTGCCTCGGTCAATGAGGCACGCGTCAGATCGGCGTCGATCGTCTGGATGACGGATTGCGCGTCCGCGTTAGTCGCCCTGGCGTGCGGATGGTCGAGTGGCAGGTCGTCGCAAGGTGCCGCGAGGGCGGTCCAATACGGCACTTCGGCGGCGAATGGTGAGTGTGTTGCGTCGGGCGTGGTTGAACGCGGCCCGTCGGCGGCGAACGGGGAGTTCGTTGCTTCGAATGCGGCCGAATGAGGAGCACCCGTGGCGATCGGCGAGCTTGTCGCGTCGAGCGCCGCGCGAGCGAGCCGTGCCGCCCATTCCTGCGCGTTCGTGCCCGTCGATGCAAGGCGTATCGTGCGGCGCTCGCGCGCCGCACGATAGGCGGCATCGAGATCGTCCAGTAACACCCGCCACGACACGCCGTCGACGATCAGGTGATGAATCGCCAGATAAAGCTTCGTGGTCCCGTCCGGCAACAGCGCGGCGAGCGCACAAACTAGCGGGCCGTAGGTCAGATCGAGCGTGCTTTGCAACGCATCGAACTGGGCGAGCGCGTCGCTTTCATCGCGCGCGACAGCGACGGCAAGCGGTAGTGCCTCGAACGCGCGCGCGGCGAATGTGAGCTGCCATTCTTCACGGGCACCGCTCGGCGTAAAGCGATGACGAAATATCTCGTGATGCGTCAACAGCGTTTCGAATGCGCGAGCAAAGGCATCAGCGTCGAACGGCGCCGGGGTCTCGAGTTCGATCGATTGATTCCAGTGACCACGCTGTGGGATATCCAGCGCGAAGAAGCGTAGTTGCGCCGGGGTGAGCGTCGTGGCTTGCCGGGACGCTGCCTGCGATACCTGCGTTCTGAATGCCGGCGGCGCGGATTGCGCTTTCGATACAACCGGCGCCGCGGCATCCACCGTTGTAGCAACACAGGCGAGTTGCGCCAACGTCGGCGCGTCGAACAACTGCTTCGGCGTAAAGCGCACACCGCGCTTGCGTGAGCGCGCGATCACCTGTAACACCAGAATCGAATCGCCGCCCAGCTCGAAGAAGTTATCGTCGCGGCCGACGCGTTCAGCCTTGAGCACTTCCTTCCAGACGGCGGCGAGCGCCTCTTCCGTCGCGCCTTGCGGCGCGTCACCCTCAGCGACGGATGG
The DNA here is from genome assembly GCF_046025895.1 of Paraburkholderia sp. RL17-337-BIB-A. Taxonomy (NCBI): domain Bacteria; kingdom Pseudomonadati; phylum Pseudomonadota; class Betaproteobacteria; order Burkholderiales; family Burkholderiaceae; genus Paraburkholderia; species Paraburkholderia sp. RL17-337-BIB-A. The sequence goes on along the minus strand of NZ_JARESY010000002.1, from coordinate 706,441 downwards.
CATCGGCGTCGCAGCAAGCGCGCGCAATGCCGCTCGATCGACTTTGCCGTTCGCGGTCACCGGTAACGCGGCGACGATCAGCAACACGGCCGGCACCATGTAATCCGGCAAACGCGCGGTCAATGCTGCACGTAAAGCCGATTCGTCGAGACCCGCGCCATTCGACGAGGCAACGAACGATGCCAGGCGCAAACGCCCTTCATGCTCCACAGCAAGCGTTTCAACCTGAGCGACGCCTTCGAGCGCGCGCAGCGCCGCACTGACTTCACCGGGTTCGACGCGATGGCCGCGAATTTTCACCTGATCGTCGAGCCGCCCAAGAAAATCCAGCCGACGATCGGCACGCAGCCGCACGCGGTCGCCCGTTCGGTAAAGACGCTCACCCGGCGCGAACGGATGCGGCACGAAGCGCTCGGCGGTGGCAGCAGCGCGGTTCAGATAGCCGCGCGCGAGGCCCGGACCACCGAGGTAAAGTTCGCCAATTCCGCCGGGTGGCACGCTGGCGCCGTGGCTGTCGAGCACACATGCGTATGCGTTTGGCAAGGGCAGGCCTAACGGGACGGTTTGTGCGGTTTGCGTGGACCGCGCGGCGTGCGTGGCCTGCGTGAATGGGGTGGCTTGCGTGGCTTGCGTCGCCTGCGCGAATTGGGTGGCTTGCGTGGATTGCGCAGCACGCGCGGGATGCCCCCCTCGCTCAGCGAAAACATCTGCCAACCGCAATCCAGCGTGCGCCGGCGCCGATGTATCGAAGGTCAATGCACCGACCGTCGCCTCGGTCGGGCCGTAATGATTAATGACACGGCACGCCGGTTTAAGCGCCGCAATCCGTGTCACCAGCGACCAAGGCAACGTCTCGCCGCCCGTCACCAACGCGTGCGTGGGCAACACGTCGGCGGGGTTCTGTGCATCGAGCAGCGCATGCAGATGGCTCGGCACGATCTTCAACACACCGACGTCGCGCGTGCGCATCTCATGAGCGAAGCGATCGGGATCGAACGCGCATTGGGCCGGCAACAGATGCAGCGTGCGGCCCGAGCAGAGCGCACCGAATAGCGTCGTGTGACCGAGGTCGGCGGCGACGGTGGAGACCATCGCCATCGAAGCGTCGGCGGCAAAGGCGAGTTCGTCCAGCATGCCTTCGACGTAGTCAGCCAGCGCGCGATGCGAGATCACGACGCCCTTGGGCACGCCGGTCGACCCCGATGTGAAGATCAGATAGGCCGCCTGCTCGGGCAGCGGTGCCGGACGCGGGGTGTCGGCGGCGCCAACCTCCACGTTCGCTGCCGACTCCGCTTTCGCGTTGACTCCCACCTGCGCATTAGCGTCGGCACGCGTGCTCAAACTCGACGCGCACTGCGTGAGCGCGTCGATATCGAGCGTCTTCGCAGCGCCTACGGCCTGGATGGCTTGCTGGCCGCCCGCGGTCAGCATCCAATGCGCGCCGCAGGCATCCGCGGCAGCCGCCAACCGCTCGTGCGGCGCAACGGGATCGAGTGGCACCGCGTACGCGCCGGACTTCATCACGCCGAGCAACGCAACCGCAAAACGCACCGAACGCTCGATACACACCGCAACCGGCTGCTCCGCGCCAACTTTGCGTTGCTGCAACGCAAGCGCAATGCGCTCCGACGCATCGTCGAGTTCGGCGAACGTGAACTGCGTGTCAGCGTCCGCCAGCGCGATGCGATGCGGCGTTTCACTCGCGTGACGCGCGAAAAGCGCGAGCACGGTGTCCGCCTCATGCTGGAGCGCGCGCCCATATCGCGCCGTGCCATACCCCACCCCATCCGCGCAGTCGAGTTCAGCAATCGCTCTCTGCGGATCGCGCACCGCGTCGGCAACGAGCGCGCCATAACTATTGAGCCACACCTGTGCGGTCGTTTCATCGAGACCCTCGAGCGCATAAGCGGCCACCAGTTCAATCCCGCGCGGATCATCAGTGAAATCAAGCGCGAGATCGAAGCGCGCGGCGAGATCGAGCCCCGGCGACAGCCGCACCGAAGCACCCGGCAATTCAGCCGTCAATTCCAGATCGAACTGCTGCGCGAACTTGACCTTGAGCCATTCTTCACCGCGCCGCACCGGCGGCTTGACGGCATCGAGCACCTGATCGAACGGCACATCCTGATGCGCGAAAGCATCGAACGCCGAGCGGCGTACGTCGTCAAGCAATGCAGCGAACGATTGGCCCGGCGCCACGCGCGCGCGCAATGCCAGCGTGTTGAGGAACAGACCGACCAGTGGCGCGGTTTCCGCACGCTGCCGATGCGCAATCGGCGCGGCCAGCACGATGTCGGTTGCGCCGGTCAGCCGATAGAGCCAGGCGTCGAAAGCGGCCAACAGCACGGTGAAGGGCGACGCGTGCGCGCGCCGCGCGGTTTCGCGTACCGCGGCAGAGACGGCCTGCGGCAGCCGCAACGCGAGCCGGCCGCCGCGATAGTCGCGTTGCGGCGAACGCGGCCGGTCGAGCGGCAACGCCAGCGGTTCCGGCGCGGCACGCAACGCGTCGCGCCAATACGCGAGCTGTCGTTCGCCTTCGCCTGCGGCGAGCCAGTCGCGCTGCCATTGCGCATAGTCGGCGTATTGGACCGGTAGCGTGGGCAATTGCGGCGTGCGTCCTGTCGCGAATGCCGTGTAGGCCGCCTGTAGTTCGTCGAAGGCGCAGCGCGAACTCCAGCCGTCGCTGATCGCATGATGGGTCGTCAACAGGAAGCGTTGCGCGTTGTTGGTCAGCGTGATGAGCGTGGCACGCACCAGCGGACCATTCGATAGATCGAACGCTGCGCCGACGTGTTGCTTCGTCAACGCCGCGAGCCGCGACACGCGCTCGACCTCATCGCCGGTATGCAGCTCGATTTCAGCAACTTGCACGGGCAATTCAGCATGAATGCGCTGCATGACGATGCCATCGTCGTTTTCGACGAGCGTCGTGCGCCAGGCCTGTTGACGCTCGATCAGACAATCGAGCGCGCGTTGCAATGTGCCGGGATCGAGCGTGCCCTGCACGTCCCATTGCACGGCAACGTGATACGCCGAGCCGGCGTCCTGAGTTTGCGCAAGGACCCAGAAGCGCTGCTGCGCGAAAGACGCAGCACGGTCGACGAACGCGGCAGGTGCAGGTTGCAGTACCGTGATCTGCTGAGGGTGATTCACTGCGGTTTCCGTTTCTCTGTTGTCGATCAGGGCCGCGAGTGTCTCGAGCGCTTGATCGCCGAACAAGGCATCGAGCCGCAAATTCACGCGCCACTCGATCCGGATCGCCGCCTGCAACTGCATCGCCGCGAGCGAATCGCCGCCGCGCGAGAAGAATCGATCCGTGCGGCCGATCGGCGTGGGGTCGTTCAGGAGTGTTTGCCAGATATCGGCAAGGCGTTGCTCTGTGACGGTTTGTGGCGAAATGTAGTCGGCTGTGGCCGCAACCGGCAGTGCCGCCACGGCATCGCGCAAAGCAGCGCGATCGAGCTTGCCGTTCAGCGTATAGGGCAGACGGGCAAAGCGCGCGAAGCGATGCGGTAGCCACGCTTGCGGCAAATGCGCGGCGAGGTGCGCCTGCAATGCGGCGTCGCTGGATGCTGCTTTGTCGCTGGATGCTCCTGCGTCGCGGGGCTCTTCGCCGCATACTGCATCGCCGTGTGTCGCATCGCCGCGTGTTGCGTCGCCGTGCGCTACTTCGCCACGCACCTGTGCGGCCGCCACCTCCTTCAGCACCACGCAGGCAATCAGTTGCGTTCTGCCGCCCGTCGTCTCGGCGAGCACGCCCGCATCGGCGATCGCCGGATGCGTCAGCAGACATGCCGCGATCTCCCCCGGCTCCACCCGCACGCCGCGCACCTGCACCTGATCGTCGATGCGGCCGAGATAATCGAACGATCCATCCCCGCGTTCACGCGCAAGGTCACCGGTACGGTAGATCCGCTCACCCGGTGCGCCGTTTTCGTCCGGCGAAAAACGTTCGGCGGTGAGCGCCGCACGGCCGTGATAACCCCGCGCGAGACACACGCCACCGAGCAGCAGTTCGCCTGGCTCACCTCGCCGCGCCCTCGATTCGAGCGACCCGGCGCCCGATCGGCCAGCCGATCGGCAGCGACGCATAACCGTTGCCAGCCTCCCGCGCCGGCGTCATGCCGGGATCGACCGGCCACAGCATCGGCGAAATCACCGCCTCGGTCGGCCCATAGCCATTGACGAGACGAATCGACGGAAACACGCGGCGAATTTCATCGAAGCTGTCCTGCGACATCGCTTCGCCGCCGAACAGCAACACGCGCAACGAAGGCGGCACGCCGAGCCGCTCGCAAACGTTGGCGAATTCGCGCAGATAAGCCGGCGGCAGCGTGGTGTTGGTCACGCCCTCGCGCCGCATGAAGGCATGGGTGGCTTCGGGCGCAAACGGCGGCGGATCGCTGATCACCACACTGCCGCCCACGGCGAGCGGCACCAGCCATGCTTCGATCGACACATCGAAATTCACCGAGGCGAAATGCAATACGCGATCGCTGCCGTCGATCGGCAAGGATTCGGCGAGCGCGTCGCCGTGCGCGGCAAGCGGTCCGTGTTCGACGGCCACCGCCTTTGGCGTGCCGGTCGAACCGGACGTGTAGATCATGTATGCGGCCGCGCGCGGATGCACCGGCTCGTCATCGCCATCGAAACACGCCGCGTCTGCCTCTGCCAAAGCGCCGCTCGTGACATCGAAACATTGCGCGAAACGCGCGCGCATTGCCGCATCGGCGGACGCGTCGACAATGCCATGTGCGAGCCCGGCATCCTGCGCGACCCAGTCGAGGCGCGCCGCCGGATGACGCGGATCGAGCGCGACGAACACACCGCCCGCCTTCAGCACCGCCAGCAACGCGACGAACAGATCGCACGAACGCGCGACACACACACCCACGCGCACCTCCGTCGTGACGCCTGCTGCCCTCAGTTGTGCGGCAAGCCGCGCCGCGCGGCTGTCCAACTCACCGCGCGTCAACCGCACGGTATGTGGCGTGAACGATGCAAGCGCGGGCGCGTCGGGTTCGATGCGCGCCAAAGCGCGGATTCGATGATGCAAGGCAATCGGGAAGCTCGTCATGGGCGTGAAATCCGTTAGAACTGGCCGCGTCGGCCAAGTCGCAGGCCGCAATGGGCCGCTTCATTGGTGTGACGATCCGCAATCGCAAATCTTTACCGCCGCCGTCGATTTATTCGGACTACATCTTTTTAGTCACGGACGGTCGTAAGCAGAGCCAATCGGCGCCAGACGGTAAATGTTTGCAACGCCCGTTCGTCTATCAGGCGAGGGGCGCATCTTTGCGCCCCGCCGATTTGCCGCCCGCATGCGCTGCATCTCACCGATCCATTGCGACCCACTGCGACCCATTGCCGATGACCGCTGCCAACGAGCGCTACGACGCGCCACCCTCGCCTTCTCCCTCAACCGCCGCTCACGCCACCGCTCAGGCGCCCGGGAAGCCGGCCATGCGCCTGATCGTGGCGCTGCTCAAGCGCTCGCGCGGCGCCTTCGCGATCGCGCTCACCGCCTGCGTGCTGAACGGCATCGCGAGCGTACTGCTCGTGGCGACCTTGAGCCGCGCGCTGTCGCAACCAGGCGCCGCCGACATGTCGCTCGCGATGCGCTTTGCGCTATGCGCGGTGCTTGCGCTCGTCACGCGCGTCATTACCGGCGTGCTGTTCGCGCGTCTCTCGCAGGACACGATGGCGCAGTTGCGCGAGCACGTCGCGCGGCGCGTCGCCGAGGCGGAACTGCGCGACGTCGAACGGATCGGCGCGGCGCCCGTGCAGTCGGTCCTGACCGACGATGCGACCAACGTCTCGATGCTGTTCTTCGCGCTGCCCAATCTCGTGATGCACGGCTCGATCGTGTTCGGCTGCCTCGGCTATCTGGCGTGGTTGTCGTGGCCGGTCTGCCTGCTCGCGCTCGCCGCGATTCTGGTCGGCTCGCTCGGCTATCACGCGGGCGACAAGCGGGCCATCGCCTCGCTCGAAGCCGCCGGCCGCTCGCAGGACAAACTGTTCGGCTATCTCGGCGCGCTGTTTACGGGCGCAAAGGAACTGAAGCTGCATCAGGCGCGCTCGCGTCAATTCGTCGACGGCCAACTCGGTTCCGCGATCGACGAGGTGCGCGACCATCGGCGCCACGCGTTCAGCGCCTATGCGGTCGGGGTCGGCTGGATCGTGTTCCTGTTCTACGTGTTTCTGGGCGTCGCGGCGTTCTGGCCCGCGCTTGGTGTACATGCCGATGCGCCGTCGGCTTCGGGCTATGTGGTGGTGTTCCTTTTCATGCTGCTGCCGTTGGACGGCCTGCTCAACAACGTGCCGACGCTGAATGCGGCGCGCGTGTCGCTCGACCGCATCGAAAAGGTGATGAGCGAGTTCGGCGCGCTGCGCACCGCACCGCCGCCGGATGAAAACGCCTCGCACGCGCCGTACCGGACTCTCAAGCTAAGCAACGTCACGCACTCGTACTTCCATGAACGCGATGAGCGGATGTTCCGCGTCGGACCAGTCAATCTGACTTTCCGGCCGGGTGAGCTGGTGTTCATCGTCGGCGGCAATGGCAGCGGCAAGACGACGCTCGCGAAGGTGCTCACGGGTCTGTACGAACCGGAAGACGGCACGATCGAACTGGACGGCAAGCCGGTCGGCTTCGCCGAACGCGCCGCGTACCGGCAGCGCTTCACCGCCGTGTTCAACGACTTCCATCTGTTCGACGCGCTGCTCGGCATCGTCGATCCGAACGATGCATCGCGCGCGCAGGCCGACGCCCGCGCCAATGCGCTGGTTGCGAAGCTCGCGCTGGACCACAAGGTGCAGGTGGTGAACGGCGCATTCTCGACCCGCGCACTCTCCACCGGTCAGAGGAAGCGGTTGGCGCTAGTCGTCGCGTATCTGGAAGACCGGCCGTTCTACCTGTTCGACGAATGGGCCGCGGATCAGGACCCGCAGTTCAAGGCGGTGTTCTATGAGCAACTGCTGCCGGAATTGCGTTCGCGCGGCAAGACAGTGCTGGTGATCAGCCACGATGATCGCTACTTCCATCTCGCGGATCGTGTGTTGAAGCTGGATAACGGCAGTATCGTCAGCGAAACTTATGGCGCGGCGCAGGCCGTGGAGAATAAGGGTGCCGTTGCGAACGGCACGGTGGGATAAGTTGAGTTAAGTGAGATCCACGCCGGGCGTGTTTGCTCAAACGCCCGGCGTGCGGCAATACGCATGTCGCGCAATGCCGAGGTACTCGAGCGGTTCGATCGTACGCTCCTTAATCTCGCGCCCCTCCCTGTGCTCACAGACAAAGCCGGTCGAATAACGCCAATCCATTTGCAACCGCTTACTTGCTTGCGGACGGCGCCGGCAGAGATAGCAGCGTTTCCGTCATCGTATCGGCCATCCCCGCAGCGCGGAAATCGGCCCGCCAAACCCCCAGATATTCCGCTCGACGAGACCCACACGCCCCGCGCTGCGGGCCGGCACGAAGCGCCAGATCGGCGAATCGAGTTTGGTCGCGAGCGGCACGCCGGGTCCGGTCGCGCTGACGAACAGCACCGTGAGGTTCGGCTTCTTCAACAGATCCTCCGACGTCACATAGGAGGTGCCTTCTCGCGTCGGCTCCGCGGGCCACGGCTCGAGGCCAAGCGCGTGTGCGACGCCGGCTGCCGTACTGTTGCCGGTAAAAGCCCAGTATCGGTCGGGCAATCCCAACTCCTGCAGCCACGCTATCTGCTCGCCTCGACGGCCGGCTTGCGCGAGGCGTTGCGCATCGCGGGCGAAGCCGGCATCCACCTTGGCCTCGACAGCGCGCGCCGCGTCCTCACGTCCCGTCAGGCAGCCGATCGTGCGCAGAATCGCGCGGCCCCAATCGAGTTGCGTCACGCGGGCGCCGTCTTCGGCAAAGTTCGGGCCGTATTTGAACAGCACGGTGGGGGCGATCCGTTCGAGCGCGGCAAAGATCGGCGCATGACGCAGGCCTACACCGAGGATCAGGTCCGGTTTGGCCGCCGCGATTGCTTCGAGGCTCGGCTCCTGGCGCGTACCGATGTCCGGCACCGATGCAAGGCGTGCTTCGTCGTAACCGATCCACACCGGGTAGTACTCGGGATCCGCCATGCCGACCGGGGTGATGCCAAGCGCGGCGAGGTCTTCGGCGAACATGAATTCGAGCACGACGATGCGCTTCGGTCGTGCGGGTAACAAGGGGCTTGCCTGGGAGACGCTTGGGTTGTCGGCGAGTGGTGTGCAGGTTTGCCGCGCGTGCGGAGTGGCGCGGATGGCCCTGGCTTCGCCAGTAGCAGTGCTTTCGCCATTTGCACCGGTAAAGCTAGTTGCGTTACTTGCGTTGTTCTCGCCTGCAGGCTTGACAACGCGGCTTGCGTTCGTCGCGCCTGTTGCATCGCCAGCACCGCTCTGCGCGAACGCATATGAGTTGGCAAGCAGCGCGACTGCCACTGCCACTGCCGTAGCCGCACGCACGCGCTTGAACTGTTGCGGTTTCCTTGCGCGGCCCGTCAATGCGAAGCGTCCTGCAAGGCGATTTCGGCATCGCTCATCGTCAATAGCAAGGGGCAGCGTCCACACAGTTGCGTCTCTCCAGGAATTTCATAACGTACGCAGCACACGCGCCGTGCGCTAAACGGATTCGGCAAGCTCGCGGCGCGGGGCGTGGCAAGACGCACCGGCATGCGCAGAGGATTAACCTCGCCATCGGCGGCGAGCGGGCCGAAGAGCCAGGCGGCGTCGTCGGCTAAGTCGAATGGTGGTGTGCATTGTTCGAACAGATAATCCAGCAGATTGCCCGCGTTGCTCCACAACACGCGCGGCGCGACTTTCGTCATCGCAGCGAGGGTCTCGATCACCGCGTTCAAATGGTCGACGAGCGGCGTGTAGCGACTCGCGGGAGCGCTGGCGGGTGCTTGCAATGCGTCTTGAGCGAAATAAAGCGCGACAGGCAGGCCGTCTCGCAGCACCACGTGGGTCTTTTCCGGCGACATGTCGAGCGGACGGCCCAGCATCGCCGCAGCTACAAAGCCGGCGGTTGCCGCGAAGCCAAAGTAATACTTGCTCCATTGCGAGAGCAACGCACGTGCGTGCGTTTCGCACTCACCGCCGTAGAGCTTGACCATGGCAGCGAGCAAGACGGCGCGATGGCTCGCTAGTTCCGTTACAGCGAGGACGGCCGGCTTGCCTGTTGTTTCGTCCTCCGCGAGCGTGGGTTCGTCGCTCGCATCAGGCGTGCCGAGCCACACGTGCTCCAGATAATGCGCGATCGATTCCGGCGCAAAAGCGGCAAGGCACTGCGCGTGCGGGTCGCACCTGTTTGCGATCGTTGATAGTCCGGCTCGTGGTCCCATCACCGTTTTCCTCGCTTCTCGCGCCGAGCCTCCACGATTAGCAACGCAAGCAGGTAAGGCGCGCCGATCAACGCTGTCAGCACGCCCGCAGGAATCTCGCGCGGCGCGAGCAGCGTGCGCGCCGCGATATCCGCGACCACCAGCACCAGCGCACCGCACGCGGCAGCAAGCCATAAACGCGTACGGTGGGCACGCGCCCCAAGCATCGATGCGAGATGCGGCGCCATCAAACCGATAAAGCCTACCGGCCCGACCGCGGCCACCGCGGCACAGGCGGCCAGCGTCGCCATCGTCAGCACCAGAGGACGCAAAACGCCGATCGGCAAACCGAGCGCGGCGGCCTGGTCGTCGCCTAGCGCGAGCAGATCGAGCGGCCGTGCCAGAAGCGCGAACACCGGCATCGCCACCACGCACCACGGCAACAGCATCGTCACTTCGCCCCAACTGCGCCCGTACGTGCCGCCGACCAGCCACACCACGAAACGCGCGGGCTGCACGCTTTGCTGCGTGATAAGCCATTGCGATAGCGTGGTCCACAGCGTGCCGATCACAATGCCTGTCAGCGCCACCGCGAGCGGCGCATAGCGATGCCGTCGATTCAGCAATAGGGTGAGCACCAACGTCACTCCGCCGCCCGCGAGCGAGGCAACAGTCAGCGTCGAATGCCCGGCGAGCGGCCACGCGACGAGCGCCGCGAGCGTGGCGAGGCCCGCGCCCTGCGTTACGCCGAGCACTTCCGGCCCGGCAAGCGGATTGCGCACGATGCTCTGCATCAGCACGCCGCTCGCGGCGAGCAAGGCGCCCGCCAGCAACGCACAGATGAGGCGCGGCAAACGCAAATCGAGCAGCATGCGCGCGAGTTCGTCGCGCTGATCCAATACGGCTAGCCAGCGATGCACGCCGATCGCGGTGGGGCCGAAGGAGGCACCGGCGCAGACGATCAGGATGCCGAACATCAGCAATACCGTCGCCGTCAGCGGCCATGGCCTCGCATCGAGCATGCGCACCCAGCGCGTCCCGGCACGCACGGCGGGACGATCCTGCCCGGCATGCAAGGCGCCCGACCACGCCGCGCCGCTGCGAATCATCGCCAGCATCAACGGCGCGCTGACGAAGGCGATCGCCACGCCGGTCGAGAGGGTTGCGTCGAGATCGAGCGCCTGCACCGCGCTATCGGTGACGAGCACGAGCGCGCCGCCCACCAGCGCCGACAACGGCACGAGCGCGGCCAGCCGCGAGGCCTTCGCGCCGCGTGTCTGCCGCAACAGATTCGGTGCGATCAAGCCCACATACGAGAGCGGGCCCGCCACACTCACCGCCACGCTCGCGAAACCGACCGCCACCACCATCGCCGCGAGTCGCGCCGCATCGACGCGCACGCCCGCCGCCGCGGCAGCGTCGTCGCCGAGTGCGAGCGGGTCGAGCGGGCGGATCACAAATGGCAACGCGATGAGCGGCAACACGAGCCAGCCAGCCGCGATCTTCAGACCTGCCGCGCCGGGTTGATAGAGACTGCCGCTCGCCCACAGCGACACGCCGACGATGCTTTGCTCGAAGAACGCCAGAATCAGCGTGGTGAGCGCAGAGAACAGCAGCATGCAAACGCTGCCGGCGAGCACGAGGCGCAATGGTGTCGCGCGCCAGCCGCCTGCTGCGGCGCCGACGCATGCGGCGGCAGCGAGGCCGCAGACGAACAGCAGCGGCACCGACGCCACACCCGCGAGCGACGGCACCAGCATCGCGGCAAGCAAGCCAAGTTGAGCGCCGCCGGTGATGCCGAGCAGATCGGGCGAAGCTAGCGGATTGCGCGTCAATGACTGGAACAACGTCCCCGCTATAGCGAGGCAGCCGCCTGCGACCAAGGCGGCCAGGATGCGCGGTACGCTCAGGTCGAACAGCAGAATGCCCGCGAGTTGCGCGGCGTCGCTGCCCGCGGGCGCGGCGAGCCACGCGCGAAATCCCGGCGCGAGACGCAATGCCGCTACCACCACGATCAACGCGACGAGCGCGCCGCCGATCATCCCCGCGCGGCTTTTCACGGGCGCGCGCCAGCTATCGATTGCCGGCTTGTGACGGCGCAGGCGTTTGCGCGCTGCAAGCGTCGTCATGCGGCGAGGCCCTTGCTCGTGGATGCGGAGCCGCTCAATGCGTCGTGGTGAAATTCGATGCCGGCGATATCCGCGGCGTCGCCCTCGTAGGCCGGCACGCACATCGGCGCACCCGTCTGCGGATGCGCAATCTTGAGCATCGGCACGCTGAAGGTGTCGTTCAGATGACGTGGGTCGAGCATCGCGTCGGGTGGACCATGGGCGATGATGCGGCCCGCACGCATCAGCACAATATCGTCGCTGTAGGCCGCTGCCTGGTTCAGGTCGTGCAACACCCAGACGATCGTTAAACCGCGTTCACGGTTCAGGCGGCGCAATTCGCGCAGAATGTCCAGTTGATGGTGGATGTCGAGGTAGGTGGTCGGTTCGTCGAGCAACACGATCGGCGCCTGCTGCGCGAGCGCCATCGCGATCCATGCTCGCTGGCGTTCGCCGCCCGACAGCGCGGCGACGTCGCGCGCGGCGTCGTCGGCGAGACCGCTGGTGACCAGCGCTTCGTCGATGGCCGCGTGGTCCGCGCGCGAGAGTCCGCGCAGCCAGCCACCATAGGCGTAGCGACCGTAAGCGACCAACTCGCGTACGGTCAATCCGGAAGGAATCTGGTTGAATTGCGCGAGCATCGTCAGTGTGCGCGCCAATGCGCGTCGGCGGTACGAAGCGAGCGGCTTGCCGTCCACTTCAACGCTGCCGGAAAGCGCCGGCTGCAAACTGGCAAGCGTGCGCAGCAGCGTGCTCTTTCCGCAGCCGTTTGGGCCGCACAATGCGGTGACGCGGCCAGACGCGATGGTCAGGTTCAGACCGTGGAGTACCACATGATCGCGGTAGCCGACCGTCAGCGAATGCGCCGCGAGCGCCGCTCCCTGCTTTTTTGTCATTGCGCGGCCGTCCGCTGGCCGCTTTCGCTTCTATCCGCGTCTGCGTCTGCGCCTGCGCCTGCGCCTGCGCCTGCGCCTGCGCCTTTATTGTGACCTTCGCTATAGCTCTGCGCCATCGCGACGACAACCTTGCGCGGTCCTTCGAACGGATCGCGCGCATGCGCCGTCAGCATGTTATCGAGCATCAGCACATCACCCGTCAACCATGGAAACACAATGCGCTGCTGATCGAGCACACCGCGGATTTCCGCCAGCGCCTCCGCTTCGAGCGGCTCGCCGTCGCCGTAATAGACGTTGCGCGGCACGTTTTCAACTCCGACCGAATCGATCAATGCTTCCTGCATGTCCTCATCGAGCGAAGAGAGGTGGAACAGATTCGCCTGATTGAACCAGACCATCTCGCCGGTGCGCGGATGACGCGCGACCGCCTGACAGCGTTCGCGCGTACGCAACAGCAGTTCGCCATCCTCACTGTCGCGCCATTCGCAATCGATGCCACGTGTGCGGCAAATCCGCTCGACCACGCTCGGATCGTCCGAACCGAACGCCTGTTCCCACGGTAGATCGAGCCCTTGCCCAAAGTTGCGTATGTACAGCAGCTCGCGCTTCGCAAAGCGTGTGACGAGCGCCGGGTCGAGTGCCCGATAAATCGCGCGGCTGTCGGCAATCGGCGTCGCGCCGCCCGAGCGCGCGGCGAGCGCGCAGTGGAACCAGATGCGCAGCGGCCACTCACGCGTGTACGACTGCTCGTTGTGCAAGGGAATCGAGCGATGCGGCGGATATTCCGTCGATGTGTACACCGCGCCTTCCACCTGACTGCGTGGCGTGGAAGCGAATTCGTAGCCGATCAACGGATGCCCGAACGAACCGGCAAAGCTTTGGAAGGCCTCGATCGAGGCCACGCGAAAGCCGGTGAACAGCATGCCGCCGGCCCGCTCGAGCGTGTCGTCGGCGATCGCATGCAGCAGCGTCACGGCCTCTTCCAGTGAAATCTCCGCGCCCGAACGCGGCGCGACGACAGTCGGCAAGCCCGGCTCGATCGACAGGTCGGCAAGCGTGGGTAGCGGCATCGAAAGCATGGTCATGCGAAATCCTCCTGCAGAAGCGACGTGGCCCGGGACTTGTCCGGATCTGTCCGATCAGGCTGCGCTCGCCTTCGAGGCGGCCTCGTCAATGTGACGGCGCAAGCTGGCCGGACGCATATCGGTCCATACCGTGTCGATATGCGCGAGGCAGGCGGTCTTCGGTCCACTCACGCCCACTTCGCGCCAACCCGCCGGCACGGCGCGGAACGTCGGCCAGATGGAGTACTGCGCTTCGTCATTGATAACGACCGTGTAGACGAGATCGTCCGCCTCGCCTGCTGTGGCGGAAGGGGTTTGCTGTGCTTGCGTCATGATGAATGGCCCAATCGATGAATGGTCAGTATGCCTCAGCAGATTGCCGATGGACTACTCCAAAGCTGCGGTGGCAGTATCTCGCTCGCCCACCGCCTCTACTCAATTGACGTTTGATGCGCGCGCTTTTTTACCGGCGCCGGGCGCGGCCGCCGCAGAAGACGGGACCGGCCACGCCGCGATTGCTGGCGTCGAGGCAATCGGCACAATGCTTCTCGGCATCGCGCACCATGAAATGCACGAGGGTTTGCGAAACGTCGAGCGCGCGCGCCGTGCTTTGCAACGTTTCCTCGCGCAAGCGCACCATCTCGAACGCCGCGCGGCTGCGCGGCGGCAATTGCTCGAGCGCGTTGTAGACATGGCGCAGCGTGTCCCGCACAAGCAGGGCCGCTTCAGGCGAAGGCTCCGGCGAAGGCACGTGCAGGCCGTCGTCTTCGTCAGCGTGATAAGTGTTTTCGAGGCTTTGGCGGCGGAATGCATCGATCGACGCATTGCGCACCATGCGGGTTACATAGGCCAGCGGTTGCCGCACAGCATCCTGATCCGGGAAGTCGACCAGTTTGATGAAGACGTCGTGCACCACGTCTTCCGCGAGACTCGCGCAACCCACAAAGCCGCGCGCCAGATTGACAAGCATTGGCCGGTTGGCGATCAGCACGTCAAGCAGCGTGTCGTTTTCCAGGTCGACAGTGCGGGGGTGGCTGCGCGCCCGCCGCTGCCCCGGAGGACTGGCGACGCCGGCGTTGAAAACAGGCATCGGTATCGCTGTTGAAGGCTCCCGCCGGATGAGCACCTCAGCCATGGATTCGCTCCGTACTTCTGAAGGAAGGCAGTCAATCTATCGTAAACGCGAATCATTCTCAATCAAGAATAGGAATAACCTTACATTTCTGATAGGTTTGTCTGATGAAATAGAGATACCGACGGCCTGGTGTGAGGATGGATACTCAAGCCGAATCTGGTACAACTCATGCCTGCGCCGCTGCACTCGCATCGGCTCGCGCAAGACTGCGAAATTTTGCCGCCGATCGTCACTCGGGTTTCGTCTGCAATAAGGGCGGCGGATTCGATGCGTTGAAGAACCGCGCGGTCGAAGATCGACCAGCGACAGCGACAGCGACAGCGACAGCGACAGCGAATTGTGGAATCTGGATCTTGAATGTTGAAGGTCCCATCTTGTTGGAGTAATTGATTGATGGCCAATGCTTATCTGCAGGTGATCGCGCATTATTTCGCCAAGCCTGGCAACGGCGACGCGATTGTGAAGCCCCTCACGGAACTCGCGGCGGCAACCCGCGCGGAGCCGAAAAATCTCTACTACGAATTCTTCCGTTCGCCGCTCGATCCCGATCACTTCGTGATTCTCGAACAGTACAGCGAGGCCGATGGCCTTGCCGTGCATCGCGACACGCCGCACTTCCAGCGGCTCGGCTTCGGCACCATCATTCCGCTGCTCGACCGGCGCGAAGTCACGAGCCACATGGTGCCTGGAGACGCGGCATGATGAACGCATTCCGGTTTCAAACCGTCCCGACCATGGTCGTCGAGTTCGGCGCGGCGCGCCGCCTCGGCGCTTTGTTGCGCGCGCAATTTCCGTCGCTCACATGCTTGTGCGTGGTGACGGATGGTTTCCTTCACAAGAGCGGGTTGCTGAATCCGGCGCTCGCCGATCTGGCGGCACATGGCTGGAACACCACCGTGATCGACGACGTGATCGCCGATCCGCCCGAGCACATCGTGCTCGAGGCAACCTCGCGCGCGCGTCAGGCCGGCGCGGAGATCGTGCTCGGACTTGGCGGCGGTTCGTCGATGGATGTGGCGAAGCTGATCGCCGTGCTGGCTCCGCAACAACAGCAGGCGCTCAGCGAGATGTACGGTGTCAACAAGGTCGAGGTGTCGCGCTTGCCGCTCGTGCAGATGCCGACCACCGCGGGCACCGGCTCCGAAGTCACGGCCGTGTCGATCGTGACAGTGGGCGAAGCGAAGAAGATGGGCGTGGTCGCGCCGCAACTGGTCGCCGATCTGGCGATTCTCGACGCGGAACTCACGCTCGGGCTGCCCGTTGCGGCAACCGCGGCAACCGGCGTCGACGCAATGGTTCACGCGATCGAGGCGTACACCTCCGCGCATTTGAAGAATCCGATTTCCGACATGCTGGCGGTGAAGGCGCTTGAACTCCTGTCGCGCAATCTGTTGCCCGCGTGCGAAAACGGCCAGAGCCGCGAGGCGCGCGAAGCGATGTTGCTCGGCGCGGCGTTCGCGGGCCAGGCGTTCGCCAATTCGCCGGTGGCCGCGGTGCATGCGCTCGCGTATCCGATCGGCGGCATTTATCACGTGCCGCACGGTCTTTCGAATGCGCTTGTGTTGCCGCATGTGTTGCGCTTCAACGCCGACGCGGCGGCTTATTTATATGCCGAACTCGCGGATGTGGTCGTGCCGGGTCTGACAGGCAGCGCCGAAAGCAAGGCGCTGGCGTTGATCGAACGGCTCGAACAGATGATTGCCGCGACCGCGATTCCGGCGCGGTTGCGCGATGTCGGCATCCAACGTAGCGGACTCGAGCGGATGGCGAGCGACGCAATGTTGCAAACGCGGCTTCTGGTGAATAACCCGCGCACTGTTACCGAGGCCGACGCGTTGGCTATCTATACCGCTGCGTTTTAATCGGCGTTTGGCGCAGGTGAGCGGCGGAGTCGCGGCGGTGTTCGGCGGCGGCTCCGCGCCGTTACGGCCAGCGGACACGTTACGTAGCACGCGCGCGGAACACAGGCCGGCCTCTTTGGGAAAAATCGCGCTTTTGGCACCATAAGTTCTTGGTTTCTTTGTTTTTTTGTATTTATATACGCCAAATTTTCGATATTAAAGTGCAAATCGTAATTGGCGCACAACTTGCAGCGTTGCCCCCACCAATAGTCATTCTACGGGGACATCATGCAAAAAATCATCGGCCGGACAGCCATCGCTGTTGCGGCGTCTACCTTACTCGCGCTGTACGGTTGCGGTTCCAGTCTTAATACCCCCGGCAGCGGACTTGGTGGGGGTGGGCTCGGTGGAACTTCGGGCGGGGCCATAGGGACTTCGGGCGGCGGTACGTCGGGAGGTACATCGGGGGGCGGCGGTACTTCGGGCGGTACTTCGGGTACTACATCGGGTACCACCTCAGGTACGACTTCGGGTACTACCTCAGGTACGACTTCGGGCACGACTTCCGGTACCACCTCAGGCACGACCTCGGGTACCACCTCAGGCACGACCTCGGGTACCACCTCAGGGACGACTTCCGGCACCACCTCGGGCACCACCTCCGGCACTTCAGGCACCACCTCGGGTACCACCTCAGGCACGACTTCAGGCACCACCTCAGGCACCACCTCCGGCACGACTTCAGGTACCACCTCAGGCACGACTTCAGGCACCACCTCAGGCACGACTTCAGGCACCACCTCAGGCACCACCTCAGGCACCACCTCAGGCACCACGTCAGGCACGACATCGGGCACGACATCGGGCACCACGTCAGGCACTTCGTCGACGCCGATCGGCAATGTCATCATCCAAGGCGGCAATCTCATCACCGCGGTCGGCACGACGGTCGCCGATACGGGCAGCAAGATCAGCGGCACGTCGGTGCCCGGCGTCAACGGCGCAACCACCACCAGTCTCGGCAACGCTGTCACCGACCTCGGCAACGGCGTCAAGGGCCTGGGCAACGGCGTAGCCGCCGGCCTGGGCACCTTGGGCAGCTCGGCCAATCCGCTCGGACCGACCCTGAGCTCCACGTCGGGCGTCGTCTCCGATGCCGGCGCCGCCGTCAAATCGGTCGGCGGTGTGGTGTCGAGCCTCGGCAGCGGGCCGCTCGCGCCGCTCTCTCCGGTGACGTCGACTTTGGGCAGCGTCGTCGGTGGCGTGGGCAGCGGCGTGGTTGCCGTGGGCTCGGGATTGAACAAGGCCCTCACCAGCGCACCGGTCCAGCAAATCGAGACGCAGCTCAGCACGGCGATCAACCCGATCACCACCGCGATCTCGAATACGACGCAAACCATTGGCAACGCCACGGGTCTGGGCGCGCAGCTCAACACCCTGCTTGGCACGCTCGGCAGCGGATTCGACGCGGCCGGCGCGAAAGTGGCGGGCGCGACCGGCGATCAGACAGGCAAGGATGTCGGCGGCATCGCGAGTCAGTTGGGCAAGACCGTTACGAACAGCGGCGGACTGCTCACCGGCGCGACCACCAATCCGCTCGGCCCGATCGCGGGTGTGCTCGGACCGCTTGGCGACCTTGGCGGCACGGGCAGCGGCGGCGTCAGCATCCCGCCGTTGACCGGCCTGATCGGCAACCTCGGGTCGCTGGGCGGCACGGGCAGCAGCGGCAAACCGCTTGCGCCGGTCACCGGACTTCTCGGCAATCTGGGTTCGCTTGGCGGCACGGGCAGTAGCAGCAATCCGCTCGCGCCGGTTACGGGACTTGTCGGCAATCTGGGTTCGCTCGGCGGCACGGGCGGCGCAGGCAGTCCGCTTGCGCCCGTCACGGGTCTCGTCACTTCGCTGACGTCGACGCTGGGCGGCGCCGGTGGGCAAGGTTCACCGCTTGCACCGGTGACCGGTCTCGTCACCACGCTCACGTCGACAGTCGGCGGCGCGGCCGGCAAGAGCTCGCCGTTCGCGCCGGTCACCGGCATCGTGACGGGTCTGACCGGCGGTGCCGGTAGCGGCGGTGCCGGTAGCGGCGGTTCGACCAGCACGAATCCGCTGGCGCCGGTGACGAGTCTTGTCGGCGGTTTGCTTGGCGGGGTTGCCGCTAGCAAATAAGGCTGGCAAATCGGCAGTGGTTCTGCGAGAGCAATTCGCAACAGTAATTCTGCGGCAGCAATTCGCGGCAGCAATGCGCGGGAGTAATTCCCGGCAGTAATTCCGCCGCAGCAATTCGCAGCAGAACTTCGCAACACCGCTTCGAAACACCGCTTCGAAACACCGCTTCGAAACACCGCTTCGAAACACCGCTTCGAAACACCGCTTCGAAAGAGTACTTCGGCGCGGCGGCCGGGCCTTAAAAAATAACAAGTCCGGCCGCCTTCTATGTCATGAATACGAGGATGACATGCACTCCACCTTCGATACCGTAGCGCACGTACAAGACTCACGTCCGCGCTCGGCAACACCGTTTTCGGTCGGCCTGGTCGGTATCGTCGCCGGCCTTGTCACGCTCTGGCTGCTGCGCAACAGCACCGCACTGGACGGCGCGGCGCGCAGCACCGTCGCGTGTCTCGCGATCATCGTTCCCATCGCCGCCTACGAGCTATTCGTCGCGCGCGTCTATCTGCGCCCGAGCGCCGGTCTTGCCGCCAACGCGGTGCGGCCCCTGAGCCTCGCGCGAGTCGGCTTGCGTCTTGCCGCGCTGGCGTCCGTCTATGCAGGCATCGGTCTGCTCTACTGGCTGTTACCGGAATATCACGGAGCGTTCTACGACCCCTTCTGGTCGCTGCTCAGCACGCTCGCGCCGTATGTGATCATCGCGGCGCCGTTCTACTTTGTATGGATGGACCGACATCAGCGCGAAGTCGACGACAGCTATCTCCTGTGGGCGCGCCTGCTGTTTCGCGGCGAACGTCCCGCGAATTGGCGGCCCGTGCGTGAAATGCTGGCCGGGTGGATGGTGAAGGCGTTCTTCCTGCCGCTGATGATCGTCTATCTCGCCGGCAATGCCGACCATCTCAATGCCTTGCTGACCGAAGCGCTGAACGCACCGTTATCGCTCGCGACGTTCAGGTTCATGTACGACCTGTCGTTCGCGATGGACCTGATGGTCGGCACGGTGAGCTATCTGTGCACGCTACGTATACTGGACAGTCACGTGCGCAGTGCTGAGCCGACCACGCTCGGCTGGCTGGCCGCGCTGATTTGCTATCAGCCGTTCTGGTCGCTGATCGCAAACCAGTACATTCATTACGAAGGCTCCGTGCTGTGGGACAGCTGGCTCGCTTCGCTTCCGCTTATCCGGGTGGTCTGGGGCACGGTCATCATCGCTTTGCTGTTGTGCTACGCGCTCGCCACGATCTCGTTCGGCCTGCGATTTTCGAACCTCACCAATCGCGGCATCATCACCTCGGGTCCTTACCGCTTGACCAAACATCCTGCCTATATCACGAAGAATCTGTCTTACTGGATGGTCACGGTGCCATTCATCGAACCGTTGGGGTGGCGCCTGGCGCTCACGCATTGCGCCGCACTCGTGGCCGTGAACCTGTTGTACTTCCTGCGCGCCAAAACCGAAGAGCGGCATCTGATGAACGATCCCGACTATCGTGCCTACGCGGAATGGATCGCGAAGAATGGCTTGTTCGCCAGGATTGGACGTGCGTTTGAATAAGGTATGCGCACTGCATGAAAGGCGCGATCACGCGCGATGTTCAGCGGACCGCGGATGCTCGCCTCAACGGCATTGCACACAAGCGTTACGTGACGTCCTGTGCCGTGGTCACGGTTCGCGGCCTGGGGCGAGCACGCTGGCCAAACCACCTTTTGGGCGCGAGAACAGGAACCCTTGCGCCAAGGCTTTCGGCCACGAACTCAACCATTGCAACTGCGCCTGGGTTTCGACGCCGTTCGCCACGACCTGCACGTCAAGCGCGTCGAGCAGATCCAGTAACGCCGACATCACCGCGCAGGCACGGGGATCGCACGGCACCGCAGCCATCAGTTCGGGCGCGAGCGTGATGGTGTCCACGTCGAGTGCGCCGAGCAGCGCCAGCGAAGACGTTCCATTGCCCCACTTGCCCAGCGAGATGCCGGCGCCCGTAGACCGAAGGCCGGAGGTCAAGGTACGCATCGACAGCAGACGTGCTGCATCCGCGCTATCAGGTACTTCGATTTCAAGCAGATTGGCCGGCACGCCATACGAACACGCGATGCGTGTGAGGTCGCCGGCAAACGATTCGAGTACGGCCACCTGCGCCGGCACCGTGATCGCGACTGGCAGCAGCGCCATCTTCGAAGAGAGGCAGCCGCGCAACTCACGGCATACGCCGTCGATGGCAAACAAGGCCATCTCCCGCGCAACCTGCGGGTGGGCGAGCGGCATCATGAAAATGCCCGGAAGCAGCAAGCCGTAGTCGGGATGCGTCCATCGGACCTGCGCTTCGAGGCGCGCCAGTGTTCCACTCGCTGCACGATAGACACCTTGAAACACAAGATGAAACTCGCCCGCGCGCAGACCTTCACGGACCCGGCGTTCAAGTTCGCTCAGTGCCATGGGATCTTCGCACGAGTTGTCCCAATCGGTCTGTTCAACGCAAGTGGTCCGTGCGCCGAACGAAGTAGTTGCGAGCGATGCAGGCTTTTCATAGGCAAGCGTGAGCATGGTGGAAACGCAAATTTTCAACCTCGCAAACGCGTGCACATGTCGTGCCAGAAAATGCATTCACTTTGCAACTAAATGGCAATACTCGCCGATAAGCCTTATTGGGCAATGGCTTTGCAGCAATACGATCTAACCTGTCGAAACGTAATGTCGATCGGCAAACGTTTGTATGAAGGCGAATGTTACGTAGCGTTCTGCATCGGCGTTACGGCTGCATTGCGCAGTGACTTGAAAGTCGCCGTTATCACAAGTTTTCACGCGCCAAGAAACGGTGTGAAGCATCACGAATAAGATTGCCATACAACAAGCGGTGTACTAAGGTATCGCGCTGCAACAAATTATTTGACCGGAAAAAAAAGATTTACTAGTATCGGCAAGAACGCAGCATGCAATCAATGACTGCGACCCCACACAGTCACACAAGGCAGCAGATGCTCCAGATTCCTCTCACTGACGCCGATTGGGCGCGCGTCCAGAGTCTTTTTCCAGTGGCTCCATCCGGGCGCGGGCGACCCCGCCGCAGCGATCGTGAGATTCTCGACGCAGTACTTTGGGTGCTGCACACAAAAGAAAAATGGCACAGATTGCCAGCCACTTTTCCGCCCCAACAGACTTGCTATCTTCGATACATAACCTGGAAGCGAACGGGCGTGCTAGACCAGGTGAATGAGCGCCTGCCCCTGTGCGGCTCGGAGCTTTCGACCTGCTGATCAAGCGGCAAGCATTGCTTCGCATCCCGTATCGATTCAGAGTCGAACCACTGGTTCGAGGATGGTCTTTGCGTGAGCTCTTCTCTATTGCGCGCGCCTGGCAACCATGAGATTCGCCGGGCTTTGAAGCGGAAGCACTGATTTGATGCGGCGAATTTGAATCGGCTGGTTTATTCAGGCCGAGGTCCTTCCGCCGCCGCACGCGGAAATGAAACGCTCACGTGCACGCCTTTGCCGCCGTCGCCCGGCTTGAGCACGATCTCTCCGTGATGCGCGTCCGCGATTTCGCGCACGATGGCGAGGCCCAAGCCCGTTCCCTCCGTATCCGCCGACGCCCGGAAAAACGGTTCGAACACGCGGCTGCGCGACTCGGCCGGAATGCCGGGGCCGTCGTCCAGCACCGACACGGTGACGGTGTCGGCCGCCCCGCTGACCGCCACGGTGACGTGGCCACCGCTGCCGGTATAGCGGATTGCGTTCTCCACGAGATTGGCGATCAGCGCCTGAAGCAGGCCGCGATGCCCGGCTACCAGCGCGGGGCCATTCAGCTCCGCGCCCAGATCGATGTCCCGGGCCTGCGCCAGCAGCGCCAGATCTTCCGCCACTTCCATCGCCAGCGACACCAGATCGACAGTTTCCACCGCGAGTTGTGTGTTGTCGGCCGCTTCGGCTTGCGCGAGCAACAGCAGCTTATTGGTGAGTCCGACCATCGAACGATTACTGCGGTGCATGGCGGCGAGCGCTTCGTCGAGCGCGGCGTTCAGGCCGTCCTGCTGACGTGCGAACTGCAACTGCGTGCCGAGCAACGTGAGCGGCGTACGCAACTGGTGCGCGGCGTCGGCGATAAAACGCCGCTGTGCAGCCACCTGCACGCCGAGCCGCGCGATACATTGGTTGATCGCTTCGACGATGGGCCGCAACTCGGTATGCAGGCGCTCGACGCGAAGCGGCTCGAGTTGCATCGGATCGCGGTCGACGACGTCTTCCTTCACCTTCATCAGCGGCCGCAGTTCGAAGGTGAGGCCGATGCAGACCAGTGCGACCGCCAGCACGATCATCTCGATCTGCCGCACGAGTTGCGGCTGCCACAACTGCTGCGCCATCGCATCGCGCGAGCGCACGGTCTTGCCGACTGTGACTCGCACGCGGTGCGTCGCGCCGTTGTCGTACATCAGGCGTACCAGGCCGGCGGCGCGCACGGGCTGGCCGTTGAGTTCGGCGTCGTAGTGATCGGCCCTGTCGGGCGAGAGCGGCGCGTGCTGAGGAAAATCCGGTATGCCCGCCAGCAGCCGGCCGTCGTCTACGCTTACGCTGTAGAACACCTGATCGCGATACGGCGACACGAACACTTCTAGCGCGGCGGGCGGCACATCCACACGCAGAAAACCGTCTACCCATTCCACTTCGCCAGCGATCATCCGCGCCGACGAAATGAGCTGATTGTCCTGTACGAGATCCGCCGTGCGCCGCGCGTTGTCGTACTCCGCCTTGCCGGTGACGAACACGTACAACGCGAGTGGCAGCAGCAGCCACCACAGCAGACGCATGCGCAGGCTATTGGTCATCTTCTTTCTTGCGCAGCAGGTAACCCAGCCCACGCAACGTGACGATCGCGGCCGAACTGCCGTCGAGCTTCTTGCGCAGCCGTGAAATGTAGATTTCGACCGCGTCCTCGCTCGGCTCGTCGGCGAGCGTGAAGATCGCATCGACCAGTGCCGGCTTCGTCACCGTCTTGCCCAGACGCAGGATAAGTGTTTCGAGCACCGAGCGCTCGCGCGGCGTGACGTTCAGCGGCGCGCCCTTCAGCGTGAACTGACGCGTGTCGATGTCGAACGCGAGATCGCCGCATATGACCTCGCTCGATTTCGACGGCGACTGACGCCGGATCGCCACCTTGATCCGCGCAATCAGCTCGCGCACTTCGAAAGGCTTGACGAGGTAATCGTCCGCGCCGGCGCCGAGCAGCTCCACTTTTTCATCAATCGAACCGCTCGCCGTCAGAATCAGCACCGGCGTGGCGTCACCGCGCTGGCGCAAACGGCGCAGCACATTCTTGCCTGACAGCTTCGGCAGATTCAGGTCGAGCAGGATCACATCGTAGTGATTGGTGCGCAGCAAGCGGTCGGCGGCGTCGCCGTCCTGCACGGCGTCGAGTGCGAACGCCTCCTGCTCCAGCATCTTCGCGAGCCAGTGTGCCAGCGTAGGGTTGTCTTCGATGAGCAGCAGCTTCATGGCAGGGACGGCGAATTGGAAGTCGAACAGGCGGCAAATGAGCAGCAAAAGTCAGGACGCCGATTGTGCCGTAAAACAAGGGCTTTGCGCGCGGCCTGGGCGGTTTGCATCACACGTCATGGGGTTTTCCAGAGGGGCGCCACGAGGTTGTGGTGAATTCTCGGGTTAACACCCATGATTTGCCCACTGCCCCGAAAGCTGCCAGAAGGTTTGCGATTTTTATAATCCCCGTCATTCATCCAGAAAGCGCCGCATTTCCGCACCCCGCGGCGAACAAACCTAAGGAGACTGCTTCATGCGTACCTTGCGCCAGATTGCCGCCGTGTCAGGTGTTGCGTTCACCCTTGCCGCCGCCTCGGCCGCGGCCCACGCCGAAAAGTTGACGATCATGGTCGGCGGCGCCACCAAGATCATCTATCTGCCGGCCAAGCTCACGGAACAGCTCGGCTACTTCAAGGACGAAGGCCTCGACGTCGATATCCTCTCGCAACCGGCCGGCGTGGATGCAGAAAACGAATTGCTCGCGGGCGCGGTGCAAGGCGTGGTGGGCTTCTACGATCACACCATCGACCTGCAGAGCAAGGGCAAGGAAATCCAGGCACTGGTGATTTTCGGCCAGGTGCCGGGTGAAGTGGAAATGGTCTCCACCAAGGCAGCGGACACCTTCAAGAGCATGGCCGACTCGAAGGGTAAGACGCTCGGCGTGACCGGCCTCGGCTCGTCGACCAGCTTCCTCACGCAATACCTCGCGCAACGCGCGGGCGTGCCGTCGACGCAATACACGCTGCTGCCGGTGGGCGCGGACAACAGCTTTATCGCCGCCATCAAGCAGAACCGTATCGAGGCCGGCATGACCACCGAGCCGACCGTCTCGCAGCTGCTGAAGACCGGCGACGCCAAGGTGCTGGTCGACATGCGCACGCTGGAAGGCACGCGCGCCGCGCTCGGCGGCACCTATCCGGCTTCGAGCTTCTACGTGCAGCGCGCCTGGGCCGAGTCGCACAAGGACGACGCGGCGAAGCTCTCGCACGCCTTCGCGAGGACGCTGAACTTCATCGCCACGCACAGCGCGGAAGAGATCGCCGCGAAGATGCCGAAGGACTATTACGGCAACAACAAGGACCTGTACGTGGGCGCGCTGAAGGCGTCGCTGCCGATGTTCACGAAGGACGGCAAGATGCCCGCGGACGGCCCGGATACTGTCCTGAAGGTGCTGGCGGCCTTCAATCCTTCGGTGAAGGGTAAGCATATCCACCTCGCCAAGACCTACACCAACGACTACGTGTCGGCGGCGGTCAAGACCGCGGCGAAGTAACGCCCTCGAAGTAACACCTATCAACATCCAGAGAACCGCGAGGCCCCAGCCGATGAATCAACCTATGTCACGCGATACGCCCGCCATCGAGCTGCGCAACGTATCGTGCCGTTTCATTTCTCCGGATGGCAAGGCGACGATTGCGTTGCGCGACTTCAGCATGTCGGTGGCGCGCGGCGAGTTCGTCGCGGTGGTCGGGCCGACGGGTTGCGGCAAGTCGACCACGCTCAGCATGATCACCGGTTTGCTGAAGCCGACCACCGGCGAAGTGCGCGTGATGGGCGCGCCGGTGGACGGCATCGATCCGCGCATCGGCTTTGTGTTTCAGGCGGACGCCGTATTTCCGTGGCGCTCGGTGATCGACAACGTAGCGGCCGGCCCGCTGTATCGCGGCCGCTCGAAATCGGCCGCCTACGACGAGGCCAACGAATGGTTGCGCCGTGTCGGCCTCGACAAGTTCGGCAAGCACTATCCGCATCAACTGTCGGGCGGCATGAGAAAGCGCGTGGCGCTGGCGCAAACCTTCATCAACAAGCCGGAAATCCTGCTGATGGACGAGCCCTTCTCGGCGCTCGACATGCAAACCCGCACGCTGATGCAGGATGAACTGCTGCAACTGTGGGGCGGGGCGGGCTCGGTGGTGTTCGTCACGCACGATCTCGAAGAAGCGATTGCGCTCGCGGATCGCGTGTTCGTGCTGACCGCCCGCCCGGCGACGCTGAAGAAGGTGTACGAAATCGATCTGCCGCGTCCGCGCGTCACGTCGGAGGTTCGCTACGACCCGCGTTTTATCGAAATCTCGCGCGACATCTGGCATGACCTGCGCGAAGAAGTGCAGATCGGTTAATCAAGGAACGGCAAACATGTCTACTACCCCTCAACACATGCTGCCTTCGGGTATCGATGCAACGTCGCTCGCACAAGTCGAACGCATCGCGCAAAAACGCATCCGGCAACGCCATGCGCTCGTGATCACGCTGCGGATTGTCGTGCTGGTAGTGGTGCTCGGCGGGTGGGAGTTGTCCGCGCGCCTGAAGTGGATCGACCCATTCTTCTTCTCGATGCCGAGTGCGATCTTCGATCAGATCATCGACTGGTTCGTGAACGGCACGTCGCAAGGACCGCTCCTGACACAGGTGTGGGTGACGCTCGAGGAAACCGGCCTCGGCTTCATTATCGGTTCGATCGGGGGCGTGTTCTGCGGCATCGTGCTCGGCCGCAACAAGCTGCTCTCCGACGTGTTCAGCCTCTACATCAAGATCGCCAACTCGATTCCGCGCGTGGTGCTCGGCTCGGTGTTCGTGATTGCGCTCGGTCTTGGCATGGCTTCGAAAGTGGCGCTGGCGGTCGTGATGGTGTTCTTCGTGGTGTTCGCCAATGCATTTCAGGGCGTGCGGGAGGCGGACCGCTACATGATCGCGAATGCGCAGATTCTGGGTGCGTCGCGCCGTCAGGTGACGACTTCGGTGGTGATTCCGTCGGCGTTGAGCTGGATTCTTGCCAGCTTGCACGTCAGCTTCGGCTTTGCGCTGGTCGGTGCGGTGGTGGGCGAGTTCCTCGGCTCGAAGCAAGGTATCGGTCTGCTGATCTCCACCGCGCAAGGCGCGTTCAATGCAAGCGGTGTGTTCGCGGCGATGATTGTGTTGGCGGTGGTCGCGCTGGCTGCGGACTATCTGTTGACCGCGGTTGAACAGCGATTGTTGAAGTGGCGGCCTGCGGCGGTTTAAGTCGACCGTCAGATCGTGTAGCGAGAAAGGGCGCCAGCGGCGCCCTTTTTTTCATTTCGCGCTTTCCCATTCAGGATGGGTGGTCGATACTTGAATTGCTCCGCAGCAAGATACTCTCCCTCTCTCAAGCCTCTTCATTTGTCTCAAATTTAGCAATAAACCTTGCCTGAATTAGTGATTACTCCCGCCAGATCGCAAAACTACAATGTAATCACTGACTGCGAACAAGATCGCTCGTAGCACGATACAGACCGAACTGGAGGTGGTTCATCATGAAATCGCTCATTCAAGCCGTTGTTATCGCCGCTGTACTGGCCGCTCCTGTTGCCTCGTTTGCGCAGTCCAACCAGCCCGTGACCCGCGCGCAGGTGCGCGCAGAACTGATTCAACTCGAACAGGCCGGTTACCGGCCGGGCCTTTCCGACCCGTACTACCCGAATGACCTCCAGGCTGCGCAAGCCCGTGTCGCTGCGCAAAACGGCACCGCGCAAGGCGCCGAAAGCGGCTACGGCGGTGGGGTGAGTGGCGCGTCGCAGTCGAGCCACTGAGCAGGCAACCGGGCGGGTAGCCGAGTTCGGTTAACCACGCCGGCAACCAGGCTGGTGGCGAAGCTGGACCAGGCTGTCCAGCGGAACGAACCGCAGAGGCCACGCCGTTTGCCCTGATCTGATCCGCCGCTGAGCGCGCAAACAGTCGCGCGCTCTGATTCAAAACGAACTGGCCCGCGATCGAGTGTCCCCGATCGCGGGCCAGTTCTGTATTCAATATCTCTGTCATCGGGCTCCCGATGACTTCGCCGGGGCCCTCACGGTCTGGGCACTTTTTTCGCGTATGTACCGCCGCGCTTCGTCGAAGCCTCAGCGATGCCGGGCTGCTTGCGTCATTCGCGGGCGATCAGGTCGCCCACCTGGCCACGCCCCGTGACGAGACAGCTCGACAGGAAATTTTCACCCTGACTGCTGGCGCCGGCGTCGCCGAAGCCTTTTTTCAACGCATTCGACTTAACCAGCTCCGCGCCTTGGTGGCACGTTATTGTCCCCATTTCTCCCGCTTGGGCGCGCATCAGCGCCCGATCCGCCATCAGATAACCAAGCAACAACACCACGGCAATATTGAACGCTTGTCTCATGGATCGTCTCCTCTTTAGAAGAGACTAACGCGAACCATCGGTGCAGGATGCTAGGGGTTTCCCGATTGATAGACATTCAATGATGCAGATTAAATCGAGTGGCAATGCTACGCAGATCAGCTATGCGGCGTGGCTGGATCGGGCTTGGGCCGCAGAAAACGGAACTGCCGGATACCGCGTTGCACACGTTTCGTATTCTGTTCGAACAGCAGGTACACCGCGAACGCGTACCCATAGCAGACAACCAGCATGGTCGCGAACACCAGCGCGCCGCGGCCGTCGAACTGGATGCGCTGCCCGAACACGACCGCTGCCACAAACAGAATGAATGAGAAGTGCGTCAGATACAGTGAATAGGAGAAGCCTGAAAAGACGACCGCGAGTCGCGATAGGAGTGCGGGACGCAGGCGAACGTCTTCCCAGAGTATGCAACGCAGGAATACGAAACACGGCACGCCGACGATCCAGTCGTTACTCAACAAGAGTACGCGCGACAACACCAGCGCCGCAAGAAAAGAGGCCCCGCTGGCAAGCGTGAACCATGGCAAACCTCTCCGCGCGCAGGAAAGCGCTTTTCAGGCAACACGAGTGCGACGCCAAGCATCCACAGTCCGAATCCGCTCAGGAGCGACGGAAACGCGATCATCGTGCCCAGCGCGAGCACCCCTGCAACGATTGCACTGAAGCCACGGCGCTGGCGCAACAGCACATAGCAGGCGGGAAACCACATGTAGTACCAGAACTCGTTGGCAAGGCTCCATAGCGGTCCGTTTGAGCCGTACGTGCCGCACGTGAGCGTCTGCAAGAACACGACATTGCACAGCAGTGCGATCACCGCGGTGTGGCCGTAGTTGCTGACGAAATAGAAGGCCTTGCCCGCGAGTCCGAGACCGGCGCTCGCGCGGTAGTCGACAAACATCAGATTGCGCAAATGACTGACGCACACCGCGCCTGCCGCCAGCGCGCGGATCAGGTCCAACGTGTCGCAATGTTGTTTGCCGCGGGGTGCCATGGCAGTCTGGAATCGGACAAGGTGCTTTGTCCGCCAAACTACGGCCCGTGGGGGTTTTATTCAGTACGCTTGCCCACACTGCATGCGCACGGCACATACACGGCACATGCGTCGCACGCAAACACGCTATTCATTGAGGTACTGCTGGGCGAAGCAGGTCCGCGCGCAACGTAGCGAACTGGTTCGTATAGCGAAGCAGCCGCTCAGAGCCGAGCTTCGATCTGCTCGATCCGCGTTTCAACCGACTTGCGCACCAAGCCATTCGAGGGCACCAGCACCAGTGACGACGCGATGATTCGATACACCTGATTGCGCCGGACTTTAGAGACCTTGGCCGGGTCGAGCCAGGCGTCGTTATCCACCAGCAACAGCAGCGTCTCCAGTCCAATCAGAATCGGCCACAAACAGGCAAGGCGCAAGCGCACAGAAAACGCGGGAATCGCCAGCGTGTAGTCCAGGGCCTCGCGGAAATGAGCCAGCGTCTTGCGCACGAGTTCGATCATCAAAGGCCGGGCGCGAAGAGAATTCGCCGGCTGCAGGAGATCCTGTGCAGCGAGGGCATAGGGATCGAGCATCGTCTGCGGAAGATAACAGCGGCCGATCCGCAAGTCCTTGCCGCAATCGCGCAGCACATTGGTCATCTGCAGCGCCTTGCCGAAACGCACGCCGCGGCGCGCCATTGTCTCGGGCCGCTCTTTCAGCGTGCCGGGCATGTGCGCGTAGGTCATGGTGGTCCAGAATTCGCCGACGCAGCCCGCGACGAGATAGGTATAGCGGTCGAGTTCGTCGTATTCACGCAGCGCGGCGATCTGGCCGGAACGTTCGTCGGGGAACGTGCGAAGGTCGAATTCCATGCCCTCGGTCAGAGTCGACACAATCTCACGTACCGCCTTGCGATCAGACTCGCTTAGTTGCGCAAGCACCTCTAGTGCGGGACCGAGCGATTCCAGCAAGACCTTTTCATCCGACTGGACCTGTTGGCCCGCCACTTCGGCCGCCATGCGCTGGAACAGCGCGCCGTCGTCCGGAGCGCCGTTGACCTGGTCGCGTAGCGACAACAGCAACGCAAGGCGCTGCTCGGGCGAGACCAGCGAGGTATCCGCGATCGTGTCGGCCGCGCGCGCCAGCAGGTACGCGAGGCCGATCGGATCGCGCATTCCGACGGGCAGCACGCGCAGGGTGAGATAGAAGGAGCGTGAAACGCCTTTCAGGAGCGGGCCGAGAAGAAAGGCCCGGGTCGGATTCGGCATGGATGGGATCAGGTCAGGATTGGGCGGAAATCAGGCGCTGCCGAATTGTATACGGCGAAGCGCCTTTGCCGTGCGGCGGCGGTCCTGTCGTGGCTCCACGCTGACCCGGCGGTTCACACCTGCGAACCCGTTGCCGGTGAAACCTCTCGCCCCGACTTACCCGCAGCACGCCATCGCCTGCCCGACTACGCTATCTGCAATTTGCCCGCGGCGGTCTCTTCGATCTGGCTGACGGTCCGAAATTTTCGTTGCATCGTTTCGCATCGTTTTGAAAAAACCGCTTCCGCACTCCGCCGATACTTGCCGGTAAGCAGCATCCCTCGCGCACGCATTGCGCCGCCTGCCCATACCTCGTCCGCCAAGTGGGCGCAGGCCAGGTAAGGTCCCCTGCACCCACTTGCCGACAGGCGCCGTGCCGCCCCTGCGCGGGAACACGAATTGCGGACACGGTTAGTTCGAGCGATGCGCAGTCTCGTTGCGCGCTGTCGCTCCTCCGCACTTTGAGCGACATACGGCAATGACTATCCGCGACTCTCAGACGTCCTCCCGGTCCAACGTGGAAACAGGTGTCCCCGGTCTCGACGAAATTCTGGGTGGAGGTCTGGTCAGCGGCGGCGTCTATCTGCTGGAAGGCATGGCCGGCGCGGGCAAAACGATTCTGTCGAGCCAGATCGGTTTTCATCGTGTGAGCCAGGGCGAAAAGGTGCTGTACATGACCTTGATCGCCGAGTCGCACGACAAACTGCTGGCGCACCTCAGAGGCCTGAGCTTCTTCGACGAAGCCGCCGTCGCCCAGCAAATGCTGTTCGTCTCCGGCTATCACGAACTGATGCAGGGCGGTCTCGATGGCTTCCTCAAGCTGATTGCGTCGAGCATTTACGACTATCGGCCGAGCCTCATGATCATCGACGGCTTTCGCAGTGCGCGCGAATTCAGCGAAACCGAGTTGTCGCTGTCGAAGTTCATCCACGAACTGAATGCGCTGGCCGCGGCCATGAATTGCACCACGCTGTTGCTCGCGCCGCTCTCGGGCAACGAACCGCATCCCGAGCACACGCTGGTCGACGGCCTGATCGAGCTGAACCGCTACAACGACGGCATGCGCCGCGCACGCGAAATCGAAGTGCACAAGATGCGGGCGCGCAACCATCTGATGGGCAAGCATTTCTTTCGCATCGCCGAAAGCGGGCTGTTGATGTTCCCGCGTCTGGAATCGCTGGACGCCGTGCAACCGGGTCCGGTCGATCTGAAAACGCGGCTCGGCTTCGGCCTCCCGCATCTCGACAATCTCCTTGGCGGCGGTTTCACCCAAGGCTCCACGACCACGCTGATCGGGCCGTCAGGTGTCGGCAAAACCTTGCTCTGTCTGCAGTTTCTCGCAGCCGGTCTGGCGCGCGGCGAACACTGCCTGTATCTGGGGTTTTATGAAGGCCCGCAGCGTCTGATCGGCAAAGCCGAAGCCGTCTCGATTGAGCTCGCCGATGCTTACAACGACGGCCGCCTCATGATTCAATGGCACCCGGCCATCGAACTGGCGGTCGACGAACTCGCGGCGATCGCGCTGGCCACGGTCAAGCAGACCGGCGCGAAGCGGATCGTGATCGACGGCGTGGAAGGCTTTCGCGACTCGGCCCTGCGGCCCGAACGCTTCGGCCTGTTACTGAACGCGCTGCTTCATCAACTGCGGGAAGCGTGCGTCACCACGATCCTGACGGAAGAACTGCCGCTTTACGCCGGCCCCGGCCACGCGAAGAGCGTGCGGGTCTCCGCGTTGACCGAGAACCTCGTGCTCTTGCGCTACGCCGAAACGGAAACGGGTTTGCAACGCATGATCTCCGTGGTCAAGCAGCGCGAAAGTGCGCACGACACGTCGCTGCGCGAACTCGTGATTTCGTCGCAGGGCCTCGACGTAATCGGCAATCCGGTCGGCACCCCCAGCGTGTCTCCAGCGCAAGGCCTCGCGGCCGCGCTGACACCGCGACGAGATACGTAGCCGCTCATGAAAACCATCCTGGTCGTGGACGACGAATTCGACATCCTCACGGTCTGGCGACTGCTGCTGGAGCGGCACGGCTATACCGTGCTGACGGCGTCCAATGGGGCCGCCGCACTCGAACAGATCCGCAAGACCCGGCCCGACATCATCGTGTCGGACTGCATGATGCCGATCATGTCGGGGCTGCAACTGTGCGCCGCATTGAACGACGACCCCGATCTGCGCGCCATTCCGATCATCCTGTGCAGCGCGGCCGCGGATATCCCCGCACAGCCGAATCCGACCATCGAGTACGCACGCAAGCCGCTTTCATTCGACAGCCTTCTCGCGATGCTGGAGCGCATGGCGGTTTGACTGACTAGGTAAAACCCCGAATTCCTGGCAAGCGCCACACAGACTAATCTCGGCACATTCATTAAATAGAACATCATTCTGTCTAGCAGAACGACGTAAGCGAGAGACCCTCGAAGGAGAATTCCATGGCTAGCCTGCCGCTCGACGCACCTGGCGCGTCGCCCGATTCAAGCGCCGGAGCGCGGGGACTCACGACCGGCATCAACGCGCGCATCGACCGTCTGCCCGCGACGCGCACGGTATGGATGCTGGTGTTCCTGCTGTCGATCGGCGGCTGGTTCGAGTTCTACGATCTCTTTTTTACGGCGTATGTGGGTCCCGGCCTGGTCAAGAGCGGGCTCTATGCGACGACGACCGCGTCGTTCTTCGGCGTCTCCGGGCTGGGCGCTTTCGTGGCGGCGTCGTTCGCCGGGCTGTTCATCGGTACGTTCTTTTTCGCGGGCATGGCGGATCGCTATGGCCGCAAGACCGTGTTTACCATTTCACTGCTGTGGTACTCCGTGGCGACGCTGATCATGGCGTTGCAAACCACCGCGCCGGCCATCAACCTGTGGCGCCTGATCGCGGGCATCGGCGTGGGCGTCGAACTGGTGACGATCGACACTTACGTCAGCGAACTCGTACCGAAACATCTGCGCGGCCGTGCTTTCGCATTCGTTCATCTGGTGCAATACACCGCCGTGCCGTCGGTCGCCTTCCTGGCGTGGTGGCTGGTGCCGCAAAGCCCATTCGGCCTCGATGGCTGGCGCTGGGTCGTGATCATCGGCGCACTCGGCGCGGTCGTGGTGTGGGCCATCCGGCGACGCGTGCCGGAAAGTCCGCGTTGGCTCGCGCAGCAAGGCCGCGCCGCCGAAGCGGAAAAAGTTCTGCAAGCACTCGAAGCGAAAATCGCCAGCCAATACGGCAAGCCGCTGCCCCCCGCCGTGCCGACTGTCGAGCCGGCCACCACCAAGGCCGCCTTCCGCGAAATCTGGCAGCCGCCGTATCGCAAACGCGCGATCACGATGCTCGTGTTCAACCTGTTCCAGTCGATCGGCTTTTACGGTTTCGCGTCATGGGTGCCGACACTACTGGTCTCCAAAGGCGTGACGATCACGCACAGCTTGCTGTACTCGTTCGTGATCGCGATCTCGAATCCGTTCGGACCGCTGATCGGTATGGCGATTGCGGACCGCATTGAACGCAAGACGCTGATCGTGTTGTCGGCGCTCGGTATCGCCGTGTTCGGCAGCCTGTTCGCAACGCAAACCTCGCCTGCGATGCTGATGACCCTCGGCGTGCTGATCACGCTCTGCGGCACGCTGCTCTCGGTCGGCTATCACGCGTACCAGACCGAACTGTTCCCCACGCGCTTGCGGGCACGCGCCGTGGGTTTCGTGTACTCGATGTCGCGTTTATCCGCGATGTTTTCCGGCTTCATGATCGCCTTCGCGTTGCGCCATTTCCAGGTGCCAGGCGTGTTCGCGTTGATCACCGTGTCGATGGTGATGGTGATGGGCGCGATCGGCATCTTCGGGCCGCGTACCAACAACCGCAATCTCGACGAAATTTCGCATTGAACAAGAGGCTTCAAAGATGACGCTGCCGTTGGCTGGAGTACGGGTGCTGGATTTGTCGAATGTGTTGGCGGGGCCGTTTTGCGCGTATCAACTCGCGCTGCTCGGCGCGGAGGTGATCAAGGTCGAGCACCCCGAAGGCGGCGATCTTGCACGGCGGCTAGGCGCCGACAAGGAAGCCTCGATGCGCAATATGGGGGCCTCGTTCGTCGCGGTGAATGCGGGCAAGCAGTCCATCACGCTCAATCTGAAAGACCCGCGCGGCAAGACCATTTTGCGCGAGCTCGTCAAAACCGCGGACGTGCTGGTCGAAAATTACCGGCCTGGCGTGATGACGCGGCTCGGTCTCGATTTCGACGCGTTGCGCGAGGTCAATCCGAAGCTCGTCTATTGCGCGATCTCCGGCTTCGGCATGGACGGCGAGTTTTCGAAACGCCCCGCATACGATCAGATCATCCAGGGCATCTCGGGTGTGATGAGCGTGACCGGCGACGCCGATAGCGCGCCGTTGCGCGTCGGCTATCCGGTATCCGATACGGTGGGCGGTCTCACGGCTGCGTTCGGCATCTGCGCCGCGCTGGTCGATGCCCGCGCGAGCGGACACGGCCGCATGCTCGACGTTTCGATGCTGGAGGCCACGCTGGCGACGATGGGCTGGGTGGTGTCGAACTATCTGAACGCCGGCGTCACGCCGGAGCCGATGGGCAACGAGAACTTCACCGCCGCGCCTTCGGGCACCTTCAAAACGGGCGATGGGCCGCTCAATATCGCCGCGAACGAGAACAAGCAGTTCGCGAGTCTCTGCCATCTGATCGGCCGCGCCGATCTGCTCGACGACGCGCGTTTCTCCGAGCGCAATGCACGCAAAGTGAATCGCGCGGCATTGAAGGCCGAAATCGAAGCAGCGCTGGCAAGCGACAACGCGACGAACTGGGAAGCCAAATTCTTCGAAGCAGGCGTGCCGGCCGGGCGCGTGATGTCGGTGCCGGAAATCCTCGCGCATCCGCATCTGGAATCGCGTGAGTTCATCCGCGAATTTGCCGGCGACGGCAGCGCTGAGCGGCAACGCGTGACGCGCGCGGGCTTTCGTCTCTCCGACGGTGACACAGCGCCGACCTCACCCGCACCGGCTCTATCGGCTCACACGCGTGAGCATCTCGCCTCGCTCGGTTACGACGACGCACAAATCGACCACCTACGCTCCGAAGGAGTGATCTGAACATGACGCAAGCATTCGACGCCGCCAAGCTCGCCGCCGAGTACTGGAGCACCTCGATCATCGATATTCATCCCGGTTCGATCAAGGTGCGTGGTTTCCCGATTCAGGAGTTGATCGGCAACGTCAGCTTCCCGCAGATGATCTGGCTGATGCTGCGCGGCGAATTGCCTGACGCCGCGCAAGCGCGTTTGTTCGAAGCGGCGCTGGTGGCGTCGGTGGATCATGGCCCGCATGCACCGTCGATCGCAATCTCGCGGATGGCAACCAGTTGCGGTTTGCCGTTGAACGGCGCGATGGCTTCAGCGATCAACGCGCTGGATGATGTGCATGGGGGCGCCGGTCAGCAGGCGGTCGAACTGTACGACCTGATTGCTGAACTGATGGACGTAGGCGCCACGTTGGAAGAAGCCGTCGAGCGAGGCGTCGACGCTTTTACCGCCGAACACGGCAAGTACTTGCCCGGCTTCGGACATCGTTTTCATCCGGTCGATCCGCGGGCAATCCGGCTGCTTTCGCTCGTGGACGACAGCGTCGAACAGAAAAATATCAGCGGGCGATACGCTGCTATCGCACGCGGCATTGAAGCCTTGCTCAAGCAGCGCAAGAACAAACCCGTGCCAATGAATATCGACGGTGCAACCGCCGTGATCTACGCCGAACTCGGCTTTGCGCCGGAACTGGCACGTGGCGTGTTCTGCCTGTCACGTGCGGTCGGCATTCTGTCGCATGCATGGGAGCAACGCGGACGCAAGGAGCGCAACAAAGGCCCGATGCCGCGCCAGATGAACTACACCTACACGGGTAAGCCCGAGCGTCACCTGTCCTGAACTTCGGCCGCGCGCCGCTGCGCATTGCGCATGGCGCGCGAGTCGCCGCCTAACGCATCCGTTGCGCGCGCGGCGCAATCGAACAGCGCGGCGAGATTGCGTTCGAAGAAAGCCTGATCGATACGCGAGCTTGGGCCCGCGAGCGTCAGCACGCCACGCAAACTCTGGCGCACACCGAATACCGGCATCGAGATCCCAGCCGTCTCCCGATCGCGCTCGCCGATCGATACACAATAGAAGTCCTCGCGAATCTTCTCGTACGGCTCGCCCGGCATGCCGCTGAACGCCAGCAAGGCATGGCCGCCGGAGCCGCTTTCCAGCGGCAGTACGTCACCTTCGCGCACGTGAAAACGCACTGCATGCGTCGAGTCCACACGATGCAGGCACACGCGCACCGCCTCGTCGCGCACGTAAAAGGACACGCTTTCGCCGCTCGTTTCCGCAAGCTCGCGCATCAGTGGCACCAGAATATCGCCGACGTTCAGGCTGCGCTGATACAGCGCGCCCAGCATGAAGGTTGCGGAGCCGAGTTGATAGCGGCCGTCGTCGAGACGCAGCAGCAGGCGGTGCTGGATCAGCGAGCCCGCGAGCCGTAACAACGTGCTCTTGTAGAGCCCCGTGCGTGCCGCGAGTTCAGCGAGTGTGAGCGCGACGTCGTCCGGCCGGAAGGCGAACAGAATCGCGCAAGCACGATCGATGACGGCAACACCCTCGCTTTCCTTTGAGTTTGATTTGTCCGCGGGCGTTGGCATGAGTGGGCTGGGTAAGCGTTGCTTTATATCAAAGTGGAAATTTTACGCTGCAACTCAAGGTCCAGCCAAATCACGTATTGCGCGAGCTTAGAAACGAAAACGCCCAAGTCCACGGATAGCCGACCGTCTGTTGCTAGTCAGGTATTTGTCGTGGCCCTTGGGCGAAACAAATCGTACGCGAAGACGCCTCGTTTGCCAACCAGGCAGCTCATCCGCGTTAGCGCAACGCCATCACAATCAACACAGCACCTACGATCGCCACCGCGTCTTCGATCAGCGCGGCCGGCAAGTCCCGGCCAAACGCGCGCGCCAATGCACCTCTTGCCTTCGCGCCGCCCAGGGTGCCGATCACCGCACCCACCACCCCGGCAATCAGGCCACCCAGCAAGCCGCCATGCGCCGCCCCAAGCGCCGCGCCGCACAATCCACCCAGCACGATACGGACGCCGAATTGCATCGGCACGGTACGACTAGGCGTTTTCGGCAATTGATCGGTAATCAGTTCGACGATCGCCAGCACGGTGAAAATGTACGGTGTGGCAGTAAAGCCGAGAAATGCCAGCGGCGTATCTTGCAGCGGCAACCAACCCAGATGCGCCGCCCAACTGACGGCCGCGGGCGCGGTCATCGCACGAAGGCCGGCTACTACGCCGATTAGCAATGCAAGGACATAGACAGACATAGGGGACTCCGAACCAAGGCCAATACTGCGTGGTTGGACAGGCCGACGGCTTAACCGGGCGAACGTCGGCGGAAGGTGTCTAGCATTCACTTGCACAGTCAACGTCTCACCGCGTAAGTCGAGGCCGATCCGCAGTTGCCGGCTCAGTTGCCCGCTCAATTGCCTGCTCGATTGCCCTGATTCATCGCCCCCTTTCGGTGTGGCCCTAGTGTCGCACGATTCGACTTTCAACCGTACGCAAAGGACATGGGCCACTTTTCCCAATCGTCAGCGCGTTGGCACAGCGAACCGCTTCATACGCGCGACCCGTGAGTCATCAATCCATGCCGGGCTTTCGCATCATGCCGTACTCCCGCGCCACCACTACCGCAACCCCAGCTATCGAAACACCGAGCATCGCGCCCGCGAACTTCCGTCTTGCGATCATCGCCGCTCCTTATGTGAAGCCGCAACTATCGGTTTTCCGGCGCCCGCTGACAAACGATGATAAGTTAGTCGACTCCCAAGAAAATCTTATGCCTTCGCCATGAGACCGTATCTCCCGTTGAATGCGCTGCGCGCCTTCGAATCGTCCGCGCGGCATCTGAGCTTTACGCGCGCCGCGCTCGAATTGAACGTCACCCAGGCGGCCGTGAGCCAGCAGGTCAGAGCGCTGGAAGAACGGCTGGGCACCGCGCTCTTCAAGCGTCTGCCCCGCGGACTGGCCATGACGGATGAAGGCCTGGCGCTACGCCCCGTCCTCACGGATGCGTTCGATCGCATCGAAGCCGTGCTCAAGCAGTTCGACGGCGGCCACTTTCACGAGGTATTGACGGTCGGCGTGGTGGGCACCTTCGCAGTAGGCTGGTTGATGCCGCGGCTCCAATCGTTTCGCGACGCGCATCCGTTTGTCGAGTTGCGGCTGCTGACGAATAACAATCTGGTCGATCTCGCCACGGAAGGCCTCGACTTCGCGATCCGTTTCGGCGACGGCACCTGGCCGGGTTCGCTCGCCACGCGGCTGCTCGATGCGCCGCTCGCGATTCTGTGCGCGCCGGAGATCGCCGAACGTCTGTCCGATCCAATGGATCTCGCCAACGAAACCTTGTTGCGGTCCTATCGCGTCGACGACTGGATGGCGTGGTTCACGGCCGCCGGCATCCCGCCCCGGCCGATTCGCGGACCGGTGTTCGATTCATCGCGGCTGATGGTGGAAGCGGCCATGCAAGGCGCGGGTATCGCGCTGGCGCCGGCTTTGATGTTCGATCACGAGATCAATACGGGCCGGCTGGTGCGCCCGTTCGAGGTGGAAGTGCATGCCGGCAGTTACTGGCTGACGTGGCTGAAGGGCAAAGCGATGGCTCCGGCCATGCTGCTGTTCAGTCAGTGGATCATGAAGGAAGCGGCCTCGCACACACCCGGCTAGCAAGCCGACGCGCGACGATGGCCGTTCATCGCGGGCCGCTCGGCTTGCGGCGGGAACACGTTCCATGAGCCGTCGTTGTGACGGAAGAAGAAGATCGACAACAAGCCGCCTGGCCGCAATGCTTCCACGCAAACGTAGCGTTGATGTTGCGACGCGCTGTGGCAAAAGCGCACGACACGCGCGGGCATCGAGGGGGTCGGTGCGAGCCATTTATCGACGGCCCAGTGCAAGGTCTTTTCTGCGGCAACCATGATGTGCTCCTTGATCCTTGAATTAATGAATTCGTGAACGCTTGAACTCGTTCCCACTCGCTCAGGCGAGTTGGGCGGTAACGTGACCATCCTTCGCGACGCTTTCGACAAACGCCTTCACCAGACACACCAGCGCATGCATGCCGGTGCGGGGATGCCTCAAACAGCAATGCACCTGTTCGCTGTGGCTCTCGCCAAGCAGGCACCACGCACAGAAGTGCTCGCAGTTGTTCGTCAGCAGGCGGTAGCGGTTTTCGCCGAGGCGGGAGCGGGCGCGGCGCACCGCTTCATCGCCGACGTAGCGGGCGCTCGGCGTCGAGCGGATCGTCAATGGATGACCGGCGGCGAAGCGGGTCAATTCCACTTCCTCCACCGGGCCGCGATGCGCCGAACCCGCAAAGCCGGCGTAATGGACCACGCGGCCATTGCCCACGTAGATGCCGTGGTGTTCGTAGCCGCGCCGTTGCGTGACGAGATGCGCGCCGATCGGCAGGTCGATGGTCGATGCTTCGTCACGACATGCGTCGCGGTCTTCGCTGCTTGCCGGAAGTGGGTTTGTGTTCATGGCTGGCCTCGCTTCAATATCCAACACTGTTGCGAGAGCTTTTGCATCATCCGGGCCATGTGCGGAAAAGCCTTTATTTAAAGGGCTGACAGGAATGGCGAGGTGTTTTGAATGGGGCGAGTGTCCGCTGTGAGCCGACAGAAAACAAACCCATGTGTTGGCCTTGGTCGATCATTTGGAGCGCTGACTGAGGCCCCCGAGCGGGTCGGTTAAGGTCCGGTATCTGAGGCCAATGTGTTGGGTCCCGCACCGATGCACACGCGCGGATGTTGGGTGCATTCCGACCTCTGCACGGCCAGTAAACGCGCGCGGCATGCACAGGCACCCGGAATCGCCGCGCTATCAACGCGTTACGAGAAAACGCGCGTGCGAGCCGCAAATTGGCATGGCACTTGCACCATTACGTCCATTCCTTTTCAATCGCACGCCCGACGCACGCGGCAAACCGGAGAACGACATGGCTTCTATCACAGTGAACGACCTTTCGCTAAATCTCGCGCTCGACCGTAAGGCGATGGCGGCGATCCGCGGCGGCGGCGGCGCGCCGTGGGTGTACGGCTGGATTCAGCCTTATGTGCGGGAAACGCCGAGCATCGGTCCGGTCGTGAACCTGTACGACATCTCGAACAACTTCTATGCTAACCAGATGATCAACACGTTCCAGTCGGTGGATGTGCGCAACACCGGCGCGAACTCGAACATCAACGTTTCCCCTGACGCACGCAGCAGAAACGATACGGTGTAGCCCTTGTGACCTGTCCGAGCCAGTTTCGATGGATGTCGTCCGCGCGTTCCGACGCCGGACGTGTCCGTGAAATCAACGAAGATGCCTGCCTCGCCCAGCCCGAACCCGGACGCTGGGCCGTCGCCGATGGCATGGGCGGGCACGCGGTCGGCGATCTGGCGAGCCGCCTCGTGATCGATACACTGAGCCGGCTCGCGCCGCCGCTCGCCATGAAAACCGGTATCGCCGACGCGCGCGCACGGCTGCAAATGGTCAATCGCCAACTGCGGGATGAAGCCGCGCGCCGCCAGGTGCAACGGATCGGCAGCACGGTCATCGTGCTGCTCGCCTGCGACCGCTTCTGCGGCTATCTGTGGGCCGGCGACAGTCGCCTTTATCTGTATCGCGAAGGGCAATTGCGGCAACTCACACGCGATCACAGCCAGGTGGAACAACTCAAGTCCCTCGGCGTGATT
The DNA here is from genome assembly GCF_046025895.1 of Paraburkholderia sp. RL17-337-BIB-A. Classification (NCBI taxonomy): domain Bacteria; kingdom Pseudomonadati; phylum Pseudomonadota; class Betaproteobacteria; order Burkholderiales; family Burkholderiaceae; genus Paraburkholderia; species Paraburkholderia sp. RL17-337-BIB-A. Next base: position 665,172 of record NZ_JARESY010000002.1, on the reverse strand, counting down.
ACCGACGAAGAGGCGCGGCATCATCCAGCGCAGCACATGATCACGCGCGCGGTCGGCGCCACGGATGTGCTCGAACTCGATGACGATGCGATCGAAGTCGCGGACGGCGATGTCTTTCTGTTATGCAGCGATGGGTTGAGCAACGAGATCAGCGATGCGGACATACTGGCGGTGCTGACCTCAGTGGCGTGTGAGCGCGCGTCTGACGAACTGGTGGAGTTGGCCATCGCGCGCGGTGGACGCGACAATGTCACCGCGGTGGTGGTGCAAGCGGAAGATCCGTATGCGTCAGAGAAAACCTTGTTGAACCCGGCGCCTTGAAAGCGCGGGCTGGAAGCGCTGCCTTAAGCAAGTTATTGGTACTCCAGGCACCTCAAGGAACGCTGGGCAGTCAAGGCGCCCGAGAGCAAGCTGGGCCACACGGCCTTCCTCAACTATCGCTGTCTTCTTCATCATGCTCGTCAGCCCCGTTTTTGCCCGGGGATGGCGCACTGCGGTTGCGAAAATCCTTCGAATGCAGGCCGTGCTTCTTCAGGAGCATTTGCAAATGCGAGCGGTTCATATCGATCCGCCGGGCCAGTTCCGCAACGGTGCCGCTCACTTCGCGAAGGCCGCGCTCCAGGAAGGCTTTTTCCGCGTCATCGCTCGCGGCGCGCTTCGCGTCGCTTAGCGACATCAGATTCGCCACGCTGATTTGCTCCTGCCCCGTCGCAGTGGCTGCATTGGACAAAGCCGCCGCCGACCCTGGCGCGGCCGGCCGCATATCCACCGGCAAATGATCGATATCCGCCATCTCCCCTGCCAGGCACGACACGCGATACATCACGTTGCGCAATTCGCGGATATTGCCCGGATACGCATAGTTCAGCAGAAAGTCCCGCAAACGCGGCGTCAATCTGACGGGCCTGCGTTTTAGCGTACCTGCGGCCTCATCGCCGAACCATGCAATCAGCAGCGGTATCTCATCGCGCCGCTCGCGCAGCGGCGGCAACGTGACGTGAATCACGCTGAGACGGTAGAACAAATCCTCGCGGAACTTGCCCTCTTCGCTGAGCTGCCGCAGATTGCGATTGGTCGCCGCGACAATACGCGTATCGACGGCAATCGTTTCATCGGAACCCACGCGCTGAATCTCGTGTGCTTCCAGCACGCGCAGCAGCTTCACCTGACCGGCCAGCGGCAACTCGCCGATTTCATCGAGAAAGATCGTGCCTGTATGCGCGCTTTCGAATTTGCCCTTACGGTCATTCGAGGCCCCCGTGAACGCGCCCTTGCGATGCCCGAACAATTCCGACTCCAGCAGATTGTCTGGAATCGCGCCGCAATTCACGGAGATAAACGGCTTGTCCGGGCGCGAGCCATTCGCGTGAATCACCTTCGCCATCAGTTCCTTACCCGTGCCGCTTTCGCCGTCGATCAACACCGGCAAATCGGTCGGCGCGGCTTTCTCGGCGATTTCGAGCGATTCGAGCAAACGCGGATTGTCGCCGAATGTCCCCTCGAAAATGAAACTGCGCTCGATCAAGGCCTTTCTACGCGCACCACGCGATTGATCGGCAGGTGCGGCGGGTTCGGCGGCCGTTGCGGCCTGCACGAAGCGCTCCTTGTGCGAGAGTTGCATGACCTCGTCGCGCAATGAGGTCGCCTGCCGCAGTAGCTTGTCGATGTCGGCACGTTCGAGCCGGGACGACCAGCGCAGCGTCGAGCGCAAAATCTCGATCCGCTCGATCAGACCCGCGTACGAAATCGCCGGGCTGGGTTCCTCTACCTGGTCGAGTATCTTCATCACGCGCTCAACTGTTTCTGGACCAGCTGGTAGTACATGCCGCCGCGCTGGATCAATTCATCATGACGGCCCTGTTCGACAATCGCCCCTTCGTACAGCACCAGAATCTTGTCCGCGCGCATGATGGTGCTGAGCCGATGCGCAATGATCACCGCCGTGCGACCCTTCAGAATGTCGTGCATGTTGCCGAGAATATTGCTCTCCGATTGCGAGTCCAGCGCCGAGGTCGCCTCATCGAATACCAGCAGACGCGGATCGTGATACAGCGCCCGCGCGATACACAGCCGCTGGATCTGCCCGCCGGATAGGCCAATGCCGCGTTCGCCCACAATCTGTTCGTAGCCGAGCGGCATCTTGCTGATGAACGCGTGCGCGTCGGCCATTTTCGCGACTTCCTCGATACGGCGCCGTTCGGGCGCGTCGTCGCCGCTTGCAATGTTCTCGGCAATCGTGCCGGAAAACAGCAGGTTGCTCTGCATCACATAGCCGATCTGTGCGCGGAAATAGGCTTTATCGACCACGCCGAGGTCGTAACCGTCGACAGTCATCTTGCCCTCGGTCGGCGCGTAAAAGCCGACCAGCAGTTTGGCGAGCGTCGTTTTTCCGGAACCGCTGCGGCCTACGATCGCCACCAGTTCGCCGGGCTTGATGTCGAAGCTGATATTTTCCAGTACATATGCCGAATCATTCTCTCCGTAGCGGAAGTACACCCCGTTGAGGCTGATTTCGCCTTGCAACTCAGGCAGCATCACGCGCGAAGGCAAATCCTGCGGCTTCTGCTCCGGCTCGATATCGAGCACGTCGCCGAGGCGTTCCATCGCCACGCCCGCGTCGTTCAGCATGCTCCATAAGCCGACGAGTCCCATCAGCGGACCCAGCACGCTGCCCATGAACGCATTGAACGCGATCAACTGACCGATGGTCATTTCGCGCGCCAGCACCAGATTCGCGCCGACCCAGAGGATCGCGATCGTGGTCGCCGCGTTCAGCAACTGGCTGCCAAGTCCGATGAGAATGCTGAAGGCATGCGCCCGATATTGCACTTCGAGCGCCTTCGCGTATTTCTTCTCCCAGCGCAATCGCACCGGCCGTTCGATGCCCATGCCTTTGATGGTCTCGACACCAGCAAGCGCTTCCATCAGAAACGATTTCGATTCAGTCGACGCCGTGAACACCTCACGCGCGTAGTTCTTGATCTTCGGTGTGGCGAGCGCGGTCAACGCCATGATCGGGATCACGAACGCGATCAGCACCAGCGTCATCTTCACGTTGTAGACAAACATGATCGTGAAGTAGATGAACACCATCAGCAGATTCAACGCGGTGGTCACCGTGGATTCGGTGAGAAAGGCGCGGATCGTCTGGTTCTCCTGGAACCGCGCGAAGATGTCGCCGGTCTTGCGTTTGGCGAAAAACGAAAACGGCAACGACATGGTGTGCTTGAAGAACTGCGACATCATCGCGAAGTCCATGTTGCGTACCATGAAATTGGCGAGATACGCGCGGATCGACGACATCAATTGCGAGAACACATTGGCAATGATCAACCCGCCAATCAGCAGATTCAGCAAGCTGACGTTCTGATGCACGATCACGCCGTCGAGAATATTCTGGATGATCAGCGGTGGAATCACGCCGAGTACCTGAATCACGAACGTGGCAAGGAACAGGTGGCCGAGAATCTTCTTGTATGGCCTGAGATAGCCGACAAAGCGTATCCACGGCGAGCGTGCAGCCGACATCTGCAAGAGATTCGGGCCACCGGTAAAGAGCAGACACGTGCCGCTCCAGCCGCGTTCGAAATCTTCAACCGTCATTTTCCTGAAGCCGAGTGCCGGATCGGCGACCCACACGTACTCCTTCGAAAGCCCGTACACCACCACATAGTGGTATCCCTCCCAATGCACGATGAAGGGCAGATCGAAGCCGCGCAATGAATCGAATGTGCATTGCACGCCGCGCGCGGTGAAACCGAGCGATTCACCCGCGCGCGCGAGACTGTCGAGCGTGGCGCCCTGCGTCGTGACGTTGGCGAGCTCGCGCAGTTTGCCGAGCGTCATTGGAATGTTGTAGTGGCGGCATACCATCGCGAGACATGCGGCGCCGCAATCCATTTCTTCAGCCTGCTCGACCAGCGCAAAGCGCTTGATGACCTTTTCGCCGAACTCGGGTTTGGTCTGTAGATCGAGCATCAACGGCAACTTGCGCCGCTGTTCGAGGCGCTTTTGCCGTTGCAATTCGCGGTCGCCGTAACGAATCCGTTCATCCAGCACTTCGCGCAGCTTCGGATTGCGCTCCAGGATGAAATGGACCGTGCGTTCAGGGATCACCAGCAGCCGCGTTTCGGTCGTTGCCACCACCGACGCCATTTGCTCCTGCCGCATCAAACAGGCCTTTTCGCCGAAAATTTCGCCTTCGCCCAGCGTCGCAAGCGTGTAGTCGTGACCTTCCTCATGACGGACGATGCGCACGCCGCCTTGCCGCACCACGTAGAGCCGCCGATCGTCGCGGCCGTCCTGCTTGAGAATTTCCTTGCCTGCGGTCACCCGTTTCACGCCGACGCTGCGCACATATTCCTCGAGTTCCGCCTTGTTGAGTTTGCCGCGCAGATCGAACAACTGCGCCACGAAACCACCGGCCGAACTGATCGCCACATAGCTCGCAATAAAGGCCAACGCCGCCTGATTGCCGGCAATCACCGGCTCGATCGCGGCGCGCGGAATGAACAGCAACTCGGTTTTCGCGGACGCCCGTACCGACGCCTCGTGCACATACGAGCGCAACATCGCAATGTCGGCGAAGATCTCGCCGGTCTTGCGTACGCCCATGCTGGTTTCCTTGCCGTGTTCCTCGGTGAAGATACGTACCGAACCCGAGCGGACCACGTAAAGACCGTCAGCCGTCTCCCCCGCCGAGCATACCGTCTCGCCGAACGAATAGAAGCGTGCCTGCGCGTACTCGGCAAGACGCTCGATCTCGTCGCGCGAAAACGGCGAGAGGATTTCCACCGAGGTGAGAAACTCGGCAGCGGAAGGCGCGGTCTGGGGTGCATCCATGGGCTTGCGGACCTCGGTTCGACTTTGCTTTGCTTTGCGTTTCGATGTTGCGTTGCGGCGCGATGCGATGCGAAATACGCGGCTAGCGCGCTTCGATCACATGCTCCTGCGCGCGCGCAATCAGCCAGCTCTCACGCAAGAGACGCCTGACTTCGGTGGCCACATCGGCATCGAGCGTCGCCGGATATTTCGCGGTCACGGCGAAAATCTCGAAGCACGAGCGATCCGCCGAAGGAAACGGCCCGAGCAGATCGCCCACCGCCGCATTGAAAATCTTCGCCTCGATGTCCGGCTTCAACGATCCGCGCAACACCTTGCCGATCACGCCGCCGGCTTCGCGCGTATCCGCGATTGAATGCTCGCGCGCCATGTCGGCAAAGCTGTCGGGATCGTCGTGCAGGTACGAAATCATTTCCTTCGCCTTGCCTTCGCTGTCGAGCACGATATGGCTCACCTCGATCGCGTCGAACTTCGGCGAATTCAGCGCGAAGTAATCCTTGATCGCGGCCTCGTTGCCGACTACGTCGAGCATCTTCTCCTGATACAGCCCGTCGGTAATGAATTCCTCGAACTCGTCGAGACTCACGTTGAGCGCATCGAGGTATTGATTCATATCCGTCGCGCGATGCAAGCCGCGCACGCGGCGGAACTGATCGGCGCGCTGCTGGATTTCGTCCGCCGTGACGGCAATGCCGTGTTTTTTCGCCGCATGCACCGTGAGCTTGTCGCGCACGATCTGCTCGATCAGGCTCTCGAACTGGCCCGTCAATTTCAGAAGACGAATGAACTCGGAAACGTCCACGACTTCTTCATCGATTCGTACTATCGCGGTCATGTCATCCGCTCCTTTAATTGACGTGTAGTCGGCGCGCTCAACCCGCCACCTGCCTGAACGGATCGAGACCCAGATCGATCAGGCGCCGTTCGCGCACCACGATTTCCGCGCTCGCCGTCATGCCATAGCGCAGCGGATAGCGGGTGTCGGCAATCTGGTAGTAGTTCTTGTCGAGCGTCACGCGGCCCTCGTACACCGGCTGTTTGTCCTGCAAGGACGGTTTGGTGGCCGGCGAAATATAGGCAAGCGTGCCGCTGATCAGCCCATAGCGCTGATACGGGAACGCGTTGAATTTCAGCTTCACGGACTGGCCTTCGTGCAGAAAAGCACGGTCGTGTTCGGCGATCTCGATCTTCAGGACGGGCTTCGCGTCTTTCGGCGCGATGCCGCCAAGCGGCGCGTTCGCCTGGATCTTGTCGCCCCGCTGCGTGGAGGTCACGTCGGTAATGACGCCGGAGACCGGCGCGAGGATCAGCAGGAAATTGTCTTTGTCGATGTTCTCGAAGCGGATTCGCGCGGCAGCTTCCGCCACGAGGCGTGCGGTCTGCAGTTGCAGACGCACCTTGTCTTCCGCGTCGGTGATGTCGCGGACGGCCGAGTCGTACTGGAGTTGCAGGTCGGTGGTCTGCTGGCCGCTGGTTTCGAGTTGCGCATTGGCCTGCGCGTATTCGTGGCTCAGGCGGAAGTCCAGTTCCGCGAGTTTCGATTGTGCGACACGGTAAGCGTTATCCGCTTCCATCGCGGCGGTGCGTTTCTGCTCCACCTGCAACTCGGCGATACCACCGCCACCTGGTTGCGCGAAAAGCCGCGAGTAGCGGTCCAGTTCCTGACGCGCCGCTTCACGCGTGCGGCGCGCATTGTCGAGCACGCTGCGCGCTTCGTCGAGTTCGGCCTTCTGGCCTTCGGCAAGCTTGCTGGTGCCCTCCGAGACGCGATTTTCGTGTAGATGGGCTTCCACTTCCATCTGCGCCTTCAGCGCGGCAGCCTTGCGCTCCATCAGCACCTTCTTCTCGGGGAACTGTTTCCAGTCGCGCTCGGCATCTTCGAGTTTGAGTTGCGCCTGCAGCGCGTTGCTCGCTGCCTCGATCGCACCGCGCGCATTCAGCCGCGCCAGCACATCGCCCTTTTGCACCGGCTGCCCCTCGGCGATGTACAGATCGGCGAGTTCGCCGTCGATCGGCGCATAGATGCGGCGCACCTCCGATTCCGGCGAGAGCGTGCCCTGCGCGCTGACGATCACATCGGCACGACCCACGAATGACCACAGCAAACCGGCCACCACCAGCGCGACCATCGCCCAGATCAGCGCACGCGCGAGCCGTACCGGCTCCGCGGTCAGAATCGCGATGCCCTCGACGCTATGGTCCTCCAGCGCCTCCGACAACGGTCTAGGGTGACTGTCGCGCTTCACGCTGCTCGCCTCCGATCAATGCCAGCTTCGCCTTCAACAAGCCGGGATCCAGCACCATGCGCAACTCGGTCAGCGAGCGGCGCTGCAAATCCGCTTCGGCTTCGATATCCGCGAGCAGGCGGTCGAAGTCCGCGGGATGATCCGCTTTCAGCTGCGTATAGATGCGCATGCCTTGTTGCGCGGCGGACTGCGCATCGGATAGCAGACGCGCCTCGCTGCGAAAGCCGGGCGAAATCCCCGCTTCCAGCCGTTGCGTGCCGCCGATCGCACCGCTCGCCCGATACTGTTTCCAGAGGCTCTGCGCGCGCAGCAGCAGGTCTTGCGCGCGTGCCAGCGCTTTGTCGTGCAACGCGGCGACGTCTTTCTGGATCGATTGCACGAACCACGCGTCTGCTGTCGGATCGAGACTGGCGTAGAACGACAGCAAGCGTTGGTCGTAATCCTTGCCGCCGCGCGTTTTCTGCAAATCGGCGAATTGGTCTAGCAGCGCTTTCTTGTGCGCCAGTTCCGCTGCGATCACATCGGACCATGGCCCGGCAGGCATGGCTTGCAAATCGGCCAGCGCCTGTTGCGCGTCGCCGTGTTGCCACGCCGCGCTCGCCGCGTCATGGCGCTGAATGACGTCTGGCGACGGCAGACGGCTCGCGGCCAGTTGCTGAAACTGCGCCTGAAATGGCGGGGTGCTGAAACGCACCGTCTTCAGCAAGGCGAGCAACGGCGTCAGTTGCCGGCTCAGGGCTGCATTCAGCACATCGGTGTACTGCCGCAGGTCTGCCCGTACACGGTCGAGGCCGGCGAGACGCGGATAGCGCTGCGCGTAATCGTCGAGGACGGCGGGCAGCGCATCGGGCTTGTCGCGCGCCAGTTCGGTGCGAATCGTGCCATTCAGGCGATCGATGGCAGCGAGGTACACCGAGTCGTCACTTTCCAGTTTGCGCAGATGGCTCAGCGCCTGCGCATACGGCTCCGCAAAAACAGGCACGTACGAGGCGATGCGGTCCAGTGCGCGCTGATGGCTTCGCGCGTCGTCGTCCCAGCGTTGCAGCAGGCCGTTGATGGTGGCCTCGTCGGTGTACATGCGGATCGGCGCGTCGACGCCGCCGCGCCCCGCCACGAAACGCTCAAGGTCGCCCACCCATTGCAATTCGCCGACCAGCGCGGAACCGTCCGCGTTATTCGCACTCAACGACCGCATCTCCTTGAGCAGCGCGTCCGCCTGGTCGAACTGCGCCTTGTGCAGCGCGTTCAGCCAGCCGGGGATTTTTGCCTTCAGCAGCGCTTCGCTCGCTAATGCGCTGACTTTCGTGTCGGTGGGATGAGCCGCCAGATAGCCGTTTGCCGCCGTCACCGCGCCGGTGTAATCGCCGCTTGCCAGCAGGTTTCTCAACTCGCGCTCCGATGAGCCACGCAGGTAGAGCGTCAGCGCCATGGCCACCAGAATGACGACGGCCGCGCCACCCCACCATGCGGCGCGGCGCGCTATCGTGTGATCGCTACCCGCAAAGGCCTTGCTGAGTTCGCCGGCAAGCAGACGCCAACGCTGCGGGCGGCCCTTCGCTACCTTCGTGCCTTGGGTCGCATGAGTGCTGCCCGCGCCATGCGCGCCGTCAGTTCCGTTCTTGCCTTTCGTGCCGTTTGCAGCGCCCGTCAGGGTGTCGCGCTTCGCCTGCGCAGAAGCGGCCTGCGCCGCCTCGTTGACTTCGTCTTCGCGTTGTAGCCCCGGGTCGACGCAGAAGATATCGAGGAACGAATTCGCGGCGCCGACAAACGTGGTCTTGTCGGTATCGGCGGCGTCGTCGATGGCGGGGTTGAGGAATGACTGGGTCACGGTCGGCTCGACTTCAGGGGGTTTTTGCAGCGTCACCCTGTAGACGAAGTGGTCGCCGCCAAATGCAAGGAGGTCTCCCTCTACGAGCGCCACGGCGGTTTCGTCGAGCCGCTTTCCGCCGACGAATGTCCCATTGGTGCTGCCGAGATCTTCAAGGTAGAGCTCGCCGCCCTTCAGAAAGACGTGCGCATGACGGCGCGAGATGTAGTTGACCTGGTGCGGATAGCGGTCCCGGTAGCGCGAGAAGACTTCGTCGGCCTTGCTGATGAGGAAGGGGAACGCCTGCACTTCGATGGGTAGGAGGCCGAGGTCGTCGCGCTGCGGCACCAGCAGCAGGCCGGGTGCGGGCGGCGCACTCGCCGCGGCGACGATCCGCGCGCGCGGTTCGATACCCACGCGATAGCAGAGCTCCCCGCCGAAGCACAATTCGTCGCCGGCACGCACCCGCGCCGGGGCTTGCCGAACCACGACGCCGTTGAGCGTCGTGCCGTTCTTGCTGCCGAGATCGGCCACATAGACGGCGCCGTGCTCCGTGAAAATCCGCGCATGGCGGCGTGACAGGCGGGTAATCCGGTCCGTGGGGTAGTCGGTAAACGGCACCTCGCTGCGGCCGATCGCGAACAGGCTGTCGACGATCCGGATCGCGTCGAGTGCGGGACGCTGCGCGGACGCAACCGGCGACAGCACCACGTCGAACGTGGCGTCCTGGGTCGCGCGCATCTCAGCAATCGAAGCTTCGCCAGCAGTCATTTTATCTGGATCACTAATCGTTTACCCGCTGCGGCGAGAACGCAACAGGAACGGAAAGAAGAACTACGGCGAACGGCGGATTTTTTAGTGAGCCGCGCAAAATCCGGCCTGTTACGAATATTAAGTCACACATGGCAAGTGTCAATTTTAGGATCGTCGGTGGTAAGGGCCATTCCTGCGTCAGATGCAGCCGGAATGCGCCGCGTGCGCATCATGCCCCGGATTAGCTCAGTGCTCCTTTACTTCCGTTTGCACGTCCACGCTCGGCCAGCCGCCGCCCAGCGCCTTGTAAAGCAACACCGTGTCGGACAGAATCAGTTGATGGTTGGCGAGCAATTCCTGTTGTGCCTCCAGCAAGGTCCGTTCGGTTTCGAAAACCTCCAGTTGCGACACCACGCCGAGGCGCAATTGCGACTGAATCTGATCGGCGACGATTTGCAGACGCGACACCTCCTGCTGCAATTCCCCTCGCTGCTCCTTGTGCGAATTCAGATTGACCAGTGCGTTTTCCACTTCCTCGAATGCGCCCATGACGGCCACGCGGTATTGCTGTTCGGCGACCGTCGATTGCGCTTGCGTGACCTTCACATGCGCCCGCACGCCGGGATCGAGTAGTGGAATGTTGATGCTGGGCATGAATCCGTAGGTGAACGACTTCAGCAGATCGGTCAGCGCGAAACTCGCTGTGCCGCCGTGGCCGGTGAGATTGATGGTGGGCAATTGCGCGAGCTTGGCCTGACCGACCAGGTCGTAGGCTTCCAGCACTCTGAACTCCGCGGCCACCACGTCGGGACGCCGCGCGAGAAGTTGCGCGGGCAAGCCGTCGGGCACGGCAGGCAGTTGCACGCGTTGCTGCAAATGCCCTTTGGGCAACTGGAACTCGCCCGCCGGCACGCCGAGCAGTGTGCACAACGCGTTGTTCGCGATAGCGCGCGAACGGCGCAGTTCGAGCAACTGATTCGTCAGGCGGTTGATTTCGGCCTGCTGGCGCAACACCTGCGTTTGCGGTACGAGGCCGTTGCGGCGTTGGCCGTCGTAAATGGTGAGAATCTGGCGGTTCGTGACGAGCGTTTGTTGCTGCTGCTCGATCTGGTCGTCGAATTGGAGAATCTGGAAATAGGTGCTCGAGACGTTCGCCACCAGCTCAAGATAGCCGGCGCGCCAGTCCGCCTCGCTGGCGTGGAATTCGGCCTTTTGCGCCTGCACGCCCTTCTCCACTTTGCCCCAGATATCGATGTCCCAGCTCACCTGCGTCGCGACGTTGTACTGTTTGGCAAACGTCTGACCCGTGGTCTTTTCGAAATCGGCACCGCCGCCGAGATCCATGGTCGGCAACGCGCCTGCTTTGGCCTCGCCGATCTGCGTGCCTGCCACGTCGATACGTGCGGCTAGTACCTTGATATCGAAGTTGTTCGCGATCGCTTTCGCGATCAGCGTGTCCAGGTAAGGATCGTGGAAGCCTTTCCACCACTCTGGATCGATGGTTGCGGCCGCCGATACCGGCGAGCCCTTCTGATCCGACCACGACGCCTTGGCGGGCGTGTCGGGCCGCTTGTAGTCGGGCATGCTGACATCGATACACGCGCAGAGCGAGAGCGCGCAGACCGTTGCGGCGCAGAGTCCACGCAGCGCCGCGGCCGCGCTGTTCGCACGAGCCGGTCGACGCTCCGCGCAGCCGGGCGACGAGGCATTGAAAAAGCGCTGACCGCCCATTGAATCAAGCAACGCTGACACGATTTTCTCCGATGACGCCGGCTACGTTGCACGAGGAGAACGCGCTATTTAAGTAAAGCATGTCTTGCCCGGCTTCACCATCGAAGCGGTACGGGAAGGTCGGCGCGGGGATCGGGCGGTGACGCTGGGGTCGTGTGGAAAGAACGATTGGATGCGAAATCTTTTTGATGCGTCAAGCTTGTGCGTCCCGCGGAGGCATGAGCGCCTCCGCGGCGGCTTACGCCGTTCAGTGCACGTTGATGTTGTTGCTCGAGCTCACGTGCGGGTCGATCGTGGTGGTGATGCCGGCGACGAACGCTGCGTTGTTGCCGTTGGCATTCTGGATGTTCAATTCGTTGCTGATCAGTTGGGTGGCATTGACCGTCTTGCTGTTGTTCGGCGCGTACACCGGCGTGAAGTTGAAGTACGACGACGAGGGATAGCCGAAGCCGCCGCGCACGGCGCTCATGGCCTTGCTGTCGAGTTGTTCGGTGATGGACAGGTCTTTGATCATCAGCGTGTTCATGGTAAATCTCCTGGAAGGGAACGTCACAGTCTTGCGGTTGGGTTCGAGCATCTTGTCTGCTCGAGTGTCACTAATGCATGGGCTGTGCCAGTTTTGCTTTCCGATCCTAAGAAATGTTCCGAACCGCCGTAAATAAAGGGCTTCGGGGATTGCAGTTCATCGCGTGCAGTGCGACGGCTACGGAGCGCCAGGTTGGAGCTGGTGGAGCGCAGCCAACAATGTGCGCTACGGTGTTGGCTTCGACGTGACACTGAAGCGAAAACCGCATCGCGCCATTACCGCATCAACGTGCAATGACGGTGATCTTCTTCGAGTACACCGGCGGATTGTGCGGTACATGCATGTCATCGCCCATCAGCAGTTGCAGCGTGTGCTTGCCGGGCGGCAGTTGAATCATCGTTTCCGTTTCACCCGCGCCGAAATGCAGATGATTGCGGTCCGATGGAATTTCCTGGTCCATCGGCGGCAGATCAGTATCGATCAGCAGATGATGGTGCCCCGTGTTCGGATACTTGACGCCTTTCGGCGCCACGCCCATATAGCGCAAGCCGAACCACACCCGAAACGGCTTATTGGCCGGCACCACCTGCCCGTCGTTCGGATAGCCAATATAGGCATGCGCGCCAGCCGGTGCCGGCGTCGTGCCGGCCGTGGCGAGATTCGGCGCGGCCAGTGACGCCAATGCCAGACACGCCGCGAGCGCGATGATCTTGTACATGTTGATCTCTCCGTCCTGACGGACCCGCTTTGAATGAACGGGACAGCTAGTCTTTTAGTACGGTGATGGTGATCTTCTTCGAATACACCGGCGGCACGTGCGGCACGTGATTCTGGTCGCCGAGAATGAGTTGCAACGTGTGCTTGCCCGGTGGCAACTCGATCCGCGCGTCGGTTTCACCCGCACCGAAATGCAGGTGATTACGGTCCGACGGAATTTCCTGGTCGAGCGGCGGCAAGTCGGTGTCGATCAACAGATGGTGATGACCGGTGTTCGGAACCGCGACACCCTTCGGGCACACGCCCATGTTGCGCAACCCCATGCGGACCCACAGCTTGCCGCCGTGAATCACCGTGCCATCCGACGGCCAGATGATGTATTCCTCGGCACCAGGCGGCGAAGGGGTTTGCCCGGCAAGCGCGGCTTCGCACAGTGACACGCCGAACAGCAGGATGAGGAGCGTGACGCGCAAAGCCGGGCGAAGCGCGGCCAACCATGCATTCGCTCCATAACGACTTTCGAGTACGCCAGGGGTGAGGACTCTTCGCATTGCGCACTCTCCCGAAGATGGGTCGTGGCCGCCTCTGCGTCAAACGCAGGCGGACGATCCGACTGGGTGTCGCGGGCGCTCGCGTGGTTCACGTGGATACGCGTGGATTCACGTGGCGGATTGACGTAGATGAGCGGCCACAGGATTAAAACGGCCGTAGTGCCCTACTTTGTGAATCAGCTTAGGTCGTAACTTGCCAAAAAGATACGCCACACTCGTTAACCGTATAACGCATTGTCGATGCGCGGACAGTTGTGACGCGCAAAGCGCGTGCTATCGTTATTCATAGGTTGTCGATGGAGAGTCGCGCGCGGCATCGATGCTGTGTGCGATCCGCTTCAAAGGCTGACGCGGGCGTCGCGGTCGTCGAAACCCTATGTTCTGTCCGGGACAAACAGGATACGAATATGTGGCGAACATTCCTGCTGGTGTGCATGGCCGGGGCAATTCAGGCGCAGTCGGGCAGTGTCCATGCCGCGATGCAGCGTGACGCCGCGGAGCATGGCGCGGGGGCTGCACGCACGGCGGCGGCGTCCATCGCGCCGCTCGCACTGCAAAGGAAGGACACGCGGCCTGCGCGCATTGCACTGGTGATCGGCAACGGCGCGTACGGCGATCACGCCGCTTACGCCGATTATGCAGACCCGCTTCGCGAGAATGCGCCTCGCGACGCTGAAGCCATGCGCGACACACTGCGTGCTCGCGGCTTCGACGTCATCATGCGCACCGATGCGACGCCGCAGCAAATGCGGGAAGCCATCAACGAATTCCGCCAACGTCTGCGGGACGGCGGCGTCGGACTCTTCTATTTCGCGGGACACGGCCTGCAAGTGGGCCGGCAGACGCTGCTCGTGCCCGCCGGCCTCGACGCACGCGCGCCTGCCCGGCTGGTTAGCGAGGGCGTCGATCTGGATAGCGTATTACAGGCAATGCGCGCGCCGCGTGCCGGACAGCTGAATGTCGTGATTCTCGATGCTTGCCTGAACAATCCTTTCTCAGCGGACGTCACGTTCGATACGGCCGCTTTGCCGGCCAATACCGTTGTCGCGTACGCGACAACGCCGGGCGGATTTGCGGCGGACGGCATGGGTCACGGCGTCTATACAGACGCATTGCTGCGCGCGCTCAACGACGCTTCTTCATCACAGAACCTTGCGGGGTTGTTTCAACGCGTCGCGACGACCGTTAACGCGGTCACCAGCGGTGAGCAGATACCCTGGATCGCGTCATCGCTTGCCAGCAATGCGAGTTTGAGCGAGCCTGCCACAGCTCGTGGCGCTAGCGCGGCGCTCATCTCCGCCGCGAGCGATGAACCCATTGCCGTGTTGCACAGCAGAGGCATTCTGCCGAAGGACAGCAGCGAGCAATACGAAATTACCTTCTGGAATTCCATCAAGGACAGCAACTACCCGAGCGATTACGAGGCCTATTTGAAGGCCTATCCCAATGGCCGCTTCGCCGCGCTCGCTCACGCACGTATGGACCGGTTGCGTGCCGCGGCTTCGGCGAGTGCGCCGTCCGCTTCGCCTGGTGCCGCACCTTCCGCGGCACCATCGGTCGCGCCGGCACCGCAAGCCCCACGGTCAACCACGCCCGCCAGCGCCGCACCGCAAGACCATCCGCGCGCCGCCGCGCCGACGCCGACGACTCCCGTACCCGCGGCCCCTACCGCGCCGGCAGTCGCGCAAAAGCCCACGGCGCATCCACCGGGCGCAGGCGAGAGCCGCGATTGCGCCACGTGCCCGATCATGATCACCGTGCCGGCGGGCGCATTCTCAATGGGCAGCAGCACCGACGACCCTTCCGAAAAGCCCGTCCATCATGTGACCATCGGCGCGCCGTTCGCGATCGGCAAATACGAGGTGACCGTCGAGCAATGGAATGCGTGCGTCGCGGCGAACGCCTGTCAAAAGCTGACGCCCGAAAGCAATACGAACAAAGCGGCGCCAGCACGCGATCTCAGCTGGGACGACGCGCAACAGTACCTGAAGTGGCTGAGCAAAACGACCGGCAAACCGTACCGCTTGCCCACCGAGGCCGAATGGGAATACGCAGACCGTGGCGGCACCACGACGGCCTACTGGTGGGGCGATCAGATGCGCAAGGGCAACGCCAATTGCAAGGACTGCGGCGAACCCTGGCACAAGGACGGCCCGGAAACAGCCGGCTCGTTCGCACCGAATCCGCTCGGCCTGTATGACATGAACGGCAGCGTCTGGGAGTGGGTCGCCGATTGCTGGCACAACTCCTATCAGGGCGCGCCCGCCGACGGCCACGCGTGGGACAACCCCAGTTGCGACATGCGCGTGATTCGCGGCGGCTCGTGGCGCGAAGGCGCGAGCTATATGCTGAGCGCGACACGCTTCAAGTACAGCGCGAGCGTGCGGCAGTCGCAGGATGGCTTCAGGGTAGTTAAAGACCTTAAGTAAAGCGGACACCGCATTCACTAAGGCGTGCGCGGCTTCGTCGTGATCGGCGCGAAATCGGCGACGATACGGTCCTGACCGAATTTGCCGCCGATCTGCGCGAGCCGCGTCTCCAGCGCACGCAGATAATCAGCACGTGATTCGCTTTCCGGCCGCGGCTTGTCGAATAGCGGCGCCGGCGTAATCAACAGCACCACCATCTCCGCTCCAAATGGCTTCGAAATGATCCACTCACCCGCGCTGCCGATCGTGGCCGCATAGTGCGGGGGCGCCTGATTGTCCTTCGCACGCGGGCTCGGCACCATGTGCACGACGCTGCCGTCGAGTTGATAGTAGTCGAGGTTCACGTACGAGTCGTAAGGGGGCGTGGTCACGTCGACGACCAGCGGATCGCCTTCGCTCAGCTGCCCGCCGGGCGGACGCACATGCAGCGATGCAACATGGCCCGCTTGCCAGTTGCGGGTCCAATAGGGGGCGAGCGCTTTGATCGTGTCGCATTTGTCGTCGGCGAGCGGTTCCACCTGCAGCGATAGCGCATCAACGCCCGGCAATGCCGCCAGCGTGTCCTTCAGGTGCGCTGCACCGTAGCGTTGTGAGACGTAGCCGCGCACCGCCAATGCGTGGTCCTGTGTCGAAGCAGAGAGCGCCGAGCACGGCACTTGTGCCAGCACCGGCGCAACCGCGGCCAGGGTAAGGGCGGGCTTGGGCGCGGGCGCAGTGGGTGGAGTGGGCGCCTGCGCTACCGGCGGCGATGTGGGCGCGGCAGGCACTGCTGTTGGCCCAGCGGAGGAGGACTGTTCAGGCGAACTCGCCTCCGCCGCGGCAACCACCGGAGACGACGCAGAGACCGCTTGATCCGCCGACGCCTCGGATGTCGCAGCAGGCGGCTGCGAGCCATTTTGTCGATTCGGTGCCGAGCGCAAAGCAAACACGCCGACAGCCGCGGCACACACCACCGCGAAACTCGCGAACCCTACCTTGACCAGGGTACCCGACTTCTCCGCGCGCGCTTCGTTGTCGAACTCCGCGATAAACCGCACGACGCTCGGCATGCGCGTGTCGCGATCGAACGAAAGCGCAGTGCGCAACGCGCGCCACTGTTTAGCATCGAGATTGGGTGGACGCTGAAGTTTGAAGTCGGAATTGCGGGCCTGCGTCGCCGACAGCCGGTCGAACGGATGATGACCGGTCAACAACTCGTAGGTAATGCAGCCGAGTGCGTAGATATCGTCGCGCGGGTCCGGCTCACGATGTTCGATCATCTCCGGGCTCGCGTACGCAGGCGTCAACGCGCCGAGCGTGCCGGGGTCGAAGACAGTCGCGTCGCTCTCCTCTTCCGGCCGCTGGAACACGCGGGCAATGCCGAAGTCGATCACCTTCACTTCGGCATTCGTCGTGAGAAAGACATTGGCGGGCTTGAAATCGCAATGCACGAAGCCGTGCTCGTGCGCATAGGCGAGCGCATTGCACATGCCGCGCACGATCGGCAGCGCGGCGCGAACCGGCATGCCCTTATAGCCGGGCGTGCGCAATAGCTGGCTGAGCGGCTTGCCGGTGAGGTACTCCATCGTCAGATAGACGATCGGTCCGTCGCGGTCGAAGTCGTACACCGCGATGATGTTGCGGTGCGCGAGCACCTGCGCCTTGCGCGCCTCGCGTTGCAGCGCGACGAGTGAGTTCGGATTGCCGCGGAACTGGACGTTGAGCACCTTGATCGCAACATACGGTTTGCGATCCGACGCTTCGAGCTTGCGCAGATCGAGCGCCTTGTACACGGTGCCCATTCCACCGACGCCAAGACACTCTTCGAGGACGAAGCGGTTATTCAGCGTGTCGCCGGTGCCTTTGATCTGATCCTGGCCGGCTGCGCCGGCAGCGCTCGCGGCGCCTGCCGCGCTCGCCGAGCGCTCCGACGGTATCTCGACGGTGGTCTGCACGCCGGTTTCCTCGCCGCCAGCTGCCACGTTCGAGACGCGCAACTGTTCGATACGCCGCCGCACTTCGGCGTAGAGATCGTCAGGCAGAGGGGCTTTGCGATGGGCAACGCCGAGCATTTCCAGCAGCTGCGTTGGACCGAGGCCTTCGGTCGTCAACGTGCTGTCGAGTTGAGCGACGAACTCGTCACGTGACAGCTCGCCGTTCTGATAGTCGCGAATCACATGCGCAAGGCTAGCCATTTGTGCGAAGCGCCGCCGCTGCCGTTGGGCCGCATCGCATGCAACCGACAACCCTCGGGCTGATAGAAAACCTGTCGTAATCAGTTACATGTGCCGCTTCGATACTAGCTCCCGACCCGCCCTTTCGCAAATCAGGAATGGCCCGCTGCGTGCATGTCCCCCGCGTGTCTTGCGACAACCAACAGAATCCCGCGCGTTGTTGGGTACGTGCCGTCAGGCGCTGACCGTCTGTAGACGATCGTGCGGCGCCCCCAACACGGCGGCGCGGCGCGAAAACCTTATGCATCAAGCGTTCGGCAACTTTCTTAGGAGCCACGAATAAAACTGGCACAGCCCATGCGTTAGTGACACTCGAGCAGACAAGATGCTCGAACCCAACCGCAAGACTGTGACGTTCCCTTCCAGGAGATTTACCATGAACACGCTGATGATCAAAGACCTGTCCATCACCGAACAACTCGACAGCAAGGCCATGAGTGCCGTGCGCGGCGGCTTCGGCTACCCCTCGTCGTCGTACTTCAACTTCAGCCCGGTGGTCGCGCCGAACAACAGCAAGCACGTCAACGCCACGCAGTTGATCAGCAACGAAGTGAACGTGCAGAACGCCAACGGTAACAACGTCGCGTTCGCGGCAGGTATCGATACCTCGATCGTTCCCCACATCACGTCGAGCAACAACATCAACGTTTAAAGTCTGATAAGCCTGATTCGGCGAAGTGGAGGGGCCCTTGGCCAGCTCCGCTTCGCTTCGATCACGCCCGTCTTCCGCGCACCTTTGGAGAATCACCATGTCATCCCTCATGATTCGCGATCTGTCCGGCACCCGCGAGCTCGATCGCCGCGCAATGTCGGCGGTGGCCGGCGGCACCGGCAGCAGCGTGCCGGGTCTGCCGTCCGTGGCCGGCCTTGGCGGCATTGCCAATGTCAACGTTTCGGTAAACCAGAACCTCAGCCAGATACAAACCGTCAACGTCGCCGCCCTCAACAACATCGGCGTGATTGGCGCGGGCCTCGTACCGTTGAAGCTGAATGTCAGTCCGTCGCTGTGGGGCGCCAATTTCGCCAACGTTTAACGGCATGCAATAGCGCGGAGGCGGGGGCTTCCCTATTGCCGCCTGTTCACTTCCCACAGGCGAGCTGCAAACAGATTTCCTATACTGATAGTGCGACGAGACCTCAGCACATTTGACGACACACCCGGGCGGCGACTGAAGCATCGCACCAGCCGCCGGCTCGGCCTCTTCCCTGGAGCCGCTATGGCAAAGCTTCTCATCAAGGACCTTACTGACAGCGTCGAACTCGACCGCCAGGCGATGGCGGCCATTGTTGGCGGCGCGCGGATCGGTGCGCAGGTGAGTGTCGCTGTGCAGGTGGCACCGGGCTCCGCACGCGTTGTCGAATACCCACCGGGTTTTCCCGCAGCGCATCAAGCTATTGCCGGTACAGCCACTACCGCAGTGCCGCGCATTTTGCCGCGCAGCTGAAACCGGGTTCGGACACTCGCAGCAACAGCAACGGCACACGCTTAACGCGCGTGCCGTTGCTGTTTGATGTATTTGACGCGTTTTCGCTTGTTCCGTTTGCCATCCGCCTGTGAGCCAGTCGTGCTGGCGCATTGCATGGCGCGCTTCAAGACAGATCGACATCCACATTCTCGACGGCCGTATAGAAGAAGCTCCTTCTTATAGGACGCGCGAGATGGCCACAAATGGAAAAAAACGCGCCCGTCACGCTTTCCCGGCAACACGCATTGTTCAATTGGCCTGGTGAATGTCCGCATGGGGCGACGTTGACGACCGTTCGCTCACCTATCCTGTTTATGACGCCACGTGGTTTTATGCCGTCCGCCGATAACGCACGTGCTAAGCGGACTGCATCCTGGCGCAAAGTGTTCAAGGCGCGAGGTATGCAAATGCGTCTCACAGCACTGAGGACGATTGCAGCGCGCCACGAGCCGGCATCGTCAATCCAAACTGGAGACATGCAATGAAATTCATCGTGCAATGGGACGGCCTGCCGACCGCGGAAAACTCCGTCATCGAGCGTTTTATGAAAACCGGCGGCCAACCGCCCGAAGGTGTCAAATTGCTCGGGCGCTGGCACGCGATCGGCGGACTGCATGGCTTTGCGGTCGTCGAGGCGGACGATACGCGCGGACTGTCGGCGCTGGCGCTCGAATGGGGCGATTTACTGACCATGAGCATCTTCCCCGCGGCGACGGACGAGGACCTCGGCGCGGCATTGGGCGCGCATCAAGCCGCGCGCAAGTAAGTGGACGCATGAGCGCGCAAATCGGACTGTCATGACTCCCGATCCGGACGCGCCTCTACCCAGCGGACAATTGCTGCCGTTTCGCGAGTCGTTGCTGGCGATGCTCGGTGTCGCCTTCGTCTCGATGCTGGTAGCGCTCGATCAAACTATCGTCGGTACCGCGCTGCCGCGCATCGTCGCCGATCTGAAGGGCTTCGATCTGTACGCATGGGTCGCGACGGCGTACATGCTGGCTTCGGTGATCACGATTCCGATTTTCGGGCGACTGGGTGATCTGTTCGGGCGCAAGCCGTTTCTGATCGCCGCGATTCTGTTGTTTACCGGCGCGTCGGTATTGTGCGGCCTCGCCACCAATATGCTGTTACTGGTGATTTCGCGCGGCCTGCAGGGGATCGGCGGCGGCATTCTGATCGGCACGGTGTTCGCCACCGTCGCCGATCTGTTCCCCAATCCGAAGCTGCGGTTGCGCTGGCTCGTGTTCGTTACGTCCGCATTTGGCGTCGCCAATATGATCGGGCCGACGCTCGGGGGCATGCTCACGCAATACGGCGGCTGGCGGCTGGTGTTTTTTGTCAATGTGCCGGTCGGCCTCGTGTCGCTGCTGTTCGTGCAGCGTTTTTTGCCGCCGCTGCATCATCTGCGGCGCAAAGGCCCCATACGGCTCGATTGGCTCGGCGCGTTCGTGATCGCGGTCACGTTCGGCTCATTCCAATTACTGATCGAATTGTTTCCGAAGTACGGCGTCAATACGATAACGGTCGTGCTGGCCGTCGTTGCGGCGAGTTTTGCAATGACGCTGTGGCTGTGGGAGCGGAGGATCGCATATCCGATCATTCCAGTGGATATGCTGTTGAACCGCAAGCTCTCCGCACTCTTTGCGATGTCAGTGCTCGGCGGATTTGCGCTGTTTTCGCTGGTGTTCTACGTGCCGCTGTTGTTTCAAGGCGGCTACGCGATGTCCGCGCACGATTCGGGGATGCTGATTACCCCGTTGCTGCTGGGCACGACAGTTGGCAGCGTGTTGAACAATCGTATCGTCACACGGATTCGCCGCGCGAACGGCATCATGTACGCCGGTTTTGCGCTGTCCGCGCTGGCCTGTTTGAGCGTCGTCGTACTCAGAGGGACCGAGCCGCACCTGGTGTGGATGTCGTGCATGGGTCTCAGCGGGCTCGGACTTGGTCTGGTGGCGACCAGCTTGACGGTCTGTTCGCAACAGATCGTCCCGCGCGACCAGCTCGGCGCGGCAACTGCGATGCTGCAATCGCTGCGAACTTTTGGTGGAATGCTAGGGACGGTGATGACGGGTGCGTTGCTTGGGCATCTCTACACTCAGGGCGTGCATCGCTCTCTCGCTTCGTATCAGGCGACGCAGTGGTTCAAGTCGTTTGCGAGTCCCGAGTTGCTGGTGGACCGCGCGGAGCAGGCGGCGTTGATCAATCGGCTGGTAAGCGCTGGACATGCGGGCGATGCGATGATGAATTCCGCGCGAGATTCGTTGGTGGAGTCGATTCATATCGGCATTCTGGTGGCGGGCGCGGCTGCGTTGGTTGGGTTGTGCCTCGCGTGGTTTGTGCCGCCGGTGCGGGTTGGTTATTTGGAAGCGGAGGTGGTGGGCGAAGGAAAGGCGTAAGAGGATGCGGTGCCGCCGCGGGGTAATGCGCTTTATGCGGCGCCAGCTTTGCCGAGTTCCCCTTTTTTCACCCATCCCCTGTTTTTCTGCCTGCGTCCCGAGGTTTGGAGGCACTCACTTGCGCCGCTTGACGCGTGTCAGGCCGGAGCAGTCTCGCGAGTAGAAGTACGCCCGTTGAAGGCCCGGAAAACTACCCATTGAAACCTTGGCGTGACCGAAATAGGCCTGAAATCAAGGCAAATTCTAAGCGTCGTCCATGCGAAATTCGGTCGGAAACCTTGACCTGGCGATTCTGATTTCTTACTATGAGCGTCGACGTTTGCGCAGCCACTGAACTCGTTGTCACCCAAAGCGCACACAGAAAAAACAAAACTAAACATCGACGTTTTTCGGGGCTCTCGCATGAATATGGATGAAGACATCGCGCACGTCGCGCGTGTAATGGCGCCGTCGCTGCGCGCCTTTCGTGGTGAACCTGTGCTGCCGCCAGCTTATTGGCGGAAACGGCTACAACGCATACAGGATGAGTTTCCGCTGACTGAGTTGCAGACGTTTCAGATCAAGCATTTGCTGGGGGAGTTGGATCGGTTTGAGGCGGAGCGGCGGGCGGCAACATTTCCCGCAGGCACCCCGCCCATCGTGCCAAGGCCATGAACATAGCGCTTAACCTGGCGCCGCCAGTGGACGAAAAAAAATCGCAAATACTCATAAAAAAATACCACTAGCACCACGACGACGATCAAGGCCTCCAGCATAGAACTGCCAGGTGCGCCGAATGTAATCGCGCCTATCTCCAGGCCGAATACGAGATCAACAATCAAGTGTGGCCAGACCCAACGGTGAATTATAAGCACACGAGGCCGCTTTAGACGGGCAGGAAATCCATCCAAAGCTTTTAGCGCTTTGTAATTCGATAGAACATGTTGAATCCGATCCGAAATGACCGATATGTCACCGGCAAGCCAGCTAGCGCATCACTAACATCGCGGTAGTCAAAACCAAAGTGCGTGCCCCACCCAGGTCGCGCACGATCCCTGAAGGCGCTCATTCTTCGACCGGTCAATAGAGACGTGAGGTACGCTTTGAGGCTCACCCGTTGCTCGTTATTGGCAAGTTCGTCCAAATTGTAGCCGTATAGCAGCTTGACAACCAATTTCACCAACCCGATCAGTCCATGTTCTATTGGCACAACAATTAGCGCGACTCCACCGTGCTCAATGGCACCAATTACCGTATTGACCGCATTGTGTACGTCTCCGACATGCTCTAGTGTTTCAAAACAGGTGACGACATCAAATTTCGTAGCGAATGATCTCGGCCTGTTAAGGTCAATGTGCGAAAAGGTTATGTTTGAATAGCGCTGACGCGCAATTGATAGATTTTCTTCCGCGTGGTCAAATCCAGTAGCACGATTTGGCTTGAGTATATTGACAATCTTCGACGTAATGAAGCCATTTGAGCATCCAAAATCAGCATATAAATTCCCAGGACGGCCCCGGAAAGCCAGAAAAAATGTCGTTTGCTTTAATATCGCCCGAAGTCTAACCATGTGCGGTATATTTTTAAGCCGCCATTTCGTATACGTCAATGAATGATCTATTGGCACAATGCCCCCGCGTTGGTTTAGGTTTTTAACGTCGTTACAACAGGGAAGACTAGATCCATACAAAAGTGCCCAGCAGCGCGAAGGAAATGGACAAATCCGAGTGATCAATTTCGCATCTTCCATCTACCCGCATGCCACAGAGTCAATCTGTGTTCTGACGTTAATGCCCCCCGGGTCCCGAGACAAGATAAAGCTCCGAAACAAACTCGCAATCTGGTAAGGCGCCTGGAGTATCACAACTTCTGGGCTCGTCGTGATTGCCAGGAGGCAGAGCTCCCCACACCAGCTTGTACTTGGTTGCCCCCCCACCAGGCGACGCGAGAATCGGCAGTTGATACGATCCATAGTGTGGCGCAAAACTTGGCAGCTTAACCGGCTGTCCAATCGCCACAGGTGGGCCAATTCCGATAACTGCAAGCGTTTCGGGATTAAACTTGTAGACCTGGTTCCCATATCGAAAACTGTGAACACTCTCCGTAAGGTTCTGACCGCTTCTCAGAATTCCGGAAAAAGAGATTTCGGATGCAATGGATCGCCGTCCGCCGAAATTCCATCGGTAGTTCCAAATGGTAAAGGGCGCAATTACCCAAGTCTTCCCTCTCAAGGCAGCATGATATATCTGCGAATAACCTCGCTGATCATATTTTTGGTACGAAATAATGGGCCGATCTTTTACATCAAATCCCAATCTCAAGTTGTTAAATAATCCCGCGCCTTGAGAAATGCTCTCGACCTTCACGTCACTTTCAGGGGTGATGGGCAATTCCAGGCGGTCCCCCTTTGCATTGAACCAATTCACCAGATCGGGAGACGATGCGTAAGATATATCAAAATTCGTGCGCACGTCCGGAGAGGAACGCCATACCCACGCGACATGGAAATTGCCTTCCTTGTCACGTTCAAAATAGGTTGGATATGCGCTAACAGTGCCCGCACCGTCCTTATTTGAAAATAGCGGAGTAGACAACAATCTCCTCCATTTATCTCCGTCAAAACTGTCAATCACATAGTTACCATTTCCACTTCCGCCGTCTCTGTAAATAAACGCGAGCGACCCGCTTTTTGTTTCTAAAAAGACTGGATAGGTCACCCTCTCTTCCGCGTTCCCGACAAGTTCCGTTCGGCGCTCTAAAGACGAAAAGTCGCCTGGAACTTCCGTTCGTGCATAAACCAATTGAGTCGCGTGCTCATTTCCGGTGACGTGCAAGATTCCATGAGTATCGTAGGTCAAAGTTATGTAATTGTGCGAATCCCATCCCCCGTAGCGGCTATCGATGCGCTCCCTCCTAATCCCACCATTTTCAAGGTCTACCTCCGCAACCGTCAAATAACGCTCCGAATCGTAATATCCGACATAGGCCTTTGTGCCAGCAATTACGGCATCAAAACCGACCCGTGTACCGCCCCAGACACGATCCACAAGCAATGGCTTAGCTGCCAGTGCGTCACCCTCAGAAGCCGACGCTGGAGATATCCAATTGCAAGATACAGCTCCAGCAAGAAGACATCCAAACAATCCGCGGAAAAATCTGGACGAAATCATCTTACCTCCCGTAGCATTCGACTAGGACCGCACACTGATGGCCTTTTCCCAAACTGAGACTCGACTGCCTTTGGCATATTTTATAATTGCAACCGCCGCCGCAACATTGACGAGACAGAAATAGAAAGGAATCGCAATCAATTTTATTCGTCGGATATTCCACGGATTGAACGAACCAAGCACGGCGAGTGCGTAAACGCTCACCTGCGCCGCGAGTGCATATATAGCGATTACAGATTGCTGCGACAACAACAGCAAGCTTAACGATAAAATTAATATCTGCAAATAAAGCCCAAACCATCGCATCATCTTGTGCGACACAAACGTGAAAAGCCTTAAGCCACGCATTTCACGTGCATGTTGTTCAAAACCCACCAGTCCTCTTGTGACAATGCGCACTTTTCTATCGTATTCTTCCCGAGCACTCGTCGCAGAATTCTCAAACGAAATCGCGCCTTCCTGAAAAACGACAGCCCATCCATCGTTTCCAATCTGCATAGGAGTCTGAAAATCATTGGCGATATCATTGCGCAACGGTTTAAACAGCTCTCGCCGTATGGCAAATATGGGTCCATTTCCAACCAAGACGAGTCCGAGTCTATTTTGTGCTCTTTTTATGAGATTCTCAAAGCTCCAGTACAAGCCATCTGATTTTGACGTACCTGACTTCCTCTTTGAAATCCTACACTCCTTTCCCACAACACAACCAACACGTGCCGAATGAAATCCTTTAACAAGCGCTTTTACAGCGGCCCGATCGAACATTGCGTTAGCATCAGTAAATACCACGATATCGCCGGTGGCCAGAGGCATCGCCTCGTTGAGACAATTATTCTTTCCCCGCCGGATCTCCGAATGCCACAAGCAAACTCCTGCATCGGCAAACCCTTCAACTATTGTTTTCGTTTGGTCCGTTGATCCATCAGACGCAACAATAATTTGCAACCGAGCGCGCTCATAGTCAAGCCCCAACGAGTTTGAAATTTTCTCCCCTATCACCAATTCTTCGTTGTACGCCGAGATTATCAGACTTACCTTTGGAAATTCTCCATCACCTGAACCTCCAGATAACTTATGATTTCCAAAAAATCGCGCGACGAGGACGACAGCCGTAGGAAATATTACGTAAGGGTAAAGAAATACAAATAAAACCCCAAAAAAAATGGTTGTTGTCACTTCACACCCCGGAAAAATTACCTCGTATTCCGAATTTTATTTTTTTACTAAATCCAAACGCGATAAGACAGTACCCTGCGCCGCCTGCGGCATTACCTGCAGCAAACCCAGGAAGACCAAAATACTCGAATAACAATACAGCGGGACAAAGACCTAGAATAAAATAGCTCGCCGCGAATATCTTCACCATTAACAGAATCTTCTTTTCGCATTCCATCAGCTTGTGGCTGACAAGCGCCATTTGCCAAAAAAGTGCTGAGACGCATAGAACTAAAAATACCGCTGGGTCCACATTCAAAAAGACGTCTTTCAAAGGCAATAAGAAAAAAATCAATAGATAAAGTACCGCTGCGAAACCAATGCCGAGTGACATTTGAGCCAAGATGGCTGCCTTCAGCAAACCGCTAATTTTTGCCAGATTTCCCTCTGCATGCGCCTTGAAGATTGCAGGCTGCGACGATATGGTGACGGGCAGCAGAATGAACGTGAATGCACGAAAGACAATATCGTATTCGAACGCATACCTTCCCATCAAAACACCTCCGCCTAGCCCTCTCAAAACGGACCTATCGATGAACGGAATCGCGAGCGAAAGGGACAACCAAATCGAAATAGCCCACCCGTATCCAAATATCTCTTTTATGTTTATCTTTATTTTTCCGAGATCGCATTTGCCTACCAGGCGATAATTCCTAATCGACAGCAACGCGAAGATGGCATCTACAAGCATTCCGGCCGAAAAGCCCAAGACTAGACCTTCCAGCCCCCTATTTAGCAACATTCCTACCCCAATGGAACAGAAACATATACAGGCGGAACGGAACGCCTCTAGTGCAAAATAGACGGTGCTTTTAAAGCGGGTTTGATGAATGGCAATCGCAATTAAATGCAAGCCCTGGCAGCAGACCGCCGTTGCAACAAGAGGCGCTAAAGTCCAATACTGGGTAAAAAGCGAGACAATAAGTGCTGTGACAGTCACAGCAACCGAGCTAAAGACCCAGCTGACAGAAAATGCCTGTGGCGTGCTGTGCAGAAAATCATCAGTTCCATTGCTGAATCGCGAAATAGCCTGCACTATCCAACCGAAGAAAAACGCTGACGCCGACAGCGAGAATGAAAAGATGGTCGAGAATTCACCATAAACTAGCGCACCGAACCGCTTCTCTACTACAACTGCAATTGTTAGCATCGCTGCGGCGGGACACGCGCGAGCAGTGACGTACAAAGGTAGCGTTCGGATATTCACAGCGCCCCTCGCGGTGTTCCATAAAACATTCGAGTCTTACGGTGGCAAAAATTCAGGTAGGCGCCAAATAGGACGAATGCACCGATATGTGCCATATAGCCGTAAAAGCTCACGATCGGCGTCCAGAAAAAGAACGCGTACACTGCCATGAGCAAACTTGCAGCCATAGCGTTACCGCGGACACAATTCGCAAACGATATGGACCCAGCAAATCCCAGCAAGGCCATAAAAAACAGGCCACCGGTCAACGTGTAGTCTTGAATAAGCCCCCGGTACGCGGTGTAGATATTTCCCCATGACTGACTGCCGAGATTTACATATTGATCGTAAAGACCTAACTTTCTAGCTTGAATCCCGAGCTGGTCGAACAGACCGACGAAGGTGTAATACCCGCCGGTGGTCGACCAGTCGAACTGAAATGTGTCAGCCCATATACCAAATCCCGCTATGCTGCCGAAGGGCCACTGCCTTAAATGTAGTAGGATCTCCTTCAGCCTCCCAAAATCGGTAATTCCCCCGCGCATAAATTGGAGACAGACGAACATCAATGCTATAAATAAAATACCAAAAACCAACGCCATAGCAGTGCGCTTTGTGATCAACACCAGATTGATTCGTCCACCACCCAGGAGACTGCCACTCAGGTTGGCGCCAACCCAGAAGGTCAGGTTGAAGAGAACTGCCGCTCTTGTCGTCAAAATTAAAGCAATAAGGAGAGACGGAATTATCGGAATAAAATATTCAAACGTTCGATACTTTCCGCGGTTCAAAGAATAATTAAATCCACCAACCGCCGATGCAAAAAAGACTGCCATCTGGCCAATTCTTGCCAGGAGTGGAATCTGGAATTGGTCCTCGTAGCGCGCCAGCGACATCGCATGGCTTAACTGCAAAATTCCGCTTATTGAAATCAGCGAAGACAAACCGAATCCCTGCGCTTTTAGCGTCGCGTATATCGCAACAAGACCAAAAAAAAGCGAGCCGTAAACAATAATCCTGAAATGCGAAAAATCCTGACTGAATCGCCTGGTATTCCGGATCGAGGCGCTTTCCCCCACTATGTAATAGAATGTCGCGCCAAGCACTGCAGAAATCTGCATTGCAATAATCAGCATGTATGCCATTGGGGAATAATAATAGTCCGGCGCGAATACTGTTGTCAGGAGCAGAACAAAGAACCATAGCTGGCACAATATAACCGCGGGATGGTACGCACTTTTTAATACTTTTCGGCTAAAGTACCAAACCCCATATTGGATGGGCAAGATGAGATAGGCCATTTTAGAAATAGGTATCACGGCAATATAGATGCGAGCGCTGGAGGTAGGCGACTATCTTTCGGCTTGGCAAAAGTCCGGTAGTAGCATTTTCACGATGCACAACACGGAGAGAAGGACAGAAAAGTGTCGTCAGGCCTAACGACGCGCATTGTTCGGCTACAAATATTTCTTCACAAAATAGGAATTCGGGATATGCCAATTGCCCACCCCTTGCAAAGTACTCGTTGAGCAACACCATGAAGGAACCATGGCCTGCGTAGATTGCTTCGTCTTCGAGTTCAATCTTGTCCGGGTCTAATTTCCTTCTGACAAAGTTCTTTACTTTTGACAGCAGACGATGGGCGACGCCGAGTGAATAAACAGAGTAGATCGCGCTCAGATACGAGAATTTTCCCCGTGACGGTTTTCGCCGATAGAGGGGATTTTGATTCACCCCCGTGCGTGACGATCGGATCATCGGCGCAATGAGACCGATATTATCCGGAGTTAAGGCGCGGCTGCGGAGAGCAATTACTTCAACGAGCTTGTCAAAGAAATTTCCAGACGAAAATTCGATATCGGTATTCGACAGTACAACGCAGCAGAACAAAGTCTCCGAATATTGGATGTTCGCTTTCTTAAAAGCCGCGTTCAAACCGCCAAAGTAGCCAAGATTAGCGTTTTCACTCGTTACACAAACGTGCCGGCTGAGAGATTCTGCCGCCTGCTGGAACCGAATTCGTTCAATGTCGCTTCTTATGGTGTTATCGGCAACAGCAATACGTACTCGCCCCGCGCGGTCGTTTGCGAGTACGATTTTTAAAAACGCCAGTGTCTCGCCGTCGTTTTGGTAGTTCACACAAAGAAGTAGCACTTTCTCTTCGGTGCTCGACATTTCATCTCTCTTTGAAGGATATACCGATCGATTTTTGAATCGTCATCAAGTACGCTCGGCGTGTAGAGCTAGCAAAAACCGCGAGCCTACAACGTCACTTTGAATCTCTTCGCGGATCGCTATTTACCTTTAACATTTTTACCAGGCGCATAGTTGTAAGCCAAATAGCGGTATCCACCATATTTGGAGCCATATCCATATCGGCCGCGATTTGGATTGGCTCCGTTCAGTAAGACTCCTGGAACTCGCGCTCCCACCTGCTGAAGTCTTTTCACGGATTCCATGATCTCCCCGACTTTGCTGGCGCCCGCCCGCGCCACCAGCAAAACAGTACCTGCGTGTCTAGCGAGCAATTCTGTATCTGTCGCGGCAAGCACAGGAGCAGTGTCGACAATAACGAAATCGTATGTCTCTCTCGCGATACGTAATATTTCTGTGAGCTTGCTGCTCATCAGCACCTCCGACGGATTCGGAGGCAAGAAGCCGGTCGTAAGGAGGTCAAGATTCTCTGCGACATCTTTGTGAACCGCGTCGGAAAAGCGGATGCTGCCCGAAATCACGTCCGTTAATCCTTGATGCCGTGCTAGGCCGAATAGCTCGTGCATGCATCCTCTTCGGATATCGCCATCAATAAGAAGGACCCGTTTGTTTGCCATGCTTATCAGCGATGCCATGTTACTTGCGACAAACGATTTGCCGACGGCTGGCGTCGGGCCGGCGAAGAGCACCAGATTATTGGGAGCATCCAACATCGCAAACTGGAGAGCGGTGCGAAGGCTGCGCATGGCTTCAATCGCGGGATCATTTGGAGCAGCGACTGCAAGAAGCCCACTACCGCCCGCTTTGCCGAATGACGTGCGCTCCACCTTCAACACATGCTTTGACAATGCGATTGACGCGAAGACATTCAGGCTGGTGTGCCTCTCGATCTCTGAAGCATCGTTAATGCCGCCAAATAGCAAGTCGCGGAGAATCGCGATAGAGATGGCAAAGAAGACACCGACCAACGCCGCTAACGCAATGACTAGTGCTTTCCGAGGCTTGGACGGCACTTCCGGAATCAAGGCCTTATCGACCAATCGGACATTTCCCGTTGCACCGGCTTCCACCAACTGCAATTCCTGAGAGCTGTTCAGTAAGGTGGTATATAGCTGAGTATCCACATTTACATCAAGCATCAGGCGAACGGCATCCTGCTCGAGGTCCGGTAGCCCCTTTATCTGCCCCGCTATCTTTGCATCTTGTTGCTGCAATACTTGTATCTGCTGATCCACCCCGAGAACGTTTGGATGCTCCAATGTATACCGCTGCAAAAGATCTTCGCGCTTTGCCCGAAGTGCCACGATCTGCGCTTGATTCTGAGACATTTCTTGCAGAGCGAGCAGAGCCTCTTGGGAGAGGTCAATAGTACCGTGTTCGTTTCTGAACTTTGTGTATCTCTCTTCTGCTTGTTGCAACTGCTCCTTTAAGCTCGGGAGCTGCTTGTTCAAAAAGGATAGAGACTGCGCGGCCTGTGCTGCTTTCCGTTGTACATTCTGGTGAACATATTGTTCGCCTATTTCATTCATGATCTTCGTGATCTTCAGCGGATCCTCGTCTTGTAACGAAGCTGCAATCACGTTTGACTGCTTATCTGACTGTTGAATGATCAGATTATTCTGTAGTTGTTGAATGGTATCCAGCTTGGAGTATCGATACACGACAAACGTCGTCCCCGGGTTTGCGTGAACGTTCGCCACTTTGACCCGCATGCTCCCAGCTGCTGTGGGAAAGGTTTCCTCCGCTCCAATCGTGCCCTCGACAGCATCGTCCAAATCGCTGCCGCTGATCTCAAAGCGATTTCCCGGGAGAATTGTTAGCTTGAACTTGTCACTCTCGTAAACCTGCGGGACGTCGAAAGTATCCATCTCGATGCTTTCATCGCCCCACGCATAACCGCCAAATCCCAGTAGGCCAGGGCGCGACAATCCATGACCTCGATCCGTATGAAATTTAGAAATCCAGAATCCAATCATAGGAAAATAGTGCGGCTTTGCGTCGATATATAGCTTTAGATCCTCGACGGCCGTCGTGACGACCAGCCGCGACTGCATAATTAGGGTTTCGTCGGCCCCCGTGGATTGGACGTCGAAGAGCGACGAGACGTCACCCAAGACACCCTTTGAAATCGCGCCCTCTGGGCTATCTTCGATTTGCACGACGATATCGGCCTGATACTTCGGTCTGGCCAGAAAGGCGTACAACGAGCCTATGACGATAAAAACCAAGATAGTTGCAATGATCAAGCGCTTGCTTTCAAACAGTACATCGAGGAGCGGGTAAGAGTACTCTTCGGCCTGTTGTATCTCGCCTTGCGGTGGCACACTGAGATTTGTCATTTTTTGGATTCAACTTCACTTGATTTCTTAAACGGATCCATCGCTGGCAGCGACGCCGACGGCCTATCGCCGTTCTCGCCCTCAACAAAAACAACCCTCGATGGTTCTGAGCCGTCTTAGGCACAGCCCTTTGCTACAGCAACGGTCCAATGCGTTTATTACCAGGCGTCCGCGACTCGCTTCAGCTTGCTGAGCCACGAATTCACACCAATCTCCAATGCCTTTAGCGCAAGTTCAAATGCTTCCTGCCCTTTCTGATAAGGATCGGGGACGTCTAGTCCATTTGACTCTCGCAAGCGGAAGACCTTTCCACGAGCAAACAAAAACTGCTTTTCGAGCGAACGTTTCTGCTCTGCTTCCATGACCAAAATGAGGTCGAAATCCTTACACATCCAACTTTCCAGCTGCCTGGCACGATGGCCCGTAATGTCTATCCCGCGAGACAGCATGAGTTCGACTGCAATCGGGTCGGGCGCGAAACCCATCATCGCTGCCAACCCAGCCGACATCACGTTGAGGTCGGGCGATAGATCTCTAAGCATGCCTTCGGCCATTGGGCTGCGACATATGTTTCCTGTACACACGACTAGAACGGACTCGATCATTCGTCTTCCTCGGTACGGCGGGATATAGCGCTGCAAAGTTCCGCAAGGCATGCAGCCGTCTCACGACCTACATAGCCTGGTCCAATAGTGATTACTCTCCTCTGATCGCCAGAAGCTATTTCGTCACGATAGCGGCAGTAAGGCCGGCATTAATCGCGGGCAACAGCAGACTCAGAACCCGACCCAGACGGACTAGGCCATTTCCATCCACGTAGACAATGTCTTTCGGTTGCAGTTGAAATTCGTTTGCCAACACCATTGCGACCGGCGAAGCCGCGTCGAGATGGAAGACTCTTGGGGTGACTCCGAGCGAGCCCCGGATCACATAGAGTTGCGCCGCATCTGCGGTCGTAGAGCTGATACTGCCAGCTTGCGACAGTGCCTCACTAAGCGTGAGACGCCCATTTTTTAGCGGCAAGGCTGTTGCGGGCTTAGTTACTTCACCCATGACAAAGACGCCATTGTCATCACGTGCCACCACCCGAAGCAGATCGCCGTTTTTCAGAACAATTTGAGAAGGGTTCTCATCGCGCTCAAGCATTCCGGTTAAATCAATTGGATATGACGTGCCGTTTCTGACCAGGACGATGCGACTTTGGTCAGCAGCTGGCGTAAACCCACCACTTGCGCCAATAGCTTCGTATAGAGTCATAGGGATGTCCGTGATCGGAACGGCGCCAGGCGCCCGGACTTCTCCATCGACAAACACTTGCTTTGCGCGGAAAGACCCGATGCGCACAGTTACCTGTGGGTCTTTGAAATACCGCGACAACCCTTTCATGACAAGGGCTTGCACCTCTTCAGGTCGCAGGCCCGCAGCGTGAACGGTGCCTACGTACGGAAATTGAATGTTCCCTGCCTGATCGACTACGATGCCTGATGCCGGATCTGACGCGTGCGCTACGGTTGTTGGCTGAGCACCGAGAGCCGCTGCAAATTCCGGATGATCCCACACGGTTATCTGAAGGACATCGCCTGGCCCGAGCGTATAGGCGTCTCGCGTCACCTTCATGAGACTTTCAGTAGCATCCGTGCGAGCGTTCGCAGCTACTTCGCGAAGCTTGCTTAACAGATCGAAGTTGACATCTGTGATCGGGACTTGCAACTGGGGGGCGGGTTGGGTCGGCGTGGCATCACTAATCGGAAGCGTCGCTGGGGATCGCATCCTCATTCCAGGCGCGGCCCCACACGCGGAAAGCGCTAGGCACAGAGTGCAACAAAGAAAGGTCAACCAACGCGTACTGACTTCGAGCGGGCACCCGACCCGAAATTCCCTCAATTTGGCCATTTGATTTAATCCTTTTTTACATTCGATTGACCTAGACAACTCACCGGTCCTTGCCGGCTATTTGTAGGTCAGCGACACTAGAAACAACCTTCTCGGCACGGCTCACCGTTTGTTCTTCTCGGACGGCAGGCGTGCTTCAAATTACGTACTCAACATTCGGTCACTGAACCTTAAGTTGATCCTCGCCTTCCAGCAGGTTGGCATCCCCGACAGGCAACACTCATCGCTCAGAAGCTCGGGTTTTCTCGATGCCTTAACCGAGCGCTAGATGCTCGAACCAGTCAAGAGTTCTAAAGCACCAAATATGCCAACGTAGAGTCTGAGTTGAGAAGGCTTCGTCGTTGACAAAAGCCCCGCCCGCATTGACTTTAAGAGAGAGATATCCACTTCCGCTCATAACTCTTACTGATGGGAGTCGGTAGCACTCGTGCTGTTACGTGACATCTAACGTAACGCTCGTAGCTTTCACCAACGATGTCCAAAATGTGAAGAGCATTCGGCGTCAGGCTCATACCGCGCCACACTAATAGAGATCTGTGCAACTTACTTCGTCGTAGCCCCCGTCCCCCCACTCCCCCCCGTCCCACCCGTCGGGCCAGCATTCCCACCCGAAATTGGCGCCGCCGCACCCGCCGCCTCCGCAGCCGCAGCCAACGAAGCGGCCGGCTGCCCATCACTCGTAATCGCCCCATCCGCTTGCAACGTATCCAGATCCGCATCCGCGCCCCCAGCACCCGGCGTAAACGACACAGTCAAGAACGAGGAAGAAGAAAGCGTGACCCCATACGTATCCTTAATCAACGTCACAACCGCCGCCTCAGCATTCGCAATCACCGTGCTATTCGACAGTGCGCTCTGAAACGACGGGTTAGAAGTGATCCCCGAAAGCAATCCGCTAACCGACGTGCCCAATTGCCCCGCGATATAGTCCAACAACAACTCCGTCAACGGAGTCACATTGAACGTCCCCGCCCCAGCCGCAAACGAGTGAATCGTGATCGCGCCGCTGTTCGCCGTAATCGCGCAAGGACCGTCAAACGCAAACGTCGCTGTATACGCGCCGTTGGAATTAGCCGTCGCACTACCCGAACCGTTCTTGCAACTCAGCGTGATGCTCGCGTTAGCGAGTGCCGCACCGACGGCAGCCGTACCGCTCACCGTACCGACCGGCGAACCGCCGCTATCGGCTCCGCCACCGCATGCAACCAGTGCGCTGGTTGCAAGAGCCATCGATCCGAACTGCAGCGTGCGCAGCGTGGCGCCGTTTAGAAGCTTCATCGCCTATCTCCAGAGAAAGTCATTCACAATTGACCGGCACCGACGCCCGTCCGTCGCCTACACCCTGCAAATTGCTTCCGCAGACGCCATGTGAAAACGCGGCGCCCGTCGATACAACAGGCGCACTCACCTTCGGCTTCGGCTTCGGTTTCGTTCCGTCGCTATCAGGCCGCCCGTAACGCAGATACGCATCGCGCATCCGGTAAAGCTGCGTCGAGAAGTACTCGCCGCTAAAGCGACCCTGATTCAACAGGTACTGCTGCGTGCTATACGGGAAGTCCATGTTCTCCGCCCCATTGCCCGAGAGGTAATTCGTCGATCCAACCCGCGTGCGGAAATCGAGTGCAAACTGTTCAGAGCCATACACCTGACTGATCCCGGGCTTCATGCCCTGCCGTAACGTGAGCGGGAAGCTGATCGCGGCGCCAACAAACGTACCCTGCCCGCTATGCTCGCCATGCACGCTCACCGATACATCGTCGAACCAGCGCGTGAACGTCACAACCGGCCCCTTGTCTCCGCCGACAAAGCGCGCCACCCCCGCTTCAATCCACAGCTTCCAGGACGGCTGAACCCAGCGATAAGTCAGCTCGGCATTCTTCTCACTCGGCAATTCGTCTTGGCCCGGCTCACGGTGCAAATAGGCAAGCCGCAATCGAATCAGATCCGGGCGACCCGGCACGAACATGGTCGTTTCGTTCTGCACGCCGACATACGAGTAATCGAACTTGCCGACCGATGCCACATTGAACACCTGCGGCATGATCCAGAAGCTTTGAGCCAATGCGACTGCATTGAGACCGCCGCGCAAGCGGTAATCGCTGAACACGCGGCCCTCATCCATGTTCTCCGTGTTGTAGATCGGCGCGATATAGCTCGCGTACAACTCGGCACCACGCCACAACGGTACGAACCCCTCAATGTTCGCGCCGAGCGAGATGTCGAAGTTGCCGTACTCGGTGCCGTACAAATAACTGACGATCGGCTCGATCTGAATCCGCGTCAGACCATGCGTGTGCTCATTGCCATGCCATGCGATCGAATCCGCGTCGTAGGCCGGACGCGTGCGCATCGTCAGTGAGGCGCTTGCAGCCGTCGGCGCACCGCCTTCAACAAATTGAGCGAATGCATCACGATCAACAATGACTTCGCCCAGCGGCTCATTGGCCTTCTTGATGACCACGTGAATCTTATCGGTGCCATGCGGTGCATTCACACTCGCCACACCCAGCACAATGCCGAGTGCGTCAGCTTCGTTCTGGTTGTAGCGATGGTTCTCGTACTCGACCACCAGATCGCGCCCACTCATCCCAACGCGCACACGCTCGAGGCCCGCGGCAAAGAGCTGCGCCGCGATTTCGTCGAGCGCGGAGGTATCCAGCGCTTCCGGAATGGCGGGCGACTGCGCATCGGACGACTTGGCAGCCGTCACATCACTCAACATCACAGACGCATACGACTGCAGCGGCGGCACATACGTAATCGGCGCTGCGGCGAGCGCGCCGTTGTTGCCGGCGGCCGCGCGCGTGTCCACTGGTTGCAGACTGGCAAGGCGGATCGGGCCGTCATCGTCAGCATCTGCTGTCTGGGCGGCGGACACCTGCGGGCCTTCGCACAATCCGTCTGCACAACGCGTACTGCTAAAACGTTTGCCCAGTGGAATCTGAATGCCCACCGAGAACGACGTGCGCGGCGACACGCCATCCGTTGAGCGGATCGCGCGCATGAACGTGCCGATCACGTTCGCATCGGCCAGCCAGCTAATCCGCGGAGACTGATAACGCAAGCCGGCGTAAGGCGTCTTCGAATCGTCTTCTGCGAGCAGCGATAAACCTGTGTTCCAAAGCGAGACCTGGGCACCACCGAACACGCCGTCGAGGCGATCGCCCTGTCCGTAACCGGCAGTCAACGTCACCGGTCCAAATGCTTGCGACACCACGCCATATTCCGACCGGAAGAAATGTGTCTGGCCGCCAATGTCGCTAATGCCGAACGCAATGTTCGGCTGATACTTGAAGAACTTCGGTACTTCGAGCTTGACGTCACCCATCAGGTGACGAAACAGGAAGTGGTCCGCATTGCTGAAGGGCGCGTGGACATCCGCCGGGTAATTGGCAAGTCCACCGGACACCTCGACATAGGGCAGCAAACCCACTGCACCCCAGTACATTTGCGAACCCGTCGCCTGCTTTCCGTAGCGCGGATCAATATAGTTGTTGTACTGCGCCTCCACAGTCCCTTCCGGCAGTACAAACGCATACGGAATCACCAACCCACCCGACTGCCCCAGCGCATTCAGCGCCGGCTCAGCCGCGTGCGCCGAAGCTGAAAACGCTACCGCCGCAGCAAGCGCCACTGCGCTCGGCGCCGATCGGGGTTGTTGTCCGCGTAATATCAAGGCCATGTGTTTTTTATTATCTGCAGATGTCAATACGCGTTGCTATGAACCAGACCCTTCGCTATCGTCGCCATGACAATCCGCATGTCGAGCCCGAATGACCAATTGCGCAGGTAATACAGATCGTGTTCGACGCGTCCTTGCATCTTCTCGATCTGATCTGTCTCTCCTCTGAATCCGTTGATTTGTGCCCATCCTGTGATCCCCGGCTTGATCCGGTACCGATGGATGTAGCCGTTCACCACTTTCTGATAAAGCTCGTCGTGTTCAATCGCATGAGGCCGCGGCCCCACGACCGACATATCGCCCCACAGCACATTGAAGAACTGCGGCAACTCATCCAGGCTAGTCCGCCTGAGAAACGCGCCCACTCGCGTAATACGCGGATCGCCTCGCGTGGCTTGTTTCACCACGCCCGCTTCTACGGCATGAGGACGCATCGAGCGAAACTTATAGATCTTGAAGATGCGTCCATCCGCACCCTTGCGCTTCTGCGTGAAAAACACGGGTCCACGCGAAGACAGCTTCACGGCAATCGCGATCGCAAGCAGCAGCGGAGCCAGCGCAATCAGCGCGCAAGCAGCAAACGCACGATCGAAGATCTCTTTCTTTACCAGCGCGCGAGCCGGCACCGGCGACGCAACCAGGTTGATCGCAGGCATTCCGATCAAATCGATCATGCCGCTATCGAACAGCGCAACGCTGCGCATATCGGGCACAAAGCGCACGTTCACGAGGTCGTCGCGAAACTCGGCCACAAAGCGCGAGATCGTGCGATCCTCTGAGAGTGGCAACGCGAGCCACAACTCCTGCACATCGTGAGACCTGATGTACGCAGCAAACTTGGCGATGTCGTCGTACACCGGCACACCTGAGCCGATCGTTCCCATCACCGGCCGAACGTCAAAGGCCGCGGCTGCGCGAAAGCCACTCGCCGTCGAACCTTCGATATTGCGTACGACCTGGTGGCAATGCGACCCGCATCCCACCACGGCAACCCGGCGCAGATTCATCCCCGCGTGCCGGACGCGTGCAAGCACCGCATGCACAACCAGACGCGACACAATCAGCGCGCCGCCCGTGATTGCCATCCAATAGGCAAACCAGAGACGCGAGATGAAATCCGTGCGATGCAGCGAGAACATCAACACGAGCCCACAGCCCTGAACTACGAACCAGGCCAGCGATACGTGGCCAGTCATCCGCAGCATGGCCCGCCCACGCCATGAGCCGTAGACGCCGAATACAGGGAACAGAACCAGCGTAAAAGCCGCGGCCCACGCAACGAACGCGGTATCGATACGGCTTTGCGCGAGATCTTCAAATCGCACTTGCGAAGCGGCCAGCGCCCCGAGGACGACGAGCATCACATCGAGCAAGCGCGCGATCAGGCTTTGCAACCCCGGTATCGTTCTTCTTTGCTGCGCAAAATTCGCCGTGTCCATTCGTATCCCCGCGCTGGTCTCTCGCGCCAAACGTTCTTGTCGAGCTGTTCAACTTGTGTTCGCTTCAACAGCTCATGCGTCTCGTACTTCAACCACCACGCTCTTCGCGACAACAACACCGCCCCGGCACGCGAAGAAGCGCGCAATGCAATCAATCCGGATTTCACTCATCCAGCGCGAAACCAAACGACTGGACGTTCCTGAACAACGATGAGGGATTTACTACGAGCCGCTCGCACCCGTTCAATCTGGGCACTCTGGCAAAACGCCGCCACGTCGAGATCAGAACAACGATCGCATCGCTTGTGCGTTGAGGAGACCGACCTGATAACCCCCGATCAGGCCGGTCATTGACTCGAACTCCACCAGCACTTACTGCCTGTCTTGTCTGTGTTGTGCACCGCGCAATCTCTAAAGCAGCAAGCATGCCAATTTTCAGATTTCTTTCGAAATTGCCCTCTCAGCATCGGGGAAAGTCTTGTCGGATATACGTTCTTCTATGGGCGCCACGCTTCAGAAAAGCCGGTAACAATGTGCGAAATCGTGTTCAGTAACGCGCTCGTTACGTAACACCGTCCGTAACAGCCGCCCGCCCGCGGGCACATGGATTGCTCACTCCCAAGACATCGGTACTGCTTTTTCGCAAGCTCGCCTCGGCGCGCACTGCATGGCTGTCGTGACAGGCAGGTCTTATCAACTCAAGCGGAGGTTATTTATATGTTGGGAACTATTCTTCTGATTGTGCTGATCCTTCTCCTCATCGGTGCGTTTCCGACGTGGCCGCATAGCCGTTCGTGGGGTTATGCGCCGACCGGCGGTATTGGCATCGTGGTGATCGTCGTGATCGTGCTGCTCGTCGCGGGCGTGATATAGCCGAATTGAAGTACTTGCTTCAACGGTATGAACCCAGCCGGCCGCCGGATATCGATGCAGTTCGCTGCATGGACGTCCGGCGGCCTTGTTATGTCAGTATTCGTTGGATATCCATCGGTAGTCGATCGACACACCTATTACGCCGGAGAGTGCAATGGAAAAGTTACTCGGCCATCAGGTCGCTTTGATCACAGGCGCCAGTTCGGGCATCGGGTCCGGCGTTGCGCAAGCGCTGGCAAATGCGGGCGCGGCCGTCGTGCTGAATTACCATTCGCATGGCGAAGCGGCAGAAGCACTTGCCGATGAGATTGGCAAGGCTGGTGGTACGGCGATCGCCGTTCAAGCCGACGTGGCCGATCCTGATCAGGTCGAAAAGATGTTCGACGTGTGCCGCAAACAGTTCGAGAGCGTCGATATCGTCATCGCCAATTCCGGTGTACAAAAAGACAATGCGTTCGCCGATATGACGCTCGATGATTGGAAAGGCGTTCTGGCGACCAATCTCACCGGCCAGTTCCTGACGACCCAGGCGGCCGTGAAAGAGTTTCGGCGACGCGGACCGCGGCCAGTCTCCAAAGCACTTGGAAAAATCATCTGCATGAGCTCAGTGCACGAAGTGATCCCTTGGGGCGGCCACGTCAATTACGCGGCGTCCAAAGGCGGCATTCAGATGTTTATGAAATCACTCGCACAGGAGGTCGCGCCCGAGCGCATTCGTGTGAATTCCATTGCGCCTGGCGCGATCCGTACACCGATTAACAAGGATGCGTGGGATACGGACGCCGCGCTCGGCAAATTGTTGAAGCTGATTCCCTACGGGCGCGTGGGCGAAACGGAAGATATCGGCAAAGCGGCTGTCTGGCTCGCGTCGGATGAAAGCGATTACGTGGTGGGCACGACACTATTCGTGGACGGCATGACGTTGTACCCCGGCTTTGCCGACAACGGTTAGTCCTTGTCTGCTTTATCGCCGGCGTAGCCGTTCAACAGTTGCTCGAACAGATCGGCATCGCCCATTTGGCCACCTTTGAGCATGATTTCCATGCCGTCGAGGTCGCTCCGCTCGGCGTGCAGGCGGCGCACAGTGACGCCCGCCGATAAGGGCGCGAGATACCACAGCCCCCAGGCGTCGAGGGCGCGGACGGCAAAGCTCGATGTATCGCCGCCCGCAATCCCTGAGTGACGTGAAGCCGGTGCAGTTCAGTATTGTGCTGAGGGAGAATTTGCCTTGATTAGCAGGGGTTTCGGCCTTTTTAGCAGGCACGTGGCGGTGAGCAAATACCGTCAGGCACGCCGGATGCTGACTCACCATCGTATTCAAACCTCGATACGAAAGGAGATCACATCATGCCTTATCTTCTCGGCTGGCTTCTTGGCGTCCCACTGATCGTACTGGTCATCCTGTACCTCATTTTCCATTAACCCTTTGCAACATAGACAGTTCACCTGAAGATCATTGCGCGCGGCGCTGCCTGTTCCGGCGACCGCGCGTCCCAATGACACCCGCGCGATGGGTGTCTTCCTGCACCCGCTTCCTTCGCGCGTCGGCGCAGATGCGTTGGCCACTTGCGCTGTGCAAAACTGTGCGTAAAACTAGACTTCACCAGCCCCGCGCAAAATGCCATATCTGCATACGCACGCACCCGCTGCGTACGAGCAAGGAGGGACTAATGGCAAACAATGAATACATGCTGTCACACCAGGACGTGGTGAAGGCAGTGATCATTCATCAGAATATTCATGAGGGCTTCTGGACGCTGAACATCAATTTCAACGTCGCCGCCACGCATGGTCCGCAAGTGCCGGATCCGTGCCTCGCCTTGACGATCAAGGGCATTGGCATCATGCGAGCCTCCCCTGCCGACCCGCTCGCCATCGATGCCGCCCTCGTCAATCCGCCCTTGTCCGCACGTGTTGACGGCGCTGTACAAATCACGGCCACCGTGAATGGCTCTCATGAAGGCGGCGTGCAATTCTGTCGCGACGTCTATCGCCATGTCGCGCTGCAGAGCGCGGCCAAAGCGCCGAACAAAGCTAGCTAAAAGCTATCTGTCCATCTGCCTCATTCGGTTAGAAAAAATGCTCCATGCCCGGCGAGCGCATCTCCCGGCGCGGTAACGCCGGAATTCGCTCGCGTGCTGTCTTCCTGTGAAGGCGGCGAGACACCGGATGGCAGCTTGTGGCCGCGCAAGACCGCAGGCCCGAGGCCGGCGACCCGGACGGTTGTCCCGGGCATGAATGCACCCTGAAAATATACCCGGGCGCAGGCTGGATATGCTTCTTAAAGCAATCCACCTGCTCACCGATTTCGGAATGTTCTTCCGCTAGAATGGTATTTATCCGAACATGCTTCCGAGACTGCCATGACTGCCCGAAATCGCCCACTCGACAACCAGGATCGGAAGATCCTGCGCGAATTGCAGAAGAACGCGCGCCTGAGTAACGCCGAGCTCGCCGAACTGGTCGGCATGTCGACCACCGCGTGCTGGAATCGCACGCGCCAATTGGAAACCGAGGGGTACATTCGCGGCTACGTCGCGTTGCTCGATCAGCAGAAGCTCGGCTTCGCCGACGTGGTGCTGCTCGAGGTTACGCTCGACCGGCACGACGACGACGCCCTCGCCCGCTTCGGCGCCGAACTGGCAACGCTGACTGAAGTGCTGGAAGCGTATCTGGTGTCAGGCGAATACGACTACCTGGTCAAAGTGGCCGTCGACGGTACGGCGGGCTACGAGCGGTTTCTGCGCGAGAAGCTCTACAAGATCGCCGGCATCCGTCACAGCCGCTCGATGTTTGCGCTGCGCTGTATGAAGAGTATTCCGTCGGTGCAGATCTAGTGCCGCGGAGCTTTCGGCATCGCGCGGGCGGACACTGGAATCAGCTGGTTCGAAATCTACGAACGACCGCCGGGAGCGTAGAAGCGTCCGTCCCGGCACCCAGAATCCGCCGCCACGCGTCTGCCTTCAACGCCTGTCAGGCAGCAGGATGCGCTCGTCCACCTGACGAATATCCGTGTGGCCGCAAAAGGCCATGGTGATGTCCAGTTCCTTCTGGATGATCTGCAGGCACTGTGTGACGCCCGCCTCGCCCATTGCCCCCAGGCCATAGAGGAAGCTGCGGCCGATCAGCGTGCCCTTGGCGCCGAGCGCAACGGCTTTCAGCACGTCCTGACCGCTGCGGATGCCGCCATCCATCCACACTTCGATGCGCGAGCCGACCTCGCGTGCGATCTCGGGGAGCGCCGAGATCGAAGAGGGCGCGCCGTCGAGTTGACGGCCGCCATGGTTGGAGACGATCAACGCGTCGGCGCCGCTGTCGGCGGCAAGGCGCGCGTCTTCGACATCCATGATGCCTTTCAGAATAAGTTTGCCGCCCCACAGCTTCTTGACCCATTCGACGTCTGCCCAGCTCAGCCCCGGATCGAACTGCTCGGCGGTCCACGAACTCAGGGACGACAGGTCGCCCACGCCCTTCGCATGACCGACGATGTTGCCGAAGGTGCGCCGCCGGGTGCCGAGCATGCCGAGGCACCAGCGTGGCTTGGTCGCGAGGTTGATGAGGTTCGCAGGGGTCAATTTGGGCGGCGCCGACAATCCGTTCTTGATGTCCTTGTGGCGTTGGCCGAGGATCTGCAAGTCCAGCGTAAGCATCAAGGCGCTGCACCGTGCCGCGCGAGCGCGCTCGATCAATCGCTCAATGAAATCGCGGTCGCGCATCATATAAAGCTGGAACCAGAACGGCTTACTGGTTGCGGCGGCAACGTCCTCGATCGAGCAGATGCTCATCGTGGACAAGGTGAACGGCACGCCGAACTTCTCCGCCGCGCGCGCCGCGAGGATTTCGCCGTCGGCATGTTGCATGCCGGTCAACCCCGTCGGCGCGAGCGCCACGGGCATGGCGGCCTCCTGACCGATCATTTCCGTGCGCGTGCTGCGGCCGGCCATGTTGACCGCCACGCGTTGGCGTAGCTTCAGGCGATGGAAGTCGCTTTCATTGGCGCGGTAGGTACTTTCGGTCCACGAGCCGCTGTCGGCGTAGTCGTAGAACATGCGCGGCACACGCTGTTGGGCAAGTACGCGTAAATCTTCGATGCAGGTGATGGCAGGCACGGCTTCTCTCAGCGTAGGGAAGAAGCCATGAGTGTACGTTCTTAATACAGTCACCCGATATTCCGGAGAATTCCTGGGGACAATTCAAAGCGGGTTCGCGGGTTCAACGCTGAGCCGGATCAGACTCCGCGCAAAGGCTTCTGGCAAGCCGCCAGCACCGCGCCGGCCGCAAGCAGCAACGCGGAATAGACCAGTCCACGTGCAAGACCGGCACCATCCGAGACCCAGCCGATCACCATCGGCCCGACGATCTGTCCGAACGCAAACACGATCGTGAATGCGCTGATGCCCTTGGCCCAGTGACTCACCGGCAAATTGTGGCGCACAAAAGCCGTGGTCGACGCGACGGCCGAGAGAAACGTCGCGCCGAACAGCACGCCGGAAACAAACGCCACCCACGGTTGCGTGAACAAAGCGGGCAGCAGCGTCGCCACCGCGAGCAAGGCGTTGAGTATCGCG
This sequence comes from Paraburkholderia sp. RL17-337-BIB-A, assembly GCF_046025895.1. Classification (NCBI taxonomy): domain Bacteria; kingdom Pseudomonadati; phylum Pseudomonadota; class Betaproteobacteria; order Burkholderiales; family Burkholderiaceae; genus Paraburkholderia; species Paraburkholderia sp. RL17-337-BIB-A. Next base: position 620,934 of record NZ_JARESY010000002.1, on the reverse strand, counting down.
AGCGCGTGGCCGCCGCGCATGCGGTCGAGCAAACCGCACCACAGACGTGCCGATACGACGGTCGCTACGCCAAGCAACAGGTAGAAGCCCGTTACCACCACCGCGCTCATGCCCGCGTTGCGCAGCAGCGCGACGATGAAGGTCATGTAGCCGATATAGCCGACACCGAACAATCCATAGCCTGCCAGCGCGGGACTGAAACGCGGCCAACGCGGCGCGTCGGTTGCGTCGGTTGCGAGCGTGGACGAAGACCCAATCGCGTGCACGCTTTCGATTTTCCTCGCTGCGCCGATCGCGACTGCGGCGAACGCGGCGCACGCCGCCGCGAGGGCGAACCACGCAAACTGCCAGCCGTGCACGACGTTGAAAACCGTCAGCGGCACCAGCACCGACGAAGCGACGATGCCCCAACCGGTCCCGCCGTAGTACAGGCCGAGCACGAGCCCCGCGTCGTGGGGTCTCGCCGACGCAAGCCGCGCCGCCAGCACACCACCGCTGATGAAAATCGCCGCACTGCTCGCGCCGGTAATCACGCGTAACACGAGTAGCGAATGGGTGTCGGCAACGAGACCGCTGACGGCCATCAAAAGCGCAGTGGCCACGCAGCCGGCACCGAACAAGGCAGCGGCCGACCAGCGGCGCGCGAGCCGCGGAAAAGCCAGCGCGCCCAGCAAATAGCCCAGCGCATTGGCGGTATTCATCGCGCCGGCCTGAGCGAAGCTCCAGCCGAGATCGAGTTTCATCGACGGCAGCAGCAGCGCGTACGCGAAGCGCGCAAGACCCAGCGCGATCGCGCTGCCTAACGACAGGCCGGCGGCCAGCAGCAAAGTGGGGAGGCGCTGCGCCGCTTCGGCGGAGGTTGAGGTGGACGTGGCGGTCGATACGGCGTCGAAAGATTTTGTGGGCATTGGCTAGCGTGGGTAGGCAAGGATGCGGCAGGCTTGCTGTGGCATTTCGCCATCATATCTGTGGGCGCCTCGAGGGGTCCTGCGCCGTGATCACGAGGCGCTCAAGCCCAGTCCAATCGGCAGGTCAATGCTCTGACAAACATCATTCGTAAATGCGAATGATTTGCATTTACGAGGAAATTGACGCATGATGAAGCCCGTGCCATTACGCCGAACACCGTGTCCATTCAGGAGCAACCATGGATTTCCGCTCTCAGTACAGCAGCCGTCCCGAACTGGTCGACGATCACGTCACGGACACCACCGACGCGCCCGACCGCACGGTCCTCAGCGCCGTACGCACGTGGCTGCGGCCCGCGTGTGAAACGGCGCGCGGCGCCGTGCACTGGCGCGACATCCTGAGCGGCGTGGGCTTGCGGCAAGACGGCATTGAACATTTCGACCTGCTGATGCGTTCGCTGATGCACGTGTCCTATCGTCCGCTCGACATGCGCTGCCGCTGCGCCAGCGATCTCGGCAAGGACGAAGCCGTGATTCTGCAAACCATCGCGCTGCTGCAGAAAACGCACAGCGGCGCTGCGCTGCGCATGCTCAACGAATGGCTGCCGGCGCCGGCCGTCAGCGGCGTGTTGAAGCTGATCCGCTGGTTCGCCATCGATCTGCTCGACGCTGGGGTCGAACTCGACGTGCAAGCGCGCCGCGTCACGTATATGCATTGAGGACCCGAGCGCATGACGTTGGAACTCGCTTATCTCTCGCTGCCGCATGTGCATGACGGCGTCGACTCCCAGGCAACGAATCACGCACACGGCTTGCAAGCCGATCAACCTGCTCGACACGCACACGCTATCGTCGGCGTGGCCGCGCCGCAATTCGTCTCGCATTCGCTGACTCGCCACGCTTCGCGCAGCGTCGCCGTGCCACGCGCGGGCGAGTTGCACCTGTGGCGGTTCCGTTGCGAATGGCTACCGGTGGCAGTGCAGGAAGGCGATGCATGGCTGTCGAAGGTAGAGCGCGAGCGCGCCCGGCTTCATCCGAACTCGGCGTTACGCAAACGATTTATCAGTGCACGCGTGGTGACGCGCTGGATCGTTGCCAATCTGTTCGACTGCGACCCACGCGCCGTGGATTTGCAGGACGACGGCAATGAGAAGTTGCGCGCGCGTCATCCGCATGACGGGCGGGGCATCACCATCGATATCGCGTACGGCGGTATCTGGATCGTCATCGGCGTTGCCTCCGCGACGCTCGGTCTGAGCGTCGTCGTACCCTCGCCGGGCGCCGCGCTCGACGACGCACCTCAAGACTCACGCCGACGCGCGCGTTACGGCAGCTTATGCAATGCGTTGCGCTACACGCCCGCCGATATCGATCCGGATCTGCTCTCGAGCGATGCCACAGCCAGCGCGTTCGACCTTGCCGAACATGGCCAGTGGCATGTGCTCGATCTGCCGATGTCGGGCAAGATTCGCGCGGCGGTTGCACTCGCGCCGCCGGTCACGCACGTGCATGCCTTTGGATGGCCGAAGGCGTTGGCGTTTGGCAAGCCCGATGCGTAGTGTGGCGTGCCGGTGGGGCAAATCCGACGCATTGACTATCTGCACGGCGACGCGGTCCGCCACGTGGTAGGCCGGATCAAGCGAAGCGCTCCGCATTCAGCCCTGGGTGTCTTAACGGAACGTGGTCATTGACCACGCCACACATGCGGCATAAGCCTGCGGTGCCACGACCCACTGCGCTGCGACCTCGCGCATGTCATCCGGAATCTGATTGCGCAGCCTCACCTCGTCGCTATCACGCGGCAGCACCGTCAGATGCTGCAAGCCGCGCGTGATGCCCACACCCGTGGTTTTGACGAGCGCTTCCTTGGCGACCCATGCGTCGTAAAACGCAGCGAACTGCTGCGTGACGCCTAGCTGCTCGATCCACGCCACCTCGCTGGCATCGAGCGTCAATGATGCGATCGAGCGCCAATCGAATTTATCGCTGTACTGCTCGATATCGACGCCGACGCGCCGGCGCGGCGACATCGCGATCAGTCCATGCGCGCCCGCATGGGAGACGTTGAAATCGTATGCGTCGGAATTGGCGAGATGAGGACGGTGGTTCGCATCGAGATTGAACCGGACGGCGTATGCCGCGATGCCGAGACGCCGCGCGAGTTGCTCGCGCAGTGCCGCGCGCACCGTTGCAAAACGCAACGCGTCTTCGTGGCGACGAAAGCTTTGGGCTCTCGCGCGTTCTTCGTCGCTGAGTGGCGCGAAGGCAGCATGCTCCAACGGCGTGTCGAAAGCGAAATCGACCCGCCACAACGAAATGTCGGACGGGCCGTCGTGCGGCAATGGAATAGGTTCGATCGAATACATCGCGAAGGTTCGGATGTGGAACGTACAGTCGCAAGGGAATATGCGCGACTGTACCCGATCTGGCGTTCCTGTTTATTCAAGCAGCCAGCGAATGCCCCTGTGAGCCTTGCACCGCAGCGTCGATCACGCCCTCACGCGCGTGCCGCATTGCTTCGAGCAGTGTCACGTGATCGCCGATATGGTTGGCGAGCAACAGGATCAGCTGCGCATTGGCCGACTGACTCTGTGCATCGTTCAGATCGCGATGCATGTCGATCAGCGCCTCGTAGAAATCGTCGGGGCGCGTGAGATTGGGTTGCGTGTTCAATGCCATGACTGTCTCCTGCTATTTTCTTGTGCCGATGTGCTGCGTCTGCCGATACCCTCAGGCCACCCCTTCCACGCACAACGCTCGCTTCAACGCACCCACCACAAAGCTCGCATCGAGTTGCCGCCGGCGCGCACAGACATGCTGGTCCGGGCGGATCAAATAGAACGTGCCCGGTTTGGCGTCGTAACGCGCGGCTGCAAGACCATCGACGTCGTGCACCACATTAGCACCCGAAGCCGCAGCGACCTGTGCAGCGCCACTCGTCACCACGACAAGCTTCAGCGGAATCGGACCGCTGCGCAAACCATCCAGCGCAGCTCGCGTCGCCTGATCGATAGCTTGCGAGCCGCAAAACAACACGCCCGTGAATTGCTGGCCGAGTTGCTGAAGCAGCCATGCCGGTTGCCCGCCCACACGAACCGGCGCATCGACGCACGATGCACCCGGCACCATCAAACCTTCGAAGCTGTCGCCGTCCGATGTATTCAGCGGGGAATCACGCAGCACCGCCGGGACCGACAGGCGGCCACTATTCGTCAACTGCCGCGCAAACGGGTGATGCCGCGAGAGCTTCAGCACAGCGTCACGGAACACGCGGCTGACCGGACTCTTCGGCGTGATGAAATCGGTTGAACGCGTGGAGTTGCGGATGTTTTCGTCCGCGGCGAATTCGCGTTCGCTTGCATACGTGTCGAGCAAGGCATCGGACGCTTGACCTTCGAGCACCATCGCCAGTTTCCATGCGAGGTTTTCCGCGTCCTGCACGCCGCTATTTGCGCCGCGTGCGCCAAACGGTGACACGCCATGCGCCGAATCGCCCGCGAACAACACATTGCCGTGCCGGAACCGCTCCATGCGCAAACACGAAAATGTATAGACGCTGACCCATTCCAGCTCAAACTTCGCGTCGGGCCCAAGCAATGCACGCACGCGCGGGATCACACGTTCCGGCGTTTTTTCCAGCACCGGATCGGCGTCCCAGCCCAACTGGAAATCGATCCGCCACACGTTATCCGGCTGACGATGCAACAGCACCGATTGATTCGGGTGGAACGGCGGATCGAACCAGAACCACCGCTCGGTCGGAAATTCCGCTTCCATCTTCACGTCGGCGATCAGGAAGCGGTCTTTGAATGTGACGCCCTTGCTGTCGAGTCCCATCAGATTGCGCATCGGACTGCGCGAGCCGTCGGCGGCCACCACGTAGCGGCCGCACAATGGGTACTGTCCGTCAGGCGTATCGACAGTCAGCGTCACGCTGGCTTGAGCCGTGCCCGGCGTGCCGCTCTGCTGCACGCCGACCACTTTGCTCTTCCAGCGGATCTCGAGATTCGGCATCTCCCGCGCGCGTTCGAGCAGAAAGCCTTCGACGTAGTACTGCTGCAGGTTGATGAACGCGGGCCGGTTGTGGCCCGCTTCCGGCTGCAGATTGAACGTGTACACCAGTTCATCTTTCAGGAACACCTTGCCGACATTCCAGCTGATGCCCTTGTCCACCATGCGCTGCCCGCAGCCAAGCCGGTCGAAGATATCGAACGAGCGCTTCGAGAAGCAGATCGCCCGCGAACCGGTGGACAACGAACAATCGTCGTCGACCAGGACGACCGGCACGCCCTGCTGCGCGATATCGATAGCGGTAGCGAGGCCCACCGGCCCCGCGCCGACCACGATCACGGGATAGGGCGCCTGCTCCGCACCGCCTTGCCCGCTTTGTTCGCTTTGTTCGCGGCACGGCTGATACTCGAACGACAGCGTCTGGTAGTTGATGCTCATCTTGTCTCCGTCCTTCTCTGCTCTGCTCTGCTCCGCTTGACGCTTTCCGGCCTTTTCATGCCATTATCAGGCTTGCAGCGCGTCCCACATCTCCTTGTCGCGCTGCGCGGTCCAGATGCGCGGATGCGTGATGCCGCTCGCTTCGTCGAAGGCACGTGAAACGTCGAACGGCAGGCAGTGCTCGTAGATGAACACGTGGCCGAACTTCGGGTCCATCGCCTTGCGGGTGTGCGCCATTGCGGCCTTCAGATCGAGCTTCTGTTCGACGGCTTCGCGGCCTTGCTGCAGCAGCGTGGTGACGAAATCTTTCGTGTAATCGAGGCCCTTGTTGACGTCTTCCGGCGTGGTCAAGGCGGGGCCGCGGCCCGGCACGAGCTTGTCGGCCTTCAGCGCGCGCAGCGCTTCGAGCGTGGCCGGCCATTGTTCGAGTTGAGCATCGCCGCAATAGCAGGCGGCGTCGTATTCGACCAGATCACCGGAGAACAACACCTTCTGCGACGGCAGCCACACGATCGTATCGCCCTTCGTATGACCGGCGCCCAGATGCGCGATGCGCACTTCGAGCTTGCCGAGGAACAGTGTCATTTCTTTTTCGAACACGAGCGTCGGCCACGTCAGGCCCGGCACCGTTTCGACGCCGGCAAAGAGACGCGGGAAGCGTTCGATCTCTGACTTCATGTCCGCTTCGCCGCGCTCGACGATCATCTCGTACGTGCCACGGCTCGCGATCACCTGCTGCGCGCCTTCTTCGAAATACGCCGACGCGCCGAGCACGCGCACCGCGTGGTAATGCGACAGCACGACATATTTGATCGGCTTGTCGGTGACGCTGCGAATCTTCGCGATGAGGTCTTGCGCCATGGCCGGCGTGGCGGTGGTGTCGACGATCAGCACGCCGTCGTCGCCGATGATCACGCCCGAGTTCGGATCGCCTTCCGCCGTGTACGCATAGGCGTTCTCCGACAACTTGGTCCACGTGACTTTCTTGACTTCCAGATCGGCCTGGGATGCGAATGCCTTTGCCATGCTTGTCTCCCTCAAAAGTTGGACGTGAGGCGAGACGGCCGGCTGCGCGTTCAGATGCGCGGACTGACTGTATTGGAGATTGTCTCGCCCCGTTTTGACTCTGTGACTGCACCGGTACGTCGGGGTGAATGCATCTTATGGCCACGCCAGTTTATTTGTCAATAGCGAAATGTATCGCTATACGCAAACTCATAAACACCTAAGATGAAAACAGGAAGGCGCGGACTTTCGCGCAGGGCTTCGGCTAACATGGACCCTTTTTACGGACGAGCGGGTGTGAACAAGGCAGCGAAATCGGTCGCCGGCAAAGGCGCGGGCGGCAACGAGACAGCGGATGGCGGCAAGACGCAGCGCGGGATTCAGAGCGTTGAAGTGGGCGGCCGTGTGTTGCTGGCGCTCGCCCAGGCGCGCACGCCGCTGGCTTTGTCCGATCTCGCCACCGCCGCGCAGATTGCACCGGGGCAGGCCCATGCTTATCTGGTGAGCTTGAGCCGCTTAGGCCTGATCAAACGCGACGAGCTGTCGGGCCGCTATGAACCCGGGCCGCTGTCGTTGCGGCTTGGATTGATGCATCTGGAGAACCAGCCGGCGTTTCGCGCCGCCGTGCCGCGCGTCGTGGCTTTAGCCGAGGCGATCGGCTTCAGCGTCGCGATCTGTATTGCGGGGCCGCAGGGGCCGACCATCGTTCGCTACGAGCATGCGGGCTTTCCGCTGCATGTGAATCTGCATGTGGGCACCGTGATGTCGCTGCCGGCCACGTCGACGGGTCGCGTGTTTTGCGCTTATCTGCCACGCGAGGCGCTGGAGGGGATGTGGGCGAATCAGTCGGGTGCTGCGAGTAGCGCGATGACGCCACCCGATGAACGCGCCGCTTTCGAAGCGGCTTTACATGCAATCCGCGCACGCGGGCTGGAATGCAGCGTCGATGTGCCGAGCCCGGGCATCAGCAGTTTGAGCGCGCCGGTGCTCGATGCGGACGGCCGCTTGTGCCTCGCGCTGACCGTGATCGGCTCAACGGGCGCGATCGACGTCGCCGCCGACGGTCCGACGGCCCGCGCGCTGCTTGCAGCGGTTCACGACATTAGCGCCGAGCTTGCGGCAGCACCTTCCTTGTTCGCTTCTTCCGCATCGTGACCGATTCTCTCTCCAGCTCGTACACGGCCTCCGGGGCTTCTGCCCCTGCTGCCACATCCGCCGATGCGAAGCCGCAGCGTGGCATCCAGTCGCTCGACAGCACCGGCGAGTTGCTTGGTGCGCTCGTTGCCGCCGCGCGGCCATTGACCTTGCGCGATCTTGCGGCCGCTGCCGGCATGCCGCCCGCCAAGGCGTTTCCGCATCTGGTGAGTCTGCTCAAGATCGGTTTGCTCAACCGGGACGCGGCCGGCTGCTTCGAAGCCGGGCCTCTAGCGCTTGAGCTGGGGTTGATCGGCCTGCAACGTTTGTCGCCGACGCGCGAAGCTGAGCCGGAAGTGGTTGAGCTGGCGACGTCGACGGGCATGAGCGTCGCGATGGCGGTGCTCGGGCCGCTCGGGCCGACCGTCGTGCGCCTGGAAGAATCGGCGCGGCCGCTGCATGTGAGCTTGCGGGTCGGCACGGTGATGTCGCTGGTGAATACGGCGATTGGTCGTGTGTTCGCGGCCTATGTCGCGGACGATGTGCGCAGTGGTCTGCTGGCGCAGGATCATTTGCGGCTGGCGGGGGCCGCGGAGAGGGAGATTTTTGCGGGGGCGGTGGACGGTCCATCGGCCGCGGGTCGCAAAGACGCGGCGCAACCGCAACCGCAGCCGCAGCCGCAGCCACAGCTACAGCTACAGCTACAGCCACAGTCACAGCCACAGCCACAGCCACAGCCGCAGCCACAGCCGCAGCCACAGCCGCAGCTAACAAAAGCCTACGCGCAGCGCCTCGCGCAAATCCGCGCGGACGGTATCGACACGGCCTTGAGCCGCCCGGTGCCGGGCATCAATACCTTGGCCGCGCCGGTGCTGGACCATACCGGCAGCATCTGTCTCGTGCTCGCGCTGATGGGACCGAGCGGCAGCTTCGACAGCGAACTCGCGGGCGGCCCGGCGCAGACTTTGCGCGCGGCGACCCTGAGATTGTCGCGGCGGTTTGGATGGATGGCGGCGGCAAGCGACCTTGGAAAAGCTGCCTCAACAAACGGCAAGTAATCGTTTTTTCTAAAAACCGGCATTTTTTAATCGTTTTGCGAGCCGAGTAATCGAAACGATGCACCGGCGCCGTATAATCGTTTTTTTGGAAAACACGCGTTTTTTAATCGTTTTGCGAGCCGAGTAATCGAAACTGAGCGAAACGGAGCGAAACACGTGTCCTCCAGCGCGTCTCAGCCACCCGGATCGAAAATCATGCCGCAGATCGGTTATCAATGGCTATCCAACAGGTACGGCGTCGTACCGGTGCACCCGTTCGCCGTTCAAAGCGAGATCGGCCGGACTCGCTCAACCTCTACCGACGGTGACATCCGCCGCGAGGTTTACCCCGAACCTTATCGCCCAACCGCCAGCCTGACCGATAACCTGACTTTCGCCTTCCGGCACGAGGGCATTCATCTGGAATTCCTCGCGCGGCTCTATGCGCGGCAATCCGTGCGCGAGGAGCTGGAGGCATGGATCGCCCGCGAACCCACGGGCGCCTATGCCCGCCGCGCCTGCTTTTTCTATGAATGGCTGATGCCGGAGCCATTGGACGCACCCGGCGTGTCCCGGGGAAACTATGTCGATGCGTTGAATCCCGAAGACTTCGTCGTAGGCACGCCGGTCAACAACGCGCGCTGGCGCGTGCGCGACAATCTGCCGGGCAATCGGGATTTTTGCCCGTTGATCCGCCGTGTCGGAGCGGTTCAGCGCGCCGAAGCGTACAACCTTGCCGCGCCGCTCGCCGAACTGGAAGCGGCCTACGGCATCGACCTGATCTTGCGCAGCGCCGTCTGGCTGACGGTCAAAGAGAGCCGCGCGAGCTTTCTGATCGAACACGAGCAGGACAAAGAGGATCGAATCCGCCGCTTTGCCGCAGTCATGGAAAGCGAATGCGGACAGCATGCCAATCCGTTCGACGCTGAAACACTCGACGTCTTGCAACGTGGCATTCTCGGGCAGTCGGCCCTGCGTTACGGCATCCGCCGCTCGCCGGTGTACGTGGGACACATCGCGCGCTATCAACCGGTGGTCGACTACATCGCGCCGCATTGGCAACATATCGAGGCGATGCTCGCGGGGCTTAGCCGTTTTCTGGAACGTACCAACGGTGGTGCGTCGATCGTCCGCGCCGCAGCGGCGTCGTTCGGTTTCGTCTATGTGCACCCCATGGCCGACGGCAACGGCCGCATTTCGCGCTTCCTGATCAACGACATTCTGCGTCGCGACGGGGCGGTGCCCGCGCCGATCATCTTGCCGGTCTCAGCAACGATCACCCACAGCACGCGCGATCGCGCCGCTTACGACAAGGTGCTCGAACGCTTTTCGCGCCCGCTGATGAAACACTATGCCGACCAGTACACGTTCGGCAAGACTGAGATCGCAGAAGACGGTGTCGAATACAACCTGCACTTTCGCGCCTATGACGACGCGCTGCCCGCCTGGCGCTATCCTGATCTGACCGCACACGTCATCTATCTTGCCGACTTGATCGACGTGACGCTCACGCATGAAATGCGCGCCGAGGCGCGCTTTCTGCACGCCAACGACACAGCACGGCGCGCCATCAAGGAATTTCTCGAAGCGCCGGACAACGATCTGGACAGCATCATTCGCAGCGTCCGGCAGAACGGCAACAGCGTGTCGAACAGCTTGCGCAAGCGCTATCCACTTCTCGACGAGCGGCCGGGGTTGAGTGCGCAAATCATGCAGGCTGTGACCGAAGCGTTTGCGGACGAGCAAAGCGACTAGTCCGCCGCCGGCACCCACGTCACGCGTTATTGTTCTCAGTCCGCCGCGCCTTCGCTTTCCGATAGCGCCACACACCCAAGCCGCTCACACCCGCGGCGATCAACAGTCCAAGCAGCGCGACGCGCTTCTTGTTGCGTCCTGCATCGCGCTTCACGTTGTGCCACGCCTGCGTATAAGTGAACGTCGCCGCTGCCCGGAAATCCGGTGCCGGGCACAGCGTGCCGAACGGTCCGCCGAAATCGACATAAGCGCCCTCTTTCACATAGCGCCGATAAAACCCGAGCGCGCGCGACGAATCGTCGTTGCGCATCCAGTCGGTTCCGCGGCATAGCACTGCCGCGAAGGCCTGCGAGCGCGGCGGCAGCCCATCGGCCGCTTTGGCGATGTAGTCGGCGGCGATGTTGCGGTAGTGAAAGCGCGTCATCGGTTTGCTCTCACTCGCCGCATAACGGCGCTTTTCATCGACGGTGACGAACGGTCCCGCCAGATCCGCCTCCGCGCGCGCCGCCGGTGTGTCCGCCGGCGGCGCGGCTTTCATCGTACGGGCTGCGTCCGCGCCGGCGTCCGGATCCAGCCGCGGCCGGACAACACCCGAACGCCCGGAGCCACCGTAGAACGCGCCGTCCACGTCGTGATAATTCGGCGCTTGCTCGTAGCCCATCAATTCCATCCCGGACTGCCTGGCCAGCATCGCCGCGGCGAACCAGCCGCGCGCGCGGTTCGTGCGGGTCCATGCGTGCTGCGCCTGGTCCAGCGCGGCCGCATAGTCGCTCGCGAGCTTGCGAAGCTGTAATTGCTTGCGCGTGGTTTGGTTTCCGGTGTAATCGAACGAGCCGTAACGCGGATCGTTGTCGGCGGGGAAATACGGCAGCGCTTCGTCGATCCGGCCGTCACGCACGAGACGGCGCGCGAGCAGATAACGCAACGTATCGCCCGTGCTCGGACGCAGCGAGTAGTAAGCATCCGCACCCGCATCGGCCGGTGGCATCGGCGGGACCGGCGAGGCCGGCACGCGTGAATCGATGAACTGCTTCAACTCATCCGTTGTGAGGACGCGTTCGGCGATGTACGCCATATCGCTTGCGTACGCGACATCGGTGGAGTTGTCTTCGTAGAAGCCCACGGTGTCCTGGCGGGACGCCGCGTCGAACAGATAGCCGAGCGCCTCGACATACTGCCCGCGCGACAACGTCAGCACCGCCTGCTCGCCTTGAATCAAAGCCGCGCCGCCGGGCTCGACGCTCGAATCGGAAGACGGAAAATGTCTGGATGCCTGCGCATAAGCCGTAATGGCCGCCGCTGTATCGCCACGGCGCAATGCCAGCTTCGCGCTCACCCAGCTAGCGAGCGCGCTGTGTTCACGCGTCACCAGCGCACTGGCAAAATCGTAGCGGCCGACGCGGTAGGCGAGCGCGGCGAGGCGATCGCCGCCTGCCACATGATCGATGCCGCGCTGCTGGATCGCTTCGACGAGGGACACTAACGCCGGGTTCGGTGTGATGCCCTTGTCGCCACGGGCGGCATCGGCATAGCCGGTTGGGCCGTAACTGTTGTCGTACCCGCCGTAGTATTCGAACGCGCTCTCCGGCCGGTCACTGACAATGTCGCCTTCACGCGCGAGCGCATAGGACACCAGTAGGCGTTGTGCAACCGGGTCGTCGATCAGTGACGCGACACGCGCCTTGTCGGCTAATGCCCACGCGGCGATGACGCGCAGGGATTGCAAGCCGCTGTTGCCGCCGCGCGCCGCCTGCTGCGCGTAGAGGCCGATGGCCTGTTTCAGATCCCCCGGCTCGATGCCCGCCGCGCATGGCGTGTCGTTCATGAAGCTGCGGTAGTCGCAGTGCTTGCCGGTCTGCTTGTCGTGCAGATAGGTGAGTGCTTCGTCACCGAAGCTGGCTACCGCGAGGCCTTCGGGATCGGGGGCGCCGCTCGCCGCGAGCGTGCGCGGTTTTGCATAGGCAGCGGGCAACGCGGCTGTGAAGGCGGCACAAGCGTCACCGGTTGTGCAGTCATCCGCGCGCGCCTGGGCAATCGCTGCGAGTTCGGTTGCGGCGGCTACCGCGCGTGGGGCGCCGGTTGAGCCGGGCAATGCGAGGATCGCGTCGAGCCGCGTGGCCGCGCGGTTGAGGAGCGGTTCACGGGCGGCGCAGGCGGATTGCGGGGCGGTGGGGCTCGCTGCGTTCGTAGTTGGCGAGGTGCTAGGCGCAGCAGCGGCCAGGCTGTTGGCGGACGTGGAGCCCTTCGCGTTCGTGGCTGGCAACGCGCTGGGCGCAGCGGCTGCGGGGCCCTTCGCGTTCGCAGTTGGCGAGGCGCTGGACACAGCGGCTGCGTTGCTAGCGGCCGTGCTGCTCTTCGCGTTCGTAGTTGACGAGGCGCTGGGCGCCGCAGCGGCCGGGCTGTTGGCGGCTGCCGTGCTCACACAGCCCGCCAGCGCATGCCCGAAATCGACGTCAGCGGCCGCATAGAGCCGCGGCGCCTCCGGCACGCCGGTCCCCATTGCGTATGCTGCATCACCGTCGGCGGCCTTGCCCATTGTGGCCAGCGTCGCGACCTGCTCTGACGAGAGATCGGCCAACGCCGCCTTCGCTGGATCGACCCGCTGCTGCCCCGCCGGAACCTGCACGGCTTCAGGAGCCAGCAGATGATCGTCCGGCGTGACGAGACGCGACGCCTCATACGCAAACGAATTATTCGGCGTGCCAGACAGCGTGCCCGCGCGATTGTCGAGCAATTGCAGCGGAAAAAACGGTCCGCAAGCATGGACGATGACGGCGCCGGCCAACAACGCGACGCCGCCAACCAGCGCAACATATTTACGGTTCAACATGAACAGAGACCTTTTTGTTATCGACTCCGCCGCAGCGAAGCCAACCGATGTCGCGGCGCATGCCCGCGCGCAGCAAACCGGGTTGAACGCGGCGCAGCAGCATGCCATGCGCGTCGTAATCGAGTGCGTAGCCGTTGATGCCGTCGGCGGCTTCGCATGAGGCATCGGTGCGGATGACAGCGGGTAAGGGTGCGTCGGTATTGCCGCCGCTCACGAGCGAGACGTCGAAAAGCCCCGGTTGCCGCGCGCTTTGGTGCGCGTCCGCGGAAATGGTGGCGATAAGCGGCGCCCGCGTGAGCACGGCACGCCAGGTGGCGAGACTCCATGCACGATCGTCGGCGTCGGTGGGCAAGCGGAACCAGACGATGCCCGTGATTCCGGGCAACGCATCGCGCTCTATCCGCGTGACGAACGCGCTGATCTGTTCCGGTTGCGCGACGAGCTCATGCGCAACACCTTGCGCGAAGCCATTCGCGAGCAGCATCGGACGTTCGCTTTCGATGCCGGCCACGCGGCCGTCGTCGCCCCACGTCACGCGCGTGCCGTAGGTCGGCAACGCGACGCGCCATGGGCGCTTCGTATGCTGCGCGAATTCGCGCAGCCATGCGCGTGCCTGTGTCGGATCGAACAGGCCTTGCGCCGGATTCATGACCGCATGCACCTGAAGGACGGCTTCGTCGGCATGGGCCAGCAACGCGTCGAGCGCGGGGCTGCCGAGCCAGGCGGGCAAAGCGGTGATCGTCAGTTTGATCGCGGGATCGAGTTGCGCACGTAACGTGGCGAGGAAGCGCGTATAGCCGGCGAGCCTGGACGTCGCGCAATCGTGATCGATTTCGATGGCCGCGAGCGTGATGCCGTGTTGCTTCCAGTCATCGGCGAGTTTGACGATACGCGCGATGGGCAACGTGGTCAGATCGCCGAGTTGGCCGTCGATCCGCACCACGGCTGTTACCGGCGCGTGGGTTGCGGCGAGGGTCGCCCAGTCGGGCGAGATGAGGGTCCAGTCGTCTTGCGAGTCTTTTTCGGCGGCGAGCACATGCCACGTTTGAACGAAGCCGCTGCTTCGCGCAATCGCGGACGTGACGGACGGCGTCCATTTGCGTTGCCAGATATAGGCGTCGTTCGGCAGGGATGCGGGCGCCTTACTGCATCCGCTGACGAGCGTCAGCATCAGCGTAAGCACCAACGCCAGTGGCGACGCGGCACACGCGGCGAGCGCGCTGCAGACTCGCCGCCGCGCCGATGCTGAACCGCCGTCACTCATAGTGCAATGCTTTCGGCACGCGGTAAGCGGTGCCGTCGTATTCGAGCGTCGTGGTGGTGCGCTTTGCCGGACGATCGGTCGATACGCAGTCTTTGCTGGTCTGCTTGCTGAGGCTTTCCTTCGAGGTTTCGCCGACGCGCAGCGTCGCGTAGCCGGCGCCATTAGCCGGACCAACGGCAAGCGTGCGCGTGATCGCCGAGAACGTACCGGCGCAATCGCCGTCCCCTTCGCCGGAATTGTTCTGGACCGCCAGATCGTCGACCACGCGGCGCAGCGCATGACCGTCCAGCACGTACAAGCTCAGCGACTGACCTTCGTACGGATTGACGCGCGACGAACCCTCGTAGGTCACGCGAACGCCGAATGCGCGCAATTGCGGAGTGAGTTGATAGCGAGCGGTATCCAGATCGATTTGACTGAACCGGATCGCGTCGGAACTGATAGCCGCCGGTTCATATTCATGCGCGATGATTGCACCCGACTTGCTGTCGGCGACCAGCACTTCGAGGTCGTACTCTCCTCCGTCGTCTGTATTGCCCGCTTTCGGCAGGGCCTGCACGGCCAGCGTCAGCGAAGGGTCGGCGGGCCAGATTTTGCACGCGGCATGTTCAGTGTCGAGTTGCCGGCCGGGATGCAACGTTTTCATCCATGTGGAGAGGTGGGACTGGCAGTCGGCGGTGGCGTCAGTCGCGGCGTGAGCGAACAGGGGCAGACAGAGCACGGCTGAAGCTAATAGTTTTTTCATTTTCCCTTCAGGATATTTTTTTCGACGACATGCGGTGATTGACGGATTCAGTCAACCCGGCGGATTTTAGGGTGCGCGCTGTTCGCTGTAAAACAAAGACGCGAAAGGGATGGGAATCGCCGGGATACGAGGCCGTCGCGACGTGTTCAGGCTCGCCGGAAGTTCGAGCGCGGACGGCCGGCATGATCGCCTGGCGTCCTCAAGCTGAGTGACCGCTTATGCGTTCGTTACGGGGTTCTTGACGCGGACCATCCTGGTCAATCCCCCGCCGCCTCCGGCTCATGCGACGACAACCGTGCTTTGGCGTGCCGCATCTTTTCAAGCGTCTTGGGCCTCGCCTTCAACGCGACGCCGATCGCCAGCGCATCCATGATGCACAGATGCACGAGCCGCGACACCCCGGGCGTATTCGGATCGATCGGACTCGGCACGCGCAGCAGCAGCGGAATATCCACCAACCACGCCAACCGCGAGCCGACATTAGTCAGCGCAATCGTCGTCGCGCCACGTTCCTTGGCGATCTGAATACTTTCATTCACTTCGACGCTGCGGCCCGAATGCGAAATCGCAAACGCCACATCACCCGGCTCCATGAGGCCTGCGTATAGACGCTGCAAATGACCATCGGTAAACGCAGTGGCCGCGATATCCAGCCGCAAAAACCTTAACGCCGCGTCTTGCACGACGAGTCCCGACCCCGAGCCCACGCCAAAGAAGAAAACCCGCCCCGCACTCGACAACGCCGCAATCGCACTCTCGACCACCACCGGATCCAACGCAGCACACGCATGCGTGATCCCATCGACCGCAGCCTCACCCACCTTGTCCATCAACGTCTGCACATCGTCATCACGTGCAACCGCCGTCGATGCATACGGCACACCACCCGCCACGCTCTGTGCCAATTGCATCTTGAAGTCGCGCAAGCCATGCGCGCCGATCGCGCGGCAAAACCGCGTGACGGAAGGCTCGGACACGTCAGCGCGCTGCGCGAGCTCGGTGATGCTCGCGCGCATCGCAAAGTCGACATCGCTCAGCACCATCTCGGCGACCTTGCGCTCGGCGGGCCGCAGATTGTCCAGCGCGCCACGGATGTGGGGAATCAAGTTCGGTGCGGACACCCGGTGTTCCTTAAGGGTTAAATGAATCCGCGTCGCGTCGCAGCTTCAATCAGCTTTATTCGGCCTTATGCAGCTGTAAAAGGCAACACGCGGCTCAGACCAGCCTGCGTCCACTCTCCGTGTCGAACAGATGAATATGCTCGGCCGGCAGGCGCAGCGTGACGCGCTGGCCGGGCTCGACTTTCGAGCGCTGGCGAGTCGTCACGCACCACGTGCTGCCGCCTATTTTCCCGTACAAATGGGTCTCAGCGCCAGTCGGTTCGACCACTTCGACTTCCAGCGTGGCGTCCGGCTTGTCGGTCATTGTTTCGATGTGCTCTGGCCTCACGCCGAGCGTGACTTTCGCGCCGACCACCGCGGACGCCGGCGCGCCTTCCAGCACGATCTCGCCACAGTCCGTGAGCTTTAACGCAAAGCCCTGTCCTTCCGCACGATTGGCCAACACACCTTCAGCGAAATTCATCGACGGCGAGCCGAGGAAACTCGCGACGAACAGATTGGCCGGACGGTCGTACAGATCGAGCGGACGGCCGACCTGTTCGATCCGCCCCGCGTTCATCACGACGATGCGATCGGCCATCGTCATCGCCTCGATCTGATCGTGCGTGACGTAGATCACCGTGTTCTTCAGACGCTGATGCAATGCCTTGATTTCCGTGCGCATCTGCACACGTAGTTTGGCGTCGAGATTGGACAGCGGTTCGTCGAACAGAAACAGCGACGGCTCGCGCACCACTGCGCGGCCCATTGCCACCCGCTGACGTTGGCCACCGGACAGCGCACGCGGCAAACGGTCCAGATAGCTGCTGAGGTTCAGCATCTTCGCCGCGGCTTCGATCCGCGGCTTGAAACTCGCGGACGATTCCTTGCGAATCCGCGGCCCGAACGCGATGTTTTCGTAGACCGACAGATGCGGATAGAGCGCGTAGCTCTGGAACACCATCGAGATATTGCGCTGCTGTGGCGCAAGCGTATTGGCGCGCGTTCCGCCGATCATCAGATCGCCGCCGCTGATCTCCTCGAGCCCCGCCACCATGCGCATCAGCGTGCTTTTGCCGCAACCCGACGGGCCGACCAGTACGACGAACTCGCCGTCGTCGATGTCGAGATCGATGCCGTGCACCACTTGCGTGTCGCCATAGCGTTTGAAGATGCCGCTCAGTTGCACTGCTGCCATGCTGTCCTCATCGTCGTGCTGTCATGCGGTTGTGCTGGGTTGCTTCATCGAAGTCGAAGCAAGGAGCACGCCGCGCTATCCATTCAATGCTTTCAAATTGATTCAAGCGTCAGTTCTTCCGCCATCAAACGGTTGCCGGCCATCAGCCCACCGTCGACCGGCAACGCGACGCCGGTAATCACCCGCGCCATCGGCGAGGCGAGAAACAGCACCGCGTCGGCGATGTCGTCGGGCGTCGCGAAGTCGCGCAACGGGTACCACTTCTTCAGATCCTCGAAGACCTGCGGATTCTTGTCGACGCGCGCCTGCCATGCCTGCGTCTTCACCGTGCCCGGACAGACAATGTTCGCGCGAATCCCATAGCGGCCGAGTTCGATCGCCAGCGCTTTCGTGTAGCTGATGAGCCCCGCCTTCGCCGCGCTATATGCCGGATGCCCGAGCGCGGCCATGCCGTTCACCGAGCCGATCAGTACCAGCGCGCCCTTCTGCCGTTCGATCATTGAGGCGCGCACCGCTTCCACCGTGTGATACGTACCGTTCAAGTTCAGATGGATGTCGCGTTGCCAGCTAGCGGCGTCCGTCGTGGCGAGCGTCAGGCCTTTCGCAGCGCCCGCGTTGGCGACCAACACATCCACCGGACCGCGCGTCTTGACCGCTTCGGCCACCGCTTGCTGCACTGCGGCAGCGTCGCCGAGGTCGACCGCGATCGGCGTGACATGCGCCTCGCCGATTTGCGCCGTTAATCCACTCAGCGCGACCGCGTCGATATCGAGCGCCAGCACCGTATCGCCCTGCTCCACGAAGCGCTTGCACAACACGCTGCCGATGCCGCCGCAAGCGCCCGTTACCAAGACCACACGATTCATGTCCGCCCTCGCTCCTCAATCCTGTTGCAGCGCCAGACTGGCGTGTAAATTTCCTACAAAACGACTACCGCTCAGTTGTCCAGTCATCCCGAATATTGGGTATCCATGACTTCGCGTTACGCAGAATATCCCTGCTTTACAGCATCTTATGCACAAAACTGGCCGAGAAGAAATATGGCAGACCCTACGTGACAAGCTATTTTGCGTCATGTAGGATTTTTTCAAACAAATCAACCCAAGCGGCCGGCGACGGCAGCAGACCACCCCCCACCATCGTTGGATGGGACCGGAGTGAGCCTAAAGCGCTAACTCCGTTCGACACAGGAGAGAGAGAAAATGTCGTTGCATGCCCGTGCTTCCCTCGCGCTAGGCAAAGTTGCCATGGCGCTCGCGTTTGCAGGTATCGCCGTCGCGGCTCACGCCGACACGGTTCGCGTAACGGTCGCGCATTACAGCGATGCCACCGCGCCGTACTTCGAAAAGATGGCCCGCAACTTCGAGAAGGCCAACCCCGGCACGACCATCAAGATCGAAGACGTGAGCTGGGACACGCTGCAACAAAAACTGCAGACGGACATTACCGGTAACGCCAACGCCGACCTCGCGATTGTCGGCACGCGCTGGCTGCTTGACTTTGTGAAGGACGACGTCGCCGAACCGCTCGACGGTTACATGGACGCCAGCTTCAAGGGCCGCTTCATCGGCCCATTCCTGGCGCCTGGAGAAATCAACGGCAAGGTGTACGGCCTGCCGATCGCCGCTTCCGCGCGGGCGCTCTACTACAACAAGGATCTGCTCGCGAAGGTCGGTTATCCCGACGGCCCGAAGACGTGGAATGACGTGATCGACGCGTCGAAGAAACTGAAGGCGCAGGGCATTGCCGGCTTCGGTCTGCAAGGCAAGGAAATCGAAACCGACGTCTACTATTACTACGCCCTGTGGACCAACGGTGGCGATGTGGTCGGCAAGGACGGCAAGGCGGCATTCAATTCGCCGGCCGGCATCAAGGCGGCCACGTTGTACAAGACGATGATCGACCAGGGCCTGACGCAACCTGGCGTGACCGGCTACAGCCGCGAAGACGTGCAGAACCTGTTCAAGCAGGGCCGCGTCGCGATGGACATCTCCGCACCGTTCCTCGCAAAGCAGATCAAGAAAGAAGTGCCGAATTTGAAGTACGGCATCGTTCCGATCCCGATGGGCACGACGCACGCCACCTATGCGGTGACCGACTCGATCGTGATGTTCAAGAACTCGAAGGTGAAGAAGTCGGCGTGGAAGTTCCTCGACTATCTGTTCACGAAGGAACCGCGTGTAGAGTTCACGACCACCGAAGGCTTCCTGCCGACCACCAAGGCCGAGGCGACCGATCCGGCGTTCAGCGATCCGGATACCAAAGCTTTCGTCGCGCTGCTGCCGACGGCTCACTTCGCGCCGACCGTGACCGGTTGGGAAGACACCGCGAAGGCTGTGACCGATTCAATGCAATCGATCTATTTGGGCAAGGCAAAGCCGGCTGATGCGTTGAATGCTGCGGCCGCGCAAGCAAACAAGTCGCTCGGTAAGTGATTGCGCGTAGTCTCGTAGTGATTTGCTGAATACGGAACGCGCGCCGCCGTTGTGAAGGCGGCGCGCGTTTCGGTCGTAATGCATGTACTGCATGTAACGCCCGCAACACACGCAACGCCCGTAATGCACTATCCGGCCCATCCCGTCGCGCCCGCCTTTTTAGTGTGGACGCGTCTTACGATCGAGCACGCATGAGCCGTTCCGCTTCTTCGCGCCTGCAAGCGCCCTGGTTGTTGATTGCGCCGAGCCTGGTGTTGGCGCTTTTCATCATCAGTTATCCGATTTTCAACATCGTGTGGCAATCGCTGCATGAGGTCTCGCGCTTTGGCGCGATCCGCGATTTCACCGGTCTGCAGAATTTCTATACGATTTTCAACGACCCCGCGTTTCTCGCCGCCGCTCGACGGACGATTGTCTGGACCGTGTTCGTGGTGGGTGGCACGGTGCTGATTTCGGTGCCGGTTGCGCTGATTCTGAATCAGGACTTCTATGGCCGCGGTGTGGCGCGCACGATTGTGATGCTGCCGTGGTCCGTCTCGCTGACGATGACCGCCGTGGTATGGCGCTGGGCCTTCAACGATGACTACGGCATGGTTAATGTCACGTTGCAGCGGCTTGGGTTGATCAGTGGCCCGATCCATTGGCTCGCGACGCCGGAACTCGCGTTTCCCGTGGAGATCGCGGTGGGTATCCTGGTGTCGATTCCATTTACGGTGACGATTCTGCTTGGCGGGTTGTCGTCGGTGCCGGGCGATATTTATGAAGCGGCGCGCATGGATGGCGCCACCGCATGGCAGCAGTTTCGCAAGCTGACGATGCCGCTTTTGCGGCCGTTCATCAACATGACGATTCTGTTGAATGTGATCTACGTATTCAATTCTTTCCCGATCATCTGGGTGATGACGCAAGGCGGCCCGGATAACGGCACGCATATTCTTGTCACGTATCTTTATGAGCTTGGTTTCCGGTTGGGACGTCCCGGCGAAGCCGCGGCGGTGTCGCTAATCATGCTCGTCATGTTGTTCGTTTTCTCGATCGCTTATCTGCGCCTGCAGCCGGCGAAAGAAGGAGAGACGTCATGAGTCTTAGCGTCAAGACGAAGCGCTCGTTGTGGTGCTGGTTGGCGCTTTCGCCGCTGATTGTGGCGGTGCTGTTTCCGTTTGCTGTGATGTTATTTACTGCCCTGAAGCCGGCTACGGAGATTTTTGTTTATCCGGCGCGGTGGTTGCCGGTGCATTGGCAGTGGAGCAATTTCTCGGATATGTGGGTTGCGGCTAACTTTGGCGTGGCGCTGAGGAATAGTTGCGTGATTAGCTTTCTGTCGACCGCGCTGGCGTTGGCAGTGAGCTTGCCTGCGGCTTATGCGTTGGCGCGGTTTCCGTTTCGTGGGAAGGGGTTGTATTCGCAGTTTCTGCTGGTGACGCAGATGTTGTCGCCGATTTTGCTGGTTGTTGGTCTGTTCCGGCTCGCTGCGATGATTCCTTATGGGGATGGGAATCTGGTTGACTCCAAGATTGGTGTGATCGTTTCCTATGCTGCGTTCAATATCGCGTTTGCGGTTTGGATGTTGTCTTCGTACTTTCAGACTGTGCCGCGAGATCTTGAGGAGTCGGCCTGGTTGGAAGGGTGTGGGAGGACGAGGGCTGTTTTTAAGGTGTTCTTGCCGTTGGCTGTGCCTGCGATTGTTGTTACCGCGATCTTCACGTTTATCAATGCGTGGAATGAGTTTGCGGTGGTTTATACGCTGATTCGGTCGCCGGAGAATAAGACGCTTACCGTGCAGGTGACCGATATGGTCGCGGGGAAGTACGTCGTCGAATGGCATCTGGTCATGGCCGCGACCCTCTGCGCGACATTGCCGGTTTCGATTGTGTTTGCCTGGTTGCAGCGGTTCCTGGTGAAGGGGTTGGCGTTGGGAGCGGTGAAGTAGGTCTTTTGAAGCGCGGCGGGTTCTATCCTGCCGCGTTCGCCGAGGTTCAGGAACTTGGGCCTGCTTTGCAATTCCACGCGCATCAACCAGACGACGTCCATCGTGCGGTCGAGCACATCCGTCAGCGAAACCGGGAAAACCCCTAGGCAACGCGGTTAAGCCCCCTGCCCAGTTCTGTCACGGTTTTAGCGTTCACGTCGAATGATCATTACCCTTGGGATAACAGACGCGTCCCAAGCGTCATTGAACCGGTGCACCTCGCTCCCTAGACTTGCCTCATGTCCTGAGCGAGAGTCCACATGTCCAGTCAAAGTCAGACCCAATCCCGCTGGGCCACGCGCCGTGCGGAAAAACATCGCCGCCTCGCGCGGGTTGCATCGATCGCGGATGGCATGGTGCTACCCACCGAGCGCATCGTCGATGTCCTGCAGGCGCTCGTCGCCCCGGGCGACCGCGTGGTCGTCGAGGGCAACAACCAGAAACAGGCCGATTTCCTGTCGCGTTCCCTCGCGAAAGTCGATCCGGAAGTCGTCCACGACCTGCATCTCATCATTCCGAGCGTGAGCCGCGCCGAGCATCTCGATCTCTTCGAGCGCGGCATCGCCAGAAAGCTCGACTTCGCGTATGCCGGCGCGCAGAGCCTGCGCATCTCGCAGTTCCTGCAGGACGGCATCCTCGAAATCGGCGCGATCCATACCTACATCGAACTCTACGCGCGGCTCTACGTTGACCTCACGCCGAACGTCGTGCTGTGCGCCGGCTACAAGGCGGATCGCGAAGGCAATCTCTATACGGGTCCGAGCACCGAAGACACGCCGTCGCTCGTCGAAGCCGCCGCGTTTCGCGACGGCATCGTGATCGCACAGGTCAACGAGATCGTCGACGACCCGAAGGACCTGCCGCGCGTCGACATCCCCGGCTCGTGGATCGATTTCGTGGTGCAGGCCGACAAGCCGTTCTTCATCGAGCCGCTCTTCACGCGCGATCCGCGCCTCATCACGCCGATCCAGGTGCTGATGGCGATGATGGCGATCCGCGGCATCTATGAGAAGCATCAGGTGCAGTCGCTCAATCATGGCATCGGCTTCAACACGGCCGCGATCGAACTGCTTCTGCCAACCTACGGCGAGAAGCTCGGTCTCAAGGGCAAGATCTGCCGCCACTGGACGCTCAACCCGCATCCGACGCTGATCCCCGCGATCGAAACCGGCTGGGTCGACAGCGTGCACTGCTTCGGCGGCGAACTCGGCATGGAAGCCTACGTCGCGCAACGGCCCGACATCTTCTTCACCGGCCACGACGGCTCGATGCGCTCCAATCGCACGATGTGCCAGCTCGCGGGGCAATACGCGGTGGACATGTTCATCGGCTCCACGCTGCAGATGGATGGAGAAGGCAACTCGTCGACGGTGACGCACGGGCGGCTCACCGGCTTCGGCGGCGCGCCCAACATGGGCCACGATCCGCACGGCCGGCGCCACGCGACGCCCGCGTGGCTCGATCTGCTGCAGACGGACAGCCCGCTGGAGCGCGGCCGCAAGCTCGTCGTGCAGATGGTCGAGACGTTCCAGGCGGGCGGCCAGCCGACCCTCGTCGAATCGATCGATGCGGTCGAGGTCGGCCGCGAATCCGGCATGCCGCTCGCGCCCGTGATGATCTACGGCGACGACGTCACGCACGTGCTGACCGAGGAAGGCATCGCGTATCTCTACAAGGCGCGCTCGCTCGAACATCGCAAGGAGATGATCGCGGCCGTCGCGGGCGTCACGCCGATCGGTCTCAAGAGCGACGCGGGCAAACTCGCGGCGCTGCGCCGCGATGGCTTCGTCGCGCTGCCCGAGGACCTCGGCATCCACCGCAGCGAAGCGAGCCGGTCGCTGCTCGCCGCGAAGAGCATGGCGGATATCGTCGACTGGTCGGACGGGCTGTACGAGCCGCCCGCACGCTTTCGGAGCTGGTAATGCGCGAGAACCTCGCAATGAACGCGGCGCAGCCGCTGCGCCAGGCGCCGGACCTGGCCGACCGTTTCGGCGCGCATGTGGTGGAAGCGCTGATTGAAGAAGTCACGCTCGCGCCGAAGCCCGGACTCGTCGATATCCGCAGCCGCGGCGCGCATCACGATCTCGACTGGAAACTGATGTGCGCATCGGCGCTCGCATTGCAGCCGACGTTCGTTGAACTGGCGCGTGCAGGCACCCAATCGCAACCGCTGCTCGCGCTGCGTGAGCGCATCGGCGCAATCGGGCGCGACGGCGAAGCGCGCATGCTCGATGCGACCGGCGGCGTGAATACGCATCGCGGCGCGATCTGGGCGCTCGGATTGCTCGTGACCGCTGCGGCGCGCGAAGTTTCGGATCTTGCGCCGCAAGCCGTCGCCGCGCGCGCTGGTTCGATCGCCCGCGTGCAGGATCGTCACGCGCCTGCGATCACCGGCAACAAGGGCGAGCAGGCCTGTCTCGACTACAACGTCGGCGGCGCGCGCGGACAGGCGCAGGCGGGCTTTCCGCATGTCGTGGATGTCGCGCTGCCGGAGCTCGCGCGCTCGCGCATTCGCGGCGACAGCGAAACGGCCGCGCGCCTGAATGCACTGCTCGCCGTGATGGCGAGCCTCGACGACACCTGCGTGCTCGCGCGCGGCGGACCCGAGGCGCTCGCCGAGATGCAGGACGGCGCGTGGCGCGTACTGGAACAAGGCGGTGCCGCCGCGCTCGCGGGGCGCCGTCAACTGAAGGCATTGGACCGGCGCCTCGTCGAACTGCACGTATCGCCCGGTGGCGCCGCCGACCTGCTCGCCGCAGCCCTGTTTCTCGACCGGCTTCGTAGCGAAGCCCCTCAAACGTCGAACGCATAGGAACACACATGGAAACCATCGTCCTCGAATTCCCGGCGGGCCAGCCCGCACAAGGCCGCGCGCTCGCGGGCGTCGTCGCCTCGGGAGACCTCGAAGTGCTGCTCGAAGCGAACGCGGCGCACCGCACCGTCGTGAATGTCACGACCTCCGTCGACGGTAAGGGCCGCCTCTGGCAGGCCGTGCTCGAACGCATCTTCGGCGACGGGTCGCTCCCCGCCGCGAAGCTCGAAATCAACGATTCGGGCGCGACGCCGGGCGTCGTGCAGATGCGCATCGGGCAGGTCTTCGAACAACTGAAATCAACCGGCGGAGCGTGATGATCATGGATACACAGCAACTGCTCGAACGCCAGAGCTTCATCGAGCTCGATGCGCGCAGCCGCGCGAAGAAGCTGCTCGATGCAGGCACCTTTAGCGAACTGCTCGACCCGTTCCAGCGCGTCACGTCGCCGTGGCTCATGCGCCAGGGCATCGTGACGCAAGCGGACGACGGCATGGTCGTCGCGAAGGGCACCATCGACGGCCAGCCCGCCGTGGTGCTCGGGATCGATGGCGGATTCCAGGGCGGCAGCATGGGCGAGGTGTCGGCGGCGAAGATCGCGGGCAGCCTCGAACTCGCCGCCGAGGACAACCGCAACGGCATCCCGACGCGCGCCGTCATCCTCTTCGAAACGGGCGGCGTGCGCTTGCAGGAAGCCAATCTCGGGCTCGCGGCGATCGCGGAAATTCACGCAGGCATGGTCGACTTGCGGCGCTACCAGCCGGTGATCGGCATCACGGCCGGGCCGATCGGCTGCTATGGGGGCATGTCGATCGCGGCGGGACTGTGCAGCTATCTGATCGGCACCCGCGAAGCGCGCCTGGGCCTCAATGGTCCGGCGGTCATCGAACAGGAAGCGGGCATCGCCGAATTCGATTCGCGCGACCGTCCGATGATCTGGAGCTTCACCGGCTGCGAGCAGCGGCATCGCACGGGACTCGTCGACGACTACGTCGCCGACGACGCCGACGCGATCCGCGCAGCCGTCATCGAACGCTTTCGCGCGGGGCGGCCCGAGGCATGCCGCAGCGAGCGCGTCGCGGGTTTTCTGACGCGGCTTTCCGAGGTCGATCCGGGCGTGCAGGCCACGCCGGAACAGGCGGCCGCCATCTACGGCAAGGGGTTTCAGTTATGAGCACACAAGAGCTTTCGAAGCGCGGCGCAGTCTGGCTCGACGCGCTCACTTACAGCGCGCCGTTGCAGGCCGGTTATCCGCCTTCGGTGCGGGTCGCGGATGCGCGGTTGGGCGACCATCCCGCGCGCTTCATCGCCGTGGTGCCCGATCCGGACAATCCGTTCCCACGGGCGCGCGGCGGCGAGGTCGGTCTCGTCGAAGGATGGGAAGTGGCGCGCGCGGTGCGTGAGGTCGTCGATGCGGACAGCAAGCGTGAAGAGAAGCGCGCGATCGTCGCAGTGATCGACGTGGCGAGCCAGGCGTACGGCCGGCGCGAGGAAGCGTACGGCATCCACCAGGCGCTCGCCGCAGCCGCCGATGCCTACGCCAGCGCGCGTCTCGCGGGCCATCCGGTGATCGGGCTGATCGTCGGGCGCGCGATGTCGGGTGCGTTTCTCGCCCACGGCTATCAGGCCAACCGCCTCATCGCACTCGCCGATCCGAAGGTCATGGTCCACGCGATGGGCAAGGAATCGGCGGCGCGGGTCACGCTCCGCTCGGTCGCCGATCTCGAAGCGTTCACGGGGCGCGTTCCGCCGATGGCCTACGACATCGACAACTACGCATCGCTCGGGCTGCTCTGGAAACTCCTGAGCGTAACCAACGCCGATGCGCCGACCGGCGCCGATCAGACCACCGTCGAGAAGGCGCTGCAGGTCGCTTTCGACGACATCCGCAACGACCCGTCGCGCGGTCTGGAAAGTCGGCTCGGCAGCGCGCACCGCGCGGCCTCCGCGACGGTTCGCCGCAAGCTGCGGGAGCAATGGCGGTAGAGCTTCAGTTCTCGCACCGCCTCGTCAGAAGCCAATAAAGGTATTACAGGAGACATGAAATGATCATCTATGGAACTGCACTTCTCGCGTTCTGCCATCTCGCGGGACTCTTTCTCGGCGACCTGCTCGGCGTCGCGATCGGCGTGAAGACGAACGTCGGCGGCGTCGGCATCGCGATGCTGCTGCTGATTTTCCTGAAACTCTATCTGCAAAAGAAGGGACTGCTGCCGAAGGAAACCGAATTCGGCGTCGGCTTCTGGGGCGCGATGTACATCCCCGTCGTGGTGGCGATGGCCGCCAACCAGAACGTCGTGGCCGCGCTCAAGGGCGGCCCCGTCGCACTGCTTTCGGCAATGGGCGCTGCGGCCGTCTGCGCATGCTGCATCGCCGTTCTTTCCCGCACCGGTCGCGACAGCACGTCGTTCGTGAACGCGCCGCATCTTGAAGAAATCTGAATCAGGAGTTAGTCATGTTGCAAATTCTCGATAAAAATCTGATTCAGAACGGCCTCGTCACTGCGTTCGCGCTGGTGGGCCTCATCATGTGGGTGTCGTCGCTGATTTCGCGCAAGCTGACCTTCGGGCGCGTGCACGGCTCGGCAATCGCGATCGTGATCGGCCTCGCGCTCGCCTATGTCGGCGGCGCATTCACCGGCGGACAAAAGGGCATCGCCGACCTGCCGCTCTTCACCGGCATCGGCCTGATGGGCGGCGCGATGCTGCGTGATTTCGCCATTGTCGCGACCGCGTTCGAGGTGCAGGCGACCGAGGCGCGCAAGGCGGGAATGATCGGCGTGGTGTCGCTGCTGCTCGGCACTGTGCTGCCGTTCATCGTCGGCGCAAGCATTGCTTACGCGTTCGGCTATACCGATCCCGTCAGCATGACGACCATTGGCGCGGGCGCGGTCACGTATATCGTGGGACCGGTGACGGGCGCGGCGATCGGCGCGAGCTCGGATGTGATCGCGCTCAGCATCGCGACGGGCCTCATCAAGGCGATCATCGTGATGATCGGCACGCCGCTCGCGGCCGGTTTCATGGGACTGAAGACGCCGCGCTCCGCGATGATCTTCGGCGGCCTGGCGGGCACGGTGAGCGGTGTGAGCGCGGGGCTCGCCGCGACCGATCGTCGGCTCGTGCCTTACGGGGCGCTGATCGCGACGTTCCATACGGGCGTCGGCTGCCTGCTTGGACCTTCGCTGTTGTTCTTTGCGACCAAGGCTTTGATGAGCGCTTGATGCGCCTGGGAGAATCCTCTTGTCTACCGCTTACGAACCGCTTCGCCCGCACGACCTCCTGTGGATCAGTGAGCGGGAGGACCTTCGTTCGACATCGGTAGTACCTGGATGGGCCTCGCGCGAGTGGCTTTCGCACGCGCCGGTGGTCGTGCGGCGCGAAGCGGTCAGCGAGCAGGGCGTGGTGCCGGTCGGGCTTCGCGGTCGTGCACGCAGTGAGCGGTTCGCCGCTCACGTGGCGCGCGAGCGCATCCGTCTCAGCGTCACGCCCGAGGCGCTCGCTACAGGCCGCGCCTGGCGGACGAAGGCCGCACTCGCCACCCTGCCCTGCGTGCGCGCACTGAGTCGCATCGCGCCAGAACTCGACCGGCTTCGGTTGACGTGGGGCATCACCGGCAGCGTCGGCTTTGCGCTTGCGAGCGGCGTGAGCACGCTGCGGCAGGACAGCGACCTCGATCTGCTGCTGCGCGCATCGAAGCCGCTGCCGCGCGACGAAGCCCGCTCGCTTCTCGCGTTGCTGCAAGCGTCGCCCGCGCGCATCGACATGCAGGTCGACACAGGCCACGGCGGGTTCGCGCTCGCGGAGTGGGCCGGCAACGCGGATCGCGTTCTGCTGAAGACGGGGCGTGGCCCCTTGCTCGTATCGGATCCCTGGGTTGGCGACATATCATGAGCGTACTGTTCACATTCCCCGGTCAGGGCTCACAGCGCCCGGGCATGTTGCATGCGCTCCAGTCTCACGCCGAAGCCGCTCGAACACTGCAAGAAGCCAGCGACACGTTGGGCTACGACGTCACATCGCTCGACGATTCCGATTCGCTGCACTCCACCGTCGCGGTGCAACTTTGCGTCTTGATCGCGGGCGTCGCTCAGGCGCGCGTGATGAGCGCCTGCGGCTACGAACCCGACATGGTGGCCGGGCTTTCGATCGGCGCCTATCCGGCCGCCGTGATCGCAGGCGCGCTTCAATACGCCGACGCCGTGAAACTCGTCGAGCTGCGCGGCCAGTTGATGGAACGCGCCTACCCGAGCGGCTACGGCATGACTGCGATCATCGGTATGACGCAGCGGGCGCTCGAACGACTGATCGCGCAAGTGAACAACGAGGCCACGACCGTGTTCCTTGCGAACATTAACGCAGAAACGCAGATGGTCGTTGCAGGAAGCGATGCTGCCATGCACCGCCTTACGACGCTTGCGATCGAACACGGGGCGCAACGCTGCGAGCGTCTCGACGTGGCGGTTCCGTCGCATTGTGCTTTGCTCGACGCACCCGCGGTGGCGCTCGCCGATGCCTTTGGCCAGATCACCGTGCGCGCGCCTCGTATTGTGTATCTGAGCAGCAGCATTGCACGCCCGCTTTTTGACGGCCCGCGCATCGCGGCCGATCTTGCGGGCAACATGGCGCGGCAGGTGCGCTGGCATGACACTGTGAGGCTTGCGTGGGAACGAGGCGCACGCCTCGCCGTCGAGATGCCGCCGGCCAACGCACTGACCCGGTTGAGCAGCGCGATTTTCACAGAGGGGATCGCGGTGAGTTGCAGCGAGACGGCGCTGCCGGACCTTGGCGCGCTGATCGAGCGGGAACGGGCACGCGAGTGAGAGCTGAAACCTCAACCAGCCCTTCTCGTGCAAAGACGGCAGACGGCCATCAGCGCCAACAGGTTCGGGTCGCGCTCGCGTGCGTGCAGGAAGCTGACACCGATTGACTGGCGCATCAGGTATTGCGGCTTGAGAGGAATGAATTGCACCTTGTCGCCGAACACGCCACGCACGCGGCCTGGTAATAGCGTATAGCCCATCGGCTTATACACAATTTCCAGCGTGACCGCCGGCACGTAACTTCTGCAATGTCTTGGCAGCGACATGAACCTCTTTGAGTCCCAGCCAAATAGCTTTCGTGCCGGGTTCGCCATCGCCCTTGCGGCCGAGGAATCCGCCCAGGCGCGCGATCAGGCGCAGCACCTCGTTGAGCTTGGGCTTGTCCGGCTGCTTGACGTCGGTCAGCAAATACGCGCCACGAATTTCATCGACATCGAAGAACAGTTCGGCATCCAGATCGGGGCAACTGCGACCCATGTGCATCAGACGGACGATTCGCCAAGCCACGACCAGAAACAGCGCCAGCGCGCGTTCGAGCCGTTCGATCGCGCCCAGTTGCAGCGCCTCGACCCGGCAACCGTTCTTCAGCACGTTGAACAAGATCTCGATTTCCCAGCGCGCCCGATACCAGTCGATCAGTTCAATCGCTTCCTGCAACGTCGTGGCTTCGCGGTTGGTCAGCAAGCGCCATTCGATCGGCTTGACGCCGCCTGGTGCATCAAACTCACGCGCCACCAGACACGTGGCCGCAACGCTCTGACCAACGCCTGCCGGCAGTTCGATGCGCCGCAACCATACGTGCTGACGCACCTGGCGCGCCTTCACGCCGTGACGCGAGCCCATCGTGAAGGCAATCTCGCCCAGCGGTGTGCCTTCTGTCGTCGCTGTCCATAGCTTGGCTCCCTCGGGCAGCGCGCGGTCGTGGGTCGAGCGAATCAGCCAATCCGCCGGCGTGCCCAACTCCTGCGCCCGCACCATCAGCGCGAGCATGTCTGCCTCGCGATCAGCGACGTACACCAGTCGCGTGTGTGGCAGGCTCGATGCCGTTTCCGCTACGCGCTCGTAACCCTCGATCCAGCGCAGGCTTTCCTTGAGGCCGCCGCGCTGGCCCTGCGCGTCCTTGGGCTCACGCGCCCACATCCATGCGTCGAGTACACCCAGCGGCACCCGCTCAGGCGTCACCGCATAGGTCGGATGCAAATACATCCCGCGCTGCATCTCATAAGACAGTGGCCCAAGGCCCGCGGCCTGCCGGCCGTTGAAATCCAGTTCCGTGGTGTCCTGCAGGCACAACACGACCGACTGAGCGGCCATTCGTTGCTCGGTCTGCCGCCAGTGCGGTTCCAGAATCGCACTCCACTCGACCTCGCCGTTGTCGAAGAAGCGGTACGCCGCCATCGTCTCGCCCCAGCCCCGACACGCCTGCGGCACGCCAGCCGTCGGCTTGGCCGCCAATCGTTCCATCAATGTCCTCGCTCGCTTGTTCAAGCGCGCGTCGCCAAGGTCGAGGTCAGCAAATTCGGTTTGCGTCCAGCACGGTGCTTCCAGGGCCAAGGCGTTCACGCAAAAAGCGAGAGTAAACGCGATGCGCCGAAAGTTTACAAGCCCCCGTCGATCTCATTGCCCGACGACGGTTTGTTCCGGCCTACGGTTGCGGAGGGCTGACTTGTGTATAAGACGATGCGTATAGCCGACCCCGCCGCTCACAAGGTTCATCAGCGAAAAAATATCGCCGACTTTCATGGTTACATTCGGCGTGAAGTCCGCGACGCGAAACGCCTCCATAAAGCCTCGATATGTCACGAACCCCTCGCCGAGAGAAACAAAGGTCTCGTCGCGGCAGTCCCGCAGATCGACCGCCTCCTGATTCGCGTATGGTGAACCGGCAGGCGCCGCGAAAAAGATGTCGTCTTCGAAAAGCGGGATGGATTCGACTTCGGGCTCGCCGTCCGGCAAGGCCATCAGGGCCGCATCGACGGTGCCCTGTTTCAGCTTGTCGAGCAGTTCGGCATTCGAACCAAGCACGAGTTCGACCTGGAGCATCGGTCGCCGCACCTTGATGTCGACGACGATGTCAGGCACGGTCCTGATGGTCAGCGAGTACAGCGAGCCGATCTTCAGCCGGTCTGACGAATACCCCGCCGCCTCACGGGTCGCGTGAATGCCGGCGGACATCAGAGTGAGCACCTCTTGCGCCACATCGGCGAGCATTTGTGCAGCTTCCGTCGACTTGAGGTTGCGGCCTTCATGCCGGAACAGCGCACATCGTACGCCCTGTTCGAGCGAGTGCAGCGCTCGATGCACGCTGACCGTGCTCACGTTCAGCGCTTCGGCCGCCTTCGACAGGTTTCCGGTCTCCATGAATGCGAGCAGGAATTCCAGCTTGCGAAAGGTGATCTCATCGTCGATTCGGTCGCGCATTTCGATGCAGGGAATGGTCGAAATTGACGATTATCGGCGCATGAGACTGCTGGACAAGTAGCGATAACCCCGCATTCTTCGCGACAAGCGGGCGGCGATCGTTCGATCATCCCGCTCGTCACGAAGAGGCGGAGGTCATTGGCCTGGCGCGAAGACTGTGCAACGGCTTCGTGGGGCGGACAGCATTCTCCTTCCCAGGATGGCGCTAGAACGCCTCGCCCAGTTGATCCAGGACTGATGGATTTTCGAGGGTCGAAACATCCTGTGTGACCTGTTCGCCTTTAGCGAGGGAACGCAGTAGTCGCCGCATGATCTTCCCCGAGCGTGTTTTCGGCAGGTTGTCGCCGAACCGGATGTCCCTGGGTTTGGCGATGGGTCCAATTTGCTCGCCAACCCATTTACGCAGGTCGGCAGCGAGTTGCCGGGCTTCCTCGTCGGATGGGCACTCGCGCTTGAGCACCACGAAGGCGCAGATCGCCTCTCCGGTCACTTCGTCGGCGCGTCCCACCACGGCCGCCTCGGCCACCAGTGGGTGAGCGACCAATGCAGACTCGATTTCCATCGTCCCCATCCGGTGCCCGGAAACATTGAGCACGTCGTCGATGCGACCGGTGATCGTGAAGTAACCGCTGTCCTTGTCGCGGATCGCGCCATCGCCGGCAAGATACACGTCACCTCCGAGCTCGGCGGGGAAGTAGCTCTGCTTGAAACGGTCGGGATCGCCCCAGATGGTACGAATCATCGATGGCCATGGGCGCTTTATTGCGAGAATACCGCCGCTGCCGTTGGGCAACGCTTGCCCTGTTTCATCGACAACCGCCGCCACGATGCCCGGCAGGGGAAGCGTGCACGAACCCGGCACGAGCGGAGTAGCGCCGGGCAAAGGCGCAATCATGTGGCCTCCCGTTTCGGTCTGCCAGAACGTGTCGACAATTGGACAGCGGTCGCCGCCGATATTGTGATGAAACCACTCCCACGTATCGGGGTTGATTGGTTCTCCGACCGTGCCGAGCAGCCGCAAGCTCGATAAGTCATAGCGACCAGGGTGGATTTGCGCATTTGCTTCGGCGGCCTTGATCAGTGACCGGATAGCCGTGGGCGCGGTGTAGAAAATGCTTACTTTGTGGCGCGCAATCATTTCCCAGAAGCGACCGGCGTTCGGATAAGTTGGCACGCCTTCGAATATGACTTGCGTCGCGCCCACCGCGAGCGGACCGTACGCGATATACGTATGCCCGGTGATCCAGCCGATATCCGCGGTGCACCAAAATACGTCCTCGGACTTGATGTCGAACGTCCACTGCATCGTGAGCATGGCCCACAGCAGGTAGCCTGCCGTGCTGTGTTGTACCCCTTTAGGCCGGCCAGTAGAGCCGGAGGTGTACAACACAAAGAGGGGATGCTCGGCGTCCACGGGTTCGGCCTCGCATGTCTCGGATTGGCCCTCCGACATCTCGTGCATCCAGCGGTCGCGCTCCTCGATCCAGCCGATCTCGCCGCCCGTTCGCCGATAAACCACCACATGACGTACGGATTCGCAGCCTCCCATGGTGAGCGCTTCGTCCGCGATGGACTTCAGCGGGAGGGTCTTCCCGGCCCGCATTTGCTCGTCCGCCGTGATCAGCACTAACGCGCCGAGATCGGTTATACGCTCCTGTAACGCCTTCGCGGAAAAGCCCCCGAACACCACTGAATGGGTCGCTCCGATACGCGCACAAGCCTGCATCGCCACCACACCTTCGATCGACATCGGCAGATAGATGACGACACGGTCTCCTTTGGCAACTCCAAGGTTCTTGAGCGCGTTCGCGAATCGGCAGACCCTGGCATGCAGCTCCCGGTATGTGACGCTGGTTAGTGTCCCGTCATCTGCCTCGAAAAGGATAGCCGACTTATCGCCGTTCCCGTTTTGCACATTGCGGTCGAGGCAGTTGTATGACGCATTCAGACGACCGTCACCGAACCATCGGTAGAAAGGGGCATTGCTGTCGTCAAGAACCTCGGAAAATGGCTTAGACCAAAAAAGTTTGCTGCGGGCCAGGCGAGCCCAAAATCCCTCGTAATCCTTTTCAGCCTCGGCGCAAAGCGAGTCGTAGGCTTCCATGCTCGCGATTGTCGCCTGCTTTGAAAACGCAGCGGGTACTTCGAAAACGCGACTTTCCCGCTTCATTAATTCGATGTCGGGCATTGTGTCTCCTCCGAATGGCTTCATGAGTAATTCCCCGGACGGCTTCGCCGCATGTCTCGCCACGCGCTTCGATTCGGCTCGCGCGGTTGTACTTTGTTTTTCGTAACGTAACCCGCCGCCATCAACAGATCAATTAACCTGGATAGCGGATAGTTAGCCTCGGTGAAAATTCAGGT
The DNA here is from genome assembly GCF_046025895.1 of Paraburkholderia sp. RL17-337-BIB-A. Lineage (NCBI taxonomy): Bacteria > Pseudomonadati > Pseudomonadota > Betaproteobacteria > Burkholderiales > Burkholderiaceae > Paraburkholderia > Paraburkholderia sp. RL17-337-BIB-A. Next base: position 586,686 of record NZ_JARESY010000002.1, on the reverse strand, counting down.
CTTGCGCTTGACCTGGCGTGTTCAGAAGCGGGATCCAACTTGAATTCGTAGCTGTCGGCTCCTGCCGCGTCAGAGACGTGTCACTTCACCGCGATTGCGTATCGGCTGTCGCTGACAAGATCATCGATCGAACATCAATCTTTCGGGGTGACTCGTCACCTCCATGCCAGGTACTGGAAGTTTTCTCCTGGTGGGTTGCAGCGAGCGTCTATGCGCGAGCCTCCCAAATTCTTCGGCCGTGTCGAGATCGTAGACAGTCACCGCCCAGAACTGTTGTGCCGGCACGTTCGCTGCGATGTGCAGCCGATAGGTCTTGCCGCCGTCCAGCGGTTGTTACGGCGAATTTGGCGAGCGCGTGCAGTCGGCCAGTTGCAGACGCTGGCCTACGCACGCTTGGGAGCTTTCAAAGGGCTGCTCCTCGCCGGACAACGGTCAGTTGTCCGGGCCACTCGCTCATTTCGGCGGTCGTCACTTGAGCGTCGTCGAGATCCAATCCAAATGGATAGATTAACGTTGCAGCAAAGAGCGGCGCACGCGATGCCTCCAGGTAATGAGGTACGTTGTACGTAAGGGGCAAACGGGTAAATTTCGCCCTGCTGATCAGCACCGATCCCACACTTGCGGTGCTTGCACCCAGGCGGACCTCACATGCGCACGACGAAAGCATAAAGTTATCCGCCAGTCTGCCGATATAACAGCGAAGAACATGCGCCGCGCATTGACGCGGCGCGTCTCGCCGAGGCGAGACGCAAGAAAAAAGCAGTCGCACAAGACTGATACAAAATGAGAGAGAGGGCCGATGACTGGTGTCTACAACCCCCTGCTTGTCTGCCTGTCGCTGGTGGTCGCATTCCTTGCGTCCTACACGGCGGTGGAACTGTCCGGCGGCCTGAACGCGCTCGCGAGCGCGAAACGGCGGCCGCTATGGCTCGTCGGCGGCGCGGTGTCGATGGGCCTCGGCATCTGGTCGATGCACTTCATCGGCATGCTCGCGTTCTCGCTGCCGATTGCTGTCGGCTACGATTTCTCCATTACCGCGGCGTCGCTGTTCCTCGCGATCAGCGTGTCGCTGATCGCGCTTGCCACCGCGAGCCGCGGCGCGCTGTCGCGCAGGCGCCTGTGCGTCGCCGGGACAATCATGGGCATCGGCGTGGCCGGGATGCACTTTACCGGCATGTATGCGCTGCAGATGTCGCCGGGAATCGAATACACGATCTGGAAAGTCGCGCTTTCGGTGGGCGTGGCGATCGCCGCTTCGATGGCGGCACTCTGGCTAGCTTTCACGCTGCGCACGCCGGACGTCGAGAATCTCGTCGTCAAGCGGCTCGGCGCGGCCTTCATCATGGCGATCGCGATCACCGGAATGCACTATTTGGGCATGAGTGCGGCCAACTTCGCCGCCGGCAGCTTGTGCCTCTCGGGCGCAAAGCTCGATCCGAACTGGCTTGCGCTCGTCATCACGGCGACGTCGTTCGCCGTGCTGGTCGGCACGCTCGCCTTGCTCGGCTTCCATACGAGCAGCCTCTCCCTCTCGCTCAAGCGCGCGAACCGCCAACTGCAATATCTCGGCACGCACGATGCGCTGACGAAGCTCCCGAACCGCCAGCAACTCTCTTTGCGGATCGCTCAGGCGGTCGCCGAATGCACGCGGAGGGAATCGGCGTTCGCCGTGCTCTTCATCGACCTCGACGGCTTCAAGTCGATCAACGATTCGCTCGGCCACGGCGTCGGCGACGACTTGCTGCAAGTCTGCGCCGAGCGTCTGTGTCAGGACTTGCGCCGTACCGACATGGTTGCCCGGCTCGGCGGAGATGAATTCGTGATCGTGGTCGAGAACGTGACCGATGCGTCGTCCGCCGTGGCGGTCGCCAATGGCGTGCTGCGGCGCCTCAGCCAGGAGGTCGTCGTCAACGGACTGCCGCTGCGTGTGAGCGCGAGCATCGGCATCGCGTACTACCCGCGCGACGGCCGCAATGCCGACGAAGTACTCCACAGCGCGGACGCCGCGATGTATGTCGCCAAGCAAAGCGGGCGCAACACGTTCCGGGTGTTCGAGCCGCAGATGAACCACACCGCGCTCAAGACGCTGATCCTGCAACGCGATCTGCATCGTGCGTTGAGTGACAGCCAACTCAGCGTGTCGTTCCAGCCGAAGTTCAGCGTTGCATCGCAAGCGGTGACGGGCGTCGAGGCACTGATCCGGTGGCATCATCCCGAACTCGGCGAGATTCCTCCGCTCGAATTCATCCCGATCGCGGAACGCTCGGGCCTCATCATCGAGATCGGCGACTGGGTGCTGCGTGAGGTTTGCCGCAACATCGCACTATGGGACGCGCAAGGGCTGCCCGCGATTTCCGTGGCGGTGAATCTTTCACCGATCCAGTTCAACGTGCCGGACCTGGTGGCCCGCATCGATGCGCTGATCGGCGCAGCCGGCGTCGATCCGCGTCGCCTGATGTTCGAGATCACAGAAACGACGGCGATGCAGAACATCGAGAACACGAGCCAGGCGATCGAAGCGCTGCAGTCGCGCGGCTATACCGTTGCCGTCGACGATTTCGGCACCGGATTTTCGAGCCTCGGCTATCTCCAGCGCTTCAGGTTCGACCAGATCAAGATCGACGGCTCGTTCATGCGCGACCTCGACTCCGCCGGCCAGCGCGGCAGTGCATTGCTGTCCGCAGTCGTGTCGCTCGCTCGCGCATTGCAGATCGAGGTCGTCGCGGAAGGCGTCGAGACGGAGTCGCAATTCCGCACGCTCAGCGAACTTGCCTGCGATCAGGTGCAGGGTTTCCTGTTGAGCCGGCCGTTGCCCGCCGCCGACCTCCTCACGTTCCTGCGTTGCGCTGCGGACCGGATCGTCGCCCCCGGGCGCGTCTACGGCACGCCTGCAGGGTAAGGACGGGCACCGGTCCCGGCCGTTTCGACGCCTGCGTCGATTTCCTCAGCTTCGCTAATCCGTCATGCTTGCGCTGAGGCTCATCCTATTGCCAGCGGTTGCCCCGCGGAGGCGATAGGGGTAGCCCCGCATAATTACGGCCATTTCAAAAACGACTGCCCGAGAACCAGTAGCGCCTCGAACTGGGTTACCAGTTCAAGACATACAACAAACAACAACGAGTAAGAGGGCCCGGGACAATCGTAGCGGGTCAGCCAAGGATCGGTTTCGTCGAGCAGTGGGCGCATTTCACTGCGTGGAGGACCGCGGGTCCTGAAACTATCTCAAACTCTTGACCTTGTCCCAGGCGCGTTGAAGCACTACGTCCGGATCGACTGCAGGACGCACGAACATCTCCGGCTGCAGGCGCGTTTCGATCATCGACAGGTGGACGTGCATGCTCTTTACCGCGCGCGCGGTGTCGCCATCGATCAATGCGTCGACGATGTCGCGATGTTCATCACACGAGCATTGCGACGCAGCGCCAGGCTCTGCGACAAAAAACGCCTCCAGCATGAGGATGCGACTCACCAGTTCCTCGAGTTCACGCGTGACGAACGGATTGGCGCAGAACGTCGCCAGCAAGTGGTGAAAGCGGCTCGACAATTGAATGGACAGTGCGCGGTCGCCGCGGCGGATGGCATCGATTTCGTGCGCGCTGTGAACGCGTAACTGCTCGACCTGGGCAGGCGTAAGCCGTCCTGCGAGCCTTGAAGCAACGCCGCCTTCAATGATTCGCCGCGCCTCATAGATTTCCCTCGCCTGTGAGAGGCTCGGGTGACTGACGAACGCCCCGCGATGTGCAATCACCTCGATCAATCGTTCGTGTCCCAAGCGCTGCAGCACTTTGCGCACGCGCTCGCGCGAAACGCCGAATATATTCGCAATGCGGGTCTCGACTAACTGGGTGCCTGGTTGCAGTTGCCCTGTCAGGAGCGAGGTGGACAACGCCTCGTAGATCAGATCTTCCGTCTTAGCCTTCACTGCGCCTCACCTCTTTTCATACCCGCTCACTCGTTCTACAGAATTCCCGCGATTATCACATCAGCGACTATTGCAACGCTCGCTGCTTCAAATTCACCCGCTGTGCGCCGTTGCTCCGAGGCGCCCTTTCCTGTGCGTCTTCACCCTTGGGACATAAGTGCACGCCCGAAACGGCGAACACCACCGAACTTCATCCATTTATTTTGTCTGGGGTTTACGCGATTTATTTTCAGCCGTATTGTGCACCACACCGACTTGATTGTGCACAATCCAAACCCCTCTGCATTTGCGCCGCTACGGTCCGGTTGTCATGCACGGGATGGTGCCACCCGACTAACGCACGTCCGGACTGAAATCCAATCGAAACATTCCCGCCGAGGGAGTGGCCCTAACCGTAAGGAGTACCAGTATGTTGTGCAGCTCTCGAGTCGTACGTTCGCTGTCTTTGGCGATGTGGCTGGTGTCCGGAGGCCTTGTCGGCGCCGCGGCTCATGCGGAGACGGTGGATTATTTCAAGGCGCAACTCGCCCCCTACAGCCAAAAGCCGACGTTCGTCCCAGCTGGCCCGGCCTTTGACGCCAGTGCTTGCGCGAAAGGCAAGACCCTGTTCGCGGTTCCCCAGTCGAGCGCCAATCCTTTCACCGATACCATCGCCAAGGCGATGACTGCCGCCGGCAAAAAGATCGGACTGAACGTTACAGTCTGGCAAAACCAGGGCAATCGCCGTGAGTGGGTGCAGGGCATGAACACCGCCCTGAACGAGAAGGCGAGCCTGATCGATCTGATTGCAGGTCCCGATCCCCGCGCGCTCGTGCCGCAGATAAAAGAGGTATCCGCTGCCGGCATTCCAACGGTTGCGTCGCATTTCAACGGCTACGAGCAGTCCGCTGAGATCGCCAAGTTCGGGGCCGGCGATGTGCCAATCGATTACTTCAAGGCGGGCTCGCTGCTGGTCGATCGGGCAGCGGTCGTTACCAATGGCAAGCTTCACGCTTTGCTTGTCACTTCTCCCGGGATCCTCTCGTCCGACTCCATGCTCAACGGCATGAAAACCGAACTCGCCAAGTGCAGCGGCTGCACGGCCAAGACTTTGGAGTTCCCGGACAACTGGGCGAGCAAGATCACACCGGGCGTGCAGTCCGCGTTGTTGTCGGATCCATCGATCAACTACATTGTCGTGATGTACGACCCGATGACCCAGTTCGTCGTCCCGGCTGTGACGATCACCGGCTCGAAAGCGAAGATCGGCAGTTTTAACGGTACGCCGTTCGCCATTGGGCTGGTTCAGCAGGGCAAGGTCGACATGATCATTGGCGAGAATCTCGACTGGATCGGGCACGCGATCGTGGACGCGGACTTACGCCGGATGTGCAGCATGAAGCCCGTCACCAATCCGCAGATCCCGCTTTATATTTTCGATGCGTCCAACGCGGCCGACGCAGGAACGCCGCCGCAATTGTCCAAGGGTTACGGTGACGCGTACGTGTCCGGCTACGCCAAGCTCTGGAAGTTGCAATGACTCCGCATCCGTTCGTTGCCAACGAGCCAGGCCGGCCACCCGCGCTCGAGCTTATTTCGCTTTCCAAGACGTTTGGAGGTCAGAAGGCGCTCGACAATGCCGCGCTCAGCGTCAGGCAGGGTGAAGTTCACGGCTTGCTGGGCACGAACGGGTCTGGCAAGTCGACGCTCATCAAGGTACTGGCGGGTTTTCATACGCCGGATGCGGGCAGCCGCCTGCTTATTCGGGGCGAGGAACACCCGTTGCCATTGCCGCCGGGCCGGGCGAAGAAGCTTGGGCTCAGCTTCGTGCACCAGCATCTCGGCTTGATACCTTCGCTCAGCGTGCTCGAAAACATGATGCTGGGGCCTCTCGCGGACGATCAGCGCCTGTTTCTTAACTGGGCAGCGCAGAGGCGCCGCTGCGTGGCTGCAATGGCGCGCTATGGCGTGGAGATCGACCCGCGCGCGACCGTCTCCAGCCTCCAGCCGGTCGAGCGTGCGCTGCTCGCCATTGTTCGCGCGGTCGAGGAACTCAACGAAGCGGACGGCGGCGTGTTGATACTCGACGAGCCGACCCCCTTTCTCCCGAGACGCGACGTAGAGCGGTTGTTCTCCGTGGTGCGCCGGGTCGCCGCGGAAGGCGCGGGGGTGATCTTCGTCTCGCACGACGTGGATGAAGTCAAGGAAATCACGCACCGCTGCACGATCTTGCGGGACGGCCGTCTTGCGGGTGTGTTGACTACGTCCGATACAACCAAGGCCGAGTTCGTCGAACGGATCATCGGCCGCAAGCTGGAGCGTCACGTGCGCGGCGCGCTCAACAGCGAAGCAACGGCGGCAGCGGCACAGGTGATTGATCTGTCGGGCGAAGGGGTGGACGCGGTGTCCATCGCTTTGCGTCGCGGCGAAGTCATCGGACTGACGGGGCTGGTGGGCTCCGGCTACGCGAACGTGCCTTATCTGCTGTTCGGCGCGAAAAAGGCTCGCGCCGGAAGTTTTCAGCATGCCGAGGGCCGTGTCGACCTCACGGCAATGACGCCCGCACGCGCGATTCGCCGCGGCATTGTGCTGATTCCTGGTGATCGTGCGAACGCCGCGTCCATTGGCACCTTGCCCATCACCGATAACGTCACCATGCCGCTACTGGGCACCATGTTCCCGGCTTACCGCATAGCGCGCAACGCCATGACCCGCCTTGCACTGGACCTCGGGCGCCGTTTCGAAGTCATGCCGAACAATCCGTCATTGCCCATGGATGCATTGTCGGGCGGCAACCAGCAAAAAGTTGTGCTGGCGAAATGGCTGCAGACAAAACCGTCGCTCGTACTGCTCGACGAGCCCACACAAGGCGTTGATGTAGGCGCGCGGGCGGCCGTCTTCAATCAGATCCAGGCCGCAACCGATGACGGCGCAATGGTGCTTTGTGCGAGTTCCGACTACGAACAGCTCGAGCAGATCGCAGATCGAGTGCTTATTTTCGCCCATGGCCGGATCGTTGCGGAACTACAGGGTGCAGCCATTAGCAAGACGGCAATCGCCGAGCTTTGCTATGCCCATTCAGAAGGATTTATAACCGACATGGATACCGCGTCATGAGTGCATCGTTGAAAACCGGCGCTACGGTTCGTCGTCAAACCGGCCAATCGGTTGCCCACTGTGCGGAACGTTACGGGTTGATTGTTGTATGGGTCGTCATGTTCGTGGTGTTTTGCGCGTTGCGGCCGAGCACCTTTGCGACGTGGGCGAATTTCTCGACGATCCTGGGCTCTCAGGCCGTCCTCGTAGTCGTGGCGCTGGGTGTGATCGTGTCATTGACTGCAAATGACTTCGATTTGTCGATCGCCAATACGCTGACGCTGTCTTCGGTCATCGTCGCCATTCTGAACGTCAATGTGGGACTTCCGCTAGGCGTTTCCGTGGCGATGGCCTTGGCGGCCGGCGCGTTGATTGGATTTATCAATGGCTTTTTCATTATCGTTTTCCGCATTCATTCGTTGATCGTGACGCTTGGCGTGGGTACAGCCGTTCATGGCATTGGATTGTGGATAAGCGACTCGCAGACAGTCAGCGGCATCAATCCGATTCTCAGCAATTACGTGATCGTGCGCCGTCTGTTCGGCATCCCTTTCGTTTTCTATTACGCCATTTTGCTAGCGGCAATCGTCTGGTATGTGTTCGAGTTCACGTCGCTTGGGCGACGGGTGCTATTCGTGGGGCGCGGTCGGGAAGTGGCGCAGCTTAGCGGCATTCATACCGACAGGCTGCGCTGGATGTGCCTGATCTGCTCAGGGTTGTTCGGCGCGTTGGCAGGCGTCCTCTATGCCGGAACCCAGGGCGCGGCCGATCCCGTTTCAGGTGACTCATATCTACTTCCTGCACTTGCTGCGGCCTTTCTGGGTTCGACCAGTATCTTGCCTGGGCGCTTCAATCCGTGGGGAACGACCATCGCCGTTTACTTCCTGGTGACCGGCATCACCGGCCTGATCTTCCTTGGCTTCGGTTCGTTTATCCAGGACATGTTCTACGGGGGCGCACTCGTGCTGGCAGTTACCTTGTCCCAACTGGTTCGAGGAAGGCAGGAGCAAAGCTTTTGACGGTTTTTGCTGAGCGCGTTCTCTCGTCGAAAAAACCACAGCGCATTCTCGACCAATCACTAACACCCACACACAGACTTACGGATCAGACATGGACCTCGCACGAGACTTTATTGGATACGGCGCCAATCCGCCCAACCCGAATTGGCCGAAGAAAGCGCGTATTGCCATCAACTTCGTCATGAATTACGAAGAAGGTTCTGAACCGTCGATGCAAGACGGCGAAGGCTTTACCGAAAACATGCTGACGGATTCGCATGCGCTCTTCAAAGACGTCAACGGACGCGACCTCGCGGCCGAAGGCCTCTTCGAATATGGCAGCAGAGTGGGCTTCTGGCGGCTCATGCGCCTGTTTCAGGATCGTGGCCTTCCAATGACCATTTTCGGTTGCGCGCTTGCGCTCGAGCGCAATCCCGAGGCGGCGGCTGCCATTCGCGAATCGGGCTTCGACGTATGCAGTCACGGCTGGCGCTGGATCAAGCACTACGGTCTGAGCGAAGCGGTGGAGCGGGAGCATATACGGCTTGCCGTCGAGTCGATCACGCGCACGACCGGGGAACGGCCTTACGGCTGGTACTGCCGGTATTCGCCGTCGGTGAACACGCGCAGGCTGGTTGCCGAAGAGGGAGGGTTCCTGTACGACTCGGATTATTACGGCGACGAACTTCCGCTCTGGACGCGCGTTCAGAACAAGCCTCACCTGGTCGTGCCCTACTCGCTGACCACAAACGATGGTCAATTCAGCGCAGGTATGGGGACCGGCAATCAATGGTTCGAATTCGTGCGGGATGCGTTCGACATGCTTTATCGAGAAGGTGAAAAGCAGCCCAAGATGATGTCGGTCGGTCTGCATATGCGGCTGATCGGACATCCATCGCGGGCGGCCGGCCTTGAACGGTTCCTCGAGCACATCATGAAACACGACGACGTCTGGATCGCACGCCGTGTCGATATTGCGCGTCACTGGATCAAGGAGCATCCCGCCGCATAGCTGGCACGCAGCAATACATGATCATCGCTACTGACCCGCGCCGGATGGTAGCGAGATTCAGTTCGATTCGCTGGGCACACAAAAAATATGCCGATTAGGAATCCAACATGAAAAAGATAGTCGTAGAGAAACTCACCAGCGACGCCTTCTCGCCTTTCGGCGAAGTGGTCCAACTCGACGGCGTTGAAGCCAAGCTGGTCAATGGCGGTACCGCGCTGAGCTATCGGGATCTCGTTCGAGTCGATGTGGGCGAAGGGGGAACAACAAGCGTGAATTTCATTCGTGCTTCAGCGCAGGAAATGCCGCTGCGGGTCTGCGCATTGGAACGCCATCCCCTCGGTAGCCAGGCATTCCTGCCGCTTCGCGCCATGCCGTTCATGATCATAGTGGCAGCGCCCGGTCCATTCGATCCGAAGACAATACGCGCCTTTGTGACCCACGGTTGGCAGGGGGTCAATTACGCGAAGGGTGTCTGGCACCATGCCTTGATTTGTCTCGGCGAGCAAAGCGAATTCATTGTGGTCGACCGGGCGGGCGAAGGTGTGAATTACAACGAGGTAACGTTGGACGAGCCGTTTCTACTTCAGTATCCCGATGCAACCGTGTAGCTAACGCGACCGGCATCCACCGCGGGCGGTGCGCGGATTTGCTGAGTCCGACCGCGAGTGAGTTGTACGACGCCCCGCCACACCAGCCGTCCAGACTTCAAAGATGTCGCGAATTTCATCTTGGCGTCGCTTCCGTTTTATACGGCGGGTGTTAGAAATGAGAGTCGGTCGAACCCCGGGCACCGCTCACCGACCTGAAACCGCGTTGCCCGGCCACTTGCCTGAGCCCGCGGCGTTCTGGACGGCTGCCGATGCCGCGCTCCAGTCAGCGCGCGCAAAGCCGGAACGGCTTCAAGGCCGGACTTGCATCACGCTGCACCTGGCAAGTCCCCAAGCCGACCACACAGATTGCTTGACCCAATGTTCGTGACGCGGAGAGAACGTGCAACTAGCTAGCAACAAAACGCAGCCACTCATCGGCGGTGACTTTAGCCGAATTGAAGGCCCGTTTAAGGTCAGTGGTGCGGCAACGTACACGTCGGATTTCAACTTTCCAGGGATGCTTTACGCCGTACCAGTTTGCGCGACAATCGCCAAAGGACGCATCAATCAGCTGGAAACGGCCGCTGCCTCGAAGATGCCAGGGGTCCGGGCTGTCTTCACACGCCAAAACATCGGAAAGTTCTATCGCATCGGCTTCGGACCAAGAATCGACGAAAGGCGGCCGCCGCTCGATGACGACATCATCTCGTACTATGGCCAGTACATTGCCGTTGTAGTGGCCGATACGTTCGAACAGGCAAGCGCCGCATCCAGTGCAGTGAAGGCGCGGTATGCGCAGAGTCAACCCGATGTAACGAGCCGGATGCCGGCGGAAGGGACGCCGTCCGTCGACACGCAGCGCGGCGACGCAGAGGCCGCATTCGCGGCCGCCTCTGAGGCGCTGAAGCTCGACCAGATCTACACGACGCCGGTCGAAACGCACAACCCGATCGAACTGCATGCCACCGTGGCAGTATTCGATGGCGCGAACTACACGCTTTACGAAACGACTCAGGCAATCGTCTACCAGCGGCAGTTGATGGCACAAATGCTCGGCGTGCCGGAAGACCAGGTACGCGTCATCATGAAGTATCTAGGCTCGGGATTCGGCGGCAAGCTGTTTCCGTGGCCCCACTCGCTACTCGCTGCCGCCGCGGCCCGCAATCTGCGGCGGCCCATCAAGCTGGTGCTGACCCGCGAGATGATGTTCCAGAACGTGGGGCACCGCCCGGCCACGGAGCAACGCATACGCTTGTCGGCAACACGCGATGGACGATTGACATCGTTGCAGCAACACTACGTCTATCAAGCAGCCCGCCTCGATACACGAAAAGAGAATTGCGGTGAAGCGACAGGCTATCTCTACAGCTCGCCGAACCTGCAAGTGACTGCCGCCTATGCGCGCCGGGACATCGCGCCCAGCACCTCGATGCGCGGCCCGGGCGCCGTCCCTGGCTTGTTCGCAATCGAATCGGCCGTCGACGAGCTCGCCATCAAGCTCAATATCGACCCCGTCCAGATGCGCCTGTTCAATGAGCCGGCGATTGACGAAAGCCTGAATGTGCCGTTTTCCTCCCGGCACCTCAAGGAATGCCTGACGCGCGGCATGGAACAATTCGGCTGGGCGGCACGCAAGGCGCCGGTCGGCTCGATGCGGCGTGACGGTCTGGTGATCGGCTGGGGCGTCGCAGCGGGGTCGTGGCAGGCGCAGCGATCCGCTGCCGAAGCCATCGTTGAACTGAATGCTGACGGAACGGCGCGCGTTTTGACAGCGACTCAGGACATTGGCACCGGGACGTACACCATACTCGCTCAGATGGTGGCAAATGCGACCGGGATCGCGCTCGACAGAATTTCAGCCGTGATCGGTGACACCCGCTTGCCCCTGGGCCCGATGTCGGGGGGCTCGAGGGCTTCGGCGTCGCTGGTTCCGGCTGTCACACAGGCGGCACAAGTGGCCGTCCAGCACCTTTTGCTCACCGCAGCCGAGGCAACTAACTCGCCCTTCAACGGGCTGAAGGTGGAGGCGCTTGGCTTTGAGCAAGGCATGGTCTACCGCAAAGGAACCTCACCGGGAGCGGGCGTGCCCTTCGAGCGGGTCCTGGGGCCGGCAGGGATCAACACGGTGGTGGGAAGGGGCCGGTCAGGCCCAAATCAGGACGATCCTGACGCAAAGCACGTGTCGGTGCACTCGTACTGCGCGCATTTTGTCGAGGTTACATGGCAGCCGGAAACAGCGCGGCTGCGAGTCAGCCGCGTGGTGAGCGTGATTGATGGAGGCAAGATCATTAACGACCGGACGGCCCGTAACCAGATCGAAGGAGCCGTGGTGATGGGTGTCGGTATGGCGCTATTCGAGGAGACGAACTACGACAGCCGTTCTGGTGCCCCGATCAACCGCAGCCTCGCCGACTACGTCATGACCACCCATGCGGATGCACCGAAGATCGACGTCACGTTCCTCGACTATCCCGATCTCGCATTGAATTCACTCGGTGCGCGCGGTGTCGGTGAGATAGGGATCGCGGGTCTTGCACCAGCGATTGCGAATGCTGTCTATCACGCGACGGGCGTGCGCGTGCGTAATCTTCCGGTTCGGATCGAAGACCTGTTGACGGCTCAGGTGTCCTTGTAGAAGCGCGGTCGAAAAACGTCGCAACGCAACGTGCGGCGATGGACGAACCCTCGTTATGATGGGATCGCATGCGCCGATGTTCGCCAAAGCGGCCGATGAAGAAGTTCCTTAGAATGGCATGAGTCCCAGCGTTCAATCCAGAATCGAGGTTTAATCGATGCGCTTTTTCACCGTTGTTCGCAGTACCTGTTTTTCCGTTCTCTGTGCGTTACTGCCTTCTCTGGCTTCGGCGCAAAGTTATCCCGCTCCGCGTGAAGGTGACTGGATCGCACCGAGCTTTACGTTCCATACGGGCGATACGCTGAACGCAGTTCGCCTTCACTACCTGACCATTGGCGACCCTGCGAACCCGGCGGTTCTCGTGCTTCATGGCACGAATCAACCCGCGGCGAGCATGCTGACGCCGAACTTTGGCGGCAAGCTGTTTGGACGCGGGCAGCCGCTCGATGCGACGAAGTACTTCATCATCCTGCCCGAAGGAATCGGCATTGGGAAATCCACCAAGCCATCCGATGGTCTGCACGCGCATTTTCCTCAGTACGACTACGACGATATGGTGTCCGCCCAATATCGCATGGTTACTGAAGGACTCGGCATTCATCATCTTCGCCTCGTCCTCGGTTACTCCTTGGGAGGAATGCAGACCTGGCTTTGGGGCGAAAAGTATCCCGACATGATGGATGCGCTCGTTCCAATGGCGTCCCAACCTATCGAGATGTCCGCGCGCAACTGGATGATGCGTCGGATGCTCGTGGAGTCGATCAGGCAGGATCCGGCATGGAACCATGGCGACTATACGGCGCAGCCCCCGTCGTTACGCCTCGCCAGCACGATGTTTGCAATCGCAACCAGCGGCGGCACGCTTGCGTATCAGACGTTGGCTCCGACGCGTGCGAAAGCCGACAAGATGGTCGACGACATGCTGGCGGCGCCCAAAGGTGATGCCAACGATGTCATGTATCAATGGGCTGCAGCCGCCGATTACAACCCCGTACCAGGATTGCCCCGAATTCAGGCGCCGTTACTGGCCATTAACTCCGCGGATGACGAGCGTAACCCGCCGGACACCGGCACGATGCAAACGGCGCTTCACCAATTGAAGCACGCCCGCTTGTTGCTGATTCCAGCCAGCACCGAAACCCGAGGACACGCGACGCTAGTCAACGCGACGTTCTACGCGGAGCAGCTAGGTGCATTCATGCAAGCGACGGCCCCTCACTGACTGCGCCGTTCATGCTCGCCCTCGTTGGCATGTCATGGACCGAGAGAAAGCGAGGTGCAATCGTTCGTTTGCGTCGAGGGCATGCGCTATCTGTCGTTCGCTTCATCCCGTTGCGCCAACAACGATACGACGATCGAATTCAAACTACGGGATCCGCACTGAACCCAGAACGAATTTCACCATTGACCTGAAGTGAATCGGTCAAGGTTCGGCGTGCGGGTCGCTTTCTAGCGCGAGTCTGAGTTTTGTGTCGACCTTGAGCAAATGTTCGCGCGAATGACCTTCTGCAGGTTTCACATATCGCGTGATTTCTGCACAGATTCGGTCCGACGGCTTTTTCGGAAACGGTCGTTCGCGGCGCGCCGCAGTCGAGGCAGTGCCAATGACCACAATGGCCGAACACCCATCTCCCTGTGCGAGTCGACCAACGGCCGTTGTAGCTTGAAAGCCGCCTTAGATGTCGCGCTGGGTCGACGGGCAGCCATGGGTCGCGTGCCGCCGGTCGCCACCATGTGACGTGCAGGGTGCGGATGTCCAATGCATGAGGCGACACCCGGCCAGAAGCCGACTCTGACCGGCAACATCCGCTTGCTCTTTAGCAGTCGTACGAGGATCATGAACACGATCACCGCCACCAGGCGGCTTCTTCGGAAGGCATGATGATTAGCACACGTTTCACGGAGCGCTTTGGCATCAAGCATCCAATTGTTTGTGCGCCAATGGCGTTCGTCACTGGCGGGGCGCTCGCGGCTGCGGTGTGTCGTGCCGGAGGACTGGGGATCGTGGGCGGAGGTTATGCAGGGACGCTGGGCGGGGAGCCTGATCTGGAAACTGAGCTTTCTCAAGTGAATGCTGGCAAATTCGGCGTTGGATTTATCACCTGGGCTCTGGCGCGCGCGCCGGAGATGCTGACGAAAGCGTTGCGATACTCGCCGTCCTGCGTGTTCCTTTCATTTGGCGATCCTCGCCCGTTCACAGCAGAAATCCGCGACGCGGGCGCCGCGCTCATCTGCCAGGTGCAGTTCCTGTCGCAGATCGACGTAGCACTGGAAGCTGGCGCCGCAGCGATCGTAGTACAGGGCACCGAAGCAGGGGGGCACGGAGGAAACCGTTCAACGTTTCCCTTTGTGCCGGAAGCTGCCGACTACTTGAAGATACACTCGCCTGGAACTTTGCTGGTTGCTGCCGGAGGCATAGCGGACGGGAGAGGATTGGCAGCAGCCCTGATGCTTGGTGCAGACGCGGTGGTAGTGGGAACACGTCTGTGGGCATCGGCCGAAGCGCTCACTCCAAAGGCGCACACTGACAAGGCCATCGATGTGACCGGCGATTCGACCATTCGGACGAACGTGCTCGATGCACTGCGAGGGTTTCCATGGCCGAATGAATACTCACTTCGCTTCCTCAAGAACAAGCTGGCCGACGATTGGGCTGACCGGGAAGCCGAGGCATTCCGCGTCTTTGGTACGCTGTCTGAGAAATACGCCGAGGCACGCGCGCGGAATGACCTGGATACGGTTGCCGTCGTCTGCGGAGAGGCTGTGGGTCTGCTAAAAGACCGCCCGAATGCTGAATCAATCGTGCAATCGATGGCGGCACAGGCAGCGGATCTCCTCCGTAACGGCAGCAAGCTCGAGTTCAATTCGCCGTCGCGATAGTGCGCGAGCTGACCTGCCACCGTGCTGACCGGTGGCCCCGGTTACCGATGCTTTGAGCACGCAATTTCCGACGCCGGAAAGCGGCCAGTCGTGACGGTCCGCAGAGGGTCGACTCCGGAGCTTCCCCGCAGCGGCGAATACAATCCCGTCGTCGGCTACCGAGTTTTCGCCGTCGGGCATCTCTGCTGGGTGGTCGGCAAGGTAACGCTACTGCTCGATGCCCCGGCAGCTTACTTCGTTCTTCATCAACCAGTGATGAGTCCAAAATCGACGTCTTTGCTCGCGACGACGCCGCCCGTGCGCCCCGGCGCGCGTTGATTGCTCCAGTACAGATTCGTGTGCGCGATCACACCGTCCGGTGATGGCGCTCCCCATCGAGTCATGTCTTCGGTCGTGTGCGCGTCGCCGACCAGAGTTGCGTCATAGCCGCGCACAAGCGCGCCGTGCACTGTCGAGCGAATGCACATGTCCGTTTGCGCCCCGGTCACGATGAGTTTGCCAACGCCGAGCGCCGATAAGGCCTGTTCGAGGTCGGTGCCTTCGAACGCGTCGCGGTAATGCTTTTCGATAATCACTTCCGCCGGTCCTGGCGAAAGTTCGTCGACAATCTGCCACGCATCACTTCCAGCTTCCAGGTCTTCGTCGGAGTGACGGATCCAGACGACCGGTACGTGGACGCTGCGTGCTCGCTCAACGAGCGCGTTGATGATGCGGAGCACTTCCTCGCGCCGATAGGCGTTCGCGACGACGCCGTTTTGAAGATCGATGACGATGAGCGCGGTGTTCGGGCGATCGGCGAGCGTAGTCATGGGCATTTGGCATTCGTGGCGAACCCACATCTTACGGGGTCTGCCACCGAGCTGGTCGCGCAGGCGAGTGCGCTCAGCCTGACTGGGGGCACCTCGTGGTGAATGCGAGGGAAGACTGACAGCCGTATCAGACTGGATTCGGCCAGGAGGCGTCATTCGCCCGCACCGTCGCTGGGACATTCAGACGTCGTTTCCACCCAGGAAGCGGCCATTCCATTCAAGATGGTGAACGTTGCTGGATCGGCCATGGCTGACGTTGGAGCGGGCTCGGTTCTACGTCAGCTATGTGGCGGATTGCTGCCAATGGCGGTGTCGAGCAGTCGGACGGCAGCTTCATCGATCAGTGCCTTCACACTCTCGACCCCATTCAGCATCTGTTTAATCGATCGTATCGGTCGTTTCAGATAGCGAGTTGGCTTATCGCGACACAGCCACCCAGGTTAACTACCCTGATAGATATCGCACGACAGGCCTACCACGCACGGTTGACCGTCTCGGGTTTTGCCATAACCATTTCGTCCGCCCGGTTGGGCTCCATAGTCCCACGGACTGTCGCCGTCCATCGGCATCGCCCGCTGCGATGAATTTGTTGGCGGCTGACTGGACGAGTGGCCAGCGACGTCTGACGGTTGCATTTCCTGAGAGTCGGCAGCGCCGGCCGCGGTTAGCAGGAATAGTACGATGGTTACAGCCGAGGGTTGCGCTTTCATTTCTTCACCTTTTCGTCATCAACGGGTTGCGTTAGCGACGCCGAACTTGCAGCCAGGGAAAGAATTCCCACAAACGCGTGGCCGAGACATCGTTTTATGTGAGCGGTGCCGCGAAGGTTTACCGACGCGAAGAAGAGTTGGCCTTGGCCCGCAGCAACGTTGACGTCCTGCCAGCTGCAACTGGCGCGCAGCCATTTCGAACTCAAGCTTCGCGACCGCCCAAATGCTCGTTATGACGCCCATTCCGCTTGCTCTCGAAGCCATCGCGCCTCTCGTGTGTCGAGGCACCTCCCCTATCAGGAGGCGCCACCTGAAAAAGTGACAGCGAACCCGGTAAGTCTGACCAAGGATTTCGTCCCCTTCGCGATACGAGCATCGGGTGCTTTCCAGTCATGGCTCGCGCGCCGTCAGATCTTTGTTAGCTCCCTCCGAAAAAAACGTTGCATTGTGGATCTATCCGGCACGGTCTGGCATGTTTTGCACCGCTTTGTACCCGTGTGTCGGGCGTGCCGCCGTATGCTTCCGTCCCCGCACTCGGGTCAGAGGCTTGTGTTGCGGCGTTTTCTTGCGGGGCGGGTTGAGAGGCTTGCGGTGTGCCTTGCGAATGCGCAACACCGGCCATGACAAACAGCACGACAGCGGATGCGACTATCAGTGGCGATTTCATGTTGGTTCCTTTATCTACGTTAAGTTTTCCATTCATGCGATTCGTTATTCGCGTGCCCTGAACTCGAAATCCACGCGCATCGAGCGTGTCGCGCACGAGCCGCAATACAGGGGGTGATCGATTGATAAGGTTTCGTGTGAGAGCTCGTTTGGAGTCGAAACAATCAATCATCCTGCTCACTTCATGCCGACCTACTGCAGTCTTCGCACGAGCCAAGGCCGGTTCAGCTCATCACGACGACCAACCGCTGCGGGTACACCCGACGAATGCCCCCTCAGCGTTGCTGTCATATTCATTCTTGGTCAGGCGAAACACCGTCGCAACCCACATGCGTAGGCGATGAACAGCAATCGTCGGCGAAAGATGTATGCACTGTCATCGCCCGATTCCGGTGACATGTCGGATACTCGCCTCCCGACGGCGGTCCTTGCTGAATTGTCCAGGTGCGGGGCGAGCGCACGTCACGTTGCTGATACATTTGTGGCTGATGGTAGGAATGGCGACCTGTTATTCTGTTTTTATCGCGCTGCGGCTACGCACGAGGGTGTTGTGCACTCGTGACCACCGGCGCTGCATTCGCTGGAATGTGCCGTCTTACTCCGTTAGACACGTTCGGTGGGAACCTGTCGGGGCCTGTCTAACCCGTTGTGCGCCGATAAAGCCTCCCGATGTCGCGCGCTATCCGCCCACGGCACCTCACCTGATTAAGCAGCCTTATGAGATTGTCAGGCTTCCTGGTACGCAAGTTTGGCTCGGCGGCTGTGGAGCGTGCGTTCCGTATTGACTATGCGCGTCGCTACGCGGGCCAACGCAGGCTGGCTGTGGCCAGCCTCATACTGATATGGACCGCGGTTGTTATCCGTGACTGGTTGCTACTGCACACGCTTGATCCCCGCATCCTCTTCCACGTTGGCTATGTGCGACTCGCAGGCGCCGTTGGTATGGCCCTGCCGTTATGGCTGATGTGGGGGCCACGCGTCTTTGACGAACGCTGGGCCGTCAGATTACTTTGTGTAGTGATACTGAGTTGCTGGTTCGCCCTATTGGGATTGGTGAACGCTTACCCGCCAGTCCGGGTCGGACAGGAGATTTTCCCCGGCTTTTTTGTTCTCCTTTTCCTGATATTCACCTTGTTCCGACTTCGCGCAATCACGGCAGCATGGTTAGTCGGCCTATGCGTTGTAACCTACCATCTTATAGAACTGCTCCAATACATCTGGGGTATTCCCACACCGTGGTCTCACTGGTTTACCACTGGGGCTATGGTGTTGATGATGTATCTCGTTGGTATTGTCGTCTGCATTCAGTTTGACCTCACTGCCCGGCGCGAATTTGTGTTCCGGCGGACGTTGCGCGCAGCCAAGGCACGCGTTGAAGCCGCTTCCGGCGTAGTCAGGCAGCAAAATGAACGCATGAGAGAAGTCGTCAGAGAGAAGGAGCGATTCTTTTCATCGGCCTACCACGACATCCAGCAGCCTCTCGCCGCGATCAACCTCTTTATCCGTAGCGCGCGGATAAAACTCGCAAATGAACACGCCGCAAGCCACGATCTCGACGTCATCGAGGAAACGGCGCGCGACATTCTCGACATGTTCAAGGACATTCAGGACTTTAGCGAACTGGGCTCATACGTCCCGCACCTGGCGCCAGTCGATACGCAGACCGTGCTTATGGAGGTCTTCGAGCAATACCTTGAACCGGCGCGATCGCGAGGCCTCGAGTTGAGAATCAGCCTGCGTCGGCGCCCCCCGCCGCCTATTGAAAGTGACCACGCTTTGTTCAAACGGGCACTATCCAATTTCATGTCGAATGCGATCAAATACACCTCCGTGGGGGGCATCGTTGTCGGCTGGGTGGAGATCGGGGAACGGCTTCGCATCGACGTGTGGGACACGGGCATCGGCATCTCGCCGGCGCATCGGGATGCGATATTCGCCGAGTACTATCAGATTGACAACCCTGGCCGCGACCGGTCGAAAGGCCTCGGGCTTGGGCTGTCTATCGTCAATCGGGTTGTCGGGATTCTGCCGAAGCACAGCATGCGTTTCTGGTCGGTCAAAGGGCGCGGGTCACGCTTCTCCCTGTACGCTCCGATATCGCAATTAGCCCCCGCGATCGTGACGGAAGATCAAGCGAACGCCGCATGCACGTCCATCCTTAACGGCAGATACATCCTGCTTTGCGACGACGAACCGACCGTTCTCGAAGGTCTGCGCCGGTTGTTCCTCAATGCTGGCGCACTGGTGGATACCGCCGGGTCAATGGCGGGATTCGAAGCGATTCTTGCCGATGAAGGCCGCGCACCCGACATCATCGTCACCGATATCCGGCTACGGGACGGGCCGAACGGCATCGAGGTCGCCGAACGGATCAGGCAGCATTTCGCCTGGGCGGGCGTGCTTCCCGTCGCGTTCATCACCGGCGAACTGGTGTCGCCTCGCGCACTTCGCGATTTCGCCGAGCCGTTCGTGCTATTACGGAAGTCTTCCACGCCAGAAAGCACGCTCGCTGAAGTCAGTCGGCTCGTTGCCGACCGACCGCCGACAGGGTTCGGTCAGGTGCGGGATCCGTGAGTGGCGCGACCCACGTTCGGTGGGGACCTGTCTAACCCGTGGTGCGCCGATACAGCCTCTCGATGTCGCGCACTATTCGTCCACGGTGGCTTTCCGGATCAAGCAGCCCATGAGATCGCCAGGCTTCGTAGTACGCAAGTTCAGGTCGGCGGCGATGGAGCGTGCGTTCCGTAGGGACTATGCACGCCGCTACGCGGGCCAACGCAGGTTGGCTGGCGCCAGCCTCATACTGATATGGATCGTGTTTGTTTGGCGTGACTGGTGGCTGCTGAACACGCTTGATCCCAGCATCCTCCTCCACGTTGGCTATGTGCGACTCGCAGGTGCCGTGGGTATGGTCCTGGCGTCATGGTTGATGTGGGGACCACGCGCCTTTGACGAGCGCCGGTCCGTCATATTACTTTGTGTAGTGATACTGAGTTGCTGGTTCGCCCAATTGGAGTTGATGAACGTTTACCCGGCGAGATGGGTCTTCGAGGAAACTTTCCCCGAATATTTTCTTATCACTTTCCTGATATTCACATCGTTCCGACTCCGCGCAATCACGGCAGCATGGTTATTCGGCCTATGCGTTGTAACCTTCCGTCTTGCCATTTACCTCTGGCTGCGGAGTAATGTTTCCACGCCGAGGTTTCACTCGGTGTCCTGGATTTCCCGCGGAAATACGGTGTCTCTCATGTATCTCGCCGGCATTGTCGTCTGCATTCAGTTTGAACTCGCTGCCCGGCGCGAATTTGTGTTCCGGCGGACGTTGCGCGCAGCCAAGGCACGAGTCGACGCCGCTTCCCGCGTGATCAAGCAACAAAATGAACGCATGAGAGAAGTCGTCAGAGAGAAGGAGCGGTTCTTTTCATCGGCCTACCACGATATCCAGCAGCCTCTCGCCGCAATTAACCTCTTTATCCGCAGCGCACGGATAAAACTCGAAGATGAACACGCCGCAAGCCATGATCTCGACGTCATCGAGGAAACGGCACGCGACATCCTCGACATGTTCAAGGACATTCAGGACTATAGCGAACTGGGCTCATACGTCCCGCACCTGGCGCCAGTCGATACGCAGACCGTGCTTATGGAGGTCTTCGAGCAATACCTCGAGCCGGCGAGATCGCGGGGCATCGAGTTGAGAATCAGCGAGCGTCGGCGCCACCCTCCACCCATTGAAAGCGACCGCTCCCTGTTCAAGCGGGCATTGTCCAATCTTGTATCGAATGCGATCAAGAACACCTCCGCGGGGGGAGTCGTAATCGGCTGGGTGCTGATTGGGGAACGGCTTCGCATCGACGTGTGGGACACAGGTGTCGGCATCTCGCCCGCGCATCGAGATGCGATATTCGCCGAGTACTATCAGATTAACAATCCTGGCCGCGACCGGTCGAAAGGCCTTGGACTTGGGTTGTCTATCGTCAATCGGGTTGTTGGAATTCTGCCGAAGCACAGCATGCGTTTCTGGTCGGTCGAAGGGCGCGGGTCACGTTTTTCCCTGTACGCTCCGATATCGAAAATGATACCTGTCGTCGAGACGGACGATCGAACGGACGGCAAGTGCACATCCATCCTTAAGGGCAAATACATCCTGCTTTGCGACGACGAACCGACTGTTCTCGAGGGCCTGCGCCGACTGTTCCTCAGTGCTGGCGCACTGGTGGATACTGCCGAGTCAATGGAGGGATTCGAAGCGATTCTCGCCGACGATGGCCGCGCACCCGACATCATTGTCACCGATATCCGGCTGCGCGACGGGCCGACTGGCATTGAGGTCGCCGAACGGATCAGGCAGCATTTCGCCTGGGCGGGCGTGCTTCCCGTCGCATTCATCACTGGCGAACTGGTGTCTCCGCACGCACTTCGCGATTTCGCCGAGCCGTTCGTGCTGTTGCGGAAGTCTTCCGCGCCGGAAAGCACGCTCGCTGAAGTCAGTCGGTTCGTTGCTGCCCAACGGCTGACGGGCTTCGATCATGTGCGGGATCCGTGACTGGCGGGACGCCGAGTTTGATCCCTTTATCCGCCAGCATGACGATGAGTTCCGTACGGCGTCGCAGATTGAAATGCGCGAGCAGATGGCTGACGTATTTTCGTACCGTAATGTCTTCGAGCCCCATTCTCAGCGCAATCGCCTTGGATGGAAGCCCGCGCACTAGCCACGCCAACGTTTCGAACTCTCTCGGCGTGAGTCCCAGCTCGGATGCGCTGCTCATTTCCGAATTACCGCTCGGCTGTGCGTTCTTAGGCCCACTTACCGGAGCCTCGTCCGTGCCCATGTCACGCCTGAGCCTCGCGATGCTGGCGGCGGGCAGAAACACGCCCCCGGCAAACACTGCGCTTATCGCCGCATGAAGTGCTTCAGGAGGTGACGACTTGGGTACGTATCCAATGGCGCGAAGTTCGATGCACCGACTGATGGTTTCCACGCTCTCATCGGCCGATATCACAATCACCGGTAACGACGGTCGCAACTCCTTCAATTCGGCAAGCGCGTCGCAACCGTGACCGTCGGGAAGATCGAGATCGAGAAAAACGATGTTCAGGAACTCGCCGAGCGCATGATGCATGCCCTGCGACAACGTACTCGCGTGCAGCAACTCAATGCTCGGAAAGAGCTGTCTCAGTAGAAGCGCTAATCCGGCTCTGAACAGCTCGTGGTCATCGACGATCAGTACGCGCATCTCATCGTCTCCGAGGACCGCTTTCGAGGCAAGCTGCAATTACACAGCGGATGATGCTACATCCGTAGCAATCGTCCGATGTGTTCTGGTCAGATAGTACACAGTGGCGGCTGAGATACATGGCGTCGCCTCAAAAGTGGCGGTTTTCGCCCATCATTAGACGAATCAAGCGTACCGGAATGAACACGGCGCCTTGGAAACGGCGATGAGCCCCTGGCGGCGAACGGCCGGAGTACCTTGAAAGGAACCGTTAAGGTTGCGCGAGATTGGAGGGCTGCAGCGGGTCGGGAGCGTGAGTTCGCTGATGCAGGAAACTGCCGTCCCACTACTCACTGACACCACCGTCAGCAATCCGCCGCGGCATTGCCGACGTGGAACCCGGACCGGCCCAGCGTCAGCTTAGGCCGACAACGTGCCGGCCGCCGTAGTACCACGGATGGCCGTTGGACCTCGGAAGCGGCCATTGACCTCATGTGGGTCCCCAATGGCGGCTCAGGGTCGAGAGCACGCGTTCGCTGAGCCAGTATGTATGGCACAACCGCAGCCTCATCGACGCCAATCACTTCTTTCACGGCAACGAAGGTTTCAATCCTCAGCATGGCGCTTACGACATGCGCGGCATGTACGGCGCGGCGCACACGTATCTGCCTGCGATGTCGCCGCGACAATTCGTCGGATCGCATACGGTTCCGGGCGTCGGATTGAGCCGGTTCGGGGGAATCGGCCCTGAAGGCTTCGGTCGCGCACAGTTCGATAGCGGGCGTCCGGGCTTCGGCGCAATGGGATGCGCCGAGATAGGACACATGAGCGGAGCCGCCCATGGCGGAAGCGGACGCGGTTAGGCGCAGTGCCAGCGTCGCCCGCAGTCACTGTCATCGCGCAGGTTCCTGGCTGCTGATTCGGCGCCCCAAAGTCTCGCCGCATTTCGCACATGTCATTTGCGCGTGCAGGCATTCTGTCACCGCTCGGTCCATGGCATGCGAAGCGACGGTGCACCCCAGCCAATTTTTTGGTTGACCGGATGCACGCAAAAATTCGAACAGTCGAATCCAATATTTCGTCTTGACGCGAATTTTTTGCAAAACCATATTCACACCGGTGCCATCTTTATTCGGAACTTTCTATGCGTAAATTGTAATGAAGGAAATTCGCGATTCGGCAACCGCGCATGGCGTCGAGCTGACGATCAAGATGGAGGCGCCTCCTCCCGAGCTTGATGATGAGCATTACCTTGTGAAGGCCTCCAATGGATTTTGGGGTGTTGTGTATCCGCCTCCGGGCGGCGCAACGAGGCCTCGGAGTATTCCAGGCTTGCGCCCGCCTGATTTATGGCTCCGGCCATATCTCATGCGCTCACATGCCGACTAAATATATAGAAGAAGAGCAGTTTCATCGTTCGATTGACACCTTCAAAAATCTCGCGCTCGATCTAATTTAATCGCTAGTGCCACATTAACTCTAAGCTTGGTGTCCCATGGCACGTCCTTTCGATACTGAAATAAAGAGCATTCCCACGTCCTCATCAGCATCGGTTGCCGCGCCGAGCGAGTTTGGGCGCGTTCACAAAACGATGACGACCGCGTATTCACGGGAGCGCAAGCTCCTGGTTCTCGTCAGTCTGCTGTTTTCGTGGATGTTGGCAAACGCCGACCGTATCGCGATGACTATCGCGATCATTCCGATCACACAGGAGTTCAGACTGGATGCGCAGTCGGCGGGCTATGTGCTGAGCGCGTTTTACGTCAGCTACGCGTTGATGCAACTGGGCGGAGGGTGGCTTTCCGACCGTTTCGGATCGCGAGGCGTGCTCGTTGGCTGTGTCGCTGCATGGTCAGTTTTCACAGGTATGACGGGCTTGGCCGGATCCCTTGGTGTGCTTCTCGTGGTCCGCTTTCTGTTTGGAATTGGAGAAGGCGCATTCAATCCAGCAAGCTCGGTCGCGATTTCCGAGGTATTTCCAAAGAAGGAGCGAGCTCGGGCAAAGGCCGTCGTGACGGGCGCAATATTCATCGGAGGCGCATTGGGCACCGGCTCGATAGCGGCGCTCATACACAACTACGGATGGCGAGTTGCCTACCATGTCCTTGGATTTATCGGGATTGCGATGGCACTTGTGCTTTGGTTCGCAATCGGGAAAGTGCGGCCTCGGGATCGAAACAGCGGCGCTCAGCGTGAACCCAAGTTCCGCCCGTTGTTACGCATGGCCTTAATGCGAAAAACGACACTGATCTACTTTTTTAGCAACACCGTGCTGATCGGTCTGATCTCGTGGATGCCCACGTTTCTTGTGAAGACGCGCCATATCGACGTGGTCCATGCCGGCTTCGCCTCAACTGTGCCGTATATCGTCGCATTCGTTTCCCTGAACATCGTAGGCTGGATGCTAGATAAGTTTGGTTACGGTCGGGAGCGGTTGTTCCTCGCGATCGGCGGCGTCTGGATCGTCGTGTTCCTGGGTTTGATGACCATGAGCGCATCGCTAACCATGGTCCTTACTTTCTGGACACTCAGTATGGTTGGTTCCACCATTGTCTACGGTACCGTCTGGGCGATACCGCTCACACACTTGCCGGATGAAATGGTTGGCACCGGCTCGGGCATCATCAATTTTGGCGGACAAGTCGCCGCAGCGGTCGCGCCGGCGGTGATCGGGTTGTTAGTCGATTTTGCGCACGGCTCATTTACGCCCGCCTTTCTGTTTCTTCTCGGCTCGGGCGTTGCCTTGATCTTTGTCGGGTTGACGTGGCGTTCGAAGTGACAGCGCCGAGGAGGACCCAGGATCACCAGCGCTTCTTGAGATTCCTATATATATTGGAACGGCTCACAAACAGTGAGTAAGAGACAGCCCGTGAGGTGCACGCTTTTGGTGCGGTGAACATCGATACGAACTGTCTCAGCCGCCTCGAGCGGAATCAGTCTGGTTGTGCTTCACGCAAAGGAAATACGAAATGCCCTACGCAACAACGAACGACGGCGTTGAACTCTATTACGAAGAAGCCGGCAGTGGTCATGCTTTGATTTTCGTGCACGAATTTGCCGGCGACTGGCGCAGTTGGGAACCCCAAATGCGGTTCTTTTCGCGTTACTTTCGCTGCATTACGTTTTCGGCGCGCGGGTATCCTCCATCGAGGGTGCCGGAAGATGTATCGCGTTATTCACAGGCACGCGCACGCGATGACGTGATCGCCGTACTCGACCATCTCAAGATTGATCGCGCCCACGTCGTGGGGTTGTCGATGGGTGGCTTTGCCACCCTGCACGTTGGCATTGCATATCCGGAGCGCGTACGCGCGCTCGTGATTGCGGGATGCGGGTACGGTGCCAAGCCTGGCATGAAGCAGCAGTTCCACGATGAGATCGAAACATCCGCGGCGCTGTTCGAACAGGAGATGGCCCAGGCGGCCAGGCGCTACACGATCAGCCCGAACAGGGTGCCGTATCAGAATAAGGATCCACGCGGTTGGGCTGAATTCGCCCGCCAGATGGAAGATCACTCCGCGCTCGGTGCGATCAACACGTTGCGCGGCGTAATGAAGGAGCGGCCGGCACTGTGGGAGCTCGTTGAAGAAATGCAGCGCATCACTGTGCCCGCGCTTATCGTATGCGGCGATGAGGATGAGGCGTGCCTGGAGCCGTCGCTCCTGATGAAGCGCGCCATCCCGAGTGCGGGCTTGCTGGTGGTACCGCGCGCGGGCCATACCAACAATCTTGAAGATACGGAAGTGTTCAACCGGGCACTGCTGGATTTCTTCACGGCGGTGGAACTCGGGCGCTGGGGCCTGCGCGACCCCCGCTCGACGAAGCCGGGGCTGCTCATCGAGCCGAAGGATCAGGCCGCGCGATAAACGGCACCGGGTACGGTGTCTTCTGTCGCAGGCACCTGCATAAGCTCTGCTACATACTCATACACTCTTAGAGGAAACGTCATGAAGTGGCTCGAGAATTCAATCATGTACACCCGCGGCGTCGCGCGTGGCGAGGTTCGCGATACTCACGAACTGACAGAGGCGCGTCAGGGCAAATTTCACTACACCATGGGGCCGTACTCCGATCCGGTGTTGCACATTGCGCCGGGCGACCGTGTAATCGTCGAAACGCGCGACGCATTCGACGGCAAGATTCGAACTGAACAGGATTTGCCGAGCAAGAATTTGCAGGTTCCGTTTCTCAACCCGCAAAACGGCCCCATCATGATCGACGGTGCCGAGAAGGGCGATGTGGTGGCCGTGTACATCGAGTCGATGTTGCCGCGTGGTGACAATCCGCGGGGTACGTGTTGCCTGATTCCGCGCTTCGGTGCGCTGACGGGCACGGATTACACGGCGACGCTGAACGAACCGCTACCGGAAATCACCCGCAAGATCGACGTCGACGAAAACGGTGTGTACTGGAGCAAGCGCGTGACGCTACCGTACCGGCCTCACATCGGGACGCTCAGCGTTTCACCGGAAATCGATTCGATCAATTCGCTCACGCCGGACAACCACGGCGGCAACATGGATGTGCCTGACATGGGGCCCGGCAGCATCACTTATCTGCCCGTGCGCTCGCCCGGCGCGCGACTGTTCATCGGCGATGCGCACGCTTGCCAGGGCGACGGCGAAGTGTGCGGCACGGCAGTCGAATATGCGAGCACCACGACCATTCACGTCGACCTGATCAAGGGCTGGCACATCGACTGGCCACGCCTCGAAACCGAGGCGTTGCTGATGGCGATCGGTAGCGCACGTCCGCTCGAGGACGCCACCCGTATCGCCTATACCCAACTGGTGCTCTGGCTTGAACAGGAATATGGCTATGAGCGGTGGGATGCCTACATGATGCTCAGCCAGTGCGGCAAGGTCCGCCTTGGAAACTTCGTCGATCCGAAGTATTCGGTCGGCGCGGCGATCAGCAAGCAGTACCTCGCACCGGCCATTTAAGGAGACTCGCATGGACCTGAAATTGAGCGGTTTGAAAGCGATCGTCACCGGGGGCACCAAGGGTATCGGCCTCGCGATCGCCCGCACCCTGGCGGCCGAGGGCGCCGACGTTGCCATATGCGCACGGGACGGCGCGGCAGTTGCGCAGACGGCCAACGAAATCGCTGCATCGACGCAGGGTCGTACGCGCGCGATCGGGGGCGCGGTGGATGTTTCCGATGGACCGGCGCTGCAGCGCTGGACTGCCGAAGTCGCCGCTGAGTTGGGCGGCCTCGACATCGTGATTGCCAATGTGAGTGCACTCTCGATCGGTAACGACCAGGAGTCGTGGCGCAAGGAATTCGAGACCGATTTGATGGGCACCGTCAATCTGGTGGATGCGGCGATGCCGTATCTCGAGAAAAGTAGTGCTGCGTCGATTATCGCGATTTCCAGCGTGTCCGGACGTGAGATCGATTTTGCGGCTGGCCCGTACGGTACGTTCAAGGCAGCGCTGATTCACTACGTGCAGGGCCTTGCGTATCAGCTTGCGCCCAAGGGAATTCGCGCGAATACGGTGTCGCCGGGGAACGTCTATTTTGCCGGCGGCGTCTGGGACAGCATCGAACGCAACGATCCCAAGCTGTTCGCTGAAGCACTCGCGCTCAATCCGACGGGGCGCATGGCGCGGCCGCAGGAGATCGCCAATGCCGTCGCGTTTGTGGCGAGCCCGGCGGCGAGCTTCATGAGCGGCGCAAACGTGGTAGTGGACGGCGCACTGACACGCGGCGTGCAATTGTAGTTGCAGGGCGTTGGCGGCTGCCTTTCGGCTGCTGTCGAGGACGACGGGGCGTGCGTCGAGTGCTGTCCCGCTCCGTCGTGCAAGCCGTGCGGCGCTGCGCTTTGAGCGCCACACATGCAGTGCATACGGGCGTACGGTACCAGCCGCTGTTCCGATTAGGGCAAGTTCATCGCTGAATCAATTCAGGTCAGAATAAGATGGCAACTACTAATCACATCGCTGTGGTCGAAGCTCAAACGGCAGTTCGTTGGAAAATATTTTTCGTTATATTAAGTCTAGTCTCGCTGAATTATCTGGATCGCGCCTCGATCTCAGTTGCCATGCCCCTGATCGCGACGGAGTTCCATCTGTCTCCTGCACTGCAGGGACTCATCATGAGCATGTTTTTTTGGTCATATGCGCTGATGCAGATCCCAGGCGGCATGCTCGCGGACCGTTATAAGCCGCGTGTGGTCATTGCGACGGCAACCGTTATATGGGGTGTATGTCAGACGCTCGTCGCAGCTTGCACGAACACCGCCGGGTTGATCCTGACGCGTCTTGGCCTGGGGCTGGCCGAGGCGCCGCTGAACCCTTCGAGCGGCAAGCTCAACGGCATATGGTTGACGCCCAATGAACGCGGCCGGGGCGCGGCGTTGCTCGACGGTGGCGCGCCGCTTGGCGCGGCAATCGGCTCGCTTATTATCGCTACGTTGATTGGCTGGACGGGATCGTGGCGGTTGGCGTTTGTCGTGACGGGTGTCGTTACCATTCTGGCTGGTCTGTTCGCGTGGCGTTTTATTCGAAACAGCCCGCGGGACCACGGCGGGGTGAGTCAAGCCGAAGCGGAATACATCGAGCTTGCCAACCAGTCGGATATCGACGACGAAGCGAACCTGCCGCCTGCCCAGGCTATCAATCTGCTCAAGCACCGTACGCCATGGTTGATGTTTTTGGGCTACATGTTCTCGAACGTCGTCTTCTTCGGCCTCCTGACCTGGATGCCGAACTATCTGAGCAAGGTACACGGTTTTGATATTCGCCAGATGGGTGGTGCATCGTTCGTTATCTTTATGACCGGATTCGCTGGCGATCTGTTCGGCGGATGGTCTGCCGACAAGTTGATGTCGTCCGGCATGGCGCCGAATAAAGTCATGCGCACACTTTTAGGCGTTGCATCAGCGGTTACCACGGTTGCAATATTTTCTGTTGCGTTCACGACAGGGCCAGTAGTGACGGTAGTTCTCCTGTCGATCACGCTGTTCTTCCAGCGCTGGACCGGGCTGTACTGGAGTATGCCGGCGATGCTGACGACGCGTCGCAGGAGCGGTTTGCTCGGTTCGGTGATGAATCTGGGCGGCCAGGTCGGTGGCGTCGTGGTGCCGTTGGCGATCGGGTTGATTGTTCAACTGACCGGTTCTTATTTTATCGCGCTGATGGTATTCACGGGAGCAGGTATCGGCCTGTTTATTTGCTCGGTTTCGATTAACTATGAGAAGAAGGTGATGGTGTAATCGCTGCGCGGCCGGATCTCCCCCTCCCCGCCGCGCGTCGAATCATGCTGTGCGACAGCATCGGCCTCTATCCCATAGGCCGTGTGCGGTCGGAGCATCCGCAGCACATGTTTGTCGGGCACTCGCGCTAATCAATGTCGCTATTTCGCTTGCGATAATTACGTCGGTGATAGGCAGTCGAAAGCTCTTCGTCGTGGCGGACTGTTCGGGAGCCGCGGCATCGGCGTATCTATCGCTGCTGGGTTCATCCGCGCCCGAAGAGCAGGCGAGCTATTGTGATCAGATCAGCAAGTACGAGAACCGAAAGAAACATTTCTTCAGGAAGGCTCGACAAGCGCCTCGGTAACTGACGCGACAGAGCGGCTGCTCTACTCGGAGTGAAAAAGCAGGTTAGATGAAAACGCCAGATCAAGGAAATGGGGGCAACTCGCCGGCGGCGTTTCGTCACACCTCGCTGAACGGTGAAATGGATTCGATAGTTATCGGTGAGTTGCGACAAGCCGGACTTTCCTATTCGGTCCCACAGCCAAACGCTCGAAGATCTGTCACAACCGGCAATAGGCTGATCGAAGCGCCGCGTTCAATCACCTCATGTCCAGCAGCGAGTAGCCGTTCCATTGGCCGCCTTCTCTGAGGCCGACTTCTGCGGCACGCATGCATGGGAAGAAATAGGTAGACTCAAAGCGGGCGCTAAAAGTGCACTCATCCTTGCATCGACCTTACTTGCATCGACCTTACTTGCATCGACCTTACTTGCATCGACCTTACTTACCAATTTCAAGTTCCGGAGTATTAGAAGTGAAGGTTTACGATTTCAAAGGTTTTCCCAATCCCGCCCGCGTTCGTATCGCGATTGCCGAAAAAGGTCTTACCAACCGCGTCGAGTTCGTTCAGGTCGATCTGCCTGGCGGCGCACATAGAACTCCGGAGTTTCTTGCCAAAAATCCGTCAGGCGCGGTACCGGTGCTTGAGCTCGATGATGGCACGACGATCTCCGAATGCACGGCGATCACCGAGTACCTCGACCACCTGGACGGCGAGCCGACACTCACTGGCCGTACCGGTAAGGAACGCGCAATCATTCACATGATGCAGCGTCGGGCCGAAGTCGAATTGATGGATGCTCTAGGGACCTACTTTCATCACGCCACGCCAGGATTGGGTGAAAAGATCGAGCTCTACCAGAACCGCGAATGGGGCGAGCGAAGCCTCAAGCGCGGGATTGCCGGCCTGCACTATCTGAACCACGTCTTGAGCGGGCAACCGTATCTTGCAGGGGATAGTTTCTCTATGGTCGACATCACCGCGTTCGCCGGATTAAGCCTCGCAGATTTCCTCAAGATCGAAGTGCCCGACACCCTTACAAATCTGAAGGACTGGCGCGCCCGCGTGGGAGCGCGGCCCAGCATCGCGGCTGCCTAAGCCTAAGTTCGAAACCATCAGGGCACCATGCTGTCATTGGGGCTTAAGGCGTTCATTGCCGTTATTTGATGCTCAAAGCGGCTGTTCGCTCGAAGAGGTCGTCGGTTGCCGGGTGGCCAAGCTACATCGGGTTCGTCGTAGCATCCAACATCGTCGTTGCTTCGTTTCAACTTAAACAGAGCCACCATCGTTTTGGCTCGTATAGAAGGAGGTGCCATGCGTTGCTCTCGTATCCTGCGCTATGCGGTCGCGCTTGTCCCGCTGTTCGGCGGCCTGGCGCAGGCGGATGACATTGTTACGTCCTGGAATTCGGTGCATCTACCGGCGTCGCCGCATCTGACCTCGGTAACTGTCGATCCCGCCCATACCGCGCTGCTCGTGCTCGATTTCGACACTGGCAATTGCACGACGACGCAGCGACCGACTTGTTTCGCCTCGTTACCGAAGGTCGCCGCATTGCTCGACGCTGCGCGCCGGCACAAGATGATGGTCGTCTATAGCACGACCCCGACGGGGTCGGTCAAGTCGGTGCCTCCAATGCTTGCGCCCAAGGGTGGGGAGACGGTAGTGCACTCGGGCGTCGACAAGTTTCTTGGCACCAATCTGGAAGCTGCACTCGAGGCGAAACACATCCGTACCGTAATCGTCACCGGAACCGTCGCGCAAGGCGCGGTCCTTTACACCGCAACCGCCGCATCATTGCGCGGCTTCAAAGCGGCGGTGCCGGTCGACACACTCTCGGCCCCGGACCCGTTCGCCGAACTGTCCGCGGTATGGATTCTGTCAAACGCACCGGCCAGCGTCGCGAAGAATATGAGTGTGACGCGCTCCGACATGGTCCTGTTTTGACTCTTGATCGTCCTGCCGCGCAAGATTTCGCGGCAGATGCCGACAATTTCATCGGCAGGCCGTGGTCGCACGGGGAATTGGGAAATCCGGCTAGAACGGTAACACG
Source organism: Paraburkholderia sp. RL17-337-BIB-A (assembly GCF_046025895.1). Classification (NCBI taxonomy): domain Bacteria; kingdom Pseudomonadati; phylum Pseudomonadota; class Betaproteobacteria; order Burkholderiales; family Burkholderiaceae; genus Paraburkholderia; species Paraburkholderia sp. RL17-337-BIB-A. The sequence continues at coordinate 554,576 of NZ_JARESY010000002.1, read as the reverse complement.
ACCGACGAATCTCGCGGTGCTATGAAATGATGCGACTTTTTGTAAATGACGTTAGGTTGGTAAAAGGTTGACACCTCTCTCGATATATATTCTCACTTGCAATAGCGAACGGCACTTAGACAAGGTCCTCGCGGCCGCGAAGCGCGTGGCGGATGATCTGCTAATTGTAGATAGCGGCAGCGACGACGCAACATTCGCGATTGCTACCAAATACGGTGCTCGAATAGCGCACCGCACCTTTGACAATTTTCGCGCCCAGCGACTTTTTGCCCACAGCTTATGTTTACATCAGACTGTGATGTTTCTCGATAGCGATGAGATCGCCAGCGACGCACTGATTGATGAGGTACTGGCGCTAAAAGTGTCGGGGTTTTCGCACGATGCCTATTCTGTTCGCCGCGATTGGGTGGTAAGGGGCAGGGTTGTCCACGCTCTCATGCCTGCTAGTTGCCCTGATTACCCCATTCGCATATGTAAGCGAGATAAAATTGATTTTTCTGAACACAGTGTTCACGAAACTCCTATCGGCTATGAAAGTGCTGGGCGCATCGAATCCCCGTTGGTCCACCATACCTTTGAGACCAACGCCGAGCTGATGCGTAAAATTGATCTATACACCGACCTGGCCGCAGCCGATTTACTCGATAAAGGGAGGTGGATTGGCGTACTTTGGCTTAAGCAGTGGATTAGTCCAGTCGGGGCATTCGGAAAGTGGTATATCCGTCGTGGAAATTGGCGCGATGGTCGAGTTGGTTTCATATTGGCGCTGTACGCCTTCACATACACACACCGTAAATATCGCAAGGCGCTTCTGCTGATCAATTCCCTGACTAATGCGAATTGAGAAAGTCGGACGCAAAGTCGTCGACCGTTGCGCATAGTGGTGGCGGATACGCGGCCGAATCGGCGACGAGATGGTATGGCATCTGCGTCAACCCGAGCCTCACCCGGCAAATCGCGGGCGCAATTGCTCGATGCGTATAAATTGCCGGAGGCGGCCTTACTCAGATGCCGCGAAAAACCCCAGGTATTCGAAGTCCGCAGTACTGTTCGCATAGACGAGAGAACCGAGCGCCCCAGCCGACACAAGTGTATCGACCATCGTTCGGCGGTTGGATATGAAACGCCACATTGATGACAGCGTGGGCACAGCGGGTTCGCCGCTAGCCTGACGTAGCGCTGCGAGAAGATCGACGCGATCAGGCGAATAGGCGACAAAGCCTTCATTCCACATCGCAGTGCGATCGATATCCAGCAACGCACACACCTGCTGCTTGATGGGGACATCGTTCGCGTCGGTATCGCGCGACTGCTGGATCAGCGACAGGATGCCCGCGTCGACCAGCTTGCCAGCTCGCAGCAGCGGCGGCAATCCAGGCGTCCAGGCGTCAGGCGGACAGCCCTTGTGCATCGGCGTCAGTTCGACGAATGGACTGATTTCCGCCGGATAGATTCGGCACACCAGAGGCCTTTGCTCATAGATACCGCAGCGCATGTCGGGTTGGAGATTCGGGCATGGGCCCGCATACGCACCCACCAGAATGACCACGACCCTCGTGGGCAACGACCCACTCATCGCGGCAAACGAACGACGACGTCGATGCGCCGCCTGGAGGTTGTCCTCAGGTGGCTCTTCGAGCCACGGCGACGCGTCGCAGAGAATCTGCACGTCGTTGCCACGCTCCAGCCACGCAACCGCCTCCGTCACGGTCAACGGCAAACGCAGATCGTGACAACACTTGCCACACATCGTGCACCCAAAATCGATATTCATGCCTAATAGTCCTTGCGTCGCGCGACGCGTTCCGATTGTCCAGTTTCACGCCTGACAGGCACACACGAGGGCTTCCGCCCTCCCTTGTGGCTACCGCCAAGCTCAAGGAATCGGGGTTAGTCGCTTGAAAGCGGTTGATCTGACAGGCAACTCGCTTATTTTTTGCGAACGCCGGTCGTGTTCGCGCGGGAGTGAATGCGCGAAACAATAATTTGCGGTCATTGTGTGAATTCTCCGGCAGCCTGGCACGGTATGCCGACCTCGCGTCCGTTCACCCGTTCGGCGACGCTTTTCCAGCGTACTGGCGAGGCATTCCTCGTTTCGGCGCGATTGCGCTCCCGGCTCAGCACGCTGAAGGTCGCGTCAGATTCGAGGCTCAAGCCCGCATCAAGGATGCTTTGCATTACATGTCACCCACCGGTATCGTGCTCGGCAATCTGCGGAGCCAATGCGGGTATCCGCGCAAAGAACGAGAGCTAAAACGTGAGTGAGTCGGACAGAAATTACGTTGATGAGATTGCATACACATTCGGCTATTGCGACGAGCTGAATCCGTTACGGCTGAAACTTCCCTTGCTGCAAGCTGAACTTGCCTTGCCAACTGTACATACCGCTTGCGAGCTCGGTTTTGGCCACGGCGTGAGCGTAAATATCCACGCTGCCGGGTCCCCTACGCGATGGTACGGCACCGACTTCCACTCGCCTCACGCGAACTTCGCCCGACGACTTGCGGACAGTGCCGAATCGCAGGCGCAATTGTTCGGCGAGCCTTTTTCCGAGTTCTGCCGGCGCGACAATTTACCGGATTTCGACTTCATCGGCATGCACGGCATCTGGAGCTGGATTTCCGACGAAAATCGTGCGCTGATTGTTGAATTCATACGCCGCAAGCTCAAGGCCGGTGGCGTGCTGTATCTGAGCTACAACACCCAGCCCGGATGGGCCGCGATGCTGCCCGTGCGCGAATTGATGCAGCGGCATTTTCAAATCGGTTCAGTATCCGAGCCGCACGACGACACGGGCGCCGAAGAGCGCACGCAAGTGCGCATTAAAGCCGCCGTCGATTTTGCGCGGGCCGTATTTGCGACGCAGCCGGGCTATGCACTGGTTAACCCACTGCTTGCCGAGCGCGTCGACGCGTTGTCCGGGGAGAATCCTAATTATCTCGCGCATGAGTATTTCAACCGTGACTGGCACCCCATGCCTTTCTCGCAGGTCGCCTCGTCGCTTGTTGCGGCGGGTTTGACTTATGGGGGATCTGCGGACTATCGCGATCACGTCGATGAGATCAACCTCACCCCGGCGCAGCGCGCTTTGTTAGCGGACATTGCGGATACGAGTTTGCGAGAAACGGTGCGCGATTTCTGCGTGAACCGGTCGTTGCGGCGCGATTACTGGATCAAGGCCCCACGGACGCTCAGTGACGACGAGCGGGACGCGAAACTGCGCGCCCATCGGGTCATCCTGGCGCTGCCGAGAGATGCCGTGGTGCTGAAAGTGCGCGGTGCGCTGGGGGAGACGCTGTTACCGGAATCGCAATACGGCCCTATTCTCGACGCGCTGTACAGCTACCGTCCGATGACCCTGTCCGATATCGAAAACAGCGTTCGCGGACGGGGCATCACACTGACGCAGATCGTTAAGGCCGTGACGCTACTGGTTGCTATGGGCGTGTTGCTGAATGCCCAAAATGATGTGCAAATCAGTGCCGCCCAGCCGTTGGCGAAGAAGCTGAACGCGGCGATCTGCGAACAGGCGCGCCATCATGACGAAGTTCAGTTTCTGGTGAGTCCGGTTTCGGGTTCTGGGGTCCTGGTGCCGCGTGTAGCGCAACTCTTCTTGCTGGCACGGATGCATCAAATGCAGCAGCCGACGCAATGGGCTGAGTTCGCTGAGTCCGTGCTGCGCGCGACTCCCCAGCCTACGCGAGCAACCACAGAGCTGCCATCGGGCGCAGCGGTTTCTCTGGCCGATCTGACAGCGAAAGCGAACCGCTTTGCCCGGATTCATCTACCGATATTGCAGGCACTGGAGATCGCTTGAAATGAAGTCGGCGTAGGTAAGCCAACGGCCGTAGATGAACGATAGCGGACGACGCGGAATCGGCAATCTGCATAGTTTCGGGCGACCTACGCCAGACATGATTCTGGCGAAGACGCAGGCGGATTGCGCGCTGCCCGCACCTGGGCGGCAAATCATCAGGTCAGCAGCGGCGTAGAAACTGGCACTTGTCCCGGTGACTCCGGGGGCGGTTGCCGTTGCTCCGGTCCATACCTTTGTATCATGGGAATCCGGCTGTTTTGGCACTACGCTTCCCAGCGAAGCGTTCATCTCGGACGCTGGCGCTCTTCGCTGTCGAGAACGCCCCACACCAGGCGATCCCTATGGATCCTCTCCAGCTTGTTTCGATTGTCGACGACGACCAGTCTGCCCGCGTGGCCACCGAAAGCCTGGTGCACTCGCTGGGGTGGCCGACCCGTACCTTCGATTCGGCCGAGGCATACCTGCAGTCGAGGCCGCCTGCGGGCACCGACGCGACGGGATGCCTGATTTCCGATGTGCGCATGCCCGGCATGTCGGGCATCGAGATGTTTGAGCACCTGCTCGCGCTCGGCGCTGCGCCGCCGACGCTCCTCATGACAGCCTTTCCAACCGATGCACTGCGCACGCGGGTGGCCGCGGCGGGCGCCTTGGCCCTGCTCGAAAAGCCGCTCGACGTCGCCGCGCTCGAGCGCCATCTGACGCGTGTGCTCGGCACGCCATGATCGAAAGCCGTTGCCGTCGTCGCTTGCGTCCCGTGCCGGGCGCGTGACGTGAGGCGTTCGCGAGGCTCGTCACGGCGCCCTGGTAACGACGTTGCTCTGCCACGCGTGCCTGGGTTTTCTGCTCGCCGTGTGCTCCCCTGAAAATGGCCGAGTTCACCCTGTGCGATCAGACCGCGCTCGCTACGAGCGCAGCACCTCCGCGCTCGCCTGCGCGTTCTCCCTAGTCGGCAGCGTGAAGCGGAAGACGGCGCCGTGCGGCTCGTTCGGCACGGCTTCGAGCCATCCGCCGTGTGCCTCGACGATGGACCGGCTGATTGCAAGGCCCATGCCCATGCCCTCGGCCTTCGTCGTGTAGAACGACTGGAACAGGCGGTCGACGTGCCCGGGATCGAGACCGGTGCCCGTGTCGCATACTTCGACCATGGCGGTGTCCGGGTCGGCCCTGGCTGTCCTGATTGTCAACTCGCGCGGCCTGTCGTGCACGCCGGTCATCGCTTCGATGCCGTTGACGATCAGGTTGATCAGCACCTGTTGCAGCTGGACACGATCGCCCATGACGAGGGAAACGTCAGACGAAAGAGCGTTGCGCGAGACGACGCCGTTGCGCAGCAGTTCCGCGCGCGTCAGCGCCACGGCTTCGCCGACGGCCTCGTTGAGATCCCAGCGCTCGATGCGCGGCGGTACCTTCTTGACGAGCCCGCGCACGCGGCTCACCACCTCACCGGCCCGGCTACCGTCCTTCTCGATGCGCGTGAGCGCATGCCGGACTTCCTCGAGCGCCGGCGGCTGGGCATCGAGCCAGCGCAGGCCCGCGTGCGCACTCGTGACGACGGCGGCGATCGGCTGATTGACTTCATGGGCGATCGACGCGGTCATTTCGCCGACCACCAGGACCCGGTTCAGTCGCGCGAGATCGGATTGTGCCTGCTGCAGCGAGTCCTCCAGGCGCTTGCGTTCGCTGATGTCGATGTTGGTCTCCAGGATCAGCGCGGGTTTTCCTGCATTATCGCGCTGGAGCGACCAGCGGCTCGTTACGACGACGGGCGTGCCGTCCGTCTTTCGATTGACGAGCTCGCCTTCCCAGCGGTCTTCGCGCAGCAGCCTGGTCATGATCTGCTCGAGCGGCGTGACGAACGTCGTTTGCAGGAGCGTGTGCGCGACAGCGCCGAGCGCCTCGGCGCCCTTGAATCCGTACAACTCCTCGGCGCCGCGATTCCAGTAGAGGATTTTGCCGTCCATGTCGCGCGAGAAGATGGGGTCGTGCGTCAGGTCGAGGAGATTCGCCTGATTGCGGAGCGTCGATACCGTTTGCTGCGCGTGCAAGGCCAGGGCCGTCACGAGGCCGATCGTAACGATGCTGATGCACTCGTTGATGAGGGTCTCCGCGCTCGGGCGGGCGGGCGGCGCGAGCACCCAGCTCAAGATCGTGAGCGCCACGCAGCCGAGTCCGACAAGCACGACGCTTCGCGGCTTGCAAAAGCGCGCGGCGATCAGGATGACGACCACATAGAGCGTCGCGACGGCGATGTCGAGCACCGTGGCCGTATCGAGGATGAAGATCACCGCCGCCAGCGCGGCGGTCGCGACAACGAGTGTGACGGTGGGCTTGCGCGGCGAGCGCCTTTCGTCTGTCATCCCGGCTCCAGCTCGATGCGTTTGATCGGCACGCTGGTGTGCGGCGTGGGCGACTCACGCTTGCGTATATTTCCCGGCTGGGAGAAAACCAGGCAAGCGGGTTAAGTATAGGGATGTTGACTATCCCCTTACAAGCGGAGCGTTGCCGTGCCTGGCGAGACGGCTCAGGACAAACGAGCCCGGTGGTCGGTTTCGGGGCATCGCTCGATGAGGGCGATGACGGTCTGCAACTCCTGGTCCGTCGCCATCGCACACGGCGCGTCGGCCAACGGGCTGCTGCGCGCGTCGACTTCAACGCTATTGCCGGCCCAGCGCGCGACGCCGCGCATGACACCAGCAAGCGCGAGGCGCTTGAGCTGCTCGAGTACGGGTGGGGTCAAGGCCCGCTTCGGGATATCGCGGGGCGTTCGCCATCGTCTGACGGTCCGACGTGTTCTCGGCTGTGGGCGTCAGCGCCGCCCGCTTGGGCTGCTCTATAAGAGGTCGCCGCTGTGCGATGGCCGACTCGACTGCGCCCTTGTCCAGGTGGTGCGCCGGCGCGAAGGGACGAAAGACAATTTCCCATTGACCTGCGTTTCGCAGCCACGAATGTTCCGACGTTTTAGTGTCCTACTCAGCGTCGTGGGACGCCCGTGTCTTCGATAGTCCGCTTCCGCTATCACTCCAGCCGCACGAAGGCATCAATTGAACGGCCCTTGGGGGTCGACAACACGCGTTCGCTGATCTTGAGACCTGACATAGGAAACCATCAACCTGCGAACGGCAGCAGAGCGACCCGCAGTTGCCTTACCGGTGTTTCTGGCGTTCGATTCACGACGCTCGAGTGAGCGCATAAAATGTACTAGCCCGTTGCAGTACGCCCAAACGCAATCGCCAAGTCTATAAATCCAGATGACTCAGGCCTTTGCAATCTGGGATGCCATCTGATTTCGTTCGTCATCGTTTCTCTCCGATCGGGGCACCACGTCTTTATGTCGAGATTGACCACACACGCGATGAGCCGCCGGCACCTGCTGACGCTGATCGGCAAGAACCTCGGCGCGGCCGCCATGATGCAAGGCATGGGCACGCTTGGGTTCGCCGCTGCCTCGACCTACGCCGGACCGATCAGACTCGATGGCGCGCCCAAAGGAACGCGAATTCTCGTGCTCGGCGCGGGCATGGCTGGCCTCGTCGCGGCCTTTGAGTTGAGGAACGCGGGCTACCACGTGCAGGTGCTCGAGTACAACAACCGCGCGGGTGGCCGGGCCTGGACTGTCAGGGGCGGTGATCGTTATACAGAACTCGGCGGTGCCACCCAGTACTGCGATTTCGCTGACGGGCTTTATCTGAACCCAGGGCCGTGGCGCATTCCGTATCACCACCAGGGCGTACTCGACTATGCAAAACGTCTGAAGGTGCCGCTCGAGCCGTTCATCCAGGTCAATTACAACGCCTACCTGCATTCGGCGGAGGCTTTCGATGGCAAGCCGCAACGATTCCGGGCGGTGCAGACCGACTATCAAGGCTATATCGCCGAGCTGCTTTCCAAAGCAATCCACAAAGACGCGCTCGATGATGCGTTGTCAGTCGACGATGCGCATCTGCTACTCGAATCCCTGCGCCAATGGGGTGCGCTCGATCGGGATGGTCGCTATCAGGCGGGCCGGCGAAGCAGTGAACGCCGCGGATTCGCAATCGCGCATGGCGGTGGGCTGATGCCCGAGGCGGTACCGTCGGATCTGCTCCCGCGCGACCCCTTGCTTGCGTCGCGTTTGTGGCAATGGCTCTCGTCTGGAAACCAGCAGGACTTCCAGAGCGCCATTTTCCAGCCCGTCGGCGGCATGGACAGGATTGCCCATGCGCTTTATTCGCAGGTCGCAAGCGCTGTCGTGTTCAACGCCAAAGTCACGGCCATCTTGCAGGACGAGCAAGGCGTCACAGTGCGCTATACCGATACGACCACCCGGACCGAACGGAGCGCGCACGCGGATTGGCTGGTGTGCACCATTCCGCTCTCGATTCTGAGTCAGATCGACATTGCGGTCGGCCCGGCCATGCGCGCCGCGATCGATGCGGTGCCCTACGAGACATCGGTGAAAATCGGGTTGCAATTCGGCCGGCGATTCTGGGAAGAAGACGAGCAGATCTACGGCGGCATCACGCATACTGATCTGCCGATCTCGATGATCGGCTATCCGGCAACAGGTTACGGATCGATTGGTCCTGCGGTGCTGCTTGGCGCCTACATGTGGGGGCCCGCCAGCTATGAGCTGGGTGCGCTGCCCCCTGCCGAACGGATCGCGGTGGCATTGAGCCAGGGCAGCCAGATTCATCCGCAATACGCACGCGAATACCAGAACGGCTTCGCGATGAGCTGGAGCCGATCACCGTTCACGAATGGCTGTTTCGCCGCATGGACTGATGCGTTGAGAGAGGCGCATTACGCGAATCTCTGTCAGATCGACGGACGGATCGTCCTTGCCGGAGAGCACGCGTCCCATATCCCGGCATGGCAGGAAGGCGCCGTGCTGTCGTCACTGGATGCGATCACCCGGTTGCATCGGAGAATTGTCAATGGATAGGCCGACGCTGATCCTCAGCGTGATGCTGATGGGGTTGCTGATGGGAGCCACGACGGTGTCGGCTCAGGACGTGGCACAGGACGCACCACGCGCTTTCACGATTTCGCCGGGCTACCGTTTCACCGAAAAAAGCGGCGAAGCGCTTTACAACGCTACCTGCGCGGGGTGCCATATGCCGGATGGAAAAGGCGCACAGGGCGCGGGGCACTATCCGGCGCTCGCTGACAACCCGGCAGTCGATGCGGCACCGTACGTCATCGTTAACGTACTGCACGGCCGAAAGGCGATGCCATCGTTTGGCGACGCGATGGATGACGATCAGGTCGCGGCTGTTGTTAACTACACAAGAACCCATTTTGGCAATCGATTTGACGGAAGTGTCACGCCGAGCCAGGTTAGAAGTCTGCGCTGAGTTCAGGTGGGAGGGCTGTCGATGCGCGGCCTCTTTCCTGCAGCCTCCCCTATCCCTTCACGAGACTTATGGCGCGATGTAACCGGGTCTGTTTCGGCTCGGCGACGGCGAGCTTTAGTTTCAACGTTGATATTCTGACGCTGGTTTCGTGACGCGAGTATGCCGCTTTCAAACGGTTGCTTCGCCCTGCACGTTTCTGTCAATGGCGCTGTCCGACCTGTTTCAGGCTGTCGCCACCTTGCGACCGTGCGGCGCGTCTAGGGAACAGCGGGCACTCGCGAGATGAAATCGTTGGCGAATTCTCGGGCTAAGCCGCCGGTCGAACCTTCGTCCCTCAAGGGCAACTTACTGGATGACAACGGTCATCCATGTCGGCGCATTGGCCGACAGGTACGCTCGAGGGTGGCTCGACGTGCACCCGTTGCGCGGGGTGGTGACCACGCAGGACGAATCCGGGACCATCCATTATCCACTGGAACAATAATTTTCTTGCGACTTGGCGCGTTACCTCTACTCTGGAAAGGTGTGTTATTTGCTCATGGCCGCCAAACCATTCGCAAAGAGAGTTGTGACGAAATAAGGGGTGAGCATTTCAGAGTTCTCGGGATAAATCTCATCCGTTGTTGGAGCAACTGCCCGATGAGATGTGGATCGGAGGAATTCATGGCGTTGGTCAAATGCAAGGAATTCGGGAGCGAGGCTCGCAGCAAGCCGACGAAGTGCGTCAAGTATGGCGCGCCCGGGGTAAAGCAGCAGACCGGCGCGGGAAAGATAAGGGGCGGCTTCGGGATTCTTATAGTCGGATCGTTGATCAGCGGGTGTTGCGTTTCGACCTATGGCGCCAAAGATGGCCACGACCCGATGAATCAAGCCCAGTCGTGCTGCAAGGACGACCTCCAATGTCTCGCAGAGAAAGCGATCGTTGCGGCCGACACCTATTGCAAGGATCCGATCGAGCGACTTGCGACGCACGCTGTGAGATGGACTGAGGCACCCAACGAGATGAAATTCAGTTACTTTCGCTGGACCGATCAGCCGGGCGGCGCGATCACATACGTTGGCGATAAGGCCGAGTTCCAGAACGACGTCGGCACCTATACGCCGATCATTTACCAATGCGACCTTGCCAGTGATGGTCAGACAGTGCTTGCCGTCAATGCGACCGCTGGCAGGTTGCCGCGCTGACGACGTCCGGATCCAACCAGCGAATTGAATCATCCCATTCGGTCGTACGTGCACGCTTAACATCGTTCACTGCTGCGGAGAGCGCTATCGCGAACCGGATTAAGTATTGACTTGAATCGGTCATCCCGCATTCCGTACTCCCGGACAACACCACGGGCATAGACAGAGCGCGAAGGTCCGCTTTCTGGTTCCGAATTGATAATCATCTGAAAGGCCTCCTGGCCGCCCCAGAGAAAGTGGCCGCACTGAGTCGGATGACGACCGACCCAGATCGACCCATCTCTGCCATTCGAATTGTCTGGTGCTGAACGGCCGGTTCCGGAGGTACAACCGTCTTCATATCTGTCTCGCCGAATAAGCCAAGGCCGTCGTCTTCACCGCGAACGCGTGGCGTGCAACATGTGCGTCGCCATCCCCGTGTAGTACGCCTGGGTGAATCGCCAGTCTGCGCAAACGAAGATACCCACCCGGCTCAGGCGGCACATGATGCCCTGTTCGGCCAGCAATCCCTGGAAGTGGTCGCCGGTGTAATGGCTCCCCTGATCCGCTTGCTGCGCCGGCCGGCATTGACCCGTACGCCGCCTCACCGTGCAAAAGATGAGATGCGCGATGTGTCCTGCGACGGAAGCTCGGAAATCCATCAGTTCCGATGCGATTTGCGTAAGTCGTCCTACGTGCTTCAGAACCGATGACGAAGGCCGACGGTCACCTCGACCTGGTTGTTCGTTGACGACGGTGCACTGATGCCGTTGATCCACGCAACACCCAGCGGCGAGTTGCGACTGGCGCTCACGCTCTGGTAGGCGCTCTGCAGATAGATATCCGTGCGCCTCGACAGGTCGTAGTCAGCCATCGCGCTTACCTGGTTCCAGTGCGGACTGCCGCTGCCTGCACTGCCGCCCCCGCGGGAATACGTGTACGCGCCGGACAGTTCTAGCACCGGTGTCAGAGCGTAGCGGATGTTGCCCTCGAAATTCTGGAAGTGCGTGCTGAAGCCCGTCTGGAACAGCTGTGTCAGGTTGGTCTGCGTATAGACGAATCCCGCAACCGCCGGACCGAACGTGTAGTTCACGCCACCTCCCCACGTCTGCTGCCGGGAGGCCATCGTCCCCAGCGGAACCGAAGTCGGCGACAGGAGTCCCTGGAGCGATGCCCCGAGCGTATCAGTCACTGCACCATTCGCATTGACCTGCCCCGGGGTCCGCGCGGCGCTGTTCAGGTGCAGATACCCAGCGCCGAAGTTCAGTGGCCCCCACGCGTAAGAAGCGCCCACACTGTATGCCCGATTGTTGGAAAAGCCGCCTGCGAGATTCGAGAAGCCATACAGGCCGCCGAACTTGAACCCTTGAAGGTCCGGGCTCTCATACTTCACCGAGTTGTTGATCTGGAACGAGTCGTTCAGGTTGTCACTGTCGAAAGGATGTGCGAAGTGTGTGCCGCCGTATTCCGTGCCAGTCAACGCGAGCGGAGCAACAAAGTCGACCATGTCGTCGGTCTGACGGCCCAGCGTGAGCGTGCCGTAGTCGTTGTGCTTGAGGCCGACGAAGGCAAGGCGGTTAAAGATGCGGTTACTCGAGGAGAACTGCCCGTTGTTCAAATTAAAACCGTTTTCCAGTGTGAAGATCGCCTTCAGACCTCCACCCAGGTCTTCCGCGCCACGCAGCCCCCAGCGGCTATATTGGACTGAGCCACTGGTCATCTGCCAGTTGCTGTGTCCACCCGTGCCAGTCCCGGTGATCTGGCTGTTCGTGTAGGTCAGGCCCGAGTCGATCAAGCCATACAGTGTCACGCTGCTCTGTGCGTACGCCGCGCCTGTCAGCGAGAGCATCGCCGCGCCAGCGATCAGGGATTTCTTCATTTGTTTGCTCCAGAATGTCCTGAGATGCAATGAAGGAAATGCGGTCTGCGCTACCCTCGCGGTTCCGTGCCCGCAACGTTGGCCGTCGATGGAGGGTCCGTGTTAAAGACTAGCTGACCCGGTCCTCGACTGACAATGCCGCATCCGGCCTGGAAAATGTCCGATGCCGGGCAACGCTTGCTGCAGGCGGTTCGCCCGCCATCCTTCCGCGACGGGGTGTTGCCCGCCGGCAACGCATTGTCTCGGCGCCGCACCGGGCGGCAAGGCAGCACGCGAGCAGTTGTCAAATTGGGGTATGAGCCGTCGACGGCACCACGCTAATCTCATTCGCAGCGCGTCCATACCGGCTGTTCATACCAGTATTAGGGGTTCGAGCCCATAGGAACGGAAACCCGGGTTAAGCATGAACGCTCGCCGTGTGAGGCGGCAGTTCGGGTGACTCGGACGGGTGGGTGTTGCTCGGCTGACCCGGTCCGGCTTCAGAATTGGGTGTGGCTGTGCGCGGTAGCAGGGGAGATGGCGAACTGGGGGTGACCCGCTTCAGTGGACGGTTACGTAGTTGAATTGTGCCCGGGTGAGGGTCCTCCCTTTGATGTGACGTTGCGGGTTGTCCACGGCCGGACGGCGGGTCGCCCGTTACGACCATGACGCTGGCCGGCGGTGGGCAACCCGCATGCGGACGAGGTCTGTTTTTTCGCGGCATGCATCCGTTCGTAAATCATCGGCGAGCGATAGCCGATGCCGCTGTGCAGGCGGTGCGGGTTATACCAGCCTTCAATGAAGGAGAACAACGCTTGTCGGGCTTGTTCATGTGTATCGAATCGCGTGCGCGCGAGCAGCTCACATTCAAGCGTGGCGAAGAACGCCTCGCACATGGCGTTATCGAAGCAGTCGCCCACTGTGCCCATGGACGGACGCACGCCTGCTTCGCTGCAACGCCGGCCGAAGGCAAGCGAAGTGTATTGGCAACCTTGGTCCGAGTGGTGAATCACCCCGTTGGGATGGCGTTGTCCCAGCGCCATGTCCAGGGCCTGCAGCATCAGCGCGGTGCGCAGATGGTTGGCTATCGCCCAGCCCACCACGCGCCGGCTGAACACGTCCAGTACCACCGCAAGGTACAGAAACCCGACGCGGGTCGGTACATAGGTGGCGTCGGCCACCCACAACTGGTTCGGCGCGTCGGCGTTGAAGTGCCGCTGCACCAGGTCCGGCGCTGGCCGCGCATCGGGCTGCCGTTGCGTAGTACTGAACCAGCGACGCCGGCTCACGCCGCGCAGCCCTGCGATGCGCATCAGGCGCGCAACCCGCTTGCGCCCGACGTGGATACCTTGTCCGCTGAGCTCCGCATAAATGCGCGGCATCCCGTAGGTCCCGCGTGAGCGCGTATAGATTGCACGGATGCGTGACAGCAGATCCGCATCGCTACGCGCATGCGCGGACGGTTTGCGCTCGATCCAGGCGTAGAAGCCGCTGGCGGAGACCTCCAGCAGCCGCGCCATGGTGACAATCGGCCAGATGGCCTGATTCGCTTTCATGAACTCGAACCCTTGTCGGGCACGGTCCCGGTCTCCCGGGCGAACCAGGCCGCGGCTTTTGACAATATGTCTCGCTCTAGCTTGAGTTGCCGGTTCTCGCGACGCAGCCGCGTCAGTTCCTCGCGCTCCGCCGTGGTCAGCCCGTCGTGACGCTTACCTGAATCGCGATCGGCCTGTGCGACCCAGTTGTAGATGGTCTGCGCGGCCGGCTCGAACTCCGTCGCGAGTTCCTCAGGCTTACGTCCGGCACGCACCAGTTCAACCATTTGTGCCCGGAATTCCGCCGGGTACGGGGTGCGATGTCTCTGCATGATGGACACCTCCTGTTCCAAAGAATAGGTGTCCACGAAACCGGGTCAACTCCAAACTGCCGTTTCGAATGACGCTGAACGACCCTCTTCGGCCAGTAGGACCAGCCCGGTCTTAACGGCGGTTCCCGAGGTCAAGCGGTCGTTCGCGCTGACGCGACGGCGGGAAAGTGTCGGCCAAACCGCTGGTAGCTAATCCTAACTTGCATGACCGCTTGACTGAGCGAAGCCGATACCCGCATCTCCACGTTCTCCTCTTTGTTGATCTTCTATCGAGCTCTATATTCCAAATTCCGAAGGCGCCCCATGTTGCAGTCGCGATCGCAGAAGGCCACCACCTTCTCGCCCTTGGGATGATTGTGTCCGCTGTAACCGAGGTTGTCGCCGCCTTGCTTCGCCGCAGTCGTCATACCGTCGCTGTAGATGACTGAAAGGGTCGAGGAGCGCGCCAGATTAAGTTTATATGCCGTGCCCGAAAAGATCCGGTCGATGCGTGCAACTCACGCGGCTGCGCCGCGAGAACCGCTCTTGCAGCCACGGCCGTTCGCGAGGGAGGCGGGGGCACAGGTGACTACAGTTTTTATGTAATAGCCGTCTTCCAGCGCGCTGGCCATACTCAAGGTATGTGTGGAGCAAAGCGGACCGACCGTTACATAGACCGATGATCCCGATTATCGGTGACGATCATCCGGATATTGCCGGCCGCTCGCGCAAGATATAGCCCCATCACGTTGGCTACATTTTCGGAAATCTTTCATTCGATAGGCGCTCCTGGTCGCCAGTTGTGTCCTCGCACGGATCGCGTCTGGTAATACGCGGCGTTTCCAGGAAACGCCAGGATTCCATATACAGCGACTTTGGGTCGTGCCAATTCAGGAGGAAACGAGATGCTTAAAGCTTTTTCAGTTCCCATCACACCGCAAGGAAAGTCCGCGCTGGCGACGCTGCCGCCGTGGCATTATTCCAGTGACTGTCTTGCCATCGAATACTGGGCCGACCAGAAGGCGATCGCGGCGCTGCTCCCGCCAGGCGTCACGGTAGACGAGAAATCAGGAGGGCGCGCCTTCTTCTGGTTTCTGGACTGGCAGTTCACGGGTTCCAATGACGAATTGACGGACCCTGCCCGGTATCAATACCGTGAGGCCTTCGTTCTGGTCGAGGCAGTGTTTGAGGGTATGCCGGTCAACTATTGCCCGTATATTTTCGTCGACAACGACGCCGCCATCGCGCGCGGATGGGCGCAGGGGTTTCCAAAGAAGCTCGCCAGTGTCTATCAGACTCGCAGTTTCTCCGCTCCCAGTGCAGCGGCTGCGCCGCTCGCCAAAGGAAGTCGCTTTGGCGCCAGCGTATCCGCACACGGAGAGCGGCTGGCGACTGCCCGTATCCAGCTCGAGGAGGCTGTCGCTGACCCGGCGACGGTTTTCAACCGGCCGACGACGATGCGCCGTTACTTTCCCCAGCTCGCGGCCGATCGTCAGGACAAGCCGGCGGTCAACGAACTGACCATGTCGCTTACGGACAATCTCGCGATCGTGAATGTCTGGAGCGGATCAGCGGAACTGAAGCTTCCCGAAGTCGACGGCGAGGACATGCACCTGGTTGCTCCGCTGCGCGTCGGCCGGGGTTATCGGCTCGGTATGTCGTACTCCGTGACCGACCTGCGCATTCTGAAGAACTACGCCGGATGACCGTCTCGACGGCCCTATGAGTTAGCAAGGGGCCAGGTTATGCGGGCGACCGTCCATGCGAATGCCCGCGAATCTTCAGTATAGGAGTGGCTCCCATGCCTCTTTACACCTTGACCACTCAGGACGGCGCACTCAGCAGTGACGCCAAGGCCAAGCTCGCGATGGAACTGACGACCCTGCATTCCGAATATGCGGGTGTGCCAAAGAATTGGGTGCATGTCGTGTTTCAGGACTATGCGAGAGGCAGCGGGTTCACCGCCGGAGAACCGGCGGCAACGGCTGCGCTCACGCTTTTGATGCGGGCCGGACGGCCACCTGAATATAAGCGGGAATTGATACAGCGTCTTTGGAAACTGTTTCAGACCGCGACGGGAGCGCCCGATGAACAGCTTGTCATCGGCATTCAGGAGGTGCCAGCCAGTCAGGCGATGGAGATGGGACAGGTCATGCCGGACATCGTGAACGAATAGGGTGACGACGAGGGCGCCAACGGCCCTGAAAGGACATGCAACAGCGCTGATCCCGCATCAGAACGGCGGCAATTATACAAATGCCCCGCATTGATGCCACCGAAGCGGCAGAGATTGAGGCGGCCGTGGCGGCCAAGATCAAAGATCAGAGCGACTCCTGCTAGTGAAGCCGCGCTATGAAGACTTATCGACGGGACCATGTCAGTCGAGTCAGCAGCGTCAGCTCGACCAGTTCCTCATACTCGGGGCCGATTACAGCTTTATGTAATAGCGGCCCTTCCGCCTTGCTCACTATCATGAGGGCAAGATAGGCTTCCGAAGCAAACCCCAATTCGGTGAGCTTTCAATGCCCGGCCTGTTCGCATGCGAGTGCCCGCGCATCGCGCGGCCGACATACGGCGGAACCGGTTCGTGCCGCTTTCACGGACACGCCCGGTCGATTCTCTCGTTCGCAGTGGACGTGCCGGGACATGTCGCCACGCTGTTCACACGCTTTGATGCCGTCTGCTTCGAAGCTTCTTAGATGCGCGGTGCTCAAGTTCGATCATGCCGGACGCAGGCTGGTAGCGACCTCCGCCGTGCCGACCAAAGCTGCGCGTATCAATCCTTGGGGCTTTTTTTCTCCCTATTTCCTCGCGTCTTGGAGACGTACATGGGCATGAAAGTTGCGGAAATCATTGTCGAAGTTCTCGAACAGGCGGGAGTCAAGCGCTGCTACGGCATCGTGGGCGACACGCTAAATCTGTTTGCTGAGAACCTGGAGCGCAGCTCCATTGAATGGGTCAGTGTTCGCCACGAAGAGGCGGGCGCCTTCGCGGCGGGCGCGGAGGCGCTGCACACGAATAACCTGACGGCGTGTGCGGGTAGCTGCGGTCCAGGCGGCTTGCATTTCATCAACGGATTGTATGAAGCCAATCGCAATCGCGCTCCCCTCGTCCTGATCGCAAGTCAGGTGGCGATGAGTGAGATGGGGTTTGAGTTCATCCAGGAGGTAGACTTCAAGTCGATCTTCAAGGAATGCTCGGTGTTCTGCGAAATGATCCTGACGCCCGAACAGGCCAGGAAAAAAGCGGTGATGGCTTGCCAGGCCGCCTTGGCCAAGCGAGGCGTCGCAGTACTGATCGTGCCGGTCGACGTCTCGCATGGCGAAGTGAAAGAAGATTTTCCTTATCGCGTTCATCATAGTCACCCGATCATCCGGCCGAGCGATGCGGAGATCGACGAGATCGCGCGAACCCTCAACGCCGGAAAGCAGATCGCAATCTATGCGGGGGCCGGCTGCGAGGGGGCACTCGACGAAATCATGGCGGTGGCTGACCGGCTCAAGGCACCAGTCGCCCACACCTCTCGCGGAAAGTGCTTTCTCGAGCCGGACAATCCCTACAACATTGGCATGACGGGCATCCTGGGGAACGAAGCCGGCTACAACGCCCTGCTCGAATGCGACACTCTGTTGTTGCTGGGTGCCGATTTTGCCTGGCGTCAGTTCTATCCCGACGAGGCCAGGATTATTCAGATCGACATCGACCCGATGCATCTGGGCCGGCGACATCATGTCACCCTGGGTGCAGTCGGCGACATCCAACCTACGCTGCAGGCGTTGCTGCCGCACCTGGAGCGCAAGGACGACACTTCGTTCCAGGAGAAATACGTCAAGCGATACGCCGAGACCATGGCATCGGCAAAAAAGCATCTCGTACCCGGACACGACAACACCATCCCCGGCTCATATCTTGCGTCGGTGATCAACCAATACGCCGCCGACGATGCACTATTTTGCGCGGACGATGGCACGCCGGTGGTGTGGGCAATTCGCCTGCTCGAGGTCAACGGCAAACGTCAGATCTTCGGTAGCCTTCTGCATGGCACCATGGCGACGGCCCTCCCGAGTGCATTGGGACTACAAAAGGCGTGTCCCGACCGTCAGGTGATCGCCATGTGCGGAGACGGTGGCATTTCCATGCTCTTCGGCGAACTCCTCACCACGATCCAGGAAGACTTGCCGGTCAAGATCGTCGTGTTCGACAACAGCAAGCTGGGCTTTGTGGAGATCGAACAGAAGTCTGAGGGCATGCTCGACACGTTCACGCGCCTGAAGAATCCGGACTTCGGCAAAGTGGCAGACGCGATTGGCCTTTGGGGCAAAACGGTTCGAAACGCTTCTGAACTTCCAACGGCCGTTCAAGAGTGGCTGTCCCAGCCCGGCCCAGCGCTTCTTAACGTCATTGTCAATCCGCTGGAACTGGTCAAACCCCCGTTCTTTGAAGCAAAGCCCGCGATCGGCATGGCGCTGTACTCGGCGCGCGCCATACTCAACGGCCGCGGGGCGGATGTGCTGGAAATAGTGCGTGAAAACTTCCTTTGAACCGGTGCAATTCGCCTACGGAAAGTAAGCGTTGCACCGATGCTGTATTGACGGCGGGGCTACCTTCAGCCCCATCAATTTGATCCCACGCGTGGGGGAGTTGAGTCGGCCATCCGGCGAACACGCGGATTAAAACCACTTCCCTGCGACCACCCCCTGATACGTGAAGGAATCCAGAATGACAATTGAAAAAGTCTTGTACCGTGCTCATGCGCACGTCACCGGCGGCCGCGACGGACGTGCGACGGATCCCGAGAGCAACCTTGATCTCAAGCTGGCCATGCCGAAGGAACTCGGCGGCGGTGGCGGTGGCACGAACCCCGAACAACTCTTCGCCGCGGGATATAGCGCGTGCTTCATCGGCGCGCTGAGGACCGTCAGCGCGCGCGACAAGATCGCTTTGCCGAAGGACGTCGCCATCGACGGCAGCGTCGGAATCGGGAGGATTCCCACTGGCTTCGGCATCGAAGTCGAGCTGAAAATCTCGCTGCCGGACATGGACCGCGCAGAGGCGCAAGCACTGATCGACAAGGCGCACGTCGTCTGTCCTTATTCGAACGCGACGCGCAACAACATCGACGTCAAGCTAACGCTGGTCTGATCCGCGCGTCATCTCACGCTTGTTCAAGTGCAAGCAGCGGATGCAGTGTCACCCGAAGCGGCGCATATCTGCTGCAATCCTTTTGTTTGCTGGCTTTTTGCAGGGATTGGCGGCGCCATGGTCGCGTTTCTCCCCAGGTGGTTTGGGCAATTCCAATATTGCCGGCTCCGGCGATGTGCAGTCGGCAATACGGTTCAATGCAGTTGCCCGAACGCTAGAGTTTGCAATGGCCGGTTCGAAAGCAGTAGCAGACCATCAAACGGCATGCTCGACGTGATGACGAACGGCCGCTCCTGGCCGATCAGCGCCTCACGCACGGTGCGGGTGCCGGTCAAGTCCCGTCAGTTGATGATCGGCGGCAGGCGCCCCGCTACGGTCATCCGGTTTGCTCCAAAGCGGCCGCTCATATGGCAAAAGTGCGACCATTGACCAGTCTATTAGACCCGACGCTGGAATTCAGCACGTAACAACGCGAACTGTAGGAGATCGTGATAGGTGCCACGCCAGTACCCAGCCTGACGCTGGAACCCTTCACGGAGAAAGCCCAGCGTCTCCAGCGTGTCTATAGACGGTGCGTTTTGAGGGTGAACCTGGGCTTCGATGCGGTTTATCTGCATCGTATCGAAACCGTGATCGATCGCGGCAGAAAGCGCTTCGTTCATATATCCATTGCCACGCGCAAACGGAGCCAGTTCATAGCCGACGACGCAGCTTCGCCAACTTCGATTCCATCGGAAAAGACCGCATGTACCGAGGAAAAGGCCATCCGAAATCCTCTCGATGGCCCAGCGGACGCCAGAGCCACTGCGCCGCCAATCGGCGAATACCTGAATCAGCTTATCGGCCTCCCCTATATCGGTCATTGGATCAGTACCGAACCAGTGCATGCCTTCAGCATCGCCATGGACAGCAAACAACGACGGTGCGTCGCCGGGCAAAAGCTCCCGCAATAATAGCCGCGAAGTTGTCAGTGTCGGAAACGTGGTCATTAGAGTTTGATTTTGATCCGGGAGCTAATGATCGCATGCCATAAATCAGCGGCTGTGCCGTGTTGGGCTCTCCCGCCGAACGGGCTCGTTTCGTTTGGTGGCGTGCGACCGATTGCGGACGTCGTGCCGATCGTCAACGATCCAGGCGCCACTTTCGATTGACCGAAACTGGCCGATGTTGTTGAAAAAGTCGCTGCTCGGCGTTTTCAATTCGCTGGCGAAAAAATCGACCTCTCAGATCCCTCTATAAACCGCTCGCGACCGTTGGGTAAGGGCAAGAAGACCCCCGAAGTGCGACGCGTGTCGCCGTCCGCCGGACGTAAATCGGCAACGTAGTGGATGGCAAAGCTCTTCTCTGCCTTGTCACATTCAACAATCTGAACATCGGAGATTGATGCCGTGACCTGCTGTACGACCAGCAGTTGCCTACCTGGACGTGCTCGACCGGTAACGGTCGGGTTCGAAGCTCCGGGGACAACGTACCCTCCCTATGGGCGATTCACCCGGGCGACCGGGCAGGGATCGACACTGCCAGCAGCCGTGCGGTGTGGGGGCCAGGCAAGTTCCGCATGCACAACGTACGTGAACTGTCGATGGAATCCTCGTTATCTTCGAAGAGCCAAAGCTGCTGAGAGGCTCTGACCAAAATGGTAAATGGCCGGTTGCATCTTTTTCAAGTGGGTGCACGTCGTCACGAGGCCATCGGGGAATAGACAGGTGCTAAACGGACAGGCCCGGAAGTGCTCGGGTCGGCAGGGATGGGAACGCGGGAACCCCGATTTCCCGCGCTCGCTCTGGTTCAATGGAGCGGAGGCAGGTGGACCGTGAGGAACACTGTTGGGGAAGCGGGAGTGAGAACGCGCAAGAAGCGAAGGGTTGCCTGTAACGGGTGACATAGGGGTTCGAGATTTGCCCCGACCTGAAAGGGTGCTGACGTGCGCGTGGTGCGGCTGTCGTTGGCCCACGTCAGAGATTCACCAAAGGGAAGCTTGTGAGAGACCGGTCGGGCTACGGTTCAGCACCCTTGTCCCGGCGACGGGATGAATCGACGATGTGACGTTTGCGAAGGTTGTGTGTGCACAAACCGCACCCGGCATCGACATGATGCTTAATGCCGTGCGCGAGCCGTATGCGGGGAAACTCGCACGTACGGTTCTTCGGGGGCCGCGTTTCCGGGAGGGGGCGCGGCTACCCTCTAACCTTGCGATAAAGACAGTCAGCGACTTTTTCAACAGCATCCCCAGGTAACGGACATTCCCCGAGGATCGCACTCGTCGCGTCCTATGCCGTTCCAGCTGGCTGTGACCTGGTTCGTGCCTGGTTCGAATCACTTGCCTTCGAAACATGGACCAATTGGCGCTCTTGGCCGCAATGCTGCGCATGCGGTCGCGTGTAAGAAAAATTATTTGTCGCGCAATGGAATAGTTGCGCGCAGGTTATGTTTACGTATGGAGGCCAGCCTGGTCGCGGCCGGCCAGCAGTCCGAGCATGTGCTACCTCATCAATCACGAGATCGCTTTGATTCACACAACGATTCAACCCGCCTGGGTCCGCATCACACACTGGATTAATGCCCTCGCTGTCGTATTGATGGTGACAAGCGGCTGGCAGATCTATGACGCCTCGCCGATTTTTCCAGCTTTACAGTTTCCTTCCACCATCACATTGGGCGGCTGGCTCGGCGGGGCCTTACAATGGCATTTCGCGATCATGTGGATGCTGGTCGCGAATTTCCTCATCTACGTCGGGCTGAATATCGTTTCGGGACGTCTGCGCCGGAAACTGCTGCCGATCAGCTTCAAGTCGCTTGCAACCGATCTCGTCGCCGCACTGCGTGGCACGCTCAGGCATGAGGACCTCACACGCTACAACGCCGTACAGAAATTCGCCTATCTGGTCGTCATCGTCGATATCGCGCTCTTGGTTCTGTCGGGACTGGCGATATGGAAGTCGGTGCAATTCCCGCTGCTGCGCACGCTAATGGGCGGGTACGACAATGCGCGTGTCGTGCATTTCGTTGCAATGAGCGTGCTGGTTGCGTTCTTCATCGTGCATGTCGTCATGGTCGCACTGGTGCCGCGCTCGCTGCTTCTGATGATTCGCGGACGGTGACCATGACTTTTCGAAAAAAGACCAAGAATCCCGATACATTTCTTTCGTCGCACGCTGAATCCATCATCAAGGATGCGCGCAACGAACTGAAGAACCCGGCGCGCCGGCTGCTTGGCAAGCAAGTTCTCACGCTCGGCGGCATAGCGATGCTGTCCGGCTGCGATTTGTCCAATGACAAGTCCGTGAACACCATGCTGCGCAGAATGTCGTTCTTCAACGACGAGGTGCAGGCCCTGCTGTTCAACCCGAACGAGATGGCCCCGACCTATCCGGAGTCGATGATCACACGGCCGTTTCCGTTCAACGCGTTCTACGATATCGACGATGTGCCCGAAGTCGACGCCGCTACTTACCGGCTACAGGTGGGTGGCCTGGCGAATGGCAAACGCGTCTGGACGCTCGACGAGTTGCGCGCGTTGCCGCAGGAAAGCCAGATCACGCGCCATATCTGCATCGAAGGATGGAGTGCGATCGGCCGATGGGGCGGCGTGCGCTTCTCCGATTTCATGAAGCGCGCGGGCGTGGACGTGACGGCGAAGTACGTGTCATTGCACTGCGCGGACAACTACTGGACCAGTATCGACATGCCGACCGCATTGCATGCGCAGACGCTGCTCACACTCACATACGACGGCGAGGTGCTGCCGCCGAAATACGGCTTCCCGATGAAGCTGCGTATGCCGACCAAGCTCGGATACAAGAATCCGAAGCATATCGTCGCAATCAGTGTGACGAACGAATATCCCGGTGGTTACTGGGAGAACCAGGGCTATAACTGGTTCGGCGGTTCCTGATGTGCACTAATCCACTCTCGAAACTCAACAGTCCTTTACGGAGCATCCATGTCTATCCGCTTGAAACTTGGCGTCACCCTCGCCACGCTGACTTTTGCCAGTGTCGTGCTCGCTCAGACGCCCGCCCCCAAACCGTCGCGCATCCGCGGCGAAATTGTCTCGCTCGACGGCGACGTCCTGAAGGTGCATCGTCGTAGCGGCGACACTGTGTCAATCGAGCTCAAACCGACCGTTGCCGTCTCGGCGGTCAAGGCCATGCAGCTTTCGGACATCAAGCCGGGCTCCTTCGTCGGCACGGCCGCAACGACGGGCACTGACGGAAAGTTGACGGCCACCGAAGTGGTCGTCTTCCCCGAATCCGCGCGCGGCTCGGGTGAAGGCCACTACGCATGGGACCTCGGTCCGAACAGCACGATGACGAATGCGAACGTCGACACGGTCGTTCAGGGTACCAGCGGCCGGAATCTGAAGCTGTCGTACAAAGGCGGGAACAACGAAGTAACCGTACCGCCTAACGTACCCATCGTGACTTTCACGCCGGCCGCACGCACCGATCTGACCGCGGGCAAGAAGGTGTTTGTGGTCGCAACGGCCGCGTCGCAGGGTGCATTTGTCGCGCAGCGCGTGGTGGTCGAAAAGGATGGAGTCGCTCCGCCGATGTAGTCGATTGGTGGTCGGATGGAGGACCTGTCCACTGCGGTAGCACATGGTTCAACCCCGCATCGGGTCGATTTGTGCTATCCGCATCATTGCGCGGTCGTTGTTCCCTAAAGGAGAAAACTAAATGTCACGATCCATCTCGCAGCGCGCTTTCATGGTGTTCGGCGGCCTGGCCTTAGCAGGTACGCTGAGCTTGGTGCAAGCGGCGCCGGTCTCATTTAAAGTGCCGTTGACGGGCGCTCAACAGGTTCCGCCGGTGGAGACGCCGGGCAGCGGCAGCGCCGACCTCACGTACGACTCAGGCACGCGGGTCGTAACCTGGAACATCAGCTTCGGCGGATTGTCGAGTCAGGCCACGATGGCACATTTCCACGGACCCGCTCCAGCCGGCAAAAACGCTGGCGTGAAGGTCTGGCTCTCTCAGAAAGGCAACATGGAGGTGACGAGCCCGATCAGCGGTCAGGCCACGCTATCCCCGGACGATGCCAGGATGTTCGAAGCCGGTGACATGTACATCAACGTTCACACCAAAAACAATCCGAACGGCGAGATCCGCGGCCAGGTGGTGCCGCCGAAGAGCAACTGACGCGCCCCCACTGAAGCGGCATCCTGAGATCAGGTTCCCGGCGAGCTCAGAGATAAGCCGCGAGCAGCATCACCACGGCAGCGCCGACGCCGAGCGGCAGCAGCGCCAGCAGCGCTGGCGTCTGCCGCGGCGCGTCGATGGACGAGGGCAACAGCTTGTAGCCCGTTAGCATCGGACGCAGCAGGTTGTGTCCCTTCGCTACCGCGTAGAGAGCGATCACGAGCACGTGCAGCGCCACCGCGGCGAGCAGCACGTCCCAAACAAGCCCGTGCAGCGTCGAGATTGCGTTGGCGAGCCACGCGGGCACGACTTCGCTCAACGGCCCCTCGTCGGCGATGTCGTTGTTGACGTAGAGCCCGCTCAGCGTCTCGACCAGCAGCAACGCGAGCAG
Organism: Paraburkholderia sp. RL17-337-BIB-A; assembly: GCF_046025895.1. Lineage (NCBI taxonomy): Bacteria > Pseudomonadati > Pseudomonadota > Betaproteobacteria > Burkholderiales > Burkholderiaceae > Paraburkholderia > Paraburkholderia sp. RL17-337-BIB-A. The sequence continues at coordinate 529,884 of NZ_JARESY010000002.1, read as the reverse complement.
CAGCAGGACCATCCAGCCGCCGGCCGCATTGTGGCCCACCTGCACATCCGGCTCGCGGCGAAACAGGTGGTGCAAATGACGAAGTGCAGCCGCGGGCGACGCCACGAAACTGCGAAAGCGCGCGGTCTCACTGCCAAAGCAGCCCCACAGCAGCCGGAAAACAACCAACGCGAGCAGCGTCTCGCCGACCCGGACGTGCCAGTCGATCCAGTTTAGTTTCAAGGTGACATAGGCCGCCGTGACCAGCACGACCACCAACCAGTGAAACAGTCGCACCGGCGCGTCCCAGACCAGCACGGCGCGGCGGACAGGCTGCGTCGGCCGCGTGACAAGTTCGTCAGCATTCATGTGTCGCGCCTCCGCCCGCAAGCGGCTGAAAGAGATACAGGCCCGGGGTGAACACCACTCCGGAGAATAGCAACGCGGTGACACAATAGCCCATGATGTCCCGTACGCCAATCGTCACAACTCGATAACGTGGTGCCAACTCCAGCGCCCTGAACACCGGTAGAGTCGAGTTGTGGGTGCGACACGTGTCGCCGTCAGCCGCGCGTTATACGGCATGCTGTAGATGGTAAAGCTCTTTCTTGCCTTGTCACATTCAGCAATCGAAGTTTGGAGGTTGAAGGTTGAAGCTGTGACCTGTTGTACGACCAACAGTTGCCTACCTGGACATGCGCGACGGGAGACCGTCGGGTGTGAAGCTCCGGGGACAAAGTACCTTTCCGATGGACGGTCCACCTTGGTGACAAGGAACCGATACTGCGAGCAGCGACGCGGTATAGGGACGAGGCAAGTTCCGCATGCGCAACTTAAGTGAACTGCCGATAAACCTCGTCACGACTGAGGGGCCAAAGCTGCTGTCAGGCCCTGACCAAACGGTGCGTAGCGGGTTGCTCCCCTCCACATTGGGTGCACGTCGTCGTCATCGCTACCGAGGAAGAGGCAGGCGCTAAACGGACAGATCCGAGAGTAATCGAATCGGCAAGACTGGGAACGTGGTAAGCCCGATTCGTCGCCTTGATTTCGGAACGCAGCAATCAAGGCAGGCAAACCGTGAGGAACGCTGTTGACGAAGCGGGTATGAGAACGCGGAGAAAGCGAATGGCGGCCTGTAACGGGCTGCATAGAGGTTCAAGATTTGCCTCGACCTGAAAGGGTGCAGACTTCCGTGTGGTGCAGCTGTCGCAGGTCCACTTTTTAGATTCGCCGTGGGGCAGCTTGTGAGAGACCGGCTGTTTGCGGTTCAGCGCCCTAGTCTCAGCAATGAGATGAATCGACGAGGTGACGCGTGCGAAGGGCTTGTGCAGTTTGACAAGACCGGCGTCAGTGTGACGTTTCATGCTGTGCGCGAGCCGTGTGCGGCGAAAGTCGCACGCACGGTTCTTCGGGGGCCCCTCTGCTGAGAGGCAGTGGGGCTACCCTCTCGCGGGAGCATTAGGTTCGGTTTGTCTGTTTCCGCCCCTTTCGTCTGGCGGTGCCCGAATATCCTCGCCTTAACCCCGTTTCCACAACCCGCTCATCGAACCGGACATGCAGATCTCCCGCATCAAATGTGATCGAACTCATTTGATGCGATATGTGGTGTTGCCTCAAATGTGGTCTTGCGGGGACAGGTCGAGGTTCGTCAGCGGTGTATGTCTATTGAAGGCCACATAAATTAGCGCCGGAGTAGTGTCGGAGATCCGAAGGTTAACTCGGAGATCCGATCATGTTCGGTACGTTGTTTCATTACCCCCGTGTACTGGCTCGTCATCGCAATGGTCCATCGGCCGATGATCGAGAACGCTATCTGGTCCACTGTGCACAGGGTGGTGCGGCCCAATCAACGCTGTTGGGCCTTGCACCTGAGCTTCTCGCTATTTCCCGGCGTATCGCGCTCGACAACGAGCGATTGATTTCGTCTGCGGAGGTCGAGATGGCAGCCGATCGCTGGGTTCGTTACCAGCGACGGCATCAGCGAATCCTGACGGGAAGGTTCTCGCGGGAACGGTTTATTCAGACCGCTACGGCCTGGCTTCGCTTCCTGGGGCGACTGCAAGAGCAGCAACCTGAAACGCCGCCATTCGCCGATCTGGTTCAACAGTTCGACCGCTACTTGCGCGAGGAGCGCGGCCTGTCGTCACAAACGATCCACAATCGATGCTGGCACGTTCAGGCGTTGTTGTCCTGGCTCAGCGAGCAAGGAAGCAGCATCGGCGAGATGCGACTCGAACAGGTCGACGCTTTTTTTGCGCTGAGACGAATGCAAGGTTGGTCCCGGGTATCGATGGCCACCCTTGCCGGCGCGCTGCGAAGTTTCCTCCGCTACGCCGGTGAGCAAACCTGGTGCTCGAAGAGACTCGCCGCCGGTATCGAAGGACCGCGTCTGTTCAGCCACGAGACGCTTCCAGCCGGGCCGAAGTGGGAAGACGTGCAGCGACTCATTCGCAGCACCGATACGGACAGTCCCCATGATATCCGGGACCGGGCCATTCTGTTGCTCCTGGCGGTCTACGGGCTGAGAAGGGGTGAAGTCGTTGCCCTGACTCTGGACGACGTGGACTGGGAACATGACATCCTTCACATCAGCCGTCCAAAGCAGCGGAGCAAACAGGACTACCCGCTTGCAGCCGAGGTAGGTGAAGCAATTCTGCGATACCTGGAACAGGTGCGACCTCACACTTTCTCGCGCTCCTTGTTTGTCACCATACGAGCCCCGTTTCGTCCGCTCGCGCCTACGAGCCTGCACTACCTGGTCAAACGACGATTGCGACTTCTGAACATCAGTTGCAGTCATGGCGGCCCGCATTCGCTTCGACACGCGTGCGCGACCCGTCTGGTGGCTGAAGGACTCTCACTCAAGGAGATTGGGGACCATCTGGGCCATCGCAGCGCCTACGCAACGCGCACCTATGCCAAGGTCGATCTGGCTGGCCTGAGGCAGGTCGCAGACTTTGCCCTGGGAGACCTGCTATGAAACTGCCTGAAGCGGTCGCCGCGTACGTGGCCTACAAACAGTCACTGGGGATGCGCTTTGCCACTGAGGCGCGTACCTTGAAGTCCTTTCATCGAACGCTCGGCGACATCGATATGCGCGCGGTCGACGCCGATTGTGTCTATGCGTTCCTTGCTGGCAAGGGTCCCATCACGCCTTTCTGGCATCGCAAGTTCAACGCGTTGCGCGGCTTCTACCGCTTTGCCATTGCTCGCGGCTACACGACCAGTTCGCCGTTACCCTTAACGGTACCAGAGGAACACCGGACCTTCGTGCCGTACATCTATTCGCGAGAAGAGATACGGCGTCTACTCGCGGCGACGGCTGGTCGTGAACGCTGCAATCTGTCATCGCTAACTTGCCGCACGCTCCTGCTCCTGCTCTATGGTACTGGGCTTCGCATCGGCGAGGCTGTCGGCCTGAATCTGGCGGATGTGGATCTGGACTCCCGAGTGCTTTGCATCCGTGAGAGCAAGTTCTACAGGACACGGCTGGTGCCGACCGGACCAGATCTGACATCGGTGCTGGCCAAGTACGCTGTCGAACGCAATAAATGCCCGCCACTCGACCCCGACGCGGCCTTTCTACTGACGAAGCGCAGACAGCGCCCGTCCAGAGCCGGCGCCGAGTATGCCTTCAAACAATTGCGTGAACGCGCACAGGTACGTCGTGACGATGGTGCGCGGTATCAGCCACGACTTCATGACCTTCGGCATACCTATACAGTTACCCGGCTGGTCTCCTGGTATCGTGAAGGCGCGGATGTACAACGCCTGCTGCCCCAGCTGGCAACCTATCTTGGTCACGTGCATATTGGCGCCACCCAGCACTACCTGACCATGACGCCAGAGTTGCTGCGGCAGGCGAGCTTACGTTTCGAGCGCTACGTCCGGGGAGGAGACGATCATGCGTGACACAACCCTTCTTGGACCCTGGGTCCGACGCTTCCTGCTCGAGCACCTTATCGGCGAGCGGAACCTCGCTCGCAACACCCAGCAGAGCTACCGCGACACGCTGTGCCAACTGATTCCTTTCGCTTCAGGTCGAGTCCACAAACCGGTCGACCGGCTGGCAATGACAGATGTGTCGGCCGAGATCGTCCGGGACTTCCTCTCAGATATCGAAGTCTGTCGCGGATGCAGCGTCGCGACGCGGAATCAGCGCCTGGCTGCTATCCATGCCTTGGCTCGATTCGTTGGCGAGCACAGCCCCGAACATATCCAGTGGTGCACCCAGCTGCGCTGCATCCCCTACAAGAAGACTACAAGAACGCTGGTATCCTATCTCGACAAATCTGAAATGGATGCGCTCCTTGCCTGTCCAGATCGACGTACATCTCAGGGTCGCCGTGACTACGCCCTGTTGCTGTTTCTCTACAATGCCGGTGCGCGGGCGGACGAGGCGGCCCACCTGACCATCGGCAACGTCGATGCGATCTCGAGCAGCGTGAGCGTTCTCGGAAAGGGACGCAAACAGCGCCAGTGTCCGTTATGGCCGGACACCGTGCAAGAGTTGTGCAACCTCGCTGGCCAACGTCCACCGCAGGAACGGGTATTCCTCAATCGCTGTGGGCAACCCCTGACGCGTTTCGGCATTCACGCGGTCGTAGAGCGTTACGCTATCAAGGCGCGAGCCAATATGCCCTCGCTCGCATCCAAGCGCGTCAGCCCGCACAGCATTAGACATTCAACTGCGACCCACCTGCTTCGATCCGGCGTCGATATCAACACCGTACGGGCGTGGCTTGGTCATGTCTCCATCGATACGACCAACGTTTACGCCGAAATTGATCTGGAGATGAAGGCCAACGCCCTGGCGAGGCTTGCTATCCCCAGCGATCGAAAGGAGAACAGGCGATGGGCCAAAGATCCCGCGCTGATGGCGTTTCTCCGGTCCTTGTAGCAGGCTTTTTATGTGGCGTTCAGCCGGCCGGATCCTGTCAGGATCGCGGCTCGGGCGCCGCAAGACCACATTTGAGGCAACACCACATATCGCATCCGGCTCTCGGACAAGACATCACGCCTTCGTACACGGCAAGTCACTACCAAGGACCCTGTAGACGAACGAGACCGAAGTGCCCGTAGAGGTGCGAGGATGGATAGCTCCCGCCCCTGCGACGTCTTACCTTGTGCCTGGTACGTAACCACCGACGCAACCGCGTGCTGGTGTAGCTATCGAGCGCCCGATATGCTCGGCTGACCGTGCCTACCTTGAAGTAGTTCGCCCAGCCGCGTAGCGTGCGGTTCAGTTTGCCAATCAGCTCCGTGGTGTCCATCCACGTCATAGAAGCGGCGGTCAGCGCATGAACCTTCTCAACCATGCGCCGGATACTCTTCTTCGACGGCCGCATGCCCATACGGGCCTGGCCAGTCGTTGCTGAGTACATCCGCCCAAACGTGTAACCCAGGAAGTCGAATTCCCCTTCCGGGACCTTGCAGATTTGTGTCTTCTCCTCGTTGACCGTCAGCTTCAGTTTGCCCATGATCTCGCGCAGTCGCGACAGGGCCTCTTCAGCTTTGCCTCGCTTGCACAGGATCACTAGATCGTCCGCGTAGGTCACAATTCGACTGCCAAGACTTCGCTGAAGCCCGAGCTTCTTCCATGCCAACACAAACCGGCGCATGTAAATATTCGCCAATAGTGGTGAGATGGGTGAGCCCTGCGGAATGCCTCGCCTGCGGTCCTTGGCCTCGGTCGTACGTGTCTTCCGGCCTCGGTGATCGGTTTCTTCAACGGCGCACTCCAACCACATCTTGACTAGATGCAGCACGCGCCGGTCAACGATGCGTCGCGCAAGCGACAACATCAAATCGGCATGGGGAATGCTTCCGAAGTAGTCCGCCAGGTCGGCGTCAACAACGTCCGTTTGCCCTCTATGCAGCCGCTCCTCCACCTCGATCACCGCTTGCTGGGCATTGCGCCCCGGGCGGTAGGCGTACTGCTCTGGTGGAAGGTCCGCTTCGAAGATCGGTTCGAGCACCAGCATCGCTGCTGTCATGCACACCCGATCTCGCAAGGTCGAGATGCCCAGTGGCCTTAGCTTGCCATTGGCCTTCGGGATAAACACTCTTCTGATAGGGGCCGGCCGGTAACTCTCCTGCCTGAGCGCAAGCGCCAGTTCGCCGAGCCACTTCTGCACCCCATACGCCTCGACCTCCGTGAAGTCTTGCCGATCGACACCCGGCGCGCCCTTGTTCGAGCGACACTGAGCGTACGCATGCGCCAGCACGTCCTCACGATAGATCTTGTCGTACAGAGCGTAGAAGCGGTACCCGGCTTCTGCCTTCGCTTTCGCGTGTAACGCCATCTGCAGCTTCTGAACACGAATCGGAGTTGATAGGTTGCCCAATCTCCACGTCCTCACTACGTATTGCGTCTGTCTTGAACTGAGGCCCCTTTCCTCCACCAGCATTACACCGGCTTCAACGGTAATACGGGCCTCTCCGTCACCCCAAGGCGCCCGGCCTGTCCCTCGCGGGCGTCCGGTTGGTCATCCCTGACCACGCCAGGGGGCTTCCCGTGTTGCGTGCGCTTCCCTTGTGTGCATGCTGTCGCCACTACCCCGGCGCAGCGACTGGGCGTCCTGCCTGCTCGTTCACCCAGCCGTATCAGCCTTCCCCGATATGGCAGTCAGGTCGGCCTGCGCATCGTCCTTTTCGAGGCTTGCTCGGCGGTTGCGGTAGGAACGGCGGTTGCCCGCCGCCCCCCGCGCAGATCCGTACGTGCCCAATTAAGGCATACGGCTCCTGCCTTAGGTCATGACGCGAAGACGCTCCAGCGGATGATTGTGGACAAGGCGCAACGGGGGCAGAAAGCGCTCAATGAGCGGCGCGAAGCGCGGCCAGGGCATGCGAGGCCGCTGGCTGCGTCGTCGCAGGGCACACAACCAGGCCCGTTCCACCTCGGCGCGAAATCCGTTGAGGCGGTAGATATTGCCAGGCACCGCAAAGTAGTTGTAGTACCCGCGCAAGACCTGTCCGAGCCAACGCCCCACAACAGCTATCGGCTCATGCCGACGACGCAGGAGGGTTTCCCGTATCGCCTTCAGGGTACCGCGCATGCGCTTCTTGACCGTCAGACGCAGGATGTCGAAGGCACCCCGCCTGCTGCGAGTGCAGCAGTGGGTAAAGCCAAGAAAGTCAAACGTCCCTGGCTTGCCAAGGTGACGCACGCGCCGACGCTCCGCAGCATATCGACCGAACTCAATCAGGCGCGTTTTCTCAGCATTGAGAGCCAGCCCAAATTTGCCCAGTCGCTCTTCTACCGCAGCCAGGAACCGTCTGGCCTCGTGTTCGTGCTGGAAACCTAGCACGGTATCGTCGGCGTACCGCACGACGATGACGCGGCCATTCGCTTCCTTTTTCCGCCAGCGATGCGCCCAGAGATCGAGAACATAGTGAAGGTACACATTCGCGAGCATTGGGGACAGCACAGACCCTTGCGGGCAGCCCCGTTGGCTCACGATCCTACGGCCGTCCTCGACCACCCCTGCCTTCAGCCCCTTGTGGATAAGCCGCAGTAGCCGCTTGTCCGCAATCCGGTGTTCCAGAAACTTGACCATCCATTCGTGCGAGATTTCATCAAAGAACCCCCGAATGTCCAGGTCGAGAATCCAGTTCACCTTTTGCGTCTTGATTCCAATGTAGAGCGCGTCCAACGCATCGTGCTGGCCGCGCCCGACACGGAACCCATATGAGAATCCAAGGAAGTCCGCTTCATAGATCGCACCTAGTACGGTCGAAACCGCCTGTTGCACGATCTTGTCCTCCAGGGAAGCAATCCCCAGTGGCCGCTGTCTGCCATCTGCTTTGGGGATGTATACCCGCCGCGATGGCTGTGCACGATACGTACCGGTATGAATCTCCCGATGCAGCTCGTGCACCCGCGTATAGAGAACTCCCTCGTATTCCCGCCACGTCACTCCGTCCACACCCACCGCTGCGTTCTGGCGCAAAGCGTAGAAGCTCTCCACCAGCAGCGACGGCGTGATGTGGTGCATCAATGCCGTGAACCTCGTCCGCCGATCCCGGCGGGCGACTTCGCGTACACCTTCAAGTCCCATCGACGCGCCGGCCCGGCTCTGTGTCCGGGGCGCGGGAGGCTTTCCAGTGTTCCCCTTGGCTGCGTCCCTTCCCTCCATCGCCTCCGCAGGGGGAACCCCTTTGTTCGACGACTTCTCAGGTACTACTGACGCATCCGACTTCTCATCGACGTAGACGGCGGGCGTACGGCTTGTGGCCTTCCCCGCCCCATCCGGGCAAACGGCCCCGAATGCCGATGAGATCTCCCAGTTCCTGTGCAGGAAGCTTCCCGACATGCGCAGGGTCTCCGACCGCGCGGGATCGTCACATGACTCGCATCTAACGCCATGTTCCGTGTTGCCTTCCGAGAAGTGAAACTCCGTCGGCATCCCGAATTCCTGATTACGCGGCTCAATGGCTGGCCTGCCGGTTTCCCCTGTCAACGCTTCGATGGATGCCTCACGACAGCCACCGCATGACTCGGGGTCAGCGTGGTTTGCTAGACCTTCGCTGCATCGAACTTTCATCGACTACCTCCTGCCAGTTTGTACTGGCGCACTTCACTCGCGTTACGGCCTGCACACTCGCGCTGTCACCGTATTTCGTGACACGCTTCACCGAAGGCTTCAACCGCTTCGTTACCTCCACGATTGCTCCGGTTGCTTCCGGCTGGAGCGGTTGCCGGGCGGGGCTTGCACCCGCTGGGAAAGCGCCGCCTTTGCACGGCGCACGCCAGTTGCAGACGTTGGACGAGATGCAACCCAAGCCGTTTGAGCATCCGCTTCGGGCTCGCAAGGAGGCGGTGGCTGCGCGAGGTCGCCTTATCGGACATCACCACTGATTGGTAGAAGTTGGCATGATCAGTTGTCTTCGGCCTCACCGCGCTCCGTGCTTGACTATGGCAGCTTACATGCCGCCAAACGGTTTCCTCACCGCCAGCTTGTTGGTCACCGATGTCACTCCGGAAACGCCCTTGACGATCGACTCGGCCTTGCCGATCTGGGCAGCTTCCATGACCGTGCCATTCAGTGTCACCGCACCGTCTTTCGCGATGACACTGATGTCTCCGGCGCTGATTTCCTTGTCCTTCCCGATGGCGGCATAGACCCTGCGGCGCAGGGCGCGGTCCGCTTTCCTGCCCGCGGGAGTCACCGCGCCCGATGCCGCGATCACGGACGCACCCTGTGCACTGGCGGGCGCACTGGCTGCGTCACCGGTCTGGGACCACGCCGTCGCGGAAGCGGTAACGAACCATGCGGCGATTGCCAACTCGAGTGCGTGGATTGTTTTCATGGATTACTCCGGTTCATGAAAGTGACGGAATCAAAAGGTATGGCGAATGCCGACCATGGCCGCAGTGGTGGAGACACCCGGCGCAACCGGGGCTCCATAAATGATCGTCTGGTTCATCGTCCCCTTGTTGTTGACATACCCGACCTGCGCGTACGTCTTGGTCCTCAGGGACAGGTTGTACTCCGCACCTACTGCGAATTCGCTCGAATGATTCGCGGAATTGTTCCGGTCCTTCAAGTAGTAGTAGCCGGACGTGATCCTGAAGGCGGGACTGAACTGATAGCCAAGGCCACCCGACGCCATTTCGAAGTCGGCGCTATTGCTCTTCGCCGGGTTCCTGCCTATAGCGTACGAGGCGGATACCGAAAAGCCACTGATCGTGTACATCGCACCGAAATAGTAGAAGCGGTTATTGTTCAGGCCGGTCGCCGGTACTGCCGGAGCCGCCGGGTAAGTGAGCGGATACGGGTTGGTGTCATGCCCGTTGTAGTACACCGCGGACAGGTTCAGACCGTAATTCGAATACTTGAGCACGGCCGACTCGCGCGTGCCGCCCTGGAACTGTCCCGCGACCCCGCCCGGCGCGAACTCGAGCGCAAGCGACGCGCCGTAGAATTTCGGCGAAGTGTAGACCAGCGCGTTGCTGTCATACAGGGCGCCGATTGGCGCGTTCGTGCTGGTGCCGGGCCAGCCCGCCGACTGATTCACGCCCAGCCACGCGGTCAGGATGCTGCCGAAATACTGTGCGCCGCGTACGTCCGTTTCCGCCATCGCGTAGATCATCGGGACGATCTGCCGGCCGGCGTCGAACGTGCCAAACGGCCCGGTTGCCCCGATCGTCGCAAACTGGTTGAAGAGGGCGGTCGTGCCCGGCGTGTCGGACAGCCCGAACTTGCCGTTCGTGGTGTTGAACGTGCCTTGCAGCTTGAACGTGATCTTGTAGCCGCCGCCGATGTCTTCGCTTCCCTTCAAGCCCCAATAGCTAGCATAGATGCCGCCGTCCTTGAGTTGATAAACATGTCCCTGGTTGCGCGCGGTCGGCTGGAACGTTGCGGCCGAGGTGCTCTGATAAAGGAGTCCAGTGTCGAGTACGCCATAGAGCGTAACCGACGACTGGGCATGGGCCGTCGCCGAAAAAACTATCAGCACTGCCAGGATACTCGACTTCAATTTCATTGTGTCTCCTCCAGATTTGAGGCGCGCCGGGTGGACCCGGCAGCTTATGGTTTATTGCTTACTGCCTGAATGAAACTGTGTTGTTGCCAGGTCGGTGTCTCACGCCGACAGGTAGTAATCGCCGAACTGATCGCGCAACCGGTTCTTGAGCACCTTGCCCGTTGCGCCAAGCGGCACCGAGTCGACGAACACCACGGCGTCCGGCTTCCACCATTTCGCAACCCGGTCGTCGAAGAACGTCAGCAGTTCGTCCGCAGCGAGCGTGCTGCCGGGCTTCTTCACGATTAGCAGCAGTGGTCGCTCGTCCCACTTCGAGTGCCGCGCGGCGATGCAGACCGCCGTCGTCACTTCGGGGTGCAGATACGCGACGTTTTCAATGTCGCCCGAACTGATCCATTCCCCGCCGGACTTGATGACGTCCTTGCTGCGATCCGTGATCTGCATGAAGCCGTCGGGATCGATCTTTGCCACGTCGCCAGTCGGGAACCAGCCGTCGTACAGCGGAGTTCTGCCGTCATGGCCGAAGTACGCCTGCGCGACCCAATGACCGCGCACGAAGAGGTCACCCGTTGTGGTGCCGTCCCACGGCAATTCATTGCCTGCGGGGTTGGCGATTTTCATGTCGATGCCGAACAGCGCGCGCCCCTGCTTCGCCTGGAGGGCGTAGCGCTCCTCTACAGGCAGAGATACCTGATGCGCCTTGAAACTGCAGACCGTGCCGACCGGGCTCAATTCCGTCATGCCCCATGCGTGCAGTACATCGACGCGATGGCGCGTCTGGAACGCCATCGTCATCGCAGTCGGACAAGGCGCGCCGCCGATAATCGTGCGCTTCATCGACGAAAACGAACCCATGATCGCGTCGACATGCGCAAGGAGTCCCTGCCAGACGGTCGGCACGCCGGCCGACAGCGTGACCTGCTCGTCCTCGATCAGGTCATGGAGCGATTTGCCGTCCAGTGCCGGCCCCGGAAACACCAGCTTCGCACCCACCATGCAGGCGATATACGGCAGTCCCCACGCGTTCACATGGAACATCGGCACGACCGGGAGGATCACATCGCGCGCCGAACAGTTCAGCGCATCCGGCATCGCCGCCGCGTAGGTGTGCAGCAGGGTCGAGCGGTGGCTGTATAGCACTCCCTTCGGATGGCCGGTCGTCCCGGACGTGTAGCACAGCGACGACGCGCTGTTTTCGTCCAGCAATGGCCAGTCGAAAGCGTCGCCGTGAGCGTCGATGAGATCCTCGTAGCACAGCAGCTTCGTGGACAGGCCATGGTCTTGTGGCATATGCGCCCGGTCGGTCATGGCGACGAAGACCCTCGGGCCCTTGACCCGCGGTGCGACGCTCTCGATCAGCGGTAGAAACGTCAAGTCGAAGAACACGACGCGATCTTCCGCGTGCTCGATGATGTACGCGAGCTGATCGACATGCAAACGGGGATTGAGCGTATGCAATACGGACCCGGCTCCGGACACCGCGAAATACAGCTCCATGTGACGGTAGCCGTTCCACGCCAGCGTCCCGACCCGTTCGCCCGGCTGAATGCCGAGGCCTGCGAGGGCATTTGCCATGCGGCGCGCGCGTTGCGCAAATTCGCGGTACCGATACCGGTGAATGTCGCCTTCGACCCGTCGTGACACGATTTCCTGTTCGCCGTGGTGGCGTTCAGCGTGCGTGAGCAGCGACGCAACCAGTAGCGGTTGCTGCATCATCAAACCTTGCATCCTTGTTCCCCTGAATGACTGCATGTTCCGGCGCGGCCCGGATCACGGTGCCGCATTGCATCCCGATGCCTGCGCGGGACTGGCGGCCGGATCGTCGAGACTCACGAGCAGCTTTCCGTCGACGACCCGGACCGGGAAAGTCGTCAGGCTCAACCCGGCTACGCCCGGCATGCAGCCGGTGCGCAGATCGAAGTGCAGACCGTGGGCCGGGCAGCGCAGCACGCACCCTTCCAGCTGACCGTTTGCGACCGAGGCTCCCTGGTGCGGACACGAGTCGTCAATCGCGTGGATCGTGCCGTCGATATTGAACAGGACGATGCTGCGGCCGTCGACGAAGACCAGTTTGCGCTGGCCTCGCGCGAGTTCGTCGACCGCGCCGAGCGGTATCTGATCAGACGAGTTCATGGATCAGTGTCTCCGCCATCGGCCATTCACCAAACCCTGCGGCCGGATTCAGGTGACCGACTTCGCCAAGGTCGACGAGCCGGCTGCCCCAGTCTTTCGCCATCGCCGCGGCGCGCTCGAATTGCGCGAGCGGATCGTTACGGCTCGCACCGACGATGCTCGGAAACGGCAGCGGCTTTCGTGGAATCGGCTGCCAACCGTTCTGAGCGAGCACGTCGAAGGCCGGGTAGCCTGCCGGCAGCAACGTCTCGAGATCGGCCGGAGCGGCGAGCAGTGCGCCGTGAATCTTGCGGCTGTGATGCTGGGCCCAATGCACCGTGATCATCACGCCCGCGCTATGCGCGACCAGGAGCACCGGACCATCGATGTTCGCGAGGGCAGCATCGAGCGCCGCGACGCGTGCCGCGCAACTGAGTTTGTCGTGCTCGAGCGGCGACACTGAGGCCACCTTGGGCAGCCTCTGCGCCAGCAGCGTTTGCCAATGCTCCGCGACGTGGTCGCGCAAGCCCGGCACCATCAGAATGGTTGGTGTCATTGCGGCTTGTCACCGACAATTCCGGCGCGCTCCATCTTGCGGTGACACGGCGGGTAGTCCATCACTGCGTAGTGCTGCGTACTGCGGTTGTCCCAGATCGCAATGCTGTTGGGTTTCCAGCGCCAGCGGACCTGGTACTCGGGGATGTAGGCCTGGCTGATGAGATAGCGCAGCAACTCACCCGCGCCCGGATTGGCGTCCTGCCCGAAGCGCACGCGCGCCGGCGTGTGGTAATTGGTGAAATGGGTGGTGAAGGCGTTCACGAACAACACCTTCTCGCCGGTCTCCGGGTGCGTGCGCACAACGGGATGCTCCGCGTCCGGGAATTGCGCCTTAATCGCGAGGCGTTTTTCGATTGGCATCGCGGCGCCGAAGCTCGCCTCAATGCTGTGGCGGGCGCGCAGGTCCGCGATCTGGCTCTTGATGTGGTCTGGCAGGTTCTCGTAGGCGAGGACCATGTTTGCCCACATCGTGTCGCCGCCAACTGGCGGGCACTCCACACAGCGCAAGACAGCGCCGAACTGCGGCGCCTCGCGCCAGGTGGCATCCGCGTGCCACGCGTTTTCATACCGGTCGTTGGGCTGATCCGGGTTCTTGTAGATGCGCACGAGGCCCGGATGTTCCGGATCGCTGCCGGCGACAGGATGGTCCTCCAGTTCGCCGAAACGGCGCGCGAATGCAACGTGCTCTGCGCGCGAGATGTCCTGGTCGCGCAGGAACAGCACCCGGTGTTTGAGCAGCGCCGCGCGGATCCCGGCAAACAAGCCGTCATCGTCGATGGCATCGGCAAGGTTCACACCGACCAGTTCGGCGCCGATCGCGCACGTCAATTGTTCGATTCGCATGGCGTTCTCCTCAGATGACGAAGACTGACGAGCCGGTCGTCTTGCGCGATTCAAGGTCGCGGTGGGCCTGCGCCGCTTCCTCAAGTGCGTAACGCTGGTTGAGTTCGATCTTGATGCGGCCTGCGGCGACATGCCCGAAGAGTTCGCCGGCGAGTTCGTCCTTCTCGGCGGGGTCGGCGATATAGTCCGCCAGCGCGGGACGCGTCAGGTAGAGCGAGCCCTTCATTGCCAGAATCTGCGGATTGAACGGCGGGATCGGACCGGACGCGGTACCGACGCAGACCATCAGGCCACGGCGCCTGAGCGAATCGAGCGACGCCTCGAAGGTATCCTTGCCGACGCTGTCGAACACGACGTCCACGCCGACGCCGTTGGTCAGTTCGCGCACGCGCTTCGCGACGTCCTCGCGGCCGTAGTAGACGATGTGGTCGCAGCCATGCACGCGGGCCACCTCGCCCTTGGCCTCGTTCGAAACCGTGCCGATCACGGTGAGACCCAGCAGCTTCGCCCATTGCGACACAATCAGGCCAACACCGCCGGCGGCGGCATGCAGCAGGATGGTGTCACCCGCCTTGAAATCGTGGATGCGGCGCATCAGGTACGACGAGGTCAGGCCTCGCATCGTCATGCCGGCAGCCGTTTCGCAGGAAATCGCCTCCGGCAGCTTGATGAGCGGAGCCGCCGGAACCAGGCGTTCAGTGCTGTAGGCGCCGAGTGTGTTGAGAAAGCCGGTGTAGGTCACGCGATCGCCGAGCGCGACGTTGGTCACGCCGGAGCCGACTGCCTCGACCACACCTGCAGCTTCGACACCCATGCCTGCAGGCATCGGTACGGGGTAGAGGCCGCTGCGGAAGTAGGTGTCGGCGAAATTTAGGCCCACTGCCTCATGCCGCAAGCGAACCTGCCCGGGACCGGGGTCGCCCACTTCAACGCTTTCATAGCGCAAAACTTCGGGACCGCCGGTCTCATGGAAACGCACTGCTTTCGCCATTTCGAATCTCCTATCCTTACTCGAACTACAAACTTGAATTTGGTCGGCGACGGTGGTGTCCGTCCCGTTCTCAGGTTCACTTGCCAGGCCTGAGCTTGCCGGTGACCCTTGGGTCAGCGCTGGCCTGTTCGCGCAGGGCACTCACGCGATCGAGGTCGACGCCATAGTTCCGTTTGCCGATGAAGAAGGCGACCGCCGCGACGAGCGGCGCAAACGGCACGAGTTGCAACGCGCCGAGCAGCCCGATCCGGTCAGCCACAACGCCCGTCAGGATGGCAGCAGGTGCCAGGCCCAGCAGGTTATTCGCCAACGTCAGCGTGGCAAACGCCGACGCATGGATCGACGGTGGGGTGAGGTTCGCCACCATCGCGCCTGAGGGGCCGGTCGCGCCTGCGCAGAAGAACATGCCGGCGCCAATCACGACGAGCTGTGCCGGACCCGCCGGCATCCGGAAACCGATCGTGAGCAGCACGAAGCAGATCAGGCAGAAGGCGACAGACGTGCTCCACTTCCTTTCCCGCGCATGCTTGCTGAGCCGGTCGGTCAGATTTCCGCACACCACCATGCCGAACGCAGTGGCCAGCACGAACACGGCCGCGCTCATGGCCGCCTTGCCGGCGGGCATGCCGTAGTAGCGGTTCAGGAAGCTGGGCATCCACGCCCATACCGCGGCGGGAACCAGCAGATGGATGCCGCTGCCGACGTAGGCACACACAACCGACTTTGTAGAAAAGAGTCCTTTCATCAGCGCGCGCAGGCTCATGCGCACGCCGGCGCCCTGCGTCCGACGGCCCACGTTTGCCGGTTGCAGCGGCGCGAGCCGCTTTTCGGTGATGGCGAACCGGTAGACAACGACCAGCATGATCCCCAGGGCCGCCATTGCACCGAACGCCGCGCGCCAGCCCAGGTGAGCCGCGACCGCACCGCCTAGCGCCATGCCCAGCACTGAACCGAACGCGCCGCCGGCCATGAACGCGGCGGTGAGCGTAGCGCGCAGCCGTGCCGGAAAGATGCTGAGGACAACCGCAATGCCGACACTGCCATAGGCGGCTTCACCGATCCCGACGAAGGCGCGCGCGAGCAGCATTTCGTTATAGTTCGTCGAGAGCGCACAGCCGAGTGTCGCGAGACTCCACATGGCCGCCATCAGGACAATGCTTTTCACGCGGCCCCAGCGGTCGGCGAGCACCGACAACGGAAAGGTGAGCACGCCGACCATCAGCGCGACCACACTGCTCAGCGAACCCAGCCGGGTGTCCGAAAGATTCCATGTGGCCTTAAGCATCGGAAACACCGCATTCAACACCTGACGCGACATGTAGTCGGAGAGCAGCAAGCCCACGGTCAGGGCAAATACCACCCACGCATACGCGGGCACGTCTTTTGGCGTTGTCGAAACGTCGGCCGTGGTCGGCTCGGCATGGGTGAACATGAGTCGTCTCCTTCGTGTCCAGCTCGTTGGCGACCGCCTTTGCCCTGGAGGGCAAAGGGGAGCCTTTATGCTGCGCGTAGCGGCAGGTTCTTCACGCCGGCCTTGCGATTCGGCGCCATGCCGTTGGCCGCGAGCGTTTCGTCGGCCGTCTCGTACTGCACACCGATGCGGTAGATGTCGCGCGCTTCCTTGCCGGAGGCAATCTCGCGGCCGAGTTCACGCGCCACCCGCACGCACTGTTCGATCTGCTACAGCGAAGTCATCCTGTTGCCGTGCTGGTCGATGATCGTGTCTTCGATGCCGCAGCGAGGATGCAGGCCCATGGCCATCGCCATCATGTTGAACGGCAAAACGTTCTTGAGCAGCGACTCGGCCGTGAGCGTGCAGCCGTCCGGCGCGCGGTGAACGAAGTTGACGAAGTTGAACGGGTTAGGGCCGTCGAAGCCACCGCCGATACCGATCCACGTCAGGTTGAGCGGACCCTTGTAGGCACCCTTGCGCACGAGGCGATCGAGTGTTTCAAGCGCATGTATGCCCGTGAGCTGGAAGTGCGGCTGGATGCCCGAGGCCTGCAGGCGGCGCAGGTGCTCCTCAACCCAGGCCGGACCCGCGGGCACCGTCATTTCGCTGTAGGCGGCCATGAGCGCGGGATTGGACAGCGACGTGCCTTCCAGGTACGCCGGATAGAGCAACTCCATGATGTTCATCTGCGTGGTGTTGATTGCCACGGTCACCTGATCGGGCTTCGGGTCGAGATCGGCCAGCATGTGGCGGGTGTCGTCCGACAGCCACTTTGCGGCCTGCCCGTCGTCTTCCGGCGCGAACGAGATCGAGCCACCGACCTGGATGATCATGTCCGGCACGGCCGCGCGCACACCCGCGATGAGTTCGTTGAACTTCGACAGGCGTTTGGAGCCCTTGCCATCCAGTTCACGCACGTGCAGGTGCAGGACGGTCGCGCCGGCGTTGTAGCAGTCGACGGCCTTCTGGATCTGCTCCTCCATCGTCACCGGAATGTCTTCCGGAAAATCCTCGGGCATCCATTCCGGGCCGTACGGAGCCGTTGTGATGACAACCTTGTCCTGGTTCTCGGGGTGCAGCGAATCGTCGAGGAATTGCATCGTGTTCTCCAGTAAGGGGACGGTATTCCGACGCTCGCGACACAGTTAGCCGCTTCAAAACTGGTCGGAACATGATGAACCGTTGAGATCGCACGATACGGCAATCCTGCATTACACTTTTGTGATTGGGCGCCATCTTTTTAGCATTTCATGCCACTGCGCGTTAACACCGATATTGGTGCGCGGCGGGCATTTCATAACCGGACGGGAAGGCGTTGCCCGTAAGGCGCGTGCGGAGGCATAACGATGGAATCGATGCTGCGGTCGGTAGCCATGAACGGCTACTTCGATGTGACGCGGCGGGTCGGACTGAACCCGGTCGAGCTTGCGCAGCAAGTCGGGATCGATACCGCCGCGCTTGCAAATCCGGACGATCGCATTCCGGCAGCCGCCGCGTGCCGGCTGCTGGAACTTACCGCCGAAAAGGCGTCATGTCCGACTTTCGCGCTGCAGATGGCCGAGACCCGGCAGACGTTCGGTACGGGCGTGGTCAATGTCCTGCTCGCGCACAAGCGCACGCTGCGCGAGGTGTTGCTGGCGACAGCCGAATACCGGCATCTATTGAACGAAGCTCTTGCTGTGTACGTCGAGGACGTAGGCGAAACGGTGACCATCCGTGAAGAACTGGTCGTCGAACCGGGTACCCCAACGAATCAGGCGATCGAACTCGCAGTCGGCGTTCTGTGGCGCCACTCGAGCGCCTTGCTCGGCGATCACTGGAAACCACGCTCAGTGCATTTCGTTCATCAGGGGCCGAAAGACCTGACGTTTCATCGACGATTTTTCGGCTGTCCGTTGGAGTTCGGCAGCGATTTCAATGGCTTTGTGTGTGCCGCCGCCGAGCTCGACTACCCGAACCCCGCCGCTGACCCGGAACTGGTGCGATATGCCGAGAGCCTCGCGGATTCGCTCAACGTGACGGGTGTCGACTCGACCGCGCTGGAAGTGCGCAAGGCAATCTACTTGCTGCTGCCCCTCGAACAGGCCACTGTCGAACTAGTTGCGCGCCATTTGCGTCTGAGCGTTCGCACCATGCAGCGCCAGCTTGAACTGGCGCATACCAGCTTCTCGCGTCTGGTCGAGGAAGTCAGGCGCGAACTTGCCGTGCGCTATATGGGCAACCCACGCTATCCCATCGGGCGGGTTTCCGCACTCCTAGGCTATTCACAGCAGGGTTCCTTCACGAACTGGTTTGCTTCACGCTTTGGCGTGACGCCGCGTGACTGGCGCAACAGCCATTTGAAATGATTGCGCTGCGCCTTGGGCCTTCGAACGTTGCGGTCGCAATCCAGTCGTCGAATCACCGAAACCTCGCAATCGCAAGCCGCCATGACGACCGGCGCAGACATCCGCCGCTCAACAGTCGACTCGCCCTGCTCGGTCAGTGCGACGAGACCTGTCGCCTTCGACAATCGTGTTCATCACCCGCGAACGTCTGGTACGGGAGACAAAATGGATACACTTTCAAACGGTCGCGCAAGGGACCGCGAACGGCCAAAAACTCGTCTTGAGATATGACTGCTTCTATGGCCGTATCAGGATCTGAAGCAGCCGTTGCGGCTGCGACGTAACGAACGGCGGCTGCGGGTCGAGGGTGTGTGAAAACGCCATGATCGCCTAAACTGGATTAACTCATTCAGCTTGGGTGACCGGATGAAGCGATTCATAGAAGGTGAAGATCGCAAGCAGGTGACGCTGCTTCCAGAGTGCCTCGATGACTTCGTCGCCGAGGACAATCCGATCAGGATCATCGAGGCGTTCGTTGAAGAGCTTGACCTTGGATCACTGGGCTTCGATGGAGCGATGCCGTCGACTACAGGTCGACCGTCATATCATCCTGGCGCTCTGTTGAAGATCTATATCTACGGCTACCTGAATCGGATTCAGTCGAGCCGCCGCCTGGAACGTGAATGCCAACGCAATGTTGAATTGATGTGGCTCACCGGCCGTTTGGCGCCGGACTTCAAGACCATAGCTGACTTCCGTCGTGACAACGGCACTGGCATCCGCAACGTATGTCGCCGCTTCGTCGTCTTATGTCGTGATCTGAAACTGTTCTCGCAAGCGCTCGTTGCCATTGACGGCAGCAAGTTCAAGGCGGTCAACACTCGCGACCGCAACTTCACTGAGGGTAAGGTCGACAAGCGGCAGAAGCAGATCGAGGAGAGCATCCAGCGGTATCTGAACGCGCTGGAGACTGCCGATCGTACGCAGCCCGCTGAGCTGGAAGCAAAGACGATCCGATTGCAGGACAAGATCGCGCGCTTGCGCGAGCAGATGCGAAACCTTGAGCAGATCAAGGAGCAACTCAAGACGCAGCCTGATGGCCAACTCTCGATGACTGATCCCGACGCGCGTTCCATGGCAACGAGCGGCAAAGGCTCGGGAATGGTGGGCTACAACGTACAGGTGGCAGTAGACGCCAAACACCACCTCATCGTTGCTCACGAGGTCACAAACTCTGGCAGTGACCGGGCACAGCTAAGTCCCATGGCTCAAGCTGCCCGCGATGCTATGAATAGGCCCAAACTTCGGGCAGTCGCTGATCGTGGCTACTACAGTGGACCTCAGATCAAGGCATGCGCAGATGCCGGCATTGCCGTCATCCTGCCGAAGCCAACGACGTCAGGCGCGAAATTCAATGGGCGGTTCGACAAAGCAGACTTCATCTACATTGCCCGGGACGACGAATACCAGTGTCCCGCCGGCGAACGCGCAATATACCGCTACACCAGCGAGGAACATGGGCTGCAGCTGCGCCGTTACTGGAGCAGTGCCTGTTCGCAATGTGCAATAAAGTCACAGTGCACGCCGAGCGTCCAGCGACGAATAAGTCGATGGGAACATGAGTCCGTTCTGGAAGCGGTCCAGCGTCGGCTCGACAGGACACCAGACGCAATGACGATACGCAGACGGACCGTCGAACATGTCTTTGGGACGTTCAAGCATTGGATGGGCTACACGCATTTCCTGACACGGAGGCTGCCCAACGTGGGGACCGAAATGAGTCTTAACGTACTTGCCTACAATCTCATGCGAGTGCTGCGAATCCTGGGGTTCAAGAAAACAATGAAAGCGATGCGGCTGGTGGGTGCGTGAGCACCCCGTAGGTCCTAACACAAACCCAGAATAGCCGTTTATAAGGCATTAAAGCCGGTCAATGGTTCGTTGTCGCCGCATCGGTCGAAGCGGCAGTTAAACACGCCAGGCGGTGTCAGAGTCGCGCGTCGCACTGCGATTCTGTGGACGTTTCCACACAACCTTATATGGACACCGTCCGGTTTGCCAGGTTGATCTTGATGTGATGTTAAAACGAGGTATCGGCTGCGGTCTTATATCCGGCCTGTAGTGCAAGCCGAAGCCCGCGGGCCCTGATGGAATTCGCCGGGAACATCCTCATCTGGGCCACGCACTTTTAAGCGCAAGGCTGTGTTCAGGTTTATGTTCCTGCGGTCCGACCTGTTTCGCCATCACATGTTAATCAACCTCAGCAACCTATCGGCCTTCACCTCGTCTTTCGTTGCTCATCTGCTAAGCGGGTTTCACGCTGACGTGATTCTTCTCGTACGTCTTGCCGTGGGCCAGAATGGCCCATGCGGTGCGTGCCATCTTGTTGGCGAGGGCCACCGCCGCAACATTCGCTGGTCGTCGCTCCTGGATCGCCTTCTGCCATGTAGTCGGCACTTTGGCGTGACACATCACCGAGCGCGCGCCGTGGATCAACAGCGTGCGCAGATACGGATCACCTCGCCGGGAGATCGATCCCAGCCGGATCTTGCCGCCGGTGCCGCTTTGCCTGGGCACCAGCCCGAGGAACGAGGCAAACTCGCGCCCGGACCTGAACGTTTTTGCATCCCCAATCGTAGCGACCAGCGCAGTCGCGGTAAGCCTGCCGATGCCTGGCACTTCCGCGATTGCCCGGCATGCAGCTTCCTGCTTGTGCCAGCCACTTATCTGCTTCTCAAGGTGGTCGATATCCTGCTCGATCCCGTCGATGCGTCTCAACTGGTCGCGCAGACTGCTGAACATGGTTCCCGGCAGCGCATCCTCGAGCTCTGCCATGCGGGCCCGCATCTCGGTGGATAACGTCAACTACGAAGTCCGCTCGCGCGACAACTATGATGGCCGGTTGGCAGGGGTGATTGTCGTGGTCAGTCGGCTATAGTTGTCGCTCCATTTTGATGGTCAGTGGGTAATTGTCGCTGCCGCTCTTTGTTGTTGTCGCTGGCTTTGCGGCGTCGATAGCTTTCAACATTCAGCTCGAAGATTGTCGAGTGATGAACGAGCCGGTCTATGGCGGCGACGGTCATGCCGGGGTCTGGGAAGACGTTATTCCAGCCGGAGAACGGCTGGTTGGCCGTTATCAGAAGGCTTCGCCGCTCATACCGTTCGGCGATCAGTTCGAACAGGACGCTCGTTTCCGCCTGATCCTTCCTGACGTATGACAGGTCGTCGAGGATGATGAGATCGAAACGATCGAGTTTGGCCAGTGCCGACGGCAATTGCAGACTCTTTCGCGCGGCCTGAAGCTTCTGCACCAATTCACTGGTGCGCATGCACAGGACCCGATAGCCCGCGTCGATCAGCGCGTGACCGATGGCGCTTCCCAGATGGCTTTTTCCAGCCCCCGGTGGGCCGAAGATCAGCACGGTGGCACCTTTCTCCAGCCAGGCATCGCCGCTGGCCAATGCCGTGACGTGTGCCTTCGAAACCATTGGTACCAGGCTGAAGTCGAAGGTGGCAAGGGTCTTGGTCGGATCCAGCTGCGATTCGACCCGATGACGTTCCAGCCTGCGCTTTGCCCGTTCGGCCAGTTCGTGCTCGAACAACACGCCGAGCAGTTGCGAGGCTTGCCAGCCTTCCTTGTCCGAACGTTGGGCGAACTCAGACCACAGTCGGCCGATCGTCGGCAGACGCAATTCGTTGAGCATCAGCCCCATGCTGCCGGCGTCGTAAGCGGATGCGTTCATACGACCACCTCCTCAGCGAGCAACGTGTCGTAGATCGCGGCATCTGGCATCTCGACCACGACCACCGGACACTCAGCCTGGCGCGGCGCAAATTCGTCGAACAGCGTCGTCAGATCAGGCAGCTCACCGCGTTCGAGCAAGGCATCGAGCCGGTCGGCCAGTTGCGCCTCAACGCCGTGATTGCCTGCCAGCTCAAGCAGTCCCACCATGGTCTTGCAGGCATTGCGTGGTGTCATCTCGCGATCCAGTTGCTCCCAGGTTCGGCGGTAGGCCTCGCGCGGAAACAGATCATCACGGAACGCGAGTCCCCGGAAGGCCTGCGGCTTGCGTTTGAGCGAGTCGATGAAGTGCCGGTAATCAATCGCCCGGCCGCGTCCCTTGCTGGTACTCGTGGTTCTGGGCGTGCTGTGTACGAGTGCACCGGACAGATAGCAATCGAGCCGGCCGCTGTAGACACGCACCTTCAGGCGGTGGCTGATCAGCCGCGACGGGGCGCTGTACAGGACGCCGCGCACGGTGAAGGTGCCACAACGGGTCACGCGCGCTTCTTCCTCAGCGAAGTCGGTGGTGCGATGCTCAGGTAGATCCTGCAGGCATGCCCGCTCGACCTGGAACGCCGCGGCATTGCGCCGGTTCCGACGCATCACCACCCCACGCACAAACTCATCGTAGGTACCCCGATCGACGAAGTCTCGATGGCCGCGTAACTCCAGCGCCTGATCGATCTGATCCTTCAGATAGCGATGCGAGGATTCGACACTGCCGTTCTCATGGCCCAGGCCACGATTGTTGCGCGTGCCCGCCATGCCGTAATGTTCGAGCAGCGCCTTATAGCGCACGGTGAAGTCTTCCTCCTCCTTGCGATTCTTGAACGCCGCCGACAGACTGTCGGAGCGGTGTTCGAGCGGGCACCCTCCCGCCTGCCACAGCGCGTTCTGCAAGCCCGTCGCGAGGGCCTGGAAGCTCTCCCCGCCGTCCACCACACTGGCGTACTCCCACCGGGAGTACGCCAGCACGAAGTGGTAGAGCATGTGTGAGAACGCAACGCCGGCGATCGTCACCCCCAGTTGGTCCATGTGCGTGAAGTCTGACAGGCCGCGCACGCCGGGCTCATATGTTTGAGGGAAGAACACCTCCTTGCTCGGCCCTTCGAGGGCGCGCCATTGTCGGATATGCCGCTCAAGCGTGCGACGCATGCTGTCGGGGAACCGGTCAACATGGTCTCGTTGCAGCTTCTGCAGCAGGGTGATGGCTTTGAGTTTCGGGGTGCTACGTAGTAACGGCACGATTTCGCCGTCCCAAACATCCGCGAACGGGTTTGTGCGGGTGCGCCAGTCTCGTTCTGGCTTCTGTGAGGGCAATGCAGTGGCGTGCGCCACGCGACGTGCCGTACGCACGCTCATACCCGCCTTCGCGGCGGCAACTTCCTGGGTGTGGCCTTTGCGCTTGGTCATGTAGAGATGAACCTGTCGATCGGTGATGTGGGTTCCCGGCATTGGCTGACCGCCATGTAACTTCAGTCAGCCATCCTAAGCCCCTGCCCAATCGGCGCCGCCGGTCTGGTGTCCTGTCGAGCCGACGCTGGACCGCTTCCAGAACGGACTCATGTTCCCATCGACTTATTCGTCGCTGGACGCTCGGCGTGCACTGTGACTTTATTGCACATTGCGAACAGGCACTGCTCCAGTAACGGCGCAGCTGCAGCCCATGTTCCTCGCTGGTGTAGCGGTATATTGCGCGTTCGCCGGCGGGACACTGGTATTCGTCGTCCCGGGCAATGTAGATGAAGTCTGCTTTGTCGAACCGCCCATTGAATTTCGCGCCTGACGTCGTTGGCTTCGGCAGGATGACGGCAATGCCGGCATCTGCGCATGCCTTGATCTGAGGTCCACTGTAGTAGCCACGATCAGCGACTGCCCGAAGTTTGGGCCTATTCATAGCATCGCGGGCAGCTTGAGCCATGGGACTTAGCTGTGCCCGGTCACTGCCAGAGTTTGTGACCTCGTGAGCAACGATGAGGTGGTGTTTGGCGTCTACTGCCACCTGTACGTTGTAGCCCACCATTCCCGAGCCTTTGCCGCTCGTTGCCATGGAACGCGCGTCGGGATCAGTCATCGAGAGTTGGCCATCAGGCTGCGTCTTGAGTTGCTCCTTGATCTGCTCAAGGTTTCGCATCTGCTCGCGCAAGCGCGCGATCTTGTCCTGCAATCGGATCGTCTTTGCTTCCAGCTCAGCGGGCTGCGTACGATCGGCAGTCTCCAGCGCGTTCAGATACCGCTGGATGCTCTCCTCGATCTGCTTCTGCCGCTTGTCGACCTTACCCTCAGTGAAGTTGCGGTCGCGAGTGTTGACCGCCTTGAACTTGCTGCCGTCAATGGCAACGAGCGCTTGCGAGAACAGTTTCAGATCACGACATAAGACGACGAAGCGGCGACATACGTTGCGGATGCCAGTGCCGTTGTCACGACGGAAGTCAGCTATGGTCTTGAAGTCCGGCGCCAAACGGCCGGTGAGCCACATCAATTCAACATTGCGTTGGCATTCACGTTCCAGGCGGCGGCTCGACTGAATCCGATTCAGGTAGCCGTAGATATAGATCTTCAACAGAGCGCCAGGATGATATGACGGTCGACCTGTAGTCGACGGCATCGCTCCATCGAAGCCCAGTGATCCAAGGTCAAGCTCTTCAACGAACGCCTCGATGATCCTGATCGGATTGTCCTCGGCGACGAAGTCATCGAGGCACTCTGGAAGCAGCGTCACCTGCTTGCGATCTTCACCTTCTATGAATCGCTTCATCCGGTCACCCAAGCTGAATGAGTTAATCCAGTTTAGGCGATCATGGCGTTTTCACACACCCTCGACCCACTGCGGCCGCTCGCCCGGTCGGGCATCCAAGGACAGTTAACAGACTCTTCCGGTCATCCACGCTCGCTTCTCGGGGACAACAGATCTTAAGGTTTGTTCGACATCGCGGATTGAATGACCGGTTCCCGAATGGAATCGATACTTGAATGTCTACTTAAACCTCCAGCTCGAGTCTGCGTGAACCGCGAGTTGTTCGCGCCCCACGATTTCGACCGCGATCAGCAGTGGCGTTGCGCTTCAAATATCTGCTCCGCGCAAACACCGGCATCCGTGCAAGGACATGTCGTTTCCGTTGACAGTGAACTTGAAAGGGCCTCGACACATACCACTCAATCATTCCGCGCAGATCTGAATCTAAATTTTTGTAGATAAAGAATAGATCTGCATAAGACGTGGTGGTCTGATTTCCGTCGCCTGCGTCTAATCCGAGGAAGTAGCTCAGAATATTGTCGTAGTCGATCTGCTTGTAGTCCAACAAAACAGACTGGCTGCTTATATCAGATCGGATCGCTTCGATGTCGCCGCTTTTCCCCGTGTCGTAACAATAAATCGGGAAATGGTCATCCAAAACGAATGCATCAAAGATGATCCATTGTCGATATGCTTCGCGAAGCCTGGATTCGATTTGAATATCGAGTGTTGAGAAGTACAAGCTATTCAGATATATCTGTCCTTCTTCACCATAGGGAACCGCCACCCTCGCTGATGGAGTTAGCAGAAACTCGTTCGCCAGTTGGTAAGCAGTCGTCGGTTTATATTGACCAAGATGCCTGACACCCTTGCGATCGTTGAGTGGTGAATTGTCCATTTGCCCGCCATTGAGCTCGTATACTTCAGATTGTCGACGATCCGGGCGTGAATGTCGAAGGACCGTTCCTGGCCGCACACGGTCCGATGCTGAACCGACGTCGGGGCCCATGGTCGACCCGGCTGCATCCGGCAGAGTTCGACCCTGAACCGACGGTCTCCGACGAATGTCGGATGTCCCGTCATTCGCCGACAACGGACCATCAACTGAAGTCACCTCTGAGCTTGGACCGCTGGCACGTCTGCCCCGACAGGCTGCGGAGAGGAACGTGGCGGCGATGCGACGTTTCATCCAACTGCATTGATAACACCTGAACATCAATGCTTCAAAAAAATGCACTTATCGCGTAGATCCTTTTGCGTGAGTATCTGTACTCAAGATTCCAGCGACATTGGAACGAAAGTAAAACGCATCGGAGACGTGACTATGCACAACGCACGACGCAACTTGCGCGGCTAACGAGCTGCAAGCCATTCCTGCGATCCGCCTTGTTGGGCCGTGCAGTTCCGCGGTCCAGCCGGTTCAGGCATCGGACAACAAAAAGTACGCCATAGCCCCGCCAAGCCGAGCTTCAACGGCGTTACGGCGGCGTTTCACACCTATCGCTTACGACTGGCGCGCGTCAGCGTTCAGTCGACGGCGCCGATCGGGCTGCTTCTTTTCTATCGCAAAGACCTTCAGGAGACATTTCCATGCAAATCACCGGTATGTTGTACGGCGCACGCCTGCTGCAATTCGTCGGATTCCCAGCGAGTGAGATCCTCGGCCCGAGCGCCAGCGAGGAGGAAATCAAGACGATGATCGATCGTCATCGTCAGATTTTCATCAAGCCCGTCTTCAAGGGTGGAGTCGGAAAGAAGGGGAAGGCGGGCTTGCTCGGCCGCGCGGGCGATCTCAAGACAGCGTTGGCCGAAAAAGAGCGGTTGTACTTTGCCGAGCATACCGTCGGCCACCTGAAGGCAAAGGCAAATGGCGTGACGTTCGAGGGCGGCGTTCCGGCCCAGCATGAGGTGTACTTTTCGATCACCGATTCCACCCGCTTTCGTGCACCCATGATGACGCTCTCGCACAAGGGCGGCATGGATATCGAAGAGGTCGACCCGAAGCATGTGGCGATGGTGCCCTTCGACGCGTTGACGGGGCTCAAGGCGTTCGTCGTGGCGAACGCGCTGAGCGAAATCGGTGCGCCGAAGGAGATCATCTCGCCGCTCGTGCAGCAGTTGCCGAAACTCTGGGAGCTCTTTCACGATTTCGGCATGACGACGCTGGAGTTGAATCCGATCCGCATGCGCGAGGACAAGCACGGACGACTCACGCCGGTTGCCTGCGACTTCAAGTGCGGCTTCGATCGCGATGATCCGCGATGGACGCGCCTCGGACTGCCGCCACATCTGTTCGCGGCGGATTATTCCGATTTCGAGCAGGAGATCAATCAGTTGCGCACGCACCAGGGCCAGAGCGACGTGTATGTGATCAACGAAAAAGGCACGATTCTCGCGCCGACGTTCGGCGGCGGCGCCAACTCGCTCGTCACCGAAATGCTGGGCGACGCCGCGATCATCTCGTCGGATTTCGGCGGCAATCCGCCTTACGCGAAGATGAAAGAAGTGGCCCGCATCTGCTTCAGGCATTGGCTCAAGCAGTCGAATGTGCTTTTCATCATCGGGGGGAAGTCGAATAACACCGACATCTTCGAGACGCTGCGAGCGATGGCCGATGCTCTTCGCGAACACTTCAGCGAGCATGGGCCGACGCCCCTTTACGTGGTGCTCGGCCGCGGAGGCCCGAACCTCGTGCGAGGGATGGCCGCGCTGAGAGATACATGCGATTCGCTCGGCCTGCCGTACCGGATGTTCGGATTTGATTCCGACATCAGTGAAGTCATCCAGTACGCACGGCAGGCGGATGCGTGGATGCGCGCCGGTGGCCGAGCCGAGGTCGCAGCACGGATCGGCGCGCCCACGACCGAAACCGAAACGGCTCAAGCCTGAGGAGAGCGACATGTACAAGCAAACCAGCAGCCAGTTCAAGTATTTCGTTGGCGTCAACTCGCTCGCGCAGATCGCCACGCGGGACGATCGCGTGTGCGTACTTAACATCCTGGGCGGTGAGTCCTCAGACGTAACGCCCGTCAGTCATGCGTTTTCGGGCGGCAATATTGTCTTCGGCACGGCGCCGGGCAAGGGCGGCCAGGTGCTCGCCACATCTATCGGCGATATCCCGGTTTACAACAACGTTCGCGAGGGTCTGGAGGCAGGGCATCGCTTCAACTGCGGCGTGGTCTATCTACCGCCATCGGCGGCTCGCGACGGCGTCGCCGAACTGATCCGCGTCAATCCCGATCTGAAGAAGATTTTCATCATCACCGAGAAGATCGCCGTGCACGACGCTCGCGAAATTCGCGCGATGGGGCAGCAGGCGGGCATCGACATCTTCGGGGCGAACGGGCTGGGCGTCGCCGACTCGTGGAATCGTGTGAGAATCGGCGGAGCACTCGGTGGTGATAGTCCAGACGATTCATTGCGCAAGGGATCGATCGCCATCTTCTCGAACTCCGGCGGCTTCAGCACGACGATCGCGCAGTACCTGCGCATGAGCGGCTGGGGCACGTCGACAGTCATCTCCAGCGGCAAGGACGTCTACATCCACTATGCCGCGCCTGAATTTGCCTTTGCGCTCGCCAATGATGCGCGCAGCAAGGCCGCTGTGCTCTATTGCGAACCGGGCGGCTACTACGAGGCCGATGCAACCTTCACGAAACCGGTGGTCGCCTGCGTGGTGGGCCGATGGAAGAGCCGCCTGACGCGAGCGGTCGGCCATGCGGGCGCAATGTCCGGCGGCTCCGACGACGCGCAAGCCAAGGAACGCTGGTTCATGGAGAAGTTCGGCGTGGACCGGCACTTCACGCCCGACGATCCGTGCTGCTCGGCCAGGGGCGCCGTCGTCACGAACATCGCGCATATCCCGGCTGCACTGACCGCCGTGATGCGCGCCAACGCGACGATGCCCGACTTCGAGCCTGAGGGCAGTCTCGCGCTCAAACCGTGGTTCGGCTCCGACCACGGCATCCGGCTTCCGTCCGGCCTTGCGATTCCCGTGGTCGGTGCGGTCGCACCCTATGACGAGCAGGTCTTGCGGGTCAATCGGCAAGTCGGGGCGATTGCGCCGCGTCAGACGCTCAAGGACGCATCGGGCGCTTCGCAGATGGATGCGAAAACGCAGGTCAGCAGCCTGCATGGCGCCTCAATGCTCGACGCAGCGATGCATTCGCTCGAAGCGAACGTCAGCCTCGCCCTGCTTCACGAGTTCGGCGGCGAGAACGACGAAAAGCTCATCGATGTCGCAGTCGCCGCGTTCGTCAATCTGCACGGAACGCCGGAACTCACGGCGGCGCAAGCCGCTCGCGAGGCCGGAAACGCGCCCAACGCGATCCTGGCCGCCGCGGCTTCGATCATCGGGCCGAATCGCCAGCGAGCGGCTCGGGATGCCGCGAAATGGATGATCGATCGCTTCTCGGTAGCCGGCCTTACGAGCGCGCTTGATGAGAACTTCGACATCGCGCGCATCGACGCGAGCAGCTGCGAGCCGCTCTTCGCCGACTCAAGCGATCCGCGCGCTGAGGCGATGCTCGCGGGACTCGCCGAGCGTGGTGTCAATTCGGTCCTCGTCCGCTGGCTCGCGTCTCAGCCTGATCACCCGACGGCCGACGCGGTGCTGGCCGCGATCACCACGACGCTCGCGTGGGGACCGCTGATGCGCAAGCGCATCTCGCGCGTTACGGCCGAGAGCCTGCCCTGGTGGACCATGCTGTTCGGGACACTGATCGGCGCATCGGCTGACGCCTCGCGGCACCGTCCAGACGGCTTCTGCGGCTTTACCACGCAAGCTTTGCTGAACGAACGCAGCCTCACCGAAATCTGCTTTGCCGCGCTGCTCAACCTCGATCCCGGGCCCGACGATCTGTTCGCCTTCAAGACGCTCGTCGGTCTGCTGCTCACCAACGGTCCAGGAGCCATCTCGGCGCAGGGTGCGAAAGGCGCGGTATCGGCCGACGGTCCGGAAAGTCCAGAGCGCGTGCAACTCAACAAGGCGCTGGTCGGTTTTCTCACGCATACCGGCTACACGCATGGCGGCAACGGCTATGAGGGCATCGCGTTCCTGATCGAAGCGTTCCGCGACAGCGGCCTCGCCGATCCGTCCGACCCTGCACATGGCGTTGACCTGCGCTCGCTGGCCGAGCGCTCGGTCGAGCGGTATGCGCAGTACAAGGCCCGGCAGAAGCATGCCGGAAGCCTCGACATCGCGAAGCTGCCGGGCGTGAACCACCCGGTTTTCAAGGACAGGCCGGTCAACCACGACCCGCGCGAAGTGTTCATCGCGGACGTGTGCGAGAAGCGCGGGGAATACAACGTGTTCCATGCATTCTATCGGGAACTTGTGCACGCGCTGTTCGATGGCGGCGTGTCCCGCAACGTGTATTGCGTCAACGTCGATGCGGTGATCGCAGCGCTTCTGCTGAAGATGCTGTGGCAGCCGCTGCGACGTGGTGAATTAACCGAGACCGATCTGGAAACCGCCGCGTTCACGATCTTCCTTTATCCCCGCATGCTCGGATGCGCGGCGGAAATCGACGATCACCTGAACCGGGGACGCAACATGGACACCCGCACGCCCGCCTCTCAGTGCCGGTTCGTGGCCTGAGCGCTCCGTCGGCTGATAACCAGCGGACATCAATCGTTCCAAAAATAGCACTTAACGTATCGCGCCGTTCGGGCGAGTATTCAACAAACAACAATCCGCCCGAACATCACAAAGTTCAAAATTTTCAGGAGACACCTCAATGCATCCCTCCTCAAGCACCCTGCCCCCCGGGCAGTCCAAGACGTCGGCCGTATTGCGCGTAACGGCGGGCAACTTCCTGGAGCAGTTCGACTTCTTCCTGTTTGGCTTCTATGCTACGCAGATCGCCGCTGTTTTTTTCCCGGCAGCGAGCGAGTTCGCATCGCTGATGATGACATTCGCCGTCTTCGGCGCAGGTTTCCTGATGCGGCCGCTCGGTGCGATCATCCTCGGCGCGTACATCGACGATGTCGGCCGCCGCAAGGGCCTGATCGTCACGCTGTCGATCATGGCGAGCGGTACCATCCTGATCGCTTTCGTGCCCGGCTATGCGACGATCGGACTCTTCGCCCCGGCGCTGGTTCTCATCGGTCGCCTGCTGCAGGGCTTCTCGGCGGGCGCTGAACTCGGCGGGGTATCGGTATATCTCGCCGAAATGGCGACGCCGGGCCGCAAGGGCTTCTTCACGAGTTGGCAGTCGGCGAGCCAGCAAGTGGCTATCGTCATCGCCGCCGCGCTCGGCTTCGCGCTCAATCAGTGGCTCGACACGGCGACGATCGCCGCGTGGGGATGGCGCGTGCCATTTTTCGTCGGCTGCATGATCGTGCCTTTCATCTTCATCCTGCGGCGCAATCTCGAGGAAACGGAGGAATTTAAACAGCGCCAGCATCGCCCGAGCATGAAAGAGGTCTTTGCTACACTCGTGCAGAACTGGAATGTCGTGATCGCTGGCGTGCTGCTGGTGGCGATGACCACCACAACTTTTTATCTGATCACGGTGTATGCGCCGACCTTCGGCAAGACGGTCCTGCATCTGAGCACTGCCGACAGCCTGCTCGTCACGCTGTGCGTGGGTGTCTCCAATTTCATCTGGCTGCCGATTGGTGGTGCGCTGTCGGATAGGATCGGACGCCGTCCGCTCCTTCTCGCGATGACGATCCTGGCAATTGCGACTGCCTACCCGGCGCTGTCGCTGCTGGCCCACGCACCGAGCTTCGTCAACATGCTGCTTGTGCTGCTCTGGCTCTCGTTCATGTACGGCATTTACAACGGCGCGATGGTCGTCGCGCTCACTGAGGTGATGCCGGTCGAGGTGCGCGTCGCCGGATTCTCGCTCGCCTACAGCCTCGCGACAGCGGTCTTCGGAGGTTTTACGCCCGTCATCTCGACCGCGCTCATTCATATGACGGGTGACAAAGCCGCGCCAGGCTACTGGATGAGCTTCGCCGCGGTGTGCGGGCTCGGAGCAACACTCGCACTGTACCGGCGCCGGCGCGTTCCGCTGCATGCGGCTCCCTGAAGCATCGCACGCGTCCTCGAACATTAGACTGACATTCTATCGCCCATGAAATCCCTCCTTCTGAAACTCTGCACCGCGGCGCTGCTCGGCACCTCCGCCGCTGCGGCGAATGTGCAGGCCGCCGATCTGCATGTGATGAGTTCGGGCGGCTTTACCGCCGCCTACAAGCTGCTCGGCCCGAAGTTCGCGGCGTCCACCGGCAATACGCTCGATAGCGCGCTCGGGCCGTCGATGGGCAAGTCGCCGGAGGCCATTCCGAACCGGCTCCAGCGCGGCGAACCTGCCGACGTGGTGATCATGGTCGGCTATGCACTCGATGATCTGATCAAGCAGGGCAAGGTGATTCCCGATTCGCGCGTCGAGCTCGCGGATTCGCGGATCGGCATGGTCGTGCGCGACGGTGCGCCGAAGCCCGATATCGGGTCCGAGGCGGCGCTCAAGGAAACCTTGCTGCACGCCCGGTCGATCGCGTACTCGGATAGCGCGAGCGGCGTCTATATCGAGCGCGAGTTGTTCAAGCGGCTCGGCATCGAGGAGCAGGTCAAGGCCAAGGCCAAGGCGAAGATGATCCCCAAAATTCCGGTGGCGTCCGTTGTTGCGACGGGCGACTACGAAGTGGGATTTCAGCAGGTGAGTGAGCTGCTTCCGGTGAAGGGCGCGGCGTATGTCGGCAAGATTCCGGAGTCGATGCAGTCCGTCACGCGCTTTGCGGCCGGCATTCCCGTCGGCGCGCAACACCCCAAGGAAGCCAAAGCGCTGCTCGACTATCTCGCGTCGCCCGCCGTGCAGCCGGAGGTGACATCGACCGGACTCGATTCCGTCGCTACGCATTGAAACCAGGGCAACGATTCAGCCCGTCAGGTCGGCGGGCTGATCGAATGCATCCTCAGGCTCATGCGCCAGGCTCAATGTGTTCTTCAGGCGCACCCGGTCGCAGGAACGCTCCCACATCGATACGAAGATCACCGCGCAGGCGTTGCTGATCACGCTCGTCAGGGCGCGCGCCTCGGACATGAAGCGATCGATGCCAACCAGCAGCGCGACGCCTGCAAGCGGCAAGTCGGGAATGACGGCCAGCGTCGCGACGAGCGCAACCAGTCCGCTGCCCGTTACGCCCGCCGCGCCCTTCGACGTGAGCAGCATGACCGAGAGCATCGTCGCGATCTGGCCGCCCGAGAGCTGTACATCGCACGCTTGAGCGATGAACATGGAGGCGAGCGTCAGGTAGATGGCCGTGCCGTTGAGGTTGAACGAATAGCCGGCGGGCAGCACGAGTCCCACGATGCCCTTGTCGCAGCCAAGCGCTTCGAGCTTGACGATGAGGCGCGGCAGCACCGGTTCGGTCGACGACGTCGCGAGTACGATGACGAGTTCCTCGCGAATGTAGCGCAGCAGCCGCCAGAGTGAGAAGCCATGCAGGCGTGCGAGTGGGGCGAGCGCGCAAATGACGAACAGCAGGCACGCCGCATAGAACGACACCATCAGCATGCCGAGCGAGCCAATCGAACGAATGCCGAAGCGGCCCACCGTGAATGCCATCGCGCCGAATGCGCCGACGGGCGCAAGCCGCATGATCATCGCGAGGATGCGAAACAGCACGTGCGCGGTGCCGTCGATGAATTCCTGTACCCGCCGCCCGGCGCTTCGGCTCGCATTCAATGCGAAGCCGAACAGAAGGGCAAGCAGCAAGACGGGTAGCACCTCGCCTTTCTCGAAAGCGCCGACAAGCGTCTCCGGAATCACGTGAAGCGCGAATTCGACGAATCCGTGCGACTGCGTGCGCGTCGAATACTGCGCGAGGATCGTCGTGTCCAGATGATGCGCATCGATGTGCAAGCCCGCACCCGGGTGCAGCGCAAACGCGGTCGTCAGCCCCAGAACGAGCGCAACAATGGTGAGGAAGTAGAACAACACTAGTGCCTTCAGAATTGTCCGCCCGATCTTCGATCCGCTCGCGAGCGACGTGATGCCTGTGACGATCGTGCAAAAGACGATTGGCGCGATCATCATGCGTACCAGCGCGACGAACGCATCGCTGAGCGGTTTAAGCGATGCGCCGGCCTGTGGCCAGAAGTGGCCAACGGTCATGCCGAGCCCCATTCCGAGCAGGACCTGAACGTAAAGCAGCCTGAAGGGCCTCGGCAGTGTCATTTCGGCGCCTTCTTTCCCTTGGCGTCGGCCATGCCGCTGCGCTTCGTGTTGAGGATCGTCTGATAGAACTGTTGCGCGGCCGGCGTGAGCGGACGCCCCCGGCGCCTGACGATCCCGACGCGTCTCGTCACGACCGGATCGACGAGCGGCACGCTTGTCAGAACCGGATGGTCGCGCATTGGCATGGCCATTGAAGGCACGGCGGCCACACCGAGTCCTGCTTCGATCAGGCCAAGCATGGTGGTGACATGGTGGGTCTCGCAGACGCTAGGCTTCCTCGGCGCCACGGTGGTCAGCGCCTGATCGAGCAGCAGGCGGTTGCCAGAAGTCTTGTCTACGGATACATATCCGTGTTCATAAAGCTCGTTCCAGGTCACACGCTTTTTCTGAGCAAGGGGATGATCGCGGCGGCACGCGGCGACGAACCGTTCCTGCAGCAGGACCTTGAACTCGACCTCGGTCTCCTGGCTGCCCATGAAGCTGACGCCGAAATCGGCTTCGCCGCTGATTACCGAGCCGAGCACTTCATTGGCGCTCGCGTCGAGCAGCTTGACCCGGATCCGCGGATAGCGGCTGTGATAGGCGGCAACGACGCTCGGCAGGAAATAGTAGGCAACCGACGGCACGCATGCGATGGTCACATGACCCAGGCGGCTCGTGGAGACGTCGCGGATGCCGAGCAACGCGACATCGAGGTCGTCGAGCAGTTGTTCCGCGCTCGGGGCGAAAACGCGTCCTACGGTCGTGAGCGTAACGCTTCGGGTTGTTCGCTCGAACAGCCGCACGCCGAGTGCCGCTTCGAGCTTCTCGATGCGCCGGCTGAGCGCCGGCTGTGAAATGTTGACTGCCTCCGCCGCTTTGCGGAAGCTGCCCAACTCCACGACGGCTCGAAACGCCTGCAAATCGTTCAGGTCGAAGTTGACGCCCACGAGCCATCCTCCGCTTTCCAGATGCGGCTATTTTGCCTGATGCTGGCGAAGGCGCCCATCGAGGACAACACTCGGTAATTCAGCCCATCAGGGATCGCACCGAAGTCGGGAGCGAGGGGCCGGTTTCGTCGTGTCAGCGGCCAATCATGGCTGAGAGGCGGGTGTCTCTTCATGGCCGAACCCGGTACGACGCTGAACGGATTATCGATCGGCTGCAGGTCGACCGGCGTCGGGCTCAGATCGACCCGCTCCGGACGCTGGACCACGCGCCACTTCATCGGCAGCTTTCAGGGTGCAGCGGCCATTCATCCCGTCGCGTCGGTCGGCAGGTCATTGGCCAAAGTCGCCGTTCGAACCCGAACCGGGACCACGCTCCGCGAATGGCTGCTTTGGCGCTTATGGAATGGGCGAGACCAACCCGAAACTGTCTGCCGCTGGAAACGGACTACCGCCACCAGCGGTCGTTCTGGTCAACTGCTCTGGACCTGGTCTGATCGTCTGATCCTCGACCGTTGGTTCAAGGGTGTCGGATTTAAACCGCAGACGTGCATGACGAGCAACAGCTTCATAGCGTTGCTCAGCCTGGCCGTTTCAGGATTGGGTGTTACGTATGTGCACTCTCCGAGCTTCCGTTATTTGGTCAGTGCCCGATTGCTGCGGGAATTGGATGTTCGACAGGCCTTGCCGCGGTTGCAGTATGCGGTATTCTACAAGGCCAACCGTACGAGCGAGTTCATGTCCTCGCTCATACGCCTGGCCAAAGAGACCTGCCATTTCGCGGACGTGCCGCCTCCTTTGATGCCGGCTTTCTCCACCGGCAAACATGGAGCGCATCCAGCAACTCCCCAGTTCATGGGCCAGTGGTAGGGAAAATCACGGTGGCCGCGACCAGTAGTTCTAGCTATCAAGCGTCAGTCTCTTTCCAGCGAGCGCATTCGGCGTTCAAGCTCGACCAGGTCTCGTGCGCCCAGCAGGTACTCGTCGTTACGGTGTTGTTCGATGTGTTCGAACCAGTGGCTAATCTGCGTGAAAAGAAAGACAAGCATGACAATCTCCAAGAGGTTGCTCGTGGGGGACGCCGCGGTCCGACCGCGGCGCGGCGCCTCTGTCTCGATGTTGTTCTCCGGCGCCGATCTACAACTCAATCGTAGGCAATGGCTATGCTTACGTATACTTATCGTTTTTGATCTAATACATTAGACATTCTGTTGAATACCCATGTCTCTTCGAGGATAAAGATCATGGAAGTCGGGCGTCTGCGGGCGCTGCTGGAGCTGGCGAGGTGTGGCACGATGGCGGCAGCCGCCGAGGCCCTGTTCTTGACACCGTCGGCAGTGTCGCAGCAGATCGCACAACTGGAAGAGGAGGCCGGTGTCAAGCTCACGGTGCGTATTGGCCGCGGGGTGAGGCTTACGCCCGCCGGCCATGCGCTAGTGGGCTACGCCGAACGAGTCATGGTTGTGCTGGACGAGGCTCGCTCGGAATTGGCAGAGCTACGGCGCGAGATAGCCGGCGAGCTGCGCGTCGCGGCGTTTGCGTCGATCGCGTCGGCGGTGCTACCCGAGACATTCAAGGCGTTGCAGCACGCCTATCCACGCTTGGAGATTGTTCTTGAAGAATTCGATCCGATTGAGGGGCTTACGGCGTTGAGGTCCTGGCGAACGGACATCGCCCTGATTGACGACCTCTCGGTCGTGGTGGGCGATAGTCAAGAAAGCGTAGGGTTGGTACCGGTCGCAGAGGATGCGCTCTACGTCGCAGTCGCGGCCGATCATGCGCTGAGCAAAAGGCTGTCAGTGAGCGTAGCCGATCTCCGGCATGAGACCTGGGCTATCGAATCGAAGTGGAGTGGCTTTGGCGACGTCATCACCAATTTATGCCGTCGCGCCGGGTACGAGCCTCGGATCAACGCCAAATGCCGTGGATTCGAGATGGTAGGAGCAATGGTGGCCTCCGGCTGCTCGGTGTCAATGGTCCCCGGACTCATGCTGGTGAGGCCACCGGCCGGCGTGACATGGGTCAAGCTGAGGCCCGAGGTTCGCCGCAAGGTCTACGTCGCTTATCGCCTCGGCGAGCGCGACCACCCAACAATCAAGGTGTTCGTCGAGGAAATCGTCCGGACGGCATCGCGGCTCCTCGGTTAGCCGAATCGACGACGCTCATACGCCAACTCGCAGGCGCAAGATACCGGTCATTGCAGACTGGAAAAATTTGGGACGGCCGAATGGCCGGTATGGCCGACAACCGGGCAGTACCTGTCGCGCTCACAACGACTCAAATTCGGCCGAGGCGTCCATTCAATTCGGCGCGTCATAACCAAGTGGCGTTCGTTCATCTCAGGAAACTCATCTGCCGCCGACGATGCCAATCAGTCGGCGTTCTCACCGATGATCCGCTCGATAATCCCGGGGTCCTCGATCTCGCCCTCCGATCCCTTGAACACGCATACCTCCGTGTGCCCATCGCGGAATACATCGACCTCAACGCGCATCCCGACAACCGCGATTGACACCAGCACGGTATCGGGGCGATTGCGGCTCAACGTGTAGTGAATTTTCGCTGCGTCGAGCCTCTCGAGCAGATCGAACAAAAGTGTTGTCATGGCTTTGCCTATCTCTTGAAACGGTTGTCGTTAAGCAGCTTCGGCGCTTTCCGCGCCTCTTTCACGCCGTCATTTGCGTCGATTTGTATATCGTCCAACGCGACGTTCGCCTGGTAAACAGCGGCCCAGAGAGCGCATCGACCGCTTCGGGATGCGAGTGAGCTTTCGAGACTCTCAGAGGAGAACATTCTCGGAAGCTCGTTTGCGTCGCCACGCGACCGTCCGCAATGGACGACGAGCCACCATCGACTTTTACGTTCGGACACACTGCCAATCCCGAATAAGCTCGCGTACCGACTTGTCAGCGTAAAGACGATAAACCGCGCGCACCCTCTGCGGCCTCCGAATTTGCGACAACATGTCAACCGTCACCGAAGCCTTATCCAAACAGCCAAACGCAAACACTTAGCCCGCCTGGTTGACCTCTACGCCCCTGCCTTGATTTATAATCAACAAGCCGTCGGGAAACACCCGAGGGCTGGGTTTGGAAGCCCATATGTAATGCCCGCACGCCCGCCCAAGCGGGTGTGCGTCTATCCCTGCACGTCTGTTGTTTTTCAATAATGGGCGGGCTGTGGTGGGGGAGCCGCGAGGCTCGCCGGCTTGGCATTACACCGGTCTTCCAATCCCGCTTCGTGCCCGCTCACCCCCTTTCCAAGCGAGTGTCGGGCGATCCAGGAAGTACCAGGGAGGTCGCACCATGAGCAACAAAACCACAAAACAAACTCAACCCGATTCACGCCCGCCTGTCGACGCGCTCCAATACGAGAAACTGGCATTGCAGGCCTTCGATCTCTGCAACCGGCAGTTGAGCCAACTCAACACATTGATCACACTTGCGTCCTCAATGTGTAGGAATCCTGCCATCACGAGTGACGAAAGACGCCGTCAACAGACCATGCTTGAACTGCTCGTCGACACAGCCGAGCAATACCAGCGAGCGCTCGAATGCGACCGTGAGCTCTACCAGGTGATCGCACTCGATGCCAAAGGCATCCCTCAAAGCCGCATCACCGCAAGCCGCGCGGCGCGCCTTCTCGCAGAGGCATCACAAATAGCAACGGAAACGCCGTCAACCACCGAGTCTGGCCAGCGCACCCAACCGTCCGCCAAAGCCGCGACAAGTGCAGAAACCGACACCGCCCAACAGCCAATTCCCCTGCAGCATTAACCATCGATCGCGGCCAACGCGCCGCGTCAACAAGTGACCGAGCAAAACACGGAGATAGCGCAACCGGAGGCGGCCAACGTACCGCCTCCGGTTGATCGCGCTTCATCTGGCGGCGGCGCTTTTGCACGCGCTGCCTAGACGCGATGATGTCTTTGTTTCGAGCCCCGCTCAGGCCGAAAAGCCGCCCAAAGCATCCCACGACAGCCCCAACTCACTGCGTCTTAACATCACCCGTCCCCGAAGCCGCCTCCCCCGTCTGCACAGGCGCCGCCTGCTGCCGATCCGGATGCCTGGGATCATGCAACTGATCAGCCGACCACCCACCACCCAGATCACCAAACAACGACGCCGCATCCAGCAAACGCGTCTCCTGAACACTCAACGCGGTCTGCTGCGAGGTCAACTGCGTGGCCTGCGCGAGCGCCACTGTCGTGTAGTCCACCGTCCCAGCCTGATACTCGTTGAACGCGATCTCGGCCCCACGGTTTGCATCTTGCACGGCCCTATCCAGAACCACCGATTGCTCGGCAAGAATGCGCAACCCGGACAAGTCATCTTCCACGTTCTGAAACGCAGTCAACACCGTGCCTCGGTAATTGGCAACCGTCGCGTCATAGGCAGCTTTCGCCGCATCAACATCGGCGCTGCGCAAGCCGCCATCGAACAGCGTCTCGGTAGCACTACCACCCAGCGACCAAACGTAATTGGCCACATTAAACAACCCAGACAACGGCGACTGCGTAAGCCCGGCCAGCCCAGAGAGCGAAATCGTCGGGTAATACGCCGACACCGCCACACCGATCGCGGCGTTCTGCGCAGCCATCTTGCGTTCTGCGGCGGCGATATCGGGCCGCCGTTCGAGCAGCGTAGACGGCACACCGACGGGCACGTCCGGCAGCGTCGGCATGGCGGTGCTATGCGTAATCGACAGCTCTTCCGGATTCTTGCCCACCAGCACGGCGATCGCGTGCGCGTCTTGCGCGCGCCCCACCCCGAGATTGATCAAGTTTGACTGCGCGGTCTCGAGCTGCGTGCGAGCAGTGATCAAGTCGGACGGCGGGACGGTGCCCGCCTGATCCTGATCCGACACCACGTCAAGATAGTGCTGATAGGCAACAACCGTCTTCTGCAGAAGATCGACATTGGCGTCAATAGTGCGCAGCTCGATAATCGCCGTAGCCAACGCCACCTGCTCGGCAAGCGTCGCATTAGCGAGCGTCGCTTCGCTCGCTTGCGCCGTGGCGGCGCTTTCTTCGATCGTGCGCCGCACCTGGCCCCACAGGTCAGGCGCCCAGCTAACGTTGCCCTCCAGCGAACCCGAATTGACCACCCTCGCCGCGTTACCGGCCGCCGCACGCGACTTGGTGCCCGAACCCGTTGCGGCGATAGTGGGAAACAAACTAGCATGCGCCGCCCGCACTTCGGCGAGCGCTTCCTGATAGTTCGCGTAGTTGGCGCGCACGGTCTGGTTCGACACCGTCACCAGCGGTTCGAGCTGGTCGATCAGCGGATCGTTGAAGGCCGTCCACCAGTCGCCTTTCGGTTTGTCCGCCGCCGGCTCGGCTTGCGTCCAGCCCGGCAACTCTGAGTAGGTAGTGGCCACGCTGACTTGCGGCCGATGATAGTCAGGGCCCACCATGCAGCCGCTCACTAGCAGCGCCAGCGCCGCAACAGCCAGCGGCCGAAGCGGGCCAATTCCATCAAGGCGGTTCAGATCAATCTTCATCGTCATGCCCTCGTATCCGGTTGTCCGGGTCGCTGCGCGTCGCGATTCCATGGCAGGTTATCGGACCATCTCACCAGCTTGAAACGCAAGCGGTCGAGGTAGAGGTAAATCACCGGCGTCGTGTACAAGGTAAACACCTGACTGAGGATCAGGCCACCCATCACCGTGATACCGAGCGGTTGACGCAGCGACGCGCCCTGGCCAATGCCAATCGCCAGCGGCACCGCGCCGAGCACGGCCGCGAAGGTGGTCATCATGATCGGCCGCAGACGCACCACGGCGGCCGAGTGAATCGCGTCACGCGCCGGCATGTTTTCGTTACGCTGCAACTGGATCGCGACATCGACCATCATGATCCCGTTCTTCTTGACGATACCGATCAGGAGGATGATGCCGATCATCGCGATCACCGAGAACGGCGTGCCGAAAATCAGCAAGGCCAGCGTCGCGCCGATGCCGGCGGACGGCAGCGTCGACAGGATGGTCAGCGGGTGGATCGAGCTTTCGTACAGCACGCCGAGCACGATATACACCACGCCTAGCGCCGCCAGGATCAACAGCGGCACCGTGCCCATGGACTGCGAGTAAGCCGCCGCCGCGCCGGCAAACGATCCGTGGATGCTGGCGGGCATGCCGATCTCACGGATCGTGTTGTTGATCGACACGGCCGCCTGGCTCAACGAACCGCCCGCCGGCAGGTTGAACGAAATCGTCGCGGCCACGAGGCCGCTCTGGTGGTTCACCTGCGTCGACGTATGGCTGTTTGAGTACGAAGCCAGCGCCGCCAGCGGCACCATGGTTTCAGCGGACGTGCTGTCCGCACTGCCGGTGGAGCTGCCGCCCTTGCTGTTGGCGATACTGTTGGTGGTCGCATTGGCCTGAGCGTTCGAGTTGAGCGTGTTCGTGCTCGACGAGTTGCTCGTGCTGGTTTCCGTCGGCACCGTCACGCCCGACACCGTGGCGCCCGGCATTTGTGTTTGCGCCGTGCCGGCCGCATTGCCCGACGCCGTGCTCAGGTAAATCTGGTTGAGCGCTTGCGGGTACTGCCAGTAATCCGGCGCCACTTCCATCACCACAAAGTACTGATTGAGCGGGTTGTAGATGGTCGACACCGTCCGCTGCCCGAACGCGTCGTACAACACATTGTCGACCTGATTCGGCGCGAAGCCGTAGCGCGCCGCAGTCGAACGATTGATCTTCACGAAGGTTTGCAGACCGTTCTGCTGCAAGTCCGAGTTCACGTCGAGCAGCTGCGCGTGCTCCTTGGCGAGCGCCCCGACAAGCAGCGGTGTCCACTTGAACAGCGCGGCGGAGTCGTCGCTGGTCAGCGTGTACTGATACTCGGCGGCGGATTGGCGGCCGCCGATTCGCAGATCCTGCTGCGCCTGGATAAAGAGCCGCGCGCCCGATACCGCATTGAGTTTGGGCCGCAGGCGGTTGACGACTTCGGTGGCCGTGACATGGCGTTCCGCAAGCGGCTTGAGCTCGATGAACACGTTCGCGGTATTGAGTGCGCGGCCGCCGGTAAAGCCGGCCACCGAGTCCACGGCCGGATCCTTCTGCACGATCTCCTGCAATTGCGTGAGCTTCTTTTGCATCGCCGGAAAGGAGATGCTCTGGTCGGCAATGATCTGTCCGATCAGGATGCCGGTGTCCTGCTCGGGAAAGAAGGTGGCCGGCACCAGCTTGAACAGGAACACGTTGGCCACCAGCAGCCCGATCAACAGCAGGATGACCAGCAGCGCATGGTCGAGTACCGCCGTGAGCGAGCGCGCGTAGGCATTCTTGAAACGATCGAACTGCTTTTCGATCCACATCGCCCAGCGGCGTTTCGAATGCCCGGCGTTTTCGCGGCTCAACACATAGGCGCACATGGCCGGCGTGACCGTCAGCGAAATCACCAGCGAGATCAGAATGGCGATGGACAGCGTGACCGCAAACTCATGGAACAGCAAGCCGACCACGCCAGGCATCAGCATGATCGGCAGAAACACCGCAATCAGCGAGAGGCTCATCGAGATCACCGTGAAGCCCACCTCGCCGCTGCCTTTCAAGGCGGCCTCTTTCGGACTGAGCCCCAACTCCATGTGACGCACGATGTTTTCCAGCACCAC
The DNA here is from genome assembly GCF_046025895.1 of Paraburkholderia sp. RL17-337-BIB-A. Taxonomy (NCBI): domain Bacteria; kingdom Pseudomonadati; phylum Pseudomonadota; class Betaproteobacteria; order Burkholderiales; family Burkholderiaceae; genus Paraburkholderia; species Paraburkholderia sp. RL17-337-BIB-A. Next base: position 486,882 of record NZ_JARESY010000002.1, on the reverse strand, counting down.
GACCGCATCGTCGACCACGAAGCCGGTACCGATGGTGAGCGCCATCAGCGAGAGGTTGTCGATGCTGTAGCCGAGCAGGTACATCGGCCCGAAGGTGCCCACAATCGAAAGCGGCAGCGCGACGGCCGGCACCAGCGTGGCGCGCGGCGATTGCAGGAAAATGAACACCACGCCCACCACCAGCAGCACGGCGATGAACAGCGTGCGCTCCGTATCGCCCACCGAGGATCTGACCGACTCCGAACGGTCGATCGCAATGCCCACGTGCACGCTGCTCGGCAGCGTCGCCTCGATTGACGGCAGCACCTGGCGGATCTGCGCGACGGTGCTCACGACATTGCTGCCAGGCATCGGATACACGATGACAAGGATGGCGGACTTGCCGTTGAAGAGCCCGGCATTGCGGATGTTTTCGTTCGAATCCCTGACCTGGGCCACGTCGCGCAACTGGACCGGCGCGCCGTTGCGGTAGGCGACCACCAGATCGCGGTACGGCGCGGCGTGCGTGATCTGATCGTTGGACGTCACCACGTAGCGCTGGCCGCCCACGTCGAGATGGCCCTTCGCGCTGTCGGCGTTGGCCGCGCTGATCGCCGCGCGCACGTCTTCCAGACCGATGCCGTAGCTGTTCAGCTTACCCGGCTGCAACTCGACGCGCACCGAGGGCAGCGCGCCGCCGCCGAGCGTGATCTGACCCACGCCCTTGACCTGGGAAAGCTGCTGCTGAATCACCGAATCCGCGGAGTCGTAGAGCTGGGCCTTGGTGAGCGTGTCCGAGGTCAGCGAGAGCACCATGATCGGAGCATCCGCCGGGTTGTACTGGCGATAGGTCGGATTGCTGCGCAGCGTAGTCGGCAAGTCGGCGCGCGCCGCCTGGATGGCCGCTTCGACGTCGCGCGCGGCGCCGTTGATGTCGCGCTTCAGCCCGAACACGACAACGATCATCGAAGAACCGACGTAGCTGATCGACGTCAGTTCTTCGACATCGGCAATGGTGGCGAGGCGCCGCTCGAGCGGCTCGGCCACCGTCGACGCCATGATGTTCGGGCTCGCGCCCGCCATGTTCGCCTGCACCACGATCACCGGAAAGGCGATGTTCGGCAGCGGGGCAACCGGCAGCCGGAAGTACGCGAGCGTCCCGGCGATCAGGATTGCGATCGCCAGAAGCGTGGTCGCGACAGGCCGCCGGATGAATAACGCCGAGATGTTCAAGGCGCCTCCTCCGCGCCGCCTTCAGGCGGATTCTCCGGCTTATTGCGGTTGCGCCAGCGTCGCGTGCGCTCGGCCATTCTGTCGAAGAACAGATAGATCACGGGCGTGGTGAAGAGCGTCAGCATCTGGCTCAGCGTCAGACCGCCGATGATCGCGAGGCCCAGCGGCCGACGCAACTCGGAACCCGTGCCGGTGCCGAGCAGCATCGGCAGCGCGCCGAGCATGGCGGCGAGCGTGGTCATCAGGATCGGGCGGAACCGCAGCAACGACGCCTGGAAGATCGCCTCGCGCGGCGCCTTGCCGTGATTGCGTTCGGCGTCCAGCGCGAAGTCCACCATCATGATGGCGTTCTTCTTGACGATACCAATCAACAGCACGATACCGATAATGCCGATCACGTCCAGATCGCTGCCGGCGATCATCAGCGCAAGCAACGCGCCGATCCCCGCCGAAGGCAACGTGGACAGAATCGTCACCGGATGGATGAAGCTCTCATACAGCACGCCGAGCACGATATACACCGCCACCAGCGCCGCGATTAGCAAATAGACTTCGCTCGACAGCGAATCCTCGAAGGCCTGCGCCGCGCCCTGCAGCGACGAAGTGATCGACGGCGGCAGATTCACCGCCTGTTCGGCTTGATGGATGTCTTTGACCGCCGTGCTCAACGACGCATCCTTGGCGAGATTGAACGAGATGGTGACCGAGGGAAACTGCGCGAGATGGCTGATCACGAGCGGCGACTTGGTGATCTCGATCTTCGCGATGCCCGACAGCGGCACCTGGCCCGTGCTGCTGGTCTGGCTCGGTAAATACAGGTCGCCGATCGACTGCACGTTCGGCAGGCTCTCCGGTTTGGCGACCAGAATCACGCGGTACTGGCTCGACTGCTCGAAGATGGTCGAGACGATCCGCTGGCCGAGCGCGTCGTACAGCGCGTTGTCGATCGTCGCGGGCGTAATGCCGAAGCGCGCCGCCAGTTGCCGGTTGACTTCGACGTTCACGCTGAGGCCGTCGCTATTCATGTCGCTTTGCACGTCGGCGAGCGACGGAATCTGCTTCATGCGCGCGATGAGTTCCAGCACGTACTTCTGGAACGCCTGCTGGCTCGGTCCGCGCAACACGAAGCTGTACTGGTTCGGCGAGACCGTGGTGTCGAGCGTCAGATCCTGCTCAGGCTGCATATAGAGCCTGACGCCCGGCACATTGGCCACTTCCTGCTGCAGACGCCGGGCCACCTCTTGCGCCGTGTCGGAACGCTTGTCGCGGTCGCGCAGATTGATCAGGAAGCGGCCATTGTTCAGCGTCGAGTTGGTACCGTCGATCCCCACGTAGGAAGTGAGCGAGGTGACATCCGGGTCTTTCAGGATCGCATCGGCAAGCGCGCCCTGGCGATTCACCATCGCGGCATACGACACCGAGTTGTCGGCCACGCTGATACCCTCGATCACGCCGACGTCCTGCACCGGAAAGAGGCCCTTCGGAATCACCACGTACAGAATGCCGGTCAGCACGACGGTGCCGATCGCCACCACGAGCGTCAACACCTGGTGATCCAGCACCCAGACCAGGCCGCGTTCATAGGCGGAGAGTGTCTTGTCGAACAGCCCTTCGCTGATCCGCTCGAACCGGCTCGGATGACGTTCGGCCCGCGCGCGCAACATGCGCGCGCACAGCATCGGCACCACGGTCAGCGAGACGATCGCGGAGATCACGATGGTGACGGCGAGCGTCACCGCGAATTCGCTGAACAGGCGCCCGATCACGCCGCCCATGAAAAGCAGCGGAATCAGCACCGCAATCAGCGAGATGGTCAGCGACAGAATCGTGAAGCCGATCTGCCCGGCGCCTTCCAGCGCGGCTTCGAGCGGTGTCTTGCCCTCCTCCAGATACCGCACGATGTTCTCGATCATCACGATCGAATCGTCGACCACGAAGCCGGTGGCGATGATCAGCGCCATCAGCGAGAGGTTGTCGATCGAGTAGTTCCGCTGGTACATCACCGCCAGCGTGCCGATCAGCGAAACCGGCACCGATATGCTCGGAATCAGCGTGGCGGGCACATTGCGCAGGAATACGAAGATCACCGCCACCACCAGCACGATGGCGAGAATCAGTTCGAACGCCGCGTCAGAGACCGACGAGCGGATCACGCCCGTGCTGTCCGATACCACGGTCACTTGCATGCCGGCCGGCAGCGTGGATTCGAGCTGCGGCAGCTGCGTCATGATCTGCTTGACGGTCGCGATCACGTTCGCACCCGGTTGCCGCTGCACGTTGAGCACGATCGCCGGCGTGCCGTTATACCAGGCGCCGCGCTCGACGTCCTGAGCGGCCTGGCTGACCCGCGCGACGTCGCGCATGAACACCGGCGCGCCGTTCTGGTACGCGATCACCGTGTCGAGATAGTCCTTCGGGTCGGTGATCTGGTCGTTGCCGTTGATCGTGTAATCGAGGTCGGGGCCGTCGAAATTGCCCTTCGGCTGGCTCACGTTGACGTAGCTGAGCAGCGTGCGCAGATCGTCGATGTTCAGGCCATAGGCGGCCAGCTTGTGCGGGTCCGCTTCCACGCGAATGGCCGGCACATTGCCGCCGCTCGTCGTGACCACGCCCACGCCCGATACCTCGGAAATCTTGGTACCGAGACGGTTGTTGGCGACGTCTTCCAGCTGGGTCAGCGACATCGACTTCGACGTGACCGCAAGCGTCAGGATCGGCTGGTCGGCCGGATTGACCTTGGCATACGTCGGCGGCGCCGGCAGGCCGGCGGGCAAGTAGCTGTTCGAAGCGTTGATGGCCTGCTGGACGTTCTGCTCGGCGATGTCGAGATTCAGCGAAAGATCGAACTGCAGCGTGATGACCGACGCGCCGTCCGAGCTATACGACGTCATCTGCTGCAAGCCGGGGATCTCGCCCAACTGCACCTCGAGCGGCGCCGTGACCGTGGTGGCCATCACGTCGGGGCTCGCGCCCGGATAGAAGGTCTGCACCTGGATGGTCGGATAGTCGACGTTGGGCAGCGATGAAACCGGCAGCACGCGCATGGCGACGAGGCCCACCAGCACGAGCGCGATCATCAGCAGCAGCGTGGCTACCGGTCGAAGAATAAACAGACGGGAAATATTCATCGGCGCGCGAACCGGCTACGACGAAGCAGCATTGGCCGACGCCGCGGAGGCGGCAGCGGGTCCGGAGGCGGCAGGCTGCGCGGCGGCGCCACTTGCTGCGCTGCTGGCGGATGCACCGGAGGCGGCGCCGGCGGTTGCAGGTTTGGGCTTGCTCGGCTGGATTTTGGCGCCGTCGTTCAGACGGTCGGTGCCGTCCGTGACCACCTGGTTGCCTTGGGAAAGGCCGGAGACAATGACCGTGTTCTTGCCGTCGCTCGGGCCGATTTTGACCTTGTGGACGGAGACCGTGTTGTTCGCGTTGACCAGATAGACGAAGTCGCCCGGCGCGCCGGTTTGCACGGCGGGGGTCGGTACCAGCACGGCGTTTTGCATCGTGTCGACCAGCAGCTTGACGTTGACGAACTCGTTGGGGAACAGCGCTTCGTCGTCGTTGGCGAAAGTCGCGCGTAAGGTGACGGTGCCGGTCGACGTGGCCATCTGGTTGCTGACGGCGTAGAGCGTGCCGGTGGCCACCTCGCGGGCGTTGTCGCTGCTATAGGCGGTGACCGGCAAGGTCGCGCCGCCATTCAGACGTTCCACGACGGAGGCCAGCGCGTCCTGCGGCACCGTGAACTGCACGGTGGTCGGCTTGATGGTGGTGATGACCACGATCCCCGTCGACGATGATGCCGTCACGTAGTTGCCCGGGTCGACGAGGCGCAGGCCGACTTTGCCGGAGACCGGCGCGGTGATCCGGCAATAGGCCAGGTCGAGGTCGAATTGGGCGATGTTGGCGAGATCGGACTCGACCGCCGCCTCGTCCTGCTGCACGAGGAATTGCTGATCCGCGAAGGTCTGCTGGGCAATCGACTTGTGTTCGTTCAACTGCGTGTAGCGGACCAGATCGGCGCGCGCCTGGGCAAGCGTGGCGCGGTCTTTGGCGAGTGTCGCCTGCGCCTGCTGCTTGCTGATCTGATACTGGCGTGGATCGATCTGCGCGAGGAACTGGCCTTTCTGCACTTCCTGGCCTTCGTGATAGCCAACGGCGGTGAGGTAGCCGCTTAACTGCGGCAGCACGGTGACGGTGGCGGTCGGCGTGACGGTGCCGAGTTCGCTCAACGTGACCGGCATCGAACCGAGTGTCGCGCTCGCCACGGTGACGACAATGGGCGCCACTTCGCGTGAGGGTTTCTTCTGCGTCAACAGATGGACAGCGACAAGCGCGATCAGCGCCAGCACGATAACCGCAAAGATAATGAGCCCGCGTCGGGAACGCTTTGGTTGCTTGGACACGGCTTCGCTCATAGGTCTCTCCAAAAACAGATGCTGCCGTTGATAATCGGGCGGGGCGTGATGCTCTGTTGGGTTTTTGGGAGAACATGCCACGGTTCTCGTGCGTTGTCACAAATCAACGGCCTTTTGGATGGTGTTATCTAATTGCAAGCCAAGCGGACTACGCAAGCCGCATCATTCGCGACCGGCGGACCGCTACCGCCTCAACTCAGCGAGAATCTTCTCCGCCAGAAAATCGCAAGGCGGCCGCTTCGAGGCCGTGCTTCGCGCAAGCACCATCTCGAGCGCGGTAATTTCGGGCAAGCCGTGCGCGCGTCCAAGGAGGGTGAAGTGCGCCGGCACCGCGCATCGTGCGAGCGGGACAATCGCCAGGCCGGCTTCGGCCATCGACAGCAGGCCCAGCAGACTCGGACTTTCATACGAGGTCCGGTAGGGAATCTTCGCGTGCTCGAGGCTACGAATCGCATTTTCCCGCGCGACGCTGCCCGGCAGGAACACGGCGATCGGCAGCGGCCGTTCACGCCAGATTTCGTTGGCGCTCGGCGCCGCCGCCCATTCCATCGGTTCAAGCCGAATGAACTCGCCCGACAAGCCCTTGACCCGGGTCGCGCACACGAGATCGACGGAGCCATCTTTCACCATGGGCGCCAGTGCGACGCTCGGCAAGCCTACGACCCGAATCTCCACCTTCGGATAGCTCGCGGAAAACTTCTTGAGGATCGGCGGCAGCAGCGACGACGCGTAGTCGTCCGGCACGCCGATACTCACGCGCCCCGTCACGTCCGGCCTGACCACGGCCGCCCAGGCCTCGTCGCGCAATGCGAGCATGCGGCGAGCGTACGTCAGCAGCACTTCGCCGTCCTGCGTGGGGATCACATTTCTCGGCTTGCGAACGAACAGCGGCTTGCCCAGCGCGGTCTCGAGCGTCTTGATCTGCATGCTCACCGCCGATTGCGAACGATGCACGACTTCCGCCGCCCGGCTGATGTTGCCGGTGTCGGCGACGGCGACGATCATCGTCATGACGTCCAGGTCGAGCGCTTTCATTTGGTCTGGTATCAGAAAAATAGATGGATTCGATCAATATTACGCGATTTTCTAACGTGGCGACATCGGGCATAGTGATCGCCAAGGAGCCACTCAATGAACGCCCGTACCGACCCCTCAGTGCTTGCCCTGCAGGAATTGTCCTTTGCGACCGTCGCATCGGGCATCTGTGTGCCGTATCTCGAGCGCGGCGAGGGCGAACCGTTGATATTCGTGCACGGCTCGCTTTGCGACTATCGCTACTGGAATGCGCAGACCGCGGCGCTGTCGCAGCATTTCCGCTGCATCTCGGTCAGCCTGAGCCACTACTGGCCGGCCAGCGAGGCTTGCATTCAGGGGGAATTCGGCTGGCAGACGCACGTCACCGAACTGGCCGAGTTCATCGAGGCGATCGATCTGGGGCCCGTGCATCTGGTCGGGCATTCACGCGGCGGCTGCGTGGCGTTTCATGTTGCGCGCGAGTATCCGCGGCTCGTGAAGACATTGACGCTCGCCGACCCGGGTGGTCCGCTGCAGATCGAGGGGATGCCGGACGCGTCGCTGCCGCCCGCGACCAATGTGCTGCGCGCGCGCGTCGCTGAACTCATCGAGAGCCAGCAGATCGACGCGGGGCTGGAGCTATTCGTCGATTCGGTCAGCGTGCCCGGATCATGGCGCAAGAGTCCGGTTGCGTTCCGCAGTATGGCGATCGACAACGCGGGCACGCTGCCCAAGCAGCTCCGCGACCCGTTGCCTGCCTATTCCCGTGAAACGGCTCGCGACGTGAAATGCAGGACGTTGCTGATCGAGGGCCAGCGCAGCCCGCGGATGTTTCGCAACAACGTCGAAAAGCTCGCGGAATGGATCGACTATGCGGAAAGGCAAACTATCGCCGGTGCGTCGCATGGGATGAATGTGTCGAATGCCGGGGCTTTTAATCGGCTTGTGCACGCGTTCGCGAGTTTCTGAGCGGGCTCTTTCTTCGGTGCGCAGCATGCCGTCTGCAAAATCCCGCGCGCTTATATTGAGCGGACACGCGGGATATCTGCGGACGGCATAGATTTATTATTGGCCGGCGGCCGGCGACACTACGCTGGGTGTCGCCAGCGTGTTGTTGCTCTTAGGAGCGCTGGTGCCAGACGTCGAACTGCTGTTCGTGCTACTCGGCAGGCCCGAGTTCGGCGACCTGGCAGCCATACCGCTATCCGAGTTGGTGGTGCCTGGCGCGCCGTAGCCTGCCGTTGCACTGTTCGTCTGATTCGTCTGGTTCGCCGGGCCAGCCGTGCTGCCTGCCGAACCGGTGCCGCTTGAGCCTGCGGCCGCCTGTGCATAAGCGCCACCCGACAGTGTGAGTGCGGCGAGGGCCGCGATTAATAAGCTGGTTGCCTTGCTCATGACCTGTCCCTCCTTGATCGGACTCGAATAAAAGACGCAGACGATCGCCGCCTGCTTGACCATGAGTGCAGCAATCACCGTGCCGCTTGCTGTAGCCTTCCCGTCCCTGAGCTATGGCCACCTACTAATGGCCGGGTCATTTTCGACCATGCGCGGATCGTGCTTTCCGGCACCCAGACCCTTTCCACATCGCCACTAAGGCTCCAGACACGAGTCGGTTCGCCGGTTTGTTGCGAATGCGTCGTGTCCATAGGTGACCTGAAAGCGGTCACGCTCAGGTAGCCCGGACTGTATATCGAGGCAGACTAACGGTGAACACACAGCCTGTGCCAGGCATATCGCGGACGCTGAGAACACCATTGTTCGCCTCGACGCTGCGCCTCGCGATTGAAAGACCTAGGCCAAGTCCGGTCTTATCCGTGCCATTCTGGGTGAAAGGCAGGAACATTCTTTCTGCATTGCCGGACGGAAGACCGCCGCAATGATCCTTCACATCGATCAGGATGCGATCCGATAACGCGTAGGCGTCCAACGTCCCTTCGGTGTGGTGGTGAGTGAATTTAAAGGCGTTTTGCAGCAGGTTTCCCACCGCAGAATAAAGCTGATCACGGTCTCCACTGATGGCAAGCCCCTCGTCCACGGCGGAAACTGTCAATAGACACCCACGAATCTGGGCTGCAAGATCAGCGGCATATTTCACTTCAGCGATGAAGTCGGCAACGGAAAACATTCTGGATTGCACGGAGATTCCCGCTGCCGTACGTACCTCATCCAGAGAGTGATCGATCAGATCGCGCAATCCGCCCAGGCTTCGCTCCAGGACCGACCCCGTGGCTCCGGACAGACTTAAATTTCCGGTTTTCGCCGCCGCAAATGCCAGCGTTGCAGTCTGAAGAAAGTTACGCAGTTCGTGCGCGAAAAAACCCAGCCGTTCATGCATCTCAACAGCTTGCCTATCCGCGACAGCGAAATCGCGCTGATAGCTGAATTCGGTGACCGCATCGGCAATGGCATTGTCCAGACAGCGGTTGAGGGTTCGAAACTCGTCTATCAGAAACGGCGCATCGCGCTCGTAGGCGAGATCTGTAATGGCCTGGCACAAGTCGCCATAGTCGTGAACGACCTGGTCAACCGAGAATCCGAGCTTCAACAACTCGCGTCCGTGCTGTGCCGCAGCTTCGCCGATTTCGGATAACGATGCCCCGCCGCCTGAAGGGCCAGAAATCCTGCGGCTGTCCATGGGCTCCGATGTCTGCTCCAGCTGCAGCGTCCTGATGAGTTGATCGAGGAACAGCGGCACACCATTTTGAAGTTGCTGTGCGGTCGCCTCGCGCGCGGGCCTCTGCGCTACCTTGGCACGACACCGATCAATCAGTTCCCTGCGATTGTTTGCAAGAAAAACGTGCATCATGACGCGCCCCCTGGATGTTGGTTTCGTCTTTCTGGAGTGAGCGGTTTCGCGAGACCACCATGACCCGCGACCATCGGCAAGTGCCGGTGACGCCAGCCGGGTGCGCTGGTGTTCTCTTTGGAGTAGAAACTATCGCCATGCGCCATGTTACGCGCTCTGCGCCTGCGGATGAGCCGCGCCTGGACGAACGTGTAAGCGCGTGAGCTCAAGTCGAAGATCCAATCGAGGGCCTACGAGGCTCTCATAAAGAGCGCTGGCCAGCCTTTCGCAAAAGCGCGTGTGCGCGTGCTATGCCGTAGTGAAACGGGAATTCGACTGGCTGTTGCCTGATTTGAAGGGGCTATAAGAAACGCGTCATCCGTGCCCGAGCAGGCACTGGACAAAGGTTCGCGCTCGCCGGGTGCAATCGGCTACGGCGATGAGTGGAACGTCCTATCTCAATCCGAAATAGCCGAGGACGAACAGAACGATGACGACGGCTCCGACAAGCCAGATGATGTTGTTCATAACGCTCTCCTCAAGTTCGACACTAGCCAGCTCACAGCGGCGCGACGCGTAGGTCGCGGACCAACGGGCGAAGCGTGCAGCGGCACCTGGCGTTTGTCACGAGAAAGACTTGCGCGGTTGCGCCAGTTGCCGGCTACGAATGTGCGCCTCGCCAGAGAGACCAGGGAATCGCCGGCGCACGGCGGACACAAACTAACTTTCTCGCATGCGACCAGGTATGTCTGTACGGTAGCAGTCCGAATGCCCAAAGAGAGCCGATGATCGACGCGATATCGAGCGGCGGAAACGGTGTGCTGTGTCGCTGGTAATGACAAGTGCGGTGAGCATCTGACAAAATCTCTACAAGAATACTAAGAATGGAGGCAGCTTGCGGACGGTCGAATACCGCTTTTCCACCATTTGGCGCATCGATGCTCCAGTGCAGGAAGTCTGGGCGGCAATCCAGGATTCGGCGCGCTGGCCCGAGTGGTGGAATAACGTCGAGCGCGTGGACCAGCTAGAGGCCGGTTCCGATCAGGGTGTGGGCCTCGTACAGCGCTATACATGGAAAGGCTGGTTGCCCTATCGCCTCGTGTTCGATATGCGGGTGACGCGCGTCGAACCGTTGGTCGTGCTGGAGGGGGAAGCCAGTGGCGACGTCGAAGGCGCCGGTCGGTGGAGCTTTTCGACCGATGGATCCAACCTTACCGTGGTTCGCTATGACTGGTGCGTGCATACCAACCGCCCGTGGATGAATGCATTAGCGCCGTTGTTGCGACCGGTTTTCCAATGGAACCACGATGCAGTGATGCGCAAAGGCGGCGCGGCGCTAGCACGGCGACTGGACGCGCGGCTGTTTGGCATCGAGCATGGATGAAGCCGGCGCTTGCCGACAGACACAACGACACCCATTCCGCTCGCCGCAAGAGATGAGTACCTGAGTGGTGGAATCGAGATTCGACCGTTCACGCTCGACATACCGAACGAGATAGCCTTGCTCTATCCGCAGTATCAGGCGCAGGCGCGCCTCGTCACTGCGTTTTCACAAATCGCACGGCCGGTCATTCTACGTACATCCGCCATTCAGGGAACTGCTCGAAGAAGCTCTCGCTGATGTAGACCTCGTACAGGATGGGCGAACTCGCATCCGTCGTAGCAGCCGGTTCGCTGATTACAGCAATTCCCGGATCAACGCCGGTGATTCTCGCCCAAGCTGCCAGGTCGTCGGGAAGATCGGCGGCCTCTTCTCGCGGCACACGCAATTTGATCGATTTCATCGCCTTCCCTCGCAATGGAAGTTCACGGTGGGATCGCTACCCGGGGCGGCCCGCGGCGGAGATTCGCTGCCCGGCCGCTACAGCTGGTTCCACCGGCGGGAGAACACATTCGCCGCGAGCGCGGATTCCGGTTCACCGTCGTAACGGTCTTCCAGCCCGATCACGATCACACCTGTTATTGCCTTTATTCGACGATGCCGACCAGATCGTCAATGTCCTTCTGGATACGCATCTGTGCCTCTTGTACGGCGGCATCAGGTGTGTTGGCAACGAGTGGAAGCATCAACCCTGAGCCTTTGAACTCGGCTTCGAAATGCACCCATGCTGCGTACGCGCAAACACCGGAAGCCTTTTGCACGAGGTTCACCGTTACGTCATATGTGCGTCGCTTGCCGTGCTTGCGGGTGTACTGGAAACGGGTTAACAGTGGTTTGTACATCACGTTTTCCTTGGCTTGGCCGCTTCTGGTTTGACCTGTTAGCTGAGGAGGCAGTCGTTCACTGCCCAGGGACGTTTGCCGGATAGCGCAGCGTGGTGCTACCTATTTCTGCCTCGTCCAAGGTTGATGATCTGCGGAACGGCGAGCGAGGCATCGGTACGCCATCCACAAAAGCACTCGCACAGCGCACGGCAAACTCGTATGCACAGGTCTGGCTTGCGAACTCACCAAGATCGCCCAATGAGGTGGATTCGCCGTCTTCCTTCAAAATACAGGCGCGGGCGACGAACGTGTTTCCGGACCTTATCGTCGACGCCTGAATCGCTGCGCCACGGTGAAACAGAACCATTGCATGCCCTCCGATCACTGAATATGGAAGGACATTGTAATGTTGTCGTTTTCGCGAGTGGTGACTGTTACCTTTTCACATAAGGCGCTTAAGTGTGACGATAAGAGACGCGGAAGCCGGCGATATTGACTGCAGTGGGGAAGCATCGCGGCTTGGCGAGGCAGCGGTGCATTGGCAGCACTAGCAGCCGTTCGTAACCGATCAGACGGGCTCAGTATTGGCCGCCGTGCGGTGCTGTACGTGCGACAGGTTCATGCAACGATGTGCGGCTTCGGCGAGCAATAAAGCAATCGCAATCAGCGCGGCGGCCACGAGACTCAGGTACTGCCCACCCATCGACTGAAGCACTGCTCCGCCAAGCACACCGGAGCAGGCGAGTCCGATATACGTTGCGGTATTGTTGAGCGCCAGCAGCAGGGGCGCCACGCCCGGCGTGAGTTGCACCAGCCGATGTTGTTGCGGGACGATGAGCCCCCATCCGCATATGCCCCAGATCACGAGCGCGACCGCAGCGCTGAATGCATGCGCGGACGTCCACGGTAACGCACCAAAATTGATGATGGCGAGCGCCAGCATGGCATTGATGATGGTTCGGCTTTCGAAGCGGTCGACAAGGCGACCGGCCAGAAGATTCCCGGCCGTCGCCGCCACGCCCCACAGTAGAAACATCCCGGCGAGAATGCGTCCGTCGCCGTGCGTTACACGTTGCAGCACTACGCCTGCATACGTGTACACCATGAGAAACCCGCCGAAGGCGAATAGCGAAGTGAGCAAGGTTAGCGCTATGCGCACATCGCGGACCGGTGCAAGCCGTTCTCGCAACCTGATGGACGCCGGCCGGGGCACGGATGGCAGCATCGTCCAGACGCCGATCATCGCCACAATCCCGAGCAAGGTGACGAACCAGAGGGTCGTTCTCCAGCTTCCGAATCCGCCGATAAACGTGCCGATCGGTGAGCCGAGGGCCGTCGCGCCCGTCAATCCGGCCGTTACTGCGGCCAACGCACGGCCGCGTTTCTCAGGTGATGCAAGCGCAGAAGCAACGCCCAATGCAGTAGGCGAGAACAGAGCCGCGCCGAATCCCGACAGAGCCCGGCTGAATAACACCCAGTGCAAGTCCGTGGCGAGCGCGCTGAGCATGTTGCCGGCAACGAAAATGCCGAGGGCGGAAACCAGCAGAAGCTTGCGCGGCCAACCGCCCGCCACAGCCGCCATGACTGGGGCAGCCACCGCGTAGGTCAACGCGTAAAAGCTGACCATCAACCCCGCGAGGCTGACGGACGTATGCAGTGATGCAGCGACGCCTGGAAGAATACCGGCGACCACGAAGTTGTCGGTACCCATTGCGAACATGCCCACGGCCAATATCAGTAGTCGACGATCCATATGAAGATTCTTGCGATAAGCGGTTTGAGGTTCAATCCGAAGGCGCGCGTCGCCATTTGACTTGTGTGCGATCGCGGCGTCGGGCCGGCCAGTTTTTTGCGCTGGAACGATATGGGTAAAGAATAATCGTCGTTGAACATGTCTCAAATGTCATATATACACGCGATTCAGGACATGACTTGGGCAAGCGATGCACACGGTTGGCTTCGTTGCATTCCCGAATTTCTACCTAATGGGTTTCGCGGCAGCCACTGCCTTTGAATGGCGAACGTCGTGCTCGGCGAGCCGGCATGCCAGGTGACAGTCGTGTCTGAAGAGGGAGGACTCGTATTGTCCTCGGCAGATATTCGCGTGAGAACGCAGCCCTTCTGCGACGCCGCATTCGACACAGTCATGTTTGGCTCTGGTGTCGAGATCGACATTGCCTCTGCCGAATTGACTGCCGTCGTCAGGCGCGCTTTGAGAACGTCGAGGCGGATCGCGGCGCCGTGCACAGGCGCTTTTAACCCGGCCGAAGCAGGCGTTCTGGACGGTCGCCAGGCGACGACACATTGGCGCTTCGCACACGATCTGCAGTGCAGCTTTCCCACAGCTAAAGAAGTTCGTCGTGGGACCGGGTCCAGTTATTCTTCGTCACCGTCGGAATGGTCCCGTCCTCAACGCAAAAAAAAGTTTCCACACGGCCTCAGCCGCGTACAGATGGACGGCGTGGGCTTTGTGTCGGAGCGGCTCGGAAGAATATGTGGGTGATGCGCATTCGATCGTCAGCTATTGCGCGTTCAGATAGGCGGTCGGCGCGATGCCGAGCGTGCGCCGGAACATCGCGGAGTAGGCGCTGGGGCTGTCATAGCCATGCTCCAGCGCGACCTGCAACACCGACGCGCCCGCCGCGAGACGTGGCAGGCTTAGCAACAGGCGCATGCGGCGCAGCCACTGCCCGAAGCTCATGCCGAGTTCGCGATGGAACAGGCGGGCGAGCGTTCGCTCGCTGACGTTGATGCCGGCGGCAAGATCTGCGAGTGTCACCGGTGCGGAAGGGCTTGCGACCAGCTGCTCGCACAAACGCATGAGCCGCGGGTCTCGAGGCATAGGCACATGCAACTGCAGTCGTGGCGCTGTCTCGAGCTCGTCGAGAATCAGCTCCATGACGCGGTGATCCCTACCGCCGAACTCGTAGTCCAGCGGTACACGTGTCGCGGCGACGATTGCCTCGCGCAGAAACGGCGATACTTCAATGACCTCACAGCCGCCCGGGAGGCTCGGGCGGGCATCGGGGGCCACATAGACCGTGCGCATGCTGACGCCGCTGAAAAAACGCACCGCATGGTCGGAGCCGGCCGGCATCCACACGGCGCGGCCCGCCGGCACGATCCAACTCCCGTGTTCGCTCATGACCGTCATCACGCCGGTCAGCGCATGAATCAGCTGCGCACGCAGGTGGCGGTGCGGAGCGATGTAATAGCCATGCGGATACTCACTTGCCAAGGCCGCAATCGCGCGGGGCGAGCGGTGGCAATCCTCGATGGTTCGAAAACTGTCCATAGTGCGACGAATGTAGCTATTCCGACGTCGGATTAACTGAGTAAAAAATGATTAGAGGGCTGTCCGTATTGCGACGAACGTTGGCATTTTTGAACGGGATGGCCGAGGCTGGAGTTGCTAGAGTAAGGGTAATCCACTACACCCGCTGAGTATAAGCCGTGCCGAGTTCGCGTCGAAATTTGTTCGCCACCATCTGGTCCCTGTTTAAGCCTGCCTGTGGCGGCGTCGGGCCCATGGCAGCGCTCGGCCTCACCGACGGCCCTATGGCGGCCGGCGAATGCGTGGCGGCCCCGGCTTCGTTCGCATTTGCTGCTCCCTCAGTATGACGCCCGCCGAAGTTTTGGCGCCCGCGCCGAGCCAGCGGGCGCCGGTGGCGCCTGTGGCGCCTGCTCCGCTCGCGCCACCCGCTTTCGGGCTTCGGATTGCGATCGGGCTGCTGGGCATGCTGCTCACTTCGCTCGCGGCTGGGCTGAACGAGCATGTCACCGAAGTGGCGATGATGGACGTGCGCGGCGCACTCTCGATCGGCCACGACGAGGGAACCTGGCTGACAGCGCTCTTTGAGGCCACCAACGTCTCTGCCATGGCGTTCGCGCCCTGGTGCTCGATCACCTTTTCACTGCGGCGTTTCACTATCGGCGCGACGCTGACGTTTGCGCTGCTGGGCCTGCTTTGCCCGTTCGCTCCCAATGTCGAGACGCTCGCTGTCCTGAGGGCGCTGCAGGGGCTGGCCGGGGGCTGCCTGCCGCCCATGCTGATGACCGCAGCGCTGCGCTACCTGCCGCCCAACATCAAGCTTTATGGACTCGCCGGCTATGCGCTCACCGCTACGTTCGGACCCAACCTGGGGACGCCCTTAGCCGCTTTCTGGACCGAATACGTCAATTGGCGCATGGTGTTCTGGCAGGTGGTGCCCCTTTGCCTCGCCAGCAGCGCGGCTATCGCCTATGGCCTGCCGCAGGATCCGCTCAGGCTGGAACGCATCCGCTCGTTCAACTGGGTTGGCTTGCTCACCGGCTTTCCCGCCATCTCGATGCTGGTGATCGGGCTGTACCAGGGCGACCGGCTGGATTGGCTGAACTCGCCGCTGATTTGCGTAATGCTCGGTGGCGGCGGCCTGCTGTTCTGCCTGTTCCTGTTGAACGAGTGGTCGCACCCGCTGCCTTTCTTCAAGCTGCGGATGTTGGCCCAACGCAATTTCACGCATTCGCTGGTCACGCTTGCCGGCGTGCTGGTGGTTCTGCTGGGCGTGGCCGTCATCCCCAGCGACTATCTCGCCGAGGTGCGCGGCTACCGGCCGCTGCAGACCGCGCCGCTGGCGCTGGTGGTGGCCCTGCCTCAACTCATCGCGTTGCCTGTTACGGCGGCGATCCTCAACATCGAACGCGTCGATTGCCGCTGGGTGCTGGGGCTTGGTCTCACTCTTATAGCGACCTCTTGCGTCCTCGGCAGCTTCATGACCTCGGACTGGGTGCGCGAGAACTTCTACTTGCTCCAGGCGCTTCTGACGGTTGGCGAGCCGATGGCCGTGATCCCGCTGCTGATGGAAGTGACTACCGGCCTGTCGCCAACTGAGGGCCCATTCGCCTCGGCCATGTTCAACATGGTGAAGGGCTTTGCCGCGGCGGTCGGCACCGCCCTGGTGGAAGGGCTGGGTACCGCGCGCGAGCACTACCATTCCGTGATGCTCGTCGACCGGCTGGGCGACGAGCCGTTGGTCGCCGTCGCCGGGCAAGGCGCCGCCCGCACGGGGATGTTTGGCGATCTGGCCGGGCGGATTCACGCGCAGGCGGTCGTGCTCACGTCGGCCGACCTCTATCTCGTCATGGCGGCCATTGCCATCGCACTTGTGCTGCTCGTTCCCATTGTGCCTGTGCGCGTTCGTCCGCCCCGTGCAGCCACGCAGACAACTTCCCGCTGAACGCATCGAACATGTCATTACCAAGTCAACCATCCCGAAAGACGATCTTGCTGGGGGCCTTCGCCCTGCTATTGGTAGGCTGCGGCTGGGGTGGCACCAAGCTGGTCTCCAGACCCAACGCCGAAACAACGGACGACGCCTACGTCAGCGCCGATTACACGCTCGTCGCGCCACGCGTGGCCGGCCAGATTGCCGAAGTACTGGTCGATGACAATCAGGTGGTGAAGGCGGGCCAGCTTCTTGCCCGCATTGATGACCGGGATTATCGCGCCGCGCTTGCCAGCGCCGAGGGGGACCTGAAGGTGGCGATGGCCGCTGTGGGTGATTTCGAAGCGCAGATTGCGCAACACCCCGCGCTCGTCGCACAGGCGCAAGCGACCTTGCGCTCCGACGAGGCCGCCATCGCCTTCGCGCGCGCCAACGCCACGCGCTACCGCGATCTCTCAGCGGGCGGGGCTGGCACCATGGAGGAGCAACAGCACGCGGTGACCGCGCTCGACCAGCAGCAAGCCGGCCGGGACCGCGACCGCGCCGCGCTGCTTGCTGCACAGCAGCAGCTCGACATCCTGCAGGCGGGGCGCGGCAAGGCGCTCGGTGCGTTGGCACGCGCGCAGGCCGCGCTCGATCAGGCGAAGCTCAACCTCTCCTATACGGAAATCCGCGCGCCGATCGACGGTATGGTCGGCCAACGCTCGATCCGCGTGGGCGCATTCGTTGGCGCGGGCACCCCATTGCTGGCAGTGGTGCCGTTGTCGCAGGCGTATGTCATTGCCAATTTTCAGGAAAATCAGCTTGCCCGAATGCGCCAGCATCAGCCGGCGCGCATCACCGTGGATAGCTTTCCGGGCCTCGTCCTGAAGGGCCATGTCGATAGCCTTGCGCCGGCGACGGGCGTCGCGTTCGCGCCGATTGCGCCCGACAACGCCACCGGCAACTTCACCAAGATCGTCCAACGCCTGCCGGTCAAGATCACTATCGATCCAGGACAACCCGAGGCGGCGCGATTGCGCGTGGGTCTTTCGGTCGAGCCGACTGTCAATGTCGCCACAAGCGAAGCACCGGTCGAAGGGACGGAGAAAAAGTGACGGCGCGCGTTCTTTCCATTCGGGCTCCTCTGCTAGCCCTTCTGTGGGGTGCCATGCTTGCCGGCTGCACGGTCGGACCGAACTTCCAGCGGCCCAAGGTTGCGGCGCCGACTGATTTCACCCGCGCCAACCACGCCCAGGCACCGAGCCGGCCCGTAGAAGCAACGCTCGCGCCCGCGTGGTGGTCCTTGTTGGGCGACCCTGAGCTGGTCGCCTTGGAGTCGCGCCTCGCCACTGACAATCTCGACGTGCAGGCCGCCTCGGCGCGACTGCTGCAAAGCCGCGCCGGTTTGCGCGTCGCCGGGGCGGAGCAGTATCCGATGATAGGCAGTGCGGCGTCCTACAATCGCGAGCAGGCGAGCCCGAATGGCATTGTTTCGCTGTTGGGCGTCAACCCCGCCGCAGCACAGCCCGAATCCGCGGGTGGTGACTCCGCATTCGGTGTCGCGAGCTTGCCGGGCACGAGCGGATCACCGCCTTACAACCTGTGGCAGTATGGCTTCGACGCCTCCTGGGAGCTGGACCTGTGGGGCCATGCACGGCGCGGCGTGGAAGCAGCCAACGCGGCCATGCAGGCATCGGTTGAGGACCGCCGCGCTACCTTGCTTTCCGCGCAGGCCGAGCTTGCCCGCGACTATATCGAGTTGCGCGCCACGCAGACCCTGCTTGGCATCACGAACAAGAACCTCGCGCTTGCCCGCGACACGGTCAAGCTCACCCACCTGCGGCTGACCGAGGGCGTCACGACCAACCTCGACGTCGCCAACGCGTCGGCGCAGGTTGCGTCGATTGAAGCGCGGCTGCCGCCGCTGCAGACGCGCCGCGACGCGCTGATCAATGCGCTCAGCTTCCTGCTCGGCGAACAACCCGGTGCGCTCGGACAGACGTTGGCGGACGCGCGCGACATTCCGTCACTGCCGGTCCGCGCGCCGATCGGCTTTCCGTCGGAACTTGCACGACGGCGGCCAGATATCCGGCGGGCGGAAGCCCAACTGCACGCCGCGACGGCAGAGATAGGCGTCGCGCAGGCGGATTTCTATCCGCAGATCTCGCTCACGGGCAGCCTCGGCTTTCAGTCGCTCCAGCTTTCCAGCCTGGGTGACTGGGCGTCACATCAGTTCGTCCTCGGTCCGTCCATCTCGCTGCCCATTTTCCAGGGCGGAAGACTCAAGGGCACGCTCGAGCTGCGCAAGGCTCAGCAACAGGAAGCGGCGATCGTCTTCCAGCGTACGGTATTGCAGGCCTGGCATGAAGTGGATGACGCGCTGTCGGCCTACGATGCCGAGCAGCGCCGTCGCGACCGGCTGCAGGAGGTGGTGCAGCAGGACCAGATCGCACTCGCGGTCGCGCAGCAGCGCTATCGCGAGGGTGCGATCGATTTCCTCAACGTGCTCACAGTGCAGAGGGACCTGCTGAACGCGGAAAGCGATCTGGCGCAGAGCCGTGCAATCGCCTCGATCAATTTCGTCTCCCTCTATAAGGCCCTCGGCGGTGGCTGGGAGACGGCGTTCCCGGACGGTCCGCCGGCTGTGGAGCGCGCTGAATCCGTGCAACTGAAGACTGCGCACACCGCAGCAAACGAATCCGGTTCGTAGATAAGTCGCGTCGTGGCGAACGACCGCTAGCGCATGCTCCGACGCAGAGGAACGATGGCTCCTCGCTTTCTTTCGGTTCATGAAATGCCAACGAGGGCGAGCATGAACGGCGCAGTCAGTGAGGGCCCGTCGCTTGCATGAATGCACCTGGCTGCTCTGCGTAGAACGTCGCGTTGACCAGCGTCGCGTGTCCTCGGAAGCCGCTGCCGGTTTCAACTACGCTCCCTTTAACGGTCCATTTGCTGGATGCCCGCCAGTCGCCACGCCTGGTCGCCGTGTGCGCTCCTGACTATGTTCCAGATCTCCTGGAACGGCTGCGCGGTCTGTGCGTCGTCTTCCCGCATTTGACCGTAAAAGCGAACGCTGACCAAGGCTTCATCCGCATTGCTTTCCGTGCCCAGCACCTCGGCATCGAGCTGCGTTACTTCCGTAAGGCTCGGCTGGCCGCCCCGGGCTTCCAGATCCTGCTTGATTCGGGCGAACATCTCTGGCGTCGTCAACTCGAACAGGTCACCCTGCTCGTTCCGATCCCACGCGCCTTGAAGACGCATGAACATGGTCTTTGCCGATGCGAGAAACACGACCTGGTCTGGCCCGAGCGGAAGATCCTGCACCTTCACCGCGTCGGCTTCGCCGGTTGAATTCATCGCTGCGCGCGGCCAGCTCCGGAGATTCGCTTCAGGCCGTGCTTGCCCGATCTGATTCAGAAATGGTGAGCCGTTCGTATGCTGGCGGTTCGCGGCCCCGTGTCCATAAGCGAGATCCGGACGACGCCGGCTGGCGATGAAGCGGAACAGCATCACCCCGGCCAAAATCACCAGCCCGATGAGCAGTGCATTCGACAGCATTTGCGCCAGCCCTTCAGCCAGGCCAAACGACGACAGCAAAGCTGCAATGCCAAGGCCGGCGGCGAGCCCGGCGAGCGGGCCCATCCAGCGGTTACCTGCCGCGGCAGCAGGCGGCTGCGCGGCCTGCTGCGCCGGTTGAGCCTGCTGGCTTTGTTGCCCTTTCCCGGATGGCGACGCCGCTTGCGACTGGCGCCCGATACTTTGACTGCCGCCCACCCGCTTCGCTTCTACATCGTTCGACGCCACGGCGCCGAGGGCAAGCAGTCCCACCAGACCGAGCGCCGCCGTCCCGCGCATAACCGCACCGGCAGCGCGTCGAAGTTGATTGACGAATTGTGTGAACATAAAGGCCTCTTTTGGTGAGTCAGGGGGCTGCTCGCATCGCGCTCTTCATCATCGCGCAAAAAACATTACGAACAGTAATATTACCGGGTCGTCATACTTGCAGCCGGTTGCGCTGCAATCCACTATGGCCGACCTGAAAACTGGTGCCGTGGATGTAGTGCTCCAGGTGCTGGATCGTGTGTTCCTGCTCGGAAATCAGGTTCGTGATCAGGTCGCCGATCGACACCATTCCAATCACCTGCCCCGCCGTGATCACGGGCAGATAACGTATCCGGTGCTCAGTCATGAGCGCCATGCATTCGTCGGTTGTTTGCTGCGGGCTGACGTAACGCACCGTCGTCGACATGATGTCGCGCACCGGCGTATCCCTTGATGAACGCTCCATCAGAACGATCTTTCGCGCGTAATCACGCTCTGTCACGATGCCAGCAACGCGCCCTTCGTGTGCAACGATGAGCGCTCCTACGTGCCTGTAAGCCATGATCGCGATCGCGTCGTAAACCGACGCGGATGCCTGCGTGGACCACACTGTCCGGGAAACTTTTGAACGAAGGAATTGCGCAACCGATGCCATATGTCACCTCTGTCAGTTGTCGTTAGCCGCTTGCTGGCGCCCAAGTACGAGGCTTAAATCTAACCGAACCCGAGAGAACATAAAATTCGCATTTTTATTGCCAATATTTCGAAAAAACCGTAGCTTTGATTGATTGATGGAGGGGACGTGAACTTCAAGCACCTGCATTACTTCTGGATTGCGGCGCACGCGGGAGGGATCGTCCGCGCTGGCGAGCAGCTGCACATTTCGCCCCAAACGCTCAGCGGCCAGATCAAGCTGCTCGAAGAAGCGCTGGATAGAAAGCTGTTCAGGAAGAGCGGGCGCACGATCGAGCTGACAGATGCTGGCCGGCTGGCGCTCGACTACGCGGACGAAATATTCTCGCTGGGCTCGGAGCTCGAGAGCGCGGTGCGACGCGAGAACGAATCCGGCGCGCAAACGCGGTTTCGCGTCGGGATCGCGGATTCGGTACCGAAAGCAATCGCCTACCGGCTGCTGGAACCGGCGCTGAACGCTTCCGTATCGCTGCGTATGATCTGTCACGAAGGCAAGCTGCATGCGCTGCTCGCGCAACTGGCCTTGCACCGCCTTGACCTGATCATTGCGGATGCACCCATTCCCGCGGACGTCAACATCAAGGCGTTCAATCACCGGCTCGGCCGTTCGACGCTAAGCTGCTTCGGTGCGCAGACGCTGGTCCAGAGCGGCAGGAAACGCTTCCCGTTGTCGCTCGGTCAGTTGCCGGTGTTGCTGCCCGGCACGGAATCCGCAGTGCGCCGCAAGCTGGATCACTGGCTGGCGTCGCATGCAATTTCGCCGCGTATCGTCGGCGAGTTCGACGACGGAGCGATGACCATGGCGTTCGGCCGTGAAGGCCGCGGCTTGCTGTTCGCACCAACAGTGCTGGAGAGCCAGTTACAGGCAGAACACAAACTGACGGTGGTCGGACAGATCAACACCATCGTCGAAGAGTTCTTTGCGATCTCGATCGAGCGCCACATCAGTCATCCGGCTGTCGCGATGATCATGGACGCGGCGCGCAGTGAATTGTTCAATGGCTAGACGTGAGCGGGCGGGACGACGAGCGATTGTGCATCAGCTGCGGAAAGCGCGCCTCAGTTACCGTGCCGTCGCACTGCCGCTGACCATGCCTTTTGGTCGCCAAGGGCGATTTTATGAACATTCGCTGCATACACCCATTCGCGGGCTTGGCGCTCAATGAGATCCATGAAAGCAGGGGGGCCGCTGCAGTAAATCTGTGTGTTGGCATGAGTTGGACTCATTGCGTGGGAACTCTTCTGCGCGAATAGATCATCGGACAGGCCGAAATGGTGATAGACCTCACCGTGACTTCGAAGCGCGTCAAATTCTCCTCGAAGAACTGCGCGGTCGGCCGATCGTGCGAAGTTGTGCACCTCGAACCTTTGACCGGCCGATGCAAGCCGCTTCGCGATTCCCGCGATCGATGCTGTGCCTATTCCGCCAGCAAAAAGGATAGATCGCACATGATCGTCCAAAATTGTCGGCGGGCTTTCGGGGGTGCCGACGACAAACACTTCGTCTCGTTCATTCAACGGAAACCTGGTTAGCAGACTATCCGTTCTGCCATCACCCTCTTGTCTCATGCCTACCACGTAACCATCGGACAGGGACGAAACACCGAGCAAAGGATAAATTCTTTGCTTGTCGCCAGCGCTATTCAGACAGAGAGTGATGCACCATTGTTAAACGGCGGAAGCGCCGATTTGGACGTTGTTCGAAGTTCAACGGCATCGTACCCCTTAGCAATTTGCCATTTCCGGCCCACGATGACGGGAATCAGGTTGTCGCGCATGTCTTCTCCAATAGGACTTGCTTCACAGGTTGAACTCTAGCCGATACCGCGTAAGGAATGGAGAGGGGAACTGGGTTGTAGCGAATCCGCAGTGGTGATCGGGCGTCGAAACCCGCGTGGTTAAAGGCGTTGAGCGATTAGTGCAAGGATGGTATTTCCAGAACGTACTTTCTGGTTATCGAATACATCACGTTGACGATACTTGGCATAGCAAAGTAAATGCACTTGGGAACGGCATATCCATCAAGGGTGACAAGGCAACGCTGCTGCTTTAACACCGATCCATGCACGATCGGTAATGCACACGATAAGAAACTTCAACTTTATCTTGTGGGCGGGAGAAGGCACTATAGCTTCCCGTCCGCTTTACAAGACCTGTCGACCCGCAACGAGGCGTCACGTTCGACCACTGCAGACGGGCGAGCGAGGAATCGTCTTCGCCGTCGTCAGCGGTGGCCGGACCCGCCGAGGGCGGGGAACGGCGGGATGATTTCCTCCCGTCGGAACTGCAAGCCGGTCGAACCTTGTACTTCTGGGTGCGCGACAGCCGCTCCGGCCCCCCTGGTGTACCGGGTGCGGGTGCTGGAGCACAACCCGCAGCGGATGGCGCTGCCCGAGGAAAATGTGCCGCCGGTCCATGCCTTCGGACTGACACTGTTTCCGCCTCCTGCGCTGCAGACGGCGGTGTTCGCACAGCGCCAGACGAACGACGTATGGGGCCTGTATATTCTCGGGCGCATCGACCGGCAAGCCAGCAGTTCCATTGCGAGCGGGCACGATGCCCCTACGGCGTCCTGACCGGCCTGGTCGATGGACCCGCCCGAGCAGCGCGTCACGTCACGCCACTGTCATCGTCCGCGCCCCCGCTTTTCCTGAGTACGCCTGGCGACGAGATGTGAGTATTTCCGCACGGAGTTTTCCCTCTTGAGCGAACACTATGTGTACCTGGCGTAAGTCCGGCTCGGTGTGCCGTTGGACGCCAGAACCCTCGCGCGATTGCTTCGTAAAGGAAGCTGCTGCAAATGAGAAATGGATAGCGCGTTGAGAGTGGGGAAATGTGCCAGTTATCGCCGCGGCCCTGTTAAGCGCCGTTAACGGACGGCTTGTGATCGCTAAACCATGAGTTAGCCAGACTGCGCCGTCCTGAAAGAGGCCAGAAAATGCTCAAAAGTCGGGATTGCCCGCGCGCGCTGTGCAGGATCCAGGCGGTCGCCTTCTGGTGCGCCGCACGACGTTGCGTATCGGCTCGAGGCCCACCGGGGGATGGCTAGCGCGCTTCCATTTCTCTCTCTAGCTGCGAGGTGAAACCATGAGAATTAAATCGTTGTTAGGGATTGCGGTTGCTTCGGTGGCCTTCGCGCCATCGCTGCAATCCATTCCAGCTTGGGCCGATGGTCCGAAGTCCGCTTATGGCGACGGCGGAACGAATGCGTCGCTTGACCCCGGCGAAGAACGTATGACAGCCGATGAGGAAAACCGGGCACGTCAGAAAGACCTGAGCGATGCCTACCACAATGGCTACGTCGCTCGGGCGAATGAGGACGCCGAGACTTACGCGTCCTTGCGAGATCAGTTGAAGCATCCGCCAAACCAGGTCCAGTCGCGCGATGTGCCGCCGCTCCCGTCGGGCATGCCGGACGAGGACACGGCCCTGCAGGCGGCCGTTCCGCAACCGCACGTCGCCCAGCACTCATTGCCGGCCCAGCCTGGGTATCAGACGGTGGCGCAGCAGCCGCAGTACGCACCACCGCCGACGCGTTACCAGCCGCCGCCCGTCTATGCGCAAGCGCCGGTCTTTGACAACGGTCCGGCGGGGTATCAGCGGCCGGTGTACGTGCCACAGGCCTATGCAGCACCCCCACCACCGGCTGTCCGGTACCTTCCGATCTATAACCAGGAGGAGGATATGCAGGAATACCCGGTGCAGGCCGTGGTGCAGCCGGTGGTCGCCGTCGCCAGTCCCATTCCCTATCCGGTCTACCGGGCGGGATATTGGACGGGGCCATTTCCCCGTCCGTACAGGCAGGGGCCCATGATCTACCAGGTCTTGCAATAGCGGAGGTTGGGGGCGGGAGCCGATTCCAGGACGGCCCCCGCCGGCCTGAGAATCTCCGGGCCGCCCCGCAAACCCTGACTACTGCGCGGCATCGCACCGCCCGGCGCGACGTTGGCCGTCACCTCCATCGCAGGGTCGGTGGCGATCGGCCCAGCGACCATTGCGTCGCTCGCGACGTATGTCGTCATCTCTTCAGCCCGCGCATCGCTTGCCGGAGCATCGCGGTCGCTCCACACATTGGAGTAGCGAGACGCGAATGACTGACTACAATGTGTGGATACAAGCAAAGCTGCAAAGGCGGTCTGTTCAGACACGGTCGGTCGAGACATAACAGTCGGTAGTAGTGTGACGTTTCAATTCCTTCATTGGAGGCATGCGCATGACGTGCCTGAACGAAAGGATTGTCGGCGCAATATTTTTTATGCTGAGCGGATTTGCGTTCGCGGGCGACCTCGTCATCGATTCGCCCGAAAAGATGACGGTGACGAACATTGCACCTCTGCCCTTGGAGGTTGTTCCGCACATTCCGGAACCGCAACACTATTTGCAGCGCTATGAAATGGAATATCAGTCGAATCAGGGAGCGCCGTTTTACACGCAAATCGAGAACTTCTACAGCGAACAGTTGACGCATGACTTCCGATTCGGCGCCGGTAAGGCCACACCAGCGCCCCAACTCGCGCCGCAGCCGGCATCGAATTATCTCCATCTGGGCCCGTCGACGGCGCCGCAACTGTCGCTTGTCGATTTGCCGAACACGACTTTAGCGCTCGGTGCACAACCGCAGCGAAGGCTTTCGTTGACTGTCGAAGAGTGGGTCTTCTCCGCAACGGCGCGTATCGCGATTTTCCATTCACACAGTACGGGAGCGACGGTTTCTGTCCGGCGCGGCTTTTAATCCGAAGTGTGAGGGTTGATTCGAAGACATTCGATCGCTAACGACGGCGGCCGTGACCCACACGACTACGCGTGCGAAGGTCGGTTGCTCCAAGGCGCCGCCATTCAGGCGCGGCTCAGTCGAATAGCAGTTGTGGGCCGAAGTACGTGCTCGCCTCGCACAAAAATCGCGATGTCTAACGGTTAAATGATATTTTGTGAACAGCGCTTCCGATGCTGACGCGGCGCGAACGGGCGTTGTTCCCTGGAAAGCGCCGTTGAGATGTTACCGAGTCAAAGGACTGCTCCGGGTCGCGTCCCGACGACTGTTGCCCCGAAATCGGCGCGCTATTTCTCACCGGCGATTTGAAAAAGCAGAGCAGCGACTTTCTCAACAGCATCCCCCAAACAACGGACGTTCATGCGCGGATAATGTTGGTCGGGGCATCGGCGAAAGCCGCCGTTCGTGGGAGCGTCCCCCCGCGTTGTCGCGAACAGTCGCCACCGACAAATCCGCTGCCTGCATTCCAACTATGTTTGCCGTTGCGCGTACGCTGACTGGCTGTGTTCTTCAATCACGCCGCCATGCCTCTTGCGGGCGCGACAGACGTGGAAGTCGAATCATATGTGCAAAAAGGCAGCGATAGACACGCCGATGCCCACGGCTCCTGAGCAGGCCGCCACGACGAAGAGTTTTCGACTGCCTGTCAACGACGTAACCGCCGCTAGCGAAATAGCGACATTGATTAGCGCGAGCGCCTGACCAAACATGTGCTGCGGATGCTCCTTGCGCCCCGATTGCAGGTTTGCTTCGGCTACCTGCTGTTCCATCTCATGCGCCTTCGCCGAGATATCTTTCTTGCGGTTCTCGTACTTGTTGATCTGATCGCGATAGTTCCGCTGCTTTTCGGGTCCGGACAACCCGGCAGCGATCTCCATCATGTGACCTTTACTCGATTCGGCCTGGTAAAGATTCCATTCGTCGCTAGTGTCGTGAGTTATAAATTCGTTGCATTATTATCCGCCCCGTTCCGGGAGGACGAAATGCTGTTTGAAAAGCCTCTCCGATTCACGTAACCCTTCCTCGGTAAAGACCACCGACTTCGTCTTGTTGACCGGGTCGCAGATAAAGCCCTTTTCGTAGAGGCGATTCAGCACATCCCAGTCGAAGCCTTTCCACGCGCGGCAATGATCGTGCAGGGTCAGGTGGAGAAGCGCCAGGGCGACTTCGTCGATTGCGTCGGTATTGATGTTCATGGCACTCATCCCGCGACCTTCTGAACGCGCATACAAAACCGCTCGAGGCTGGCCAGGATCTCATCGGCCGACTTGCTCCAGATGAGCGGCCGGGGATTGGCGTTATAGACGTCCAGATAATGCCGGATTGCATCTTCGAGCTGGCGTGTTGAACGATGCGTGCCGCGTCGGAGGTACTTTTCAGTGAGCGCGGCGAACCAGCGTTCGACCTGATTGAGCCATGACGCCGAGGTGGGCGTGAAGTGAACCTGGAAGCGGGGATGGCGAGCGAACCACGCCTTGATCGAGGGTGTCTTGTGCGTGCCGTAGTTATCCATCACCAGATGCACATCCAGGTGGGGCGGCACACTCGCTTCGATGGTGCGCAGGAAGCGCAGGAATTCGCTGCTGCGATGGCGCCGATGCACCTCGCCGATCACTTCGCCAGTGGCGATGTCCAGTGCTGCAAAGAGCGTAGTCGTGCCATGGCGCATGTAGTCGTGGGTACGTCGCTCGGGGATACCGGGTGCCAGCGGCAACATCGGTTGCGTGCGGTCCAGTGCCTGGATCTGGCTCTTCTCGTCCACGCACAACACCATCGCCTTGAGCGGAGGGTCCAGGTACAGTCCGACGATATCACGCACCTTGTCGACGAACAGCGGATCGCTGGAGAGCTTGAATGTTTCCTGTCGATGCGGTTGCAGTCCGAAGGCGCGCCAGATCCGCGTGACCGCCGTCTGCGACAGATTCATTTCCCGAGCCATCGTGCGTGTGCTCCAGTGGGTTGCCCCCGTCGGCACGGACTCGAGTGTCTTCGCGATAACCGCGTCGACACGCACATCATCGATCGTCCTGGGTGCCCCGGGGCGTGGCGCGTCAAGCAGTCCGTCCAGACGGTCTGCGACAAATCGCGCGCGCCATTTCGAAACGGTTTGCTGCGTAACCTGCAGTTTCGCCGCAACCGTCTTGTTGTCCATCCCTTGGGCACAGGCCAGCACGATGCGCGCTCGCGACGCCAACGCCTGCGCTGTCTTGCGCCTCATCGTCAGCGCCTTCAGTTGCTCGCGTTCCGATTCGCTTAGCACGAGCTCCCCTTTGGGCCGTCCACTCATCGTTGCCTCCGCGTATCAAGTGCTACACAGAACACTTTAGTACGTGATCGGCATCATTCAATGAATTTTTAACTCAGGACACTAGTTTTACTTTGCAACAGCACGGCCTCGTTCTTGAACAATAAGGCCTGCGTCTGTAGCACACCTTCTTCATAATGTAGAAAACCCGCGATGCCGGCAAGAATCGCAGTGAAAACGGCTATCCAGCGCGATAGAGGATCGCCTGCACGCGCTGCGTGTTCGATGGCTTCGTCATGGGGGGCATGTTCGTGCGACATGTTTTACTCTCCGTCTTGAATAAAAAAAGCCCGCCTAAGCTGGCGGGCCGAATCCACATGCCGAGGCAGAACATGGAGGAGACAGGATAAGCATAGATCCTGGCCTCCACGTATGCACTGCGGCGCAGCGTCTCACCTGACCGATTGCCCGTTGCCTCGTCGGCCATCCCGGAAGTTCGGACTGAGCCGAGGCCGGTCATTCTGTGCCAGTCACAACACCAGGCCCCGCTGGTTAGGGGCCATTGTCACAGGGGGCTGGGTTTGGTCCGTCGGCTTGTGCCGCATCCGTGCGTACGGTTGCCGTCGATGCAGGTTGGCGCACCGGACCCGGAGACGACTCGATCCGTGACAACCGTCGACACGCCTCGCCGGCGGCGAACGATCGGGCGCGAAACGCTTCCTGTATGTTCGGTGGCTAGATCGCTGGACATCTTTTTTCCTTCGGGGCAGTGGAGTACGGGCGTCGCGCTTGAGCCGTCCCGCATTCCGTATGAAGCATCGTAGCCAGGCGGTGAGCGGCGGGAGGGTACGAAGCGGGCCGCATCGGCAAGCTACAGAATGGCTGCCGCACGATGCAGCCCGCACTTACGTCAGTTGGTAGCGCCGGTCCGGCTTCGCTTCGGCAGGAAGCGCTTCGTCGCACAGTTCGAGCAGCGAGCGCTCGATATTGCGGGTCATCGCGTCGAGCGCCAGGTTGTTCGGCGCAAGGCCGAAGGGTTCGGATACTTCGCTTGCGATCGCCTCGAGCGCAATCAGCGTGTACGACACGAACACGGAGATGAGCGGGGTCGCGGTGCCGATCGAATCGACCAGACCAAACGGCAGCAGCAAGCAGTAGGCGTACACGGTGCGATGAAGCAGCACGCCGTACGGGTAAGGGATCGGCGTCGACGCGATTCGCTCGCAGCCGCCGACCATCGTTCCCAGTTCGTTTAGCTGGTTGTCGAACATCCACCCCTGCGTGTCGGAGATCGCCCCGCGCCGCTGCAACCTGCTCACCGCATGCCGGACCTCGTTCAGGAGCGCCGTGGCCCGATCGTGTTTTGATGCAGCACACGGGCTCGCTCGGCGCCGAGGCAGCGCAGGAGATCGGGCGTCGGATCGGTCTTGCGCAATTGATGCTTGAGTGCATAGACGAAACCGACAAGCCCGCGCACGAACTCGGTCCGGTCGAACTTCGCCGCATCGTCCGGCACGTAGCAAAGCGCTTGCGACGTCAGATTGCGCGTCGATATGAGGATATTCCCCCACAGGCGCCTGGCCTCCCAGAAACGGTCGTAGCTCGCGTTGTTCCGAAATGCGAGGAAGATCGTGAGCGCGACACCGCACAGCGTGAACGGCGTGGTGTTGAGCGGAATACTCGCACCGAATCTGTACCCGTGGGCGATGACCGCCAGTACCCCCACCAGCGCGAGGACGGCCAGTTGCGGAATGATCGATTGAAGTACCGATCCGTTCCACACGAATAGCATGCGGAACCAGTTGTGTGGGGGCCTGACGATCACTTCGTGCTCCAGTGTTTGGCGGTGTAAGGCTATCGATCAATGGTGGACCGGAATGACCTTGCCGCGGAACAGGTGGTACTGGTACAGGTTGTAGCCGATCATGATCGGCATCACGGTGCCGATGCCGATCAGCATGAAAATCAGCGTCGTGCTGTTCGACGCGGCAGACGCGATGCTCAACTGTCC
Organism: Paraburkholderia sp. RL17-337-BIB-A; assembly: GCF_046025895.1. Taxonomy (NCBI): domain Bacteria; kingdom Pseudomonadati; phylum Pseudomonadota; class Betaproteobacteria; order Burkholderiales; family Burkholderiaceae; genus Paraburkholderia; species Paraburkholderia sp. RL17-337-BIB-A. The sequence goes on along the minus strand of NZ_JARESY010000002.1, from coordinate 456,526 downwards.
CGGCACGATATCCGGGAAGAGGCTGACAGCGAGGCCGGCGAACGATGCGACGAACAGGACGATCGACGCATTGAACGGCCCGTGCTCGCCGCTCATATACACCGAATAGAGGACGTAGCAAAACGCCAGCGCCGCGACGATCGCGAGAGCGATCAGCACATGCAGCACGCCGGCTTGCGCCCAACGCTCGGCGCCGATCGGGCTCACTATCAGCGTGCCGATCGAGATCACGATGGCGGCGGCAACCGTTGTGACGACCGCGATCATCGAGTAGCGCCGTGCCGCCGCTTGCAGCCGGCCATTGGTCTTCTTCACGAGCCACGTCGCGCCGAGCAGCGCATAGCCCGACACGACGCCGATTGCGGTCATCGCGACGAATCCCAGGTGAAGGCTGCCCGGCAACAGGCCGGTGATGACTCTGCCAAGAATCACCCCCTGGCACGCCGCCGCTAACAGGCTGCCGATGCCGAACACGCGGTCCCATATCGGCCGTGCACCTGTCGCGGCGTGACGGAATTCGATCGCGGCGCCACGCATGATCAGGCTTGCGATCAGCACCATCACAGGCACGTACAGGTCCGACAGCAAAGTCGCATAGGCTGCCGGGAATGCCCCGAAGAGGGCGCCGCCGAGCACGACGAGCCACGTTTCGTTGGCGTCCCAGACGTGCCCGATTGACTGGATCATCAGGTCTCGCTCAGATTCCTTCGAACGGAAGAGACTCAGGATGCCGACACCGAGGTCGAAGCCGTCGGTGATCACGTAAAGCACGAGCATCAGCCCGATCAGGCAAAACCATGCCTGACTCAACAAACTTTCAGCGGTGACTGGATTCATTTTGAGTGACCTTTTTCGATTATCTTGAACGGAGCCGTGGTCGGATCAATATTCGACGGTGATAGGCGAGACGGACTGGTGTGACGGCTCGACCGGGGGGGCGAGCGTGACGTCGGGCCCGTTCTTCAGCCAGCGGCGCGCGAAGTAGAAGAACGACGACAACAAGACCACATAGAAGACGGCGAACATCACCATGCTGCCGGTAATCGCAATGGGAGAGATGGCGGAGGCCGCGTGTTCGGTGCGAAGCAATCCGTACACAACCCATGGCTGACGACCGACTTCGCGCACGATCCAGCCGCATTCGACCGCGATATACGGCAGCGGAATGGCCAGCACCCATGCGAGCAGCAGCTTGCGTTGCGCGAGTAGCGCATCGAGCCGGCCGCGCACCTTGCGCAACGCGAATGCCGTCCAGAAAGCAAGGACCATGAAGAGGAAGCCGATGCCCGCCATCACGCGGAACGTGTAGTAGAGGAGCGGCAGCAGCGGCGGCTGGTCGGCGACCGGAATGTCCGCGAGACCCTTGACCTGGCCATGCAGGCTGTGCGTACCGAGGACGCTCAGGAGGCCAGGGACTTCGATCGACCAGTCGTTGCGTTGTTTCGCCTTGTCGGGCCATGCGAGCAGCGACCAGGAAGCGCCGGTGCCGGGGGCGTTGGTTTCCCAGTGACCTTCGATCGCCGCGCCCTTGGCGGGCTGGGTTGCGAAGACGTCGACGCCGCTCGAATCGCCGAGCCAGATCTGCACCGGCGCGACGAACACGAGCAACAGCAGCGCGAGCTTGAACGAACGCACGAAGAACTCGGGGTTGCGGCGCTTCAGCAGGTAGTAGGCTGAAAGACCGGCGACGACCACGAGACCGGTTTCGAGCGCGGCGAACCACATGTGCGACACGCCCCAGACCATGTCCGGGTTGAAGATGGCCTTCACATAGTCGGTCACGACAACTTTGCCGTCGACGATTGCGATCCCGGCAGGCGTCTGCATCCACGAGTTGGTGACCATGATCCAGAACGCGGAGATCGACGATCCGAGCGCGACCATCGAGGTGGCGAACAGATGCACGCCCTTCGGCACGCGCCCCCAGCCGAGCATCATGATGCCGACGAAGCCCGCCTCGAGCATGAATGCCATCGCGCCTTCGAAGCCGAGGATGTTGCCGACGAACTGGCCGGTGAATTGCGAGAACGGTCCCCAGTTGGTGCCGAACTGAAACTCCATCGGAATGCCGCTCACGACGCCGACGGCAAAATTCAGAACGAGCAGCTTGCTCCAGAAGCGCGCATGGCGATACCACACGACCTCACCCGTGCGTACCCATAGAATTTCGACGACGAGCAGAAAGGCCGACAGACTGATCGTCAGAATCGGCCACAGGATATGAAAGATAGCGGTCATTGCGAACTGGCCGCGCGCGAGATGTAAGGCTTCGAGTGGCATATCGGGCACCAAAGGCAAAGTGAAAATCAGTTGAGCGCGCCGCCCGGCGCGCTGCGCGATTGATGAGGCGCTGGCCTCACGCCGCCGCGCTTACGGCCGGTGGCGCGGACCGATGCAGCAGCACCGGGACCGACTTCGAGGTCGGCGTATTGCATACGTCGCCGACGCTCGAGAGCGGGACGAGCGGGTTCGTCTCCGGGTAGTACGACCCGATGCAGCCACGCGGAATGTCGTACTCGACGAGCAGGAACGAGTCGGCCCGCCGTTCGATGCCGTCGTCCCACACGGTCGTCATGTCGACCCAATCGCCTGCTTTGAAGCCGAGCATTTCCAGGTCTCTGGGGTTCACGAACACGACACGGCGTTGCCCGAATACGCCGCGGTAGCGGTCGTCGAGCGCGTAGATCGTGGTGTTGTACTGGTCGTGCGAACGGGTCGTCATCAGCGTCATCACGCGTTCGCCGTGCAGCTTCTTCGCGCGGCGGATCGGAGTGTCCTCCTCGATCTGATGGACGACGAAGTTTGCCTTGCCGGTCGCTGTCTGCCAGTCGCGCTCGCGGGAGGCGACGCGCAGGTGAAAGCCGCCCGGATGCGCGATACGTTCGTTGTAGTGTTCGAAGTCGTCGAGCACACGCTCGATCGCGTCTCGCACGCGCGCATAGTCTTTTGCATAGCCGAGCCAGTCGACTTTCGCGCTTCCGAGCGTCGCGTTCGCAATGTGCGCGACGATCGCGGGTTCCGACATCAGGTTCTTCGATGCCGGGATGTTCATGCCGTAGGAGACGTGGACCATGCTCATCGAGTCTTCCACAGTGACGCCTTGCGACACGCCGCCCTGGATGTCGATTTCTGTGCGACCGAGGGTCGGCAGGATGAGCGCGTCCTTGCCGTGCACGAGATGGCTGCGGTTGAGCTTGGTGGTGATATGGACGGTCAGGTCGCAGGCGCGCAGCGCATCCCACGTGCGTGGCGTGTCCGGTGTCGCGATCGAGAAGTTGCCGCCGAGGCCGAGGAACACCTTCACATGGCCTTCGAGCATTGCTTCGATCGTTTCGACGACATCGTAGCCGTGCTCGCGCGGCGGCTCGAAATCGAACACCTTGCCGAGGCGGTCGAGGAATGCCTGCGACGGCTGCTCTTCGATGCCGACCGTACGGTTGCCCTGCACGTTCGAGTGGCCGCGAACCGGGCACAGGCCCGCGCCTTCGCGGCCGATATTGCCGCGCATCAACATCAGGTTCGACAGCATGTGCACGGTCGCAACCGAGTTCTTGTGCTGCGTAAGGCCCATACCCCAGGTTGCGATCACGCGCTTGCCGTTGACGTAGATGCGCGCGAGGCCTTCGATGTCTTCGCGGGGCACACCCGATTCGGCTTCGAGCGCGGTCCAGTTTGCGGCGCGCAGATCGGCTGCGAAGGCTTCGAAGCCGGACGTGTGCTGCTCGATGAACGGCACGTCAAGAACGCGTTCGGTGCCTTGCGCGCACGCTTCGTCATCGAGTTCGAGCACACGCTTCGCGACGCCTTTGAGCAGAGCGAAATCACCGGCAAGCTTCGGCCGGATGAAGGTCGACGCGATTTTCGTGCTCGACATCGTGAGCATTTCGAGCGGGTGCTGCGGGCTTGCGAAACGCTCCAGCCCGCGCTCCTTCAGCGGATTGATCGACACGATGGTGGCGCCGCGTTTGGCGCATTCGCGCAGCTCGCCGAGCATGCGCGGGTGATTCGTCGCGGGATTCTGACCGAAGATGAGCAACGTGTCGGCAAGTTCGAAATCGTCAAGCGTAACCGTGCCCTTGCCGATGCCCACCGTGGTGGGCAGGCCGCGGCTCGTCGCCTCGTGGCACATGTTCGAGCAGTCCGGGAAGTTGTTGGTGCCGTACATGCGCACAAACAGCTGATACAGAAATGCGGCTTCGTTGCTCGCGCGGCCCGACGTGTAGAACGCTGCCTGGTCCGGGTTGCCGAGCGCATTCAGGTGCTTTGCGATGAGCTGGAACGCGTCGTCCCAGGAGATCGGCTGGTATTTGTCGGAGCGCGCGTGATAGACCATCGGGTCGGTCAGGCGGCCGTGCTGTTCGAGTTCGTAATCGGTCTGCTTCATCAGCGTTTCGACCGTGTACTCGTCGAACAACGCGGGCGTCACGCGCTTGCTGGTCGCCTCAGCGGCAACCGCCTTCACACCGTTCTCGCAGAACTCGAAGGTCGAAGCATGTTGGCGGTCCGGCCACGCACAGCCGGGACAATCGAAACCGTCAGGCTGATTCTGCTTGAAGAGGGTTTTGTAGTTGCCGCCTGTAACCTTCTCCTTGATCAGGTTGATGGCAACGTACTTCAGTGCGCCCCAGCCGGCGGCAGGGTGATGATAGGGTTCGATGCGACCCTGCGGCTTGGATTTTTCCATGACGTCAGCTCCGTAGAATTTACGCTTTGCTTGCGTCCTGGAAGTCGGGCGTATCGCGTGGCGCGTGCAGTGACTGAAGGTTAAGAGTCTTCGGCCTTGCGCAGAGCACACAAATTCAGAGTGTTGAAAAGAGTACAGTTCAGGTACGGCGCCTTGCCACGGAAACTGTGCTCTGGAAGAGTACAGTTGACCGCTACACGCGGGAGGCCGCGACGCAGCCCGAGGCGGGATGGAAACGTCGGACGAACTGGAGAGAGTCGGTGAAGTTATACGAGAAGCTGGCGAAGGACATTGAACGCCAGGTCCGGCGCGGCGTGTTTCGCCACGGCGATCGCATCCCATCGGTCAGGCAGACGAGCCAGCATCACAAGCTCAGCATGACGACGGTGATCCACGCGTATTTGCTGCTCGAAAGCAAGGGCATCATCGAAAGCCGCCCGCAATCCGGGTACTTCGTTCGTCTTACGCCGGCCGGTGCAGGCAACACGGCTGCGAATGAGTTGCTGGCTTCGAAGCCGATCGCGGTATCCGCGCAGGTGGACGTAAGCCGGCTCGTGTTGTCCACGCTGCGCTCGATCGCAACCGAGTCGGCCCTGCCGCTGGGCTCGCCTTACCCCGACCCGAAACTGTTCCCGCTCGACAGGATCAACCGCTATGCCTACGGCATCGCGCGACGCAAGACGCAGTGGGGCGTCGCCGTCGAACTACCGCCGGGGAATCCGCAATTGATCCGACAAATCGCGCGCCGGTACGTGGAGAACGGCGTGACGGTGGATCCCAACGAGATTGTCGTGACGCTCGGCGCGACCGAGGCTATCAATCTGTGCCTGCAGGCCGTCGCGAAGCCCGGTGATACGGTGGCCGTCGAGTCGCCGACGTTCTACGCGATGCTGCACGCGATCGAGCGGATGGGAATGCGCGCGATCGAAGTCGCAACGCATCCTCACGAAGGAATCGATATTGGCGCGCTGTCCCGACTTCTCGACACGCGTCGCATCGCAGCGTGCATGGTGATGCCGAATTTCCAGAATCCCCTCGGGTTCCAGATGCCCGACGAGAGAAAGCGCGAGCTGGTCGAACTGCTCGAGCGGCACGACGTGCCGGCTATCGAAAGCGACGTCTACAACGAACTGTACTTCGGCAATTCGCATCCCACTCCCCTCAAGTCGTACGATACGAAAGGGCTGGTACTGCACTGCGCATCATTTACAAAGAGCCTGACGTCCGCGTATCGGATTGGCTGGGCGATTCCCGGCCGTTACCGGGACCAGGTCGAAAAACTCAAATTTCTCAATACGCTGACGACGCCGTGGGTGCCGCAACTCGCGATCGCCGAATACCTGGAGAAGGACGGCTACGAACATCACTTGCGGCGCGTACGCAAGGCGTTTGCGCAGCAGGCGGACCTCATGATTGCGACCGTCAAGCGGTTTTTCCCCGAAGGCACGCGCACGTCGCGTCCGGCGGGTGGGTACGTGCTGTGGGTCGAGCTGCCGCCGGACGTGGACTCGATGAAGCTCTACCAGCTCGCGCTCGAACAAGGCATTACGATCGGGCCGGGCTATATGTTCTCCACGACGAACAGCTACCGCAATTTCATCCGGCTCAATTACAGCTATACGTGGTCGCCGGAAATCGAAAAGGCGTTGATCACAGTCGGCAAGCTCGTCGGCGTGTGCATGCGCTAACGGATACTTCGATTGATACCTGCGTATGAGGCGAGTCGATATCAGCCGCCCGTCACCGGCGGAAAGAACGCCACTTCACAACCGTCCGTCAGTTCGAAACTTCCCGCGCGCATCACATGATCGACCGCCGCTCGAACGGGACGCCCCGTTGCGAGCGCTTCGCGAAGCCCCGAACTGCGTTGCGCCAGCAGCGTGCGCAAGCTGTCCACGGTCGGCGTAGCGCTCGTGCCCGCGTTTAGTGTGACCGTTTCATGCGTCAGTCCGGTTGCTTCGCGGATGCTTGCGAAATACTTGACTTCAATCTTCATGTTCGACGCCTAAGCAATGTGTCTGGATGCCGCCTAGCCCCCCACGAGGGACATGCGCACGGTCGGATAGACTTTCTTTGAACCGACTCGCGCGCGTACGCCGCGCAGCTCCGAATATCGATCGTCACGGTCGCGCCAGCGGACCAGGATTTCCCTCGCAAGGGCTTCGGGCGCAAGGGCTTCGCCGAGCCATGGCTTGAGATCAAGAGATCCCGTCGCGAACAGGCACGTGAACATCTTGCCATCGGAGGAGACGCGCGCGCGCGTGCAGTCTCCACAAAACGGCTGTGACACGCTGGAGATGAATCCGACGCTTCCCGCTCCGTCCGCATACTCGAAGTTGCGCGCGGTGTCGTTCGCGCGTTGCGTGAGCAGAGGTTGAAGTGCGAACTCGCTTTCTATCAGGCGCCGTGCATCGTCGGAGGTGAAAACGCTATTTCTTGCCCATGACGCGGCACCGCCAACGTCCATGAACTCGATAAAGCGGACGACGACGCCCGTGTTTCGAAAGTACCGCGCGATCGGCAAGATCTGGCTCTCGTTCACGCCCCTCTCGACAACCGTGTTGACCTTTACCGGCGACAGGCCAGCCGCCGCTGCCGCTTGAATGCCTTCCAAAACCCGCGCAACCGGGAAGTCCACGTCGTTCATCCTTCGAAATACCGCATCGTCGAGACTGTCGAGACTGACGGTCACGCGCCGCAGACCGGCATCGCGCAGCGAGCGGGCCTTTGCAGCAAGCAACGAACCATTCGTCGTGAGCGCGATTTCGACGTCTTTTCCTTCGGGCGTACGAAGGCGAGCAAGTCTCTCGATCAGCGTCTCGAGATTCTTGCGCAGCAGCGGTTCGCCTCCCGTAATGCGGATTTTTTCGACGCCGAGCATGACGAACGCCTTCGCCAGGAACGTCATCTGGTCGAACGAAAGACGCGACTCCGAACGAAGGAACGGGTAGTCCTTCGTGAAGACTTCCTTCGGCATGCAATACGTGCAGCGGAAGTTGCACTGATCGATGACCGACAGCCGCAAGTCTTTTAGGGGGCGCCCCAGTTTGTCCGTGCATTCGGACAGAAGTGGCGTCGATTCGGCTTCTCCCGACGCGATGGGAGGTGCTGCGTGGGCGCTGCGTAACGCGTAGTGGATGGTGCTCACGTCGACCTCTGTGTGCTTCATGGCAAAGAGTGGTTGTTTTCGCATGCGCGGCATGCGGTGCGGCGCCGACTTCCGGCCGCTCGACCGATTCATACGGCAAAGGATAGAGCGAAACCAGCGCACCGAATGAGTACAGTCGTTCGCCCATTGCAGGAGCACACACGACATCACCGCGGAGACGACGCCGCCCGGCGCGAACATACGCAGGTTTGATTGCCGCGAATCGCGCCGGCACGTTTCTGTTGGCCGGGGCGCCATGCACTGCGGGTACCGCAGCAGTGAGGCTGCGCGTCCCGGGCATCGTCCGTCCGCGACGACGCCAATCGCCGTATCATGAGCCATCGTAGGGGGTACACGTTCGTAACCGGAGACCGGAGGTCCCGTATGGCCACGACTCACGGGTCGGCTTCGCCTGACACGACACCTGCCATCGCGCTCGCCTTGCAAGGAGGGGGCGGCCTCGGCGCCTATCACATCGGCGCCTATGAGGCGCTGGCCGAGGCTCATCTGCTGCCTGACTGGGTGTGCGGCACCTCGATTGGCGCCTTCAACGCAGCGGTGATCGCGGGAAACCGACCGGAAGATCGCGTAAAGAGGCTGGCGGGGTTTTGGGACGCCATTTCGCGGCCTGGTGTTTTTCTGCCTGAGGATGCGACCGCGCTGCGCTACTTGCACAACGTGGTGAGCTATGCCGATGCGGTGGTGTTCGGGCAGCCCGACTTCTTCACACCGCGTAATCCTTTCACGCTCTTTTTACCCGATGCGCCTTCGCAGAACGTGAGTTTCTACGACACCACGCCAATGCTGGCTACGCTGCAGCGCTTCGCGACGTTTCCGGTCGCGCGCGACGCGGCGGTCCGGCTGAGCCTTGGCGTAACCGACGTCGAATCGGGGACCATCCGTTACTTCGACAGCAAACGCGAGAGCATCGGGCCTTCGCACGTGCTCGCAAGCGGTTCGCTTCCGCCGGGCTTTCCGGCGACATCCATCGACGGCCGGCTCTACTGGGATGGCGCCTGCGTATCGAATACGCCGCTCGACGAGATCGTGGCGCGCTCAGGCCATGCGCATCTCGTAGTGTTCATGATCGACCTGTGGAGCCTCGCGGGAAAGGCGCCGCGAAACATGAACGAAGTGCTCTGGCGGGTGAAGCAGATTCAGTATGCTAGCCGTAGCCGCTATCACCTCGATACGGCCGTGGCATGCGCCCGGCTCCGTCAGGCCGCGCACCAGCTCAGGACGCATGACGAGGCAGCCTCGGCCGTAGCGAAGGAGCCTGCGTTTCAGCGGCTCGACATTGTCCATGTCGTTTATCGACCGGCTCCTGATCAGGTACCCGGCAGTGATGCGGAGTTTTCGCGTGAATCAATCGCCGAGCGGCGTGCAGCCGGCTATGCCGATCTGAAAGCGGCGATCAGCAGGAAGCCGTGGTTGACAGAAAAGTCGCAGGCCCATCTTGGCGTGGTGGTGCATCGTGTCGAGAATGGCCTGGTGACGACAGAGGCTGCGGGGGCCGCGCAGGAAGCGCCTGCTCCGACGGAAGCTGGTCAGTCCTGATACGCCGGGGGGGCTTGTCAACCGGATGCCTCGCGCGGCATGCCGCAGTCGAATGGCGAGATGCAACCTTCGCGATTGGAATCGTCCCGAACGACACGTATTCCCAAGCCGATAGGTATTCGTTCTTAAAAGGTAAGTTAGGTCGAAAGTCAGTTGTGGATCGACCTCAACCACTCGACATCAGGCTTTGTCCAACAGGTTTGAGCCATTCGCGTAAGTCTGGGTGCTGGCAGAAGGCGGAGCGCAAATCTCCGCACATCCGCCATCTAATGTCGAGAAGCGAACCTACGACGACTTCTTCACATCCTTCGTCACCGGCCTGGCCGCGGGGGCAGGCTTGCTTTGAGCAGCGGCATGCGTGACCGGCATAGCGCCGGGCATCGGATGGTTCTGTGCACCTGCGACTGGATGGCCCGGCGCACCAGGATGTTCGATCGGCCTGTGCGCGGCTATCGCGTGGTCGGGTAAGTGGCCGCCGTGATTCATTATGACCTTATGAAGTTCGTCCCTGCGATGGAAGACGTCTTCCCGATGATCGCCATGGGCGTAGAAGTGCCGGTGCCGCACTCCGTCCGGGCCGACCACCCAGATATAGGTATCGCCGCCGAAGAACACCACATCCCGGTCGACAATAGTCGAGATGTAGATGTCATTCGGCATCGGCTGATAAGCCTCTTCGACGACCACGGGCGGCGGGGGTGGCGGTGGACTCAGCGCGCCCGCCAGTATTTCGTTTACTTTGTTCGGATCGACCACGAGCAGGCCCTGCTCGTTGGTCGCACACCCCGCAAGGAACGTCGCGCAAGCGATCGATGCGAGGGAAATTCGCAATGTTGTTTTCAAATATAACCCCGGTACTGACTTTTTTAAATGCTCGCTTATATAACGGCTGCGCAGCTAACGTCCTTGACAGTCCAAAAAGGGATTCTTGTGCGATAAATATTACGCACCGTTACGCGCGCGCCAATGTCCTTTACGTAGAAAGCCGACGGGTTCTATGCCTTGGGCCGTGAAACAGCATCACTGTGCCTTGTTTTGCTGCTCGATCGACCGGGGCTTGCAGTTCCTCGTCCGGCATCAAGACCTGGTTGTCGACTCATACTGAGTTCGACAGCAGCCTTTGCGGACCCCGATGGATGACCCCCGTCTGCCGACCACAGACAATACCCCCCACCCCTATACTAATTCTGTGCCCTAAAATATACTCCCCCAGGGTATTAATGGGAGAGCTTCCGGTGGCACACACCATCAAAGAGAAACAAAAACTGCTCAACAGGGTTCGCCGCATCAAGGGGCAGGTAGAAGCCATTGAACGGGCGCTCGAGGAAGAGCACGGATGCACCGACGTCCTGCAGCGGATTACGAGTTGTCGAGGCGCGATGAACGGTCTGCTTGCCGTCGTGCTGGAGGACCATATCCGCAACCACCTTGTTGATGCGGAGCACGGCGAGGAGCACAGTAACAGCGCGACAGAACAACTCATCGAAGTTGTTCACAGCTATTTCAAATGATTCGGGTTGGAAATGACTGATTTCAAAGAAGAGGCGTTTGGCGCCGGGCATGACCACGTTTTTCTTGGTGTTGGCCACGAGCAGAACGAGCGCAAGACGTGGGCCGTCATTGCGCTATGCAGCGCGATGATGCTGATTGAAATCGTCGGCGGAACTATGTTTGGCTCGCTCGCGCTTGTCGCGGATGGTCTGCACATGTCGACGCATGCGGGAGCAATGCTGATTGCGGCGTTTGCCTATACCTACGCACGCAAACACGCCGCTGACTCCCGCTTCGTGTTCGGTACTGGCAAGCTGGGCGATCTCGCAGGATTCACGAGTGCCATCGTGCTTGCAATGATTGCGCTGCTGATCGGTTACGAAGCCATCTCGCGCTTCCTGTCACCGGTTCCCATCCATTTCGGCGAAGCGATTCCCATTGCTGTATTGGGCCTGCTCATCAATCTGGCGAGCGCGTGGCTGCTGAGCGGGGACCACCACGGACACGGTCATGGTCATGGTCACAGCCATAGCCACGCCCATGACGGACACGGACACGGTCACGGTCACGGTCACGGTCACGGTCACGGCCATGATCACAGCCATAGCCACGCCCATGACGGCCACGCTCGCGAAGACGAAGCACAGAAGGTTTTTTCCACTTCGGGGCCGTTCGCAGTTTCCAGATTCGAGGAGCACGATCACGACGCACATGACCCGGCAACCCGGGACCACAACATCCGCTCAGCCTATGTTCACGTAATAGCCGACGCAGCGGTCTCGGTGCTGGCTATCATTGGCCTTGTGCTGGCACGGGTCTTTGGCTGGCTCTGGATGGATCCTCTCGCAGGCATCATTGGAGCATTCGTGATTGCGAACTGGTCTTACGGCTTGCTGCGCGATACCGGCGCGATTCTTCTCGACATGAATCCCGACCGACGCATGTCGGAGAATGTCCGTCACGCCATTGAGGACTGTGGCGACAAGGTGGTTGACCTGCATGTGTGGCGAGTAGGTCCCGGTCATATGAGTGCTGTGGTATCGGTGGTGACGAACAAACCCCAGCGAGACTCCCGTTTCTATCATGCAGTGCTTGAGCGCTTCAAGGGACTATCGCACATCACGGTTGAGGTACAACCTTCTCTTGTTGCGGCCTAACGGGCATTGAACAAAAACTGGCATAAAGCGCGTGAACTTTACGGCGATCTATTCGAAGGCGAATAGCCGGCCCGCTTACACGGGCACACTGATCTTCTCAAACTGAAAAGCCGGCAATCCATGGAAACGGATATCACCTCATCACACCGGACTCAGGCCGGTGCAGCGCCGGAGGTTCTCGCGGTGTTTCTCAAGTTGGGATTGACATGCTTTGGCGGTCCCATTGCACATCTGGGATACTTCCGCCGGGAGTTCGTCGAGCGGCGCCGCTGGCTCGATGACGAAACCTTCACCGATATCGTCGGACTCTGTCAATTCCTTCCAGGACCGGCCAGTAGCCAGGTGGGATTCTCGATTGGTCTCCTGCGAGCCGGATGGCTTGGGGGCCTCGCCGCCTGGTGCGGATTCACGCTTCCGTCGGTCCTGCTCCTGCTCGGTTTTGCTGCCATCGCCCCGAGTCTTGGTGGCCCGGTCGGTGGGGGTTTGATCCATGGCATGAAGCTCGTCGCTGTCGCTGTCGTCGCTCAAGCGGTTTGGGACATGGCGCGGCGCATGTGTCCGGATCGCCGCCGTGCCGCCATCGCGCTCATGGCTATCGTGTTGCTAAGCATGCTGACCACTGTTTATGCGCAGCTTATCGTTATCGGCCTTCGCTGCGCTCGGACTCGCGCTTTGCAAGACAACGACATCCCCGGACGCCGCTCGCGTACCGCAGCATGCCCACGAATTCCGCATTTCACGCAGGGTGGGCGCCATTGCCTTCATCCTCTTCTTTGCCTTATTGTTCGGCCTCCCGGCGCTGGGCCGACTCAACGCGGATCAGGCCGTCGCGGTCTTCGAAGCGTTCTACCGCTCCGGCGCACTTGTGTTTGGCGGCGGCCACGTCGTGCTTCCGCTGCTCCAGCAGGAAATCGTTGCACGCGGCTGGGTTTCGTCGAACGATTTTTTGACAGGCTACGGTGCCGCCCAGGCTGTCCCGGGCCCTCTGTTTACGTTCGCTGCATTTCTTGGCTGGACGATGGCCGAAGCGCCGAACCACTGGGTCGGTGCGGTGCTCGCCACCGCAGGCATCTTTCTGCCGGGTCTGCTGCTCGTTCTTGCAGCGCTGCCCTACTGGCAGGCGCTGCGCGCCCACCCGTCGGCGGCTGCATTGCTTTCTGGAGTGAATGCCGCAGTAGTTGGCCTGTTGGCCACCGCACTGTACTCGCCGGTCTGGACCAGCGCGGTTCTCTCGGAACTTGACTTTGCCATCGCCGTCATCAGCTTCTTCTTGCTGACGCGCTGGAAAATTCCGCCACTCGCCATTGTTGTGCTCTGTGCGCTCGCCGGTATTGCAGAGGCAAGCCTGCACTGATCTGGCAATTCCCCTTAGGAATGGGAAAGTGGTGAATGCAACTCAAGCCCTCCTCCTGTCAATTTCTAATGGACTGCAGAAAATAGTGATCCGGCAACGAAATCCCCAGGCCTAGTCGCGCCGCTTCGCGATACACATGCCCGCCCACCGCCGCAAACTGAACGCCCCAGTTACCCACTGTGTAATAGAAAGTGATCTGCCGGGCATCCGTGCGGCCGGGCGCGCGGCCGGTGATCACATCGGTATAGACCGGCCAGCCCGTCGTATCCACCCGCTCCCCACGCGACACAGGCAGACGTGCCCGTTCATCTCCACTTCCGCCGATAAACGCATTCGGGCTGCCCGACACGCGCTGGCTGAAGCGCCCGCTCTCCGCCATCGGCAGACGTTCATGGCCTTGCGCGATGCTCACGTCGAAGCGGCTTGCCACCCTGGCGTCGAATTCACGCGGGGTGAGCGCCACCACGTGCATGCCGGGTTCCAGCCAGTCGGCGTCGATCACGGGTGTCATGCTGTCAGTGCAGGTGGTGACGATGTCGGCGCCGCGCACCGCCTCCTGAGCCGAGCCGACCGCATCGACTTCGATCCCAAGTTTCGCCGCCATGTCCTGCGCAAAACGCGTGCGATTCACCTCGCGACGGCTGAAGACTCGCACGCGCCGAATGTCGCGCACGGCAACCAGCGCTTCGAGAAACGTTTCCGCCATGCCGCCCGAGCCGATCATGCCGACGACCTGCGAGTCCTCGCGCGCAAGCAGCCGCGTGCCGAGCCCCGCCGCGCCGCCCACGCGCATGTGTTGCAGGTGGCCGTCGTTGAGCATCGCGAGCGGCTTGCCGTTCTCGGTACTGAACAGCATCACCAGTCCGCAATACGTGCCGGGCTCGACGCAGTACTTCTGCTCGCTGCCCGCGCGGCCGTCGGCGTCGCGCGGCCACACCATGACATCCGACTTCAGACGCACCGCCAGAATGCCGTCGGTCGCGCCGTCGACCGAGCCGAAGCGGTAATAGCTGTCGTCGCGCGCCGTCGGCACATAAGTGTCGATACGCGGACGCCCAATCGACGCGCCATCCGGCAAGCCGGCAAACGCGCGTTCCTGCACGTCAATGCAATCGCGCATGGTGAGCACGCGCGCCACGCAGTCGTTATCGATAAGCAACATCGTAGTGAGTCCCCGTGCGTCCGAACCAGCGGTCTTAATTAGCGTTCGTGTTAGCGCGCCACGAGCCGCGCCGCCCCTGCTCCCGCACGCCGCCCGAACACGACACCTGCGACCAGCCCCGTGCCGCTGCCGTAGTTGTGATAGTAAAGACCGCCGACAATCTCACCCGCCGCGAACAACCCCTGAATCGGCGTACCCGACGTGTCGAGCACCTCGGCCTCGGTGGACACCTTCAGTCCGCCGAACGTGAAAGTCACACCGGTAGTGACGCCATAAGCTTCATAAGGTGGCGTGTCCAGCCGGTTGGCCCAGTTGGTTTTGTCGATGGCGAGCCCGCGCGTGCGCAGGCCGTCGTGGATGTTCGGATTGAACGACACATCGGGTCGCGCCGCGTCGTTATACGCGCGCACGGTACGCAGAAAACCTTCCGGATCGACGCCCGTGAGTTTCGTCGCCAGTTCTTCGAGCGTGTTCGCCGTCTCTTTCGTGATGCGCGCGATCCGGTATTCGTCGCGCAGCAGCTTGACGACTTTCTGATCGAAGATCTGCCACGCGAAAAGACCTGGCTGGCGCAAGACTTCATACCCGTATTTCGCGTACGTGAAGCTGTGAAAGTCGAGTCCCTCGTCGAGAAAACGCTCGCCCTTCGCGTTCACCAGAATCCCGAACGGATAGTTATGTTTCTGGAAGCGGTCGCCAATCGTCAGATCGCCGTACTCGGGCGCGTTCATGTCCCATTGCACCGCATGCGCACCCGACCAGTGCCCCGTTACCGCCGCGCCAATTTCCATCGCCATCTTGTGGCCCCAGCCGGTGTTGTAGCGTGTGCCACGCACTTTCGCGAGATCCCAGTTCGGCCCGAGATAGCGCGCCCGCATTTCCGCACTCGACTCGAAACCGCCGCATGCAAGCACCACCGCTTTCGCGCGGATGTCGACCTGGCGGCCCTCGTGCATGGCACGCACGCCTTCGATACGCCCGTCACCGTGCAACAGGCCCATGGCCTGAGTGCGATAAAGCACACCAATGCCCGCATCCTTTAGCGCATGGTGCAGCGTTTCGACGAGATGCGTGCCGCCGCCCAGAATGTGGCAGGCCAGCCCGCCCCAGAAACGGAACTTGCCTTCCACGCGAAACGCCTGCCGCCCCAGCGCGGGTTGAAAACGCACGCCATGCCGCTTGAGCCACAACGCCGCGTCGTAGCTGTTGCCGATCAGTACGTCGGTCAGTTCCGGGTCGGCGCGAAACTCGGTAAGCCGGCCGATATCGTCGAAATACTGCTCACGCGTGTAGGTGCCGAAATCGATATTCGGCAGATCCAGTTCCGCGATATCCGGCGCGAGCTTCAACAGATCGTCGACGGATTCGTAGACGAAACGGAACGCACCGCCGGTAAACGCGGAGTTGCCACCGCGCGCTTCTTCCGGTGCGCTTTCGAGTAGCGCGATGCGCTTCGCACCGCCTTCGCGCGCGGCAAGCGCCGCATTGGCCGCGGCATTTCCCGCGCCGATTACGAGCACGTCGATATCGTTGAGTTCGTCGAGGGTCATCAGTTGGCTCTCCAGTTTCAATGTGATCTAGCGTCGTGGATATTCGGCGAGCGGCGTCAACGACGCTGCGTCCACTTCATCCACGACCGGGTTCAGGGTTTCGAGGCTGCGGCCGGTGGTCCGCGGGCCGAACACGAGCGTGATCAACGCGGTCAGGAACCACGCGCCCGCGATGTACATGAATACGGTCACATAGCCGTAGTTCGTGTAGATCGCGGCGATCACAAAGGCATTGGCGACATTCGCGATCCGGCCCGCGCCATACGTGAGCCCCGTTGCGCTGTTGCGCACGCCGGTTGGAAACTGTTCGGGCGTGTACGAATAGAGCAGCGTCGCGAAGGTCTGCGTCAGCATGCCGACCGCGAATCCGAACGTCACGATCAGCACCGGCGTAAAGCTTAGGCCGTACAGCAGGCCGAATACGGCGATCAGTAGCGCAACGAGCGCGATCAGATGCTTGCGTTCGAAACGGTCGGCTGGATAGACCGCGAGCAATGCGCCAAGCGGCGCGCCCACGTTGATCAGCGTGAAATACGTGAGGCTGCGCGCAATCGTGATACCGTGATGCACGAGCAAGGTCGGCACCCATGCTTCAAAGCCGTAGAAGCCGATTGTCTGCAGCAGCCAGATCGCGCAGAGCGTGAGCGTGCGGCGGCGGTAGACGCTGTTGAACATCGTCATCCACGGCTCGCGCGCGTCGGGCGGCCGCACGACGACCTCGGGCGCGCTCAGCACGTTCCCTTCCGCGATGCTCCTTGCCTCCATCGCCGCGAGCGCGGCTTCCGCCTCGTCGAAGCGCCCCGCTCGCGCGCACCAGCGCGGCGACTCAGGAAGCCGCTTCGCAAGCAATGGAAACGCGACGCCAAGCGCGCCCCACACGAAGACCCAGCGCCAGCCGTCTGGTCCGTACGGCACGAGCAACCGCGCGACGAAGTTCGTCAGCGGAATCGCGCACAGGTTGATGACCATGGCCCACGACTGCCAGGTGCCGCGCGAGCGCGCCGGGAACAGTTCGGCGATATAGGTCATCACCGTCACCATGCCCGCGGAAATGCCGAAGCCGGTGACGACCCGCGCCGCGAACAGATAGGGGACGCTCGGCACGACCGCCGTGGCCAGCGAGCCGAGCGACGAGATCAGCACGAACAGCATCAGCGAGCGTTTGCGCCCAAACCGATCGGACAGCAAACCGCCGAGCGTCGCGCCGAAGAACATGCCGATGAAGCTCGCGGACGTGATCAGCGCGATTTCGTTGATGGCGATGTGCCAATGCCGGATCAGCGCGGGCGCCGCCGATGCAAACGTGTTGATATCGCAGCTATCGAAAAAGAGGGGGATCGCGAATAGGAACATCCATTCGCGATGCATCCGCGAGTTCGGCAAACGGTCGACGCGCGCGGCGACGAGTGAGTCGTTCATGCCTGTCTCCTGTCGATCGGAGTTAGCGCTTTAGCGCTTACTCCGATCCCATGCAAAGCTGTCGATCGGAATTAGCGCTTTAGCGCTTACTCCGATCCCATGCAAAGCTGTCGACCGGAGTTAGCGCTTTAGCGCTTACTCTGGTCCCACGCAACATAGTTGCGTTCGTTATGGCGGTCGTAGCCGCCGATTGTCTTGCTCTTTCGCAGGACGTCCCACGACATCCCGACAACTGCGTCAGTGCCGCAAACCTGCTTCAAGTAAAGCGGTCAACGTAGTGATGTCTTCCATGCTGTCGATGCGCCAGAGCATGCCCAGCGCGTCGCGGCTCGCATCCGGCGTCAATGCGTGATTCGCGCAGTCGAGAAACTTGGCTTCGATCCGCGCGTCCGGCAACGGATTAGCCGACGTCCTGCCCGCCGCGCGCGCGACGCGTTTCGCCAAACGCCGCCCGTCGCGCAACTGAACGACGACTTCCGCGCCGAAATGATCCGGCTGCTGGTCCGCCAGAGGATCAGGCTGCGCGACGATCTTCGACATGAGCGCGCGAATCGCCGGATCGGCGTACGCGTCGCCTTCGAAGTCGGACAGCACCACGCGTCCTTGCGCCAGTGCGCGCGCCACGCAGTACTGCACGCTGAATTTCGCGTCGAGCGGACTGGCCGGCTGCGGGCGGTTCGTGTGCTGAAGGCGCCGCGGATGCGTCCACGACACGACCGATTCGACCTCGTCCGGCTTCAGGCCGTATTCGCTGACGAGCATCAGCATCGCGTCGATCGCGGGGTGGGTGCTGCCGCAACACGGATACTGCTTGATCGCAATGCCGGGTTCGACGATGTCGAGCGGATCGGCCCAATGCGCCAGCGCCGCCTCGGCGTCGTAATGGCCCGCGCCGTTGAAGACGTTGAAGAAGCCTTGGCGGTGTTCGAAGGCTGCGTCGCCGGCGCTGAATCCTTCGCGCGCCAGCAGCGTCGCGATCAGGCCGTTGCGCGACGCGTGACCGACATGCAAGGGCTTCGTCATGGTGCCGAAATTGGCCTTGATACCGGAGGCGAACGACGCGGCGATCGACAACGCGGTCGCCGTTCGCTCTGCATCCAGCTCGAGCAGATGCGCCGACGCGGCACACGCGCCGAATACGCCAAGCGTGGCGGTGGGATGCCAGCCCTTGTCGTAGTGATGGAAATTGACCGCATGCGCGATGCGAGCCTGCGTTTCAAATCCCGCCACGTAAGCGGTGACGAGACGCCGGCCGCTCGCGCGCACTTCTTCGGCCAGGGCGAAGAGCGCCGGCAGGATCGGCGCGGACGGATGGCCGCCCAGTGTATTGCTGCAATCGTCGAAGTCGAGCGCATGCGCGGCCGTGCCGTTGACGAGCGCGGCGTCACTGGGCTTCATCCGCTCGCGCGTGCCGACCACGAGTGCCGCCCCGTTCGACGGCGCCGCCACGCTCCGCGCCATCCGCGCGCATGGCTCCGCTGCGCCCGCCAGCGTCACGCCGATCGTATCGATGATGCCGATGCGCGCCCAGCGCAATGCTTCGTCGGGCACGTCGGCGGAAGTGAACGCGGCGATGCGTTCGCCTAGCGACTTTGCGATGCTCATCCGCGGTCTCCTCTTACAAGCGATAGATCGGGCGACGATGCAGGCACCGCATCGAGCCAGTGCAGATCCGCTTCGTCTTCCACCCGGTCCAACCGCTCGAACAACGTGTGCGCCGCGGCACCCAGCCGCTTCGTCATCCACATGAACTTGGTGCGCAACTGGGCCGGTGTGAACGGCGTCGACGGACAGCCCGGGAAGTCCGTCTGCGTCAGCTCGTAGTTCGTGCCGTCATCGAGCGTGATGCGTGTGACGGTGGCAAGGCCGGTGGCATCGGTCGCGGCCAGCGTCACGCGCTGCGCTAGCTCGCGGATCGCCTGGTCTTGCAACAGGCGCGCGCCGAATGTCGACGGATCGTTGGCATCGTGCAGCAGCGCCGCCGCCACGCAAACCGGCACGCTGTATTGCGCGAGCACCTGATTGGCCGGCAGCTTGATATCGTGATTAGCGGCAAGACGCGGCGCGCCCTCGATCCGGATCGCGGCGATACGTCGTGCATCGATATCGTGCGCGGCGCGCAATTGCTGCGCGGCGTAGACCGGCGTGTGTGCCACGATGTGGCACGCGTAGCGCTTCAGGCACAGCGTCAGCGTTTCATAGCGCGTGCCTAAACCCTCGGTCAGACGCGCCACGTCCGAGGCCTCGCAATACGCCTTTAGAAAACCGTAACGCCCTTCAAGCACCGTCGACGGTCCGTCGAAGCCCGCCTGCGCCAGTTGCACGGCAACGATGCCCGACTGCGCCGCGCGCCCCAGGTGCAGACGTTTGACGAGACCACCGTCGCCGGACTTCGCGAATTCGAGCAATCCGCCGCTCAACGAGCCGGCAATGCCCAGCGCGTGACGCAACGTATCGGCATCGACGCCCGCCAGTTTGCCCGCGACAATCGCGGCGCCGAACGGTCCCGTGAGACCCGGCGCATGAAAGCCGCGTGCTTCGGCGGAGTGCTTCGTTGCGCTGCCGATGCGAAACAGCACCTCGATACCGGCGACGAGCGCCGCCAGCAAGTCGCGTCCCGACGCGCCGCAAACCTGTGCGGCGGCAAGTGCAACCGGGACCAGCGACGCGCCCGGGTGAACGCCGGCGCCGGGCTGCCGCAAGCTGTCGAGCTCCGCCGCGTGGACCAGCACGCCGCCCGCGAACGCCGCCGCCTCGGGCGCGACACGCCGGTTCGTGCCAGGAATCGCGCACGGGCCCGCGGACGCATGACTCACATAGCGCAGTGCGGCTTGACCCGCTTCCACTTCATGTCCATACACTGCCGCGCCGATCGCATCGATCAGGCAGTCCTTGGCGAGCCGCACGATGTCGGCGGGCAACTGCTCGAACCGCACGCTGAGCGCGTACTCCGACAACAACTGCGCCGCAGTGGGCCCAGCGGATGAAGCCGGCTGCATGAAAGCGTCTCCATTGACCTTGGTGGTCATATTGGTAATCAACTCGCTGACCACCTCAGTGAGCACCTCAGTGAGCACCTCAGTGATCACCTCAGTGGCCACATTACCGACGCGCTTCTTCGTCGATCACCGACCGATGGCGTGTCTCGGGCATCAGCACGTACGTGAGCAGCGAGACCGCCGCGCACGCGCTGACGTAATAGAAGAACCACGATTCGTGGCCCGCGTGCTTGAAGCGCAACGCGAGATATTCGGTGGTACCGCCCATCACCGACGACACGACCGCAAACGGCAGGCCAACGCCGAGCGCACGAACCTTCGCCGGAAAAAGCTCCGACTTGACGAGCCAGTGAATCGACGAAAAGCCACTGAGAATGCCGAGCGCCGCAAGGTTCAGCGCGAACGCCGTGAGGGCGCTATGTGTCGCACCGAGCGCATGCATCAGCGGCACCGTCAGGAACGTGCCGCCCACACCGAAGATCATCATGACCGGCCGCCGTCCAATCAGATCGGACAACAGGCCGAAGAGCGGCTGGAAACCCATGTAGATCACGAGTGCCACGGTCGCGATCAGCGTCGCCGTGTCGCGGCTGAAGCCCGTGGTGTTGACCATGAACTTCTGCAAATAGATCGTGAACGTGTAGAACGCGACCGTGCCGCCGACGCTGATGCCGATCGTCCAAAGCGTCTGACGCCGATGCTGGACCAGCAGCACCAACAGACTGCCTCGCTCTGTCTGGGTCCGCATGCCGGCATTGGCACCGCCCTCGCGCTCGAACGCGTCGGTCTCCGCAATGCCACGGCGCAGATAGAGCGCAAAGACGGCCAGCGCGCCGCCGATCGCAAACGGAATGCGCCACCCCCACTGTTCGAGTTGCGTGGGCGTCAGTACGAGCCGTTGCAGGATGAGCATCAGCGCGAGCGCCACCAGTTGCCCCATCACCACCGTCACCTGGACGAAGCCGACAAAGAAACCGCGCCGGCCCGTCGGCGCCATTTCACTCAGATAGGTCGCGCTCGTGCCCGCTTCGCCGCCCATGCTGAAACCTTGCAAGAGGCGCGCGCAGACCAGCACGGCGGGTGCGGCCACGCCGATCGACGCATACGTCGGCGTCAAGGCGATGATCAGCGAGCCGACGCTCATCATCGCAACCGAGACGCTCAACGCCACGCGCCGCCCTTGCCGGTCGGCGAGCACGCCAATGGCCCAGCTGCCGAGCGGCCGCACGACATAACCGATCGCCGCGACGGCCGCCGCGTTCAGCAGTTGCGCGGTCTGATTGCCGCCCGGGAAAAAAGCCTTGCTGAAATAGATCGAGAAGATCGAATACGCCAGAAAGTCATACCACTCGATCACGTTCCCAGCGCTGCCGCCAATAATCGACCGCAACCGTGCGCGCCGCGCGGCGGGCGTGGCGGGCAGCGTAAGCGTGTGCGCGGTGGCGGCCACGATGGCTCCTCAGGCAACGGTCGCGAGAAGGCGCGCAAGCTCGCTTGCGTCCGGTTGATCTTCAACATGCATCACCCAGTCGACGATGCGCGCGATTTGCCGTGCGTCGATCCGATGTGCGGCGAGCTTTCTCATCTTGCCGACGATATCCCCTTCGCTTGCGAATGCGTGTTCGCTGCCGCGCTGTGCCTCGACCGTTTCTTCGAGCCGCGTGCCGTCGCGCAATAGCACCTCGACGCGCACCATATGCCGCAGCATCGAACCGCGCGCGGTGATCGCGGGATCCTCGACCACCTGCACGCGATCCGCCAGCGCCATGCGCTCAGGGTCCGCGACCTTGTCCTCGCTGAACTGGTCGACGAATACGTCGCCTTCGAGCAGCAGTGTTGCCACACAATACGGCAGGTTGAGCTGCGCCGAGGTCAGCCCCTGCGGCACATATTTCCAGCCCACATGGTCGACCGTTACGCGCGAACCATGCACGACGATCCGCTCGATATCGTCCGGGCCGAACGGATGACGCGCCTGCATCGTGCGGATTGCGTCGAGCGTGGTGTGATTGCTGCCCACGCACGAGTAGAACTTCAGCGCGATGCGCATGGTCTCGAAGCGCTCGCCGAGGCCATCCACGAGTTGCGTCAGATCGAAGCGGTCCAGCGAGCGCGAGAACGTGCTGCAAAATCCGCCATACGGATTCTCGAATACGTCGACGATCCCGGTGAAACCGTTTTGCGCGAGCAACGCGCCGTACAAGCCGCTTTGCGCGGCGCGGCCCGCATGCATGCGTTTGACCATCGCGCCGAACTGCGCGGCCATCAGCCCCGCCGACTGCGTGCCGCCAATGCCGAGCGCGTGCACCGTCTGCTCCGCATCGAGCCGAAGCGCGGCTGCCGCACCCGCCGCGGCCGAGAATACGCCGACCGTTGCCCCTGAATGCCAGCCTTGCGCGATGTGCTCCGGTCCCATGCACATGCCCACGCGCGGACCGACCTCGTAGCCCGCCACGCAGGCGCGCAGGAAGTCGCGGCCTGTCATCGGCGCATTGGCGGACAGCAACTCGGCAACCGCGAGCACGGCCGGCAAGGTCACCGCGCCAACATGCAGCACGCCGACGCGATGTACGTCGTCGAGTTCGAAACTCTGGATCAAGGTGCCATTGACGAGCGCCGCGTGTGGCGCGGACAAACGCATCGGCATGCCCCACACGTGGCAACCCGGCGTGGTATCGACGCGCTGCAAGGTATCCGCAAGAATGCGGCTCCACGGCAACCCGGCTCCAAAGATCGCGCAGCCGAGCGAATCGAGGATCAGCAGTTTGATGCGCGCGCGCACTTCGTCCGGTATCGCCTCATACCGCAAGCCCGCGACGAATGCGGCCACGCCGCCGGTATAAGGGTTTGTGCCTACGTCGTTGTGCTGGTTCATCGGTGTGGGTGCCGTCTCGGGTGTAATCGTGCGGATCACGTTGCACGGAAATGTCGTGCCTTCAGTATCCGCACACCGGACGCGTTTGTGAATTGCACGCGACGTGATTATTATTGCGTCACATGCAAGAGTCAGCGGAGTGCCGATGAACCGTTTTCCGGGAGTCGATCTGGACGCATTGCGAGCGTTTGTCGCGGTCGCGTCGCACGCATCGTTCAACGACGCAGCGCTTGAACTGAACCTCTCCGCTTCCGCTTTGACGCGGCGTATCAAACGGCTCGAGGAAGCGCTCGATACCTTGTTGTTCGAACGCACCACGCGCAACGTCGCACTCACCAGTTCCGGCGAATTGCTGTTGCCGCGCGCACAAGGCGTGCTGCGTGAGCTCGATGCAACGCTCGAACTGGTGAGCGAAGCGACGCGTATTCGCACTGGTCAGTTGACCATCGCGTGTATTCCGACGGTCGCCAAATTCATGCTGCCGAAAATCGTCAGCAGTTACCACAGGCGGCGTCCTGAAGTACGGCTCAGACTCATCGAGGCCAACCTCGCAACGGTCGTGCAACGTGTCGCGATCGGCGACGCGGAGTTCGGCATTGCGTTTCTCGTGAACGAATCGCCTGAGCTTGCAATCGACGAACTGCTGGTTGATCCGTACGTGCTGGCATGTCCCGCCGATCATCCGCTCGCCGCGAGCGAACATGTGACGTGGCCGGAGTTGCGGCCATGGCCGTTGATCGTCTCGGGCACGTCGAGCGGCAACCGGCGCATGCTCGACGCCGCGCTCAGGGATATCGACTGGCGTCCCGACCGGCTGATCGAGATCGAACATCTGACCACTTCGCTAGGGCTCGTTGAAGCGGGTCTCGGGATCTCCATCATTCCGCGCTGCGCGGCGCCGCGCGATGCACATGCGCGCATCGCAATCCGGCCGCTGGTGGATCCGACGGTGGCGCGAACCATCGGTTTGATTCGCCGGCGCGATGCCGCGCTCTCGCCGATCGCGCGCGACTTTCGGCTCGCGCTGCGCAGGATGGCGCCATTCGATTCGTCGATCCTGCATGAGCCGGCTTGAGCGTAGCGGAGGCGTTGCGCCGCACCTCATTGCGCGTGACCTGTATCGGAGATATTCTCGACCGTGCTTGCAGCGCTTTAGGGAAAAGCCGGATTCATATCAGGAAGGGAAATCTCATGAGCAAGGCGCGGCCGCGATTGGAACATATGCTGATTTTGCTGCCCGGCATCACGGGCAGCGTGCTGGAAAAAAACGGCAAGCTGATATGGGGTCCCGCGCCGCACGCGTTAGTGAGCCTTGCTAGCTCAATGGGCGCTTCGCTAAATGGCCTGCAGCTCCAGGCCGACGACGTCGAAGATGACGGCGTCCGCGCCACTCGGATCATGCCTTACACGTTAATCCCGGGAATTTCATATTTCGACGGTTACTCGGGCTTACACGACGAACTCCATCACCGGTTTGCGCTGACTGAAGGCGATGCCCTCAACCCTGACGGCGAACCCGCGAATTTTTTTGAGTTCCCTTACGACTGGCGACGTTGCAATCGCATCTCGGCAAATCGCCTAAAGGAGCTTGTTGATCGTGAACTGCCGAAATGGCGCAAACATTCGGGTTCCCCCGACGCAGGCGTCATCTTGCTCTGCCACAGCATGGGAGGGCTTGTGGGGCGGTATTACGTCGAGGTGTTGAGAGGGTTCGAGTGCGTGCGTGCGCTTGTCACTTTCGGTACACCCCATCGTGGCACTATTGACGCGGCAGCTTCCCTCGCAAACGGCTTTACGCTGGCCGGCAAGAAGTTCGCGGCGTTAAATGACGCACTGAAGAGCTTTACATCTGCGTACCAGTTGCTACCGCGGTATCCGTCAATTCTGGATCCCGAAGGAAACTGGAAAAGGCCGTGTGAAATCGCTACCCGCGAGTGGGCTATCGATCAAACCAAGGCCATCGATGCCTTCGCTTTCCACGAGGAGATAGAGCATGCCTCTGCACGCAATCGACAGAGTCAGAGCTATACCACCGAGCTGATTCCGGTTTACGGTTGGGGGCAACGCACTTATCAATCCGGTCAACTACACGGTGATGGGGTTCTGGATTTGCAGATGAGCTTACCACCCGGAATCGACCGATTTGCCTTTCCTGACGGCGATGGCAGAGTTCCCCGAGTATCCGCGATTCCGATCCCTCTGGATTCTAAACCGCCGCGCTGGTGGCCGGTCAATCAACGACACTCAACCTTGCAGAATAATCGAACGCTAATAGCAAACCTTGCGCAGATGCTTCTCGCACTGCAAGGAGATCTGCGAGTGCCCGCACGCGGCGGAACGCACCTCGCGACCGAGCGTGGCATCGCGTTGGATCTTGCTCCGGCTTTTTCCGCCGGCACGCCGGTCGACTTCGAGGCACGCTCTGAGGAGCACGACCTGGGCAATCTGAGTGCCCGCATCGAGCCTGTCGCTGGGGGGCCTGCCATAGAGCATCAACTGCAACACGACGGGGACCGCTGGCACGGTAGCGTTACCGGACTTGCCGTGGGCGACTACCGGCTGACGATTATCCCTGAGCATGCACATACGAGCCCCGGCGACTATATAGCTGACCTTTTTTGCGTCGTCTAACGTGTCCGATGAACTCAACCATTGATTCATGGCGCCCGTGGCGAAAACGCAGCCCCGAGTTATTGGCGAGGTATGTAGTGCGCGAGGCCGCCGCCAAGGCGGTTGAAGATGCCTGGCAGACACGGGGTAATAAGGGATCCTTTTTTTCGACCGATCCCGGCACACCAACCTTTCACGATCTTTTGCTGCAACACAGGCACCTGGAAATTGCACTCATACTCTATGAGCGACTGACAACGCTTGGCATCGAGTACGCGCATGAACCTAGCTATATCGAAGGGGACCCTTCCGACGCCGAACAACTGATTCGAGAACCTGGCAAACTACTCGCAAATGGTGGCGGCAATGGTACATGCATTGATCTGGCGCTCCTGTTTTCCGGACTTGCGGTTGAGATTGGTTTGCTCCCGCTCGTGGTGCTCATGCGTTCCCATGGACCACATCAAGACCAGACGCATGCTTTCGTCGTCATCGAGCAAGAGCGAATCGCGGAGAACGAAAATCGGCTCGGATGGCGCCAGGCTGACTGGCAGCGAGGGTGGCGCTCAGACCCGGATGGCGGTCAACTTCTGCTAGAAAGAATCCGCGCTGCCCACGGCAGAATATGCGCCATCGAGTGCACCGGATTTGCGCGCTGCACGACTGGCCGCGAGCACGAGATCTTGCCCTTTGCGGATGCTACGCAGGAAGCGGAGCGCTACCTGGAGACGATGACGCACGAAACAACTGTCAACGTAGTCACGCTTCAAAAGCTCAAAGGATTCACGCCTTACTCTCCAAACGAGCGCATGGTCGCGCGGCTACCGCGGAGGCGAGCAAAGGCCTCGACGTATGTGGGCCGCCATTGGATATTCAAGTCCCTAAGTACGTTTGCCGAAACGCATGCTTGCGGGTATTTTTGCGTGGTGGGCGACGCGGGGCTCGGCAAATCCGCGCTCGCAATTGAAGCGGGGCGCCGCTTCAATTGCCCGCTGTTTCAGTTCTCGATCAGTGAAGGCAGAACAACCCTCGATGATTGCTTTCTCGATTTATGGCAAGACCTGACCGAACGAACGCTTTTTTCGGGCGATGCGCCTGCAAAGTTAGGCTGGGCGCCAATACTAAGTTTGATGGTGCGCCTGCGCGACATCAAGAAGGTACCTGTATGGTTGGTCGTGGATGCCGCGGACGAAGCGATGTCCGCATTTGGTGCGAATCCCTTGCATTTGCCTAAGGATCTGCCGGACGGCATATTCGTTCTGGTAACGTCTCGTACGAGAGTTCTCATCGAAGCACTTGGAGAAACGGCACTTGAAACTTTGTTGATTCAGGCAGAGGACAGCCGTCAGTTGCGAGACCTTAAGGATTTCCTCGATCGGCAGATGTCGGGCCCCGCATTAAAACAACAACTGACCATGATGGGGATTGGAGTCGAGGACGCAGTGCGCAAGTTCGCCTCTGCAAGCGGCGGCAATTTCATGTATTTGCATTACTTGCTGGCCGATCTGCGGGAAGGCCGTGCTCCGAGTCCGGACAAGCTGCCAACTGGACTGCAAGGGTATTACGAGCGAATCTGGGAAGGCATCGTAACGACTCGTGTAAGCGAGGGTTGGGACACGTGGCAG
Source organism: Paraburkholderia sp. RL17-337-BIB-A (assembly GCF_046025895.1). NCBI lineage: Bacteria > Pseudomonadati > Pseudomonadota > Betaproteobacteria > Burkholderiales > Burkholderiaceae > Paraburkholderia > Paraburkholderia sp. RL17-337-BIB-A. Next base: position 428,895 of record NZ_JARESY010000002.1, on the reverse strand, counting down.
GAATTGTATTCTCCAGTGATTGCGTTCCTGGGGGCGGCCCTGGAGCCTGTCACCGTCGACTGGCTCGCGTTACATGTGGGGCGGTCAACCGATGAAGTCTTCTTTCGCGCCCTTGAACGGTGGCGCCGCTTCTTGTCCCACGACGAAGCGACGAATCGCTGGCGGATCGTCCACCGGTCATTTGCCGATTTCCTTGGCAAGCGGCACGAATCCGAAGTCCGAAAAGCCCATAAGCGAATCGCGTACGCCGCGCTTCAAAGCTGGGGCGGCCTCGAAAATGGACTCCATGAATTGCCTCGTCAGCTAAAAGCGAGCCCTGTTCAAGCATACTACTGGCGGCATACGGTTTCGCATCTCTGTCTGGCGCAGGAAACTGGCATAGCTCGAACCCTGGTCGCTCACCCTACGTGGATTGCTGGTTGCGACGCTATAGACCCGAGCGGTTCGGCGCGCCATTCAGAGTGGGCCGTGATCCAGGCTTCGATAACCGCTGCAAACGCTGAATCCATTCGCCGCGGCACGAAACCCGACCTGTCCGCCGAAGTTGCATGTGCGCTCCAGATGACAGGCATTGAAGGCATCTCCGATGCCGTGACCAGTGAGATGCTCGAAGCGCTGGTGCAAAGCGGCTATTGGAAAATTGACACTGCGCTAGCAGTCATTCGCCTGAACCTTTCGATTCGGCCTGACCTGGCATTCGCATTCGTCACTTTCGCTTCCCGGCTCTCGGATGAAGGACTGATAGAGGAAGCCCTCAATCTTCTGGACAGGCACAAAATCGCGTCCGGGCCGCCTCGTACCGCCTTGCTGGTTCGCCTTATGACATTCAATCCGGGGGCAGCTATACAACGGGCATTGGCACTCCCTGATGAGGACAAGGCCGACGCAATAATCGACATTGTTAAATTTGCTCCGCTATCCTCGTGGAATCGCATCTTCGACCATACGGTACAACTGGTGACGAGGCAAACCCCTTTCTCCTCACCTGAAAAGATATATAAGGTACTGATTGCTGTAGTGAGCCGTGCTCCAGGTGAACGCTTGAAAGATGTCTACGATGTACTCGTCGACCTCAGGAAGGTCGTTCCACATTGGTCTATTTTGCCGCTCGCAACGCTCGTCGTTCGGGCTTTAGAGCTGGAAATGGCCGCTGACGCGCGATTCTATCTTGGCAGTTTGCTTGCCATCAAAGGTGAGAGTTCAGTGCCAGTAGCTTTGGCTGACGTGGTCGAAAGACTTAAGGAACTCGAATTGGCGCATGACATACAGCGCGAAATAACAGAAATAATAATCCAGCGCTGGAAAAAATTCTCTGCAAGAAAGACGCACTCCTTCGAAGCCAAGATCCAGCAGTTGTGCCGGTTTATGAAAATATTTTCCGACGACGAACGTGCGTTGCTTCTGGATCCGTTACTCGACGAAGATTTTTCCAACGATTATTATTTCACTATTCATATTCTGATCCCTCTTTTACCCCTTGCATCATTAGATAAGGTTGTTCAGAAGATCCATCATTTAGCCGATTTCGAAGGTCGCTATCTCGAACGTGTAATCGCTCGATATGGAGAATTGGGCGAATTGGACCGGGCGTTGTCCATGGCCAAAGAAGCCCGTGATTCACTTGACCGCGGCAACGCTATCGTCGGACTTCTGCCTGCCATGGCGAGACGCGGCCGGATTGACGAGGCTATTGAGATTGCGGTTCGCATTGCGCACGGTAAAGAGGGCAGACAACATCAGGCGGCAGCCGCAATAGCGGCCATCTCGCCATATGTCGATGCCTCAGGCGTAGAGCGCCTGTTGTTGGCCATGGAAGATTTGCCGAACGAGGACGACCGGCGGCGCGCGCGCCTGGCAATCGCGCCAACTGTTGCGCGACTGGGCCAGCAAGAACGAGCGTTGGCCCTTGCTGGCCACGTGAATGAAGCATCCGCGCGTGCTTACGTGAAAGTACAACTTGCGCTTGCTCGTGCCCAGCTGGCGCAAGAGGTGAGCGGAGCACTTGACGACTTGCTGGAAATGCAGCCGGGTTATCGGCAACTAACCGGTTTGGCCATGCTCGCGCCACAGTTAGGCAATGAGGGCGCACAGCGGGCGCTCGCCTACCTGATAGCGGTGAACGACACCTCGCTAGACCTTGAAGATGGTATCGCAAAGAGGGCCGCGATTCGTGCGATGCTCGTCAGAAGTGCGGTTGATGGCGCATTCAAGGATGCGTGGGCCCAGGCTCTCGATCTATGGCAAATCGACAGATCCCTCTACGCCGGCGCCTTGATTGAAGTTGCTCACACGCTAGCAGAGGAAAATCGGCACGCGCTTTTGTGGCAATGGGCGGAGCCTGTCTTGCATCAGCAATCGCCTCCGGACGCCTCGCAAATGGAAGTCTTGATTGCGATCATTCCGATGTTCGATAGAAATGATCTTGATAGCACCTATTCTCTCCTTTCTAAAGCGGGCTGGAGCAGACAACACCGGTTCGATGACGTGCGGATAGCAATCGCGCGTGGATATGCCGCGCTTGGTGACTGCAATGCGGCACTGAATCTCGCTCAGAGCACGGTGAGCTCTCTTGCTGAAAGAAAACTCGGCATGTTCACGTGCAATGGCGCGAGCGTCTACCATATTGGCGCGCTCGCTCCGGTACTAGACACTTCAACGGTGGAAGAACTGCTCAACATGTCATGGGGAGAGGCGGGCAATCGCTATCTTACAGATGGATGGCTAATGCTATTGAAGCGGCTCGCCCAGATCTCGGATTCCAAGGCCGCTCTGCAGCGTCTCTTCGACGAACCGCGTGCGATGGTGCTTGGCAGCGAAGCGGTTCGAATCCTCGCGGATATCGTTGATCTGGATTCCTTGCAACGGCTCGAATCATTCGAGCTAAAGATCCTTGATTCGAAGTCGCCGGACTCGTTGGAGTCATCTAGTGAGGATTCAGAGGCATTGACCGCTTTAGCGGTTGCATACTGTCGGCACGGCGATCGTGCCGGTGCCTCCCGGATCGAACAGATCATGCTCCAGCACGATATGTTCTCGTTATTGTTTGTCGAAAGACTGGCGCCGTGGATGGACGCTTCTCAACTCAAATCGGCCATCTCGAGGTATCCTTTTTTCGTGGAGCGAATTCTGCCGCACCTCGCTATAAAGGGCCGACTGCACGCCGAAACGGCAATTGAACTTTTACGTACTGTCTCGTCAGAAGATAGATTCAACGCCTTACGCAACATCGTGCTGTCGGTACCGGCAACGCTTCCCCAAGAGGACTTGCACGTGCTATGGGCACAGGCGCTGGCTAATGCCATACGTGGAAATCGAGCCGAGCTGCTCTTCGAACTAGGCATGCTGCTACTTTGGGCCTATCGACTGGAAGGTTCAGCTGTACTTTCCGGCGTATTGCGAGAAGTCAATCTATATTCCGTGGGCCCGTAGGCAGCTCGTGCAGCCATTCCTTGAGCTTATTGAGTCATTCCATCGTCTTTGTGCCCGTGTACTTCGATTCACACTGTGGACGGCTGCTCCGTGTCGTACAACCGGTCCGGGATGAACAACGCCGTCACACCGCTCAGGAAGAAAACCGCGCCGACCACAAGAAAGCCGAGGCCGATGGAGAACTGTGTGGCGAGATAACCGATCACAATAGGCGCCGCGCCCGAGCAGAAACGGCCCAGGTTATAGGAACCGCCAACCGCAGTACCGCGGATGGAAGTGGCAAAGCTTTCGGACATGAACGTGCCTATCGTGCCCAGTGGTATGCCATAAAGAAAGCCGAAGAAAAGCATGAGAAGGGCAATATTCTCGCGCGTATGCCATAAGACGATCACCGGCAAAAAGAGCGCCGCACCCGCGCAGCCGAGAACATACACGCCGCGCCGGCTCCAGCGGTCGCCCAGCCAGCCGGCGAAGATCTTGCCGATGAAAGCGACCACGTACGTGCCGATCATGTAGCCGGTCAGCGAGCTGAACTTGATATGCAGTTCCTTTTCGAGGTACGTCGGCAGCCAGTTGTTCAAACCATAGAAGCCGGAAAGAATGAAAATCGAGGCCACGGTCCACAGAATAAACAGCAGTCGCGTCTGCCGATTGCCGAAAATCACCGCGTAGCGGCTGTTGCGCAAGCGAGGCTGGCTCTTGCGATCGGCTGCGCGGCTCGCTCGCCAGCTTGCCGGTTCAGGCACGGCAAACTTGATCGCCAGCGCAAACACCACGGGCAGCGCCGACACGTAGTACAGCGTACGCCAGCCGTAGTGCGGCAAAATCCAGCTGCTTAGCGCGATAACGACGATGTATCCAGCCGAAATGCCGGTTTGCAATGCGCCAAGAATCAGTGAGCGTCGTTCCGTGGGCACGTATTCGGCAACGAGCGTGGTGACCAGCACCATGCAGCCGATACCCAACGAACTGATGAAACGGACAATCGCGAATTCCAGAAAGCCGTGAGTGAGCCCAAGCAGCCCCGCGCCAAGCGAGAACAGCGCCAACGCCCAGACCACCACCCTCACCCGGCCCACGCGATCACTCAGCCAGCCGCCGAGAATCCCGCCGACGGCCATGCCTAACAACGTCAAACTGCCCAACGCTCCGGCCTGGATATTGCTCAACCCGAAGTCGTCCTTGATTCGAGTGAGCGTCAGGCCGTACATCATGACATCGGCGCCATCGGCCATTAGCGCAAGATAGGCAAGGATAAAGACAAGCAGCCAACGGCCTTGCGATCCGGAGGTTGGGGTCGCAGGCGACGCTGTCGCAACACGTTGGGTAGTGGTCATGTCAGAGAGCAGTCAAGCTGCCGGCGGATATCTTGTTGCCTGGAATGAGAGCGGGAGCGAGGAACGAACCGATCAGCAATCCCAATTCTTCATGTCTCGCCGTGTACCACCCTTCCCGATGCGTCAGGTTCATCGTGCCGATGCACACGCCGTCGTATGCGATCGGGATGTTCAGTATCGATCCGAGACCCATGCCGGTTATCACGGCGTGATCGTCAAACGCTTCGCGAATGCCTTGCGGCGTCTCTGCACGAAATGGCTTGAGATCGTGCAGTATCTGTTTGGCCCACGGCGTGCCGCGCTTTTTCTTGCGTCCGCCCACCGGATAGACGTCGGGCATGTTCGTATAGACCCGCTCGACCTCCTCATGCTGTGCATCGTAGGACATGATCGTGAACAGGCCAAAGCCGATGGCGCTTGCCGCCACCTCATGAACGGCACGGAAAATCTCCATCGGCTGACCATTGAGCCGCACGGCCCGCGCGAGATATTCAAGTGTGGAAATGCCCAGCGTTTGTGGGGCTGGCGGCACAGTCTCGATCCGGTTGCCTTGCATGGTCTGTATTGGGAAGTTGGTCGATCGCGGTATTCAGCCGCGTAGTTCAGTGGAATTGAGCGGGCCTCGAACGTCCGGCGTACGCCCGAACTCCTCGGCTTCGATATCTTCGAGCGAGCGGTTGCGCGTCTCGATACCCAGGAAGAAAACCACACACGCCCCGATGAGCAGAACCGTCGTGGTCATGGTGAACACGCCCATGAACCCGAGCACGGGATAGACCAGGCCGACCAGAATGGGCGCGCTCACCGAGCCGATGCGACCGAACGAGGAGGACGATCCGGTACCCGTGGTGCGAACCGCCGTCGGAAACACTTCCGGGGTGTACGCATACACGCCTGCGAACGCGCCGTTCATGAAGAACGACAGGCAGATGCCCGCGGCCATGATGCCGAGTCCGGTGTGAGAGAACGCCAGCGCGATCGCCGCGATGCCCCCCAGCAGCATGTAGGACGCGACCACCGCCTTCCGGCCGATCCGTTCATTGAGCCACGCGGCCGAGAAATATCCCGGAATCTGCGCCCCATAGATCGCGATGGAATAGCCGAAGCTTTTCGTCATGGTGAGCCCCTCTTTGAGGAGCAAGCTCGGAATCCAGGAGAAGAACGAGTAGTACGCGAACGCAACCGAGAACCACATGAGCCAGCTTACTGCCGTGGTGCGCGCGAGCCGCGGTGACCACAACGTCAGCACGTTCTGCAACGCGCCACGCTTTGCAGGTGCCGATGCGGGAATCATGCCGACGGAGGCGACCGGCGGAAGATGAATGCCGCGGTCGGTAAACCATGACTCGATCGTGCTCACGATACGATTCGCTTCATCCGTTCGGCCCTGGCTCTCCAGCCATCGCGGCGACTCAGGCAGCGTCCTGCGCCACCAGAGCAGCATCACGACGGGCAACGAAGTCACCACGGCCAGGTAACGCCAGCCATCGACAAAGTTTCTCACCACCACAAAGCCGAGGATGGATGAACTCAGATAGCCGAACGACATGAAGCCGACCAGCGCGCCGCAAAACATCCCCCTGTAGCGCCGCGGCACGAATTCCGCCAGAAACGGCGCGATCACCACCGTCTCGGCGCCGGACCCAAAACCCGCGACAATGCGTAACGCGAAGAATGTGTGCCAATCCGTGGCGGCGGCACTCGCGAGCGACGCGACACAGTAGATTGCCAGCGCCGACATCATGATGCGGCGACGGCCGATCAGATCGGCGAATACGCCTGACAGGAAGGCCCCGAAGAAGTAACCGATATAGGTACTGCTCGCGACGAGGCCTGTCTCGGCGCTCGTCAGATGCCATAGCTTGCTCACGACCGGCAGCAGGAACGCGAGTGACGATGAATCGAGTCCGTCGAACAGATACCCCAGCCCACCGATGAGCAGGAGTTTCCGATGCAGGCCCGATAACGGGAGTCTTTCAAGACGAGCGGCTACGGCAGACACGGCAACGTTCTCCCTGAAGGAATGGACGCGATCTCTGGAACGCGAAAGTTATCGCCCGACCGCATATGCCTGCATCTGACGAGGCGTCGCTGCGCCACGCATCAGACCGTTTCGGATTCCGACCGCGCAAACCCGGCCCAACGCCCAGGGCTCGGCCACAGTCAGGTCGTGTCCACGCGCGCGCAACTCGGCCAGCGTGCTTTCCGGAAAGCGGGACTCGGCGGACATCTTGCCCAGATGCATCGCGCGCGGGTAGAACGAACCTGGAAAGTGAGCGGTCTGGAATGACGGCGAATCCGCGGCAGCCTGGAAGTTCATGCCGGCGTGCACGTGTTTGAGGAACAGCTGGAGCGACCATTGATCCTGCTGGTCGCCACCGGGCGTACCGAAGGCCGCGTAGGGTTTGCCTGCGCGCGTGACGAGCGTGGGCGACAACGTGGTGCGCGGACGGCGTCCCGGACCGAGCGACGAGGGCAGGCCCTCTTCCATCCAGAACATCTGCGCGCGTGTGGTGACGTTGAAGCCGAGACCGGGCACGGCGGGAGACGCCTGCAGCCAGCCGCCCGACGGCGTTGCCGACACCATGTTGCCCCAACGGTCGACGACATCGAGATGAACCGTATCGCCTCGCAGTTCAGGCAAAGGGGCGAACGTCGGTTCGCCCTGGCCGAAGCCGCCGGACTGTTCCTTGCCAGCCAGGGCCACGATGCGCGCGGCACGCTGCTCGCTATCGCCCAGCGTGCCAGGACGGAATTCGAGTGACGCGCGATGCGGGTCGATCAGCCGGCGACGCTCGTCGTTGTAGGCGTCACTCAGCAATACATCCATGGGCACGTGCGCAAACGCAGGGTCGCCGTAGAACACCTCGCGATCGGCGAACGCGAGCTTGGAGCACTCGATGATCGTATGGACGAAATCCGGCCCCGTCGGGTCCATGGCCGCGAGATCGAATCCCTTGAGCAGCGCGAGCTGCTGGAGGAACATCGGCCCCTGTCCCCACGGACCGGTCTTGTGAACACGGAGGTCCCCATAGTCGTACGAAACAGGGTCTTCATAGGACGGTTCCCAGCGAGCGAGGTCGTCGGCGTCGAGCAGGCCGTAATTGCGCTGACCCGATGTGTCGAGCACCGGCGTCGAGCGGAAATACTGGTCGATGGCGTCAGCCACGAAGCCGCGATAAAACACCTCACGTGCGCGTTCGCACTGCTCGGCGCGGTCACTGCGGGCATTCGCTTCTCGCAGAATGCGCTTGTAGGTGTTGGCAATCGCCGGATTGGCGAACAGCTGGTTCGGCATGGGCGCGTCGCCATCGCGCAGCCATTGCTCGGCCGAAGTGGGCCATTCGGTCCGGAAGAAATCCTTGATGGCGAGGATCGATGAAGTCATGCGTGGCAGCACCGGATAGCCGTTTTCCGCATAACCGATCGCGTAGCTCAACACGTCCTCGAGCGGCAATTGCCCGTAATCGCGCAGCATGGCCATCCACCCGCCGAACGCACCGGGCACCACGGCCGGCAACAACCCCGTCCCCGGCACGACTTCCAGCCCTAACTTCCGCATCCGCTCGATGGTCATGGCCGCGGGCGTCACGCCCTGCCCGCAAAGCACACGCACACGGTCTTCGCGCGCGCTGTAGAACACGACCGGCAGTTCGCCGCCCGGACCGTTCAGATGCGGCTCGACGATCTGCAGAACGAAACCGGCGGCGGCGGCGGCATCGAATGCGTTACCGCCTTTCTCAAGAACGGCCATGGCCGATGCGCTGGCCAGCCAGTGCGTGGAGGCCACCATCCCGAATGTGCCGATCAGTTCCGGGCGGGTTGTGAACGACATGCGCGACTCCTTTTCGACGGCGGGCGACTGGTGTCTGAACCAATCATCATAGGTACGAGTTAGACAAAAGACCAGAAGAGAACGAGGCCAATGGGTTTCACTTGATGCTAACCTGAAATCGCCTTGCAATATAGCGGATCAAAAAATTTTCGGGAATCCGCACGTGGGGGCGCGGCGATTCTGGTACTGTTGATACCAATGATCATTGGTTCGGTTTAAGAAAATGGAAAACACGGCACTGGACGGCTTGCTCGGATATATCGCCGACCATCAACTCAAAGACGGCGATGCGCTGCCGCCTGAAAGAAGGCTGGCTGAAGACCTGGGAGTCAGTCGAAGGGAACTGCGCTCGGTGCTTGCTTCACTGGAGGCATCAGGCCGGGTCTGGCGCGGCGTTGGGCGCGGCACCTATCTCGGAGCACGGCCGCTGAAGTTTGGTCCCACGCTGCGTGGACTGCGCGCGGGGACCAGTCCGGCGGATATCGCCGAGATGCGACTGCTGTTCGAGCCCGCACTTGCAGAACTCGCCGCAACCAAAGCCAGTTGGGACGATCTGCTGGAACTGGAAAAGTGCGCACGGAAGAACGCTGCCGCGAACAACGACGAAGAGTGGCAGCAATGGGATCACCGATTCCATTTGCTGATTGCCCAGGCCACCCGCAATCCCGCCCTTATCGCGCTGATGGAAGTCATCAATGGCATGCGCGTAAAGCCCGACGTGCGGACGAAAACGGTCGCCCAGGAGACTCGGCACTATTTCGCCCAGCAGCACCAGGCTGTCGTGAATGCGATGAAAGCCCGTGATGGAGAAACGGCGGCCCGATGCATGCGCGAGCATTTGCTGAACGTTCAATTGCGCGCGTCGGCCAAGGTGAGCGGTCTCGCTGATCAACAGGTTTGAAACGGTGCGTCAGGCGACGGCGTGTCTGGCGGCGGTGCGTCGTCAGCGCGTGTCTCTGCATGTGACGCGCCACCCGCGCCTTCATGCCTTGGCGCCGACACGCCGGCAAAGCGCGCGGGGCGGAATCAGTTGAGACGCTTCAGTTCACCGTCATCCGCATACCAGTCGACCGTTTTGCCGCTGGTATTGATCGTCACCGCGCGCGGCTCGCTGAATTGATCGAACGATTCGACACCCGTCTCGCGTCCCACGCCGCTATTCTTGAACCCGCCCCACGGCGACGCCGGGTCGAGGCGATGGTGATCGTTGACCCACACCATGCCGAATTCGAGCTTGCCCGCCACCCGATGCGCGCGCGCCACGTCCTGCGTCCACACGGAAGCGGCGAGGCCGAACTGCGTGCCGTTGGCAATGCGGATCGCGTCCGCCTCGTCGTCGAAGGGCATCACGACGGTCACGGGCCCGAACACTTCATCCTGACCGATCTCCGAAAGCGGATCGACATCGTACAGCACGGTCGGCTCGATAAAAAAGCCCTGTTTCAGGCCGGACGGCATGCCGCCACCCGTCAGCAACTTCGCGCCCGCGGCCTTCGCACGCTCCAGCATCGCGAGAATGCGCTGGCGCGAGCGGTCTGAAATCACCGGTCCGAGTTGCGTCTTCACATCGGCAGGATCGCCCACGCGAATGCTCGCCGCCTTCGCGCGGAAGCGTTCGAGAAACTCCGCATAGATCGACTTCTGTACCAGAATCCGCGCACCGCATACGCAGGTCTGTCCCGCGCCGATGAAGGCCGCGAACGCCGCGCCGTTCACCGCGCGCGCCATGTCGAAGTCGTCGAACAGCATCACCGCGCCCTTGCCGCCGAGTTCGAGCGTCGTCAATGCGAAGCTACGCGCCGCCGCTTCGCCAATCGAGCGGCCGACTTCCGTACCGCCCGTGAACACGACCTTGCGAATCTGCGGATGCCGCGCGAGCGCCGCGCCCGCCTCGCGCCCTTCGCCGTTCACCACGTTGACCACCCCCTTCGGCACGCCGGCCTCATCAAGCAGACGCACCAGGCGCACGGTGGTCAATGGCGTTTGTTCGGATGCCTTGATGACGACGCTATTGCCCGTCGCGAGCGCGGGCGCAAGGCTCTTCGAGAGAATCATCAACGGATGATTGAACGACGTCATCAATGCGACGACGCCGAGCGGCACGCGCTGCGTGTAGCACAGGTACGGCCCTTCGATCGGAATCACGTCGCTGCGGCGCGTCAACGCAAGCGCCGCGAAATAGCGGTAGAACTGCGGCAGACGCGAAATCTGCGCGCGTGTCTCCGAGATCGGCCGGCCATTGTTCAACGTTTCGAGTGTGTAAAACTGTTCGAGGTCCGCTTCGAACAGATCGGCGAAACGGTTCAGCACACGCGCGCGTTGCTGGATCGGCAGGTCGCGCCACGCGCCGCTTTCGAACGCGCGATGACCCGCGCGCACCGCACGGTCCACATCCTTTTCCGACGCGGCCGCGAGCGCGCCGATTACTTCACCTGTCGCCGGATTGACGATGTCGAGCGTGCGGCCGGTGTCGGCGTTTGTCCATGCGCCGTCGATGAAAAGCTGTGCATCGAGATGTTTGGGGTTCACGGTGTCCATAGAGATCAATTCCAGGTGGTTCACTTGAGAGGCGATGCATGCGCGTCGGCGCCCGGCGCATCGCGTGCCTGTGGGTCGGCGGGTTGCAGGTCTTCGAGACGCTGGCCGGTCGGCTCAACGCCGAGCCACGCAACGACGACGATCTGAACGGCGAGCAAGCCGATCATCAGTGCCAGCACGCCGACGATGCCGTGCTGCGCAAACAGCGCGACCACGATAAACGGCGTGACGATCGTCGCGCCGCGGCCCAGCGTGTTGCAGATACCCGATGCGCGCAGCCGGACTTCGGTGGGAAAAAGTTCGGGTACGTAGACCGCGAACAGCAGCGCCACCAGCACGTAGATCGGAATGGTCAGCAACAGGCCGACAACGGGCAGCAGCAGCGGATTCGAGACGAATGGATAGATCGCGCCGAACACGATCGCCGCGAGCGACGCGCCGATGATGGTTGGCTTGCGGCCCCACGAGTCCGCCGTCAATGCGCCGATTGCGGAGCCGATTGGCGCGCCGAGCGACATGACGAGCGCGAAGCCGAACGACCTCGCGATGCTGAAGCCCTGATGCACGAAAAAGGTCGGCAACCAGGTGACGAAGCCGTACAGCAGCGTATTGATGACCACGAGCGTCACGCAGCCGACGATCATGCGTTGCAACATCGTGCCGCTGAACAATGAACCGAACGACAGCAAGACTGCAGCCGGCCCAGGCGTCTTTCCGACGGCTAGCGGCGGCAACGGTTGGCCGCCGCGCGCGTGCGTGACTTCGTCTTCGATGCGCCGCAGGATCGCGTCGGCCTCTGCGTGACGGCCAACCGAGTCGAGCCAGCGCGGCGACTCGGGCAGCGACTTGCGCGCATACCAGACGCCCAGCGCGCCGATCCCGCCCAGAACAAACATCGCACGCCAGCCGAATGCCGGAATCAGCAGCAAGCCGATTAGCCCCGCAACCGGCAAGCCGGACACGACGAACACGGCCATCAGTCCTTGCAGCTTGCCGCGCTTTTGCGGCGGCACGAATTCCGTCAGCGTCGAATAGCCGACGACGTTTTCCGCGCCCAGCCCCAGGCCCATCACGAAGCGGCACGCGATCAGAACGCTCATAGTCGGCGCGAACGCCGCGCCGAGCGACGCCAGTCCAAAGATCGCCAGATTCGCCTGATACGTGAAGCGGCGGCCGAAGCGGTCGCCGAGAAAACCGGTGCCGAGCGAACCGAGCATCATGCCGAGAAAGGTCAGCGACACGAACAGCGCGTTCTGGCCGAGCGTCGAGAAGCCGGTTTTGAGCGTTGCACCGAGCACGGTCGACGCCACGTAGATGTCGAAACCGTCGAAGAACATGCCGATGCCAATCAACCACATGATGCGCCGATGAAATCCCGACATTGGCAAACGATCGAGCCGCGGCCCTGCGTTGACGTTCATGTCTGTCTCCTGTCGACGGGAGTTAGCGCTTTAGCGTGTCGAACAGAGTAGGCGCTTTAGCGCTTACTCTCGTCCCATGCAGAGCACTTACTCGGGTCCCATGCAAAGCTGTCGACGCGCTGCGCAAACCGAGCCATCCCGCGAAGTTCGCGCGCACCGTCTATGGACTGCGATAGTTCAACTTGCAGATGCGCTCACGCTCAGCGGCCCTGCATCAGGCGCAGGCTCGTGACGGTCAGCATGTCCGTCGCGCTGCGGAAGTTCTGTTCAATCGGGCTTTCTTCCGCCGCCTGAAAGAACGCCTTGCACTGGCGCGCACCCGCGTCGTCGAGCGCGAGGATCCGATCGGAGAGCGCGTCAGCGTTGCTGCGTAGCGCAGCGGGTTCGCAGACCTGCGTGATCAGCCCAGCCTGCAACGCGGCGGCGGGCGTCAGCGTGTCGCCGAACAGCACCATCGGAAACAGCGCCTTCGGCAACGCGTAGCGGCCCACGTAGGCCATGATCGCGGCGGGCGGCAAGCCCTTGCGCATCTCGGGAAACGCGAGCGTGGCGCGCGACGAGACTAGCGTGAAGTCGCACAGAATCGCGAGTCCGAAGCCGAAGCCGTGCGCATCGCCCTGCACTTCCGCGATTGAAATCATCGATGTGCCACGCACGAGGCGCTTCAATTCGATCAGCCGCGCGACTTCCGCCCGGATCGACGCCGCGTCGCGCCCAGCGCGCTCGCGCCCGGTACAAAACACGTGGCCGTTCGCACGGATGCGCAGCACGCGCGCGCTCGGCTCAGCGGCTTCGCTGCGTAACGCGGCCATCATGGCGTCGAACATCGAGGCGGAAACCTCGTGGCCTTCATCCGGGCGATTCAGCGTAAAACTTAGCACGTCGCCCGTTCGTTCGATCAAAACCGGCTGCGACAATGGACTGCGATCCATAACGTCTCCTGTGTCGACCGGAGTTAGCGCTTTAGCGCTTACTCCGGTCCCATGCAAAGCTGTCGACCGGAGTTAGCGCTTGAACGCTTACTCCAGTCCCACGCAAAGCTATCAACCATGCAAAGCCGCGAGATTCCGGCAGGTGTATAATCTGTATACAGCGTATTCACATGATCACGAGGTGTCAATGCCTTCCCGCAAAACCGCGCTCAAAACCGACGAAACTGCTGCCGCGCCGAAGCCCCCAAAAGGCGCACATGCAGGCGCCCATTCGCTCGACAGGATCGCGAGCAAATATCACTCGCGCATGCGCACGGTGCATGCATCCAGCGATTCACTGAGCGAAGGCGTGGTGGTGCCCGCGTTGCGTGAGGCGATCGTCGAAGGCGTGCTCGCGCCGGGCAGTCGCCTTTCCGAAGTGCAGGTCGCCAAGCAGTTGAACGTAAGCCGCACGCCGATGCGCGAGGCGTTCGCGCAACTCGAACGCGAGGGACTGGTGACGGTGCTGCCGCGCGTCGGCGCGTACGTGCGCGCCGTGACGCTGCGCGATGTCGAAGAGATTTACACGGTGCGCGCGGCGCTCGAATGTCTTGCCGTGCAACTCGCGTCGGAGCGCATCACGGCGCTCGGCACCGCGCAACTCGACGACGTGATCGAAGCGATGCAAGTGAGTGTCGATGCAGACGATCCGCCGGGTTACGTCGATGCGCTAGACCGCTTCTACACAATCGTCATGACGATCGCCGACAACCGCACGCTGCAGGACAGCCACGCAGGATTGATCGGACCCGTGCGGCGCGTGCGGCGCATTGCGATGGCGCGCGGCGGCCGTATGCAGGCGTCGTTCAGTCAGTCGGTCAGAATTCGCGATGCCATTGTGAACCGCTCGTCGAATGTGCAGGATCTGATGCGTGAACAGCTGGCCGGCGCGTGTCGCGCGGCGCTGGACGTGTTGAACGACGCAGGCGAATAGTCGAGGAAACCAGTCATGCTCAATACGCAAACCGCCCGCATTCTTTCCCGTTATAAAAGCTGGGCCGACAACGTGCTGTTCGACGCCACCGGTGCCTTGCCGCCCGATGAAGTCGTCAAAGTCCGGCAAACGCTGTTCAAAACGATGATCGGTACGCTAAACCATAACTATGTGGTCGATCTGATCTGGAAGGCACACCTCGAACGCAAGGAGCACGGCTTCACGGCGCGCAACGTGGTCGTGCACGCTGATCTCGACGACCTGCGCCGCGCGCAACAGGACCTGAACGCGTGGTTCGAACGCTGGGCCGATGCACAGACCGACGCGTCGCTGGCTGAGGAACTGTCGTTCGCGTTCATCTCCGGCGAGCGTTCGACGATGTCGCGCGGCGCGATGTTCATGCATCTCGTGAATCACGCTTCGTATCATCGCGGGTGGGTTTGCGAAATGTTCTTCGACGTTCCCGCCAAACCGCCCACGACCGATCTACCTGTTTTTCTCAAGACCCACCCGGAATCCGGTTTCGCGCGCGCCTCGCACGAGGCTCACGATTCGAACGATCAGGCGCAAGCGTAAGGTCCGCCTGTTTCGGGCGCGCGGCGACGCACCGCGGCCGCCGCTTTCTGTGAATCCCGAAAGCCCGGTTTGACCGCCGGTGCAACCGTCAAAATTTCGCGCGTGCCCGCAGTCCAATGCGTGCGGCATACACCCATGCTTGAGCAGCCAGTCGAAATAGCGGATTCATTTCCCTTTCGCGGCAGCTTTCAATAAAGCCCGGCATTTTCCTTAAAGGTTTTCAACTTCCTGTCGATAACCTGACTGAAACCGGTCGTCGCGCAGAGGACGGCCATCGTCCGCCGAAAATAACAAGGCACCGCACCATGACCACCTTATCGTCATTGAACGCCGTCCTTCCTCCGACGGTGACACCGTTATCAAACACGGCGAACAGCCTTGCTGCGACAGCGCGCGCATCGCAAGGTGCCCTCAGCGGGTCCGCGTCGACGATTGTCACGATTCCCTCGAGGCTCGTCGCAACGCCCATCGTCTACACGCAGCAAGGAATCCTGGCAGGTGTGGAACCGACCGTCACGTGGGCTCAAAGCAACACCGATGCCGTCTCTCTGGTGATGGCGGCCAATTACATGGCCGGCACGATGTCGGGGCAGTTCAATAACCTGGGAAGCGCGCTGCTCAATCGCTTCACGACCACCGGTGACGATTTCTCGCAGTCGGTCACGGCCGGTTCGGCGGGCGCATCCGGTGCAATCGGTGTAGTCGGCACTTCGTCACACGGTCCGCAAGACCATATCAGGCTGACCGTTCAGACCGCGAGCGGCCTCGAGGTCGACATTAAAATAGATAGCGGGAACGGCACGCTGGGGGTCAGCGTGCATAGCAGCGCGACGCTGAGTGACGCCGAGCGCACCGCGCTGGCCAAGCTGGCCGACGGCTTTCAGAACGCCATCAACGGCCTGAGCGCGTCCCCGCCGGAACTCGATCTGAGCGGTCTGACGCAGTTCGACCCGTCCGTATTGTCGTCGGTGGACATGCAGTTCAATGTGACGGGCGCCGGGCAAAACAACCTTTCAGCCGAATTTTCCCAGAACAGCTCAGCGAGGAGCGTGAGCGTCACGGACTCGGCCGGCACGATGAACCTCAAAGTCGATACGAGCGATTCCGCACTCTGGGGATCGGGCGCGCAACGCGATCAGGCCATCGCAAGCTTTCTCGCGCAGTTCGACAATGCCAACGCGAAAGGTCACGGCAACGCAGAGCTGATGTCGATGTTCAAGGACGCGTTCACGCAGATGAACAGCGATTATGGGAATTCGACGCAACAGCTTCCCGGTACGGCCTATGCGCCGTGGCTCGCGCAATCGGACCAGGCCATGTTGACGGGTCTCGGCGATTTCGCCGCCTCGATTACCGATACGCCGGTCTCGTCAAATCCGTTGCTGCTGAATCAACAGGACACTTTCTCCTATCAGGTCTCTCAAAGCACCAGTACCAAAGGCGATCTGATGAACGGCACGATTTCGCAAAACCAGCAATCGCATCTGCGCGCGAGTTATCACGAGGCGCTATCCGGCGGTCCGGTCGAACTCGGCTCATCGCCAGGGTCACAGAACTACAACTACATACAGATCAGTGACGACGCAAGCAGCACGGTCAAAATCGAGGCGGAACGCGGCAACCTGCTTCTGGCGTCGCTGAATCAGACGTCCAGTCAATCCACGCGCCAATCTCAATACGTGAGAGGCCTGCTGGTGTCGGATGTCACCACGCCGACGAGCACGTCCAATTCGAAAGACCTGCTTGCGTTGCTGAGACCCCTCCTTGAGGATAACCAGGCCACACAGGACAGCCCCGCATGGCAACAGGCGCTTTCGCGCATACACGGGATGATCTTGCTAAACGCGAGTGCGAACTGAAATAGCCGGCGGCAACGGCCACGACGAAAAGCGTTCGCGTGCCGCCAGATCGCGATGCGCCGGCAAACGCGTCCCGGGACGCAGGCGGCCTGCACGGATATCGTCTGCGAGGCGGTCGACCAGTTGCTTGTAGCGCGGTTCAGGCATGTCAGTGTATCCATGACAATTTTTTGATTGTCGGTCTTGCCATGGCGCAATACAAGCTCCCCTACTCGCACGAGGTCGCCATGCACATTTCCATCCTTACATTCGGCCAGTGGGCGAAAAGCAGGCCTATGTGGCACGTGCGATACACGGTGTTTCCCGCGAGATCTACCAGGCACCTCGTAGCTGGACGGAGCGCAGTTATCACAACCTTGATTGCCTGTTTGATTGCCCGAAAACGAATGTCTACTTTCCCTCCGCGCAATGGCGAAGCCCTCTCCCGACCACGCAGCGAGATAGATAAAACATGCCAATTTGATGACAAAGACATTTTCCGTGCGCAAAAATATTACTTAATTGTAATTTTAATGAAAGTTCCCATTCACGGGAGATAAATACATCGACTCGATAATCCCCTGTCGCCTGCATATAGAAGGCGCAAAAAAGAAGCAGTGCATGCAACCAACAGGGGCACCCCACAATGTCGGTCAATCCAATAAAACGTACTACTCCTCTTCTAACCTCGATCGCGGCAGCCTGCGTACTGGCAGCTTGCGGCGGCAATAGCGACAACACGCCGACGGCCAGCACGCCGACCACGATAATCTCGGGCGCCGTTGCCGCCGCTGGCTTCGTGCCGGGCAGCACGACTGGCGATCCGACGCTCAAGGCTGGCTACTACGTTGGCGCGACCGTGTGCGTCGACGCGAACGGCAACGGCAAGTGCGACGGGACTGAAACGATCGCGACGACCGACGCCACGGGCCATTTCACGCTGAAGACCAGCGGCACCGGCCAACTGATCGCCGACGTGAGCACCAAGGCCACCAACACGGCAACCGGCGCAGCCGCTCCGAGCCATATGATCCTGCGCGCCTCGGCAGCGCAGCTCGCCGACCAGGGCGCGACCAACGTCGTGATCAGCCCGATGTCGAGCGAAATCCAGCGTCTGGTTGAAGCAAACGGCACGACCTACGCAGCCGAGAAGGCCAACCTCGCGACGCGCCTGAGCGGTCCGGGTGTAGCCGCGTCGCAGGCGGTTGTCGCGGCCGCCGACGTGCTCGGCGACGTGAACAAGCTGTCGGGCGCCGAGCAGTCGGCGATCCTGTTTGAAGACAATGCACTGACGAACCGCTATACGTACGCGACGACGAAGCTCGATCGCGGCGACATGTACCCGGACAACCTCGCGGTTGCAGGTGGCGATCCGTCGCTCGTCGGCAAGGCAGGCGTGAGCTCGACGACCGCCGTTGTGCCGACGCAGAAGCAGGCGCCGATCACGTTCGCACAGTCGCAGCAAGCTGCGTTCAACGTCGAAGGCATTCCGCGCTATGACGCGGTCTTCATCGTCATGATGGAGAACCGTTCAATCGGTACCACGACGGGCGGCACGATCGGTATCGAGGGCTCGGGCGACGCACCGTTCATTGCCGGCAACCTCGACTTCACGAGCGGCAAGTGGAACCAGGCCACGACCTATTACTCGACCGGCAACCCGTCGGAACCGAACTACACGGCACTCGGCGGTGCGGACGACTGGGGTATCACCGACGACAACTGGTGGGGTTGCGGCGTAGACGCTACCGCACTGAAGGACGTCGCGTTCCCGGGCGGCAAGGCATCGGACGGTCAGCCGCTGGTGGCAACGCCCGCTGGTGTTCCGACCAACCAGAGCGCCCTGACCGCCTTTGGCACTTGTCCGACGGGCTCGACCGCCGCGCACAACATCGTCCAACCGAACCTGTTCACGCAGTTGTCGAACGCCGGCCTGGCATGGCGCACGTATAGCGAATCGATGAACCCGGGCCAGGATCCGCGTACCGATAGCATCGCCGACCCGGCCGTCGTGGCCGGCTACAACGGCATCGCGGGTACCGTCACCGCCGGCCTGACCAGCCCGCCGCTGGCAATCCCGTCACAGCTGTACAAGACGAAACACCACCCGGGCATGGCCTACCAGACCGCGCGTTCGCTGCCGGAATTCTTCGCGGACAATCGCACGATCTTCGGTACGCAGTACGGTACGGCGCTCAAGAGCACGTCGGTGTACCCGGTCCCGTCAGGCTACAACGTCGACCAGTTCGATACCGACCTGCAGAACGGCGACGTTGGCGCGATCAACTTCATCATGCCTGACCAGTGCGACGACATGCACGGCACGGGTAACGACCCGACCTGTAAGGGCGACAACCTCGTGAAGCGTGGCGACGCGTACGTCCAGCAGGTGGTGACCAAGATCCAGGCTTCGCCGATCTGGAACAATCCGCAACGTCATGTCGCAATCGTCGTGATGTTCGACGAAGGCGAAGGTAGCTCGACGTCGTGCTGCGGCTGGAACCCGAGTACCTCGTCGCCCGCTGAACCGCTCACGTTCACGAACGGCAAGTACACCCCGACGACGACTGTGCAGTACAACAAGGGCAACCACGGTCACGGCAACTCGATCTTCGGTGTGGTCACGAACCATGGCGCGCAGGGCATCCAGGACAGCGACGCGTACAGCCACTTCGCGTTCGTGCGTACGCTGCAGGACATGTTCCAGCTCGCCGATCCGGCACCGGGCCAGGAGTCCACGTACATCGCTCGCTCGAAGTACACCGAGAACTTCATCACGGCGAACATCCTGAACCTGCCGGAACTCGCGAACAGCGCCGATACGCACTTCGACTCGGTCCGTCCGATGAACCATGCGTACATCACGCCGGCGGGTTACACGCAGAAGCTGAATCCGGCCGACATTATCGGTACGCAGGAAGCGAATCGTGTGCCGGGTCCGGACAAGACCCAGACCAACATCTGGACGATCCAGTAAGTTTCACGCTCACGGGGAAGGGGTTCGCCCTTTCCCCGGTCTGAAACCATCGCAGCTGTATGCCGGGGATGCCTTGCGCGTTACCCGGCACTTTTGTTGAACATCTCGCACATTTTCCCGGCCGCCTCGCCTCGTGCGACTGCGGGGTTGCCCGGAAACTGACTTCCCGGCGAAAACAATATCAACCATGCGTACGCTATCTCTTGCTCTAATCTGCTCCGTTTCCGCGATGCTGGCCGCCTGTGGCGGCGGCAGCAGCTCGTCCAGCAGCGGCGCGTCAAGCCCATCATCAGGCGCATCCGCGCCGGCAGCCTCGACGCTCAGCCAGAAGGCGCAACTCGGCCAAACGATCTTCTTCGACAAGACCCTGTCGGGCAACAAGAACATGTCGTGCGCGAGTTGTCATGACCCGGCCTACGCGTACGGGCCACCGAACAGCCTGGCGGTGCAGCTCGGCTCCGATCCGTCGCAGTCGGGCGTGCGCGCGGTGCCGTCGCTGCGCTACAAGGCGATGACGCCGCCGTACGACGACAACGCGGCGAACCCGGACGGCGTCACGCAGAACGCACCCGGCGGCGGCTTCATGCTGGATGGTCGCGCCGCGACGCTCGCTACGCAGCCGGCGTTGCCGCTGCTGAATCCGATCGAAATGAACAACAGCTCGCCGGATGTCGTCGTGAAGGCCGTGCAGAGCGGGCCGTACGCCGCGCTGTTCCAGCAGGTGTACGGCCAGGGCGTGTTCACCAATACCACGACCGCGTTCACCGATATCGGCGACGCGTTGCAGCAGTTCCAGACTGAGGACCCGTCGTTCCAGACGTACTCGAGCAAGTTCGACCTGTATCTCGGCAACAAGATCGGCGGCACGCTGACGGCCGCCGAGACGCGCGGTCTCCAACTATTCAATGACACCACGAACGGCGCCGGCTGCGCGGCCTGCCACTACGTGGGCGCCAACTTCCAGGGCTCGGTCGGTTTGATGACCGACTTCACGTACCAGGCGATCGGCGCGCCGCGCAACGACGCGTCGATCCCGAACAACCCGGATCCGATTCCGGCCACCACGAACACGTCGTACTACGACATGGGCCTGTGCGGACCGTACGCGACGATCCACATTCCGGGTTCCACGACGAGCGGCGGCGGTCCGGATTCGTTCACTGGCGTCAATGTCCCCGATCCGTATTGCGGCCGCTTCAAGGTGCCGACGCTGCGCAACGTCGCGACACGGTCCGTGTTCTTCCATAACGGCGTGTTCCACTCGCTCGTGCAGGTGCTCAATTTCTACAACACGCGCGACACCAATCCTGAGTACTGGTACCCGAGTACGGGCGGCGACGCCAGCCACCCGGTGCAGAACCCGTCGTACGCGCTGTTCCCGACGGCTGCGTCGGGTGCGACGGCCCAATCCTTCAACGATCTGCCCGCGGCCTACCAGGGCAATGTCGACGAAGAACTGCCAATGGGGCAAGGCCAGACTGACGCCGGTGGCACGACGGCGGCCGACGGTGCAAAGCCGCGCCCGATTCATTCGACGCCGCAGCTGACACAGCAGGACATCAGCGACCTGGTTTGCTTCCTGAACACGCTTACCGATGGCTATCAACCGCCCGCGACGCCGCCCACCAGCGGCTCCTGCGTGAATTGATCCTGATGATCCTCACACGCGGCCTGCCCTTTCGGGCAGACCGCGTGCCTTGTCTTATCCGTACCTTAGCAACCTAACCTGAGCAACAAACACCATGACGCGACGTTCCACCGCCGCCCGCTTTGCTTGCGGCGCACTTGCCCTGAGCGCCCTGGCCCTGGTCGCTGGCTGCCACGACACGAGCCAGGACGTCAGCCGCGAGAATTTCACGGCTACCATCAACGACTTTCTCGCCCAGCGCGGCCACTTGTGCCTCGCCAAATACGACTGGCCGATCTACGTGACAACGGACGACTTCGCCGCGCGTACCAGCGACTCGATCCAGCTGCCGGTGCTCGAGAAACTCGGTATCGTGACGGGCAAGGACATGGTGGTCGAACGCACTGACCCCGCCAACGGCAAGAAGATCACCGCGACCGCTCGCCAGTACCAGTTGACAGCCGAAGGGCAGAAATACTATCTGCACATTCCGGAGGTCGTCGCGACCGCCACCTCGCGCGTCACGCACCCGGCCGATTTCTGTGCAGCCACGCTCACGCTCGACAAGGTGGTGGGTTGGGAAAAGCCGATGCAGGTGGAAGGTAAGACCGCCACTTCGGTCGTCTATACCTACAAGATCGATCCGGCACCGTGGGCCAAAGATGCCGATGCACAGCGCGTGTTCCCGATGATCAAGCGCGTGATCGAGGGTGCGGGCACGATGCAGTTGCGCGAAGGTGTGCATCTGACGTCGAAGGGCTGGGTCGCCGACGAGGTCTTCGTGCGCTGAAACGCACTGCGCGGGGCGCGCGTTTAGCCGCCCCGCAAGCCGTTACGTCGGATTACGCCGGGTTACGCCTGATCACGCGGCACGAAACGGCGAGTGCGAATCCATTTGGTGGCCACCCACTTCTCGCCCGTCCGCAAGGGCGTGCTCGCATGCAGGGAGCTCGGATCGGAGAGGCCGAAACGGTTGCCGTATTCGAAATAGAGCGCCTGGCCACGCTGCGGCACGACCGACCAACCAAGCTGCGGGAATACGGTTTCACCGCCGCCTTCCACATCGTTCAGATACATCAGCAGCGTGCCCACGCGCTGCCCGCTACGCGTGATCGACTCCTGATTCGCCGGGTTGCCCGGGATCAGATAATCGACGTGCGGCGTTGATTCGGCGCCCGCTTCGTAATGCAGGAGTTGCAGGCCTTCGCCGTTCTCGGCGGGCAGGCCCGTGAGCTCGGCGATCCGCGCTTCGAGGCGCGCGATCAGTGGCGTCTCGGCCAGACGAAAAAACATCCCTTCGCTGCTGCGGTGGCCGGCCACGACATTGCGGCCGGTGACGGGATCGACCACGGTCGAATGATTCAGACGCGGCCGCGCGAGCGCGATCAGTTGCTCGCATTCGTTCGCACTCAGAAAGTCGTCGAGCAGTACCGCCGCGGGCCGCTGCATACGCGAAATCACACGCGTCTTGCGCTCGCCGAGCCGGATCAGCGGTCCGTCCAGCACGCGCAGCGGCTCCGGTTCGTAAGTGACCGGCGCGCCGCCGATTTCGAGCGTTTCGCCCGGCAACGGTATGCCGTATAAAAAAGAGTTGGAGACCGCATCGACCATCGCCGTTGCGAGTTCGACCGCATTCTTCTGATTGACCAACTCGCGCACAATGGCCTGCGGAGGAACGCCGCGCGTGAGATTGTGAGCGATCCAATCGCGCACTTCGGCGGGAAAGTTAACGGTTATGGACATCGGAGTGTCGAGTTAAAGCTGGAAGGGTTCGATTATCTAATGGAATCGATGACAATCCGGTTGACGGATTTGATCGGGCCGCGCGCCGGACACTAACGCACTCGCTCAAAAAGCGGAGATGCCAGGCTGGCGGCCGCGAGTTCGCTGGCAGCCGCCACGAGCGCGGGGCCGAGCGCCGTCATGCGCTTCTCCGTCAATCTAACCGCGGGCCCTGCAATGCTGATGACCCCGATAGCCGGGTAACCCCTTCGTTGGACCGGCGCGGCCATCGCCGTCATCCCTGGCGCGAACACTTCATAAATCGTTGCGTAGCCACGGGCCCGAGCGGCATCGACGAAGCCCAGCAGCGCCTTCACGGTAGTCGGTGCGTTGGGTCCGTACTGCTTCGGCTGTCCGAAACCCTGGCGCGTCACCAATTCGAGCGCCCGCTCATCGGTCATGGTCATCATCCAGGCGTGACCGGTTGCACTGCAAGACAGAATGGTATCCATACCCATGTCCGGGTCGTAACGCAGGCCCTTCAGCGCGCCCTGCGACTTGGCAACCCACGTCAGCCTGTCTCCATCGACGATTGCTAATCGCACGAGTTCTCCGGATGTTTCCGCCAGACGGTCGAGCATGGTTTGCGCAATGTCGATGATGCCGGACGTCGCGAGATAGCTGAGACCGAGCCCCGCGAGTTTCGTGGTGAGCACATAGTCGCCGTGCTCACGGAGTTGACGGATATAACCGCATTGCTTGAGATCGACGAGCAGGCGATGGCAGGCACTGCGAGGGATCTCAAGCTGATCCGAGATCAACGCGAGCGGCGTTCCTTCCATCTGTGTCGCCAGAAATTCGAGTACCGCCATTGTTCTTTCGGTCACGCCCGGCATGGAGACTCCTCTCAATCAGTAGATCGAGCATGATTGCATAATGCGAAACCAAATTCCAGCATGGAATAGCGTCCCACCGGCGCTGTTAATCTGTGCCGCATGCCGTCTCGTCGAGTGCTTCACCACGCACGGCAAGAGACGCATAACAACAGACGGCCCGCTCGCGGTCGACATGACAAGGGCCACCGGAACGCGACGCCGACACAGGTTTGAACAGGAGACAACATGGATCAGCAATTACAACAACCCGCGCATCAGGCGATGCGCACGCGTGCAGTGACTGCCGCGGCCGTCGGGACCGCACTCGAATGGTTTGATTTCACGTTATATGGCGCGCTAGCCGCCACCGTGCTGCCCAAGCTGTTTTTCCCATCGATGGATTCGACCTCCGCGTTGCTGGCATCGCTTGCCACATTCGGTGTGGGCCTCGCGGCGAGACCGCTGGGCGCCATCATTTGCGGCTACCTCGGCGACAAGTTGGGACGGCGCAATCTGATGCTCGGCACCGTCACCGTGATGGGTGTCTGCTCGATGCTGATGGGCCTTCTGCCAACCTATGCGAGCATCGGCGTGTGGGCGCCGCTCCTGCTGGTTGTGCTTCGCATCCTGCAGGGTTTCGCGCTGGGTGGTGAGTCGACGGGGGCGCAGTTGATGGCGATCGAGCACGCAAGTCCCGATCGTCGCGGCAAATATTCCGGCCTTCTCGGCTTGTGCTCGCCGCTCAGTCAGATCATGGCCAACGGCGTATTGCTGGCACTGTCATCGGCGATGTCGGCGCAGGCATTCGATGAGTATGGCTGGCGCATTCCGTTTGTCCTGAGCTTCATTCTCGTGATCGTCGGCATCTACATCCGGTTGCGAGTCAGTGAGACACCCGCGTTCGTCGCGCTGCGCAAAACCGAAGTCGCTCATGTGGGCAGTCCGCTGCGCGATGCACTGCGTCTTCACTGGCGAACCGTGCTCCGGTGGATGTTGTTCTTCTGCGGCCCTGCGGCAATCTTCTATCTGATCGTTGTGTTCTCGTTGAGTTATGTGACGAAAACGCTGGGTGTGCCGAAACAGACGGGCTTCATGCTATTGATGGGCGCGAACGTGTGCGCGATCGTCGGCGCGCTAGCCGGCGGTATGCTGAGCGATCGGATCGGCCGCAAGAAAGCGCTCGCGATCGGCTCGATCGCCACCCTGCTCATGCTGTTCGTGTACTTTCAGATTCTCGATACGAAGAGCTTCGTGCCCATGCTGGCGGCAATGGGTTTCTTTCTCGGCTTCACCCAATTCCAGAGCGGCATTCAGCCGGTTGCATTCGCTGAAGCATTTCCGACCAACGTGCGCTACTCAGGCTCGGCGCTTGCCTATACCGGCGCGAATCTGATCGCCGGGGGGCCGATGCCGGTTCTTGCGGTCTGGCTCTTCGCCGTTTGCAACGGCTCGCCGTGGGGCGTCGTCGCGGTGTGCGTCACGTTCAACGTCATTTCTCTCATCACGATCCTCACCGCTCCCGAAACGCTGGGTATCGACATGAACCGGGTCGACTCTACTGAACAAGTCATTGGCTCATCTGAGCACGTGCCGACCCGGTCCCATTCTCACTAAAAATGCAGGCAATGCAGATGAAACCACTTGTTTATGTGCTGAACGGTTCGAACCTGAACATGCTCGGCAAGCGCGAACCGCACCTGTACGGTACGACGACCCTCGCTCAGGTGAAAGAGCGCACTGAAGCGCTGGCGGCCGAACTCGACCTCGAATGCCATTTTCGCCAAACGAATCACGAAGGCGTGATGGTCGACTGGTTGCAGGAAGCCTTCGAGAAGGATGCGGCCGTCGTCATCAATCCAGCAGGGTTTTCGTTTGCGTCGATACCCGTGCTGGATGCGGTCAAGCTGATTCGTCAACCGGTGGTCGAGGTGCACATCACCAACATCCATCAACGGGGCGAGCAGTATCGCCATTCGTTAATCTCGTTGGCGGCAGGCGGTGTGATATGCGGCCTTGGGGTTGATGGCTATCTGCTCGCGGTGCGCGCGGTCGCAGCAGCCATCCAGCGCGCAAAAGTGTGATGGAGCGGAGCGCTGATTGAGGGCAAAGCGCTCCGCTCTTGCGACGACATCTGTGCTCAAGCAATTTCTGCAGCGAGCAGATCTTCGATCATGATCGGCAACTTCCGCACGCGCACGCCGGTCGCATGATGAGTCGCTTCGGTAATCGCGGCCGCTATGCCCGCAAGGCCGATCTCCGCAATACCCCGGGCGCCGAGTTCGTTGAACACGGTGTCCGGATGATCGAGAAACGTCACGTCGAGTTCGGGCGTGTCCGCATTCGACGCGATGATGTAATCGGCCAGATTGCTATTGATCGGTGCGCCCGTCTGCCGGTCGTATATCGTGTGCTCGAACAGTGCCATGCCCACCCCCATCACGACCGCGCCTTCAATCTGGTTGCGGGCAGCGCACGGGTTGACGATGCGTCCTCCATCGATCACGGTGACCACGCGGCTGACACGCAACTGTGCGATCTCCGGCTGCCACGTGACTTCGGCGAAGTGCGCACCGTAAGAATAGATGGAGAAGCGCTTTTTGAGCGGATCGTCGAAGCCGCCCTTGGCACTGCCACTGCCTGACGCCGCGTGCATCTTCGCTGCTTCGAGGATCTGACCGAACGGCACGCCGCGCTCGGGTGCCTCACCCTTGCGATGCACGTGACCCGCGCTGAACGCGAGCCCCTCTTCCTCAGCGCCTTTGAACGGCGAACCGTCTACGGCCGCCGCGCGCGACAACACCAGCTTGATTGCCGCACGCACCGCGTCGAGCACCGCGGGAATCACCGACGCCGTCGCCGCGCTGCCACCCGAAATGGGCCCCGGCGGCAACGCCGAATCGCCGAGTCCGACCTCGATGCGCTCAAGTGGAATCCCGGTCTCTTCAGCGACCAGTTCCGCGAGCACTGTGTACGTGCCGGTGCCGATGTCCTGCGTACCGCATACCACCCGGGCGCTGCCGTCCACCCGAAGATCGACGTCCGCGGCAGCGGAAAAGCGCATCCCCGGCCAGACACAGGCGCCGACGCCCCAGCCCAAGGTCAGGCCGTCACGATGCATCGATCCGACGCCTGGCGTCCGCTGTGACCAGCCGAACCGTTCAGCGCCAGTGCGTAAACACTCGACGAGATGTCGTGAAGAGAACGGCAAACCCGTGCTTTCGTCGACGCGCGGTTCGTTGCGCAGCCTCAATTCGACGGGATCCATGTGAAGCACCTGCGCCAGTTCATTCATCGCCGATTCGATCGCGTACAGCCCGGGCACGGCGCCGGGGCCGCGCATCGACGTGGGAGAGCCGACGTTGCGGCGCGCGAGCGCGGACGTCACGCGCAGACTCGGCGTGCTATAGATGAGCGGCGTGACCTCGCCGCAGCCTTCCTGGTACTCGTCGGCGATGGCGGTGTGGTTGATGTAGTCGTGCTGCAGGGAGGTGAGGCTGCCGTCGCGTTCCGCTGACAGCCGTACGCGCTGTTGCGTCACGGGACGGTGGC
Organism: Paraburkholderia sp. RL17-337-BIB-A; assembly: GCF_046025895.1. Lineage (NCBI taxonomy): Bacteria > Pseudomonadati > Pseudomonadota > Betaproteobacteria > Burkholderiales > Burkholderiaceae > Paraburkholderia > Paraburkholderia sp. RL17-337-BIB-A. The sequence goes on along the minus strand of NZ_JARESY010000002.1, from coordinate 401,266 downwards.
CGACATTCTGGAACATCATCTTGCGGCTGACTACCAGCTTCACCGGGCGGCCGGTCTGGCGCGCCGCCGCAGCCGCGAGCAGGCTGTGCGGCCACATCCATAGCTTTCCTCCAAAACCCGATCCCAGGTAGCGGGAGATCACGCGGATCTTTTCCTTGGGCACGCCGAGCATCTGTGACAGCGTGCCCAGGTGGACCGAAATGGACTGCGTCGTTTCGTAAAACGTGTAGCTTTCGCCGTCCCACTGTGCGATCGTCGCGTGCAGTTCGATGGGGTTGTGGGTCTCCGTGGGCGTCACGTAGGTTGCGTCGAGCGTCGCCGACGCGGCGTCGAACGCGCCGTCCGGGTCGCCGCGCTCGCTCTCGACCTTGGGCTTGTCGTCAGGCTCGAGTTCGCCGCGCACATCGTGCGGCGTGATTTCGTAGCCGGCCTTGATCGCCGCGGATGCCGCGCTTGCCGCCTCGAAGGTGTCGGCGATCACGACCGCGATGTACTGGCCGTAGTAGCGAATGATGTCGTCCTCGAAGGGCGGCCGAGCTTCGTCGACATAGCCAGTCTCCAACGAGTTGCCGGAGAGTCGGTAGAAGCGGCCGATATTGCCTTGATGCAGCACCGCGTGGATGCCGGGCATCGCTTCGGCATCCGCAATGTCGAGCGACGTGAGCCGGCCGCTCGCGATCGTGCTGCACACCGGCACGGCAACCAGCAGGCCGGGCAGGTCCACATCGGAGGTATAGGTTGCGCTGCCGCTGACCTTCAGCGGTCCATCGACACGCGCATGAGGCCGTCCGATCACGGACAGCACGGAGTCGGGCAAGGTAGACATGGTGCGTTCCTCTCGATCGTCGGTTCAGGTCGTGGCCGTCGCCTGGGTCAGTGCGTGGATGATGCAGCGGCGCGCCAGCTCGACCTTGAAGCCGTTCTGGCTTTGCGGCTTTGCGTTCGCGAGCGCGGCGTCCGCGGCTTTGCGGAAGATCGCGGCGCCGGGCGTCGCGCCTTGCAGTAGCGCCTGCGCTTCGAGCGCATGCCATGGCCTGGTGCCGACGCCGCCGAGCGCAACGTGCGCATGGCCGATGCGTCCACCGTCGAGCGTCACGACCACGGCGGCCGACGCCAGCGCGAACTCGTACGACGCGCGATCGCGCAGCTTCAGATAGACCGACCGTGTGCCCGCCGGGAGAGGGGGCAGGGTAACGTGCGTGATCAGGTCGCCTGCGCCGAGCACGTTCTCGCGCTGCGGCGTCGCGCCCGGTAGCAGGAAGAAGTCGTCAATCGCGATGCTGCGCGCGCCGTCCGTCCCTTCGACGTGAATGGTCGCATCGAGCGCGGTCAGGGCGACGTTCATGTCCGACGGGTTGGTGGCGATGCAGGCGTCGCTGGTGCCCAGAATCGCGAGTGTGCGATTGAATCCGTCGATAGCGGGACAGCCCGAGCCCGGCTCGCGCTTGTTACATGGCATTGCGGTGTCGCGAAAGTACACGCAGCGCGTGCGTTGCAGCAGGTTGCCGCCGGTCGTCGCCATGTTTCGCAATTGGGCCGAGGCTCCCGAGAGCAACGCCTGCGACAATACCGCGTATGGCTCGCGAATCAGCGGATGCAATGCCAGGTCTGCATTTCTCGCGGTCGAACCGATTTTGACGCCGCCGTCGGGCAGCGCTTCGATACGGTCGAGGGGCAGCCGGCTGATGTCGATCACACGCACCGGCCGCTCGACATTCAGCTTCATGAGATCGAGCAATGTCGTGCCGCCTGCGAGAAAGCGTACTTGTGCGCCTTGCTGGGCCGTTACCCCGGCCGCGCCCGCCGCGATCGCGTCAGGCACGCCGTCGGCGCGTGACAACTGGAACATTTCCATGATGGCGCTCCTCAGGACTGGCCGCGCACGCGCTGGATCGCCGCGACGATGTTCTGATAGGCGCCGCAGCGGCACAGATTGCCACTCATTGCTTCGCGCACTTCGGCATCGCGGGGCCCGACCGCTTCATCGAGCAGCGCGACCGCGGACATGATCTGGCCCGACGTGCAGTAGCCGCACTGATAGCCGTCGCATTCCACAAACGCAGCCTGCATCGGATGCAGCGCATCGGGCTGACCGATCCCTTCGATGGTGGTGATCTCGTCGCCGCCGTGATGGCCGGCGAGCGACAGGCACGCATTCACGCGCCGTCCGTTCACATGCACCGTGCACGCGCCGCACTGACCGTGATCGCAACCTTTTTTGGTGCCTGTGAGGTGCAGATGCTCGCGCAGCGCGTCCAGCAGCGTGGTGCGCGGATCGAGCGACAGTTGGTATTCGTGCCCGTTGACTGTCAGCTCGACTGACATCGTCGTGTTGGCGGAAGGCTGGAGCACGGTTCGATTTGCGTCGCGCTCAGCGCTTTGTTGCGGGGTGTGAGTGGGGGTGGCGGTCTGTTGCATCATGCATTCTCCTCATGGCACGAGCGGCCAGAATTGGCGTGCCCGGTGGCGGACGGAAGCAGAAAGCGTGGCCCGTTGGCGATTGATCGCCGGGTCGTGGGGCGTTCGGGGGCGAGCGTCGAGGTTGCATCACGCACGCGCAAGCGGGAGAGCAGCAAGCGCAATGCCCGCCCACGTGACGTCTGAACATCAGAGAGTTTAGTGTGCGCCGCGGCCTGCGGGTAACACTTTGGTCAGCGGCACCGGCTGCGTTTGCGCCGACGGGACGGCACCCGTTGCAAATGGGTCGATTGAGAGATCGCTGAAATTCTCAGCAACGGACAACGAATCCCGGCCGTCCGTGATTCCATGGCTGCGTCGCCAACTGGCGGGCGGCATGCCGAATTCCCGCTTGAAAGCGCGGTTGAACGCTGCCTCCGACTCATACCCCACCCGCTCTGCGACGGCCGCGAGTGACCGCGTCCCGTTGCGCAACTCCTGCGCCGCGATCTGCAGACGCCAGCGCGCCAGATACTGCATCGGCGGCAGACCCAGCAGTTGCGTGAAGCGCTGCGCCAGTGCCGAACGCGAGAGGCCTGCCTTGCGCGCGAGTTCGTCGACAGTCCAGCCGTGCGCGGGCTGCGCGTGCAGCAGCGCGAGCGCGCGGCCGACGTAACGATCGCCGACGCCCGCCAGCCAACCCTTGCGATCGTCGGGCAGCGCGTCGATGCAACGCCGCACGGCCTCCACAAACAGCAACTCCGACAGACGCGCGAGTACGATCGCGCTGCCCACGCGCCCCTCGCCCGCTTCAACCGCCGCAAGCTTCAACGATGACTCCAGCCACGCCGATTGCGGATCGTTGCGCATGTCCACCTTGAAGATGCGCGGCAGCGCCGAAAGCACCGGATTCGTCAACGTGTCGTCGCAGGCAAGAAAGCCGCAAATGAGACGCGTGCGTGCCCCGCCACCGCCGTAATTCAACTCCATCACTTCGCCCGGCACGGTTTTCAGGTACTGCGACAGCATCTCGTCCGAGGGTGCGGGCGGGAGTTCGAGCGAGCTGCCCAACAGATGCGCTTCGCCTTGTGGCACCACAAGAAGTTCGCCCGCATCGACGCGGATCATGCAAGTGGGATCGCCAACGAGGCGGGCGCAGCAGCTTCCTTCTGTAATGAGGTGATAAGAGACGATGCGTTCGGCGCGCGGCAGAAACGTGGCGTACAACGCCGGCGTCGCTTCGCCGGCAACACACCACGGTGCAGTGAATTCGCCGTTTAGATAAACCGCTCCGCCCAGACGCACGAGGCGAAGGACATCCGAAAGAGCATCCATGAAAGCGCCCATCAATTTCGGCGTCCTGCGCAAAACATCTGGACGCCTGGTCATATATCAATGCAGCTTGCGTCCCGATACTAGCACTCACGCGAATCCACGACAACGAACTGTGGAACGTCCCATCAACACACCATTCAGGAGACCGACATGAGTCACGCAGATACCTATCGTGGTCAATGCTTTTGCGGTGCCGTGCAATTTACGGTGAGCGGAGAACCGGCGGGAATGGGCTATTGCCATTGCGAGTCATGCCGCCGCTGGTCGGGCGGCCCCGTCAACGCTTTCACGCTCTGGAAGCCTGAATCGTTGAGCGTGACTCGCGGCGCAGATGATATCGGCACTTACAACAAGACGCCGCACAGCTACCGCAAATGGTGCAGGTCGTGCGGTGGACATCTCTTTACCGAGCACCCGGGACTCGGCCTCATCGATGTGTATGCCGCAGTCATGACGGATTTCCCGTATGAAGCCTGTGTGCATGTTCACTACCCGGAGTCGGTTCTTCCCATGAACGACGGCCTGCCGAAATTAAGAGATCTGCCGCGCGAAATGGGTGGCTCAGGCATGAGCGTCGTTGAGTAGCCGTTGCATCTCACGGAACAGTTTCTGATTTGTCCGATCGTCGCGCGGACCTCCTCGCAGTGCAAATTCGCGGCGCCATCAGCACAGGCAGCAGAGCCATGCATTCCCGCATCGCTGCCGTTTTTGCCACTCAGGAGTTTTTTATGTCCGCTGTTGATTCCTCTTTCTCGCCCGTCGCAGACTTCGCTGCCGTCAAGGTCCGTCAACAGGCCGCCTGGTCAACCGGCAACTATGCCGTCGTCGGCACCACGCTGCAGATCGTCGGAGAAAATCTTTGCGAAGCGCTCGACTTGCGCGCCGGAAGCCGCGTGCTCGACGTTGCCGCGGGCAACGGCAACGCGACGCTTGCCGCCGCGCGCCGCTGCTGCGACGTCATCTCCACCGACTATGTCGCCTCACTGCTGGAGTCCGGGCGCGCGCGTGCGCAAGCAGAAGGGCTCCCGGTGCAATTCCAGGAAGCGGACGCCGAAGCGCTGCCGTACGCGGATGCCTCGTTCGACGTCGTGATGTCGACCTTCGGCGTCATGTTCACGCCAGATCAGGAGAAGGCGGCAGCCGAACTCGCACGTGTGTGCAAGCCGGGCGGTCGGATCGGTCTCGCCAACTGGACGCCGGAGAGCTTCATCGGGCAGGTATTCAAGACGATCGGCAAGCACATCACGCCGCCCGCGGGCGTGGTATCGCCAGCGCTCTGGGGCACGAAGGAACGGCTGCACGCGCTGTTCGGTGCGAACGCCCGGCAGATCGTCGCGACTAGCCGCTATTTCACGTTTCGCTACCGTTCGCCGGCGCACTTCGTGGACGTGTTCCGCACGTACTACGGGCCGATGAACAAGGCGTTTGCCGCACTCGAGGGTGAGCGGCAGGCGGCGCTGCTTGGCGACCTGCTGACATTGATCGAGAGCCGCAACCGGTCGGGTGACTCAACAGTCGTCCTTCCAAGCGAGTACCTCGAAGTCGTGGTGGAACGATCATGAACAAAGTCAGGCGTGAAGTCGCCGCATTGGTCAGCTCCGGCTCGCGCCTCTGGTGTTTGGCCTGTCTGATTGGCCTTCGGCATGGCTCGGTGCTGGTTGCCGTGCCGCTGTGCTCGTCAGTGTGTTTCTTCAGTGTCCGGTTCGTTTTGTCGGCGCTTGGCCTCTCCGTTTAGATGCCGTTTTCCCTAGCTTGATGGCTTCGCTGCGTCCGCGCGCGCGGCGAAGCAGTCTGCCCGAGCACAGACGTCCACGCCTCGCCGTTGTCACTTCAAGTTATTGAGGGCACCGCGTGAGAACAAGTGTTTATCCCGGCCCGACTTTCGCTCTAAACGTGTTGGCCGCGCTACGACGTTTTGCCCGATTCGCATCTTCTCTAGGCCGCTCAATACGCGCCAGACGGAGCTTGCTGCAATGTGGCACGGACTCTGCAATACACAACGTCCAGCCGTAGCACGACGCGCGTATCCACCGAACCCGGATGCACCCGTACCCGAATGCACGCCTGGAACCCGCGTATCGCGCCCCGTTCGCGCCGATACGCAATCGACCAGGTCACCGACTGGAGGACATCATGTTCATCTATCTTTTCCTGCTGCTGAGAAAGGCGCTCGAACGCGCTGAACACAGCCGTCGAGACGCGTACCTCGCGTCCGCCGTCGACATCGGCGAGCTAGAACGCCGTATGCATTCGATGGACGTTAACGGCTGAGTTGACAAACTAACGTGCCCTGCACCGATCAGTCCGGAGACCGGATCATCCGCGCCGGCGTCCCGATTAGAGCCAGAGCTGCCCGCGCCGCACCGATATTAGAGACTCTGCCGGTCCGTCATCCGTGCGCCCAAACCGTGAGTTCCATGAACGACATGAACGACATGAATAGCACTATCGCATCGCAAGTCATCTCTCCCGCAACAACGGTGATCGCACTGCATTGCTCCGGCTCCGGAGCGGCGCAATGGCGCAAGCTCGGCGAGGCCCTCGGCTCGCGCCACGCGTTCGTCGCGCCCGAGCACTACGGCTGCGATAGCACGAGCCCGTGGAGCGGCGAGCGCGCATTCACGCTCGCCGACGAGGCTGCGAGGACCATCGGCATCATCGACGCCGCGCGCGGCAAGGTACATCTCGTCGGCCATTCATATGGCGGCGGCGTGGCGTTGCGCGCGGCCGTCGAGCGGCCGGGGTGCATCGCGAGCCTCACGCTTTACGAGCCCTCGGCGTTTCATCTGCTGAAGGTGATGGGCCCGCACGGAGCGTACGCGCTTGCGGAAATCATCGCGATCTCGAAGCGCACCGCCGACGGCGTCAGCTGTGGCGACTATCGAGGCGCGGCGGCTTCGTTCGTTGATTACTGGGGCGGCCGGGGTTCATGGGAAGCGCTGCGGCCCTCGGTGCAGGCCGCGCTCACGCGCTGGGCGCCGAAGGCGCCGCTCGACTTCCGTGCGTTGCTCGACGAACGCACGCCCGCAAGCGCGTACAGGAGCCTGCGTGTGCCAGCGCTGATCATGCGCGGCCAGCACGCGCCCATTCCGACGCGCGCGATTGCCGAGCGGCTGCCGATGCTGCTGCCCGCGGCGCGTCTTGCAATCGTTGAGGGCGCGGGACACATGGGGCCGCTCACGCATGCAGACAAAGTCAACGCGACCATCGTAGGGCATATCACCGAGTCGGAAGCGGCGGCTTGAACGGTTCGCCTCTCCTGCGCTGAATGGCGGAACCGGGACCCGCGCACGTCATCGTTCAACCTTCGACATCACCGCCGTCGCCGGGTCATACCGATAACCCTTCTGCGAAAGTCGCTCGGCCATCGTCGCCCCGATCAGCTTTTGCTGCGTGTCCCGGGATATCAGCTCACTATCGGGCTTAAGCCGCTCAAGTTCAGACGAGAGCTTCCGGATCAGCGCCACTTCGCCTGTGCTGCGCGAGTCGATGAACAATAGTTTTTCCTGAGCCGAAGCGAGTCGACCTTTGAGGTCTTTGGCATGCGCCACCCACTGTTCAGCAATCGTGCGAAGCTCATTAAAGGCCTTCTCATGCGCTTTGGCCTGTGCCGAGATCTGGCGCTGCAACTCGGCGATTTCTTCCGCCGTTGCAGACTCCTCGCTGCGCGCCGCCTGACGCGCTGCCGCGAGCGCGGCGCGCGCCTCATCGCGTTCGGCCTCCAGCGCGGCGACCCGCGCGACGCTTTCGTGCGCCTCTGCCGCAGCGGCCTCTGCCCGCGACGAAGCCGCGCTGGCCTCCTGCGTCCATCGCTCCGCTTCGGCCGACTTCGCCTGCTCGACTTCCGCGAGGCGCTGCTGCAACGTCGCCGCGTGCTGCTCAGCGGCCTGGGCCCGTTCCTTCGCAGCCGACGCCTCCTGCGAAGCCTTGAAGAGTTCAGCGCTCACGGCAGCCACATCTTGTGAGACCTTGTCGAGTTCAGCGATCGCGGCCGCTTTCGCCTCGCTCATGGCACTCACCTGTTCTCGCGCCTCCTCGCGCTCCCGAGCAACACGCTGCAGTTTGTTCAGCTGAACCGACGCCTCCTCGCCCCGCGCCGCGCTTGTCCGGCGTTCCGCTTCGAGCGCAGTGCGCGTCTCCTTCAGTTCGGCTTCAAGCGCAGTGCGCGTCTGATTCAGTTCGGCTTCGAGTCCTGTGCGCGTCTCATTCAGTTCAGCCTCCATCGCGGCGAGCCGTGCAAGGCTCTCGTTCGCCTGCGCCGCGGCAGCTTCCGCGCGCGATGAAACCACGCTGGATTCCTGCGCCCATCGTTCCGCTTCGGCCGATTTCGCCTGCTCGATTTCTACGATGCGCTGCTGCAAAGCCGCCGAATGCTGCTCGGCGGTCTCCGCCCGCTCCTTTGCTGTGGAGGCCTCTTGTGAAACCCGAGCCAGTTCTGCGCTCGCAGCCGAAGCGTCCTGCGAAACCTGAGCCAATTCAGCGCTCACAGCCGCTTTCGCCTCCGTCATGGCGCTGACCTGCTCCCGCGCCGCCTCGAGCTCCCGGGTAACGCGCTGCAATTCCTCCAACTGAAGCGACGCTTCTTCGCTCCGCGCCGCGCTGGTCCGGCGCTCGGCTTCGAGTGAAACACGGGCCTCGCCCAGTTCATCCTCCAGCGCGGCCACCCGCGCGCGACTCTCATTCGACTGCGCCGTAGCAGCTTCCGCGCGCGCCGAAGCCTCGCCGGCCTCCTCCAACGCCCGGTCCGTTTCAGCCGACTTCGCCTGACAGTCGTAACCCAACGCGGTGATCTCCTGCTGCGCCGCGTCAAGCGACAGCGTCATCCGCGCGATCTCATCGTTCTGGTTCGAAACAGCAGCGGCCAGCTCTTCACGTGCCTTGCGTTCCTCGTCGAGTTCCGCCTTCGTGTGTTCCAGCGCGGCCTCTTCCACCGACACACGCTGCGCCAGTTCCTCCGCGCGCGCCTCGGCAGCTTCGGCTCGGCCAGTCGCGGCTGAAAGGTCCGCCCTGAGGCGTGCTGCCGCCTCCTCCGACGCACTCAGCGCACTCGTCAGACCAATATGCCGCTCACGGCTCGATTCGAGCTCTTCCAGCATCTTTTGATATTCGGCAAGCGCCTCGTCCCGTTCCGTGCGGGCGGTGTCGAGGTGCTGATTCACCGCGCTCAGGTGTTGACTGACCGCCTTGTCGGCTTCCCCCAAGGCGGCCATCCAGAGCCGATCCGCGGCGCTCATCATGGTTTCGGCGACGTGCTCAGGCAACGCGGCCTGGATCTGCGCATGAGGAATGTCAGGCTGCCGCGCTTCGCGCCAGCGTTGCAGAGACGCGGCAATGGCAACAATCGACCCGCCGGGGACCTCCGGCCAGATCGTCACAGGGGAGACCTTCCGGCCCTCTTCGACCATGCGATCCGCAATCCCCGCAATCAGTTCATCCGTGATTGTCTCTGCATCCGTGGACATAAGCGCCTCAAAGCTCAATATGACGTGCTAGCAAATAGAGTACCCAATACGTTACTCCATTCAGCCATATTCCCGATTTCCCGATGAATGGAGCGCCGGTTTGCTCGGGCCACGCCGGCGAGCAGGCCGCGGCTTTGACACGGTCTGCCTAGGCCAACGAAACCAGGTAAGCTTAGCTTCGTCCTATCGCCCAAGGATTTCCCGCTCCCATGCCCTCTGCCATCCGCAACTCGCTCATCTGGATCTTCGACGCATTCGAGCGCGATTCAACCTACGTTCACAAACGGATGTTCGGCAGCGATGCCGCGTATATCGATGGCCTGTTGTGTCTGATCGCGGCCGATCGCGAGAAGCCGTGGAATGGCTTGCTGGTGTGCACGTCGCAAGATCGCCACGGCGCGCTGATTGAAGAAGTGCCCGCTTTGCGGCCCCATCCGGTACTCGGAAAATGGCTGTATGTACCGCAGGACGATCCGGCGTTTGAACCGAGTGTGGAAAGGATGACGGCGCTCGTGCTCGCGCGCGATCCGCGCGTGGGGGTCGAGCCGAAAGCGCGCAAACGAGGCGGGAAATCCGCGCTGCCTAAAGAGGCATGAGGGAGGCATAAGGGAGGCATAAGGCTTCGCAGCCGGCCTCTTAGCGCCTGGCGGCGTGGCTGGCTGCGGCCTCAAAGCGGTCAAATGGAAGTCGACGAAGCAGACGACCACGAGCAATGGCGCGTCATGAGGAGTGAAAATGCGCCGTCCTCATTCATTGCCTCTAGTCGCCCGTCTCCACGCCGCTTAAAGCCGAACAACGTCGATGATGGCGTCGGCAAATGCCTTCGGCGCTTCCTGTGGCAAGTTATGTCCGATGCCGCCGTCGATATTCCGGTGACCATACTTGCCGGTGAATTTCTTCGCGTAGGCTGCCGGCTCCGGATGCGGTGCGCCGTTGGCGTCGCCTTCCATGGTGATGGTCGGAACGGAAATGGTCGGCGCTTTCGCCAGGCGCGCTTCAAGTTCGTCGTATTGCGGCTCGCCCTTCACCAACCCCAGACGCCAGCGGTAGTTGTGAATCACCACCGCGACGTGATCCGGATTGTTGAACGACTCGGCCGAGCGATCGAACGTCGCGTCGTCGAAATTCCATTTTGGCGAGGCGAGACGCCAGATCAACTTGTTGAAGTCGTGGCGGTTCGCTTCATAACCCGCCTGGCCGCGCTCGGTGGCGAAATAGAACTGATACCACCAGGCCAGCTCAGCCTTCGGCGGCAGCGGGGCTCGGTTCGCTTCCTGACTGCCGATCAGATAACCGCTCACCGACACCATCGCCTTGCACCGCTGCGGCCACAGCGCGGCAATGATATTGACCGTGCGCGCGCCCCAATCGAAGCCGCCAAGGATCGCCTGGTCGATCTTCAATGCATCCATCAACGCGATGATGTCGACGGCCACCACCGCCTGCTGACCGTTGCGAGGCGTATCCGCGGACAGGAACCGCGTCGAACCATAGCCGCGCAGATACGGCACGATGACCCGATAGCCCGCGGCGGCCAGCAACGGCGTGACTTCAGCAAAGCTGTATATGTCGTAGGGCCAGCCGTGCAGCAGAATCACGACCGGTCCGTTGCGCGGGCCTGCTTCCGCATAACCGATACTGAGAGCTCCGGCGTTGACCTGGCGAATAGTGCCGAATGAAGCAACCTGTCCCGCCGCTTTCGTATTGGATGTCGTGCTGTTCGACTGCGCCTGGGCGAGTCCGCTCAGGCCCAACTCCATCAAACTGATACCAGCAACAGTCGTCCCAAGCAGACGACGACGTCGAATATTGATCTGGTCCGGCATCGCTGATTCTCCTCAAAGATTATCCACACACGCGCAGTGCGCGATTCGCACATGCGCTCGATGAATGTTGAAAAGCCGCCGCATACAGCGCAATCCAGTCAGTGAACCTGTCGCACTACAGGAATCTGGCTGACGCCTTTCAACACGAGCCTGGCTTCCAGGCCGCCGTCGGGACGGTTATGCAAGGACAACACGGCGTCCATCGCCAAGGCGAGTTGCCGCGCAATCGCGAGGCCCAATCCGGTCCCGCCGGTTCCGCGGTTACGCGATCCTTCCAGCCGATAGAACGGTTCAAACACCGCCTCCAGCGATTCAGCCGGAATACCCGGCCCGCGATCGAGCACTGCGACCGTCACCTGTCCATTCTGCGAGGCGGCAACCCGGATCTCGGCCGCCCCACCGAACTTCAGCGCGTTGTCGACGAGGTTGCCCACGATCCGGCGCAACGCCTGAGGACGCGTGACCAGCGCGCTAGAGATTCGCCCGTGCAGCGAGACATCCTTGCCGGCATCGACGTAGTCGAACACAAGACTGTCGAACAGCGCATCTGGATCGATGCGCAGCGGCGCCTCCGTAGCACCGTGCATGGTCCGCGCGTACGTCACGCCTTCCTTGACCATCGTTTCCATTTCCTGCAAGTCCTGCTGCAGCTTTGCGCCTTGTGCGCTGTCGTCCATCACGTCGACGCGCAAACGCATGCGGGTAATCGGCGTTTGCAGGTCGTGAGAAATCGCCGCGAGAATCTGCAAGCGCTCGGTCATATACATCCTGATGCGATCCTGCATGGCGTTGAATGCCCGTGCGGCGCGCGCGACTTCGTCCGGTCCGTCTTCGGGCAGGCGCTCCGCCTTCAGGTCGGGACCGAGCGTATCGGCCGCTCGCGCCAAATGGCTCAACGGCCGGGTGGCCAGCCGTACCGCCAGCCAGCAGCACGCGGCCAGCACCACCAGTTGCAGCACCAGCACCCACGACAGCCACGGCGACAGCGGCGCGCCGGGCATGGGGCGGTAATCGATCGTCAGCGGCGTACCGTCACTCAGCTGCAGATGAACCTGCAGGCGATCCGGGTCACCCGGCACGGCATTGACCGTGAGCGGATAGCGCCTGCCGATACCATCCGCGATGGATTGCGCGACCCGCTCCGAAAGCGCCACATCCGGCGGCGCGCCGGCGACCCCGGGTCCCAGAACGAAGGTATAGGTGCGCCGCGCGAGCCTCGGCAGCCATGCGGCGCGTTCGTCAGCGGGCAAATGATCGAGCAGCGCGACGGAACTGGTGACCTCACGTTCGATGTACCCCATCATCACGTTATTCAGGTTCTGGTCCCGTTCCGTCATGGTGAGCCAGACCGATAGCGTTTGCACCACCGCAAGGCTGACAAAGAGAATCAGCGCAAGCCTCGCGAACAGCGAGCGCGGCCAATGCAGCAATGAACTCAGCTTCATGAGTCGCCTTCGATCATGGTCACGGCCGCCGAGAACACATAGCCCTCGCTGCGCAGCGTCTTGATGTAACGCGGCTCGCGCGCCACGTCCTGCAGGCGCTGCCGCAGACGGCTGACCAGCAGATCGATCGAGCGGTCGAACGGATCGGCCTGGCGGCCTTGGGTCAGATTGAGCAGTTGATCGCGCGTGAGCACGCGCTGTGGATGATCGAGGAACACGCGCAGCAACCGGTACTCCGCGCCGCTCAGGGCCACCATGGTGCCCTCGGCGTCGAGCAGATGGCGCGCGGTGGTGTCGAGCCGCCAATCGCCAAAACCGATCATCGGCGCGGTTTCCGTCACCTGCATGCCGGGCGGCAGCATGCGGGCGCGGCGCAGCACGGAACGGATGCGCGCCAGCAGTTCGCGCACCGCAAACGGCTTGGAGAGGTAATCGTCGGCGCCCATTTCCAGCCCGACGATGCGATCGGCCTCCTCGCTGCGGGCGGTCAGCATCAGGACCGGCACCGCGCGAAACTTGCCGGCGCGCAATTCGCGGCACAGCACGAGGCCGTCCTCGCCGGGCAGCATCAGGTCGAGCACGATCAGATCAGGCGCGCCCTGCTCGAGGACGGTGCGCATCTGGCGGCCGTTGGCGGCCAGCGAAACGCGCAGGCCGTTCTTCTCGAGATAGGTGGCAAGCAGTTCACGGATGCCGCGATCGTCGTCGACGATCAGCACGTGGTCGGTGTTTTCCATCAGAGGTCAATCCTTTCGACGATTGACGCGCACCCGGTTCACGTTGACCAGCGAACACTGCACGGGATGCGCCAGTTCCGCTGCCAATCCGGCCGCCAGGAAGGCGAGAATCGCCATGAACCGTCTCATGCATCCTCCACGACGGACAGGCTGGCGCCATTGGCCACGCTGGCCTCCAGCGTATACGGGTCGACGCCGGTGAGGCAACCGATGTTGGCGCGCCAGAGCTGCGGATCCTTACGCGTCTGGTGGAACGGATATATCCCGCAGTGCTTGCAGAAGTAGTGCTTCGCCGTGCGTGTATTGAACTGGTAGAGCGTCAGCGCTTCCTCGCCTTGCAGGATCTTCAGTTCACCTGCGACGAACGGCGGCGTCATCAGCGCGCCCTTGCGCCGGCACAGGCTGCAATTGCAACGCGAGGCAGGCAGGACATCGGTGCGGACTTCAAATTTCACGGTCCCGCAGTGGCAGGATCCTTGCAGCAGTTCGGTACTCATGTGGCGCTCCGGAGTAGGCATGGCTGCTTTATAGCCCAGTCCTTGCGGCGCTTTGTATCCCAATGTATCCGTGTGCTCCTCCGACACAAAACATTGCACCGGAGCCGCCTCGGCGACACAAGCCAGATACGAACGGGCATTTAAATGCAGTCATGCCCACCACGGGAATGCCCCGCATGACGCATCGGGCTCTTCCCTTTTTTCAAAGGACGCTGACATGCTCTCCCGACTCAAAACCACCACGGCCGTCGCCCTGTTCGCCGCAACCGTGGCAGCCGGCGCCGCCGCCATCGCAACGCTCGTTGCAAGTCCCGCGGCCAGCGCGGCCTCGACGCCCACCGCAAACGTGATCAACAACGGCACGACCGCGCCGGAATTCACCGGCATCGATAAATGGCTCAATAGCGATCCGCTGACCCTCCAGCAATTGCGCGGCAAGGTTGTGCTGGTCGATTTCTGGACCTATACGTGTATCAACTGCATCCACGTGCTGCCCTATGTAAAGACCTGGAATCAGAAATATAAGGACCAGGGCCTGGTCGTGGTTGGCGTCCATACGCCCGAGTATCCGTTCGAGCGCGACACGGACAACGTCAGGAAGGCGATCAAGCGCTTCGACATAACTTTCCCGGTCGCGCAGGACAACCGCTATGCAACGTGGAACGCCTACGGCAACAAGTATTGGCCGGCGTTTTATCTGGTCGACAAGAAAGGGCACGTGGTCTACACGCACTTCGGCGAAGGCGACTACGAACAGACCGAGGCGAAGATCAAGGCCCTGCTGGCGGAAAACCCGTGATTCGTGGCGCGATGGATTTGAGCGTCGACCCCGGCGCAACCGGCTGGCGTCGACGATTTCTTCAAAGCAAAGTGTCTCTACGTTGGACGCCGCCAGGCGTTACGTACGCGTAATCGATGCGCCGCCATCAACCAGCGACGCGGTACCGGTCACGAAAGACGAGTCATCGGACGCGAGATAAAGCACCGAGCGGGCGAGTTCTTCAGGCCGCGCAACCCGCTTGAGCGCATGCAATCCAGTCACGAAGGCTTGCGATTCGGCGGTGTCGTTCATGTCGCGATACATCGGGGTGTCCACGGCGCCGGGCAGAATGGCGTTGACGCGCACACCTTGCGGCCCATACTCCGCGGCGAGCGCCTGCGTCAAACCAATCAAACCGGCCTTGCTCGCGGCGTAGGCCGCGGTGCCCGGAAAAGCGAACGAGTAGCCGACGAACGTCGACGTGAAGATGATCGATCCTCCACCTTGCTTCAGCATTTCGGGGATCTGGTGCTTCGCACCCAAAAAGGCGCTCGTCAGATTGGTCGCCAATGCAGCGGACCAACCTGCCTCCGACACGCCCGTGGTCGGGCCCATTTCGCCCAAGGTACCGGCATTGTTATAAGCAATGTCAAGCCGGCCGAAGCGGCTGACGGCAAGGTCGACCAGCGCTTTCGCATAGTCCTCCGACTGCACGTCGCCCGCCAGAAACGCGGCCTCGCCGCCTTCACTGACGATCTCGGCAGCGAGCGTTTCAAGCTCGGCTGCGCGGCGCGCCGCGATCACCACTTTTGCGCCTTCCGCGGCGAACAGTTTCGCGGTGGCACGGCCAATTCCCGCGCTGGCGCCGGTCACGATGGCGACTTTTCCGTTTAAGCGTTGCATGTTCAATCTCCTGCTGCAGTTTGCTGGCCAGTGCCCCATGCCCTGGTCCGTGAGACGCAATATAGGCTTCAGCGGTAGGCGCAGGAAGGCATAAAACATGGGTATACCATTCAGCATTTGTGAATGATCGGAGAAAGACATGGATCGGCTGCGTGCTTTTGAAGTCTTCGTGACCGTGGTGAGCCGCGGCAGCTTCACACGCGCAGCCGATGCGCTCGAAACGTCGCCCGCCAACGTCACCCGCTACGTGAACGAGTTGGAAGCGCATCTCGGCACACGTCTGCTGAATCGCACCTCACGGATGCTTTCTCTCACCGAGGGTGGCGAGACCTTCTACGCCCGCTGTAAATCCATTCTCGACGACGTCGCCGAGACGGAGGGGCTCGTGTCATCCGCGTCGGTCGAACCGCGCGGCCGGTTGCGCATCAATGCGCCGGTTAGCTTCGGGATTCTGCACCTGGCGCCGCTATGGCCCGCGTTCATGCGGAAGCATCCCGAAGTGGAACTCGACGTTGCGCTGATTGATCGCGTCGTCGATATCGTCGATGAAGGCTACGACCTCGCCATTCGCATCTCACGCGCCGGTTCGACTAGCCACGCAGCCCGCAAGCTGGCGACATCGAGAAATATCCTGTGTGCGTCGCCAGCTTACCTGGCGCGCTGCGGATATCCGGCGGCGCCGGCTGACTTGATCGAGCATCAATGCATCGGCTACTCGTATGCGGCCACCGGCGACGAGTGGCAACTGGCCGACGGTGAGGGCAAGTCTCACGCCGTGAAGGTGAACTGCCACATGCATACCAACAATGGCGATACGGCACGCGCAGCGGCACTCGCCGGACAAGGCGTGATCTGGCAACCCACGTTTCTGGTCGGCAACGACCTGCGTGCCGGCAAGCTCGTTCAGGTATTGCCTGCGTATCGCTTGCCTGACATCGATGTACTCGCGTTATATCCGAGCCGTCGGCACCTGAGCGCCAAGATACGTGCGATGGTCGATTTTCTGGCCGATGCGTTCGGCAGCGTGCCGCCGTGGGATCGGGCTGACGGAGATTGAGCGCGGACCTCATTGACCGAGGCAGCCAGTTGCCTGGTCTGCTCGGCCGCCATGGTCGAACTGGTCGACGCACAGGCACCTCCGCTGCGGCTGCCGCTTGGCACCGATACGCTGAAGGCCATCGCCGAAAAGAATGCCTATGTCACGCAGGAAACCGAAACCTGGCGGGCATTGTCCGTATCGACTGACTTTTCCGCCTGATCGCTTGCAGATCGGCCAGGCGGCGGCCGCGTCTAGACACCCGCCAGCGCCGGCAGCTCGGCCTCGTACGAGACGCGCTCGCGCCGGCTGCTCATCTGGGACTGATGCGCCAGGTGGTCGGCGTGGCTCGGATGCCGCGCGTTGTCGACGCGCGTCGGCAAGCACGCAGGATAGCGGGCGTTTTTCCTCTCGAGAATGACCCGGCTCAGAAAGCCGACGCTATAGGCTTTCAGCAAATGCGCGTGGTGCGCTTCGATGTAGGCGGCAATCCGCGCCTCCTCACCGTCGATCGCGGCTAGCTGCGCCAGCGTGCGCGCGTCCCAACGGAAGCGCAGGCCGAGTTCATCGAACGCGCAGTTGTAGGCGCACAGTTGCGCTTCTATCTCCGCGTCATGGGTAGTGTTGTAAGCATCGAACTGGGACGTGGTCATGGTCGTCTCCTTCAGGCAAATGACATGGACCAAGAATAGGAGCGCGCATGAATAAACAATAGTTAAAGTTTTTTCGAAGAACGATAGTGTTTTGTTTATATATCGATGTCCCCGTTATCGCGGCGACAGAATCGGAATGCCTAAGCAACCGGCCTGCGCAACTACCGGCTGCACGAAGCACAGTTCATTGGCCCGCGCGCCCAAAACCCAGGCACCGGGCCCACCTCCTCGAAGACTTTCAATTGACACACCGCTCAGCGTGCCCAGCGAGCTAATCTAGCTATAGAGGGCAAACCCTATATATTAGGAATACCGAATAGAAATCATAAAATGTTTTAACTTTCGCTTATCGCTGTTCTCGCGCAGCATCCACTTCAGACGCGCTCCACACGAAGCACCTTCTTACCCGGTCGTTGCGCGAGCAACGAGTAAGGGTTTTCGTTAGTGCAAGTCCCGCTGGCCGACCAATGGTGCTTCATTGCCCACACAAAACCGGCGATAAAGCGATTCGATCACGTATGTCCAACGTGCCGTTCGAGCACGACGGAATCTACAGGAGACGAAAGACATGGGACATTCCACCGTACCCGGAACAGGCAGTACAGCGTTCAGGCAAAACCGCTGGGTGCAACTGGCGATCGGCATCGTGTGCATGGGGCTGGTCGCGAATCTGCAGTATGCGTGGACGCTGTTCGTCGTACCGATGGACAACGCCCACCATTGGGGCCAGGCGGCCATCCAGACCGCGTTCACGGTCTTCATCGTCACGGAAACCTGGCTCGTACCCATTGAAGGCTGGCTCGTCGACAAGTTCGGGCCGCGTCCGGTCGTGATCGGCGGTTCGCTGTGCGCGGCGCTCGGCTGGGTCATCAACGCGCATGCGAGCAGTCTCGTCGAGCTCTACATCGCGGCGGTGATCGCCGGTATCGGCGCGGGTTGCGTGTATGGCACCTGCGTCGGCACGGCGCTCAAATGGTTTCCGGACAAGCGTGGTCTCGCGGCCGGTTTGACCGCGGCGGGCTTCGGCGCCGGCGCGGCCGTGACCGTGATTCCGATCGCCAACATGATTCAGCGCTCGGGCTACGAGTACACGTTCATGTTCTTCGGCATTTTTCAGGGCGTCTGCATTCTGTTGCTCGCCACCATGCTGGTACGGCCGAAGCCGCCCGCCACCGCAGTCGCGGCCAAACGCGTGGTCTCAAGCAAGATCGACTACACGCCCGGCGAGATGATCCGTTCGCCGCTGTTCTGGGTGCTGTACCTGATGTTCGTGTTCGTCGCGGCCGGCGGCATCATTGCAACCGCGCAGCTAGGACCGATTGCGAAGGAATACGGCTTTGCCAAGATGCCGGTGAATCTGCTGGGCATCACGTTGCCGCTGCTCACGATGACGCTGTCGATCGACAACCTCTGCAACGGCTTCACGCGTCCGTTGTGTGGCTTTCTGTCGGACCGCATCGGCCGCGAAAACACCATGTTCATGATCTTCCTCGGCGAAGGCGTCGCGCTGCTCGGGCTGATGCAGTTCGGCCACAACCCGTACGCATTCATGTTCTTCGCGGCCGCCGTGTTCCTGTGCTGGGGCGAGATCTTCTCGATCTTCCCGGCGACCTGCGCGGACACGTTCGGCAGCAAATACGCCGCGGCCAACGCAGGGACGCTCTATACCGCGAAGGGTACGGCGTCGATGCTGGTGCCGATCGCATCGGTGCTGTCCGCGAACGGCGGATGGAGCACCGTGTTTATCTCGGCGGCGGTGGTGTCGATCGCGGCCGCCGTGTCCGCTAAATTCATCCTCGCCCCCATGAGAAAGCGCTGGATCGAGAACTCGGGGGGCGCCCCAGCCGGCGCGGTCCTCGCCGAAGCGCGGCTGCAGCCGTCGTCCAGCACCCCATCTGAATAAATGACAACGCGAGCGCACCGCTCACGACAAACCCCATAACGTCCCGCGACCAAGGAGAGACATCATGGCAGAAGCCGACAGCCCCACAACAGAAAATAAGCTGAAGCAACAGGCAACCGAGACGACCGACGGATTCCATCTCGTCATCGATGCGCTGAAACTAAACGACATCGACACCATCTTCGGACTGGTCGGGATTCCCATCACGGACCTGGCGCGCCTTGCACAAGCAGAAGGGATGCGCTTCATCGGCTTTCGTCATGAACAGCATGCGGGCAACGCAGCGGCTATCGCCGGCTTCATGACGCAGAAGCCAGGTATCTGCCTGACGGTGTCGGCGCCCGGCTTTCTGAACGGCTTGACCGCGCTCGCCAACGCGACCACCAACTGCTTCCCGATGATCCTGATCAGCGGCTCGAGCGAGCGCGAGATCGTCGATCTGCAGCAGGGCGATTACGAAGAAATGGATCAGCTGAATGCGGCCAAGCCGTATGCGAAGGCTGCGTATCGCGTGCTGCATGCGGAAGACATCGGCATCGGCGTGGCGCGTGCGATTCGTGCCGCGGTGTCGGGTCGTCCGGGTGGCGTGTATCTGGACTTGCCGGCCAAGCTGCTCGCACAAAC
Organism: Paraburkholderia sp. RL17-337-BIB-A; assembly: GCF_046025895.1. NCBI lineage: Bacteria > Pseudomonadati > Pseudomonadota > Betaproteobacteria > Burkholderiales > Burkholderiaceae > Paraburkholderia > Paraburkholderia sp. RL17-337-BIB-A. Next base: position 381,688 of record NZ_JARESY010000002.1, on the reverse strand, counting down.
ACTGGATGCCGTGAAGGCGCAGCAGTCGCTGATCAAAGTGGTCGACGCCGCGCCGCGTCAGCTGCCGGCGCCGGAATCGGTCAAGCGTGCAATCGACGTGCTGAAGAGCGCCAAGCGTCCGCTGATCTTGCTCGGCAAGGGCGCGGCGTATGCGCAGGCTGACGCCGAGATTCGCGCGTTCGTCGAACAAAGCGGCATTCCGTATCTGCCGATGTCGATGGCCAAGGGCCTGTTGCCCGACACGCACGCGCAATCGGCGTCGGCGGCACGCTCGTTCGTGCTGCAGGAAGCCGATGTTGTCGTGCTGATCGGCGCACGGTTGAACTGGCTGCTCTCGCACGGCAAAGGCAAAACGTGGGGCGCGGCGCCCAAGCGCTTCGTGCAGGTCGATATTTCACCGACCGAGATCGACAGCAACGTCGCGATCGCGGCGCCGGTGATCGGCGATATCGGCTCGTGCGTGGCGGCACTGCGTGCCGGTCTCGATGCGGGCTTCGCGAAACCGAACACCGAATGGACCGGCGCGATCGCCGAGCGCAAGAGCAAGAACCTCGAGAAGATGGCCGCCACGCTCGACAAGAACCCGTCGCCGATGAACTTCCACAGCGCATTGCGTGCGATTCGCGATGTACTGAAGACGCGCCCGGACATCAACGTCGTCAACGAAGGCGCGAACACGCTCGACTACGCGCGCAGCATCATCGACATGTACGAGCCGCGCAAACGCTTCGATTCCGGCACGTGGGGAATCATGGGCATCGGCATGGGCTTCGCGATCGGCGCGGCGGTGACGAGCGGCAAACCGGTCGTCGCGATCGAGGGTGACAGCGCGTTCGGCTTCAGCGGCATGGAACTCGAAACCATCTGCCGTTACGAGTTGCCGGTTTGCACGATCGTGTTCAACAACAACGGCGTGTATCGCGGCACCGATGTGAACCCGACGGGCGGCAAGGACGTTGCACCGACCGTGTTCGTGAAGGGCGCGCGCTACGACAAGATGATCGAGGCATTCGGCGGCGTCGGCCACCACGCCACCACCCCGGAAGAGCTGACGAAGGCGCTGCTGGAAGCCATCGCATCGGGCAAGCCGACCTTGATCAATGCCGTCATCGATGAAGCGGCCGGTACCGAAAGCGGCCGCCTGACCAATCTGAATCCGCAAAGCGCGGCAATGAAAAAGTAATCCACAGCAACCACGGAGATACAAAATGACCAAACCGCTCGAAGGTATCAAGATCATCGACTTCACCCACGTTCAGGCCGGTCCCGCGTGCACCCAGTTGCTGGCGTGGTTCGGCGCCGACGTGATCAAGGTTGAACGGCCGGGTTCAGGCGATGTCACGCGCAACCAGTTGCGCGACATTCCCGACGCCGACGCGCTGTACTTCACGATGCTCAACAGCAACAAGAAGTCGCTGACGCTGGACACGAAAAAGCCCGAAGGCAAGGAAGTTCTCGAAAAGCTGATTCGCGAATCCGATGTTCTAGTCGAGAATTTCGGCCCGGGCGCCCTGGACCGGATGGGCTTTTCATGGGAACGTCTCAACGAACTCAATCCGAAGATGATCGTCGCCTCGGTGAAGGGCTTCAGCGACGGCCATCACTACGACGACCTGAAGGTCTATGAAAACGTCGCGCAATGCGCCGGCGGCGCGGCCTCCACCACGGGCTTCTGGGACGGTCCGCCGACCATCAGCGCCGCGGCGCTCGGCGATAGCAACACCGGCATGCATCTGGCCATCGGCATTCTGACCGCGCTGATAGGGCGCGACAAAACGGGCAAAGGCCAGAAGGTCGCCGTGTCGATGCAGGACAGCGTACTGAATCTGTGCCGCGTGAAGCTGCGCGATCAGCAGCGGCTTGAGCGCGTGGGCTATCTCGAGGAATATCCGCAGTATCCGCACGGCGAATTCAGCGATGTAGTACCGCGCGGCGGCAATGCGGGCGGCGGCGGTCAGCCGGGCTGGGTGCTCAAGTGCAAGGGCTGGGAGACGGATCCGAACGCGTACATCTACTTCACGATTCAGGGCCATGCATGGGAGCCGATCTGCAAGGCGCTCGGCAAACCCGAGTGGATTGACGACCCGGCCTACAAAACCGCGGAAGCGCGTCAACCGCATATCTTCGAGATCTTCGGCACGATCGAAGGCTGGCTCGCCGACAAGACCAAATTCGAAGCGGTCGACATCTTGCGCAAGTTCGACATTCCGTGCGCACCGGTGCTGACGATGAAGGAACTGGCCAACGATCCTTCGCTGCGCGCGAGCGGCACGATCGTCGAAGTGCCGCACAAGAAGCGCGGCACATATCTGACGGTCGGTAGTCCGATCAAGTTCTCGGACATGAAGCCGGAGGTCACCGCGTCGCCGCTGCTCGGTGAGCATACGGACGAGGTGCTGGCGAGTCTCGGCTATAGCAAGCAGGACATCTTCAACCTGCACGAAATCAAAGCGGTTTAATGGTGTTCCGCCGCAGGTCCATGGGAATGCCTGGGCCTGCGGATACGGCGTCCCGCGTGGACGCCGTATTCTATTCAGGGATTTGCGTTTTACATTCGGGGGAGCGCCATGTCTACAGCCATCGACTTCGAGCAACTCGTCAACGCAATCGGCGACGCGATCATCATCTCCGATGCCAGCGGCAGCATCACGTTGTGGAACCCTGCCGCTGAACGCATGTTCGGCTTCACGCAAAGCGAGGCGCTGGGGAAGTCACTGGATCTGATCATTCCGGAACGTTTGCGCGGCCGCCATTGGGACGGCTATCACAAGACCATGGCAACGGGCGAAACCCGCTATGGCAACGACGTGCTGCGTGTCCCCGCCGCGCATAAGGACGGCCGGCCACTATCGATTGCCTTTACGGTTGCATTGCTCCATTCGCCGCAAAACGAGCTCACAGGCATCGTCGCCGTCATCCGCGACGAAACCAGCCGCTTCCAGGAAGATCGCTTGCTGCGCAAGCGTCTTGCTGAACTGGAAGCGTCTGCGCGCGCGTGAGCGCGCGATTTCGCACCGTGACGCAAGGACCGTCACGAGAAGCGGCGTCCGCATTTTATATCACAATGAAATATAATCATGACGATGCGTTCTTTCGCTTAGCGAGGATTTGGCCGTAAGGTGTGGCCTCGTTCCATGCGATACCGCCCCTCACCTTCCTATTCCAACCTTGTCCCGAGACGCCCTCATCCGCTGGTTTTCCAGCTTTGCCCCTCATCCCATTGCCGTCCGGTGGCCGGAACGCTTCAGATCGTGTCTCGGTGCATTGCTGGGGATCGCGTTCACCGGCGGGACCATGCACGTCCTTCTCGGACCGGCGGCGAACATTCCGCTTCTCGTGGCGCCTATGGGTGCTTCGGCCGTGCTGCTGTTCGCGGTTCCTGCCAGTCCGCTTGCGCAACCGTGGTCCATCATCGGCGGCAATCTCGTCTCCGCTACGGTCGGCGTTGCCTGTGCAAGCTGGATCGCCGATCCGGTGGGCGCCGCCGCTTTGGCCGTCGCGCTGGCGATCTGTGCGATGTTTGCGCTGCGGTGCGTTCACCCGCCGTCGGGCGCGGTGGCCTTGACTGCTGTCCTTGGCGGTCCGGCAGTACACGCTCTGGGCTACCGCTTTGTGGCCGAACCGATAGCGATCCAGTCACTGATGCTGTTGTGCGCAGCCATCACCTATCACGCTGCTACCGGGCACCGATACCCGCATGTCGCGCAGAACTCGGGGAAAGGCACGGCGGCATCGGCGGCGGCGGTGTCGAACGAAGGTTTCACCCGCTCGGACCTCGAGGCGGTGCTGAACCGGCGCGGTGAATTGCTCGATATCGACACGGACGATCTGGAATCCCTGCTGCGCGATGTTCAGTTGCAGGCCTACGCCCGTACGTTCAACGAACTGACCTGTGCGGACATCATGTCGCGCTCCCTCGTCGCCGTGTCGGCCGTCACCAGAGCTTCCGCCGCATGGAGTCTGCTGAAACAGCGCCACCTCAAGGCACTGCCGGTCACCGACGAGAAGCAGCACGTTATCGGCATCATGACCCGCGCCGACCTGGTCGACAAACGCGCGTTCAGCAGAGGGGCCGGTCTGTCGTCTCCCCTGCAACGCTGGGTGCGGCGCAGTATCACGCCGGCGCCGCTGGTCGGCGCGCTGATGAACGTCGACGTTCATACCGTCGACCTGACCACGCCGATCGTCGAGTTGGTGCCAGTGTTTGCGAACTACGGGCACCACCACATCCCGGTTCTGGACTCGAAGCGGCGGCTGGCTGGAATGATCACGCAGGCCGACCTCATCGCCGGTCTGTATCGCCAGGCTTACGCTCAGCAACAACAACGCGCGGCATAACCCGTGTCATGCGCGCCAAGGTTCGAACACGGGCATAAATATCACGTCATGATATAATTTTCGCTTCACCTATTCTGCACGGAACGCCGATGAAAACCCTCGCTCGCAACCTGACCAAGGCGGACTTCGAGCAACTGTCCGAGTTTCGCTATCAGATGCGGCGCTTCGAGCGTTTTTCCGAACAGGCCGCCCAGGGCGAAGGCATTACGCCGTTGCAGTATCTGTTGCTTCTGCACATTAAAGGTTATCCGGAGCGCGACTGGGCAACCGTCGGCGAGCTGGCGGAACGGCTCCAGGCGCAGCATCACGGCGTGGTCGCGCTCGTGTCCCGCTGTGAGGCGCTCGATCTGGTCCGCAGACAGGTCAGCGAGACCGACCGCCGCCAGGTCGAGGTTCATCTGTTGAAAGCAGGCGAGCAGGTGCTTGCCCGTCTCGCCCAGATGCACCGTGCCGAACTGAAGTCCCTCAAAGGTGCCTTTAACGTCCCTCAGATCGATTATTGAGTCACCATGAGTCTCGATACCCATAAGCGCGACTTTTCCACCAACGCGCGGCTTCCCGGCATTTCCGCACTCGCTGCGGGGATCGGCGCCCTCAGCACGCTCGCGGCGTTCGTGCTGCTGAGCCTGATTCATCTGTTCACCAATCTGTTTTTCTTCCAGCAATTCTCGTTTGCGGACCGCTCGCCGGCCGTCAACACGCTGGGTATCTGGGTGGTCATCATCCCTGTGATCGGCGGACTCATCGTCGGTTTCATGGCCCGTTACGGCTCGGAGAAGATCCGCGGGCACGGCATTCCTGAAGCGATCGAAGCCATCCTGTTCGGCAAGAGCCGCATGTCGCCGAAAGTGGCGATTCTCAAGCCGCTGTCGTCCGGCATTGTGATCGGCAGTGGCGGGCCGTTCGGCGCGGAAGGCCCGATCATCATGACGGGTGGCGCGCTGGGCTCGTTGATCGCGCAATGCGTGAAGGTCACCTCCGCGGAACGCAAGACGCTGCTGGTTGCCGGCGCGGCGGCGGGGATGACTGCTGTGTTCGGCACGCCGGTGGCGGCCGTCTTGCTCGCGGTCGAACTGCTGCTGTTCGAATGGCGTCCGCGCAGTTTTCTGCCGGTCGCCCTTGCATGCGCGGTCGCGGGCTTTGCGCGCGCGGCATTCTTCGGCACCGGGCCGCTGTTTCCGCTGGAGACCGCGCCGCCTGGCGCCATGTCGCTGGTGTCCTGCGTTATCGCAGGGTTGATGTCCGGCGCGCTCGCGTCGGGTCTGTCGGCCGCGCTCTACAAGACCGAAGACCTGTTCGGCAAGCTGCCCATCCACTGGATGTGGTGGCCCGCGCTCGGCGGCCTCGTCGTCGGCATCGGCGGTTTTTTTGAACCGCGCGCGCTGGGCGTCGGCTACGACGTGATCGGCGACCTGTTGCATCAGCACATTGCCATCCAGATCGCGCTGGCGATCCTGGTCGTGAAGGCGCTCATCTGGGTCGTGGCGCTGGGCTCGGGCACCTCGGGCGGCGTCCTTGCTCCGTTGCTCATGCTGGGTGCGGGGCTCGGCGTCGTGTTCAGCCACGTGCTGCCGGGTGGCGAGCCCGCCCTGTGGCCGCTCGTCTGCATGGCGGCCACGCTCGGCGCCACGCTGGGCGCGCCGCTGACCGCCATCGTGTTTGCCTTCGGCCTCACGCACGACAGTAACGCCTTGCTGCCGCTGCTCGCCGCGACGCTGGTCGCGCACGGGTTTGCCACGGTCGTCATGAGGCGCTCCATCATGACCGAGAAAATTGCCCGGCGCGGTTATCACATCTACCGGGAATATGGCGTCGATCCGCTTGAGCGCCACCACGTCGACGAGGTGATGTCGCGTACCGTCGAGACGATCGATGGCGATCTATCGGTGGGCGAAGCGCTGGAAACGTACTTCGGTACGACGCAGACACATCGCGCCTATCCGGTCGTGCGTCGGGGCGTGCTGGCAGGCGTCGTCGATCGCACGGTACTGGAAAGAGTTCGCGATGACGAGACCGGGCATGCGCTCGACTCGCGCCTCGCCGACGTATTGCGCCACCGCTCCCCCGCTTTTGCATTGCCCAGTGAAACCTGCCGGCTCGTCGCAACGCGCCTCGCGGTGCACGGTCTCGAACGGTTGCCCGTGGTCGCGGACGCCGAAACGTTGCAGCTGGTCGGTATTGTGTCGCGCAGCGATCTGGTCAAACCGTCTCTTGCCCACTTCGACGAAGAACATAAGAAAGAGCGCTTCCGGCGCTTGCGGGTTCACACCGGCAAGCGGCACTTCCCGCCCGTTCCGTAAGCGAGCAGCCGGTCCGGGCGACCGGTTGAAGTACTACGCCGACCGACTCGGACCCGCAAACCACACGCCTACCGCAATTCATGACAACTTGCCCAACGTCCGCATTCAAGGCAACATCGCCTGCTTGATGGCGCGGTATCGAACCAGACCGGCCACCCACATTCACGGAATGAATGCAGGCGAACCACGGCCGTTCAATGAAACGCTTCGAATTGCTGGCCAACACCATGGCCAACGAAATCCGTACGGGCAGCCGCCCTGCCGGCTCGCGCATGCCCTCGCTGAGACAGCTCACCACGCAGCACGGCGTCAGCCAGTCCACCGTGTTTCGAGCCTACTATCTTCTCGAAGAGTGGGGATTGATTCGAGCACGTGAGCGCTCGGGCTATTACGTCGCGCCGGGCGCGGCGCTCGAACAACCTAAAACGGCGCGCCCCTTACCAGCCCTGGAGTCGGCCAAGGTCGAAATCACCGACCTCGTCTTCTCGGTTCTTGAAGCGGCCAAGCATCCCGATATCGTTCCCCTGGGCTCGGCGTTTCCGTCGCCGCAGCTTTTCCCGCTTCAACGTCTCGCGAAATCGCTCGGGCACGCAAGCCGGTTAATCAGTCCCTGGAGCACCGTGGTCGACCTGCCGCCGGGCAATGAGCCACTGCGCCGCCAGATTTCGTTGCGGTACATGGCAATGGGAATTGCCCAGCCAATGGAAGAAATCGTCGTCACGAATGGCGCGCTGGAAGCACTCAATCTTTGCCTGATGGCGGTGACGCGACCGGGAGACGTCGTGGCGGTGGAGTCGCCCGGATTCTATGCCGCACTGCAGGCCATTGAGCGCCTCGACTTGCGGGCGGTAGAGATTCCCGTCGACCCGATTGAGGGCATCGATTTGCAGGCGCTCTCGGAGGCCCTCGACAAACATCCCATTCGGGCATGCTGGTTCATGACCAACTTCCAGAATCCGACTGGCGCGGCCATGTCGCTGGAAAAGAAGAAAGCACTGGTCGACCTTCTTGCCCAGCACGAGGTGCCGCTCATCGAGGACGATGTCTACGGCGAACTGCACCATGCACCGACGTACCCGCTACCCGCCATGGCCTATGACAAGCAAGGCCTCGTGATGCATTGCAGTTCGTTTTCAAAGACGCTTGCACCGGGATACCGCATTGGATGGGTAGCGGCGGGCCGCTTCGCCGACAAGGTGCAGCGTCTGAAGTTGATGACCACGCTATCGGCCAGCATTCCGGCCCAGGCGGGCATCGCGGACTATCTTCAGCACGGCGGGTACGACAAGCATCTACGGAAACTGCGCGGTGCGTTCCGTACCCAACTGGCCGCAATGGATACTGCGTTGCACCGCTGGATGCCGGACGATTCGCACTGGACGCGGCCATCAGGCGGCTATTTTTTGTGGGTTCAGCTCCCGCCGCAGGTCGATGCCATGCAATTGCACCGTCTCGCGATTGAGCACGGTATCAGCATCGCGCCGGGACCCGTTTTCTCCGCGCGGCACGCGTTCCGGGACCACGTTCGATTGAATTTTGGCCATCCGTGGAGCGACAAGATCGAGAACGCGATCAAAACGCTGGGCTCGCTGCTCGAACGCGTGGGTGAATGAGGCGCGCATCACCCCTTCACACTTCCGGCGCGTTCGTGTTCGTGCTTACCAGCCGATCGGCGGCACCGGTCAATGCGCGACGTTGATCGCAAGCTTCGCGAGCGCGAACAGCGTCGCGCCGAAACCACCGGCGAGCACCACTGCGACGACCGGCAACAGCGGCAGCTTGACGCCCGCCATATCGGCTTGATGTGAGGCGCCACGGCGGATGCCGAAAAAACTCCACAGCACGATTCGCGTCATCTTCAACAGGTTCATGGCATCACCTCTCATGGCAGGATTGTTTTATCTCACGCGTAGTTTGAGTCGGGTGGCCCAGGCAAAAAAGCAGCAGTTGCAAACAATTCCGCCGCAGCAGTTTGCCCTTGCACGTCCACCCGGTTGCTCCCCTGCGGCCCCGCCCGTCATCTGCTAGCGCATTTTTTACGGCATCTGCTACTTTTCGCCGATCGCCGTTGCCTCTATCGTCGCAATCAACGACCGTTGGATCTCGCCCCAAACCGACGCCCAGACAAGCTACGTCTTATGTAGCCGCAGACGCACCGGACCATGTACCAATACACCGAGTTTGATAAATCATTCGTGCGCAGCCGCGCGGCGCAGTTTCGCGACCAGCTCGAGCGCTGGCAGTCCGGCAGACTCAGCGAGGACGACTTTCGCCCACTGCGTCTGCAAAACGGATGGTATGTGCAACGACACGCGCCCATGCTGCGTGTCGCCGTCCCGTACGGCGAGCTGTCGAGCGCGCAGTTGCGCATGCTCGCCCGAATCGCCCGCGAGTACGATGAGCCCGATGCCGAGGTCTACAGGCTTGCGTCCGAGGCACAGCGGCGGCTCGGCACCTTGCACCTGCCGACTCACTACGCGCACTTCACCACGCGTACCAATGTGCAGTTCAACTGGATTCCCCTCTCGAAAGCAGCGGATGTGATGGACCTGCTCGCGAGCGTCGACATGCACGGCATTCAGACCAGCGGCAACTGCATTCGCAACATTTCCTGCGACGAACGCGCGGGCGTTGCCCCGGACGAGATCGCCGACCCGCGGCCGTACGCCGAAATCATGCGCCAATGGACCACGCTTCATCCCGAGTTCGCGTTTCTGCCGCGCAAGTTCAAGATTGCGATCACTGGCGCGAGCGAAGACCGGGCCGCGACAGACTGGCATGACGTCGGTCTGCGGCTCCTGAAAAATGATGCAGGCGAGCTTGGCTTCCGGGTAACAGTCGGCGGAGGGATGGGTCGCACGCCGATGGTCGGCACGGTGCTGCGCGACTTTCTGCCATGGCAGCAGATCATGAACTACATTGAAGCGGTAGTGCGGGTCTATAACCGCTACGGCCGACGCGACAACAAGTACAAGGCGCGTATCAAGATTCTGGTCAAGGCCGAGGGTCAACGATATATCGACGAGGTGGACGACGAATTCCGCCAGATAGTCGAACTCGACGGCGGCCCACACACCATCCCTCAAACCGAGTTCGACCGTGTGAGTGCGTCGTTCATGCCGCCGGCCCTGAAGAGCAGAACCCGCGAACGCGACAGGAGCGCGCGCTCAGACCTACGTGTACAAGCGGAACTCCATCCTCGCTTTGGCCGTTGGCTACAGCGCAACGTGGCGCCGCACAAGGACCCGGCGCTGCGCGTCGTCACACTGTCGTTCAAGCGCCTGATGCAGGCACCCGGCGATGCATCGGCGGATCAGCTCGATACCGTCGCCGAGCTGGCCGAGCGGTTTTCCGCCGGAGAAGCGCGCGTAACGCACACGCAGAACGTCGTGTTGCCATGGGTTCATGCCGACGATCTGTTCCTGCTTTGGAAGTCGGCTTGCGACGCGGACCTGGCAAGTGCAAACGTCCATCTGCTCACCGACATGATTGCGTGCCCGGGTGGCGATTTTTGCGCGCTTGCCAACGCACGCTCGATTCCCATTGCGCAAGCCATTGCCGAACGCTACCAGGATCTGGACGAACTCGACGACATCGGCGAAGTCGATTTGCACATCAGCGGCTGCATCAACTCGTGCGGCCATCACCATAGCGGTCACATTGGCATTCTCGGCGTCGACAAGGACGGTCAGGAGTGGTACCAGGTCACGCTCGGCGGAGCGGACGGCAAACAGGCGAGTGGCGCTGCGCAACCGGGCAAGGTGATCGGGCCATCGTTCTCCGCAGCCGAGATTCCTGACGTCGTCGAGGCGATTCTTTCGACTTACCGCGATCTGCGCAGCACCGGCGGAACGCGGGAAACTTTTATTCAAACGCTAAGGCGCGTCGGACTGGAACCATTCAAGGCCGCAGCCAACGACGCCCGCTGCAAAGCAGAGGTCCCGTTGTGAAAAACAGCACCCACCTGACAATTTTGACGGCGTCAGAGCATCTCGCTGACGATGCCGCGAATCCCGTTCAGCTCGCCAACGACGCCGACCCGGCGACACTCGGCGATCAACTTGGAAGCATCGAGCGCATCGACCTGCACTTTCCGCATTTCACCGACGGGCGCGCGTACAGCCAGGCCTATCTCCTGCGTCGCAGACTTGGATTCAAGGGCGACTTACGCGCGACAGGCGACGTCCTGATAGACCAGCTCGTGCAGATGGAAAGAACGGGCTTTTCCAGCGCCGTACTGAAAGAGGGCGTCGACCCGGCTGACGCGAAACGGCAGTTCGAGCGTTTCCCCGGGTTTTACCAATAGGTGCGTGGCTCACCCAGTTTGCATGACCCGTCAACGCATCAGGCAGCGTGTCCGTGACTGCCCTTCTCACTGTCGAGATGCGCCATCTGCGCCGCCGCGTAACGATCGCCCGCAGCAGCCCCGATCGGCACAGCCCGCGCGATCTCAGCCAGATCGTCCGCCGTGAGCGTCACGTCAACCGCACCGAGCGCTTCGGCAAGACGATCGCGCCGGCGCGCGCCGACGAGCGGCACGATATCGCTGCCCTGGGCGGCAACCCACGCAATCGCGATCTGCGCAACCGAGACACCTTTTGCATCGGCCACCTTGCGCAACGCTTCCACGAGCGCGAGATTGTGATCGATGTTGTCCCCCTGGAAGCGTGGACTCATGGCGCGAAAATCGCCTTTGCCCGCGGCGACCTTGCTCCAGTGGCCGCTGATCAAGCCGCGGGATAACACGCCATACGCCGTGACGCCAATGCCGAGCTCACGGCACGCCGGCAGTATCTCGTCTTCGATGCCGCGTGAAATCAGCGAGTACTCGATCTGCAGGTCGCTCACCGGGTGCACCGCTGCCGCGCGGCGGATGGTCGTCGCCCCTACCTCGGACAAACCGACGTGCCGCACATAACCGGCTTTGATCATGTCGGCGATCGCGCCGACCGTGTCCTCGATCGGCACATTGGGATCGAGCCGCGCAGGACGGTAGATGTCGATATGTTCGACGCCGAGGCGCTGCAGCGAGTAAGCGAGAAAATTTTTGACCGCCGCGGGACGTGCGTCGTAAAGCGACCAGCCACCTGCGGGATCTCGCATGGCCCCGAATTTCACGCTGATGATCGCCGCGTCGCGGCGTGACGGCGGCGCGCTTTTCAGGGCCTCGCCGATCAGAATTTCGTTGTGGCCCGAGCCGTAGAAATCGCCTGTATCGAGCAGCGTGATGCCGGCTTCGAGCGCGGCGTGGATCGTGGCGATGCTTTCAGCGCGGTCGGAAGGCCCGTACATGCCCGACATTCCCATGCAGCCGAGACCGATGGCAGAGCTTTGCGGACCCGTCTCACCCAGTTGAAGTTGCTTCATCATGTTCCTCGCTAGTTGCGCCGCAAGCAGGGCGCTTGACCGCAAGTATGGGCCGAATTTGCGCGTGCGATCGGTTTTGTACTACCCGAGCCGGACTCATATGCCGGCTCTGCTCAGGGCGTTCGTCGACCTTCTTCGCGCTTAGCTCGCTGCGACGATGTCGATGCGCAACGCTTCCCCACCGGCCACAATCGCGAGCAAATGGTCGACGTTCGGGTGCGCACCCGGGCGGTTGCGGGCGTCGGCCGTGTGCTCGGCGAACACCAGCAGACCGTGTTCGGCTGCCTGGGCGTCCAGCGTGCCGAATGCCTGCTTTAGATAGTGGTACACGGCCAGCGAACCCTGCTTGCCCGGCTTGTTCTCAATGCTTGCCACCACGGCGCCTTTGCCGTCGACCAGATCGATGCGTTCGATACCGTCAATGGCAGGCAGTTGGGCGAGGTTGTCCTTGAACACGTTGCTCGGTTGAATCACTGAAAACACTCCTTCTATTTGGAAAATTGCGGCGAGCTGTATCTTATCCGATGGGGCGTTTTGTATTGCGTCAGAACGGCTATTCATAGGTCACTGCCAGACGACGGCATAAAAGCTCACGTAAAACAACGCAGTTCCTACGAGTAAGATCGGCATGGTAGTAGCAACGCGAGACACAGTGATCTTTCTTGCTTGCGCAAGTCCCACGATGGCCCAAACGGCAACCGGTCCGAAAAGAAAGAGGAAGGCTACCGCATAGCCGAGCCACGAAACGTTGCAATGTTCAAAGTCCCAGCAACCATGCCAGCGGCGATGGATCAACGGCCAGGCGTATCGGCCTGCCAATCGGCTAGTGAACAGGACCGATAACCAGGACGCGAGGACCCCTGTAGTCAGATACGCCAGAGACCATGCTGCGCGCTTCACTTGATTTCCCAAAAGAGAATCTGTCTGGATTTTGCGAGATCGGAGTACCACGCTCGTGATACCCCGGGGTTGAAAAACCTTTTCCCGAGAGCGTGGCTTTTCCTGCTGGCGAGCGGAATAGAAGAAATCTCGAAACGTCGGGGAAAACTCTGCATCTCTACAAAGCCAATGTCACATCGACCTAGCGCCATGCTTGCCGTTCTCCTACCCACTCCGTGGGCATTTACGGGGAAGGTTAAATCGGGACGGTGCCACACAAGGCGGCGCGTACACTTCGGATTTTCCGAACCTTCACTCCCGAATTAACAGATTTACCCGATCCCCACCCCAACGCAAACTGAGGCTCACCATCACTGCGGACAACGTCCGCGCCAGGAGCCCCAACATGCGAACCTATCCGCGCAACAGTCCTCAAGCCGCCGCACGCATCGTCGCGCTGGCTCTCACTTCCGACGGCCACGTCAGCAGCGCGGAAGAGCGCGCACTCGAAAGCCTGGATATCGCGGACGAACTCGGCCTCGCACCCGCGCAATTCGCTCGGATCGTCCAGGCGCTGTGCGAGGATCAGTCGATCGCGCACACGCCATTCGCGCCGCCGGTCGGCCACCTCGACGCGGCCCTCCTCGCCGCCTTGATCGACGAGATCGATGACCCCGCGTTGCGCCGCAAGGTGATTCGCCTGTGCATCGCCGTCACGATCGCGGACGACTATCTGGCGGACGGCGAAATCGCCTTGCTCGCCGCCGTGTTCAACGCGTGGGGGGCTGCACCTGCACGGGCAGCAAGCCGGCACGGCACCCCGCCGCGCGATCAGGAACGTGCGCTGGCAACCACCTGAGATGCGAGCGCATGATGTTGCCCGCGCCGCGAGCGGATGGCGTGGATCTCGTCGACCACGCCTTCCGCCCGCCCGAGCCAGCGCAGTCTGCGCAGCAGCGCCGCGTCTTCTGCGCCCAGTTCCGCGAGCGGAAACACGCCGAGGCCCCGTGCGGCGAACACCGCCATCAGCGCGCTGTCTTCGAACTCCCCGACGATCCGTGGGCGAATCCCTGCGGCTTCGAACCACCGGTCGAGCCGCGCTCGCAACGCGCCATGGCCGGTGGGCAGGAGTACCGGCAGATCGGCCAGGCATTGCGGAAAGCCGGCACGGGCCGATTTGCGGACGATCTCCGCAGGGCCATACCAATCGACGGGCGCCCCCACGAGCCGCTGACTCACCACGCGCAGGTCCGCGTTATGCGGGGCGGGCTGGCAGGCAAGGACGAGATCGAGCCGATGGAGCGCGAGTTCCGACAGCAGCTGCGCAGGTTCGCCCTCATGACATAGCAGCCTGAGCGACGGCGTGCCGAGCACGGGCGCCAGCAGCGCGTGCGCGGCGAGCTTTGAAATGCCGTCGGAAAGACCTACGGCGAGCCGCGCAACACGTTCGCCGCCTGCCTCGCGCATCTCGTCGAGCAGCGCCTCGCCGATCTGAAAGATCTGCTCCGCGCGATTGAATGCCGTCTCGCCGGCTTCGGTCATCGTGACGCCGCGCCCTGCCGGTTTCAGCAACTGACGCCCAATCGATTTTTCCAGTTCGCGCACCTGCGCGCTGATCGTCTGAACGGCCATGTCGAGACGCTCGGCCGCGCGCGCAAAGCCGCCCTCCTTCACGACGATCCAGAAATAGTAGAGATGGCGGTAGTTGAGCATAGCGCAGACACTTCGAAAAAATCGATATGTTGCTCAGATTATCACTGATTTATCCGCACCATGAAGACGGCGATGATGACGGCATACCGACGTTACCCGTCACCCTTCGCTTACGGACCCCATGGACGCCCTACTCATCCTCATTGCCGACCCCGCCGCATGGGCTGCGCTTCTCACGCTGGTCGTGATGGAAATCGTGCTCGGCATCGACAACCTGATCTTCATCTCGATCCTCAGCAACAAGCTGCCGGAAGCACAACGCGCGCGCACCCAGCGCATGGGCATCATGCTCGCGCTCGGGCTGCGGCTCGGCCTGCTCGGCACCGTCGCGTGGATCGCGCAACTGACCGCACCCGCCGTGACGCTGTTCGGCCACGCGTTTTCGTGGCGCGACCTGATCCTGCTGGGTGGTGGCCTGTTTCTCGTCTGGAAGGCTACGAGTGAGATTCATCACCATGTCGTTCATTCGGAAGAAGCCCGCGACAAGGCGAACACAACCGTGCAGTTGACCGCATTGGCTGCGATCGGACAGATCCTGGTGCTCGACATCGTGTTTTCGGTCGACAGCATCATCACTGCGGTCGGGATGACGGAGCACCTGCCGATCATGTTCATCGCGGTAATTGCAGCGGTCATGGTGATGCTGTTCGCCGCGAGCCCGCTGTCGCGCTTCATCGATCGTAATCCGACTGTCGTCATGCTGGCGCTCGGCTTCCTGCTCGTGATAGGTATGACGCTTATCGCAGAGGGTTTTGGTTCGCACGTGCCGAAGGCTTACATCTACGCGGCCATGGCGTTCTCCGCCTTCGTCGAGGCATTGAACATGCTCGCGCGCCGGGCGAAATCGAAGCGGCCGATTAACGCGGAGTAGTGAACGCCGCTATTACGTCCGCCCATGAAAAGAGCGTTTGACATCCTTGAACGAAGTAACGTCGGATCGTTTTTTCGGAGTCGGGAAGCTCGTTATGTCGAGCGTTCGATGTCTTTTTGTACCCTTGAGGAGCAACGAAATGAAATGCCCTGTTTGCAAGACCACTGATTTGCTGATGAGCGAGCGACGCTCGATCGAAATCGACTACTGCCCGGTGTGCCGGGGCATATGGCTCGATCGTGGCGAACTCGACAAGCTGATCGCACTTGACGATGGGAACCCCGATGCTTCCGCGTCGGCACGCGTAAGCCGGGAGAGTCACCGGGAGAGCCCCCGGGACGGCCACCGCGATCGAGATCATGCATACGAAAACCACCGCACGTACGACGATCGCCGACCGGATTATCGCGGGCACAAAAAGAAGCGCTCGATCTTCGACGTGTTCGATTTCGATTGAACGTGACCGTGGCTGCAACAACCAGACGGTCATGTTCGAATCACGGGCGCGCGCTGTTGCTAGCAGCGTCCCGTGCTACTTGTGGGTCACATTCCGTTGTTCGCTGCATGTGGGCATGCATTGATCCGACGACGGATAACCTTCCTGATCCCGCGATAGCAATGGGCTTTCGCTGCTGCTTCACCAGTCATCCAAGCCCTACTGCTCGCACGATCAGCACCAACCCCGCCCCGACGACACCCACGCCGGTCACGCGCGCCACGCGCTCTCCACGCGGTGCCAAACGTTCGACGGTGATAGCCGCCGTCACGACGGCCATCACACGCCAATCCATCATCCCAAGAACGAGAAGGACCATCGTCAGACCGGCACAGCAGTGGCAGCAGTGAAGGCCGAGGCGTAAGCCGTGCCGCCACGCCGTGGCGGCGTCCGCGGGCAATGCGTGCAACACAGGCGACGCAGGCACCATAAGGCAGCACCCCGGCTCCGCGCGGCAGCAGGCAAGGCGGCGCGCCTTCCACGCGGTGAACTGCAGCGCCCCGGCGCTCAGCACAATCACACCCGCCGCGAGCGGAACGGCACGCGCCAACGCCGGCAGTTCCATCTCCAGCGCCGCCAGCGCAGCGCCGAGCGGAAATACGGCCATGCCGAACGCGCTCCACACGAAGAAGTACCCCACGCCCACCAGCACCGTGAGCCAGCCCAGACGCAGCTCGCCGATTCCGCCGACGGCCTCGCGATAGCGCCACAGCATCGGGGCGAGAGATGGCAACATCATCGCCACCATCATCACTCCCCACATGCCGAGAAACGATGCCGCTACACCGGGCCACGTCTGCCCGCACATCCGCATCCACGTCATCGACATCGTCCATCCGCCGGGCATCGGCATCTCGCCCATCGCCGACATGGATGCGGCGCCAGCGATCGTCACCCCTGTGCTGACCACGAAGAGCAGCGCCGAGACGCCGAAGAACGTCCGCTGCGAAACTCGCGCGTCGATCGAGCGTCCCGACGTTGCCCGTGCCCCGGTTGCGCAAACCTGTTCCATCATCTGGCTCAGCGCTTCTCGTACTCGTCGTGCCGCTTCCACAAGACACCCGTCTCGTTGCGCCCCTTCGGCGCGCGGTCGAGCCACTGGTACATGCCCCAGATACCGTCCACGCCGCGCGCATAGGTGGAATACGTGTGATACACGACGCCGTCCTCGAGAACGAACGCGCTCAGCCCCGGCCGGTCACGCGTGTACGTCGCCGCGTCGGTTCCACAGGTGGCCGCGAACTGGGCGACGGGCTCCGGGACTTGCGTCTCGTCCATCGCGTGGCCGCCCCGCTCGTAGTTGTATTCGATGCGCCCTTCACGCTGTTGCGCCTCGGTGAAGGCGATGTTGAAGTCGAAGTTGAAGTCGCTGCCAGCCGAGGACGCCCACGGGAACGTCCACCCCATCCGGCGCTGATACGTCTGCAGCTTCTCGAGCGGCGCCCTCGACACCGCCATGAGCGTGACGTCGTGATTCGCCAGATGAACCACGAGGCCATCGAACCCATCCGCAATCGAGGAGCACGACGGACACCCCGCCTTGTAATCGGGGCCGAACATGAAGTGGTACACGAGGAGCTGGGAGCGGCCATTGAAAAGCTCTGCCAACGAGGCGCTTCCCGCAGCGGTTTCGAATCGGTATGCCTTGTCGACCCGCACCTAGGGGAGTGCCTGCCGCTGCTGCACAAGCTCATCGCCCTGCCGCGTCAACGCCTTTTCCGCCTTGAGCAACTCGAGTCGCGCCGCCAGCCACGCTTCACGTGTCCCGGTGGTATGTGTTGTCATCCTGCGTCCCTCCTTGGGAGTCCTGCGTCGATCGTTCAGTTGTCGATACGACGTTCTGGTTGGTGGTCGTGCTAGATTAGTCACGGGCACCGGACGGTGGGAGTGACAAGTGTGGCGCGATTTGAATCGACCATGGACTCGCTAGTGACAGCCGCGGCGCGGGCGCTCGCGGCGGGCGACCCGCTCGGCGCGCTGAACCGCGTCGCTCTGCGCGAAGACGCGCCTGCGCTCGCTTTGCGAGGCATCGCGATGGCGCAGCTCGGCGATCTCGTGCGGGCAAAAGCGCTAGTGCGAAGTGCCGCGCGCGCCTTCGGCCCCAAAGAGCCTGTGGCCCGCGCGAGGTGTGTGGTCGCCGAGGCCGAAATCGCGCTCGCCTCACGCGATCTGGGATGGCCCGCGAAGGCGCTCGACGCCGCGCGGGCAACGCTCGAAGCGCACGGCGACCAACTGAACGCCGCACATGCGCGGTATCTCGAAGTGCGGCGCCTGCTTCTGATCGGGCGCCTCGACGAGGCCGGGCACCGGCTCGCCAGGCTCGACCCCGCGCCCTTCCCGCCCCCCTTGAGAACCGCCCACGAGCTGGTCGTCGCGGGGCTCGCAATGCGCCGCCTCCAGACGAATACGGCGCGCTCAGCGCTCGCGAGAGCCGAGCGCGCCGCGCGCCATGCGGGGATTCCATCGCTGACGGCGGAGGTCGAAAGCGCACGCCTTCTCCTGAACACGCCGGCGGCGCGTCTGATTGCGCATGGCGAGGAGCGGCTCCTGCTGCTCGAAGAGGTTGAAGCGTTACTGGCGTCGCAGGCGCTGATCGTCGACGCGTGCCGTTATGTCGTGCGTGAAGCACGCATCGTGGTCCCGCTCGCGAGGCGTCCGGTGTTGTTCGCGCTCGCACGCGCGCTGGCCGAAGCGTGGCCCGAGGACGTCTCGCGGGACGCACTCATCGCGCGGGCATTCCGGACGAAGCACCCCGATGAATCGCATCGCGCGCGGCTGCGAGTCGAAATCGGGCGGCTTCGCGCATTGCTTGGAACGCTGGCCGGCGTGAGCGCGACCAAGCGGGGCTTCGCGCTGATACCGCACGGCGCGCGCGAGGTCGTCGTGCTCGCACGGCCGGTTGAGGAACCGCACGCGATGGTGCTGGCCTTCCTCGCCGACGGCGAATCGTGGTCGAGCTCGGCGCTCGCCATTGCGCTGGACGCCAGCCAGCGCACCATGCAGCGCGCCCTCGACGCGCTGGCGGCAGGCGGCAAGGTGCAATCGTTCGGTCGCGGGCGGGCGCGGCGCTGGATGACGCCGCCCATGCCCGGATTCACGACAACATTGTTACTCCCCGCTCCTTTAACCGAGTGATCAGGATGGAACCATGAACCGATCAGCCGCCAGAATCGTGCGTGAATATGGACCCTTTCCGGGCGTCGACAAAGTGCACGGCGTCACTTATGACGGTCAGCACGTCTGGATTGCCACCGGCGACAGGCTGAACGCCTTCGATCCGGTGAGCGGCGAAATGCTGCGCTCGATCGATGTCGCCGCGCAGGCAGGAACGACCTTTGACGGCCAGCACCTGTTTCAGATCGCCGACGATCGCATCCAGAAGATCGATCCTGATAGCGGCCGCGTACTCGCGACGATCCCCGCACCGGGTGGCGGCAGCGGTAACTCGGGGCTCGCGTGGGCCGAAGGAACGCTCTGGGTGGGGCGGTATCAGGACCGGAAGATTCTTCAGGTCGATCCCGAAACCGGGGCGATTCTGCGTACGATCGAGTCCACCCGCTTCGTCACCGGCGTCACCTGGAACGACGGCGAGCTCTGGCATGCCACCTGGGAAGATGACGAAAGCGAGCTGCGGCACGTCGATTCCCATACGGGAGAAGTCCTGGAGAGCCTCGAGATGCCGCCGGGCGTTTACGTGTCGGGGCTCGAGTCCGACGGCGACGATCAGTTCTTCTGCGGTGGCGGCACCAGTGGAAAGGTGAGAGCCGTCCGCCGGTCGAGGCGAGACGCCCAGGCGCCCGTCGAATCTGCGAACGAATAGTCGAAGCCAGTTGCCACGCCAACGTCAGCCTCGATCCGCTCGCCACTCGTCTGGGCCTGGTTGCCCATACACTCAACGAGTCCGGGCAGGGTGGCGCTGGTATTTCAAGAATCCAAAAGCAAGAATGAGTTCATGACCACCATGAAATTCGATGCCGTCGTGCTCGGCGCGGGCATTGTCGGCGTGTGCGTTGCCGTGCATCTTCAGAAACGCGGCCGCCAGGTTGCGCTTATCGACCGCAAACTGCCCGGCAACGAAACGTCGTTCGGTAACGCTGGGCTGATCCAGCGCGAAAGCGTGTATCCCTATGCGTTTCCACGCGACCTCGGCACCTTGCTTCGCTACGCGCGCAACCAGTCGCTGGACGTTCGCTACCATGCCGACGCCATCCTCAAGACGGCGCCGTTCCTGTGGCAGTACTGGCGCAATTCTCATCCGGCAAAACACGCCGCGATCGCGAAGTCGTACTCGACGCTGATCGAGCATTGCGTCGACGAGCACCGCGCCCTGGCCGCGGCTGCCGGCGCGAGCGCGTTATTGCGCCCGACGGGCTGGATCAAGGTGTTTCGCACCGAACAGGTACGGGACGCGGAAACCCGGAACGCTGAACGATGGCATCGGGAATATGGAGTCGAGTTCGAAGCACTCGACGCAAGCGGCCTGCAACAGAAGGAACCGGATCTCGACAAGTCCTTGCCAGGCGGATTGCGTTATACGGCATCCGATTCCGTGAACGACCCTAACGCGCTCATCACCGCATACGCAAGATACTTCGAAGCGCTAGGCGGACGGTTTTTCATCGGCGACGCCGACTCGTTTCGTGAGGGTTGGGCGGTCGATACGGACGTCGGAACGATCACCGCTTCATCAGCGGTTGTTGCCCTGGGGCCGTGGTCCGATCGCGTCAGTTCACGGCTCGGCTACCGGCTGCCCCTTGCCGTCAAACGCGGGTACCACATGCACTATGCGTCAGAGGCATCGGCGCGCCTGAATCATCCGGTTCTGGACGTCGAGAACGGCTACCTGCTGGCGCCCATGGCAAAAGGCATCCGCTTGACCACGGGGGCGGAAATCGCGCACTGCGATGCGCCCAAAACGCCCACGCAACTCGCCGCCGTCGAGCCGATTGCGCGCACGCTGTTTCCGTTGGGCCAGCGTCTCGACGACGAAGCATGGATGGGACGGCGCCCCTGCACAGCCGACATGATGCCGATTATCGGGCCCGCGACAAATCACAAAGACTTGTGGTTTGCATTCGGCCATGCGCACCACGGGCTGACGCTAGGCCCAGTCACGGGCCGGCTGATTGCCGAGATGATGACCCACGAAGAGACGCTCGTGGACACGCGGCCGTTCAGGGTGGAGCGGTTTTAGAACGGTCAGCGACGCAACGCCGACGGCACGGCGAGCATGGTCCAGGCGCTCCGCAACGAGGGCGGATGTGGACAAGGCGTTCGAGGCACTGCATTATCCATGCAGACTATTAAACAGCACCAGCGACGCGGCAAGGTCAACGCTAATGCCCAGGCACAACCCCGCGCTTCTTCGCCATGAGAAACGCCCCATGACACCGGGTCGCCGGCGACTATTCATCGCCGGCGTGATCCTGCTGATCGTCGCGCTAGGCTGGGGCATATCGGTCATACTCGAACCCGCCTTCCGGCACACGATCGTCATCACAACCGGCGCGGACAAGGGCATCTATCGCGGCTTTGCGGATCGCTACGCGCCCGTCCTGAAACGTGACGGCATCACGCTCGATATCCGCGGTTCGTCGGGTTCGAGTGAAAACTATCAGCGCCTGAAGGATCCGGACAGCGCATACGAGGTGGGCTTCATTCAGTCCGGCACCACCAGTCCTAAGGAAACCGACCATCTGCAAACAATCGCCGCCGTCTCCTATGAACCGATCTGGGTGTTCTACCGTGGCGGCTCCGCCGATTTGACCATCAACCGGCTGGCACAACTACGCGGCAAAAAGGTATCCATCGGCGTTCCTGGCAGCGGCCTCTTGAACGTCTCCCAGTTATTGCTCGGTTACAGCGGCGTCACACGGGACAATACGACGCTGCTCGAAATGGACGCCGCCAAGGCCTATCAGGCCCTCGAAAACGGTCAACTCGATGCCGCTTTCTTTATCGGCAGGCCCGATGCGCCCATGCAGACCACGTTGCTGAACAGCAATCTCAAACTGATGAGCTTTGCGCAGGCCGATGCGCTGGTGCAGAAATTCCCGTCGCTATCCAAGGTGATTTTCCCGCGCGCCGCGACCAGTATCGTCAACGATCTGCCGCCAAACGATGTCACGCTGCTCGCCGCCACGGCCTTGCTCGTCGCCAAGGACACGCTGCACCCTGCGCTCGTCTACCTGTTGCTGGACGCGGCCAAAACTGTCCACGGCGGCGAAGATTACTTCACGCCGCTTGGCGTGTTTCCCAATCTGAACACCGAGGAATTTCCTGTTTCCGAAGAGAGCGAACGTTACTTCAAAACGGGACGCCCCTTCCTGCAACGCTACCTGCCATTCTGGCTGGCCAGCTTTGTCGAAAGACGTCTGCTGATCCTGCTTCCCTTCATGGCTTTACTGCTGGGCCTGCTACAGGCGTTGCCGCGCATGGCCGAGGCACGCATAAAAAAACGCCTGGTTGTCTGGTATCGCGAGATCAAAGCGCTCGAAGACGAGATATGGAAAAACAGCCATCCAGACGCGGACCAGATCGCGCAGTGGAAGCACGAGATCGAACACATCGATGCGCATGCTAACCAGATCCGCATGCCCCAGCGTTACTTCCAGGATGTTTACGCACTCAAGCAGGCGATTGCCGTAGTGCGCAATCGAATTTACCGCGTGGCGGGGGAACAATAGCTGCGCCCCGCCGCGTGTGACTTCAGGCGCGGCGTCCTCGCGGGGCGAAGCGGAATGCCGCACTGACTGCGAACGGCAACAGGGTTTCCTCGCGCGGGCCGGCCAGTATCAGGCCGCCGGCACAGTGCCATCCTCGAGGATCGGTTGGCGCGCCATGAACCAGTAGAACAGTGCCGCACAGCCGGCAATGATGCCGCCGGAGATGAATGCAAGCGCATAGGAGCCGGTGCGGTCGACGATAAAACCCGCGACGACGGGCGAGAACGCCCCACCGAAGTAGCCACCGAAATTCTGGATCGCACTTACCGATGCGATCATCGACGACGGTGCAATATCCGCGGCAAGCGCCCATGCCGAGCCGACCACGGCGGCAATGAAGGCGAGGCCGACGGTGAACAGCACGAGCGTCACGTTGAGCGATTGGGTGAACGGCAACGCGACCGCGCATACCGCCGCGCCTGCCGAGCAGCACGCGATCAATAGCCGCTTCGCATCGATCGCCGATGCGAGGTGCCGGTCGACGATCTTCTTCGCCAGATAGCCCACCGCGATTTCACCCACTGCGCCGCCTGCCCACGGAATGCCCGCGACCACGCCGAGTTGCGCGAATGAGATGTGAAAGCGGTCGAGCAAATAGAGCGGCAAGAACACCAGGAAAATGTTCCACAGCCAGATCGTGCAGAAGTAGCCGAGAATCATGCCCCACACACTGCGGCGTCCGAACAGCGAACGCCATTTGAGTGAGGAGGTCGCCAGCGACCGTTCGTGACCGCCGCCGCCGGCTTCGATATGAGCGAGCTCGTCCTTCGAAAGACGTTTGCTGTCGACCGGATTGCGATACAGCAGCAGGAATAGCAGCGCGAACGCGATCCCGAACGCACCGGTTACATGAAATAGCGAGCGCCAGCCGAACGCGATCATTAATGCAACCAGCATGGCGGGTGCGAGTGCCGGCCCCCACTTCGACGACGAATCCCACACGCCAGTCGCAAAGCCGCGCTCCTTGGCCGGAAACCACGCTGCGGTGATTTTTGCCGAGGTCGGCCAGCACGGTGCCTCGCCCACCGCGAGCAACGCACGCATCACCAGCAAGCCGGAGATCGAACCCACTACGCCCGTCAGCCAGGTCGCGACGCTCCACCAGATCATCCCGAGCACGTACGCCCGTTTCGCGCCGAAACGGTCGATCACCCAGCCTGCCGGTAATTGCATCACCGCATAGGTCCATGCGAACACGCTGCCGAGCAGACCAATCTGCGTGCGTGTCAGACCAAGATCGTGAATCATGCCGGGCGCGGCGATCGACAGACTGGCGCGGTCCATATAGTTGATGATCCCGCCGATCAACAGCCAGATCAGAACGTGCCAGCGATAGTTGAGGCGAACGGGGCGCGCCGCGGCGGCCGATACGGGAAGCGTGTTCTTGTCCAAATCGTGTCTCCGTCCAGATGGCCTTACGCGGCCATTCATCGTTGCCGGTGGCGTCTTTTTAGCGCTGCGCGATACAACGCTACCTTGCACGCACCGAGCGCCAAGTGTACGGACGGGAGCACACTGACTCCAATGAGGAAACCGGATGGGGCGATAACATTTACGTTATCGGCGCGCGCCTGTGCGGACGGACGCAGGGCGCGGCGTTAGCCAGGCTACGAGGGACGCAGCATGAGCTTCTGTACTCGCCAGTTCAAAAGCTCAGCGACATACAGCACATTCTCGGACGGACAGGCCATTTGATGAATCCAGCCAAACTGCTTCAGTTGCTTGCCGGATTGACCCAGCACGCCGAGCAGTTTTCCTTCGAGTGTCAGTTTGTAGATGCGGCCCGGAAACGCGTCGGAACTGTAAAGCACCTGATTCGGGCCCGGCGAAATGCAGATCGCCCAAGGTGAGCCTGGCGCAAGGGTGCCCGCGGCAATCGTGGCTTCGTCCGGCACATTGCCGATTGCGGGTTGAGCGCCGGGCGGCACCGGTACATCGATGGTGAACTGCCGCTGGAAATTGCCTTCGCCGTCGAACACCTGAATGCGGCGGTTGCTGCGATCGGCCACATAGACGAGGCCTTTCGCATCGACGGCGATGCTGTGGGGTGTATGGAACTGGCCCGGACCGGTGCCGCGCTCGCCCCACGATTTGAGCCAGTTGCCGTCCTTGTCGACTTTCGCCACGCGAGAATTGATGTATCCGTCGCTGATATAGGTGTTGCCGGCGCTGTCCCACGCAACGTCGGTGACTTGCCTGAAGCGTCCCGGCTCCGATGGCAAAGGCGGATTCGGATGCTTGAGCGGCCCCGTTTCCTCGTCCGACGCATCCTGCTTACGGCCAAAGACCATGGCGACGCGTCCCTCCGGGGTGAACTTGATCACCATGTCGGAACCTTTGTCGGTCACCCAGATATTGTCGTGCCGGTCGACCTTGACCGAGTGTGCGAACGACCAGGCATACAGGTTGTGGCCAATTTCGCGGACGAAACGACCGTCTGGCGCGAACTCGAGAAGTTGGGCCGCGGCCGCGCCGTAGGCAGGGCCAATCGAGTTGCCGCGCGAGAGCACAAAGATATGCCCCTTCGAGTTGAAACTCACGCCCGAACACTCGCCGAAATAGACGTCACGTGGAAGATGCAGAAAATCGGGAACCGACTCGTAAGCGATGCTCGGGACCGATTCCGCGTAGGCAAGCCCGGGGAACAAGGCCAGCGCCGCGGCACTTTCGGCCGCCAGGGTCAGGAAGCGGCGACGGCTGAAGGCAGCGCTTTGGGAGTCACTGCAGCACACACAGGAGTATGACTGTTGATCGCTCATTGGCTTTGCGTCCCCTCGGTTTGGTTGCATTCAATACCGAGGACAGTCATTGCGTTATAGTGGTTTTCCCCTGCAACCGCCATGCGCGGTGCTTCACTCAAGGTGATATCCATGCTCAGGAATATTTCGCAAGCAAGCTTCGCAATCATCGCCGCATCAATGCTAGCCGCGTGTGCAACGCCGCCTGCAAGTCCATCGAATGTATCCATCGACCCACCGCAAGCCGAGCGCGTGATGACACTCGCTGCGTCCGGCGTGCAGAATTATTCGTGTGAATTCGACGCGCAGCAGCGTCTGGGATGGGTGTTCAAGAGTCCGCAAGCGACACTCTACGACGCGAGCGGCCACGCTGCGGTCCGGCATGGCGCGGGACCGTCATGGGAAGCGGAAGATGGAAGCCGGATTGTCGGCCGCGTGCTCGCACAGCAGCCGAGCGAAACACGAGCGAGCATCCCCCAGCTGTTACTCGAAACGCACAGCACGTCCGGCAGCGGCACACTTTCAGCGGTGCGGTATGTGCAGCGCCTCCATACCGTCGGCGGGTTAGCGCCGACGGCACCGTGCTCGACCGAACATCAAGCCGGCAGTTCGCCTTACCTCGCGGACTACGTGTTCTACCGGTAGTAGCCCACGCCTTGCGTCGCGCACCTACTTCATGCTGGCTTGATTCGGCGGCGGCAGTCCCGGATCGAGTTTCGCGGACTCTCTGACCAGCTGTTCAGTCATGGCGGCCGCAACGGGATTCGAGCCGCGATGGTATGCGTCGTCAAGGCTCGGCTGGGCCGCTTGAGTCGGGTGGAGCGGTTGAACGGCCTGGGTCGGCGGTGGCAGTGCCGGATCGAGTTTGGCGGACTCCTTGACCAGCGCATCCGTGATCGCAGCCCCGACCGGATTCGAGCCGTGACGATGCAGACTGTCACGTCCGATTTCAGTTTGCGGCACCACGCCGGTCTTCGGCCCGGCGTAAGCATGCACCGCGACGGATTCACGTGCACGCGTGTTCAGTCGAGGCACCTGAACGGCGTCTTTGGCCGGCGAGTCCGATGCCGTCACGACTGCCCCGCTCGTAGACTGTTTAACGCCGGTCGCAGCGGCTATATCGCCGGTCGCGGCGGTTGCTGTATCGCTGGAGAGAGGCGCTGCGCTGACCACACTGCCCGCCGTCACATGGGTGTCGCCTGATTGCGGGGACGTCGCAGCCAATTCCACGGCATTGCTTGTCGTGACGTCGGGATCGACCGTCTCGCGATGGCTTTTGTGTGACAGTAAAAACACGCCGAACACTACCTCGACAACAAGCACGCCGACTATCAATGAAGTACGTATATTCCTCATATTAACCAACGATTCGTTCAATCAATACGATTGGATTAGTGATGGCCGTCCGCTCGAAAGGCACGTGAAACGGCAGGTTCGCAGTGTCAGCCTGCGATGGATTGATGTGGGGAATGAACCGGGCGACCCGCACACGTTGACGGTCCCGCGGCAATGGTCCGGCGAATCACTCCACCGAACGGCACGGGACACCCTCGTATGCTAATGCGAAACGGAAATCTGTGCTGTAAGGTCGCCTGGTCCGAGCAATCCAGTTCGTAAAGCCGCGCGCATTCTCTGCGCCCGCGGCCACCGGAGACGACAGCTAGATGTGATGAAACATTCGCTTGGGGAAAGGCAGTTTTCTCGTCCGGAGTGGTCAGCTTTTTGTCGGCAACGAACTAGTTCTCTTCGCGATCGTCGGGGTCGTCGCGGCTGCAATTCATCCGACGATCCGAGCGCGGCGGGGCGCCGCGCCCCCGTCAATCAATACGCTCCTTGCACGAGATGGGTTGGCGCACCGTCGACGAAATTTTCGATGTTGTCCATTAACTGATCGGCGAGACTTTGTTGCGCCTCGTCCGAGGCCCAGGCAACATGCGGCGTCAAAATCACATTCGGGCGGCCGGCAGCGCGCAATAGCGGACTCTCGGGCGGCGGCGGTTCGCCGCCTGCCGTCACATCGAAACCGGCTCCGCTGATCAACCCTTCGTCGAGTGCCTCCACCAGAGCGGCTTCGTCGACCAGACCGCCGCGCGCCGTGTTGATGATCAATGGCTTCTTCTTCATCGCACGGAACTCGGGCATGGCCAGCATGTTGCGCGTGTGCGGCGTGAGCGGACTGTGCACGGTGATGATGTCGCTGGTCGCGAGCACTTCGTCCCACGGCGTGTAAAGCGGGCCAAGGCCGTCACGTCCTTTATGAGCGGCGAACACCGGCTGCATGCCGAATGCTTTGCCGATTTCCGCGACTCGCTGCCCGAGCACCCCTTCGCCGATGATGCCCAGCCGCGCGCCGGCCAGATCGTGAATCGGATGGGTGAAGAAACAGAATTGCCCGGACTTCTGCCACTCGCCGGCGAGCACGTCGTCGCGATACGCAATGAGATTGCGCCGCAGCGCGAGGATCAGCGCGAAGGTGTGTTCCGGCACGGTGTTGATCGCGTAGCCGCGAATATTGCTCACGGCGATGCCGAGCTGCTGGCAAGCTGCCTTGTCGACGCAATCAGTGCCGGTGGCAGCCACCGCGACGAGTTTCAGATCGGGCAATTGCTCCAGCACTTCTTTCGTCAGCGGCACCTTGTTGGTGATCGCGATCGATGCGCCGGCCAGCCGCGTCAACACCTGCTCAGGCATCGTGCGATCGTGCTCGATCAGTTGATGATCGAAACGCGGCTCGCGCAATACGATTTGCGGCGCAAGGGTGGCGCGGTCGAGAAAAACGATTTTTTGCATGCTTATCTCCGAAGAATCCTCGATG
Source organism: Paraburkholderia sp. RL17-337-BIB-A (assembly GCF_046025895.1). Classification (NCBI taxonomy): domain Bacteria; kingdom Pseudomonadati; phylum Pseudomonadota; class Betaproteobacteria; order Burkholderiales; family Burkholderiaceae; genus Paraburkholderia; species Paraburkholderia sp. RL17-337-BIB-A. The sequence goes on along the minus strand of NZ_JARESY010000002.1, from coordinate 353,446 downwards.
ATTTTATAGATGCCGCTTCGCTTCCGCCACGACGTGCCGCGCCGTGATACCGAAGTGCTCATATAACGTCTCCGCAGAGGCGGAAGCTCCGAAGCCTGTCATGCCGACAAAACCGCCTCGCTCGCCGAGATAGCGGTCCCAGCCGAAACGCAGCGCCGCCTCGACACCGACACGCACGGTATTGATACCCAGGACTGCGGCGCGATAACCGGCGTCCTGTTCGTCGAAGATTTCCCAGCATGGCATCGACACCACCGCGGTCGCGATGCCCTCGTCCTGGAGCTGGCTGCGCGCCTGCAAGGCCAGCGCGACTTCCGAGCCGGTCGCGAGCAGGGTCACGGCGCGCGGGCCGCCTTGTGCCTCGGCCAGCACGTAAGCGCCACGCTGCGACAACGGTTCGGCACTATGTTCGCGGCGCACCAGCGGCAACGCCTGGCGCGCGAACACCAGCGTGCTCGGGCCGCGTCGATGTTCGAGCGCGAGTGCCCAGCACTCGGCCGCTTCTACCGCATCGGCGGGCCGCAGCACGCGCATGTTCGGCATCGCGCGTAACGAGGCGAGGATCTCGACGGGTTGATGCGTCGGCCCATTCTTGCCGACGCCGATCGAGTCGTGGCTGAACACGAAGTGCACCGGCAAGCCCATCAACGCGGCCATGCGCATCGCCGGACGCTGGTAGTCGGAGAACGCCAGATAGGTGACGCTGGTCGCGACGATGCCGCCGTGCGCCGCCATGCCGTTGGCCATCGCGCCCATCAAATGTTCGCGCACGCCGCAGTGGACGTAGGCGCCGCTGCGGTCGTCGGCGGTGAAGGCGTGCAACTGGCGTTTGTGGCCTGTGGGCGCTTCGAGATCGGCGCAACCGATCATGCGCTCGGGCAGCAGTGGCGCGAACAGATCGCTGATCTCGCCCGACACGGTGATACCCGGTTGCGGCTCGTCGCGTTCGACAGCGCGCTTCCGGTAAGCGTCGAGCACGTCGCGCCAGCCTTGCGGCAAGCCGCCTGCGATGACCCGTTCGAACTCGGCGCACTGCGCGTCCGGCAACGCAGCCAAACGAGCGTGCCACGCGATGTATTCGTCGCTGCTGCGCCGGCCTGCGTCGAGCCATGCGTTCTGCACTTCGCCGGGCAGGTCGAACGGCGCATGGGGCCAGCCGAGTTGCTCGCGCGCCGCGTCGGCGTCCGCCTGGAAGAGCTTGCCGCTGTGGCCGCCACGCTGGCCTTGCAAACGCGCAATGCCACGACCGATGATCGTCTTGCACGCCAGCAGCGACGGTCGCGGGTCTTTCCGCGCGAGGGTCAACGCCGCACTGACCGCATCGAGATCGTGACCGTCGACTTCGATCACATGCCAGCCGGCCACGCGAAATCGCGCGCCGACGTCTTCGCTGATCGATAGCGCGGTGCTGCCGTCGTCGGTGATCTGGTTGTCGTCCCAGCAGAGAATCAGTTTGCCGAGCCGCAAGTGCCCTGCCAGCGAAATCATTTCCTGACCGATGCCTTCTTGCAAACAACCGTCGCCGACAAACGCATACGTGTAGTGATCGACGAGTTCGCTGCCGAATTTCGCCGCCAGATACGCTTCGGCGATGGCCATGCCGAACGCATTGGCAATGCCCTGCCCGAGCGGACCGGTGGTTGCTTCGATACCATGCGCCGGTTCGTATTCGGGATGTCCCGCGCAATGCGAGCCGAGTTCGCGAAAGGTCTTCAGTTGGTCGAGGCCGATCGCCGCGTAACCGGTCAGGTACAGCAGCGAATACAGCAGCAGCGAACCGTGGCCGTTGGACAGCACGAAGCGGTCACGATCCGGCCAGCTCGGATCGGCGGGATTGAATTTCAGGTGACGGGTGAACAACGCGGTGGCGATTTCGGCCATGCCGAGCGGCACGCCTTGATGGCCCTCGCCGGCCTGCAAGATCGCATCGATGGAGAGGAAGCGGATCGCGTCGGCGAGCGGTAACTGCGGCGGACGCGTTGCTTGCTCTGCCTGGGTTGCTTGTGTTGCCGCAACGAACAGCGCTGGCGTACTCGCTGCAAGCGAATCAGGCGAATCATCCGATGCAGCCGGTTGAGCTTCAGTGGTGGACATGGCAAAAGGCTCCTCTACGCCGCCTCGGCACGCGAGGCGGCGGCAATCAAAACGAATCGAATGGAGTGAACGAATGTCGTAACAGAGGCTGCGCGGCGCAGCCTCATCCGTCAGCGCATCAATGCAGGAAGCCGATGGAAATCCACGGCACCGCGGCCACGACGATCAGCCCGACCATCAAGGCGGCCATGTAGCCGAGAATCGGTTTCATCCCTTCGTCAGGATGAATGCGGCTCACCGCGCAAGCCGAGTAGTAGCCCACACCGAACGGCGGCGCGAACAGGCCGATGCCCATCGAGAGGATGACCACCATCGCGTAGTGCACATCGTGAATGTGCATCGCCCGTGCGATCGGGAACATCAGCGGGCCGAACAGCACGATCGCCGGAATGCCTTCGAGCACGCTGCCGAGAATCACGAACATGCAGATGGAGGCGGCCATGAACATCGCCGCGCCGCCAGGCAAACCGCCGAGCGTCTCAGCAAGCTGTCCGGAGAAGCCGGATTGCGTCAACGCCCATGCCATGCTCGTCGCCGCGCCGATGATCAGCAGAATCGCGCCCGACAGCGTCGCGGTATCGATCAGCATCGGCTTGAGCCGCGTCCACTCGAACCGGCGATAGATCAGGAGGCCTGCCAGCACGGCGTAGGCAATGCCGATGGTGGAGACTTCCGTCGCCGTTGCAATACCTTCGACCACCGCCGCGCGAATCACGAACGGCAACGCGAGCGCCGGTATCGCGATCACCAGCTTGCGCAGAATCTCGCTACGGGTCGCGCGTTTGACGGCCGACAGGTCTTCGCGCCGATAGCGCCACTGCACCACCGCGCACAACGTGATGGCCAGCACGATGCCCGGCAACATGCCGCCCGTGAAGAGCGCCGAGATCGACACGCCGGTCACCGAACCGAGCGTGATCAGCACGAGGCTCGGCGGAATCGTCTCGGTCTGCGCGCCGGTTGCGGCGAGCAGCGCGACCAGATCGCCCGGCTTCGCACCGCGCGCTTTCATCTCCGGAAACAGCACCGGCGCAACCGCGGCCATGTCCGCGGCTTTCGAGCCCGAGATGCCCGACACGAGATACATCGCGCCGACCAGCACATACGACAGCCCACCGCGTACGTGACCCAACAGGCTCGCGAGGAACGCGATCATCGCCGCCGCCATGCCGGTCATTTCGATCAACTGGCCGAGGAATACAAAGAGCGGCACCGAGAGCAGGATCAGATGCGACATACCCTCATCCATCCGGCCGACCACCACCGGCATCGGCGTATTGGTCGTCAATGCGAGGTAGCCGAAGGTGGCGAGTCCGAAGGAGAAGGCGATCGGCACACCGCTTAACACACCAAGCGCCACCAGGCCGACGAAGAAGATCAGCAGGTTGAGGTTGCCGAGATCGCGAAACAGCGGGCCGAGCGCAATGAAGATGCCGACCAGCCCGCCAACCGTCGCGACTCCGGCGAGCGTGAGACGCCAGTTGCCCATGCGGGCGAGCCGCACCACGGCGACCAGCAGCATCAATGCCGAGCCGACCGGCAACGCAGCGGCGCGCCACGAGTTCGACAATTCCAGCGCCGGCGTGGTGATGAACGATTCGTCCTGCGCGAAGCTGATCGCCGGGCCGATCACCATCGCGAGGAACGCGATCGGCGCGGCAATCGCGACCACCTCGAGAAAGGCGCGCACACCTGGCCGCGCCATGCCGACCAGCGCGGTCATCCGCATGTGCTCGCCGCGCCGCAACGCGATCACCGCGCCGAGCATGGCGAGCCACAGGAACAGCATCGACGCGAGTTCATCGGACCATACAAGCGGCGAATGCAGCAGATAGCGGCTCGTCACGCCGGTCAACAGCACGACGATTTCCGCGAGCACCAGCAAGGCGGCGGGAATCTCCACCAGATGGCCGAGGGCGGAGTCGAGCGCACAGGCGAACCGATGCTGCCGCTCGTGCGAATAAGAGATCGAGATCATCGCATTACCCCAGTTTTCCGGCGGTTTTCTCAAGCAAGCCCCACGCCTCGTCGCCATATTTGGCTTTCCAGTCGTGATAGAAGCTCGTCTTGGCCAGCGCACCACGGAAAGCCGTGCGGTCGACATCGACGAAGGTAATGCCCTTCGTCTTCAGGTCGTCGCGTAACGACAGGCTCAGCTTGGCGATGTCCGCGCGTTGCAGCATCGCGGCCTTTTCGAATTCGCGCGTGACGATCGCGCGGATGTCGGCCGGCAGGCGTTCCCATGCCGCACGGTTGCCGAGAATCCAGTAACCGTCCCACACATGCGACGTGAGGCTGATGTACTTCTGCACTTCGTAGAGCTTGGCAGTGGCGATGATCGGCAGCGGATTTTCCTGGCCTTCCACCACGCCGGTTTGCAGCGCCGAATACAGCTCGTTGAAGTTGATCGGCGCGGGGCCGGCATCGAGTGCCTTGAACAACGAGGTCAGCATCGGCGCTTGCGGCACGCGAATCTTGAAGCCCTTCAGGTCGGCCGGCGCACGCAATGCTTTGGTGGACGAACTGATCTGCCGGAAGCCGTTGTCCCACACCTTGCTCACCGAGACGATGCCCGACTTCGTGATCTGCGCGCGGACGTAGTTGCCGAGATCGCCGTCCATCGCTTTCCAGACCGCGTCGTAGTCCTTGAACGCAAAACCGGTGTTGACGATGCCCGCGGCGGGCGTCAGCGTCGCCAGAATCGACGACGCCTGGTTGAAGAACTCGACGCCGCCATTGCGCACCTGTGAGAGCAGATCGGTGTCGGAGCCGAGCTGATTCTGCGGGAACAGTTTGATATCGAGGCGGCCTTTGGTCGCTTCGCGAATCTGGTTGATCGCCTCCTGGGCGCGGATGTTGACCGGATGCGTCGGATCCTGGCCGGTCGCGAGTTTGTACGAAAACTCGGGAGCCGCCATCGCGCTGCGCGAGATGCTCCATAGCGGCGCGGCGGCGGACATGGCCGCACCGGCCTTCAGAAAGGTGCGGCGGCTGATGCCCTGCGGGGCGTTAGAACGGGTAGTCATGGTGTCTTCCTCCAACTCTGATGGCGTGTCGTTATAGTTTGCGAAGCCAAACCGCGGCGGCTGCACGTATCGCTCGCCGCGGTCATCTGTTCTCTACTACAAGGTCTCCCTCGCCGCCGCCGGCCTCCCGCCAGACGGCCCCCGTCCTCCCGGACCGGGTTGGCCTCGATCAGCCCTTCTTCAGCCGTGAATCAGCATGCCGCCGTTCACGTCGATCACCGCGCCGGTGATATACGACGACAAATCCGACGCGAGGAATAAAAAGGCGCCCGCCACATCGTCGGGTACGCCCAGGCGATTGAGCGGAATGCCCGCGAGAATTTCGCCGCGCTTGTCGTCGGTGATCTTGCCCGCGTTGATGTCGGTCTGGATCAGGCCTGGTGTCACGCAGTTCACGCGAATGCCGTCGTTGCCGAGTTCGCGCGCCATCGCCTTGGCAAGACCCAGCACGCCGGCCTTGGCCGCCGAGTAATGCGGGCCACCCAGAATGCCGCCGCCGCGCTGCGCCGAAACCGACGACATGCAGCCGATCGAGCCGCTCTTCTGTTTCTTCATTTGCGGCACGACCGCTTGCGACAGATACAGCACGCCGCGCAGGTTGACGTCGAGGATACGGTCCCAGCTTTCCGGATCGATCTCGAGCAGCTTCGCAGCCTGGGTAATACCGGCGTTGTTGATCAGAATGTCGATCGAACCGAGATCGGCGACGGTGCGTTCGACAGCGGCCTGGCAGGCGCCACGGTCGGTGACGTTGCACACGTAGCCGCGATGTTCGGGCCCAATCGAGGCGGCGGCTTCGACCGCGGCGTTTTCGTCGAGATCGAAGATGGCGATGCGTGCGCCGTGCGCGGCGAACATGCGGGCGGTCGCCATGCCGATGCCGCGCGGCGAGGCGCCGCCGGAAATGACGGCGACCTTGCCGTCGAGTAGACGTGACTCTGACATGATGCGGATCTCCTGAATATGAAGCTTATGGTTTGCTACGTGGTTTGCTATCGGTGACTACGTGTGTTTGCGGCGCTTTATGTGCGCCTTATGTGCGCTTCATGTGCGCCTATGAACGCGGATGGGTCTTTACCGCAGCCAGCCTTTGATCGTGGCGCACATCGCTTCGGTGGAAATGCCGTAGCGGTCGTGCAGCGTCGGGAGTGCGCCCGCATCAAGAAACGCGTCCGGCAGGCCGATCTGACGGAACGGCGGCGTGACGCCATTGGTCAGCAGCACGGCGGCAACTGCTTCGCCTAGTCCGCCGATCACCGTATGGTTCTCCGCCACCACGACGAGACGGCCGGAACGGCGCGCTTCGCGCAGCAGCGTGACGGTGTCGAGCGGCTTGATGGTCGGCACGTGCAGCACGCCCACGTCGACGCGATCGGCGGCCAGCGCCTTGGCCGTTTCCAGCGCGCGCATCGTCATGATCCCGGACGAGATGATCAGCACCTCGGCGCCGTCGCGCAGCAGCTTCGCTTTGCCGAGTTCGAACTGGTAGTCGTATTCGTCGAGCACGACCGGCACGTTGCCGCGCAACAGCCGCGCATATACCGGACCGTGATGGTCGGCAATGGCGGGGACCATCTGCTCGATTTCGATGGCATCGCACGGGTCGATCACCGTGAGGTTCGGCATTGCACGAAACAACGCGAGGTCTTCGGCCGCCTGGTGGCTCGGGCCGTAGCCGGTGGTGAGGCCGGGCAACGCGCAGACGATCTTGACGTCGAGGTTGTCCTCGGCAATCGCCTGATGGATGAAGTCATAAGCGCGGCGCGCGGCGAACACGGCGTAGGTGGTGACGAACGGCTGCGCGCCTTCGTGCGCCATGCCGGCGGCGGCGCCCATCAGCAATTGCTCGGCCATGCCCATCTGGTAATAGCGCTCGGGATATTCCTTCGCGAACAGATGCAGGTCGGTGTATTTGCCGAGGTCGGCGGTCATGCCGACCACTTCCGGCCGGTTGCGCGCCAGTTCGACCAGTGCGTGGCCGAACGGCGCGGAGCGCGTGAGCTGCCCCTCTCCGGCAATCGAGGCGATCATCGCCGAAGTCTTCAGACGCGGTTTCGGTGCGGCGGCGCTCATACGGTTCTCCCGGCTTCCAGCGCCTGCAGCGCGAGTTGCCACTCGTGCGCATCGACGCGAATAAAGTGGTTTTTCTCGCGTGCTTCGAGGAACGGCACGCCGCAACCCATCCGCGTATCGCAGACGATGATCCGCGGTTGCGCTTCAGGATGCGCGAGCGCTGCATCGAACGCGGCGACGACTGCCGCGAGATCATTGCCGTCCACCCGCTGCACAAACCAGCCGAACGCCAGCAGCTTGTCGACCAGCGGCTCGAACGCCATGACGCTCGACGACGGGCCATCGGCCTGCTGATTGTTGACATCGACCATCGCGATCAGGTTGTCGAGCCGCCAGTGGGCCGCGGACATCAGGCCTTCCCAGATCGCGCCTTCATCGAGTTCGCCGTCGGAGAACAGGGTGTAGACGCGGGCATTCGAGCCTTTGCGCTTCAGCCCCAGGCAACGGCCCACCGCGATCGTCAGCCCCTGCCCGAGCGAGCCGCCGGACATCTCCATGCCGGGCGTGTAGCTCGCCATGCCGGACATCGGCAGACGGCTGTCGTCGCTGCCGTAGGTTTCCAGTTCTTCGTCGGCAATGATGCGGGCCTCGATCAGTGCGGCATACAGCGCGATGGCGTAGTGGCCGTTCGAAAGCAGGAAACGATCGCGACCTTCCCATTCGGGGTCGTCGGCGCGATAACGCATGGCGCGGAAGTAGGCGACGGCCAGCACGTCGGCGATGTCGAGCGCCTGGCCGATATAACCTTGGCCCTGCACCTCACCCATGCGCAGCGCGTTACGGCGAATCTGATAGGCGTGCTCCGCGAGTGCGGCGTACGGTGCGGTTTCGCTGGTGTTCACTGTTTGTCTCCTTGGGGTTCTTTTGCAGGGGCCGCTGTGATGCCGTTCCCAGTAACTCAAGCGTAATCTCGCACTCACACGCGCTCAAACGAATTAAGATGGCCCAATAGATGAATTCAATTCACGTTGGTGCTGCCATGCACAATCGCGTCACCCTCAAGTCGGTACAGGCATTTGAAGCCGCCGCGCGGCTTTCCTCATTTGCGCTCGCAGCAGACGAACTGTTCGTCACGCCCTCCGCCGTCAGTCATCAAATCAAGCTGCTGGAAGAGCAATTGAGCATTCGTCTGTTCCATCGTTTGCATCGCACGGTGATCCTGACGGACTACGGAAGGCAATACGCTGAGGAAATCACCGCGGCGTTCTCGCGAATCGACGCCGCCACCCGCGAGATCGGGCGCGCCGCCAAGAGCGACATCCTCACGATTCATTGCACGCCGAGCTTCGCGACTCAATGGCTGATGCCGCGCATCGCGCGTTTCAGCGCGGCGCATCCGGATATCGATGTGCGTTTGAACGCGTCGTCAGAGGCGGCGGATCTGATCTCGGAAGCGGTCGACATGGATATCCGCTACGGTCCGAGAAAATTGCAGCCGGCCGGCACGATGGTGCTCGAACTGCCGCCCGAAACGATCGTGGCGCTGTGCTCGCCCGCGCTCATGGCGGGCGAGCATCCGCTGCTGAGCGTCGCGGATTTGCAGCACCATGCGCTGATTCATAGCGAGGGGTGTCTGGTGGGCTGGCGGGACTGGATGCGCCTCCATCGCAAGACGCGGCTCGACATTGCACGCGGTCCGCGTTTCGATCGTTCATTCATGGCGATCAGCGCGGCGGTCGACGGTTTGGGGGTCTGCCTCGAGAGTCTGCTTCTGGCGCAACGCGAACTGGAAACGGGACGGCTGGTGGCGCCATTCGGTTTCGAAGGACTGCCTGTGAGCGGCTATACACTGAACCTGCTGAAATCGCGCGCCGATTTGCCGAAGCTGCGCAGCTTCCAGGATTGGTTGTTTGCTGAGCTTGAGAAGTGATGCGCGCGGCAACCCAGAGGGGGCCAGAGAAAGATCCTAGCTATGCGCGCGAACCGGTTTGCCCACTGCACCGGCTTGACGGACGAGATCGCCGTGCGAAGTGCCGCGCTCCACACCGTCTGCTTCCTCATAGCTCGCGAACAGCTGACACACAGCTCGCGGATCGAGACAGCCATGCAGCAGCTCGCGGAACCGGTGGTCGCAGAAGCGCTGCGCGACATCAGCCAGCAGCCGCAGATGCGTGTTGTTTGCCCATTCCGGGACGAGCAGGACGACCACGTCGCTCACCGGCTTGCCATCCGGTGCATCGAACGGAATCGGCTTTGCGGGGCGAACGTAAAACGCCATGGCGTGGCGCAGCGTTCGTATTTGACCGTGTGGAACGGCTATGCCCTGGCCGAGGCCAGTCGAGCCTAGCGCCTCCCGTGCTGTGAGCCCCGCAGTCACGGCCGTTGCCGGTAACCCATAGTGCTGTTCGATGAAGCGGCCGAACTGCGCGAAAAGTGTCTCCAGGTCGGCCACGTCCAGACCAAGCAGAACATGATGCGGTGAAAGCAGTTGCGCAAGGGTGTTCCCTTTTTCAGCCGCTTCAACGCCATCGGCGGGCGAAGCGGTGCGTGGCAGCGGCTCGCCTTCCATCAAATCCCGCCAGGCGTCTGTCGGCGCGTCGGGAATTTCAAGCAGCCGCCCCACTTCAGCGGACGGCGCCAGATGCGCGAGCCGTTGAATCGCCCCGTTGACTGCGTCCCTCGGCAGATAGAGCGATAGCCGCACGCGGCCCGTTCCGTGCAGCGGCGCGACGCGAATGGTCCATTGCTGATCGCCGCAGTCTCGGATCAGCGCCTGGCGCAACGGCGTGGCGTGCTGGGCGTCGAGTGTGATGCGCATCATGACATTGCGGCCTGGCGTGGCCCGCGACCGGCCATGAGGCGGCGTTTTACCCAGTCCAAGAAGAGTCCGTAGACCAACCAGCGCGCGAGTCATAGCGGCTCCTGTGCGTTATCTGCTATCAGGTTAGCCAAAGCGCCATTAACTTGGCGTAAAAATTGCCGCCGGTCGTAAATGACCAGAGCAGGGCAGGTCGTTCGCTCGCGCCGCGGATGCACTGCCGGCGGCATAACCGGCTACCCCCGCCGCTTCTTCTTCAGCTCGATCGTTTCGAACAACTCATAGTTCTGCGTGGGTGTTTGATCCGCGCCCGGCGCGTGATAGTAGTTCATCGTAATCGTGGTCTCGCCACCCGGATGGCCCGGATCGTGATCGAACACGGCGATACCGTAGCCCGTGCCGGTATCCCGTTGCGCCGACCAGACCGCATCTTCAACCGCGTCCGCATTGGCACGCACGAAAGTGCCCGCAGTCGTCCCGGTAATGGGGCGATTAGGCCGCGTGAAAATGCGCGCTTGCGGCAAGCCGGTACCGATATCTACCCCATACACATCGAGCGGCGCGCTCGTGCCGCCACCGCCGAGAATCAGGTGGATGGTGCCGTGACTCGTATCGAACGTCGAGGCGCCCGACGACACCGCCGACATCACCGGCCGCGGTTGCAAGGTATCGACCACGCGCCCCGTCGCGATATCGGTGCCCTTGTTGTGATTACAGCCGCGCACGGGATAGCTGCGCTCGTAATCATGGTCATGTCCGCACAACACCAGGTCGACGCCGTAGCGGTCGAACAGCGGCAGCCAGGCTTCGCGTATGCCCTTATCGGAACCGTTGCCGGTCTTCGATGAGCTCAGCGCGTCCTGATGCATCTGCACGACGATCCAGTCGATTTCGTCGTCTTGCGCCGCCCGGCGCAATGTCTTCTCGAGCCAGCGCGTTTGTTCGCCCTCGCTATATCCACGCACGTAGAGCGACGTGCCGGGTTGAATCGACGGATTGCCGGTGCTCGCCACCGGCACCAGCGGACTCGGGCCCGCGACGAACGCAGCCGCATCCTGATAGACCACGTCATCCGCATCGAGCGAGATGAAGAACACCGAGCTCACGCGGAAGCTGTACCAGCGTCCCTGGAAGCGCGTGTGATTCTCGGGCAGCGTGTAGCGCGAAAGATACGACGCGAGGCCTTGTTCGCCGTTGTGGAATTCGAGTTCGTGATTGCCCGGACACGGCATCCACGGGCGGTTCGACGCCGAGGTCTGCGCGTTGTTGCCGAAATCGCGCCAGACCTCCGGCTGCTGTGTCGGATTCAGATTCGCGTAGCAAAGGTCGCCGTTGAGCAGGTGGAACAGCGGCTGAAATCGCTCGACGGCCTGCACCGCGAAACGGCTCTGCGGTGAGGACAGGACCCAGCCGGTATTGGGCGTGGCGAGATCGCCATAGCTCGTCCAGCGAAATGGCGCGCGGCCGCGCGGCGCGGTGCGGAAACTCGCCGTAAAGGGCTGAGCCGCGTTGCTGTCGTTATCGGCGCTCACCTCGTACTCGTAGCCCGTATCGGCCTTCAGGCCACGCAGGCGCGCGTGGTAGGTGAACACGACCTCGCCGTTGATGCCATCGGTATAGGTGTTTTGAACGCCGTGCACCGTCTGCCTGGCCACACCTGCACCCGCACCGCCGAAGCGCACCTTCGGATTGACCGCCGGCGCCGGTGAGGCCCACGACACGGTGACTTCGCTCGTCGGATCGTTGCCCCACGTCAGGTGGATCTGCTCCGGCGTGCCGTCGGGCGCGCTGTTCGCGGCGCGCGCCGCCGATGCAAGCGTGCCTGCGGCCGTCGCGAGGCTGGAGGCGCCGGCAAGCTTCAGAAACCCGCGGCGCGAGACGATGGTAGCGCCCTGCTCGGCGGGAAAATCCTTGGCGATTTTCTTATTCGACATGTCCGGAGTTTTTGTATGGGGGTGGAAGATCGCCAACGCGGACGGCGAGCGCACGGTGCCGGACGGGCAGCGCGTGCCGTGCCGGAGCTCGGCGCGACAGATGCACGACAGAAGCGATGGGGCATCCTAGTCGTGAAGCTATGACAGCCAGATGAAATGGCCGCATCTCAACGAGGTCATACCGCCTCTTGCGGGAGTGGTTGCTTAGCGTTGGTAAGGTACGTCATCGCTGCGCCCGATCGCCTCGATCACTCAATATCGCTCCATCAATGCGTGGTGCAAAAAGCAGTCCACGTGGCGCAGGAAAGGCAGCATGGCGACCGAAATCCAGGCGTCGCGAGTGGCTCGCCGGTCACGTCAAAATCCCACTCTCGCCCGCCCTGCTCATTAAGGGGCTGCATCCGCCACCCTGACGGCGTGTAAACTGCTGACTTTTTGACTCTGGTGGTATCGTGCAAGCCCCACAGCGCACAGCTTTCAGTGGCCCGGCGTTCATTCGCCTACTTGCTCGCCTGACGGACGTCGACGTTCCCGAATCCAGCCAGTCGCTGTCGGAGCGGCTGAGCCAATGGCTCGGCTGGACCGACGCGATCGCGCTGTCCTCGGCGCTGAACAACGCGCCGCCTGCCGTCGTAGCCGGCGCGCGCAGCTTCGGCGACGCTGAAGAGAGCGAGTGCGCGCGCGCGCGCGCTGCGTTGGCGAAGGCGATCGTCGGCGATAGCGTGTTGGCCGCCGCGAGGCGTCGCGGGCCGGCGGCGCAAGCGCTCCCGCACGGCGCCCCGGCGGAGGCGCCGGTCGATTACGCGGTGTTTCGTCAGCGCTACCTCGCCATGCAGCAGGCGATGGAGACGGGCGTCGGCAACCTGCGCGGCCGCCTGCGGGCCATGTTGGCCGCCAAAACGCCCGCCATGGCCCGCCTCGCGGTGGTTGACGCGGTGATGGAGCGAGCGCTCAGCGAGCGTGAGCGCAGTCTGCTGGCCGCCGTGCCGGGATTGCTCGCGGGACACTTCGAGCGTTTGCGCGAGGCGGAGCAACAGACGCTGGCCGACGCCGAAGCTTCGGCGGACGCCGCATCGGCCGCACCCGCCACAGCCGTGGCGCCCACCCCGCCCGGCGCATGGCTGGACGCATTCCGCAAGGATATGCAGAGCGTGTTGCTCGCTGAACTGGATGTTCGTTTACAACCGGTCGAAGGATTGCTCGCAGCCCTTCGCACCCGCTAACTGGGACACTATGTCCAGATATCTCAATCTCGTTGTTTTTCTGGTAGGTCTGGCCGCGGTGTGCTGGATCGGCGTCGGCTACGTCGGCTCGAACGCGCTGGCCTTGGCGGTCACGATGTTGATCGGCGTCTGCTATCTGGCGGGCGCGCTCGAATTGCAGCGCTATGACCAGGCCACGTCCACGCTGGCGCGTGCGGTCGCGGGGCTGTCCGCGCCGCCGCCAAGCCTCGGCGCATGGCTTGATCCGTTACCTCCCAGCCTGCGCAATGCGGTGCGCCTGCGCGTCGAGGGTGAGCGCGTGGCCTTGCCGGGCCCGGCGCTGACGCCGTACCTGGTCGGCTTGCTCGTGTTGCTGGGCATGCTCGGCACGCTGCTCGGCATGGTGGCGACCCTGCGCGGCACCGGCATGGCGCTGGAAAGCGCGACGGACCTGCAGGCTATCCGCGATTCGCTCGCCGCGCCGGTCAAGGGGCTGGGCTTCGCATTCGGCACCTCGATTGCGGGCGTGGCAACCTCCGCGATGCTGGGGCTGTTGTCCGCGTTGTGCCGTCGCGAGCGGATCCAGGTGGCGCAGCTGCTCGACGTGAAGATCGCGACGACCTTGCGCATCTATTCGCAGACCCATCAGCGCGAGGAAAGCCTCAAGCTCCTGCAGCGGCAGGCCGCGGTGATGCCCACCCTGGTCGATCGTCTTCAATCGATGATGGCCGCCATCGAGCAACAGAGCCTCGCCTCGAACGAGCGGCAGATCGCCAGCCAGGACACCTTTCACGGCAAGGCCGAGGCCGCTTATACGCGCCTCGCGGCCTCCGTGGAGCAGTCGTTGAAGGAGAGCGTCGCCGAAAGCACCCGCGCCGCCAGCGCGGCGTTGCAGCCGGTCATGGCGGCCACGATGGCGGGCCTCGCGCGCGAAACGGCCGCGCTGCACGAGACCGTCACGCAGGCCGTGCAACGGCAACTTGACGGACTCTCGACTGGCTTCGAAGCGACCACCGTCACCGTCGCGGACATCTGGAACAAAGCCCTCGAGGGGCACCAGCGAGCGAGCGAGGCGCTCACCCAGCAGCTGGGCACGTCGCTGGATCGATTCACCGAGACGTTCGAGCAACGCTCGGCCGGCTTACTGGATGGCGTTGCCGCGCGCCTGGATGCAACGGCAGGCAGTGTGTCGGCAGCATGGAACGCGGCGCTGTCGCGGCAAGAACAGGCCGGCGAGAAGCTGGCCGGCCACAATCAGCAAGCCCTGGCCGCGGCCGCGGCAACCTTCGAGCAGCACTCGGCGTCGCTGGTACGCGCGGTGGGACAGTCGCATACAGACTTGCAAACAGAATTGGCGGCGCGAGACGAACAGCGACTGACGGCCTGGACCGAGACGCTCGGTGCGATGGCCGCTTCGTTGAGCAAGGAATGGGCGCAGATGGGCACGCACAGCGCGGGCCGGCAGCAGGAAATCTGCGAGACGTTGGCGCAAACCGCACGCGACATCTCCGCTCAAACCCAGGCACACGCGAGCAGCACGATCGCCGAGATCGAACGGCTCGTGCAAGTGGCGGCGCAAGCCCCGAAGGCTGCGGCGGACCTGCAGGCGGAATTGGCCGCACGAGACCAGCAACGACTGACGGCCTGGACGGAAACGCTCGGTTCGATGGCCACCACGTTGAGCAAGGAATGGGAGCAAGCGGGCACGCGCACCGCGACCCGGCAGCAGGAAATCTGCGACACGCTGGCGCAAACCGCACGCGACATCTCCGCTCAAACGCAGGCACACGCGAGCAGCACGATCGCCGAGATCGGCCAACTCGTGCAAGCCGCGTCGGAAGCGCCCAAGGCCGCCGCGGAAGTCGTCGCCGAACTGCGTCAGAAGCTCTCCGACAGCATGGTCCGCGACACCGCGATGCTGGAGGAGCGCGGCCGCCTGCTGGCCACGCTGGAAACGCTGCTCGATGCCGTGAACCATGCCTCCACCGAGCAGCGCTCAGCGGTCGACGCACTCGTCGCCACGTCGGCGGATCTGCTGGATCGTGTCGGCACGCGTTTCACCGATAAGGTCGAGCTCGAAACCGGGAAGCTGGGCGCGATTGCCGCGCAAGTCACCGGCAGCGCAGTCGAAGTGGCGAGCCTCGGCGAAGCATTCGGCGCGGCCGTTCAGTTGTTCGGCGAGTCGAACACGACGCTGGTGGTGCACCTGCAGCGGATCGAAGCGGCGCTGGACAAGTCCCTCGCGCGCAGCGACGAACAGCTGGCCTATTACGTGGCTCAGGCGCGAGAAGTGATCGACCTGAGCATGATGTCGCAGAAGCAGATCGTCGAGGACCTGCAACAGCTCGCGGGCAAGCGGGCCTCCGCGGGAGTTGAAGCGGCATGAACGAGGAAATCGACGGCGGCGTGGAGACGGTGGCGCCCATCTGGCCTGTCTTCGGCGACCTGATGTCGGTGCTGCTGGGCGCCTTCGTGCTGATCCTGGTGAGTGTCATCGGCGTGCAACTGGAACTCTCGACCAGGCTGGAGCAGGAGGTCAAGCAGCGGCAGATGGAAACGCAGCGTCGCAAGACCCTGGAGCAGGCGCTGGCGGGCCCGCTGGCAGCGGGGCGGGTGACGCTGGTGAACGGGCGCATCGGTATCAACGGCAGCGTGTTGTTCGCGCTGAACTCCGATCAATTGCAGCCCGAAGGCCGGGACGTTTTGAAGAGCCTGGCGGGGCCGCTGTCCACGTACCTCAAGGCTAATGACCAGATCCTCATGGTGAGCGGCTTTACCGATGACCGGCAGGTGCGGGAGGCCAACCGCCGCTTTGCTGACAACTGGGAGCTGTCGGCCCAGCGTGCGTTGACGGTGACCCGTGCGTTGATCGATGCAGGCGTGCCCTCCTCGTCCGTGTTTGCCGCAGCGTTCGGCTCGCAGCAGCCCGTCAGCTCGAATGCCGATGACCAGGGCCGGGCCAAAAACCGGCGCGTGGAAATCGCGCCGGTGCCGAGACCCGCCACCGCCACGGTGAAGCCCCGTGAGTAACGTGAGTCGGGAGAGCGATGGCGCTAGCCCTCCGACAAGCAGCGCCCGGGCAACGCTCGACGCGTGGCGCGAGCGCGGCGCGGATCGTCTGGATCCCATCCGCTTTCATTTCATCGCGGCGCTGGATCGGCGGGCGGCTGCCCATGGGGGTGAAGCGCGGCGTCTGCTGGACGAGAAATTGTCCAAACTGATTGAGGCTTATGCGGATGATCTCGAACGGGCCGGGGAGAAGGCTAGCGGTGGTGGCGTTGGCGTTAGCGTTGGCACGGGCACCGCGGCATCATCCCTCGAACCCTCTCGCGGAGCGCTGGCCGGACTGATCGACTACATCGCCAGCCAGGCGCCGGTAGACAGCAAGGACCCCACAACAGGTCATGCCGCGCCCCAGCGCCCCTCGTATCCGGAACTGGAGACGCTCGATTACTTCAGGCAGACGTGGTCTAAAGTCCGGTCCGAGAAACAGCTGCGGCAGTCGCTGAAGAAAGCGCCGGGAAATGCCGGTCCGCTCAACTCGAGCAGCCTTGTGCATCGGTCGCTCTCGCTGATGCGCGAGCTGTCGCCCGGGTATCTCCAGCAATTCCTCTCATACGTCGACGCCTTGTCGTGGATGGAGCAGATGAACGGCGGCGCCGCGTTGCCGGCCAAAGATGCGCCGCGCGCCGCGACCGCAAGGAAAAGCGCGCGGAACAAACCCCGCTAGCACGGGCAGATCAATCGAGGCCTCGCGCCATCACAATCCGGCCCAAAACAATCCGCCGGTTTGCGGTATTTCCACGTCCGATATCGCGATTTAGAAGCAAACGTCTACTGGGCATAATCAGATTGTACTGGCTAGTTCAAAGCTGACGATGTTCGACTCCCCGCTATCCGATGAAGAGTGGCAACGCATTGCCCACCTGTTCCACCATGACGCCGCGCCGAGGGTCGGCCGACCACGGCGAAATCCTCGTGACATCGTGAACGCCATACTGTGGATCGTCCGCAATGACCAAAAGTGGCAACGTCTCCCGGCAAGCTTTCCGCCATCGCAAACCTGTTACATCAAATGGTTTGAGTGGCGACGCTGCGGGACGATGTCGAAGGTTTTCGCCGAACTTGGCTTGAGTGAGCCGTTGGAGCGTTGAGAACTACTAGCTGCTCAAACGCGACGCGGTTTCGTTTTCGTCCGTTGTGCCGTTGCATGCGGCCATTGCTGCAAATAGCGGAACGCTTTGCTACCCCGGAATCGAACAGCCACACTTTCCTGAAGCGGCATCTGGAAATGAAACGGGTTCGTCCATACCGGCGAAAACGGGACCATGCGGCATGCGCTATCTTCTTCGCCGCTAACACTAACGCTTGGGCGGTTGCGGGTTATTCGCCGGATTGGTATCGAACCGGGCCACGCTTCTGATGCCATCGTCATGAACCAGGGCGAGTAGTTCAGCTTCCATCACGTCGGCGATTTCCTTGCTATATATTTTGCCGTCGTTCACATACTTGCTAACTGCGAATACATACTCGACGTATCGAAGGAAAATAGTCTATGAATTGGACAAACGGATTTCTTCGATATGACGGTCGCGAAAGAAGCTGCCGCTCTACGCCTTACGCCTTATCCGCGGAATGCGCAGCGAGCCCTTTTTCGAGGTGCGGGATCTCCTCACCCCGGACCGGCTTGCCGAGAAGAAAACCCTGAGCATGCGTGCATCCGCAGAGGCGTACAAAATTCAACTGCTCTTGCGTCTCGATGCCTTCCGCCGTGGTCGGCATGCCGATTTCCCGTGCCAAAGCCACAATCCCGCGAACCACAGCCGCGGACTCGCGCCGATGCACGGACTCCTTCACGAACGAACTGTCGATCTTGAGCTTGTCGAATGAGAAGCGCACGAGCGTCGACATGGTTGAAAAGCCCGTACCGAAATCGTCGAGCGCCAGCCCGATTCCCAACGCGCGAAGCTTCTCGACGTTGTGCCGGGTGACGGTATCGTCACGCAACAGCACCGTTTCCGTGACTTCGATATTCAGACGTGCCGGCGGCAACCCCGTCTTACGAAGGATCGCGGCGACCGTCGACGCGAACGAGTCCTCCCGCAATTGCACCGGCGAAACATTGACAGAGACGCTCACAGCATCACGCCACGTGGCAGCTTCCGTGCACGATTGCAGCAAGGCCCACTCCCCGAGTGCGAGGATGAGGCCGGTCCGTTCTGCCGTGGGAATAAATGCGGACGGAGAAAGCTCGCCGCGCGTTGGGTGCGCCCAGCGAAGCAGTGCTTCGCGGCCGGAAATCGTGTCATTGGCAAGATCGACGATCGGCTGATATTCCATCCTCAAACCGCTATAAGACTGCATCGCGCCTTCCAGATCGCTTCGCAGGAGGCTCAAACTTTCGTCGGATGCGTGCCTCGTCGCATCGAAGATAGCGAAGGCGCTCTTGCCGCTGCGTTTGACCGCGTACAACGCGCGGTCCGCGCAGATCAGCAATTGCGGTCCTGTTTCCGCGTGCTCCGGATAAAGCGAAACGCCCACGCTCGCACCGATATGCACCCACGCCTCGCTTAACACGAAAGGACGCGCCAGCGTTTTGACGATGCGGTCCGCCAACAGATGGACGTCGCGGGCCAACGCCGGGCCGTCGGATACGGCGACAAACTCGTCGCCGGCCAGGCGTCCGACAAGGTCGCCGGCAGTCAGTACTTCACGCAATCGAATCGCTGCCTCCTGCAGGATCTGATCGCCGGCGGCATGACCCAGGCTGTCATTGATCGCCTTGAAGCCGTCGAGATCGATCAGTAGAACCGCGAATGAGTGATCCTGCCGTAACGAGCCAGCCGCGGTGCGCTCCTGGAGGAGTTCGGTGATGCGCGCGCGGTTGGGCAAGCCGGTGAGGCTGTCATGGTGAGCGAGCCGATGGCTGCTTTCGCGCGCCAGAAGTAGCGCAACGGTGTCGCGATTACTGCGCAGTGCCACGGTAAAAAAACCGGCCGCGCAAAACGGCGCCTGAAACAGCAGGACGAGCTTGCCGGAGCCGGGCGAAAGCGCCGCGCCCAGACCCAATAGCGCAAGAATGAACGAAATCTGGAGAAGCACGAGCCGGGGTGTGCCTGCGTTGCGTCCGGCTAGTCCACCGATCACGCCCACGGCGCAAACGTTACCGAGCAGAAAAAGCGTCTGGTTTCCGCTGGTATTGCAGAGGAAACTACCAAAGCCGAACAGGACGGCCCAGAGCATGCTTGCAAGAAGAAAGGCTGAGGTAGGAGTCGGCAGGTTGTGGGCGCTGCGCCGGCAGCATAGCCGGATCAACGTGATACGCGCGATCAGCAGCGCGACCACGGCGCTGCCCCACCACGCATAAAGGGCACGGGGATAGAGATAATAAGCGGTTGCGCAGACACTTATTTCACAGATCGACGCAAAGACAATCGATGCGGTTCGAGTGAACAGGTTGGCGAGCAATATTTGCCGGTTCTCGGCGCTCAGGTTTTGAGCGGAGGACACGACCCACTTGAAAAATGGAGACCTTGGTTCGCTGAAAGCCATGACCTACGCATTTTTAATGGTTAATGGGTCAAAATCGGACGCGCCTCGCAATTATTACGTAAACACACAATATCCGGTGCAACGCTTTAGCGCCGCTTTAAATACCGGAACGCCCATGCAGCCGGCGATGTGGCGCCGCATTCAGCCGCATTTCGCCGGGAGACGTGATTATCCGTAGCGGTTGGCGAGACTCCGTTTCAGCACGGAGGTCGCTGTTGGGTCAGTTTCCGTTCCCGACAAGAGAAGACGCTACTTCGACAGATGCAGCGTCTTTGATAGCACGATGCCCCGCTGAGGACTCACCAACCAGATGGCGCGGATATCGACGTATAGCCTGGAGGTTCGCGTCGTGATGTCAGTAGGCTCGTCATCGGTCGGGTCGCGGTGGTCGCTCCGATCGATGAGATAGGGGGGCACGAGGCGCCCCACGAGGACAATCGCGAAGTCCCCATTCGCTTCGGCGTACGCCGCCCGTGAGAGCATCACGCGCCCGCGAACCGTGGTTTTCTTACTTTCGCCAGACTCGAGCTCGATCATATCGATATGCTGGACGAACCCTTTGGACTTCGCTTCCGGCGCGACCACCAACCCCCGGCCGCTCGGTCCGGTCGTAGTCTTCTTGAGCAGGATGCCTCGCTGATTCTCGTCGCCGGATAGATCGGCGTTGACCGTCAACTGATGCGTCTCTGTCCGATACCGAATTCCGTACGGCACACGCACCAGGAAAAACAGATCGCGATCGAGATTGGCCGCCGTCAAGTCGGGGTTCGGGCGCTGCTTGTGGGTGGGAATGTGGATCAGGCCTTGAACGCGATCGCGTAAGGAAGGCGGGGCGGCATTAATGTGCCGGTCCGCCAACGTATCCCGAATGGCAACTGGGTCGTCGCCGACAAAAGGACGTGCCGCTGAAATGTTGGTAGAAGCACCGGTCTCGACGTTCGCCGCACGGTTGACAGTGACTGCGTTCGCTTGTGTGCCGACTTGCGTCAGCATCGCCATGAGAACGAGGACACACGCGGTCTTCGCATGAACCAGCGTGGATTTCAGATGGAACAAGACAAAACTCCTGGTATTGCAGCGGGGCCTGCTGATCGCCATGGTTATACAGTTGACTTTGCGCATCGAGAACACCATTCGCGCGATGTTAGTGGTTCGATCGCGAACGCCCTCACTGTATCGTTTCCTACGTGACGTGCAAAATGATCGAACCCGCAACGCTATGTTCGATCTCAGCGAGGGTGTGTATTCGGGGCGAAGAAAATTATTGCACCATCAGGTTAGGTGACCGCGTTCATCGGTGACCTCTACGGTCTCGTCAGGCTCTCCCCTAACAGGACCGGTGCCCCGCCGTCCGAATCCTCGTGCAGACCGCCACGCCCTCACCATTTACTTGACATCTAAACTATATAGACCTAAATTACCCTCCAGAGCAAAGTCCACGTGGGGGAGTCAGCATGCGCATCGTCTGTATCGGCGGCGGCCCGGCCGGGTTGTACTTCGGCCTGTTAATGAAGGGCCGGAACCCGGCCTATGACGTCGCGGTGGTCGAACGCAACCGCCCATACGACACCTTCGGCTGGGGCGTCGTATTCTCCGACCAGACGCTCGGCAACCTGCGCGCCGCCGACGCTCCGAGCGCCGACGCGATCCTCGACGCCTTCAACCACTGGGACGACATCGAGATCAATTTCCGCGGCAGGCAGATCCGCTCGTCGGGCCATGGCTTCTGCGGCATTGGCCGCAAACGTCTGCTGAATATCCTGCAGGCGCGCTGCGAAGAGCTGGGCGTCAAGCTGGTGTTCGAAACCCAGGTCACAGACGACACGACCTACGAGGCCGACCTGATCATCGCCTGCGACGGCGCCAATAGCGCGATCCGCCAGAAACACGCGGCCAACTACAAGCCCGCCATCGACATGCGCGACTGCCGCTTCGTCTGGCTCGGCACCAAAAAGCTGTTCGACGCCTTCACCTTCGCGTTCGAAGAAACCGAATTCGGCTGGTTCCAGGCGCACGCCTATCGTTTCGACGACCAGACCTCCACCTTCATTGTCGAAACACCGGAACATGTGTGGCGCGCCGCCGGTCTCGACGAGATGAGCAAGGAAGACAGCATCGCGTTCTGCGAGAAGCTGTTCGCCAGGTATCTGGACGGCAATGCGCTGCTATTGAACGCCGCGCATTTGCGTGGCTCGTCGCAGTGGATTCGCTTCCCGCGCGTCGTCAACGAGGAATGGGTACATTGGCGCAATAACGCAGACGGCAGCCAAACACCGATCGTGCTGATGGGCGACGCGGCGCACACTGCGCATTTCTCGATCGGCTCCGGCACCAAACTCGCGCTCGAAGATTCGATCGAACTGGCCAACAGTATCGGCGCGCATCCCGGCGATTTGCCGGCCGCATTAAAACACTACACGGACGTGCGCAGCATCGACGTACTGCGCATTCAGAACGCCGCGCGCAACTCGACGGAGTGGTTCGAGCATGTCGACCGCTATACGTCATTCGAGCCTGAACAGTTCGCGTATTCGCTGCTTACGCGCTCACAGCGCATTTCGCACGAGAATCTTCGCGAGCGCGATGCGCGCTACCTGTCCGGCTTCGAAGACTGGCTCGCACATCGCTCAGGCATTGACCGCGCGCCTGAAAAGCACTCCGTCCCGCCGATGTTCACGCCCTTCACGTTGCGCGGCGTCACGCTGAAAAACCGCGTGGTCGTCTCGCCGATGGCGCAGTACTCCGCCGTCGACGGTATCGCCGGCGACTATCACCTGATGCATCTCGGCGCACGTGCAATGGGCGGCGCCGCGCTGGTGATGACGGAAATGACCTGCGTGTCGCCTGAAGCGCGCATCACGCCCGCTTGTCCCGGCATGTATGCGCCGGAACATCTCACGGCATGGAAGCGCGTTGTTGATCTCGTGCATGAACAGTCGGACGCGAAGATCGGTATTCAGTTGGGCCACTCCGGCGCAAAAGGCTCGACGCGCGTGGCATGGGAAGGCATCGACCAGCCGCTCGACGAAGGCAACTGGCCGCTCGTATCCGCTTCACCGCAACAGTATTTGAGCGGCATCAGCCAGCACTCGCGCGAAGCCACCAAAGACGAGTTGAACGAAATCGAAGCGCAGTTCGTACGCGCCACGCAAATGTCCGCCCAGGCAGGCTTCGATTGGCTCGAACTGCATTGCGCACACGGCTATTTCCTCTCGAGCTTCCTGTCGCCGTTGACCAACCATCGTACGGACGAATACGGCGGCTCGCTCGAAAACCGCCTGCGCTACCCGTTGCAGATCTTCAAGGCGATCCGCGCCGTCTGGCCGCAAGACAAGCCGATTTCCGTGCGGATTTCCGCGAATGATTGGGTCGAAGGCGGCACGACGCCCGATGACGCCGTGCAAATCGCCCGTGCCTTCAAAGCGGCAGGCGCCGACATGATCGACGTATCGTCGGGCCAGGTCAGCAAGCAGGAAAAACCCGTCTTTGGCCGCATGTTCCAGACGCCATTCGCCGACCGCGTGCGCAACGAGGCCGGCATTGCGACGATCGCCGTTGGCGCGATCTCTGAAGCGGACCACGTGAACAGCATCATCGCGGCGGGCCGCGCCGATCTCTGCGCGATTGCGCGGCCGCATCTGGCGAATCCGTCGTGGACACTCAATGAGGCCGCAAAAATCGGCTATTTCGATGTGATGTGGCCGAAGCCTTACACCGCCGCGAAGTCGCAACTCGAACGCAATCTCGAACGTGAGCGTGCCCAGCTCGCCGCGAATGCGAGGCTGTCGCCACAAGAACGCGCGCAACGCGCGGAAGGAACCACGTGAATACGCTCAGCAGAACGCTCGCCAGACAACATGCCGTCGTCACAGGCGGCGGCAGCGGCATTGGCGCGGCGGTGGCCGAAACGCTGCTGCGTGCCGGCGCGCGCGTCACCTTGATGGGCCGCAACGCGCAACGCCTCGATGCGCAGCGGGAAAAATTCCACGCGCTGGGCGATGTTGCTTGCGTCAGTGTCGATGTCACGCAGGAAGACTCCGTAGCCAATGCATTCGCGCAAGCCGGCGCAATCGACATCCTCATCAACAACGCGGGCCAGGCGCAAGCCGCGCCGTTCACGCACACCGACATGCTGCTCTGGCAACGCATGCTCGACGTGAACCTCACCGGTGTGTTCCTCGGTACGCGCGCCGTGTTGCCCGGCATGCTCGAACGCGGCCACGGCCGCATCGTCAACGTCGCGAGCACGGCGGGGCAAATCGGCTACGCCTACGTCGCCGCTTACTGCGCCGCGAAACATGGCGTAATCGGTTTGACCCGTTCACTCGCGCTGGAAGTCGCGACGAAAGGCGTCACCGTCAACGCAGTCTGTCCCGGCTATACGGAAACCGAACTGCTGCACGCATCGCTCGAACAGATCACCAGCAAGACCGCGCGCACCGACCAGCAGGCGCGCGAAACCTTGCTGCGCTCGAATCCGCAACATCGCTTCGTGAGTCCGGAGCAGGTCGCCAACGCGGTGCTATGGCTCTGCCAACCCGGCTCAGACGCGATCACGGGCCAATCCATTTCCATCTCCGGTGGAGAAGTAATGTGACCAAGTCATCGAACATCAACAAGCCCACGGCGGCAGAAAGTAAACCACCGCGCAAAGGCGTCGCCAAACCAGCGGAGAACGTCGTGGATCTGGAAATGAGCACTGGTGCGGATAGTCACATGGGCTTGCGTTTGTGGCTGCGCATGCTGACCACGACCAATCTCGTGCAAGCCGAACTGCGCAAACGCCTGCGCAACGAATTCGACACCACGCTGCCGCGATTCGATTTGATGGCGCAACTCGAACGTCATCCGGAAGGCCTGAAGATGACCGAGTTGTCGCGCCGTTTGATGGTAACGGGCGGCAACGTCACCGGCATTACCGATCAGCTCGAGAAAGAAGGCCTGGTTTCGCGCGATACCGATCCGAACGATCGCCGCTCGATCAGCGTGTGCCTGACACCGGCAGGCCGCAAGGCGTTCGACAAAATGGCGGTGGCGCATGAGCAATGGGTCGTCGAGTTGTTCGGCGGCTTGAGCCTCGACGAAAAATCGCGTACTCATCAGCGTCTTGGCAAACTCAAACAACATCTGCTCGACAGTTTGAAAGATTGACCCGCACCGAAAACGAGCTTGCATGGAGACACACATGACACGATCCAACGCCGACGCCCTGCTGGCCGGCAATCGCCTGACGCTCGCCGGTTACGAGGCGCGGCACTTCGGCTGGTCGGTCGCCGACAAGGTCGCGACAATCACGCTGAACCGCCCCGAGCGCAAAAACCCGCTGACGTTCGAGTCGTATGCCGAATTGCGCGATCTGTTCCGGCAACTGGCCTACGCCACCGACGTCAAGGCAGTAGTCATTCACGGCGCGGGCGAGAACTTCTGTTCCGGCGGCGATGTGCACGACATTATCGCGCCGCTGATCGATCTGCCGATGCCGGAACTGCTGCTGTTCACGCGCATGACCGGTGACCTCGTCAAAGCGATGCGCCATTGCCCGCAACCCATCATTGCCGCGGTCGACGGCGTCTGCGCCGGCGCCGGTGCGATTCTGGCGATGTCGTCCGATATGCGCCTCGGCACCGCACGCAGCAAGCTCGCGTTCCTGTTCTCACGCGTCGGCCTCGCGGGTTGCGATATGGGCGCATGCGCGATCCTGCCGCGCATCATCGGCCAGGGACGCGCCGCCGAATTGCTGTTCACCGGCCGCTCGGCGAGTGGCGACGAAGGCCACGCATGGGGCTTCTATAACCGCCTATGCGAACCGGCAGCGCTCCTCGCGGACGCCCAGAAGCTCGCCGCCGACCTCGTCGCCGGCCCAACCTTCGCGCACGGCATCACGAAGAAGATGCTGCACCAGGAATGGAGCATGAGCATCGACGAAGCGATCGAATCGGAAGCGCAAGCTCAGGCCATCTGCATGAGCACACGCGATTTCGAACGGGCCTATAGCGCGTTTGCCGCGAAGTCGCGCCCTGTGTTCAAAGGGGATTGAATTGAGCACTCAAAGCGATAAGGGCGATATGGATCTGCACAGCGCGCTGGCCTGGCCGTTCTTCGAACCACGCCACCGGGAACTGGCCGCGGGTATCGAAGCATGGTGCCGGGCTAATCTCTCGCATGTAGAGCACGGCGACGTCGATGCGACCTGCCGTCATCTGGTCCGTGAACTCGGCACGGCAGGCTGGCTGAAATACGGTGTCGGCGGCGTGGCCTATGGCGGCCACGGCGACACCATCGACACGCGTGCCGTGTGCCTGCTGCGCGAGACGCTCGCCAAACATTCCGGCCTCGCGGATTTCGCCTTGGCAATGCAAGGGCTCGGCTCAGGCGCGATCTCGCTTGGCGGCACGCACGAGCAAAAAACGCGCTATTTGCCGCGCGTGGCGAACGGCACCGCCCTTGCCGCGTTTGCTTTGTCAGAACCGGAAGCGGGATCGGACGTCGCTGCGATGGCACTGAGCGCGCGTGAAGACGGCGACGCCTACGTGCTCGACGGCGACAAGACTTGGATCTCGAACGGCGGCATCGCCGATTTCTATGTGGTGTTCGCCAGAACCGGCGAAGCGCCAGGCGCGCGCGGCATCACCGCCTTCATCGTCGATGCCGACACGCCAGGCCTGGAAATTGCCGAACGCATCGACGTAATCGCACCACATCCGCTAGCGCGTTTGCATTT
The DNA here is from genome assembly GCF_046025895.1 of Paraburkholderia sp. RL17-337-BIB-A. NCBI lineage: Bacteria > Pseudomonadati > Pseudomonadota > Betaproteobacteria > Burkholderiales > Burkholderiaceae > Paraburkholderia > Paraburkholderia sp. RL17-337-BIB-A. The sequence continues at coordinate 327,086 of NZ_JARESY010000002.1, read as the reverse complement.
TGCCGGTGCACGCGTGCCGCGCAGCCAGATGCTCGGCGCACCCGGCGAAGGTTTCAAACTTGCGATGCGTACGCTGGATATCTTCCGCACCTCGGTGGCGGCTGCGTCGCTTGGCTTCGCGCGACATGCGATGGCAGAGGGCCTCTCGCGTGCCGCGTCGCGCAAGATGTTCGGACAGACGCTCGGCGATTTTCAGCTGACGCAAGCCAAGCTGGCACAGATGGCATTGACCATCGACAGCAGTGCACTGCTGGTTTATCGCGCGGCCTGGTTGCGCGATCAAGGCGAAAACGTCACGCGTGAAGCGGCGATGGCTAAATGGCACGCGAGCGAAGGCGCGCAACAGGTGATCGACGCCGCCGTGCAACTTTACGGCGGCATGGGCGTGCAAAGCGGCACCGCCGTCGAGATGCTGTATCGCGAGATTCGTGCCTTGCGGATTTATGAAGGCGCCACTGAAGTGCAGCAATTGATCGTCGGCCGCGACCTTTTGAAGGCCCACGCCGCGCAAGCCATCAAGGATACGGCGAAATGAACACGACCTTCGAAAGACCGGTTCGTATCCGCTTCTCGCACTGCGATCCGGCCGGCATCGTGTTCTTTCCGCAATATCTGGTGATGACCAACGCGTTGGTCGAAGACTGGTTCAACGAAGGCCTGCAGATCGATTATGCGCAGATGATCGCGCAACGCCGCGTCGGCTTGCCGATCGTCAAACTCGATTGCGAGTTTTCGCGGCCGAGCCAGATGGGTGAAACGATCACGCTGGCACTCAGCGTCGTGGCGCTCGGCCGCCGCTCGATCAGCATCGAGATCGTCGGCTATTGCGGCGACGAAACCCGCTTTCGCGCGAAACAGGTGCTCGTGACGACATCGCTCGAACGCGGCACCTCCATCGACATTCCCGCCGACATCGCGAGCGCGCTCGCGAGGTTTGCTCCACAGCCAGAATCCATCGAGGCGCATCGCTCATGAAAAAAGCTCTCCTTCCCGCCGGTTGGATCAAGCCGCGCGGCTACGCGAACGGCGTCGCGGCCACCGGCACGCAAGTGTTCATCGCCGGCCAGATCGGCTGGGACGAACAGGCGCGTTTTCAGACCACCGACTTCGCACAACAGGCGATTCAGGCGCTCAGGAACGTACTCGCCGTACTGCAAGAAGCAGGCGGCGCACCCGAGCATCTCGTGCGCTTGACGTGGTACGTCACGGACAAGCGCGAGTACCTCGCCTCGTTGAAAGATATCGGCCGTGCGTTTCGCGAACTGATCGGCGACTACGACATTGCCATGAGCGCCGTCCAGGTCGTCGCGTTGATCGAAGACGAAGCCAAGGTCGAAATCGAAGCGACGGCCGTAATCCCTCAGTAAGCCCACGACACACGAAGCACCCAGCCACCAAGCCAAACGAAGCGCATTTAGCCGGCTCAACGCCCGGGAGACCATGATGGAACCGTCAGCACACGTCGATACCTTCGCGCGCGACAATCTTCCGCCGCAGGACCAATGGCCTGTCTTTCTGCTCGACAACCCGGATGTTGCCTACCCGGCGCGCTTCAATTGCGCGACGGAATTGCTCGACAGAACCATCGAGGCGGGACATCGCGACCGTCCGGCGATCTGGTCGGACGTGGACGGAAAACCGCAAGCCACCACTTATGGCGAACTGCTAGCACTGGTCAATCGCAGCGCGCATGTACTGGTCGACGAAATGGGTTTGCAACCGGGCAACCGCGTGCTGCTGCGCGGACCGAACACGCTGCACATGGCGGTGACGGCGCTCGCCGCGTTGAAGGCCGGCCTCGTCGTAGTGCCCACCATGCCGCTGCTGCGCGCAAAAGAACTCAAGCAGATCATCGAGAAGGCGCAAGTCAGCGCCGCGCTATGCGATGCACGCCTGACCGCTGAGCTCGCGCGCTGCAACGATCCTCAGGATGAGTTCTACTGCGCGGGCTTGAAACAGACGCTCCTGTTTCATGACGATTCCGCCGATTCGCTCGACACGCTCGCAATCAATAAACCGGACCACTTCGCCGCCTGCGACACCGCCGCGGACGATGTCTGCCTGATCGCTTTCACCAGCGGCACGACGGGCGCCCCGAAAGGCTGCATGCACTTTCATCGCGACGTACTGGCGATGTGCGATCTGTTTCCGCGTCACGTTCTCAAGCCTTCATCGAGCGATATCTTTTGCGGCACGCCGCCGCTCGCGTTCACATTCGGCCTTGGCGGTTTGCTGTGCTTCCCGTTGCGAGTGGGTGCGTCGACGGTGCTGATCGAGCGGCTCACGCCCGAGACCTTGCTGCAAACCGTCGAGCGCTTTCACGCGACGATCATGTTCACCGCGCCGACGTTCTACCGGCAAATGGCGCCGCTCATCGCGCATCACGACGTTTCGAGCCTGAAGAAAACGGTCTCGGCGGGCGAAGCGTTGCCGGATTCGACGCGCCGCCTTTGGCGCGACGCAAGCGGCATCGACATGATCGACGGAATTGGCGGCACGGAACTGATCCATATTTTCATCTCGGCGCAAGGCGACGCGATCCGTCCGCATGCCATTGGCCGCGCGGTGCCGGGCTACGTGGTGCAAGCCGTGGACGACGCCATGCAACCCGTGGCCCCTGGCACGATCGGCAAGCTCGCGGTACGCGGGCCGACCGGCTGCCGTTATCTCGCCGACGAACGGCAGGCGAAGTTCGTCCGCGACGGCTGGAATCTTCCCGGCGACTCGGTCTATCTCGACGAAGACGGCTACGTGTTCTATCAGGCCCGCGCCGACGACATGATCGTCTCCGCGGGCTACAACATCTCCGGCCCGGAAGTGGAAAGCGTACTGATGCAACACGACGCGGTGGCCGAATGCGGTGTGATCGGCGTGGCGGACGAAACGCGCGGGCAGATCGTCAAAGCCTTCGTGGTGTTGAACCCGGGTTATACGCCGGGTGACAAACTGGTCGCGCAACTCCAGGATTTCGTGAAAAATAGCGTGGCGCCGTATAAGTACCCACGCGTCATCGCTTTCATCGACTCGCTGCCGCGCACTGAAACCGGCAAGCTCAAACGCTTTGAATTGCGTACGCTCAGGTAAGCCCTCACGTAGCCCTCTTCTCGGCACAACATCCCTATGATGTGACACTTCACAGGCCAACGTCCCTCGCCCCATGCTGACCGTCCATCATCTGAACAACTCCCGCTCGCAACGCGTGTTGTGGCTGCTCGAGGAACTCGGCGTTCCGTACGAGATCAAGCGCTACGAGCGCGACCCGAAAACGATGCTGGCGCCGCCCGAGTTGCGCGCCGTGCATCCGCTCGGCAAGTCGCCCGTCATCACCGACGACGGCCAGACCCTCGCCGAATCCGGCGCGATCATCGAGTATCTGGTCGACAGGTACGGTCAAGGCCGTTTCGCGCCCTCGGCGGGCACGCAGGAGCGGCTGCGCTACACCTACTGGATGCACTACGCGGAAGGCTCGGCGATGCCGCCGCTGCTGCTGAAACTGGTCGCGCTGCGTATCGCCAGTGCGCCGATGCCGTTCTTCGCCAGGCCGATTGCCCGCAAGATCGCGTCGACGCTGCAATCGAGCTTCATCGATCCGCAGTTGAAGCTGCACCTTGGTTACATCAATAAGGAATTGGGTGCGAGCGGCTGGTTTGCCGGTAATGATTTCACGGCGGCCGACGTTCAGATGAGCTTTCCGCTCGAAGCCGCCACCGCGCGCGGCGGCATGGAAGGGCAGATTCCCGCAGTGGTCGATTTCCTGAAACGCATTCACGCGCGGCCGGCTTATCAGCGGGCGCTGGAACACGGCGGCAAGTACGAACTACTGGGTGGCGCTTGACGGCAAACGCCGCCCAGGAATTCGTAGTTGTGGGCCAAAAGCCGCGGGTACTAGACTGATATGACTTTCCGTGTCAATCGGGATCGGTTTTCGTTTTCCTCTGGTGGGCGCATGAATTTCCTGGAGGCGGCGTAGCAGTAAGTCTCGACGGTGGATCGCACTGATATCCGCGGGTTGGTTACCGCATTACAGAGGTCCGCCCCTTGAGCCTGCCGCTATCTAAAGCCGCAAATCGAATGATGTCCGTTGCATAGTCCAACCGCGGGTTGCTCGGGTGCCGGGCTACGCCGCCTTCAGGAAACTCGTCGAATCTGTGTTGCAAAGCTCAGCGCTACGCCGGCTGCTCGTTTCGCGTTACGGCGAGCGACATTGCGAGCTTGCTGATGTCCCAGATGAACCCCGCAAGTTCGCGTGCGACGGCGACGACAGCGATGTTCACATTCTTGCCGCGTGCTGCCAGCTTGCGGTATCGGCGGCAGAGTCGAACCTGTGCGTCCCAGGCACGGTCAAGGATGCGCTTGGGAATACCCTCATGTCGGCGCTGAATTTCCGGACTGACACGTGCCGGGTATCTGTAGCTCCAGGCGGCCTCGACGAGCAGCTTTCTTGCATAGCTGTTGCCGTTCTTCGTGATGCTGCCCTGGCGCCGCCGCTCACCCGAAGAATGTTCTGACGGCGTCACGCCCAGCCAGGCCATCAGCTGGCGCGGGTGCTCGAAGCGGGAGAGGTCCCCCAATTCGGAAAGCATGCCCACGGCGGTGATGAACTGTATGCCGCGCATGGTCTGCAGACCCAGAATGGCCGGATAGAATCGCCAGCCGACGACAGCTTCGTGCAAGGTCGCCTCGAGGCGCTCACATTGCGCAAACCTGTCTTCAATCGTGCGACGGCATTCGTCGAAAGCCAGTTGCTGCCAGTGGTTAGGGAATGCAAATACACTTATCCATCGCCGGTGCGCGGGCCCCCAGTTGGCGTTACCTGAGTAGCGAACTCCATGCGATAGCAGGAAGGACTTCAGCCGCTGACGGGCCTGTCTAAGATCTGCTTTCGCTGCCGCCCATGCACGAGCCAGGTCCCGGAACGCCTCGTCTTCAACATCCGGTACGTGTACCGCTGACAGGTCGCCAGCGCGCAGTGCGCGTACGAGCTTGACCGCGTCGCGTCGGTCCGTCTTGACACGCTCACCCGGTTTCTTCGGGATCAGGGACGGCGCGCATACCATGCAGTCGAATCCTCTCTCGACGAATTCCCTGTAGAGTCCATAGCCGCAGGGGCCGGCTTCATAGACAACGCGGACATGGTGCGCCTTCGACTGAACGCGCTTGCACAATCGATCGATATCCGCCTTCAGCGTTCCGATCTTGCCCAACAGTTCCACTTCGCCCATATCGATCGCGTACGCCACCGTGATCGACTCCTTGTGAACATCCAGACCGACAAACACCGTGCTATCGTGGTTCACGCTGGCCTCCGCGCTGGAAATCGCCGGGGTGTGCCCTGTGCACATCGTGCGGCTCTGGCAGTGATGCTAACCCGCGTCTGGTTCCTCACGGCTGGCCAGCCGCTGACTCAAGGAAAGTCATACTGCCTAAATTTCTCATTGCCATCAACGGGTTGCCGAACGGATTGTCAGCATCGCGCTGAGCGGCGGCACGTCCGGCATCCGCTTGTACCCCGCTTGCATCCGTTTGACCACGGCAAAGGAGTTCCCGCATGACCCATTCCATCCACGGCAACAAACGCTGGCTGGCGCTGATCGTTCTGTGCCTCGGCGTGCTCATGATCGTGCTCGATACCACGATCGTGAACGTTGCGTTGCCGTCGATCGCCGCGGACCTCGGCTTTACCGAGACCTCGCTGGTGTGGGTGGTCAATGCGTACATGCTTACCTTCGGCGGCTGTCTGCTGTTGGGCGGCCGGCTCGGCGATCTCTATGGTCATCGCAAGCTGTTCCTTGGCGGCATCACGCTGTTCACGCTGGCGTCGCTCGCGTGCGGCATGGCCAATTCGCAAATCCTGCTGGTGTGCGCGCGTGCCGTGCAGGGTTTAGGCGGCGCAGTTGTCTCCGCGGTGTCGCTGTCGCTGATCATGAATCTGTTCACCGAGACCGGCGAACGGGCCAAAGCGATGGGCGTGTACGGCTTTGTCTGCGCGGGCGGCGGCAGCATCGGGGTGTTGCTCGGCGGTCTGCTGACCAACCTGCTGAGCTGGCACTGGATCTTTCTCGTCAACCTGCCTATCGGTATTGCCGTCTACGGGCTGTGCGTCGCACTGTTGCCGTCGGCACGCGGTCATGCTCATGGCGAACGGCTCGACGTGGCCGGCGCGGTGACGGTTACCGTTTCGCTGATGCTCGCCGTATACGCGGTCGTGAACGGCAACGAAGCCGGCTGGACCTCGCCGCAGACGCTGGGCATGCTGTTCGCCGCAGTTGTGCTGTTGGCCATGTTTCTCGTCATCGAAGCGCGCGTGCAGCATCCGTTGATGCCGCTCGGGCTGTTCCGTTTGCGCAATGTTGCGACCGCCAATGTGGTCGGCGTGCTATGGGCGGCAGCGATGTTCGCGTGGTTTTTTATTTCCGCGCTGTATTTGCAGCGCGTGCTCGGTTACCGGCCCATGCAGGTCGGGCTCGCGTTCTTGCCTGCCAATCTGATCATGGCGTTCTTTTCGTTGGGCCTGTCGGCGCGCGTGGTGATGCGCTTCGGTCTGCGCGTTCCGCTTGCTGTCGGGTTGCTGGTCGCTGCGTGCGGCCTTGCGCTGTTCGCGCGCGCGCCGGTCAATGGCAGCTTCGTGCTCGACGTGCTGCCTGGCATGCTCCTGCTCGGCTTCGGCGCGGGCATCGCGTTCAATCCCATGCTGCTGGCTGCCATGAGCGATGTCGATCCGAGCGATTCCGGCCTCGCGTCAGGGATCGTCAACACGTCGTTCATGATGGGTGGCGCGTTGGGTCTCGCGGTGCTCGCGAGCCTCGCTGCCGCGCGCAGCAGCGCGATGCAGGCCTCCGAAAACGCGGTGGCCGCGCTCAATAGCGGCTATCACGTGGCGTTCCTGTTCGGCGCGATCTTCGCGGCGGCGGCAGGCATCTTGGGCGGCTTGCTGTTGCGGCCGGGGCAGCCGGGCGGTGCCGACGCTCATACTGACGCACAGGGTCACAGCACATCGGCATCGGCATCGGCATCGGCATCGGGACACGTTCGCCCCACCGGCAACGAGGCAGCAACGGAAAACTATTGACCCACGGGGTGGGTCCGGCTCACCGGCCGAGGACATTTCACCCACCGGAACGCACACCGCTCGCCACACACCGCACGCGAACCGTTGCAAAACCGCAAGCGCGATCAAACGCGCCGGAGCGCGCCTGGCTATGCTGGCTTCATGCAGACATGAGAGCCGATATGAACCCGGTTGGAAAAGCGCTCTGGTTTATCGAAAGCCATTTTGCCCAGGCGTTGACGCTCGACGAGATCGCCAACCGCGGATGCGTGTCGCGCTTTCATCTGGCGCGTGCGTTCGAAGCGGCTACCGGGCTTTCGGTAATGCGCTATGTTCGTGCGCGCCGCCTGAGCGAAGCGGCACGCCGCCTCGCCGACGGCGCACCTGACATACTGACGGTCGCCATCGACGCCGGTTACGGTTCTCACGAAGCATTCACGCGTGCCTTTCGCGAGCAATTCGGGCTCACGCCTGAAGCGCTGCGCGCGCGTGGTCATCTCGACAGCATTGCCATCGTGGAGCCGATCAAAATGGACGAAACCCTTCTCACGCACCTCGAACCGCCGCGTTTCGAAGACGGCCAGCCGTTCCTCGTCGCGGGACTGAGCGAACGCTATACCTGTGACACCAGCACCGCCATTCCGTCGCAATGGCAGCGCTTTGGCGCTTACTTCGGCAAGGTGCCGGGACAAATGGGCGGCGTGGCCTACGGCGTTTGCTACAACGCCGACGACGCAGGCAATTTCGACTACTTATGCGGCGTTGAAGTCAGCGACTTCTCGGCGCTGCCTGCGGAGTTGAGCCGCGTACGCATTGCCGCGCAGCGGTATGCGGTATTCAGCCATCGCGAGCATATCTCGACGATCCGGCGCACCCTGAACACCATCTGGAATCAATGGCTGCCGGCGTCGGGACACGTGCCCGCGGATGCGCCGAATTTCGAGCGCTACAGTGAGCAATTCGATCCAGTCAGCGGCATGGGCGGGCTCGAAATCTGGTTGCCGTTGAAGACCTGATTCGATGTGCAGCGGCAGTAGCGGGATGTGATCAGAGCGCTCCCTGTTTCGGCCTCCGTAGCGGTTACGCGGAATGCCTGGTGAGTTTCGCAGCACCGCGATCTGCCGTGAAAGACAGCCGCATCAGACTACGTGCGCGCTACGCGTTAGAACCGATAACCAATGCCGCCGAGGATCACGTCCGTGTCGCGGCTATAGCGTGTGACCACGCGGTTCCACGTCACGCGAGCCGACCAGTGCTGCGTGACTCGATACGAAGCCGATACCGACACGAGGCCAGACAGAACGCCGTCGCCCGTGTCGCGATCCTCGTCCGAATTTCCGTGATGAATGGCTGCGTATACGCCGGCACCAATGCCAAGTGTCAGGCGCTCGTCGAAAAAGCCTCGCGTGAGCCAGAGTTGCGCAGTCGCGCCATCACGCCGCGCGGTCAGGCCGTTGCCTTCGTGCAGGTAGCCGAGCGTCGCGTCGAGATAGTTCGTCAAACCGCGCCTGTATTCGATCGCCTCCGCCACCGATGTTTGCGACTCGAGACTGTTCAGGATAGTGACGCCGGCCATCAACGTGACTTCATTATTCGTCACCTTTTGCGTGCGCGGCAGCGCAAAGTCACGCGGCCCAGGCGTCTCGGGTGCGTCCAGTTGATAACCGATGCCAAGCATGATCGCCGTGGTGGACGGCCCGTTCGCCACCTGCACATGGTTGAGTTGCAGATTCGCCGTCCAGCGCTGGGACGAATACCATGTGGCGCGCGCGCTATAGACGACGCCCCAGCCATGCGTATTCGAATAGCCCTGGCCCTCTGCGGCCGCTTCGGTGTCGAAGTAACGATAGGGGCCCACGCCAAGCGCGACGACGAAGCGCCGTTGTGCAAGTGGAAGTCTCCCCCACACCTGCACGAGCTGGCCATCGCGGTGATGATTGGGCATATGCCCTTCGTTGAGCCAGGTGATGCTGCCGGCGAGGTACTGGCCGAATCCCTCCGTATAGTCCATCGACCACGCATAGGAATGGCTATGTTCGCCCGTCAACGGCCCGGTGTACAGCGCGAATTCCTGGGCCGACGCAGGGACGGTCCATATGCATAGCGCTGCGGCGGCGGAGGCGAGAGTGCAGTTAACCTTCATCGTTATCCGAGATCCTCGGTCATGACGGAAAGCGCGCCAGCTCGGCGACTCGACGTTCTGACAGTCGCTCGCGGGCATTGTGACAGGATTTCGCGGAAAACAACTTTCGAAAGACGAGCGGTTTATTTCTTCAGTTTACCGCGACGATGTCTCTCAAGCTCAAGGGCGATTAGTCGCAGACCTATCTTATGCGACTGGAATAGGCCAGCTAAATGGCGACCTGGAACTCGGCCTTCGGCACTAGAGGTCCGCTAGACCGCTGCCTCCCGGTACTTCGCGAACTTCGATGTCTGTCCGATATGCGCGGTTCTACTGCGAGGCCGGCGTCGGTCATGTCATCGGCGGCAATGGGCCGGATCAGTTCGACTATATTGGTCCCATGATCGCCTGGGTTGAGCAAGGCGTCGCACCCGGTCAATTGACGATGACCAAACTTGACACGAACGGCAACGTGACAGCAACGCTTCCTGACTGCCCGTATCCGACGGTGCCGCACTACAACGGCTCAGGAAACATCAATCAGGCAGCCAGCTATAGCTGCGCAAGCAGTTAAAAGAGCACCGGCCCGTGACGCGGACGAGAGACGGCCACGAGTTGTCGCTCGTCCAACGCATGGGTCGATCGCTTCATTTAGTTAGCGAAGCTTCCACAACAGGATTGGACGCAATATTCTTTGGACGATCCACCGCGGTTGGATCCGCGGCGTCCCATTTCAGTATGGCATCACCCAGTGCCCTTGGCGTCTGCGTAAGACCGCCTACCTCGGACGAGTCAAGGTCTTCCCCGAGTAGTTCGCGTACGACCCTGGTGGCCGATGAGGCGCATGTGTTCGTGAAGCGCCACCCGGTGTATGTGCCCATGATCGCGATCGCGCGCCTGGCTTGTGTCTCGTTTAGCTTGTAGTATCGAACGCTGCAGCCTTATAGTGTCGCTGGATTTCACGACCGAAGTTAACATCGAACGATTCGTCAGGTATGACGCCAGTCGGATTCCTAACGATTCGCTTGGTTTCGAATAATGTCGTCGTCCACAAGCCAACCGTGGTCTGCTTACCATTTGTGAAATGAAGGCTGACCCACGCATGTCCGTCTGTGAGACTGGCGCTCCCAATCACACTGCTGTGTATTCCGAGGACTTCGAGCACAAGATGCGTCACGGCCAACCTGATTTTATTTAGCGAAGGCCCCAAAGCGTGCCATGCGCCGATAAGTTTAATCGTCCGCAGCAACAAAAAGCATTGAGATATAGAGAACAGTCGAGACGACAATGATACCGACCCCGACTAGCACTTTAGTCCTATTAAATTCGAGACCACCATATATCACGACAGCGATTCCACCTACCGCCGAAAGGGTTCCTACAGCCGCCAACCCGACGTGAACCTTGCTTCGGATAAGCTTTCTTCTTTCGGGTGCAATTGTCGATTTCCATCGCTTCTGTCCCATTCGAAGCTCCTTCGAGTAGTAATGCGGCCCTTCGGTCTTCGTCACATCTAACCATAGTGCGCTCAGAAAAGGAAACGCGCTCCTGCATTGAACAGCCTCCCATGGGTGCCCACGTCACCGATGAGTGTTGCCAGGTCGCACAGTCATACAGCGACAGCCGCCCCCTGTGCGACAGATTGCAGGCCAAAGGTGCGAACTGTAAAGAGATCCTTCGGCTTGGAACGCGACGTGGCCATTCTGTGGAATAGGCTGGGCGAATTGGCGGTGTGTCATGGCTGCTTCAGTTGGCTAATTACGCCTTTACTCGTTCTGCTAATGTTATAGGGGTCTGCTCCCTCATTGGCCAGAAGATCGCACGGAAAATCATGTTCGATTGACTGAAACTGACCGCACAGAGTCCGACGGCGGCTGGCTCAGTACGACTCTGGCGCTCGCTCTGATTTACTTCGGTACCTCGGCGGGCCTGTACACGCTTGGTCTTTGGGCTCCGCTGATCATCCGTCAGTATGGCTTCGGCTCGTTCGAGACCGGCCTCATTGCAGGCATGCCCAGCGTGCTGGCCGTTGTCGCAATGATTTTGTGGGCGAAAACCGAAGAACGCACGTGGCACGTGGTGATCCTGTGTGTCGTCGCATGCCCTGGGTTTTGTCTTTGTCGGCCAGGCCACAACGGCATTGATGGTCGTGCTTGCACGGGTCATTCAGTCTGGTCTTCACCCACCACCGGTGTCTCGACCGATGGCGCGAGCAGCGCGTGGAGAGGGAACTCATAAAAAAAGTCGCTAGATGCAACACCGGCGACCGTCCCTTCATGGAGTCTGACGTTTGCGATACCAGTACACTAAGCGTGTTGAACGCAATTGGTCCGGACCAGACGTGCCTGGTCCGATATTCGGAGTCGACAGAGGGAGACGATCATGGCAGATGAGAAGATGCTGGCGCAAGTTCGTGAAAAACAGGGATTTTTTGCGGCCCTGGACCAGAGCGGCGGATCGACCCCCGGCGCCTTGAAGCTTTACGGCATTCCGGAGAGCGCCTACAGCGGTGACGCTGAGATGTTCAAACTGATACACGAGATGCGGGTGCGCATCATCACCGCGCCTGCCTTTACAGGGGACAAGGTCATTGGGGCCATTCTGTTCGAAGCTACCATGGACGGACAGGCACTGGGGAAACCCGTTCCGGCCTTCCTGTGGGAGGAGCGCGGCGTCGTGCCCTTCCTGAAGGTCGATAAGGGCCTGGAAGCTGAAGCCGACGGCGTGCAACTCATGAAGCCGATACCCGGGTTGGACGAGTTGCTCGATCGGGCCACGAAGCTCGGTATCTGCGGTACCAAGATGCGTTCGGTCATCAACCTGAATTCGGAAAACGGTATCGCTGCGATTGTGAAGCAACAGTTCGCACTGGCATCACAGATCGACGCGCACGGCCTGATGCCGATACTGGAGCCAGAGATTTCGATCAAGAGTCCGGACAAAGCAGGGGCGGAAGCCACCCTCCTCGCGGAACTGACCAAAGGTCTCGACGCCTTACCAGATAGCCGTCGCGTGATGCTCAAGCTGACCATACCGGACGTAGCGGACTTCTATCGCCCCCTGATCGAGCACCCGCGCGTCGCGCGGGTAGTCGCGCTTTCAGGAGGCTACACACGAGCCGACGCCTGCGAACGGCTCGCTTCCAATCACGGCATGATTGCCAGCTTTTCAAGGGCATTGATCAACGAGCTCAAGGAATCGATGAGCGACAGTGAGTTCAACGCGACGCTGGCGAAGAGCATCGACGAGATCTATCGGGCCTCTGTCGTAAAGGTTTGAAGCGATTTTCAGGAGGGCGGCCCCAGACGGATAAAGATTCCCTGGGTCGCAGAATATGAACGCCCTGCTTTGCCCGGGCAAAGCTCGCGGCCTGAGGGTTTGCGAATGCCTCCTCGCACCTCCGCATAAAGCGCGAGGAGGCAGGCTCAACGCGGGCGCGACGGGTCGAACGGCCGCTAGCGATTGAACTTCGGCCTTTCATCGCGGCACGGCGAACGTCCCTTCATGCCCGAACCCGGCCCGACGCAGACCTCGATTGATCGCTGATCGCAGCAGGGGTGCGAAAGGCATAAAGCGACTCTGAACAGCCTTTCAGACCGGCGCAACATCAATCGCTGTTTCTGGGAGTACCTTGACGCATACAAATGACTAATGCGACAGCCAGCGGATACTCCGCGGTCCGGCGAGTGCTCACGCTTCCCCCGATTTTTCGTACAACTGCGCCTCAAATTGCTGAGCTATCCCGATCACACGAATCCGGGTGGCCAGGACCGCAGCGATGCCGAGGCTAGCCACCAGGAGAAGCATGCCACTCGAGAAAGACCCGGTCTTCTCATTGATGTAGCCAACTGTATAGGGCCCGACGAAGGCACCGAGATTGCCCAGTAAAGAAATCATGCCCATCGCGCTGCCGCGCAGCTGCGGCGGAAAGTTCTCCGCGGCAATGGCCCAGAAAGGCGCATGCGCCGCAAAGAGGAACGTCCCGCTAAGAACCAGAAACGCGAGCGAAAGGAGATAGTTATGCGCCAGCACCGACAGAAGCAGGAAGAAGCCAAACCCGAGCAGCACGATGGCGACGACGCGGTTCTTGTGCATTGTCTTGTCGGAGATCCGGCCCGCGATCAGCAGTCCGACCATTGCCGTGATATACGGAAGCGTCGAGACGTAGCTGGTATAGGTGATGCCGGCGCCAGAAAGCGTCTTGACGATCGCCGGAATCCACATGAACATGCCTGTCGCGCCGATCAGCCAGAAGCCGTACACCGCACTCATCAGCAGAACCTGCGGATTCAGGATCGCGTTCTTGTAGTCTTGCGCGGAAGCCTTCTTCCCGGGTTTCTGCTGCCCGGCAAGAATATAGTCGCGCTCCTCGCGGGATAGCCACGCTGCCTCCTGCGGACGGCTGGCGGCGGTCAAATAGTAGACGACGCCGAGAACGACGGCCGGCAAGCCCTGCAACACAAACAGCATGCGCCAGTCGAAATGGCTGAGCAGCACGCCCGACAGGGGGCCCATGATGATGAACGACAGCGGCAGGCACAGCAGCCAGACGCCGTTCGAGGTGCTGCGCTCGTTCTCGGGGAACCAGCGCGCGAGAACAACGAGGATCATCGTCCAAACGCCGCCATCGATCACGCCCAGCAGAAATCGCAGTATCAGCAGTTCCGCGCCGTTACGCACCAGGCCGGTCGCCATCGCGACCACGCCCCATGCGATCGCCAGTAGCATGATGAGGCGGTTGGCATCGTATTTCTCGACCAGAATCCCGCTAGGCACCTGAAGAATGGTATAGCCGAGGAAGAACAGGCCGCCGGCAAGGCCGCTTGCTGCCGTGCCGATACCGAGATCCCGGTTCATGCCGCCGATGACGGCAAAGCCGAGGTTGTTACGGTCGATAAAGTTGATGATGTACAGGCCCAGCAGACATAGCAGGACCCGTGTCCATCGTTTGCGGGGGATCGTTTGTGTGGCGGGATTCATCTATCTCCTCCTTTAAAATAATTGTTTTTCTAGTGACGTTCAATTGACGCGGTAGCGCGCGATTAGCGCCTCATCCGGATCGCAGCCCAGGCCGGGTTCCTGCGGCACGGAGGTCTTCCCGTGCCGCGGCAGCGTGAACGGACTGAACGGCGCTGTTCCCAGATTCATGTACAGCCGCTCCAGCGGCGCCTCCTGCTCCAGGCACGCGGCGATATGCAGCGACGCGAGATAGCCGGGGCCGAAATAGGCGCAATGGGGAACGACGCGGACGCCGAAACTCTCGGCCACGGCATTGATTTTCAGCACCTCGGTGATACCACCGATCTTGGTGACGCTAGGCTGGGCGATATCGACCGCCCCGAGTTCGAACATCTTTCTGAAGTCGTGGAGACCGCCGGCGTTTTCACCTGCCGACAGAGGCACGCCCCTGGCGCGCAGTCGCGCCATGGCGGCGTGATCCTCCGGCGGCCAGATCGGCTCTTCCAGCCAGTAAATGTTGAGCGGACGCAACCGCTCGACCATCGCACAAGCCTGGCTGGGCGTCCAGGGGCAATTGGTGTCGACCATCATCTCGATGTCCGGGCCGAGGACATCGCGCGACATTTCGATAAGGTCTGGATCGACCTCGTGGAGCTTGATGTAGCGGTAGCCCTGTTCGGCAGCAAGCCGTAGGTTCTTTTCCAGCGCGCTTGTCTCGCCATAGCGCAGCAGACTTGCATAGACCGGCAATTCCTTACGCACGGCGCCGCCGATCATGGCGTGCAGCGGCAGGCGCGCGCGCTTACCAGCGATGTCCCAGAGCGCGATGTCTACGCCGGAGACGCCGTAGACCAGCGGGCCGTTGCGTCCGAACAGGTGCAGGGTGCGACTGACCTCGGACATCAGGGCGGTGATATCGGTGGGGTCCCGGCCGATCAGCATTGGCGCGATCATGGTATCGATCACCAGCTTGGTGGCGGGAGCGACGGCATGACCGAAAGCTTCACCCCAGCCGGTGATCCCAGCGTCGGTCTGAATGCGGACCAGCAAGATGTTGAGCATGGTCGCGGGATGTCCGGCGATCGCCTTCGGGCCACCACCGATGTCATAAGGAATCTGAAGCAGAATGGTTTCGACTGAAGTAATTCTCATGTGATGCTCATCTCGCTGCGAAGAAGTCTCAGATGGGTTCCGCTGAGGAGTGGTGATGCAATATCTTCCAGACGCCTTCCCTTCTCTGGAAGAGGAAGGTGAAACGGGCAGGTGCCAGGGTCTCCCGGCCGTCCTGCGTCCTTGAAAAGCGGTAGTGGCCGACGCTCAGCAAGTTGCCGTCGGAAAGGCGGACGAAATGCCGTTCGCCGAATTCCACGGTCGCCGCGCCACGGAAGTAAGCGCGGATTTCCGCCATACCGACGCGCAACCGGGCTTGCGAGGTGCCGTGCAGAAAGGCGTCTTCCGCATACAGGGCGGCGACACGTGCCGGCTCCCGGGTATTGAATGCCTCAGCCCAGGCATCGAGAAGGGACAAACCTTCCTCGATCACTGTGTCGGAGCTCATGGGTGTCCCTCCTGCAGATGCAGACGGGACCGAGCCCGATAATGGTTGATTAGTCGTCACTTAAAACGCCTCCTTCGTCGCTTTTCAATGGCGCTTACAATGCGAGCCATACTCCTTAACGTCAAATGATAAAAAGGAAGGTTTCCATGAGTAAGAGGTTATGAACCTCAGTTTCCGGATGTTGGAGCTGCTGCGGTTCGCAATCGAAACCCGCAGTGTCACCGCCACGGCGGAGCGCCTGCACATTTCGCAGCCGGCGGTCAGTAAGACATTGCAGCAGGCGGAGGAGCGTCTGGGTTTCCCGCTCTTCGTCCGCGAGCGCGGAAGACTCGTGCCGACGCTCGATGCGCGCCTGCTCTTGCCGGAGATCGTCCGTGCCACGGCGGCGATGGAAGCCGTCAGCCGGCTGGCCGAGGACCTGCAGAGCCTGAAAACCGGCATGGTCACGCTTGCGGCAACGCCCGTGCTGGGCAACACGGTGGTGACGCAAGCGATCGCAGCCTTTCGCGCACAATATGCGAATGTGCACGTGATCGTCGAGACGATATCCAATCAGGAAGTCGTAGAGGCCGTCGCCGATCACCGGGTTGATCTTGGTGTCGTCCTGACGCCGGTCGAGGATGCACATACGCAGGCTCGCCACTTATGCACCGCGGAACTCGTCTGCGTCCTGCCGCAGACGCATGTGCTGGCCGGTCATGCGTTTGTGGGACCTCAGGAGGTCGCCCCCTTCCCGCTCATTTCTTTCAATCGCCATCAACCGATTGGCGCGCTGATCGAAGAAGCGTTTCGCGCCGCTTCCATCCGCCGCACGATCGCCGTTGAGGTAGCGCAGTCGTGGATGGCCTGCGCCCTGGTCCAGGCAGGGGCGGGCCTTGCCATCATGGATGCATTTACAACCATCGGCGGCGTTCCCGCCGGACTGACGGTACGGCCGTTTAAACCGACCACGCATATCAGCGGCCGGCTGCTCCATTCCCTTGACAGGCCTTTGTCACGCCATGCGGAAGCATTCACCGAGGTTCTCCTCTCCGTCGTACAGCATGAGATCGCTGCGGGACGCATTATTGCTTGACGAGGGTCTTATGCGCTGACCGAGTGTGAGCCGGTGATGCAGGGGTCGTTATCAGGAAGGACGGCTGCGCAATACATGACGCGATGTCATCCGTCCGGTGTCAGTCGAGTTCGCCAAATGTACTGTGGCAAAGCCGACGCAATACACTACGTCGCACGAGGCAAACGCGTAGACCGCAGCCGATGCCGCCGTAGGAACCGCTCGGAGGAAAAATTCATGACCGACCCGACCCATCACGCGTCCGACTTTCGCCGGCAGCGTGCCATCGGCATTGCTGGCATCGCGGTCGCCTCGCTGCTTGCCGCAGGGCTCTGGCTCGGCATCGATCTTTTGATGTCGCCCCTGCCGGGCATGGACAGCCTCAGCGCGCGGATGCTTCTGACGCTTAAATGCTGCTGTGCCGCGGTGCTGTTCTGCCTGGTGACGGGCGTCGAAGCCGTGGCGCACGAACGATTGACCTCTCCCGCGTTCGATCCGCTGGCGGGCTTCGAGACGCGCAGGTTGCGGGTCAATCAACGATACCTGCAGAACACGGTGGAGCAGATCATCGTGTTTGCGCCGTCGCTGTTCGGCTTGGCCGCCTACTGTCCCGACGGTTCGTCCATGCGCGCGGTCGTGGCGACGACCGTAGTCTGGATCGTCGCGCGGGCCGCGTTCTGGCTCGGCTACCATCGCAGCGCTGCGCTGCGCGGGCTCGGCGCGCCGGGCATGGCGCTCAGCATGATCGTGCTGCTGTATGTGACGAGCCGGTTCGGGCGTGAGATCGCGGGAACGGTGGGAGCTATCGTGCCGCTTGCTGCATTTTTCGCGGTCGAGGCGGTATTGTTTTGGGGGACGCGGCCGGTGAAGGTGGGTTGATGCGCTAGAGTCCGTCGGTCCGACTGTCTCGGGCCGATTAGGGTTGTTCGAAGCCTGCCATTGTCTGCAGGATTGTGAGTGCGCCACCACGCGTTGCTGGCAGGCGTCGAACGAGCCTAAACGGCGACTGCCCGATATGTCGCCGCGTTTGAAAAGATCGGCGTGTGGGCAGCGTGAAGATGCGCGGCTTCGAATGTTGTTTGTAAGTGTCCGAATAGCGCGTCGAACGCGTGACCGTTCATAGCCTGCGTCGCGAAAAGATAACGGCTTCCTGGCTGAATGGTGGGCTTGGCTTCAGGGGAGTTTGCCGATAATCGAGCTGCATTCGTCCTTCGTGAACGCGCGGAGTGTTTGCGTGCGAATGTTGCCTGCAGAGCCGAGCGCGTAGCCGAACGACATGAAGCTTTGCTCATCGGGTGCTTCGATGACAGTCACAATATCGTATTCACCCAACGTCCAGTAGATCTCTTTCATTTCACAGCCAAAGGACCTGGCTAACTCCGCCGCCTGGCTGGCCCGCTGCGGGCTGTTTTTGATGTTACGGATACCCTGATCAGTGAATTGTGAAAGAACCACATAGGTCACCATGACGATTCCCCTTACGATTAATCCAAGACGGCATTCACACGCGCAAGTCAGATTGCGAACCGCATTGCCATAGCATTCCCGGCAGCATTCTGCGCGTAATCTGAGTCTATGCAATGGAAGTGCGTGCCACCGGGTTTTTGCCTTCGGCGCTATAGAACGTTTCCCTCGTGGCCCGGAGACACGTGTCCCGCTCGGGGCGACGGGGACTCGCCAATCCTCCGACAAAATACCCGATTGAACCCATCCAGCGGAGATGTACGATTCAAAGGACGTGCGCGCATCCCTGCGCGGCATGTGGCGTGTTTGTTCCAGCGGCAGCGTTGCCCGCGGCTCTTTCAACCAGGTCGACTATGGATTGAACGGGCATGATGGTTGCGCCGTTCAAGTTCGCCTGATTGCTTCTCAAACGGGAGGAGCCATGTCCTACGAATCCTGCTCGCCGTATCGCGGATACGGCATCGAAGTGTGTGTCACTCCGTGCAAAAGTCTGTCGTTTCACGGCATGGGGCGCCGATTCAGGGTCTCCTGGTCCATTTTTCCCCCTGACAATGTATCGCCGCCAATTGCAAGTTTTCCAGCGCAGGCTGAATTTTTGCATGAAGACGAGGCGTTCCGATACGGTGAAAGTCGAGCGCACACCTTTGTTGATTGCACGATCTATCACCGGTCACAAAGTAGCGGACCTTAACAGCGCGACAATACCAGCCTGCCGGTTTTACTCGTTGGCGACGTAACCTGTACTTGCCGCCTGTGGACCGTTCAACTGCCTTGCCGCGACAGAACCCTCCGTCAAACCGGCGGAAGATCGTCCATGGACTTTTCGATACTCGCGCCTGGGGGCTCAGTGTCAATCCCATCCGGGCCGTTGGTGTGCGCAACGATCTTTATTTTCGGACCAAGAAACCTCGCACCGCCCAGGGTAAAAAGAGACCAACAAACGTCTCCCGCACGGATCGCTCTGACGACTTCCGCCACCTCGACAACCGCGGTGGGAGAAAGCCATTCATGCGTCTTCGGATCGATGAGCGCCCAGCGGACATGCGTGATACGGTCGGTTGCAGGGTTAATCCGTGCGCCGTCGATAGCAAACGTAGCCATATCTACCTCCATCATCCTGACAATGGGATCTCTGCATTATGCGCTGCTTCTTTTCTGGTTCCCCTCGACCGCTCTTTTCGTGAGGCTCAATCCGAGCACTGCCGACGCGCGGCTCGACGGTCCGGCAATCCGGCGCTGCGGCGGCGTTGGGCAAGCGACGCGCTCCAACCGCCTGGCGGCCGCGCGCCTAACAAGCTGCCCAGCCGTCCTCGCCGATTAGCGGCAGAAAACTGACTGCGCCGAGCGAGCGCTCCTGATAATCGTGTTCGCCGTAGCGCACCAGTTTGATCAATCGCTGATGGTAAGGCACGCGCCCCACCGGCATGACGATGCGGCCACCGACCGAGAGTTGTGAACGCCACGCCCGCGGGATACGCGGCCCGCCGGCTCCCGCGATGATCGCATCGTACGGCGCATGGGCGCTCAGGCCGACAGTGCCGTCGCCGAGATAAACAGTCACGTTTGCAATGCCCAGCCGCGCCAACGTCTCGCGAGCGGTGTCGGCGAGCACCGGATCGCGTTCAACGGAATCAACGTGCGCCACGATCGCGGCGGCAACTGCGGCGGCATACCCCGAGCCCGTGCCGACGTCGAGAACCCGGTCGTACCGACTCAGTTCGGCCGCCTCGATCATCTGCGCGACAATGGCGGGTTGCGAGATCGTTTGCTGACTCGCAATGGGCAACGGACCATCGTCGTACGCGCATTCACGGAGATGCTCCGCTACGAATTCCTCGCGCGGCAGCTGACGCATCGCGGACAGCACGTTGGAATCACGGATGCCGCGGGCCACGATTTGCTCTACCACCATACGTTCCCGGGCTTCTCTGAAATCGATCATTGCCGCCTCCCTCTAGTGGGTCGCACGGGCATAGGCGGGGCCGCACTCACAGGTGCCTCCGGATCGCAGCCGTCACCATATGGCGGGCTACAAACTCCAGCCGCCCTTCGTCCCATCGGGTGTCGAATGCATCCAAGGCTACTACGGCCGGCGCAGGTAGCAAGGACCACCTCGTTCTAAATACCTCGGCGTGCGAGGGGTTTTCGGATCGCGGTCATTTCAATGAGCTGCGGACGCTTCTGCCGAGTCTCCACTCTTTATCGGACGCGTAATCCAGATGAGCGGGATGATCAGAATGAAGATGAACGTGGACGCATAGAAGAAATCGTCGAGACCCATGACCGCAGCCTGACTCGCGACCATCGATTCGAACGATGCGTAAGCGGCGCCCAGATCCAGATGGAATTGCGATTGCAATGTCGCGATGGTCTGGTTGAAAACCGGATTGTCGATGCTCGCCTGCTCGGTGAGTCGCACGTGATGCACAACCGTCCGATGATTCCATACGGTGCCGGCGATGGACGTGCCAACCGCGCCGCAGAAAATACGCGCGAAATTGGACAACCCTGCCGCTGCAGGGATGCGCTCAGGAGGCAAGCCAGAAAGAATGATCGACACGAGCGGAACGAACCAAAGCACGGTTGGAATGCCTTGCAGCAAGGTCGGTATCACCAGATGCCACGCATCCACCGTACTCAGATACTGCGTGCGCATGAAGAACACACCGGACAGACCCACGAACGCGACCGACACCAGGACCCTGGCATCAAACCAGTGAAGCAGGCGCCCGATAAAAGGAGAAAGTAGAACCGTGAAGATGCCGACGGGCGCCGTGACAAGGCCGGCATCGTAAGCCCGGTAGCCGAGATACTCCTGCATCCACTGCGGCAGCAGCACAAGGTTGCCGAAGTAAAGCGCGTAGGAAACGGAAATCGCAATCGTGCCGCTGCTGAAATTGCGCAATGCGAAGAGCCTGAGGTCGACGACCGGATGCGCCTCTGTCAGCTCCCACACAAGAAAGAACGCGAAGCTGACGAGCGCAGTCAGCCCCAGCGCAACGATGAAGGGCGACGAGAACCAGTCAAGATCCCTCCCCTTGTCGAGCATCACCTGAAGCGACCCAACCCACGTCACGAGCAGCGCAAGCCCTACCGCGTCGATTGGCAGTTTCCTGGTCGGCGTTTCGCGCTTTCGGTAAATGAACCAGGTGGCACTGGCCGCGATAAATCCGACCGGGATGTTGACGTAGAAGATCCAGGACCAGCTGTAATTGTCAGTGATCCAACCGCCGAGCACCGGCCCCGCGATCGGGCCCACTGTGGCGGTCATTGCCCAGAGCGCCAGCGCCATGTTGGCCCGGGCCCTCGGATAGGAGCTGAGCAGGACGGCCTGGGACAAAGGAATGAGCGGGCCGGCCACCAGGCCCTGCAAAACCCGCGCGCCCAGCAGGAACGGCAAGTCCGGTGCGATGCCGCAAAGCCACGAAGCGAAAACGAACATCAGAATCGCGCCGACGAAAAGCCGGATCTGACCGATCTGCTGCGTGAGCCACCCCGTCAGTGGAATGGACACGGCATTGGCGGCGGCAAAGATCGTGATGACCCACGTTCCTTCATCGACCGACACCCCGAGATTACCCGAGAGGTTGGGCACCGCGACGTTCGCGATCGACGTGTCCAGCACGGTCATGAAAGTCGCAAGCGCCACCACGATCGTGGCGATCACGAGCTGGCCGCCCTGTAGGGGCGGATGCTGGACCGGTACTGCGGGAGAGGCGGGAGACGTGGATTCCTGCGTCATAAACTGTGTTTTTTTGGGGCTGGTTATCGTGGACTGAGGCGGTCCTGCCGGCGCGGGGACGCACCATTCAAGCAGCTACCCCTGCTTCACTGCATCCGTCTATCGCCGACGACCGAAGCTTGTGAGGGGTCGCGTTGGCCCGCAAATTATTAAACGCTTACACCATAATGTGCCCGAAATGTATTTCCTTCGCCAACGATTTCGACAATACGGCCCCCTTCCGTCGGTCCTGGTTTGGACAAATCAGTAAGCGTCCCACCGCTGCGTCGAACCATTGATCATTCTGGTCGTTTTACGCGCCAAGGCTGCTCTGACCAACACGGCGTTGTCGAGAACCATGGCGGCTCGGCACCCGGAGGTATGCGACCGCCCTATCTTTCCTGCGCAGCAGCATGCGCAGAAAACGCCAACAGGTTGGCCGTCAGCATTCGTTGCAGCTTTAGCGCGCTAACCGGCAATTCCCGGCCGCGCCTGACGATGAGTTGCGCCTGAGCCGCTTCCATCAACTTGTGCCGGATCGGTAACGCCTGAACGACACCCCGCTGAACGTCGTCATGGACGAAGAATGCGGGCAGCAGCGTGACGCCCATCCCCGCTCTGACGAAACTCATCAACCCAATCAGGTGGTCGCATTCGAGCACAACCTTGAAATGACGGTTCTCGAGTGCTTCGACCTCATCGGCAATCATTCGCGTGCCGAACGCCGCGCTCGCCAGTCCGAACGGATGGTCGAAGAGATCCCTTGCACGTACCACCGGAAGCTGCGTCAACGGGTGCCCCGTCTTCACGATCGCGCACACCGGCTGTGTCGAAGACGCCGCCTCTTTCAGGCGTACCGCATGAAGGTTGAGCCTGGGGCCATGAGTAAGGCCGAGATGCACATGATCGTCCTGCAACCACGCGAGGATGTCATTCACGCTACCCAGTCTTAGCGTAAGCGTCACATTCGGATGCTGCTGCTGAAACTCCCGCAACGCGCGATTCATCAGATCCTCGGTGAATCCCTGGATTGCGCCGACGGCGACGTTGCCATGCTGGAGTCCGTGAATCCCGTCCAGCTGTGAAATGAGCGCTTCCTCGCGGGAAACATGCTCCCTGTAGTACGCCAGCAGGATCCGGCCGGCTTCCGTCGGATTAGCCCCGCGACGGTTCGTCTCGAGCAGAGCGGTGCGCGCTGTCTTCTCCAGCAGCGCGATCTGTCGGCTGACTGCCGACGGCGCAACGTCCAGAAAATCGGCTGCAGCACGGATGCCGCCGAGTCGCACCGCCTCGAACAGATACCGCATTCGTGCTATCGAAAAATCGCTCATTCGCCTCCGACCTACCCGTTTCCGATTTGACAATATGTTGCCGAAAAGGCAACAAAATTTTAAATCGAGTGTCGTTGTTGCCAAAAAAGAACGATGCAAGAATCTTTTCCATCTACAACGGAACGGATTCATCCCCATGACACGCATCGTTTTTCGCAACGCCAATCTTTTCGACAGTTTCACGGGCGAGCTGAACCCCGAAACGACGATCGTGGTCGAGAACGGCAAGATCGGTACGGTGACTCGCGGTTCGCTCGATGTGGATGACGCGCAGGAAATCGACGTCGCCGGCCGTGTCGTGTTGCCAGGGCTGATCGATGGGCACGTTCATGTCGCTGCGACCGTCCCCGACTTCTTCAAGCTGTCGATGATGCCGCAGTCGCTAGTGACGGCGCAGACCAGCGACATTCTCGAACAGATGCTCAAGCGCGGTTACACCACTGTGCGTGATGCAGGCGGCGCGGATTCGGGTCTCGTGCAGGCCATCGAACAGGGCCACTTCGCAGGCCCGCGCCTTTTCATTGCTGGCCGTGCGCTGACGCAGACCGGCGGTCACGGCGATGCGCGCCCTGCCTTCTATCCAGGCATGAACTGCGCGTGCTGCGGTGCCATCGGTTTGCTCGGCGCTGTGGCCGACGGCGTGTCCGAAGTGCGACGCGCGGCCCGCAATGAAATCCGCAACGGCGCGACGCATATCAAGGTGATGGCCGGCGGCGGTGTATCGACACCGAACGATCCGCTGGAAGGCACTCAATACTCGATCGAAGAACTCACTGCGATCGTCGAAGAAGCGAAGGCCGCGCGGACTTACGTGATGGCCCACGCCTACGCTCCCGAAGCGATCCAGCGCGCCGTCCGGGCCGGCATCCGCTCGATCGAGCACGGCAATCTGCTCGATCTCGAGACCGCACAACTGATGGCCGAATATGGTGCGTACCTCGTTCCGACGCTGGCGACGTACGCTGCGATCGAGCGCAACGGAGAGAAGCTGGGCTGGTCACCCGCGATGCGTGAAAAGGCCGACCGCGTCAAGCACCTGGGCATCGAAGCGATTCGCATCGCGCAGTCCGCGGGCGTGAAGATCGGTCTCGGTTCGGATCTGCTCGGCGACATGCACGCTTGTCAATACGAAGAATTCACCCTGCGGCAGGCCGCGATGAAACCCGCCGACATTCTCAAAAGCGCGACCTCCGTCAATGCGGAAATGATGAACCAGACAGGAAAAATCGGCGTGGTCGCGCAGGGAGCGCACGCCGATCTGATCGTGCTCGACCGTAATCCGCTCGAGGACCTCGCCGTTTTCCAGCAACCTGGCACGCTGCGCGCGGTGATGAAGGGCGGCCAGTTCTACGTCAACAACCTGACCGCTTAACACGGCGTCCTTGCGCCGACGGGAGTAGTCGCATGTCAACTGTTTCAACAAGAATCGAAAGTTGGCCGTTCTCGAAGTTTCATCGGCGACTGCTCATCATCGGTGGGCTGGGCTACACCTTCGATGCAATGGACGCCGCCGTTGTCGCGTTTATCCTTCCGGTCCTGCGCATTCAGTGGAATCTCAGCAGTGTGCAGACGGGCCTGCTCGGCAGCAGTACGTATGTGGGCTATATGTTCGGCGCACTTGCCGCCGGTTTGCTGGGCGACATGATCGGGCGCCGCCGCGTGATGATGTATGCGCTGCTGATCTATGCAGTGTCGTCCTTCGTGAGTGCCTCGACGCATGGCTGGGAAACCTTCCTGATTTCGCGGATCTGTGCGGGTGTCGGCACCGGCGCGGAAAGCGCGATCATCGCGCCGTATCTGGCGGAATTCGTCGCGCGACGGTTTCGCGGCAGCTTCGTCGGATCGTTGGCGGGTTTCTTCTCGTTCGGCTTTGTGGCAGCCGCGCTACTCGGCTACATGATCGTGCCGGCATCGGATGACGGCTGGCGCATCGTCCTCGTTTTGACCGGCGTGCCGATTCTGATGCTGCTGTGGTGGCGACGCGCGTTGCAGGAGTCGCCGCGCTGGCTGGAAAGCCGCGGACGTCATGACGAAGCGGAGCGGATCGTCGACACGATCGAGAAAGAACTGCTCGCGACGGGATATCGACTGGCTCCTCAAGAAAGCGCGCCGCCGGTAGTGAATCAGGAAAACGCGCATCCTTCGTTCGTCGCCAACTTCAAGGCGTTGTGGCGCGGCAAGCAGGCCCGCATCACCGCGATGACATGGGCGATGTGGTTTGCAATCACGTTTAGCTACTACTCGTTTTTCACGTGGATCCCCGGCTTGCTCATGCAACACGGGATGAGCATCACGAAGAGTTTTGCCTATTCGATCGCCATCTATGTCGCGCAGATACCTGGCTATTTCTCGGCTGCGTGGCTTAACGAAAAGATCGGTCGCCAGGCAACGATCGCCAGTTATATGGTCCTTGGCGGAATCGCAGCGCTGTCGATGACGCAGCTTCAGAGCAATGAAGCGATCACTGCAGCGGGCATCTGTCTGTCGTTCTTCATGAACGGAACTTATGCGGGCGTCTACGCCTACACGAGCGAAGTGTTTCCGACCACGATCCGGACAACGGGTGCGGGTGTCGCATCGGCGATCGGCCGGATTGGTGCGATCGTTTCGCCCATCCTCGTCGGCTACATCTTCCCGGCGCTGGGCTTTGGCGGCGTGTTCGGCGTGACGACCGCCGTGCTACTCGCCGGCGCCATCGCGGTGGTGACGATGGGCGTGAAGACAAAAGGCCTGTCGCTCGAGGCGATCGAGGTCAGGGAACTGGGCGCCTGATCGCATCGGGCTCCAAAGCGAAATCCGGAACTAAAGACGAATCATGACGAACCAGAAATCCGACATTGCACTCGATGCAGTGAAAGCAGTGGCAACGGCACTCGCCGAAGGCAAACCCGAGAGCGACGTCTGGAAGACTTTCGAACGGGAGATGACTGCCGTGTTCGGACAGCGCTATTTCACTGTGCTGGCGTTTGACGCCGAATCCAGTCGTATGTGCCGGGTGTACAGCAACCGGCCGGACATCGGTCCCGTCGGAGGCGTGAAGCGGGTCACCCGCAGCCCATGGGTTCAGCATGTTCTGCTGGACGGGAAAATCTACGTCGGATCAACGAAGGCCGATGTCAAGTCTGCTTTCTCCGAATACGAGACGCTCTGGAGTATTGGTTGCGAAAGCACACTCAATATTCCGATCCGAAAAAATGGCCTGACGTTGGGCCTCTTCAGTTTGCTCGACGGCGCCCACGCGTATGATTCCGCGGATCTTGCCTTGGCGAACGTGTTTGGCCAACTCGCTGTGGTGCCGGTGGAAGCGGGCCTCGACCGTCTAGGCGACATTGAAACGCCGAGTCACACGGAGTACGTATAGACCCATGTGTGCTGACCCGGCAAGCTCAGTGTGGAACTGATTGGCCGGGGCCTTGCCGGGGTCAGTCACAGGTGTAGCTGGTCGACTTTACGCGTACGTCGCGAACGTAATGAAAGCGCGCCCGGTGGGCGCGCTTTCATTTGACGTCTACATTCCGCTGACCTTAGCGGACCTTGCCTGCAAAACAGCACGCCGAAAGACCGGCGTGCCGCTACGATCACATGAAAGTGAAGAGCTGCTCGCGCGGCAGGCGCGACTTCGGTAGCCTGGCATTGAAATCCTGCTCGCTGCGATGGCCGAAGGCCGCCAGCACGACGCTCGTAAGCCCGCGTTCGCGCAGCCCAAGCTCGAGGTCGAGCGCGCGTGAATCGAAGCCTTCCATCGGCGTCGCGTCGATGCCGAGCACGGCCGCGCTGACGAGTAGTCCGCCCAGCGCAAGATACACTTGCTTCTCCATCCACTGAGGCACGTCGCGCAACTCGTAGCGGTGCATGTCCACATACGAGCGGCGCGTCTTATCCTGCATGCCCTTCGCTCCGTCGACCTGGAACCGCCCGTCGTGGCCTTCCTGCTCGAGGACAGCGTCGAGGTGAGCCGCGTCCATATCGGTACGCATGCACAGTGCGATCACGTGCGAGGCGTTCACCACTTTCGGTTCGTTGTACGCGTAGGCGCCTTGCGTTGCCTTGGCCATGCGCGCGCGGCCTTCTGGCGTCGACGCGACGACATAGTGCCAAGGCTGCGAGTTGACCGACGAAGGACTGTAGTGAAGCGCGGCGAGCAAGGCATCGACCGATGCTTGCGGCAACGAACGACCCGGCTCAAATGCTTTGACGGTGTGACGGGTTTGTACGGCATCAATCAAATTCATGGCGATATCTTCTTATGGAGACGGACAAGCAATCAAAACAGAAAGCCGGCTGGTGACTCAAAACCCTTCGAGAACGATCTTGCCGCGCGCGCGATTGCTTTCGATGAGGGCGTGCGCGCGCCGCAGATTTTCGGCGTTGATCGCCCCGAAATGCTCGCCGAGCGTCGTACGCAGCGTGCCTGCGTCGATTAGCGTTGCGATGCGCTCGAGAATCTCGTGCTGGCGGATCATGTCGGGCGTCTCGAATAGAGACCGCGTGAACATGAGTTCCCAGTGCAGCGAGATCGCTTTCAACTTGAGCGGCATCGCGTCGAGCGTTTTCGGATCGTCGATGACGCCAAGCTTGCCTTGCGGCGCGAGCACGTCGACGATCTGGGCATAGCGTTCCTCGGTATGCGTGAGGCTCGCGACATAGCGCACCTTCTCAACGCCGATCCGGCGCAGCTCTTCTTCCAGCGGGCGGGCGTGATCGATGACGTCGTGCGCTCCCAGATCGCGAACCCATTCTTGGGTCTGCGGTCGTGATGCCGTACCGATCACGCGCAGCTTCGTCAGTTGCCGCGCGAGCTGAGTGAGAATCGAGCCGACGCCACCGGCCGCGCCGATGATCAGAATCGCATCGCCGTCGCCCCCGCCCTCGGCAACGCAGAGACGATCAAACAGCAGCTCCCAGGCTGTGAGTGAAGTGAGCGGCAATGCGGCGGCACGCGCGTCATCGAGCGTGGTGGGTTGATGACCGGCGATGCGCTCGTCGACGACGCCGTACTCGGCATAGGCGCCGGAGCGGGCGACGGAGCCGGCGTAAAACACGCTATCGCCGACCTTGAACAGCGTGACGGCGGCGCCGACGGCTTCGACCGTCCCGACGGCATCCCATCCAAGCAAGCGCGGCGTGTCGCCGAGCATTCCCGCACGAACCTTGGTGTCGACGGGGTTCACGGCGATGGCGCGAATCTTCACGAGCAGATCGCGCGGACCCGGCTCGGGCTTCGGCAATTCCGTTTCGTAGAGTGCACGCGGATCTTCGATCGGCAACCCGGGCTGGTCATAAACGATGGCTTTCATCTGCATTACTGGCGTGGTGTTCGAGAGCGAGCCGCGTTAGCGGCTCGGACGTTGTTTAATGATGCGCTGCACAAGCCGTTCGAAAAACAGGGAGAATCGGGTAAAACTTTCACTACAGGAATGAAAATGATCCGGTTCGACGACCTGGCGCTGTTCGTGCGCACTGCCGCGCTCGGCAGCTTCTCGAACGCCGCCCGCGAAGCGGCCCTGCTGCCGGGCCAGGTCAGCGCGGCAATTCAGCGGCTTGAGCGCGAGCTCGACGTTCGTTTGTTCGCACGCTCAACGCGCAGCCTGCGGCTTACTGCCCAGGGGGAGGAATATCTGCCGTATGCGAAGCAGATGCTAGCGACATTGCAGGAGGGGCGGGAGTGCCTGCAGGGCGCGGCGGACGCGCTGCAGGGGCCTTTGCAGATCGCCGCGCCGTCGGATCTGGGCCGCAATGTTCTGCTGCCCTGGATCACTGCGTTTCGCGAGGCGCATCCGAAGCTGTCGGTGCGGCTCTTTTTGTCCGATCAACTGACCGACATGTTTCGCGATCCGGTCGAGATCGCCATCCGCTACGGCCGCGCCGATAACGCGAGCTACGTCGCGCTGCCGCTGGCCAGCGACAATCGGCGTGTGCTCGTGGCGTCGCCCGCCTATCTGCAACGGCATGGGCGGCCACGCACGCTGGATGAACTGGCAGGCCACCACTGCCTGCTCTATGTCCTGGGCGGCCGCGTGTACGACAAATGGGTGTTCCCCGTGGGGGGCGAGCTCCGCCAGGTGGCCGTCGCCGGGTCGCTCTTTTGCGACGACGCCGACGTGGCACGGCGCTGGGCGATCGAGGGCCAGGGCATTGCGTACAAATCGTGGCTCGACGTGTGCGCCGACGTGCAGACGGGCCGGCTCGAAGTACTGATGCCCGAGCAGCCCGGTGAGGCGGCGCCGCTGAACCTGATCTGCACGCATCGCAAGCAGTTCTTTCCCGCGATCCGGCAGCTGCATGAAGTGCTGAAGGAGCGCGTATCGGCACTGACAGCGCTGTTGCCGAAGTACGCGCCCTAGTACAACACCCCTCAAACAGGTTTCATAAGCAACTGGTTGCGGGTTTCGGTCGGAATCGGCGTGGTGCGCCTTGAGGAGAACGCAGCATTAAGTTATGCGATAAATACGCATCTAATTTAGCTCGCATCTGCGTCCATGACCGTGACGCTTTTTTCCTCCCCTCCTTTGTTCATTCGCTGACTACGCTGAGCCGGGATTGGGTCAGCGTTACCCGACGGATCGAGGCCCTCACCAATGTCGAGGTCTGGCCGAATTTTTAGTGTCATCGCCGCCCCAAGTAGCAGGAAGAGCAAGGATCCGACGAACGGCAGGCTCCAGTTTCCGGTCGCATCGATCACCGCCCCGAACACGACGGGCGAGATGATCGTGGCCAAGGCGGCGCCCGTATTGAGCATGCCGCTCGCCGTGCCCGCATGGCGTTCCGCCACATCCATAGGCACTGCCCAGATTGGCCCGATGGTCAGTTCGAGCATGAAGAATGCGCCGGACAAGCACAGCGTCACGACTGTCAGGTCCCGGCTGATCATCACCGGAATCATGAAGACGAACGCACCAAGCAGACTGAACGCAATCACCCCCTGACGCGCAAGCTTGAGGTTGCCCGTACGCTTTAACACCCGGTCGCTCAGGAAGCCCCCAAGGACGTCACCGACCACGCCGGCGAGAAACACGCCAGAAGAAAATATGGCAGATTCCTTGAGATTCAATCCGTAGCCGTGCAGGAAGAAGAGCGGCACCCAACTGAAAAACAGCGTGTTGCTCCACACCTGGCAGAAGTACACGAAGATCGTAGGCGACATGCGGCGCAGGATGCGACGCCACGGAGTGCCTTGAAGTTCCTGCGACTGATGGACCATGCCGACAGGCAGACATGCGAGTTCTGCTTCGTTGACGCGCCCATGTGCGCGCGGATCGTCCCGGTAATACACCATCCACACGACGATCCACACCGCCGTGAAGCCGCCGACGAGGATGAACGACAGACGCCACGAATAGAGCGTCGCAAGCAACACGACCAGCGTCGGCGCCGCGGCGTTGCCGAGCCGCGACGACGAATGGGTGACGCCTTGAACGAAGCCACGGTCTTTCGTATGAAACCAGTTCGCAATGGCGCGCGCCTGAGCGGGCAGAGCCGCGCCTTCGCCGATGCCGAGCAACAATCGCGCCGCGCACAGCGATGCAAGACCGCCGACCAGACCCGTTGCGATAGTCGCGACAACCCATATCGAGCCGCAGATCAGCAACGTGCGGCGCGCGCCCATGCGGTCGGCGAGCCAGCCGCCGATGATCTGAAAAATCGCATACGTATAGCCGAACGCCGAGAATGCGACGCCCAGCGTGGTGTTCGACAGGCCGAGTTCGGCTTTGATTGGTCCAGCTGCGGCAGCGAGGTTAACCCGATCGAGATACAGGATGAATGACATCGCACACAGGAGCGCGAGCACGCCCTGCTGAACGTGCGTACGGGGGGAACGCGTCAATTCTGGATTCATGTCTCCTCCGGAAGATTGCCGGCTTACGCGCGACGCGCGCGGCCAGTCTGTATTGGTTGTGGGACAACAGAACGTGCGACGTTCAGACGGCGGCGCTCTGCCGGGATCGGACCATGCGGCAGGCGACATCGAAGGCGCGCGCCATCGCGGTGCCGCTCGCCTTGCCCTGGCCGACGATGTCATACGCCGTGCCGTGCGCCGGAGTCGTCAACGGAATCGGCAAGCCGCCTTCCACGGTGACGCCTACGTCGAAGCCGAGCAGCTTGGTCGCGATCTGCCCCTGATCGTGATACATCGTGACAATGCCGTCGAGTTCGCCGGCTCGCGCACGCAGAAAGATCGTGTCCGCGGGATACGGACCCGTCGATACAAACCCCTGCGACTCCGCGAGCGCCATACCCGGTTCGATAATGTCGCTCTCTTCGGTGCCATAGTTGCCGTGGTCGCCGTTATGCGGATTGAGCCCGCACACGCCGATACGAGGCGCAGCGTTTCCGGATGCCCGAAGCGCTTCAGTCAGCATACGGATCGCATCGGCCACGGCTCGGGGCGACAGATGCGCGGAGACTTCCCTGAGCGGCATGTGCGAGGTGACGCGCGCCGTCCATAGCGGTTCGAGCACGTTCAGTTCGCCACATACGCCCTGGTGATCCAGCAGCTTCGCGAACCAGCGCATTTCGTCTTCTTCCATCATGCCGCCCGCGCGCAGCGCGCTCTTGTTGAGCGGCCCGAAACACACGGCGTCGGCGCGCCCATCGACAACGTATTGCACGGCGAGCCGCAGCGAATCCAGCATGAAGCGCCCACTAGCCTCGCTGATGACGCCCGGGGCGAACACCGCGTCGCTGCCAGCCCAGGATGCAATATCGAGCCAGTCGGCAGCTTGCGGCAACTCGACGCCGGCAGCCGACGCGCCGCGCGCGATGGCGTCGTGATTGCCAATCAGTGTGACATGCGCCTTTTGGCGAATGGAAGGATCCGCAAGCAGGCGCACGATGATCTCGGCGCCGATGCCAGCGGGATCGCCGATGCTAAGGACAATTCGAATGGGTTGCGAAGACATGGAACTCCAGCAGCGAGAACGATGGGAGCGCTACTCTTTCCAGGTAGCGACGACGCCTAAAGATAAAAAGGATCGGCGGCCAACGCCATCGCTCATTAGGCTACGCAGGTTTCGAATTCTGCGAAACCGGCGCTGCGAGGAGCTCGATCACGGACAGCGCGGAGGATGACATGGATTCAGGCGGCAAGTGGCACAGCAAGAATTGGCGCGTGGCCCACGCGCCTTCGATTGGCAGCACGCGGAAGCGCTTGCCGCTCGCCAGCACCCGCGCGACATCGAGCGGCATTACGCCGATCCCTACGCCCGCGGCGACCATGGCGGTCATGCTGTCGAAGCTGCCCACACGGATGCGCATATGCAGGACGCGAGCGCTATGGTTCGCGAGACGGCCGAGCGCGATTGATATTGCTGAACCTTCGGTCAGGCCAATCACGTCGTAAGCGAACAGGTCATGGAGCGTGACCCGCTTGAGTTCGGCGAGCGGATGATCGGCGGTCGTCAGCACGACGAGCCGGTCCTCGCGATACTTCCGGGTCGGAAAATCGAGGTGACCCAGCGAGGACTCGTAGATGCCGATATCGACGACATTACGTGAAAGCGCCTGCATGACGCCGTGGCTGTTCAATTCTTGCAGATCGATCCGGATGCCAGGATGCGTTGCATGGCATCGCTGCACATCTTCCGCGAGGAACTGAAGAACAGCGGACGTACAAGCCGCAATTTTCACGACGCCACGATCGCCTTGGCGGAAGGCAGATGCGTCGTCGTGCATGCGCGCCGCCGAATGAATCATGCTGCGTGCGTGGGCAAGCAAGGTGCGACCTGCGTCGGTGAGCGTCATGCCGTGAGGGCGGCGTTCGAACAGCACTACACCAAACTGCGATTCCAGTTCGCTGATGCGCCTTGAAGCCGCCGCCGGCGCAAGCGCAAGACGGTCCGCCGCCTTGGTTACGGCACCTAGTTCGGCTGTCGCTTCGAATAGACGGAGCGTCGTAAGATCAAAACGAAGGTTTTCAGCGTGGCGAGTCATCGTTGTTGGAAATCGGTGGTCAGGAAGGGCAGATCGACCCGTCATTTGTCATCACGCATACGGTGTTCCTGGAAGAAGGGCCCGGCATGTACAAAACGTTTCGTGACAAGGAAGACGGTTGTATCAAGGCCGTCCCCCAAGCCATGAACTTGCTATCAACTTCAACGCAAGTCTGACCGTCCCGGAGGCGGCACTTTCACGCAAATGATAGCCCGAAGTTTGTCGCCCCTACTTCCTGCGCGGCACCGCGGCATTGTCAACCAACAGCATCTGAGTGGATGTGCGTTTCGGCACTGAATTCACCGATCTTCGATGCACCGCATGGCTGGCACTGAGCGGACCAATGGGCAACAGTGAGAGGCGCGCCCGAGCGCGAAAGGCCTTTAATAGCCAGGTTATATTTCGTGTGTGAAAAAGACAATTGGCCGAAGTCGCACCGGCTTCGGTCCGAACCTGTTCGACGAATGGCGTTATCTCGACCACGGCGAGCCAGGGCAGGATTGCAGCGCGCGGCCGCTGAACCCCGATTTCGAACTGAATCAACCGCAATATCAGGGCGCATCGATCCTGCTGACGCGCAAGAACTTCGGCTGCGGTTCGTCACGCGAGCAGGCGCCGTGGGCGCTGGATCAATATGGCTTTCGCGTGCTGATCGCGCCGAGCTTCGCCGATATCTTCTTTCAGAACAGCTTCAAGAACGGTCTGTTGCCGATCACGCTCGACGAACAGCAGGTTGATGCAATGTTCGACGCGCTTTATGCAACGCCCGCATTCCGCCTGCGAATCGATGTCGAAGCGCAGACCATCAGCACCGTCGATGGCGCGATCCAGTTGGGTTTCGAACTCGATCCCTTTCGCAAGTACTGTCTGTTGAACGGGCTCGACGATATCGCGCTGACGCTGCGCAAGGCCGATGAAATCCGCGCGTTCGAGGCCGATCATCTCGAGCAGTTTCCGTGGCTGGCGCAGATGCGTTAAAGCCAGTAAAAAAGAAGCGCGATAGAAATGGCATTCCGCAACGAATGAATCAATGCAACCATCCCGAAGGCTCGGCCCCGGCGCGTTTGTTCGACTACGAATACGTAACCCAGCACAAGGCCAACAGGAAACGTAGTGAGCACGTATTTCCAGCTATAGAAATGCATTGATGCAAACAGCGCTGCGGACAACACGACCGCTGCCCAGGGGCCTACGCCCATTTTCTTCCGCAGGAACGTGATACATCCCCACTGATGGAATGCGGCTTCCGCCAGAGGTCCGATCAGACAGCCCACAATCAACGCAACGACAATGCCATGTGAGCCCAGACCCGGGCCGCCCATCTGCTGGTGCGGAAAAAACAGATCAGCAGCATAGTCAAACGGCAGCGGTAACAGCTCGCTGGCTAACAGCGCCAAAGGAATCATTAGCCATGGCGGTGTATTAAGTCCGAGTCCGAATAACGTGCCATCTAAAGAAGCCGGCATCCCCGCGTTTGGTGATTGCATGTTCTCTCTCATCTATTCTAGTTATGGCGTAGCCGACCCCGCCCGCGATGCCAAGCGAGCAACTCTGGTCTTGTGACGACGCGCTTCGCATTGCCGTGCGCTTGTGTCATTCGTTCGTCGCGCGTTTTGCTGCACGCGAAGTAGTAATCTTCAGTACTGGACATCGAACAATCGCAGATTCCCGTCCCGCCATAGCGGCGTGAGTTGCCATGACGAAATGTCCAATTGAATGCCCCTTCAATACCGAAGCGCGCGCCATGCCGGCTGCATCGAGCCGGGCCTGCCACGAAGCTTGGTAATAAGGGCAACCCGGTCAGCCGACAATATAACTTGAGGAGCCCGACCTATGGGAAGCACCAACGCGGTTCTGGCGGCGGCAGTCGTCTTCGTGGGCAGTCACTTTGTCTTGTCCCATCCGCTGCGCAGGCCTTTGGTCCGCGCACTCGGCGAAGTGGGGTTCCTGGGCGTCTATTCGCTGGTCGCGATCCTGACGTTCGGCTGGCTGATCTGGGCCTACCTGAAGGCGCCCCTGACGACACCGCTATGGCCCGTAGGAGACGCGCTCTGGGCGCTTGTGACCGTCGTCATGCTGATCGCGTCGATCCTCCTGATGGGCTCTCTGATCCGCAATCCGGCGCTTCCCACCGGCGGCCGGCCTGGCTCGTTGCCGGAAGCGGCGCTCGGCGTGTTCGCCGTGACGCGTCACCCGATGATGTGGTCGTTCGCTCTTTGGGGACTATGTCACGCCGCAGTGTTTCCGGCGGCCAGGAGCATCATCCTTGCAACGGCAATCGTCGTCCTCGCACTCGTCGGCGCTGCACTACAGGACCGGAAGAAGGAGCAGCTCCAGCCCGATCTCTGGCCCGCGTGGGAATCGAAGACGAGCTACGTGCCGTTCGCGGCGATCGCCGCTGGCCGTGCGCGGCTGGGCGGGTTCGGCTTGCACGCGCTGTTGGGCGGCCTCGTCGTCTGGCTCGTCGCGACTTGGGCTCATAGGCCGCTCACCGGTTGGGCCGCGGGCATCTGGCGCTGGCTGTAGCCCCATTCCAGGCGGTCACGCCTGCGCAACCGCTCTTCATCGCGGACCTTCGGGTCATGGCCGGTCACGGCCCATTGCGCCATAGCCGATCGTGGCCCCCTCAGACCCGCCGTCGCCGTCCGCCGACTCCGTTGGAACCGGCCTGACTCACGGCTTTGCGTTCCCTTCCTGGTCCCGGAACGCCGCCTCTCCGGCGTCCGACACCTCAACCCACTTCTTGTCGGGTTCGGCGTCTGGCACGTAGCTGTCGTGCCAGTTCCACCACTTGTAGGTCGGCGTCTGAGGATAGCCCGCGGGCGAGTCCTCCCAAACTTCCTGCCGCCCCAGCGGCGTGATGTCGAGGTAGTTCCAGGTACCGCCCATCTGCTCGTCGCCGCGGTTGTTGATGAAGTACGTGCGGAACACGCGGTCGCCATCGCGGTAGAACACGTTCGTGCCATGCCACTCCGCCACGCCGAAGTCGGCGTCGAAGCTATCCGTGACGGTGAACCACGGTATCTCCCAGCCCATCTGCGCCTTCAACCGCGCGATGTCCGCCTGAGGCGCTCGCGAGACGAACACGAGCGTGGTGCCACGGGCATTCAGGTGCGCGAGGTGCGCGACCTGGTCAGCCACCATGGAGCAGCCCCGGCAGGCATGCTCGGGCCAGCCGAACACGCCCGGCTCGAAGAAGGCGCGGTAGACGATCAACTGCCGCCGACCTTCGAACAAGTCGAGCAGGCTGGCCTTGCCCGCCGGCCCCTCGAATGCATACGCCTTGTCCACGGCCATCCACGGCATGCGCCGGCGCTCTGCGGCCAGCGCGTCACGGGCACGGGTATGGGCTTTTTCCTTCACTAGCATCTGCTCGCGGGCCGCCTCCCACGCCTCGGCCGACACGACCGATGGTGTTTGCATGGCGAGCTGTCCGTCGTTCTGTCCGTTCCTGGTTGAGGTCGTCATGATTTTTTGCTATCTCCGGTTTGGGTGAATTGCCGCGCCTCATGGCTGAAGCGCGGCCCCATTCGATGCTCAACGCCTGTCGTTGGCCGTGAGACAGTTTTGCACCGGAGAATCGAACGCTGGGAGTAACAAGTGTGACGGCATTCCGATGCAGTTTCGGGTCATCGCTGAAATGCCTGTGCCCGGTGCGTAGCCGGTAATCGCTGTGATCGAAGAACAGTTCGCACAGCGCGCATATTATTTGTCTGAAGTTTTCCGGATAACTGCCGTTATACAGTTTTCTCGTAGTCACTCGCAATATTCTCGAAGTCACTTGCAATAGCCAAATTGAAAGATTCGTGATCCTATGAAACTGTCTTTTGTTCAAAAACTCTGGCTGCCACTGGTCCTGAGCCTACTGTGTCTGGCTGGAATATCGATCTATAACGCTTACCAGACCCGAGAAATGCGGCTGGACGAGCGCAAGGCGGACCTGAAACACGCGTCTGAGATCGCCCAGAGTGTGGTCAAGACCTTTGGCGATCAGGCAGCCGCTGGCGCCATGCCCGTGGCAGAAGCCCAAAAGCGGGCATTGGACAGCATCCGGAACATCCGGTATGGCGAAGGCGGCTATTTTGGGATCTTGAATTCGCAGTTGACCATCGTGATGCAACCGATGCAACCGAGTATGAATGGCAAGAACGTCAGCGACTACAAGGATCCGAACGGTGTCTACATGTTCAGGGAGATGGTCGCTGTCATCAAGCGTGATGGCCAGGGCTTTACTGAGTATGAGTTTCCGAAGCCAGGAGCCACGGAGGCTTCCCCGAAAATTTCCTACAACGCGACCTACCAGCCGTGGGACTGGATTCTCACCACGGGGATCTATATCGACGACCTCGATGCGGCGTTCCGCACGACGCTGTATCAGAGCCTCGGCATTCTGGTGATCCTGGCCGGTGCCCTGTCAGCTGTCGTGGTGCTGCTCAACCGCGGCATCCTCCGCTCACTGGGCGGCGAGCCGTCCTATGCCGCCGGGATCGCCAACCAGATTGCCAACAACGATCTGACTGCCGTGGTGAAGACGGCACCGCATGACCGCTCGAGCCTGCTGTTCTCGATGAAGCGCATGCAGGAGCAGCTCACGCACACGATCGGCACGATCAAGGTGTCGGCCGACTCCATTGCCACTGCCACGCACCAGATTGCCGCGGGTAACCAGGACCTGTCGCAGCGCACCGAAGAGCAGGCCGCCTCGCTCGAGGAAACGGCGTCCAGCATGGAGCAGCTGACCTCGACCGTTACCCAGAATGCCGACAATGCCAGTCAGGCCAACCAGCTCGCTGCGCAGGCTGCCGCGGTGGCGGAACAGGGTGGCACCGTGGTGTCACGCGTGGTGGAAACCATGGACGGCATCAACGCCAGTTCGGACAGGATCGCCAACATTGTCGGCATCATCGAGGGCATCGCCTTCCAGACCAATATCCTGGCGCTAAACGCGGCCGTCGAAGCGGCGCGTGCGGGTGAGCAGGGACGGGGTTTTGCGGTGGTCGCCTCGGAAGTACGTTCGCTGGCGCAGCGCTCCTCGGCGGCATCCAAGGAAATCAAGGAGCTGATCCACGAATCCGTGGAGCGCGTGCAGGCAGGCGCCGGCCATGTGCGGGAAGCGGGCGCGAAGATGCGCGAGATCACTCATGAGATCAGACGCGTGGCGGACATCATTGGTGAAATCACCGCCGCCTCACAGGAACAGAGCAAGGGCATCGGCCAGGTCAACCAGGCCGTCACGCAGATGGACGAAGTCACGCAACAGAACGCGGCGCTGGTCGAACAGGCGGCGGCCGCCGCCAGCTCGCTCGAGTCGCAGGCGAGCGATCTGAAAGCGTCCGTATCGATGTTCAGGCTAGACGTGGCTCATGAGGCCGGGGCCACGCGTCCCGTCGCGCCGGCACGCACGGTGGCTCCGGTGCGCGCGAGAGCGCCGGTCACGCCTGCAGCGAAGCGGTCCGCACCGCAACCCGTTCGGGTGGCGCAAACCGCCAACGCTGACGAATGGGACAGCTTTTAGCTTCAGACGGCAGCGCTCGGGCGCCGTATGTTCACAATGGCGCCGGTGCGGCTTGCTTCCGCGATGGCCTCGACGATGCGCAGATTCTGGATACCGTCATAAACCGTGACGAGCGGTTGAGCGGTCCCGGCGATCACGTCGCAGAAATGCGCCAGTTGCTTTTCAAGCGGGTCGGCGCGAACCATCTCGGCCACGCCGGTCTCGAACGGCTTGAACCACGAGCGGTCTTCCTTACGCGCATAGGTCTTGAGTCGCATTGTCGGCACCGACAGCGATCCCATGTCGCCGACGATGAGGTAACAGTCCTCGTCGTCGTAGCTTGGGTAATCCGTGTTCTCCTGCGACGTCTGCTCCCAACTGCGCGCGGAGCCCGCGGTATCGGAAAGCAGGAACGTGCCGAGCGCACCGTTTTCAAAACGCAAACCGATGGCGACGGTGTCCTCCACCACAAACCCACGTCTCGCGTTCGACGACTGCGCCTGCACGGCAACGATCTCGCCGCACAGCGAACGCAGATTGCCTATCTCGTGAATCATATTGATCAGCACGGGGCCTCCACCCGCCTCGCGCCGCCATGGCGCGACGTCGAAATAGTCGTCCGGCTTGTAGAAGATGGCGCTACCCATGACGCCGACCAGCGTGCCGAGACGCCCTTGTCGAATGATCTCGCGCGCTTTTGCGAGGATCGGACTGTGGGCGCGGTGATGTCCTACGAGCAACGGCACCTTGGCGCGATCGGCCGCAGCTTGCAGACGCTCGCCTTCCTCCACGGTGTGGGCGACCGGCTTTTCGATCAGCGCCGGTAAGCCCGCAGCGACGCACTCAAGCGCCTGCTCGACGTGAAGATGGTTCGGCGTGGCGAGAATGATGCCGCCCGGCCGTGCTTTTTCGAAGAGTTCGCCAAGCGAGCGATAGAGTGGAACGCCGGCCTTGGCGGCAATTTCGGCGGCAGCCGGTCCCGCGTCGACGATGGCAGCCAACTGACAACGGTCACTCTCCTGGATCAGTTCGATATGACGCCGCCCGATGGCGCCCGCGCCGGCAACGACGAGTTGAATCTGTCTCATGATCGTTCTGCTTTTCCGTAACGGATGTTCAAAGACTTTTCGTCGCTCCAGGAGCCACGGAAGAATCAGGCGGAACCGTATGTCGCATCGAGCACGGCGAGCGTTGCTTCACGAAGCTTCAGCGCACGCTCGGTGGCTTTTGCCGTCTTCGCCCAGTTTTCCATCGGCACTTCGATGCTGATCGGAATATCGTCAGGCAGCGCGCGCAAAATACCCGCGAGGTCGAGGCCACCTTGCCCTGGCATCAGCCGCTCGGCTCGGGCCTGATAGAGCAGCGTTTCCAGATCCTTGGGACGCTCGGCGGGTGCGTCGCAGAATTGCAGATAGCCAAAGTATTCGCGCGGCAATGCGCGTAGTTCGTCGGTCGAAGAGCCCGCGCGATCGAAGTGAATCGGATCGACGAGGAGCCCGGCATTCGCTCTTCCCGCAGCCTTCACGATTCGTGCGCCCTGCGTGATGTTCTTCGCATCGGTCCACGGCATCGGTTCGATCGACGGCGTGAGTCCCAAGGGCGCGGCGAGGTCGCAGAGCTTGGCGAGGTTATCGGCGGTGCGCGTTTCGTCGGGATCGTTGCCAGCGACGAGCACGTAGCGTGCGCCGAGTTCGGCCGACGTTTCGAGCATCGCCTTGTAGTCGGCTACGTTCGTGTCGGGCTTCAGCCGCAGGATTTCGCCATCGAGCACGCCAATGCCGGTGTCCTTCAGGACAGCTAGTGTCTCGCGTTTCAGCGGCGTGTCGCCGATGAAGTCATAACGCACTTCCGTGTCGGTGGCGGGAATAAGCCGCAAGCCAACGAAATCGTAGCCGGCGTCTGCGGCGCACTGGACCATTTGCGGCGGCGTCAATTCGATCACCGTCAATGCAGCAAGCGATAGCGGACGGAGATTGAGCTGGGACTTTTGCTGTGACATGTGCATCTCCGTTTATAGGACGGGCGAGCGCCGCCGCGCCAATACGACGTGGCACCAACCCGTAGGAGGCGGCGTGGCGTAGCCGTCAATGTGCGGGCGTTGGAACGCCCCTGGTCGTCTGCGGCGTCATATCGCCCGCGCTCTGCTGGTCGCTCTCTTCGTAGTCCATCGCACCCGCGGCATGGCGGCCGGCGATGTACCCGAACGTCATGGCGGGGCCGAGATTAATGCCCCCCGACGGATAGAAACCGCCCATCATGCTGGCCATATCCGTACCCACCGCGTACAGGCCGGCAATCGGTTTGCCATCCTGATCAAGCACCTGCGCGGAACCGTTCGTCCCCAGCCCGGCGAAAGTGCCGAAGCTGCCAGGAAAGACCTTCACCGCGTAGAACGGACCGTGCTCGATCGGCGCAACGCAGGGGTTAGGACCTTTGTGCAATGGATCGCCGCCTTTGCGGTTGTACGGTGTAGAACCACGTCCGAACTGCGGATCTTCGCCACGGCGTGCGTGTTCGTTGAAGACCTTGACGGTCTCGGCAAGCGCGTCGGGCGCGATGCCGCAGCGCGTGGCGAGTTCTTCCATCGTCGCGCCGCGCTGCAGATAACCGTTTCGGACAAAAGAGCCGACCGGAACAGGGAAAGGCCGTGCATAGCCGAGACCATATCGGCGCAGGAAACGATGATCGCAGACGAGCCATGACGCGACTTCCTGCCCTTGCGGTGCGGCTGCGACCATCGCGGAGGTGTAGTCGTAGTATCCACCGGCTTCGTTCACGAATCGTTTGCCATTGGCAAGCACGCCGATCACGCCAGGCTTTGCCCGGTCGATGATGTGAGGGAAGTGGCCAATGCTTCCGTCCGGATGCTTGACCTTCGAGACCGGCGCCCACGCCGCAGGCGATGCGACGTCCGTCACGAGAATGCCGCCCGCCGATTCGCCAAGGCTGATCCCGTCGCCCGAGCAGCTCTCAGGCGGTAATGCAAGATGCTCGCGGCCGGTCGGCGTGCGCGGAAATAGATCCTTGCGTCGCTTCAGATCGTTGGGGAAGCCACCCGCAGCCAGCACGACGCCCTTTGTCGCACGAATCCCGATTTCGCCGCTTGCTGTCGCGACTATCGCACCGCGCACGACACCGTTTTCGAGAATCAAACGCTTCGCTGGTGCGGATTCCATCAGTGTGACGCCCAGCGCCTCAGCCGACTTGGCGAGCCGTCCCACCAGCGCCACGCCATTGACGAGTTGCATCGCCCGACCGTATCGCGCCAGATCCAACAGATGCCGCGTGAAGCGCTTCGTCACGTGCACGAACGACTTGAGCGAACGCGTCATGCTGAGGAACGCCATCAGGTCCGCACCGGCCATGATCGGCATGCCCATGAACGAGGTCTCGCGCATCGTCTTGCGCAGCCGCTTGATGAGTGGCCCAATTTCGCGTCCATCGTAAGGCGCGGCGATGACCTGATGACCCTGGGTGGCCGCCCCTTCGACGTTGCCGTGAATGTCTGGAATCTGATTACCGTCGACGAACTTGAGCGCGGTGTGCTCGTCGAAGAACGCCACCATGTGCGGGCAGTTGTCGAGAAACGCTTCGACGCGTTCCGGTTCGTAGCGATCGCCCAACTCGTTCTTGAGGTACGTGCGCGGCTGCTGCGGATCTTCGTGGATGCCGGCACGCTTCGCGAGCGGATTGCCCGGCACCCACATCCAGCCGCCCGACCACGCGGTTGCGCCGCCGAATACGGCGTCTTTATCGACCACCACCACCTTGAGACCGTGCCACGCCGCGGTGACAGCCGCAGCCAGACCCGAGGCGCCCGAACCGACGACGAGCAGGTCGCAATTCATCTGCGTCGAGTGGCTCATTTCACAGTGGCTGCGAAACGAGCCCTTGCCGGGCGCTGAATGCTGCCATGGCCGGATTCATCAGCGATGGCGACCCCGGAATGAGTTGAGTGATTTCCGCTACGGCTTCCAGGAGGAGCGGCGCGTATTCGTGCAGGCGCGCTTCAGTCAGGCGAGACACGGGGCCCGCCACA
This sequence comes from Paraburkholderia sp. RL17-337-BIB-A, assembly GCF_046025895.1. Classification (NCBI taxonomy): domain Bacteria; kingdom Pseudomonadati; phylum Pseudomonadota; class Betaproteobacteria; order Burkholderiales; family Burkholderiaceae; genus Paraburkholderia; species Paraburkholderia sp. RL17-337-BIB-A. The sequence goes on along the minus strand of NZ_JARESY010000002.1, from coordinate 284,366 downwards.
CTCACCACACCGATCGCTTTCTCGCTGACCGGGTGCACGAGCGGCGCGGCCATCGCGGACATCCAGTCCGTAAAGGTCTGGACCGCGACTGCGTACCCGCGCTGGCGGGCCAGCTCAACGCGTTCCAGCACGTCCGCGCACGTCTGCGGAGCTGCGGGGCCGAACTCATCGGGCGAGCCCAAGCCTTGCCCTTCAACAAGGGCGAGTGCTTCTTCATCGCTCATGCAGGCGAGCCATGCATAGCCAGTCGCCGAGCACGATAGTTTGGCGTCCATGCCCATGTCCGGATCGTAGCGAAGCCCGGAGCGAGCGCCTTGAGCGCGGGCCACCCACGTTAGTTGCCCGTTGTCCGCGACCGCGAGTCGCACGAGTTCGCCGGTGTCCATCGCCAGCCGGTTAATCACCGGCTGGACGGCATCAACGAATCCGCTCGCCGACAGATGGCGAAAAGCAAGTACCTGAAGCCTCGATGTCAGGACGTACGTCCCACGTTCCTCTTCCTGACGGACGTAGCCATGACCGGACAGTGACGTCAGCAAACGGTGGGTCGCACTGCGAGGAATCCGTAACTCGTCAGAGATGTCGCTCAGCGCCAGGCCATCCGCGCTTCCGGCCAGCAATTCCATGATTGCCAAACCACGATCCAGGACGCCCGTAAAGCTGAGTTCCTGTGATGTGTTTGCCATATGTGCCTCCTTTGCATTACCGACGGCGGGGTAAACACCGACTGGAATTTTGTTCCATTATCTATGGAACACTATTCCACACCTCGCGGACTTGTGTCAATATCGGTCCCAGCATTGATCGACCACGCGATCCCAAGCGGCACTCAATAAGTCGAAGGACGCCTTTCCCAAGCGAATCAATTCTGGAGACGACATGGAACCCAAATCGCAAGGAATGCCTGGCGGCACGGACGAGGCGCAACATCACCGCGAGCAGACAAAAAAGGCAACGGCAAGCGGCTGGATCGGCTCGGCTTTGGAGTACTACGATTTCTTCATCTATGCGCAGGCCGCGGCGCTGATTTTCCCGCAGCTGTTCTTTCCATCGGGTAATCCGAAAGTGGCGATCGTCGCGTCGCTGGCAACCTATGGCGTCGGCTACGTGGCACGGCCGATCGGCGCGTTCTTCCTGGGACACTGGGGCGACACACACGGCCGTAAAACCGTGCTGCTCGTATGCATGTTCATGATGGGCGTCTCGACGATGGCCGTCGGCCTGCTGCCGACCTACCACCAGGTCGGCATGCTCGCACCCGCGCTGCTGGTCGTGCTGCGCCTGGTTCAGGGCTTCGCGGTGGCAGGCGAAATCTCCGGCGCGAGTTCGATGATTCTCGAGCATGCGCCATTCGGCCGGCGCGGCTATTACGCGAGCTTCGCGCTGCAGGGCGTGCAGGCTGGCCAGATTCTCGCGGCGGCCGTGTTCCTGCCACTCGCGTACTTCATGCCGGAGGATGCGTTTAATTCATGGGGTTGGCGCATTCCGTTCCTGCTCTCCGCAGGCGTGCTGGTCGCGGGCTACTTCATCCGGCGTGAAGTCGAGGAGACGCCGGCTTTTGCCAACGAAGCCGATGCAGCCTCAGTACCGAAGGCGCCGATCAGGGAAGCTTTCAAATACAGCTGGAAGGACATGATCCGCGTCGTGTGCATGGCGCTGATGAACGTGATCCCTGTCGTCGCGACGATCTTTGGCGCGGCGTACGCGGTACAAGCTTCTTACGGGATTGGCTTTCACAAGAGCGTGTATCTGTGGATCCCGGTGGCCGGTAACATCATCGCGGTGCTGGTGATCCCGTTCGTCGGCAACCTGTCGGACCGCATCGGCCGCAAGCTGCCGGTCGCAGTGGGCGCGGTCGGCTCGGGGCTGCTGTCGTTTGGCTATCTCTACGCGATCAGCATCCACAGTGTGCCGCTCGCTTTCGTCATGTCGCTGCTGATGTGGGGAATCGTCTACCAAGGCTATAACGCGGTGTTTCCAAGTTTCTATCCGGAACTCTTCCCGACGCGCTCCCGCGTTTCAGCGATGGCGATTGCGCAAAACGTTGGCACGCTAATCACCGCACTGCTACCCGCACTGTTTGCGACGGTTGCGCCGCCTGGATCGAACAATATCCCTGTCACGGTCGGCTCGATCACGTTGGGGGTCACGATCATCGCGGCGCTGGCGGCCTGGAGCGCGCGCGAAACGTATCGCATCCCGATAAGCCAACTCGGCGAGCCCGACGCGGTCCCGATCGACAAAGCGGAATACGACCGCCTGCGTGGAGAGACGGTCGCCGACGCGAAGCCGTCGCGAGCGGCTGCGTTATAGCCACGCGCAACCGCACTACGCCGTGATTCAACACGCCATCAAATGGAGTGCTGCAATGATCAGCGGAAAGAGCAGGTATTCGTAATAGGTCAGCGACCTTTACGTACCGCTTCAGTGTTGGCGCGAATATGCCTCAGCCATGATCGCGCTGACTTCGGCGCGAGTCTTTAGGGCGTCGCGGATTGCGTCTGGAAGGCGCGCGAGCCATCCGGATACGACAGGGGCGAGAACGGTGGCGGCGATTGCTGCGGAGATGAGCGATTTCATGATCGGATTCCCGTTGTTTGACGGCGGCCTGCCCGCTGTCGTCCGGAAAGGGTGTTGCCTCGAGACGCCATGCGTAGCCAATATACGGGCGAGGCGCACCGCCTCGCTACCTTGGCATTAGTATAAACCCTAATTCCATGTTCCGTATCCTGACGTTTTGCGTGATCCCCGCGACTTAATGGCCCAGACCACTTTTGGCAATCTGCTGCTCCACGAATTGAGCGAACAGCGTGTGCAGGTGCGTGGTCGGATGAAGGTCGTCGGCGAACATGTACGTCTGGTCCGCGTTGGCGCTCACGTAGGTTGCCGGCGAGCATAGCAATGACGTGTTATCGGGCGTTTTCTTAGGGTCGCACGCCTGGCCCGTATTCGACACCGCGAAGCCGTTGGCCTGAAAGTTCGCGATGATCTGGTTCAACCACGTATACGCATCGATCTGGATGACCTTGCTTTGCAGACCATTGGTCTGCAAAGCAGCGCTCAGCGTACTGTTGAAGAGTTCCGATAACTGGGTGAAGTTTGCCCCGCCATCGGACGAGGCGAGGCCGTCCGGCGAGAGTCCGACGTTCGGAAGATTGACTACCACGACGTGCGTACCGCCGTTCTGGACGATCTGCCCGACTATTTGAGCGAGCGTGGTGGCCGCCGTCTGCACGGTCTGCGTGGCGGCCGGCGGCGCCCCAGCGCGAAGCACATCGTTCGCACCGGCCCACACGAGCACCAGTTGATTGGCTTTAAAGCTCCCGTGAGCGCTCAGATAGCTTGAAACCTGCTGATTGACCGGCATTTCGATGTTGCCGATCACGGCGGTCAGAAAATCGGACTGGTCTGCAGGCGTCGCGACCGTGGCTCCCCCTTCCGCATAACCAAGGCCGCTCTGCGCAGTGAGTTTATGCGTGATGTCGATCGTGTACGCGGCGCTTAACGTGTCGCCGTAATATTGCGCGACATTCTGGGTCCACACTTGTCCGGGATTGGTCGTGAACCGCCCGCCGCCCACCGCACGCGCGATCGGCGCATAGGTGCCGACGTCCGAAAGACTGTCGCCGAACGAGACAATTTGCAGATTGATGCCGCCCGCCGGTGTGGCCGCGGTGCCATTACTCGAGCCGCCTCCACCTCCGCCTCCGCCGCATGCCGAAAGCACTGAGATCGCGACGGCAAAAACTGCAGCGCGTACCGTGTCATTTGTTCTACGCATGGCGACTCCTCCAGGACCGGCTGGGGATCTGCGGCCACGTTGCGGCTTATCACGCGTCGCGCTCCCGACAAGCACTCTCTGTAAGCAAAAAACATGCGCCATCGCGGTGGGACTGTGAGTTAATCCCCAGTGCCGCGAACCAGCCCAACCAGCCTGAGAACAAACGCGACGCCGGTGAACACAAAGCCCTCCGCACAGACACCGGTCCAACCTGCCAGCGACCATGCCGCCCCCGCAAACATCGCGCCCAACGCACCGCCGACAAAAAATACCCCGACGAACAGTCCATTGAGCCTTCCGCGCGCGGCGGGATTCATCAGGTTGATCGCGCGCCGGCCTAGCGTCTGGTCAGTGACGACACCGGCATCGAGCGCGGCCGCGCCCGCAACCAGCAACGCAACCGCCAGCACCGGATGGGTACTTGTTGAAAAACCGCCCCAGCCTGCGCCTGCTACGCCGATTACCACGAGGGCGGCGAGCATGGTCAGATGACCCGCAATCAGTGCCTTGCGCCCCGCCCCGCAGTCGCCTGCGCGACCCGCAAGCGGCGTCACGATCGCACCCGTCGCGCCGCTGAGTGCAAACAGCGCAATGCCATTCATGTCGAAGCTGAACGGCGGCTGCGCAAGCCGCAAGCCGATCGCGGTCCAGAACGCGCTGAATGCACCCATCACCAACGCAGCCGAGGCAGCGTTGCGTTGCAATACCGGTTCAGTCCGCAGCAAGGTCCACAGCGAGCGCAACAGCGCCGGATAGCGCGTGGCGACAACCGGCAGGCGAGCGGGCAGCTTCACGTAGAGAACCACCGCGAGGAACGCATCGACTAACCCGGCAAGGCCGTAGAAAGCACGCCAGCCGATCGCCCCCGCGATCACGCTCGCAGCCGGCCGCGACAACAGGATGCCGAGCATCAGACCGCTCATCACGTTGCCGACGGCCCTTCCGCGATGGCTCTCCGATGCCATCGAAGCCGCCATCGGTACCAGCATCTGAATCACGCTGGATGCCGCGCCGGCCAGGAATACGGCGAGCAGAAACACGCCTCGCGAATCGGTGAACATCGCGATAGCGAGAAAGCCGGCGCAGCACGCCAGTGTCCGAACGATCAGGCGGCGGTTCTCCAGCAAATCACACAAGGGCACCAGGAGCACGAGCCCGGCTGCATAGCCGAGTTGCGGAAGCATGGCAACAAGACCCGCTAACGCGGGGGCCAGGTGCAGACTGCGGCCGATCGCACCGGTCAACGGCTGCGCGGCGAACAGGTTCATCACATTCACGCCCACCGCCGTTGCGAAAAAGAGGGTGAGCAGCGCGGTGAGCTGCTGCGGGGTATCGGCCTCCTGCGTCGCGACAACGCTGGCGGGGTTTTCGGCGGATGAGTTCATCGAACGGCGCTCTCAGGACGGATGTGAAAAAGCCATCCTAATGAGCCGCTCAATATGCGACAATTGAAATATGTTGATAATGATTATGCGAGTTCACTTTGAATACGCGCGATCTGGAGGCGTTCGTTGCAGTCGTCGAAAGCGGTTCGATGGTGCGCGCCGCCGAAAAGCTTCATCTCACGCAGCCCGGCCTGACACGTCGGGTGCAAAACCTTGAGAGCACGTTGGGTAACGAGTTGCTCGATCGCCAGAGCAAGCCGCTCAAGCCGACCGCCGCGGGCAACGAGGTCTATGCGCTCGCGCGCACCGTGTTGCGCGCGGTGGACGATCTGTTGTCGGTTGCGTCGCCGGGAAGCGAGCCTGCCGGCGAGTTGAGAATCGGCATGCCGCCGTTTCTGGCGGAGGTGGCGCTGGAAAAACCAGTCGATCTTCTGCGAAGTGCTTTTCCGCGGCTTACGCTGCGCGTCACAGCGGGTTGGTCGCCAGGTCTTGTGCAGAGTGTTGAGCGCGCGTCGCTCGACGCGTCGATCGTGCTGATGCCGTCAAGCTTCTCGCCACCTCAAACGTTGCACGCTACGCCCCTCGCGTTCCTGCCGACTGTGATCGTCGCGGCGCGCTCGCTCGGTCTTCCCGACAAGCCGATGACGCTGGCGGATCTGTCACAGCGTCAGTGGGTCCTCAATCAGGATGGCTGCGGAATGCGCTCGGCACTGAGACAGGCGCTGGAGGCAGCGGGACTTCCCTTCAATGTCGCTGTCGAAGCGTTTGGTTCCGAGTTGCAGCTTTCGCTGGTTGCGCGCGGTGTCGGCATTGGACTCGTCACGCCGGATCTGCTGGAACGTTCTGTCCATCGCTCGGCGCTCCGGATTGTCGAGACCTCGGACTTTCGTGCGGGCATCGATGCATGGTTCATTCATGGGTCGCTTCCCGGGCGGCTCATGCGGCCCGTCGAGCTGTTGCGCCGTTCGTTGACCGAGGTGCTCGCCGAAAGTGGAATGGCGATGTATGGAGAGTGTGGGGATGCTGCGCTTCTCCCAAACATCGCTAGATCAACTAGCGTTTGATCCCGTCGAGCGTTTCTCCCGACACCATGAAATCCGCCCGCATTCTGATGCGTGAACGGGGAGTCCTGATCGCCGCCTTGGTCGCCGCATGACGGTTTTTCCGGAAATACCTTAAGGCGACGGCGGCGTCCAGCACCGCGCGTCGCCCCCTTCAATGTATGTTGTGCGATCGATCAGCGAGCCCGCAGGCTTTCATCGATTCCGCTCTCAAGGCTTCGACCTTGCGCAGATTCGAATTCGGCTGACTCTGAAACGTCGTGGAAAAGTGCTCGGCAGTGCACCCGCAAAACTCTGCGTGGTCCGTCCGGACATGCTGCATGTAGTCGTCGCAGGTCTTGTAGACCCATGCATACGTCGTCGCCTTAGGTGCAGGGCAGGTCTGCCCGATCCGGTTTTGTTCTTCGGGTGAAAGCTGCGTACTGTGTTTCGCGGTCGCGATCTGCTTGTAGCCTTCGGTCAGACAATTGCAATCGTGCAGATTTCGAAGATAGGTCGTGTGGTTCGCACAGTTCTCGTAGTAACCCTTCGCACCCTTGTCGATCTGATCCTGGGTGAGTGGAATCTTCGCTGGCACGCCGGGGTGGGATGATTGCGCGACACTCATCGGCGCAGCGGCTCCCGTGCTTTGCGATGGGAGTCCATTCGAGCTCGAACCAGCGCTCGCGTTACCCGTCGAGCTACTGTTTGAACTGGCACCCGAGTTCCCGATTGTTTTGTTCAGCGTCTTGTCGATCCCTTTCTTGACGGCGTCGACCGTATTTTTCGTAATCGACTGGAACAGGCCATCGAGTGTCCCTGACGGCGGGTCTTCGGCGTCGGCGTGTGTGCACGTCACGGCGACGGCGCAGAATAAAGCCGCGGCACGGAGATGGCGCCACGCTGTAGACGTCCTCATCGAATGGCCACGCGGATGCGTATCGGCCGAAACGCACACCTTCTTTCGCCTGTCCATGCCAGACACCCCTCACTGTGGTGTTTAGACGCTCGCTTGCAACGCTTGATCGTGGCTACACAGGTGGGCTAGCTGCCAGGGGCACCCGCACCACCGGACAATTCAGTTCCCGCAGCGCACTTACAACTGCCCAATGGGATCATCACGCCGTTGTAGCGGCACACGGTCACCTGGCGTTCTTCGATCGGCCCCGCGGATCAAAAGTCACATTGGCGGGCGAGACAATTTCAATTTACGACCGGGTCATCGTGCGGTCGTCTCCCAAAGAGGATAGAAATTAAAGGTGGGTTGAAATACCGGCCACGCTACGCGCCACCAGAGCAGCGAGCGCGGCCTGCCGGCTGGTACCGGTCTTGGCCAGCGCTTTCTTCAGATGCGTGCGCACGGTGCCAAGGCCTACGCCCAGCGCAGTGGCAATGTGCTCCAGCGACTGGCCTTCGCCGATAGCCACGGCAATCGCAGCTTCCGCACGTGTCAGTCCGAACAGCTCGCGCAGCGTCTGGCCGGCGGCCGATCCCGAAACCTCCGGATCGCGGATAAAAATCATCGCCGCAGGGTGCGCAATATCGGCGGATGCCAAGGTGGCACGCCACGGCGAAACCAGCAGCGTGACCGGCAATCGCCCCGGGCGCGCCACTGCGATTGCCGTGCCCGGCAGGTGAATTTCGCCAGCAGCGGTCCGTACAGCCTCCCGGACGAGCCGCGCCAGCCGGTTGTTCAATCCGGGATCATCAATGCGCAGCCGTTGTGCCTGTGTGCGGATTTCGCGCGACGATTCCAGCAGCTGTTCGGCAGCCCGGTTGGCATAGAGCACAGTGCAGCACGCATCGACCACCAGGAGCGCGGTCTCGATGCGCTCAAGAGCCGCCAGAGCGGCGCTCTGCGCCAGCGCGGTTTTGCCCAGCCGGTCGCGCAGCGTCAGCGCGCGGCGCACATGTGGGCATAGCGTCTCCAGCGCACGGCGATCAGCCTCGCCATAGGGACCGGCGGCACGTGCCCGGTGCACACCCAGCACGCCGGTTTCGCCGTGGCCAGTGGGAAACAGCACGCCAACCATGTGATAGATGTCAAGTCGCCGTGTCCAGTCCTGATAGAAGCCCGTGCGCTCGAACTGCGCATCCGGCATCAGGCTCTGGCTGGTGAACACCTGGCCCAGTTCCAGTTGCGCGGAACGCTCGACCCATAGGTCGTTGCGATGCCAGTGGTCGGCCCACGATTGTTCCTGGGCCGATATCCGCAGATTGTCGGTCACGCTTGCAAGTTGGGGGCCAAGCGGCCCGCCACAGGTCTTGAGCACCGCACTGGTAGAGGCAAACGCGTCGGCGACGGCTGCGGCAAACCCTTGCCATCTGACCTCATCGAGCGCGGCATCGTACAGCAGGTCGACCACCGGACCGAGCCGATCCTCCAGCCGTACCGCTTTGCCCGCTGCGTTCATGGTCGTTTCATCGCGTGTGGGTTGGGAGTTTAGGACCGCCTGGCGTGTATTGAAGGCCATCCGCTCCGCATGTTTTTGAAGTTGTGCAATTGTCCTCCGAGAATTTTTTAGTGCGCATTCCTATGTGTGCGCTACCGCACACAAACTCTGAGACTTCGCTACGGGGATTCCGTAAAGAGGTGCCAACGTCAAACCGGATCCGGAGGTCCTATGGATGCGCCGAGGCGCTTTCCCGTCTTCCTCGCCTCCGCGCCAGCGTTCGCCTTTGAGATGAGTTCCTTGAACGTCGCCAGCACCTGCTCTCGCGGCGAACGCATTCTGCGGGTTAAGGGGATCGGCAATTTCATCGGCGAACAGCGGCCGGTTGTGTTCCATGGCGTGCAGCAGTTGCTGCATGAACCGTTACGGCTTAAAGCATGGCCCGACGACGCTCACACGACGTGGCTCGCGTTCATCGTCCAGGGTCTCGCCAGGTCGGTGATCGAGGAAACGATCGCGTATTTTCTGCGCGAAGCAGCGTAAGCGACGCGTGCCGCTTACTGCTGCGGCAACGCATAGGCAATCACATAGTCGCCGAGCTTCGTGCCGAACGAGCCATGTCCGCCCGCCGCGATCACGACGTACTGCCGGCCATCGATCGAATAGCTCATTGGCGTCGCCTGACCGCCAGCGGGCAGGCGCGCCTCCCAGACCTGCTCACCGTTGTTCACGTTGAACCCGCGGATGTAGTTGTCCGCCGTCGCGCCAATGAACGCGACACCGCCCGCCGTGACGATCGGACCGCCCAGCATCGGCATGCCCATCTTGAACGGCAGCGGAATCGGCGAACTGTCGCGCACGGTACCGATGCGCTTCTTCCACACAATCTCATTGGTCTTGAGATCGATCGCGGAAATGTAGCCCCATGCCGGCTGCTTGCACGGCAAGCCCAGCGGCGAGAGGAACGGGTTGATCGTCACGCCGAACGGCACGCCGTACTGCGGCTGGATGCCTGACTCCGTGCCGCTGCCCTTGGCTCCCGGCTCCGGCTCCAGCGGGTTGCCCGGGCCGCGCGGAATCAGACGCGAGACGAACGGCAACGCGATCGGGTTCGCGACGGCGATCTGGCGGTCGGTGTCGACGGCAATACCGCCCCACTCGAACATGCCCAGGTTGCCCGGGAACACAAGTGTGCCCTGCAGCGATGGCGGCGTGAACGTGCCTTCGTAATGCAGCTTGTGGAACATCACGCGGCACACGAGCTGGTCGTACATCGTCGCGCCCCACATGTCGGCGTCGGTCAGCTTCTTCGACGGACGATACGTGAGCTGCGAGAACGGCTGTGTCGGCATAACGTGGTCGCCGGGGGCGGCGCCCTGCGGCACGGGCGTTTCGGGCGCCGGTACAACCGGCTCACCGGTGCGGCGGTCGAGCACGAACAGGTTGCCGGTCTTGGCCGGCGCATACACGACCGGCACCGTCTTGCCATCCTTGTCGGTGATGTCGGCGACCGTGGGCTGCGACGGTTGGTCCATGTCCCACAGATCGTGGTGCACGGACTGGTAGAACCAGGCGAGCTTGCCGGTCGAGGCGTGAAGTGCGAGCAGCCCGCTGGCATAACGCTCCTGCTCCGGCGTGCGTTGGCCGCCCCAGATGTCCGGCGTTGTCACACCCATCGGCAGATAGACAATGTCGAGCTTCGCGTCGTAGGCGGCGGGGGCCCACGAGTTGGGCGAATTCCATGTGTAATGCTCGCCCGGGCCCGGAATGTGATTCGGGTCCTTCGCGCCTGGGTCGAACGCCCAGAGCAATTCGCCCGTGCGCACGTCGAAGCCGCGGATGACGCCCGACGGCTCGCGGTTCGAGAAGTTGTCCTCGACCGAGCCCGCCACGATGATCACCTTGCTGGTGATGATCGACGGTGAGGTGGGCTCGTACATGCCCGCCGTCGTGACCGGCTGGGCGTGTTGAAGGTCGAGGTCGCCGTCGTTGCCGAAGTCCGCGCAGCGTTGGCCCGTCAGCGCGTCGAGCGCGTAGAGGTGGCCGTCGTTGACGGGGAGGTAGATGCGGCGGGTGCAGGCGGATGGGGTTGCGGGGGCCGAGGCGGTGGTGGTTGCCGGGCCTGAGGTGGCGGTTGCGGCAGTGCCTGATGTGGTCGTGGCTGCGGCGTCCGAGGCGGCGGTGGCAGCTGTGTCCGAGGTGTCTGTAGCTGCGGCGGGTGCGGCGGCATCGCTCGCAGGCGCTGTGGCTGCTGTGGTTACATCGCTCGCCAGCGCGGTGGCTGCTGTGGTTGCATCGCTCGCCGGCGCTGCGGCGGCCGCCGTGGCACTGGCCGACAGATCGACGTACGACACGCCGCGGCAAGTGACGTGCTGGAACGATGGATCCGCCTGTAGCTTCGGATCGAACTTCCACTTGAGCGTGCCCGTCTTCGCATCCACTGCGAACAGGATCTGATGCGGCGAACATAGGTAAAGCAGATCGCCGATCTTGATCGGTGTGACTTCGTTGGTAATCTCGACGGGATCGTTGGGCCCCTTCATGTCACCCGTGCGGAAGGTCCAGGCCACCTGGAGATTCTTCGCGTTCTCAGGCGTGATCTGCTGCAATGGCGAGTAGCGAGTGCCTTCCTGGGTGCGCCCATAGGCGGGCCAGTCGGCGGGGTCGATCGCGGTGCTGGTGCCGCCGCTTGCGGGCGCGGCAGCGTTGAGTGTGCCGTTGACCTGCTGCGGATCGTTGAAGTTCGCGTACACGAGCACGCCCGCCCAAGCCACGAGTGCGATGACGAGCGAGGCGACACCGAGCTTACGCTCGCCTTCCAACCGCCAACTCATAAGCAGCAGCAACCACACGCCGAAGATGACAAGCACACCAGAGCGCGGCGCGAGTGCCCAGAAGTCGGGACCCGACTCCATGAGGGCCCAGATCGCCGTGCCGATAAGCACAAGCGCATAGAGCACGAGTGCGGCGGGATTGCGCCGCCAAAGCAGCCAGGCCACGCCCAACAGCACGACACCTGTGACGACGTAGTACGCCGAGCCGCCGACCACGAGCAACCATGCGCCGCCGATCAGCAGATAGAGCGCGGTCAGCAACGTAAAGAGGAACGTGATGATGCTGATGACGCCACGCGAATTCGACTGACTGGTCATGATGATCTCTACCCTCTTGAGTGGATACCGCCTGCCAGTGGTACCGACGTCGAATTCATACGCTATACGCCGGAGCACGGTGAAAAGGATAGCAGAACGTGTGCGGCAAGCCGGCGTATACGCCGGCTTGCGATTCGCCAGTTAGTGGACTCGTCGACGAGGACGAATCATGCGGCGGCGCGAACACTGTGCACGTATCGTTCCTGCTGTTGTTCATATAGGCGACGGTCCTTTTGAGGAGCATGCGCGCGTCTAGGGTTATAGGTCGTTCAGAGTGCAATTGGCAAGGCATGGCTGGCATGCTTTGTGTGATGCAACTATGGCGGGTTCGCGGATATGGATGTGAAAGCCTTCGAGACGATGTCCTCGACATATAGGATCGCGTCGCGGTGGTTCGTCGCCTCGAAATGCTCCCGAAGGGACTTTCCGCCGACCGTGATGCCTTCGAGTACCACTTTGGTCTCGCGCAGCGTCAAGGTGTTGCCCTCGATCGCATTCGAGTGATACGTCCACTCCAGCACCGACTTCTCGCGCAGAGACGCGACCGTGTGCTGAGGAAGCGGGCGCGCAGCATCGAGCGTCTCCTTGTCGGCGTCGATCGTCTTCAGCAGCGCGGCAGATTGATTGGGCATGTGTCTCTCGAAGCAAAGTTCGTTACGTTCGATATATACCCCCATTGGGGCACGCTAATTCGCTTGGCGAAGCCTGCGCGCGTCAGGCCGAGCCTTTGGATCGCGTCGCGTAGAAATTCCTGCTGAGAAACCACCACGGGTTTCCTCCCGACCATCAGATCACCCCGCTCACGATCGACGACAACCGCACAGGATCACCCTCTACCAGGTTCTTAACGGCGGATAGCCTGGAAACTCCAATCAATTGCTGTATGAGTTTTAGCGAGCGCCCGTCGCGGTGCAATCTGACCGCGAACGTGCGGCGCGCTGCGCTGGCATCGCCGTGCTCGATGCCGGCTTGCAGATGAAGTCTGCGCACGATTTCTGTCAGCGATTCGCACGAGTAACTGACCGTACCCGCAGGCGTGATCCGGGGACCTCGTTCACTTCCTCGGAAAAAGCGTCTGATGAGTGTCGCGCTGACGGATCTGTTGGTTGTGCCGAAACGGCAGGGTCTGGGGCGACTCGCTCGCATCCGGAAAGGTGTGAACGTCCGTCAAGGTGTGTTTGCCGTATATCTCAACACAACTGCGTCTACCATTCGGCAATGGGAACAGGGTGATAAGAAACCCAGCGGGATCGCAGCTCGTATGCTCCAGCTCGTGCAAAAGAACGGTCTTGAGATTTTCGGCTGAGGTCGCAGGAGTGTAAGTAGCAAAGAGTCCCGTCTGAACTGCACCCCAAAAGTTGGACGTCGATCCAACCGTTGGGGTGTTTTTCATGACGAAGTACAGTGCCTAGTGTGCCGCGACAACCGATCGCTGGACGGCGTCGGCTTTTAGCGTTCCGGCGCTTTCCGATGACGGGCTTTTGCGCTCCAGCGCATTCGCGTCGGCTACCGGTTCGTTCGCTCTCCGCGACGCCTCAGCCAGCAGGTTCGCCGCCTGCCGCGCCGTAATGCGGCCTTGCGCCACGCCCTTCGCATCAAGCGCAATCACCTGGTACAACTCGCGGTCGCATTCGAGTTCCTGCTGATACTGCTCCATCGTATCCACCAGCAATTCAAGAAGCGTCTGACGACGCCGTCTTTCATCGATCGTGATAGAAGGATTCCTACATATTTAGGACGAAAGTGTAATCAAGGTATCCAGTTGATCCAGGTGCCGGTCGAATAAATGGAATGCCGACAGGGCAAGCTTCTCGTACTGGAGTGCGTCGACAGGTGGACGTGAGTCGGGTTGGGTTTTGATGGATTTGCTCATGGTGCGATCTCCCTGTTACTTCTTGGATCGCCCGACACTCGCTTGCAAAGGGGGTGAGCGGGCACGTAGCAGGTTAGCAGACCGGGCTTGAAACAAACCGGCGAGCCTTGCGGCTCCCCACCACGGCCCGCCCATTGAAATATAGACGTGCAGAGGTAGACGCACGTCCCGCCTGAGCGGGAGTGCGGTTTCAAGCAACAGGCTGCTAAACCTGGTCGAAGAGTGTTTCCCGACGACTTGGTAATTATAAGGGAGACCGCCCACGTTGCGTCCAACGTTGTAGGCCAAACGTTCGATTTGGCCAATCGGATAAGGCGAGTAGAAGCAACACGATCGTCATGACAAACAGCCATAAAGAAGAGTCAGCCGAAGCTGACTCCATCCAGGCGCGACAACCGCGCCGCCGAAACCGATCACGCTGATCGGCGGCGCGATCGCCCAACGGGTCACAACCGCATCGCCCCCTACCTCACCCGCCCCTCCTTCCACGCAGTCAACAGCTGCTCATACTTAACCGTTTCCCCCTTCGGCTTCTCATTAGCAAGCTTCTTCCACGGCGCGTGCTGATCCGACAGCCACTTCGCCGGGTCACTCTCCGCATTCAACTCCGGCGCGCAAACCTTCATCCCCGCGCGCTGCAAACGGGCCAGCACCTGGTCCATTTCCTTCGCCAGGTTGTCCATTGCGGCTTGCGGCGGTTTTTCACCGGCGACGGCCGTCGCGACGTTCTTCCACCAGAGTTGCGCCATCTTCGGATAATCGGGCACATTATTGCCGGTCGGCGTCCAGGCGACGCGTGCCGGGCTTCGATAAAACTCGATCAACCCGCCGTATTTGTCCGCGTTCTTCGTGAAGTAATCGCTATGGATATCGGAATCACGGATAAACGTGAGACCGGTAATCGATTTCTTCAGCGAGACCGTTTTGGACGTAACGAACTGCGCATATAGCCACGCGGCGGCGCGCTGATTCGGCGGCGTCGATTTGAAGAAGGTCCACGAGCCAACGTCCTGATAGCCGTTCTGCATGCCATCCTTCCAGTACGGCCCGTGCGGCGACGGCGCCATCCGCCACTTTGGCGTGCCGTCCGCGTTGGTCACGTTGCCGGGTTTCAACATCGACGCGGTGAACGCGCTGTACCAGAAGATCTGCTGCGCGATCTTGCCTTGCGCCGGCACCGGTCCCGCTTCGTTGAAGGTCATCCCCGAGGCTTCTGGCGGCGCATATTTCTTCAGCCAGTCGATGTACTTGGTGGTCGCGAAAACCGCGGCCGGACTGTTCGTGCCGCCGCCGCGGGATACCGACGCGCCCACCGCATGGCAGCCGTCGGGCGTGACGCGAATGCCCCATTCGTCGACCGGCATGCCGTTCGGGATGCCCTTATCCGCTTCACCCGCCATCGAGAGCCATGCATCGGTAAACCGCCAACCGAGCGACGGGTCTTTCTTGCCGTAATCCATATGGCCATAGACTTTCTCGCCGTCGATATTCTTGACGTCGTTCGTGAAGAATTCGGCAATGTCCTCATACGCGGACCAGTTCACCGGCACGCCGAGATCGTAGCCGTACTTCGCCTTGAACTTGTCCTGCAGGTCCTTGCGCGCGAACCAGTCGGCACGGAACCAGTAAAGATTCGCGAACTGCTGGTCGGGTAACTGATAGAGCTTCTTGTCCGGCGCGGTCGTGAAACTCGTGCCGATGAAGTCCTTGATGTCGAGGCCGGGGTTCGTGTACTGCTTGCCTTCGCCGGCCATATAGTCTGACAGCGGCATGATCACGCCATAGCGATAGTGCGTGCCGATCAGGTCGGAGTCCGAAATCCAGCCGTCGTAAATGCTCTGACCGGATTGCATCGAAGTCTGCAGTTTTTCGACGACGTCGCCTTCCTGGATGATGTCGTGCTTGACTGAAATGCCGGTGATTTCGGTGAATGCCTTAGCCAGCGTTTTCGATTCGTACATGTGCGTGTCGAGCGTTTCGGACACCACATGCACCTCTTTAACCCCTGCTGATTTCAGCTTGGCAGCGGTATCGATGAACCACTTCATCTCGTCCATCTGTTGCTGTTTCGACAGCGTACTCGGCTGGAACTCGCTGTCGACCCACTTCTGCGCTTCGGGCGTACCGGCGCTCGCGGCATGGCTCGTCAAGCCTGTCGCGATAGCGCACGCCACGGCGAGCGTGACGATTCGTCTCCTCTGTTGCATGGCTTTCTCCTGTGTCTCCGCACCCCTTGGAGCAACTGCCGAGGTCCGCCCGGGGCATCAACGGAACCGGTCTGTCCAGATACGCAAACCTTCAGGACGCAACGCTATTCATCCTTTCCACATGACAATGAACAGCACCAGCATCGACGCCGCGAAACCGGGCCACGCGCTCGCGTGTTCCGCGCTGATGCCGATCCACGCGAGATTGATGTACGCGGCAATCAGCAGCCCAATAAAGAGCCGGTCTCCACGCGTGGTGCCGATCGGCAGGAAGCCTTTGCGTTCGACGGTCGGCGAGCGGAGTTCCCACACGGTCATGCCCGCCAGCATCACCACCATGCAGCCGAAAAAGACCGCGACTTCGGGTGTCCAGTACATCCACGTCAGCATCAGACTCTCCCCATCGCAAAGCCCTTCGCGATGTAATTCCTCACGAAGTAAATGACGAGCGCGCCCGGCACGATGGTCAGCACGCCCGCCGCGGACAGCACGCCCCAATCCATCCCCGCCGCCGATACCGTGCGCGTCATCACGGCGGCAATCGGCTTGGCGTTGACGGTGGTGAGCGTGCGCGCGAGCAGCAGTTCAACCCAGCTGAACATGAAGCAGAAGAACGCGGTCACGCCGACGCCCGACTTGATCAGCGGCAGGAAAATCTTCACGAAGAACGCGGGGAACGTATAGCCGTCGATGTAGGCGGTTTCGTCGATTTCGCGCGGCACGCCCGACATGAAGCCTTCGAGAATCCACACCGCGAGCGGCACGTTGAACAGCATGTGCGCGAGCGCGACCGCGATATACGTGTCCATCAAACCAACGCTCGAATACAGTTGAAAGAACGGCAGCAGGAACACGGCAGGCGGCGTCATCCGGTTGGTGAGCAACCAGAAGAACATATGCTTGTCACCGAGAAAGCGATAGCGCGAGAACGCGTACGCAGCCGGCAGCGCAACCAGGACCGACATCACCGTGTTCATCAGCACATAGATGATCGAGTTGATGTAGCCCCAGTACCAGGACGGGTCGGTGAAGATAACCTTGTAGTTGTCGAAGGTCACGTGATGCGGCCAGATCGCGAACGCCGACATCGTCTCTTCGTTCGTGCGCAGCGAGATCGACAGCATCCAGTAAAGCGGAATCAGTGCGAACAGGATGTACAGCGTCAGTACGACCACGCGCATCCAGCGGTTATTGCGCATGGTCGTCACCTTTGCCCACGCGCTCCATCCAGTTGTACAAGATGAAGCACAACAACAGGATGATCAGGAAGTAGATCAGCGAAAACGCCGCCGCCGGGCCGAGGTCGAACTGGCCGACTGCCTTTTGCGTCAGGTACTGCGACAGGAACGTGGTCGAATCGCCGGGGCCGCCGCCCGTCAGCACGAACGGCTCGGTGTAGATCATGAAGCTGTCCATGAAGCGCAGCAGCACGGCGATCATCAACACGCCGCGCATCTTCGGCAGTTCGATATAACGGAATACCGCGAAGCGGCTGGCGCCGTCGATTTCGGCAGCCTGATAGAACGCGTCGGGAATCGCACGCAAGCCGGCATAGCAGAGCAGCGCGACGAGCGGCGTCCAATGCCAGATGTCCATCACGAGCACCGTGATCCACGCAGCGCTGGGACTGGCCGTGTAGTTATATTCGATGCCCGCGTGATTGAGCGCATAACCGAGTAGGCCAATGTCCGGCCGCCCAAAAATTTGCCAGATCGTGCCGACCACGTTCCACGGAATCAGGAGCGGCATGGCGAGCACGACCAGCGACGCCGACGCACGCCAGCCGGACGCGGGCATCGCCAGTGCAAGGCCGACACCGAGGGGAATCTCGAACAGCAACACGCAGGCGGAGAAGACGATTTGCCGCCCGAGCGCGCCGCGCAGGTCGTCGTCGTTGATGATGGCGCGGAACCACTCGGTGCCGACGAACACATGTTGCGTTGGGCTGATGATGTCCTGCACCGAATAATTGACCACCGTCATCAGCGGCAAAATGGCGGAGAACGCGACGCAGATGAACACCGGCACGACCAGCAGCCAAGCCTTCTGGTTGACGGGCTTGTTCATCGCACGATCCTTTCATCGTTGCTGAAGAACACGGTTTCCGCCGCGGCGAGCTTCAACCAGACGGCACCTTCGCCGACACGCAGATGCGGTTCGACCTTGGCCCTGAAGACGTGGCCGTCGCATTGCGCGGTGACCAGCTGGTAGTTGCCGAGTTGCTGCACGCGCAGCAGATGGGCTTTCACCGCGCCGGGTTCGCCGTCGCTCACAAGACGCACGAACTCCGGCCGAACGCCGAGCGTCAGCGTGCCGTTTGCGTGTTTCAGCGCATCGAGCGTATGCGGATCGAGTTGCAGATGCTGCGTGCCGATCCTGATACCGTTGGGGTCGAGATCGACCGGACAGAGATTCATTCCAGGACTGCCGATGAAATAGCCCACAAACGCATGGTCGGGCCGCAAAAACAGCGCGTCCGGACCGCCCTTCTGCACCACGCGGCCGTTCGTCATCACGACGACTTCATCGGCGAAAGTCAGCGCCTCGACCTGATCGTGCGTCACGTAGATCAGCGTCAGCTTCAGTTGCTGATGAATCTTTTTCAACTGACGGCGCAGGATCCACTTCATATGTGGATCAATCACGGTCAAAGGTTCATCGAACAGGATCGCGGCGACGTCCTTGCGAACGAGGCCGCGCCCAAGTGAAATTTTCTGCTTCGCATCCGCCGACAGATTGTTCGCCTTGCGCGGCAACTCACGCGTCATGTCGAGAATCTCCGCCACTTCGTGAACGCGGTGTTTCACGTCACGCGCGGTCATTTTCCGGTTGCGCAGTGGAAACGCGAGGTTGTCGAACACGCTCATCGTGTCGTAGATCACCGGGAACTGGAACACTTGGGCGATGTTGCGCTCGCGCGGGCTCATCGCGGTGATATCGCGCCCGTCGAACAGCACCTTGCCTTCCGACGGCCTCACAAGGCCCGATACGATGTTGAGTAACGTGGACTTGCCGCAACCAGACGGCCCGAGCAACGCATACGCGCCCCCGTCTTCCCAGACCATGCTCATGGGTTGCAGTGCGTAGTCGTCGAGCGTGGCGGGATGGGGTGCATACGCGTGCGCGAGATTCTGAAACTCAATGCGCGCCATGAGCGCCCTCCGGGCCGGACAGCAATGTTGTGTCGGCACCGAACACGAACAGTTCGTCGGGATCGATGTACACATCGAGTTCCGTACCGAGATCGATCTGATGCACGCCTTGCAGTTGCGCGACCAGATCGACGCCGCCTTGCCGCGTGTGCAGATGCAGGTAGGTTTCCGAGCCGCTCAATTCGGCCAGTTCGAGCCGGCACGGCACCGCAACGGAGCGCGGGGTGCGAGGCGCGAGCCGGAGATGGCCGGGACGAATGCCGATGCGGAACGTCTCGTTGCCGCCGACGGCGCGCGCGCTCGCCCGTTCGAGCGGCACGTCGATGCCGATCGGCAGGCGCGCGGTGCCGTTCGCGGTGAGTTCGCTGGCGAGCATGTTCATCGGCGGATCGTTGAACACGGCTGCGACGTCGACATTGTCGGGCGCGTTGTAGACGTCGAGCGTCGGGCCATGCTGCAGCACGCGCCCTTTGTCGACGATCGCCGTG
Organism: Paraburkholderia sp. RL17-337-BIB-A; assembly: GCF_046025895.1. NCBI lineage: Bacteria > Pseudomonadati > Pseudomonadota > Betaproteobacteria > Burkholderiales > Burkholderiaceae > Paraburkholderia > Paraburkholderia sp. RL17-337-BIB-A. The sequence goes on along the minus strand of NZ_JARESY010000002.1, from coordinate 264,895 downwards.
TAGCCGCCGAGCAGCAGTGCTTCGAGCGGTTCGGTCGTCGCGTAGACGACGGTGGTCTTGCCGTCCGCGAACAGCGACGACAGTTCGACGCGCAATTCTTCGCGCAGCTTGTAGTCGAGATTGACTAGCGGCTCGTCAAGCAGGACCAGCGACGACCGCTTGACCAGCGCCCGCGCCAGCGCGCAACGTTGCTGCTGGCCGCCGGACAGTTCGCTCGGACGGCGTTGTAGCAGGTGATCGATATGGAGTTTGGCGGCGACTTCGTGCACGCGCCTTTTGACCTCGTCGGCGGGCGTTTTTTGCAACTTCAGCGGTGACGCAATGTTGTCGAACACCGTCATCGCCGGATAGTTGATGAACTGCTGATAGACCATCGCGAGGTTGCGCTGCCTGACGCTGACGCCGGTCACGTCGGTGCCGTCGGCAAGCACGCGGCCCGAAGCCGGGCGGTCGAGGCCGGCCATCACGCGCATCAGGGTGGTCTTGCCGGCTTGCGTCGGCCCAAGCAGCACGTTGATCGCACCGGGGACGAGCCGCAGGTCGACGCCGTACAGATGCGTCTGAGCGCCCGAAACGACTGTCACACGCTCCAGTTCCAAGACCAAATCGCTCTCCTTCGTTCTAGTGCGTCTTCGGTGCTGCGGGGCCCTGGCGCGGCAATTGGGCGGTGATGGGGATGGGTACGGTGCTAACGGTTCCGGTCGTTCTTACGCGTTTTGAGCGGACAGCGAAGCGTGCCCCTTTTTCTAAAAGGAAATCAAAACAACGGATTCGATGTTCCTTTTTGTTCGTTTACGTATAAATCGGTGTTAACCATACAATCGGTCGACAATTAGTCTCCTTGTAGCTTACTCAATTGGAAACGATTGCTTTCTATGTAGATGTTATTTAACGATTATCGTAATCCACGCGTCAGCGTAACAGAATGGAATGATGCGTCTGACGAATTGCCCGCGCGCGCTGTGCGGACAGGGATTGGTGGCTCGGATCGTCGCATCGCGATGCCGCTGTGAGCCGTTGTGACGCGCGATGCTTTGCTGCCAGCGCGCCTGGGCTTTTTAGTTCTGGTGGCGTTATGCCAGGTTAGCTCGGCTCTTAGCGGATCCGTTTTAGAAGGACGGTCGCGACAGTCGCAAGCCTGATAGGACACGAGCGCCAACTTCCTTTGGCGCATCATGCGTTGTGGCAGGAGATGAAGTTACGGCAAGGAACAAGGCTGGATCGTTACGCGAACGCCGCGTCCCCGCGAGTTGACAGATTTACTGTCGCGACGACGACAAATTTAACGCGGTCTACGGCCGGCGCGCGTTGTTCCACATAATCACCCACTCTGTTGACCTGGCAAGTGACCGAAAAACGGCTCGTTATATTCGGTGGTATATTACGCATTATTAGGTGTTCCAGATGTCTGGAGTGCATCAAGGCTACGTCCAAGCCCCCACCGAACGCGGCAAATCATCGGGAGGAACGTTTGTATGCTCCGCTGTCGTTACGCGTGTCCGACAAGTGCGACGGGTAGCAAATGAGCTGCTCAAAACGCGCGCGTAGGCACGTTCTTCCGTTTCAGTATCCCCTTATCGGTACTCTGACGCTGCAGGAATTAGAACAGCCTTCGCCCCGCCACGACTGCGTTAACTGGGAACTGATCGGCCAGCACGTCATCGGTCACCATGTCACCGAGAACGACCTCAGTTCAAACATCCTCTTCGTTGACCTCACAGCGGCCAAGAAGGCAATCAGGAGTTGCCAGTCATTGTTTGGCGATTACTGTCGAGTACTTCACGAAGCAAACGTCTTGGAACTGTCCTCGTCCCCGAAGATACGGTCACATTGGCCTGCAACGCTCGTTGCACCGGGTATCGATGGCCGCTGGCTGTACTCGAAGCAGACGTTTCAGCGAATTCTCAGCATCTCGGATGCGGTCGCCGATGTCGAGTCGTGTGTCAATCGACAACTACTCTGGATGTTGCTCAATAGCATTCTCGTCGGCGTGAGTAACGTTTCGGCAAGCGCCAAAGGCTGGCGCTATCGTGCTAACTGGAGATCGAATCAGAAGAACCCACAAGACGTGCTGGTTGCTTTCCAGCAGGCCTTCAACGAAGCGGTCTTCGATATCACCAGCAGCTCGTATGACCGATAGCGCCGGAGAAGACGTCTCCGGATTTGTTTAGTCTGGATCACATCGGGATCTGGATGCCGCATGCTCACGAATGTCTGCGGCCCTTATCCGTCTCTGACGGCACCCAGAATTCCCGTGTATGTTTATTTTTTCAATAGTCTACTTCCAGGCTTGCCATAAAGGTCCGCGGTTGACCCAGGTAGGCTGTGTTGGCGCCAGCGCTTCCCACGATATTCCCGTCCGCAATGGATGAGTAATATTCCTTGTCCGTAACATTTATGACCTGGAAGCGATAAATTTCGCGATGATTCCAGTAATGCGCCGAGTACCGCATTCCCAGGTCCAGTGTGGTGTACGCAGGAGCAAACGAGTTGTTCGTGTTGGTTGCCGCTCGATCACTTTCGTAATGAACGGCTCCGGTCAGGCCGAAGCCCTGGCTAAACCCAGGGTGGTAATCGAACGCGAGATCCGCCTTGAATTCCGGAACACCAACGACCCGCTTATCGCTCGTCGTTGCATTTCCGGTGCCTTTCAGGCGTGCATCGATGTAGGTCACACCACCGAAGAGACTCAGGTACGGCAGCACATCCCCCTGGACGAACAACTCCGCGCCCGTGTTCATCTGTGTACCTACTACGGAAAACACATTGGTCTGCGCGTTGGTGTTAGCAAGCGGACGAGTCATTCGAAATGCAGCCAATGTGACAAGCAGATCATCGGACATTGCATACTTCGCGCCGACCTCGTATTGCTTGTCCTTGTACGGTGCCATGAACTGGTTGGCGTTCACGGTGCCCGCCGGTGCCTGGTCACCTTCTTCGATGCTGTCCGAGTACGTCGCGTAAGTAGTGACCTGGGGAAGCGGCTTATAAATAATGCTGACAGTCGGACTCAGGTCGCCGTTGTGGTCATCCGAACTCGTGACCTTGCCTGCGGCATTGAAGCTTGTATCGTGCAGGAACGACGTGCTTAAGACCCCTTGCAGCGCAAGCTGATCGTTCAAGTGAAGGGTGTCGCCCGTAATGATGGATTGTTCAATCAACGAAGCAGATCGATACTCGCCGCCCGTCGCGGGAACCGGTGGCGACGAGAATACGACTGGGCTCGCGAGACTGGCGCTGCCGAGCACGGTCGCTATGGAATTTCGCGACGAATACTGATTGTTGACGAAACCGTTCGTCCCGATCGTCACGTCGTTTCTTAAGCCCAACACGTCGAAATGACCATTCAGAGCTGCCGTGTTGCTGCTAATCGTGAAGTGCGGAATCGCAGTGAAGTTTTTGGTTACCGTGTAGTTGCCGGCGTTGTTGGTCAACGCATTGGTGATCCCGTAAAGTCCTCGTTCCGAATTCTGGTAAAGGCCGCCGACTTCGAAGCTCCAGTTGTCGTTGAACTTGTGTTTGACTTTGACCAGCGCGGTGTTTGTCACCAGGTCAGAGCCGGCGCCCGGCTGACCGTAGCCAAGCCTAGTCGGGTCAACCGCGCTCGGCAGCATAGTGCTTTTGCCGCCGTCATACACGATGCTTCCGGGCAGGCCGGTGATGTCGGTCGAATAATGGCTGAAGTCCGCTTCAACGACTGTCTTGTCATCGACATGAAAGTCGAAGTCTCCACTGACCAAGGTTCGATTGACATTGCTTTCAGGAGCCCAACTCTGGCCTTCGCCGTGTACCAGGTTGAAGCGATAGCCTAGCGCGTTGTCGGGACCGGTACGGCCGCCCACATCGACCTGTTCGGTGAAAACGCTGTCCGAGCTATAACCCTCTGTAAATTGTGCAGTCGTTGTATCGGTGGGACGCTTCAGTATGTAGTTGAATACACCGGCAGGCGTTTCCGGTCCGTATAACGAGCCGGCAAGTCCATTCAGGACCTGGATACCAGACAGGTTCTCGGTCGGAATAGCCGTTGTACCAATGACGTTCAAACCATCCAGCCTGGTGTTTTGCACAATGCTGCTCTGAAAGCCCCGCGACTGCGGACGCGACACCTCATAGCCTTGCTGGTTCCGGATGATGACTGACGGAAGAGAACGCAAGGCATCGTTGACCGTGCGCGCCTGGGTGTTGACGATCACGTCCTGCGGAATCACCGTGATTGACGTCGGTGTGTTCAGAATCGACTGGTTACCCATCGGACCAAACACCGCGCTTAGTGGGTTGTAGTCAGGCACTGCGGGAAGGCTACTTTCAGTGATCGAGATGGCCGGCAGGGAAACGCTTGTTTGTGCCTGTGCCTGTGCCTGTGCCTGTGCTCCCGGAAGGGCGATCGCGGCGACCATCCACACAGCTTTTTTGTGATTCATTCCAGCCCTTACGAAATATTCAAAAAAATTTCCTCCCGTTATATACAGTGAAACATATCGAAGAATCAACTCACGGACAGAAACGGTCTATTTCGAACGACGCAACGGCGTCAGTAGGTCGGCTTGATGGGTTGATTTGGCGACGCGGAAGACGAGTTTTCCAACGCGGCGATGCATGCGCAATTCGCCGCGCGGCTAGTTCCCGACATGGCAAAAAAGTGCAATAACTCAGTGCCCGCAGCGGCCGAATGGGCATTCGTGGGCCATTTCGTTTTTTGTGGTGTACCGCCTACTGCCCGACGCAATCAGCATACGCCGAGTGAAACTTGCGAAGCGGCGCTCGGCGACTCGCGGTCGACGATTTTTCAAGCACCTTCCCGCGCAGTGCGTCGACCCGCCTAACGTGGATCACTCCGCAACAGGTTATTGCGTTCGCCTGGGCCATCCGAAGAGCCGTCCAGTCTCACCGCCCGATGCCCCTAGCGTCAACGATAGCCGTTATTTCGATAGCATATGGAGGCTGACACGCCGGCACAGCGGGGAAACTCGGTATAGTTCAAAGACGTGGGCATTTCGGTTGCCCCATTTTGACGGATGTCGATATGATTCCAATCGGTGTAGCAGCCACAGTACTCAGCGACGTAAGCAGCGCCATCGGTTCCGGGCTGTCGAAGCTGACAGGCCAAAGCTCCACGAGTGAATCGAGCCAGCCGAGCTTTGCAGCACATCTGAATGCGGCAACGTCGCAGAGCAGCCTTGGCAAAAGCGTCCATCATGCGCATGGCGCAGTAAGCGCATTGGCGGGTTGGTCGCCATCGTCATCACAATCCACTACTGGTTCCGGCACGACAATGGTCGGCTCGGTTATCAATATCAGCGCCTGAAATACCACCGCATACGAGTCGACCAGCCGTTACTGGCTGTACTGAGACCTTACCTTCGGCCACCGCTACCGCCGGATCGACCTTCTCCGGTGGCACAATTGTTTCGCATCTGGAAGCGAAAACGCTATGCAGATGGGCCCGGTCGACCCACGGCGGCAGGGACCGCGACGCGTTGCAGCACGGACATCGGACCGAGCCTTTTAATGACTTCCATCTGTGCTGCGTCACGCACGAAGAGCGATCCGGCAAACCCCAGCGCATTCACTGAAATGCCCTCGACCCATTCCGAATGCCTTGGTACGAGCAGCATCCATTGGCGGGTGACAAGCAGGTTGTACGGTGCCGACTGATGCAATTCGCCATTCACCTCGATCGCTCGCAGGCCAGTCGCTTCGAGCAACGCGTGGTAGCAATCAAACGCGGCGTGTGCTGCGTGCCGCGAGGCGGCAGGAGTCAGTTTCAGACGGGCGAACGCGTGCAGAAAAGGCAGGCCAGGTATAGTGCCGACCGGACCTTCCATGCCTCCGGGCCTGAAAACGGATTCAATGGGGAGCGGCGGACCTGATTCTCCGAGCGGCAGCGGCACGATCTGCAGATGCTTGTGGTGTTGACTCGCGCCGGATTCCGCTCCGCCATTGTAGAAGCCGAGGCCGTCGAACTCAGCCATGCAGGCGCCCAATGCAACAAAGTCCGCGAACTCGAGCAACGCTTCCTGCGGTTTAAAGCGACGGGTGACGATCAGGAGATGATGGTCGATGACGTTGAACTTGTTGAGCAAGGCGACGTGTGTGTCCGAGAGATCGGCCACAAAGAGGTCGGGGTCGTAAGGAAGGAACGGATTCACCGCGCTGCACGCCCCCACCTCGACCTTGCGCGCCTGTCGGGTTTCCTCCTTGCGCGCAAGGCTGGAGACCTGGTGGACGAGAAAGCGTATACCGCGTTCTTCGAGCATCGTCTGGATTGTCTCGATTGGCCGCAGTGCACCACGACGCAGCGCATGCTCAGTCTGACGCAGGATGGCCGGCCACAGCGTGCCGGGTTGCAGACGTAAATTTTCCATGGTTCGATGAGCACGCGTGTCGCGCGAGGAGAGCGGCCGCACCTACACTTTGTAACCGATAGCACGTAACAGATCCTTACGCCATTGGACGTCCTCCTCGTTTTCCACGCCGAGCGGCGGGAACCCGTCAACCACACCCAGGATGCCGCGCCCCTGCTCTGTCTCGGCAACCAGAATCTGCGTCGGATTCGCCGTCGCACAGATTATCCGGCATACCTCCGGCACAGCTTTTATCGCATTCAGAACATTGACGGGGTAAAAGCCATCGCCGAGAAAAATCACGAAGCTGTGACCCGCACCGATGGCCGTGGCATTCTGGCACGCCAACTCGACCAGGGCGGCGTCCGTGCCAGACCGGCGCACAAGGCGCTTACCTGACGCTTCACAAAAGGCCAAACCAAACTTGATACCCGGAACGGTACCGACCATTGCCTCGTGCAGATCCTCGACAGACTTGATGAAGTGGCTTTGCCCCAGGATGAAGTTCGTCGCTTCGGGTTTGACGATTGTTACCGTAAGCACTTGCATATCGGACCTCGCTCTGTGCTGCCAAGAACACTGGGAGAGAGCGGTTTTCGCCAGCAGGCGGGTATCAGTACATCAAGTTTCGCCGGACGGTGACCGCCTTGACCATAATCAAGCCTAGTACGAACTGGAGACGCATGCCTGTGCATTTCCTGCACTAGAATGGATTTTCACAGTGCCGAACAGTGCTAGTGAGTCGTATCAGGTCAGCCAGGTGAATTCTTGTTGGAGAAGTGCAAATGCCAACGTACCAATATCGTTGCGAGAAGTGTGGCCATTTGTTCGAGCACGCTGAGCATCTCGCTGAACACGAGAGCGCCCATCCGCGTTGCCCGAAATGTGCAAGCGAGATGTGTCAGCACGTACCGACGCCATTTATCGCCAAGACGTCAAAAAAGAGTTGAGATCTCACACCGCGTCAATTCGTCCATGGAGCGGATGATTAATTGTCGGCGCGATTTTGTCGCGACAGAGGCAATGATGATCGTCTCAGGTCGTTGAGGGTTGTTGGATCCCTGCCGAGGTCAGCATGACTGTGAACACGCTGCGGCGCGTGGCGGCAGGCGTCGAACAAGCCTCAACGGATCCTGCCGGATGGTGGTCGTCGCTGATCGACCCACACCGGCCACCTGTAGCCTGAACGGAAGATAGTCACGCCTGGCGTATGCACGACTGGTCGGGGCGACCACGCATATGCACTTTTTTTCGCGAGTTGGATACCGGCAACGAGCGATTCCTTTATAGAGTGGTCGTGGTGCCTTCCCGCAAAAAAAGCGGTAGCTCGGGAATAACCGGAAATTCCGCCCAGGTATTGCAGGGACGTGCCGCGTTCTCGCAACGAAGCTTGATGCCTTTCTTGAAACGGCACGAAATCCCCGCGAGCAAGGTCGCCGCCTGCCGCGCCGTGATGCGGCCTTGCGCCACGCCCTTCGCATCAAGCGCGATCACCTGATACAACTCGCGGTCGCATTCGAGTTCCTGCTGATACTTCTCCATCGTATCCACCAGCAATTCAAGCAGCGTCTGACGACGCCGTCTTTCATCGACCGTGATAGAAGGATTCCTACATATCGAGGACGCAAGTGTGATCAAGGTATCCAGTTGATCCAGGTGCCGGTCGGATAAATGGAATGCCGACAGGGCAAAAGTTCATTGAATCAATTCCCGGTTCTTTCCGGAATGACAAAGTGCTGAATAAAAAGCCGCTCGGACTCGCGCAGTCCTTCTTCCGTAAAGATCACGGACTACGTCTTGTTGACGGGGTCGTCGATGAAGCCTCGTTCGTAGAGTCGGTTCAGCACATCCCAGTCGAAGCCCTTCCATGCGCGGTATCGGTCGTGCAGTGTCAGGTAGAGAAGTGCCAGGACACTAAGCAAGCAACAACAAGGCATCAGCGAGTGAGAGCACCGTCGTGCGCGAATCGAACGCCGTTGAAAAAAGATGATCGTGCACGACCTGGTCCGGGTCGTAGCAGCAATCCTTGACCGTGAATAAGCGGAAGTCCGCATCGCTCGCGTACGCAACCGACGACAGCACGACACCGGTCGACGCTATGCCCACCATGAGCAGCGTATCGATCCCCTGCGCGGAAAGCCGCGCCTGCAGCCCGGTACCGAAGAACACGCTCGCACGATGCGCGATGATGAGCGGCTCAGTGGCCTGCTGGCCGAGTTCGGGCGCGATCTTGTCGTCGACGAAAAGACCAAGTTGCTTGATTCCCTGCCCGTTCCTGTTCAACGGACTGACTTCCGGATAGCCTGGACTAAACTGGATCTTGGCGAAATAGACGCTGACACTTCTGGCTCGCGCAGCGTCACACAGCCTGCGCGTATTGGCGAGCAACGTGGGCGCGACCGATGGAAATAACGCCAGGATGTCAGTCTGATAGTGCATGACCACGAGAGCGGTTTGCGCTGGAACGATCGCTGGAATTTGCATGTTCACGTTTTGCGCCGCGGCGGCGCTTCCCATGCCCTGTTGATGATCCGCCGGATCGACGGGTCCAGATTCAATGCGTAGCGACCAAGGGCTACGCGATAAAGAAAGACGCTCGACTCTATCACGAGCGCCATGAAGCGAGATTTCAGGCACGCGAAGCATGGTGGCCCTGGTCGATTCAGCCAACGACGAGCCGTTTGAGCGTCTGGTTGCACCTCATCTACCCGGGCACTATCAATCATGGCACGAGGGGTTCTCGATCCGGCAAGCGAAGCCCGGCTATATTTCGGCCCCGTGACCGCAATCAATCGAGCGTAACGGGGGCGGCCCGAAGCCGGCGGCACGTCCGGCTGACGCCGCATAGCCTTGTGCGAATTGCGTGGCCGAACCCGGCCTCGCGAACAAAAAGCCTTGCGCCAGCGTCACGCCGATCTTGTTCAAAACGCCTAGCTGCGCCGGTTCCTCGACGCCCTCTGCAACCACCAGTGCGCCGACTTGCCCCGCGAGGAACGTGATGGCCTCCACCAGCGCGTAATCGTCGCCGACGACATTCTGGATGAATTGCCGGTCGATCTTGATGTAGTCGAAGTGAAATCGCTTCAGCAGCACAAGGTTGCTGTTTTCAGTGCCGAAATCGTCGACGGCAAACTTGACACCTTGGCGCCGCAGTTCGGCGAGGCTGTCTTTCACGCCGTCAACGCCCGCGAGCAAGCCTCGTTCGGTGATTTCGAGGACAACCTGCAGTCGGGTCTGACTGGCAGCGAGGATCTCGTTCAGGTCGCCGGGAAAGCCGCTCAGGCCTGCATGGAACGCCGCGAGATTGACGGTGAGGCTAAACCCGTCTGGCAAATCCATGGCGCCCAGTTCGCTGAGCGCCCGCCGGAGGACGAATTGCGTCAAGTCCGCGATCAACGGGCTGCGCTCAACTTCGCCGATGAAATGGCCCGGCGTCACCAGGCCCCGGTGGGGGTGCTGCCAGCGCACCAGCGCCTCGGCGCCCACCCAACGCCCGGTCGCGATGTCGACGATAGGTTGATAGAAGACCACGAATTCACCGCGTGCGAGACCTCGACGGACCTGACGGATCAGACGCTGCCTCGGTGCGTTGCAAGTGAGATAGCCGGTGGCTGTCGCCGAACCCAGCAACAGTCCGATCAGCAAAGCCACACCTTCGCCATCAATCAAGGCTTGCAGCCGCCATGCGGTGCATCCCTTTACCGACACGGAGAAAATCGCATGAGGAGCGGCGTAACTCGCCCAGTCTTTACCAGACGGGATAGACGTCACAAAACGCCCGTCGCTGGTGAGCGCGCTGCCGTCGGAGCCGATGGCAGCCGCTGATAGCGCGCCGGCCGCCTGCACGCTCGCAAGGATGTCTTCGACGTAAGCGCCTGGAACGACGAAGCCGATGCCGCTTTGCCTGGACAGGCGCTCGTATATCACCATCGCCCGCCAGTGCGGACGACGTGGCGCGCCGCCATGCATCACGATCCGGGTCGCGGCGCCCGGGGACATCAGGTACGCCTGCAACGGGACGTCGCGGTCCCCAAATACGGACGAGCAGTAGATGCGATCGTTCGTGACGAAAAAGACATTGCGAACATATTGTGCAAGCCTGTCGTCTTGCGTAATCGTGGCCTGAATCCTCGCGCAGGACTGCCCCGCGAACTGTGCGAGGTGCTGTCCGTCGGTCCTGACCGCATCGACGAGATTCCCCAGCGGCAGAGCAATGTTTTTCGCAAGGGCCGCTTCGCGCTGCAGCGTGCGCTCGGTGACAACATGGTAGCCAACCGCGACGGATGCCGTCAGGACCGCGCCGAAGATGCCGGCGGCCGACAACCACACCCTCCATGGCTGCATGATCCCATCAGTGGTACGAGGAAATAGGGTGGTAGCGAGTCTGGTGATCACGGTCGTGCCGAACATCGGAAGGTGGTCGAGATTCGATTGACCGCTTCGCGAACGCGTACGCGAAGCGGCGTCACATCATGAAACAGCCTGATCTGCAAAATCGGCATCAGCCGAGCAGCTCCGGTTCCTCCCTTGCTGTTTGGCCGTGTAGAGCGCCCTGTCTGCTGCCGCGACGAGGCTATTGCCGTCGCCACCTTCGACCGGTCGTTGCGCGGCCACACCAGCGCTGATGGTCACGATACCGGCACGGGAAGCCTGATGTGGAAGCCGCAGGTTTTCGACCGTTGCCCGGATGCGCTCGGCAACGCGCTGCGCGCCCTCCTGATCGGCGTCTCGCAAGATCAGCGCGAACTCTTCGCCGCCATACCGTGCCACGACGTCTGTCGGTCGCCTGGCCGCGGAGGCAATCGCCTGTGCGATCGTACGCAAGCACTCGTCGCCACCCTGGTGCCCGTAGTGGTCGTTATAGTCCTTGAATGCGTCGATATCGATCATGATCACGGCCATCGGGCACGGGCCGACTGCGCGTGCTTCCTTACGCCATTGGCGCTCGAGTTCATGATCAAAATGTCGCCGGTTGAACACGCCGGTCAGGCCGTCGCGGAAAACGAGCGCCTGCAGTTCCCTGCGTTCGACTGCGAGGCGTTGCTCCGCGACCCTGTTTTCCGTAATGTCGCGAACGGTAGCCATCACTGCCTCAGGCTTGCCGGAAAACGGGTCGATGATCAGCCGCAGACATGTTTTCATCCACAGGACTTGACCGTCCGGTCGCCGAAAGCGACTGTCGTGAGAGGCCTCTGTCACCCCCCCGGTCAGGCTTTCAATGGCGGTGGCCAGTGCAGCGCGGTCGTCCAGCAGGACGAGGTCCGGGTAGTAAATGCCGAGGAGGTCACCAGGGGCATAGCCCAGCACGGGGGTAACCCTTGGCGAGACGTAGGTCAGCCTGCCCTCAAGCTTCATGCTCATGACAATGTCAGTAGCGTTCTCTGCAAGTACCTGGTATCGCCGCTCGCCGTCGCGTAGCCGTGCGATGAGGCGATTGCGCTGCGCCTGAGACGCGCTGATGGGCAACGCTATGGCCAGCGCCGCCATGTAGTAGAGCTGCAGGCCGAAAATGCGACCCTGTGTGTTCTCAAAAGGCTCGATCCAGAACGGGCCAAGGCCGTGCATCGTGAAGCACATCGCAATCGCCAGGCACAGCAGGAGGCCAAGCAGCACGGCAGCGAGTTCTGCCTGAAATGCCAGCACCGCGATAGGCGGAAGAGCCCAGTAGAGCGGGTGAAACCGGTTTTGCCCGAATACCACCGTCGTGACAACGCAGACCAGCAGCAACAGACAACCGGTCTTCATGCGGTTGGCGGCGCGCAGAACTTGAGTCACTTCGCCCGTCCAGAAGGCCATGGCCACCGGCGTGAAAATGACGAGGCCCAGAGCATGCGAGACGTACCAATAGACCAGGGTCGGCAGTAAAGGGTCGGTCAGTGGCCGCCCCACCAAAGCCGTCTCAAGTAACCCGGGTGCAATAGGGGGGAGCAGTGCGCCACCGACGAGAAACCTGACCAGCGGTTTGGGACGAATCAGTTCGGCAACCGTGGCAACACGCGGGACGAACAGCAACGCGATCACCACCTCGAGCATGCCGCTGGACGAATACGACAAGAGCACCGCCATACTCTCACCGGCCATCAGCCTGGGCGCGAGATTGCCGAGCGCTCCGCCGGCGAGCACCCAATATCGCTGCCGGGGCCGCGCAACCACAATCTGCGCGAGCAAGACCGAGTTGGTAAGCCAAATCGGCGCGATTTCGTCGTCCACGGTCTTGAGTGCAAAGCTGACCATGCAAGCGAGCGATGTCGCCATCAAGGCTAGCAGCACTGACCGGAGATTGTGGATCCACGGAGGCGATGCGACATTCATGAACGTGTCTCCGGTGATTTTTTGTATGAATTGAAATGCATGTCTCGACTCTCGACCTCCGCCCACCGCACCTCGTTCAGGTATCGGTGAAATGCGCTCTCGCTGTAGCGAATTCAGGCAATGGCTCAGTACCTATCGTGTTTTCATACACGCCGGTATTCCACGTGGGACCCCGATGAGCCCTGTCCGCCGGAGTTTTGCAAGTTGAGCGGCGAACCTTTAGTGCCAGGTCGGGCTGACTGCGCTGCTGCTCAATCACCCTGCAAGACGGACGCCTTTAAAAGCTGTCCCATTCTCCAGCCTCAGCGGTTTGCGCCACCCGAACGGGTTGCGGTGCGGACCGCTTCGCTGCAGGCGTGACCGGCGCTCTCGCGCGCACCGGAGCCACCGTGCGTGCCGGCGCGACGGGACGCGTGGCCCCGGCCTCATGAGCCACGTCTAGCCTGAACATCGATACGGACGCTTTCAGATCGCTCGCCTGCGACTCGAGCGAGCTGGCGGCGGCCGCCGCCTGTTCGACCAGCGCCGCGTTCTGTTGCGTGACTTCGTCCATCTGCGTGACGGCCTGGTTGACCTGGCCGATGCCCTTGCTCTGTTCCTGTGAGGCGGCGGTGATTTCACCAATGATGTCCGCCACGCGTCTGATCTCATGAGTGATCTCGCGCATCTTCGCGCCCGCTTCCCGCACATGGCCGGCGCCTGCCTGCACGCGCTCCACGGATTCGTGGATCAGCTCCTTGATTTCCTTGGATGCCGCCGAGGAGCGCTGCGCCAGCGAACGTACTTCCGAGGCGACCACCGCAAAACCCCGTCCCTGCTCACCCGCACGCGCCGCTTCGACGGCCGCGTTTAGCGCCAGGATATTGGTCTGGAAGGCGATGCCCTCGATGATGCCGACAATGTTGGCGATCCTGTCCGAACTGGCGTTGATGCCGTCCATGGTTTCCACCACGCGTGACACCACGGTGCCACCCTGTTCCGCCACCGCGGCAGCCTGCGCAGCGAGCTGGTTGGCCTGACTGGCATTGTCGGCATTCTGGGTAACGGTCGAGGTCAGCTGCTCCATGCTGGACGCCGTTTCCTCGAGCGAGGCGGCCTGCTCTTCGGTGCGCTGCGACAGGTCCTGGTTACCCGCGGCAATCTGGTGCGTGGCAGTGGCAATGGAGTCGGCCGACACCTTGATCGTGCCGATCGTGTGCGTGAGCTGCTCCTGCATGCGCTTCATCGAGAACAGCAGGCTCGAGCGGTCATGCGGTGCCGTCTTCACCACGGCAGTCAGATCGTTGTTGGCAATCTGGTTGGCGATCCCGGCGGCATAGGACGGCTCGCCGCCCAGTGAGCGGAGGATGCCGCGGTTGAGCAGCACCACGACAGCTGACAGGGCACCGGCCAGGATCACCAGAATGCCGAGGCTCTGGTACAGCGACGAGCGGAATGCCGCATCGAGGTCGTCGATATAGAGCCCCGTGTTGATAATCCAGTCCCACGGTTGATATGTCACGTTGTAGGCAATTTTCGGGAAAGTTCCGGTGCTTCCCGGCCTGTTACCCGCAAATGCGGTAAAGCCCTTTCCGTCGCGCTTGATGACAGCAACCATATCTCTGAAGAGGTAAACACCGTTCGGATCCGTGTAGTCGCTGACGTCCTTGTTGTTCATCTCCGCTTGCATGGGGTGCATCAGGACCTTCGGCTGCGAATTGACGATCATGAAATAGCCAGCCTCGCCGTACCGCATGTTCCGGATGCGCTCCATTGCTCGCTTCTGGGCTTCCGCCAAAGGTATGGCGCCAGCGGCCGCCTCCTCAGCAGAGCTCTTGACGATACTCAGGGCAAGTTCCGACGCGTGTATCAGGTCGGCCTTGCGCTCCGCCAGCCGCATTTCTCTCGTCTGGTAAGCGTTGTAGATCGATATTCCAGCGAGACACACCAGGCTCAGAATCAGTGGCAGCCAGAGCTTCTGGACGAAAGACAATTTCATTTTTATGGATTCCTTACGTTTGCCATGTCACGAGCATGCAGATTGCATTCAAGATACATAGTCCAGTCATCCCAGGGATATCGGCTGGAGTTCACCCCACTTGAGCGGACGGCGACTCATGCGGCCATTTGTCGCAGCTCGGCTTAGAACCTCAGTGGAGCGCGCAGGTCGCCATGAGTACCGCTTACATAAACCTGTCGTCGCTTTGGCAAGAGGGGAGGCTTCAGAGACGGCCACATAACAGAGGTCACGTTGACGCGACGCGGCTGCTCGCGACGAGCGCAATGGGCGACAAAAAACGCCAAGCGTCGGTGCGCACGAAAATGGCGCATCAAAGCGCCAAAATATCGGTCGTTTTTCCCTTAAGTATCTGCTTCAAAATGCCGTTAATCCCGATTACTTCTTCGAACTGGCGAGGAGCCAACGGGCTCCCCACCCCGCACGCATTTGGGATATACAGATGTCCATAGAGCAGGCAAAACCTCGTCAATCGTCCGAAGGCGCGATCATCGCCGGATTGACCCGCGAAGTGCGCAAGATCTCCAGGGATAAGATCGCCGATATCGACCTGATCAATCGCGAGGCGACCTATCTGGCAATCAACGCGTTGATCGAAGCTGCTCGTGCTGGAGAGGCAGGCCGCGGCTTTGCGGTCGTCGCGAACCAGGTCAAGAACGTGTCCGGCCGGATCGGGCAACTGACCGGCGAGCTGGGTAAGGAATTGACCAGCATCAGCGAACGCATGGTGACGGAACTTGAGCGGCAACAGGGCCAGCGTCTGACCGACCTGGCGTTGAACATGATCGACGTGGTGGACCGCAACCTTTACGAACGGTCATGCGATGTGCGTTGGTGGGCAACCGATGCAGCGGTTGTCGATTGCATGACGATTGGATCGGCGCCGGCTGCCGCGCATGCGGCAAAGCGGCTGTCCGTCATCCTGGATAGCTATACGGTGTACCTCGACATCTGGGTGCTGGATACCGAGGGTTGCGTCGTTGCGAACGGAAGACCTTCGCTGTTTCCAGTCGTCGACAGAGTGAACGCTGCCCAGCATGACTGGTTCGCTGCGGCGCTCGCTACGCGCTCCGGCGATGAATACGCAACCGCCAACGTTGACATAGCCGCGGATCTGAACGGCGCGCAGGTTGCCACCTATGCGACGGCGATCCGCAAGGACGGTGCGAGTGACGGAAAGGTCGTCGGCGTTCTGGCCGTGTTCTTCGATTGGGCCAAGCAGGCGTCGACCGTCGTCAATGGCGTCCGGCTGACCCATGGAGAACGGGAGCGGACGCGCTGCATGATCGTCGACGCAAGTGGTCGCGTGATCGCCTCCTCCGCGACAGCGGGCCGCGAGGGTATGCGCTTCGACCTGCCACCGAACATTGCTGATACCGGAACTTACCGTACGGCTGAAGGATCGCTTGTCGGATATGCGCTGACACCCGGCTATGAAACTTATCGCGGTATGGGCTGGTTCGGCGTAATCGAGCAACAGTCGGATCAAACACTGTAACCGTGGTCGTTGGCATGGACACACGCCAACAAGCGACACTCGCGGACCTGCAACCCATGACCGAACGCTCCCCCCAAAGCGGACTTTTGCATACAACGCAATCGCTTTGACTCTGCGATCGGCTCCATCCTCACGTTGACAGCGCTGTGCCAGTACACTATCCGTCCAGGCAAAAGCCGGATTGTGCGGTCCACGCGCATGCGCCGACGTCTCGCACGCAGAGCGTTGCGCGGCTTCCGGTCCCCACTTCGTGAAGTTTTCTTGCAGGACGCGCGCTTCGCGTCGGAAATACCATGGATTATTTTGCGGCGGTAAGGGCCTTCGTTTGCGCCGCTGAACTGCAGAGTTTCAGCAAGACGGCCCGTGAATTGGCGGTCAAAACCTCGACCGTCTCGCGCTACGTGAGCGAGCTGGAAAAGGATCTGGGCATTGCCCTGTTTAACCGGTCGACGCGTGGGCTCGTCCTGACGGAGGGCGGCAGGCTGTTTCGTGAACACGCCATGGTTGCCCTGCAGGCGCTCGATGATGCGCGCCAGGTGACGTCGTCACTGAATCGCACGCCGCAAGGCGTGCTACGCGTCACGATGCCGGCGGCATTCGGGCGCCGGCATATCGTGCCGCATCTGCCGGCGTTCATGACGCGCTACCCCGCCATCGGCCTCGATATCGTGTCGACCGACGAAACGCTCAATATGATCGAAGCTGGGATCGACGTGGCGATCCGTATCGGCGTGCTGCCCGATTCGTCATTGATGGCCAGGCGCATTGCACCGCATCGTCGTATCGTCTGCGGCAGCCCGGCGTATTTCGAGCGAAGCGGGATGCCTCGTGTCCCTGAAGATCTGGCCGCGCACGATGCGCTGCGCTTGTCCCTGCTGCCGGACGACAAATGGTCCTTCACCCACGCCGCAGACAGTCACGCGGCGTCGGAGCAGGTGGTGGTGGAATTGCAAGGGCGCTTGCGCGCAGACGACTCTGAAGCCGTGCTGGAACTCGCTGTGGCCGGCTGCGGGCTTGCTCTTCTGCCGACATGGCTCGCGGCTACGGCTCTGCGCGAAGGGCGCCTGCAGCACGCGCTGCCTGAATGGGAGGCGCGCACGGGGCGAGCCGAACCAGCGGTCTGGGCGGTCTACCCCCCGAAGAAAATCGTCTCGTCGAAGGTGCGCGCCTTCGTGGATTTTTATGCCGAGGTGTTTGGCGAGCCGCCGTACTGGGACGACGGACTCGCGCTGGCGCTACAGCCTTAACGGGCAAAGCGGATATCGAGCGTGCGCAGCCAGGTCTGCAAGCCGGCATCCTGGATAGGAATCACATAGGCGTTCTCGTTCGTTTCATTGAAGTGCGCATGCCAGTATCCCGGCGGTGTAACGAACGCCATCCCGGCTTCCCAATCGACGCGCGTGGGATCCGCGATATTGCCGTTCTCATCCAGTTCCGTACCGACCAGCGTATAGACACCCGGCTGGCCGCCGGCGATGAAGTCGAGTGCGATCGACTGGTGGCGGTGCGGCTTCTGGATCGAGTTGGGCGGCACAATGCCGAACATGGCCCACAAGACATGCGTGACCGTTCGCGTTTGGGGGAAGTTGGCATTGCCCATCAGCACGCTGATGCGGTTGCGGCGACCCGCATTGGCTTCTTCCGCGACCTTGCGCAATTCCGCCTGCGCCCGGGCGGCCGGATAGAGCGTCGGTGTAAAGCGCGCCTCTACGCCGGTCGTGCCGAGATAGGTGAGCAGCGGCGCATCGTTGACGTAGTAGAGCGTTGCCGTCGCGTCGGCGGACAGCACGGCGGCATCGCCACCGGGCAGCGTGAAGAAATCGCCCTGCCCAAACGGGAAGCGGGTCTCGCCCTGCGTCACGTTGCCGGTCCCGCTGATGACGTAGCAAAGCTGCGAGGTTGCGTTCGGGGCGAGCGTCAACGCATCCCCGGCGTTGATGCGCAGGAAATTGGCGCACAGGCCGGGACCGGTCGCGGGACTGGGGCACCCCAACTCCGCGGAGAGGTCGAGGGGTACGATGCGGGTCTCGCCGGTTGCGTAGAGCGAAGGCGAGAAATTGCGGAACGGCACGCGCGAGATGAGCTTCGCGCCGATCGGATTGGCCGACGACGTATATTCGAAGTATTGCGCGTCGAGGGTAACGGCATCGAGTTCGGCGAGAGGCGCCGGGGACGTTTTGGTCAACATAGTCGGGTCCTTAAGATTGGGGAAGCTTCGCGTGGGCCCCGCAAGTTGGGGTTCGCGTCTGAAAGCTGAACCGACTATAAGTGCGAGCCGCTGGCCTCAGAAGTGCCGGACATCGAAATCACCTTTGCGCAAATGGGTCCACCGGGTTGGCTGACTCCAATTGTCGATGCAAAGGTTTGCACTGTGATCCCGGCATTGGCGGCGAACTGTTACCCCGTTCAAATCAACATATCAGCTACGATTTAGACGGCCCAGATTCTTTGAGGACGCACAGGCGGCAAGCGCCTTTTTTTGTTGTTACCGCTATATAAAATAATATATAGCGGTAATCGTTTATGCATCGAACTACGAATCTTGAAAGTGCAAATGATTAAATCGGTTTTTTCGGCGGCTGTTTTATTTCTCTGGGCGGGAACCAGTTATGCACAAAGCAGCGTGACGCTTTACGGCATCATCGATACTGCGGTGATTTATGGGAACAACGAGAGTACGGGGCAACGAGGCGTGGGCCGCAGCGGTGTCGAGATGGACAGCGGTGGCATCAGTGGGTCGCGATTTGGCTTTCGCGGAACGGAGGACCTTGGCGGTGGACTTGCCGCTATTTTCGATCTCGAGGACGGCTTTTCCAGCGCCAATGGCAAACTCAGCAATACAGGCGACATCTTCGGGCGGCAGGCCTATGTCGGCTTGCGTTCCTCACGCTATGGGACCGTCACCCTCGGACGGCGCTACGCTTTCATGTCCGAATGGGTGTCGCCGCTAAGCGCCGAGGGAATTGGATGGGCCGGCAATCTTGCCGATCACCCGTTCGATAACGACGATATGATTCGGCATCAGAGCGTCAATAACTCGATAAGATTCGACAGCGTCAATTACAACGGTTTGCAGGCGGGCGGCATGTATGGCTTCTCGAACGAAGCAGGCCAATTCTCCAACAATCGGGTCTATAGCTTTGGTACGCGGTACGCGAATGGCCCGGTGTCGTTGGCGGCTGCCTTCGAGCAGGTCGATCGCTCTGCCAGCGCTACCGACCTGAACACGAACGGCGCCGAGAGCAGCGACGATTCTGTTATTAACGGCGGTCGGGAGCAAATCTGGGGGGTCGGAGGCAAGTACAGTTTTGGGGCCTCGTCTGTGGGCTTCGTATGGACGCATTCGGCCTTTAATAATGTCACCAGCGCGTACGGCGAGGGTGGTGCTTTTCCCGGTGGCGATGGCAACAATCTTCGCTTCGACAACTTCGAAATCAATGGCCGGTACTTTGTGACCCACGCCTTGAGTCTTGGCGCGTCGTACACCCTGACCGATGGACATTTCGATTCAGGAAGCGTGCATCTCAATCCAAAATGGCACGAGGCCATCGCTCAGGCCGACTATTCCTTTAGCCGACGCACCGATGTCTATCTGGAAAGCCTCTACCAGGTAGTCACTGGGGGCGGTGGCATGGCGCTATTTAACGCGTCGATGTTCAACGTCCCGCCATCGGCCAACAATCGGCAGTTGTTGTTGGTCATGGGGATGCGGCATCAATTCTGACATTGCGGGCGGGACACCCCGTGGTCTGGCACCGGCGGTGGCGGGTGAACCGGTTGGCGGCCACACGTGTGGCGGCCACACGTGTGGCCGCCACTAATGACAGGCGCCCGTCACAGCCTCGATTGCAATGGAGGTGGCAGCGCAGCCAGCCTTAAATACTCGACACCTTCCGCAATCGCAAACGTCGACTGCTGCCCGTCGCGCATGCGAATGCTGATTGTCCGATCACGTTCATCGCGCGAACCTACCGCGACAAAAATCGGCACCTGCTTTTCCCTTGCGTCGACGATCTTCTTTTCCAGCCGCTCCGGTCGGTTGTCGAGCAGCACCCGTATGCCTGTGTCATCGAGCGCCTGCATCACTTCCCGCGCGTAGGCCGTATTCGCATCGCTGATCGTCGCGACCACGACCTGCTCGGGCGCGAGCCACACCGGCAGCCATCCTTCGTGATGTTCGAGCAGCATCGCGATGAAACGCTCCATGCTGCCGAGTACCGCGTGATGAATCATCACCGGTCGCTCGCGTTCATTGCGCTCGTTGACAAACTCCGCGTCGAGCCGCTCGGGCAACACGAAATCGAGCTGGATCGTGCCGCATTGCCAGCGGCGTTCGCGGCTGTCCGTTAAATGAAACTCCAGTTTCGGGCCGTAAAATGCGCCCTCTCCTTCGAGTATGTCGAATTCGAGGCCCGCTGCACGCGCTGCATTTGCCAGTGCTTCTTCCGCGCGATCCCACGTTGGGTCGTTGCCCGCGCGCATCGCTGGCCGCGTGGCGAGCGCGACCTTGAAGTTGGGGAAACCGAGGTCCGCATAGACCGCACGCAACAGCGCGCAGAAGCGGCCGACTTCGGCTTCGATATGCGCCTCCGTGCAGAACACATGCGCATCGTCCTGCACGAACGCACGCGTACGCTTGAGCCCTTCAAGCGAGCCCGAAGGTTCGTCACGGTGACACGCACCGAACTCGCTATAACGAACCGGCAACTCGCGATACGACCGCACACGCTGGTTGAACACCTGTACGTGACAGGGACAACTCATCGGCTTCAGACACAGCGCGCGCCCTTCTTCCGCGTCGGCCAACGAATACATGGACGCACCGAACTTCTCCCAATGCCCGCTTTTCTCCCACAACGAGCGCGCGAGCAATTGCGGCGTACGGATCTCGCGAAAGCCCGCGCGCCGCATGCGGGCGCGAATGGTGTCTTCCAGCAGACGGTACAGCTCCCAGCCGCGCGGGTGCCAGAAAACCATGCCGGCGCCTTCTTCCTGCTGGTGGAAGAGGTCGAGTTTGTTGCCCAGTACACGATGGTCGATGTCGTTCACGATGACGCTCCGTTTGTCTTGACGTTGCAGATACGGTGGATCGATGCCGCAAACGGAGGTCCAGAAATGCCAAAGGCCCCGTCCGTTTCCGGCGGGGCCTTTGGTGGTCTGCCACAGCTTCTTGCTTCTAGCGTGCGCAACCTCCAGACGACCCGCCTGTGAAGGTGGTCGTCGTGGTGGTGACGGCAGCGAAGGGAATCGAGTGGAAGTCCATGGATCGACAGTAAGCGATTTTGCGAAGGCACGTCAATCACAATCTCCACATCGCAGGGTGCCAGCGCTCGCTGGCCATGACAGCAGAATAAACGATACGATGCATGTTTGATCCGATGCGCAAGCGTACTCGCTAACCTTCGATCCACCCTACAAACCGACCGAGCACCTGATCTTGACCATCCACATCCGCCCCGCCCACGCATCCGACGCCGCGTTGATTCTCCGCTTCATCACCGAACTCGCGGTCTATGAAAAAGCGGAGCACGAAGTTGTCGCTACCGTTCAAGATATCGAAACGAGCCTGTTCGCCGCCAGCTCGACCACGAAGGCTTTGATCTGCGAGATGAACGGCGAGCCGATCGGCTTCTGCGTCTATTTCTTTTCTTATTCGACGTGGCTCGGCAAACACGGGCTTTATCTGGAAGACCTGTACGTGTCGCCGAGTTCGCGCGGCAGTGGCGCGGGTAAGCAGATGCTGCGCCACCTGGCCCAGATTGCATGCGAGAGCGGCTGCGGCCGCTTCGAATGGAGCGTGCTCGACTGGAACGAGCCGGCGATCGGCTTCTATGAATCGATCGGTGCGAGCGCGCAAAGCGAATGGGTTCGCTATCGGTTGGCGGGCGAGGCACTCACGGCGTTTGCCGATGGCAATAGATGAGACACGCTTGCCGCCGAACAGAACCCACGCGGCCACACTCGCAGCCTGACGCGTGATGTTCGCCGAGTACATCGTCAAGTGGGACTTGCTGCCGGACGGCGAGCCGATTCGCACGCATAGCAGCCGCCTGTTGCCGGTGCGCCAGCATGGCGTCGCCGCGATGCTTAAAGTTGCGCAGGAACCCGAAGAGAAATTCGGCGCGCAATTGATGGTGTGGTGGGACGGCGATGGCGCGGCCCGCGTGCTCGCGCATGACGCCGACGCCCTGCTGCTGGAGCGCGCCCCAAGCCATTACTCGTTGGCGGACCAAGCCCGCATGGGCGACAACGATGCGGATGACCATGCCATCGACATCCTTTGCGCCGCTGCGGCAAAACTCCACGCACCGCGTAACAAACCCCTGCCCGAACTGGTCGGCTTGCCACGCTGGTTCCAGTGTCTCTGGCCCGCGGCAGAGCATTACGGCGGCTGGCTCGCCGAAAGTGCCGCCGCAGCGCAAGCACTGCTTGCCGCGCCTCAAGACCAGGTTGTGCTGCACGGCGATATCCATCACGGCAACGTGCTCGATTTCGGCGCACGCGGCTGGCTGGCGATCGACCCGAAAGGTCTGTACGGTGAGCGCGGTTTCGACTATGCGAACATCTTTTGCAATCCGGACCAGGCGTCCGCACTCGTACCCGGACGGTTCGCGCGCCGCGTCGAACGCGTGGCGCACATCGCCGCGCTCGACAGGCGCCGCTTGCTGCAGTGGATTCTCGCGTGGTCGGGTTTGTCGGCTGCGTGGATTCTTGAAACGGGTGCGGCGCCGGACGTCGATATGGACATCGGCAGAATGGCGGCTGAAGCGCTGAAGCGGAAGTGACCGCTGGGAAGTAAGCAATCATCAGGCGGCAGCCGTTAAGCCGCCGCCCAGGCATCGCATCAATCAATGCGGGGCTTTGCCGTTGGGCACGGCGTCCAGCGGTTTGTGCTGCTCTTCGCCGAGTCCTGGGAAGAATGCGTTCCACGCAGCGCGCACGCCCTGAGCTGCGGTGGCTTCCGCGCCGATCGATTCTGCCTCGCCCTCGCCAGCTTTCGACGGGTCGGCGGAAAGTCCGCGCCAGTGCGTGAACACCAGCAACGGTTTCTCGGTCCATATGCCGGCGCCATACTTCGCAAAGGCCGTCTCCCCGCTCGTCAATTGCACCTCGTACCAGCCTTCACGGACGGGCGTGTGGGCAGCAAGCTCAAACCAAGCGGTCGGTTCGATTTCCTTCATGTCGTCTCCGGTCGATAAATCGTCATAGATAACTACAACAAAGGCATTCTTCATGCCCGAGCCAGGTAGCGGCCCCGCAAGCGCGCGCCGCATGTCACGCGATGTCGCGTCGCGGTGCGCCGGGCATGACCTGCGGACGATTCGTCGACGTCGTGCACTTCCGAATCGCCGCGCATAAACGACACGATAGCGCGACATGGGCCGCGCGGACAAACGTAAAAACTTACACGGCGCGTTTGGCGGTTGTCCTGCTTGCCGAGGCGCTTGTCGAGGCGCTTGCCGAGCCGCTTGCCGAGCCGCTTGTCGCCCCGCTCGCCCGCCTGGATGGCGCCACGCTCGCCGGCCCACTGCTCGACTCGCGCGCGATCTCCCGCGCCAGCCTGGCCAAGGTGCGAACAGCGAGCACCAATTGCTCGGCGGTCGTGCCGCCATAGCCGATCACCAGCCCGTTCGCCTCCTCCCGCTGCTGCAATGCAAAACCCGACAACGCGCGCGGATTGAGTCGCGCGGCGAGTGCACGTTCGGCGAGGGTCCGATCGGAAATGCGCGGCGGCAGACGAAGTGTCAGATGCATCCCGCAATTGCCCCCCAGAATCTGCGACGGCGCGAAATGCGTGGTGAGCGCATCGCGCAGCGCCTGCTGACGCTCCCGATACAGACGCCGCATGCGGCCCAGATGCCGCCCGAATTCGCCGCTTTCGATGAAAGGCGCCAGCGCCAACTGCTCCAGACGGTGCCCGCCGCGCAGCATCTCCTGCAACGCGACCGCCGTGTGTGCGGCGATGCTGCGGGGCAGCACCACGAAGCCGATGCGCAGCGCCGGAAACATCGTTTTGCTGAATGAGCCGACGTACAAAACCGGCGCGTCCTCGACCAGCCCTTGCATGCTGGCGATGGGCTCACCGGTATGGCGGAACTCGCCGTCGTAGTCGTCTTCGATCAGCCAGGCGCCGCAGCGGCGCGCCTGCGCGATCAGCTCCAGCCGACGCGCCACCGACAGCACCGCACCGGTCGGATACTGATGCGCGGGCGACGTGTAGATCAGCTTGGGAGGATGCGTGCGCCACGCGTCGGCTGGCACGGCGATGCCTTCAAGGTCCACCGGCATCGGCCGCACGGCCAGATCGCCGACATTGAAGGCGGCCTTGGCGCCGCGATAGCCGGGATCCTCAACCCAGGCGAGGTCGCCCGGATTGGTAAAGAGCCGCACGCACAGGTTCAGCGCCTCTTGCGCGCCTTCGGTAATCACCACCTGCGAGCCCTCGCAGCGCACGCCCCGCGCCATCCGCAAATGCGCGGCGATCGCATCGCGCAACGCCGGTTCGCCCGTCGGATTGCCGTAGCCGAGCGCGAGCGGCAACGCACGCTCCATCGAACGTTCGAGTGCGCGCCGCCAGGCGGTCAGTGGAAAGCGGTCCAGTGCGGGCGTGCCCGGTGTCAGCGGCAAGGTGCTGTCGACATGGGTGCGGGTCGCCGCGAATTGTTCTACGCGCGCCGCGTAGGCGACTTTCGGTGCGACCGAGGGTGTCCGCGGTTCACCGCGTGCAGAAGGGCTGGAGAGCGGACTCACGCGCGTGCCCTTTTTGTCGGCCACGACATAACCGACGGCGGCCAGATGCTCGTACGCGATCACCACCGTGTTGCGCGACACGCCCATCTCCGCCGCCAGCATCCGCGACGACGGCAGCAGCGATCCTGCAGGCAAACGCCCCGTGAGGATCGCTTGCTGCAAACGTTCGATGAGTTGTTTTTGCAGCGGCGTGGATTTTTCGCCGCTGCCGGGGGCGGGGGCGGGGCTGGTGCCGGGGCTGGTGCTGGTGCTGGTGCTGGTGCCCTTGCCCTTGCCGGTGCCAGTGCCCTTGCCCTTGCCCTTGCCCTTGCCCTTGCCCTTGCCAGTGCCAGTGCCAGTGCCAGTGCCAGTACCAGTACCAGTACCAGTCCCGGTAGCGTTGCCGCTGGCGGCCCTGGTCTTGACGCCTGGGTTGGCGAGCGGACCAATGATTTCAATCATCGCGACTGGACCTATCAAATTGGCTTAAGTTGGATCTTTTTAACATACCACGTTTGCCGTATTGTTCTCCGCAACGAACCATCACCAACTATCGACTGGAGAAGCAGACATGGAACCGAGACGTAACGCCTTCGGGCAGCCTATCGGCGCCCCCGTGCTGGAGTGGAAAGGCGCCAAGGCCCCAGGCCGCGAGCCGCTGGCGGGCAGCTTTTGCCGGATCGAACCTGTGGACGTCGAACGTCATGCGGCGGACCTGTACGAGGCCTACAGCTCGGCACCCGATGGCCGCGACTGGACCTATCTGGCGGTCGGGCCGTTCGAGAGCCTCACCGTGTATCGCGAACATCTGACGCGCATGGCCGCATCGCCTGATCCGCTGCACCACGCTGTGATCGATCTGGCGACCGGCAAGGCAGTCGGCACGCTCGCGCTGATGCGGATCGACCGCGCGAACGGCGTGATCGAAGTCGGCCACGTCACCTATTCGCCGCGCCTGAAGCGCACCCGCATTGCCACCGAAGCGATGTTCCTGCTGATGAGCCATGTGTTCGACGACCTCGGCTATCGCCGCTTCGAATGGAAGTGCGATTCGCTGAACGGACCGTCACGCACGGCGGCGCTGCGCTATGGCTTTACGTTCGAAGGGATTTTCCGGCAGGCGATTGTGTATCACGAACGCAATCGCGACACCGCGTGGTTTTCTGTCATCGACAGCGAGTGGCCCGCCCTGCGCCCGAGCTACGCGCGCTGGCTCGACGCCGGCAACTTCGATGCAGAGGGCAAGCAGATTGAACGGCTAGTGGACCTGATCGCACGGCAGCGGGCAGCGGCGAGCGAAGGCGGTCGATGAGGCAGCCGCCTGGTTGACTGGCATGCGGCCATCACACGGTCGGAGCGAGGATTCCGGCGACACGGTGACATCGCTTTGGCCCCGAGCGACAACATCAGCCACGCGCTTATTCGACCCACACGCGGCCATCGCGCGGCCGGCGGGGCGATTCCAGCGACACGCGGCGACCGGCCAGCGGCCAGCGCGGCTCAGGCGACGCCGCCCATGCGACGGCTCAGGCAACCCCGCCTGCCGCTCGCCGCATCACGATGGTTGGTTTGCCTTTGTACGTCGTGCGAAGCTGTTCGCGATAACCGCATTTATGCGCGACGTGCAGCGACGGCTGGTTGTCCGGCGCGACGATGCAGGCGGTGTCGCCGTCAGGCCAATGCGCGTCGGCCCAGGCGAGCGCGGCGCGCACGGCTTCGGTCGCGTAGCCGCGATTGTGGACGGCGGGGTCGAGTGCCCAGCCGACCTCAGGGGTATCCAGCAACGAAGGCTCGATCTCCCGGTGATAATCGGCAAAGCCGACCTCGCCCAGGAACCGGCCGCTTTCTTTTTCCCGCACCACCCAATAGCCGTATCCCAGCATCGCCCAATGCCCGGCGTAACGCAGCAGACGCGCCCAGACTTCTTCGCGCGTGAACGGCTTGCCGCCGATATAGCGGATCACCTCGGGATCGGACCACATCGCATAGCTGTCGAGGAAATCGTCGCGCGCGTGCGGGCGCATGATGAGGCGGTCGGTGGTGAGGAGCGCGGGGCGGGTGGGCATGGTGAGCGAATAGTTAGCGTGGACGCTTTCAGGGTTAAGAAGCGTTGAAGCGTGCCTGGATGATCGCAGATTTTTTGTGCACCAGGTTCACTGCCACGATCCAGGCGACGCTCGCGCCGCACTGCAAACTCTGGCGTGCAAAGGGGCTTCGCCCTACACTCCCTGGGTACGCATGTGCTGCCAAGCCGGTGCGATAAGCCGCGTCGGCGAGCCGCGCGCGCAACTCGTGCACTACTGCCACGCTTATCGCCGCTCCGTCCATGAAAGCCCGCCTGCGCTACCTATCCGCGCTGATCGTGAACGTCGCCTTGCCGTGGCTCGCGTACCGGCTCGCATTCCCGCACTATGGCCATTCCGGCGCATTGGCCGCGTCGGCGCTACCGTTGATCGCGTGGATGTGTTGGGACCTGCTGCGCTACCGCCATTTCGACGCGCTCAGCGCGCTTGTGCTGGTCGGCATCGTGCTCTCGCTGATCGCAACGGCCTTGGGCGGCGACCGGCTAATCGGCGCGATCGAAGAGCCGATGGTCTCCGGCATGATCGGCGTGTCCTTCCTGATCTCGTTGACTTTGCGGCGGCCGCTGGTGTTTTACCTCGCTCGTTCGACGATGTCACGCGAAGACCATCGCAGCGCCGAGAGCTTCGAGAAGCACTGGCGCGAGCGGCCCATCCTCGCCGCTTACATCCGCCTGATGACACTCGTATGGGGTCTCGGCATGACAGGCGAGAACATCCTGCGCAGCCTGATCGTCTGGCATTGGCCGAACGACCCGCGCGCGGCGGTCGCCTCCGAAGTACTGCGCTACGGGGTCTACGCCGGCCTGACGGGGTGGACCTTCTGGTGCCGACGGCGCATCAAGCAGGACTCGCTGCGCTATCCCGACGACCCGCCGTCACCCGCCGACAGCACGCTCGCAAGTTCATGAAGCCACCCCTCACGTCAACTCAAGAAACCGCGCCAGACAGGGATTGCGATTAGCCGGCGACCACGCCAGCACCTGCTCGATCAGCGGCGCGTCAACCAGCGGCCGGAACACCACGCCCGCGAGTTGCGTCTTGCGCATCGAGGCCGGCACCAGCGCCACCCCCACGCCTTCATCGACAAGACTGAGCACGGTCTGCTGCAACTGCACTTCGAAGCGGATATCCGGTTCGAAGCCGCCCGAGCGGCAATGCTCGAGGATGGTCGCGCGCAAAGTCGGCGCGACTTCCTCCACCGCCAGCACGAATGGCTCGCCCGCCAACTGCGCGATCTTCAGACGCCGTGCGCGTGCTCGCGGATGACCACGCGATAGCGCAACGCACAACGGCTCGCGGAGAATCGTGCGCGTGGCGAGGCCCTTGTCGGGCACGTTCGGAAACATGATCGCCGCGTCGATCTGGCCGGCCAGCACCTGTGCGGCCAGATCGTTCGAGACGACCTCGCGCAAGTTCAACGCCACCTCGGGAAACGCGGCGCCGAAGGCGCGCGCATAGCCAGGCACGACGTTGTACGCGGCGCACATCGTGAAGCCGATGGCGAGCTTGCCGGCGTCGCCGTGCGCCGCGGCTTGCGCGTTGCTGACCGCCTGTTCCACCGACGCAAGAATCGCCTTCGCATCGGCGTAAAAGCGCTCGCCCGCCGCCGTCAGCGTGACACTGCGCGGACTGCGCTCGAGCAGCGTCACGCCCAGGCTCGCTTCCAGCGCCGCCAGTTGCCGGCTCAACGGCGGCTGCGACAGATTCAGGCGCGCCGCCGCCCGGCCGAAATGGCGCGCCTCGGCCAGTGTCACGAAGTAACGCAGCGGTTTGATATCGATCACGACGCCCTCAGGCTGAACGACGATGCAAAAAAGGTATTGTCGGAGACCAAAAACAGTATTGGATTGTATCAACGCAAGCCACTACGCTGGCGCATCGCTCCAACCGCCCACGCCTATTTGCACCGATGTTAGCCACTCTTGAGATTCTGCTTCCCGTATTCGGTCTGATTTTCGCGGGCTTTGCCTGCCGCCGGCGCGGCGTGCTGGGACCGAATTCAGCATCGGAACTGAACCGCTTCGTGGTCTGGCTGGCGCTGCCGGCTCTGCTGTTCGACACGATGGCACGCGCCACCTGGCAGCAGCTCTACCAGCCAGGCTTCGTCGCGACGTTCTCGATCGGCTGCGTCAGCGTGTTCGTGCTGATTCTCGTCATCCGCATGCTGAGTGGCCGGCATCTGGCCGATGCGAGCGTCGACGCGATTGCGGCGTCGTATCCGAACACCGGCTACATCGGCTTTCCACTCGCCCTGATCGCGTTCGGCTCAGCCAGCCTGACGCCGACCACGATCGCCACGATCCTCGTCGCGTGCGTGCTGTTTGCGGTTGCGATCGTGCTGATCGAAATCGGCTTGCAGAGCGAGCGCACGCCGCACAAGCTAGCGCTGAAAGTGCTGGGCTCTCTGGCGCGCAATCCGCTGATCGTGTCGCCGATCGCGGGCGTGCTGTTCGCCAGCACCCACGTCGCGTTGCCGCAGAGCGCGGAGACGTTTCTGAAGCTGCTGAGTGGCGCCGCCAGTCCGTGCGCGTTGGTGAGCCTTGGCTTGTTCCTCGCGGAAAAGCGTCCGTCGGAGGCTGGCTCGGGCGGCATCTCGCTGTTGCTGACCGGGGTCAAGCTGCTGGTGCAGCCGGCGCTGACGTGGTGGCTCGCGGCGCGCGTGTTCGGGCTCTCGCCCTCGCTCGTCGAGATGGCCGTCGTGCTGGCCGCACTGCCCACCGGCACCGGCCCGTTCATGCTGGCCGAGTTCTACCGGCGCGAGGCGCACATCACGTCGCGGACGATTTTGCTGTCGACGGTGGGATCGGTGGTGACCCTTTCGGTGCTGCTGATGTTGATGGGGCACCGCACGTAACGGAATCCAGGCGCCGCTTCGGGGCTCGCGCTATGCTTTGCGCACGGACCAGCAAGGTCCGCGACCTTCATACGCGACAGCAAACCGAACCGCCGTGCCTAAAGCCCGACCTCCCGAACTCCATGACGACGCCGATGCCCGCTCGCTCGCGCGGCACTATCCGCGTGGACTGCGCATCGATCCGCATTCGCACACGTGGGCGCAGGTGCTGTACGCGGTCTCGGGCGTGATGTGGGTGGAAGTCGGCCGCGAAGCGCTGGTCGTGCCGCCGCAGCGCGCGGTATGGCTTCCGGCCGGCACCGTTCACTCCATCCACATGATGAGCGAGGTGGAGATGCGCAATCTCTATCTGCACGAGCGCAATGTGGGTCATCTGAGCCGGCGCGGCGACGTGTTCGAGATCAACGGCCTGCTGCGCGAACTCATCGCCTCGATTGCGGAACACGAGCGCACTCATGATCGTGACGAAACCTATCTCGACGCCGCGTATCGTCTCGCCATGCTGGAACTGGGGCACGCGCCGCGCTCGTCGCTGCGCATCGCGCTGCCCGACGCCTCGGACCGGCGGCTCGATGCGTTATGCCGCGCGGTGATCGACAACCCGTCGATCGCGATCAGCTTCGAACAGCATGCGGCTTCGGTCGGCGCGAGCGTGCGCACGCTGGCGCGCCTCTTCACGCGTGAGTTGGGAGTGGGCTTTGCCGAATGGCGGCGTCAAGTGCAACTCGCGGTCGCCGTGTCAGGCCTGGCGGAGGGACGCTCGGTCAGCAGCATCGCGCGTTCGCTGGGCTTCCAGCCGAGCAGCTTTAGCGACATGTTCCGGCGTGAGTTAGGTGCGCCGCCCACCGGCTTCGATCCGGGCGGCACGCTGAGCGAGGCCGCTTCTGAGGCTTCGCCGGAGCCCGCGCAACACAAGCTGTCCGCCGACAGCGGAGCCGCTCGCGCTGACAGCCAGGCCACTCGCTAGCAGCTGAACGGTTCACGCTGAAAGCCGAGCCATTTCGCGCTGTCAATCACACAATCCCCTGCGAATCCCCAACGCGGCCGACGTGTCCGTGAACAAAAGAGTTGAGAATCCCGATCCTGTAACGACAGGGGTTCCGGCTAGGATTCAATACCCGCCTTCCAGCGAAGTGTCGTGAAACGACCCCAAAATCCCCGGACTGGCCCGAATGCCTTAAACGCAAAGTCGTGAAAGCAGCGCCAACACAACGTTCGCGACGCTGTCGAAAACGTTCGCAAATTGGCCAGCGCTACCCGCTCGGCACACCACTTTTTCGAAGAATGCAGGTCGGGAGATTAAACGTTTCCAGAAAACCTATTGCGACAACATGTGATACCGCGCCAACATTCATCGGTTCCTTACACGACTGATAACTTGATTACGCATGTCGCGTCGGCTCTTCGCCGCATGTAAGCTAACCCTTGTCTTTGACAAATCATCCACGGTTTGCCAGATTTCGCCGTTCCGATCCTTGTTGTGCGTGTGGCAATCCAGCTGCTCACCCTTTCCATTACCTGCGGAGGCGAGTCACGCACTGAAAAGCTTAACTGCGCAAACACAACCGCTCCTGCGGAAGAGCACTACCACTTGCTCGAACGAGAGCCCACAATCGTTTGACGTCTGGGTGACTTGCCCTGTCTAGAGTTGCCAGTGCACCGGGCAGTTGTTGATTGTATCGATCGTGCATATGCGAACTCTCCAGAAGCTTGCGAAGTTCTTCGTCAGGAGGCGCAAGGACTCCAGCGAGATGCGGTAGCCGCGCCGCGATTGCGAGTCCTTCAGGGTCATAATCAGGTGCTGACCACACCGGCCGACCGAAGGCCTCGATAAATCGCATGGCGGCGCCCACTGATGCGGTCGTTGACCCACCGCGCCACAGGATGAGCGGATTGGGAGATACGTGGCTTATGTCCAGTTGCAAACCTTTTACATGCTCAAATACCTCCCAGTTTTCAACAACGACCACTGCGTCGTGCTGAAGAGCGTCGAGCGCCTCGGCGCAGGTCCATTCCATATTCGCCGTAGGCGGTAGGAAAATTGGTGCGCCGCCAGTAACGATAGCTTTTTCGTTAAGCGCCTTAAAGGCAATGCGCTGCGAACGGACTGCTACGCCCGCCCATTTTTCGTCTGGCCCAATCTTCAGCGCTTCAGAACGACTGAGATTTGTCCACGCATCGAGAGCTGTCTGCGGATCGATATTGTCTGCCCTTAACCAGGACCGGATTCGCTCCTTGTGCTTTTCGTTGAATAGAATCCGACGGCCCCTGGGAAGACCGATTCCGGTATCTTTGACAAACTCTAGCAATGTCGCAGACTTAACAAACTCAGTCTGCTCAATCGGGCTCTGGACAATCCGAAGCAACGCCCTTGCAAGACTCTTATCGGTCACGGTAGGAGCCTCGACACAACAATATCGGTGAGTGGAATCACTCCGGACAGACGCTCTGCCTGTCCAGAAACATGTTCGAAACGCAGCGTCGCATGCCGAGGAAGATTTTTCTCCTCCTCGTGTAACAAACAGAGCAACCAGATGTCATCGTCAAGCGTGGCGATTTCCACATGACCCGCTTTCCATTCCAGCGCAGAAACGGGTGTCGAGTCCAGATTGTCGAGCATCACAGACACGGCTTCTTCCCATGCCTGCGGCCGTGCCTCGTTCTCATCAGACTCAATTGGTGCGTCAGCTAACAGCTTACCTATACGAGGCGCAGCGATAGTGATCGGCTTGATCGCCGGGATGGATCTCGCGATGTCTAGAAGAATTTCGTCCTGCGCAGTATTCTGCACGCAGGCATGCGCAACTAGCTGAATATCCGCCGCGCGCCTTGTCCAGTCCGGCGTATCGGGAATGCTTTCGACGTCCGGCGGAACGTACGCTGGAGTCCTTTTCAGGAATAGCTCGAACGAACGCATGCGTCGCGCGATCAACTCAATCTGCCGCGTCCGGAACAGGTATTCACGCAGTATCGCTGTGATGTCGAGTAGCTGCGCGCGCCA
Source organism: Paraburkholderia sp. RL17-337-BIB-A (assembly GCF_046025895.1). Taxonomy (NCBI): domain Bacteria; kingdom Pseudomonadati; phylum Pseudomonadota; class Betaproteobacteria; order Burkholderiales; family Burkholderiaceae; genus Paraburkholderia; species Paraburkholderia sp. RL17-337-BIB-A. Next base: position 232,076 of record NZ_JARESY010000002.1, on the reverse strand, counting down.
CTCTGCAAGATGATCTGCAATCTGTGAACGGTACGACTCCAGCATGCGCTCACCCTCGGGCGTGGACTCGAGCGAATGGATCATGTCTCCTGACTGGATGGCGCTCAATGCCTCACTGATACGCTCTACCCGGTCGAGATAGAACTCGTTCTGACGACGCTTCTCGGAGTAGCTGCTTACATTTGCGAACCTGTTGTCAGCCTGTATTCGCAGCGACTGCAATGCGGCCGTGACGCTGTCTGCGAGCTCGAATACAGCGCGGTCAAACTCATCGATATATCGGTCAGCGTCATCGATCCGGCCGTCAAATACTGCGTCAGCAACGAGACCGGCAATGTTAGGCAGCCGCTGGGCGAGCTCCGACACATTGGCCCCTGCCGCCGAATAGAGCCGCTCAATCTGCAATACTTCATCGAGATGCTTCGACAGGGACGACGCGAGACGATACGTCCCTTCCCTGTAAGGTACAAGCACACGCGCCTGGGTGAGCTCGAATATTCCCCGCCCACCGTCACGAGTATCCGATGCGTCAATCGATCCCCGGTGATAAGCCGTCGCGATCAGTTCTTTGTACCTGGAAAGCTTTCCCAGATAAGCGATGACCAAATCTGATTTTTCAGCCATATAATTTTAGATGAGCAGGGCTGTCGTATCCTGCTCGTCCCCCATGTCGTCCGGAATGCTGTCCGTCGTCATCAGAAACTGCACGATTTCGGTCAAATATTCAATCTTGCCAGTAACTTGATAGATCTCACGATCCGCATTTGAAACGACCAGATAGCCGTTATCAACAAGAAAGTTGAGCTGCCTGTCCAGGCTACCCTTCATCTTGCCGTCCGTGGCGCCGCCACGCCCCACCGTTGCCATCGCCTGAAATTCGGCCCGAAGGCCGGGGTTGCCGTCGATAGCGGCCATAAGGGCGTGCGCTTCAATCTTGTCCCCACGCGAATAAAAGACTTCCTGATTGGTCGCTCGCATCGCTTTCACGAAAAAATCGACGAGAAACCTGATCTTCTGTTTGATTTGCGTGAACTCGTCCTTTATCGCGCGTTTCTCGTCCTGATCGATCCGGTCGTAGGCCGCATACCATGCGCCGCCTTGCTCGGTCGTGGCGAGCGTTCGATTGATGCGAGCGAGATAGGCGTTCGCGTCCTTCTGATGCGCATCTACGGCCAAGAACCTATAGGCATCCGGATAACGCACCTCACAAACAAATTCGCCGGAGAGTAACAGGGACATCGCTACGTCAAACATTGAAAACCTCGTCTGTCTCATCAGCTGCGTTATGTACCGGAACCGGCACAGCCGGTGACGGATCGTAGATGCGCCGGTCGCCGCTGATGGAACGCCGGTTTCGGAACAGCGCTAAAACATCCGGTTTTGGGTCGGGGCACGCTGTCACTAACGTGATGTTATTTTTCGTCAGAATTTCGACAAGCAATATGACGTTCCCGGTGTCGAGCGCGCCAATCTCGTCAAGCGCCCATACGACATTGATAGGAGTGTTGCCTCGCACACGGTTGATGAAAGCGACAAATATCAACACCATCGCGATATACGACAGCCCGTTAGAAGAAATCCGTTCAAGGTCTTCGGCCTTTTTGAACGGGCGGCGATTGCCGTTCTCGATGACTTCACCCTGAATTCGAACGAGATTGGTCAATTCTGCCTGAATGCCCTCCTTTAACTGCCAGTGATTGAGAAGCTCGCGCAGTGCAATGCCAAACTCCGGCGGCGGCAAGTCCGCAAGGTCACCCTCCATCCATTCACGACGGGATTCGGTGACCCGCTCAATGGTGCCCCAGTACTCCAGCTCCCGAATGGACGACACGATTTCGACCGTCAATCCTCCGATACTTCGGAAACCCTGGTTAGAGTTAAGGCTTTCCTGCAGTTCGCGATTGAACTGCTGAACCTTCCGATGGAAGGTATCCATACGGTCCCGAAAATCTCCAACCGCCTCGGCGATAGTCCGCGCATCGACCCGGAGCAGATTTCGGCAGTGCTCGTGGTCGGTCGCGTACCATGCTTTGAACAAGGGTACCCACTCTCGCGGCCTGTCTGACCGGTCCGGTCCGATAATTTGCCTTTGTGTTTCGTAATACTGGTCGGACGGGGAGTGTCTGCTGGACGTGAACACCCGCTTAATCGCACCAATCTCCTGCTGGAGACGGTCCTCATGCATGCCAAGCGCGCGACGCTGCTCGTTCGTCTGACCGACCAGTGTGACAGCCTGCCATGCAGGGTCGTATTCAGGAAGCGTGTCCGTATCGACCGGATAGGGAGCCAAAAGATGTCGATGACGTCCAAGCTGGGCTCGCTTACCCCCAATTTCATCCAATCTTTTGCCGATATCGCTAATGCGCCCGTTTCGTTGCTTCGCGTCCTCCTTCCACGAGTTCTCACATGTTTCCAGGGTGCCGGCGTGAACTGCCTTCTCCTTCCGAGCCCGGGCAAGCTCATCTTCATGTTGAGGCTTGCGACTCCACTCCTGGCTCAACCAACGGCGCCAGTCAACAACCAGGTTGCGCGAGTCGGCGATTGTTTTCAACTGTGCAGCGGCAGTTGCTATCTCCTCTTCCAGTGCGCTCAGTGCCACTGTGTCAACACCGCTCGCCTTCAGTTTCGCCTTACGCTCGTCGTCAATCTGCGACGTTGCAATTTCATAACGCTTTTTTTCGTCGGCTTCGTTGTGGTCAATGTCGTTCAACGATTCCCCAAGTTCGCGCTTGATATCGCCAGCGCGTTGGTCGTGTCTGGTCGCAAGAGCAGACAACTCCTGCTCCAGCCGTTTGCGATGCTCCGACAGCTTTTGCTGAGCGGCAGTCCGGACACGCGTCGCTTCGGTATGTGCTTGCTGCGCAGCTTCCCTGGCGGCGTCGCGACTTCGTTGCACTTCAAGCCGAGCGGTCTTCAATTGCTGTTCAGCGGACGACTGTGCCGCCTTCGCCGTTGCTGTTTCGGCCGACCGAAGGTTGACTGACTCTTCCGCGCGCTGCCTCTCGATGGCATTCTGAGAAAGAATTGCCTGTTGCTCCTCTACACGCAACTCAAGCCGCTTCAGCCCCTCCCGGGTCGCCTCCATGGCCCGCTGCATTGCAAGTTCATCGGCTACAAGCGGCGTGTCCAAAGGTTCCAGGTCCAGTTGAAGACCGTACACACTGTCCTGAATCGCACCGATAACCGGAGATAGGTCGGTACGCGTCAGAATATCCTCACGCAGCACCTTGGCAATGTCACGAGCCCAGTCTGGTCGCTTGTCGCGCAAAACATAGAGGACGCTACTCTCATCGGGCGACGCCTGCATCAGGAGAGAATCGAGATGCTTATTATCGTTCGTGATCTGGACGCCGAGATTGCGCAGCTGACTCTCGGTCTGCGAGAACGCGGTGCGTCTTTGTTCGTATGCCTTTTTCGCTTCGTTTTCGTGCTCGATGGCGATTACGTGCCTTACACGTGCATCATCGGCTTTAGCCTGCTGTTGCTCCGCGATTTCGACCAGTTCCGGCGCAGGCTGCGGATTATCCAACTGCTGCTTTGTCTGGCCCACACTTTGTGTAGCGTGGTCGACCGACGCCTGAATTTCCTTCTCAGCCGCCTCGGATGCCAGTCGCGCAGCGTTTTCCTGCTGCCGGCTTTCAACGTGAAGCGCGTCCAGCCGAGACTGGCTTGCTTCCCTCACTTTCGCACGCCGCCGCTCAAACCCAACCTCTCTATCCTTGTGTTCCAGCGCAGCACCATCAAGTATTTTTCGATACTCGTCTTCGATGTTCGACAATTCACTGAGTAAGGCGTTTTTGCGCAAAGCCAGTTGCGTGTGACTTTGTGCAATCTCGTTCTCACGGTCAAGCAGGGTTGCTTTGGCCTCCACGCCCTGATCCCGGTAGTGTTCCTGTTGTCGATGTAAAGATTCGAGCTTTGCACCAGTTTCAAGTATTGCGCGATCGGCTGTGCGAATCAGCTCGAGCATGTCACGACGTGCCTCAAGATACACCTGCTCCGCAGTCGTCAGCTCCTGCCTGGCTAGAGTCTGCTCGCGTTGTTCTTGCAGTTGCTCGTCTTCGAGCATCCGGTCGAACGACAAAAATCGCCCATGGATGTTCCGAAGTTCCTGTTCGGCGGCGAGCACTGCGTCGTACGATCGCTGCACCTGGTCCATCCGATGTGCCTCGCCCATCACGGCTGCGTAGCTCGCGAACGCATCCGGCCACGCCTCAATCTTCTTTCGCTCCGCACCCAACGCGATTTTTCCTGCAGCGTCGGTCACAGTCGCAACGATCATCCGTTGCAGATCGACGAAATTAGACTTGCGCATAAACATCCCAAACACGATGCGCTCGATGTGTAGCAGCGGATGGGTACCCGGTCCGTAGGCATAGTCGAGAATATCGCGACGATGCTGCTTGAGGTCTGACCCGTGAGCTCGCTTGGCCTGGATGATTGCGCGATACTGGTCAAGCGGCATTTTTCTCGTGCAATGTGCGCCGTTCACTTTAAGTCGCTCTAGCAGATTGGCGTTTTCAACAAGGGTGGCCTCGTCGTCGTGCACAAACCACTCACGCCGATACCCGCTGCGTACAAATCTATATTCCACACCATCGCCTGACGCATCCGCGCAGAGAATCGCGCAGCATTCAACTCCATCTCGCCGGTATTCAAAGACGATGTATGACGTGGATCGCGGCAAGTAATAGCGTGCGAAATTCCCCTGATTGCTGACCGGCTTCACAATCCGGTCGGGCCGCTCGCCATAGAACGCTGGAATCAACTGAAGCAACGAGGTCTTCCCTCGTCCGTTGGGGCTCACGATTGCCGTCCCGCCTTCAACAGGCAATTCCGTGATTCGACCGGCGGTATAAGAATCGACCAGCAACACGCGCTGCAGCGCAAAGCGTGGCCTCTCATGTACCGCGTGCGTCGTGACTGGATCGCTCACATTAACCCCTGTTCAAAACATCGATGACTATAAGTAGCTTTATACTATGCATAGCTTTACGCTACATGTAGCGCAGAGTAATGGTCGATGTTAGTATCTGTCAATACTGGATATAATTACAGGGTCGGCTCCGCCTCGGCGGTGGCGTCACTTAACTCGCGCCTCGGGTTTTCCGGACAGGACCAGCCTCGTGCCTCAAACCGTAGACCACACCCTCGCACCAACTCACGCAGACGACTTGCCGCAAACCGTTGTCCAACGGTTGATGCATCTGGAACGATGTCTGTTCTGGCGGGGAGAATTGCAGCGAGCCGACCTTATTGACGCTTTCGGCATCAACCCGATTCAGGCTGCCAAGGATTTCCGCACCTACATGGAGCGGTATCCGGACAATATGGAATACAACAAATCACGCAGGCGCTACCTCCCCCTGCCAGGATTTGTTCCGAAACTGATCAAGCCCAAAACGCTCGACGAATTCGCGAGTATCGATTCCCCGCTCGTGCCTGTTGCGCGCTGGCCCCTACCGAATCGTCGTGCCACGCCTCAGGTGCTGCAGGCTATGGTGGCTGCGGTGCGGGAACGGCAAAAGATCGAAGTGGAATATCAATCAATGACCGGAGAAAAGCCTGGCTGGCGATGGCTCTCGCCGCATGCCTTCGCTTCAGATGGAGAACGATGGCATGTCCGCGCATACTGCCATACACGAGATGAATTCAGGGACTTTGTGCTGGGCCGGATTCTGGCAACACGAAAGGTAAAAAACTCTGAGGTTGACCCCTCTGGCGATCTCGACTGGACGACGGTCGTGAATGTACTCGTAACGCCCAACCGAGATCTTGCACTTGAGAAGCGTCAGGCAATCGCGTTGGAATATGATTTGCCGCTGCAGAGCATGGAGGCCACGCTGAGCCTACGACAGGCAATGTTATTTTACGTGAAGGCCAAATTTGATCCTGAGGGTAACGACGTACCTGCGGCGCATCAACTATCAGTTGATCAAAACTGGTGAATTATCACGATCTTCAGGCCTAGTTAATTCACATATGCACTTCCTGCGCATTGACATACTTTAATGGTGCTGACCGACCGCAGTATTTTCGACGGTGTCGATGATTGACCTCGATTGTTTACCTGTCAAACCTCGTATATAGCGATGACTGTAGACCTGCAGCCGGGTGACTCCGCCTGCGACATCGAACTGTTGAGTGGTCTGCCAGAGCCAAGGGTATGACAGACAAGGATTTCGCCGAAATGGTTGCCATCATCGGTATGGCTGCTGAAACCAATCGCCTTGCAACTGCATTCGACGTTCTAGTTGACAACTAGCCGGTACCCGATTGACCGAGCAGCATGGACCTTTGCATTGGGAAGATGTCGCAGTGACGGCTCTTCGAGACAGACTTATTGTGAAGCCTTGGCGTGTAGGTTATTGTGCCCGCCGCCGATGATGGACACTGCCCCCGAGTTTGCTTGCCCGTTACGACTCCCCAGCGCGCCAAGCCCCGCCTTCAGAAAGGTACGTAATCGTCGTCGGCCTCGATGTTCACGGCAGCGTCTACCGACGCTCTACCCGGAAACGCGTACTTCAGCATTGGGCAGATGCGCTCAATTCGTATCGCCGTCGGATGCAGGTTACACATCATCCGTGGAGGTAGTCTGGCAGTGTCGGTGCCGGGATTTAATTCCTTTGCCAGTTTGATATATTCGTGCCCAAAGGCAATGGGATTCCAGTCATACTCGGCCAGCAATGTTTTACCGTCAAAATGAAAGATGACTGGCGCGTGGTTGCGGAACTTGAGGAGGATATCTTCGTGCTTCAGTACTGGCAGCGACAATATGCCGTGTCCAAACGACAAGTCCCACGAAGCCCTGTGAGCCTCGCGCTCGCAGACAGCCAGAGCTGTCCGGTTAATTCTCGTGAGAGCCGCGATGTCGGTTCCCGCAGGGGCGCGCACGACGAGAGCGAGTCGTTCGTCAGTGCAGGCTTTTATGGTTAACGGAAAAGAATCTCGCTCCAGCAGATACGCTGTGACATTTTCACGCTCCTCGTCGGCCTCGTCAGAAAAGTCCCAACTGAGGGCCTCTGAATGACCGACCATACCATCACTGTGGTGCCTGCTCGTGTACTCGCTGGCGTGCCACTTTCCATACAGCTCAGCGACCGGGCCGGGAAGTCGAGTTTGCCAGCTCCATTCAGCCTGGGTCTGAATGGTCGAAAGCCAGCCGGGGAAAAACTCCTCGCATAGGGCAAGCGCCGACGTGAGGGGGCTGCTCAAGCCTTGGCGCACCTGGAGAACCTCATTTGCGAGCAATGCTGCGGCTTGCAGCATGCGGCAGTGTCGGGCCAACCTGGAAAGGAATTCTTCGACCGCGTTGTCCCCGCGAAGGGTCTCAAGCAACTCCGGATAGACGTCGAAGACCCACGTCTCGATACTATCCGGATTGAGATTCCTGTAGAAATCGAGGCCCCGGTCGAACTGTCGAATCTGGTTGGCGGCGTACGACAGAGCCCACTCCACCGGGCGGTCGGCCCATTGGTGACGGAAGTCATACGGAATAGGCGGCTCGTAATCGTAGTCAACGTCATCCCTGTTGTCAGTGATGTCGTCGACGCAATCCTGGTTAGGGAACTCAAGGGTTTCGCTGGAAGGCGAGTTGGTGTCAGTCGACATGGCAAGAAGGAGCAAGTAGTAAGAACCACGTATTGCTCCTGGTTTTATCCATAAACCCAGCCTGCAGCTGGCACCGCGCGCTTCGTCCGGACACCACGAGACAGGCCTCAAAAACTTCCTTGCAGACTTCAACCGTGTTGCCGCCGAGCGGCGCGACACCGTTTTGTCGACAGTCAAGCAACTTTGCTTCGCGCCAACCGGTCATCTGCTCCTGCCGCAATCTCTTCAAACAGGATGTCGAGTTCCGCGAACAAGTCCCAACGGGTAAGTCCAGACCGCTCGGCCGCGCTATCAATGATTACAAGCTCAAGCGCCTTCTCCCGCTTTCCCTTCCACAGTTTGTCGGCGAGCGCAACAAGCCGTTCTTCAAAAGTGACGCCATCAGCAGCCCACACAGCGTGCGAGACGCAACAGTGCGCCAGCTTTGGGTCGACGCCCCGCTCAAGCAACATCCGCTCGCCCGCGACCTCATGCTGACTGCCTGGTCCGTCCAGTTCCTCAGGAAATAGCATTTTCCCGGCATCGTGGATCGCAATTCCGCATTCAACGAAATTGGCGTCAAAATGGATGCCACGCTTCTGCAGATTTGCGACAAGCGCCTCGCCGGCCTCGCCAACGAGCTCGACATGCCGGATCAATCGTGCGGATGCCCCGAGGTTGCGTAGCAGGCAATAGGCATCAAAACGGTTGTTGAGCATTCGAGCGGCCTGTGAGGGTTTATCACGAAGAGCGGTCACGCAATCGGGGATGGCACTGCATAACAAATATCCGCCGACATTGCTTCAGTTGCAGAGCCTTCCCGACAGCAGGACCACCCGCCAGATTGACTTCCGTTTGGCGCATAGTCAACGCATACGGACTGGCCGAGACTATCAGGGTCTTTTCCTTCCTCGTCTACGCTCTCAAGCAGATCTTCCGATAACGTTAATTTTTGGAACCGCCTCTTGAGCCACGCCCATCCCAAGCAGAGAAGCCGGCGTATAGCCTTTCTGCGGCCGTGACGACGTCTCGCGTCGCCAGGATACTCACCGGCGAATACGTCACCGTCAGGTCGGCTATAAGGCTGTTCAAGCTTTCAGAAATCGTCCCGCTAGCGATCCTATACATCGCTTCCTGCAAAAAAAGAACCCCTTTGCGCCCCATTTCCCGTCTGTACTTGTGAATACCGCGTTTGTGTCGAACGCCGAAACCTTGAAGCCACGTGTCGGCGTCGCCCTCAAAAGCAAATGCTACATGCCCGGTCTGGTCCATGCGGTCCATTGCATGCCAAACTTCCGAGTCAGTAGGGTCAGCAAGCCATGTGTACAGAGCGCCCCCGGTCTGTACTTGCACCGTGATGATGACGCACGCATCCGCTTCGATTGCACCAATCGCCATTGATGCCCCTCCGTCTACATGGCGTAGAAACTTTGCATCGTCAACAGAGGTAACGAAAACTGGCGTGTCCGAGCGCAGAGCTGACGCGCCATTCATACGGGCCGCCATCTCACCGGCACGCTCCAGCCGCCCAAACTGAATCAACTCTTTCCCTACGGTTGATTCGAACTTCCCTGATTCCATTCTTTCACCTAATACAAATTTAACCACGACTCCACATCCCCATAACGCTACTCGATACTAACCGCTCACTTTCTCTATGGCAAATCGTTATCAAATCACAATTTAAATCCATTAAAATTATTATCAAAGCAATTCCAATTATTTATATCCATTTTCAATTCCAACTCGCCATGCGAACGTCCACGCGGCCGCGCGGCATCGCGCTCAAGTTCGTCTTCATGCCATGGATTTGCGCTCAACGCATCATGGGAAATTTGAGTTTCGCGCAGCTTGCAGGTCAAACAATTCTGGACGCGGTAGCAATTTTTTTCTGAAAAATCGAACACGTTCGCGCCCGGATAAAACGGCTTTCTATTATAAAAGTAGCGCTGACGGCTCTGCTTCACTCGCACTCCCGCCGCGATCCTTTTAACCACATCGAAAAAATAAATTAACGAGCTTTGCCATGAATGAACCCAAAATTCTGACTATCCAGCTCAGCACCGATGCACTGAACTGGGAACTTGCCCTCCAAATCATGGAAGACTGTCGACAGGCCTGCGAGCCTTCTTCCTACAGAACCACAGCAAATGCTATCTTCGTCCGCCCCGATTTGGTGAGGGACGATGCATGCGTGGTCATCGCCTTGCCGGGAATTTCGTCGGCCGATGTGCCACCTTCGACCGAACAACCGCAGGCTCTTGTGCTGAGAGGTCGACCCGACGGCAGAGGCACAGCCTGCCTGGAATTGCGAAGCGGGCAAGTCCTGCTTGAGACGTACACCTTGGGTCTGGCGGAGCCGGGCTCGCAATACCGCGTACTGTATCTGTTTGAAGACGGCTGTTTCCTTGACGTCATCCCAGCAACGGAAGCACTTCAGGAAGAACGTGGATACATGAAATGAACGCGCAATCGCGACATCCCGTTGATGATGAGCCGTCTGACAGCGAAACCGCCCACGCGTTCGAGCTTCCGGTTGTTATCAAACGGGCGTTGAACGTAACTGAATCCGAGTCAACTTCTGACAACGACTGTCTCGCCACATCCAACGACGACGAAGAACCCATCCCTTTCTGACTGACGCCGGAACTGTTTTCGGCGCGAGGCAATTCTGGAATCAGATATGAAGACACAATCGCTCCTGTGGATGGGCGCTAACGTACCACCGAGTGACTGAATGTATTGCTTCGCAATCGGCGAATATCCCGCCTGGACACGACGCTAATTACATACTCACACTTGGATAGGGAATGCCGACAGGTGTCTTCGGGGTGCATAAACAACGCCGCTATGCTATCTTCAAAAACGCTGATTATCAGACTATTCCGCACTTACCTGCATAACGACGACACTTCACTTCGGATCTCGATTAGACGAAGTGCGACGGCCAGTAAGGCCATAGAAAGCAATAGCCGACCGCAGGATAGCTAACTATGAATGCCAAGAAGACAGCGAGGAGCCTGCGTGGCCTGTCACTCAGTAATCCAGGGGGTGGAGCGAAAAAGACCGCCAGGCGCCTAGGCAATCCCAAGGCCCGTAGGCTGATGATTGCTCGAATGGCGGCCGGCCCACAAGTCTTCCCGGAGCGAACACGCGAAACGCAAAGAGCCGCCCTCGTACTGTCGCAAACCTCACTTCGAAGAAAGAGAGGCGTGCCGGCTCGGCGGAAATCATTCGTCTTACCGCGTTCTTTGCCCCGGAATCAGCCCTTCGAGGACTTCGGCGGCCTTGCAGGGCGAGCCAATGTAATTGCATGCGCACCAGGTCTGCGCGAAGTGGTGATGCGTTCGCCTCGACTCATGAAAAGAGCCAAGGAACTTGCGACGCATGTTTTCTTCAGCCTGGAAACTCCGAGCGTAAGCGGCGAAGAGTTTCCATTTCACGCGTCGGCCGACACCCGCATCGACTTCGACAGATTTCGCCCTGACGAGCGCCGACGCGAGCGCATCATCGACGCGTTACTCGCGCGAGGATTCTCGCTCGTGCACAAGGGGATCTTCTCGACATCGTTTGAAGGACCATACATACTTTTTCAGGAACACCTGGGAATCAAGCTATGTCTCTATGCCGCGTCTTTAACAGATGTGACGGATTCGACGGTAAGTCGGCGCTTCGAGCAACCGACGGAAGATATGCTGTTCCTCGCACCGCTCGACAAACCGGATAGGATCGTCACGATTGAAGGCGTTGGGTCCCTCGAGTTCTCACCGCCTACCATTTATTCTGCGGCAGCGAGGCAGATATCCTCCACGCCACCCCATATACCCAATCGCTATCTGGACGCTCTTTCGATTAGACGTCACCTCAACATCCCAGATGACGGACCAACGGGAAAGGGCATTGTTGTTGCAATGATTGATTCAGGGTTCTGGGATCACCCGTACTTCGCTCGCTACCGCTATCGACCACAGCCTACCGGCGGGTGCCCTTTCCCCGGCATTGACCAGTATGGCCACGGAACTGCGATGGCCATGAACTTCTTTGTCGTGGCACCAGATGCAACGCTCCTCGGATTCCAGCAGATTCGTGCGCTGCCCGATGTCGCGTTCGATAGCGCGTTGCAGGCAGGGGCGAAGATCATCTCCTGCTCCTGGGGTGTGGCACCGCACAGACAACTCACCAAGCTGATTCGGTATGCTGTATCTCAAGACCGAATCGTTCTTTTCGCTGCAGGAAACGGCCATATTCAATGGCCCGGCAATATGGATGAGGTCATCTCTGTGGGGGGTGTTCACATCGATGACCAGGATGTGAAGCATGCGAGCAAGATAGCGAACGGGTACGTGACTGCCGGCGGCCGCAACGTGCCAGACGTATGCGGCCTTGCTGGCCGTGAGCCTTATGGGATTTACATACTGTCTCCGACTCAGCCTGGAAGCTTTCTTGATAAGACTCATGCATCGCTGCCGCCTCCAGACTGCGATTACACCGATCCTGATGATGGCTGGGTCGGCATCGGTGGCACCAGCGCAGCAACGGCGCAGCTTGCGGGTATAGTTGCGCTGCTTTTTGAAAAAGCCGAAGATAGGGCCGGGAAAAACTCATTGGATCAGCAAGAAGTAGTAAGCATTTTACGTGCCAGTTCACGCGACGTATTTAAAGGCGTGAGCGCACAAGGTAATCCGGCGGGCCCGAAACCGTCGATTGCTTGCGGCTTCGGCTTCGTGGACGCGGCCGCAGCGTTGGCACAAGTTTAGCCAGGAACTGACTGTAAGAATCGGGTTCTATACTTACGCCAACAACCTCCAAAGGAGGGAGTGATGTCCATCCTAGCCACGGTAACGCTCAAAGACACGTTTGACGACGAAAACCAACCGCCAGCCCGGGAAGCGGTGGCTCAGGTCGCACACGTTCTTGACGACCAAGGTTTCAGGGTGATTCACGAAGGCTTGTTCGGCGTCAGTATCGAAGGCGAGCCTGCTGATTTCCAACGCGTCTTTGGCCTGTCCCCTGAGGGACAATCATCGTTCTCTGCTGAAATTACCGACTCTATCGAAGAGCTCAGAGATACCGTCGAACGCCTTGAGGTCGCCGACGAAAGAATAGACTATTAAAGATTGACTGAAAAATACCCGGATTTCCGGGTATTTTTTTGCCCTCGTTCCGATCTCTACCTGGCGATTCTCCCGCGAATCTTCCATCCGAAGGCATTTGTCTACACCGATCAATCAGCGGCAAAGTCGCCGAGGCGCCTTCCCGCAAAACGCGTCATCTCGGGCATTCAACCAGGCAAGAAGATGTCGCGCACTATAGCGCTCGGCATTTGTACGTTGCCTGCGCGCTGACGTCTTGAGCTCTAACAGACAATGACCAGATCAAATGCACCTCGCGCAAACTGGCTGTGTGGCTCACTGAATCAAGGCATCGAAAATTCGTCTCGCGACAACGGGATCGTCCAGATATCCAACAATGCCGTGCTTGTTGTCCGTCCAGTTTTTCACCTGCGAGTGATTTTCGATTGACGGACTGACCTTGAAATGCGGCGGCGCCAACGGAAAAAGCGCAACCCCGTCTCGGTCATCGCGTGCATTAAACCACGTCGCGGCGCATGGAGGATGTTTGACTGGCGAAAGCAGTTTTCTGATTCGACTGATTCCCAAAGGGGAACCGAGCGTCACGAACAAGGGCACCTTGCGTCCCAGAGTTGCACAATGCTTCTGAAGCATTCGATATGCGACGACGCTTCCCAAGGAGTGGCCGACCACCACCAGATCGTCGTCTGTGGCAAACGCGGCGTCCACTATCTTGTCGACGACGAGCTGAACGTCACTCCTTTGCATATATTTATGGACGTCGCGCGCCATCGTCATAATTGCAAGGCTCGTCGCAAAGCCTGCCTGTTGATCAATTGCGCGAGCAGTCGCAAGCGTTAGTGCCCAGTTGCCGGGCCCACGGTCTTTGACTGACTCGTCGCCCTCGACCGGTATCTCGGCAACATCGATTCCTTCGTGGCGTGCGACTTCACCCAATACATCGCTGATGAATTCAACTTCCTTGTCGTTCAGGTCTCCGCGCGACTTGACACCGTCAGTCTTCGAAGGATATGCGGCCTTGTACAATGCATCGCCGTAGTATGGAAAACAGATGTCACTATCAGCTACTGGCCGCTCCAAGCCACATGCTTTCAAGCCCTTTTCCCAAGCGCCAATCCACTCCAGCTTCAGTTCTTCCGAATCTTTGTTTTCCTGCGAGCGCCCATGTATCAGTATCAGTTTCTTACCCATGGTTGCTCTCTCCCGGGAAAAAGGTTGTCGGCTCCTCTATTACGATTCGCTCAAGATGCGACCACGCTTCGGGGTCAAACATTGTCCAGACAGACGATTTCACATAGGGCAGCAAGTGAGAGAATTTAGCGTCCAACTTTTCAGCAATTGAAGTCAGAGACCATCCTTGGGCGAGCATAGGGAACCAAGTGAAAAATACTTTCTTGCCCAGCGACTCAAACTTCTTCGGGCTTGCGAGCAAAGCAAAATCGAGAAACTGAAACCCGAAGTCGTTACCCATGCGACGAGCGATCCAACGCACTTTATCGAACTCGCCACGACTATTGAATGCGTAGGCCGAGTAAAGTGCCAGCGACAAATCGAGTTTTTTGCGCGTCGTGAGGATCGAACTCATTTGTTCCCCCTCTGCCCTGGCAAGCTCGAGGAATCCGAACCGCGCGGCCGTCGCAGCGACGGCGCTCAGTATCGTCAAACCCTTATCTGCGGGCCGCTCACCGACAGCTTTGCGTCGTTCCGAAGGGTAAGGCTCATAGGAGATGTGGACAATCTGATTGTCCGCAAAATGAACGCGGCAAAGCATTCCCGCTATCGTTGGGACGATTACACAAGCTTCACCGTTTAGTTCAAGCAGCACGCTACAGGCGCGGATGTCACCCAAGTCACCGAATGCGACGTTGCCCTCACGAGTAAGCTCCTGGTCACCCGAATAGAGTCTACTCATCACAGCGCCAGAAACCTCAATTCCCGCAGCCTTCGATGGCCCGGATAATTTTCGCGAAGGACGGCCGACGGCCGACTCATAGCCGGTAACCAGGGTCTGGATTCCCTCGTCACGGCGGTCTGCACTTGCGAGATCCCGTTCGAACTTCTTGACGTCTCCCGACATGGCGCTGGAGAGCAGTCTATCCATGAAATCGGTCGTTGCGTCGGTCATCAGGACCTCCGGAGTTTGCGGATACCCCAGTGAAATTTCGGACGAGTACGCTGTAGACGTATCCTCTCCTGCAGGATTATTAAGCAAAGAGAGCCAACTATTTTCATCAGACGAAATCCTAGCGATAGGACGCTGGCTGACATTATGCGGCGCAGCCGCTACCGGCACCTCTCTTTCCAGGAAGTCGGCAAGCCGCCTCGTCCGAACCAGCGAAGTTTGCGGGCCCGCCCTGTCTAGAATCTCGGCCGGCGTTCCTCGCAGTGCATCGATCAGCAAGGCCGAATACACAGCATCATAATGGTTAGGAACACGGAAGCCACGAACTTCCGTCGCGGGATCGCCGAGCCGCGTCGCAAAAAAGCGATCAACTTTCCCCTCGGGCGCATCGGCGGGATTGTTGGGGAAAAGGCATCCTCCGGCGAGCGTCTGCGCCGCTACAGTGATTGGCACAGTTCGACAAGCATCCGAAATCAGCACCACGTTCGGGATGCCAGATGTCCACGCGACGTTCACGCTCAGTTCAACATTAACGAATTCGTTTACGTCGTCGGGCGCCCGGCTCAGCAACCAGAACTCGCTACGGAAAAGATTCAGGCCATGGCCTGCGAAATAGATTACAAGTTGTTCAATGTCGTTATCTCTGATGACGTCCAAAATGGCGTCGACGATTTGATGCATCCGAATTGGCCCATCTCTATCTGTGAGCAGCGCCACATGCTGTTGCGTCATGCCTTGAGCTAGAGCCCATTCACTCATCGCTTCGGCGTTAGCCGCCGCCGCTGATAACTCTGGCAGATTGCCAGCCCGATCAACGCCAATTAGAACAGCAGCACGGACTGTCACGGCAAGTCTCCTTTTTCTCGTTTTGTGTTCGTCCCGGCGCAACTCAATCTCTGAGTTCGACCTTCAGCCGTAAAGCTCTCTGCGCGCACTATTTCTAACTTGAGCTCACCGCATAGGTACATACCGCACTCAACCGCAGATAGCGCGTCGGTGTCTCTGACTACTGTGCGAGGCGGCATACGACCCGAGCTGGCCGGCTTTGTTTTCCGCATGTGGCCAAATATGCACGGCTTGCGCTAGGCCCACGCGTCTGGTCGAATCCCGAAGATTACTAAGGTACATCAATCTATCGGCTGATGCTGAAATGTCCTAAGTCGACCACGTTTGGGCGGTCATGGTCTGCGCGAACATGTAGGTGCCACTCACAATCGCGAGAGACTAACGCGCTAGCCAATAGACAAATAAACGAACGGGCCACTCAAGTCGCGCCGGGAGGATAGCGGACGTTCGCGCCGGATTCCCAGCGCACTCGCATCTTGTCATTTTGCGAACTTCCACAGACTCTCCGAGTTCGCAGTCCAAGGTAAGGCAAGCATGCGCCATGCTGAAGCCTCCACCCGCTCAACACACTATCAGATATCAACTGCAATCCGAAACGCCTGCGTCTTAAGCAGACTCGGCCGTTGCGGACAGGATCCCCATTGCCCTGATGACAGCATCGGCACCTTTCAGACCATCTCGCTCCAGATATTCCGACTCGTCCTCTTCACCCCTGCGGTCAAAGTCGGCCATCAACCAGTCGTAGATATCCTCCCGCATCTCCGGCCGGACATCTGGAGGCAGCGCCAGCAACCGCTCGGCGCAGAGTTCGTCGAATGACCGCATGCACAAACCAAGCTCGAGGTCCTCGACATACTCAGTGAGTTCGTCCGGTGACGAAGCAGTCATTTCTCGCTCGAAATCGGGCGCGTAAGTTTTGACAACGTTCATGACCGCGCTCGAGGACACTGCCCTCCAAAACCCGGGTCGTGCTTGCGTCTCATACAACTCATCCATGGCACGAAATAGCAGAGACGGGTAGCTAGCCGCTGGGTTCTGGCGAGCACTCCCAAGATATCGCAGCAATCCCATGTAGAACGGTCGCCCGGCTTCATCCGCCTCTGCAAGTGCCAACTTCCCGAGCGCGTCGTTTCCAGCATCACCTGACTTCGCCGAAGTGCTCTCCTTGATGTCGGCACCTCCAAGCGCGGCAACGTGTCGCCGAGCGGCATCAGCATATGCTGATGCCAAAGTATCATCGCTCGCTTCGAATCGTTCTGCGGTTTCGACGTACAAGGCCTTCGCCTCCGACGACCGTCCAATCATCTCCATGCAATGCGCGAGATTGAACCTCGCGGCGACAGGGCTACTTCCGAGGTGACGGCTCGCGGAGCCGGGGTAACTCTCGACGTCTTTAACAATCGCATCGACGCTTCCGTAGCGCAGAATGTTGGGCAGAAAAATTCCCATTGTCATCTCGAGCGTCGACAAAAAACCACTTTCGTCGGACATCGTGCTGCCCGAGCAAACTCCTGCCACGGTGTCATAAGTCATGAGCTTGTCAGGTGTCGGGCCGTCGTCCAGTTCGTGGCAGAAGACTGAGTATGTGCGCACGCTCACCCAGTCTCGACCCGCCATTTCCTCAGTCGCAAACAGGACGCCCTGTCGCATCCCTGGAGCGCGGCGCTCCGCCAGTTGCGGGGCAATCAAGCTGAACCCATGCTGCGCGAGCGCGCTGCTCACATAATCCGCAAAAGCCTTCAAAGTAGTGCGTGATAAATTCATTAACGTGTATATCCTGGTTCGTAGAGCCAACGTGATTCACTGTTCCCAGCAATTGCGCAAATCATAGCCACGTTATCCAAGACAGGCAACATAGTATTTAAGCCGGTTTAAATAATTAAATTCAATCTGGTCTCGACCGATACCCTGATTTTTCAGCAACAAGAGATTTGACAAACCCCTACCTGGCATGCCTTTTATACCATTTTTCGCCAAATCAATTTCGCCAGCCATTTGATAACAATTATCAAATCATACAAACCCGATAAATGTATAAATTCTTATGTTTTCAATTTTTTGAGCAACGCATTCGATATGTCCCGTTTAAAATAAATTTTCGGCAACCTATTGAGTTTTCCTGACTCATTCGATAGTCTTAATTTAACGGAACGACAATCGGTTTAATTGCATCACCAGCGAACGACACAACGGGAGCAGGTTGCTATACGACAAGAGACCGTCGTCTGCAAACCGCTGCTAGATATAACTGAAAGGACAGTGAGATATGTATGACAGCCTTTGCGCTGCGCCCGGAATCAAGGATGAGTTGGCCGCAGCACTCCTCAAGCACTGCAAAGCCAACCCGGACCGGACGGCTTACGTCGTGCCCCGGTCTGAGATTCTTGAGATGCCTGAACGGTCGCCTGCACGCTCGAACGAAAAGTTCGTCGTGATTGCATTGCCGGATATTCTGGCCGGGGAAATTGACCATGCTGCGCAGGAGATTCGCGTCGAGGTTCGAACGCGCCCTGACGGAACTGACACGGAATGTGTGATGGCCGCTGGTGGAACAGTAGCTATATCTGGGCGGACCATTCAAGCCGCACGCGCTGACTTGAACGGTCAACTCCTCATTGCGTGGATGTTTGCGGATAGCCTTGAGTTCACTGAGTACACGATTTTGACTACGCACATCGAGGACTTGCAGGCAACTCAACAGGCCGCCCAGAGCAATGCCCGTTTCACTCTCCGAGAGGCCGCAGCGCCAGCACATAGCAATGAACAGGTCATAGGAGTGTTCGAGCACATCGTGGTCGAGGTTGAACCGTCACATTGATAGTGGCACTCGAAAAGGTACACCCATCCTATTCCAAAGGGTGTTGGTGACAGATGTGAATTTTTTCCGACTGCCGACCCGATGCACAGTCGGCAGACGATGTGGACAACTGCAACGACCGAACAGTTCCAACGCTGGGGGACGCTTGTCGCGTCCTAGCCAATTCAAAGCTAATGATGCAGACAATCGAAGTGTTAGTTGATGGACAACAAACAGAGGACTTTGACGAAGAGGACATCCTCGAGGAGTTCATCGAACGGGTTCAACGTCGTGCAGCAGAGCCCGACTCGCCGCAGATGTTTGTCGTGCCGCTGCCAGAATTGTTTGGTCTTTCAGTCGACGATTCGGAGAAGTGTGTGGCCGTCGTGGTCGACGACCTATTGCCACGAGACATCCGAATCCAGTGCGAATATTTTTGCGTAGACGTTCAGGTCAAGCGAAATGGAAAAAGTGCGACGTCACTTGTTCTCGCAGGAGGTCGCGTTATCATTTCCGGCGATATCGTTCCTGAGATATGGCACGAAGACGATGGCCGTCTCGTCACTCTCTGGTTGTTCAGAAACTCGAACGCGAGGCTGTGCGAGTACGTCTACCATAACAACATCGACCGAGCGTTTTCTATGACTTTCCAGGTTCGGGAGCGCTCCAACGAAGCGCGTGACGAAGCGAAGGCGGAAAAAGCTGCGCTGATGTTCGATGACTTTCAGATTCTCTGATGCTACAGATGATTGACAGTTCAACCGATTTGACCCAAGTAATTTGCGGAGGCTTGTGCCTCCGCTTTTTTTGCCCTGTCAATCCATGCCTGACAATCGTCGCAGTAGCAAATAATGCTCGTGATCGGTACGCCGAGAGCCTCATAGGTAAGCGACCACGCTGCCTGAATCAGAACAGGTAGAGGCCAGCGACAAACACTACGCCGGAAAAGAGCAACGCTGTCACACAGTACCCTATGATGTCCCGTACGCCGAGGCCTGCAATAGCCAACGCCGGCAGCGCCCAGAACGGTTGCGCCATGTTGGTCCATGCCTCGCGGTAAGCGATTGCCATCGCCGATTTGCCGAGATCTGCGCCTATGGCCTTCGCAGCTGGCATGACGAACGGCCCCTGCACTACCCAGTGTCCACCACCGCTCGGGACCGCGAAATTGGTGACCGCCGAACTTAGGAAAGCCAGAAGCGGGAACCCACACGCTATTCCCCCGCAGATTCACGACACCTACGCGCTAGTCTTTGCGAGGATTTGGCAGACCCTCCAATTCTTGATCATAAAGTCCGAGGCGCTCCGAAGCGTCCATCATCGCCTGGATGCCTGCCTTCTGCCTCGCTCGCATCTCATTCTTGTACTGAAGAACGGCCGCTCGAAGAAGCTGCACGGTGCTCTCCGGCGCCTGCTGAATCGCCGTAAGGTCACCTCGTTCGAGAAGCTTACGAACGTGCGTTCTGGAGACAAAAAGGATCTTCGCCGCTTCTTCAACCGTCAGCATTTCATCCTTGTCCATGAGCAGGCCTCCACAGCCGAGTGGAAATTAGGGTCAAACAATGTGAATGGCGGCGTGAAGCTAGCCAGATGCTCGAACAAGGCCGTCATCTCGCCATACAATCGCCCCGCTACCCTACATCGACAACCGTAGCATGATTTGCCCGGGTCGATTCGAGCGCGGATTGAAGACCCCTCCGCTAACGTAGTAGATCGCTCTTTGTTGGACGCGAAAGTCGCAGATATCCACCGGTTGCGCTGGTAGGAATGGCAGACCTGAGTCGGCGTCAATTCGGCGCACCGGGCCGTCTACCCTGAATATAGCCATATAGCAGACCGGCGCCATCTATTGCGCCAGCATCTCCCGAAAGACGCTGAGCAACGGCTCTCGTAACATCACACCAACGGCTAAAACCCAGTTTCTACAGGTTCCACAACACATCCTGGAGCCAAACATGGAAACAAACATCGCCCGTACACGCGTCATGACCATCGAAGCATCATTGATTTACTCCGTCCGCCTTCTCGCGGATATGGACAGCGCTGCTGGCTTCGGAGGAGTACGCCTCATCCCGGAGGTTTTTATCTGGACTCTGGAGCAGATTAATCCGTCGCTCATCCAGCAACTGCGCGGGCTTGACCTTCTCGACAGGTTTCGGCTGCGACTTGCCCAGTATCAGGAACTTCGCGCCCTCGCCGGGCCACTGAGATTCGAAAATCATCTGCGAGCCGAAGCGGAAATATGCACCGACTTGCAGGACGTTGGATATCTCGGACTTCATGATATCCAATATGCTCTGGACTACGGTGATTGGCGCCCAGCAGACCGCTCAGCGCGCCTCTGTTTCAAAAGGGTCCTACGCGCCTCCAGTGCCACGCCGTATCCACAGTACGAAATGGTCGGAGACCTCGGCGAGCCGCTCCCATTCGGCACAAAGGGTTCATTCCCCGCCTGCGAACAATTCGCGACCGTCATGGAAGACACGTCCGCCACTCTCTATGCGCAGATGGCCGAACCGGTGGAGACTGCACTCAAGCATATCCGGCGCGAACTCGTCGCAAACGACGATGGTCGCAAAAACAGACATTGGGCTCACGTTTATACGTCCGTTCTCGGAGCGTGGTTGCAGGAGGATTTGCCCGAGCTGGCGGCCGAGGTATTAGCTGCCGGACAGGCCGAAGCATTCTTCACCGAACTTGCCCGATTCCGGCACTCCGTTGAACAGGTTGAGCACATCTGGAATGCAATGGGAAAAACTGTCCGTGCGCTGGTGCTGCGCGCCGACGAACCGACAGCGTCACTGGTCATCGCAGAGTTTGTGCGAGCCGATGACACTGCCGAGGACGAACTACCTGCATGGACCTCGCTCCTTCGAAACATGCTGAAGCGTCGCGGCTCGGCAGAAGCCTCGGCGGAACGAAACAGGATGACTGAAATCGTAGCAACTCGCCAGACGTCCGACGCCGCCGAACAAATCCGACACGCCCCGAATGCACTACATACCTGCTATCTGATTTCCTGCGCCGACTTGCCAGAGTCGCTTCGCGGAACGGTCAGCGAACGGCAATGCCTTGCGGTGAGGTTACCTGAAGAGCGCCTTCAAATTGCGCAAACATTGGGTCAAGCCCCCGGGCTTGAATGCTTCTTCTCCGAAGAGACCGGACCGGGAAAAGTCTGCAAAACTCAACTGTCCGTAAGCCGGGTTTTCTGGTGCGAATACAACGCGTTGTGGCCGGCACTCTTTCGTTTCCGGCGTGCCATCCCGGTCTTGTTCATATTCGACCAGCAGTGCATCCTGGTTCAATACCCGTTCGAGCATTTTTCGGACCTTCGACAAATCACGGATGTCCACCCCCGTTATTACAGCACCGTCTACATTTCAGATGGCCCGTGGACGGATTGGTTAGCACAGGAAAGTCTAGATTCGCTTCCCGACGGGACGCAACTTAAGCCGGCGATGCTAGAGCAAGTTATCGACCTATGCGGCCGGATCCACGCCAACCCTTTGGCGGATGCTTATTCAGCTAGTCGCCCAGCGCAATCTTACTGAGCAATTGTCTGCGACGGCCGCCCAGCAGGCGGCCCACAGCTAGGCCCATTTGACCGATCTCGAGCCTCGAGAACGGCTGCAGCTAAGGACAAGATATCGAGGTACGTACCCCGCTGTGTTTCGGCCGCCGTTGAGGCATCGCAGTAACGAGCACTCGCGAAGGTACATGAACGATTCGCGGCGGACCGTTTTTGTCCGCCGTCTCGTTGGTGCGGCCGTGACAGCCTCACTCGAGCAGAATTGCGTCAGCTCATATGGCCCATCGGCCATACAAGTGACGCCGACGAAGACGTCCGACCAGCTTCATGCTGTTCGCACGCCGCGAGCCGCCTCGACACCCAAGTGTCGCCCAACGCGCCAATCAGATCCCGTACGTCCTCACCTAACCGCTCGCTGGCCGGCCGGCTGGCTGGCTGGCACCAGTAGTTGGGAATTTCGAAGCGCCCTGTTCAGCGTTCAACGTTTTCAAAATTCTCTCGTAAAAGGCTAAACCCGTTCGCTGTACCTGTTTCCACCATCAACGGAAAACAGGATGTCAGCGCAAAACAATATCAACACTACGGACGAACTTCGCGTTATTGAGCTATTCGCGGGTGTAGGAGGATTCCGCTTAGGGCTTGAAGCAGTACACGGAAAACCGTTCCACGTCGTACTCAGCAATCAATTCGAGCCTTCCAGAAGAAAGCAGCACGCAAGCGAAATCTATCAGGCTCGCTGGAATGACGGCGTTCATATCAACGAGGACATCTTCAGGGTACTCGAATCGGACGAGGGCGCGCAGGCCATAAGGAACGCGCGACCAGATGTTTTGGTTGGCGGATTTCCGTGCCAGGACTACAGCGTCGCGAAACCCCTGTTAGCATCTGATGGTCTAGCAGGACGGAAGGGCGTTTTGTGGTGGGCCATCGCGAAATTGCTCCAGCAGCGCGTGCACGATGCAGAGCCAATCAAATATCTGATTCTTGAAAACGTCGACCGCCTACTTTCCAGCCCCGCTTCGTGTCGAGGTCGGGATTTTTCCGTCATGCTGTCCACTCTACATTCTCTCGGGTATGCCGTCGAATGGCGCATAGTGAATGCAGCAGATTATGGCAACGCTCAACGTCGCCGGCGCGTGTTCATTGTCGCCTACCACAAGTGCACTGAGACCTACCAAAGGATGCAAAACGATGGTCTCGCATCCGACGGCTCGGGATGGCTCACGCGCACGGTCCTCAATGAAGCATTCCCCTGCGTCCCCCGCAACCCGCTGGATGGCGAAGCACCTGTCCTGACCCTACGCTCAGATCCATTCGGCGAGCAGATGCACTACCAGCCTCTCTCGAACGGAAAGTCGCGTTTCGCCAACTGCGGATTGATGCTCGACGCGGACGTAAGAACGCTCACCGTTGACGCAGCTGACATTGATGATTTCAACGAGTTCACAGGACACGCTCATCCGTTGACGCTCGCGGACATCGTGAGCAAGACCGGTCCGGTACCGACAGTGTTCTACATCAAGCCAGAAGACGAGAATAAGTGGCGCGCCGCCAAAGCAGCGAAGAACATCCCCCGAATGAAGGACGGTTTTACGTATAACTACTCTGAAGGAGCCATGTCGTTTCCCGACGCGCTAGACCGACCAGCCAGAACAATCATTACGTCCGAAGGCGGGACCACTGCGACACGGACAAAACATGCAATCCGTGAGTACTCCGGTCTCCTTCGCCGCCTTGTGCCCGAGGAACTGGAAGCGTTGAATGGATTTCCTCGTGCATTTACGTCTCATCCCGGCGTGTCTGATGTGACGCGTGCGCTACTCATGGGCAACGCCCTGGTTGTGCCACTTATCCGGCGTATCGGCGAAGCCCTGTACAAAATGCACCTCAACAGCCAACACATTGCTGGCAAAACCTAAATTACTTTCCAATGGAGAAACACGATGAAAAAATTGCAAGTCAACCAGAAAGAACTTTCCGACGCCGAACTCGACCAGGAACTTATGGACTCCATCAACGAGTACATTTCAGAGGCCAGCCACCCATGCTCCTTTAATGCCCTCGCGGAGGACGTTTTGCTAGCGGAGGAACTGCTGCCGAACGAGCGCTGCGTCATTGTGGCGGTGCCAGAGAGAAAGGGCGCCGAATTTCCCGCGACCGATGCCAGATACGGTGCTGTCGTCATGACTCGACCGGACGACTTACGCTAGGCCAATCTGATGCTTCGGGATGGAAATATCGCGCTACCTTTCCATCCCTTCTACGCGATGCCTCACCTAAAACTTGGACGACTCCTAGTCGTTTACCAGTTCGACGACGCGAGGATTTTAGAGATTATCCCCGTTACGCCGGAGCTTTACGATGACCTTTGTATCTGTGACCTGACCGCGCAGTCCAAAAATCATCCGACATTCGCCGAGCTTGAGGCGATGCGAACAGGCAATTCCGAAGACCGGACGGTGCATGTTATCGACAATCGAACTGTCACTCGACGCGAGTCAGGGAAGTAGAATCGCACGACCACTCAGCCCATGGACAAATCACAATGCCCAACAAATGGAAAATCATGTCCGTAGTCACTAGGAGAAATCGAGTCGACATGACAATATTCAGTGCATCCAGCGTCAATTTGACCAAAAAAGACATTGACAACCTGTACGCCTGGTTGCTGAAG
Source organism: Paraburkholderia sp. RL17-337-BIB-A (assembly GCF_046025895.1). Taxonomy (NCBI): domain Bacteria; kingdom Pseudomonadati; phylum Pseudomonadota; class Betaproteobacteria; order Burkholderiales; family Burkholderiaceae; genus Paraburkholderia; species Paraburkholderia sp. RL17-337-BIB-A. The sequence continues at coordinate 207,425 of NZ_JARESY010000002.1, read as the reverse complement.
GCCTCAGCCAAGCCCGCCGTGGAAAACTTCAGTGGGACCGACTCCGAGTTCAGCATGAGCGCAATAATCGTTCGGCAAAGTATTTTTCGATACGACCCGGAATCGCAGACTGAAGAAACGCTGACCTCAACGCCGGACTCATATCACGTGAAAATCAAGTTATGCGGGCCGGTAGGACCGATGTTTGAGCGCCAGTTCGGATGACATTCAACAACTTTCCAGACCTCGATGCAAGCCACACTCGATTTGCTTAAAACGCTGAACCCGACCATTGTGTCTGCGGTGGTCGCCGCCGCAGTATCGCTGTTAGTGGGATTCTGGTCACCATTCATGACTGGAAGACTCAATCTGTTGACCGCTCAACTTAGGGCTGACACAGATGCGAAACTCTCTGAGAGCGCAAATTCCTGGGCCGAATACGAACTCCGTCGTAATGTGTATCTTGAAGTCGCCACTCAAGTTGAGAGCATATTTGCTGATTCAGGCGGCTTGGGTGTCGACGCGTATTTGCGCACGGTCCGTAAGCTCTGGTTGATTGCGCCAGATTCGGTCGTTCAGGCCGCCAATGCCCTTTCCAAATCTATTCGTGAACTCGAGCCCCAGGCGGGCCGCGAGGAAGCCTACCGCATGTTATTCAACGCGATGCGGCGAGACATCCGTCAGCGGCATCTGCAACCGCCTGTTGGAACGGAGCTCGGCCTTGATGCGTTCCCCATAGAATCAGCGAGGCGAGCACCGTTCTACGGGCCAATGCGCGGATAGCGCACTTGCGAATTGCACGGCCTCATCGAGGTTGACGGTCAAGATGCAGAATACGCCCGACACAAAGCGTCGCCTGATGAGACCAAGGTAGCATTGGGTGTCGTCCGTTCGCCAGCGACGCTGGATCACTACGAAGACAAGGGTAGAAACACTAACCAGCCGCATAACTGGCGAAGCTCACCCTGCAGATCCTGAGGACACGGCCGGTTAAAATGCAGCCCTCTGTCCCGCACCCACCACCCACGAATATGTCGAATCACGTCTATCGCTTCCGATCAACGCACGCTCTCCTCGACGGATTCAACGAACTGGAAGCTCAAGAGATCTATTTTTCGCCGCCCGAGCATCTGAACGACCCGCTGGAAGGATTCAAAGACATTTTCTGGCGGGGAGACCACATCGTCTGGCACAACTTGCTGCGTCACTATCTGTTGACGGTGATGAACCTCTCCGTGAGTTGGGCGGTCATGCAACAGGAGTTCGCCCTGGAAATACCGGCGGCATTGCTTCACCTGACACCTGATGACATCCCCGATCCGTCGATCAGAGCCATGTACGAGCACGTAGCAGAGTGCTTTTTCGCTCATCGCGTGCCGAATCTGCTTGTCGACACCTTATCTAGCGAGGCGCGAGTTGTGCGTAGAGACGAGCTCGCCTACTATCTACGCCAGTTGCAACCGCTTCTCATGCAGATTCTCACCTCATCGTTCGCCGATCAGGGGCTCATTTCACAAGCGAACTCGAGTGATTCGTTACGTGTCGCCGCTGAAAAAACCGCGAGCGTCTTGGAATCGGTTCTGCGTGCCAATCGCCCTGAGACTGACGTCGACCAGCTGTTTGCTGCTCTTGAGAACACGCAGTCGCAAATGACTTTGATGCAGGAACTGAGCAATCCGGCGAACGGACACAACGATCGCGCCTGGCGTTTTATCGCGCGGGATATTCCTGGTCACTATGTGAATGCACTGGAGCGCATTCTGTACCCCGACTGGAGCGTCGCATGCTTCGTGACGGATCCAACAAACTCTTCGATGTGGGGAGGCTATGGAGACAATCATCGCGGCGTTTGCCTGAAATTTTCGACACAAACGACGGCATCAGGCGGCCAGGCGTTGACGTTGCGCAGGCGCGTGGGGTTCAGCGGCAACAAAAACGGGATCGTTGAAACCTACGACTATGTTCCCCATCCGTTCGAGCAAATACGCTACACAGCGGATTTTCCGGAAATAGACTTTTTCGAATCAATCGGCGCCCTTCCAAAATTCAAGGTTGAGGGATTCTGGTTTCGAAGTGAAAGCGGCGAAACAAGTTCCACCGGTTCGCGCCTGCGCAGCGAGGACGAAGCCTGGAGACTGGACTATTGGAACAGATTCCTCGACAGTTTCCGCGTTAAGTCGCCCGAATGGAGCCACGAACAGGAACGGAGGCTCACGCTCTATTCGATGTTGCAGCCTTTTGATGAGCCGCAGTCCCGCAAGCTCAAGTACAAGTTCTCCGATCTGGCCGGGATCGTCTTCGGTATCAAGACAAGTGTCGAAGACAAGCTCCGCATCATTGAGACAGTCAGACGTAAGTGCGGTGCGGAGGGCCGCAACACATTCGAGATTCAACAGGCTTACTATTCGCACCGGTCGAAGCGGATAGAACTGGCGCCGTTGAAACTTCTAAAGTTTGAATAGCAGCCCTGCCGGTCTAATGTGGAAACGCCGTAGTGGACCGAAGTACAAGAATGATTAGGCGGGAAGTTTGCCGTTTGACCGTACCAACCTGCCAGTCACCCCACTGCCTGAACCGAGACCGAAGCAAACGTACGTTGTTCGAACTTTGGCCGCACTTCCTCCTGCTCGGGCCTTTCCGATATCAACAGTCGCAGCAGGTGCCCAAATGAGCCAATAACCGCCTTCGGGTAAGGTGTGTCACCGAGCCTGCGCTTAAAGATTCCTTTCAATCGGCCGTTATCTGACGCAACACAATGTCGTAACGCGGAGCTTCGTTTGAAAGATATGAGATTGACGGCATGCGTAGCCGGGATCGTGACTGCGCTGCACCTGTCCGGCTGCGTGACAACCGGACAGACGCCGGTGACTGCGGGGCCGGCGCCACACCCTCAACCCGCCGTCGCGATAGTCGCAGTTCCGCCGCCGCGCCCGGTTGCAGTGGCGAGACCGGTCGTCGAGGAAGAGGTTGTTCCCGAAACCTATGACGCATACATCTCGGTCGCTGCTAACAGCGACGTCGTTTTCGTAGGCGGTAACACATACATCTGGGTAAGAGGAACAGATGGGCGGCGCCAGCGCCACTTTTACGGTCGCGGCGACAGGCGTCAGGAAATATTTCACCGGCGCGACAACCTTCATTCGGTCATCGGCCGGCGACACGTACATCCGTCGGAGAAGTATGCCCAGCATGGCTCCAACCGATATCAGGGAGACCCTCGTCTTCAGCAGCAATGGCATGCCGGAGGCACGTCCCGCCAAGATCGTGCGCCAAGACCCAACCTTGCCGCGAACAATCAAACACATCACGTTGATACGCGCCGTCAAACTGTCGCTCAGCAGCGCCAGTCTGTCCGCGACGCCCCCGCCGAACATACAGGCGTGCGACGTCACCCCGTCCCAAGCGTCTAAGCGGGAAGCGCTCGGATTTTGCCCCGACCACAAATCGACCGAGCGCAATCGGTTTGAGTGGTTTTGGTGAAGTCATATATCTTTTCTGGCAGCGCGAGCACGTCTGCTCACCGATTTTTTGCACACAAATGTCGATAGATGGTCCGACCGAATGCATTCAAGTTCGCACAGAGAGTGCCGTAATTCGCGTTGGAGGAAAGCCTATTCACCGGGAGACGCAAACATGGCCAACGCAATAATCCGCGCAGGAGATCATCTGTGGGTACGGTGCACTGGATACGCGCATCATGGCATCGCCAGCGGGAAAAACACCGTCATCCACTACATGGGTAAGAAAGGTTTGTACGAAGACGGCATGATCGCCGAGACGACTCTTGACAGTTTTTCGGATGGCGCCGAAGTTCACGTGAAAGACCATTCCGATAGGCAGCACGGCAGACTGGAAAGTGTGCGACGGGCCAACCAGCGTATCGGCGAAGCGGAATACAACCTGGTGTTCAATAACTGCGAGCATTTTGTAACGTGGTGCATAGAAGGCGAACACACAAGTGAACAGGTCAACGACATATTCCGCGCGTCCGGAAAGGCTGCAGCCGCAGCATTCGCCTTCCGCACGTATCAGGCTTGGACCACTGCGCAACAGGGCGACACGATTTACCGTACGGCGTCGTTTGCGCGCGCTGCAGCAAGTGCCTTCGGTGCGACCAGTTCAGCAACTACAACGTCAAGTGGAACTACAGCATTAGTTGCTGGCCTTACCGGCGGCATGGGGGCCGGCGGCGGTGCGACTGCTGGCCTGGTGAGCGGTGGGGGTGCGGTTGCGGGGTTAGTGGGTGGTGCGGCGGCGGCCCCAGTGTTGATACCACTGGCAGTGGGCGCAACGGTCGCCGGTCTCGCGTATGCCGGCTGGAAGGCCTTATTCGACGACTGACACAACGAGTATGCTTGGCAGGAGCCAGACCAGTAAGGCCGCACAACTCTGACAGTCCACGCCGTTCGCACGCGCGCGCTTGTCTCACCGCGAACAGGTAAAGACCTATACTCTGTGGCGCGCAAATGCTGGGCGCGAGGACCACTGCTGGCAAACAGAATCCTTCACGCGGGGCGTGCGTTTATCGAAAGTCGAAGCCAGACAGGACGCGCGGAGTGGTCGCTTTCCTTCTCCGAATGTCCGGTCCAAGCCGATGTAAGACTTCCTGCTCGCAAGCATGTGGGATCCCGTTCATGCCAGTAGCGGTCGGCCGCTAACGATCGCCCTCCCGTGTAACAACTTCAACAACCTTGACCTCAGCCGCTAGCGCGGGCAGCTGCGTCTCAATATATGAAGATGCCTATCGGGGTAGGAAAGATACAGCGGCCGCCGACTTTCTGTATAGGACCCTAACGTTTCAGGCCAACGCTCCGGAAAAGAGACTCAGCTAAAAACATTGTCTACAGGTTTGCATAGCAACGTTTTTAACGCAAATATGTCGACCGAGATGAACGCCGATTGTAATTCCGAACGCCAGACCACCCTGGAGACCGTCTTCGCTACCGCTATCGAACTGATAGCAGAAATGGACAAGTCCCTTCTTTCTTCGGACGGGATGGTTTCCGTCGTGCCCAGTGTGGTTATGTGGATGATGGACCAGACCTCGCCAGAACTCATGACCGAGCTCAGAAAAAGCGGGCTGCAAGACGCTTTCAGTGCCTTGCTAGAGGAATACGGCACCCTTCGCAGAAGAACGCAGCAGATGCTTTTTGTTTCCCACTCGTACGACAGCAACGTGACTGAGGAACAGGCCCTACTGCTTACCCGCATCACGTTCGACGACCTGATGGATGCCTTGTCGGCACAGGGCCGGTCTGTCGTCAGCGCGGCGTTCCGCAAGAACTTCAATTCGATACTGCCGCTCGTTCAGGAGAAGCTCGAGCTTATCGATGAAATCCCTTGGGGCGATGAGGAACCTGTCGGTCCGTGTGGCGACGACGACACCATCCGCGAGCCGATGTTCGACCATTACCGGACTTATTGGTATGTCGTGAGGCGCGGCGATCCCAGCGGATATTGCGACGACCTGTTTCACCTAGCGACTGAGTGGTTCCGGTCCACTCTTGAGCGCATGGATGAAGGCCGCCATTCGCACTTCTGGTCGACGGTGTACACGTCAGTATTAGGTGAATGGATTCAAACCGCCTCGCCGACCTATGCAGACTTTGTTGAACGGGAAGGCCTTATCTCCGACTTCTATGGGGAGGCAACGTCATATGTTTCTACTATGCAAGATGCCGAGCTTCAATGGCGTAGGCTCAGCGAACCACTGCGTGCACTGTTATCAACTCGCACCGCTGATGATGACGAGGCGACTCATATCATCGCCCTGATGCTCGATGTCTGCAATCGCAGAGAAGATGGTCGAGACGCGACTCCCCGGTGCGTCTACGAAGTGTTCTGCCGCCGGCTGAACGCAGACCGGATATCGAATACCAGCGAGCTCGTCCAGCTATCGCTTAGCAGCGAGGTCATCGATGCAATTAAACGTGACAAAGCGTCGTGGGAAACCTGCTATCTAGTTGACTCGTCGGCTCTGCCCAAGCCATTTGCGGATCGCATAGCCGAACGGCAATGTATCGTGGTTCGTTTGCCCCAGGAGCGTCTGCAACTGCTCGACAAACTGCTGCTCGACCCAGGGCTCGGCAATATTTTCTCAAGGATGAGTGATGGAAATCAGCCGCGCGTACACCTTACGGTCAATCACGCGTTCTGGGCGCCCAAACAAGACTTGTGGCCTCATATGTTCAAATTTCGCGAGGCGATTCCAGTCGTATATGTCTTCGAAGAAACCTGCGCTCTCGTTCAGTATCGATTCAATCATTTCACGGACCTTCGCCGCGTGGCGAACGTTCCAGCTCGCCATATGTCGGCTGCAACGTTAGATGAAGGACATTGGCGATACGCTGCAGCGCACTACGTCTCCACGCTCGCGGATGGGAAACAGGTCAAGCCGGCAATGCTCACGACCGTGGAGGACCTGACGACGCATGTCTCGTTATCTGACTGGCCAGCCGCGATTGCATAGCGTCAGGTCTGTGCACAGAGCCTGCTTGCTATCGTGCGCGTTCCGCGTCAGGCGGCGGGTCGAGCAATTTTAGAATTGGCGATGATGCACAGCGGATCACACCCAGTTCGCTCCGTACTCTGCTACCACCGGCCAACACTAACGACGCAGCCTCAAGGGAGTCGAACGGCTGCGTCGTGTAAGTCAGTGATAGACTCGGCTTCCGCGTCTAAAGGTGTTCACGCTCAAAACACGGGAACGCACGCGTCCCTTCGAGCGCAACTGAATGCAGCAATTCAGGCCTGAGCCCAAGCATGCGCTGGATGGTCGGCGCAACCTGAGTGGTCAGCACCGGTTCGTCGATGGTTTGGCCAGTTCGACGAGCGCCGGGAACGGAAACCACGAGATCGAGGTGGCTGTCATCGGGTGCGTTGCCGCCGTGCTCTTCGTCCTTTGACGTGCTCGACGTATAGATCACGCCCGGATTCGGTTGCACGATGATATCGGGCATGCGGCCGCGCGCTGGATCGCCGAAACGCGCGGCAATTTGCGGGCCGTACAGAATGTACTCCTGCGGGCCATCTGCGCAAATGCCCGAGCATTGCGACCGAGATTGTCCTTCAGTGTCTTGACGACTACCGGCAACTCACTATTATTCCGCAACCAGATTAAGCCGACGTCGTCCGACTGAACCATGCCGGTATCCACGAGGACGGTCCCGTCGTTCAGATTGCCGCTCTTCGTCGCGTTCTGCCCGAAGTTGCCATTCGGTCGAGATAGTGGTCGGCTTCCTGCAGTTTCGAGAGCGTGTCGCCGTTCTTCACCAGCTTCGAGTGATCGGTCGCCGACTGGGCCATGCTTGGCCGTGACCATGATCGCGGTGGACGAATAGAGCGCGCGTCGCCTGAGTTCGGCCACGATACGGCCACAAAGCATCGTCGAGACAGGCTATCGCGCCGGCGACCTGCACCGGTGTAAAACTCTCGCATCCAGATAGCCGCCACCCGTCGCGACGGTGGCCTTCTGGGTAACGCTGAGCGTCTGGGAGTTGGTGCCGAACAGCGTGGGGACGTCGGTGCGCGACTGGCCAGTCGAGTCCTTGCCATCGATCTCGGCAATCAGCGACTGAGCATGCAAGTCGTCGAATTTTTCCGTACGGGTGTAGACGTCGATGTACTTGGTATTGGTCGCGGGGTCGATCGAATTGATTTCCGTGCGCCAGAGGTCGTCAACACCAATACCGGACGGTCCGTTGAGCCAATCGTAGCCTCACGCGTGCTTGTCGGCCCATGCGGTGTGTGCGACCCGTTTGTTTTCCTTGACGACTTCGAAGAGGGTGTTGAACTTGATGTAGTTGTGAGGCTACTCCGAGGTCGTAGGGGCGCATGACGATGTGTGGCCCCCTCTCCCGTCGCCCGCTTACCGGTGCGGCACTCAGCGCGGGAATTTATAGTGCCCGTTGACGATTCCCCCTCACTCGCGAAAGACCCTCAACAGATGGCCGCCACCGGAACTAGCGAAAAATTGCCAGCAATTCGCCAACGACTCCTCTTCGCACGCTTGTCCCACTGATTGAACGACGTGCGCTGAAGGCATGGATTTCAGCGCCGGCATAGAGCTCCCGCGCGGCCCTGCAGTCATGATTCGATACCACTACTGGCACACCTCTCAGCGCTAGCTCTTTGGCGAGCCGGGCGAGTTCCTGCTGACGCGTTAAGTCGAAACCATTCGCCCCGTAGGCTGTAAAACATTTGGCCCCGTCGGGGTCCAGATATGGTGGGTCACAGTAGACGACGTCACCTGCCTGCGCGCGCTTCATCACAGAGGCGAAATCATCGTTAGTGAACGTCGCGCGTTTCGCCTTTTCGGAGAATGCGAGGATTTCCTTGAGCGGGAAGCCTGGAACACGTACAGGATGCCCGTAAGGAACGTTGAACGCACCTGCTTTGTTATAGCGGCACAACCCATTAAATCCGAATTTATTGAGATATAGAAACTGAGCAGATCGCGTGACACTGTCCGGCTCCTTATTGAAGGCGGCTCGTACTGAGGCATACGAGGTCGATGAGCGATAATTTTCGTCGAAGAAGGTCTGCGCGAGCTCGATAAACGCGTCGCGCCGGTGAACAACCTCCTGGTAGAGTTCGATAAGGTGGGCATTGCTATCACCGAGCAGATATTCCTCAAAGTCAGTTCCGAGAAAGACCGCGCCGCCGCCGACGAAAGGTTCAACTAGCCGCCGTCCACGAGGCAGTCGCTGGGTGACATGTTGAAGTACGCGGGACTTACCGCCGACCCATTTAAGAAATGGCTTATGCGGCTTCGCCGCTTGAGACGCTGGATGTTTTTGCATCCAACGTTAAGCGACGTAATTTATCCCCCTTGCCGAGCGTGATAGCTCCTGGTCCCGGGAACTCACGATGCAGTCCGATTCACGCGAATCGCCGAGGGGACCGCATCTGCCATCGCGCTCCAAAAATCCGGGACCGCTTCCGCGTGAGTTGCTATGACGGGTGTATCACGGGGACGTGCGATGGTACCGTTCGAACTTGATGCACGTTATCGCGGTAGAAGCGCGTCGCATTCTCGCCGAAGTCCGACTCGCGTTCATCGCGCATCTGGCGGCCGGGCGTGCGATGTATAACGTCCAGAACATCGATGATCTAGCAGCGGGGCAAAACCTCGAGAGCGTCGACTACAATCTCCACATGGCTCATTCAACCGAGCCGCCGCGAGACGGTCACATTGGCATGCGAGTCGACAGATTTGACGAGTCACGCATAGTTGCTGACGTCGAACGAGGCGTGACACCGACCGATCTCCTGACTATCCGCAACTCCTGGCTTGCTGAACAAAGGTCAGAAGTGAAGGCAGTACTTGCAGACGCATTTCTTGATCGACCAGACAGAAACGCTGATGGGCTCGCTACAATTCTGCTGCACCTTGGCCAGAACACTGCCTCAGAGATGTCCGACCTGAACGATCCTGGGGGCGCAGAAACCCGGCTAAGCCGCTGCGTAGAATTCCTCGCCCGCGTCCGCGCGGATCCAATGCTGCAGCAGCGGATCTTCAGCAACCGGGGATACGCACGCCTCCGCCAGGACAAAAAGGAAGACGCACGAAGGGACGCTGCAGTTGCGCTAGAAATTATCATGCGCAAAGACTACCCAGCCAAAGAGCGACTACCCAATTTTGCCATTGCATGGGGAAACAGAGTGAATGCCGCCATAACCCCTGCCGACCAGCTCGCTGACGCGGTCGAAGCGGTAGCAGCTATCGATAAGCATGGTCTCCTAGCCCAAGCGAATGACATTCTTCCATCCGTACGTCGGATTATTCGCAATCATCCCCGGCATGCGTTTGAGCGCGTCTGGCGAAACCTCTACGATGGTGAGCCGCCGGATAGCGTAAGGGCGCAACTTGGTGAGGTTCTCTAACGAAAGTTCCTGAACGGCCGAAAGCAGCCTAGCACTGCACGGCATCGCCGGATGCTATTTCGTTTGTGGCAAAGAGGGCCAAAATGTAAGGGCCGGATTATCCAATCTTGAGTTACGTTGGACGTCTTGGGAGTATCGTATCCACTCAAAATAGGTGGACACGCGAACGCTATCAAAGAAGAAGTGCCGCTTGGGCGGCGACGATGTCACCGCTATAAAGCCGAGTCCGAGGCTCAGGTTGGGGCAGCCTGCCAAGAGCCCGGTATCGCTCGCGGTCATCGCGCTGCACCGCAAGCTGAACACGAACCTGCTTGCACGGCGACGTGCCTGTGTTGCCGGGCACAACGGTGCCAGTATTCATGCCAGTTCCGCTCGAGATAACGAGTGCATACCATAGTTGAGATTCGTGTCGAAGTGCGCCGTGCGAACCAGTCGATCAGCGGCAATCGACAAGGTTTCTGAGATGTTTGGTCATTCTTTTATCGAGTATTGTGGTATGCGGATATAATCCGAGCACGAGTCCTGCGGTACTGTCATGGCAGAGCTGGCACACTCTGCATTTGATGACCACACAACGCCCTCAAAAAATGACGTCCTCAAATACACTCAACAGAAAATGTCAAACGAGCACAAGTATCTGATCAAAATCGCCTATTTTTTAGAGCTGTCATCGGATGGCAATTCCTCGTTTCCGAACCACTACGATTCGAGATTGATCGAGATTGTCAAAGTAATCGAAAAAATAGCAAGTCTACAAAAAGATATTCCCGAAATCTATTGCGACAAAGAGCATGCGATCCGAAATCGCATGATTGGGGTTTTCGACGGGCATCAGATCCAAACAGTCAAATCCGTTGAAGAAGTCAAGGACAGCCCATATGCTGTAAAAATTCTATTCACAGAAACTCCACCAGACGCTCATCTGATTGACGCGCAAACTATTGTCGTGCTGATTGACAATCACCCCGCTGTTAATGCCAAATATTTGCATCTCGACAATTTTACGCCGAGCCTCCTGAAAGACAAAGCATTGGCGATTATCTCGAGGCTCGAAGACGATCAGCGAGCACTATTGGAAGAACTAAAAAATCAGATAGGCTTCGAACCGACGTATAGCCAACTGGAGGTCGCTACTGAAGTCAAGGAAGGATTCTATACACGGATCAACATTGCGGTGCTCGATGCTTTGCGCCTCAAGGTCAGAAAGACCGGGACTTCTTCTGAGTTCGACAGGGATGAGATCATCGATCTTGTCAATCGAATTATCCAGATTCGGGCTCACATAGCTAACACGATGGGCTTGGCAGGGATGGATCCTGCCGTCGAGATGTACTTTTCCGATACCTCCAGTAGCTTTGAGTTCTACAAGGACAAACGCAGCTATACGGAGGCCGCTCTTCGAAGCCGAGGAGTGCAGGACGGAAAAGCATTAGTTCAAGCGATTAAGGTCTCCGACCGTGGACTCGTGGGCGATATAGACTCGACCAATCCGTTTATCGTGTCACTCGAAAATGAGCGGCGTCTAGTTGATAGTCTTATTGTGCTCAGCGCGGCTAACAATGCAGCCCCAGTCGTCAAGCTCCCGCTAAGTAACAATAGGGCATTCTCGCAAGTAGTGAATCTCGCCTCATCCGACCGTGGCGACGGACGGAAGACCAACGCGTTAATGAAGCAGGTTCGAGAGGCTTTCTCCCAATATCTTGATGAATGGCTCGAATACGCCGACGAATCGCCGTCTTTAGCGATCAAGCTGATATCGAACTTTCCCTTGGAGTGGACATATCACCAAGGGCTCCCTCTCATGGTGAGGCATGAAGTAAGTCGAATCCCCATGACACCGGGTTATGTGACATCGTCACTGTTGCTTGACTCCGATGTCGTGCACCTGTCGCCCGATAGTTTTCGTGAAATCCTCTTTATTAGCTCATTCGCTGACGATGATCCAATTCGGAATGACCTTAAAGACAAGGTGAACCTGATCCAGAAGAATCTTTCAACCGAGCGTTTGGGACCGTCGATTGACCGGTTTAAAGCGAGTGGTGCTCTTGCGTCCGGCTACGAGATGCCGCGCGAGATAAACCGGCTTGAGATCCGATTCAAGTGGGTGGAGGTTTCCGACAGGGACGAACTGATTGAGGCGATAAACTCGAACCCGTGTGCCATGACAGTCTTTGACTTGCACGGGAGTCACAGAAATGAAGTAGGCGGCCTGATGCATCTGAAAAACGAGACCGTCACGATCTTTGACATCTACGACAAAATTCACGTTTCACCAATTGTTATCCTCAGTACCTGCGATACGAGTCCCGTCGACAAGGGACATGAATCGACAGCAGAAGCGTTCTTTCTCGCAGGGGCGAAGACGATCATATCGAGCGCTCTACCAATCGAGAGTGACCTGGCTTCAACATTTCTCGTCAGGTTGCTTGAACGGATAAGAAGTTATCTTCCAGAAAGGTTGGAGTGCCATGGACCGATTCGCTGGTCTACGCTGGTCAGCGGCATGATTCGACGCACCTATTATTACGAGCTCATATCCCTATTGCAGAGATCCCTCAACTTCAGCACCGAACTAAAGATCGATTTGCTCTTTAGGATCGGCACAATGCTTGATCCACTTCGGCCCGACTGGGTCGACAGAGTAACCGAACAAATCACCTCGAAACTCGGGATAAGTGTTGCCTATCTCAACGACTTTGTCCTGAAGAACGGACAATTCCTTGAATGTATGAAATACTTCCAATTCGGAAGGCCTGAACTGGTTGTACTTGGGGATTTGGTGGGAGAACGCAGCACAGGCACCCGGAGATTGACTTCGCTACCACGAAGGTGAAAGGCACTTCTTTACCCGGTTTTTTCTCCTTGTAGTTTGCAGGCGCGATTGGGATAGGAAAGGCCGTCCAGCCCGGTACGCCGCGTGCGGCCTGCCGGCTTCCGGTCTTCCCCGTCGGGCACCGACGACGGACTCAAGCCGCCGAAAACCCCGCGTTCCACGCCTGCGCAGCCATTCCGTCCGCGTTCTGGAATGTGGTCAATGCTCCGGACAGAAGCCCCTGAGAGGGGATGCGTGCGCACCCGCGCGGATGAATTTCTAGGCGAGCTTGTCCGCTCAGTCGCCACGAAAGCACGCGGCCCGCACGCCTGCCATTACAGCCGCCTCACTGCAGTACCAAATCCGGGTGCCGTATCGAGAGTCTAGCAGGCGTAGTGCTTGCCCAATTAGCGCATACGCGACGGGACAGCGGTTTCCTGTTGAACCTGCGTGCAATCGGCTCGAAGGAAGCCACGAGCGCGGTCGTCGGCTACAAATGCCGTCCAGAACGCCCCAGCCGGCACTGCCGGACACCTATTGCGCGTCGACTATCAAATATTCGGCATGGTTCGCTCTCAAGAGCGCATCCACTTCATCCCTTGGAATGAGTTCCGGCCGCCGTCTTACCTGCTCGATGAGACGCGCATAACCAGAAGCGCCTGGAAGATCTGCTCTCGTCTCTCGCGGCATCCGTATAATTCGTTCAATGTCACCTCTTTCGAGCAAATCAAAAAGTGGCATTATCAAGCGCCCAATTATTTCGTTTACGCGATTCCAATTACCTGCTTCAGACAACATCGTAAGTGCGGGCGCCTTCGCCAGATTGCGCAATCCGTAAAGCGCTACCCCATCAGCTAACTGTTCGAACCCAATTGTGAGCATTCGTTCCTGGGCGACAGGGTTCACCGCTGGATGTGTCGATAGCAGGTCTATTGCCTTGATAACGTCGCCGGCCGGTGCGGCTCTAACAAACTCGGTGAGGCGAATTATCGCGGGCTGATCAATCAGATTGAGCGCCTCCGACGTCGACCCCACCAATGCAGCGACTGAAGACAGTCCCTCGTCGTGAATATCTCGCACAAGCTTGCTGAGCTGGAGGGCTATGCGGGGCTCCGCAACGGGCCGTTGCAGGTCAAGCAGCGCTCCGAGCGCGAACGCTACCTGAATTTTGCCTTGAACCGGACTGGTTGCGTCAGAGAAGCCAAAAATGAGTGCGTCGATAACTCCTCGAGTCAGTGCTTCTGTGGCAGCGGCCACCGGCGTACTACGTAGCGCGGTCGTGGCCTGTGTACGATTCCTAGGAAAATACTCCGACGCGATTGTCGATAGGACCTCCACGATCGCTGAGCGCCCCTGGACCGGTGGTCGAGATAAAACGTGGTCCACAGCTGTCCGAAGATGCAAGCGCGCATGCTCGGCGGTTGGCCGATACGGTTCGCCGGCGCGTTGAAAAGAGGGATGCGCGCACTGATGCCGATCTTCTCTCAACCGATCCAGATCTCGCATTTGTTGGTGATCAAAAAACTGAAGCCGATCTCGACACACCGTCAATATCGTTCTCTCAAATTCGAGTGCGTTTTTAACTCCTTGCTCATTTCCGGAGTTGATTTGGGCTATGTACGCTTCGTATTGCGTGTTAAGTTGCCGTGCGATCGGGTCGCCCGCCAGCGAGAGTTCACGGATCTTGTCAACAAGGTCAAAAACTACCGCAATCCAAGTATTTACAATGGCTGACCGATAGGCGCCAGCACGATAGCACTGGACGGCCTCCGCAACATATTCGCGCGCCCGATCTGCTCTGCATCGAAGGTACAGAGCTTCAATGTCTGAAAGAGAATCACTCATGAAGAGAAAAATGTGTTCTGGCAGCGGCAATGCCGACTGCCGGAGATTAAAGCAGAATCCCGCTCTAGCGAGACAATGTTGTACCCGCTACTCTGCATAAAGATCGTCTGGACCGAGGTATTCCATTCGGACCGTGTTGGCCTTGCGACCCACCGTTACTTTCAGAAGTCCCCGACGGTCAGGGTTGACCGGTCGTTCCAACGTCCCCACCGGTTCGTAGTCCGCTGTAGCAATGACGTCATCACCCGTGTCGCTCCGCGCTACTCTCAAAGGAGTTCCCGTTAAGGGACCAATCTCATCGTCCCACTGAACCCGGGCGACTGAACCCGAAGTATCCCATTCCCGCTGAGCCGCCGGAACCATCGACAACCTGAAATCGTCCCAGAGCTGCCGACTCTCCGGGCTAGGCCAAGCGTTGTCTTCCTCGCACTCTTTAACCTTGGCTGACTTCAACCAGGCTCGCATCTTCCCAACTGCGATGAAATCGGCCCCGGTGTCATTCACTGCCTTGATCGCCGCAATTCGCGAACTGAATCCTGTACGCATCAGCAGCGCAGCCGAGCGGCTGAGGGTGCCCGTTTCGACCGCAGCGACCGCATAGCCTAGGCCGATATCTTCAGCATGGACATTTACCTGCAAAGGGTCTTCATGCGCGAGCGTGCGAACTCGAACTGCCTCCATTGCCCACGGTAGTCGATAAACTAATCCGCCCTCAATGAACTGCAAGACCTCGGACTCGTTGTTTGCCGCGACTTCCGCAACCGGCATTCCGTCCAGCCATGTATCCAACACTTCCCTCCAGTTCTCAGGCAGATCTGACGGAATAAATGGTGTGACTTCAAACACTATCTCGGCAAACTGTGTAATTGACGCTTTCGCCTGCACGCCGTTACCGTCCCGAATTGCCCGATTTGCTGTCGCGAGATACTCCTCGAGCCGGGGTGCATGTGCGTCAAGCTGCTGACCCGTGTCGAATCCGAGGCCAGCCAAAAAGTAACCTCGTCGTTGTGTCGAAGTCGTCCTGTTCCATATATATTTGGCCCGCAGGGCAAGCGTCGTTTTCAGAAGATTGCGCACGCTCTCCTTCCGATGGGTCATGCGTCGAACAAAGAGCGATGCGGCCAGCACGTCATCCAGCTTCGCCTCAATCTCCGCTTCATCTACTTCACCCTCTCCAAGCATGCTTAGAATCGCCGTGTCCAGACTGGTCAGATACTTGCTCCAGTTCTGTTGCTCCGATGCAGTGATTCGAAGTTTTTCGTTCTGGACCTCAGGAAATGTCCATGCGCCTACGTTGTTAAGAACGTACTCTGAGATTGTGGCCACCGATTTCGTCTTGAGCTTTTTGGAAATTCGCGTCAAGAGCGTCATCAAAAGGCGAAGAAGTCCGCTCTCCATCTCACGTCCCGCCAAATTTTCAGTCAACTCCTTCCACTTTTCGCCACGCTCCTGATGCCTATCAAACATTGGGTACAGAATCAGCCCCTCAAGATCGACATACGCACGACCGGCTCGCCCAATGATGTTTCGAAACTCCGAGCTTTTTATCAGTTCGCCATTACGATCGAGACCAAACATGACAAGAGTGGATGCAGCCAGATTTAAACCCTGTGCGAGAGTCGGTGATGAAACCGTCAGTCGCAGCACTCCTTTCCGAAGCAACCGTTCGATTTCCTTGCGGTACGGGGTCGGCAGGGCGCCATGGTGAATCGCTACCCCGAGCTTTAAACATTTAAGCAACACATGGTCGTCCCCGAACCATTCGGAGCCGATTGCCAGGGCTGCTGCCAACTCATTCTCCGAACCCGCCAGAACGGGTGCAAGGACACCGCGCTTTGCCAAATCAACAATCACCGTCGCAAATGGTTCGACAGACCGGCGCTCAGGGCAGAAAATAAGAACCGACTGACCTTCGTCCATCAGGCGCCACGCCGTCGCCAAACACAACTCGCGCTGCGTACGCGGAACTGGCTCCTTGCGATTCAGTTTCGGAGGAACAGTTGCTGCTACGAATCGTGGAACGAACGGCGTCTCGTCACCCACTTGTATATTCAACTGCCCGTGAGCTCCCTTCCATTGCACTTCTCCGAACCGAAGGCGAGTGGGCCGCCAATCGCTCTTTATGAGCCCATCAGTCCCGTCCTGAGTAAGCCAGGCGACGAAATCGTCAAGCTCGGAACCGCTCGGCAATACTGCAGACAGACACACGATACGTCTATCCGCTGCATCACCCCGCTTCAGCAGCCGCTGAATCTGAACTTCGTATCGCACCTCGCGCTCATCAAGCCCAATCATGTGCCCTTCGTCAAGAACGACAAGGCCAACATCGTCAAGGAGCGTCGGGTCGTTACGAAGCGCGAAATCCAGCTTCTCCGGAGTAGCCACGATAATGTCACGTTCGCGGAGGGTATCTCCGTCGACATCACTCGCGCCAATACTTCCGTAAAGACTTGACACCGTCTTCCCGAGCGGCAAAAACGTTTGAGAGAGACTGACCTCTGTTTGCGCAGAAAGCGCACGCAGTGGAGTAACGAACACTACGCGCCGCCCAGTTGACAAGCATGCCAGAATACACAGTTCCGCAATCCGCGTCTTGCCAGCACTGGTCGGCAGTGAGACAACCAAATTATCAGCCAGATCCAATGCTTTTTCCGCAGCTCCGAACTGAGACGGCCAGAGTTCAATCTCTGCTTTGGACCGCCGATACAGCGACGCGATAAAGATCGAACGAAGACGGTTCCATTGAGGTAAAACCACATCGTCGACCGGCGGAGGCAACCGACGATGAAAACTCGACGCCCACAAATCGCCCAATAGGTAAATCGTCAATCGAAAGCACCACCACTGCGACACCAGGTTTAGCTCTGCACAGACACCGAGCCCGTCCCGAAGCTTGCCTAGCGCTTCATCAACCAGTTCCGATTCTCCTCGTTCGAAGCCGAGCATTGCCATGCCAACAGCGGACATATAGCTGTCGGTCAACGCGACAACAACTACGTCGAGAACATTTCTGTCACCGTCGGGGCCGTTGCCACCACTGTCGGAGTCGTCGCCCGGTAAGTCGTCTGCCTCGTCGCTGGGCAAAATGTCCTGGAGAATCCCGACGAGGGCTGCGTCTGTGCCCCGACCCGGCAGTTTCCACTCCCTGATCTGTGCATCCAGACCGTCCACGTCGCGCAGCATTAACAACGCCAGACACGTTTCAGCCTCTGTCAAATTCGCCTCATGCAGGCCCACGTGAATAAGGGAATATGCACGAGCGGAGAACTGCCCAATATGATAGGCTGCAGCCGCAATCAGACGATGAAAGTCTTGGCTTCTATTCTTTTTTCCATCCACAACTACGGCTTCAATCGCACTCGCAGCGTGCTCCAGAGCCGTTCGCGCAAGCTCGATATCTCCATTGCCTTCCAGCAAGCGAAGCGCATGTGTAAGCAAGGAGTATCCATACGACATCAGGTCGTACGTCAGGACACGCGAGAATTGAGGAGCACCCTCCGGCAAGACGCCCTCAGCCCAAATCATCGACCGCGCCTGACCACGCGCAAGCATGTTCTCGCGAAAACCCGGTGCAACAGCTTCACGAATTGCGGCCTCAATCTCACCGTTGCTAAACGCCATTGATCACAACCTTTGCGTAGACAGCCTTGATAAAGTCTTGATGCTTTGGCACGTACACTCCAACAACGATTTGTGCAACCTTGCCAGCATATCCATTCAGATCCTTCCTCAGAATTCCTCTAGGATCGTTGCCACTGAAGGTGAAAAGTAGGTGCGTTACCTGAGCAATCTTGATCCCGTCGCGCCATTGAGCCAAGTCAATCAAATCCCCTAAGGTATGATTTCCCACCTCATGCAAACGGTCCGAAATAAACGAAAGTGCGTGCGGAGACGGGCGGTTGTTCTGACTCGAAAGGGCCTTGCGTGCTGCTGTTACCGTGCCGGATGACAGCGACACGCTACTCTTGACCTCTCCTTTCAAAAATATAATCTTGAGTTTGGGATCGGGCTGAACAGCAAGAAGATCGTCACCGCGCATCGCCATCTCACGATGGTCCTTCCATCGCAACCGATTCACTCCCGAGCTGTATCCTGTG
Source organism: Paraburkholderia sp. RL17-337-BIB-A (assembly GCF_046025895.1). NCBI lineage: Bacteria > Pseudomonadati > Pseudomonadota > Betaproteobacteria > Burkholderiales > Burkholderiaceae > Paraburkholderia > Paraburkholderia sp. RL17-337-BIB-A. Next base: position 188,807 of record NZ_JARESY010000002.1, on the reverse strand, counting down.
TACTCCGCAACGTAAGCCGCGCCCAGCATTTCACCCAGATCTCCGGATCGGATGCTTTTGCCGGTCGGAAGTTTCTCTTCCAGATACTCAGCTGCTTTGTCTTTACCGAGCAATCGAATCAGCCGCACAATCCTAGCGTTTGCTGCGTAGTGGTCTGGAACGTCGAGCGCGACAGCGTCAATTCCGTCGTTGATCTTTGCGGCCTGCGCTTTCAGCATCCGCATGTTGTGGCCGTTCACCGTCTCATCAATGGCGTCGCACCAATCTTTTAGTTTTGCCACACGTACCCTCGTCGATTTGATTACCGATCGTGTCAAGATTTTAGCTCGCTGGAAATACGCGCGCCATATGTTATCTTTGGTAGGTTGAATCCACCGTGAAAATCGCACGATGCCAAGCCTTTTTGCGAGCTTTGTTTCGGCGCACCGGCTGTGATATCTGCATAGGCGAAATATTGAGTTGCCTGCGGGCGCCAACCCTATCGGGAAGTTTTTAGTTTTCCAGCGCCAGGCGAACAAGTTTTTCCAGAATGCTCATCTTCGAGTTATCTCCTGCAACGAGCACGCCGTTTGTCAGTGTGTGAAGGTAGACATGCGCAAGTCGATGATCAAGCAAACCGGACTGCTTCGCTTTCCCGTCGACGCCGTACACCATCAGATCACGCATACCCGACAGGGCGTCCCCGGTCCCGACGATACCGCCGGCGGGAGGAACGAAAACCCGTGCGAACACACCGCAGTCTTGCACGGCGATTTTAGCCCAAAGTGAGCTTGGTTCTCATAGTCATGCCACTCATCTTCATTGCCCCCACTCCCGCGATTACCACCCTAAATCAACTTAGCCCGGTCGGACAGCTCGCAGGCTCTTTCACCTGATCGGACGCCCGGTCGAGTCCTTCCAACAATACATCTATCGGCAGGCAACGTTATGTCGTAAGCAACTCGCGAGGGCCATTCTGGACGACTGGTCGATGCTTTGGGTAATTTGGTGTCCACCAAATTATTGTGGGCACCAACGTGGACAAAACATCAAGCGCACGCACCAAGCGGCCGAATTTCTCGCTCGAGTTCAAGAGGCACCTGGTCGAGCAATCCTTTGAGCCGGGTGCATCGGTTGCCCTGATCGCGCGCGGCAATGATGTCAACGCGAACCTGCTCTTCAAGTGGCGGCGAGCGTATCTCGAGGGAGCGTACGGTCTGCCGACGCTGTCCGAGCAGGCGGAGTGCGAGATTCCGCCGTTATTGCCGGTGAACATCATCGACGGTACGTCTGTACAGGCGCCGCCGCCAACGGTCACTACAACTGAGCCGCTGGAGAGTGTCTGCGAGGTGGAGTTCGAGCGTGCACGCCTGCGCATTCGCGGCGAGGTCTCGCCGGAGACACTGCGGCTGCTGATTCGCGAGCTGTCGCGATGATCGGTCTGCCGGCGGGCACACGCATCTGGATTGCCGCGGGGGTGACCGACATGCGTTCCGGGTTCCAGGGCCTGGCCGCCAAGGTACAGACGGCGCTTCAGGAGAATCCGCTGGGCGGTCACGTGTTCATCTTCCGCGGCCGTCGAGGTGATCTGATAAAAATTCTTTGGGCTACCAGCGACGGGCTATGGCTGCTTGCAAAGCGGCTCGAGCGTGGCCGCTTTGTCTGGCCGCAGGCCGATAGCGGCAAGATCCATCTGACCCAGGCCCAGCTGTCGATGCTGCTTGAGGGCATCGACTGGCGGCAGCCACGCCGTACCGCCGAGCCACTGTCGATGTTGTAAACCGCGCAACACCTGCGTAAACTGCGTGGCATGTCTGATGCCAGCGACCTTCCTGATGACATCGATGCACTCAAGGCCTTGTTGCTCGAGGCGCGGGCGTCCCTGGCCGAGCGCGATCTGGAAATCGAACGGCTCAAGGCACAGATCGACAAGCTCAAGCGCATGCAGTTCGGCCGCAAGTCCGAGAAACTGGACCGGCAAATTGCGGAACTTGAGACCCGACTGGATGATCTGACCGGCAGCCGTGGCGCAGCCGAAACGCGCGAAGCACAGGCCGGCGGCAGGAGCAGGTCCGACGCGCCCGAACGTGCTTCGCGCGAGGCGCTCCCGGACCACCTGCCGCGTGAGGAGCACGTGCTCGAGCCGGAGCCAACCTGCGCCGAATGCGGCGGCCAGATGCAAGCGCTGGGCGAGGACGTCTCCGAGCAGCTCGGCCGCATCGCGGCAGCGTTCAAGGTCATCCGCACCATCCGGCGCAAGAAGATCTGCGCCTGCTGCGGTCGCATCGTTCAGCCGCCGGCACCGAGCCTGCCGATTCAGCGCGGCATCGCGCACCCAAGCCTGCTTGCCGAGATCTTTGTGGCCAAGTATGCCGATCACCAGCCGCTTTACCGGCAGTCGGAGATCGCTGCACGCGAAAACGTCAAACTGGACCCGGCGAGCATGGGCCGCTGGGTTGGTCAGTGCGAGGCGCTCGTCGATCCGCTGGTGAAAGCGCTGCGCCGCTACGCGATGGGCGGCCTCAAGATCCATGCGGACGACACGCCGATCCCTGTGCTCGCGCCGGGCAACAAGAAGACAAAGACAGGCCGGCTGTGGGTCTATGTGCGTGATGACCGTCGGTCCGGTTCGAAGGAACCAGCCGCCGTCTGGTTTGCGTACTCGCCCAACCGGCAAGGCGTCCATCCCCAGCGCCATCTGACCGGCTTCAGCGGGATCCTGCAGGCAGACGCGTATTCGGGCTTCAACGAGCTGTTCCGGGACGGCTCGATGCGCGAGGCAGCATGCTGGGCGCACGCGAGGAGAAAGCTGTACGACATTCACGTGCGCACGCCGTCTGAAACCACGCAAAAGGCGCTCGACTATATTGGCGAGCTCTACGGCATCGAAGCCAGTATCCGCGGCAAGCCGCCTGCCGAGCGGCTGCGTGTGCGGCAGGAGAAGGCCAAACCGCTGCTTGAAACCTACGGTGCATGGCTCAGGGCAAAGCTCCAGATGCTGTCAACGAAGTCGGATACGGCCAAGGCCATCAACTACTCGCTCAATCAATGGCTCGCGCTGACGCTGTACTGCGACGATGGCACGGTGGAGATAGACAACAACATCGCGGAGAACGCGCTGCGCTGTGTCTCACTGGGACGAAATAATGCGCAGCCGCAAATTATGCGGAGTTTGCATCGTACGGCTCGTCACGAGCGCCAGTGCGACGCGCCTTGCAGGGATCTGTGGCTTGCAGCAAACTGCACATAAAAAAGATGCTTTCCTGTTTGGGTTGTTACCCATTCAGGAGAATCATCATGATCGGCTTGGTTCCTCTTCGACCGCAGCCTCAGGCGTGGTTGTGGCGCAGCGTCCTTTCTCCTTTCGCAGAGCGCTACTGCGAATATCTCGTTGATACCGGCTACGCGGCCGGCACCGTCAACCGCTACGTGAGGTGCGCCGCGCACTTTGCGTATTGGCTTACAACGCACCGTATAGCCGTAGCAAGTGTCGACGATCGACTTGTCTGCAGGTTCGTGAACGACCATTTGCGGCGATGTACCTGCCCAGATCCGATTCCGAGGTGTCGGACAGACGTGAGTGCTGCACTTCGGCATTTGCTGGTCGTGTTGGGCGCGTGCGGTGTCCCTCGGTTTCTGCAGGCAGAACCGGATTCGGTGCAACAGGAGGTGTGTCGCTTTACTGACCACCTCAAGGACGTTTGCGGCCTAGCCGAATGCACGCGATATCAGCGTGGTCGAATCATTCGCGATTTCTTGCGTCAGCGCTTTGGTCGCAAACACATCGACATGGAGCAGCTAACGATTCGGGATATCCGTCGTTTCGTTACGCGCTACCCTGACGGGTGCAATGCTGGAGCCGCTCACGTAGCGGGCGTGACGTTGCGCAGTTATCTGCGATTCAGGACCATGCAATATAACGACCAGGTCGAAGAGCTGATCGCGGCAGTACCGAACGTGGCTGGATGGAGGTTGGCGGCGCTGCCTGAAACGCTTTCGGATGCAGCGATTGAGCAGTTCCTGAACTCCTTCGATCGCGCGACTGCGTCCAGCTTACGTGATTACGCAGTGGCGCGCTGTCTGGCTGATCTTGGGTTGCGGGCTGCGGAAGTCGTGCAAATCCAACTCGACGATTTAAACTGGCGCGAAGGCACGCTGCAAATCCGTCGCACCAAATCGCGACGGGGCTACGTCATTCCGTTGCCCGAGCCAACAGGTCGTGCGATCGCCGACTATATCCGGTTAGCCCGAAGGAAGACGACGACCTCCCGTGCTGTCTTTGTCCGGCATTACGCACCCGCCGACGTTCCGTTGGGAACCGGGCGCGTCCATCAGGCCGTGCATGCCGCATATGTTCGCTGCGGCTGGACTGAACAATCTGGAACCCATCTTCTGAGGCACAGCGTGGCCCGACGGCTGCTTCGTTCCGGCTCGTCGTTGAAGGAAGTGGCTGACGTATTGCACCATCAGAGCATCGACACCACCGCGATCTACACGAAGATCGACCTGCGAAGCCTGGAGGCCGTGGCGCTTCCCTGGCCGGGGAGCAAATCATGAAGCGTCCCGTCAAATCGGCACACACAATGGTATCGCTGGTGGAAACGTATCTCGCAGAGCGACGCTGTCTCGGCTTCGACCTTGCGATCTCGGGGCAGGTGCTGATGAACTTCGCCCGCTTCGCGGATACGGCGCACGATCGCGGTCCGATCACCGAAAGTCTGGCCCTTGCTTGGGCACACTCGACACCGAGCCAAAGGTCCATTACCTGGGCGCGTCGGATCGAGGTAGTGCGCCCCTTCGCGAAGTACCTCAGGCAGTTCTATCCCGATACGGTTGTTCCGCGACGCGACTTGTGCGGGCGGGCCCATCGTCGTCTGGCGCCGCACATCTACACGGAGCAGGAACTCGGCGAACTCCTCACGGCGTCGGCGGCGATGTTACCCGTCGGTTCGATCATACCGCTTACATATGAAGCGCTGTTTGGTTTGATTGCGGCAACCGGCTTGCGTATCTCGGAAGCCATCAATCTCTCTCGAGACGACGTGAATCTTGCTGAGGGCACGCTCACGGTGCGCGAGACGAAGTTTCACAAGTCGCGCCTTATTCCGATGCATCCTACCGTAACTCTGGCCATGAAGCGTTACGCTGCTCGCCGTGCGCTGGTCGTCGCCGCAGAGCCGTGCGATTCGTTCTTTGTGAATCTTGATGGCAGGAAGTTGCAGGCCCGAACGGTGCACTGGGTGTTCGGTCGGCTTCGCGAGCAACTCGCGTGGACTTCTCGGGGTGACCACGCGTTGCCTCGAATCCATGATCTTCGCCACACGTTCGTGTGCCGGTGCATCCTCAAGTGGTATCAGGACGGCGTGAACGTCGACAACCGGATGATTGCGCTGTCGACATATCTGGGGCACGTGAAGCCGAGCGATACCTACTGGTATCTGACTGCGGTTCCCGATCTCATGGAAATCGTGAGCCGGAAATTTGCGTGCTTTGCCGAAGGGGTACGTCATGACTAAAGCCTGCCTAGTTCCTTCCTTCGCGACGCTCCTGCAGGACTTCTTCGTCGAACGGTTGATGCAGCAACGTGCGGTGAGCCCGGAGACGATATCGAGCTACCGCGATTCGTTTCGTCTGTTTCTTCAGTTCGCATCGGATCGCCTTGCCAGGTGCCCAACTGATCTGAAGCTGTCGGACATGGATGCGCCGCTGATCTTGGCGTTTCTGCGGCATCTCGAGGTTGAGCGGCGCAACAGCACGCGGACCCGCAACGTTCGACTCGCAGCGTTGCGCTCGTTCTTGAAGTACGCGGCACACCGTGACGTCGCGTCGTTGGCCGTTATACAGCGCGCACTCTCCGTGCCGATGAAGCGGTGCGATAAACCTATGGTCGGATTCCTGTCACGCGAAGAGATTCAGCAACTGTTGACGGCGCCTGACCCGGACACCTGGTCGGGTCAACGCGACAGGGTTCTGCTGGCAACGATGTATAACACGGGGGCGCGCGTCTCGGAGATGCTGGCACTACGCGTCAGTGATGTCGTGCTGGGTACATCACCCTTCGTTCATATTCTTGGCAAAGGACGCAAGGAACGAACGGTGCCTTTATGGCGATCCACGGCCAGGCTCATCAAGGGGTGGTTGCCGCAGATCCAGGATGCATCAAGTCAGAGGCTCTTTCCAAATCGATCGGGAAACGCGATGACACGCTCCAATGTCGCCGATCGAATGAGAATTGCCGTAACGCGCGCGAAGGACCAATGTCCGCAACTCGCCAAACGGCGTGTTTCTCCGCACCTGGTTCGTCACGCGACTGCCATGCATCTACTTCAATCAGGCGTCGACCTCTCGGTCATCGCCTTGTGGCTGGGACACGAAAGCCCATCGACAACACACTGCTATATGGAAGCCGATCTGACGATGAAGCAGCGAGCGCTGAGCAGGATTCAGCCACCGGAAGTGAAGAACCGTCGCTATCGACCACCGGACCGCATCCTCCAGTTCCTTGAGTCGCTGTAATTATGCGTAGCTCGCCGAACCGCGAATCCCTGCGGATCGCGTCGGCGACTCGCATGGCACTCTTCGACAATGAGTAACTCCGCATAATTTGCAACTGCGCATTATTCCGACAATGCACATAATTGCATTGCAGAAAAAACTTCATGTTCGCCGGCTCTGACAGCGGCGGTGAGCGGGCAGCGGCGATGTACTCGCTGATCGCCACGTGCAAACTCAATGGCGTCGATCCGCGTGCTTACCTGTGCCATGTGCTGACCTGCATCGCCGATCACCCGATCAACCGCGTCGACGAATTGCTGCCCTGGCGCGTTGCCGCACACCTGCAAAATCCGCCCCAACCTGCGGTTCCGACCGGTTGAACAACAGCGGTGGACAGCACGCCCCGATCGCCCGGAACGGCTCACACGCGCTGAGCCAGTAGCCGACTGCACCTGGGACAGCGGTCCGTTACCCGGTAACGCTGAAGGGCTACCGTCGAACCTGGAAGTAGGTATCCCATTCTGCGGAGTCCGGATCGAGCCTGCGCACGATAGCCGCGTCCGCCCGCACTACCAGCCGCTCCAGCATCTCACGCTTCGTTACCGAGTAACGGCGTGCCAGCCGTGCGAGCGCGAGATCGGCTTCAGTGGTCACCCACATATCAAGCCGCCGCTCCCCGTTGCCATCGTTTCCAGCTGTCGCCCGCCTTGCCCGGAAGGCGGCCTGCCGCTCCGCTGTTGTTTGCGCCATCGGTTTCTCCTCGTCGTTGTTACCCGGTAACGATATGTCTGAATTCGTTACCGGGTAACGCAAAATACCCAAAGGAGATAGCATGTCCCGCTTCACATCGCGTCGTCCAGAAAAACCCGAACGGTCCAAGCGAGGCGCTTACGTTATGTCCTTAAGGGAAGCCGAAACAGGGAAACGTTTGCTTAGTGTTTGCTCGAATCAAATCGATATGCAGGAGAAGTCAGCGCCAGAACGTACGCGAACTGTATGAAGAAAATAACTCGATTGCGAGGCCTTTCGCGACATTGAGAATCTGTCAACCTCGTAGCTAACGCTGCAGAACCGGCCCACGCCACTTCTGAAGCAAGAACCCGACTGCTCTGCGCTTCGAGTCGCCAGACTCTTGTGTCAGTGCGAAAAGGCAATGCGACACGTCCACCCAGCGGTGAGATGGGCGGCGGCCGCTTTCCTTCGAAGCACCCGGGCACACCTCAACGTCTTAACTTATTCGATTATGCTCAGGCCAATCGAAATATCTGTGAAAGCTGTGACATTATGTCCGTCACGGAATCAGCGCCGCAGTGAACCATAAGTTCCTCCGCCCGTGCCTCAAAATGCATCTGCAGTTTGAGCTTCTCTTCGATGGCGGGCCTTTGTGCGAGCGGACTGCGTTGGACCCTGATTGTGAATCGCCCGTTATCTCGCTCAATCGATATACCCGTACGAACTTCTTCGACGACCACATAAAGCAGAACGCGCGGTTCGAGCAGTGATTCCGACACCGCGCGGTACGAATCGAGCACAATCGGAGCCAACTTGTCCCGCATCAACGCCGTCTTCAGATCTTCAAACAACATGAAAGTGAAAAATTCGGCATGCGTACCGTTCATCTTGGTGCGCTTCAGAAGATAAATTTGCCCCTCTTGACTCCTGCGTATCTTGCGTTGTTCGCAGTAATCGATAGCCCGGGGATATCCCACAAAGCCCTGACGCCATGGCTCCAGGTTCCTGGTCTCATCAATGATGATTTGCAATTGTGCCGAAATTGGCGCCGAAACGTCGATCCTGTCCCACAACGTCTTCAGGTATGTGCGACGCTTCGTCGCTTCAATTCCACCGCCGCGAAGGAACCGCTTCCAGCTATCGCCCTCGTCTGCAACGTTAACACCGAAAGAATGGTTGCTTGACAGCGGCATCAGGTAATCCCCTACCGACAGCAACGCTCTCTGCCAAAGGTAGGAACGGGAAGATGCGCCATTTGGCTCAACTAGTCCGGCTTCGTCAAACGTTGATTCCGCTTTCACAAGATAGCTGGCAAATAATGCCAACCTGTCGGCATGCGCCTGTTCTGACCATTGTGAAACCGGCGATTCCTCTACCCTTTGACGTACGCCGGCGAAGTCTAGGAGAAAGTCGACTTGCCCCTGGAAGTAACCATGCTCCTCCGCCAATTCAATCTGCGCCCGCCAGCGAGGATCAGCGAGAAGCAGCCGCGCTTTCAGCACCTCTTCCTGAACTTGCTGAGGACTAAAGCCCAAGGGCACCGCTTCCATTTCTGCAAGATGAGAAAGGATGCGCTGACTCTCTGGGAGTAGTTTTCGCAAACCCGCCATACATCGCTGGAACACCTCCATGTGGTCATAACTTGTGTTCCACGCAAGATTCGATACCACTCGCATCCAGTCTTGCAGTAACTCAGGCCGCCCTTCATTTCCCCACATTCGCAGATACAGTACAAACGCAGTTAGCTGCAACGTTTCCGCATAGTTCAACGCCGTGGCAGACTTGATTATCTTCTGGAAGATAGCGTCTTCATCGAAGTAACGGTGATTTCCCTGCTGGGCCCGAAGCTTGCCAACCCCTCCGCTCCAGGTCTCCAGCAGAGCCATCCAGTTTTCAGCAAAATCCCGCGTTAACCACCCGCCATCTCGCAGAGCCGAATAGGTGATGGCGCCGCGCCTGCTCTGTAGCAAAAAGGTGTCGTTCAGGAAGCTTGCACTCTGAGGATCCAGGCTGATGCGCGCTAACGTCCAGAAAAGGTTCATCGCTTCTGTATCAAAAACCTTACTTGCGGACGTTCGGTAATTCCAGAACAGATCCGTCCATTGTGTGTCCATGCGCAGAGCAAAAAAATCCCTCACGCTCCAGGACTTCCCTCCAAGTTGGCGTTGCTCGTCCGGGAACAGCGACTTCAGATCCTCTTCGAACCGTGCTTTGAACGTTTCAAATGCGGTTAGCGGCTTTCCTCGTGCGTTCATCTTGATATAGAGGTCGTCCGACAGACCGAAATTCTCAAGCTGTAGCAACCGGAACGTGATGGCTGGCCTTTCGTCGTCTGTGAGTCGAGCATAGAAGCCTTCGCTACCTTTGAACCGTTCGTGAATCGCATCCAGCATTGTCAGAGCGGACTGGATCGTCGGGTCAAGGCGCCAATTCAGGAAGAACCAGGATTGATCCTCTATCAGCTTTCTCACAGACGCTACATCGGTCGAACTCGCGCCCGGTACGTACGCGACAAGATTATCGAAAAACTCAGCACTGCTCGGACGCACCTTGTAGCCAAAGCGCGAATGGCGGCCATCCCGCAAGCGGGACTGAAAATCCCGAAGCTGGGCGTCGCGCCATCCGAGGTACCAATGGAGCAGAAAAAGCGTCGTGAGTCGCTGTTGCCCGTCAAGCGGCAGGAAGTAGCTTCCGGCATCACCCCCTTCCATACTGCCGTATATGAAATCCAGGTTCACCGGCCTTCCGACATTTGCCTCGCCTGGTTGCAAAGCACCATGCAAAGTACCAAGAAACTCTCTGCGAACTTCATTCTCTGTGTCACGACCCTGAGCGTAATCGCGTTGAATCTGCGGGATCTCAATTTTGGAGCAGATTCGTATCAGGTCAACGAAACTGATTGCGTTATTCAGATCATTCATGAACCCACTCTCCCCGGAAGAGGTTATGAAGCGTGTCGACAATAGCCGCCTGGTATCCATCACGGTCATCCTTCGTCCAGAACATCGTGTGTTCGACGTACGGCTTGTAACACTTCAGGAAGACGTTGCGTGTAGAAAGAGGCACAAAGATGCCATCTCGGTCCAGGTCAAGCACCCGCTGCCGCTTGACGGCGAACACGGCGTTCTTGTAGCTGCGGTTCGTATTGGCGTCAAGCAACACCAGATTGGCGATACTGTGATCAGGCTCTTCCTCGTCCAACTCGCCAAAATGCTTGACAACATGCCCATAGAGCGCTTCGAACCGTGTGATGCTCGCGTCAGCCGGCGGCAGCTTGATGAAGTCCTCAATCTCCGTTTGTAAATCAGACGCGTTGGAAGAAAGTTGAAGGTAGCGAAGGCAATGCATGAGCCATTCGCGTTGATCCTTGAGCGAGTCGAGCCGCGCGTCCGCCACCGAGCGAATGTGCTCTATGTCCCACTCTTCTGTTTTGAAACCTTCAAACTGGAAACGCAGGTTCGACACCGGGTTCAGGAGCAGGCTAGCCAGATTAAACAGTAGCAGGATGGCCTTGATCTGCGCCCGGTTTCCTGGATACTCGAAAAGCCGCATGCGTTCGTCGATCACATCTCGTAGTCCGTCTGCGTACAATGCCTCCCGTTTAAGTGGCTTCATCGCGCGTTCGAAAATTTCGGCCCGCAGCGATTCTTTGAACTGCCGCTTTGTTTTTTCCTTGGCGAGCTTACGCAGTTCCTTGATGTCGACACCATCCCAAATGAGAAAACCCACCAGGTGATATAGTCGCCGGTCTTTGAACCACTCTTCAAGCTGCATGAATGCGCCTTTGACAGCAAGCCACTCGGCCTCCGGATCAGCACTCTTTTCGTTGAGCTTCGCGCTGAAATGGTAGAAGGTGGCGTACGTGTCTGAGCTTCTTTCCATGCCGCCCTCGCGGGCAATCAAATCAAAAAGAAATCCAATCCTATTGCCGCGCTTGTTGACTTCGTTGCTCACAAAGCACCATAAGTCATCGTCCTGAAGAGATTTCTCAATCTGATCCCATTCATGCGCTATCCGCACTTGCGACAACTGAGCAAGGCTATTTTTGGATCCTTTCAGAAACAGTGCCCGAATCAGCTCGCCATTGGTTAGCGCGATCTTCCCTACGTTCAATCGCGTAAAGGCATCGACTGGGTCTTCGTCCACAGCAAGCTGAAACCATATCACTTTAGCTTGATTCAGCAACGCCGCCTTAATCGTGTCCACATCATTGCGGTGTTCATCTCCCTCTATCCAGTCGTCAATGATCTTGACCGCTTCGTTAACATGGAAGAAGTCAATGTTGCTCTGCGCCTGCTCATCCGACGGGGCCTCCAAAAACCCGACCAGCCCGGTTCGAGTCTCATACTCCAGCTCATACAACGTCTCCCGGAAACGCGGAGCCAAACGTTCGTTAAAATGCCGGAGAATCAGAAAAAGCGTAGTCAAACGCTGCTGACCATCTACCACCTCGTAGCTACCGTCCTCCTTTAACCTCAGAACTAGCGGCTGCAGACAGTAAAACTCCTCCGGTTGGGGATTCGCGCGCTTTGTAAACTCCCAAATGTCCTCAAGCAGTTGCGTGACCTGCTTCGGCTCCCATCGGTACCCACGTTGGTACGCCGGGATGTAATAACGAAATGGTCGACCAGCTTCGTCGATCCGAAGCTGGAACACTGTTTTGAGATTGATCTGTTGCTCGTTCATCTTGTCTATATCCCCGTCGTGAGCTCTGCAACGCACATCAAGCGGAAAGAGTGGATTGAATCCGTCGGTATGGACTTCGGACCGGCAGGGTCCAGCATCGCGTGTGCAAACAGGCACTTTACCTCATCAACAGGGGACCTTTGCGCACCATTCAATATCTGCGATGCTGATCCGGCACGCTTGTCTGTGAGCGGTTTCATATGCTTGTGGGCTTACCGGGAAAGGCCGTCGCTATATCGGCCAATCTTGTTTTAGGCTTGCTTTTTCGTCAGTGCAACGCCCGTCCTGCTCGTGGTAGCGATCGCAAGCTTTCCGTCGGGTGATGCCACGCCGCACAAAAGCCCGTGGGCGGCGTCCGTATTTCCGGTAAGGTTCAATAGCATGTCCCCTCCGTCAACCCGCTATCGCAAGAGAAGAGAAATGCCCGAAATTGACGCGCCGCTGACAATCGATGATTTCCGTCAGTCCGGATGGAAAGATATTCTCGACGCATGCAAAGACGATGGCTGGCCGCTTTTCTGGCACGCGTTTTCGGTTGCATCTGAGCGTGCAAAGGAAGCGGGGGACTTCAGAAAAGCCCGTGTTCTGTCGCTACTTTCACACGCCTGCTCGATGTCCCTGGCGCCTTCCAGCGCGACCGATCCGTTTGTTCCGATGCTTGTGCTCGCCGATGGTCGATCGTCAGCGTCGTTCCGTGACCTGTCTGACGCTGACATCGACTTCTTTGCCTCATTCACGACCGAAGTCGACGAGTCCCAACTCCGTGCCCGCCTCGCTGATATGGTCTGGATACGGTTTCGCAAGCGATTCACGTTCGCCCTTGAGGCAATCGACGCGTATCGAAACCTTCCCCTCAACGAGGACACCTGGATAAACAACGGTCGCCTTTCATGGGAACGCGCCATCAGCCTGTCAATGCGCCTCAAGGCAGCCGCAGGTTCGCGACTTTCCGAGATTGAAACGTCGCTGACCGACGCACTTCGCGGGGCATCCGACAATGCCGGCTTTTTCGCGCTGTGGATCGCCGACGCCCTTGAGCAGTACGGGTTGGGAAGGTCGCATGGCACTATGATTGCAACACATCTGACGCAGCTCGCCGACGCATTCGCCAAGACGGGTGATGTCAATCGAACTACGGCGTACTACAGCGGAGCCGATGGATGGTTCGTCAAAGAGGGGGACGTGCAGGCATCGTGCGCGATCAAGATTAAGGCAGCAAAGGCATTCGCTGACGACGCAGCCGCGAAGATAGGTGCCGAGCCTTCCAACTTTATTGTGGCGTCGATGCAGTATGAGAAAGCGATTCACCAGTTGCGAGGCATTCCCAACGCTCATCGCGCTGACTTCGGTGTTACTGAACTAATCGATCAGTACCACGGCGCGATGTCGGCGGCGCAGCAGAGAGCAATCGGCCAGATGCAAACGATTCGGAGCAAGCCTGTTAACCTGGAAGAGACCGTTCAAGCATCGCGCGATGCCGTACGCGGGCTCGAGAGCTTGGATGCACTCGCGAAATTCGCAGCGGTGTCCCCGCTAAGCAACGTCGCCAGGCTTCGCGCGAACGCCGAAAAGCGCTGCAGCGAGAGCCTGTTTGGCAATCTGTTCGGCAGTACCTATCTATCGCCCGATGGGCGCGTCGTTGCACGCCTTTCGGCTGCCGGCTTCGATCGGAACGCGGGACCGGATGAACTCGCCATTTTCGAACAAATGACCGCCGAGTATCGGATTCGAGTCGATTTGGTAAGTCACGGCTGCATCCTTCCGGCGCTCGAAGTACTACGCGAGGAGCAGCAGCTGCGTGAACAGGACTTCGTTCTCGTCGCGGAGCAATCTCCCCTTGTTCCGCCGGACAGGACGCGCCTGTATGGCAAGGCGCTATCCTATGGATTCGAAGGTGACATGGTCGCAGCGCTGCATGTTCTTGTTCCTCAAATTGAAAACATGATCCGATATCACTTGAAGCAGGCAGGAGCCAAAACCACTACCCTTGATGCGGTCGGAATAGAGATGGAAAATGGGATGAGTACGCTGGTTGACATGCCAGAAATGCGCGATATATTCAGTGACGATCTGATATTTGAGCTTAAAGCCCTTTTCTGTAGTCAGTTCGGACCCAATCTTCGCAATCAGCTTGCGCACGGTCTCATGGACGATACAGCATGCTTTGCCTTGTCAGCCCATTATGCGTGGTGGCTCGGGCTGAAAATTATTTATGGAAAATTTTCTTGACACAGTGGACGGAGCATCCGCCATGCACGGGCCCTCGCTTGATATCCTATCCGGGTATCGACGTCGACTTGAATGATTGAAAAGCTCGCCATTGTCCATTTAGTCGCTTATCGTAGAGGCGCCGGGGGCCACCACAACACACAGAGCGATAGTCGCCCCGGCCGTTAAACTGACGCATTGGTTCCACTCCAACCGAAGTCACATCTACCCGCTTGCCCGAAATCCAGATATCAAGCCGGAAGCTGCACAGTTTGTCGAGCCGGGTGAATCACCTTAGGGCATATCACCCTACCTTGTGAAAGTGCTTCGACAGGCAAGTCACAAAACTTGAAGAACGGGGAGCAGCTATGGGGAAAAAGTCTCGAATGAAGCGTGAGCGCCGTGAACAGGGCATAAATCCCCTGCATGCCTTGGGTCGATGCGATTTCACAAACGACATGGACATTGCCCTCCGGCAAGCCCGCGAGGACCTTCAGAACATTTATGCGCAATACAACCCATATGACGTCGTTCTTTCACTGGAGGTCTCGCATCTATGGCTCCCGAACATTTCAGCCCATGTGACGCATCACCTTGCCCTTGGCGTCGCCCTTTCGATGCACTCTGAGCAGTTCACACGAGCAAAAGGTATCGACAGCTACGATGAATTTTGCGAATTTGTCACGCAGATATACCGAGTCATCCCCAGTTTTCCATCGCTGGAAGACTTCGTGCCTGAACCTGACTGGGGTGACATCCGCCTCTCATCGGACGACGAATACCGCGCGGTTTTTTATGGCTGTGCCGTGGAACGGATTCCGGACTTCGTCGAAGCGTTCCGTCTGATTTATGCAGATCACGCGGATGCACTGGACGATATGGCTTGCGCGATTGCGTTGCAAAATTGCGTGATTTCCAACATCAGCCGGGACGTCGTCGGAAGCGTAGATAATATCTCCAGCGGGCACCGAGAAGTGCCATCCGTGCTCTTCTGGCAAACGTGTCGCGCAGCGCTTTCAACAGCGTGCATTGCCGTACAGTCGTTGGGTCACAAATTCAGCCCACAGCTAACGATTGAACAGGGACATGGTCCGTCATTGGCAACGTGGACACAGTTCGGCGACGCAGTTATGGAAGGCACATCGCTCGCGGCGACCACTGCACTGATTGATGGCAAGCGTTTGCCGGTTTCGTTGCGAAACGCGACGTCTGTAGTGATTGACGCGTGGGCGACGCGGGTCGCAGCCGCTTCGGTCGACTTTGTCGGGCGATGTCGTCGTATTGGCAGCTTCCTGCTACGCAGGTTTGGAGATCCAACGGTCTGTCAAGGCCCGCTCAGGTTGGTCTCCCGAAAATCTAGGATAGATAGGCATATTGCTGCTGTTTGCCGAGCGGGAAAAAGGATTTATCTCGTGGCACTCGTCTCGATCGACGAGATACCGGCGCTCGACGCCTTCGAGCACCAGGTACATAGCCTCGTAGCAAGTGGGGACTGGGCGTTTCATCTCGAAGATAGCAACCAGTACATCGAACTCAGGAACGCGGATGGCTCGCCACCCAGTTCTGCGGAAATCGGAATACTGGCCATTCTCGATCGCGTGGCAACGTCCTGGCTGTCTATCAAAACGCCCAAAGGGGGAACGCGCCTCCTCTCGTTGCCCGATTTCGTATCGATATTCGATTCACTGTCGGATACCGATGAGCTTGAAAGGTTCTGGTCTTTCGTCGAGCAGCATGATTCCCTCTTGGGACCCTCGGCTGCATCGGCCCGACCCGAGACCAGGTTGTGTCGATGTAACGGTAGAAGTCAACCTGGCGCGCCTCCAGGAACGGCTCGACTCGCCAATAGACGCTTCATTTGAAGTGGAATGCCTCACCGCAGTGGTTCGTAAGCAACTCGCGAGGGCCATTCTGGACGACTGGTCGATGCTTTGGGTAATTTGGTGTCCACCAAATTATTGTGGGCACCAACGTGGACAAAACATCAAGCGCACGCACCAAGCGGCCGAATTTCTCGCTCGAGTTCAAGAGGCACCTGGTCGAGCAATCCTTTGAGCCGGGTGCATCGGTTGCCCTGATCGCGCGCGGCAATGATGTCAACGCGAACCTGCTCTTCAAGTGGCGGCGAGCGTATCTCGAGGGAGCGTACGGTCTGCCGACGCTGTCCGAGCAGGCGGAGTGCGAGATTCCGCCGTTATTGCCGGTGAACATCATCGACGGTACGTCTGTACAGGCGCCGCCGCCAACGGTCACTACAACTGAGCCGCTGGAGAGTGTCTGCGAGGTGGAGTTCGAGCGTGCACGCCTGCGCATTCGCGGCGAGGTCTCGCCGGAGACACTGCGGCTGCTGATTCGCGAGCTGTCGCGATGATCGGTCTGCCGGCGGGCACACGCATCTGGATTGCCGCGGGGGTGACCGACATGCGTTCCGGGTTCCAGGGCCTGGCCGCCAAGGTACAGACGGCGCTTCAGGAGAATCCGCTGGGCGGTCACGTGTTCATCTTCCGCGGCCGTCGAGGTGATCTGATAAAAATTCTTTGGGCTACCAGCGACGGGCTATGGCTGCTTGCAAAGCGGCTCGAGCGTGGCCGCTTTGTCTGGCCGCAGGCCGATAGCGGCAAGATCCATCTGACCCAGGCCCAGCTGTCGATGCTGCTTGAGGGCATCGACTGGCGGCAGCCACGCCGTACCGCCGAGCCACTGTCGATGTTGTAAACCGCGCAACACCTGCGTAAACTGCGTGGCATGTCTGATGCCAGCGACCTTCCTGATGACATCGATGCACTCAAGGCCTTGTTGCTCGAGGCGCGGGCGTCCCTGGCCGAGCGCGATCTGGAAATCGAACGGCTCAAGGCACAGATCGACAAGCTCAAGCGCATGCAGTTCGGCCGCAAGTCCGAGAAACTGGACCGGCAAATTGCGGAACTTGAGACCCGACTGGATGATCTGACCGGCAGCCGTGGCGCAGCCGAAACGCGCGAAGCACAGGCCGGCGGCAGGAGCAGGTCCGACGCGCCCGAACGTGCTTCGCGCGAGGCGCTCCCGGACCACCTGCCGCGTGAGGAGCACGTGCTCGAGCCGGAGCCAACCTGCGCCGAATGCGGCGGCCAGATGCAAGCGCTGGGCGAGGACGTCTCCGAGCAGCTCGGCCGCATCGCGGCAGCGTTCAAGGTCATCCGCACCATCCGGCGCAAGAAGATCTGCGCCTGCTGCGGTCGCATCGTTCAGCCGCCGGCACCGAGCCTGCCGATTCAGCGCGGCATCGCGCACCCAAGCCTGCTTGCCGAGATCTTTGTGGCCAAGTATGCCGATCACCAGCCGCTTTACCGGCAGTCGGAGATCGCTGCACGCGAAAACGTCAAACTGGACCCGGCGAGCATGGGCCGCTGGGTTGGTCAGTGCGAGGCGCTCGTCGATCCGCTGGTGAAAGCGCTGCGCCGCTACGCGATGGGCGGCCTCAAGATCCATGCGGACGACACGCCGATCCCTGTGCTCGCGCCGGGCAACAAGAAGACAAAGACAGGCCGGCTGTGGGTCTATGTGCGTGATGACCGTCGGTCCGGTTCGAAGGAACCAGCCGCCGTCTGGTTTGCGTACTCGCCCAACCGGCAAGGCGTCCATCCCCAGCGCCATCTGACCGGCTTCAGCGGGATCCTGCAGGCAGACGCGTATTCGGGCTTCAACGAGCTGTTCCGGGACGGCTCGATGCGCGAGGCAGCATGCTGGGCGCACGCGAGGAGAAAGCTGTACGACATTCACGTGCGCACGCCGTCTGAAACCACGCAAAAGGCGCTCGACTATATTGGCGAGCTCTACGGCATCGAAGCCAGTATCCGCGGCAAGCCGCCTGCCGAGCGGCTGCGTGTGCGGCAGGAGAAGGCCAAACCGCTGCTTGAAACCTACGGTGCATGGCTCAGGGCAAAGCTCCAGATGCTGTCAACGAAGTCGGATACGGCCAAGGCCATCAACTACTCGCTCAATCAATGGCTCGCGCTGACGCTGTACTGCGACGATGGCACGGTGGAGATAGACAACAACATCGCGGAGAACGCGCTGCGCTGTGTCTCACTGGGACGAAATAATGCGCAGCCGCAAATTATGCGGAGTTTGCATCGTACGGCTCGTCACGAGCGCCAGTGCGACGCGCCTTGCAGGGATCTGTGGCTTGCAGCAAACTGCACATAAAAAAGATGCTTTCCTGTTTGGGTTGTTACCCATTCAGGAGAATCATCATGATCGGCTTGGTTCCTCTTCGACCGCAGCCTCAGGCGTGGTTGTGGCGCAGCGTCCTTTCTCCTTTCGCAGAGCGCTACTGCGAATATCTCGTTGATACCGGCTACGCGGCCGGCACCGTCAACCGCTACGTGAGGTGCGCCGCGCACTTTGCGTATTGGCTTACAACGCACCGTATAGCCGTAGCAAGTGTCGACGATCGACTTGTCTGCAGGTTCGTGAACGACCATTTGCGGCGATGTACCTGCCCAGATCCGATTCCGAGGTGTCGGACAGACGTGAGTGCTGCACTTCGGCATTTGCTGGTCGTGTTGGGCGCGTGCGGTGTCCCTCGGTTTCTGCAGGCAGAACCGGATTCGGTGCAACAGGAGGTGTGTCGCTTTACTGACCACCTCAAGGACGTTTGCGGCCTAGCCGAATGCACGCGATATCAGCGTGGTCGAATCATTCGCGATTTCTTGCGTCAGCGCTTTGGTCGCAAACACATCGACATGGAGCAGCTAACGATTCGGGATATCCGTCGTTTCGTTACGCGCTACCCTGACGGGTGCAATGCTGGAGCCGCTCACGTAGCGGGCGTGACGTTGCGCAGTTATCTGCGATTCAGGACCATGCAATATAACGACCAGGTCGAAGAGCTGATCGCGGCAGTACCGAACGTGGCTGGATGGAGGTTGGCGGCGCTGCCTGAAACGCTTTCGGATGCAGCGATTGAGCAGTTCCTGAACTCCTTCGATCGCGCGACTGCGTCCAGCTTACGTGATTACGCAGTGGCGCGCTGTCTGGCTGATCTTGGGTTGCGGGCTGCGGAAGTCGTGCAAATCCAACTCGACGATTTAAACTGGCGCGAAGGCACGCTGCAAATCCGTCGCACCAAATCGCGACGGGGCTACGTCATTCCGTTGCCCGAGCCAACAGGTCGTGCGATCGCCGACTATATCCGGTTAGCCCGAAGGAAGACGACGACCTCCCGTGCTGTCTTTGTCCGGCATTACGCACCCGCCGACGTTCCGTTGGGAACCGGGCGCGTCCATCAGGCCGTGCATGCCGCATATGTTCGCTGCGGCTGGACTGAACAATCTGGAACCCATCTTCTGAGGCACAGCGTGGCCCGACGGCTGCTTCGTTCCGGCTCGTCGTTGAAGGAAGTGGCTGACGTATTGCACCATCAGAGCATCGACACCACCGCGATCTACACGAAGATCGACCTGCGAAGCCTGGAGGCCGTGGCGCTTCCCTGGCCGGGGAGCAAATCATGAAGCGTCCCGTCAAATCGGCACACACAATGGTATCGCTGGTGGAAACGTATCTCGCAGAGCGACGCTGTCTCGGCTTCGACCTTGCGATCTCGGGGCAGGTGCTGATGAACTTCGCCCGCTTCGCGGATACGGCGCACGATCGCGGTCCGATCACCGAAAGTCTGGCCCTTGCTTGGGCACACTCGACACCGAGCCAAAGGTCCATTACCTGGGCGCGTCGGATCGAGGTAGTGCGCCCCTTCGCGAAGTACCTCAGGCAGTTCTATCCCGATACGGTTGTTCCGCGACGCGACTTGTGCGGGCGGGCCCATCGTCGTCTGGCGCCGCACATCTACACGGAGCAGGAACTCGGCGAACTCCTCACGGCGTCGGCGGCGATGTTACCCGTCGGTTCGATCATACCGCTTACATATGAAGCGCTGTTTGGTTTGATTGCGGCAACCGGCTTGCGTATCTCGGAAGCCATCAATCTCTCTCGAGACGACGTGAATCTTGCTGAGGGCACGCTCACGGTGCGCGAGACGAAGTTTCACAAGTCGCGCCTTATTCCGATGCATCCTACCGTAACTCTGGCCATGAAGCGTTACGCTGCTCGCCGTGCGCTGGTCGTCGCCGCAGAGCCGTGCGATTCGTTCTTTGTGAATCTTGATGGCAGGAAGTTGCAGGCCCGAACGGTGCACTGGGTGTTCGGTCGGCTTCGCGAGCAACTCGCGTGGACTTCTCGGGGTGACCACGCGTTGCCTCGAATCCATGATCTTCGCCACACGTTCGTGTGCCGGTGCATCCTCAAGTGGTATCAGGACGGCGTGAACGTCGACAACCGGATGATTGCGCTGTCGACATATCTGGGGCACGTGAAGCCGAGCGATACCTACTGGTATCTGACTGCGGTTCCCGATCTCATGGAAATCGTGAGCCGGAAATTTGCGTGCTTTGCCGAAGGGGTACGTCATGACTAAAGCCTGCCTAGTTCCTTCCTTCGCGACGCTCCTGCAGGACTTCTTCGTCGAACGGTTGATGCAGCAACGTGCGGTGAGCCCGGAGACGATATCGAGCTACCGCGATTCGTTTCGTCTGTTTCTTCAGTTCGCATCGGATCGCCTTGCCAGGTGCCCAACTGATCTGAAGCTGTCGGACATGGATGCGCCGCTGATCTTGGCGTTTCTGCGGCATCTCGAGGTTGAGCGGCGCAACAGCACGCGGACCCGCAACGTTCGACTCGCAGCGTTGCGCTCGTTCTTGAAGTACGCGGCACACCGTGACGTCGCGTCGTTGGCCGTTATACAGCGCGCACTCTCCGTGCCGATGAAGCGGTGCGATAAACCTATGGTCGGATTCCTGTCACGCGAAGAGATTCAGCAACTGTTGACGGCGCCTGACCCGGACACCTGGTCGGGTCAACGCGACAGGGTTCTGCTGGCAACGATGTATAACACGGGGGCGCGCGTCTCGGAGATGCTGGCACTACGCGTCAGTGATGTCGTGCTGGGTACATCACCCTTCGTTCATATTCTTGGCAAAGGACGCAAGGAACGAACGGTGCCTTTATGGCGATCCACGGCCAGGCTCATCAAGGGGTGGTTGCCGCAGATCCAGGATGCATCAAGTCAGAGGCTCTTTCCAAATCGATCGGGAAACGCGATGACACGCTCCAATGTCGCCGATCGAATGAGAATTGCCGTAACGCGCGCGAAGGACCAATGTCCGCAACTCGCCAAACGGCGTGTTTCTCCGCACCTGGTTCGTCACGCGACTGCCATGCATCTACTTCAATCAGGCGTCGACCTCTCGGTCATCGCCTTGTGGCTGGGACACGAAAGCCCATCGACAACACACTGCTATATGGAAGCCGATCTGACGATGAAGCAGCGAGCGCTGAGCAGGATTCAGCCACCGGAAGTGAAGAACCGTCGCTATCGACCACCGGACCGCATCCTCCAGTTCCTTGAGTCGCTGTAATTATGCGTAGCTCGCCGAACCGCGAATCCCTGCGGATCGCGTCGGCGACTCGCATGGCACTCTTCGACAATGAGTAACTCCGCATAATTTGCAACTGCGCATTATTCCGACAATGCACATAATTGCATTGCAGAAAAAACTTCATGTTCGCCGGCTCTGACAGCGGCGGTGAGCGGGCAGCGGCGATGTACTCGCTGATCGCCACGTGCAAACTCAATGGCGTCGATCCGCGTGCTTACCTGTGCCATGTGCTGACCTGCATCGCCGATCACCCGATCAACCGCGTCGACGAATTGCTGCCCTGGCGCGTTGCCGCACACCTGCAAAATCCGCCCCAACCTGCGGTTCCGACCGGTTGAACAACAGCGGTGGACAGCACGCCCCGATCGCCCGGAACGGCTCACACGCGCTGAGCCAGTAGCCGACTGCACCTGGGACAGCGGTCCGTTACCCGGTAACGCTGAAGGGCTACCGTCGAACCTGGAAGTAGGTATCCCATTCTGCGGAGTCCGGATCGAGCCTGCGCACGATAGCCGCGTCGGCCCGCACTACCAGCCGCTCCAGCATCTCACGCTTCGTTACCGAGTAACGGCGTGCCAGCCGTGCGAGCGCGAGATCGGCTTCAGTGGTCACCCACATATCAAGCCGCCGCTCCCCGTTGCCATCGTTTCCAGCTGTCGCCCGCCTTGCCCGGAAGGCGGCCTGCCGCTCCGCTGTTGTTTGCGCCATCGGTTTCTCCTCGTCGTTGTTACCCGGTAACGATATGTCTGAATTCGTTACCGGGTAACGCAAAATACCCAAAGGAGATAGCATGTCCCGCTTCACATCGCGTCGTCCAGAAAAACCCGAACGGTCCAAGCGAGGCGCTTACCAGTGGTTCAAGGCTTATCCGACCTGCTCCGAATGCCAATCAACTCCGACGTCGTGGGCGCCTTGGCCTCCACTGCATCCCGACTGCCACGCTTCACGTTAAAGCGAGTGGAACGACGCGTTGATGTTCCTGACTGCGCAAGCCCGGAATTGCCTGAGTCGGAACACTATAAGATCGCGCGACGCGACCTCGCGGTCGCACTGAGCAAGCAGGGAGTCGCCGCTCCAGCGCGGTACGAACTGGCACCAGCCAAAGCAATCATCGACGCCGCGCGTGAGACCATGCGTCAAGACCTGCACCGGCGGATTTCATCGCTAGATCGAGACGGTCTTCTTCTTTTCTGCATTGAACAGAACGATGCGTTAATCGCCGAACATCGCCGCAGTGTCTTCCAGGTCAAACAGAGCTTGAGCCACGAAGTAGAATACGACCGTGCCCAGGCGCTCATTGAAGCGCATGACCGCTTCAATCAGAACGCCCGAAACTACCGCTACCTTCTCGAGTGCTGCCTGAGCCTCCAAGCCCACGGGACGGGAAACGCTGACGCACCTACGGTTGTCCAGTTGCTCGCGACTATTAATTGGCTCTTCGTGCTGTACGGCGCAAGCGATACCCTGCACAACGGTATCGAGGCTGGCGGCATAGAGCTGGACGACTGGTACGTCCCCGAAGTCTTCTATTCAGACGACCGCGAAGAGAAGGAACAGCGGTTTTCTCGCGAGGCAGCACATGACAGTCTGGGCCTTGACCTCATACAGGAGGACGAAGTCAATTCCATATTGGAAACAGACAAGACGCGCCAAGATCTCGACGGCGCGTTTCTCGGGCAACTTGGATTCTCACTTACGCAATTGCTACAAGCTCTGACAGTGCTTACAAGCTGGCGCGCTGTCGGTGGCACCTCAGAACTCAAGTTTTGCTATCAAGCTTCGGCCGCAGAGATTGTCACCAAGCTGGTCGCCACGCTTGAGGGTCTTTCTGAAGTTCAGGCGCATCAAATAATCGAATTCCTGACGCTAAAGCCCACTGGGATTCGCAGGTTACTCGGCAAAGAAACGGACGAAACTGACGTGCCCGTGTGGGAACATACCAAGCGCGGTGATAGATACACGATACGACCACTTGTCGCGCTCAGCAATGAGCTTATAGCCTGGGGCGCTGCAACTGCCGAACGGACCTCCAGTATTTGGACCAATGCGGTCTCGAACGGATATCTGCCCGCCGACTTTGAATGGCCAGCTATCAAAAAGCAAGTCCGTGCAATCAAGGAAAGTATTGAGAAGCGGCTTGAAGTTCAGGCATTCAACGTGTGTTCGCGTATGGCCACGTACGTTCTCCCGGGGATCGACTTCAAGCGGCGGTTCCCCAAGGAGAATTTTGATGACGTGGGCGATTTCGATGTGCTGGCATACTGGCCGGAATCAAACCTTTGGCTCAGCGCGGAATGCAAATACAATCAGTCACCGTTTTGCCTGAAAGACGCTCGTCGCCTTAGAGACCGGATCTTCGGTGCGGGAGAAAATGGAGGACAGTTCGCCAAAATCGAGGGGCGACGTGCATTCCTGGCCGCTCGTGTCGATCAGCTGCGGCAACTCCTGGGGTGGCCTGAGCCCACCGGCACTGCCCCTCCACGGTTCATCGAGGTTTACGTCAGTAGGGACATCTACTGGTGGATGAGGAATCCGCCATATGAAGTCCCCACGCACTTTGTACGAATTGACGCGCTCCACGGATGGCTCCAGTCACACCTCGCGACCTGAACAACCTTGTCCGCTTCCGAACTGGCCGACGAACCCTTCATCGTGTATGCCGTCGAGGGTGCCTGACAATGCAAGTCGGACGCACGACCCGGATGCGTCTGGCGAACTGCCGGCTGCTATTATTGCAACCTCAGTCAGACGAGAGTTCTTGCGTCCAGCAACTTCATTCTCGAGTCGTGACCTGAGGCGGAGCGTCTCCAATGTTCGATTACCTGCGCGCATTTCCTATACCGGTCGATTTGCTGCCGCATCGTCTACGTTCGCTCCTTGAGCCAATCGGCCTCGATCCAGGGCTGCGGGTGGAAGTATGTAGTCGTTTCGAGCTCGACCCTCACGGTCAAGACCGGGAGTGCATTCAAATGGCGATGGCAGTCGTGCCCGACGATGGCAAAGAACTCCCGCTGCCCGTCGAGTGGAACCATGGCGTTGTCGCTTACTCAGTGCCCGCCAGCGACGCGAAGGGTGCTTCGGAGAAGTTTTGTCCCAGTCTGGATGGACACGACTATGTCATAGCGTCGTGGGGCAGTGGATCCTTCTATACATTTAACCTTGCGGAAAAAGTATGGATGGCCCTGGGGTTGACACCCCGATGCATCGGCAACGAAGAGCAGCGCATGGTATACGACGACCTCGGGCTACCTGAGTTCAACGTTGCCGGAGGTGAGGTTTCTGGCCAGTACTACTGGCAGTCCTCCCGAAACATCAGCTGGGTCATGTCCAATGAGTACTTGCGCAGATATCTGTGGATGCGAGGCGCTATCGGCGTGAGAACATTTTTCTATGAGCGGCTTATGCCGGACACGCGCGAGCTTCGCGATCTGATGGGAAGTGAGCCGCACGTAGAATTGAAAGGCGAAGGCGATTGGTTTCTGCTCGATATCCGGGAGCACAGGGGGGGATTACTCATCCAGCTCTGGGCGACCGTGCATGCCATCAAGTGTGAGCTATGCGAGAACCAGACCGCAAATGGGATTCTCTGGCCGGGAATAGATGACCCTGTAACCCACGACCGCGCCAATTCCATTTTTGATCGCGATAGCGTTTACCTTGACGACAGTTTTTTAGAGAAATACGAGCAGAACAGCTTCTACGACAGCACGCCGGTGAAAGTGCACGGCGAAGCCTGGCATTGCAGCCCATCTTATCTTGGGCAGTGGAGTTTCACCGGTTGCCGGCGCGTCGGACGAAATCTCATACGGGTATCGTTGCGCGACCTCTATCAAGCGAAGCCCGAAAGAGAGATTTTGCGTGCCCACGTGCACGCCGTGGGTCCTGCGAGGATTGCCCAGGTCGATCTGACCGAGGAGCACATCGTCTCAAAGACCGATCGGCTAGTGGCTGAGTTACTCCAACTTGGGGACCACCTCTCGGAACTGGCAGCGTCGCTGGGAATTGACAAGGTAGCGTCTGATCTCGTCCATCTCTCCCGGCAAGGTATCGTTGACAATGGCTGGTTAAACTATCCCCAACTTCGCCGGCTTGCACAGGTCGCTCCGCTGGAGATGAGCCAACAGGCGTTTCTCTCGAGATGCAAGTCCATTCATGAGATTTGGCAATGTGTCCCTCTTGGCTTTCTGAGAAGACTGCTCGAAGCTGCGGGAGTGCCGAGAGACGCGATAACGCAGTGGGGAAGCCTGAAGTTGTTCCAGACGCTCCTGAACATTCTGGAAGGACTGGACCGCAGCGAGGAGCGCGTCGATGCCTACAGAAATCGTGAGGCACCGCAGAACTGGGATACACGAAACCCAGGCATTTCCGCCCTCTTCGTTTGCAACGAACTGCGTATCGCCGACGCACATGACGTAGGAGAGAAGCTTGTCCAACTTCAGCAACTCGGCTTTGATACGGCCGAGGCTGTGTGAAAACGCAAAAGTACTCGGTTTTCGGGTGTCGCTTTACCCTTCCCGAGTTGCTACCAAGCCAATACAGCGCGATCTGACGGGTCGATTTTATTGAAGATCACATTCAACACGTCTTTTCACACAGCCTCGGCCAGTTTGCGACACGGTTATGGGCTTGCGCTTGATTTTGTATTCGACCGCGTTATCGAAGCGTTCGCGACGATCAATCGTCCATTCGCAAGCATATTTCGACGCACCCTTTTTTGAGCTACCACGTTGCAACGCACGATACATAAGAGCTTCGGCTCGACGCCTAAAGGTGGCATCAAGGATTTTGCCTGACCTACTCTATGACAACCAGAAAAACAAAAAAAATTGAAGAGCTAGCGGACTACGCAGCCTTGAAGAAGTTTGCCGCATCGCTATGGCAAGTTGATAGCGGGTTTCATGGAGCAGCCGTCATGGTAGGCGCCGGCTTCAGCCGCTGCGCGGCAACGGCCGGCGATGCTGGCAAGAGGCTTCCGCTTTGGGGAAATTTCTCGACTCTTCTCGCACAAGAGTTGGAATCCACCAGCACCACTGACCCGTTGCGACTGGCTGAAGAATATAGCGCCTACTTCGGCAAACAGGCTCTACACGACCTCGTCGTGAGGGAAATTAACGATTCCGCATGGACCCCAGGGCCACTATTCAACTCGTTACTAGAGCTGCCATGGACCGAGGTATTGACCACCAACTGGGATACGTTGCTCGAACGCGCAGCACAGACTGTCAATGATCCCGTGTACAGCATCGTGCGACGTCAGGAAGAACTATCCAGCGCCTGCTCACCGCGTATCGTTAAGCTCCACGGGACAATCAACGTCACCGACGAGCTTGTGTTCACGCAGGAGGACTACCGGCGATATCCACATAGGTACGCGACGTTCGTGAATTTTTCACGACAGGTGTTCGTCGAAAACGAACTATGCCTCATCGGCTTCTCCGGAGACGATCCAAACTTCCTGCAATGGGCAGGTTGGGTTCGGGACCAACTACCTGTTCACGCTCGCCGCATCTACCTTGCGGGGGCATTGAACCTGACGTCCGCAAAGCGCAAGTATCTCGAATCCATCAACATCGCGCCGATAGATCTGGCAGAAGTCGTTGCAGAGTTCGACGATAGGGAGCTAAGACATTTCGAAGCCTTGAAGATCTTCCTTGATACCCTGAAAAGCCTGAGGCCGACGCCCACGTGGAAGTGGGAACCAACAAGCCTGCATCCAAAGCATCCACCCGACGATTACCTACGGAAGTCGGCGGAGGATCCCAGCTACGCAGCGTCGCTATTCAAGGAGCAGCTCCCCACGCTCGAGGCTGACCGCGCTTCCTATCCTGGATGGTTGATTTGCCCGAGAACTGTACGATCGCAGTTACTTTCGCAAATCAGCGCTCCGTTCCCCAATCCAAAGAATATGGCCGGACTGGACGCGGATAGCAAGACGAAACTTCTCTACGAAATCGCCTGGCGCCGTCGCACGGCCTTTGACGCGATACCACAATGGCTGTGCGCAGAGCTGGTCAAATCTGCAATCCTGCGGTTCGCAATGTACTGACCCGTAAGCAGCAACTCGAGATCGCTCTCTATTTGCTGAACAGCACGCGTTGGATGGATGAGGCGGAATTGAATGAGATCGGGAAAAGAACGACAGCCATTCTGGAGGCAAACCTGCCCCATTGGCCGGAGCTGGCTGCTGAACTGGTCTTTCATCAGGCCGTGGTCGCCCGCGATAGACTTGACTATACCGCGCTTGAAAAGCTTACGGAGTCGCTCCCTGAGCTCGATTCCGCATGGAAGATGCGCAAGGCGTCTCTTCTGTCGGAAGTAGGCCGACTTGAAAGAGCGGAAGAGCTACTGACAGAAGCTTTTCGCGATCTGTCGGCACAGCATCGAAACGACAGGAACTCGATCTACGTGTTCTCCAGACTGGCGTGGGCCCACTGCATGCTTCGCGGTACAACTATGAGGACACACATTCCGTCCGAATCCTTCCCTGCTATTTACGACGAGCCAAAGTGCAATCCGTTTGACGAGATCAATCACCTTAAAAGGCAGGTGGCGCTCGAACGGGATCGAGAGAATGAAAAGCGCCAGATTGTGCCTCTATTCGAACCCGGGTCTTACACGGACAATTCGAATGTCGTCACATTCGATTCAGAGTCCCACCCCTTGCTTCTTCTCGATGCCATATCGCGCAATGCCGGGATGCCATTGCGGTGGGGCACCGCCGGACTTCTGACTGATCCGGCGACCACACTTTCCCAACTGGACGGCCTCGAGGATAAGTATCGGATACCGCTCTCGATACGTTCAGCGAGCAGCGAGAGATCTGGGTCGCTGCAGGTCACGTTCTCACGGGTACGCGTGGCTTCGATGGATATTTCGATTGCAACAAGCCTCCGGGAGCGCACTGTCGATGCCATGCAGTTCTGGTTGAAGCAGATCAATGGCAATAAACGAACCGATGTAATGTCCCGGCTGCGAGTTCTCATCGAGGTCGCCGCACGCACATCCGTTCGGTCAGAGCCGGAAGCTGCTATCGAAGTCTTCAGGCTTGCAATGAAACTCGGAAAGATGGCTGAACTTCATCACCATTGGATGTTTGAGCCGTTGCAGCACTTAATCGAGTACTCGATGGCCAGCATTCCAGCCGAGCGACAATGTGAGGTCTTGCCCGACGCCTTGCAGTTCCCACTTCCTTGCGAGATTAAAAACAACTCTTTCAGGTCCTGGCCGAATCCGATCGTCGAGTGCCCAGGAGGGAGGATCATAAACGCCGCGCTCGACCGACGGATTGACGAACTTATCGAAGGCATAGCTCCCGTCGCCAAGTCTAGTGGTCCGGCTTTAGCTCGACTACTGCCGCTCATCGACCACAATTTCCTGTCACAAACTGAACTTGACAAGATTGCTGACGCGGTTTGGCCTGACAACGCCAAGTCAATGGACGTTCCGGTGACGGGCTTGCCACTGAACCAGCTACTGAAGATTCCCTCGCCAAAGCCGGAGCGTACCCGACTCCGAATCCGGAAGGCGCTCTTTGATGGCTCCGGTGAGGACTTTTACAATGGGCCGCTACTAGCTGCAATCGCAAACGCTGCGTTCGACAAGGACGCACCAGAACTGCCTGATTCACAGCAGGCACTATCCTGTTTTGAGGCGTTGGTTCAGTGGCGACTGCCCTCTGGTTCTACTATGGAAGTGGAAGGACGTCACGCCCTCGAGAATGGAAAACTCATCGGCATAGTATTGGGTCGGTCAGTAGTGCCGTCGCTACCAGAAACTGCCGTCACCGAAGAAAACTTCAGACGACTGCACTCGTTTTTTACGGAAAGTAAAGCATCATCTGGCCTGACGGCCTTTCCGTACTTCGCAAAATCGTCGGCGCTTTGCGCGGATGTGCTCGAAGCCTCAATCCGACAGGGAATGCACAGTCGGGAAGCAGAAGTTGTGGGCTATGCATCTTTCGCACTGTCGAACTGGAGGCAACTCGCGGAGAACGCGGTCACGGCGAGTTTGATTTCCCACATGATCTACGTGATTGCTTCTGGCAGGTCACCCGGTCTTGCTGAACTCCTCTGGACAGCCCGTGAGATGTATAACAGAGGCTGGCTCGCCGATCGGGAGGTGGGGATTCTCATCAACAATCTTCCTGTACTGTTCGACGAACGGAACTATCCAGACATTGACGTCATCAGCCGGGAGGCGGTCAGTGCGTCCTTCGTCCGGGCCGCATGTATCAAGCTCGCCCGGGATATACAGAAACAGACCGGACCGGCGGTACCCGAACTAATTCGGATACTGCAGGCTGCACAAACGGATCCTCTTCCAGAAGTTCGGTTTGCCTAGACAACATCTCGGCGATAGCGCTGTCTATCGACTGTGCCCCGCCACAGGCGGGGTGTATCGTCGAGCGGCATTTGTACTTTCCATCATGCTCGCTACGAATGCGAAGCTTCAGGCGGCGCCGCCCGTTCTACTGTTTGACGACCCGGTTGCTCATATCGACGACTTCAACTCCCTGTCTTTCTTGGACCATCTGTGAGATGGTTGCACTAACTGAGACACTCCAGATTTTTTACGCCGCAGCGGACGCGTGGCTCGCCGGCCCCTTCCAGCACTTATGCGCTAGTTAAGCGAAGGAAACGTCGGTAACACGTATTCCGCCAGTTCATGCAGGACTTCCGTGAACGGCCGGCGCGACGGCTTCGGGTTGAACGCAGTGTGATTAACTCCAGCCCGCTGAAGAGTTTCCAGGTAGTAAATCAACCCATTTCGCCCTACGCGAATTCCGGCGGGTATGGGAGTGAGCGGAAAATTCGGATCCTCTTCGAGCTCAAGGAACAATCCTTCGAAGAAAGGCTTGAACGCTTGCTCGCCATGATTGCGCTTCACCGCATCGAACCACGTCCTCGTGATCATATCGACCCGCTCCAGCCCGACGTTATAAAAAAACCAGCCGTCCGCATGGGACGCAATCCAGTCGACGTCCTGCCTGCTGCGACCAGTCACAAACGTCGGAATTCTGCCCACGGTCGGCTTTGGCAAGGTGTCCACCCTTCCCGTCAGTTCTCCGAAACGGGGAAATTTGCCCACCGGGAAATCCTGTTCGGTGGCTGTGCGGAACATGTCAAATGCCTCGCGGAACCGCTCCCCGCGAGTTTCGAAGTCGTCCTCGAGGCCAAATGCGGGATACTCGACCGCTCTGTCCCCCGACGCAATGCCAAGAAGCAGGCGCCCGTTGGACAGTCGGTCGATGGAAGCGGCCTGTTTGGCAAGCAGCAACGGGTGACGCAACGTGATAACGGCGCTTCCCGTTCCCAATGCAATCTTGCGGGTGTTCGAAGCAAGGAAACCGAGATAGGTAAAAGGGTCAAAGATCTGGCCGACGTCACCGAACTGCGGGTCGTATGTGGGCACGTCCCTCGCCCAAAGCGCGGCAAAACCAAGTTCATCTGCGAGCCTGGTCGTGACCGCATGGTCCTTCATGGTCGGCGCCGGGCCGGCCGGGTATCCTTCAAGCGGCAGAATGAAACCGACGGTCAGATGTCCCGGCGCAAACACGCGGGAATACCCATTCAGGCCAGCAAAAGATTCGCCTGCAACGCTTTGCACGACTACCACGATATATCTCCAGAGTTTTATGACGCGGCACTGTATGTGCCACGCGGATCGAGTTAAAGCAGCGGTTGGCCGATTCAGCACTGCCAAATTTGCTAACAATGCCAGGTTACGCCGTTACCGACTCCAACTCCTGACAGAGTGCTTCGCGAAAAACATCAGGCTTTCCGAAGAAGTGTCCAAGGTGCAGCTTGCGCAAAACCCCGTCTCTTTCAATGGCAAGTGTCGGGTACCCTTGGCCTTGCAGCTTCGCCAGCAATACGCTGGTCTCGACGAAATGCTCGTCCAGGCTTCGGGTGGCGCGATCGAACGCTTCGGCAAAACTGCTGCCGTCCAGGCCAAGCTCGCTTGCGTTCCGTAGAATCTCTTCGCGGGTAGCAATGGGACGCCCTTCGACGTAGTACGCTACTTGCAGCTTTTTCAGCATCGCCAGCCCCGCGCCCGCCAGTTCTTCCGCTGCAATCATGGCGGCGCTCGGAGGCCCTGAGTCGAGCAGAATGCTGTAGTCGAACTGGGCTTTGTCGCTGTATGCCGGGCCGAACGTTTGCCCGCTGAGCGCCGCAATACGCTCTTCGTGCGGCCGTACGAATGTGCGCCAGTCCTCGGACATCAACTTCGCACGCTCTCCCGCCAGCATTCCGCCGGCGTGCGGAACAACCTTTATGCCACTCGTCTGCGCCGCAACGGCGAGTAGCGGCGCGAGCCCGTAACACCAGCCACAAAACGGGTCATATACGTAATGAAGTTTGATTTGAGTGTCCATTTCAGCTCTCCATGTTTCGAAATGTATATTCAACGTCCTAGTCAACGATCGCGCAGGCGGCATTGCTACATCCAGACCTCTCGACTTCGCTCAGCCCTTTCAGCTCGGGTTTCTCTGCTTCGGCGCCACTCGTGTGGAGGAGCAGCGATGCGATGTCCCGAACTTCCGTGTTCGGCACTCTTTGCGGCTGATCCCCCTCCTCGGCAAGGGTCGGTTGAGTTCAAAGACACATACGTGACATCGACGCGTTGCACAGGCTTGTCCGTCGCGATTGCAGTCTTCAGGTACCGCTGACCAATCCAGCAGCACCGGCAACCTGTATCTCGATCGGCTTCATGATTCACTCCCCAGTGTTTCGCGATGAAGCCAGACTAGGCGACAACCGCCGCCCCCGGAATAGCACGGCAGCGCAACGTAGCTTTGCGTCTCGGGCAAGGTACAAACCGCGCAGGTGGCGGCCGGGTCTTGCCACTCCACAATTGCTCGCGACGCAAAGGTACGTTGCAGCACGGTCCCATTCACGTCTGTCAACGACCGCTCTAACCTTGCTTCATCCCAATCGAGGTCAAGTAACCGCTCGGGATCAACCCCCTGGAGCACGTCATGGACATGAACGAAGCATTAGTCAAGGAAATTGAAGCAAGCTCCTCGTCCGAGCTACCTTCAGCGGAGAGGACACCTCGCATCGTCCTCCCGGCGGACCGCCGTCCGAAGGCAATTGTTGTCGGAGGGTCCTTAGGTGGCTTGTTCACGGCGAATTCGCTGCGTGCGATTGGTTGGGACGTCGAGATATATGAACGGTCGCCATCAAAACTGGATAGCCGGGGCGGCGGAATCGTGCTGCAAGGTGCCGTTGTGCGCGCGTTTCAATTCGCTGGCATTCAGCCAACGGGCAAGCTCGGTGTTCAATCGAACGATCGGATCTACCTCGACCGCGACGGCACTGTTGTCGGCCGCCAATACATGCCGCAGATTCAGACCTCGTGGAATAAGCTGTACGGCTCTCTCAGGCGAAATTTCCCCGACGTCGGCTACCACAATGGCGCAAAGCTTGTCGCAATCGAGCAGGACGCGAATGGCGTGACGGCCGTGTTTGAGGATGGACATCGAGCACACGCAGACCTGCTGATAGGAGCTGACGGTGGCAACTCCACAGTGCGTGACTTGATGCTTCCGCACGTGTCGCCCCGCTATGCGGGCTACACGGTTTGGCGGGGACTGGTCGATGAGAATCGGCTAGCGCGTTCTGCCGCGCCTAGTCTGTATGAGAACTTCGTCTTCCAGCAAGACGAAGAAGCGTTGATGCTTCAGTACATGGTCCCCGGCATTGACGGCTCGACTGAAAAAGGCAGCCGCAGATACAACTGGCTTTGGTATCTGAAATCAGCAACGGGTGATGAGCTGGACGCCGTTTTGACGGACCGGACGGGACGCCGCCGCGCTCATTCTATTCCGCCGGGCGACCTCTCTCCAAGTCAAGACGCGTGGTTCCGGCGGATGGCTGCCGAGCGCGCGAATCCAGATTTTCTTGCGCTGATCGACAAGACGGATGACATTTTTGTGCAGAAAATTCAGGACTTGCAGGTGCCTCAGATGGTCTTTGGCCGGGTGGTACTGGTCGGAGACGCTGCGTTCGTGCCCCGCCCCCATACGGCGGGCAGTACAGCCCAGGCGGCCTCAAATGCAGTGGCTCTGGCGAGAGCTCTTTACAGCGAACGCGATATTACTCTACCGCTCGGCAAATGGCAGGATACGCAGGTAAGCGACGGAATGAGCATGACGGACTGGGGAATCAAGATCGGCAACCAGATCATGAACATAGGCCAGAAGTAGTTGCTTCCGTTGAAACGGCCTCTGCGCGGTCGACCTGGCGACACGACGACCATGAAACTATCGTCCCCGTAACAATCAACGCACTTCGGGGCATGTAAATGAGGCAATGGTGCCCCCGGCGGAGCGTCTACAGCCGTCCCCGCAGGCACCCGGAAGTGATCGTCGTCTGCTGCGACCACGTATCGAGGAACGACCGAATCGGGTCAGACTTGGCCCGATCTTGATCCGCATCGCACCTACGACGGGCCACGGCCGCGCCCCGCACGACGATAGACACGCTGTTTTTCGACGTCTCGTCTGACGAATCAAGCTGAAGTCGTCACCAATAATCCATCAGCGATCTCAAGCTCTCAAACGTCACGCACGCGTTGATGCAGCCGTCCCATTAGCTTCGACAACCGGCTCCGGCGCGGCAAAGGCGTTTGGGGTTGTTGGGACGCTACGAAGGCGCGGCGTGGCTTAGTAGCAGTCTTGCTCTTGCGCAAAGCAGCATTGCGTGACGATGGGATTCCGGCCGCTGATTGGAAGCTCTATCTTTGTAAGCAATTCATCGCTTTGAGGCTTCCCCAAATGAAAGACCTTCAGCAAGCTCCCGTCGCGCATGCCACGGCAATGCGGCGCTTCGTTGCCATCGCGTTTGCGCTTGGTGTAACTATGGCAGGCGCCACTCTCGCCAGCCCTCTTTATCCTCTCTATGAGCAGGCAATTGGTTTAACGTCGAGCGGCGTTACGGTTGTCTACTCAAGCTACATGGGCGGCGCGCTGCTCGCTCTCCTTCTGCTCGCCCACATGAGCGATCATGTTGGCTTCATCCACGCGCTGCGTATCGCCGTACTGCTTTTGCTTGCTGGACTGGCAACGTCCGCAGCCGCACATTCCCTCCCGATTCTCGCCTTGGGGCGATTTGGAATTGGCGTGGCTGCAGGCATTGCTTCAAGCGCGGCAACTGCCGGACTTGTCGCTCTTGAACCGGCTGGGAAAACTCCGCGCGCCACATTGGTGGGTTCGATCGTGAACATCGTGGGGCTAGGTTTCGGTCCGTTCGCCGGTGGCGTTGTCGCGCAGATGCTGCCGCATCCGTTGTTGACACCGTATATCGTATTCGGCATTGCAGCTGCGCTTGCGTTGGGAGCGCTTTCAGTTCACCCTGCCGATGGTGAAGTAAGTCCCATTCGACAGTTCCGCCCTGCTCTGCGATTTGTTGCGCCGAGCGCTTCCACGGCGCGCCCGTTCGCTATAGCATCGATTACGACCTTTACCGGCTACACGCTGTTCAGCCTCTTTGCCTCGCTCGCACCTGGCATTCTTGGCGACCTACTTCCTTGGCATGGCCCCGCAAGCGCGGGCACGGGCGTGGCCACGCTGTTCGTCGGGTCAGCGATTGCGCAATTCGCGTTGCGTAAAGTAGACGTCCGTCGTGGTCTGATCTTCGGCGCGGTGTCGATCGGAATCAGTGTGGCGTTGATGGCGGCTTCGTTGCCGCTGCACTCCGGCTTGCTATTCGTCGCCAGTGACCTGATCGGTGGGTTCGGGCAAGGTCTTGCATTTATGTCTGCAATCGCGGTTATCAACCAGATTGCCCCGCCTGCACATCGCGCCCGGACGATCTCTTCCTTTTTTTCCATCGCATATCTTGGAGGGATTGTGCCCATCGTCGGACTCGGCATGCTCGCTGACAAAATCGGACTGAACCTTGCGATTACCGGCTTGGCGGTCGTCCTGGGACTGCTCACGCTCGCGTTAGGCACCATTGCGTATCGCAGCACCCACAGCCTTGCCCGCGCGTAGGGATTGGAGAAAACGGGATCAGGCTGGGACTCTCTCCTGAGAAAGGACCTTGTGCAGAGTGCTTCAATCTACCGTCGCTATACCCAATCGCCCTCGGCAGACCTGTGGGCTCACCACATGAACGTCTGAGGACCGACTGCTCAAAGATGGGCAATGACGCCAGCACTTGCAACCCAGTGCGCACACCAGCGGAGGGTTTTCATCATGCTCAAAAGATCCTTGCGGCGTGAGCCCTGGCTTCGGACCGTAGATTTGTTGGGCCTGGGTTCAAACGGATGCCCGCACGGATTCTTCGACTGGATTGATTGACCGTTCGGACCGGCGCGGTGTATCTCTCCGGATCGAAAGGAAACAATCGGAAATGTGTGGGATCTTCTCCGTGACTGTCGTAGAGCGCTTGAACCATGTGACCGCTCTGATTGACCGAAGGGACCCAACTGCCGGATGTTGTGCGGAGCAAACCACGTAGCGGACGACGGTCTAAAGTTCATGTTCATAGTCTGCCGATGCAAAGGTCAATCAGGCCGCGCGTAACGCGGCCGCGCGGGTCAAGACACTTGAATCCTTCACAGGGTCATCTAGCGCCGCCGGCGTGCAGTGACCACGCGAACAAGACGTAAGTCTCCAAGCACAGACGTTGTAAGAAACAACATCGTTTGAGCGGCATTGGGGGCCTGCCCTAATCGAAATAACCGCTGCACGTTCAAATCGAGTACTTTCCGGCCGGCAGCGCTGCCTCACTCTTACTTCGGCAGGTTATGTCTGCGGGCATCAGGGCGCTTGGAATCCGCCGAATCGCCAGTGAAGCGCGACAGACGCGATCCATAATCCGGTCACATCTCGTCGCGTCTCTGTCCACACTTAACCCTGCTTCACCATACCGAGCTCACAGTCGACAAGCTGGTTTTCAAAGAGGCTGCGCTCTCGCGTAGCTGCGGCAGACCTGTCCGTGACAGAGAATACGTAGATTGCTGCGAACGCGATCAACATCGAGAAGAGAGCCGGATACTCGTACGGATAGATTGCATGTGCGTGACCGAGAACCTGAACCCAAACGGTCGGGCTGAGAATCGTGAGTATTACGGCAGTCGCCAGCCCGAGGGAACCTCCCCATACAGCTCCCCGCGTGGTTAGTCCTCTCCAGTAAATTGAAAGCAGAAGGACCGGGAAATTCGAGCTCGCGGCGATCGAGAACGTCAGGCTGACGATAAATGCGATGTTCTGCTTTTCAAAAGCAATTCCAAGAAAAATGGCGAGAACGCCGAGCACCAGAGTCGTCAAACGCGAAACACGCATCTCTTCCTTGTCAGTCGCCGCGCCTTTGCGAATCACATTTGCATAGAGGTCGTGCGACACGGCCGACGAACCAGCGAGGGTTAGGCCCGCGACCACGGCGAGGATGGTCGAGAAAGCAACGGCGCAAATAAAGCCCAGAAAGACGTTTCCACCAACAGCATGAGCCAGATGGATGGCGACCATGTTGACGCCACCTATGACGCCACCGGACGACGTATGGTACTGAGGATCCGTCGCAACGAGGGCGATCGTTCCGAAGCCGATAATGATGATGAGCGCGTAGCCGATTCCGACGATTCCCGTCGCATACAGGATGCTCTTGCGGGCCGCCTTGACATCACCGACTGTGAAAAACCGCATGAGAATGTGGGGCAACCCTGCGGTGCCAAAGATGAGTGCCAGGCCGAGAGAGACAGCTGAGACAGGATCCGAGACGAGGCCGCCCGGGCTCATAATCGCAACATGTTTCGGGTGCGCGAGAATCGCCTGGGCAAACAATGCGTTCAAGCTGAAGCCGAAGCGGCTAAGGACCATGAATGCCATAAACGCGGCGCCAGCAAGCAGCAGGACTGCCTTGATGATCTGAATCCAGGTGGTAGCCAGCATGCCGCCGAAGAATACGTAGACGACCATTAGCACGCCGACAATTACAACCGCTGCGACGTAGTTAAAACCGAAAAGCAGCTCTACGAGTTTGCCGGCACCGACCATCTGTGAGACGAGGTACAGGAGAACAATCACGATGGAACTGGACGCCGCAAACGCGCGAACCGGGCGTTGTTGCAAGCGATAGGACACTACGTCTGCCAAGGTGTATCGACCGAGGTTGCGCAACGGCTCGGCAATCAGGAACAGGATGATGGGCCAACTGGCAAGGAAGCCAATCGAGTAGATCAGACCATCGTATCCACTGGAGAAAACGAGCGCGGAAATGCCTAGTAATGACGCCGCAGACATGTAGTCACCGGCGATTGCCCATCCGTTCTGAAAGCCGGTGATCTTGCCCCCGGCTGCGTAGTGGTCAGAGACGCTGTTGTTCTTTCGTGCCGCCCAACGAGTGATGAACAGCGTCGAGGCGACGAAGACAAGAAACATTCCGATGGCTATCGGGTTATGGCTTTGCTTGAGGCCAGCCGGCGCAGCAGCAAACGCAGGTAGCGCGCCGAAAAGCAGAAATGTGCATAGTCCGAGGCGTTTCATTTCCGTACCCCCTCCTTGATTCTGCTCGCAGCGGCGTCAAAGACCGTATTAGCACGGACGACATAGACCGCAACCAGAGCGAACGTGACGGCAAACATGCCGAACCCAACCGGAATACCCCATGTGCAAGGCTGCTCCGCTGAGATGCGTCGTCCAAGCAAATCCGGTGCAAAAGCCAGCGTCAAGATGAAAGCAAAGTACAAGATCAACATGAGCACCGTAAGTGACCACGAGAACCGGCGGCGTTTGCGGACAAGAGTCTGGAAACGAATATCGTCAAGAATCGGATTAGCAACGACGGCGCGGGGCGTGCCCGTGTCTAGTGCGTCGATGCCGTAGGCCGGGGAATTTTGTTCCACGGTGTCTCCTTGGGTACGTTGTCATCGAGGGGACGAAGGCAAGCCGGTTTGGCCGGCACGCCTCGGATTTGTCAGAAGTGAGGAGAGACAGCGGTCTCCCGCATTACAGCTTCCGGGGTCCTGTAACGTTCAGCCATTGCCCTGTCAGTGTCGGTTTTCAGCTGTGCCTGCATGTAGGCACCGAGATGACGTGCGTGCTCAACAATCGAGTTTCCAAACTGGGTCCGCACATCGCTATAAGCCAGCAATGCGTCGGGTATCGATGTGCCTGCGTTCAGAGACGCCACGAGAGCCATCGCATCGCCCGCTGCCTTGGTTACGCCCATCCCACAATGCGGTCGCGCGACGAACGCGGCATCACCGAGCAATGCGATGCGTCCAAACGCCATTTGCGGCACTTCGACATCGAAAATGGGCTGAAAGAGAGGCTGAGTAGCCTTCGTGACTACCTCGGCGAACTGCGGTGCGAGAAGAGCGTGCGCTGCTTCTTCCATTTCGGCGAGAACGTCGGGGCGAATGAGAGTCGGAGGGATGCCGCCGACCCATCGCTTGCCGGTTGCGTCTGTCAGCAAATTGGGCAGGTCAATGTCCTCACTGGTCGCCCTGTACCAGACGAAGTTGTAGCGACGTTCACCAGGTTTCGTACTATTGC
Source organism: Paraburkholderia sp. RL17-337-BIB-A (assembly GCF_046025895.1). Lineage (NCBI taxonomy): Bacteria > Pseudomonadati > Pseudomonadota > Betaproteobacteria > Burkholderiales > Burkholderiaceae > Paraburkholderia > Paraburkholderia sp. RL17-337-BIB-A. The sequence continues at coordinate 149,732 of NZ_JARESY010000002.1, read as the reverse complement.
CCGCGCCCGCTACGGGATATCCGATGATCTGCTCACGCGGAGGAAGGCAGAAAGCGAACTTGTCGAACAGCGCTTCGTGCGTTTCGTGGGAAAGCGCGGCCTCATCGACCAGGCCTCGCCAGGCAACGTATCCAGCATATTGCAACTCGACGTCGGGAAGGAATTGGTCGCGTAGTCCGGATTTGAATCCGTCTGCAGCGATGACGAAATCAGCGCGATGCACAGTGCCGTCGCCGAGAGTAACGGACGCACAGTCGGTCTCATTCTGCACCGAGACAACCGTACCGCCCGAATGATAGTGCGCATCGGGAAAGGCGGAGCGCAAGACATGGTACATCTTGCTCCACGCCGTCAAGGTCTGCGGCAGGCTGCGCTCGGAAAGGACACTGCCATCCTGAGCGAAGGTGACACGCGATTGAACCTGCACACCGATTGAATCGTCGAGATCGACCCCCGCTGCGGTAAGCGCCTCGAACAACTCGGGGTGCGTGACGATACCGGCACCTCGACCAGCCAGTTCTTCGGGCACGCGCTCGAATACATCAACCCGCCAGCCGTTGCGGCTAAGCAGATTGGCGGCGAACAGGCCTCCTAAAGAGCCGCCCACCACGATGGCTTTGGGACGAGCTGAAAGCGTAGTCATGATCAGTCTCCAACGTTGTTTTCTGCGCCCGCTGCTGCCGCATGCGGGACTTTCAGGTGCGCCACTTCTGAGGCGGGGTAGTTGAGTTCAATGGTGACGCCCGAGGGATCCTCAATGAATACCTGGTGCAGGCCGAGGCTCGGGACGGTCCGATCTCGCCAGTCGAGCCCCTCGGCTTCGAGCGTCTTCCACATATCCGCGACGCCCGTCGCAAGAAATGCGATGTGGTCGACGGTTCCTGTGCCGGTGGACGGAAGGTCCTTATCACCGAGGTAGGCCAGCAGACCCTCGGGATTGTCGGGGTCGATGCCGATGATATGCACCGTCCCCAAGTCCTTCTCGTCACCACCCTTATAGAGCCAGGCACCGGGGAAATCGAACGGCGGGCGGTAACCCTGCTTGAAGCCGAGTACCCGTTCGTAGAATTCGCAAGACTTCTGAAGATCGGTCGTGCGGATCGAGTAGTGCGCGAGTTTCGAAATAGGCATGTCTGCCTCCTTTAATTTATCTATCGATTACTGATCGTTCGATAAATTATATGGCGCCCCCACTGCACAGCCAAGACGAATTGAATGGGGATTTACCCTGGCTCTCTGCCGTAGACGGCTGTGAAAAGAGGATGCGACCGTGCTGGGCCGTGAGAAGAAAGGACTAGGCTCCTTACGTGCTTCCCGTTTGCGACAAGATACGAATGAGACGGCTGGATCAGCCCTTCCATACTGGAAAAATCTTGAGCGAGCGCGTCAGTTTACCCAACTTGTTTGGGCGAAGCCGAACCGAAAAGCAGGTGGTTGCCCACCTGACAGCCGTGCTCACGCAGGTACCTTCCCAAGGCAGTCTGCTGTGGCTCCCAGCTAGCAAGCGCCTTATCGACATCGTCGGGAAGGCGTAGCAGAGCCGTCTGGAGCGCTAGTGCATTGGTCGCTGCCTTGGACGTGCTGGCGGCAGTATGCGGTCGTGGTATGGACGCCGCGTCGCCGACCAGTATTACCCGCCCCTTGACCATGCGATCAACCGACAGGTCGCGGATAGCTTGGGCAAAGGGCTGTGCGGTGGCTCTGACTATCGCCCGGAACGCTGGCGGCAGTAACGCATCGGCGTCGCGCCAGATGTGCTCGCGCCACGCTGGCGCAAGTTTTCCCTCAGGAATGGAATATCCGCGATACCTACCGTCTACGTCAGTCATGACATCGCGCAGTTGGACGTCGTCGACCGTGCGATACCAGACCCAGTTGTAGAACCGCTGTCCGGGAGTTGTATTGTTTCGTTCCCCAGGTACGAGATAGCCGAGGATGTGCGATTCGCGGTTGTTTGCGAAAGCAAAGTCGCCATGCAGCGTCTCGCGGGTGATTTCGGGCATAGCATCCTCTGGCACCAGCCCGCGCCATGCCAGATAACCCGCATAACGAGGTTCAGCGTCTGTCCACAGCAGCTGCCGAACGGTCGAGTTGCTGCCGTCCGCGCCGACAAGCAGGTCGCCGGTTTCCTCACTGCCGTCATCAAAAACGGCGGTCACCCTACCACCTGGATTGCGACGAATGTCAGCCAGCGGGCGCCCCTGGTGATAGCTCTGAGTACCGAATGCGCGCCGCATGGTGGAATAAATCAGCGACCAGGAGGTCTGTGTCTGCGGCGCGAGTCGGCGACTCTGGATCGAACCGTCCGGATGAAATACGACGCGGTATTGTGAGCTAACGCCAAGCGCATGCATGCTGAAGTCCACGCCAGCCTGGCGGAACACCTCGACTACTTCCGGCTGCAGCACAATGCCGCCGCCCCGGCTGTCAAGATCGTCAGGCGAGCGCTCGAAGATATCGACGTTCCATCCCGCTCGAAGCAGCAGAGTGCCCGCAAACAGCCCAGCAAGCGATCCACCGATGACGAGAGCGCGCTTTGAAGCGGCAGTGCAACCGGACGACGACGTCTCGATGTTATCAGACATGATTGGCTCCTTTCTTACGAAGCACTTTAGTCCACGTCGAACGACCTGATAATTGGCTGCAACTCGCTAGTAGCTTTGCACACGCCGCAAAGGTCAACGGCACTTATAGCCGTAGTAACAGCAGGTTGGCCAAGAAAGCACCGTTTCGGAAGGCACGAAGCGCGCGGCCGAACTCACCGCTTCAGCCGGCAAGTCAGAGATGGTTAGCTACAGTGCCGAGCCGGCTTTTTTGCGTCTCGAGTGAATCCGACGTCCTGACGAGCGGCGCGGGAGTCACCTGAATCGTAGGCGCCCCCTTCTGTACACACGAAAGGCCGGATACCGCTATTCGCAGGAATCGATTATTGAGGAAACGAAACCGATAAAAGCGCCGACGCGACGCGAGCCGCGCTGGTTTGGCAGGTACAACGCGTTGACAACCGCTTGCGCTTCATTCGGCCGGCAGTCGAAGTCGAGAAACAGCTCAGTCATTTTTCCGGCCTTGATGTCGTCGCGAACCAGCCAGTCCGGCAACAGCGCGATGCCGGCGCCGCCCAGGACCGCCTCCCGAAGCAGCTCAGATGTGTTTGCTTTCAGTCGTCCACGAACGGCTACACGTGTTGATGTTCCATCACGCGAAAAGCTCCAGACCTGCGGATCCAAACCATATGTAAAGCGAAGGCACTCATGCTCCGCCAGCTCCACCGGAGCCGCCGGCTGACCGTGCGCAAGTACATAGTCGGGACTTGCAACAACGCAGCGCCTGAAGCCAGTCAGGTGTTTACTCACAACATCGGCTGTCGAAGCCGCTTCGCCAAGACGGATCGCGACATCAATGCGCTCCACGACGAGATCGACGATGGAATCGCTGAGCCGCACATCAAGCTCGATCTTTGGGTACTGCGACAAAAACGAGGCAATGTGTGGCGCGATGATCCGTGAGCCGAACGCGACCGGAATAGAAACCCGCAACGGCCCCGAAGGCTCGCCTCCGCGATCTGAAACGGACGCGTCGGCTTCAGCCAGGTCGTCGAGCAGCTTCTTGGCGCGGGTGTAATAGGTGTTGCCGGCATCGGAAAGCGTCACCAGCCGTGTCGTGCGATTGAAGAGCGCGGCTCCGAGCGACTCTTCGAGTGCATCTACCGACCGCACGACCGACGACGCGGCGAGATCGAGCCGTCGTGCCGCGCTGGAAAAACCGCCACTTTCCGCAACTTCCACGAATGCACGAAGTGCTGCTAGCTTGTCCATGCTCGCACCTTGTTCGGGTTTTGATGGCCCATACAGCGCAATTGCCGGGATAACGCTCAGTGCCACGGCGCGCCGGTGCACGCACAGGCGCTCAAGATTAACTTAAGCGCTCTTGCGGCGACTTACTCGCGGAGCGTCCGCGTTCATTTTCTTCAACGTCGCCGGCGTGCCATTGAGAAAGACGTCGACCTGACGGTCGATAACCTCGTCGAAGTCGTCAGGCACGGCAAGCCCATAAACCCATTTACGAACGCCAAGGTAAAAGATGCTCGCGTGCAGGCTCCAGACCAGTTCGATTTCAGCATCCAGCCGTGCACCGGCCGAAGGTCCCGGAATGCCGTACGTCTCGTGAACCTCTCGCAGTACCGGAAGGAAGACACGCTCGCGAAGCTTGGTCAGGTATTTCGTATTGAGACCTTCGCGGCTCAGTCCTGCAAAGATAAAGGTCCGGATCCATTCACGCCGAAGAATCGTCCGCGCGTAGGACTTGTAGAAACTCGATAACCGCTCCTGCAGTGAAATCGAGCGATCGGCGATTAGTTTCTCCCATGCTCCGTCCCAGCTATAGACTTCCCGATAGACGCGCTCTATCAGCGCTTCCTTGCTGGGAAAATAGCGATACAAAAGCGGCTGCGTGACGCCGAGCTGTCGCGCTAGTTCGCGCGTGCTGCCAGAAAATCCATGTGTGGCGAAATGCTCGATAGCCTTCGCGACGATCTGCTGCTCGCGCGCTTCGGGCGTCAGCCTGCGGCCTGCGGGGACCGAAAACAGATCAGTCGCCATGTCGTCGGACGGCGAAGGTGCGTCGGGTTTTCGTTTCGGCATGACTCGGGCTCCTGTCCGAGCCGATATTTTTATCTATCGAGCGACAATTAGCAAGCTGAGAAATCTTGGTTGACCGCGTGGAGCAGTAGCATTAGTCGTGCATTAACGAACGCACAGCGCGATGCGAAACTGTCGCAAATGCGAGCGCCATCAGGGCGAGTGCCGCGAGCCACGGGGATTGGCACAACCATGCCAATCCATGCCAATCCACGCCGACAATAGACCGAGCGAGACGATCTGCACGATGCCGCCGACGCACGCGCCAGAAAAGAATGAAGCGTCGGGTTGCTGATTCTTTCGCTCGCCAGCAATTCGACCAAAAACCGCCAATGATGGGTGCGCGGTGACGGTTGACGACATCCATGACTGTCCTCCCGCGCCCTTCCCCCACAATGGCTGCATGGACTGCTGCTCTCCGGAGGTTCAGACGAGCGCCGGATAGTCGATATAGCCTGTCGCGCCACCGCCGAAGAACGTGCTGCTGTCGGGGGCGTTGAGCGGAAGGTCATGACGCAGCCTGGAGGGCAGATCGGGGTTCGCGATGAAGGGTCGTCCGAACGCTATGATGTCCGCACGTCCGCTTGCGAGCGCGGCCTCCGCAGTCACGCCGTTGTAGCCGCCTGCCAGCATGAGCACCCCGTGGTATTCGCCACGTAGCTGTTTGACGATCGCGTCCCAGCGCGGGTCGAAGTTTTCGTCCTTGACGGTGCCCACCATCGCCGGTTCCACCAGATGCAGATACGCGAGGTTCCACTTGTCGAGGCTGCGCACGATGTAGCCGAAAGTAGCCTCCGGCGTATCGTCGCCCATTCCCATGAACCGACCCATTGGGGTAAGGCGCACGGACACGTTTTCCGCGCCGACTTCGTCGCACACCGCTTCGACGACTTCGAGCAGAAGACGCGCCCGGTTCTCGATGCTGCCACCGTACGCGTCTTCCCGACGGTTGCTTGCACTATTGATGAACTGGTCAAGCAGGTAGCCGTTGCCGGCATGAATCTCGACACCGTCCATACCCGCTGACATTGCGTTGCGCGCCGCGCGGCGATAGTCGTCGACGATTCCTCTAATTCCCCCCAAGGTCAGCTCCTGCGAGACGGGGATATCACCCCAGACGCCGTTGCCTTCTTCGTCGATGACGAAGGTCTTGCCGGGCACCGGCATCGCGCTCGGGGCAACCGGGAGTCCCCCGTTGGGCTGAAACACTGGGTGCGAGACGCGGCCGACATGCCACAGTTGCAAAAACATCCGGCCTCCTTCCGCATGCACGGCGTCGCTGACTGTGCGCCATGCCTCGACCTGTTCCTGGGTGTAAATACCCGGTGTCCACGCGTAGCCCTGACCTTGCTGCGAAATTTGTGTGGCTTCGCTGACAATGAGCGCGGCGCCCGCACGCTGCCGGTAATACTCGACGTTCATCGACGTCGGGATGTTTCCTGGCTAACCGGCCCGCGAGCGTGTCAGTGGAGCCATCGCGACGCGGTGATCGAGTGAGAAGCGGCCGAGTTTGAGCGGGCTGAAGAGGTGCGTGGTCATGGTGTTGCTCCGTCGAGGAAGTTGGGTTATCGATGGGCTCAACGATAGGGGGACGCCGCCTTCAGGAGAATCCGTGTACCGTGCCACGCAGCATTGCGTGGCGCGCAAAGGAGCGCTTGATTGCACCGGTGCGTGACTGGACGGGCTCAATCCTGAGATGAATACATTTCTCATGCTCTGCCCCGCCGGCGATCCGCGCGATACGCGATGGAACAGACGCGCCGCCTGGCACAGGGATCCAGGCGCGAGATCAAGCTTGCATATTTTGAATACCGCGTTTGCGGCATACCGGCCGGGCAGCGCTTGCCCGGCGCCAGCGTTTTCTGCAGCGCCGCGCCGAGCGGAGTGCCGAGATGTAGTGGCAAAAAGGTTTTCATCATTGGCGATGGCGATACGGCCGAATGGATGGCAATGAATTCAGCCTGCATGGCCCGAACCGCCACGCTCATCGTTCGCGTAATCACGCCGGCCGCAACGCTATCGCACTACCTGCGTAATCGCCTCACGCGCGCCGCCAATATCGGGGCGCGAAAGGACTCTTCGGTCGCGAAGTCTAACGGTGCCGAGCAAGTGGAGGCCATGCGGTTCACCTGCGGCCGGTGAACGCCTTCGTTCACAGGATTTCTCTGGGTGGTCCGGTTCGTGATGGCGCACTACGCCCGATGCCCGTCCAGCAGCGCCTCAATTTCCTGCTTGAAAAACGCGGGCCGGGAGAAGTAGCGGCCAAGCGGCATGTTGTGAAGCTCGCCGTCGATCTCTAGAGCGAACGCCGGGAAGCCGCGCATGTTCAGCGCCTTCAGCATGTCATTGCTGAGCGCTATATGACTGATCACGTTGCTCGTGAGCATGGCTTCGAGACGGTTCAGGAACGCATCGCGTTCGTAGCCAAGTTCTTCCGAGAGTTCACCGATGACCGCACGATCGGCGATGGCACGGCCTTCCTGATAGTAGGCGGTCTGAAGACGCTTGAGCATCACGACACCCCTTGCGTCAAACTCTTCTGCGACTAGCATGGCGGCAATTGGCGGCGACGAATCCAGCAAGACGTCCTGATGTTCCTGCACGCCATGAACATATGCATCGCCGAACTGCTGCTTGCTGAACGCGCGAATCCTCGCTTCATGCGGGCGGACGAAATCTACCCATTCCGGCGACATCATCTGCACCTTGTCGCCGGAAAGCAATCCGACACCGTGCGCTCGAATCTTCAAATCGGGAATCTGCTGGGCGGCGCTGACCATCGGCGCGGCTCCGTAACACCAACCACAGAACGGGTCGTACAGATAGTGCAGAACCGGGGATTGCATGATGCTCTCCTTGCTGAGTGTCGGACGATGGAACTTCGTTGCCGCAGAATATGGCCAGGCGGCCACACCGAGAATGGGCGCGCAGCGCAACGCGGCTTTGCAGGCGCCGCAAGGCAGGGACGCCGCGTTGCGGCAGGAGCAACGCTGACTTGCGCCATATTGCCATTCAAACGACGCCGGAATGGGCCTACTCTGGTTGGGTCAACAGAAGGAAGGAGCGGACATGAAACCCTTGGATATCGAAATCACTTACGACTTCATCTGCCCGTGGTGCTGGATTGGCCACCGCAACCTGAAGAATGCGCTGAGCGGCGAGGCAGCCGATGTATCGACGAAGCTGTCGTACACGCCCTTCGAGCTTAACCCGGCCATGCCCCTGGCCGGGCTGCCAAGGAAGGAATATCGAACCGCCAAGTTCGGCAGTTGGGCTCGTTCGCAGGCAATGGACGCCGACGTGGCTGCGGCTGGAAGGACGGTGGGACTGGAGTTCAACTACGATCTAGTCGGAGTTACCCCGAACACCCGCCTAGCCCATAGGTTGATGGTGCTAGCTCAACGGATCGGTGACAAGGAGAAAACCGAAGCGCTGTTCGAGAGCATCTTTGCCGCTTATTTTTCGCGCGGAGAAAACATTGGGACGATCGATGCGCTGGTGCCGTTGGCCGAGTTCGCCGGATACGATGCTCAGGAGGTCCGCGCTTTTCTCAGCGGCGCGCATGGAGAAGCTGAAGTCGTTGCCAGGGAACTCGATGCGCAGACGCAAGGCGTCCGAGCAGTGCCAACCGTGCGAATCGGCAATAGCCGGGTCGGGGGCGCGCAGCCGTCGGCGATTTTCGCGCGGACGTTGCTTGCCGAATCTGACGACGCCGGAGTCGATGTAAGTCACATCGCTTGACGCATTGATGATGCGGATGAGCAAGCTGAGGTTTTCTCGCGATCGGCGGAGAGCGAGACGCTTCACGCAGTCGACTCGTCAATACGTCGAGTCACTGTGATGTGCCCATGTACAGCGATTAGTAGCGCGCATGCTGCGAACAGCGATATGACCGTCGCCTAACTAACCTCCGTGCATTCGTCGCGACGTGGTAACTTGCGAACGACAGCTAGTCACAATTCCGGGCAGAACATTTTTTAGGCTACCATTCTCAGCGTTGCCGAAAAGCAAACGTGTGAGATTTTCCAAGGATTCGGAAGTCTCTTCGCCGGCAGTTTCCTTACAGGCACCGTAGGGCGTTTGCTTTTCCTTGTAATGCGAGCGCGCCGGTTACCTACGTCGATTCCTCTTGGAGGCAAGAAGCGTTCAAAAAATAACTGCTCGGACACGTCAGCGCGAATACGTTGAATCTATGCGGCACCCCATTCGTTTGGTCAAACTCCGGTTGGATGGCCCTTGGGGAGAACAGCACGTGCGTTATACTAACTCGCACTTTTTTCTTCGCGCGGCGGCAACTTCGTCTTGTGTCAGAAGGTAGCCGGCCTCCCAGTGATAACACGCCATGTCCCCTGACAACCCCAGCTTCGAAGACTCTCCTCACGTTCTCCGACCGCAGCAGCGGCGAAGCCGTGAAGCGCTCGCCAAGATCATTACCGCGTCCGAATTGCTCCTGCGAACCGAAGGAATTGACGGTTTTTCGATTGCCGCTGTCGCTGAAAAATCGGGTTTGCCAGTGGGCAACATCTACCGCCGTTTTCGCGCCAAGGAAGACATCCTCGCCGCCATCAAGCAGGAAGTAACCGACCGAATTGAGCAGGCTGTCATCGAAAGATTGCAAGGCGAGCAGTTCACCGATATCCGAAGTTTAGTGATCGCTCTGGTAGACGCATTGGTGAAAAGCTTTTGTCGTGACGAGCGTTGCACAGAGTGTTGTTCGACCGCCGAGTCAAAGAGCCTGCATTAAGCCAGATCGGCTCTCTCGGTCGACGTCGTATTTACCTGCAGTATCGCGCCGTCCTTGGCTCAATTCTTCCGCCGTTAAAGACGGCTCGTGCCGATTTAATTACGACCTTTTCTTTTCAAATCATTGCTTCAGCAGTTGTTGGAAAGGCAAGTGGCAACGATGGCGCGTTTGTCTCCATGTCTTGGAAGACTCTCGCTGCCGAAGCTTCGGCGGCCGCCATTGCATATCTAGAGGCCGCGATTTGATGTCCTCCCCGATTTCAGCCTGCTGCTGCCGCGCTGGGCGCGGATAGGACGGGGATTTCTACTGCCAGACTGCGACATCCTGCCGCGAGAATGTTCTCCGCCGCAGTGATGATATGCGCCGCAGCCAAAGCAGGCCGAGTCCCTTATTCCAAAACCTTCCAGGCCCTTCGGGCCTGGGCGCCTTTTACAGCAGTTGTAGGTCGGGGTTGAATACGCTTCGTCAACCTCACCGAACCACACGCCGGCAAAATCGCACTCGTACTGCAGCATGGTTCGGAACGAACTGCAGCTCTCGCCGAGCACGGACTTCGCCACCCGTGTCTTCGCAAGCGTCGAGGCGCTCAAGTTGCCAATGAAGATGGCGCCGTACTCTTCGACGAGCGCCGTGGAAAGCTTGTTTAGCTGAGCCGCATGACACCCGCAAGCGTAACTAAACCTTCTAGGCCTGCTTGCGCCGTGCCGGGTATTCCTCAGCGATCGCCAGTCACGTGAGTACGCGCTTGCGGTCCGCAAACGCGTACTGACTATCCAGCCTCCCCTCACTGAGCTCACGCCCCGACAATCGGGGATTCGGCCAGCAAGGTCGGGCACTATTCCGCCGGTCTCCGGTGACCGCGAGGTATTGTCACCGGATCCAACGGGGGATTTACAAGTTTGTCAGGCAGAGGCCGTACCTGGTCTCGCCAGTTTAGCGCCCGCCCACAACGCACGCTTGCTACGTTCATATTGCGGCGGATAGGTCATCTGGTCCTCCGCGCCAAGGCGCTCTGCCGCATGCCACACCCAGCGCGGGTTGTCCAGAAACGCTCGACCGATCGCCACGGTATCCGCCTGACCAGACGCAATGATTTCGTCTGCTTGGTCCGCGTCAGCAATCATGCCTACAGCTCGTGTATGGATTCCGACGCTTGCCTTCACTTCGGCGGCGAGGGGGACCTGGTAGTTCGGTCCCACAGGTATGCGAACGTTGGCGATCCCGCCTGAGCTGACACACACATAGTCGGCCCCGGCATTCTTCAGAGCGGAGGCGAAGGCAACTGCGTCTGCGACGGCGAGGCCGTCAGGCATCCAATCCGATCCTGTGATTCGTAAGCCGAAGCACACGCTTGCCGGAAGCGCCTCACGAACTGCAGTTGCAATTTCGAGCGGAAATTTCATCCGGTTTTCAAGGGAACCGCCGTAACCGTCGGTGCGCAGATTGGCGATCGGCGAGAGGAACTGATGGATGAGATATCCATGCGCCGCATGAATCTCGACCACGTCGAAGCCCAAGCGTGCGGCACGAACGGCGGCCGCCGCAAATCCATCCCGTACTCGATCCATGTCGGACCGTGTCATCTCTTTGGGCGTATGCCAGTCCGCCCCGGCTGCCAGTGCAGACGGACCTTCTGTCTGCCAGGGATCCTCGAGGGGACGAAGCGCTGCCCTGCCTTCCCAGGGGCGCTGCGCGGAGGCTTTGCGTCCGGCGTGGCTGATCTGGATGCCCCAACGGGTCTGCTTTGGTGCCACGCGCCGCGCCGCAGCCAACACGCGCGCAATCGATGCTTCGTTTGCGTCACTGTAGAGACCTAGGCATCCATGCGTGATGCGCGCCTGCCGTTCGGTCGCAGTGGCCTCAAGAACAATGAGACCTGCGCCGGACATGGCAAGTTGCATCAGGTGCATCTGATGCCAGTCGTTAGCGCATCCATCGTCGGCGCTGTATTGACACATTGGCGATACGACAACGCGGTTAGGGAGCGTAATCGGCCCGATAGTAACGGGGGAAAACAACGCTGAAGTCATAACTCTCTCCTGCCGAAAGATTTGTGAGCATCGGTGGCCGCGCGGCGATCGCGACGCTTCCGAAATCGGATTTGCCAAAGCGTTACTCGCCGCTGGCAATGCGCGAATTTGCCGACCTGCGATTCCGCGCAAGGGCCAGCTGGAACGTTCAAAACAGTATAGTTTATCTATCGATAACTTGCGGAATACCTTCGCATCGCCGAGGGTGTTGCGGCTGTCGCTTGGTACCCGGAGTGCCCGTCTAGCAAGGGCGGAGGCCGGATTGTCACAAGAATTTTCACAGGCGCATTGCGCGTTCTGCATCAATGCCCACTTCCGTCAGCGCGGTCGCGGCCGAACTTTTCCAGAAGGCCTTCGAAGCGTAAGCGCTCGTTCGAGCACACCAGATCGATACCCGGTTAGGACTGGGTATTGAGATGCGCCGGTTCTCAGCAGGATTTGGAGAAACCAGCGCACTTACCCTGCTTCGTCATTGCCGAGCTGATTGGAGCGGCAATTGGCCTCGCACTGCACACTGCGCTCGAATCTCGCGAGCAACGTATCGGTCACCAGAACCTGATCGAATCTTCTGGTGAGCACGGAGATATCCGCCCGCTTCAGACAGTAGTCGCCTGCGGAAAACGGTTTGTCGCAACTCCTGAAAGCAACCGGCGGTGCCGGCACCATAGCGACGACCAGGCGTTCGCCGACAGCTGGCACACCGGCGAAATGGACCGGACCATCAAGCCCCTCAATGACACCTGCACGGGTCTGCTGTTCAGCGACAGCGCGAAGCTCAACGCATCCGTCCCGTCAGGCAGGAACCATGAAAGATTGCGCATCGAACCATGCCCCTTGGGGATGCGGCATCCGCTGCAGCTTGACTTTCGGTCGCTTGCTTACCGGTCAATGTCCCCGTCCGAAAGAGGGTGATCTCACCTGGTCCGTGCGAATAACGATGTCATGACCAGTTCGGCACGCGTACGAGACAACGTTATTGGCATGCAACACATATGCTTCTCCCGGTTCAACGCCCGGGTAGGCGGAAGCAGTCTCGTAGTCAGCGTAGAACGCAAACAATCGAACCAGTCTTGGTCTGTTGACTGCGTTGTACGCGATGTCGACGCCTGAACCGAGTGCCAGCGCAAGCGACGCGGCGGCGGCGCAATCGAGAAAAGTCCAAAGAAAAGAGCTGACATCCTCGGTCTCCTTGGCTCCCAGCCAGCTTCGAAGCGAAGGAAAGAGGCGCATACCAATCCGGACCGGTGCTCCGAGAAAACTATGAACGAACAGCCCTTCCAGAAAGATGCGACACAATAGCAATGCGTAGACGCCTGTGGCCGCGAAAGCGGCGCCGGACAACCAAAGCTGAGGCGCACAAAGAAGCGTCCAGAACGCCAGCGTGGAAGTGAAGTCCGTTGCGGGTAACTGGAGTGCGCCAGACACGATGTGTTTGGCCGGCGCGGTTGCGATCACCGTCGCCATTGCTCCATATACAAGCAAGACCCACCTTGCCAACGGATGTCGCCATACCGCAGCAATGACCGGGAAGAATCGAATCAGGAATCCCGCTATCAACGCACAAACGGCAGCTGTCTCCAGCACCATGTCCGGCCATGAGGATGGCAAGTGGATTTTCCCGATACCAACGGTCAAGACGCCGCCAATGAGCGCAGCCAAATATAAGCCGTAGGCGAATTTCGTCTTTCGATACCACGGCGTTGGATTGTTCTCGGAGGACTCGATGTTCATGTTCACAGTTTTTTTGCTCTTGCATCCGGTCGGACAACATAGCCTTGATTCTTGTGTAAAAATCGAGAGTCGCCAGCCTTGAAACACTGAAGCCGCCGGCGTGCGTGGCCCGCGACTACATTCGTAAGCGGGCGTAATCCTAAAAGAAATGACACGGGAGAAACTATGGCCGTATATTTTGAGACAAGCGAACCTTCAGCGCTTCTGAGCGAATTCAACAAACGAATCAAACAGACTGAGCAAACGGGCAAGATTACGACCTGGGAGATCAGTGACGACGGAAAGTTCTATACACACAAGTCGAAGGACTGGAGAGGCCAGGCATGGTTTGCCGCAACGGTCGACAACGGAAGACTAAGGTTCAATATCTATCCGTCTGAGGACGACAATGTCTCAATGACCGCCTACGGCTACTATCACGGTCATCTGTTAGAGACGTTCCTGAATCACTTCGACCAGATGTTCACGCTGGGCTCTGTGACGCCGCTCCCTGCATCGCCAGACAAGGTGCAGTCAGCGTAATGTTCCGGGCGCCCCGCAAAGGAGCGCCCGCATCTTCAAATCTAAAAATTCTCGCCCCGACGAGGCCATCGCGCGGGACAACCTTCTTGCCTTGATGATGCCCGATGAAATAGCAGATCTCGTGTTGGACATGTCGAAGATGACCATGAGCGCGGCGCGAGACCTTATTTTTTCGCGTTACCCGAATGCGGTCGAATCAGCATTGGAACGAGGCTTGCGGCCGAAGCACCTCCACGGACCTCGTTGTCCGCGCCAACTTAAAATATGACCGTTTCCCTCAGCGTTCTGCGTGCCGCTTCCGCAGCGCGGGCCCGGTCGAAGATGTAAGCCAACTCGGTGTTGTACTCTGCCGCAACATTCTCAATGGTGTCCGTCAACTCCTGGCGTAACGCCGAGAGAGAACGTACCTTGTCTGCCGAGTCCAGCAAGGTGCGAGTGTCGTCGGGCGCCTTAAGAGACACGGCATAAAAGGGGTTCGCCTCCAGATACCGAAGATATTCTTCGATGCGGTTCAGCAATTGCAGCGGCAAGTACTGATTCACTTTTAACTGGTCATTGCTCATATGGTAAATCAGGCCAGCAATATCATAGCTGCTTAACTTAATGTCGACATCCGCGTCGCGAGACAAGCACTTCAGCAGGCGAATCGCGCGTTTGGCGTAGCCGTCCGAAGCGCTGTCCTTCAGGTCGATGAGCGCCATATGCAGAAACGGCCGGTTCGACATCGTCGACCCGTCTGTCTTGTTTAAGATGCAAACGTCCCGATACGTTTGATTCTTTGTCTGCTGGTAGTCGCACGTGTCAACCCAGTGCGCGGGAACTACGTCAACTTTTCGCGCGAGCGACCCGCCGGACACCGCGATCGACTTAGCGCCTGATACATCGACATCAGCAGCTGGGTATTTGCCGGTCAGATATCTTTCGCAAAACGATCGCAGTCTTCCCAATTCCGACACGGGTGACAGGTCCGGACGGAAGTTGTATGTACCTGGTGCAACGACAGGCATATCGACAGTGACAAACCAATCTGCAATCACCAGCAAGTCGACATCCGACGAGGCGTAAATGTGAATGTTGAGCGGTACCGAGCCCTGCAGCCGTGTAAGCACACCATATTCCGTTTGCTTTGTGAGCTGATCGGAAATTCGTTGCCCGTCCCGGATGGAAATCTCTGTGTACTCTGGCGGCACCTCAGCCATGCACCCCAGCGCGTACCGTGTTGCGTCGCCCTTCCCTTTCGACTCAAATGACTCGACCGCATGTCGGGCTTCGGCAGAATCGAAGATGAGTCCGGCGGTCAGGCTTTTTGCGAAATTGGTCGGGGCGCGGCGCTGGCGAAGCTTCTCGAGCTTCTGTGTGTAGTTGCTTGCCATCTTATGGTCTCCGGTCGATTTTTGTGAGCGCCATTTCGCCGTAGGTGACCCGCCCCATGTTATTGAAGTACCAACCGGACGCGCTCTTACCATCCTCGCTGAAGCGTAGCTCGCAGTAGCCACGGTGTACCTGCAGGCCATCCGCCGTTCTAGCTCGGGCCGTCGGCTCATTGGAATAGGAGTACATAAGCAATGCCTCACCGTCATGGTCCTTTACGGCCGCAGACAGGCTGAACGATTCCGAGGTTTTCGTTCTCAGGTGGACGCCGATTTTTGTCCATTGCTGATTAACCTTGATGCTTCCCGCCCATTGTCGTGGTGCACCTCCTTGCGGCAACGCCTCTGCGGGCCCCAGCGTCGTACCTGCAACGCTCCATTCACCACTGACGTTGTGAAAGCCGAATAGCTTTCGGCAAACCCAGTTGCGCCAAAACCAACGATTAAACGCGAAGTACAAAACCGCAAAAGCAATACCGCTATCGAGGGTTTTAGGAACAAACCCCCATACGGATGGAAAAATCCGCGTTACCAGTTGCCCGAGCAGCCCCCAGCTAGCCGCGTATAACGCGGCCAAAATAGTGATGCCGGTACCGATGTACTGGAAAATCCGACCCCGGTCGTGGTCAAGGATGGAGTATTCATGGTCTGTCATATTTTGTCGCTCTCACTCCAGGGTCCAAATCTCTGCGCATGGCCGAACAAAATTGCCAGGACATGTGCTTGCCGTCAGCCCCGCTGGTACGCAGGCGTGCTCACCGAGACTTCAAGTTCAAACTCGAAAACTTTCCATTGCGCGCCTCATCGACCACTCGACCGACCTGCGCCCGGATCGACGTGTTATGTTGCGCGAAACGACAGATGTTCTGGCCACATCCTTCGAATTGGCAGCACCTCTGCCCCACTCGCTCCATGCCCGCCGGTTTTCAACTGACAGGCTGCATTCACCACGTTCGGTTCTACAGCTACCGCCGGTTCTCGCATCTACAAATCGCGCTGCTAGCCAGGAACTGCCATCCCACGCAGCGTCGTAGCGCGCCAAACCCCCACGCTCGAAAGCTATCAGCCAGACATTCCGGCCGATACGCTGGCAACCAGAACGCAACCAGGCATAGCGTTCGACCCGGCGTCATTCGCATGGTGCGGTCCTGCACGCGGCACTATATCTTGTTGAAAAACACCATCAACATACAAAATCTGTCATCGTGCTATCAAGTAAAAAATACCTGATAACACGACTTTTTTTCCGCTTAACTTTTCCGGTGGTGAAACTTTCTGCTTCCAACCGCTTCACTTCTTCTTCAACAGGTCGCTCAATGAAGTGGCCCCGGTGCGCTCAAGCACGGTATCGAGACGGGCGTCCGAACGCACGCCCTTTGCAAAATCCTCACCGTACTCCTTGCGCAATGTACGAACGAGAGTGTCACCGCGCTTGTGGCGGATCTCGCCATTGGCGTCACGCTGACGGCCATCCAGGCCTTTCGGGTAATGCTTGGTCATAATTTCAATCCTTACAGAGAGATGGAGTAGCACGAAGTTTCGTCAGAAGTGTCAGTAAATTTCCGGTGTACCGAACTTCACTTGCAGTGTTGCTTTGTTCATACGGAAAGTCAATAACTTTTTCCGGCTTGGACACTCAAAAAGTTCGGAATCGTGGTACATTTCAGGTGTGTATCTTTGGGGGTATTTGTGATGGCCACTCGGCTCGGCGAAAAAATTCGCGAGTTGCGTAAGGGGAAGAAACTGACCCTTGAGGCTCTGGCAGCGCAAGCAGGCTTGAGCAAGAGTTATCTGTGGGAACTTGAGAACCGCGAATCGCAGAGACCATCTGCGGAGAAGCTCATGGCCCTGGCAGATGCGTTAGGGGTGAGTTCTGCCTATCTGGTCGAAGATGACGTACAAGCGCCAGAGCAGCATCACCTGGATGAGGCGTTCTACCGCAACTACAAGAAGCTTGACGCAGACGCAAAAGAACGGCTTCGCAAGATTCTTGACGCGCTAAAAAACTAAGATGCAGACAGACGTGCTGACGCCTGCGAGGGCTGCATTTCGCTTGACGAGTCTTCTCAATCAACTGAGCGCGGCTCATGGCGACGTGCGTTTCCCGGTTGATGTCGAGTCGCTCGCAAAGAATTGCCACGAAATATTCAAATGGCATGACCCGATTACCAGCGTCGTGGGGGCCGATATTCCCGGCTTCGATGGCTGTCTCTCTTATCTTGGAAATGGCAACGGCTGGGCTCTCATCTATAACGAAGCCGTCAGGTCCAAAGGGCGTGTTCGATTCACCCAGGCGCATGAACTCGGGCACTACATCCTTCATCGTGCCGCCCAAACAGAGTTCAACTGCACCGACCAGGATATGGACGACTGGCAGGCGGATGAGCGACGAATCGAAATCGAGGCCGACAGCTTTGCCGCGAATCTGCTGATGCCTCTTGATGATTTCAGACAGCAGATATCGCCAAGGGTCGACTTTGAGCAACTGGGTAATTGCGCGGCCCGCTACGGCGTGTCGCTCACGGCCGCAGCGCTCAGGTGGGTAAGCGCAACGGACAAGAAGGTTGTTCTGATCGCGTCGAACGATGGCTTCATGCGCTGGTCCTACTCGAGCGAAAGCGCTCGCAAGTCCGGTGCGTTTTTCAGAGCACGCAAACACGTCGTCGAGCTTCCAGGGGCGTCAGTTGCGGCAAACGAGTCAATCGTTCGGGAAACCGAGGGCGCGACGGTTCCTGCCAGCGTCTGGTTTGCGGACGCAAGCCCGGGCACCAAACTGCGGGAAATGAAAATCGCTTCCGAGCAGTACGGCACCTTGACCCTGCTAGAATTGCCCAGCACAGAAGCAGTTTGGGCGCCGTGGGCGAATCGATAGCGCATCCGCAGGAGGTCATTCGACCGCTCGCGGCTGTGCCGCTCCGGTTCACCACCGGCACATCGAGATTCCGCATTGCATGCAGTTGAATCACAGGGCGCGCGGACACGTGAGCCACTCTGTGTGCTTGGCTCAGCGGCCAACATGCTCACCTGCACAATATGAGAGAAAAATGAGAACGATTGGGATACGCGTTGCGCCGAAACGGGTCACGTTCGTCGTGTACGACGCGGACGAAAAGCAGATTGTGAACCTGGAAGGCATCGTTGTACCCAAAGCATTGGAGACGCCTGAGCAGCTGAAATACGTCAGAAACACCGTCCTCGACGTCATCCGGGAATATGACGTGAGGCGAGCCGGTATCCGCATCACCGAGGGCAATGCTCAGGGAATCTCCATCGAGCGCATCGAACTCGAAGGTGTCATTCAGGAAGCGTTCGCAAGCAGTGAGCTCGAAAGCTATTTCTGCGGTCAGATTGCACGCATTGCCGCCAGGCTGAAGATGAGCCGCGAGCATCTACGTGAACTGCTCGAGGGTGCAGACTATGAAGAGGTGGAGGGCTGGGTGAAGCTCAAGAAGGAAGAGCGCGAGGCAATCGCAACAGCCATTGGAGCTGCGAATGCTTAATCCACACACCGAAGCGAGCCTCAGATTTCAGCTCGGCGAAGAAATTGGTGCTGAAGGCAAGAATTCGGCCGTGTTCCATGCACACGATTTACAGCTCGACGCTGACCTTGCAATAAAACGTGTCCGGAAAGACTCGATGAACGACGTCGCACACTACTATCGCGAAGCGAGCATCCTGTATCTAAGTGACCATGCCAACGTGGCACCCATCCATTATGCGTGTGAAGACGACGAGTTCATCTATCTTGCGATGCCTTACTTTTCGTCGGGCTCCCTGAACAAGTTGCTTGAACAACGCTTCCTGACAGTACGGGAAATTGTGCGCTACTCCATTCAGCTTCTAAGTGGCCTGCACAACATCCATTCGAAAGGCTTGATTCATTTCGACATCAAGCCCGATAACATCATGCTGTCCAACCGTAACGAGGCGCTGGTTTCCGATTTTGGCCTCGCCCAGAAGATGCATACTGGCGGAAAGGCGATACAGCCTTTGATGTACTGGAAGAATATTCCTCCCGAGGCGTTCCTGGAGGACGAGCATACGCCGGCGTTTGACGTATATCAGGTCGGGCTGACCTTGTACCGCATGTGCTGCGGTAATTCGACCTTCTACGAGCAGTTTGGGAAGTACAGCACTAACGAGGAGTTTGCCGTTGCTGTTCATACGGCGGCTTTCCCAGATCGAAATCGGTTTCCGGCGCACATCCCCAACACCCTGCGCACTATCGTCAAAAAGTGCCTCGCCGTCTCGGTCAATGACCGATATAAGGCGGTTATCGAAGTTGCAAACGCTTTGGCGAGCCTGGACGGGAATGAACTAGACTGGAGCTATACGACGGATAAGCATGGCACGCGAACGTGGACGAAATCAGACGGTGAGCGAACCTTCACTTTGGTTGTCGCACCCGACGGTAGCTCCACGGCGACGCGAAAAACCGAGAAGACGACGCAAAGGCTGAAGGACTGGTGCGTCAAGGCCATGGACGAAAAGACAATCCGCCGCTTCCTGAAGGAGATTTAGATGGCCGTCGTTAAAAACCGACCTGATGACTATCGCACACGCGCAAAGCTAGGCGCGGGGGGCGCCGCCTCGCCCGATAGACAGCAGGCGAAACCGGTATCTACAAAGCAGTTATTGAGCCGCGTCCGCTGCATAGACTCGCTGGGCTATGTACATTGGAACGTGGCAACGAAATCAAAAGACTGAGTGACGAGTTCCGCTCACGCTTGTGTCGATTGATGTATGCGTATGACATGACAATTTCCTCGTACAACAGTTGACGGAGCATCCGACACCGCCGCCAAGCTCAGGTTTCGCAAAGCACCCACGAACCACGTATGCGCAGCCCCCGACGCGTGCAGCCATGGCGTTTCGTCCTTTGCGTTTGCCGACGGACTGCATCGGATGGTTAGTCTTGCCCGCCTCTTTGTTCAGGAAAGGCCGACCTGGGCGCGATTAACCGACGCCGAAGCAACCGCGCATGATGTACGAACGAGAAACTGGCGAACGACGACTTCGCGGCCTCCTCCACCGAACGGCCCCAGGCGACGACTTCCGGTCCAAGCCGGAATCCATAAAGCCGGACGGACTTCCAGCCCGCAAGCGGAACAGCACCTTCGTCAGCGACCAGACGCACCAGCGGTAGCCTCGTCTCACGCCGACTGGTAGCCCTTTGCGTGATTTGGGACGAGCCCTCCCTGCCTCCGCCCAGAGTTCATGAGGTGTGCGCGTTCCAACGTTCGGATACGCTGACCGGGATTTATCTGCGGTACGAGCTTCGACGCCATAGCCTTCCCGGCGGTTTCAAAGGCAACACTTTCGTGGCCGCCGATATTTTGTTTTAACGTGCACAAATCTGCTCACGCAGTTTGCATTCGCAGGGCAAACGGCTGTCCCTGCTGAGAGGTGAAGCGCGAGCGCCATCACCAGCGGTGCCTTTCGCACTCCGACGCGGTGGACCACGCCGTGTGGCGAGCCAACGTCCGCACACCAGTTCAGTTCGATGCGTCACCAACCAAATAGCTCTCGAATCTAGCAGTGAGTCATTACGACGACATTTATCGCTCTTGCAAGACAAATCGCGGGACCGGCTCGCACGCGGCACGCAGGGTGCCCCTCCGCCCGGATGCGCTCCGAAGCGCAATTTCGAGCGGCGTCGGCCACGAGCTGAGTCTGAGGGTGTGACCCGTCTAGCAACTTTCACGGCAACGCTCCGAACTAACGTCGATGGACTTCAGCTAAACTGTAGCGTCCTCCTCAGCGGCGGAACACGAAAATGCAAGATGACCTGAACGACGCGGCAAACGAAGAAAATGCGATGCGGCGGGTCGGCATTGCAAAGTGGCAACTGAGCGTACCGGCGGACTTTGACACCATGGGCGCGGCCGAAATCCAAGCGATGTTCGAAGGTGACATAGACCTTGTCCATGCCGTGCTTTCCGCACACATCGTGACCTACTGTGACCAATGGAACAACAGGCACACCCTCGAGGCGCGGGCATTTGGCATTGCTCAAAATCAACGGTCCGTGTTTGTCGGATTTCTAGGAGGGACCGACCAGATGGGTCCACCAGAGCAGCCGTGGATGTCTATCGATGACTTGGGTTCTATTACTCTGACAGGTAACGCATATCCATCAAAAGACCGAATCATCCCCGCGCGACACGCTGCTCAGATCCAGGAAATTGTCGCGCTTGCGCCGCGAACCGGTTTGGAACAGCCATCGCAGGCCGCAGAGGATGAGTAGACGCTAGATACGTCACGGATCCATGCGTGATAGAAATTACGCCCGACTATCCGCTCAAAACTTAAAATATCCGCTCAGTATCTGCGCGACGACAGGCAGATACTGAGCGGATAAATTGGGCAAATCGCGCCAAATTTTCTGCCCCCTCCAATTTGCATCGGACAGACCCCCGCTGGATGGCACTCACACGGCGCGCTATGGCCGGTTCACGAGTAGCATGTGGACCCGCGCAATCCGCTCCTCGGGAAAAATCTGATCAACGCTGATGAGCACGCTTGCTCGCCTGGCCGATAACCTTCCGCGCGACCTCGACAACGTCGTCAGCTTTACCCACGCGCGCCGATGGCAAGTCAGATCGAGGGAAGCCGGCGGCCACGACTCCCGTGTGTGCGACGCCCCTCTCCACGACAATATCCAGACGCGCCTCTTCCGTGGCGCCAGCTTCGCCAGCCCTGGACAGAAAAATAAAAACGGTCACGGCCGCCGCTTTTGAGTATGGGCCATCGGGCCTCACATTTCCCGCAGATTCCAGCGCGTCGAGCGCACGACGCCAGACAGAAGTACGCGGATCAATTTCAGTAACAGCCGTGCATGCGAGCGGAAGGAGAGAATTTGGATCCAGGTATTCGCCGACCCGCACCTCAACGACCGTACGCGACCATTCCGACGCCCACCCGCGCGCTTTCACGAGCAGTCGTTTGTAGCCCTCATCCGAGCGCATCGCCTCAAGCGGAGTTTCCCCGCCGAGGGCGGCATTGCGAGCCGTCAGGAAGAATAAGCGAGAATGAGGCTCAGCGGGCCACAGGATTCGGCAGACTGTCGCCAGGCGTCGGCTGTCGTGCTTTGGGTTGGCGAGCAGGGCTGGGTAGTACTGCCTTCCTTCGACGTCGACCGAAAAGACGCTTCCACTAGTCAGCAAGCGTGACAGTTGGCTAGGGCTGATAGGTCGGCGCCGCCGAAACTCTTCTTCGGTCAGGAGCTCGCCGCTTCGTATCATCTGCCGGCGCGCCCTGATGGACTGCCGCTTAAGCTTCTCATAGAACGCGCGCTGCGACGAAGATTCCATTTTGTGATAAGAAAAGTCAAAACGTAGCTGGCGTGACGAACGCCATCAGGAAACAGCCTGTTGTGTGCCTGTCGTTGTGTTCGTCATGGTCCCGATTGCAGGTTAGCCCGGAGGAACAGGGATAGCCCTCACGCTGGCCGTCGCCTCCTGCCGCCCCAGGTTGACTCGAAAGCCAGCATTGGTCAGTTACGAGTCCTCGAGCAGGGCTCTCCCCAAATCTCCGGCGCCAACGCCGCTGACAGATGCAGATGGACGCGCTCGGGGAAATGCCGGAGCAACGCACGCGACCGCTCTCGGAACGCTTGCAGATCTGAACCGTCTTTTGCATCCGCAAGCTCACAAAGCAAATCTCGCACACGCAACACTGCATTCGAACGTTCGTATGGTTGAGTCATCGCCACTCTCCGCCTAATTGATATCTCGCATTTCGTCCAACTCTGAATCTGTCAATGGGAGACCGACCCTCCAATCTGGCACAAGACTAGCGGTGACATCCTCCCACTTTTTGATTCCCCAAGCCTTGGCTGCAGCACCCCACACGTACTCTGCATCGGAATCGCGACCGGCTTTACCGAGCAACCGATACTTGCTCCCAGTAGCCGTCGTTCCAGTACGCGTAACCGGATCAAAGAATCTGATTGCGGTACTAACGCGGCCGTTTTGACTGAGAATGTTATGCCCCAAAAAATGCTTTTCTCCCTTGTCGGATTCGCGAATCGACCATCGTTCCAGGTATACGGATTCAGCGCTGGACGTTACGTAAAGAGACACGGTTCTTTCCTCCGAAGATCAAAATCCGTTATCTACACATCAACAACGAAAAGCGGATTGAATTTGGCGTTCTCGTAAGGAATCGTTGGATATTTCGAGTTCGGTCGAGGTCGCCCTCGTGGATTACAAATCACCCGACTAGTGCCTATCTGATAGTCGCTCGACTCATGAATGTGCCCATGCATCCAGAGGTCTGACTTTAACGTTAGAAGCTCAACATTGGACGCATCAGAAGCATCAAGAGAGCGAGCCTGGTTCCTTTGAGGAATTGACAGCCCTGATGGTGCATGGTGGGTGACGACAACCGTTGTGCCTGTGAACGGCTCATCAAGGCGAGCCGCTAACCAACGTAAGGTTCGACGCTGATGCTCACGTGCGTCTTCTGGCCGGAAAAAGCGGCGTACCCCTCTTTCAACGGGCGCGTCCGTTTCTCTTTCCGTATCAGCGCTACCCAAGGCATCGTCCAGTAGTAGCGGGTAAAAGCTATAGTCCGTCCAGAGCATGGTGCAGAGAAACCTGACCTCCCCGAGCACGAGTTCGTCTTCATGCAAAAAATGCACGGAACTGCTTCGTGCGCACGCACGGGCCTCCTCCAAATAATTTTCGAAGGAAAGTCTATTTGGCTCAGTGTTTCCAGGCACGTACACGACCGGGACTTTGCAGCTGCCGTACAGCTCAATAGCTTTGGTACCTTCATGAATATCGCCCGCTAACACCAGGACATCCGTCTCGCACCCTACCGCAAGCGGCATGGCCAACCTGGAGAATGGCTGTGCCATTTCGTGATGAAGATCCGACGCAACCTGAATTTTCATTTCCACTCCTCAGCGGCTGGGCTGGGGCGACTCACTCATCCTTCGACAGTGGCCCTGTTACTCTTCGTACTTCGGCCCTGCCCCTGCAACCCGCCTTCCCACACGTGCGCCAGCGGCGCCACGCACAGCTATCGTGGCGTCAGTCATCCCGAAATCGCCGGGTAGTTAAGATATCCTCATCGGATCCGAGGACGACGAGACTTACCGACAACGGAATGACGTTTGACTCCTTCGGAACATAGGGCGCTTGCAACGCACGAGGGCGCGAAGTACTGCGCTCACCTTCTGCGGTTGCAGCCCATGTCCAAATACATCCCGGCGTTGCCACAGCGACGACGTCTTGTACCTCATCTTCGTCGGCACCCCATGTCAAGAACGTCACCCTGGATTCCTGAGGAGCGTTCCTGAGTATTCCAATAAGTTCAGACACAGTCATAAATGTCCTGCCCGGAAGTTCAAGCTCAACTAATCTGCAATCCTAATAATATTATTCATGGAAACTCGCCTGAGCCTGTCAACACGTAGTTGCCGAAGTTAGGGTTGTATCGCTACCCTACTTACTTCTCTGGAGTACAACTGCCCTTGATCGTTGGACAGCGCTTGTGCGTATGCCAACTCCACTATCCACTCCAGTGTGTTCAATCGCCGATATCCGTCAGGTCGATGTGCACCGCCGGACGACCCAACGCCTTCATGCATTGCAGAAAAAATGCAAATGTGAAAGCTCCTCGCGAAATTTTGTTCGCGATTGAACGTTCGGTTTCTTGAATACCAAGTCCTTCAAGTAGAACGGCAAGCTGCCTGTAGCCCATCTGTCTACGGACGAGTTCCGCCCGAAGCAAACGCTTCGCTTCCAGATTCCAGTCGATCATTAACGACACACCTGACGAAAAGCGCGAGTATCGCTCGGGCTCTTGCATCGGCCACACTATAGTCTCACATATGAGATTTTTATGCTAGAAAAAAGATTCTTTGCTTTTGCCAGCTCGGCCGACCTGCTGCAGGGTGCTGCCCCAAAGGACAAGTGAAAAATGGCCGAAGAATACTAGCTCCGGCCACGAAGCTATGGCAGTGGGTCACTGCGATTCCGGATCCGAGTCAAATTCCTTGAAAAACTCATCCGCATCGCTGTATTTGCCAGCTTTAAGATCTTTCTGCCCCATTGCCAAAATTACCAGAAGCGCCGCCGTCTGCTCTCTTCCATCGTTTGACGTGGGTCCAAGGCTGCCAACTGGCTCCGCAGTGATTTTCGCAATCACCTGGTGGGACTTATCAGCGGGAGGCTGCTCCTTGCGATCCTGTGCCACGTACGCCTCCATCACCGACAGGTTGTAGCCAAATTTGAATCTTTGGCGTCCGCATGACAATGCACTGCCCGGCACTGCACAAGCGGCGGCAAGGGATGTCGGAATAGTCTGGACGTCGGGCTATGCCCGTTGCACATCGTGCCAACACAGCGGACGTCCAATACCGGCATTAAGGGAAGAGGACCTGACGGTAACGATTGGTGCAATCCCCGCCGAGGCGGCTCTCCGCTCAAGCACATGTCAACTCAATCACTCCCTACGTTAGGCAATTTCATCGCCGTGACCTCGAATCTCACTCCGGCCTCAATCGGCACGCGGACATACTCGAATGTGCACCCACACTCGCAGGTCGCGACCCACCTATCGTTTAGCCTCGCGACCGAACTCACACGGTAATCAGGACCATGTGCTGCGCTCAGGTTGACGCATTTCGGCCAGGCCAAATCCCAGGACTGCTTCAGCATCGCATGCCGGAGCAGGAGATCCATATTTTCGCGCTTCACGTATGGACCACGGCTTCTACTCTTTATCCGTGCAACGCATCGAGCCCCGAACATGGTGGCGCATTTGTCAATATATGACTCTCCGTAATGAGCGAGATATCGTGCAGGAGCGACATTGGAACTGACGAACGTTCGCTGCGTCTCCCGCCCTGGGACCGCATATTCACAAAAGTAGCGAGATCCACCAACTCTGCCACAGTAAGCAGAGCGATTGCTCAGTATCCAATTCGTCAGTTTCGCAACTGCTACGATGTTGGTGCGCTGCGCATCGTTCACATCGAGTTCGAACCGCACGCCCGTTTCCTCTGCCGTCGCGATATCATAAAGAGCAGTCCCCTCCATGTCTTTGCGAGTCTGATATAGCGGGACCTGATGGATGTGGCAATACAATGCACCGGGAAGCTGGTGAGAACGCCGCCAGTAGGCGCGACGTCCGATCAGCCGGTCCTCCCGGAAACACTGACCGCAGAACCGCAACTCGCGTGGGATAAGCAGTGTCGGTCTAACGTTGTGTGACTGGATTTTTTCGTACGCCTCCGTCGAGTCAATGCCAACTCGAAGGGCGGAATAAAAGGGAAGCGTTGTATGTCGCATTGCTATCTCGAGGCCCGAGAGCCCGAGACTGCGGTGCGTCTCTTCGCTCCACCAGTCGAGAGTTTGCAGTCTCGGCAGACGTAGTCCACGCGCCATATCACGAGCCCCTCGAAAGTGGGAATAGAATTTCACACCCAACATCGAGATGTAACGAAAAATCAGTCCACTAAAAAGTTCGTCGTCGAACGGCATTGGCAAATAGATAGCCATGGCACTTATTTCCGGATTGAAAGAGATCAACTCATTTACGCACCATGACGTTTGACCACGAGGCAAGGGTCATCACTTGGAGCTCGTGGCTAACCCTCGGTGCGGGATTGAAAACGAAGAACCACAGATACACGCGGCCCTAACCCCTCGAGCATCTTGCGATATCCATTGAGCAAGTTGACCCTCACCGTGCGTAGCGAAGGCATTCACGCAGGGCTGCCAGCCCGGCCACTCGGCCCTTCGCAGTAAGCTATGGCAAAACGCCGTTATCAGAACATCAGTGAACGGTGCAAGTCCCCGTGCACGGCCGCATAGTCTCGCGGAAAGCCAGTCATTACCGGCAGACAGCCGCAGTCCTAGCTTCTCGAGTTGCCTGACACCAAACGCACTACAGAACGTGCGATGTAGCTCATCTCGGTCAATCGGGTCGCAAAGCGAGTAGAACTCTCCCAGCGCATGAGTCCAGCCTGCCGGCGACGCTGCAACCAGCAAAGGCCACTTGCCCTCTTGCGCCTGGCGAGACAGCGTCGAGACATCCTTCCAGATGGGTTCCGGCTTGCCCAGAAACGCCGGTGCGCGCGCGCTGTTCGCCAACTCCGGAGCAGGCCAACGAACCCACCAATGGTTGCCATATCTTAGTTCGTGAAGCCACTCGCCGTGCCTATCGCAGGCGAGCACGGCCGGTGCCTGATGCAGTAGCCGCCAGTAGAGCGGCTGCCCCTGCGCATAGTCGCTTTCGAAACAGCGGACGCAATATCGTAGCGCCCGGTTGCGTCCAATAGAGCGCGCCAGAAACGAGCGTTTATGCCCGAGACGGCCAACAACATGCGCCTCGAGCTCTTTTCCAGCCACCTCAGTACGAAATGCGCAGAGATAGGGAACAAGCGTCAAGTTCCGGGCAATCTTAATGCCACTCATGCCCCAACACGCTCTCGTCTCCTCCGCGAGATAGTTAAGATTTCGACCATATGCCGGATTAAGCGCATGCTTGTAGCCGAAAAGTCTTTGCACAAAACCCGGCCAATGCACGACATCCAGATCGCGGCCATACCGCCCAACGCAGCTGGTCAGGCTTTCGCCGTGCACTGGCTCGGGTAAATACACAGCCATCAGATCTCCATCTCGGATGCCGGGTGAGTACGCGAGTCGAATTCCTTTGCTTTCACCGCATGCTCGTTATCGGCGCTGACGTCGCTCCGTTTCTTCCGGATGCGGAAATTACCAACGCCGTCGACCTTTTTGGCGGACTTTTCATCCGGACAAGCATTTTCCGCCGGCGGCTTCGGTTGTGCCGATGATTCACTTGCCGCGTGATTGAGGTCCGATGCGCTCGAATCCTGACCATCCGCTACATTGCTTTCCCGCCCGACATCTTTTGACGCAAAAGGCTTGCGTCTTATTTCAAGGACGCGGCGAACGATCTCCTTCACGTCAGCTGCAGGCGTCTCCCGCTGAACCGTCGAGATGTTGCGCTCGGCGTCACCCTGTCCGATACCCAAACTCATCAACACAGCCAACGCGGAATAAAAGTGATTGATGTCATCCTGCTCCGCCCGGGCCTTGTGAAAAGCAGCACTGTCCTCGTCGGTAACCCAACGGTCGATTTCCGTCCTCAAAGTGTCGACGGCTGCATCGCCTATCATCGCGAGGGCCTTGTAGTCGCGACGTTCAAGCACCGAGATCAGTCCGCGAACCATCCCAAAGATCTCTTGCGTTGCCGCACGCACGAGATTGGCTGTCACCATTTTCTCGTTTTTGGTGATCCCCAGATATTGCACGCTCCACCACGCCAGAGTAATGAACGCCGGCACACCAGCGCTCGCCGTCATTAGCGCGTCGTAGACGCCCGATGTGTCTGTAAATCGGTGCGTCAGAAAATCCAAACGCGTAACCGATTGGAGAAACCAGTCACGGTCCCGGTATCCTTGCGCCTTCAGTCCTTTGTGGAATGGTTGAAGCGAAATCTCGTGCGCACCAATGCGACGCGCAAGCCGCATTTTTTTGGGACCCAGTAGTGCTGTCTCAGGTGTCCCAACACAAAGCAACGGACACGGTCGACCATTTAACATGTTCACCAGTTCATCGAGGAGGCGTCCCTCAGGTCCCTTGCTCAGAACGTTCTGGATTTCATCCAGAACGAGAATGGCGACCTTGTGGTATCGAAGGACCGTGGAAACTTTTCGTACGTAATCGGCCGCGTTGACGCGGCGCGAGCCCATCTCTTTTTCATAATACGTACCGAGCAGCGCATCAACGTCGGCGAGAATCGATCGACACAGGGCACCGACCGACGCGTTATGAGAACAATCTGAATACAGCCAGACAATCTGCGTGACGCGATAGGCCTTTCCCTTGAACTCCTCGTGCTCAATCACTCGAGGAAACTGGTTCAACGCCAGTTTTACAGCAGTTGATTTTCCAAGCCCCGATAAGCCAGTTACGATAACTGCAGGCGAGTGAGATCGTTCGGATGGTTCAATCGTTTCGATACCTCCCGCCTGCTGAGATTCATACCTCGCCTGGCGATCGCTTCGCACCTCGTCATCATGGAGCGGTTGATAGTGGGCCCGCATGTGTTGATGAATCCAGTCGAGCATTTTCAGATGTATCGGCTGGCTCACAACATTGCGGAAAATCCGCGAAAGTGCCATCAGGCGGATTTCCGTGGGCCAGTTCCTGAATGCATCGTCGTGTGCCACTGAATACAGGTTGCTGATGGCCGCCGCGACTTCAAGGCGCCTGTGATACGGCGGCAACGCGAGGATCAACGGGTTTTCACGATATTCGGGCGGCTCCAGAGCGGGATCGTGATACACCGCCTTTACACGGTAACGGGAAGCGTCCCCTGGAATCAGCTCGACATCCCGTTTTTTAACCTTAACTGCACCCACCTTGGTGTGAGCGCCTTCTTTGTGCTCCAGACCAATTTGCTGCCGCAGCTCTGCTTTCGCCTCGACTTCATCTTCCAGCACTGCATCATCCATAGACATCTCCAAAAAAATAATCTTGGTTCACGCGCACGTATCGCCCGTTGAGTGAGCGAGACGTACGCGTGAGCACAGACTAATGAGAAGAACATTGAATAAAAATAGGCGACCATTCGCCTTTACACGGTTCCGCGTGACGGCAAACTGAGCATCAGGTCAGCAGGCCCGTGGCTTCGATGGTCCACCCCAAAAGCTTGCGGGACTACACGACTTCTGGCGCATTGCCATACATCGCATCGCGCAATGGATCGTCAAACTCCTCTATTGCATCCGGCTCCGGGCGCGGTTGCTCCTCCTTATTTGTCATGTCGGCGTGAGTGATACCCTTACTTATCGCTTTTGCTGCGCGGCGGCTGCGAACGGCTTCAGCGTCGATTCGGCGTTGTTTCGCCCGCTCTGTTTTCATGTCGGATGCGTCAGGGTGATCCATACCAGCCTCTTGCAGTTGCTTGCGTTGCTCTTCACCCGCGAGTTCATTGTCCATCTGAGTGTTCTGCATCAACAGGTAACGTTTCGCCTGCTCCGCAAGCTTTTTGGCACGTCGGTTCGCGCGATCCTTAGAGCGCAACTCCTCCCACTCGGCAAGCGATACACCAAACAACTGATGTACATTGCGATTCGCATCGAGGAGACACGTCTGGCGATATCCATAAACAAACACCGAAATTTCACCGAGATTTGCCGGATCGAATTGAACTTCGACAGACTGGCTGCGACGCGCACCCTTACCATGTTCGGAACGTCGAAATTCCTCCAGCAATATCCTGCACTGATACCAGATCCCTTTAAACAGAACGCCATCGCGATACAAACGCCCTCGGGCTTTTGGCCACACAGCCATTCGTATCTCTTCAGGCGTTGCAGTTTGCAAAGTCCCGGATCCACTCGCAATGCCGTAGTTCCAACGATTCAAGGGCGTGTTTGCGTCGTGGTTGTTGACCATGTCCCACACAGGGGGCTGGTCACCTGATACCGGCGTGCGGTGGTACACATGTATCGCGCGCAGCAGCATCAATTCGACCTCTGCGCACGTATAGCGCGCATCCCACGCATAGCGCCGCCCAGTCCGCGTATTGAAATCGCGTTCGACCACACCATAAGCTGCGGTCTGATACGCACGCGGCACAATTCCGAACCGGCGCTCTGCCAGCCCACGCCATCGAGGCTTACGCGGCGGTGCATTGCTCATTCCAACACCGATCGTTTGTGCCAAACCCGTCCACGGTTCGGTGGAGCAAAATTCCGCGCCTCGGTCCGCGACGAACTCAAACGGTAGATGACAGACAGGCCAGTCCTCGTCTTTGATATCGAACCCCAGCTCCGTGCAATACTCACTTTTGTTCGTTACGGTATTCACCACCGCCATCGCGCAAGCTTCTCGCGACGGGTGCTCCAGACCAAGATACAGGCCGACAATCATCCCCGAATAAAGGTCTACGATCAGGTATAACGTGGGTCGCCCCAAGACCTTCTTTCGGTCCAATGGCGACACGACGTATACGTCCAATACGGTCGAATCAACCAGAAACTGCTGCCCTGGCCCCTGCACGTGTTGCCTGGCACGGCCTGGCGCCGGCAGCGGTCGAAGCTGCTTTTCGCCGGGGTGCCGCTTTCGACGACGTACAAAATCTGGTCGGGACTTCTGCCACATCCATTGGACTTGACGTGTCGTTACGACGCCCGTCTTTCGCAGTACTAGATGTACCAGATGACCGTCATCCCAAACTTCGACATCACGGCGCAGTTGGTAATTGATTGAGTCCGTAAGATCCTGCAGGCTTGGCTTACTACGTTTTCCGCGCGCCGGCCGGTGGTCCATCGATGGTGTGCGTGCGCGTGCCGCGCGAGCAGGATTTACTGCTAATAGGCCGCGCTCATCGCGCGCCCGCTTGCGTATTCGCCGGCCCAACGCTCGTGCTTCTGGCGGCAGTGCCCAGACTCCCTCTCTCCAGGTTGCGTAGATATCGAGGTGCTGCTCAATAAGACGCTCGAGTTCGCCCGATGGCACCGCAAAAGTATGAGAGGTATCACCAGGAGGAGGCCCTGGCCGCCCCTCGTATTTCCGCGTTATACGCTCACTTAGGATAGGCCCCTCGCTCACCTCCCCCGCTGTGTACAGCACATTGGTACGAAGATGACCACAGTTCGCATACTGCCCGACGACAGCAAGACGATTCATCCCGCGCTGCAGGTATCGGCGCAGGAGTTTGTACAGCAGGCCAACAGAATTCCCCGTCTGCGCCGCGTGTTCCCTTAAAAAACGAGCCCGCGTAGCAGAGTCGACCAGCCATCGCAGGCGCCAGTTTCCGTCATCATCAAAGCCCTCAACGAGTGGCCCGATCGCCCTCCAGTTGTCTGCCGATTTTTGTTCCTGACCCGGTGTCCCTCGACTAGCCATCGATGAGAGCGCGAACGGATCGTGACCGTACTTAACAAAGCGGCGGTCTGGCTTTGCGGGGTCAAGCAATCGCAGGAACTCCTGGCTATCGAATTTCAGGAGATCCAATCGCTCGCCGAGAATGTGGCACAGGTACGTGTGCGTCTGGCCGAAACCTGTGAACACAATCCGATAAATCTTGTTGCTGCCGGTGTCCTGATAAAGCTCGCGAAGAGCTATTGTCGGAACGGCCCGGACCTCAATAGCCATACGCATCTCCTTTGAGGCAAACCCGCCCGCCGGCGAAGCCAACTGGAAGGTTTGCCGCAGTTAGTTGCTTAAACTGTTCCCACTCTGACTGTATCGAAGGCCCCAACCTTCTGATCTGTGACCGCGAAAGGAGCGACAGAGAGTAGATCTGTGACATTCATGCTGGTCCAGATCTTCCTGGTCGCGAGCAGGGAACGATAAGCTGCAACCGCCGCACCCGGTTCCAACCTCTCCTCTTGGGTTAAATGTCGGCACACGTCGCGCACCGTGGGTGCGCCATTCGGGCGCCTCAGTCGTCGGAGGACGCGCGTCTGCACGTGCAATTGTTCGTCACTGAATCCGCTCCGATAGAAAGCATCGGCCGCCGGATACAGGTAGAAAAAATTTCGCGCCCAGTTTGTGTTGAGCCCATGACTGAGTACGAGCGCAAAGGCCGACCCTCGTTCATAGTGGTAACGGGCCTCGATTTCACACAGTCGTTGGAAGCGTTCCTGTGTGATGTCAAAATCGTTCGGCTTTACGTTGATTGCCTCCGTTTTCACGCTACCCGCGTTGTCGCGCGTCACAACAAGGTCGGTTGAAATAGTCCAAGTCCGCCCTCGGCGGTCGCGAGGATGGTTCATTCCGCATTCGACAGCGATTCGTTTTGTATCCTCCGGCTCACAATCGACCTGCGTCGCAATGTGCCGAACATCCGCCTGGAAGAAACAATACAACCAGGTCGCGAGCTCGCAATCGGAAGCGAGATACACGAGTTCACGGCCAAATCGCGCCGCTGGAATTCGGTGCACGCGGCCGCTCGATGGACCGAGTCGTATGCTCACGCCTGGTTGCGACGGATCCTGAGTCAAGGTTCCATGCGCCCTACCAATTGATTTCTTTTCTGCTCCAAGCTCCTATAGCAATTCACTCGTCAAAAAATCGCGGACGGCTCCTCGAGACCCGGAAACGCATCTGCCGAACAATCGCACGCGAAGTTGCGGCCTACAATCCAGCACGCTGAGGTAACTCCGGCCGGTACTCAAAACGCCAGAAGTCTGGCCTTGTGCCTTTCGGCCTGCACAGCGCCCATGTCCACACCTCAGCTATATTCGTATTCCAAAGCACGCACTTGCTCATCGTCGACGGTCTGATCGTCCGACAAACGAGAACTCCAGGTGGGTGCACCCTGACAATGCGTGGTGTCTTCGCATTGCACGGAGTCGGCTGCATAATCAACTTCTTCGCCTTGCCGCTCGTCATTCATCCGACGGTCAACCATAAACCCATCGGCAACGGATTCCTGCCCCTGTACGGCCGTCAGATCGTGCGGTCGGAAAGAGTCGGCATCGTCCATCAGTGCGCCGTGGATGCAGTCGACTGCATCGTGCCCGAGGGTTCGCACGGTTTCCATTACCTCGTCGATGGAATGCACGCCGAGAACGTGAACGTGCACAAAAGCGGCGTACGGCGTGCGGGCGATGGCATTGTTTAAGTCGCACGCCATCTCGTCCTCCACCTCAATAGATACGCCCTCCACAAACACGCTGACGACGATGCGGCACTCGCCCGCCAGGGCGTCCAGAGGGAGGCCTTCGATAGCCGCACGCAAACCACTTCCTGCGAGCCTCCGAGTGAGAAAAGCGATAACGTGACACCATGCAAACACATGGTCACATAAGTGCGGCCTGTCGTCCTGCTCCTGCCCGGGGAAGCGCGACGACGTCGTATAGAGCAGGTCGGCTGTCGATACGCGGCGAACGCCCGGGGCTGGACTGTCGACGAGCGGCATTCGCGCTCCCAGCATCCTGGACCCATTTATGCTGTAAGGTAAAAGTGCCTTCTGAGGCAAGTAAACACCTTCCGCGTCAATGTGGATTGACGCGTACCGACTTAATGCACGCCGGGCCTTCCGCATAAGCGCACGGCATCGGGCCTCAGGCAGTGTAAATTTTGAAGCCTGCTGCAGTTGCAGACCGACCTCTCGCAGCGCGCTACGGATGTCCGGGACTTCTTGTATGGACCTACGTCCCTCTTCGCCACCGGCAGTCGCGACAACAGAAATCGCAGTGTCGTCACAGCGACGGTTTACGATATCTGCGAGCCACGCTGCGTCCTCCCGGAAAAACCGCCTCAGCATTTTCGGGTTGGCGTGTTCGTCTTCAACCGAATTCGCGCCCGTGGCGGGTAGCCGCAACGACGCCCCACTGAGCTGAACGGTTCCAAGGTCTACGTCGCGTCGTTGGAGCGAGACGCAATGTGGCCATGCGCCCGAATCGCCAGCCTCTGGCACGCGACGACAACCCGCTGGAAGCCACCATGATTGGCCATCAATCATCTCGAAGGTCGCCAGGCTGCAATCCGGGCTCTCGTAACCACCGATCACAATCGTTGTCGGAACCTCGCGAGAGAAGCGGGTTACGAGATTCCAGTCACATCCGGGCGTTGCGATCTGAATCGCCGGAAGCCTCCCAACAGTAATCTGCTCCCCAAATTCAGTGCGATCCTGCATTCGATACTTCATATGTACTCCTATGCATATTGTGTGATGGTTGCCGTGCGATTACGGCGGCCCCCATCGCTATGATCCTGATGACAAGCCGGTCTCACGAACGGACAACGAGTACAGACAGCGCCTGCCCATTCACAACGTGGCGATGCTAAATAGCGTTCGCGCCACCGATTGCTGTCGGGCGCATCCGATTTCTTGCAAGAATCGGATCCATGCTGTGCGGCATCGGCCGGGCGAGCTCGCTACACAAACTCTTCGACCTTGAATTTATCCTACACCCCGTTTTCCGGAAAACCGCGTTTTTCGGGGCAAAATATTTTTCTGCCCCGCCTGGCAAGGGTTTGCGATTCATTTAGTTGCATGCGCAACTAGTGTCATAACATCGTTTACCCGAATTTGGTTCTGCTGTCGTCCCGAAGTCCGACAACCTTCGGAAATTAGGCCAAGTGCATTACGAAAGGGGATCAGGAGAGAGGCTGTCGCGCCGGACGCGCCAGCCTCCAGCTCCGACGCGCTGCTCCTCTTTAGTCGGAACCGTGGAAGCAGTCACGGGGCTCGAACTTTGTCCACAGAAACACCTCCCACCTCATGTCCTCCCTTTGTGTAATCGAAGCATAGCCGCCAGGCCTTGTGTAGGTTGCCGCGTCGCCCGCAATGTCAGTGCGCACGAGGCGCTCAATCGTCTCCCGACAGAATCCCCGGTAGTCGTGGTTGTGCCCGTCGAGGTAC
This sequence comes from Paraburkholderia sp. RL17-337-BIB-A, assembly GCF_046025895.1. Lineage (NCBI taxonomy): Bacteria > Pseudomonadati > Pseudomonadota > Betaproteobacteria > Burkholderiales > Burkholderiaceae > Paraburkholderia > Paraburkholderia sp. RL17-337-BIB-A. The sequence goes on along the minus strand of NZ_JARESY010000002.1, from coordinate 114,331 downwards.
GAGTATACGATTTCAGCGTAGGCATTCAGTTTGAGAGTCGATCCCTGCGCAAAATGATGCAGGGTACTCACCGCCATTTCCGGCCAATGGTTGTTGCCAAAGCGATCCTTGATCACGGCTCGAGCGAGTCGGAGGCCGTCGGATTCCAGGTATCTTCCAAACGTCATCAACAGATTGGTACGCACCGACTCGTTGTGAAACAACCGAGCTGCTGCCTCAAGACTCGCCATCAGTGCATCTGGGTTTCGAACCCCACGCCGTCGATTGACGCGACTGGCTGTGTGTGTGCTCGTAAGGGCACAATCGCCGTGATCCAGGACCGGGTCCACGCTTTGCGCGGCGCTTTCTCCATCGTGATCGGCGGTTGTGGCCAGCAATAGTAACGAGACATTGCCGAGCTCAATCCGAGAGATATCGCGTGCGACTGCCTCGTGCGAGAGCGTATGCTGGATACCGAAAACGGGAAGGATAACCTGCTGCGGGAGCGTCCAATAGTGCGCAATCATTGCTCGGAGAATCGGGCAAATCTCGCGCCGCGCAGTGTTGCCGGTATCCCGAATCTCATATGGTGTCACGACTCGGACGTTATCGACATGTCGATAGTGCGCCTCGAGCAACTGTACGAGCAGTCGGGCGAATCTATGAGGAATTCGAGAGACAAGTGCCAGCGCCGACGCGTTGTGGAACGCGCAGTGGAGAATCGCGAGAAACGCCGCTGCGATATCGATCGCATCCTGCTCGCGCCTCTCTCCTGGCGGCTCAGCTGCGGACCCATCGCGAATCGGTGGTGGTGGTCTTCTGTTGACCTGCTGGGTCTGGGTTCGGCCCCTTTCGGTGGGCAGATTGTCTACATAAGTTGTGATCGTCATGGTGATCAGCTCGCATCAGGCAGCATCGCGATTGGGTGCGATACTGCTCATAAGGTTGGGTGTTGATCCGGCGACTCGTAGAGAAAGGCGGATCACGCTTTTGGGTACTGCGCCCGCCTCTGGATCTGCTGCGCCGTATTCGATATCGCGCTGTAATCCAGAGAGCTTCGTGGCAAAAAAAGCATAGGTAAACTCGTTTGGAAATTCCATAAAACGGTGACACGTTTTTAAGATTGTGTCCGCCATCCCGAATTCCGGACAACTCGGCATAAAATTGAAATTTTTACACTAACTGAGTTAAAGGAGCAATTCCGAAGTGAATGGATGGACGGCTACGGCATCCTCGGATCCGTAACGTATTTGACGGACGGTTCGTTGGCGTGAATTTGCAAACGTGCGATCTGTCGGATTGTCCACCCTCCTTATAAGATGGCCTCGCGCCTGTTATCAATCCCCGCCAAACCTTTGCTACGTCGCCCCTCCCCGGTTCGCGGTCGCAAATTGATAACTGATTTCCATTGCGTCTCCGGGATATTTATTTATCCAATAGTCGCGACAAGGCTAAACAACGGACTTACAGTTGCTCCGCAGATAGAGGGGTTATTCTCACTTTTCCTTAACGACAGACGGGAAAATAGATGCGACGCGTCTTCGTCGTGTGATGGAGTCATTGTCTCCAAAACAATTGGTAAATATTTATAGCTTTTCTATCGAATAGTTGGCTTTATGTATCCGTAAGGAGTTAGTTTTTTAATTCGTCACCGAATTATCAATTATGCGGTTAAGTCAATATCTCGATATGACCTCTCCACACTCGCCGCTCGCGCCTTGGAGGCATAGCGCGCGGCAGTAGCGAACAGTGACGGGACCCTGCGCCGTAGTTCCCTTGGCTGTGCCTGAAACACGCTGGACATTAGGGTCGCTGGCTTCGTGTGAGGACGCCCGCCCTATGCTGGAACGTCCAGCGACGCGAAGATGGGCAACTCGAATTGCAAAGCCTACGGCGCATGAGACCGTCGAGCTCCACCAATCGCGACGCGCCAGCGGTCTTGTCAATAATTGATAAGCCACCCGCCACGTACGGCCTGCTGGCCCCTTCTCGCTGCTACGGTCAGAGTTGCAAACTCGTTGGCTATCGCAACAGTGGCGGGGAACACTGTATCGATGCCCCGGCGACGATGCCCAATCCGGCATCGACCGCCTCCGGCCAGTTGAAAATTTCGTGACTTTTTGCCAATCCATAAGCAGGCCTACACAATTATCAATTGTAGCCCGCTGTGCGCCGAAACCTCGCGCCCTTCGCTTTTTTGGCGAGTCACCGGCAACGCCTGACTTCGCGTGTCGTCCCGATTAGCTTCCACGTTGGCGACCTCGAATCTGGTCTTGATCGAGCACAAGTGCAGCGAAAAATGTACGCGGTCGGGTGGGCGGCAGACGACGAAGGGGGGTGCAAATCGTCCGAAAATGGCGGTTTTGGACAGGGTCTTTTCACCTGTCCACTGCGGCGCAACCATCACCGATGCTCTTCGCAAGGGTTGCCCTGCCTCCAGGCAGGGCAACCTATTCTGATAGTCGAAACCTTCCACTGTTGTTCGGCCCCAACATGTGACCACTATGATGTGGCACTATTTTTTGAAGAGAGCCGGCCGTCCCATAGGGTAGGTTGTTCCATACGCGGTGCCCCATGCTACGATAAGTGACGACCAACTCAAGGCTGGTGATCGAGCATGGATGCGCGCAAGGTAGCCGAAGCTGGAGCGGAGGATGCCAGCAATGACATCATTCTTAGCGGTCTGCGAATTCTGGAGCTGTATGGGCCAGGCACCACCGCGCTTACCGCCCAAGAGATTGCAGAGCTTGCCGGCCTGCCGCTAGGACGAACGCGCCGGCTTGTCGACACATTGACCCGGTTCCGGTATATCACGCGGTTGCCCGACTCAGGTCGATACTGGCCACAACCCATTGTGCGCGCGATGCGCCAGGCCTTCGAACGGTCGACGAGCGGGGTACTGGAGCGGCTACTGATTTTGGCGCCGGACATTTTTCAGCAGGCATTCTCCACTGTGGGTAACGTTGCCTTGAGCATTGATGTGCGGGACGGACTGAGAATCTCCAGCATCAAGACCTGGGCGACTTCGCTGCAGCGGCGAAGTCACGACGGTGGCGGGCAGGCCATTCCGCTCCATCAATGTCCGGCTGGTCTGGCCTGGGTCTGGGCAGAAAAATTCGAGGCTCAGGTTGATTTGCTCAAGCAGATTAACCTCATCGGGACCAAAACTGAGATCGCCGGAATGTTCGATGCGTTCGCCCAACTCACGCGTGAAGGGATCTATACACGGCAACCCGTTGACCAGCCCAACGAATGGCACTTCGCGATTCCCGTCAAATTGGCTGATTCAGTCGTGGCAGTGATTTCTTGTCGCGCGAACCTTAACGAGAAGGCGCCTGGTCTGGCAGAAATCCGCGAGGCCTTGCGGGGTGCGGCCGCTACCATCACTCATGCGCTCTAACCTCACCGGTGAGCCAGGCGCCTAGGCCGAGCTCACCCGCGAGCTTTTTGGTCGCCATCGTCAGAAGCGGCCCGAACTCGAAGTTCATACGATCAACGACAAATTCGGTTTCCGGACCCGCAAGGTGAAAGGCGTAGCACTCGTCACATTCGTGCACCACGAGCACCGTCGTGACACTGTTCACCGTAGGGTAACCGCGACCTATCGCCGAATAAAAACCCTTTTGTCTAATCTGGTCTTTCGCATCGTTTACACGGGCAAAAACCTCAGCGACGCGCCAGTTTTCGACTTTGGCATCCTGCGCGAGGATGCTGCCCATCTGGGTTTCGGTCAAATTTGCGAGAACGGCTATACCTGCGTCTGACGTTGAAACCGCCAGCATTTCGTCGATAGGCGATGCCGCGACCAGGTTGATTTTCGGCGTCAAAGCTTCAAGGAGCCGCATGGTAGCCCCCTCAAGCCGATATACACGCAAAACCGCCTTCGCTGGTTCGACGACGTCCTGGAAGCAGTGGCGCACAAGGACCATCAAATGAGTCGTCAACATGCTGTAGGAGCCGAACTTCCGCACGTTGAGCCCAAGGCGAAATCTGGTTGCCTGCGCCGACTGCTCCAGATAGCCCGTGCGGCTCAACCGCGACGTCAGTCGCGCAACGGTGGATCGCGGCAACCCCGTGAGGGAGGCGAGTTCCGAATTCGACAGCCATTGATTCTCGGGCACGAATGCTTCGAGAATGACCAGCACGCGGCCGAACACTCGTACCTCAGCCGCAATTACGTCTTCATCAACCACCGCGCTGTCGCTCATTCCACCAACCCCGAGTCTACCAACTCCGAATCCAGATTTGCCCAACCCCTGCGTCGCCCAGTCGGGTCATCGCTTTAGATTATGGTAGCACCGGCCAGGCAGAGTTTCACTCGAAGTGCAGGCATTTCTGTGCACCTCGGGAATCACAGAGCAATTGAGATATGAGAGTCGGACGTAATGCAGGAATGAGGGCGAACGCACTCTTCAAATCGAAGAACATCATTTTGATCTGCTTGCAGAATCGCGAGCGACGCGGGCCCGATCAGTGTGTCCAAAAGCCTCGATTTCGGTGCAACAGATCGACCGGGACTCCAGCTTCGCTGATGCCGCTTCCTACGAATTTCATATGCGACCGTAGCCACAAGATGCTGTCATTTTTGACTAGTACAAACACCTTGAGACGCCCTTGAAATAGCTCCCGGGAGATCGGATTAATCAGCACGACGTCCTTTAGCAAAGGTCGACGGATGGGTCGGAACCGTCAAGAAAAGAAAAGCAACGATCTTTTCAATTCCAGCCCCTGTTCGCATTCTCGTCGAATAGGCAAGGCGACTTATTGCGGGTTTGAGTTTGCAATGCGTGCCGCTCACAGAGCTTTGACAACAACGCGTGCTGACTAGGGGCATCCACGCTGAATGCCTGCCTACTGCGTCCGTTTGTTAAAACACGCAGCCCCCGCCATCAGAGATGAGCAAGCATGCGAATAACCAACTCCCACGCACCCTCCTCTCTGCCAAGAACTACAGGCTCCAGACTACGCGATGGCAAACCTGGAATAGTGAGTGTCGAAGCTACCACCGTATCGTTGACGCGATGCGTGTCCAGCCTCGCCACCACTTTTCCGAACTCGAGGGACTTTGTCGGAAAGCATTCAACAACGATTGTCATGAGTGCGCCCACGCTACGGTTCGCCGCGCGAAGCTCCCCTTGCAAAAGTCGCTCAAGGAGCATCCGCATCGATAGCAGACAGATCGTGGTTTCATCACGCTCAGCATCCTTTTCGAGAGTGTATTCCGACGAACCATGCGCTGCCCAACTGAAAGACTGTAACGGACCGTGCCCCTCGAATTCGCCTTCGTAAGCAACCGCTTGCCAAAAGACAGATTTTGGACTTTCCATTTACCGTTCCCGTTATGAGCTGACTTATTGCTGGGTTTTGCTGAGGCATGAACTACGAGACGCAATTTGCTCGTTGGCATCATCAAGCCCGGTTGCAGCCGGCGATTTCGACGAACACTGCGATCAGCTAAACAATGCATACAGCTAAAGCTTGATAACAAATTCCGGTTCGAATCTGCGACGCGCCGCGTACGATTCCCAAGGCAGCCCGCGCGCATTGCATATCACCCTGGCTCGGCCAATTGTGTAGTCGAGCGTGTCCGGTATAAGACCATGAATCCAGACGTCGGCTTTAGCCACGAGATCGTCGAGCTCCGAAGCAAGCGCTGCGCACTCCTCCCGGTTTCGTAGCGCTAGAGGAATTGACTTGATACTTGGTGCATGATGGGTGACGACGACTGTTGCCCCATCGAAGGTCTTGGCGAGTTGCCGCGCGAGCCACGCGCGTGAGCTAGCATGCTCTTTCGCTGCATGCTCAGCACCAAAGGATTTCCTGCCATATCGGATTAGGCGATGGTCGATTGAGCACCTATTAGCCGCACTGATTACGCGTTCGGGACGTCGTGATCCCAGACAATAGTCGGTCCAGAGGCAACATCCGAGGAAACGCGCGTGGTCCTGCTCGAATGCTGTGCGCTCAAGGTAACGCATAGACGTGCCGGCAGTACGTGCAAACAACACTTTGCGCGCCGCCCCAATATCTGCGCCATGTAGTTCGATGCAACCATTCACAAAGACTACCGGTAGGCCACAGTCTCTATACATATTTATCGCGGCGTCGCTCAGATGAATGTTTCCCGCGAGTATTAACATATCGGCTTCTTTCGATATCGGTAGTAGACGTGACGTCGCCAACCCGGCGCCTGAAAATTGATGGTGCAAATCTGATGCTATCTGCAGACGCATGACCTCCCTCCCACAATGTCATCAGGAATGTGAAGAATCTGGTTAAGAAAGCAATCGCACACCTGCACTTTCACTTCATAAAACCTCGACCAGACTTCGGAAGTGCGAGTTGATTGAGAGGGGTATGACAAGGATTGGCCAAAAGCCACCCCTCTGCCAATAAGGCGCAAATTTCGATCGAGGGGTTTCCTCTGCCCGATGTTGCTTGCAGTGCACCCCCCAGCGGTTGCCTTTCACCGGGCCCTGCGATCAGATCTCTGGAAGACGCCAGCCGATGACGCCGGCTGACGCTCTGCTTCTGGAACCGGGTTCCTCCAATCTGGACAAAGTTCTGGAGTGACATCCCTCCATCCGGGAACTCGCATTTCACGTGCTAGCCCGTTCCAGACATGCTCTGCGTCCGGGCTGTAACCACCGGCACCGGATAGGACACAGGATTGGCCATTTGTTATCTTTGCTACGCGTGTGCGCGCATCAAGCTCAGCGATCGGGGCGCTGACCCAGCCGTGTCCACGCTCGGCATCAAGTCCGACAAGGAATTGTTCGCCGCTTGCGGTTTGCCGAATGGACCAGAATTCCAGCCTCGCATCGAGTCCTCCGCGCGGAGGTTCGACTCTAAATGCACCCACAGTGACCTCCGTTAAATGAGTCGGCTTTCGTGGTTGAAAGCTGGCCTCATTCAGGCCAGACGATTCCCCACCCCGTCGCGGTGCCGCAACCTTGCGGAAGACTGAATGCGAGTGGGCGAAACCAGCCCGCTGCCTCTGCTACCGCCGACGGATCATTCAGACCCTGTATCAGGTCGAGAGTCCGTCACGTCGTTCCTCTCATACGCCCCCTCCGCCAGGCTGATCCCGTTGGCTGTCGGCTCCAGTTCCGCGCCAGTCCAATCCTATACGTTAATTAGTCGTTATAAGTAGGTTATCCATCAGAGGTAAACTAGTCGCTATAAGTAGGTGTGTCAAGAACCCGATTCGCGGCTTACCGGCAGTTGGAGGCCACAGGCGTTTCGTAGGAGTAAGCGGCTCGCCTAGTTATTCAGCAGAGGGACTGGACTCAAACAATCGTTATCCGGAATCTGAGTCGAGGGAGATTCCCCGCGTGGATCTTTCCTGCAAGCACTCCGAGTGCCCGAGCTTTCATATTCGACGACCGAGTGGCCTTATCAAATAATTTTTCCGTCGTCGTTAGTTCAGCGTCCCTTCGACGGTTGAAAAGTCTTTGCTAAAGCTTCACTCGCTTCGAGGCAAAACCAGTCTCAAGGCATACTCGACCACACCCTAAAATCGCAGCTTCCCGGCTTTCAGAAACATCATTGATAACAACTTTTATAAGTAGGTAGACGAAAATTCCGGGATCGTTAATGCTTCGGGTATATGACCCAGAACCGAGAAAACGCTCGCGATCTCTTCGCTTCCCGCCTCTTGGCTCTCCGCACGGCAAGTAAATTGGCTGCCATAGAATTAGCGGCGATGGCCGGGCTCAGAAACGGGACAGTGGGCAACATTGAACGCACAGCTGCGAATGTCGAACTACGGACAGTCGTTGCGCTGTCTCGCGCGCTGGAAGTCGAGCCCGTGACCTTTTTCACGCAGAGGCGCGTTCCGTTGATGTTCGAGCTGACCGATGAGCAGGCGTTTGAATGGTTTCGGCAGAACGTAAAGAACGTACGGCTAGCCACAAACGTCTCACAGGTCACGTTGGCAACTGCTGCCGTCCTCCATCGTGATTACGTTTGGAGACTTGAAAAAGACGGGACAAACGTGACCCTCGATGCTGCGGAGCGACTCGCCATTGCTCTGGGCGTCCCCATCAAAAGACTTTTCGAGTTCCCACCACCTCCATCAAACCGCTCGGGCTTGCCTTTACCGCGTAGTCGTCGAAAGTAGGTGTTGCGTCGGGGGTCGGGTAGATTGCACGATCGCGCCATGTTCCGGTTTAGGCAACCGCCGAAAGGATATTTTATTGAATTGAAAGGTCGGGTGTAAGCTGCAATGCGTCCATGTTGAGCAGCGGGCGATCTCCAGACATGCTGACCTTTCATGCAGGCGACAATCGCGGCATGAAGGTCAGCAAATTCAATTAACCACACGCAACGGTCGACCGACCGCATTCGCTACGCGGGAGGCACCCAATGTCGCAGGGCACCAAACTCTAAGCGCCGTGTGGCGGCCCTTCAAGCTTCGCGTCTGGACCATAAGCCCGGACCATTTCGCTGACCTGCAAACAGTGCCAATTGATACGTGCTCGTTAAACCCTTAGCGACTGGGGAAGTCACAACTTATGTTATGGACTCCTGTACTTGATTTTGTCTGGTTTGCTGATTTTCGCGATTGTGCGATGCACCATTTCTGCTGGGCTTACCGATCGCAAACGCTTGCTGGAAGGGCATCCGGGAAAGCCATTCCACATTACGGAAAGACAATTGCAACGACTAATGTTTAAGTCGGGCCGTCCACTGCGATCACGACTTCAATGAAACACGACACGACGGATCGGCACGCAACACGTCTTGTCCGAAATTCGAAAGCCTTTGTCTTCACGCCTTTGTACCGGTCACCTAGACTTCGCTCATCGGCTGCACGACGCAGCACACGAACCGACAGGAGTGACACGCAATGAAAGCGATTCAGTTCAAGACTTTTGGCAAGCCCGAGACGCTGGACTACGTCGATCTGCCGACGCCCCAAGCCGACGCTCAGACCGCCGTCGTACAGGTCAAGGCGGCCTCGGTGAATCCAAGCGACGTCAAGAACGTGTCCGGCCATTTCGAACACACCGTCCTGCCACGCACACCTGGCCGCGACTTCAGCGGTATCGTGGTGGACGGCCCGCAGGCATGGCTCGGCGCCGAGGTGTGGGGCACCGGCGGCGACATCGGCTTCACCCGCGACGGCACGCACGCCGAGTTCATCAAGATTCCTCTCGCCGGTCTGTCACGCAAGCCGGCCTCGCTCAGCCATGCGGAGGCCTCCGCGATCGGCGTGAATTTCGTGGTCGCCTGGCTCGGCACGGTCGAGTACGCCCACTTGCAAGGCGGCGAGACGATTGCCGTGATCGGCGCGGGCGGTGGCGTCGGCGGCGCGGTCGTGCAGATCGCGAAAGCACGGGGCGCTCGCGTGATCGCAATCGATCGTCATCCGCTTTCCGCCGATACGCCCGCAGGCCGACTGCTCGACGAATACATCCCGTTCGACGAAAACGTCACCGAGCGCCTGAAGGCGCTGACCCGCGGCGCCGGCGCGGACGTGGTGTACGACAGCGTCGGCGGCGTGGCGTTCGAGACCGCATTGAGTCTCGTCAAGCATCGCGGCCGGGTGCTGGAAATCAGCGCCACCGGCAAGCGCCGCGTGGAATTCGACCTGATCGATTTCTATCACAACGAAACGCAATTGCTCGGCGTGGACAGCGCCAAGCTGGGCGTCGCCGAATCGGCGCCCTTGATGACAGCGCTGGTGGAAGGCTTCGAAAGCAACAAGCTGCAAGGGCCGGCCATCGCGCAGGCATTCCCGCTCGAACGTGCCCGCGAGGCCTACGAGGCGGTAGCCAACGGCACGCGCGGCCGGGTCGTCATCACGATGTAATTGCCGATGCGACCGGCGGGCGTGGCGGCCCGCATTTCAGATGGGTACAACGAACATGAAAGCGTATTTGATCTCGCTCGTGGCCGGCGTCGTGGTCGGTTTGATCTACAGCGTGATGCAGGTGAAATCGCCCGCGCCACCGACAGTCGCACTGGTCGGCTTGCTCGGCATGCTGGCCGGCGAGCACGCGATCCCCTTCGTACGGACATGGCTGGCCGCCGGCATTCATTGACGCGCCATTGACGTCCTCATTGACCTTCCTCGCGCCGATACCTTTTCCATCACCGGGCACCTCACGCTAAGATTGAGGCCGCCGGGCCGGCGCGCCGCGCTTGCGGCGTCGCCCGCGCATGTGCCATCGCCATGCGCGCCGCCCGGGGACCACACGAATAGCCTGGCTCGGAGAATCGGATGTCTGAAGAATATGAAGTGCATGGTCCACACGACCATGCGGTTGAACACGCCGGCCACCACGACGCGGACCCGTTTGCGAGCCGCATGGCCGTGATGACGGCGATCCTCGCGACGATCGGCGCATTGTGCGCATACCAGAGCGGCAACAGCGAAAATCTGGCGCTGTACTACAAGAACGAAGCCGCCATCAAAAAGACTGAAGCGTCGAATCAATGGAACTACTACCAGGCGAAGGGCGAGAAACAGAATCTCGCTGAACTCGGCGCGGCGCTGTCGCTCGGCAATGCCGACGCGCACGCGAAGTTTGCCGCCGATGTCGACAAATACAGGCAGCAGAAAGAGCCGATCCGCGCGAACGCTGAAGCGATCGAAAAGGAAGTCGTGGATAACGACGCCAGGAGTGAAACGCTACTGCACGGTCATCATCGCTGGGCGCAGGCCACGACCTTGATTCAGGTGGCGATCGCCCTGAGCGCGATCACGTTGCTGACTCGCAAGAATTGGCTGCGCAATCTGTCGTTCGGTGTGGCGGCTGCGGGTGTGATCACTGCGGCCGTGGCATTCTTTTCGGCTTGATTGTGCGAGCGGCGCGGATTGCGTCGGCGTATCGGCGCTGCAAAGCGTGGATCGATCGCGTGTGCGGCGGGCTGATCGTCGCGTTGGGCGTGCGCCGGCTGATCCGATAGGCCGCTTGCCTCTCGAACACCTCAACCTCAAATCAGCCCTAAAGCCCTCCGCGCGCCATTTTGCCCTGGGTCAAAGACGCGCGGATCGGATGCTCAGTAGTCCAATTTCATGACATAAACAAAGGGCGCCGCGATCTTGCATCGCGTGTCCGCGCCGCAGTATTCGGCGCAACCCGTCATGGAGGACTTACCGTGAATACATCCCCTAACGCTGCAGACGACCTGTTCATCAAACTCGAGTCTGGCCGCGTGGCCTATGCCGTATCGGGGCATGGCGCGCCGACCGTTGTGCTCGAAACCGGACTGGGCGCGGAGAGCGCCGAATGGCAAACGATCCAGTCCGCGCTTGCTGTGCATTGCAGGGTGTTCCGTTACGACCGGCTGGGGCGGGGTGCGAGCGAGCCCCCTTCGACGGTGCGCCACGCCGGCCATCTGGTCGACGAACTGCACACCCTGCTGCACGCAACCGCGACGTCGCCGCCTTACCTCATGGTCGGTCATTCGTTTGGCGGACTGCTGGCGCGTGGGTTCGCCCAGCGGTACCGCGACGAAGTCTGCGGGCTCGTGCTGGTGGAATCCATGCATTCGCGACAGTTCGACGTATTCGGCAACGCGTTTCCTCCCCCAAGCAGATCCGATACGCCTGAACAGGCAAGCATGCGGACGTTCTGGACAGGTGGGTGGCGCATGCCCGACGCGACACCCGAACGCCTTGATCTGCCCGTCAGTCTCGACAAGTATCGCGAGATCGCGCCGCTCGGTAACCTTCCGGTGACAGTGATTACTGCGGGCGCTTACTCGAATTCCCGATTCTTTCCAGCGACGACGCGGGCTGCGCTGCAGTCGCAGTGGGAAGACCTGCAGCGGGAACTGCTGCAACTGTCGACGCACGCGCATCAGAATATGGCCCCGGCGAGCCAGCACTTCGTGCAGCGCGACGATCCGGACATCGTGATCAACGCAGTGCTTGCCATGGTGGAAGAGATTCGATTGCCTGGCTAGGCACAACGGCAGTCATAGCGCGTCGAGCCGCTTTTAGGCTCGGGCGCGACGCCCCACAACCGTCAATGCGCGAGGCCGCGCACGCGTTCAAGCAGCAGTTCGCGCTCGCGCGCGTTACGTGTCATGCCGGCAGCGCGTTCAAATTCTGCCCGCGCCTCTTCCATGCGGCCGAGTTTTTCCAGCAGATCGCCGCGCACGCTCGGCAACCAGTGATAGTTCGCGAGCGCCGCATCGGCCGCGAGCCCATCGACGATTTCCAGACCGGCCGCCGGCCCGAATGCCATGCCGACCGCCACCGCCCGGTTCAACTCGACCACGGGTGAAGGCGCCACCTGCGCCAGCGCGTCATACAACGCGACGATCTGCGTCCAGTCGGTCTCATCGGCGCGGCGGGCGCGGGCATGACACGCGGCCAGCGCCGCCTGCAACGCATACGGCCCGCTTGCGCCGCCCAACGCGTGCGCGGTGCCGAGCGCGGTCAGCCCACGGCGGATCAAGAGCGGGTCCCAGCGGCTGCGGTCCTGGTCGAGCAGCAGCACCGGCCTGCCCTCGGCATCGGTGCGCGCGTGCGTGCGCGACGCCTGGATTTCCATCAACGCGACGAGGCCATGCACTTCGCTTTCGTCCGGCACGAGCCCGCTCAGCACGCGCCCCAGCCGCAGCGCTTCCTCGCACAACGCCGGACGCATCCAGTCGTCGCCGCCGGTGGCCGAATAGCCTTCGTTGAAAATCAGATAGATCACCTGCAGTACCGACGCAAGCCGCGGCGCACGCGCGTCCGCTTGCGGCACCTCGAACGGCACCTTGGCCGCCGACAGCGTGCGCTTGGCCCGCACGATGCGCTGCGCGATGGTGGGCTCGGGCACGAGAAACGCACGCGCGATTTCGTCCGTGGTGAGGCCGCCGAGCAGGCGCAGCGTCAGCGCGACGCGGGCGTCGGTCGACAACACCGGGTGGCAGGCCGTGAACACCAACCGCAGCAGGTCGTCGCCGATATCGTCGGCGCGCGCGGCATCGAGGGAATCGACGAAATCCGGCACGAGATGCGCCTCCAATGCGTCGAGATCGTGGCCCAGCTCTTCGCGCTTGCGGGCATGCAGCGCTTCCTGGCGCAAGCGGTCGAGGGCGCGGTTCTTTGCGGTCGCCATCAGCCACGCACCGGGATTGTCGGGTACGCCTGCGTCAGGCCAATGTTCGAGCGCCGCTACCAGCGCGTCCTGCGCCAGCTCTTCGGCGAGCCCCACGTCACGCACCATCCGCGCGACGTGGGCGATGACCTTGGCCGATTCGATCCGCCAGACGGCCTCGATGGCACGATGGGTGGCCGGCTTTGTCACGGGATCAGCCCGCTGCCTTGGCGTTCGGGTCCATGTAGATCAGCTCCCAGATGTGTCCGTCAATATCCTCGAAGCCGTGCCCGTACATGAAGCCGTAGTCCTGCGGCGCGCGCGGCACCGTGCCGCCGGCGGCGAGCGCCTTCGCGACCAGCGCGTCCACCTCGCCCCGGCTTTCGCACGACAAGCCCACCAACGCCTCAGTGCTTTCCTTTGGATTGCAAAGCGATTTGCGCGTGAAGGACTTGAACAGGTCCTTGACCAGCAGCATCGCGTAGAGGTTCTCGCCGAGGATCAGACACGCGGCCTGCTCGTTGGTGAATTGCGCCTCGAAGCCGAAACCGATCGCGCTGAAAAATGCCTTCGACTGTTCGAGATTGTCGACGGCGAGATTGACGTAGATCTGCTTGTGCATGATGGAATCCGTCGAAATCAATGTTTGGCCGCGTTCAGTTCACGGAAGCGGTCCACTTGAGGGCTGGGTTCGAAGTCCTCGAGTTCATACAGTTGCCGCACCTCGATTTCGCCGTCGGCCTGCTCGCCAAACGGCGCAGGGAATCGCCGCGCCCATTCCATGGCTTCCTCGCGGGAGCGAACCTGAATCAGCGTGTAGCCGGCGATCAGTTCCTTGGTTTCCGCGAACGGACCATCGATCACCGTACGCTTGCCGCCGCTGTAGTGGATGCGCCAGCCCTTGGCACTTGGTTGCAGACCGGTTGCGTCGAGCAGCACGCCGGCCTTGGCGAGTTCTTCGTGGTACGTGCCCATCGCGGCCATCAGGGCTTCGTCAGGCGGGCCGCCGGCTTCGCTGACGGCTGTCGCCTTCACTATGATCATGAATCGCATCGCAATCGCTCCGTGGGTAGTGGTAAGTGAAGAGCCTGCCAGCTCCTTATTCACACGACGAGCGATGCGCAACCGGATCGACATATTTGTCGCCGGCTAGGGAAAACCCCAGCAAACAGCCGCGAATAGCCGAGCCGCTTACATGAAGCAAGGTCCGAGTTTGCGGACTTCGACAGTGCACCACGAGGCTGCTGGGCAAGCCTGCGCAATCGCCACCGCTTCTTCACGGGTTTCGCAATCGAGCAGAAAGAACCCGCCGATCATTTCCTTGGCTTCGGCGAACGGCCCATCGAGCAGTTTCGGCTGACCGTCGCGCACCTGCACGCGCACGGCGTCGCTGGAGGAGGTCAGCGATTCGACGGCCAGCAGTTTGCCGCGCTCCTTGAGGTCGGCGGCAAAACGCACCATCTGGTCATAGACTTCGCGCCCCGCCTGCTCGCCGCGTTCGATGCGTTGCTTCGGGGGTTCGACGATCAGCAGCATGTAAGACATGGCGTCTCCGATTGATCGCGCCGTGGACGTGAACGCCAGCCAGGCGAACGACGGCAAAAACGCGCTTACAGTTGGATTGCGAAAGAGCTTGCGAAAGGCAGTCTAGCAAGCGCGGGGGACTCCAGCAAACCCGCTTTAGCGCCCGGCGCAAGCGAACCGCAGGCCTACGGACACTCGTAATACAGACGCGGCATGGGGATTGCTCCCCCGTTTATATCGATAAACATCCGAGGTGACATCATGCGGAATCGATCTGATCTGGGCGTCATTGCAGTGGTATTGGTGCTGCTGACTTTGACGGCTGGCTGCACCTTGGGCGGCGCGGCGGCGGGCGGCGTGATCGGCAACGAGGCAACCAATCACAGCACGGTCGGCACGGTCGGCGGCGCGGTAGCCGGCGGGGTGATCGGCCACGAGCTGGGCAAGTAATCGGCAGAAGAGTGAAAGCCTGAACCGCATCCCGAGGCGCGACACAAGATCGTCTGTTTAAAGTATTCTTCGAACGCGTTAAAGCTGTGTCATGAATGCCGTTTATCGATTGATAACGGCGGATAAAATCTGCTTCCAATCCGCTAAGACGACGCGGCGAACGCAGCCAGACTCATCGGCATACTCTGTCGACATAACAAGCGACTCATACAATACAAACAGAGCTTCGGGAAATTCATGCATCGATCGTTAGTGCGTACCGGCGTCGCGGCCGCGGTCACCTTTGCCTTGATTCAGCTCGGTGGTTGTGGCGGTGGCGGCTCCAGCTCGACGTCATCGAGTACGCCGGCCGTCACGGCCACCACGGTGAGCGGCACGGTCGCCACCGGCACCGCGGTCGTGGGCGCGACGGTCACGCTGACCGATGCGACGGGCGCTCAGGCCACGGCTACCACCAATACCCAAGGCGCATATGCGATCTCGGTGAAGGGCATGACCGCGCCGTTCCTGATCGTCGCGACTGACGCCGCCGGCATCTCCGCGCCACTCGTCTCCGTGCTGGCCAGGCTGCCGAACGGCACGGCGCCGGCTGTCGCCAACGTCACCACGCTGACCACCGCGATTGCCGCCATGCTGACCGCCTCGGGTAATCCGACCGACCTCGCGTCCACCAAGGCGCTGGCCAACGTAACGTTGCCGTCCGTGCAGATCGCCACCATCACGCTCGACACGATGCTGGCCAAAATCCTCGCGCAGAACGGCATTCAGACGGCGGGCTTCGATCCCATCGGTACGGCATTCACGCCGAACCACACCGGCGCCGACGCGGTGATCGACACGGTGTCGCTGGTATCGGCGGCCAATGGTGGCGTGCTGCTGCTGTCGAATGCGGCGCCGGGCACGACCGTCTCGCTGAACGACCAGACTGCGCAATCGGTCACGCTGGCAGCGCCGCCGGTGGCGGCAAACTATCTGGAGCCGCTTGCGTCGCTGCTGACTGCCTGCGCGGCGAACGGCACGCTCAACACATCATGCTCGCCGGCAATCGACGCCACGTTCCTCGAAAACGGTTCGGCCGATCTGGCCGTCGGTCACGGTCTGACCGATGCGAGCATGAGCGGCGCGGTGTTCGGTTCGCCGAAGACCCTCGCCTTCTTCACGCGCAACGGCAAGCAGCTTGCGCTCGTGCAATTGCCGGTCACACTGGCGAACGGCGCAACCGCTGGCGTGCTCTACACCGTTGCACAACAGCTGCCCACACCGGTCACGCTCGCTAACGGCACGCAGCTCGGCTGGGATCTGGTCGGCAATCAGTCGCAATTCGCTGTGTCGATCATGTCGCAAATCCAGCGCCGCACTTTTCTCGATTCGAAGCTGAGCGACGTGAACCGTTACGAGTCGGGCCTCAAGATTGCGATTCCGACTGCTTCGAATCCAACGGTGTATTCGGCGTCCGTCACGGGGCCTGGCCTCGCTGCGCCGGTCTGGCTGATGCAGCGCAATGCGTCCGGTAGCGGGTCGCTCGGTCTGTCGGATCTGCCGTTGAATGCGGCGCCAGTTTCTCCGGCGTTGACCAATAGCAATACGGCGCTGTATCGCTGGTCATGGCAGTCGTTGTCGTCGACGGCGAACTTCACGCCGGCATCGTCGAGCGGCTACTACGCGCCGCAGCCGATCGACGCGAGCACCGTGCCGCTCTATGCGGCCTACACCGTCACGTTCTACGACAACAACGGCGCGCAGCTCGGTCAGTCGTCGATCATCAACCCGGGTAGCCCGTTGAACGCCGCGGCAGGCAGCACGGTCGCGTGGCCGACGCTGCTGCCGGACTTCGCGACCCAGTTCCTCACACCAGCTGGATCGCTGGCCGGGGTGCAGTACGCGATGAGCGTGACGTGGTCGAGCGTCGTGACGGGACCGAATCCCACCTACCCGGTGTCGTCCGTGCAAATCCAGGCCTCGCCGGGAACGGGCTCCGGATCGACAACTGCGATCGACGGCTTCTCGGTTGGTGCACCGAACAACACGACGGTCGGTCAGTATCAAACCACGGTCCATGCAGGGGTCGACCCGCTGGGTGTGCAGACTTGCACGAATTGCCCGTTCCCGGCGTTGACGTCCGGTGGTTCGCGGCTCGTGCAGTTGGGTGGCGGGCGCAATGGGACTACGTACTACGATATGACGGAGTACAACGATTAGCACAAGGCGAACCACGCCTGGACTGCCAGACGCCCCGCAAGGGGCGTTTTTCATTTCAGCCGGCCCCTCGGATCGGTAGCTCGCCTGTGCTGTACTTTGTTCTCAGCTTCGCTTTGACAAACGTTTTTAGCACGGTTCGTCGCAAGACGTCGACCGCATTGGCGAGGTGAGGCATGTTTGACTTTCATTGCTCATTTCGAGCTTCCCGCGTCTGCTCGCTGCGTTGCCTGTGACGCTTGAGCTGTTTGTCGCCATCGTGGTTGTCGGTCTCATTGTGGGGGTGCCTACTGCGCTCGTTGGAATGAGCTCGCCCAAGGTTCTGAGCGGCAGCGTCAAGTTTTATATCGGCGCATTCCGCGGCACGCCGGCGCTCGTGCAACTGTTCTTTCTCTATTACGGCTTCGGACAGTTCTCTTTTATCCGACACTCCATAGTCTGGCCGCTCTTGCGTGACCCATTCACCTGTGCGGTCATTGCTTGGGGCTGAATTCGGGGCGTACACAGCGCGCATCCTGACGGGAGCGCTGTCCGCCGTACCCAAAGGCATCGTGGAAGCTGCCGAGGCGCTCGGATTGAGTCGAGCCTCCATACTCACTCGTGTTAAGGCACCCATTGCCGTCCGTATTGCACTCCCCGCGTACGCGAACGAAACGATTCTGAACCTGAAGGCGACGTCGCTGGCGTCGACGGTGACCATCATGGAATTGACGGGAACGTCGAAGCTTCTGGTCAGTGAAACCTACGCGCCCTATGAGATTTTCGTCGGCGCGGGAATGGTTTATCTGGCGATGACGTTCCTCCTGTCGCATACGTTCCGGATTCTCGAACTGAACATTGCACGCAGAACAGGGAAAGACGTCAACGTCGTCAACCCTCGAAAGCCTAAACAACCCGCAATGCTGAAGTCTTCAGATTCCGGCGACACTCACGCGGCCTAGTCCTCGTGTAACGCAATTTTTTTGCGCGGACTCATGCTCCCGAGTTCCTTGCGCAAAGTTAATGGAGAAACACAAATTGCTTCGGTTTCTGACACTTGGACCAACTGGCAGCAATCACGAATTTGTGACCGCTCGATACATTCAACATCACGGTCTGGAAGGACGCGCGTCGATGGCGCTGGTGTTGAGCTTTGACGAAGCGGCACGGATGGTGATTGACGGCGAAGCCGACTATATCGTTCAGGTTGCAGTACACCCTTCGACGGCTGACATCGTCGCGAAGTACCGCAAACAACTTTTCGTCATTGATGCCTTCGTCTCTTCCAGCAAGGACATGGCGGTTGTGACCCGCATTGATGTCGATACACCTCGAACGCTGGCGCTTCAGCCGGCCACGCGCGACTATGTCAATACAGATGGACTGACTCTGATTCCGGAGACGTCGACAGCATCGGTTGCGGATGGACTCCTTTCGGGCAAATACAAAAGCGGTCTGACGTACTCGTCCCTTGCAACCGAGAACCCCACGCGATTCAGAATCGACGAGCGAATCGGAACTGTCGACGACCCATGGATTGTGTATGGCCGTGAGCGGCTATCTGACGGCCAGGTTGTAGCCTGGAAGGAGAGCCCGGCGGCTCAGGCATTCCACGCCCAGACACTTACGCGGCTTGACACCTGAGCCGCTCGATGCAGAGGATTTGCGCCATGAATACAGTGCCGAACAACAAGGCCAGCTTGAACCCGCGGACCGAATGTCCATTGCCGAAACCGTTTTGAATCAAACGAGTCGCAGCTTCGGATACGTGGCGCTCGAAGGCGATAGTCCGGTAGGCGTGCTTCTCATGACAGAAGGAATGGCAATATACGCAGGAGGCGCATTCGGGCAGATTACCGAGTTATACGTCCGACCGGAATATCGGTCTCGCGGGCTGGCCGCTGCGCTGATCCGCGAAGCCACGAAATTAGGCATGAAACGAGGATGGAAACGACTCGACGTCGGCGCGCCTGGCCAGCCACGTTGGGCCCGCACGCTGGCGTTTTATCTGTCCGTGGGTTTTGTCGAGGTGGGACCACGGTTACGTCTTGACTTGTGATGCCGCCCGTCAGGCAAGTTGGCAGCACTAAAGCATGAACATCGGTGAGGTTAAAAATGAGCAAGATTGAGCGCCTGCGATTGCCCGAAAACGATGATACGTTCGGCGGCAACAAGCTTTTCGACCTTTTCCAGTATTCGCCTGCTGTGTCGGCGAACGGTCTGGTCTTCATTGCAGGGCAGGTCGGGCTGCGAGCGGACGGGTCCATTCCCGTGTCGGCTCAAGAGCAAATTGATTTGGCGTTCAAGCGTGCTGAAGTCATTCTTCGGAACCTCGGTCTTGACTTCACCGACCTCGTCGAACTGGTTTCGTACCACGTGGACATAGCGTCACAACTCGGTGATTTTCGGGCCGTAAAGGAGCGTTACATCCGTTCCGACTTCCCTGCATGGACGATTCTCGGCGTGGCATCGCTGGCGCGTCCCGAGTTGTTAGTCGAAGTCAAGATGGTCGCGGCGCTGCGGAAATAGGGGCGAAGTCTGGCAGCACATTGCGGATTGACCGAACCGTGCAGCGGATTGGCTGACAACAGGACTTGCGCTGGATTAAAAAAAAACGCCCCATGTGGGGCGTATTCTTGTGCGGCGGTTGCGGCAGCGCTGCGACGCGGTTTAAACGACGGCTTCGACAATCGCCTGCGTATTGGCGGCTCTCATCAGCCCTTCGATCATCTTCGCTTCCGCATTCGCAATCTCGTTCAACGATGCGACGGCCAGTTGCCCGTCCAGAATCGCCAGCGCTGTGCAAAGACGGGCGTACTCGCTGTCTTCGAGAATCCAGGCGCCGTCGTGATGTTCACGCGCGTCGAGCTCCACCATCGCCGCATGCGCGCTTTGGATTTCGGCAATGACCTCTTCGCCGAGTCCAACACGCGCCAATTCTTGCGACACCAGCAAATGCCGGCTCAAGGTCGTGTGTAAATCCCGCGAGCCCTGGCCGCGCCGGAATGCATCGAGCGCGGTGTAGCACTGCAGGAGCATCGCCGCGGTGACCGGCTCGTGGGCGGTGCGGCTATAGGCCAGCGCGCGCAACAGCGGGGACATGGCCGGCTGGGTGTGCTTGCGGACTCGCGATTTACTGGACATATTGATTCAACCTCCTTCGCTAACTCTCGGCTTTGCCACCGAATGTTGTGCTCTCCGGTGGCACGCCGCCGATGCGCCGGCGGCACGACAGGCCCTTACTGTGAGTCTGTGTAGCCATCATGGCAAGCAACTATTAAGACAGACTTAAACGGCTCAAAGTCTCGATTGTGCGCGGCATCTCGCCGCGCGCGAACGGATTTTCCGCCGCGACAGCGGCGCCAGCGCCGAAATGCAACGCTGCCATATAAGTTCGAACCCGCTAAATACAAGCCACCTTTGCCGCACTGACGAAAAAAAAAGCCCTGTTCTCGCGAGGGAACAGGGCCGGACAGGATGGAAGAGTCGTACAGGCGCGTGGATGCGTGCCGACTTTATAACCACCACAAACTAACAAAGCTGTTGCTACCTGAATTGCTACTACCAGATCGCAGCTTGGTCCCTCGCATTCAACATCGCCTCGCTGCAACCCCCTGCTGATTGACGCGCGCATTGTTATTTCGATTGCGCGCCGTTTGCATTGCTTCGACTTCCTACTGCTTTACTGCACTGCCACGTCAGACAACCGCGGCAAACTGCCATCAACGGTACGGTTCAAAACAACGCGGGGGAAGACCGCGTCGATGGGCGCGGTGACTTGTCGCTCCATGGAAAACAGTTTATGTGAGCGGACCCGGATGCAATTGCGCGAAACGAGGGGAATTGGCAGGCTAGTTTGGCGAATCGGCGCAGCGTGCCGAATTTCGTCAGACGTAAAGGGCGCGCAACGTGTGCCGGTGCACGCGGCGGGAAAGGTCCGCGAGAAAGCCAAGACCTGAACAGCGGCTTATTTAAGCCATCATTTTGCGCCTCACCCGCGCGCGGCAAAATCGCTGATTGTCAGCAATACCTTTTCACCCGGCCGCGCCAGCATTTTTCTCTCGGCCACCGCGGTAATGCGTTTGCGCCCATCCGCGAAGGTCTTCAGTACGCGTTCCTCACCGGCACCAGGTTGCAGCCAGAAGTGCTGTTCCAACGCTTCACGCGTGACAGCGCACTCGAGGTCTCGACCTCGCGTCGAAAGCTGGAAAATCACCGCGCGTCCATCTGCCGAGACGCTGGCTTCACGCTCGATAATCTCCATAGCCCACCTCGCAAAGTTTCGTTGAGCCGCTCGATCGGCGGATGAGGCAAAAGCAAACCGCATGCCAATGAATGCATAACCTGCATCGCGGATCGTGAAGACGTCCAGCAATGAAATCGCGAGGCTTAACCATAACCCGCATGGTAAAAAGGCGCTGCACACGCGACAATTCACGACAATTCTTACTCACCGCCCGCGCGCCCGAACCTTACCCGCATGCCCGTCCAAGAACCTGCCCTCACCCTGCGCCCGGCGCTAGAAGGCGACGAGCCTTTTCTCTTCGAACTGCGCAAGGCCACCATGACGGAGCACCTGGCGCGCGTCGGCGAATCCATCGACGATGCCCAGCATCGCGCGCGTCTGCGCCATCGCTATGACACGGCGCGGGTGATTTGCCTCGACGGCACGCCGGCCGGTTTGCTAAAAGCCTATCGTACCGAGAACGAATGGATCGTCGTGCAATTGCAGATCGCGCCGGCGCATCAAGGGCACGGCATGGGTGAGCGCGTGCTGCAAACCGTCTTGCTGGCCGCGCAGGCTGACGCCCTGCCGGTCACCCTCAAGGTGCTCAAAGGCAATCCCGCGAAGCGCCTGTACGAACGCCTCGGCTTCGAAATCGTCGACGAAGACGAAATACAGTTTCACATGAGACGCGTGCCACGCGCGTCAGCGGAAACACGAGCAGAATGGATGTCTGAAAAAGACTGAGCCACAACGGACCCTGTTATGACCTCTCGCGACACCTCAGCCATCGAAAGCTGGCACGCGCATATTTACTTCGATGCAGGCAGCCGCCACGCCGCGTGGACCTTTCGCGAGCAAATCGAAGCGCATTGGAACGGCAAACTGCAAATGGGCCGTTTTCACGAACGTCCGGTCGGACCGCACCCGATGTGGTCGTATCAGCTCGCATTCACGCAGGAGCAGTTCGCCGAGCTGGTCGGCTGGCTCACGCTGAATCACGGCGCGCTGGATATTTTTCTGCATCCGAATACCGGCGACGCCTTGCGCGACCACCGCGACGCGGCGGTGTGGATCGGCCATTCGCATGAACTGGTGCTGAGCGCTTTGACCTAAGGCCAAGTGTTTTCAGACACCGGATCCTGACGCGCGGCCGCGTGCGCCGTCACATATTCGAATACGAACTGCACCAGCCGCGCGCGGCGACCTGCTTGTCGCCGAACAGCGTGCAGCCACCGTAAGCGTCGGTGGCCTTACCCTGAAATAGCGAACAGTTGGCACAGGTTTGTCCAGCGGCGTAGTCGGGGAATTTCGCTTTATCGACCTTGGATGCCTCTTCTTTATAGCCGACGGCTTGCGCCTTTGGATCGGCTTCGCTCAGCGCGTTCGCGGCGTCGGCGAACGCGGGGCGGGAGAGCATGAGCGCTGAGCTCACGCCCACACTCAGCGTCAGAAAATGGCGGCGTGAGGTTTTCATCGTTGTGGTCATCGGCGGAATTCCGGCAGGGCCAACGGGTTGGGCGGTCTGCGCAGATTCTAGCGCGAGCACCCACTTTTCCGCTGGCAGACGCACAAGGTCTCCGGCGGCCGAGCCACTATCACAGCGGCGTTTTCAGCGCGTCGATCAGGTCAAGCAGATCGTAAGGCTTGCGTAGCAGGATGGCATGCGGCAACACCTTGCGCTGATCCGGCGTCAGCACGAGATCGTAGCCGGTCAGAAAGATTACGCGCAGATCGGGCCGGGAATGGCACACATCCAGCGCGAATTCGAGACCTGACTTGCCGGCCAGCCCCACGTCGGTCAGCATCACGTTGACCGCGTGTTCGCTGAGCATCTGCTTGGCATCGTGCTCGCCTTCGGCCTCCAGAACGTCGAAGTCGAAGCTACGCAGCAGCTCCGCGGTGCTCACACGAATCAGCTCGTCGTCCTCCACCAGCAGAATCCGCAACCGCTCATCCACGGCGAAGCTGTCGGCGCCCTCCGGCATGACCGGCGGCTCGATCTGCAGATCTTGCGGGTCGAGCGCGGCGGTTTCATCTAGCTGCGGATTCTGCGTTTGCAGCACATAGCGGACTTTGCGCGCCAACGCTTCGTGCGTGTACGGCTTGCTGAGCAATTCGATGCCCTCGTCGAGCCGGCCGGAATGCACGATCGCGTTATCCGTATAGCCCGACGTAAACAGCACGGCAATGGCCGGCAGCCGCTCGCGCGCCTTGCGGGCGAGTTCGGTGCTGCGCAGCGGTCCTGGCATGACCACATCGGTAAACAGCATGTCGATCGGCACACCGCTTTCGACGATCGCCAGCGCGCTTTGCGCGTCTTTCGCCTTCAGCACGCGATAGCCGAGATCGCACAGCATTTCGACGACCGTGGTGCGCACTTCCTCATCGTCCTCGACCACCAGGATCGTTTCCGTGCCGCCCTTCGCGGGCCCGGCGTCGATATTCGTTTCGAGGTCTTCTTCCTGACGCACGCGCGGCAGATAGATGCGAATCGTCGTACCGTGGCCTTGCTCGCTGTAGATCTTCACATGGCCGCCGGATTGCTTCACGAAGCCATACACCATGCTCAGGCCCAGACCCGTGCCCTGTCCTTCCGGCTTGGTCGTGAAGAACGGTTCGAACACGCGCTCGCGCACTTCCGGCGACATTCCCGAACCGGTATCCGTGACCGCGAGCATCACGTATTGGCCCGGCGTGACTTCCGCATTGCGCTTGGCGTACACGTCGTCGAGCGCGGCGTTGCCGGCTTCGATAGTGAGTTTGCCGTGGCCGTTCATGGCGTCGCGTGCGTTGATCGCCAGATTGAGCAGCGCGTTCTCGACCTGGAAGGGATCGACCAGCGTATTCCACAAACCACCGGACACGATCGTTTCGATTTCGACGCCGTCGCCAAGCGCGCGCCGCAGCATGTCGTCGAGTCCACGCACGAAGCGGCCGAGATTGACGACCTTCGGCGCGAGCGGCTGGCGCCGCCCGAATGCCAGCAATTGCGACGCGAGATTCGCGCCGCGCGCCACGCCCGCCAGTGCATTGCGCACGCGCTGTTCAGGCTTGTCGGAGCCGGCAACGTCTTTCGCGAGCAATTGCAGGTTGCCGCCGATCACTTGCAGCAGGTTGTTGAAATCGTGCGCGACGCCGCCCGTCAGCTTGCCGATCGCCTCCATCTTCTGCGCCATGCGCAGCGCCTCTTCCGCGTGGTGCAGCGCCTCAGTGGTTTCCTTGTCGGCGGTGACATCTCGGCCCACGCCGTGAATCCGCGCGGTGTCCGGATCGAGCGCGAGCGTCCATGCGACCCAGCGCCAGCTGCCGTCGATCCGCTTGAAGCGGTTTTCGTAGCGCACCGGCACACCCGTGCGGCGCAGTTCGGCCAGGTGCGTGCGCACGGTCTCGATGTCGTCCAGATGGACCAGATCGAAGTAGGAACGCGACATCAGCCATTGCGCGTTGTGTCCGAGGGCGCTGCTCCACGACGGACTCACGCGCTGCAAGCGGCCTTCAACGTCGGCCACGACGAGCAGGTCTTCGCTCAGTTCCCACAGCCGGTCGCGGTCCGCCACCGTCTCGATCACGCGGCGCTCGAGCGTCTCGTTCAGATCATGCAGCGCGCTTTGCGCCTTGGTGCGTTCGGCAATTTCGGTTTGCGCCGCCTGATAGAGGCGTGCGTTGTCGATCGCAATCGCCGCCTGAGCCGCGATACCGGCCACAATCCGTTCGGCACGCTCGGTGAACACAGCGGGTTCCGGATGGCCGAAAAACAAGCCGCCGACCACTTCGCCGCTGCGCGATTGCACCGGCACGGCCAGATAGCTGCACACCTTCAGGTGGCCTTCAGGCATGCCACGATGCGGCGAGTTGTGCCCATAACGCGGATCTTTGGTGATGTCGTCGACGCGAACGATGCCTTCGCCATTGAACGTCGGCGCGAACACCGCCGTGTTGCGCGGCATCGGAAACTTCTCGAACGCTTCTTTCGGCACACCGGAGAGCGTGTACAGCATATAGCTGCCGCCCACCTGGTCGACTACGTTGTAGAAGAACGAGCCGAATGCGGCGCCGGTCAATTCCGTGGCGGCGTCGGTCACGATCTGCACCGCGCGGTTCAGATCGAGTTCGGCCGCGACCGTCGAGCCGACGCGGTTGAGAATTTCGAGCGTGCGCGATTCCTCGCGCAGCTTCATCTCGGTCTCGCGACGCAGCCGTGCGAGTTGCAAATTGCCCGCCACGCGCGCCAGCAGTTCGCGGGCGGAAAACGGCTTGGTCAGATAATCGTCGGCACCGTGTTCGATACCGTCCACGCGAGCCTCTTCGCCCGCGCGCGCGGACAGCATCAGTACCGGCGTGTCGCGCAAGCCGGGATCCGCGCGCAGTGCACGCAGCAGGCCGAAACCGTCGAGGCGCGGCATCATCACGTCGGACAGGATCAGGTCGGGCGGCGCGGCGCGTGCCGCTTCGAGCGCCGCCAGGCCGTCGCTGGCCAGTTGGACGGTGTGGCCGGCCGTGCGCAGAATGCGGCTCATGTATTCGCGCAAGTCGGCGTTGTCGTCGACGACCAGCAAGCGCGCGGCCGCCGTTGGCCCGACCGCAGGGGCCGCCTTCCCGGCCGGCGTCATGGCGGACGACGCATCGGCGAGAATTTCGTTCTCCGGACTCCAGCGCAATGCGGCATCGACATAGGTGCGCGCGTGCTTGCTCATGGCGGCGCGCACCGCTTCGTCCGCGGCTTCGTTTGCCGCATGAGGCAGCGCCACGCCGCGCGGCAGCGTGACCGTAAAACACGCGCCCTCGCCCAGACGACTTTCGACCTGTACGGTGCCGCCGTGCAGCTTCACAAGCTCCTGGACCATCGCGAGACCGATGCCGCTGCCCTCGACCGAGCGGCCGGGCGCACCCGCCACACGATGAAAGCGCTCGAAGAGGCGCGGCATTTCGTCTTCCGCAATGCCGATACCGGAGTCGCTCACGCTGACTTCGGCACCGCCGCCCTCGATAGCATGGACCACGACCCGGATCGTGCCGAAGAACGTGAACTTATACGCGTTCGACAGCAGATTCATCACGACCTTTTCCCACATCTCGCGGTCGAGTTGCACGACGATCGGCGCGGGCGGAATCTCCACCTCGAGCCGCAAGCCGGCTGCCTCGATAGCGGACTGGAACAGCGACGCGAGTTCGGCCGTGAAAGCGGCGACGTCGGTCGGTTCGGTGTGAATCTGGATGCGTCCCGCCTCGATCCGCGAAAAGTCGAGCAGCGCGTTGACGAGTTTCAGCAGACGCAAGCCGTTGCGATGCGTGATCTCGATCAGCGTGCGGTCGTCGGCATCGCTGCCGGGACGAGGGATATCCGCGCTCGCACCAAGCCGCGGCTTGGCGAGCAATTCCTCGAGCGGGCCGAGCATCAGCGTCAGCGGCGTGCGGAATTCGTGGCTGATGTTCGAGAAGAAGGTGGTTTTCGCGCGGTCGATTTCGGCCAGCGCCTCCGCGCGCCGCCGCTCTTCCTGGTAGGCCTGCGCGTAGCCGATCGCCGCGCCGATCTGGCCGGCGGTCAGATTCAGGAAGCTGCGATAAGCGTCGTCGAAAAGACGGCAAGGATTCAGACCGACGATCAACAGCACCGCCGGCGCCGTCTCGCTACCCGCCGACACAGGCAGGATGACCGCTTGCTCGGGCGCGAGGTGCCACGGGCCGCTCGGCAAGGCCATGCCGAAACGTTCCGTCAAGCCGCGCACCATCTGCGGCGCCTGGCGCTTCAGCACGTCCGCGAACGGCCACACCGGGGCGCCGGCCAGGCTCATCGATTCAGGCGCCGCCGGATGACCCGGCTCGATGCCGCACGAGCCGACTAGCGTGACCGTGCTGCTGCCCGGCTCCCCTGCATACAGCAGCGCGAAGGGAAGATCTTGCGGATTGGACTGCAACGCACGCGCGCTCAGTTCGCACGCCTCACGCCAGTCGCGGCCATTCGGACTGGCTGCCGCCAGTTCCTTCAACAGCGCCAGTTGCCGTTCACCGACCACCTGCATGGTGTCGTCGCTATTGGCGCAGAGGATGCCGCCGGCCTCGCCGTCGTCGCCGGGAATCGGACTGTACGAGAAGGTGTAATACGTTTCCTCGGGGAAGCCGTTGCGCTCCATGATGAGCAGCTTCTGTTCGACGAAGATGCCCTCCGCGCCTTTGAGCGCGGTATCCAGGAGCGGCTCGATATCGGCCCAGATTTCACGCCACACGACTTGAGTGGCCTGACCGAGCATGGCCGGGTGCTTGCCGCCGATGATCGATTTGTACGCGTCGTTGTAAAAATAGAGAAGCTCGTCACCCCAGCCGATCCAGATCGGCTGACGCGAAGTCAGCATGATGCGAATCGCGATCTTCAGCCCTTGCGGCCAGTTCTCGGGTGCGCCGAGCGCCGTCTGCGTCCAGTCGTGGGCGCGGATCAGCGCACCCAGTTCACCGCCGCCGGCAAGAAACGACGGCGTGACGAGGTTCGCGGGCGTTCCCTCCTCCGACATGACCCTGTCCGGCTTTTTCAACGCGATCTCCTACGCTGCTGTTTCGAATTCGTGCGGACTGGAATAGCAAAAACAAGGCCAGGCACGCCGGACGGCTGCCCGGCGGCAGCCAATCGACGTAGCGCGATTCTCGCATGGAGCGGCGTTGTGGAGGAAGCTGGGGTGACGCGCGAAAGACTTGAAATGAAAGGGTTTTTAGATCAACCCCATGCAAACGGCAGCGACGATCGATCCCATCACCAGCACGGCGCCGACGGTTTTGCGTTTGTTCAGCTCCGTCCACAGCAGGACGCCTGTGAGCGACAGCAAAATGATGCTGCCCGCCAGCGTATCGATCAGCAGCACCCAGCCGACGCTCAAGCCAACGCCCTTGTGCAGATTCGTGAGCATCGCGAGAAACGAGTTTTCGCTGCGCTTGACTGTCACGTAACCATTGCCGACCCAATACTCAGCGGCCGTGTTTTCATGCGGCGCCGCGAAGTTGAGCTGCCAGTGTTCCGGTTGGACCATGGTGCGGTCTCCCCACGCGACCGGATGCGCGGGCTCTTTCTGCACGCGGCCCGGGTTGCCGGCGAGTTTGAGTTCATGCTTGAGCCACTTGGCGAGTTCGCGCGGCGTCTCCGGTGCCGGTTGCGGCAACGGCACCTGCACGACCGACACCTGCGGCTCGCCGGTCGACACTTTGAGCGGTCCGCCACGATGATTCAGCAGAAAGCCCGTGGTGCCGAACAGCAAACCCAGCGCCGCCCCCCACAAACCGATCCAGCCATGCACTTTGCGCAGCCACTTGACGAAGGTAGCGCGGCGCGAACGCTGCTGCCGCGCTTTCAGCTCCCCTTGGTCGAGCCGCTGCGGTTCGCTCGCTTTGGCGTCGATGTCCGCAGCCGGTTGGAATTCAATAGCCTCGGGTGCGCTCACGTTTCGCTCCAGGTACGCAACAGGTTGTGATAACAGCCGACCAGGCTGCGGCGCGCCGCATCGTCGGCATGCGTGGCGTTCAGACGTTGAATCGCCGTGTCCAGATCGAATAGCAACGCGCGCTGTGTGTCGCTGCGCACGAGGCTTTGCACCCAGAAAAAGCTGGCGAGGCGCGCGCCGCGCGTCACCGGCGTGACCTGATGCAGACTGGTGGCGGGGTAGACGATCATGTCGCCCGCCGGCAGCTTGACCTGCTGCACGCCGTAGGTGTCTTCGATCACGAGTTCGCCGCCGTCGTATTCGGCGGGTTCGGAAATGAACAGCGTCACCGACACGTCCGTGCGCAGCTTGATGCCGTTGGGCAGCACACGCACGGCACCGTCGACGTGACTGCCGAATTCCATGCCGCCCTCGTAACGATTGAAGAGCGGCGGGTACACCTGGTTCGGCAACACCGCGCTGATGAATAACGGGTTGCGCTCGATCGACGCGAGAATCACGTCGCCGATCTCGCGCGCAAGCGGCGAATGCTCGGCGATCTGCTGATTGCGTTTGACCGGCGCGCCCTGATAGCCGGCGGTCGCGCGGCCATCCACCCACGCATCGCCGGCGCCGTCGAGCCGTTCGCGCACGAAGCGCAACTGCTCGGCGTTCAGTACATTCGGAATGTGCAGCAGCATGTTGGGTTTCCTTTGCCTCGTTACGTCGGCTTGCCGTGTGTGGAACGGCAAGCCTACCGTATCAATGAGGCAGCTTTAGAACCGGTAGTCGAACGTTGCCAGCAGCGTACGGCCGATACCCGGCACGGAACGGCCACCGTCCGACGGAATCAGCGCGTCGTAGTACATCTTGTTGGTCAGGTTCAACAGGTTCAGACGGATGTCGTATTGCTTCGCGTGGTACGCAGCGGTCGCGTCCCAGCGCGTGTAGCCCGGCACCTGCACGTAGTTCGTGTTCGATGCATAACGCGGCGACATATAGGTCGGGCCGCCGCCGATTTCCCAATGCGGCGTGATCGCATAGGTACTCCAGAGCGTCAGCGTGTTGCGCGGCGTGTTGGCCGGTACGTGCCCTTGCGTGCCGTCGAGCGCCTTCAGGATGATGGCGTCCATGTACGTGTAGCCGCCAAAAATCTGCCACTTGTCGGTGATATGACCGGTCACGCCGGCCTGGAAGCCGTCGACGCGGATGTCGCCGTCAAGCTCGTATTCGGTCGGCGAAACCTGCGTGCGGGCGTTGGTCTTTTCCTCGCGGAAGAACGCCGACGTGACCGAAAGATTGCCGCCGAGCAGATCAAATTTCGCGCCGACTTCATACGACTTGGTCGACTCGGGCGCGAGGTTCTGCGTCAGGTTCGTCACCGTCAGCGCTTCGAGCGAAGGATTGAACGACGTCCCGTACGAGACGTAATACGACTGCCAGTCGGTCGGCTGATAGATCACACCGGCGCGCACGCTGGTGAAGAAGTTGGTTTGCGTCGCGTAGCCCGGCAGGCTGATCGTGTTGTGGATCTGCGCCTGGAAGCGATCCCAGCGCAGGCCGCCAATAAACTTCCAGTCGCGGCCCAGCGAGATGGTGTCGTTGACGTACGCGCCAATCTCGTTCGAACCCGAGTCCGCGTAGTTGCCGACCGTCGTCGTCACGCCCGCGGGCGACGAAAGATACGGCGGATTCACCATCGAAACGACCGGCAGGTTGTTCCGCGTGGATGCCTGGTTCGAATAGCTGTCGTGGCCGAGGTCGATACCGGTGATCAGGTCGTGCTTGATCGGACCGGTGTCGAACTTGTATTCGAGCATCGTGTCGTTGTACAGCGAGTGGTTCTCGATGACACGGTCGTGGCTTTGCAGCTTGATGAACAGTTGCGACGGCGATAGCGTCGTGAAATTGCCGTTCGTCAGCGCGGTGCTGCTGGCAAGCGGGCCCGTCAACACGGATTGCGGCGCGGTTTCGCGCGCGTCGGTCATCGAGTGCGAGAACTGCGTCTGGTTCGTCAGGATCAGGTTATCCGAGAACTTGTGCTTGACCCCCGCAGTGAAAGTCTGGACGTCCTGAATCGTGCGGTCGGTGGTCAGGCCGTAGAAGGTGTTCTTCGGCACCGGCGACGGACGACCGTTCAGCGCCTGCACGCCGTAGTCGGGCATGTCGTAGTTGTGCTGGATCAGCGCGGAGATCGTGACTTCAGTCGGCGTGCCGATGCCGAAGCGCACTTCCGGCGCGATGCCGTAGTCCTTGTTCTTCATCTCGTCGCGCGTCGAGCCGAGGCTTTGGCCGAATGCGTTCAGGCGGATCGCCGACGTGTCGGTCAGCTTATGGTTGACGTCGACGGTGCTGCGATATTTATCGTCGGTGCCGATCATGCCCGAGACTTCCGCCGAGTCCTTCAGGTTCGCTTTCTTGCTGACCTGGTTGATCACGCCACCGGTCGAGCCGCGGCCGAACAACATCGACGACGGGCCGTACAGCACCTCGAGTTCCTCTAGGTCGAAGGTGTCGCGATAGTACTGGTTGCGATCGCGGAAGCCGTCGAGATAGATGTCGTTCTGTGCGGTAAAGCCGCGCAAGTTGATGTTGTTGCCGATCTGACCGCCTTCGGCCGCGCCGATCGTCACGCCCGGCGCATTGCGCAGCGCGTCCTGGAACGACGTCGCACCTTGTGAGGCCAACACCGCTTTGTTGATGACGGTGACGGTCTGCGGAATATCGCGCAACGCGGTGGGCGTCTTTGCACCCACCGTCGCGCGTTCTGCCTGGAAGTCCTGTTGTTCGGCTTGCGCTGCGACGCCGATGGTCGGCAAGGTTGCGTTGTCGCCTGCTGCGGTTGTCGGCGCGTTTTGAGCCGAAGGCTGCGATGCGGGTTGCGGAGCGTTTTGAGCCGAAGGCTGCGGAGCCGTCTGCGCGACGGCGGGCGTGGCAAACGGAACGGCAAAGGCTAGCGCTAACGCAGCCACCAGCGGCGTGTGATTGAACATGGGAAATCCCGTCAGAAGTGCGCTTGCCAGATCCGCATGGTTCGGCATGGGATCAATGACAAAACCGCAATTGGCTGGCTGCCGGTCTCCTGCTGAGGGCAAAGACGACGGGATGGCTGGCTAGTTGGTTAAATGAGAATCGCTATCATTCCACATGCATAAAAATGCATCAATCGCGCTGAACATTACCTGGTGTAATTGAATTGTTTCTTTTTTTTACAAACGTATGGATTTCGTAATTTTTGATGGGCCGGCACCGGGCAAATATTACGTATTTGTAAGGTATAGCGACAGGCCATGAAAGGACTCTGAATGTTAATCAGATGAATAGGTGAATTTGCTTATATCTGAGATAACTGCGCCAAATCCTGCGAACTCACCGCAGAAGCTGCGACGCGATCCGCATGATGTGCACCGATGATGGAAACGCGTTGCACTTGCTCACATAAATTGAGCAGCGCGCAAAGCTTTCTAAATACTGACGGTTAGCTGCGTCTGCACGCGCCGCCGGCCAAACGTAAAATCGCGACACCGTTTATCCTTTTTGCAACACTGCACACCGCAACTGTTCCGTCCTGCTTCGGAGATGACTATGCAATACCGCAAATTCGGCCACACAGGCCTGACCGTTTCGCGCCTGTGCCTCGGCACAATGACCTTTGGCCTGCAGACTGAAGAAGACGTTTCGCAGCGGATTCTCGACACCGCGGCGGACGCCGGCGTGAACTTTATCGACACTGCGGACGTTTATCCGCTTGGCGGCAGCGAGGATGTGGCCGGCCGCACGGAGGAAATCGTCGGCCGCTGGCTGAAGGGCAAACGCGACCGCTTCATTCTGGCGACCAAGGCGGTCGGCAAGATGGGGCCGTCACCGTGGGATCAAGGCGCATCGCGCAAGCATCTGCTGGATGCCATCGACGCATCGCTGCGGCGGCTCGGCACGGACTACGTGGACCTTTACCAGCTCCATTCCGACGACGCGGATACGCCGCTTGATGAAACGTTGGAGGCGTTGGATGTGATCGTGCGATCCGGCAAGGCGCGCTATATCGGCGTGTCGAATTTCCTCGCCTATCGGCTGGCACGGGCACTGGGGCGCGCGGATGTGTTGCGCGTCGCGCGCTTCGTCTCGGTGCAACCCCGGTATAACCTGCTGTTCCGGCAGATCGAAAGGGAATTGTTGCCTTTGGCGGC
This sequence comes from Paraburkholderia sp. RL17-337-BIB-A, assembly GCF_046025895.1. Classification (NCBI taxonomy): domain Bacteria; kingdom Pseudomonadati; phylum Pseudomonadota; class Betaproteobacteria; order Burkholderiales; family Burkholderiaceae; genus Paraburkholderia; species Paraburkholderia sp. RL17-337-BIB-A. The sequence continues at coordinate 81,339 of NZ_JARESY010000002.1, read as the reverse complement.
TGAAGAGCAATTAGCCGTCATGCCTTACAACCCGTTGGCAGGTGGCTTGCTGACGGGTAAGCATCGGGTGGATGCGGCGCCCACGTCCGGGCGCTTTAGCGAAACCGTCGGGAAGGCAGGCGCGATGTACCAGCAACGGTACTGGCATCAGCGCGAGTTCGAAACGATCGAGAAGTTGAAGGGGATCGCTGCGTCGACGGGCGAGTCGTTGACTCGGGTCTCGCTTGCCTGGGTGTTGGCTAATCCGCTGATTACGTCGGCAATTATTGGCGCCAGTCGCGCTGAGCAGTTGAGCGATACGCTGGCGGCTTCGGAGCTTGTGCTCGATGCAGAGGTTAAGTCGCAGCTTGACGAGGCGAGCCACGAATATCGATGGGGTGATGCTGCCAGGTAATGGGGTCGCTTTGCCGGCGCGGGGTTGCCTTTGCCGGCAGGGTTGCCTTTGCCAGCCGAGGTTGCCTTTGCCAGCCGAGGTTGCCTTTGCCAGCCGAGGTTGCCTTTGCCAGCCGAGGTTGCCTTTGCCAGCCGAGGTTGCCTTTGCCAGCCGAGGTTGCCTTTGCCAGCGGAAGTTGCCCTTGCCGGCGCCGCCAGTTGCCCGGCCGCCGCGCAGACAAAACCAAAGGCAAAAAAATCATCGCCCGTACCGAAGCACAGTACTGGTAGCAGCAAGCACATGATCCTTGATAGCCGCCTGTAAAGCGTCCCGCGTCAGACCTGCCTGCAGTGCGTCGGGCGGCAAATCAAGGGCATAAATCTGCACGACATAGTGGTGCGGCACCTCCCCGATCGGCGGGCACGGTCCGTAATAACCCGAACCGCCCGTCCGATTCGTTCCGCCCACACTGCCGGCCGGCGGCGTAGCGCCAGCACCCAGCCCGGTCGCCGAGGGCGCGACGCCATACAGCATCCAGTGCACAATCCCCAATCCCTTCGCGCCGTCCGGATCGAAAATCGTGATCGCGTAGCTCTTCGTGCCGGCAGGCGCATTCCGCCATTGCAGCGCGGGCGACACATTCCCACCACCGCAATTATTCGCGCTCGCCGCATGGCTCGAGTCCAGCGTCCCGCCGTCGGCCAATCCGGGCGACGACAGCGCGAACGCGTCAGCCGCGCGGGCGCTCACAGCGGCAAAGGTCAGCACGGCGCACATGCCGACAAATATAAGGCGTCGTGCAACGCCAGCGTTATCGCTTCGAATCATCGTTGATTGCCCGGGTATGAGTTAGCCAACCTGAAAACGGCAGTCACGCAAAGGATCTGCGTGACTACCTCCGGTAGCAAACGTATCGATCAAACCCTTTATTCCGCCGACGTGCAAAGAATCCGCCCGGCAATCACGTATCACTTGAACCGGCCGGTCCGCGCATTGGCTTCCGGCAACTGCCGCGTCTCACGTATGGACTTCGGATGCCACAGGCGCGCGCCGCCTTCAATGCCCGCATCGTTCGAAACAGTCGCGACGTTGGCGGGCAAGCTGATCGTCAAGCGCGCCGCGTTGCCGCCCCCAAGCCACAGCTTGTCGTAGTTCACCAGCGAACTCAGAATCCCGATCACCTTCTCGACCCGGCGATTCCAGCGCTTATTGCCCACCTTCTCACGCGCTGCGTCACCGATGTATTCGTCGTACGCCACACCCTTCTTGCTGACCGGATGATGCGCAAGCTCGAGGTGAGGCATCAACTCGCCGTCGCGGAACAGTGCCGTGCCCGCGCCCGTGCCGAGCGTCAGCACGAACTCGAGCCCATGACCTTCGATCGCAGCAAAGCCCTGCATCTCCGCGTCGTTGATCATGCGCACCGGCAAGCCGCCGAGGCGCTGCGCCAGCGAATCCGCCAGCGGAATGTCGTGCCAGCCTTCCACGCCAAGATGCGGCGCCGTCAGGATGCGGTTGTTGCGCACCACGCCGGGGAAGCCGATCGACATCAGCGTGGGCGGCTCCTTTTCGACGAGCGGTCCGACCAGCGTCGCCAATGCATCCACCAGTTGTTCCGGTGTGCAGGGATGCGGCGTCGCCACGCGCAAACGCTCGGTTTTCATCTGTCCGTCCGCGTCGATGATCGCGGCCTTCAGGCCGGTGCCGCCGACGTCGATCGCCAGAATCCGTTCGGTACTGCTGGTTGCTTTCGTCCTGGCCGTCTTGCCTGGCTTAGTCGTCTTGCCTGCCTTACTCGTCTTACGTGTGGCCACGGTGTCCCCCGATTGTGTTGATCCGTCTCAGTGGAGTTACTTCTTTTCGACTGCATGCTTTTGCAAAGGCCGCCACGCATGGCCGTTTTGTGCCAGCAGTGCGTCCGCCTCCGCGGGGCCTTCGCTGCCCGCCGCATAGCCGCGCACCAGCATTGCGCCGCCGGTCTTCGGATGCAGCACGTCGTCCACGGCGCACCAGCTCGTTTCGATGCTGTCGGCACGCTGGAACAGTGTCTCGTCGCCCAGCATGCAGTCATACAGCAAAGTCTCGTAGCCGACGTTGGCCTGTTCGGCGAAGAAGTTCGCATAGTCGAACGACGATTGCACCGGGCCGATCTGCATCACGGGCCCCGGCGTTTTCACATTGAAGTCGAAGCTCGTGCCGTGCGCGGGATCGATGCGCAAGGTCAGCACGTTCCGCGTCAGCGCGTCGACCGGCGTGTCGCGAAACAGGCGGAACGGCACCGGCTTCAGCTGCACCGAGATCTCCGTGCGACGCGCGGCGAGGCGCTTACCGGTGCGCAGATAAAACGGCACGCCGGCCCAGCGCCAATTCTCGACGTACACGCGCGCGGCGGCATAGGTTTCGGTCGTGCTGTCGGGCGCGACGTCCGGTTCCTCGCGATAGCCGACGCCCGCCGGACCCTTTTCGTACTGACCGAAGACGACGTCGTCGGCGGTCAGCGGCAGGATGGCGTCGAAGATTTCAGCCTTCTTGTCGCGCACAGCTTCGGCATCGAACGAATTGGGTGGCTCCATCGCGACCATGCCGAGCAACTGGAACAGGTGATTCGGCAGCATGTCGCGGAACGCGCCGGTCTGCTCGTAGAACTTGCCGCGCCCCTCCACGCCGATCGTTTCAGCCGCGGTGATCTGCACGCTGTCGATGTATTCGCGCCGCCACATCGGTTCGAACAACGCGTTCGCAAAGCGCACCGCGAGAATGCTCTGCACGGTGTCCTTACCGAGGAAGTGATCGATGCGATACACCTGCGACTCGTCCGCGTAGGACAGAATATGCGCGTTCAGATCGCGCGCCGACGCGAGATCGGTGCCGAACGGCTTCTCGATCACGATGCGGCGGAAGCCGCCGCTGCCGCTCTCGCCTTCTTTCAGCAAGCCCGCCTTGCCCAGATGTTCGACGATCGGTTTGAAAAAGTGCGAACTGACCGCCAGGTAAAAAATCACGTTGCCGCCCGGCGCTTGATCGAATTTTTGCTTGAGCTTCGTGAAGGTGTCGTCGGTTTCGAATTCGCCGGCCATGTATTCGAGCCGTTGCGCGACCCAGTCCCACGCTTTGTCGTCGAGCTTGCCGGCGTGGAAGGTGCTGGCCTTGTCGGCGGCGAACTGTTGCAGCGACGTGTGCAAGTCCTCGCGCCATTCGCTCGTTTCGCGCTCGCCGTGGTTCACGCCGATGATCTTCATGCCGCCGTCGAGCAGGCCGTCCACCGCAAGGTTGTAGAGCGCGGGCATCAGCAAGCGTTTGGTCAGGTCGCCGCCCGCACCGAAGATCACCAGCGTGCAAGGCGGCGCAGGCCGCTTGCCCGCCGGCGAGGGCGGCGCATCATGCGGGCTCGCGCTGACTTTGCAACTGGGTTCGTGGCCGGCGTCGGGGCGGGGGGAGGTTTGGGTATTCGGAGTGGTCGACATGGGATTCGCTTAAGGAAGCCAATGGAACGGACGTGGCGGTACATGAAAGACCACGCTTGAACCAGCACAGTTCAAAAACAACTGCTAAACCTTTCCATGCCGCGCGCTGTATCGCCTATGCAACCTCGTGCGCGGCTGCGTCGCCACGCGCTATTTGGCCACCGCGGTGGTCAGCGCAGGCGCAGGCTCGGACGCGGACTCGGGCGCGGGCACCGTGGTCGACGTTGGAATCGGCGCCTGGTCCGACTCGCTGGCCAGCGGCACATTGCCCGACGCGGCCATCACTCTCGGTTGCAGGAGCAACGCCACCAGCCCGGTCCAGCCGGTCTGATGCGAGGCGCCCACGCCACGGCCGTTGTCGCCGTGAAAATACTCATGGAACAGCACCAGATCGCACGAACGCGGGTCGGCCTGCAAGAGCGGATACGCGCCCATCACCGGACGTTCACCGTTTTTGTCCTTGAGGAACAGCGTGGTCGCCCGGCGCGCCAGTTTGTCGCCGATTTCGCAGAGCGAGAACTTCTGCCCGGAGCCGGTCGGATACTCGATGCGGAAATCGTCGCCGTAATAGCGATGAAATTCGTACAGCGACTCAATCAGCAGATAGTTCACCGGCATCCACACTGGCCCGCGCCAGTTCGAATTGCCGCCGAACACGCGCGTGTCGGATTCGGCCGGCAGATACTTGACAGTGACGCTGGTGTCGTTGTGCGTGAACACGAACGGGTTGTCGCGATGAAAGCGCGACAACGCCCGCACGCCGTGATCGGAGAGAAATTCGCTTTCGTCGAGCGCACGGCGCAGCAACGCTTTCATCCGATGCCCGCGCAACAGCGAGAGCAGCAAGGCATTACCCTTGCCGGGCTCGTTCCAGCGTGAGACCAGCTTCGCCAGATCGGGACGATGTTCGAGGAACCAGACGAGCCGCTCGCGCAGACCCGGCAGGTGACCATGCAAACGCTCTTCGAGCACGTGCACGGCGAACAGCGGAATCAGGCCGACGATCGAGCGCAACCGCATCGGCACGCTGGTGCCGTCGGGCAGGTGCAGTTTGTCGTAGAAGAATTCGTCTTCGGTATCCCATAGACCGGTCTCGCAGTCGTCGTCGCAACTCACGGCCTCGGCGATATACAGGAAGTGCTCGAAAAACTTCACGCCGATATCGACGAACACATGGTTCGCATACGCCAGTTCGAGCGCGATACGCATCAGGTCGAGCGCGTACGCGGCCATCCACGCGGTCCCGTCCGACTGATCGATATGGCCGCCGGTGGGCAGCGGCGACGAGCGGTCGAACATGCCCACGTTGTCGAGGCCAAGAAAGCCACCCTGAAAAATATTCCGGCCGTCCGCGTCCTTACGGTTCACCCACCACGAGAAATTCAGCAGCAGCTTGTGAAAAACAAGCTCCAGAAAATCGCGATCCGCCTTGCCGGTCAGCGCGCGGTCGATTTCATAGACGCGCCACGCGGCCCAGGCGTGCACCGGCGGATTCACGTCGCCGAGCGCCCATTCGTAGGCGGGCAGCTGGCCGTTCGGATGCTGATAGCGGTCCTTCACCAGCAACAGCAATTGACGCTTGGCGAACGCCGGATCGATCAGCGCGAACGCGGCCGCGTGAAACGCCAGGTCCCATGACGCGTACCACGGGTATTCCCACTTGTCGGGCATCGACACGATGTCGGCGTTGCAGAGATGCTGCCACTCCGAATTGCGGCCGTGTTTGCGATTCGCGGACGATTTGGGCTGCAGCGGATCGCCTTCGAGCCAGCGGTGCACGTCGTACTGGTAGTACTGCTTGGACCACAGCATGCCGGCGAGCGCCTGACGCTGCACGAGGCGCGCATCGGGCTCGTCGATCTCGTGTTGCAGCGCGCCATAGAATTCATCCGCCTCGGCAATGCGGTGGGCGAACACGGCATCGGCATCCAGCTGGGTATCGTCGGGACACGACTGCGGACGCCAGCGCATGTACACCACAGCGCGGCCATGCGGAGCGAGTTCAAGCGACGCATGCGCGGCCGCCTTGGTGCCGGCGTCGCGGCGTACTGCCTGTTCGTCGCCGTGTACGAGGTAGTCGTTGAAGCCGTCCTTGAACGGTCCGGTGCCTTCTATGTTGAACAGCCGCTTGACGTTGGTATCGTTCTCGCAGAACAGCCACGCCATCTGCGGTGCGTCTTTCGACCACGCCGTCACGACGATCGGCTCATGGCCATGCTGCCGGCCGACCACATGGGTTTCACCGTTGTGGTCCTGGCCTGCGACAAGCGACGGCTTGTCCTTGTTCTCCTTCCACGACCACGAATTGCGCGCCCAGATCTGCGGCAACACATCGAGCGAGGCCGCCTGGTCCGCACGATTCTCGATCGTCACGCGCATCAGGATGTCGTCGGGCGCATGTTTCGCGTATTCGACCTGCACGTCGAAGTAACACAGATCGTCGAATACGCCGGTATCGAGAATCTCGTACTCAGGCATGTCACCATCGCGTCGCGCGTTTTCCCGAACCAGGTCGTCGTACGGAAAGGCGGCATGCGGGTACTTGTAGAGCATGCGCATGTACGAATGCGTAGGTGTGCCATCGACGTAGAAATACAGCTCCTTCACGTCCTCGCCATGATTGCCCTGTGCGTTGGTGAGCCCGAACAGACGTTCCTTGATGATCGGATCCTTGCGGTTCCACAGCGCGAGCGACACGCACCAGCTGAGTTTGTCGTCGCCGAAACCGGCAATGCCGTCTTCGCCCCAACGGTAAGCGCGGCTGCGCGCGTGGTCGTGCGGAAAGTAGTCCCAGGCGGTGCCGTCCGGACTGTAATCCTCGCGCACCGTGCCCCACTGACGCTCGCTGAGATACGGCCCCCAGCGCTGCCAATGGGCGCAGTCGGCTGAATGCAGCCGTGAACCTTCGATGGTGTCGAGCAGATTGGCAGCGCGTAGCGGTGGCATGACTACGTCCTTGCGTCGGGCTTGGCGGCGGGACTCACATCGTAGCGCGGTTTAAGCGGCGATGGGCTCCCGGCCGGCAAGCAGGGTTTCGATGCGCAGCAACTCGCCCAGCGACCACGCCTGAAACGGCGTGCCGGCGGGCGTGTGCGGCGCGTCGCCGTCGGCGATTTCGGACAGATGGTCGAGTCCTGCGTGATCGAGATGGGCGTACAGCGGGTCGAGAAAGCGCGCTTTGGCTTGTGCACGGGCGTCCGGCCCGGCACCGTGAACCCGTAGCCATGCTTCCACGAACGGGCCTAACAGCCATGGCCAGACCGTTCCTTGATGATAGGCGCCATCGCGCTCCAGCGGGGAGCCGCCGTAGTGCCCACGGTAGGCTGGATCGGACGGGGCAAGCGTTCTGACGCCAAGCGGCGTGAGCAACTGCGCTTCGACCTGGTCAAGCACCGCGCGCGCCGCCGCGCCATCGAGTAACGGAAACGGCAGACCGCCCACGGCGAAGATCTGGTTCGGGCGGATTGAGCGATCGATGCTGCCTTTCTCGAAGTCCACGTCGACGTTGTCGAAAAGCGCTTGTGTCGACGGATCGGTAAAGCGTTCATGGAACGCTTGCACCGCTCGTTCCGCGGACGGTTGCCAGTGCGGATTCCATGTTGCTGCAATGCGCAATGCGTTGATCCAGAGCGCCTGCACTTCCACGGGTTTGCCGATGCGCGGCGTGACCACCCAGTCGCCGACCTTCGCGTCCATCCACGTGAGTTGCACGCCGGGGACGCCGGCGCTCAGGAGGCCGTCATCGGCGGATGCCTTGATGTTGAAGCGCGTGCCGTTCGTATAGCCCGTGAGGATGGTTTCCACTGCCTGTTGGAGACGTGTTCGGGTGTCGGCTTTTGCGTGCTTCGTCGCCAGATAGTCGTGGACGGCGATGACGAACCATAAGGATGCATCGACGGAGTTGTACTCCGGGGTGTCGCCGTAGTCGGGAAAGCGATTCGGTAGCATGCCCTCGGACAAGGTGCCCGACCATTCGAGCAGGATCGCCTCGGCTTCGGCGAGGCGGCCCGTCGCGATCAGCAGGCCGCGCATGGCGATGAACGTGTCGCGGCCCCAATCCGTGAACCATGGAAAGCCGGCGAGGATCGTGCGGCCTTCGTTGCGCGCTACGACGTAGGCGTCGGCGGAACGTTCGAGGCGGGAGCCGAGTGCGCTGCGGCGTTGTTGTTCGGTGTGGGCGAGTTGGGTTGCGTGGGCGGCGGCTGGGTTTGTGGTTGCGGAGTCTGCTGTGTCGGCGGCGGCCGGTTGTGTGCTCGCAGAGTTCGTCTGGTAGCCGGCGGCGGTCTTCGCGCCGACCTGACTCGTTGAAAGAGCGGCTGCGCCGACCGACTCCGCTGCATACGCGGCGACTGCCTGCGCGCCTGCCACCTCCGTTGCAGATGTCGCAGATGTTGCCGACGAGGGTACTGCCGACGCCGATGATGCGATCGACGCGCTCAGGATCATCACCGCTTCGCCATCGGCGAGGTTGAAGCTGAATACGCCGGGCGTGGCGAGGTCCTCGCTGAAATCGAGGCCGCGCTCTCGCTCGCGCACGTAGCAGAAGTTTCGGTACCAGTCAGGCGCGTGCGCGTACGTGCCATTGGTCACCGCATTGATGATCGGCAGGTCACCGTAGGGTTGCCAATTCACGCATGCCGCGTCGCTGCTTGTCTGCGCGTTGAAGTTGAACACGGGGTTTTCATGGTGCAGCGCGTGGTAGTCGCGGCCGGAAAGCAGGGGCCTGACTTTCAGATTGAACGCTTTCGCTGGAGCATCCGCCTCGTCGCTCTGCAACCGCCAACGCAAAACCGTTTCGCGTGTTGCCTTGCTCACGAACACTTCCGCTATCAGCGTGGTGTGCGGATCGAGTTGCAAACGCCATGTCGGCCACGGGTCGGTGTCGAATGCGAGAAGACTCGCCGTCAGGTCCGGATAGATCACGTCCGGCATGTATCGCTGCATGCTCAATGGATAACGCTGACCGTCCGCTTCGATCCAGGCTTCCACACCATTGACGAGGACCACGCGGCCGCCGGGCGCGCGCGTGGCCGTAAGCAGCAACGCGTGATAGCGGCGCGTGCGCGGCGTGCCGACGGTTCCCGATGCGAAGCCGCCGAAGCCGTCTGCCTCAAGCCATTCGTCTTCGAGACGCGTGATGTCGAAAGGGTGTTCGATGCGTGTCATGAACTTACCGGGATATGAAAATCGCCAATCGTTCGGTGTGCCTGGGCTTTCGCCGTATGGCGCTAACGTGACCATTCTCCTGCTTACTGCTTTCCAATTCCTTTCGAACAACCAACATTGCGATGCAAATTGATTCACTCGCAAACGTTTCACAATTATTTCTTGAAAGAATTAGAGACTGCATCCGCCATCACCAAGTCGGATGCAGACATGAGAAGACACGCCCTCCTCGCTATTACCATTTTTGTTGCAGTTGCAACTTCCACGCTAAGCGGCTGTGGCGCGGACGACGCCGCGCCTTCGTCTTCATCGACGACTGCGGCCAATAGCGATGCCGCACAAAACGCCGCGATGACGCCTTTATCGCCGGGCGTTGCTAACAACGATGTCGCGCAAAGTTCAGCAATCAATCCCGCGACCGACATGCTCAATGCGTCGACATCGCTCGCAGCCGGGCCCGCCGCGGCGTCCGACCCGATCACACAAAACATGCAAGCCAACCTTGCTGCCGACAGCCAGCAAATCGCGCCCGTGATGCATTACGCACCGGGCGACAACGCCAGCAGCAATTGACCTGATTCCACTGGCGCGCAAGGCGCGCTATTTTTCCTCCCCGCAGAAGGTGATATTTCGATGACATCAACTAGCCGTCGCCGTTTCCTGCAGACCGTGGCTTCATCCGCCGGCGCTGCTGCCGCGCTGACCGCGCTGCCCGAATCGATTCGCAACGCACTTGCCGTGCCCGCATTTTCGCGCACCGGCACGATTCGCGATGTCGAGCACATCGTCGTGTTCATGCAGGAGAACCGCTCGTTCGACCACTACTTCGGCCATATACGCGGCGTGCGTGGCTATAACGACCGCTTCCCGATTCCGCTCCCAGGCGGCAAGCCGGTGTGGTATCAACCGTCGAAGGAAGACCCGACCCAACCGGTGCTGCCGTTCCATCTGAACACGGCGACCACCAGTGCGCAATGTCTCGGCGATCTCGACCACAACTGGTATCCAACCCATGCCGCGATTAACAACGGGCGCTATGATCAGTGGCCCGCGAACAAGACCGACATGACGATGGGCTATCACCTGCGCAGCGACCTTCCGTTCCACTACGCGCTGGCCGATGCGTTCACCATCTGCGACGCTTACTTCTGTTCGCTGGCGGGACCGACGCACCCGAACCGGGCGTATCTGATGAGCGGCATGGTCGATCCGACCGGCACGCAGGGCGGTCCGCTGCTCGACAACAACGATTTCGTCGACGGCGACGGTCCGCCGAAATATCAATTGCTCTCGTGGACGACGTACCCGGAACGTCTGCAAGCGGCGGGCATTTCCTGGCAGGTGTATCAGCAGGGTTTGACCGGCGCCGATCCGTTGAACGGCAACTACGGCACCAACATCCTGCAGAACTTCACGAACTTCGTCAACGCGCAGCCGGGTTCGCCGTTGTATGAGCGCGCGCAAACCGTGCGTACTATCGACGACCTGAAGGCCGACGTGCTGGCGAACAAGCTGCCGCAAGTGTCGTGGTTGTGCCCGCCGGCTGCGTACTCCGAGCACCCGAGCTATACGCCCGCGTACGGCGCGGAATACACGTCGCAGATTCTCGATGCATTGACGTCGAATCCCGAGGTGTGGAGCAAGACCGTGCTGTTCATCATGTACGACGAGAACGACGGCTTCTTCGATCACCTCGTGCCGCCGCAACCGGCAACGACGCCCGCGCAAGGGCAGTCGACGGTCAGCACGGAAGGCGAAATTCACAACGTCGTGAATCCGGGACGCGGCGGTAGCTATACCGCGGACGGTCTGCCCTACGGCCTCGGCCCGCGCGTACCGATGACGATCGTGTCGCCGTGGACCAAGGGCGGTTTTGTGTGTTCGCAGGTGTTCGATCATACGTCGGTGATTCGCTTCATCGAAACGCGCTTTGGCGTGCAGGAGCCGAACATCACGCAATGGCGCCGCGCGGTGTGCGGCGACTTGACGACGGCGTTCGACTTCCGCACGCCGGATTCGAAAGTGCCGCCGCTGCCGGACACGAGCAACTACAAGAGCATCGCCGACAACCAATGCGCGACGCAGCCGAAACCGACCGTGCCCGCGACGCCGGGTGTGATCGATCCGCAGGAAAGTGGTATTCGTTTCGCGCGCGCGTTGCCGTATGAGTTGCATGTGAACGGGCAAGCGGATGCGAAGAAGAACACGTTCCAGATCGTGATTGCCAATACCGGCGATCAAGGTGCGCATTTCTACGTGTACGCGACGAATCGCACGGATGGTCCGTGGCGTTATACCGTCGAGGCCGGCAAGTCGCTCAGCGAGACCTTCGATCTGACGACGACGAACGGTGTGTACGCGTTCGAGGTGTTTGGGCCGAATGGTTTTGTGCGGAAGTTCGCGGGTAATACGCAGCAGGCGACGGCGCAGACCGCGCAGGCTGCGGGATGGCATGGCAACAATAAGCCCGCGCTGCCGGAAATCAAGGTGCAATACGATGTTGCGAACGGGAATGTGTTTTTGAAGTTCAGCAATGGCGGTGGCGGTATTGCGCGGATGACGGTGACGGATAACGCGTATGGGGCGCGGACGCGTCCGGTGCTGGTGCCGGCCGGGGCGAATATCGAAGAGGCCTGGGTGCTGGCGTCGAGCCATCACTGGTATGACTTGACGGTGACGAGTAATGATGACGCTAGCTTCTCGCGTCGTTTGGCTGGGCATGTGGAGAATGGGCGGCCGAGTATTAGTGATCCGGCGGCTGTGGCGCCGGTTTTGGTGGTGAATTAAGGGCTGGTAATGACAGCAGGGCTTCGGTTGGGCGGCTGCGTTGTTTGCGGCGCTTGATCGAAGCTCGGGTGGTTGATTTGTTGCATTGAGGGAACTTTGCATCGGTCTTAGGCCGATTGGCCAAAGTTAGATAGTTAGCTTAACAAAGTGAATTTTAAGAAGAGAGCGCACTTATAATTTCGGCTGCTGTTGAAGCAATTTCGACGGCCGGGTTTGACAGCCTGAATGCTGGTTCCCGCACGACCTGTTTCGCAGGCAGTGCGTGAGCTTCTGCACGCCCTTTCAACGGGCGGGCCGTGGCGAGGGAGCCGCAAGGCTCGCCGGTTTGAACTAGCGCCGGCCTGTCAACCTCGCTACGTGCCCGCCCACCCGTTTATAGCGAGTGTCGGGCGATTTCGAGAATCCACCGGAAATCGCGCCATGAACAAACCCGCTGAAGTTCCATTCATGAATCCTCGCCTGTCGGTGAAGCCCGCTGAATATAAGCGTCTTGCCGGAGAGGTGTTGGAGGTAACTCGTACGTATCTGGAACGGCTTTCATCGTTGGCCATGCTAGCGAGAACGCTGCGCAAAGGTATCGCGATGAATCATTGCGACCGTCGCGATCAGATGTTGCTTGCCGAGTTGCTGGAGCGTACCGCGCATCAGTACGAAACCGAGGCGAATATCGAGCGAGGAAGGATGTCGGTCGTGATGGCCGATGCGGAGGAGGCGGAATCGAATGCTGTGCGCCGCAGGAAAGGGATGGGCGAATCAGTAGCGCCGCGCACGAGAACGCGCAGTAAGGTCGGCGCTGGCGCAACAGCATCGGCATAACACACGGCTGCGCTCGGCATGAATTGGCAAATAAAGTTACAGTAAATCTCCGCAACTGCTTGCCGGTGGAGACACCACGGACCGCGAAACATTCACTTAAAGACTGACAAAAAACGGCTTCCTTCGGGCCGTCGTTGTGACGCTTGTCGATGTACGAACGCAGAAAAGAAGGCGCGATTGCTCGTGCCTTCTTTTCATAAATCAGACCCGTGTGCCGGCCGCTTACGGTTGTATGTCTTCAAACTCCCAATACGCATAGCGTGCGATCTTCTGCGCAATGGTTAGCCAGTCATTACCGCAGCATCGCCGCACCAGTCGCTCACATTGATCGGTGATCAAGTCGAGGTCATATTCCTTGACAATCAGGAAGTGGCGCGCCCACCGGGCAGGTGAATCTCTTTCGAGCTCTTCGGAGAGCCACTGCGGTGTGCAAACAAAAAGGAGAAAATCGTCCGCCCCTTTTTCATCTGCAGGGCCGATTGAGAGACGAATTGTTGTGCCGAAATTGTCCCGTTCAATGGGCCGATAGCGGTCTAGGTAGTCTTCCAGTTCGAAGGAATAAAACCCCTTGATTTTTAAGTTCATGGTGCGATGTTCAAGTGTGTGTTGTCGATGTACCAGCGACTGTTCGGTGCTGACTTGTGGACATGGTTGGCCTGGACGCCTGTGGTCGCATACGGATTTGTACTCCGCTTCGTTCGAAGTGACCAACTTACGGCGGCACTGGCGCCCGCTGGAGTGTGTCCATGCTGGCGCTCATAAGAAAAAAAGGCGCGGTCAGTCGCGCCTTCCTTTCATCCGGAGGAAAACTTACTTCTAGTCACTCTCAAATTCCCAACCGGCAAAGCGGCTCAGTTTAAGCGCAAGTGCGGGCCAATCGTCTGCCATGAGACGATTAATTCGATTCTCAAGATACGAGTGGATCATCTCCCAGTTGTACCCGTTCGCCAACACCGACAACGATGCGTCGCTGCCGGAACTCGCGCGCTTCCTGCGTCCGCAGGGTGGTCTGATCGGCGCCTTCCTCGGCTCCCAACTGGCGGGTGTGCTGGAACTGCAAGGCGATCAATGGGTCCCGGCGAGCACCAGTAGCCAGGCACTGGCATTCGATCCGGCATTCCTGAAGGCGGTTAACACGTTGCAGCGCATTGCCGGGCATCTGCTTGCACAGGGCGAACCGCAATACCGCTTCGAGTTCAAGCCGGTACCGACACCGGGCTTGACGAACACCCTGCTCACGCTGGACGGCCAGAAGCTGCACTACTACAACCAACAGGAAACGTGGCAGGCGCTGACGTGGCCGTCGAACAGTCCCCAGGACCTCGGTACCCGGCTGGAATGGCAAACCGAAAAGGCCGGCACCAGCAAGAACTTCGAGTACGGCGGCCGCTGGGGGCTGGTGCGAATGCTGGAGCGCGCCCGGGTCGAACCGATCGACAGCGCGACCTACCAGTTGACGTGGCAAGGCGCCCCGGACCCGAAGCCGCTAAAGCCGGCAGAGGCGAACCGGCCCGCGTCCATGCCGGCTGCGGCAAACGCCACGACAGCGAGCGCCGCAACGGCAACCGGCGCGAGCGAGACCGCAAACGACGAAACCGATGCCGACGCGGAGGGCACCACGCCTCTGACGGCCCAGGGGCCCCTCACACCGGCATCGGCCGACCTGACGTGGCCGTTGACTTACATGATGCGCACGGACGTCGCCAAAGGTCCGCTCGAACTGCTTGCACTCAGAGGCTTCGTGCTGCCCACGCGCATCTTTGCGGGCAGGAGCCCAGCCGCTGCACGCAGCACAAATAAAACTACACAAACCGACAGCCCACCGCCGTTGCCAAAAGCAATGCTCGACGCGGCGAAGCACGCTGAAACGCCGCTGCCGGAAAGCCGCAGGCCGCTGTGATCTATTAATTCAAAAATGGCTAACCACGCGGGAGGCAAAAAAACTCAAGCCCCCAACAAAACCCCAGTCCGAAACGCTCGAGTCCCAGTCACCCGCCCCAGCGGCGCCCCAGCCGTCACAAACCGAATAGCTCGCCGCATATAAAACACACCCTCGGTATTGCTAACAAGCGTAGTCGTCTCATCAGTCAACGGATCGACGATATCGAACAAAGCCTGCCCGACGCGAATCGAGTCCCCGATCTTCGCACGATGAATCAGAATCCCGCTAACAGGCGCATAGAACTGCTCGCTGCCAGCAAGCGGCGTAGCGGGCGACAACAAGTCGGGCAATGGCTTAACCGCATCAACCCGAATCGCCTTGCGCCAACCGAGATAATCAACCAACGCATCCGCATCTTCCTGCGCAACTTCATAAGAAACATCCCGCTGCCCACGACACTCCACCGTCACAGCAATCGTCCCGTTGGGCACGGGCTTATCAACAGGCATTTCCTGCTGCAGCGTCCACCACAACAAGCTATGCGTCTCATCAAACGACTCCCCGCCCGAGTTCGTAGCCAGCAACGAAGCCTGCGCCCCCAAATACCGTGACAAAGGCTCGAACTCAGGCCAAGCAGCCTCACTGGTATAGAGATGCATCGCCGCTTCCAAAGAGCAATGCAAATCGATCACCACATCCGCATCGAATGAGAGCTTGAGCAATGCCAACTGCAAAGATTCAAACTCAGTCAACGGCTTCTGTTCAGCCAGCTCAGCAGCAATCAACTCCCGAACAATCCGCCGATTCTCCTCAGCATCCGAACCCAAAACCTCCTTGGCCCGCGCCACCAACTTCGAAAACTGCATGAAATGCCGATTGAAGTTCTTCCCACTGCCCAGATCAAATCGCCCAACAAACTGCCCAAGCACGTACTGCCCCAGCCCAACCGGATTCGCCACCGGCACCAGCACAATCTCGGCATTCAACGCACCCTGCTTCTCCAGTTCGAGCAATCGACGCTTAAGCAAAACCGTCGTCAGCATCGCCGGCGTTTCATCGGCATGCAACGACGACTGGATGTAAATCTTCTGCCCGCTATCCGCGGGACCAAAATGAAACGACACCAGTTCGCGGTGCGTGCCGATAGCCGGCGATAGAAGCGGAATCGATTGCTTGTTCATGGGAGCCAGAGGTCTGTAGAAGAGAAGTAAAACGGAAAATCAATTGCCGTACGGATCGAAGTCGAAGTACTTCTTCGCGATCTGCGCATACGTCCCGTCTTTCAGCATCGAAGCAATCGCCGCGTTAATAGACGCCTGCACCGCAGTCTCATCCTTACGCAAACCGATGCCGACGCCACGATCACCCATCGAAAGCGGCTCGCCGACAAACGCAAATCCCTTCCCCGCCGGCGTGCGCAAAAAACCATAGTCGGCTTCGACCGAACCGAGCAACGCACCATCAAGACGGCCGTTCTGCAAGTCGGCAAACACCTCATCCTGACTCTTGTATGCGACCACATGCACGCCAAGCGGCGCCCAATTCTTCAACGCATAGCCTTCGAACTGCGTCCCCGACTGCACACCGATCTGCTTGCCGGCCAGCGCATTCGTCCCGGCTGCGAGCGGCGAACCTTGCCTGGCGATCAGCCGCGATTTGAACTGGAACAGCTTCGACGAAAACAGAATCTGCTGCTCGCGTTTCTCCGTGATCGCCATCGACGAAAGGATCGCGTCGATCTTGCGCGCCTGGAGCGCCGGGATCATCCCGGAGAACTCGAGTTCGACCCACTGGCAACGCGCATGGATGCGCCGGCAGATTTCGTTGCCGAGATCGACGTCGAAACCTTTGAAGCTGCCGTCGGGCGCCTTGGCGTCCATCGGCGGATAGCTCGGATCGATACCGAGGCGCAGCGTGGCGGAGTCGGCGGCAAACGCACCACTACTGAAAGCCAGCGCGGCGCTCAAGATCATCAGCGGAATTTTCATGGGAAATGGGTGTGGGTGAACGGACTATTACCGGGATTAACACAGGGGCATCCTAAGCCGCCGCCGCGCCTCAAAGAAGTCCCAAAAGTAATATCATGATCACTTTTACCGATCACTGGCTTCCTCATGGCAATGACGATCTCCCAACTGCGCGCGTTCACTGCCGTCGCCGAGCACGGCAGCATTCGCGCAGCGTCGCGGGCGCTCGGCATCGCGCAGAGCGGCATCACCCAGCAGTTGCAGAACCTCGAATCGATCCTGGGCGCGACCTTATTCACCCGCACGAACCGCGGCATCGCGCTGACTGCGCTCGGCCAGCGGCTGTTGCAGCGCGCCAGCGCGATTCTCAGCGAATGCGAGCGCGCCGAGCAGGAAGTGCAGCAATTGGGCGGCGACTACGCGGGCGAGGTCACGTTCGGCATGACCACCGAGCCGCTCATCGACGCGTTCGCGCCGGTGTTGACGGAATTCCGCGCGCGCTTCGAGCGGGTCGCGGTGCATTTGCGCACCGGCACCTCGCGGATGATGATTTCGTGGATTCGCGAAGGCACGCTCGATTTCGCTGTCGCACTGGTATCGAAGCACACCGACACGGCCGATCTGTCCGTCACGCCGCTCTATCCGTCCGATCCGGTGATCGTCTGCCGTCGCGGTCACCCGAAAGCGGGGGCGACGTCACTTGCCGAACTCGTCGATTGCACGTGGGTGGCGACGCCCTCGCCGAACCTCACCGACGATCCGCAAGTTAACCGTCTAAACCATCTGTTCGAGAGCCACGGCTTGCCGCCGCCCAGAATCATCGCGACGGTGGAAGGTCTGTACGAGACGCTGCATCTGGTTGGCGCGACGGATTGCCTGTCGCTGGAGGCGTCGGTCGTCGTGAAGCGTGGGCCGTTTGCGAGCACACTTACGTCAATCAATGTGCTCGAGCGAGCGGTTGAACAGAACGTCTGTCTGTTGCAACGCGCGGCGATTCCGGTCACCCCTGCCGCGCAGGAGCTCGCGACGATGATTGCGTCGTACACGCGCACGGTAAGGGCGCGATGAAGCCAGATCGATGCAGCAAGGCGAGCGATGGTCTCCACGATGCACCGTGGCGCTGAACGTCGACGACCTGTACGCCGCGCCGCTTCGCGCAGCACAGCTGACATGCGCAAGGGCACGCCGGAGGCCATCCGTGGGAGCGATCCGCTGGCCGGTGCGTTCGTCGAAGCGCTGCAAAGCGAAGCTGCCGCGCTACGGCTACAATTAAGCGTTCGCACCAAACGCAAGCAACCATAACTTATCTGCAGATGCCCTGCATCTCTGCGCCGCGTGGCGTTTCACAGGCCGTTTGACCCATCAACAGGAGTTTCCCAAATGATGAATCGAGACAACCCCGTCTGGCTGATTACAGGCTGTTCCACCGGCTTCGGCCGCGAATTGGCGAAGCTGGTGCTGGAGCGCGGCTGGCGTGCGGTAGTCACCGCCCGCGACCCGTCGAAGGTGAAAGACATCGCCGAAGGACACGGCGATCGCGCACTGGTTCTGCCGCTTGACGTGACGAACCGCGCGCAGATCGAAGACGTGGTCACGCAAGCCAAACAGCGTTTCGGCCGCATCGACGCGCTCGTCAATAACGCGGGTTACGGCTATCTCGCTGCAATCGAAGAAGGCGAGGACGACGAAGTCCGCGCAATGTTCGAGACCAACGTGTTCGGTCTCGTCGACTTGACGAAGGCCGTGCTGCCGATCATGCGCGAGCAGCACAGCGGGCTGATCGTGAACGTGTCGTCGATTGGCGGCATTACGAGTTTCGCCGCGACCGGCTACTACCATGCCACCAAGTACGCAGTGGAAGGCTTGTCCGAATCGCTCGCGACGGAGGTGAAGCCGCTTGGCATCGACGTCTTGATCGTCGAGCCGGGTCCGTTCCGCACGAACTGGGCAGGTCCGTCGATCAAGCAGTCGGCAACCGTGATCGATGCCTACGCGGCCACGGCCGGCGAGCGCCGCAAGCAGACCGAAGCGCGCAGCGGCAAACAGGCGGGCGATCCGGTACGCGCCGCGCAAGCCATCATCGACGCCGCGCTGTCGGACAACCCGCCACTGCGCTTGCTGCTCGGCAAGACCGCGCTCGAACTCGCGCGCAAGAAGCTGGACTTCATGCGCGGCGACTTCGATGGCTGGGAAGCCACCACGATTGGCGCGGATTTCCCGGCTTAAAACTCGACCAGCGCAAAATCTTCCTTGCCCACGTCGCATAGTGGGCAACGCCAGTCGGCCGGGACATCCGCCCAGCGGGTGCCCGGCGCGATACCTTCTTCCTGCAAGCCGGCGGCTTCATCGTAGATCCAGCCGCAGATCACGCAGACCCATTGTTTGAAGTCGTCCGCGGATGCCGGGCTTTCTGCCGCCGCATGCGGTGCGGCGCCACCTTGCAATGCCGGCGTGTCATCGAGGCTCACCACCATCGGCGCGACCGTCCCCACACCGCTTTCAGCGAGGCGTACCTGCAGGCTTTCCAACAGCCGTTGCGCTTCGGCCCGCGTCAAATCAATCCAGTAAGGGTCGCCGGCGCCGTCATTGAGCCGCTCGGGCGAAAACTGGATTTCTACGGCTACGCCCTTCTTGTACATGGCAAATCGGAATATCGATGAAGCCGGCGGCGAGCGCCGGTCTAGGGTCGGGTGCTTGAAGCGAAGGCTTCGTGGCGGGATCAGACGAACTGGTTCAGCACGATGGCTGCGATCAGTCCAGCGGCGCCAATGAGGCCCAGCAGTTGCAGCAGAGTGAGGGACTTACGGGATGCGGTAGGGATTTGTTGCGTAGTCACGAGGTGTTCTTAAAGATCGGAAAAAGCGAAATGGTACACGGGTCGGAGGCGGGCGCATCTCGATTGGCGCAAATCCTAGTGTGTGAGATGCCATTATCGCTGCTTGAGGGGCCTGCATTCCCTCCCGCACGGAGATGGATTAATTCACCACCGGCGGGAAAGCCAACTTACGCAAAAGCCACCTCCCCGGCATGCTCAGACACCCCCGCCACAATTGCTGTGCCGGCTCTCACTCATCGTCGCCAATAATCGTACGGTCCCGCGCGGCGCAAAAAACCCGCTATCAGGTATGCGACAAGGGATTGCCGTGACGCGAATCCCAGAAGCGGATCACCGCAGCGCCGCCGGTGCCGGCGCCCACTACCTGATCCGGCGCACCGCTCTCGCGCAGCAAACTGCGTAGTTCGTTGATGACTGGAAACACCTCGTGATTCCAGTCCGCGCCTTGCGAATCGTGCGCGCGCTGTTCGGCTTCGACGATCTCGCGGTCTTCCTTGAAAATGCGTTCGGTGAACCACACGAGCAGTGGCCACGCGAGATTCAGCACGCCGGGAATACCCGGTTTGCGAATCGACAGCAGGCCAAAGGTGCGGTTCGTGCGCTGCTCGCGATCGAGCGGCACGTAGCAGATCCATAAATCCATCACCAGCGTCTGGTCGGACGTGCGAATCTGCAGCGTCTGATACGGATACTCGGTGCGGATCGTCATCACGTCCTTGTCGTTGTCGCCGCCGGTCTTGCGGCTCTGGCCGAACACGATCGCTTCGCCGATCGGCTGCTGGCCGGCCATGCGCGCAAACGTGTAATCGACTTCGACCCAGCCTTCACCGCGCCGCCGCCCCAGCGAACGAGCGCGCATCTGCCCCATCTGCCGGCGATGCAGGAACTGATGGTTCATGTCCATCAGGTTCTCGTGCATGAACGAATAGTGGCAATTCACCGGACGGCCGAAACGGCGCGTCTTGTACTTCTTGTCGGATACGGAGCCGAACGCGGGTAGCGGCCGTGCTTCGGCCAACCCGGCATTGCCGGGAAACACGAAAATCAGCCCTTCGACTTCGCGGCACGGATAAGAACGCACGCCGTTCGGCAAACGATCGCGGCCCAGATACGGCACGTCGATGCACGTGCCGGAGCAATCGTAGGTCCAGCCGTGATAGCCGCAGCGGATCGATTCGCCGTCCACCACGCCCTGATGCAAGGGCACCTGACGATGCGCGCAACGATCTTCGAGCGCGAACACCTTGCCCGACTCAGTACGCGCCAGCACGATCGGCTCTCCCGCGAACGTCACACCATGCGTCTTGCCCCGTTTCACTTCATGCGACCACGCGAGCGGATACCAGTAATCAGGGTGAATACCTACACGGCGCAGATCGCGCACCGGGGCGCCGTTGGCGTCTTTATCCGGCGTGTGGACATTCCCTATGGCAGGGGCGTTAGCCTGAGTGGCTGCATGAGCAGCCGTCGCATCGACCGGCGCATCGACGGTGTCTTGTTCGAGCGGGGGAACAGCATGCATACGTGGAGCCTCCGTGCACGAGCGGATAGAAGGTGATCGGCCTGCAATTCGCGGGCCGACATCGTCGTACAGTCTACTCGAAGCCGAAGTGGTATGGTTTCGCCGACTACAGGAGACCGCCTGCTAACTTTCGTCGTGCGTCACGAGGCCGGAGCGCCGTTGCACGCCCCACGAGCGTCCGCCACGCAGGAAATGCAGCCAGCCGAGCAGTGCCCCGACATGCCGCACCAACTGGAACGTGAACGGCTCGGCGATTGCCGCGAGCACCGCCATCCACAGACTGGAGCCGGTGCGCTCGCCGGTCCAGCGGCGGTACAGATGGATACACCAGAGATAAAACGCGAGGTCGATCGCCGTTTTGAGGAAGATCACGCTGAAAATCGACACCACGATCGCGCCATGCCCGCCGAACAGAAAGCCGAGCAGCAATGCGAAGGCGGTCAGCCCGTAGATCGGTTGCATCGTATCGATGGCCTTGACCGGCAGCATCAGCATGCCCAGCGTGCCGTAGCGCGGGTTGCCGGTCATGTCGCGGTTCCAGTACTGCGTTTGCAGGAAGCCGGCGAACCAGCGGCGGCGCTGCCGCAGAAAACTGCCGAGGTTGTCCGGCGCGTCGGTACGCGCATGGGCATCGCCGACCACGCGCACGTCCCAGCCGAGACCGTGGTCGACCGAATAGCGGCGCAGCCGGTGAATCAACTCGTAGTCTTCGACCAGGCACTGCGGATCGAAGCCGCCCACGTCGACCAACGCATCGCGCCTGAACGACGCGAACGCGCCTGAAATCAGCAGCAGACTGTCGGCGCGCATCCACGCAAAACGGGCGATGAAGTTGCGCATGTACTCGTAAGTCTGGAACCACTGGAACACGCGGCCCGAAACCGATTTGCCGCACACCGGCACCAGAATGCCGGCCGCCGCGACCAGCTTCGGCTCGCTCGCGAAGGCGGCGCGCATCGCGTAGGTGGCGTCGTCGTCGAGCAGCGTGTCGGCGTCGACGGTCATGACGGTGTCGGTCGTCATGACCGTGATCGCCGCGTTCAACGCACGGGCCTTGCCGCCGTGCGGCACGCGCAGCCAGAATAGATTCGGGTAAAGCGAGCTCGGCGCGCTCAGCACGCCCTCGGCTGCGGCAGTCAAGCCGAAGCGTTCAGTGAGCAGCGCGGAGGTGGCATCGGTGGAACCGTCGTCGGCGATCACGATTTGCGCCGGGCCATGCGTCTGGCGCAGCAGCGCGGCGAGCGTCACGGGCAACACCGCCGCCTCGTTATGCGACGCGACGATCACACCCATGCCCGGCAACCTGCGGGAATCGAAGTCGGGCTCGAGCGGCGCCGTGGCCCGCATCAGCGGCAGCGTTTTCCACGTGACGAACGCGAGCAGCAAGGTGTCGTACACGACGTACGCAAGCCCCGTCGACCACGCCACCACGCCTTGTAGAAAGAAGGCGCGAGCGAACAGCAGCAACCACAGCACGACCACGCTGAAATGAATCAGCGTGCTCAGCAGCGTAGTGGGACGCGGCAGAATGCGCGGCGATGCGAGGGCGAGCGCCTGTTCCAGAGTGTTCTTCAAAGTGACTGCTGAGTCCGTCGACGGTGCGGTTATTAAATGGGAAACAGCGTGGTGGTGCTCACGGCACCATGCGTTTCAGAACCGACTTGCGATCGATCCATTGATGCTTCAACGCGCCGCCGATATGCATTGCCAGCAACGCATACAGGGCGTAGCCGAGCCACGTATGCAAGGCGCCGAAGCGGTCATGCAGCGTCTCCTTGAGCGCCGGGTCGAGATTCATCACATAGCCAATGCGCGGCCAGGGGAACAGGTTGAACAGATGCATTGGATGCGTGGCCGCATCTTTCCAGGCGGAATCGTGCAACCAGCCGGAGAGCGGCAGTGCAATCATCAGCAGATACAGCAGGAAATGGGCGACGTGCGCCGCGATCTTCTCCCACGACGGAAACTCGCGCGGCAGCGGCGGCGGCTTGTGCGACAGGCGCCACAAGATGCGCAGCAGCGCGAGGCCGAGCACCGTGATGCCGATCGACTTGTGGGTATCGACCACCGGACGCACCCAGTCGTCCGGCCATGATTCGGCCGTCAACCCGAGCACGACGTTGACGATCATCAGCAGCGCGATCAGCCAGTGCAGCGTGATTGCCGTGCGGGTATAGCGCGACGGCACCGGCGTGCCGGTCGAATCGGTCAGCGAATCGGCGTGCGTGTTCATGGGTCGCTCCGTCTGCAAATGCATTCTTGCGAAAGCTGTTTGAAAAGTCGGCCGTGCCGGTGCAATGCCTGCTCTCGCCTCCGATACCAAAGCTAACGCCTTAGTGTGCCGGTTTATTCCGCGAGGCGCTTAATAGTGTGATTCAGTCTATTTCGACCGCGCGTGGCGAATCATGCTTTGAGCGCCGCCGTCACCCGCGTCTGCAACGTCGGCAACACCTCCGCTTCGAACCACGGATTGCGCTTGAACCACGCGATATTGCGTGGCGACGGATGCGGAAGCGGCACCACGCTCGGGCCATATTCCCGCCAACGCAGCAGCGTATCGGTGAGCGTCGGCCCGAATGCGTCACCGAGACCAAAACGCTGCGCGTATTGGCCGATCAGCAACGTGAGCCGCACCTCGCGCAACTGGGCGAGCAAGGCCTGATGCCAATGCGCAGCGCACTCGGGCCGCGGCGGCAAGTCGCCGCTTGCGCCTTTGCCGGGAAAGCAGAAGCCCATCGGCACGAGCGCGAATTTCGAGGCGTCGTAGAAGGTCTCGTCGGAGACCCCCAGCCAATTGCGCAAACGCGCGCCGCTCGCATCGCTCCATGGAATGCCCGAAGCATGCACGCGCGCACCCGGCGCCTGGCCGATGATCAGAATGCGCGAGTCAGACGACGCCACCACGACCGGCCGCGGCGCATGCGGCAGCACCGGCGCGCACACCGTACAGGCGCGAATGTCATGCAATAGCCGATTGAGAGCAATGGGTTTCGTTGCGGTCATACCGTGGCGCGGATCGGGATTCAGGTTTCTGGTGGATAAAGCAACGTGCCGCCCGGCTGCGCCTGCGCGCCCGGTGTCATGGTCGCGGCAGGGGCGTGGTGCGCGTCCATGATGTGCAATACCGTCTCGCCGCGCAGCAGCAAATAGTCGGCGATGATACGCCGGTGGCATCGCCACCATACCGCTTCCGAGCACATCACCGCGCAACGGCGGTGGTGGCCGAGTTCGAGCAGTTGCGCGAGACCATCCTGAAACGGAGCCGTCATCGCATAGTCGGCGTAATTGCGAAAGGCGGGATGCGTCCAGTAACCGTTCGGCGACGGCGCGTCCTCTTTATGATGGCTGCGACGGCCACCCAGTTCGCTCAGGTGCAGGTAGTCGATACCCGCGGGCGCGAGCGAGTCCGGCAGCGTGTCGCGATTGAATTGTGGATTGGTGCGCGAACGCGGGATGCTACGCACGTCCACCAAGGTTTCTATCCTGGATGCTTCGAGCAAATCGGTGAACTCGTGCAGCGGACGCGTGGAATGACCGATCGTGAAAAACGGAAGCGTCATCGCAGGCTCACCCTGGCGTTGGCGAGGAAGTTCTACGTTTACCCCGCGAACGACGCCTGGTCAACCGCGGCACCCGATGCCATCTGCATGTGAAGCAACACCCGTTAGCACGTTAGCGCTTTACAAACCGATAGTGCCCGACGCCCCACTCGTTTCCATTCGCATAGCCGAACAACTCGGCCACGGCCATATAAAACATGCGCCACCGCTGAAACCACACAGCCGCATCGCGAGCGCCGTAGGTATCGACGAGCATCGGCATCACGCGATCACGTGCCGCATCGAGCGCGGCGAGCCAATGATTCGCCGTACGCTCATAGTGCGTGCCGCTCACCCACCATTGACGCTCCATCCGCAGATCGTCCTGGAAGTTCAGCAAGAGCGCTTCGGACGGCATCGTGCCGCCCGTGAAAAAGTACTTCGACATCCAGTCGCTGCCGTCCTGCACCTGAAAGTGATACGCAAGCGTGCGATGCACGAACATATGCACGAACAGCTTCGCCTCGTCGCGCATCCAGCGCGAGATCTTTGCAAGCAGCAGGCCGTAGTTCTTCATATGCTCGAACATCTCGATCGACACCACGCGATCGAAACCATCCCCAAGCTGCGCGTCATCGAATTCGAAATCGACGACATCGCCCGTCACCACCGAGAGGTTGCGCAAACCGAACTCCGCCGCGCGTGCTTCGATGAACGCGCGCTGCCCATGCGAATTCGACAGCGCGACGATCCGCGCACGCGGATAATGTGCCGCCAGCCACAACGACAATGAGCCCCATCCGCAGCCGAGATCGAGAATCCGCTGACCGTCGGCCAGTTCCGCGCGCTCGGCATAGCGCTCGAGCATCGTCGCTTCGGCTTGCGCAAGCGTTTCGCTGCCGGCCGGGTACAAACAGCACGAGTACTTCAGATGCGGTCCGAGATGCGCATGAAAGAACGAGGCCGGCACCTCATAATGTTGCGTGTTGGCGGCCTGTGTTTCGATGGCGATCGGACTCGCGCGCAAATCGTCCAGCAGGCGGTTGAGTCGTTGCGCGCGCAACTCGCCGTTGTCGATCGCTTCGGCGCGCAAACGCTGGCGCAGCAGTTGACGCATGCCGAAACGGATCAGGCTGTCGGGCAGCCAGCCGCGTTCGCAGCTTTGGATCAGCCAGCCATCGCTGGGCTCAGTTGGCGAGGAAGGCGGCATTGTATGGTCGGTGGTGGAAAGGCTCATGAGGCTGACTCCCTATCGTTTTATCTGGACTCTACTGAACGTCCGCACGCGCCTCCCGGCCTATCTCAATGCCGCGGCGGCCACGGAATCAGCGCGCTGGTGGTGCGCATGTATTCGGCGTAACCGGCGCGCCGTTTCACCATGCTTTCTTCGAGCAGCGGAATGCCCGAGAGCTTCAGCAGCAGAAACGCCATCAGCACCGGCGGCAACACCGTGAACCATCCCCACGGCGTGCCGATCGACAGCGCGATATAAGCAAGCCAATGCACGCATTCGAAGAAGTAGTTCGGATGCCGCGAATAGCGCCACCAGCCGACACGGCACACACTGTCGTGATTGGCCGGGTCCTGCGTGAAGCGTTTGAGTTGCCGGTCCGCGCTACCTTCGCCGGCTACCGAGACGATCCACAGCGCGATAGCCAACACGATCCAGCCTGTTGCCGCAGGACTGACGCGGTACGACGGCACGAGGAACGCAAGCGACAGCAGCAGCGAAATCACGACTTGCAGCTGGAAAAACCAGAACATCTTGCTGGTTGCCTTGTTGCCCCATTCTTCCCGGAAACGGCGATAGCGTGCGTCTTCGGGCTTGCCGTCATTGCGTTTCCACAGATGCGTGCCGAGCCGCACGCCCCAAATCAGGCCACCCAGCGCACTCAATGCACGCGACACTGGATCGCCGGTGCCGAGCACGGCATACAGCACCGCCACGAGGCCGAGCGAATAGGCCCAAACCGGGTCGACCATGCCGGCGTTCTCGCTCTTCAATTGCCATGCCCAGACGGCGCTGAAGATCACGACGAGCCCGATCAAGGCAATCACGGCGGCGGCAAGTGGCGGCATGGAGGCCTCGTTCAATAGCAATGCGGTTTATACGCTGTAAGGGCACGAACGGATGCGGCGGGCGCGCCATCCGGCACATGTGGCTTTAGTCCTTGTCGTCCGGCGAGGCGAAACCTGCTTTGCCGAGCTGGTCGGGATGCTGCGGCACGCGTCTGAAACGCGACGTGTCGTAGCCCATTGCATCGAGCCGCACGAGCAGCGACTTATAAGTGTCGTCGCTCATGTCGGGCTCACGCGAAAAGATCCAGCCGAGGTTCTTGCCGGGGTAGCCCAGAATCGTGTAGTGATAATCGGGGTCGACGTAGAGCGTCAGCTGCGTGACGTGGACCGGCCAGAACAGCTGCACGCTCCACTCGCCGCCTTCCTTGCCCGGCACGGGCGTGTCGAGGAACTGATAGTGCTTTTCGGGGGCGTCGAAACGCTTCTTGCGGCCGTAATACGAATCGTCGATCTTGCCGTCCGGTCGCAGCTTCCATTCCGCGCGGCTGCCCACCAGGTCACGCTCGGCGAAATAGGGAATATTCGCGATGATGTACCAGGTGCCCATGTAGCGCGGCAGATCGACAGGCACCGTTACGAGCGGTTCGCTGGCGCGCGGGTTGGGATTGGGCGGGTTGTTGGAACACCCCGTCAGGGGCAGCAGCAAAACAGTCGCAACGACAGCGGCGGCACAGACAAAACGGCGCATGACGTGGCCTCGAACGTGGCGGTAATAAACGTAGTACGTTCGACGAGGCTCGACGGATGCGTTCAGGTCGCATTTCAGTGCGAACCCCTGATCGGCGAAGTAAGGCACCAGCGGCCCACTTCCCGGATAGTCACCACCGGCACACCCATTGATTTCCCGCTTTACCGCGCGACGCGGGCGCCCGCGGCAATGCAACACAAAAATCTCTGTGGAAAGGTTCATGCGATAGACCGATTCAATTGGTATCGCGGCCAATCGCATCCTGTAATGAAACTCCTGTCGTGCGCCCGTTTTGGTAACTTGCCTATCCAACCCGCTGTCCCGGAGAGATCATGTCCCAACCCAAGCCTAACGTCGACGAAGTGGTGAGAAGCATCGCAGAGGAAACCGACACGCCCGCGGAAACGGTCTCCAGGATGTATGCAGAAACACTGGCCGACTACCGGCACGAAGCGCGTGTGTTCGATTACGTGCCGCTGTTCGCCGCGAAGAAAGTACGCGACAAGCTGCGCCATCCGTCGAAGCACGAACACTGATACGGCGGCGCGCGGAGACCACCGCCTGGCTGGCACCACTTTGAATCGACCGGCTCGCTCGTGTGCCGATGTACTCGAATCGCACACCGCTTTATTTTTCCCACTGCTAGACTTTGACCCGGATACATCGACTCGGGGGAAGATGGCATGCGGGTGACGATCGTAGGCGCGGGTATTGCCGGTTTGAGCACGGCGTGGTCGCTCGTGAAGCTGGGACACGACATCACGCTGATCGAGCAGGGCTCGATTCCGAATCCACTCGCCGCCTCGGGCGACCGGCATCGCATGATCCGGCGCGCCTATGGCGATGCCGACGGGTACGCACGCACCATCGCCGAAGCATTCGATAGCTGGGATCTGCTGTGGAATGATCTGGGCGTCTCCCACTATGCGAACTGCGGCGTGCTCGGCATTTCGCAATGCGCAGGCGATGGCGCCGAGCGATTCCGCGCCGGCCTCGACCGGATGAAATTCGAATATGAACGGCTCGATCCGCAGGAAGCGGCCGAGCGTTATGCGTTTCTCGACCCCGCCACGTTTCGCTACGCGTACCTCGATCATGACGGCGGTGCGCTGTTTAGCGAACGCATTGCACGCGACATGAAAGCGTGGCTCAAGATGCGCGGCGCGGAGATTCGTACCCACACCAAGGTGCTCGCGGTCGATGCGCACGCGGCCTCCGTGCGGATCGCAGACGACACGATCATTCGCGCCGACCGGCTCGTGGTGACTACAGGTGCGTGGACGCTGCAACTGTTGCCCGCGCTCGCCGAAAACCTGGTGACTTATCGCAACGCGGTTGCCTATATGGAGCCACCGGCGGATCTGGAGAAGGCGTGGTCGAATGCGCCTGCCATTGTCGATATTGGCGGTGATAGCGACGGTTATGTGCTGCCGCCAATCGATGGCGTCGGCTTGAAGTTCGGCGCTGGTGTGTGCAAATCGCGTGCGCCTGATCCTGATGCGAATCGCGTTGCGGCGCGTGAAGAAGGCGATAGTCTGCGTCGGCTGTTTTCACCGCCGTTCTCGCGAATCGACGAATATACGGTGACCGAAGTAAAAACCTGCGCCTATACGTTCACGGCGGACAGACGCTTCTTTTCGAAGCGCTTTGGCAACACGCTGGTGGTGTCGGCATGCTCCGGCCATGGCTATAAATTCGGCGCAGCAGTCGGGCAGCGGGTCGCGCAAGCGCTGGATACGGATGACGATGTCATGCTCGCGCGTTGGCTTAGGGCGGAAACGGTTTAGGTTTCCTTGTCTTCGCACAAACGTGCCTGCTTCAGCGGCGTGTGCCTGATTGACCGCGTGAACATTCATTCGACATCAAGAGGCCGTAGTCCAGATTCGTGGCTCCAAATTCTGGTCGCAGTGTGGCGCTAACAATGGCGCCGCAAATTCCTTATGCTGACGGTTCCGGCGGCGCCGTTCGCCCGCAACGATAACCCCATAAGGAACCACACCCGTGTCCGATGCGATTCATATCCGGCCCGTCACGGCCGCCGACTTCGACGCCTGGCTGCCACTGTGGGACGCCTATAACGCGTTCTACGGCCGCTCGGGTGAAACGGCATTGCCGCGTGAGATCACGCAAGTCACATGGGGGCGTTTCTTCGACGCCTATGAGCCGATGCATGCGATGGTCGCCGAACGCAACGGGCAGTTGCTCGGCCTTGTGCACTTCCTGTATCACCGTCACACCACCATGGTGGCGCCGACCTGCTACCTGCAAGATCTCTACACGCTGGACGCCGAGCGCGGCAAAGGGGTTGGCCGGGCGCTGATCGAAGCGGTGTATGCACGGGCGAAGGCGGACGGTTTGCAGCGGGTCTACTGGCTGACGCATGAGACGAATCACACGGCGATGAAGCTGTACGACAAGGTCGCGGAACGGTCGGGCTTCGTGGTCTATCGCAAGGCTTTGTGATGTTGCGTGGTGTGGGATGCAAAGCACGCAGCGCTCATTTTCGTTGCGCGCGGTGCTATCCTTTGATGCGATCCATCGCGCGAAGTCTCATTGCCGCGCTTTGGCTCCCGCCATGCGTCCGGAGGCCACACCCATGTCCGAATCCATCCAGATCGAGGTTGCCGACTCGCATCTTTATCCGGGCTGCGCAGTGCATATCGCGCACCTGCCCGAGCCGGCTCACGCGGTGGCGGCGGTAGTCGAATTCGCGGACGGCTCCGGTGCGCACGCCACTTGCCATCGGCGCACGTTCGACGAACTCGAATTAACCGTCGACGGTTATGCAACCCAGCGGCGCCATCCCGTCGACGCCAGGCATTGGCTTCTGCTTGCCGTTGACGCAACGCACAACAGCTGGCGCGTGAAGCGACGACTACCTTAGCTTCGCCAAGCTTTCTGATCACTTCGTATCCGAACCCGGTGCCGCGCACTCGCCGCCCCGAGCGGCAACCAGACTGCCCGTCACGCTAACTTCGAAACCTACCGATGACAGACAACGACTCCATCCTGCCGCCAAACCCCGACAACGCCCCCGAAGACCCCGAGCGCCGCCGCGTCCTGACCGGGCTCGCTGCCGTCGGCCTCGGACTCGCGCTGGCCGGTTGCAAGACCGAGCAAAGTGCTGCAGGCGACACGGCGCAGCGCAGCGCCGCCGACTTACGCCTCGACGCCGCGCTGCACGATCAGGTCAAACACATCGTGGTGATCTACGCCGAGAACCGCAGCTTCGCGAACCTGTACGGCAACTTTCCGGGCGTCAAGCATCCACTCGATGCGGTGAGCGCCGAGCGTTATCTACAACTCGACCGCGACGGCAAGACGCCGTTGCCGCGCCTGCCGGCAATCTGGGGCGGCCTCGTACCGCAAGCGCAAGAGGTGGACGGCAAGCGCTACATGATTGGTGAAAAAGATATCCGCCACCTGCGCAACGCGCCCTTCCATATCACCGACGCGCAAGGCGCGCCGCTGCCGAACGGCGTGATCACGCGCGATCTCGTGCATCGCTTCTATCAGAACCAGATGCAGATCAACGCCGGGCGCAACAACCAGTTTGCCGCATGGGGCGATTCCGGCGGCCTCGTGATGGGACATTATCGGAATTCCGCCGATTCGCTGCGTCTGTGGAATCTCGCGCAGCAATACACGCTGTGCGACAACTTCTTCATGGCGGCCTTCGGCGGTTCCTGGCTGAACCACATCTTCCTGATCTCGGCGCAAGCGCCGTTCTATCCCGACATCCACAACAGTCCGGCGAAGAAGATGGTCTCGGTCGTCGAAGGTGACGATCCGACCGGCACGCGCTTGAAGCAGGCAACCGACTCGCCGGCGTCCGCGCTCGGCGGTCCGCCGAAATTCGTCAACGACGGCGCGTTTAGCGCCGACGGCTACGCTGTCAACACGATGGCGCCGCCGTATCAGCCGAGCAATGTGCGCCCGGCCGAAGGCGGCAATCCGGCGTTCGCCGATCGGTCGAATCCGCGCGTGCTGCCGCCGCAAAACTACGCGACGATCGGCGACCGTCTCACGGACAAGGGTGTCGACTGGGCGTGGTACAGCGGGGCGTGGCAATACGCGTTGGAGCATCAGGACACGGGCGCGGTGCCCGATTTCCAATACCACCATCAGCCGTTCAACTACTTCACCAACTACGCGCCGGGCACCGCGGCGCGGCGTAAGTATCTGCGCGACGCGGGTTTGGGTGACGACGCATCGACCAATCGTTTGATTGCCGACATCGACGCGGGGCGTTTGCCGGCTGTCACGTTCTACAAGCCGCAAGGTGATCTGAACATGCACGCGGGGTATGCGGACGTCGCATCCGGCGACCGGCACATTGCGAATGTGATCGAGCATATTCAGCGCAGCCCGCAATGGGCTAATACTGTCGTGGTCGTGACCGTCGACGAGAACGGCGGCTGGTGGGATCCGGTCTCGCCGCCAAAGGGTGATCGCTGGGGGCCAGGGTCGCGGATTCCGGCCCTGGTGATTTCGCCGTTGGCGAAGAAAGGATACGTCGATCATACGGTGTATGACACGAATTCGATTCTTCGCTTGATCAGCCGCGTGCATGGGCTGGCGCCGCTGGATGGCGTGCTGGCGCGAGATCGGGCGTTTGCGCAGAATGGGTTGGCGCCGCTCGGCGATTTGACGGGTTCGTTGGATCTGGCATGAGCGGTTCGCTTTGCCGTAGGTTTGCGGCGGCGTGTCTGTATGCCTGCGGTGGCACCGCAGGCATCTTACCTCGCACGATGCAGCGAATTACTGCGTCACCCCGTGCAGCTTCGCGATCACCGAATCCGAAATCTCCTGAGCGG
Organism: Paraburkholderia sp. RL17-337-BIB-A; assembly: GCF_046025895.1. Taxonomy (NCBI): domain Bacteria; kingdom Pseudomonadati; phylum Pseudomonadota; class Betaproteobacteria; order Burkholderiales; family Burkholderiaceae; genus Paraburkholderia; species Paraburkholderia sp. RL17-337-BIB-A. Next base: position 49,403 of record NZ_JARESY010000002.1, on the reverse strand, counting down.
CTTTCTCGATCGTCTTTTTATCGTCGCCACTCGCCATGACAAACTTGGCCGCGATCACATACGGATTGAGTTTGATCACCGCTCCCGGCTTAGCCTTGCTGTCCGCCTCTTCGACCGCCTGATACAGCGGCGGCAAATCCGCCGCGCCAAGGCTGTCGCACGACACCGCTACCTGAATATCGTTCTGGCCCGTGCCAAAACCCACCATGGCACGCCTTAGACGATTGCCGTCGTCGACACTCAGAAATACACCGCGCACTTGCCAGCCCGTTGCCGCCAACGGTTGCCCGGGCGCGCTGCGGCGTGCGTCGACGCCACCTTTCTGCAGATCCGCCGTCAGCGCCTCCGCCATCTCGTTGACGATGTCTTTGGCGTGGTCCTGCGGATTCGAATCGTGCCCCAACGGTCCCGGACCGCTCGGCAGCAAACCGCGCAGACGGCGCGCGCGTTGACCGGGTCCGCTGTCAGGTGTCACGTTGGCCACATCAAGATCGAAGTCGGACACATAGACAATCGGTTTGGGCGTGGCGAAAGGGACGCTGTCTGCCGCGCCACTCAGCGTGGATGCGCCGAGGCATCCCGCCAGCATCGTGAGTTGCAGAAATCGACGCAGCATGACGCGCCCCCGCGAATGGCTGATAGACGCGGCTATCGTACCGCCGTATGTACGGTGCGTAAGTTTTTTTCGTGCCTGATCGTCGTACCTTTGCCTTGCATAACACGCGCTGCGGCATAGACTGATAGAGCCACACTTCGCAATTTGTACGGAACTGCCATGCGCCTAACTATCCTCATCAACGGTTCCGATCCCACCGTCAGCCACGATTACGCCGTGCTATGGCTCGACACCGAAGAACACCGGTGGTCGAGGGAAGCGCATCAAGGGATCGATCTACCCCCGTGGGGCGAATTGCACGATGACAATGGCGTGACCACGCTGTGCGCGCCGAGCACCGATGCGCCGCTGTGCACGCTGCGCGGCTTGCACGTCGATCGCAAACAACGCGTCAGCGCGGCGCAAGGCGCCGCTGCGTGGACAGCCTTGCCCACGCGCGCACCGACCAGCGGCTTCTGGCGCTTGCAAGCCGTCGACCGGCAAAATGTGCGCGCTGAAAACAGCGTTTTCGGCAATTAGGTTCCTGCGCTTTTTTCGTCAGTGAAATTCTTACTCACCAAGCCGCACGGCGCACGTGCGGGTGCGTTCGTGCGCGTGTTTGATCGTTACCCTCGCTCTACATTCTGCGTCGCGCATTTAAGCCGGTCTTAAGTTTGCATGCGTAGAGTCCGAATTCCACGCATTAGGGTCGCTGCAAAGCGGCCCGTTTTTTTTGTGTGGCGCTTTTGGATTTCTTCTGTGCGGCCTCGCGCTTCCTGCGCTCGCATCATCTTCATCACCGCGCGCCGCGCGCCGCGCAAAAATCCACTTTCTTCCTCTGTGTTTTCCTGCGTTCCGCGTCGCTCGATAGGCGCTCGCGACGCTATACTTGCGCCCCCGATCCCTCGACTGACTGACACATGAAGAAGTGGTTCGCCTGTCTGCTGTTCGCTGTTGCCGCTCACGCAAGCGCGGCGCCTTCCTGCACCCAGTTCACCCCGAACGCGCAATGGCCGGTTCTGACCAATCAGAAGATGGCGCCGAAAACGCGCATGCTTTGCTATAGCGATTTCGCGGTGCTGCATTCGGGTATCACGCATGGTCCGTTGTGGTCCGCCGAGCATCTGACGCGCGACCATATCGAAGCCGCCAAAGACATGGTGCGCACCAACAAATTCTTCGAAGATGCGCGTTTGCCCGACGGTGAAGGCGCAACGCTCGCCGACTATAAACGCAGCGGTTTCGATCGCGGGCATATGAGTCCGGCGGGCAATCGCTGGAATCAGGAAGCGATGGCACAATCGTTTTCGCTGGCCAACGTCGTGCCACAGAATCGCGAGAACAATCAGCGCTTGTGGGCGCGTATCGAAACGTCGGTGCGCCGGATTGCGATGTCGTACGACGATACCTATGTCGTCACCGGACCGATCTTCAGCGGCCAGCAATTGCAGACCATCGGACCGACGCGCGTCTTCGTGCCGACGCAATTGTTCAAGGTGGTCTACGTGCCGTCCCGGCAAATGGCGTTTGCGGTCATGGTGGACAACGTCTCGACCAACCGCTATGACATCAGGACGATTCACGAACTCGAGGCGGCCTCGGGTATCCGTTTTCCGGGTATTCCAGAGAATCTCAAAGATCAGCGACCGGGAGGACTGAAAGGTGTTTAAACCCTATTCGAACGATGACGACGTGCTCAACATCCAGGGCGACGCACTCACCGTCAGCAATGGCACCACGCGCGTGGTGCTGAACGGAACGCTGGAATTGACTCAGGACCAGCGCGGACTGAAAGCGGCGCTGGCGCTGAAGGAAGCGATCGACGCGGTGGTGGCCGCATTGCAAGCGCAAACCAATTTGCCGGCGAAGCTGAAAGACGAGCCGGACGCGAAGCCCGGCGTCGTACAGAATCCGTTTCAATAGCGCCAGACGTATTGGGTCAGGCGAGCCAACATTGCATCGCAACGGGTCAGCTGTTCAGCGCCGCCGACGCCGCCGCCGCCGTACGTCGTCTTGCCGTCGCTCGCGATTTATTCAGAACCCCGATATGTATCCGCCGTTACGTTTTGTCACCAGAGCATCGTCAACTGCTGTCTTCCGGCCAACGTTAAACCGGCAGCGCTGAAACATTTCAGCCGCGACACAAGAAATAACCGGTCAAACCAGGAGTTACACCATGAAGACGCTTTTCGCTGCTCTCGCTTCCGCTCTCGTCGTGTCGACCGCTTTTGCGCAAACCGCAGCGCCGTCGGCCGCGCAACCGGCGCAAATGCAACCCGCCGGTCAAGCGAATCTGAAGGCCAGCACCGCCGCGCAAACCGGCGCCGCGGACAACGGCGCGGCAACGACAAAAGCGCCGGCCAAAGCCACCGCGAAGGCGCATGTAAAAAAGACGTCCGCCGCTCACACGGCAAAGATGCAAAAAGCCACGAAAAAGACCGCTGTCGAAGCAAGCGCAGGCAAGACCAAAACGGAAGGCGCGAAAGAGGCCAGCAACGCCCCGGTAAAAGCCGACGGCGCAAAGACCGACACGACGAAAACGCAATAACACGTGATCGGTTTTCGGCAAGCACCGGCCACGCATGCGTAGTTAATCGAAGCCGAACTGCCGTTCAGGGAGGGCGAGTCTCACGACTCGCCTTTTTTATGGGCGCACCGCATGGACCCCGGTTCAAGCGCACGCAAAGCTTATTTGCCAGCATAGCTGCCTGATTCGATTCGAACGACTCGTCGAGTCCCCATGATTTTTTCAGCAGACACCGAAATTTTTGCACTGCGTTTACCCGTAGACGTCTAATCTCGAAGTGTCTTGATCAACCGTGGCGTCACCGAACGCCGCATCAAATGGCTCTCACGCAATCAATCGACAGTTTCGAAACGCAGCCGCTTAGCGCGCCGCCGGTCCAACGCAACAATGTCATTCCCTTCCCCGCGGCCCGCGCCCGCCTCCAGGTCGTCTTGCCCCACCCGCCGCACGATCTTCCAGGCACCCAGTTACGCACACTGCTTCATTCGCCGCTCGGTGTGTATGTCGTCAGCACGGAAGCCGATCGTGAAGAAGTGCGCGTGCAACTCGACATTGCACTCGACGACCTCGATTTCACGCTCCATACGCTCATCTCGACACTCCCCGCAGCATTGATCGGACCTCTGAAGCGCCGCCAAGCCGTCGCAAAGGCGCGCTAATCATGTTCTCAGGCATCTGGTTGCCCATCGTCACACCGTTGCGCAATGGCGAAGTCGACGTCGACGCGTTGCAGCGCCTCGCGGACTACTATCTGCGCACGGAGATCAGCGGTTTTGTCGCCTTGAGCACGACGGGCGAAGCCGCTTTATTACAGGAATCCGAGCGTCTTACCGTTTTGCAGGCTCTGACCGATGTGATCGGCTCCCGCCTGCCGATGCTGATCGGCGTCGGCGGCTCGAATACGCGCGATGTCCTGCACGATATTCAGCGCTATGAGCGGTGGGACTGCGCGGGTTATCTCGTGTCTCCTCCGTCGTATGTATGTCCGGATCAGGCCGGCGTGCAGTGGCATTTCGAACAAGCCGCACTTGCCACCGAGCGGCCTATCGTTTTGTACAACGTGCCGCATCGGATCGGCGTCACCATCGAGCCGGACACGGTCGCGCGCCTGGTCGAATACAGCAACATCGTCGCGATCAAGGAATGCGTGAAGGAACACTTCGAGAAGCTGCGCGGCCTGCCGGTCAACGTGCTGTGCGGCACCGATGAAGCTCTGGACGACTGCCTGAACCACGGCGGCACTGGCGGCATTCTGGCAAGCGCACATGTCTGCGCGGATCTGCTGGTTGCCGTACAGGAATTGATCCGGCACGCACGCGACATGGAGGCACGCAATCTGTTCGCCTGTTTGCTACCCGTCCTGCGCTTGCTGTTCGCCGCGCCCAACCCGTCCGCAATCAAGGCGATGCTGGCGTTCGATCACTCGATGACTGATGAAACGCGTATGCCGATCACGCGCGCGTCGGCACAACTCGTCGAACGCCTGAGCACTGCGCGCGACAGGCTGCAGGACCTGCGCGCCGAATTTGCTGGAGCGATGAGCTAACGCGAGGAGCGGCGAATCTGCGGATCTGCGGATCTGCGGAGCAGGTTTGCAGACGAATGCGCCACGAATCAGTTCATCATTTCGTGGCGCAAGCTTGCGTCCAGCCGCTGCATCCGCAGCACGACACGCCGCGCGTAACCGCGCCCGCCGCCGCTGTAACGAAGCAGCGCGGCGTCGAGATCGCCGCCACTTTCATCGAGGTAGTCGCGCAAAATGGTCGAACCGATCCGCACATTGATCGCCGGATCGGACAAGTCGGTTGTGCCCGCAATCAATCGCGGGTGCGCAGCAGGCAAGATCTGCATAAGTCCTCGCGCACCCGCAATGCTGACCGCGTAGCGATCGAAGCTCGACTCGACCGACATCACGGCAAGCAGCAAGATCGGCGAGATGGCTTGGCGATCTGCTTCGATCAGCACCGCGCGTGCGATCTTCATCGATTCCGTCGGAGTAACGCGAAACTGTGCGCGCAGTAAGGTGGTGATATCGCCGAGCGCCGGCAAGTCGCTGTCGGACGTCGCGTCGCTCGCGGCACTCGGCGGTTGGACGGCGAATGCCGACTGGGCCTCAACGGCCTGCGATGCCACGGACAGCGAGAAGGCGATCGCTGCCAGCATCACTTTCAAGCTGACTCTCAGGCGAAAGTTTCGTTGTGGTTGCTCGCCATCCAGAGCGCTATTTCCATGCATAGGTTCGCTTCCTGACCGGGATGTCTCGACCTTACCGGGCTTGGTGTAGCGAATCGCCAAAGAAAGAGGGGTACGCCGTAAAATGCTTATAAAAATGTCGTATCGCGCGGCACGCGAATCGGACATACATGCATCTTTCGCGTGGCTTGCCAGGAATCCAGTTCGATCAATCCGCCGGCGGATTCAGATCGGCTAGTGCGCTGAGCTTTTGCACGTCGGCGATTTCTATTTCCGCATAGCCCAGCTTCAACGCGCCCTGCGCTTCGAATTGCTTGAGCACCTGATTGATCGTCTGCCGCGACAAAGCCAGCATCATTGCCAGATCCTCCTGCGGCACCTTGAGTACACGCCGCAATGCACCGGGTTCGCCGTACCCGCCCGCCATCAACAACAGGCGGCGCGCCACGCGCTGCGCGGCGGGAAGCAAAGCGGCCTCCTCGATGGCGTCGAAAGCGAGGCGCAACTTTTGCGTCAACAGCAAACCGAACACATGCCAATACTCGGGTGTGCGTTCGAGCAGCGCGGCAAGCGCGGCGCGCGGCATATGGAACACCGCAGAATCGCGTTCGGCATACGCATCATGGGTTCGCGGGCGGTTATCGAACAGGGCGATCTCGCCGAACCAGTTCACTGGCTCGATGATCGCGAGCAACGCTTCCTTGCCGGCCGAACTCGCCGCGCCGATTCTCACGAGACCGTCGAGCACGCAATAGAGGCCGTCGTCGGAATCGCCGCGCGTGAAGAGCCGCTCACTGGCCGCGAGACGTTCGACACGCCCCGCTTCGATCAGCTGCGCCTGCATGGCAGCGGGCGCCGAGCGAAACCATGCGCTGCGCTCCAGCAACGCGGTAAGCTCATTCGATGAAATACTCGCAGTCATAGGACGGCATCCGTGTCGGATTGTCGGCTACCCGATGGTTTCAAATTCCGCTGCCCGCGATTATGCTGACTTTGAAGGAGGAGCGGCATCCATGAGAACGCTGACACAACAGCTGACGCAATACGCGGCCTACCATCGCGACCGGCGCAATATCGCCACGCATTTCATCGGCATTCCGATGATCGTGCTGGCACTGGCTGTCTTGTTGAGCCGGCCCGCTTTCAGCGTGGGTGGCTTGTCGTTGATCTTATCGCCCGCATGGATATTGTTCGCCGCGGCGACCGTCTACTACCTCGTGCTCGACGTGCCGCTCGGCGTGATGATGGCCGTGGTGTCGGCGTTGTGCGTCGCTTGCGGACAGTGGCTCGCCGCGCAAGCTACGCTCACCTGGCTCGGCTCGGGTATTGGTCTCTTTGTGATCGGCTGGGTCTTTCAGTTCATCGGCCACGTGGCATACGAACATCGCCAGCCTGCCTTTGTCGACGATGTGATCGGTCTGCTGATCGGGCCGCTGTTCGTCCTCGCTGAGGCGTTGTTTGGTTTTGGCTGGCGGCCCGCACTGCGTGAGGCGATCGAGGCACAGGTCGGCCCGACCCGTATCAATGCGGACAGCGCGGCGGCGCATCGGTGACAAATAGGGGCGCCCGATTTAGCGGCCTATGCTCAACTCAGTCCGTCATCCCTACTCAATCAACCGTCCCAACTCAACCGGCCATCCCGACTCAATCAACCGTCTCAACTCTACGGGTCGTCGTGTCTGGACCACCGCAGCTCAACGCACCGCGAACCGAACGAGCCGCACGCTATGCAACGCCGTCAGCGAGACCGCAATCCAGATAGGAATATACGTGGCTAACTGCTCGGCGCTCAGCGCCTCACCGAGCAACGTGATGGAGACAAACACCAGCAGCACCGGCTCGACATAGCCGAGAATGCCGAACAACGCGACCGGCAATAACCGGCTCGCCTTCAGATACGAAGCCAGCGCAACGGTGCTGAGCGCGCCGAGCCCCGGCAACAGCAAACACCACATGTCGATACGGCCGCCGATCAGGGTCAGCGAACCACCGATGACGATAAACACGGCCGCCGCCGGCAACAGCAGCGCCATTTCCACCGTGAACATCGCCAGCGAGTCCTGGTTGATCTTGCGCCGCAGCACGAAGTACGGGGGATAACCGAGCGCGACGAGCAACGTCGGCCATGAAAAGGCACCCGTCATCCACAGTTCATGCGCAACGCCCAACGCGGCGCAGATGACGGCTAGCCATTGCAGACCGTCGAGGCGCTCGTGATAGTAGAAGCGTCCCACCAGCACCATCACCAGCGGCAGCAGAAAATAGCCGAGCGAGACTTCAAGCATGCGCCCATGCAGCGGCGCCCATAGAAACACCCACAGTTGCACACCAAGCAAAGCCGCGCTCACAATCATCGCCACGCCGAGCTTCGGCTGCGTCACCATGCGGTAAAGAAGTTGCCGGAGAATCGGCAGGCGTTTGCGCAACAGGATCAGCAAGAGTGCGCCCGGCACGGTCCACACGACGCGCCACGCGAAAATGTCGAGCCCGCTCAACGGCGCAAGCAGCTTGGCGTAGGCGGACAGTAATGCAAACATCGCCGACGCGCCGACGGACAGCGCGATACCGCGCTTTGGGTCATACTGATTCATTACGCGGCCCGTGACGCAATTGTTTCGGCCTGCGGTGCAGGCGTGCGAGCCGATACTGATGCAGGTGTGTGCGGCGCAACATGCGGCGGCTGTGCGCCTTGAGTTGTTGTCATTAGAAGTGAAGTCTCACAAGCAGGCAGCGTAGATCAAGCGCTGCGTTTTTTATCTTCGCCAGGCGATGCAAGCGGGCATTCTAGACGGGTTCCGGCGCAAACGTGCCGGTTAGTCGTCGCTGGTTCGTTGCAGCAAGCAGCAATTTATTCCGTGCGCATCGCGCGCCGATGCACTAGAACATAACTTCACGCGCGACGGGCGAAGCCGCAGCGGCAACGCCCGCCACTTCCCGCACAGATGTTCAAGCGCGAATCTTGCTACGAAACTGGCGACACCGTTTGCAACGTCATTCAGGACACCCTGGACATCCGTCGCAACCGCCATTGCAGCGTCATTTGCAAGCGTCACCGGCAACATCAATCAGCCGGGCCGGCAAGGCAGTCCATGCGGACCGAGCCCGCCTTTCCTTCCCGCGGCATGCATCACCTGCGCTTCAGTGCGCCTGCCGCCACCCGGCCAGCAATCCTGCTCATCGAATGTGACTACTGGAGCCAGCATGACCCAGCCAGCCCTCTCGCACGACGCATCGCCCGATCTACTGCGCGCCACCTTCGCCGCCGACGTACGCGCCGGACTCACCCACACGCCGCAGAAAGAGCTGCCCTCGAAGTATCTGTATGACGAAGTCGGCTCCGCGCTGTTCGAAGTGATCACCGTACTGCCCGAATATGGCGTGACACGCGCCGAGGAACGTCTGCTCACGAGGCATGCAGCGGACATCGTCGCACATCTGCCGCATGACGTGACCGTCGCCGAACTGGGCAGCGGCAGCGGCCGCAAAACGCGGCGCATTCTGGAAGCGCTGTGTAAAAAGCGCCCCACTTCTTACTGTCCGATTGAAATTTCGCGCAGCGCCTTGCAGTTGTGCAGGCGCGAACTCGGCGACATCGAGCGGATCTCGATTGTGGGTTACGAGCGCGATTACCTGGCCGGACTGGCCGAAGTGAGCAAGAACCGCGCGGCGGACGAACGGCTGCTTGTCCTGTTTCTGGGCAGTACGATCGGTAATTTCGGCAGACTCGCGGCGACGCGGTTTCTGCGCGAGATCCGCAATATGCTCGCGCCCGGCGACGCGCTGTTGCTCGGCACGGATCTGATCAAGCCGACGCCGGTGCTCGTGGCCGCCTACGACGATTCGATCGGTGTCACGGCATCGTTCAATCTGAATCTGCTGGCGCGCATCAATCGCGAACTCGATGGCGACTTTCCGCTCGATGCGTTCGAACACGTCGCCCGCTTCAATCCGGACGCGCGCAGCATCGAAATGCATCTGCGTGCGAAGCGCGATCTCACCGCGCACGTGGGCGCCGCGCAATTGAAGGTCTCGCTCAAGGCAGGCGAAACGATCTGGACCGAGAGCAGCCACAAATACCGCGCGGACGAGATGCCCGCGATCGCCGACGACGCCGGGTTTGTGTGCAGCCATCAGTGGATCGAGGATCAATGGGGCTTCGCGGAGAGCTTGCTGGTGGCGTGGTGAGCGGTAAGCGGTAAGCGGTAAGCGGTAAGCGGTAAGCGGTAAGCGGTAAGCGGTAAGCGGTAAGCGGTAAGCGGTAAGCGGTAAGCATTATCGGGCCGCGCGCTGGACACGCGAGACACACGATCGACAAAACGGCGGGCCATCTATGTGATGGCCCGCCGCCTTCGTTTTGCCGTGTACGCAGTCCAGTTGCTCAGTGCTGCTCGAAACGCTCGAAACGCTTTTCGGTCGCACGCTCTTCGCCGGCCACTTCGGTCACGCGCGCCGCCGGCGGCCCGTGACGCAGCCACGACAGCATCCGGTCGACCTGGTTGGCCGAGCCCTGCAACATGGCTTCGACGGAACCGTCGTCGAGATTCGCCACCCATCCCTTGATACCGAGCGCGTGCGCCTGCCGCACTGTGGCGTGGCGAAAGCCCACGCCCTGCACCGTGCCGCGCACGCGCACGTAATACGTTTCGATCCGTAGATCCAGATCCGGGGCCATGCCGTCCTCTCTCTTCTGTCGACCGGAGTTAGCGCTTTAGCACTTACTCTGGTCCCATGCACCGCTGTCGACCGGAGTTAGCGCTTCAGCGCTTATTCCGGTCCCATGCACCGCTGTCGACCCGAAGTTAGCGCTTCAGCTGTCGACCAGAGTTAGCGCTTTAGCGCTTACTCTGGTCCCATGCATTGCACTTACTCCGATCCCATGCAACGCTGTCGACCCGGAGTAAGCGCTTCAGCACTTACCCGGTCCCATGCAACGCAAAATCTTTCAAGCCGGCATTCTAGTCGCGTCGCGGCAAGATTGCTCGGCAGCGCATGAGCTCGTCCGAGCTCGCCCACGCGCTCAAGGCGCCCAGCGCAACACACGGCACGCGCGCCACGTACAATCCGCCGACTGTCACGCAGGGAATGAATCAGAATGACCGAACAGAATCGCGATCTCGTGCTCGTGACCGGCGCATCCGGCTTCGTCGGCTCGTCGGTGGCGCGCATCGCGCAACAGAAGGGTTTCAAGGTGCGCGTGTTGGTGCGCGCCACCAGTCCGCGCAAAAACGTCGAGGCGCTGGATGCGGAAATCGTCGTGGGCGATATGCGCGACGAAGCGTCGATGCGCAACGCGCTGCGCGGCGTGCGCTATCTGCTGCACGTGGCGGCAGACTATCGCCTGTGGGCGCCGGACCCGAGCGAAATCGAGCGCTCGAATCTCGAAGGCACCGAGGCGACCATGCGCGCGGCGTTGAAGGAAGGGGTCGAACGCATCGTCTACACGAGCAGCGTGGCCACGCTGAAGGTCACCAGTTCCGGCCAGTCCGCCGATGAGACCTCGCCGCTCAAAGCCGACCAGGCGATCGGCGTATACAAGCGCAGCAAGGTGCTGGCCGAGCGCGCGGTGGAGCGGATGATCGCCGAGGACGGCCTGCCTGCCGTGATCGTCAATCCATCCACACCGATCGGTCCGCGCGACGTCAAGCCGACGCCAACCGGCCGCATCATCGTCGAGGCGGCGCTCGGCAAGATTCCCGCGTTCGTGGATACGGGGCTGAACCTCGTGCACGTGGACGATGTGGCCGCCGGGCATTTTCTCGCGCTCGAACGCGGCAAGATCGGCGAGCGCTACGTTCTCGGCGGCGAAAATCTGCCGCTGCAACAAATGCTCGCGGATATCGCCGCGCTGACCGGCCGCAAGGCTCCGACGCTGACTTTGCCGCGTGGGCCGCTTTACCCGCTGGCCATTGGCGCCGAAGCGGTCGCGAAGTTCACGAAGCGCGAACCGTTCCTCACTGTCGACGCCTTGAGAATGTCGAAGAACAAGATGTACTTCACATCGGCGAAGGCGGAACGCGAGCTCGGCTATCGCGCGCGGCCTTATCGCGAGGGCTTGAGCGATGCGCTCGAATGGTTCCGGCAAGCCGGGTATTTGAAGCCCTGACGCGCACATGCAATGGGGGGGGGCGTGAGTCGGGCTGCATGGGCCGGGCCGCATAGACCGGGCTGTATAGGCCGGGCTGTATAGGCCGAGCCGGATAGGCCGAGCCGGATAGGCCGAGCCGCATAGGCCAGGCCGCATAAGCCAAGCCGCGAAGGTCGAGCCGCATAAGTCGCGCCGCGTAGGCCGAGCCGGATAGGCGGAGCCGCGTACGCCGCGCAGGTCGCGCCGAACACCCCCCGGCGCGACCTGCGCGCACTTTGTTACAACGTCACTGTGTTTGCGCAGGTAAAAGCCCACGCGTAGCAGGTAAAATCGCGGGTCTTACCAGAGAAACCTCGCATGAATCTTCACGAACAGCTCGGCGCGCTGGAAGTGGGCGTCGATCAGCTCATCCAGGCTGTCGTGGCCCCGCAGGCCGAAAACATCCCCGAGACACCCGCAGAGGCAGCAGCGCAGGCAGCGCCGGCGGCGAATCACGTCTCGTCCGAGTCGAAAACAGAAGACCTGGCGCCTGACCCAGCGGCAGCCACGACCGCGGTAAAAGCGGCGGCGTCGGCACCAGCACCCGGCAGCGAAGATCCGGCCGCCCAGCCGCAGCCCACGCTCGAAATCAACCGCCCTGCGCAAAATGAGATCACGATGACGATCGGCGGCCAGACGGTCGCGCTGCGTGCTGAGCAGATCGGCCAACTGATCGAGGAATTGGCGAACGCGCGGGCCTCGATGACCCCGGAACCGCCGCCGGGCATCTCGCCGGGCTGGCGCTTCGTCTCGACCAAGAATCCCGTCATGGCCGTGCAGAAACAGTCGAATGGCGACCGTCTGCTGGTCATGCGCCACACCGGCCACGGCTGGGTGCCGTTCACGTTTTCGCCCGACATGGTGATCCAGATGTACATGATGCTCACCAAAGGCTGACATACGGTCGAGGTAAAAAAAACGGCGCTCTCAGCCCTTCCGGCATAGCTTGGCGGTCCGGACCTAGTGCCCCTACCCACACATACTGCCCGGATTCAAGGCAGGCAAGGTAATAAGCCACACTCATGTTGTCCTCTCCTTTCATTTTTGCTTCGCCTACGCAAGCACTTTTCGAATCGCCCGCGCGAACCCCACCTCAAACACTGTCCGGCCGCGCGCGTTGACGATTTCACCGTGGCTGCCTTCCCGCAGGCCGCGCGCTTCGAGGTAGTCGGCCGAAACCGCCTTCTGCAATGCCTCGCGCTCCGAAGGTGTGAACTGGGCGGCCATGGCGAGCACGGTCACCGGTTGCGAGCCAGGTGCAGCCGCGACGGTCGAGCCGAGTGGGCGCCGGTCCACCGTCACTTGCGCATTGGCTTTCAGCACATTGAGCTGCGCCTTGAGCTTGTCGCGTTCCGCGATGATGGACTGCATGATGGAGCGGATAGCCGGGTCCTCGATACGCATCAGATATTCGTGGCTCGCCAGCGTCTTCGGCGGCTTTGGCGCAGGTGGGCCAGCGTAGGCAGCCCAGGCTTCAATCAGCGCCTTGTAGTCGGCCGACTGAGCGTTGTAGAGGGCCCGCCCCTTCATGATGCCTTCAGCTTCGGCTAGGCGGCCGACGGCGGGCAGTGAGAAGTCGCGCGAGCCCGCCTCATGCTGCCTGCGGCAGAGCTCATGCATTTTCGCCAGATTTGTACGCCGGTTCGAGCGCCCGCCCTTGGCGAGCAGCGAGTCTAGGACCGCGTCCGGGTGGATGTCCGTCGCGTCAATCATGCTTCGTCTCCCGAGAGGGCCTGGACCCCGGTGGGAAACGCGGGGACGGGATTTGTCGTGGACAGCAGCGCAACCAGGTCGATATCGAGGTGCCGGCTGAGGCGCGTGCCCGCATCCATCAAACAAATCACTTCCCGCTGGCCCAGTGCGGGATTTGCCGGGTTCATCTGCTGGGCAAGGCGGCGCATGAAGGCGTTGCCGGCGAGCAGTTGCTCTTGTTCGCTCATCAGCGTGAAGACGGGCGGTAGGTCGTCGCGGTAGAGCACCGCATCGAGCAACTGGCTGCGACGGAACACCGCCTTGCCGGGTTCGAGGTCGGGGTAGACCTCGACGTTCTCGCAGACGCCGGCGAGCTGGAGCAACTCCGACTCCGTTTCCTCAAACGCAAGATTCACGTCGCCCGCCGTGCCGGCGGCCACCAACTGGCTACCATTGCCCTGCGGAGTTTCAAGCGCCGCCTTGCAGCGTTCGATGAGCCGCCAGCAGGCGACGAGGTCTTCGGCGAGGTCGCTGAAGCGTTTCATGGCGCTCTCCCACATCCGTTCGGCCTGCCGGTAGGCGTCCATCCGCGCGAACGGTTGCTTGGCGTCCTCGGCGTCCGCCTTCTGCTTCTTCAGGTCCTGAAGTTCGTTTTCACGAGTGAGGCAGGCGTTGCGCGCCTCGTCGAAGTGATAGGCGAGCGTGTTGAAGTGGGCAGCCAGCGCCGACAGGTAGTGCGGCTCGGTCACGAACCACCGGCAGCGTACGCAGTTGCGGCTGCCGCCTGGAACCGGCCCGTACTTGAGAAGTGAGGGTGAACCAATTTTGGGGCCGCCGTTGTAGCAGCCGCCCACCGCGGCGTTATCCTCTGCCTCGCTGGTGTTGCCGCCGACGAGACACAGGCCGTGGTGCATCGGCATCCAGCCCGCCGGGTTGCGCGCGGCGGGATGTTGTGGAATGGCGGCGGCGAGGCTGGGCACGCTGTTGCAGATTGCGCTTTCCAGGAGTTCGGCGTGCTCGGTGTCGAGCAGGAAGTCCTGGATGCTCGCTTCCTTGTTTGCCTCGAGCCGCTCCGCCGCGCCAAGGAGCACGTCGCGGATGTGGGTCGCACCGGGCTTGGTGTAGTACAAGGTCATCAGCAGGCGGCTGTGGCCGACGAGCTTTTGCAGTATGGGGAACGGTACCTGTCCTTCCAGAGCCAGCGCGGTGATGAGGGAGACGCGCAGGCTGTGCAAGGGGAAGAGAGTCGTCTGTCCATCGTTCCGCTCTTCCACCGGAGGCAGGAGGCGAATCGGTGCGCCGTTGCGATGGGTTTCGCCTCGGTCGTGCAGCCGCTGTTCCAATGCTTCCAGCAGGCTAAACCAGCAATTGTCCAGCCCCCTTTCCCGGATAGGCAGATGGCGCTCGCCCTCATTGGTTTCCGGCAAGCGGAATAGGAAACATGTGTCCGAGTAACTGGCCAGTTGCACCTCGCTTTTCGCCATGATGTGGCGGGCGTCCAGTTCCGTCCAGGCCCTGCGCCGCGAGACGGGGTTGTACTTCTCCTGCCAGTTGCGCAGCTTCTCCAGCCAGTAGAAGACGTCCTGATGCACCGGGCCGCCGAAGGACCACGGCAACACATAGCCCTTGTCGGCGCCAGACTTGGCGATGTCGGCGGTCTTGTTGGTGTTGATGTAGAGCACGGTCGAGACGGCCTCGCCATCGGCGAGCGGGTCGCTGCGGCGGAACACCCCCTGTTGCAGCGGTCGGCGTTCACTGCCCTGCGCGAGCCGGCTCGGGTTCAAGGTCCAGTTCCCCGCCGCGTAGCGCCACGTATCGGCTTCTCCCGAGTCGAGCATGCGCACCTGAAACGTGCGCACCGGCAGAATGAGCTTCACGAGCAGGGCCACCCAACGGACCGGACTCCACATTTCCAGTACCTGCTCGCCGCGATAGTTCGGGCTTACCTTGCGGACCCGCCACACGCAGTCCGGGTCGTTTCGGTCAATCTGGTCTTCGGTCACTTCGAACCAGTCGGGCGCGCGGCGCCCGCCTTTACCGATTTCTGCCCCCAGTGCGCTCTGCGCCCACTGCCATTCGCGGAAGTGGGGCCCCGCCGCGAGCATCTGCCGCAGTTCGTCGATGTAGCCGTAAGGCAGCGGGGAATGCACGCTCTCGTCGCGCTTCGGCTGACCGCTCGAGGACATCCGGGGCACCGGGTTGCGAAACGCCGGCGAGACCACCGGTTGGCCGTCGTCGGCGGCTTCGCTGAACTCACGCAGCAGCACGAAGCGAAGGAAGGCGTGGATGGAGTTGTTGTACTTGATACCGTGGTGCGAATCCGGGCAAGCCGTTCGATAAAAATCTGGGAGAACGGTGGCGCGCGCCAGGAACACCGCCGGGTCGAGCGGCAGGCCGTGCTGGATGAGGTAGCGTTCGAAGAAGGCCACCAACGGTTTGAGCCGTTGGGGCACACCGCGTGTCTCGCCTTTCAACCACTCCACCGCCAAGGCGCGCCAAGCGGCGAATTGCGGATACTCGCGCTCGACCCAGCCGAGGCTCGTTTCCGTCTTACGCTTCGCCCCTTTCACCTTGGACACCGGGATGGCAGCAGCTTGGGGAGCGGTCGTTTTCTTCTCTTCGGCCATAAGGGTTCCTCAGTCGTTGAGTTCGATGCCAGGCGGCAACAGGCCGGACGCGGACGGTGTCACGGTGTGCCTGTCCCGCAGCCGCTGCGCGGCCGCTTCGAGCGCCGCCAGTACCTCGCCCGTGTTGGCCTGGGTGTAGACCTCCTGGCTCTCCAGCGAGGCGTGATGCATAAAGCGGCGGATGAGCGCCTTGTCGACACCAGCGTTGCGCAGTCGGCGGCCATAGGCGTGGCGGTGACCGTGCGGCGTTGTCCCCAGCGCCTTGCTCACCGTGAGCCCAATGCGCTCGCAGGCAGCAGCGTGCCCCTTGTTGTACTGGGTGAGCGTGTACATGGCGCCGATGGGCTCGCGGTTCAGGTTGATGAACGCAAAGGGATGGTTGCGCTCAATACGTGCGACCTGTTCGAGGTAGCAGCGCCAGATGTGCAGGAACCACTCGCCGTACTCGGGCGTGAACCAGTACGCCTGCTTGTAGTAGGGGCCATCGTGGGTGCCGCCCTTCCAGCCGGCGTGACGGCGGTCCATCATGTCAGTGCGCGGAGCGAGACCAAACTCGTGGGCGAGGTATTCCGCGCGGTTGGCTTTACGTGAGCGTCCTCGCTCGTCGCGCCAATCGGCGGGCGCGGCACCGTGGCTCGGGTGGTGGATGAGCACCTTGGCCTGGCGTGGGTTGGCGGGGTCCGGGAACACGTCGGGGATGTAGAGGTGGAAAGGCTCCGATTCGCGGAAGCCCGCGCCGTGCAGCAGCAAGGTGACGAGCATGCCGCGGTAGTCATAGCGCCCGGCCGCGCAGAATCCCTTGGCGAGCAGTTCCTCGAAGCGCTCCTCCGGGAAGGCCGGCGGCTCGCCCTTTTCGACCTTGGGCAGGCGTCGACCTCTCACGCGGTGCCCGGTCTCGGCGGAGGAGGCGTTCGCCGCCCAGGAGTGTCCAAGGAAGGCCTTGCTGCGTCGATACTGATAGGCAGCCTCGTCGGTCTGCCGGTCGAAGGCACTACCCGCATAGCGGGGATTTACCTTGGCCGCCTCGGGACGCATCTCGCCTAGCCAGTCAAAGAAGTCCGAGAGATGGGTGATGATGTGCGAAGCATCCTGCGGAGAGCGCGGCGCCCAGCACAAGCCGCTGGGGTCGAGCCCGGTCTCCCGGTTAAACGTTCCGGTGTAGAGCCGCTGGGAGAAATTCTGGAACAGGCGGTAGGTGTCGCGCTCGGCCGGGTTGGTCTGCAAGTATTCGCTGAACATCCGCACCGAACGGGCTACCTTCGACATCCACGCCAGGCTACGGTCGTGGCTGCGATAAAGGCAGTAGTCGAGCAGCGGCTCTAGCACGCCGGCTGGCGTCAGGAGCACCGGAAGCTCGATACTGACGCCTGTGGCGTCGGTGTGGACCTTGGCTTTGACGGTCACGAACATCGACAATCGCTCTTTTAAACGTCCAGCCGCCGCAACAACGCAACGGCACCGCGGAAATCAACGCGATGCAGGTACATCACGAAATCCACGGCGCCCCCGCCACCGCGTTCAGCACGGGTGTCGTAGAACTTTGGTCCGTCGGCAATGAACTCATACTCCCGACCGCCGATGCTCGCATGCCAACGCTCCGTTCCATTTCCCTTGATAGGAACAAACGTCGAGTCGCGCTTGGCATGGACGGCCAGGCGCGAAATCAATAACGCGGCCGGCAGTCCTCGCCAACGACGCAACTCAGCTTCATCAACCCTTGCCACTTCGCCACCTGCGCCCAAGCTACTCGGCTTTTCAAAGAAAGCCAGCTACTCGACACCGTCGCCAACGAGACATGTACGGTGCGCCCCTAATACATGCGATGAAACAATACGGTATGGCTTTATCAAACGCAAGGCAAAAAAACACCCCTTCGAAAGGGGTGCTGAGTAAAAAGTTGAGTACTTTTTGCCTAACTATGTATTCCCGCTTGGGGGGAATAACTGAGAGCGCCGTTTTTTTCGTCCGACAAATCCGTGAGCGCGTGTTTCAGCGCTCCTGCACCGGCGCCTGCACGCGCGCCTTCCATTGCCCACCCTTGCCGCGCCAGTAGCGCACCGCCGACGCGAACGTCGCGCCGACATAGAACAACGCCACCAGCGGCAAAAATGGGGCCCAAAGCGGCGAACGGCGGTAATAGCTGAGCATCGGCGCATAAGCGCAGCACATGAGCGCCCACGCGAGCCACGCGGGCCAGCCCAGCGGACCGAGCACCAGCGCGGCCACCGGCGGCATCAGATAGATGATCGTCATGCCCAGCAGCGTGCCTGCCAGCAGCAGCGGCGAGTAATGCAGCTGGGTAAAGGCCGTGCGCGCGATCATGTTCCAGATTTCGCGCCAGCTATCGTAAGGACGCAACGACACGCTGCGCGCCGCCACATCCAGACGGATCGGATGACGCCCCGTGCCGCGATGCTTGATGCGCGCGGCGAGGCTGCAATCGTCGATCAGCTCGGCGCGGATCGACTCGATGCCGCCCGCTTCTTCCAGCGCGCTGCGCCGCACCAGCATGCAGCCGCCCGCCGCCGCGGCCGTGCGGTTGCGCGGGTTGTTGACCCACGCGAACGGATACAGCTTGGCGAAGAAGAACACGAAGGCCGGAATCAGCGCCTTCTCCCAGAACGAATCGCAGCGCAAGCGAACCATCAGCGAGACGAGGTCGCGCTTCTCCGCCTCCGCCCGGGCGACCAGTTGCGCGACGGCGTCGGCGGGATGGCCGATGTCGGCGTCGGTCAGAAGCAGAAAATCGGCAGGCAGGCCGAGCGTGCGTACCGCCTCGATACCTTGCGACTGCGCCCACACCTTACCGGACCAGCCCGGCGGCAGCGGCTTCGCGCTCAACACCGTCAGGCGATCCGGGCATTGCAGCTGCAACGCGGCCGCACGAGCGGCGTCGGCGGTGCCGTCGGTGCTGTGGTCGTCGACGACGATGACGTGGAATTCGCCCGCATAGTCCTGCTCGAGCAAGGTGGTGACCGCTTGCGCGATCACATCGACTTCATTGCGCGCCGGCACCACGGCGGCAACCGCCGGCCAGGTTTCACGCGGTTCGAGCGTAAGCGGCGCAGCGGGACGCGCCCGCCAGAAACCGCCCCGCGCCAACAGCAACACACCCCAGATCAGCAGCGAAAGACACGAAAGAAGAAATAGAACCGCCGCCATTAAGCCCGCCATCAAGCATTACCCTCGAGTGAACCCGCTTCCACGCCGACGCGCCGCGACAGGCGCATCACCAAAGTGCGCACCGCGACCACGCCCCAGTCAAATGTGTTCAGCACCGGCCGCTCGCGAAATACGTCATAGCCGGCCTTTTCGATCCGCTCGAGAATGCGCAGGCCAGCGTGGATGGCGCCACACAGTTCGATCCCCAGTCGCCCGGGAATGCGCAACGCGAGCGGCGCGCCGCGTACCAGCGTGGTCCGCACAAACGAAATTTCGTAAGCCATCAGCTTCGTCCATGCATCGTCGACGACGCCCCTGGCGATCTGCGCCTCGGTCACGTTGAAGCGCCGCAGATCCGCCAAGGGCAAATACAGGCGGTTCTTTTTCCAGTCGGCGGCGACGTCCTGCCAGAAGCTGATCAGTTGCGAGGCCGTGCAGATCGCATCGGCGTCGGCGAGATTCTGCGGCGTGGCGGCGCCGACCAGATGCAGCATCAGATGTCCGATCGGGCTCGCCGAGTGGCGGCAATAGTCGAGCAGCGCGGCCCGGTCCGCGTAACGGGTGGTGTCGATGTCCTGACCGCACGCGTGGAGCAGATCGTAGAACGGCGCGAGCGGCAGTTTATACTGTGCAATCACACCGGCGAGCTTGCCGAACAGGAGCGGATGCACCGGCGCCGCGCGCCGCTGCGCTATCGCGTCGAGGCCGGCGCGGAAGTCGGCGAGGCGTGCATGCCGGTCGGCCGGGCTCCAGTCGCCTTCATCGGCGATGTCGGCGGCGGTGCGAACAACGTGATAGATAATCTCGATAGGCGCGCGCAGCGTCTTCGGCAGCAACACGCTCGCAACCGGAAAATTTTCGTATTGATCGACGTCCATCCAGCGAGCCTCGAAACCATTTTGTAATGCGGCCGCCAACATGCGCCGCAGGACCACGTAGTTTAAGGGTTCCGGCAAACCGCTGCAGCGTGTAACCATTGCCGCATACGGCACCAATGCCGCGCCGGACGCCGGCCCACGGCGCGGCGCCGGCCCAACACCTTGGCGGGGCCCGAAAGCAAAGCCGGCCTGATAGCGTTAGAATGCGCGTTTGGTTTTGCTGTACCGGCTCATCGCCGGGGCTCAAGACGTCAACTAAATAGATGATCGCGGCGATAAAGTCAGAATTACCGGCTTCTTCGAAACCCGCGTCAGTCGGAGTTCGCCAATTTATGCGAGTCATCCTTGCTCAACCCCGCGGCTTTTGCGCGGGTGTTGTACGCGCCATTGAGATCGTCGATCGCGCGTTACAGCAACACGGGGCGCCCGTGTATGTTCGCCACGAGATTGTTCACAATCGCCACGTGGTGGACAATTTGCGTCAGAAAGGCGCGCGCTTTGTCGAGGAACTCGACGAGGTACCGCACGGTGCCGTGGCGATTTTCAGCGCCCACGGTGTCGCGCAGACAGTCGAGCGCGACGCGGAACAGCGCGGCCTCGACGTGCTCGACGCGACCTGCCCGCTCGTGACCAAAGTCCACGTGCAAGGGCGCCAATATGTGGCCGCCGGCCGTACGCTGATTCTGATCGGCCACGCCGGCCATCCGGAAGTGGAAGGCACGATCGGCCAGATTCCGGGTAAGGTGCGGCTGGTGCAAAGCGAGGCCGAAGTCGCGCATCTGGACCTGCCGCACGATACGCCGCTCGCGTACGTCACACAGACCACCCTGTCGGTCGACGACACACGTGGCATTATCGATGCCTTGCTGCGCCGCTTCACCGACATCGTCGGTCCCGACACGCGCGACATCTGCTATGCCACGCAAAACCGCCAGGCGGCGGTGCGCGAACTGAGCAAAGAGGTCGACGTGCTGTTGGTGGTGGGCGCAACCAATAGTTCGAACTCGAACCGGCTGCGCGAGATCGGCAGCGAAACCGGCGTGGCGAGCTATCTCGTTGCCGACGGTTCGGAAGTGAAGCCGGAGTGGTTTGCCAATGTGCAGACCGTCGGCATCACGGCCGGTGCTTCGGCACCGGAAGAAATGGTGAAGAACGTGATTGATGCGCTGCGCGCATTGGGGCCCGTCGATGTCACGACGATGGCGGGCCGTGAAGAGAAAGTCGAATTCAAGTTGCCGTCGAAACTGATGCAACCACTCGCTGCACGCGAAGTTTAAGGAGGACGTCTTGTCTATTCCGCTGCTACAGAAAGTCCGGGTCGGCGCATACATCATGCGTCAGCATCTCTCCGGTAACAAACGCTACCCGCTCGCGTTGATGCTGGAGCCGCTGTTCCGCTGCAATCTTGCCTGCAATGGCTGCGGCAAGATCGATTATCCGGATCCCATCCTGAATCAGCGTCTGTCGCTCGAGGAATGCCTTGGCGCAGTCGACGAATGCGGCGCACCGGTCGTTTCCATTGCGGGCGGCGAGCCGCTGCTGCACAAGGAAATGCCGCAGATCGTGAAGGGCATCATCGCGCGCAAGAAGTTCGTGTATCTGTGCACGAATGCGTTGCTGATGGAAAAGAAAATGGACGACTACGAGCCGAATCCGTATTTCGTCTGGTCGGTTCACCTGGACGGCGACGAGCAGGCGCACGATCACTCCGTGTCGCAGGAAGGCGTGTATGTCAAGGCAGTCGCCGCGATCAAGGAAGCGAAGCGCCGCGGTTTCCGCGTGAACATCAACTGCACGCTATTCAACGACGCCGTGCCGGAACGCGTCGCTGCGTTCTTCGACACGCTGGGCCCAATGGGCGTGGACGGCATCACGGTCTCGCCGGGTTATGCCTATGAACGCGCGCCGGATCAGCAGCACTTCCTGAACCGCGACAAGACCAAGCATCTGTTCCGCGAGATCTTCAAGCGCGGCAACAACGGCAAGAACTGGTCGTTCAGCCAGTCGGGCATGTTCCTCGACTTCCTGGCCGGCAATCAGACGTACGAGTGCACGCCTTGGGGCAACCCGGCGCGTACCGTGTTCGGCTGGCAGAAGCCGTGCTACCTGGTCGGCGAAGGCTACGTGAAGACCTTCAAGGAGTTGATGGAAACCACGGAGTGGGAAAAGTACGGTACGGGCAACTATGAGAAGTGCGCGGACTGCATGGTGCACTGCGGTTTCGAAGCAACGGCCGTGATGGATACGGTTGCGCATCCGCTGAAGGCGTTGAAGGTTAGCCTGCGTGGTCCGAAGACTTCCGGCGCCTTCGTCAAGGATATTGCTTTGGATAAGCAGCGTCCGGCCGAGTACGTGTTCTCGCGGCACGTCGAGATCAAGCTCGAAGAGATTGGGCGTGCGGGCAAGGGCAAGAAGGTGCAGACGGCGGCTTCCGCTTCCGCACACTAAGCTTGCCTGGGGTGGCTTGAGCGGTTCCATCCGCCCCATGACGTGCCGGTTTTGAAAAAAAGCGCGGTGGCCTGATTGCCACCGCGCTTTTTCTTTTTGCGTGAATCTTTTTGCGTGACGTCAGCCGGCGCTGCGTGCGTTATGCGCCGTCAAGAACTTGATCAGCCCGTCAACGCCGCCCTTGGAAAGCTGATCGGCGAACTGCGTCTGATAAACCTGAATCAGCCAGGCGCCCATCATGTTGATGTCGTAAATCTTCCAACCATTGGCGCCCTTGGTCAGCCGGTAACCAATGGCATCGTCGCCGCCATTGCTGATCACGTGCGACTGCACGACCAGATCATTGGCGCCGGCAGGCACGGTGACTGGTAAGAACTTGAATTTCACATCCTGATCGCGCAACTGCGACAGCGATGCTGCGTACGTGCGCACCAGCAGCAACGTAAACTGCTCGACCAGTTGCTTCTGCTGCTCGGGCGTTGCCGTGCTCCATGCCTTCCCTACCGCGATCCGTGTGGTCCGCTGAAAATCGGTAGCCGGCACAAAGCGCGTCTGAACCAGCTCGGTGATCTTCGCCATGTCGCCGCCACGCGCCTGCGGATCAGCCTTCATCGCGGCAACCGTGCCTTCGACGGCACTCTTCACCAGCGCATCAGGCGCGCTTTGCGCATAGGCCGCAGTGGACATCACGGCCGCAGCCAGAAAAGCAGACAGGTAACGTTTCATACGCTCGCCAAAACCCCAAGAAGTAAGCGCCGACGGACTCGCGAGCCCGTGACGAAAGCAGAATAGACCAAGTATACCGATAATGCGTTCCCGCCCCATGCGCGCGCCCGGGAGCCGTCCTTGCTACCGAAGTGGAGCCGAACCGCTCCGGCTCTGTATACTTGTGCACTTTCGTCGAAAACACCATCCGTGATAAGGCCCTCTCCGCCTACATGCTGAAGTCATCTATCGTCCGTCTCGTCGCCTATTCGGTGCGCCATCCGTTACGGATCATCGCTCTATCGCTCGTGCTCGCCGTTTTGAGTGGCTTCTACGTCGCCCATAACTTCAAGATCAACACCGATATCAGCAAGCTCATCGAGACCGACAAGCAATGGTCGTCGCTTGAAAATGCCATGGATGCGGCCTTCCCGGATCGCGGTCAAACCGTGCTGGTGGTGGTCGAAGCGCGCGCTCCGGAGTTTGCCGATGCCGCCGCCAATGCCCTGACGACCGCGCTCAAAGCCGATCCGAAGGAGTTCGTCGCAGTCTCGCAGCCCGCCGGCGGCCCGTTCTTCGAACACAATGGTCTGTTGTTCCCAGCAACCGATGAAGTCCTCTCAACCACCTCGCAGCTCGTCCAGTCCCGCCCGCTGGTCAATGCCCTTGCGCACGATCCGAGCCTGACCGGCCTCGCCGGCACGCTCACCACAAGCCTGTTGTTGCCACTGCAACTGGGTCAGGTGAAGCTGGCCGATATGAGCCATTTGCTGTCGCAAAGCGCAACCACGCTAGACCACGTGCTGGCCGGCCAGCCGGCGGCATTCTCGTGGCGCGCGCTAGTAGACAAAAGCGCCGCCACGGAGCCGGCGCGCGCCTTCGTCACGGTGCAGCCGGTGCTGAACTACGACGCGTTGGAGCCGGGCGCGACCGCGTCGAAATCGATCCGTGACACCGCCGCCTCGCTGCACCTCGATACGCGTTATGGCGCCACGGTCCGCCTGACCGGCGAACAGCCTCTCGCCGACGAAGAATTCGCGTCGGTCAAGGACGGCGCCGTGCTCAACGGCATCGGCACCTTCATCGTCGTGCTGATCATTCTGTGGCTCGCGCTGCGTTCGGGTCGCATGATCGTCGCGGTGTTCATCACGCTGTTTGTCGGGCTCGCAATCACCGCGGCGCTCGGCCTGCTGCTGGTCGGCGCGCTCAATATGATTTCGGTCGCCTTCATGGTGCTGTTCGTCGGGCTCGGGGTCGATTTCGGCGTGCAGTTCGGCGTCAAATATCGTGAGGAGCGTCATCGCGACGACCGTCTTTCCGCCGCGCTCGTGCATACCGCGCACAGCATCGGCGTGCCGCTGACGCTCGCTGCCGTGGCGGTCGCGCTGAGCTTCTTCTCGTTCCTGCCGACGGCTTACCGCGGCGTGTCGGAACTGGGCGAGATCGCCGGCGTCGGCATGTTCGTCGCGTACTTCACCAACATGACGCTGCTGCCGGCGCTGCTGAAAATCTTCAATCCGCCGGGCGAGGTCGCTTCGCCCGGCTTCCAGCAACTCGCCCCTGTCGACGATTTCCTCGATCGTCACCGCAAGCCGGTGCTGATCGGCACGCTGATCATCGTGATCGGCGCCACGCCTTTGCTCACGCATCTGCGCTTCGACTTCAACCCGCTGCATCTGAAGGATCCGCACACGGAATCCATGGCGACGCTGCTGTCGCTGAAGGATTCGCCGGAAGCGGCGGTCAATAACGTGCACGTGCTGGCGCCCACGCTTGCCGACGCGGACCAGAAGGCCGCCCATCTGCGCACGCTGCCGGAAGTGGGCCGCGTAACCACGCTGGACAGCTTCATTCCGGCCGAGCAGCAGCAAAAGCTGATGCTGATTGCGAGCGCCGCGCAGCAACTGTTGCCCGCACTGCAGCAGCAACCCGCGCCTCAAGCGACGGACGCGGTGCGCGTCGCCGCGTTGAAGCGCGCGTCGAACCAGCTCTCGCTCGCCGCCGACGACCACCCGGGCCCGGGCGCCGCCGAGGCCAAGCATCTGTCCGCGACGCTGCAAAAGCTGGCCGCTGCCGACGCCGCCACGCGCGACCGGGCGGAAACCGCGATGTCCGAGCCGCTGCGCATCGCGCTGAAGCAACTGGCAGATCTGCTGCAGCCCAGCGAGATCACGCGCGACAACCTGCCCAGGGAGATCTCCACGAGCTGGGTCTCGAAGGACGGCCGGGCACTCGTCGACATCGCGCCGAAGGTCAAGGCCGGCACCGATCCGAACGACGACGCGACGCTCGCCCGCTTTGTGCACGCCGTGAAGAAAGCCGAGCCGGACGCGATCGGCGGCCCGATTTCGATCCTGCATTCCGCGGACACGATCATCAAGGCGTTCCTGCAGGCCGCCGGCTATGCATTGCTGTCGATTGCGATTCTGTTGTGGATCGCACTGCGACGCGTCGGCGATATGCTGCGCACGCTGGTTCCGCTGCTGGTATCGGCGCTGGTGACGTTGGAGTTGTGCGTGGTGTTCGGCATGCCGCTGAACTTCGCGAACATCATTGCGTTGCCGCTGATGCTCGGCGTCGGCGTAGCATTCAAGATTTACTTCGTGATGGCGTGGCGCAACGGGCAGACTGGCCTTTTGCAGTCGAGCCTCACGCATGCCGTGTTGTTCAGCGCGGCGACCACGGCGACGGCGTTCGGCAGCCTCTGGCTGTCGCATCATCCGGGCACGTCGAGCATGGGACGCTTGCTGGCACTCTCGTTGTTTTGCACGCTGATCGGCGCGGTGGTGTTTCAACCCGTGCTGATGGGCAAGCCGCGCCAACGTCGCGCGAAGCACAAAGGAATATAAGCATGAAGCTGCGAACCACCGTGCTGGCGCTGGCCGCCACCGGTCTGATCTCCGGCTGCGCGACCGGCCCCGACCGCAAGCCGGGCGACCCGTTCGAACCGGCGAACCGCGTGATTTTCAATTTCAACGACGGCCTCGACCGCTACGTCGCCGTTCCGGTCGCCAAGGGTTACCAGAAGGTGACGCCGCAGCCCTTGCGCACAGCGGTGAGCAACTTCTTCTCGAATCTGGGCGACCTGAGCAACGCCGCCAACAACCTGTTGCAGCTGAAGATCACGGACGCCACCGAAGACATTGTGCGCTTCGCGTTCAACTCGACCTTTGGACTTGGCGGCCTGCTCGACTGGGCGACGCCGGCCGGTCTGCCGAAGCACCACCAGGACTTCGGCTTGACGCTGGGCCACTGGGGCGTGCCGTCGGGCCCCTACCTCGTCTTGCCGCTATTCGGCCCGAGCACGGTGCGTGACAGCATGGGTCTGATCGTGGACGTGAAGTTCAACCCGTTGAACTACATCGAGCCGGCGACACGCAATCCGCTGTACGTGTTGCAGTTCGTGAGCACGCGCTCCGACTTGCTGGGCGCATCCAACCTGTTGGAACAGGCTGCGCTCGACAAGTACTCATTCGTACGTGACGCCTATAGCCAGCAGCGCCGCGCGCGTTTGCGCGGCACCGGCGAGAACGCAGCGCCGCTGCCGAACTACGACGACCAGGGCGGCGACTCCGGCGCAGCCGCTCCCGCCGCGGGTGCTCCGGCGGCCTTACCGAACTACGCGGACCCGGGTGACGCAGCGCAAGCCCCGAACGCGGCATCGGGAAGCGCGACGGGCGCCCCAGCAGGCGTGCCCAACTACACGGATCCGGGAGAGACTCCGCCGGCCCCGAACGCCGCTTCGGGAAGCGCCACGGGCGGCCCGGCTGGCTTACCGAACTACACTGATCCGGGCGAGACGCCAAACACCCCGGCGGCGTCGCCTGCTGCTGCGTCAGGCGTAATGACACCGGCGCCGGCACCGCAAACCGTGCCGACGGACAAGAAGCCGCAGGAGGCAATACCGGCGATCCAATAAGGGGCGTGGGTCGTCCATTCGGCGCGCGTCAAGCGTGCCGACGGCCGAAGAGCGCACTGCCGGAAAGAAGCGCGAATGCGCGACAAAAGCCAGAGCCGCGGGCGGCCGACAACACGGATGAACATGAATCACGCGCCTGCAGATTGCGGACACGGACGCGAAGCAAACGAGTGGTTTTAAGAAGCACGCGCTTCGGCGCGCGAAGCGTCGCTGGAAGAATGATGGCTGTGTCACTAGCGCCGAATGCGCGAGGGCACGGATTCCAGATGCACCACTACCGCGACTGTGCGGGGGACCCGCTTATGCGCTGGCGGTTTGAGCCGCTTTCTTTTGCCTACTTTTCTTTGCGGCCGGCAAAGAAAAGTAGGTGCCGCCCCGCACAGGGGCGACGCTAATAGACCACTAAGAAATCAAGGAAAGGCCACCGGCCACAAAAAAAACAAACCAATCCCCCATCTACAAAACCCCCGCCTCCCCCATAGCATGCCGCGCCTGCACCAGCGAGGTCCGCGCCGCCCGCGCATCGACGGCGACCTGAATCAGCGCCCCTAGCTGCGCCGGTTGCCGCAGCAACTCCCGCAAAATCGGCCCCAACGCCGTGGTCCCATCGTCCCGCAATCCAGCGGTTGCAGCCGAAGGCAGCGTTCGCCAGGCCGGATCGACAATCGCGCGGCACACCGCAAACGGCAGCCCATGCGCGGCGGCCGTCGCGCCGGCAATATGCGATTCCATATCGACCGCCAAAGCGCCTGTTGAGCGATGCAGCGCGCGCTTGTCGTCGGCGGTGACTAAAGGCGCGGTCACGGCAGCCAGCAAACCGCGCCGCAGGCGCACCGCCAACGGCCCGATGGAAAGCGCGGCAGCAAGCCTGTCAGCCCATGGCCGATCAGTCTCGAGCCGCCCAAACGGCCCCTCGACGGCCTGCCCGACGATCAGCGTGCCCGGCTCCAGGTCGGGCGCCAAACCACCGGCCGTCCCGAAACTGACGATCCCCGAACAACCACGCGCGACCGCCGCGCTCAACGCCCGCTCCAGCAGATCGGCGCGCGCCGCGTAGACCACTTCAACACCCTTGCCGCGGGCGATGCGCGCTTCGAACGCCATACCCGTCACCACGATCACCGGCAAGGTGCTGCGGCCGGGCTTCGCTGACGGTGTTGTCGAAAACGCCATCCGTTACATCCCGACCGCGACGCGCGTCAGCCCGTTGCGTTTCAGATGACGGAAGCGCGCCAGCGCCCACAACGGGAAAAACTTGCGATAACCGTGGTAACGCAGATAGAACACGCGCGGAAAACCGGTCGCCGTGAAGCGCGTTTCGTCCCACAGGCCATGCTCGCGCTGTTCGCGCTGCAAATACTCGACGCCGCGCGCGACCGCCTCGTGATTGACCTCGCCCGCCGCCATCAGGCCCATCAGCGCCCACGCGGTTTGCGAAGCCGTGCTCGGCGCACGCTCGTAGCCGCGATAGTCGAGCTTGTAGCTCTCGCCGCCCTCGCCCCAGCCACCGTCTTCGTTCTGGATCGACAGCAGCCACTGCGCGGCGCGCTTCATGCGCGGGTCATCGTGCGGCAGACCGGCGGCGTTCAGCGAACACAGCGCGGTCCACGTGCCGTAGATGTAGTTGAGGCCCCAGCGGCCGTACCAGCTGCCGTCCGATTCCTGTTCCTTCAACATGTAGTCGAACGCACGTTGCGCCGGTTCGCTGCCCTGCGGGAATTCGCCGAGTTGCGCGAGCATCGACAGGCAACGGCCCGACACGTCCGCGGTCGGCGGATCGAGCAACGCGCCGTGATCGGAGAACGGAATGTTGTTGAGGTAGTACTGCGTGTTTTCCGGTTCGAACGCGCCCCAGCCGCCGTCGCTGCTTTGCATGCCGACCACCCATTCGCGCGCCCGCGCAATGGCTGCGCGATCGACATCCGATTGCGTCAGCGCCGCCGAGCGTTGCATCGCCATCACGACCACGGCCGTATCGTCGACGTCCGGATAGTGCGCGTTGTTGTACTGGAACGCCCAGCCGCCCGGACGCACGTTCGCACGGCGTGAGATCCAGTCGCCGCGCACGTCGAGAATCTGCAGCGGACGCAGCCACGCGAGCCCGCGTTCAGCCGCTTGCTCGGCATGCGCTTCGCCGGTCTCGAGCAGCGCGTGCGCCACCAGCGAGGTATCCCACACTGGCGACAAACACGGTTGGCAATAGGCTTCGTCATCCTTGATGACGAGCAGCTTGTCGATCGACCGACGGGCAATCGCGCGTTTCGGATGATCGGCTGGATAGCCGAGCACGTCGTACATCATCACCGAGTTGGCCATGGCCGGGAAAATCGCGCCAAGGCCGTCTTCGCCATTCAGCCGTTCGTCGACGAACTTCACCGCCTCGCGCACTGAGCGTTCGCGCGTCGCCTTCGGAAACAGCCCGTCGACCGTGCGCAACACGACGTCGACGCCACGGAAAAAGCGGAACCAGCCGAGGTGCTGATGCGGCGCCCGATCTCGCATGCCGGTGTTGACCGGCGCGGCGCGGAACAATTCGTCGATACGCACGCGGCGGGGATTGCGCGCCACCGGCCGCTTCGCGTTCAACACCAGCAACGGCACGATCACCGTGCGCGCCCAATACGACACCTTCGACAGATGGAACGGGAACCATTGGGGCAACAGCATGATTTCCACCGGCATCATCGGCACGGCGCGCCATGACACCACGCCGAACAGCGCCAGCAGAATCCGCGTGAACACGTTCACCGTTTCCGCGCCGCCGTCCGCCAGAATTGCCTCGCGCGCGCGGACCATGTGCTCGGCATCCGGCGAGTCGCCGATCATTTTCAGTGCGAAGTACGCTTTCACGCTGGCGCTGACGTCCATCGCGCCGTCGGTGAAGAGCGGCCAGCCACCGCCGGCGAGCTGGATGCGGCGCAGATAGCGGGCGATCTTCTGCTCCAGTTCCACGTTCGGCGATTCGCCGAGATAGTGGACCAGCAGGACGTATTCAGCGGGAATCGTCGCGTCGGCTTCAAGTTCGTAGACCCAGTGGCCGTCCGGATTCTGCGCGGCGAGGATCGCGTCGGTGGCACGCGTGATGGCGGCATCGAGCGGCCCAGCGGAAGCTTGCGGCGCGGCGATGGGCGCGGCGTTCGACGCATTCAGCGCAGCGTTCGACGCATTCAGCGCGGCATCGGCGAATTCAGGCAGGACGGCGTCCAGCGGCTGGGCTTGAGATAAGTCGTTCATCGGCGTTCCATCGGTTGATTCAGCAGCGTGTCCGCGGCCTTCTGGCCGGAGCGGATCGCGCCTTCAATCGTCGCGGGCAGGCCGGTGGCCGTCCAGTCGCCCGCGAGCATCAAATTGTTCCAGCGAGTGCGCGTGCCGGGACGCAGCGTTTCCTGGTCCGGCAAGGCGGCAAACGTCGCGCGCTTTTCCATCACGACTTGCCAGGCCGGCATTGGCTCGGCCGGCAAATTGACGGCTCGGGCCACTTCGGCCCAGATGGTTTTCGCGAGCGCTTCATGCGGTGTGTCGAGCAGGCGTTCGGCGGCGTTGATCGTGACCGACACGCGGCCCTCGAATGCGAACAACCAATCGGCCGTCGCGTTGAGCAGCCCTGTGAGCGGCGCCATCCCGAACGGCGGCTCGATCGCGAAATGCACGTTGGCGATCGCCGCGAAGCGACTCGGCGAGCGCAAACCGGGCACGAGCGTCTGGGCACTGTCCGGCGGCACCGCGAGCACCACGGCCTGGTTGGCATCGATCGCGATGCTTTCGTCCGCGAAATTCAACGCCAAGACACGACCGGTGTCAGCAAATACGATGTCCGTCAGGCGCGAACCAAGCCGGATTGCCGCGCCGCCATGCTGCAATAGCCGCAGCGCCGGATCGACAAAGGCGCTGCTTAAGCCGTTGCGCGCCACCAGAGGCCGGCACGCCAGACCGCCGGCGACCAGCGTCTCCCTGACCATTGCGCCCGTGAGTTCAGCCGACGCTTCACGCGGCTCGATATTCAGCATCGCGAGAAACAGCGGCCGCAGCAGGCGGTCCCATAGCGGGCCATTGCAGCGCATGGTCTGCGCCACACTGCGCCCGGGCTTGGCGAACAGCAGCGGCACGAGCGCCAGATAGTCGGTCGGCCCGGTGTTCGGCACGCGCGCGTTCGGATCGAAGATCCACCAGGGCAAGCGGCCCGGCGACATGCGCACGGTCCAGCGCGCCCGCGTCGCCAGATCCACGAACGGATACTCGGGCTGGGCCGGGCCGACCAGCTCGTCGGCGGCGCCGATCGCACGCAAATAGTTGAGCGTGGCGAAATTGCCGGACAGCACCGTATGATTGCCGCTGTCGATGGTCACGCCGAGCTTCGGCTCGTAATACGAACGGCAACGGCCACCGGCCTGCGCGGCCTCTTCATGCAGCACGACTTGTGCGCCGCGCCGCTGCAATTGCACCGCAGCGGCGAGGCCGGCGAGACCCGCGCCGATCACATGAACGAGCTTTTGCATCAGCTCAGAAGAGCGCGTAACGCGCGACGATCCACAGCATGCGCAGTTTCGGCTTGCTGACCTTCGTACGCGGAATGTCGAAACCGCGCTCGAGCGTGCGTTCGAGCAGCACGCGATACACGCCCGACATGATGCGCGGCGCCCGCACGTGGTTGCGCGGCTCGCGGTCCATGATCGCGTCGGAGGCGGCGAAATGCTGCTTGGCGCGCTCGGCGAGCGTGGCGCAGACGCGCGGCAAAGACGGATCGTCAGCGATCTGCGGCGGGCTCGTCACCGCAATGCCTTCGCGCGCCAGCAACTCGTGCGGCAGGTAGCAGCGATTGATGCCGGCGTCTTCGTCGATATCGCGCAGGATGTTGGTCAGTTGCAGCGCGCGGCCCAGATGGTGCGCGAGCAAACGGCCCGGCTCTTCCTGCATCCCGAATATTCTCACCGACAGGCGGCCCGCCGCACTCGCGACACGGTCGCAATACAGGTCGAGCGTGGCTTCGTCGGGGGCGCAGATGTCGGCGGCGGCGTCCATCGCCATGCCGTCGATCATCGCGTGGAAGTCTTCGCGTTGCAGATGGAACGTATGAATGTGCCGCGTCAGCGCGCGCAGGGAAGCGCGCGGTGCGCCGGCGTAGCACGCGTCGATGTCGGCACGCCAGCGCTCGAGCGCGGCGGCGCGTTCGGCGCGCGGCATGTCGCTGTCGGCGATATCGTCGACCGCGCGGCAGAAAGCGTAGACCTGATACATCGCATCGCGCTGCGCGGCCGGCAGGATGCGCATCGCGAGATAAAACGAGCTGCCGGACGTGGCGGCAGCGGCGTCGATTTCTGTATCGTCCACGACGAGATTGGAAACAGCCAAGACGATCTCCGCTGGAGGCGCCCGCTGAAAGGCGATCAAGAAGTTTTAATGCCTACCCGCAGGGCAGACGGGCCGCGCGCGCGGACACGCGCGAAAAACACCCGGCAGGGATGCCGGAAACGGCGAAAAGTATAACAATCTTTGTGAGATGCCGCTGTTTGGGGGGCGAATAGGGGGCCGGAAGGCTCAGATAAACGCCACCGAGCGGTTGCGTCCCTGCCGCTTGGCGCTATACAGCGCCGCGTCGGCTTCATTGATCAGCACGTCGTACGCCGCCACACCCACGCGCGCCGCCGCACCGCCGACGCTCGCGGTCACCGGCACACTCGTGCCCTGCACTTCGACAGGCGTATCGGCGATCGTGCAGCGGATCTTTTCCGCGACCCGCATCGCGTCTTCGAGCGGCGTACATGGCAGCAGCAAGGCAAACTCCTCGCCGCCGAAGCGCCCAAAGGTATCCTGCGCCCGCACCACGTCGGCGACCCGCTGCGCCATCACGCGCAACACCGTATCGCCGACGCCATGACCGAACTGGTCGTTGATTTTCTTGAAGTGGTCGAGGTCGAACAGCAGCACGGACATCTCGCCGCCGTAACGTTGCCAGCGCGTGTACTCATCACGCAGGCGTGCTTCGAAGAAACGTCGATTGGCGATGCCCGTCAGACCATCACGGTCCGCATATTCCTGCAGCTTGGCAACGGCCTCTTCACGTTCTCGCTGCACGATGCTGACATGCGTGACGTCGGAGATGGTCACGCACACAGCCACCACTTCACGATCGCGCATGAGCGGCATGAACGTGCAATCCTGCTGCATGAAATCGACGCCGCCGGTAATCGGCCGGTCGTGATCGAATTTGAAGAGATACGGGCGCTGCTCCCACGAACTGAACGCGAAACTGCCGAGCTGGAACACGCTTTCGATCTTGCGCGACAGCCACACGCGCGGCACTTCCGGAAAGTGCGTGAAGAGCGATTTGCCCACCACCTGTTCCGGCGACAAGCCGCTGTGATCCTGCATGAAGCGGTTCCACATCAGCACGTTCATATCGCGATCAAGCACGAAGATACCGAAACCGACACGTTCGACAACCAGATCGCTCAACGACTTCACAGGCACATCCAAAGGCACATTCATAGGCTGGACAACAGCTCGTCGAGCGCCTCGCTCATGTGGCGAATCGACTCTTCGGCCATCAACATTACGAGGTGCGCGCGGAAGCTCTGATCCTCGAGCGCGAAATTGACTTCCACTAACAACGCGACTTCCCATTGCAGCACGCCGGGCTGGAACACTTCGTCGAGCGTCAGCGCTTGTCCGAGCAGGCCCGGCGCGGAGAAGACCGGCGTGCGGCCGAGCTGGTCGAGAATGCACGAGACACACGCACCCGTCAGCACGTTCGCGACGTCGAACACCAGTTCTTTCTGGCTCACCGCCTCGTAGGTCGAGCGCGAGTACGGATCGCTAACCAGCGAACACAACTGATCGACGCTGTCGCTGCGGCAGATCACCAGCGCTTCGCCCTTGATGTCGGAGCGAAAGCCCTGGCGCACCGCGCAGACCATGTCCTCGATCCCGGTCATCTCGCGCAGCGCGCGAGCCGCCTCACTCACCGCCACCACCTTCACGCGCGGCACCGACAATTCGATGAACGCGTCGAGCAGGCTCGCGAGCCGCGTCGCGGCCTGGCCCATCGCCAGATTGGCGACCTCTTGCAGCGCGTCGCGCTGGTCTTCGGTGAGGACTGGCTCAGACATACAACCCGTACTCCTTGAGGATGGGTAGTACCGCCTCGGGCGTCACGGGCTTGGCGATGAAGGCGGCGGCGCCAAGCGCGCGCACGCGCGACTGGGCCATCGGCTGAACATCGGCGGAGACGACAATGACGAAGGTGTTCAGGTCCTCATGCTGTAAAGCTTCCAGCACCTGATAACCGGTCATGTCCGGCATCGTCAGGTCGAGGAAAATCACCGACGCTTTGCCTTCGCGATACAAACCGAGCGCTTCACGCCCGTTCGTGGCGTAGGACACGTCGACATCCCAGTCCGGCGGCAATGCCTTGGTGAGCACCTTACGGGCAAGCAACGAATCGTCGGCGATCACAATAGGCAAAGGCATAGGCAGGTCGGTAAGCGGAATTAGCTCTGGCGCGTTAACGGCGGGTAGAGGCGATTTCTTTAGCGGGCGGTCTGTCGACCCGCGGCAAGGCGATCTGAGGCCTGCGAGAATGGAGCTTGCAAACGAGCGGGGAGTGCGCGCGGCGAGGCACGTTTGACGGAACCGCTTTTGACAGCACCCCTAGGCACGCATGGCTGGGTGCGAGCACGGTGAACGATGGCTATGACCGGCATGTTCGAAGCCTACCCCGTAGATGAATCCGCGCGGCTTCATGGATGGGGCTTGGTCCCCTCGCCGCGCGCGTGTTTCCGCGAGCGCCCTCCGTAACGCGTTGTGCGCGTCGTCAGGCTGCCCTCGGCGGCAGATGTATCCGAACATGGCGGATACATATTTATGGTGAGGTTGATTTTCGAAGTAAAACCACGGAAAGGCAACCCGCCAAATTCGCCCCAACTAAAAATAGTCTCCCATTAAACGTTATTTTGGAAAATTTTTTGATAGATTCAGCGGGTATTTTTTTGGATTTACACTTTTGTGTACGTTTGCGCTTCTTGATTTGTCACTCATTAGACAGCAGACAAATCAGAAGCGATCGTTTGTCACGGTAACGAGCAGCGCCGCGGCATGTCTATGTTTTTTGCGATAAGGCCGACCCCCGGCCCTTTCGTTCCGAACGATCCTGGCTATCGACCATGACCCCAGACCGGTTCGACCCGCCCGAAGCGAGCCGCGCTCCCGCCAGCCGTCAGGACGCGGCGCTGTTCCCCGCCGTGCCGGAACAGAATTTCCACGTCCGGCGCATCACGCTGATCGCACTGCTGATCGCGGCCATCGTGCTGCCGTGCGTGTACGTCGCGGCGATGGCGTTCAGCGATCTGCGCGCGCGCATGGCCGATGCGACCGACGTCACGCTGCGCACCGTGCGCGTAGCGGAAGAACACGCACTGAAAGTGTTCGACATGAACGAGACGCTCGACGCGCGCATCGTCGATCTGACACAAGGTCTGGACGATAACGGCATTCGCGCAAAAGAAGGCGGGATTCACGAGAAGCTGCGCACCATGGGCGGCGGCTATCCTCAGGTCGCGGCCGTTTCGATTTTCGGCCGCCAAGGCGATCTGCTCGCCACCAGCCGTTTCTATCCCGTGCCGGTGTTGTCGATTGCCGATCGTGAAGATTTCGTCGGCATTCGCGACGGCAAGGGCCTCGAGCATGTTTCGAAGGTGATGACGGGACATGTGGTGGGCGAGCAGGTGTTCAACACGGGCGTGGAGCGGCGCGCCGACGACGGCTCGTTTGCCGGCGTCGTCTCCGTCGCATTGCGGCCCAGCTATTTCGACGCGTTCTACCGGGAACTGCTCGGCGGCGGCGAGAGCACGCCAATGACCATGAGCCTGCTGCGCACCGACGGCGCCGTCCTCGCGCACTATCCGCGCCGCCCGCGCGAGCCGGCGGCGGTGGCGCCAGGCTCGCCGCTGGCGGAAGCACTGGCGCAAGGGCGGCGAGCCGGCGTCGTACGAATGCATTCTGAACTCGACAGCGAGAATGTAATCCTCGCCTTCCGGCGTGTCGGCGCCTATCCGGTGTACGTGTCGTGCGGCTATCGCACCTCGGCGATCTGGGCCGCGTGGTACCGGCACCTGAGCCTGCTGATCCTGTCCATGTTCACGCCGTCCATCGTGCTGTGGTGTGTGATCTGGCTGTCGCTGCGGCGCCTCGGTGCCGAAGAAGAGGCGTGGGAGCGCTGGCAGGCCGAGGCGTCGATGCGCCGCTCGATCGAATCCGCGTATCGTCAGTCGCGCAAGATGGAGGCGCTCGGCAATCTGGTCGGTAGCGTGGCGCACGATTTCAACAACCTGCTGATGATCGTCTCGGCCAACGTGCAGATCGTCCGGCGGCGCGGCACGCCGGGACTCGACCGCGAATTGTCGGCGATGGAGCGCGCGCTCAAGAGCGGCCAGTCGCTCACCCGGCAATTGCTCGGCGTGGCGCGCAAGCAGCCGTTGCGCAGCGAGACGCTGGCGCTCGAACGCTGGCTGCCGGCGTGCCGCGAACTGCTGCGCGCGTCGCTCGGCGCGAAGATTTCGCTGGTGATGGACATCGGCGTTGGTATCTGGCCGATGCGGGTCGACGTCGCAGAGCTCGAACTGGCGCTGATCAACGTCGCCGTGAACGCGCGCGACGCCATGCCTAACGGCGGCCGCTTCACGGTTCGCGCCGCCAATATCAACTTCCGCCGCGAGGACGGCTTTCCGCTGACCGGCGACTTCGTGCAACTCTCACTCGAAGACACCGGCGGCGGCATGCCGCCTCAGGTCCTCGCGCGCGCCTTCGAACCGCTTTTCACGACGAAGCCGCAGGGCATGGGCACCGGTCTCGGGCTGCCGCAGGTTTTCGCCTTCTGCGAGCGCTCCGGCGGGCTTGCCGCGATCGACAGCGCGATCGGCGCGGGCACCTCGGTGCGACTCTATCTGCCGCGCGCCAACGCCGCCCCCGAGGCGGATTTGCCGGTGGAAGCGGGCGTCGACGAAAGCGGCGCACCGCAAGGCCTGCGCATTCTGCTGGTCGAGGACAACGATGAAGTCGCCGCCGGCACGGAGGCTTTATTGCAGATGATGGGCCACCAGGTCACGTGCGTGTTCAACGCCGATACCGCGCTGCGCCTGTTCGACGACGCCCACGCGAGGCAGGCGCGCACCGGCGAGCCGCTGCCGTTCGATCTGGTGTTGTCTGACATTCACATGCCCGGCACGTTGAACGGCATCGACCTGGCCGAAGCCGTACTGGCGTTCGACACCAAACTGCCGGTCATTCTGGTCACCGGCTACGCGGAGGAACTCGACCGTGCGCGGCATGTGGACGTGCGAGTGCTGTCCAAACCCTTCGATATCGCGTTGCTGGAAAAACTCTTGCAAGCCATCCAGCGTGACCTCGCGCAGACGGGTGCGGATCCGGCCGCGGCGGCGCATCCCGCCGACTAAAGCCTGCCGGTTCAGGCTCGCAGCCTGGTGCTAGAGATTTACCACCGATTGTAAAAGCG
This sequence comes from Paraburkholderia sp. RL17-337-BIB-A, assembly GCF_046025895.1. NCBI lineage: Bacteria > Pseudomonadati > Pseudomonadota > Betaproteobacteria > Burkholderiales > Burkholderiaceae > Paraburkholderia > Paraburkholderia sp. RL17-337-BIB-A. Next base: position 12,026 of record NZ_JARESY010000002.1, on the reverse strand, counting down.
CGGCGGCCCGACATTGCGCTCGTGCACGATGTCATCTGCCCAGACAAGGGCCAGCGGGCGTGCGGGCGCGGCCAGCGCGCCCGGCATGATCGTTGCGACGTTATTTGGGAAGGAGGTCCGGCGCATTATTGCGCCGGCCGTTCCCATCAAATACGTCGGGAGACAGCCATGCATCACACCGTGATTGGTTTATTCGACACCTATTCTCAGGCAGAAGCCGCGCGCGACACGCTTGTACAGACCGGTTTTGCACGCGAAACGATCGAGTTGCAGGCGAATCCGGAACCCTCCGTGGGCTCCGCAACCGATGAGGTTGCCGGCTCCGGCGTGCTCGCCAATATCGAGCGCTTTCTCGCGAGCCTGTTTTCGACCGGTTCCCGCGCGCCGGACACGGCACGCTACGCGGAAGCCGTCCGCCGTGGCGCGGTGCTGGTGTGCGTTAGCGCGGCCAGTGAGTCGCACGCGGAACTTGCTCGTAATACCTTGACGAGGCTGGGCGCGACTGACATCGGCGAGCGCTCGCCCGCCTGGGACACGCAGCCGGAAGCGAGTCGCGATCATTCGATACTCGACGAACTCGGCATTGGCGCAGTGACACCCGGCACGCCGCATAGCTCGAGCGCGGCGGCGCCGGGCGGCGCCACGCCAGGCGCCACGACGTCCGCTTCGACCGCTCGGCCCGCGACCACGGCCGAGCCACTCTATCCGGCGCCGCTCATGGGCACTGACGCCGAGCCGTTCGTCCCGCCGCCACTGGCTGAGCGGCCGGTGCGCGATCCGGTCAACGAGCCAATCATCGATCCGCTGGTCGGTGACGCAGGACGCAGCGCGATCGCTGCCGGTTCGATGCCGGGCTCGGGCGCGATCTTGCAGCCCTCGGAAGTCGTTTCCGAAGCGGGGCAGCCGACCGCGGGCTTAGGCGGTCAGATGCCGAACGAGTATCTGGAATACGAAGAGGATTTCCGCGCCCATTACGACGAGCAATATTCGGCCGACAATGCGCGCTATGAAGATTACGTGCCGGCCTATCGCTACGGCGCCGAGATTGGTCAAGACGCGCGTTATCGCGACAGGCCATGGGACGACGTCGAGCCGGAAGCCCGGCGTCATTGGGAAACCACCTCGCCGGACAGCACGTGGGAGCGCTTCAAGCTCGCCGTACGTCACGGCTGGGAACGGGTAACAGGACATCACCACGTCTAGGCAGACGCGGTGGTAACGCCGGCGATGCCGCGAGGTCGCGACAACGTCGGCGCCTGGAAACTTAGGCTTTCGCGAAGTCGCCCGAAGTTGCCGTCAGGCAGCGGCATTCAGTTTGACCCACGCGACGTAGCGGTCGACGAAACTCTGCAAGAACTTACGGATGCCGTCGTTCGCGATCTCGCCTTTTTCGTTGATGACCGCCGGGTCGTGCTTGATGAACACTTCAGGCTGGCCGAGCGTGGGGACGTCGAGGTAGGCCAGCACATTGCGCAGATGCTGTTGTGCGAGGGCCGTTCCGGTCGCGCCGACCGAGGTGCCGAGCACCGCGGCGGGCTTCTTGCTCCACGAATTGGTGCCCCACGGGCGCGAGCCCCAGTCGAGCGCGTTCTTCAGGACACCCGGAATGGAGCGGTTGTACTCGGGCGTGATGAATAGCAGGCCGTCGGCGGCTTCGATGCGCTGCTTCAGTTGTTTGGCGACTTCAGGATAGTCGGCGTCGTAGTCCTGGCAGTAGAGCGGCAAGGAGCCAATATCGATGAACTCGAACGTGAAGTCCGCGGGGGCGAGTGAAATCACGGCTTGCGCCAACTGGCGATTGAATGACTCGCGGCGCAGGCTGCCGACGACCACTGCGATGTGATGGGCCATGTTCGCTTCCTTAGGTGAGGCGCTTGACGCGCGGAAGGGTATGAACTGTCCATCATAGGCAAAAGCCGCGCGCGAATTGCGAAGGCTGGTACAAAAACGCCATCTTCTGGCTGCGCGGGACCAGCATGGCAGGTCACTACCGGTGGATAACCCGCTGGCGCCCAAAGTTATCCACAGATTCACTGAATAACCTTGTGGATAACTGGTACTTTTGCCTTGTCAATCAAGCATGCTTCCGGCTTAGGACGTTTTGAGGCAAACCGGCGTTTTTTCACCCACTTCATGGAGGATCCGGCAATGAGTCTGAACTATGCAGGGAAGTCGCACGACGAAGCCGTAGCCGCTCGAAAGAAGGAAAAGCAGCGGTCACAGGAGCAACCCGGGGGCGAAATGGCTGTCGACGGGACGGAAGCGGACGCGGTTCATAGCAGCGGCGAGCTATCCGAACGGGGCAAGGCAGTGTGGCGCCAGGGCAATGGCATCGACGGCGGCGGGAAGATCTGATCGCCGCGGTGGCGACAGGGATTGATGGCGGGCCGCGTGATTCGCGCAGCCCAACAATTTTTCACGTGACGCCACGGCTGGCCGCCGGGCGTCGGGGGAATCGCGTGTTCTCAGACGACGCGTCACCCGCGTCTTATGCCTCCGGGACGGCGATGTCCCCGTCCACAAGCTGCCAACCGTATGTCTCGGCAAATAGTTGGGCAGCGTCGGCATTCTCAAAAAATGGCATGTCCGCATGGCCCTGAAAGGGGTAAATCACGCGTTCGTCGCTCAAACGGATCACTTTCAACGTCGGCACCGTTCCGCTGGAAGTGCGACGCGACGACACCGCGACCTGATAGTTCGCGCGGCCAATGAGCGGCGTGGAATGCGCGCTCTGCGAGCGCCTGGAAACATGGCTTGCCATCGGTGCTCGCATCAGAGTCCGGCGATCGACTCGCCGGCAACCATGCCGTCGATCACTCGCTCCGCGTAACTGGCTGATGCAATCCGCGCGTCGCCTGCCGCGCCGAATGGCGAACGGCTCGGCACGCGGAAAACGCGGCTGCTGGTCAAGGTGTCGTCGGTGCCGCGCCGGCAGATTCGCACTGCGGCGTCGAAGCCCGAGTCGTAGTGGCGGGCGCCATCGGGAGAACGCGGCTGGTGCGGATATACCAGCGGGTAAATCTCCAGGCCCCGGTAGCTTCTGATCGTATTGCTCATGGTGGTCGTCTCCGGTGAAGGATCTCGCTTGAAGCATCGCTTTGGGTTCGGCGTGACACCGGCGAGTCGCGGCGTGCCAGCGAAAAACAAGGTATAGGTCGACGATGCGCGTAGACAGCGGCCGCTTCTGGCCGGCCGCGCCGAGGACATCGCAAAACAAGAGTAGAAGGAAAGGACCCCGTTCGATTCAGGGCGCTGTGATGAGAGGCTGATGCCTGAGAAGCTGCGTAAAGACGCGCAGAAGAACTGCAAGCTGTTGGCTCACTGTAACACGTTAGAAGAGTGAGCATTAGACGCATTTACATGCCGGGCGCGGGTGTTGCTTCGGACTACCGCGTATTGCGTACTGCTTTCTGTCCAGTCCTGCTCGAACGCCGATGGAGCAGGCCTGCGGCCATGTTTCGCGGATGCGTTGCACGCACGTCGAACGGTTGGATCAATGAAAAAGGGGCGCCTTTAGCGGCGCCCCTTTTTGGACTTCGAGACCATTCTCGTCAACAAACTACAGCCGGTCATATAACCGGCGAGTCCCTCAGACGATTAGTTGCCGAAGAACACATTGCAATACGATGCCGGGCCGTTGCATTGTGCCGGTGCAGCCGCTTGGGCTGCACCCGAGGCTGCGGCAAACAGAGCGACGGAAGCGATCAGGATGGAAAGAATGCGTTTCATGGTGCTACTCCTCTTTGGCGTTTGGTTCGCGATCGGTGTGATCGATGGAGTGAAGAATAGCGATTCAGCGTGCACCTAAAAACAGCGAAGACTAGAAGATATTTTTTCAAGTAATGCAATAATCTGAGATTCGCCGTTTATGGCAGATTGCGACGTGCCTGGCGGCACGTCTAGCGCATGGGCCTTAGCTCAAAGTTCACCGTCGCAGCACTGATTTCATTTTTCGCAATAATGTTTTCGCGGCTGTGAAATTGTCATAAAACGCGTTGCGGCGCGACTAAGGTCGTCAGGTCATCCTTTTGCTGGCGGCATATGTTCAATACTGATTCGCTTGCGCAGGAACGCGCGGGAGAATGGCGCACACGCCCCAGAACCGCGCGAAGATTCCCACTTGCCTATGAGCCACAACGATTCAGAAGAAAACCTGCGGCAACCACGAGCGCGGCGAGGGAGCCAGCCATGGCGCAAGTAAGCGGGCCGGCGCTCGACGATCCCGTCTATCTGACGCAACTGCGGCGCGACCTGTTGCGCTTTGCCCGTTTGCAACTGCGCGATGCCGCTGCCGCCGAAGACGCGGTCCAGGAGGCTTTGGCCGCCGCCTGGACGCAAGCCGACCGGTTTGCCGCGCAATCGGAACATAAGACGTGGGTGTTCGGCATCCTGCGGCACAAGCTCGTCGACACCTTGCGCGCCCGGCAGCGCACGGTGAACCTGTCGGCGCTCGAATCCGAAATAGACGGCGAGGCGCTGCTCGATCGCGAGCTCTTCAAGGACAACGGCCACTGGTCGCGCGAGGCCAAGCCGCAACCCTGGCCGGCACCGGAAACCGCGCTGCGTCAGCAGCAATTCTGGACCTTGTTCGAGATGTGCCTGGAACACCTGCCCGAACACATAGGGCGCGTGTTCATGATGCGCGAATTCCTCGATCTCGAAACCGAAGCGATCTGCGCAGAACTGCAAATGACCGCCAATCACTGCAGCGTGCTGCTTTACCGCGCGCGACTGCGCTTGCGCACTTGCCTGAGCGAAAAGGGCCTGTCCAGAGAGGATGCGAATGGGGAAGTGTAAGAACATCACGCGCCTGTTGTCGGACGCGCTCGAGCGCCCTTTGACGACCGGCGAATGGGTCGCGATCCGGCTGCATCTGCCAACTTGCAGCGGCTGCCGCAGTTACCGCAAACAGATCCGTCTGTTACGCGTGGCTGCGCACACGGCAAGCGGGATTGCGACGCCGGGGGTAGGCGGCCGCGAGGATTGAGCGGCGCCTGGGCGTCTGGGTGTCTGGACTTGAGCGGCGCGTCGAACGACGGCCGCGCGGGCTATAGCGGACGGCGACTGCACTGAACGTCACCTTCAGCTATTGGCTCGTTTAACGCTCGCCAGGCGGCGTGTTCTGGTAACGCTCGAAGAAGCTGGCGTGCGTCGCTTCATCGACGGAAACGGGATGCGCTTCGGCACGCGCCGGATGTTTGGCCAGCTGCGCACGCGTGCGGATCGGCCGATGCTGGAAATTGCCGCCGCAGTTCGGACACACATTGCGCAGCGTGCTGAGCGCACACACTTCACAGAACGTGCATTCGTACGTGCAGATCATCGCGTCGGACGCGTTCGGCGGCAGTGATTTGCCGCATCCTTCGCAGGACGGTCTCAGTTCAAGCATGGTGGCTCCGCGTTGACTGGGGTACGAGGTGCGGGACTGCACCTCGCTATGCCGAAGCAGTGTAAGCGGACAGGGTCATGCGGAATGGACAGCGGAGCGTCAATTCCTGCCACGCCTGCAATCCCTATGCGGGGCTCAGGTCAGCACGGTCCACAACACGAACGTCAATGCAAGGCCAACAACAGAGACGATGGTCTGCAGCACGGACCAGACCATCACCGTCTGCTTCAATTGCAGGCCGAAGTATTCGCGCACCATCCAGAAGCCCGCATCGTTCACGTGGCAGAAGAACACGGAACCGGCGCCGATAGCGAGCGCCATCAGCGAATTGTGCGTGGCGCTGAGACCTGCGACGACGGGCGCGACGATACCGGCGGTCGTGGTAGTCGCGACCGTCGCGGAACCGGTGGCCTGCCGCAGCGCCACGGCGATCAGCCACGCCAGCAGAATCAGCGGCATGTGCGCGCCAACGGCGATCTTGCCGATCGTCGTACTGATGCCGGCCACCACGAGCGCCTGCTTGAGTCCACCGCCTGCACCGATCGTCAGCAGCAGCGCGGCGATCGGCGGCAAGCTCTTGCGCAGAATGCCGCCGACCCGGTCGCGCGCCATGCCGCGCGACCAGCCCAGCGCCACCACCGCGAACAGCACGGTGAGCCCGAGCGCAACCAACGGCTCACCCAGAAAATTGAGCGCGTTGAACAGGAAAGTCTCGGGTTGAAGCAGAAGTTTGGCAACGGTGCGGCCCAACATCAGCACGACCGGCAACAGGATCGTGCTGAGCGAGATCGCGAAACTCGGCGGCTCGCCGGTGTTTTGTGGCGCGGTGAAAAGCTTGCCCATTTCTTCCGGCTCGACCACGTGCATCCGTTTCGACAACCAGATACCGTAGACCGGGCCCGCGAGAATGACCGCCGGAATCGCCACGATCAGACCGAGACCGAGCGTCAGGCCGAGGTCGGCGTGCAGCGCGCTCACGGCGATCAGCGGACCCGGGTGCGGCGGCAGCAGCGCATGCAGCGTGGTCATGCCGGCGAGCGCGGGAATCGCAATCCGCAGGATCGGCTGCTGCGAGCGGCGCGCCATCACGAAGATGATCGGCACCATCATCACCAGACCAACCTCGAAGAAAAGCGGCAAGCCGACGATGATCGCCACCAGCGCCATCATCCACGGCAGCGTGCGTGGCGTGGAATGTTTGAGGATGGTCGAGACGAGCCGGTCGGCGGCGCCCGATTCGGCCATCAGCGCACCGAGCATCGCGCCAAGCGCGATGATGATGCCGACGTCGCCGAGCAACGCACCGGCGCCTTTGCTGAACGCGCTGGCTACCGCTTCCAGCGGCAGACCGGCCGAAAATCCCGCCGCGAACGTGCCGACCAGAATCGACAGAAACGGTGCGAGCTTCAGCACGCTGATGAAAATGATGATCAGTGCGAGCCCGAGCGCGCACGACAAAATCAGTTGAGTGTCGTGGGATGACCACGGCGCGAGTGTTGTCGTCAGATGCACGATGTCCCTTTTTTCGATTGACGCAGCCGCAACTGCGCGCGGATGACGGATTGTAGCGGGACGCAGCGCCTTCACGGAGCCTGACACGCAACGAGGCAGCGCCGGTGTTCGCGCAGGCGGCCGGCGCGAACTTCGTCTACACCGCTTATGAAATTCCGACGCCGCATGCCGAAGGCATCCTCGTCCATCAGGACGCGCCGATCAAGACGCTGGCCGATCTAAAGGGCAAAAAAATCGCATTTAACAAAGGTTCGGATGTTCACTGGTTTCTGGTCGCCGCGTTGCAGAAGAACGGCGTGAAGTACAGCGACATCCAGCCCGTTTTTCTGGCGCCCGCCGATGCGCGCGCGGCCTTTGAACGCGGTGCGATCGATGCATGGGCGATCTGGGATCCGTTCCTCGAGGCGGCAAAACGCCAGTCGAATGCCCGCTTGCTTGCCGACGCCGAAGGTATCGTGAGTCATCATCAGTTCTTCCTGAGTGCGCGGCCGTTTGCGCAGCAAAACGGTGACGTGCTCGCGATCACGATGGATGAGGTGGGTAAAGTGGGAGCGTGGGTACGCGGCCATTACAGCGAAGCAGCCGCTCAGCTCGCGCCGATTCAAGGGCTCGACGCAGGCGTGATCGAAGCGGGTTTGCGGCACTACGCGCACATCTACAAGCCCGTCGACGCGAACGTACTTGCGGAGCAACAACGTATTGCGGACACGCTTAGCAAACTGCACATCATCCCGACGAGGATTGTGACGAAGGACGCTGCGTTGCCTGAAAAGACTTAAGGCATTGAGGCACTTGAGCCGTGATGTTTCGACGCTTAGGCGAATAGCGCTTCGACATTCTCCGGCGGACGGCCAATCACGGCTCGCCCGTTTCGCACGACGATCGGACGTTGCAGGAGGATGGGATGCTTTGCCAGTGCTTCGTATAACTGAGCGTCGTTCAGCGTGGGGTCCGAAAGTTCGAGTGCTTTGTATTCAGCCTCGGTGTCCCGGATCATCTCGCGGACTGTGCAGCCTAGCTGCGCGTTGAGTTGCTTTAACTGCGCGACGGTAAGCGGCTGCTTCAGGTATTCGACGATTTCCGTAGCTTCGTTTGCGGTGTTGTAGGTGCTAGCGATCAGGTCGCAAGCGGCTCGCGATTTTGAACAACGGGGGTTGTGGTAGATCGTGATCATGGTTGGTTGGAAGGCGTTGGTTGGGTGGAATGCAGGGTGGAGTTTGGCGGGGATTTTAGCGGGTGGGGGGAGGTCGGTGGGCGCATAGGTCGGACATAGCGGTCCGGCGGGTCGGTGCGATTTCGTTTGGTTGGGAAGGGGGCTTGGTCTCTTGAAATGGTGTCGTTCGGTTTATGCGCATAAAGCGCCGGCCGGCTGAGGTGGTCGCATCTCTTTGCGACGGTGCGCGCCACGCTGCGGTAAGCCTCGTTTCATACTGTGCGGTTAGCCGCTAGACGCATGAGCTGTAGACAGCAGCGCTTGACTCAACAGACGGTGTCAGTTCGTTCGTCATTTCCCGACTTGATAGCTGCCTTTCCTGGCCGAGGAAAAGGTCAAGCCCGAAACCGCGAAGCGGTGCGCCGGAGGTACAGGCTTAAGGCTCGACTGGCTCGAGAGAATCATTCCCATAGTCGGGACTGGACGATATCCCTGCTGACATTGTCTGACTGGTCGAGTACCAGCTAACACCCCCCAGCTATCCCGATCGCTTAGCGTCATATCACCTGTGCGCGACCATCTCACTCTTTCTCCTTCAACCCGTCGTCCCCAGGGATCCTCCCGGGCACCGCTAAACCAGTCACCGCCTATAGCCACCTCGCAGCCACACGTCGAAACTCGCCACCGCCCACAGCCTTTATGCGCATAAACCTAAGCCAAACGGCTAATTCTTCTCGCGTTTACACAAAAACAATTGAAATGCGAATTCATCCAGGTAAAATCCATCTGCGTCTAAAAAGAGGAGGTGAAGATTGGCAGCAGAAATCATCGCGGTAACTCAGCAGAAGGGTGGGGTCGGGAAGAGCACAATCGCGATGCACCTCGGCGCTGCATTCCATGAGAAAGGCAAGCGCGTCCTTGTCGTAGACGCAGATGGTCAAAACACTCTGGTCCACTGGGCCAGCGCATCTTCAGACGGCGAAACCGGCATCCCCTTTCCGGTCGTCAATCTCTCCGAAGCCGGCAGCCAGATCCATCGTGAGATCAAGAAGTTCGTGGCGGACTACGACATCATCGTCGTCGACTGTCCGCCTTCCATCACCGAGAAAGTGTCCGGCGTCGTGTTGCTCGCGGCGAGCGTCGCGATTATGCCGACCTCGTCGTCACCCGCCGATTACTGGTCGAGCGTCGGACTAGTGAAGCTCGTGCAGCAAGCTCAAGTGATGAACGAGGACCTGCGCGCAGTCTTTCTGCTGAATAAGACCGAAGAGAAACGGATGCTGACGCGCGAACTGAAGCGCGCGTTGGAAGAACTCGGTTTCCCACTGCTCAAAACCCAGATCCCGACGCGTGAAGCCTATAAGCAGGCAATGGCGTTAGGGCAGACAGTCCTTCAGATGAACGATCGCGGCGCCAAGCTCGCCGCCATCGAAGTACGGGCATGCGCCAACGAGATCGCCGCCCTGCTCCCCTGAATTTATGCGCATAAAGGACCCTGAATGAAACCCTCCCAATTCGCCAAAGGCTTTCAAGCACGTCCTGATACGACCAGCAGCGAAAAGCGAACCGCTCTCGATCGTCTGAATGCGATTGACGGTTTGGTCAAGAATGGCACCCAGACTGGCGATGTACCGAGCCGCAGCCTCCAACCGGTCATGTCGCCGGACATCGCGGAAGTCGATACCGCCGATAACGCCAATGAGTCGGCGGCCTACCGTGCGTGGCGGATCGAGCACGCATACCGGCCGGGCCAGGTTATCGAGCTCGCGCTTAAGACGATCAAGCCGAGTCCGTTCAATCCACGCCATTTCTATCTGAAGTCATCGATTGCCGAGCTTGCCGTCAATCTCGCGAAGCAAGGCCAGCAGCAAGCGATTCACGTCATTCCCGATTACGACAATCCCGGCACCTACTTCGTCAGCGACGGTGGCCGGCGTGTGCGAGCGCTGAAGGAAGCCAACAACGAAACGGTGAAGGCGACCGTCATCGATCTGCCGATCGGCATCCAAAGCTATAAGCTCGGCTACGACCTCAACGTCCAGCGCGATTCGCAGACGGTGTTCGACAACGCCGTCGTCTGGAAACGCTTTCTCGACGATCGACATTTCCAGAGCCAGAAGGAGCTCGCCGAACATCTCGGGCTAGACGAGTCGACCGTCGCGGTCGCCTTGTCGATTGCGAAGCTTCCCGAGGCGGTGATGCATGAGATGGTCGCGAGACCCGACCGCTTCGGCTCGAACATGGCCTATCAGGTGGGCCGTTATCACACCGCCCGCGGCGCTGAGGCGACGCTGCGCCTGATCAACAAAATTCTCTCGGACGACCTGAGCACGCGACAGGTCGCGGACATTGTGAAGGGCAGAGCAAGCGCACAGGAAAGCACCAAGCCGGTGGGACGGCAGCGCTATGCGCAGCGTCTGGAAATCAAGCTCGGCGGTGTCGCAGTAGGTGATCTGAAATCGTACGGCGACGATCGAATCGAACTGCGCCTGAAGGGCCTCACGCGCGAAAAGCGTGACGACATTCTTCGACAGATTGAAAAGATGCTGAAGTAACAGCAGGGAAAGTATCAGGCGGAAAGAGTCGGCGGCGCACGAGAGTGGCCGCCGTTTTTCTTGACAATTATGCCGCGCGCGATTGGCTCAGCGTGAAGGCGAGCAAGTCGCCATCGGTGGGTTCGCCCCATGTTTTGCGAGCCAGCCAATCGAAGAACGCCGTTTCAACGATCTTCGAATCCAGCCCACGACGGCGCCAATCATCTCGCATGTGAGTGCCGAGATCCGGCAGCTGATCTTCCTCAAACGACTTCCGCGCGATCTCCCGCTCGGACTCACCTTGCTCGTCGTAAAGCTCGCGCGCTTCCTTACGGCGATACGCCGAGTACTCGCCGAGCAGACGTGCTTTCAGATCGTCCGCCGGCGCCGCCACGGCGGCCTTACCACCGCTGCCGGACGGCAGCGCTTCGACCGGCGGCGCATAGCCTTTCTTCAACGCATCCTTGAACAGCGCGGGCGCGCTGCGCACAGCCGGCAACGACGTGCTGCGCATGCGTTGCTCGGTCATTTGCAGCGCTGCGCGAATCCGGTTTTCCTCACTATCGGCGTACAGCGTTTGCGCTTCCTTCAGCGGAATGCCGATCTTCACCATCCGGTCGACCAGTGTGCTGTCGAACACGTTCGGGTGTTCGTCGAGTGCAAGCATGGGTTGCTTGCGCTCGGTCACACGGAACTGGATCTCGGCGACACGCCGCCCTTCCCGGTGCTCGATCAACTCGACGAAGATGTTGGTGACAGCATTCACCTCGGCGATGGCCGGGCGCAGATAATCACGTTTGAAGTACTTGTACTCGCGTTTCGCCTCGTCGCCCGCTTCCGTATCCGGTGTGCCGGAGAGGATAGGACGCCACCATTCCCATGTTTCCCGCATCGTAAGATGGCTCGGGTTGGTCAGATAGCGAACGCAAATCTCGTAAAGTGCGAGACCCGCGCTACTGCGCAACTGGCTTTGGAACTGCAGACTCAGGCGCGCGTACTGAACCGGATCAAGCAGCTTCTTCTTGATCTTCGGCGCAAACGAGAACTCCACCCAGACGCGGCGGGTAGTAGGGTCTTCGAGAATTTCCGCGTCGGCAATCAGCGTGGAAATACCCCACTTACGGCCCGGCTTCTGACTGGACGTGCCCGTGCTCCATTCAACCTGCACCGACACCATGCGCCGCAGATGCTCCTTGACGAGCGCCGTGTCGTTCGAATCGAACGCCGAATTGGCGACGATGTCCGACAGCAGGGCCCGATAAGTGTCACCGGACTCGTCCGCTTGCTGAGCAACCGCGAGCAGCACGTTGAATAGCTTGCGGGTGAGGAGCGTGATCTTGCCGCTCTTGGGCTGAATCGCAATCGCCTCGACGGCCTTGCGCAATTCGGCTGAGCTCGGGCTGACTACATCGGTCTTCTTCGCGCGCTTCGTGGCCAT